>CAVYEX010000002.1:0-1778521 GCA_963767765.1 uncultured Actinomycetota bacterium | reverse complement strand
AGCACCCCAGGACACCAAATCCCCGGTCCGATACATCCGTATCCCCGCCCCACCGAACGGGCACGCCACAAACCGCGACCCAGTCAAAGCGGCCCGACCCACATACCCCAACGCCACCCCCGCCCCGGCCACATACAACTCCCCCACCACCCCAACCGGCACCGGACACAACCACCCATCCAGCACAAACAACGCCGCCCCCGACACCGGCGCACCGATAGGCACCACAGTCGACCCGGGGGTCAACGGCGCACTCATCGACACATACACCGTGGCCTCGGTCGGGCCGTAGGCGTTGATCACCACCCGCCCCGGCGCCCACCGATCCACCACCTCAACCCCGCACGCCTCCCCACCCAACAACAACGCCGCCGACCCCAACCCCTGCGGCGAAAGCGCCGCCACCGCCGACGGCGTCTGGGTGAGCACATTGACCTTCTCGGCGACCAACACCGCATGGAATTCCTCCGGTGAACGCGCCACCGCATCAGCCACCACCACCAGCCGCCCACCACCAAGCAGCGCCGCCCAGATCTCCCACACCGAAAAATCAAACGCATACGAATGACACTGCGCACCACACCTGATTGGCCGGCAGACCAGCAGGCATCGACTGCGCCATCATGAGCCAAATTGCGGTGACTGACCGCCACCCCTTTCGGCACCCCGGTGGTGCCCGAGGTGTAAATCACATAAGCAATGTCCTCGGCGCCCGGCGCCAGCACCGCAGTGTCAGGCTGAGCCGCGATCACCGGATCGTCGATATCAATGACCGCCACGGTGTAGCCGTTCAACCGCCCGGCCAGCCCGGCGGTGGTGATCACCACCATCGGCGCAGCATCAGCGAGCATGAACCCGATACGGGCATCGGGCAGCCCCGGATCGATCGCCAGATACGCCGCCCCGGCCTTGAGCACCGCCAGCATCGCCACGACCGCCTCACCCGAACGCGGCAACACCAACGCCACGACCTGTCCCGGGCCCGCCCCGTGGGCGGCCAGCCGATGCGCCAACCGGTTGGCGGCGTCCTCAAGTTCGCGGTACGTCATCGAGCGGCCCTCGAAGGTCACCGCCACCGCCCCCGGGCTGCGCGCCACCTGCGCGGCAAACAACACCGGGATCGACACCGGTGCTGGTGCCGGTATGGGAGGGGTCAACACCGCCCGGTTCCCGATCTGCTCTAGCCGGGCATACTCGGCGGCATCGAGCAGCTCGATCGAGGACAACCGCCGCCCCGGATCAGCCGTGAGCGCCTCCACCACCAGCCGCCAGCGCGCGATGAGTGTTTGGATGCTGGCCGCGTCGAACACATCGGTGCGAAACTCCACCGTCCCCTCGATCCCGGCCGGCTCACCGGCTTTGGTCCAACGTTCGGCCAGCGAAAACGCGAGGTCTATCCGGGCGGTGTGGGTGTCGGCCGGCAGCGGGGTCACCCGCAGGTCCCCCAACACCGGCCCGGCGGCGCGATCAGCATTCTGCTCGGGCAGGTTCTGCCAGGCCAACATCACCTGCACCAGCGGATGATGAGTCAGGCTTCGGGTCGGGTTGAGCCGCTCCACGAGCACCTCAAAGGGCACATCCTGATGCTCATAGGCCGCCAGGCTGCGCGCCCGCACCTGAGCCAACACCTCAGCGGCACTGGGGTTGCCGGCCACATCGACCCGCAACACCAACGTGTTGACGAAAAACCCGACCAGCTCATCAAGGGCCGGATCGCGGCGACCGGCGATCGGGAACCCGATCGCCACCTCCGCACTGGCGCTGAGCTTGGCCAACAACACCGCCAGGGCGGCCTGCATCACCATGAAACTGGTCGCATTATGCGCCCGCGCCACCGCGGGCCACCTGCTGTTGCACTTGCGCCGGCCAGGCCAACGCCACACTGGCGCCGCGGTAATCGGCCACCGGCGGATAGGGCCGATCGGTGGGCAACGCCAGATGCTCGGGCATCCCGGCCAACGCCTGCTCCCAATACGCCAACTGCCCAGCGATACGGCTAGCGCGATCAGCCAACTCCCCCAACTGCGCCCGCTGCCACAACGTGTAATCGACATACTGCACCGCCAACGGCGCCCACCCCGGGGCCTGCCCCGCGCACCGGCTGGCATAGGCCACCCCCAGATCCCGCACCAACGGAGTGATCGACCAGCCATCAGCAGCGATATGGTGCACCGCGACCACCAAGACGTGCTCCTCCTCGGCGACACGGAAAAGCTGTGCCCGCATCGGGATCTCCGCGGCCAGGTCAAACGGGCGACGCGCCGCCACACCCACCGCCTCCGCCACCCGATCACCCGGCCAGCCGACGGCATCCACCACCTCCCAGCTCAGGTCGGCCCGCTCAACAGGGATCACCACCTGCTGGGGGATGCCCTCGACCGCCGGGAACAGCGTACGCAGGCTTTCCTGGCGGCCCACCACATCAGCCAGCGCTGCCCCCAACGCCTCGGCGTCTAGGCGCCCACCCAACCGCAACGCCACCGTCATGTTGTAAATCGGCGAGGGCCCCTGCAACTGGTCTAGGAACCACATCCGCGACTGGGCAAACGACAACGGCACCACCGCCGGGCGCGCACCGGCCACCAATGGCTCCAGCCCTCACCTGCCTCCTCACCGACCCGCGGCGCCAACCGCGCCAATCGTGGGCGCATCGAACAACACCCGCACCGCAAGATCGGCATCCAAAGTGGTGTTGATCGCCGCGACCAGGCGCATCGCCGACAACGAATCCCCGCCCAGCTCGAAAAACGAATCATCCACCCCGACCCGCTGCACCCCCAACACCTGGGCATAGATACCGGCCAACACTTCTTCGACCGGATCGGTCGGGGCGCGATACCCACCAGCGGTGTACTCCGGCGCCGGCAGGGCGCGGGTGTCGAGTTTTCCGTTGACCGTCAACGGCAAAGCGTCGATCACCACCACCGCCGCGGGCACCATATACCCCGGCAGCCGCTGCCCCAGCGCCGCGCGCGCGGCAGCCGAATCCACCGCGCCGCTACTGGTTTCGGTGACATAACCCACCAACCGCTTATCCCCGGGCTGGTCCTCACGCGCCACCACCACCGCCTGGCCAACCCCGGCTAACCCCGCCAGCGCCGCCCGCACCTCCCCCAACTCGATGCGATACCCACGAATCTTGACCTGCTCATCAGCACGCCCCACATACCGCAACTGCCCATCAGCACCCCAGGACACCAAATCCCCGGTCCGATACATCCGTATCCCCGCCCCACCGAACGGGCACGCCACAAACCGCGACCCAGTCAAAGCGGCCCGACCCACATACCCCAACGCCACCCCCGCCCCGGCCACATACAACTCCCCCACCACCCCAACCGGCACCGGACACAACCACCCATCCAGCACAAACAACGCCGCCCCCGACACCGGCGCACCGATAGGCACCACAGTCGACCCGGGGGTCAACGGCGCACTCATCGACGCATACACCGTGGCCTCGGTCGGGCCGTAGGCGTTGATCACCACCCGCCCCGGCGCCCACCGATCCACCACCTCAACCCCGCACGCCTCCCCACCCAACAACAACGCCGCCGACCCCAACCCCTGCGGCGAAAGCGCCGCCACCGCCGACGGCGTCTGGGTGAGCACATTGACCTTCTCGGCGACCAACACCGCATGGAAATCCTGCGGTGCACCAGCCACCGCATCAGCCACCACCACCAGCCGCCCACCACCAAGCAGCGCCGCCCAAATCTCCCACACCGAAAAATCAAACGCATACGAATGACACTGCGACCACACCTGATTGGCCGGCAGACCAGCAGGCATCGACTGCGCCACATGAGCCAAATTGCGGTGACTGACCGCCACCCCCTTCGGCACCCCGGTGGTGCCCGAGGTGTAAATCACATAAGCAATGTCCTCGGCGCCCGGCGCCAGCACCGCAGTGTCAGGCTGAGCCGCGATCACCGGATCGTCGATATCAATGACCGCCACGGTGTAGCCGTTCAACCGCCCGGCCAGCCCGGCGGTGGTGATCACCACCATCGGCGCAGCATCAGCGAGCATGAACCCGATACGGGCATCGGGCAGCCCCGGATCGATCGCCAGATACGCCGCCCCGGCCTTGAGCACCGCCAGCATCGCCACGACCGCCTCACCCGAACGCGGCAACACCAACGCCACACACCTATCCCGCGCCCACACCTTGCGCAAACAACAGATGCGCCAACCGGTTCGCCGCCTGCTCAACCTCCCGATAAGTCCAGACCCGCCCACCACAACTCACCGCCACCGCCCCCGGGCTACGCGCCACCTGCGCGGCAAACAACACCGGGATCGACACCGGTGCTGGTGCCGGTATGGGAGGGGTCAACACCGCCCGGTTCCCGATCTGCTCTAGCCGGGCATACTCGGCGGCATCGAGCAGCTCGATCGAGGACAACCGCCGCCCCGGATCAGCAGTGAGCGCCTCCACCACCAGCCGCCAGCGCGCGATGAGTGTTTGGATGCTGGCCGCGTCGAACACATCGGTGCGAAACTCCACCGTCCCCTCGATCCCGGCCGGCTCACCGGCTTTGGTCCAGCGTTCGGCCAGCGAAAACGCCAGGTCCATGCGGGCGGTGTGGGTGTCGGCCGGCAGCGCGGTCACCCGCAGGTCCCCCAACACCCACCCCGCCGCGCGAATCAGCTGTCCTGCCCGGGCAGGTTCTGCCAGGCCAACATCACCTGCACCAGCGGATGATGAGTCAGGCTTCGGGTCGGGTTGAGCCGCTCCACGAGCACCTCAAAGGGCACATCCTGATGCTCATAGGCCGCCAGGCTGCGCGCCCGCACCTGAGCCAACACCTCAGCGGCACTGGGGTTGCCGGCCACATCGACCCGCAACACCAACGTGTTGACGAAAAACCCCACCAGCTCATCAAGGGCCGGATCGCGGCGACCAGCGATCGGGAACCCGATCGCCACCTCCGCACTGGCGCTGAGCTTGGCCAACAACACCGCCAACGCGGCCTGCACCACCATGAAACTGGTCGCATTATGCGCCCGCGCCACCGCCGCCACCCGCTGCTGCAATTCGGCCGGCCACTCCAGCATCACACTGGCGCCGCGGTAATCAGCCACCGCCGGATAGGGCCGATCAGTGGGCAACGCCAGATGCTCGGGCATCCCGGCCAACGCCTGCTCCCAATACGCCAACTGCCCAGCGATACGGCTAGCGCGATCAGCCAACTCCCCCAACTGCGCCCGCTGCCACAACGTGTAATCGACATACTGCACCGCCAACGGCGCCCACCCCGGGGCCTGCCCCGCACACCGGCTGGCATAGGCCACCCCCAGATCGCGCACCAACGGAGTCAACGACCAGCCATCAGCAGCAATATGGTGCACCACCACCACCAACACATGCTCCTCACCGCCGACCCGCAACAGCTTGGCCCGCAACGGGATCTCCGCGGCCAGGTCAAACGGGCGACGCGCCGCCACCCCCACCGCCTCGGCCACCCGATCACCCGGCCAGCCGACGGCATCCACCACCTCCCAACCCAGGTCGGCCCGCTCAACAGGGATCACCACCTGCCGGGGGATGCCCTCAACCGCGGTGAACAACGTACGCAAACTTTCCTGACGGTCCACCACATCAACCAGCGCTGCCCCCAACGCCTCGGCGTCTAGGCGCCCACCCAACCGCAACGCCACCGCCAAGTTGTAAATCGGCGAGGGCCCCTGCAACTGATCGATAAACCACATCCGCGACTGGGCAAACGACAACGGCACCACCGCCGGGCGCGCCACCGCCACCAACGGCGCCAACCCCTCAGCTGTGCCACCGATCCGCGGCGCCAACCCCGCCACCGTGGGCGCCTCAAACAACACCCGCACCCCAACATCGACACCCAACGCGGTGTTGATCGCCGCGACCAGGCGCATCGCCGACAACGAATCCCCACCCAGCTCGAAAAACGAATCATCCACCCCGACCCGCTGCACCCCCAACACCTGGGCATAGACACCGGCCAACACTTCTTCGACCGGATCGGTCGGGGCGCGATACCCACCAGCGGTGTACTCCGGCGCCGGCAGGGCGCGGGTGTCGAGTTTTCCGTTGACCGTCAACGGCAAAGCGTCGATCACCACCACCGCCGCGGGCACCATATACCCCGGCAGCCGCTGCCCCAGCGCCGCGCGCGCGGCAGCCGAATCCACCGCGCCGCTACTGGTTTCGGTGACATAACCCACCAACCGCTTATCCCCGGGCTGGTCCTCACGCGCCACCACCACCGCCTGGCCAACCCCGGCTAACCCCGCCAGCGCCGCCCGCACCTCCCCCAACTCGATGCGATACCCACGAATCTTGACCTGCTCATCAGCACGCCCCACATACCGCAACTGCCCATCAGCACCCCAGGACACCAAATCCCCGGTCCGATACATCCGTATCCCCGCCCCACCGAACGGGCACGCCACAAACCGCGACCCAGTCAAAGCGGCCCGACCCACATACCCCAACGCCACCCCCGCCCCGGCCACATACAACTCCCCCACCACCCCAACCGGCACCGGACACAACCACCCATCCAGCACAAACAACGCCGCCCCCGACACCGGCGCACCGATAGGCACCACAGTCGACCCGGGGGTCAACGGCGCACTCATCGACGCATACACCGTGGCCTCGGTCGGGCCGTAGGCGTTGATCACCACCCGCCCCGGCGCCCACCGATCCACCACCTCAACCCCGCACGCCTCCCCACCCAACAACAACGCCGCCGACCCCAACCCCTGCGGCGAAAGCGCCGCCACCGCCGACGGCGTCTGGGTGAGCACATTGACCTTCTCGGCGACCAACACCGCATGGAAATCCTGCGGTGCACCAGCCACCGCATCAGCCACCACCACCAGCCGCCCACCACCAAGCAGCGCCGCCCAAATCTCCCACACCGAAAAATCAAACGCATACGAATGACACTGCGACCACACCTGATTGGCCGGCAGACCAGCAGGCATCGACTGCGCCACATGAGCCAAATTGCGGTGACTGACCGCCACCCCCTTCGGCACCCCGGTGGTGCCCGAGGTGTAAATCACATAAGCAATGTCCTCGGCGCCCGGCGCCAGCACCGCAGTGTCAGGCTGAGCCGCGATCACCGGATCGTCGATATCAATGACCGCCACGGTGTAGCCGTTCAACCGCCCGGCCAGCCCGGCGGTGGTGATCACCACCATCGGCGCAGCATCAGCGAGCATGAACCCGATACGGGCATCGGGCAGCCCCGGATCGATCGCCAGATACGCCGCCCCGGCCTTGAGCACCGCCAGCATCGCCACGACCGCCTCACCCGAACGCGGCAACACCAACGCCACGACCTATCCCTGCCCCGCCCCTTGCCCAAACAACAGATGCGCCAACCGGTTCGCCGCGTGCTCAACCTCCCGGTAAGTCATGACCCGCTCACCACAACTCACCGCCACCGCCCCCGGGCTGCGCGCCACCTGCGCGGCAAACAACACCGGGATCGACACCGGTGCTGGTGCGGGTATGGGAGGGGTCAACACCGCCCGGTTCCCGATCTGCTCTAGCCGGGCATACTCGGCGGCATCGAGCAGCTCGATCGAGGACAACCGCCGCCCCGGATCAGCAGTGAGCGCCTCCACCACCAGCCGCCAGCGCGCGATGAGTGTTTGGATGCTGGCCGCGTCGAACACATCGGTGCGAAACTCCACCACCCCACCGATCCCCGCCGGCTCACCGATATCACTCCAGCGCTCGGCCAGCGAAAACACCACATCCATGCGGGCGGTGCGAGTCTCGACCGGCAGCGCGGTCACTGCCAAATCCCCCAACACCAACCCCGCCGCCGAATCACTGTCAAGCCCAGGCAGGTTCTGCCAAGCCAACATCACCTGCACCAGCGGATGATGAGTCAGGCTTCGGGTCGGGTTGAGCCGCTCCACGAGCACCTCAAAGGGCACATCCTGATGCTCATAGGCCGCCAGGCTGCGCGCCCGCACCTGAGCCAACACCTCAGCGGCACTGGGGTTGCCGGCCACATCGACCCGCAACACCAACGTGTTGACGAAAAACCCCACCAGCTCATCAAGGGCCGGATCACGGCGACCAGCGATCGGGAACCCGATCGCCACCTCCGCACTGGCGCTGAGCTTGGCCAACAACACCGCCAACGCGGCCTGCACCACCATGAAACTGGTCGCATTATGCGCCCGCGCCACCGCCGCCACCCGCTGCTGCAATTCGGCCGGCCACTCCAGCATCACACTGGCGCCGCGGTAATCAGCCACCGCCGGATAGGGCCGATCAGTGGGCAACGCCAGATGCTCGGGCATCCCGGCCAACGCCTGCTCCCAATACGCCAACTGCCCAGCGATACGGCTAGCGCGATCAGCCAACTCCCCCAACTGCGCCCGCTGCCACAACGTGTAATCGACATACTGCACCGCCAACGGCGCCCACCCCGGGGCCTGCCCCGCACACCGGCTGGCATACGCCACCCCCAGATCGCGCACCAACGGAGTCAACGACCAGCCATCAGCAGCAATATGGTGCACCACCACCACCAACACATGCTCCTCACCGCCGACCCGCAACAGCTTGGCCCGCAACGGGATCTCCGCGGCCAGGTCAAACGGGCGACGCGCCGCCACCCCCACCGCCTCGGCCACCCGATCACCCGGCCAGCCGACGGCATCCACCACCTCCCAACCCAGGTCGGCCCGCTCAACAGGGATCACCACCTGCCGGGGGATGCCCTCAACCGCGGTGAACAACGTACGCAAACTTTCCTGACGGTCCACCACATCAACCAGCGCTGCCCCCAACGCCTCGGCGTCTAGGCGCCCACCCAACCGCAACGCCACCGCCAAGTTGTAAATCGGCGAGGGCCCCTGCAACTGATCGATAAACCACATCCGCGACTGGGCAAACGACAACGGCACCACCGCCGGGCGCGCCACCGCCACCAACGGCGCCAACCCCTCAGCTGTGCCACCGATCCGCGGCGCCAACCCCGCCACCGTGGGCGCCTCAAACAACACCCGCACCCCAACATCGACACCCAACGCGGTGTTGATCGCCGCGACCAGGCGCATCGCCGACAACGAATCCCCACCCAGCTCGAAAAACGAATCATCCACCCCGACCCGCTGCACCCCCAACACCTGGGCATAGACACCGGCCAACACTTCTTCGACCGGATCGGTCGGGGCGCGATACCCACCAGCGGTGTACTCCGGCGCCGGCAGGGCGCGGGTGTCGAGTTTGCCGTTGACCGTCAACGGCAAAGCGTCGATCACCACCACCGCCGCGGGCACCATATACCCCGGCAGCCGCTGCCCCAGCGCCGCGCGCGCGGCAGCCGAATCCACCGCGCCGCTACTGGTTTCGGTGACATAACCCACCAACCGCTTATCCCCGGGCTGGTCCTCACGCGCCACCACCACCGCCTGGCCAACCCCGGCTAACCCCGCCAGCGCCGCCCGCACCTCCCCCAACTCGATGCGATACCCACGAATCTTGACCTGCTCATCAGCACGCCCCACATACCGCAACTGCCCATCAGCACCCCAGGACACCAAATCCCCGGTCCGATACATCCGTATCCCCGCCCCACCGAACGGGCACGCCACAAACCGCGACCCAGTCAAAGCGGCCCGACCCACATACCCCAACGCCACCCCCGCCCCGGCCACATACAACTCCCCCACCACCCCAACCGGCACCGGACACAACCACCCATCCAGCACAAACAACGCCGCCCCCGACACCGGCGCACCGATAGGCACCACAGTCGACCCGGGGGTCAACGGCGCACTCATCGACGCATACACCGTGGCCTCGGTCGGGCCGTAGGCGTTGATCACCACCCGCCCCGGCGCCCACCGATCCACCACCTCAACCCCGCACGCCTCCCCACCCAACAACAACGCCGCCGACCCCAACCCCTGCGGCGAAAGCGCCGCCACCGCCGACGGCGTCTGGGTGAGCACATTGACCTTCTCGGCGACCAACACCGCATGGAAATCCTGCGGTGCACCAGCCACCGCATCAGCCACCACCACCAGCCGCCCACCACCAAGCAGCGCCGCCCAAATCTCCCACACCGAAAAATCAAACGCATACGAATGACACTGCGACCACACCTGATTGGCCGGCAGACCAGCAGGCATCGACTGCGCCACATGAGCCAAATTGCGGTGACTGACCGCCACCCCCTTCGGCACCCCGGTGGTGCCCGAGGTGTAAATCACATAAGCAATGTCCTCGGCGCCCGGCGCCAGCACCGCAGTGTCAGGCTGAGCCGCGATCACCGGATCGTCGATATCAATGACCGCCACGGTGTAGCCGTTCAACCGCCCGGCCAGCCCGGCGGTGGTGATCACCACCATCGGCGCAGCATCAGCGAGCATGAACCCGATACGGGCATCGGGCAGCCCCGGATCGATCGCCAGATACGCCGCCCCGGCCTTGAGCACCGCCAGCATCGCCACGACCGCCTCACCCGAACGCGGCAACACCAACGCCACACACACACCTGCACCCACACCTTGCCCAAACAACAGGTGCGCCAACCGGTTCGCCGCCTGCTCAACCTCCCGATAAGTCCAGACCCGCTCACCACAACTGATCGCCACCGACCCCGGGCTACGCGCCACCTGCGCGGCAAACAACACCGGGATCGACACCGGTGCTGGTACCGGCATGGGAGGGGTCAACACCGCCCGGTTCCCGATCTGCTCTAGCCGGGCATACTCGGCGGCATCGAGCAGCTCGATCGAGGACAACCGCCGCCCCGGATCAGCCGTGAGCGCCTCCACCACCAGCCGCCAGCGCGCGATGAGTGTTTGGATGCTGGCCGCGTCGAACACATCGGTGCGAAACTCCACCACCCCACCGATCCCCGCCGGCTCACCGATATCACTCCAGCGCTCGGCCAGCGAAAACACCACATCCATGCGCGCGGTGCGAGTCTCGACCGGCAGCGCGGTCACTGCCAAATCCCCCAACACCAACCCCGCCGCCGAATCACTGTCAAGCCCAGGCAGGTTCTGCCAAGCCAACATCACCTGCACCAGCGGATGATGAGTCAGGCTTCGGGTCGGGTTGAGCCGCTCCACGAGCACCTCAAAGGGCACATCCTGATGCTCATAAGCCGCCAGGCTGCGCGCCCGCACCTGAGCCAACACCTCAGCGGCACTGGGGTTGCCGGCCACATCGACCCGCAACACCAACGTGTTGACGAAAAACCCCACCAGCTCATCAAGGGCCGGATCGCGGCGACCAGCGATCGGGAACCCGATCGCCACCTCCGCACTGGCGCTGAGCTTGGCCAACAACACCGCCAACGCGGCCTGCACCACCATGAAACTGGTCGCATTATGCGCCCGCGCCACCGCCGCCACCCGCTGCTGCAATTCGGCCGGCCACTCCAGCATCACACTGGCGCCGCGGTAATCAGCCACCGCCGGATAGGGCCGATCAGTGGGCAACGCCAGATGCTCGGGCATCCCGGCCAACGCCTGCTCCCAATACGCCAACTGCCCAGCGATACGGCTAGCGCGATCAGCCAACTCCCCCAACTGCGCCCGCTGCCACAACGTGTAATCGACATACTGCACCGCCAACGGCGCCCACCCCGGGGCCTGCCCCGCACACCGGCTGGCATACGCCACCCCCAGATCGCGCACCAACGGAGTCAACGACCAGCCATCAGCAGCAATATGGTGCACCACCACCACCAACACATGCTCCTCACCGCCGACCCGCAACAGCTTGGCCCGCAACGGGATCTCCGCGGCCAGGTCAAACGGGCGACGCGCCGCCACCCCCACCGCCTCGGCCACCCGATCACCCGGCCAGCCGACGGCATCCACCACCTCCCAACCCAGGTCGGCCCGCTCAACAGGGATCACCACCTGCCGGGGGATGCCCTCAACCGCGGTGAACAACGTACGCAAACTTTCCTGACGGTCCACCACATCAACCAGCGCTGCCCCCAACGCCTCGGCGTCTAGGCGCCCACCCAACCGCAACGCCACCGCCAAGTTGTAAATCGGCGAGGGCCCCTGCAACTGATCGATAAACCACATCCGCGACTGGGCAAACGACAACGGCACCACCGCCGGGCGCGCCACCGCCACCAACGGCGCCAACCCCTCAGCTGTGCCACCGATCCGCGGCGCCAACCCCGCCACCGTGGGCGCCTCAAACAACACCCGCACCCCAACATCGACACCCAACGCGGTGTTGATCGCCGCGACCAGGCGCATCGCCGACAACGAATCCCCACCCAGCTCGAAAAACGAATCATCCACCCCGACCCGCTGCACCCCCAACACCTGGGCATAGACACCGGCCAACACTTCTTCGACCGGATCGGTCGGGGCGCGATACCCACCAGCGGTGTACTCCGGCGCCGGCAGGGCGCGGGTGTCGAGTTTTCCGTTGACCGTCAACGGCAAAGCGTCGATCACCACCACCGCCGCGGGCACCATATACCCCGGCAGCCGCTGCCCCAGCGCCGCGCGCGCGGCAGCCGAATCCACCGCGCCGCTACTGGTTTCGGTGACATAACCCACCAACCGCTTATCCCCGGGCTGGTCCTCACGCGCCACCACCACCGCCTGGCCAACCCCGGCTAACCCCGCCAGCGCCGCCCGCACCTCCCCCAACTCGATGCGATACCCACGAATCTTGACCTGCTCATCAGCACGCCCCACATACCGCAACTGCCCATCAGCACCCCAGGACACCAAATCCCCGGTCCGATACATCCGTATCCCCGCCGCCCCGCACCGAACGGGCACGCCACAAACCGCGACCCAGTCAAAGCGGCCCGACCCACATACCCCAACGCCACCCCCGCCCCGGCCACATACAACTCCCCCACCACCCCAACCGGCACCGGACACAACCACCCATCCAGCACAAACAAGCCAAGATGCGACAACGGCACCCCAATGGGACTGGCAGTGATATAGGCGTCGCCGGCGAGGATCTCCCGAAATGAGGCATGCACCGTCGTCTCGGTGATGCCGTACATGTTGATCAGGCGCGGTGAGCTTGGGTGGTTGTCCCGCCGTGGGTCAAGACGCTGCGGTTCCAGCGCCTCGCCGCCAAACACCACCGTCTCAAGCTCCAGCTGACTTCCCGGCTCGGTCTGCCGCACGGCAGCGGATTGCAGCGCATAAAACGCCGAGGGGGTCTGGCTCAGGAGGTTGACGTGTTCAGCAATCAACAAGGCGTGCAGGTCTTCTGGTGAGCGGACCACCGCATCGGGCACCACCACCAGCCGCCCACCATGCAACAACGCTCCCCAGATCTCCCACACCGAAAAGTCGAAGGCCAACGAGTGACATTGCGTCCAGACTTGTTTCGGGCTCAGCGCCAGCCTAGCGTCCAATGAGTCGAACAGCCGTGCGACGTTGCGATGCGTGACGGCCACACCTTTGGGGACCCCGGTGGTGCCCGAGGTATAGATCACATAAGCAATGTCCTCGGCGCCCGGCGCCAGCACAGCGGTGTCAGGCTGAGCCGCGATAGCCCAATCATCAACCTCGACGACCGGCACGTCATGACCCTGCAGCCGCTCGCCCAGCCCGGCGGTGGTGATCACCACCATCGGCGCAGCATCAGCGAGCATGAACCCGATACGGGCATCGGGCAGCCCCGGATCGATCGCCAGATACGCCGCCCCGGCCTTGAGCACCGCCAGCATCGCCACGACCGCCTCACCCGAACGCGGCAACACCAACGCCACACACACACCTGCACCCACACCTTGCCCAAACAACAGGTGCGCCAACCGGTTCGCCGCCTGCTCAACCTCCCGATAAGTCCAGACCCGCTCACCACAACTGATCGCCACCGACCCCGGGCTACGCGCCACCTGCGCGGCAAACAACACCGGGATCGACACCGGTGCTGGTGCGGGTTGGGTCAGCGCCGCGCAATTGCCCCACTGATCGAGGCGGGCATACTCGGCGGCATCGAGCACATTGATTGAGGACAACCGCCGGGAGGGGTCGGTGGTGATCGCTTGCAACACCCGCTGCCAGCGTTTAATGAGGACCTCGATGCTGGCCGCGTCGAACACATCGGTGCGAAACTCCACCACCCCACCGATCCCCGCCGGCTCACCGATATCACTCCAGCGCTCGGCCAGCGAAAACACCAAATCCGTTCGCGCGGTGTGGGTGTCGGCCGGCAGCGCGGTCACTGCCAAATCCCCCAACACCAACCCCGCCGCCGAATCACTGTCAAGCCCAGGCAGGTTCTGCCAAGCCAACATCACCTGCACCAGCGGATGATGAGTCAGGCTTCGGGTCGGGTTGAGCCGCTCCACGAGCACCTCAAAGGGCACATCCTGATGCTCATAGGCCGCCAGGCTGCGCGCCCGCACCTGAGCCAACACCTCAGCGGCACTGGGGTTGCCGGCCACATCGACCCGCAACACCAACGTGTTGACGAAAAACCCCACCAGCTCATCAAGGGCCGGATCACGGCGACCAGCGATCGGGAACCCGATCGCCACCTCCGCACTGGCGCTGAGCTTGGCCAACAACACCGCCAACGCGGCCTGCACCACCATGAAACTGGTCGCATTATGCGCCCGCGCCACCGCCGCCACCCGCTGCTGCAATTCGGCCGGCCACTCCAGCATCACACTGGCGCCGCGGTAATCAGCCACCGCCGGATAGGGCCGATCAGTGGGCAACGCCAGATGCTCGGGCATCCCGGCCAACGCCTGCTCCCAATACGCCAACTGCCCAGCGATACGGCTAGCGCGATCAGCCAACTCCCCCAACTGCGCCCGCTGCCACAACGTGTAATCGACATACTGCACCGCCAACGGCGCCCACCCCGGGGCCTGCCCCGCACACCGGCTGGCATACGCCACCCCCAGATCGCGCACCAACGGAGTCAACGACCAGCCATCAGCAGCAATATGGTGCACCACTGCCACCAACACGTGCTCGTCGTCGCCGACGCGGAAAAGCTTGACCCGCAAAGGAATCTCGGCGGCCAAATTGAACGGGCGACGTGAGAAAGCGCCGATGGCCTGCGACAGCTGCTCGGCCGACCAAGTTCCGGCATCGACCACATCCGAACCGAAATCAGCCGCCTCGGGCGCCACCACCACCTGCTGGGGAATGCCCTCAACCGCCCTAAACAAAGTGCGCAGGCTCTCATGACGGCACACCACATCCGCCAGCGCCGCCTCCAACGCCACCGCATCCAGGTGCCCACCCAACCGCAACGCCACCGCCATGTTGTAAACCGCTGAAGGCCCCTGCAACTGATCGATAAACCACAACCGGGATTGGGCAAATGACAACGGCACCATCCCGGGGCGCGCCATTGCCACCAATGGCGCCAACCCACCCCCATCGCCACCCACCCGGCGCGCCAACCGGCGCACTGTGGGCGCCTCAAACAACACCCGCACCGCCAGGTCGGTATCCAGGGTGGTGTTGATGGCGGTGATCACCCGCATCGCCGAAATGCTGTCCCCGCCGAAGTCGAAGAAGGAGTCGTCGACTCCGACCCGCTCGACCCCCAATACCTGGGCATAAAGACCGGCCAGGACTTCTTCGACCGCGTCGGTCGGGGCGCGGTAGTGCTCAACCTCGGTGTATTCCGGTGCTGGCAAGGCGCGGGTGTCGAGTTTGCCGTTAGGGGTCAATGGCAGCGTGTCGATTGCCACCACCGCCGCTGGCACCATATAGCCCGGCAGCCGCTCGGCCAGCGCGGCACGTGCGGCGGCGGGATCGACGGTGCCTGAAGTTGTTTCGGTGATATAGCCGACGAGGCGCTTATCACCGGGGCGGTCTTCGCGCACGATCACCACCGCCTGGCCGACCCCGGCACAACCAGCCAGCGCCGCCCGCACCTCACCCAACTCGATGCGATACCCGCGGATCTTGACCTGCTCATCACCGCGCCCCACATACTGCAACTGCCCATCAGCACGCCAGGACACCAGATCCCCGGTGCGATACATTCGCACCCCCGCCCCACCGAACGGGCACGCCACAAAGCGCGACCCAGTCAACCCGGCCCGGCGTACATACCCACACCCCACCCCCCGGCCGGCGATATACAACTCCCCCACCACCCCGGCCGGCACCGGACGCAACCACCCATCCAGCACAAACAACGCGGCTCCGGGCACCGGCGAGCCGATGGGCGGTCCCCCCGACCCCGCAACCAACGGTGCACTCTTGGACGCCCACATCGTCGTCTCGGTGGGCCCATATACATTGACCATCACCCGCCCGGGCGCCCACCGATCGACCAGCTCAGCCGGACATGGCTCAGCGCCGATCACCAACGCCGTCGACTCCAACGCGTCCTCGGAAAGCACGCCGACCGCCGAGGGAGTCTGGGTTAACACGTTGACGTGTTCAGCGACCAGCAAGGCATGGAGATCTACCGGTGAACGCGCCACCGATTCGGGCACCACCACCAGCCGCCCACCAAACAGCAGCGCACCCCAGATCTCCCACACCGAAAAGTCGAACGCATACGAATGACACTGCGACCAGACCTGGTTCGGCCTAAGCTCAACGCCGACTTCTAAGGAGTCGAATAGCTGGGCCACGTTGTCATGAGTGACGGTCACCCCTTTGGGGACACCGGTTGTGCCCGAGGTATAGATGACGTGCGCGAGATCGTCGGGGGCCGGCGACGGCAAGGCGGTGCTCGGCTCGGTGTCGATGGCAGGGTCGTCGACCTTGAGGACCGCCATGTGATGACCCGCTAGTCGCGACCGCAGACTCGCCGTGGTGATGCCGGCGATCGGCGCGGCATCAGCGAGCATGAATTCGATCCGGGCGTCGGGGTGGGCGGGATCGATCGGCAAGTACGCCGCCCCTGTTTTGAGCACCGCCAGGATCGCTACGATCGCCTCAGCACAGCGGCTAAACAGCAGCGCCACAAACTGTCCCGGGCCCGCACCATGGGCGACTAGCAGGTGGGCCAGCCGGTTAGCGGCCTCCTCGAGTTCACGGTAGGTCATCGAGCGGCCGGCACAACTCACCGCCACTGCTCCCGGTGTACGGGCTACCTGTGCGGCGAACAGCTCCGGAACCGACACCGCGGTGCTCGCCGCCGCGGTCAGCACCGCCCGATTACCCCACTCATACAGGCGTTCGTAGTCGTCGGTATCCAGCAGATCGATCGACGACAGCCGCCGCCCCGTGTCGGCGGTCACGATTGCTGCTCCGGATCGGCGGTTATTGCCGTCAACACCCGCCTGAATCGCTCGATGACCGCCTCGATGGTGGCCTCGTCGAACACGTCGGTGCGAAACTCCACCACCCCACCGATCCCGGCCGGCTCGCCGGCCTGGGTCCAGCGTTCGGCTAGGGAAAACACCAGATCCATTCGGGCGCTTTGGGTGTCCACCGCCAGCGGGGTGACCTGCACATCACCCAAACTCAGCCCGGCCGCGGGGTCGCCGGTCTGCCCGGGCAAGTTCTGCCAGCCCAACATCACCTGCACCAGCGGGTGATAGGTCAGCGACCGGGTCGGATTGAGCCGCTCCACCAGCACCTCAAACGGCACATCTTGATGCTCGTAGGCAGCCAGGACTCGTTGTCGCACCTGGGCCAGCAGCTCGGCGACGGTGGGGTCACCGGACAGGTCGACCCGCAGCACCAAGGTGTTGACGAAAAACCCCACCAGCTCGTCAAGGGCCGGATCACGGCGACCAGCGATCGGGAACCCGATCGCCACCTCCGCACTGGCGCTGAGCTTGGCCAACAACACCGCCAACGCGGCCTGCACCACCATGAAACTGGTCGCACTATGCGCCCGCGCCACCGCCGCCACCCGCTGCTGCAATTCGGCCGGCCACTCCAGCATCACACTGGCGCCGCGGTAATCAGCCACCGCCGGATACGGCCGATCAGTGGGCAACATCAACCGCTCAGGCATCCCTGCCAACGCCTGCTCCCAGAAAGATAACTGCGCGGCGATCGGGCTGTCGCTGTCGGCCAGATCACCGAGATGCGCACGCTGCCACAACGTGTAATCGACATACTGCACCGCCAACGGCGCCCACCCCGGGGCCTGACCGGCACACCGGCTGGTGTACGCCACCCCCAGATCCCGCACCAGGGGGGTCAACGACCAGCCATCAGCAGCGATATGGTGCACCGCGGCCACCAACACGTGATCGTCGTCGGCGACGGTGTAAAGTTTTGCGCGAAGGGGGATTTCAGTGGCGAGATTGAAACCATGGCGCGACGCGGCGCGAAGGTCCTGTTCCAGCTGGCCGGTCGGCCAGCCGCTGGCATCGACAAGATGCCAGCCGAAGTCGGCCCACTCGGGCGGTACCACCAGTTGCTGGGGTACGCCGTCGACCGCCACGAACAACGTGCGCAGGCTCTCATGGCGGCCCACCACATCGGCCAGTGCGGCCCCCAACGCCTCCACATCCAGGCGCCCGTTGAGCCGCAACGCCACCGCCAGGTTGTAAATCGGCGAGGGGCCGTGCAACTGCTCGAGGAACCACATCCGGCTCTGGGCAAAGGACAACGGCACCACCGCGGGCCGCGCCACCGCCACCACCGGGTCCCGCCGAACTGAATTCCTACCGATAAGGGGCGCCAACCGGGCCACGGTGGGCGCTTCGAACAAGGTGCGCACCGCAAGGTCGGCATCCAAGGTGGTGTTGATTGTGCCGACCAGGCGCATCGCCGACAGCGAGTCCCCGCCCAGATCGAAGAAGGAGTCGTCGACCCCGACTCGTTCCAGTCCCAGCACCTGGGCGTAAGTACCGGCCAACAGCTCCTCGGTGGGGCTGGTCGGGGCGCGGTACCGGTCACCATCGGTGTATTCCGGCGCGGGCAACGCCCGAATATCGAGCTTGCCGTTGACCGTCAACGGCAGCGCCTCGATCACCAGCACCGCCGCGGGCACCATATACCCCGGCAAGCGTTCGGCGAGCACTGTGCGTGCTGCGTCGGAATCCACTGCGCCCGAGCCGGTTTCGGTGACGTAGCCCACCAAGCGCTTGTCGCCGGGCTGGTCTTCGCGGGCCACCACCACCGCCTGGCCGACCCCAGCTAGCCCCACTAAGGCCGCCCGCACCTCACCGAGCTCAATGCGATACCCGCGGATCTTGACCTGCTCATCAGCGCGGCCGAGATATTGCAGCTGCCCGTCGACGCGCCAACGCACCAAATCCCCGGTCCGATACATCCGCCCCCCAGAACCACCGAACGGGCACGCCACAAACCGCGACGCCGTCAATGCGGCCCGCCGCCAATATCCACATCCGACCCCGCTACCGGCGACATACAACTCCCCGACCACACCGGCCGGCACCCGACGCAGCCACGGATCCAGCACGAACAACGCTGCCCCCGGCACCGGCGCACCGATCGGCACCACACCCGACCCCGCCGCCAGCTGCGCACTGATCGACGCATAGACAGTGGTCTCGGTTGGGCCGTAGGCGTTGACCATCACCCGCCCCGGCGCCCACCGATCCATCAATTCGGCCGGGCAAGGCTCAGCGGCCACCATCAACGCCGCGGAGTCCAAACCCTGCGGCGAGAGCGCCCCGACCGCCGACGGGGTCTGACTCAACACGCTGACCTTTTCCGTGATCAACAAGGAATGGAAGTCTTCTGGGGAGCGCGCCATCTCTTCGGGCACGACCACCAGCCGCCCACCGTGTAACAGGGCACCCCAGATCTCCCACACCGAGAAGTCGAACGCATACGAATGACACTGCGACCACACCTGTCCCGGCGCCAGCTCCAGGCCGACGTTCAGGCGGTCAAACAGCCGGGTGACATTGTGCTGCGTGACCGCCACCCCCTTGGGCACCCCGGTGGTGCCGGAGGTGTAGATGATGTGGGCGAGGTCCTCGGCAGCCGGGGCCGGCAGCGCCGTGCTCAGCTGACTGTCAACAGCCGGATCGTCGACCTCAATGATCAGCAGATCACGCTCGTCCAACCGGTCGGTCAGATCGGCGGTGGTGATCGCCGCGATCGGCGCGGCATCAGCGAGCATGAACCCGACACGGGCCGTCGGCAGAACCGGGTCGATCGGCAGATACGCCGCCCCAGTTTTCAGCACCGCCAAGATCGCCATGATCGCCTCAGCGGACCGGGACAATAGCAGCGCCACACACTCACCCGCACCTACACCTTGCCCAGACAGCAAGTGCGCTAACCGGTTAGAGGCCTCGTCAAGCTCGCGATAAGTCCATGAAACGTCACCGCACACCAACGCCACCGCCTCGGGTGCACGGGCCACCTGGGCGGCGAATAATCCCGGGATCGACTGCCGCGTGGGTGCCGGTGCCGTCAGCACCGCCCGATTACCCCACCCGTCCAGGCGTTCGTACTCGTCGCCGTCCAGGAGTTCGATCGATGACAGCCGCCGGGTCGGGTCGGCGACCATCGCCACTAGCACCCGCCGCCACCGCTCGATCAGCATCTCGACGCTGGCCGCATCGAACACATCGGTCCGGAATTCCACCGTCCCGCCGATCCCGGCCGGCTCACCGGTATCGCTCCAGCGCTCGGACAGCGAGAACACCAAATCCATGCGGGCGGTGTGAAGTTCGGCCGGCATAGGAGTGACCCGCAGGTCACCCAACGCCAGCCCGGCGGCGGGGTCGCTGACCTGCCCGGGCAAGTTCTGCCAGCCCAACATCACCTGCACCAGCGGGTGATGGGTCAGCGATCGGGTCGGGTTGAGTCGCTCGACCAGCACCTCGAAAGGCACATCCTGATGCTCATAAGCCGCCAGGCTGCGCCCTCGCACCTGAGCCAGCAGTTGGGTGACAGTGGGGTCACCGGCCAGCTCGACCCGCAACACCAAGGTGTTGACGAAAAACCCCACCAGCTCATCAAGCGCGGGATCGCGGCGCCCGGCGATCGGAATACCAACCGCCACATCGGGGCTGGCGCTGAGCTTGGCCAGCAGCACCGCCAACGCGGCCTGCAGCACCATGAAGCTGGTCGCGTTGTGTTCGGCGGCCAACCCGCGCACCCGCTGTTGCAGCTCGGCGGGCCAGTGCACCGCCACACTGGCGCCGTGGTAGTCGGCCACCGGCGGATAGGGTCGATCGGTGGGCAGCTGCAGGTGCTCGGCCATCCCGGCCAACGCCTGCTCCCAGTAAGCCAGCTGCGCGGCGATCGGGCTGTCGCTGTCGGCCAGATCACCGAGATGCGCACGCTGCCACAGCGTGTAATCGACATACTGCACTGCCAACGGCGCCCACCCCGGGGCCTGACCGGCGCACCGGCTGGCATAAGCCACCCCCAGATCCCGCACCAGGGGGGTGATCGACCAGCCATCAGCGGCGATATGGTGCACCGCGGCCACCAGCACATGCTCGTCATCGCTGGTACGGAAAAGCCGTGTCCGCAATGGACTTTCGCGGTCCAGCTCGAACTTGTGGCGCACTACGCTGTCGATGGCCTTATCCAGCCGGCTGGCCGGCCAGCCGGTGGCGTCGACGAGATCCAAGCCGAAGTCAGCCCTCTCGACCGGCAGCACCAGCTGCTGGGGTATCCCCTCGAACGCGACGAACAACGTGCGTAGACTTTCCTGGCGGCCCACCACATCGGTCAGCGCCGCTCCCAACGCCTCGGCGTTCAAGCGTCCGCCCAACCGCAACGCCACCGCCATGTTGTAAATCGGTGACGGCCCGTGCAACTGATCGATGAACCACAACCGGCTTTGCGCAAATGACAACGGAACTCGCTCCGGGCGCGGCATCGCCCGCAACGGCGGATGCTTGGGTCCGCCCCGATGTCGGTGCAGATACTCGGCGAGATCCCAGACGGTGGATGCGTCAAACAGATACCGCACCGGAACTTCTCGGCCCAGTGCCAACTGCAGCCGGGCGCTCACCCGGGTGGCGGTCAACGAATCTCCACCCAGGGCGAAGAAATCGTCATCCAGCCCCACCCGGTCCACACCCAACACCTCGGCGAACACGCCGGCAACGATCTTCTCTGCCTCAGTCTGCGGCGCCCGGAACTGGCTGGCGGCAAAAACGGGTGCTGGCAACGCTTTACGGTCGATCTTGCCCGAGGAGGTCAACGGGAAAGCCTCAAGCACCACAACATGTGCCGGCACCATGTAATCAGGCAACCACGCGCTCAACCGCTGCCGAACCGCGCTGATTTTGGTGTTGGTCTGGGGGTCATTCGCGTAGCTGGTGGGTTGCTGAGCTCCGGTGGCAGGCAGATACAAATCGGTCAGCGCGGCGTGCCGGCCGTCGGGGTCGGTTGCGGTGATGAAAACCGCATCCAGAGTGCCCGGTTGGGCGCCCCAGGTGATCGCGACGAGGTATCCGGCGGTATCGCCGAGGCGGTGCAATTCTTCGGGAACGGTGACGTCAGGAATCGCGGTGGCGGTGACTTGGACCAGTGCGTCGGTGACGGGTAGCCCAGCGGCCAGAGCGGCTTCAATGCCTACGTCGGTGATCACGCCGGCGCGTGGAATGCCGGTGATACGGACGATGCCGGGACGCTGCGATATCAAGCGGGTGTGCAGCCCGTCCAAGCCCGCGCATTCGGCCCACGCCCAGCTAGGTGCAACGGCCAGTGAGCGGACCGGCGAGGGGCTTTTGTAAACCATGACGTCGTAGCGATACCGGCTCAGTTCGTTGTCCGCTATTCCACGTTTGACTTCGATATCAAGTCCGGCCACCGACGCGTGGTCGCTGGCCCAGGTGGTGAAAAATTCCGGGGCAAGCAGCAATTCGGGTTCCCCGAGCACGGCGCGCTGGACTCGCTGGCGGATCTCGGCGGTATCGGTGCTGTTGGTGCGTGCCAGCGCGACCGCGGTTTGGAACGCACCCTGCAGCGTGTGGTTGCGTACGTCGCCAATGAACAGTGCCCCGCCGGGCGCCAGCAAGTCCATGGCGTTGTCGATCACCTTGGTCAGATATCCAACATTGGGGAAGTACTGAATGACCGAGTTGAGAATGATGGTGTCGAAGTGGCCCGGCGGCAGCGCCTCGCTAACGTGGGCAGGCTGGGTTAGCAACTCGACCCGGTCACGCCACTCACATTGCAACTGCTCCAATGAGCGACCCAGCTTTTCGATGGCAACCGGCGAAAAGTCGGTGGCGACGTACTGGTCGCAGTGCGGGGCGATCTGTGACAACAGCAATCCCGAGCCGGCGCCGATTTCCAGCGCGCGACGCGGCCGCAGGCCGTTGATCCGATTCACCGTGGCGGCACGCCACTCGATCATTTCGTCGACCGGGATCGGGTCGCCGGTGAAACTGCTGTTCCACCCCCGGAAGTCCATGCCGAATCGGGACCCCAGATCTTCTCCGTAGAGGTCGTCGTACAGGTGCTGCCACTCATCGACGTTTTCTACGTCGTGGTCGGCAGTGGTGTTTTGGTCGAGGGTGACGTAGGCGACCAGATGGGATCCGGTGGCACTGTCGTGCACCCTCACGGCGGCGCGCGTGACGTGCGGGCAGGCCAGCAGGGTGTTTTCGATTTCGCCCACTTCGATGCGCTGTCCGCGCAGTTTGATCTGGCTGTCGGCGCGACCCACAAAATCGAAGGTCCCGTCGGCAATCCAGCGGACCAGGTCGCCGGTGCGGTACATCCGCGTCCCCGGGTCGCCGAATGGGTTGGCTACGAACCGTTCGGCGGTCAGATCCACCCGCCTTATGTAGCCGTGAGCCAGCGCCGGTCCACTCACGTACAGCTCACCCACCACCCCGACGGGCGTCGGGTTCAGCCGCGGGTCGAGCACCAGCGTGCACACGCCCCGGATCGGGCTGCCGATGCAAACCGGCCCTTCGGCCGACAGCGGCGCACTGATGGTGACCCAGATGGTGGTTTCGGTCGGGCCGTAGACGTTGAACACGCGCCGGCCCGGCGCCCAGGCGGCCACCAATTCCGCTGGGAACGCCTCGCCACCGATCATTAACTTGTCGAATCCGGGTAACCGGGCGGGGTCCAGCGACGACAGCACCGTCGGAGTCAGAAATGCGGTGTTGACGTGCTGGCTTTGCAGCAACGCGGTTAGTGGCTCGCCGGCAAATACCCCTGGGGGCGCGACCACCAGCGCCGCCCCTGACCCCGCCGCCAGCAGCATCTCGCAAACCGACGCATCGAAGGTCGGCGTGGCCACCATCAGTACCCGCTTGTTTTCGTCCAACCTGCATGACTCAGGTAGCGCGGCCGTCCAGCCCAGGACACCCTCGTGGCTCACCACCACCCCTTTGGGAACGCCGGTCGATCCGGACGTGAAGATCAAATAGGCAGCGTCATTCGCCGTCAGAGGTGCCAACCGATCGGCGTCGGTGATCACGCTCGCACTGCGCCCCGAAAGGTCCAACGCGTCGATACGCAGCACCGGGCGCATACCGGCCCCGGCCATGTCGTCGGAGCCGCAGGTCAAGACGCGCTCCGCGGCCGCTAGGTTTAGCACCTGCGCCACCCGCTCAACGGGGTGATTCAGATCCACCGGTGCATACACGCCGCCGGCCTTCGCCACTGCCCACCACGCGACCACCAGTTCCGCGCTGCGCTCTATCGCCACCCCCACGGAGCGCTCCGGACCCACGCCAGCGTCGATCAGCGTCCGCGCCAAGCGTGTCGACCACTCGTCCAGCTCGCGGTAAGACACCTGCCGTGCACCGTCGATGATCGCCGGCCCGTCCGGGTGGGCGGCCACCGCGGCAGCTAACAGTTGCGGCGCCACCCCCACCGGCGCCGCCACCCCGATACCAGACCACCTTGACAGCACCAGATCGCGCTCACCGCGATCCAGCAACGACACCTCCCCCACTACCACCGCCGCATCGGCTACCACCGCCTCGAGCACCCGCCCGAACCAGGCGACGAACCGCTCGATGGTGGACCGGTCATATAAGTCCGTGGCATACGACACCGCCCCGGCGGCCATGGGCGCGGCGGGGTTCCCGGTGGGCACCTCACTGAGCTGGATGTCCAGGTCGAACTTGGCCGTGCGGGTGTCGGCCGCCAACGGCTCCACATCGACCCCGTCGAGCGCCACCATCTCGGGGCGCACATTGACCTGAAAGGCCATGATCACCTGAAACAGCGGATGATGCGCACCAGAACGCACCGGGTTGAGCCGCTCGACCAGCAACTCGAACGGCACATCCTGATTGCTATAGGCATCCAGCGCTTTTTGGCGCACCTGCTCAAGCACATCGCTGAACTTCTGCGCAGGACTGACCGCCACCCGCAACACCCAAGTGTTGACGAAGAACCCGACCAGATCGTCGAGCGCCGGGTCCGACCGCCCGGCGATCGGGCTGCCGATCGCCACGTCCTCGCCGGCGCCGGCGCGGTGCAACAACACCGCGGTGACTGCCTGAAAAACCATCGAGGCGGTGGCGTTGTGCGCCGCCGCCAGCGCCTTGACCTCCGCCCATATAGGCGGGTCGATGCGCACCTGCACCGCATCACCGCGGTAACTGGGCACCGGAGGGCGGGGGCGATCCGCCGGCAGCGACACCACCTCGGGCAGATCGGCCAACTCTTGCCGCCAATAGGCCAACTGCCCCGCAATCACACTGTCGGGATCAGACTCCGCTCCCAACCACTCCTGCTGCCACAGCGTGTAATCGGCGTACTGCACCGGCAACGGCGTCCACTGCGGGGCCCGGCCCTGCCGCCGCACCCGGTACGCCTCGCCCACATCGCGGACCATCGGAGCCAGTGACCACCCGTCAAAAGCGATGTGGTGCACCACAAGACCCAACACATGCTGCTCGGGCCCCACCGCATAGATCTGCGCCCGAACCGGAATCTCCGCTGACAGATCAAACCGATACGCCGCGAGCGCCGCCAACTCGGTGGCCACATCCTGCTTCGGCAAGGACACCACCGCCGCGCGATCGCGCCGCCACATCCCCGCCCTGGCCGGCAACACCTCCTGGCAAGGCATACCGTCCATGTCGGGAAATATGGTGCGCAGCGATTCGTGGCGCGCGATGACGTCGTCCAGCGCCGCGCCCAGTGCCTCCACATTGAGCGGGCCGCTGATCCGCAACGCGGTCGGCACGTTGTAGGTCGCAACCCCGCCCTCGAACCGGTTGCGGAACCACAACCTGCTCTGAGCAAACGACAGCGGAATCACTTGCGGCCGTTGGCCGGCCAGCAATGGCTTGCGCCGACTCGTCTGAGCTATGATGCGGGGCGCCAACTGGGCGATGGTGGGGGCGTCGAACAGGGCGCGCACCGCGACATCGGCGTTAAGGCTGGTTCTGATCGCAGCGACCACCCGCATTGCCAGCAGCGAATCCCCGCCCAGGTCGAAAAACGAATCATCGGCACCCACGCGCTCGAGGTCGAGCACCCTGGCATAAATTTCGGCCAGGGTCTCCTCGACCGCGCTGGCCGGAGCGCGATAACCGCCACCCGTGTGCTGGTACTCGGGAGCCGGCAGCGCGCGTTTGTCGAGTTTGCCGTTGGGTGTCAGCGGCAGCGCCTCCAACAGCACCACCGCCACCGGGATCATGTATGCCGGTAGTCGCTCGGCCAGCGCCGCACGCGCGGCGGCGGGGTCGGCGGCCCCGGTGACATAACCCACCAAGCGCTTGTCGCCGGGACGGTCTTCGCGGGCGATCACCACCGCCTGCTCAACCCCGTTCAGCCCCGCCAGCGCGGCTTGAATTTCGCCGAGCTCGATGCGATACCCGCGGATCTTGACCTGCTCATCGGCGCGCCCGACATACTGCAGCTGCCCATCGGCACCCCACCACACCAGATCCCCGGTGCGATACATGCGTGATCCCGGCGCTTCCGGCCCCCCGAAGGGACACGCAACAAACCGCGATGCGGTCAACCCGGCCCGGCGCACATACCCACACGCCACGCCGCGACCGGCCACATACAACTCCCCGACCACACCGGCCGACACCGGGCGTAACCAGGCGTCCAGCACAAACAACGCCGCCCCCGGCACCGGCGAGCCGATCGGCGGCGCCCCTGACCCAGCGGTCAGCGGCGCACTGATCGACGCGAACACCGTCGTCTCGGTTGGCCCGTAACCGTTGAGCATCACCCGGCCCGGCGCCCACCGATCCACCACCGCGGCCGGACACGCCTCACCCGCGGCCAACAACGTCACCGAATCCAAACCCGCACGGGACAGCTGCCCGACCGCCGATGGCGTCTGCAGCAGCATGTTCACGCGTTCGCCGACCAGCAACCGGTGTAGGTCCTCCGGGGAGCGCACCACCTCTTCGGGCACCACCACCACCCGCCCGCCATGCAACAGCGGAGCCCAGATCTCCCACACCGAGGCGTCGAAGGCCAACGAGTGGCACTGCGTCCACACCTGCCCGGGTGCAGTCGCGACGTCGACAGCGAGGGCGTCGAACAACCGGGTCACGTTGTGATGCGTCACCGCAACACCTTTGGGCACACCGGTGGTGCCGGAGGTGTAGATGATGTGGGCGATGTCATCGGGTGCCGGCGCCCGCAAGTCCGTGGGTGGGTAGCTGGCGACGCGGGGGTCTTGGACATCTATAACCGGCAGGTCGCACCCATCCAGCCGCGGGCGCAGTCCGGCGGTGGTGATCACGCCGATCGGCGCCGCGTCGGCGAGCACGAAGTGCATCCGCGCCGCCGGCAATTCTGGGTCGATCGGCAGATATGCCGCGCCGGTTTTGAGCACCGCCAGGATCGCAACGATCGCCTCGGTGGAACGTGAAAGTAGCAGCGCCACACACCGTCCCGGAATGGCACCTTGAGCGACCAGCAGGTGAGCCAACCGGTTGGCGGCCGCATCCAGTCCGAGGTACGTCAGTGAGCGGCCGTCGAAGGTCACCGCCGCTGCATCCGGAGTCCGCTCCACCTGGGTGGCCCAGAGCGCCGGAATCGACACGGGCGTCGCGGGCTGAGTCAACACCGCCCGGTTTCCCCACGCGTTCAACCGGGCCTGCTCACGAGCATCCAACATATCCACGCAAGACAATGACCGCCCTGAGTCGGCGGTCATCGCCAACAGCACGCGCTCCAAGCGGTCTACTAAATCGCGCACGTCACAATTCGAAAACAATTGCCGGGGACCGGCAGTGTTGAGAAAGAGATGATCATCAGCCCTTATGAACCACAACTCAAGCTGATCCTCGAAGCCAGAATGGGTCACAGCCCCCGACCCGGCAGCGCCGGCGAAATCCGCGAAACGGGTAGCAGGAATGAAGTTGAGAACTACACGATTCGAGGCCGCGTCAGACTTGCGGAGACCCGCCTTCTTCTCGAGAACGTGCACGGGGAACCGCTGATGCTGCAGCGCTTCTCGCATCCGGCTGTCGACATGTGCACAAAAATCAGCAATTGCAGACCCCGGCGACGTTTTCAATACGAGCGGTACCACCCCGGAGATCATTCCGGGCACCGTCTGTACGTCCGGGCGCACACGCCTCGTGACCGGAAAGTCGAACACCACCTCCGATGCCTGAACGTCACATCCCCGCACCAGCAGCGCGCACGCCGCAGTAATCACCGACGCTCGACGGACCCCGAGCGTCTGAGAGAACCGGCGGATCTCGGCGACGACGAACGGGTCTAATTGAACGGGTACAGAAGCCTCACTGGGATCACGCGCGTCCGCGGCTTGCGCAAACCCATAACGTAGTTGACTTTCCAGCGGAAGATTTTTGGTCCAATAAGCCTGATCGTCCAGATAATCGCTAGACCCTTCATATTCTGATTCGCAACTGATCAAATCGCTCAGCGACCCAAAGAAAGCAGGCGGAATCGGTCCACCAGAAGCCATTGCAGAATAGATAGCCGCGATACGGTGACTGATAAGAGCCAGGCCTATTCCGTCGATCACGATATGGTGGCAGCACACGAACAAATAAAATTCATCTATCCGCGTCTGGAACAACGCAAATTTGAACAGTGGGCCACTGAGTGGCATCAGCGTGCGTTGGATTGATGCCGCTATTCGATAGCAGCCCGGTTCAGGATTTTGCGAACCCCTGAGGTCATAGCGAGCAAGCTCAACGTCCGGATAGTCAACCGCCTTTTGGACGACTTGGCCATCAACCTGGAAAAAGCCAGCTCTCAGTGGTTCGGCCTCGCGCACCACCTGACGGATCGCCGCCTCGAGCAAACCAGGCGCGATGGCGCCCTCGATTCGCCCAAGCATGCCAATCTGCCACTTCGCACCGAAGCGACCTGTTTCCTGCGCAAGCCATATGTCGAGCTGTCCGCGCGTCAGCGGAAGTGCCCGTTCATCAAGCTTCATCAGGACTCCCCCACACGACACCGCTCAGATATCAGAAGCCCCACCCCGTGCCAGCGTCGCGCGCAGATTCTTCGGCCGTATACAGGCCAGTTCCGTTCGATGCGGTCTAGACGTGCAGCGCGGCTCGATTCGGCGCATACCACATGCCAGCGGATGGACCCTTGGCAAATGTCGGCCACAGGGTGTGCTGCTTCTCGTCGTTGACCAGGACAAAGAAGCTGCTATTCGTCGTTGAACGGGGTTGATGCTCACCGGTTCTCCGAACCAAGTAGTCGAGCCGCGTGAATCGTTACCATACTGGAGTCCAATAGGATCAGTCCAAGATTTCGGAATTTTCGTTCGCGACTGAGCACCTTGTCTGTGTCCGACCCAAGCATCGTCGAATCCGCTGCTACTGGCTCTGGGGGTCTCTTGAGTCCCCAGTCAAGAATCTCCGCCCGGCCGGCCAGGGCCTTCGTCGCCACTGTCCAGCCCGCGGGTCGCCGTCATCTCAGTAGCCGATCGACGTCTGATGCAGGCTTGTCGTGTGACGAGACGGCAGCCCCGTCGCGGTCGACGAACTTTGGGCGCTCGCAGACCGTCTCGTTACGGGGCCCGATCAGCCGCAGAGGCCGGGGTGACGACGAGTTCAGGGTACGGTCCAGTCAACCGTTTTCAGCTATCCACTCTGTGGTAAAGGGCACGCCTTTAACGATCCCTTCGGCAAGTTGGCCACCGAGAGACCTTTCAATCGTGCCGCCGACTAATGGGATGTTGATCGTCACCGACGCCGCGTAATTCAGCCGAGATCCGCGTCGTATTGGCACTACCAATACTTCCCAGACGGCGGAAAGCGGAATCGGCGGGGCTACCACGCTGACTTCGCCACGCAGCCGTCCGCCGTCGAGCCAGCTCCACTTCTCGGTTTGTACGACCTGCAGATCAGCGGGGTGCAGACGACTGACAATTCTCGGCAGTCGGTTACGTACCAGAGTAGCCGCGACTACCGCATTCACGGCGCCATCTGCGTTGACGGTCAGCGATTTCAGGTCGGCGTCGCTTTCACCTATGGCCAGCCTCTCCCGCCAATAATTTTCGTTGCCGAACGCCGAAAGAAATTGCTCGACACGGGCTGGCGATTCAACTGAAATATCGAATGAATGCGGCATGACGAGGCCAGACTACCGCCACTATCTCGTTAACCGTCCGATACGTCGCGTGCCAAGCGCTGGTCGAACGCGACTTTGACCGCACCGCTTTCGCCTTGGTTGGCGATCGCGAGGAAGGCGTCGCGCCACTGCTCTAATCGGAAGGTGTGGGTCAGGATGGGCCGCAAGTCAATCCGCCCGTCGCCCGCCAGGTCGAGGTAGTGGGCAATCGCATGTTTGCGCCGCCCCTCCACCCACTCGATACCGAACGCGTTCGACCCGACCCAGTTGAGCTCCTTGAAATACAAGGGACTCCACTCCCACCGGCCGGGCGCATGCACACCCGCCTTCACCAAAGTGCCGCGCGAGGCGAGCACCCGAACGCCGACTTCGAAAGTCTCGGGCTTACCCACGGTGTCATAGACGATGTCGATCGCACCCGGGTGGGCCATCGGTAGACCCTGAAGCGGCTGCCGGAGCCGCCCGCCGCCCCAGGCGGCCAGGTCCTCGATCAGCGCCAACCGGGGCTCATGGGCCAGCACGATGGCGGCTCCGAACCGGCGGGCCAGCTCAGCTTGAGCGGCGAAGCGCGCCACGACCGCCACTGCCACATCGGGGTGAAGGGTTCGCAGAATGGCGACGGCACACAAACCGAGGGACCCGGCCCCGTACACCAGAACCCGGCCCGACTTCGGCGGCGGGTGGCGGGTGACCGCGTGCAGCGACACCGAGAACGGGTCGGCGAAGACGGCGAGCTCGTCGGGCACCGAGTCGGGCACCGGAATGAGCATGCTGTCGTGCGCCGGCATCAGGCCGGCGTAGCCGCCGGTGACATCCGCCGACACCCCGGTGTGAATGCCGGGTTTGATGTCGCCGTCGCAGAAGCTCCAACACAAGCTGTAGTCGCCCTGCTCGCAAGCCGGACAGGGCGGTCGGATGCCGCGCGGTCCACACGACAGCCACGGGTTTAGTACGACCCGCTGCCCGACCTCGAGTCCGCGGACCTTCGGTCCGACTCTGATCACGTCGGCAACCACCTCGTGGCCCATGACTTGCGGGAAGGAGCAGAAGGCGGCCATTGCATTGTCGGCGTCGTCCGCGCCGAAGTCGAGCAGGATCTGTTTGGAATCCGAGCCGCAGATGCCGGTCAGCCGGGGCCGGGTAATCACCCAATCATCTTGCAGCAGAACCGGATCGGGCACCTGCTGCAGCGCAACGGGCGTTCTGGCCAGGTTAGTGGTCAGCGTGTTGGCCGCCGTGCGGGGCGGGGACCACGGTTCGGGCTGAACTCCGAACACCAGCGCCTTCATCGGGGCGCCATGGCGGCCGCACCGGCGATGTAGGTGTCGATGTCGGCGTTCTTCGCATCGACGACTGCCTTCAGATCAGGCAGATAATGCTCGAAGCGGTCGCTGCCGAGCGCCGCGACAATGCCGTCGGCGACCTCCTCAGCCGCAACTTTGGGCCCGGTGTACAGCGGATCGTCGCTGCCCGGCTGATCCCAGATCTCGGTGTCGATGGGGCCCGGTTCGATCAGCTTGACCGCGACACCGGTGCCGTGCAGGTCGACCGCCATCGTTTCGCTCCAGCCGCACAACGCGAACTTACTGGCGCAGTAGGCGGCTTCGTGGATGATGGCCAGCCGGCCGCCCATGCTGGAGACATTGACGATCAGGCCGTCGCCGCGGGCGAGCATCCGCGGCAGCACCGTCAAGGTCAGCCCCACCGCGGCGAAGAAGTTGACGCGCATGACGGTCTCCACCTCGGCCTGATCGAGTGCGGTAACCACTCGTCGCTTGGGCATCGCTGCGTTGTTGACCAGTACGTCGATGCCGCCCATCGTTTCCCACGCCTGCAGCGCCAGCCGTTCCAGCCCGGCGGTGTCGGCCAGGTCGGCAGCCCACATCACCGACGCCGGGGAGGTCTGCCGGCAGTCGGCCAGCGCCGCGGCGAGACGCTCCCGACGACGAGCGATAAGACCCACTATGGCGCCCTCCCGCGCCAGCCGGCGCGCCAGCGCAGCGCCCACCCCGGACGAGGCGCCGGTGATCAGCACCCGCTTGCCGGCCGCCGAATAGGACATACCTAAGCCTGGCGCGACCGGGCGGCGATCACAGGGTTTTCGCCGATCTGCGGTGCGGAGTCGGGGCCTATGCCCTAGGCGTACAGTGGCGACAGCTTGTTATGACAGCTAAATATTCTGGAGGTATGGCCATGGCGGATACCGGGACGGCACGGTACGACGGCGACACCTGGGACCCAGCATCGAGCGTCGGGGCGACCGCGACGATGGTAGCCGCCTCGCGGGCGCTGGCCTCACAGGGACCCGACCCACTCCTCGACGATCCGCTGGCCGATCCGCTGGTCCGCGCGGTGGGCCTGGAGCCGTTGATCCGTGTCATCGACAACGAAGTCAACCTGGACGACGACCCGCTGCTGAACCTAAAGACCCGAGTCGAGCAGATAGCGGTCCGCACCAGATTTTTCGACGAATTCTTCACCGCCGCAACTGAATCCGGTGTGCGGCAGGCAGTGATCCTGGCGTCCGGCCTGGACACCCGGGCCTATCGGCTGCGCTGGCCGGCGGGCACCGTCGTCTACGAGATCGACCAACCGCAGGTGATCGATTTCAAGACGGCCACGCTGGCCGACATCGGCGCCGAACCGACGGTCGATCGCCGCACGGTCGGCATCGATTTGCGAGACGACTGGCCGGCTGCGCTGCGGCGGCACGGGTTCGACCAGAACCAGCCGACGGCGTGGAGCGCCGAAGGGTTGTTGCCTTATCTGCCGCCCGACGCCCAGGACCGATTGTTCGACCACATCGGTGCGCTCAGCGCTGCAGGCAGCAGGTTGGCCACCGAACACATTCCCGACCCGCTCGCTTTCACCGACGAGCGCATCGAGCGGATCAGTGAGCGGTGGCGCCGCCTGGGGCTGCAGCTCAACATGGGCGACCTGTTCTACCGGGGCGAGCGCAGCATCGTCGTCGACTACCTGACCAGTCATGGCTGGGACGTGACCGCCGACACTGCTCGAGAACTGTACGCACGCAACGGGTTCGAGTTTCCCGAAGACGAGATGATGGCGACTTTCGGGGACTTGAGCTATGTGTGCGCGACCCGCAGATAAGGTGTTGCGACTATAGCCGTGACTCGCCCAGCCACAACACGCTTGCACTAGTGACCGTCCGCTGCAGCTGATCGAGCGCTGACACCAGCGAGCGGCTTAGCAACGCACCCACCGCATCCGGTATCGAGGCCGCCGCAGGCAACGACGACGGCCGCGGTCGCAAAAATTCCCATAGCGACGAACTTGGATAGCTGACAATGCGGACCTCGGCGTCCTCGTCGAGCCCCGCCAGTATCTTCGCGCGGCGTACGGCAGCACGTAATCCACCCAGCTCGTCCACCAGGCCGCGCTCCAGCGCGTCGGCACCGGTCCACACCCGGCCCTGCGCCACGGCGTGCACGTCGTCGGGGCTCATATTCCGCCCCTCGGCTACGCGCCGCACGAAATCGTCGTAGAACAGCTCAGCTTCCGCTTCGACTTGCGCATGCTGTTCGGGGGTGAAAGGCGCGTTGATCGACCAGGCGTCGGCGTTGGCGTTAGTGCGCACCGAATCCCACCCGACGCCGAGTTTGTCTTTGAGATCCCGCGCCACCAGTTTTCCGGTCAGAACACCGATCGAACCGGTGATAGTGCCCGGATTGGCCACAATCGCGTCGGCGGCCATCGAGACGTAATACCCACCGGAGGCGGCCACCGCACCCATCGACGCCACCACCGGCTTGCCGTTTTTACGGGCCTTCGAAACCGCCCTCCAGATGGTTTCCGACGCGGTCACCGAGCCGCCCGGACTGTCGACCCGCACCACGATGGCCGACACCGAATCATCGGCGGCTGCCTCCCGAAGTGCCGCCGCGATGGTGTCACCGCCGATACTGGAGGGCCCCAGCGGCAGTACCTGGGGACCGCCACGTCCACTGACGATCGTGCCGGCCACGGTGACCACGGCGACCGTCGGTTTGGCCCTGCGTCCGGGCATGGGCGGCATGGGCGGCGTCAACCGCGGTGCGCTCATCCGCGCGTAACGCGTCAGGTACAGCCGCGGTGGCGCATTATCGTCGGCGTCGGCATCTTTGGTGTCCAGCGAAATGCCTTCTGCTCCTCCGAGTTCAGCTATCCGCGCATATGCTTCGTCACGAAATCCGATGCGGTCCACCAGACCGGCCTCAACGGCGTCATCACGCAGTAGCGGTGCCCGATCAGCCAGCGCGTCGATAGCCGCGGGGTCGATGTCGCGCGACTCGGCCACTGCCTGCCAGACCTGGCCGCGCAGGCTCTCCAGCAGCCGGCTATCGGCCTCCCGGTGCGCGTCGGTGTAGCGGTCCTGCGTGAAAAGGTTTGCCGCCGACTTGTATTGGCCTTTGGCGATGAACTGCGCTTCGATGCCGGCCTTTCCGAGCGCGTCGCGCAGGAACAACGCATTGGTGGCGAACCCGACCAGCCCGACAGTGCCCGACGGCTGCATCCACACCTCGCCGAACGCGGAGGCCAGATAGTAGGACAACGTTCCGGGGTAGGTCTCCGACCACGCCAGCGACGGTTTCACGGCGGTGAAGGCCGCGATGGCTTCGCGGAGCTCCTGCAACGGACCGGCGGCCGTCGACGGAAGCTGCACCCGCGCGATCAGACCGACCACCCGCCGGTCCTCGGCGGCGCGGTGGATCGCGGCGACGGCTTCGCGCAGGATCAGCTGACGCCCACCGCCGGTGATCATCGTCAGCGGGTCGAAGCCACTGGTCTCCGGGGGTACCGAGTGCAGGTCGAACTCGAGCACGCAGCCGTTGGGCACGCCGTGGTGGCGGGCGGTGTCGATGCGATGAGCCACGGCGCGCACGTCGTCGATGCCGGGCAGACCGGGCAGGAAGGCAAACATGTATGGCAGCCTACCGACGTCTGACACCGGCTCCTGCACCGTCGCCGTACCGTGGTGGGGTGAGATTTTCGATCTCCATCCCCCAGCTCGACAGTGACGGGTTCGACGCGGCGGGGGTGCGCGCCTACCTCGCCCGGGCGGAGGAATTGGGCTACGCCGGCGGGTGGGTGCTCGAACAGGTTGTCGGGCGGGCGCCGTTATTGGCACCGCTGGAGCTGCTGGCTTATGCGGCGGCCTGCACCGAAAGGCTTCGGCTCGGTGTTGCGGTGCTGGTGACGTCGTTGCACGATCCGCTGCAGCTGACCGCGGCGGTGACGGCCGTCGACCGGCTCAGCCACGGACGGCTGGACCTCGGTGTCGCACCCGGTGGCGGCTTTCGCCAGTTCGGGGCTTTCGGTGTGGAGAAGGCCACCTTCGTTCGCCGTTTCAATGAAGGCCTGCGCTTGATGAAGGCCGCCTGGTCCGACGAACCGACGGTCACCTTTCACGGCAACTTCTGGCACGCCGACTCCCTTCCGATAGCGCCCAAACCGATGCAGCGACCGCATCCGCCGATCTGGTTCGGTGGCCAAGCACCCAAGGCGCTCGCTCGGGCGGTGCGCCACGGCGACGCTTTCCTCGGTGCCGGTTCGTCAACCACCGAGAAGTTCGCCGAAGCGGTGCACACGGTGCGCCGCGAGCTCGCCGAACAAGACAAGGATGCGGCGGGCTTCACCATCGGCAAGCGCGTGTACCTGATGATCGACGACGACGCGGCCCGGGCTCGTGAACGGGTGCTGGGCGGGCTGCGCCGCATCTACGGCGGGATGTCGGGCATCGAGGAGGTGCCGGTGTGCGGCACCGCGCATGACGTCGTGCGGGGGCTGAGTGAGGTCATCGACGCCGGCGCCGAAATGTTGTTGCTCAATCCTGTCGGCGACACGGTGGCGCAGGATCGTGAACAAATGGAACGGCTTGCCGCCGAAGTCATTCCGAACCTCCGGTAGGACATCTGGGTGGTCCTGAAAATCAAGGTGTCGCCGGACCTGATCGGCGGAAGCGTCGAAGAGGGTTACGGCCCGGTCGCCGATGCATTTCGGGCCAACTTCGCCCGCGGCCGGGAAGTCGGGGCAGCGGTGGCCGTCTACCGCGACGGCGCCAAGGTCGTCGACCTGTGGGGCGGCTATCGCAACGGCCTGACCGGGGCGCCGTGGCAGGACGACACCCTGGTCAACATGTACTCGACAACGAAAGGTGTTGCTTCCCTGGCGGTCGCTGTGGCCGCCTCCCACGGCATCGTCGACTACGACTCGCACGTCGCCGAGTACTGGCCGGAGTTTGCGCAAGCCGGCAAGGCCGAGGTGACGGTGCGGCAGCTGCTGTCGCACCAAGCGGGCCTGCCCGCGTTGACCGGATCGCTGACACTGAGCGATGTGGCCGACCCGCAGAGACTGTCGGCGGTGCTGGCCGCCCAGGCTCCGGCGTGGCGGCCCGGCACCCGCCACGGCTACCACACCCTCACGTTGGGCTGGTACGAGTCCGAGCTCATCCGGCACGCCGATCCGGCGCGGCGAACGCTGGGCAGCTTCTTCGCCGACGAAGTCGCCGCGGCACTCGGGCTGGAGGTATACATCGGGCTGCCCGCCGCCGTCGACCGCGACCGGGTCGCTCACATCCACGGCTGGTCACGCGCGGAGGCGCTGTTGCACCTCAACACCATGCCGGCCGGATTTGCGCTGTCACTGTTGAATCCTTTCGGATTGGCCAGCAGGAGCGTCAAGTTGCCGACCGACGTGGACATGCTGCGCGACTTCAACAGTGAAAAGGTGCGTAGGGTCGAGATGCCCGCGGCCAACGGCATCGGCACCGCTCGCTCGGTCGCCAAAGCCTACGGCTGCGCGGCTACCGGCGGTGCCGAACTCGGGTTGACACCGTCGACCCTCGACGCCCTGACCGAGCCTGCCGTCACCCCCAGCGGCGGTGCGCGCGACAAGGTGTTGCACGTCAAGTCGTCGTTTTCGCTGGGCTATTGCAAACCGGTGCGGCATTTCGAGTTCGGTTCGTCGGCCCGGGCTTTCGGTACGCCCGGATACGGCGGCTCGTTCGGATTCGCCGACCCCGACACCGGCGTGGGTTTCGCCTACGTGATGAACCGGTTGGGCTTTCACCTGTGGAGTGACCCGCGAGAGCTCGCCCTGCGCCAAGCGCTGTTTCGTGATGTCCTGGGCGCACGCCCGCAGACGTAGCGGGCCGCTGCGGGGCCACCATGTCCGGCGAGTCTGCGGCCACGGCGCCCACACTGCGCTGAGGGCGTCGAAACGATCGAAAACGACGCCTTGGGCGCAGTTTCGGCGAGCGGTACTAGGAGACCTCGGTGGCCGAGCCGCCCGCGGCGGTGATCTTCTCCCGCGCGCTGCCGCTGAACTTGTGCGCGGTCACGTCGACGGCGACGGTCAGCTTTCCGTCACCGAGCACCTTGACCAAGGTGTTCTTGCGCACCGCTCCCTTGGCCACCAGGTCGTCGAGACCGACCGAACCGCCTTGCGGGAACAGCTTGTTGAGCTCACCCACGTTGACGATCGCGTACTCGGTGCGGAACCGGTTGCGAAAACCCTTGAGCTTGGGCAGCCGCATGTGAATGGGCATCTGCCCACCCTCGAAGGTGGCCGGCACGTTCTTGCGGGCCTTGGTTCCCTTGGTGCCCCGGCCGGCGGTCTTGCCTTTGGAGCCGTCACCGCGTCCGACACGGGTGCGTTTCGTCTTCGACCCCGGCGCGGGTCGCAAATCGTGAAGTTTGATCGTCACTTCGTGTCACCTCCGGCGGATGAATCGGCGGGCTGCACCTCGACAAGATGGCGCACCACTGCGATCAGCCCGCGGGTCTGGGGGTTGTCGTCCCGGATCACCGAGTGGCGTATCCGGCGTAAACCCAACGTGCGCAAGCTTTCCCGCTGCTTCCAGCGGGCACCGATGGTGCTCCGCACCTGGGTGATCTTCAGCTCTGCCATCAGCTATGCCGTTCCCTCGCGCGGCGTGCTCGCGGCCAGGGCTTCGCTTTCCCGCCGGGCTTTCAGCATGCCGGCCGGGGCGACGTCCTCGATCGGCAGTCCCCGTCGGGCAGCGACCTCCTCGGGGCGCTGCAGCAGCTTGAGCGCAGCCATGGTGGCGTGCACGACGTTGATCGCATTGTCACTGCCCAGCGATTTAGACAGGATGTCGCGGACGCCGGCGCATTCCAGCACCGCCCGGGCGGCACCCCCGGCGATCACACCGGTACCCGGGCTGGCCGGCCGCAGCAGCACCACGCCTGCAGCGGCCTCCCCCTGCACCGGGTGGGTGATCGTGCCGCCGATCAGCGGCACCCGGAAGAAGCCCTTGCGGGCCTCCTCGACACCCTTGGCGATGGCGGCCGGCACCTCTTTGGCCTTGCCGTATCCCACGCCGACCATGCCGTTGCCGTCGCCCACGATGACCAGCGCGGTGAAACTGAAGCGCCGGCCACCCTTGACCACCTTGGAGACCCGGTTGATGGCGACCACCCGCTCGAGGTAGTTGCTCTTGTCGCCGTCGCGCTCGCGCCCGCGGCCGCCGCCGTCGCGACGGCCCCGGCTCTCGCGCCCGTCCCGGAGTTCACCGCGGTTGTCGCTGCGAACCCCGGCAGTGCCCGCCGCGGCGCCCTGCGCCGGTGCGCCGGCAGCCTGCCCGCCGGCTCCGGCCGACTGTTCCGCCATTATGCGGTCCTTCCATTCTCGTCCGTCATCAGAAGGTCAGCCCTCCCTCGCGCGCGGCATCGGCCAGCGCCGCGATCCTGCCACCGTAGGTGTAACCGCCACGGTCGAAGACCACGGTGTCGATTCCGGCGGCCTTGGCTCGTTCGGCGATCAACTGACCGACCCGCACGCTGCGGGCTTTCTTGTCGCCCTCCACCCCGCGGACGTCGGCTTCGATCGACGATGCGGCGGCCAGCGTGGTGCCGTTGAGGTCGTTGACCAGTTGCACGTGGATATGCCGCGCCGAGCGGTGCACCACCAGCCGGGGGCGCTGTCCGGTGCCCGACACCTTCTTGCGCAACCGGGCATGCCGACGCAGGCGGGCAGCGCGCCGGGCGGCGGAGATGTTCTGCCCCACGGGCTTTGCTTCAGCCATGCTCACTTACCTGTCTTTCCGACCTTGCGGCGTATCTGCTCACCCTCGTAGCGCACGCCCTTGCCCTTGTACGGGTCGGGGCGGCGCAACCGACGGATGTTCGCCGAGATCTGGCCGACCTTCTGCTTGTCGATTCCGGTCACCGAGAACCGCGTTGGCGACTCGACGGCGAACGTGATGCCATCCGGCGCTTCGACCACCACGGGATGGCTGTATCCGAGCGCGAATTCCAGATTGGCGCCCCGCAGTTGCACGCGGTAACCGACACCGAAGATCTCCATCTTGGTGGTGTAGCCCTGCGTCACCCCGGTGACGAGGTTGGACACCAGAGTCCGTGACAGCCCGTGCAGCGACCGGCTGCGCCGCTCGTCGTTGGGACGGCTGACGACGATCGCCCCGTCGTCGTCGCGCGTCACCGTGATCGGTTCGGCGATCGCCAGGTTCAAAGCGCCCTTGGGCCCCGTCACCGACACGTTCTGGCCGTCGATCGTGACGTCGACGCCGGCCGGAACCGGAATCGGTTGCTTACCAATACGAGACATCGCTTTTCGTTACCTCCCCGGCCTTACCACACGTACGCGAGAACTTCGCCACCGACACCTTGGCGGGCCGCCTGGCGGTCAGTGAGCAAACCCGAGGACGTCGAGATGATCGCCACACCCAGCCCGCCGAGTACCCGCGGCAGGTTCGTCGACTTCGCGTACACCCGTAACCCGGGCTTGGACACCCGGCGCAGACCCGCGATGCTGCGCTCGCGACTGGGGCCGTACTTGAGCTGGACGACCAGCGCTTTGCCCACCCGCGCGTCCTCGGTCCGGTAATCGGTGATGTAGCCCTCGTTTTTGAGGATCTCGGCGATGTTGGCCTTGATCTTCGAGTGCGGCAAGCTCACCTCGTCGTGAAACGCCGAGTTGGCGTTGCGCAGACGTGTCAAGAAGTCTGCGATCGGGTCCGTCATCGTCATGAGCGGCTCACCAACTGCTCTTCTGCACGCCGGGCAGTTCACCGGCATGCGCCATCTCGCGCAGGCAGATGCGGCACAGTCCGAACTTGCGGTAGACCGCGTGCGGACGGCCACATTTGCTGCACCGGGTGTAGCCGCGTACCGCGAACTTCGGTTTGCGCGCAGCTTTGTTGATCAGTGCTTTCTTTGCCATTTGTTCAGTTCTCCTTGAACGGGAATCCCAGCGCGCGCAACAGCGCTCGTCCTTCGTCGTCGGTATTCGCCGAGGTGACGACGGTGATGTCCATGCCGCGGTTGCGGTCGATGCTGTCCACGTCGATCTCGTGGAACACCGACTGCTCGGCCAACCCGAAGGTGTAGTTCCCGGACCCGTCGAACTGCTTGGGCGACAATCCGCGGAAGTCGCGAATACGCGGCAGCGCAATCGAAGTGAGCCGATCGAGGAACTCCCACATCCGGTCGCCGCGCAGCGTCACCCGCGCTCCGATTGGCATGCCTTCGCGCAGCTTGAATTGGGCAATCGACTTGCGGGCTCGGCGGATCTCGGGTCGCTGCCCGGTGATCAGCGACAAGTCATTGACCGCGCCGTTGATCAACTTGGCATCACGCGCGGCTTCACCGATGCCCATGTTGACCACGACTTTGACCACTGTCGGAATCTGCATGACGTTGGCGTACTTGAACTGTTCGTTCAGCGCATCGCGGATCTGTTCGCGATAGCGCAGCTTCAGCCGCGGCTGCAGCTTTTCCGAACCCTCGGTCGTCGTCTCGGTGGTGGTCATGTCAGATGTCCTCGCCGTTGCGCTTCGAGATCCGCACCCGTTTGCCGGTCTGCTCGTCGACCCGATAGCCGATTCGGGTCGGCTTGCCGTCGGAATCGACCACCATCACGTTGGAGACGTGAATCGGAGCCTCTTGGGTGACAATGCCGCCAGACCGCGCACCCCGCTGATTACTCGAGACCGGTGTGTGCTTCTTGATCCGGTTGACGCCCTCGACCAGCACCTTGTTGCGCGTCGGATACGACCGCAGCACCTTGCCCTTGGCGCCCTTGTCCTTGCCGGAGATCACCAGGACGGTGTCACCTTTGTGCACCTTCATCTACAGCACCTCCGGGGCCAGCGAGATGATCTTCATGAAGCGTTTCTCCCGCAGTTCACGGCCGACCGGGCCGAAGATGCGAGTTCCGCGCGGATCGTTGTCCGGCTTGATGATCACAGCGGCGTTCTCGTCGAACTTGATGTAGCTGCCGTCGGGCCGGCGACGCTCCTTGGCGGTGCGCACGACGACGGCCTTGACCACGTCACCGCGCTTGACGTTGCCGCCGGGAATCGCGTCTTTGACCGTCGCCACGATCACGTCGCCGATTCCGGCATACCGCCGCGACGAACCGCCGAGCACGCGAATGCACAAGATCTCCTTGGCGCCGGTGTTGTCGGCCACCTTCAGCCGCGATTCCTGCTGAATCACTAGATCTCCTGACCTGAGTTCGACGTGGGCGCGGCAGTCCGCACCGTCTCGGTAGGCATCGCGCGAGCACTGCCTACCGAAGACCTGAGTGCATGGTCGTCGTCGCCGAGAAGCACGCAGGGCTGCCGACATGCGGCGGCCGAGGTCTGCCCAAGGCAACCCCTAGAGTTTAGGGGAGAAGCAGCTCAGGGCCAAATCAAACGGGCGGCGAGGGGTCGTACTGGATGCCGCGCCGTACCTGCCGCGCCCGCTCCACCCCCGCGAGACGCGCGACCAGATGCAGGGCCATGTCCAGCCCGGCGGACACGCCCGCCGAGGTGATCACCTCACCGGAGTCGACGAACCGCGCGTCGGGCTGCACATCGATACTGGAATCGAGCTGCCCCAGTAACTCCAGCGAAGCCCAGTGCGTGGTCGCCGGCCGGCCCTCGAGAATACCGGCGGCGGCATAAACCAGCGAGCCGGTGCACACGCTGGTCATCAACGTGCCGTCCTCGCGGCGACGGCGCACCCAGTCCAGCCGGCCGGCATCGCGAAGCTGGGGCCGAGTGCCCCGCCCGCCGGGATAGACCAGCACATCGAGGTCCGGACGCTCGCTGTCGGAGTGGTCGACCCGAACGGAAAGTCCGTGCGCGCAACGTACGTCGCCGCCGTGCTCGGAGAACGTGAACACCTGCCAGCCATCGTCGGGCCAGGTCCTGGCCCAGAACGACAGCACCTCCCACGGTCCGATCGCGTCGAGCTCTTCGACGTCAGGAAAGAACAAGATCCCGATGTGCTTCATCTCACCCCTTTGCGGCAGCGTGCGCTCGCCACTAGCCGACGTTCGCGACACAGCGGAAACCGATATGGCTGGTAGCGGTGTCCTGGGATTGCGGCGAACGAGCCGCCGGCCGGTAGCGGTGGCAGTACTCCGGCGCGCAGAGGTGCGAGCCACCCTTCAGAGTCTGACTGATCGCCGGGTCGACCGGCCCGGACGGTGCACAGCATGCTTTCGGTGGCTGGTTGAGCCGATGGTGCGCGCTGAATTCGGTGGTCGTCCACTCCCAGACGTTGCCGATCATGTCGAACAGCCCAAACCCGTTGGCCGGGAATGTCCCCACCGGTGATGTCCCGGACCGACCGAAGGCACTGTCGTTGCGGTAGGGGAACCTGCCTTGCCAGGTGTTGGCCATCAGTCGGCCGTCGGGCTTCTCGTCGTCACCCCAGGGATAGACCGTGGTGGTTGCACCGCGCGCCGCGAACTCCCATTCCGCCTCGGTCGGCAGTCGGCGCCCGGCCCATCGCGCGTAGGCCGCCGCATCGGGATAAGCCACGTGCACGACGGGATGATCGGCTTTGTCGCTGACGTCGCTGCCTGTACCCGCCGGCTGGTGCCAGCTGGCTCCCGGCACCCACGTCCACCATTGTCGCCAGTCGCGCAGATCCACCCGGCTCGTCGTCGGCTGGAAAACCATCGCTCCGGGAACCAGGGCCGCGGGATCGGCACCGGGGTATTGCGCCGGATCGATCGGCTGCTCCGCGACGGTCACGTAGCCGGTGTCGGCGACGAACTCGGCGAACTGCGCATTGGTGACCGGATGCCGCTCCACCGCGATCGCGCCGACGACGACGGTGTGAATCGGCGCCTCTTCGGGGTAGAAGCTTGTCGAACCCATCCGGAACGATCCGCCGGTCAGTTCCACCAGCTGTGTCAGCATGGCTTCAGGGTAGGACCAGTGCGGCTGCGTCAGTCCCCTTGCCGAACCCAGGCGATGATGTAGAGGGACATCGCAGTGGCCAGCGCGATCAACACCCACTGCACTATCGCCTGGTCGATCCATGCGCCGGGCGGTGGGGCGCCGGGCAGGATGTTGCGCAGCGGGACGATGGCGAACAAGTTCGCCGCATACCAGGTCGCGAACGGCGGCAGGAATTTCCGGCGGCCCAGCACCATGGGAATCGCCACCAGCAGCGCCAGCGTCGGCAGGCTGATCAGGACCAGGCAGATCCCGAGGTCGAAGATCAGCGGACCCTTCGCCCGGTGCAGCGTGACGACCACACTCGAGTTGCCGGCATGCGGGCCCCGAGACTGGCTGACGTCACCGACATGGCTGACCGACGCGTCCCAGCCGTCCAACGATCCGGTCACTTCGACCTGGGCCGGTATGCGTTTCCGGTCCTCCCCGGAGCCGACGAACACGTCGGCCGAAAGGGGCTCGGTCTTGTAGGAGTCGAACGGCCAGTTGCCCGGATCGCCGTGCGCCTCGATCGTGGTGCTGACTTGCGCGGGAGTTTTCCCTTTCGGGTAGATCAAGTCGCCCAGGTCGTTCGGTGGATACAACCGCACCCCGAGGTCGGTGGTGAGCACGTCGAAGCGTCTGTCGGACAACGACTCGGCTGGATAGACAAGAACGTTGACCGTCAGTCGGTTGTTGACGGGTTTCAGCTCTTCCAGCCGCAGCTGCACCACGGTGTCCTCGGGACCGGCGCCGCTCAGATCCAGCGGCGGCAGCGGACCCTCGGATTTCGACAACAGATGCACGCCGAGCAGCGACAGGCCATAGGCCGCGATGACGGTCACCAGGATGAGCAGACCGACGACGACACGAGGCTTGCGAGGCTGCTCGAGCGGCGTCTGAGCCGGTGCCGGCGGCGCCTCAGTAGTCATGAACCACAATTCGCCGGGTCAGCACAGCTGATCGATGCGACACGGATTCAGATGCTAGCGAAGCCGCGCCCACCCCGCGCAACAAGATCGTGAATCAGGCGGCGTCTCAGCAGGTTTCGTCATCAGACGGCAACCGTGTGTTAATGCCGGGTTCAAGGTCATTGCGTTAGTGCGTATTTGCGCCGGCGGGATGCCCGCACCAGCTGGGCTCCCGCCGGCGGCGGGCCGTGGGAACTGTGATCAGCTGACCGCGGCGAAAGGATTGTGTTCGGCGAGCAGCTTCTCCATGCGCGCTTCGTCCAGCCGGACCCGTACCGTCGCCGCCTCCTGCTGGTCGCGGATCACCTTGGCCAAGGTGAACGCGCTGGAGACGAGGAAGAGGACGGTGATGCCAAGGAACAGTCGCTACCACGGATCGAGTGGAAGGAACAAGATTCCGCCGAGCGCGCTGAGCAGGCTGACGCCGAACGCGGCGGCGGCTTGAACGAAGAATGCTGGGGTGTTTTTCGCCATGGTGTTGGAGGTGGTCATGGAAGAAGTCTGCAGAAGCGCAACGGCGCAGTAATCGGTAGGACTACTCAATCATCACGAGCACGGCGCGGTGCATCGAATCGCCGCGACTCAGGTGCTCGAGGCCGCGAAGATCTCGCCGATTGCCTCGTCCAGCGTTTTGTCGAATTCCTCGTCGCTCTGCTGAGCCGTCAGGCCCTCGGTCAAAGCGCGGGAGAAGCTGGCGGTGACACCGTTGTTGCGGGCCAGTCGAGCACAAGCGTCGTCGCGGCTGTAGCCGCCCGACAGTGCCAGCAGCCGCAGTACATTGGGATGCTCGACAAGCTTGCGGTACAGGTTGTCGGTCTCCGGCAGTGTCAGCTTGAGCATGATGATCTGCTGCGAGTCGAGCTCGTTGACGCCTTCGAGCAGCCTGGTGTTCAGCTGCTCCTCCGCTTCGGCCTTATGCGGGCTGTCGATGTCGATCTCGGGCTCCAGGATCGGCACCAGACCCGCGGAAATGATTTGCCGGGCGATGGCGAACTGCTGGTCCACGACAGCGTCGAGCCCCGCGCCGGGCAGCTTGATGACCGAACGCATCTTGGTGCCGAAGACGCCGTTTTGAAGGGCGCGACCCATGAGGTCGTCGAGATTGGGAATCGGCTTCATCAGCTGCGCGCCGTCCTCCTCGTCGGCCGTGCCCTTGTCGACCTTCAGAAACGGCACGATGTGCTTGGCGTTCCACAGGTAATCGGCGCTCGGGCGGCCGTCGATGGTGCGATCCATCGTGTTCTCGAACAGGATCACCGCGAGTATGCGCTCGGCGTCGAAGCTCGGGCTGGTGATGATGCGAGTCCGCATCTGATGCACCAGGTCGAACATCTCGTCGTCGTTCGAGTAGTCGTCCTCCGGGATGCCGTACAACTTCAGCGCTTTGGGCGTGCTTCCACCGCTTTGATCAAGCGCCGCCACAAAGCCGGGCCCGGCCTTGACCTTGTCGCGCTGTTCTTCGTTCCGCTCGCTGTTTCCCGGCGCATCCCCCGCCATTGTCACCAACTCCTTCCCGCTCTTGGCAGATGTGTACCTTCACCATCCGTCGCCGTGCCCTGAGTACACACCCGTCGGGTCGGGTAAACGTCGAAGTCGCGGCTCAAACCCTGAGGTTAGTCCAGCGTCGCGCGCGACTAGGCGTGCTTTTGCGCAAGATTTCAGCACCGCGCAGTTCACCTGGTGTTTGGTTGCCCGCAGGATCGATAGTTGTAAATGTCTACATGCGTCGGAATCGCGGTGACCAGACCGCTGCCCGCAGTGTTTCCTCGTGTCGGCGGCTCGCGCTTAATCACCCGCCCGCACGCGACACTTTCACCCCCGTTGTCCGCAAGGAGGCAACCACCGTGAAGCACATCCGACTAGTCGGTGCCATCGGCCTGCTGGCGGCGGCCGCCCTGGTGCTGTCGGGATGCAGCAGCATGCCCCACACGACGCTCGCCTATGCCAGTGAGGCGACGGTGGACTGCGGCGGGAAGCCGGTGCTGACCGCCAGCGGCTCGACCGCGCAAGCCAATGCCGTGACTCGCTTCGTCGACGCCTACCGCAAGGCCTGCCCCGGGCAGACGCTCAACTACACCGCCAACGGGTCAGGTGCCGGCATCAGCGATTTCCTCGCGGGCAAGACCGATTTCGGTGGATCGGACTCACCGCTGACCGGTGACCAGTATGCCGCCGCCAAACAGCGCTGCGGCGGCTCGGACGCATGGAACCTGCCGGTGGTGTTCGGCCCGCTGGCGATCACCTACAACCTGCACGCCGTGGACTTCCTGGTGCTCGACGCGCCGACGCTGGCCGACATCTTCAACGGCACGATCAAGCGCTGGGACGACCCGGCGATCTCCGCGCTCAACGCGTCCATGCCGGCAGAAGACATTCACGTCGTCTACCGCAGCGACGCGTCCGGCACCACCGACAATTTCCAGAACTACCTGCAGTCCGCCTCCGACGGGGCGTGGGACAAGGGTGCGGGGAAGAAGTTCAACGGCGGCGTCGGGACGGGCGCCTCGGGCAACCACGCCACCGCGGCGATGGTGAAGAACACCGAGGGCGCGATCACCTACAACGAACTGTCGTTCGCGCTGGAGGAGGGCCTGTACGCGGCCGAGATCAAAACGCCGGCCAGCCGTAAGTCGCTACGCCCGGTCCGCATCGGCACCGACACCGTGGGTAAGACCATCACCGGCGCCAAGATCGTCGGCAAGGGCAACGACCTTGTGCTCGACATCTCGTCGTTCTACAACCCCACCCAAGGCGATGTGTACCCGATCGTCATGGCCACCTACGAGATCGTCTGCTCGAAGTACTCCACCGCCGACGCCGCCAAGGCGGTCAAAGGTTTCCTGCAGGCAACGCTCGGCCGGGGCCAGCTCGACCTCGACAAGAACGGCTATATCCCGCTGCCGCCCGACTTTCAGGCGAGAGTCTCAACAGCGGTCGACGCCATCGCCTGAGGTATCGGGACAGACACGGCTGACCGCGGGCCATCAATCCCGCGAAAAGGCCAGTGCCAGCTTCTTTTCCACGTCCTCGTACGGCGCGTCGGAAATGTCCACCGTGACGTGGCCGATGGTGCCGCCGGTGAACGCGAACGGTGCCTTATAGCGACGCGAGACCGCCGAACCGGTGTTGCGACCCACACTGAGGGTGGCACCGGCTAGGCCGAAAGTACCCGGCTGAGCGATCCATTCGGGCTGCGTGGCCACCAGGGCGTCGTCGATGTACAACGCGGCCTCACCCACAGGGGTGTGGCTGTTGGGCACCGTTCCCTTCCGGGTGTAGCGGACCCCGAACAGGTGACGACCCAGCGGCACCGCCCCGGGTGACGAGATCAGCTGCTCGCGCTCACCCAAGAAGTTGTAGACCCAGTGCAGCCGGCCGTCCTGAATGAACAACGCGTGTCCGCCGTGCCCGCCGCCCTGCTTGAACAGCACGCCTTCGGCACCGGTGGTGTCTACCGTCACGTCGGCGACCAGCGAGAAGGACTGACCCCGCACCTCCACCGCAGCGCCGATGCCGACCTCGGCCGCGTGCGGATAGTAGGTGTAGCTGGATCGCTCACCCGCCAGGTATGGCCGCCACCGCATCATGGTCTCCACGATGTTCAGGTCGGCGAGCGGCAGCCCGTTGTACTTGGCGGCTTCGGAGAACCACAGCGCCTTGATTTCCTCGAGCTGTTCCGGGTGCTCGTCGGCCAGGTCGTGGCATTGGCTGCGATCGGTCTCGATGTGAAACAGCTCCCAGCGGTCGGAGTCGAAATGTGACCAGCCCGCCGGTGTCGCGGCATGGACGGTGTTGGCGAACCAGCCCTGGTGCCAGATGCCGCGGGTGCCCAGCATAGTGTAGAACTGCGTGTGCTTGCCGGTGTCGGCCGCCGAATCATCCAGCGCGGCCTTGAAACTCACACCGTCCAGCGGCTTTTGGGCGATTCCCTTGACGGTTTGGGGCGGGGCCATGCCCAGCAGGTCGTAGACAGTGGGCGTGATGTCGCAGACGTTGACATAGTTGTCGCGAACCTCGCCGTGCGCCGCGATTCCGTTGGGCCAGGAGATGATTGCGGCGTCGGCGATGCCGCCCTCGTGTGAGGCGTAACGCTTGAACAGCTTGTACGGCGTGTTGAACGCCATCGCCCAACCGATCGGGTAGTGGTTGTAGGTCTCCGGGCCGCCGAGGCGATCCATGAACTTCAGGCTCTCCTCGACGGTGTCGATGTACCCGTTGAAGAACTTCTGCTCGTTGACCGAACCGTTCGGTCCGCCTTCACCACTGGCGCCGTTGTCGCAGATGACCACAATGAGGGTGTTGTCGAGTTGACCGGATTCTTCGAGGTAGTCCAGGATTCGGCCGATCTGGGCGTCGGTGTAGCTGAGGAACCCGGCAAACACCTCCGCCATCCGGGAAAACAGCTGCCGTTCTTCGGTGTTCAGCGAGTCCCAGGGTCGCACGGTGTCCTGCATAGGCCACGGCTGACCTTCTGGGCCTTTGACGTCGACGTACGGGTTGATCGGCGACAGTTCGGTGTCCGGAGGCACGATCCCCAGTGCTTTCTGGTTGTCCAGCACGGCCTCTCGGTACTTTTCGTAGCCCATGTCGAATCGTCCGGCGTAGCGGTCCGCCCACTCCTTGAAAACATGATGCGGCGCATGCCCGGCACCGGGACAGACATAGCTGAACCACGGCTTGTTCGGGGCGATCACCTTGGCGTCGCGGATGAACTCGATCGTCTTGTCGGCGATGTCCTTGGACAGGTGGTAGCCGTCCTCCGGCGTACCGGGCGGGGTCACCGGATGGTTGTCGTACACGAGGTCGGGATACCACTGGTCGGTTTCGCCGCCGAGGAACCCGTAGAACCGCTCGAAGCCGCGCGAGACCGGCCAGTGCCGCTTCGTCGACGCCAAATTGGACTCTTCCAACGGTGTCAGATGCCACTTGCCGGTGGCATAGGTGTTGTAGCCGTGTTCGGCCAGTACCTCGGACAGCATCGCGGTCTCAGCCGGAATGCGCCCGTTGCAGTTCGGGAACCCGTCGGTGAATTCCTCGATGGTGGCCATCCCGACGGTGGTCGCATTGCGACCGGTCAACAACGATGCCCGCGTCGGCGAGCACAACGCGGTGGTGTGGAACTGCGACAGCCGCACCCCCCGGTCGGCTATCCGGCTCATCGTCGGCATGTCGACCAGCCCACCGAAGCAGTCCCAGGTCGCGATGCCGATGTCGTCCCACACCAGATACAGCACGTTGGGCGCGTCCGCGGGCGCTGTCGGGGCGGCGTACGGTCCCCAATCCGGCTCGGAATTCCGAATATCCAGCTCGACCTTGCCGCTGAACTCGGTCGCCATCGCCGACCCCGCTTTCTTGGTGTGTGGCGTGGAGATTACACCGCAGAGCTGATAGTCGACGGTGAATCAGAGTCGACTCCGCCGCGTTCGGGTACTCCGGCGATGTAGCCGTGGCTGCGGTTTCATCTGCACGGGAAGGTCGGCACATGCGAGTCGTCACGCTGGAAGAGCACTACGCCACTGATCGGTTCTTCGAAGGACTGGGAAAAGAGTTCTTCGATCGCATGGCAACGCCGGCAACTATCCCGCATCGATCACCCAAAAATTGGCCACCGCGGGCTGGGGCTGGCACATCGAGACGGCCACCCATGTCCTGCGGCTCATCGTCAGCGGTGCCTTCGACCGGTTCCCCGGACTTCAGATCATCATCGGCCACATGGGTGAAGGGCTGGCCGCCATGCTGCCCAGATTCGACCGCACCTTGTCAACAGCGGTGACGCAGGTGCAACATCCGCCGTCGGAGTATCTGCGCAGGAACGTGCACTACACGTTCAGCGGATTCAATTGGACGTCGGCGTTTTTGGAGCTGCTGTTCCAGGTCGGTCTGGACCGCATCATGTTTTCCGCTGACTACCCCTACGCGTCAATGGCCGAAGCGACAGCGTTCCTCAAAAAGCCTGCCGGTGACCCCGGCGGACCGCGAACGCATCGCACAGGGCAACGCCGACGCCCTGCTGCGGCTGACCTGACCTGACCTCACCGCAGCGCGGTGGCGCCTACTTCGCCTTTTCCAAGATCTCCACCAGGCGCCAGCGCTTCGTCGCCGACAGCGGACGCGTCTCCATCAGCGAGACCCGGTCCCCGATTCCGGCGGCGCTGTTCTCGTCGTGCGCCTTAACTTTCTTGGTGGTGCGAATGATCTTGCCGTAGAGCGGGTGTCGCACCCGGTCTTCTAGCTCGACCACGATGGTCTTCTGCATTTTGTCACTCACCACGTAGCCGATGCGGGTTTTGCGGCGGCCGCGGGGCTTGGGTGTACGCGGGGTGTGCTTGGGCCCCTTGGCACCGCCTGCCTGCTGCTCGGGGCGCTGGCGGCCCGCGCCCTCACCGGGTGACTCCTTCGGTGCGGCGGCTTTGGCCGCCTTCGGGGCCGACTTTTTCGCGGCGGCCGTCGAGCCGGTTTTCGCTTCTGCCATCAGGATTCCTCGCCATCAGCGCCGTCCGGCCCGGAGGCCAGGCCCAGTTCGCGCTCCCGCAGCACGGTGTAGACGCGTGCTATCTCGTGGCGGACCGTGCGCAGTCGACGATTGTTGTTCAACTGGCCGGTCGCCATCTGGAAGCGCAGATTGAACAGCTCTTCCTTGGATTCCCGTAACCGCTCGGCGAGCTCGTCGCCGGTGAGCTCGCGCAGTTCGCCGGCGGAGATTCCCACGGCCATCAGAACTGCTCCTCTCGGGTGACGATGCGGGCCTTGATCGGCAACTTGTGGATAGCCCGGGTGAGCGCGGCCCGGGCGATCGACTCGTTCGGGTAGCTGAGCTCGAAGAGAATTCGACCCGGTTTGACGTTGGCCACCCACCATTCCGGCGAGCCTTTACCCGACCCCATCCGGGTTTCCGCGGGCTTCTTGGTCAGCGGGCGGTCCGGGAAGATGTTGATCCACACCTTGCCGCCACGTTTGATGTGGCGGTTGATGGCGATACGGGCGGATTCGATCTGCCGGTTGGTGACGTAGGCGTGTTCCAGGGCCTGGATGCCGTAGTCGCCGAAGCTCACCGTGGTGCCCCCACTGGCGATGCCGCGCTGGCGCGGGTGGTGCTGTTTACGGTGTTTGACTTTGCGGGGGATCAACATGATTCAGCTCTCCGTGCTTGAGGTCTCGACGGCGGGTTCGGCAGCCTCCGGCGCGACGACGGTCTCTTCGGCGCTGGACGCCGCCCGTCCGGCCTCGGTGCTGGTTCCGGTCGTCCCGGAAGCACCGCTGCGGCGCGGGCGGGTGCCCGACGGCCGCTCGCGGCGCGGACGCTCGGCGCCCGCCGCGGGAGCGGCCACCTCACGCTTGCCACCCACCACGTCGCCTTTGTAAATCCACACTTTGACACCGATGCGCCCGAAGGTCGTCTTGGCCTCGTGCAAGCCGTAGTCGATGTCGGCTCGCAGCGTGTGCAGCGGAACCCGGCCTTCTCGGTAGAACTCCGAGCGGCTCATCTCCGCACCGCCCAGGCGGCCCGAGCACTGCACCCGGATGCCCTTGACGTTGGGTTGCCGCATCGCCGACTGGATGGCCTTGCGCATCGCGCGGCGGAACGCCACCCGGTTGCTCAACTGTTCGGCAACGCCTTGAGCCACCAGTTGTGCTTGCGACTCGGGGTTTTTCACCTCGAGGATATTGAGCTGAACCTGTTTGCCGGTCAGCTTCTCCAGATCGGCGCGGATGCGGTCGGCTTCGGTGCCGCGGCGGCCGATGACGATCCCCGGCCGGGCGGTGTGGATGTCGACCCGCACCCGATCACGGGTGCGTTCGATCTCCACGTCGGCGATACCAGCGCGCTCCAGGCCGCTGGAGAGCAGTCGACGAATCGCCACGTCCTCCTTGACGTATTCGGCGTACTGCTTGTCGGCGTACCAGCGCGACTTCCAGTCGGTGGTGATTCCCAGCCGGAAGCCGTGCGGATTGATCTTCTGGCCCACTAGTCTGAGCCTCCCTTCGCTGCTGAAGTCTCAGAAGTCTTCGCGGGTGCTTTCTTTGCCGGTGCCTTCTTTGCGGCAGACGCCTTCTCGGCCGGAGCTTTCTTCTCCGGAGCCTGCTCGGGGGTGGCCTTTTTGGCCGGTGCCTTGGTGGCGGCCTTACTGGCCTGCGCGCGGCGCGAGCGCGCCGATTGAGCCGAGCGCTCGTTTTTGGCGGGCCGGCTCTCCACTACGACGGTGATGTGGCTGGTACGGCGGCGGATCCGGAAAGCGCGACCCTGCGCCCGCGGGCGAATCCGTTTGGCGGTCGGGCCGTCGTCGGCGTAGACGGTGGCCACCACCAGGGTGGCCGGGTCGAGCCCGTTGTTGTTCTGCGCGTTGGCCGCTGCGCTGGCGATCACTTTGGCCACCGGCACACTGGCGGCCTGCGGCGCCCAGCGCAGGATGTCCAGCGCGTCGGCGACAGATCTGCCGCGTACCAGGTCGATGACGCGGCGCGCCTTGGTCGGCGACACTCGCACGAACCGGGCCTTCGCGACCGCGGAGGGGTACTCAGTCGGGGCGCTCATCGCCGCTTGGCCTTCCGGTCGTCTTTGATGTGTCCTTTGAAGGTGCGGGTCGGTGCGAACTCACCTAACTTGTGACCGACCATCGCCTCGGTGATGAACACCGGCACATGCTTGCGGCCGTCGTGCACGGCGAAGGTGTGGCCGATGAAGTCCGGGATGATCGTCGACCGGCGCGACCAGGTCTTGATGACCTGTTTGGTGTTCTTCTCGTTCTGCGCGTCGACCTTTTTGAGCAGATGGCCGTCGACGAACGGACCTTTCTTCAGGCTGCGTGGCATCGGCTGCTGCTCCTAGCGATGTTTCTTGCCGGTGCGCCGGCGTCGGACGATGAGCTTGTCGCTGGGCTTGTGACGCTTGCGGGTCCGCCCTTCGGGCTTACCCCACGGACTGACCGGGTGACGGCCACCGGAGGTCTTGCCTTCACCACCGCCGTGCGGGTGGTCGACCGGGTTCATCACGACCCCGCGCACCGACGGCCGCCGCCCCTTCCAGCGCATGCGGCCGGCTTTGCCCCAGTTGATGTTCGCCTGTTCGGCGTTGCCGACCTCGCCGACCGTGGCCCGGCACCGCACGTCGACCCGGCGGATCTCGCCGCTGGGCATCCGCAGCGACGCGTAGGTGCCCTCCTTGCCGAGCAGCTGGATGCTGGACCCGGCTGAGCGGGCGAGCTTGGCACCGCCACCGGGCCGCAGCTCCACGGCGTGCACCAGCGTGCCGGCCGGGATGTTGCGCAACGGCAGGTTGTTGCCGGGCTTGATATCGGCGTTGGCGCCGGACTCCACCACATCACCCTGCGACAACCCCTGCGGCGCAATGATGTAACGCTTTTCGCCGTCAAGAAAATGAAGCAGTGCGATGTTGGCGGTGCGGTTCGGGTCGTATTCGATGTGGGCGACTTTGGCGTTGATCCCGTCCTTGTCGTTGCGACGGAAGTCGATCAGCCGATAGGCCCGCTTGTGCCCGCCACCGCGGTGGCGGGTGGTGATCCGGCCGTGCGCGTTGCGACCGCCGCGGCCGTGCAGCGGACGTACCAGAGACTTCTCCGGAGTGGAGCGGGTGATCTCGGCGAAGTCGGAGACGCTGGCACCACGACGACCCGGAGTGGTCGGCTTGTACTTGCGAATTCCCATTTGTCAGGTCTTTCCGTATCTCGCTGAGGCCGTCAGGCCGGAGCTCCGAACAGGTCGATGGGCTTGCTGCCCGGCGCCAGGGTGACGATGGCGCGCTTGGTGTCCTTGCGCTTGCCGTATCCGGATCGACTGCGCTTGCGCTTGCCTTGCCGGTTGGCCGTGTTCACCGATACGACCTTGACCGCGAAGATCTTCTCGATCGCGATCTTGATCTGCGTCTTGTTGGAGTCCGGGCGCACCAGGAATGTGTAGACGTTGTCGTCGATCAGCCCGTACGACTTCTCGGAGATGACCGGCGCCAGGATGATGTCGCGGGGATCGCTGATGGTCGCCATCAGGCCGAAACCTCCTCGGCGGGGCTGGTGTTTGCGTCGATGTAGGCGCGCAGCGCCTCGGCGGAGAACACGACGTCGTCGGCGCGCAACACGTCGTAGGTGTTGAGCTGGTCGGGTGCCAGCACATGCACACCGGGCAGGTTGCGCACACTTTTCGTCCCGGTCTCGTCCCCACGCCCGATCACCACCAGCACCCGCTTGCGATCGGTCAACGTGCCCAGAAACGCCTTGGCGTTCTTGGTGGACGGTGTCTGACCCGACACCAGCTCGGTGACGGCGTGAATGCGGCCGTTGCGCGCCCGGTCGGACAGGGCGCCGCGCAGCGCGGCGGCGATCATCCTCTTCGGCGTGCGCTGGCTGTAGTCGCGCGGCTTGGGGCCGTGCACGATGCCGCCACCGGTGAACTGCGGCGCGCGCACCGAGCCCTGGCGAGCGCGGCCGGTCCCCTTCTGCCGATACGGTTTCCGGCCACCTCCGCGTACCTCGCCGCGGGTCTTGGTGGAGTGGGTGCCCTGGCGGGCCGCCGCTCGTTGCGCGGTGACGACCTGATGCATCAGCGCGATGTTCGCCGGGGCGTCGAACAACTCGGCCGGCAACTCGATGGAACCGTCGGAACCGCCTGCCGGGGTTCTGACGTCGATGCTCAGAGCGTTCGCGGGAGCCATTACTTCTCACCTCGTTTGATCGCGCTGCGGACCATGACCAGCCCGCCGGTGCGCCCCGGAATGGCGCCCTTGATCAGCAGCACACCGTTCTCGGCGTCGACCTTGTGCACCAAGAGGTTCTGAGTCGTCACCCGGTCGTTGCCCATTCGCCCGGCCATCCGGGTTCCCTTGAACACTCGCGCGGGAGTGGCGCAGCCGCCGATGGACCCCGGCCGCCGATGCACTGCCTGCGCGCCGTGGCTGGCGCCCTGCCCGCGGAAACCGTGGCGCTTCATGGTTCCGGCGAAACCTTTGCCTTTGGAGGTGCCGGTCACGTCGACATAGCTGCCGTCGGCGAAGATTTCGGCGGTGAGCTCCTGGCCGACCTCGTATTCGGCTGCTGCTTCTGGCCCGTCGAAACGCAGCTCGGCCAGATGGCGTCGCGGGTTGACACCCGCGGCGGCGTACTGACCGGTCAGCGGCTTGTTGACCTTGCGGGGACTGATCTCGCCGTAGGCCAGTTGCACAGCGCTGTAACCGTCGCGCTCCGGGGTGCGGATGCGGGTCACCACGTTGGGTCCGGCTTTGACCACCGTGACCGGAACCACGCGGTTGTTCTCGTCGAACACCTGCGTCATCCCGAGCTTGGTGCCCAGAATGCCTTTCCTAGCTTTTGAAGCCATGGCTGCGGTGACTCCTACTGAATGTTGACGTCGACGCTGGCGGGCAGATCGATGCGCATCAACGCGTCGACCGTCTTCGGTGTCGGGTCGAGGATGTCGATCAGCCGCTTGTGGGTACGCATTTCGAAGTGCTCCCGCGAGTCCTTGTACTTGTGCGGGGAGCGAATCACGCAGTAGACGTTTTTCTCGGTCGGCAGCGGCACCGGCCCTACGACACTGGCGCCGGTACGGACGACCGTTTCCACGATCTTGCGCGCCGAGGCGTCGATGGCCTCGTGGTCGTAGGCCTTGAGCCTGATGCGGATCTTCTGTCCCGCCACGCTAGTCCTACCTCACTCTCCAATGTCTGGTATCCCGCGCTCCGCCAGACGTCGTCGCGCTCGATGTGCCGCCGCTGTTTACCTGTCGTGGTGCACCGGCCCACACGCTCGGGTGTGTCGCCCGCACGCAGCCTCGTTCGCGCCCGAAAAGTCGTCACGCTGCGAGGTGGGACCGGAGGCGCCCGTACGGGCGCCGGTCGTATGCCCGGCCAGGCGTCAACCCGGCGCAGGGCAACCTGAACAGTATGCCCTAGAACACCGCTTTGGCCAAATTCTGGCGGCCCCGGGTAGTGGGTCGGCTATCACCGACTCTGCGCCGGCGGCACCGAGTCTGCGCCGAGGGCTGGTCTCGCCGCCGGTTCGGGGCCCTGGCTGCAGTTTCGGCACGACCGGCCGGCGATTCACCGGTCCCTGCCCAACCCCTTCACACCGGCCCAGAACGGGCATTGATGCGCCGCGTCGAAGTTGGCAAACACCCGGTTGCCGCCGGGCTGCAACGACATCCACCGGCTGGTCGCCGGATCGGTGCCGATCGGCGGCCAAGGGGGCAGATCAGGCACTTGCGGGGCGCCCGTGGTCACGAATTGGGACCAGTAGCGGACCATTTCGTTCGACAGCGTGCGTTGCGCGGGATCCAGCGGCGCTGGGCCGCCGATCTCGAACAGGTAGCGCAACTCCGAGGAGTGGCTGGCGCCCACCGGGAACGGCGCCCGGCGCAGCGGCTCGCCGGCCGGCGCGTGCGAATCGTCGAACTCGTAGCCGTAGACCGGGGCGCCCCCGCGCAGGGTATGGGCGAATCGGTCGGCGACGCAGCTGAACAGGCTGTCGGTCATCGTCGCCGCATAGGCCAGTGAGGCGTTGCCGTCGTAGCGTTCGACCGGGTACTGCCGCAGCACGGCGGGCCCGTCGTCGCCGAAGACGTCGTCAAGCAGCATCGGATACTCGGCCGTCGTCAGCTCCCGGCCCAGGCGCAGATACCGCAGGGCGGCGAACATGGTGAATTCGTCGTGGGTGACCCCGATCAGTACCGGAACCTTTGCGGCCCGTCCGGTGGCGGCGGCCGCCATCGGATCGACAGGTAGCGCCGACGTGCCGGTGACCGGGCCGGAAAGGGCGTCGGAGTCGCCGATCGGGTAATACCACGGCGGTCGGTCCAGGTCCGCGGCCGGCACGGCCCGCAGACAGTCCGCGGCGGTGGCAGGGTCCGCGCAACCCACCGACGCTGCGTATTCGCCGCTGATGTGCTGGGCCCTTGCCTGGTCGACTTGGGCCTGGCACGGTCCGCTCTGAATGATCGCCGCGCGGAACAATCCGGTCGAACCGGGGGCCACCAAGTGGTCGCACACCGACATGCCGCCGGCCGATTCCCCTGCGATCGTCACCTTGGTGGGATCGCCGCCGAAGTTGGAGATGTTGTCGCGCACCCAGCGCAGCGCGGCTTGCTGATCAGCCAGGCCGTAGTTGCCGACGTCGTCGCCGAGCCCGGGATCGGCCAGAAATCCGAGTGTGCCGAGCCGGTAGTTGAGCGTCACCACGACGATGCGGCCCTGTGCCGCCAGCCGGCGTGCGTCGTAGATGTCGCCGCTGCCGTTGACGAAGCCGCCGCCGTGCATCCACACCATGACCGGACGCCGCTCGCGGCCCGCTCCGACCGCAGGGGTCCACACGTTGACGGTCAGGCAGTCCTCACTGGCCGCCTTGCCGCTGGGAGTCTCCTGTTCGCATTGCGGTCCGGGTTTGCTGCCGTCCCGCAGTCCCGACCACGGCGCGGCCGGCTGCGGCGGGCGCCACCGCAACGGCCCGACCGGTGCTGCGGCATACGGAATATCCTCAAACAGCCGGTGATCCGTCGCGACCTGACCGCGCACCAGGCCCGTGGCCGTACGCACCACCCCGGCACCCGAGGCGCCTGGTTCGCGGCCGCAGGACGTCACCGCCGACAGCACTGACATCAGCACGACGACGACCAGAGTCGAACGACGGACACTGCACCGCAACGGTAATCGCACAACAAGGTTAAGCACCGGCCGGTTCGCCGTTCGTCGCGTTCCGGCGCATGCGCTGCACGTGCAGGAAGCCGTCGACGGCGGCCGAAGCACAGTCGCGGTAGTCGAAGTCAGCCAAGGTCGACAGCCGGCCGAGTACCAGCGGACCGATCAGCAAGGCGACGGCCCGCGCGCGATCGATCTCACCGAGTTCGGCCGCGGCCGCGGGGCTGTCGAAGATGGCGTCGAACGGCGCCGCGTACTGCTGGGCGATCCGCTCGCGCAGGGTGGTGATGGCGGTGCTGTCGGCCGGGTGGCCGCGACGGGGCTCCGGCAAGGCTTCCAGGTCACCGCCCAGTGTCAGCCACGACATGGCAGTCAGCGTGGCGGGGGCTTCGGCCACCCGTTCGGCTTGTGCCAGCACGACGGCCAACAGCCGGTCGCGCAGCGATCCGTTTTCTGGCGGCATGGGCGCCGGCGGGATCAAGCTGTTGAAAGCCGCTGCCAGCAAATCATTTCCGCTCGGGAAGTGGCGGTACAGCGTGGCACGGGCTACGTTGGCAGCACGGGTGACGGCATCGACGGTCACCGCGCTGGGCCCACCGGAACGCAGCAGAGCAGCAGCGGCGTCAAGGAGAAGTGCCCGGGACCGCGCCGGCCGGGGGTCGGTATTGGCGCCGGACATTCTGGTCACCTCCTCTGACCGGATGTTTAGGAACAAGACCAATGGTCTATGTACGAGACTGCTTGTCTCAAAAATACGTACTAGGCCCAAAAGGAGCTTGTCGCCATGGTGCAGACGTTTGTTCGGCCCGACCAGGCTACCGGCGCGACGCCCCTCGGCGGTTCGGCTCGGGCGAGAATGTGGACTCTGGTCGTGGCCTGCCTGGGGGTGTCGCTGGTCATCGCATCGATGGTGGCGCTGAACACCGCGTTACCTGACATCGCGACCGCCACCGCGGCGACACAATCCCAACTGACCTGGGTGGTCGACAGCTACACACTGGTGCTGGCGTGCCTGCTGCTTCCGGCCGGGGCCATCGGTGATCGTTACGGCCGCCGAGGCGCACTGCTGGCGGGCCTGTCGATTTTCGCTGTCGCCTCGGCGATTCCGGCGATTCACGGTGGCCCGTGGCAGATCGTCGCCGCTCGCGCGGCGGCCGGGGTCGGCGCCGCGTTCGTCATGCCCTCGACCCTTTCGTTGTTGACCGCCGCTTACACCCGCAACGAACGCACCAAAGCGGTGGGGATCTGGGCCGGCGTCGCCGGCTCCGGCGGAGTGATCGGCATGCTCGGCAGCGGATTGCTGCTGCGCTTCTGGTCCTGGCATTCGATCTTCTGGGCCTTCGCGGGCGCGGCGGCCCTGATCTTCGTGCTGACATGCACCGTGGCGACCTCGCGCGACGAGGAAGCCACCCCGGTCGACTGGCCGGGTGCCGCCTTGATCGGCAGCGCATTGCTCGTCTTCGTCTACGGCGTGGTTGAAGCGCCCACTCGGGGCTGGACGGACCCGGTGGTCTACGGGAGCCTCGCCGGCGGTGCGGCCCTGGGCGCCGTCTTCGGGGTCGTCGAACTGCGCCGCCGGTATCCGCTGCTCGATGTCCGGTTGTTCCGCCGGCCGGACTTCGCGACCGGTGCTGCGACCATCACCATTTCGTTCTTGGCGATGTTCGGCTTCTTCTACGTGATGATGCAATTCATTCAGCTGGTGATGGGGTACAGCCCCATCGGGACGGCGATGGCGTTCAGTCCGCTGATGCTGCCCATGCTGGCGCTGTCGGTGCTGTCTCAGTGGTACCTGCCGCGCCTGGGCTTACGGCTGGTGGTGTTCTGCGGTCTGTTGTTGATCTCGGCCGGCTTCATCTGGATGCGGACCCTGTCGGTGGACTCCCCGTATCTGGACTTGGTGTGGCCGCTGCTGGTGATCAGTGCAGGAATCGGATTGTGCACGGTCCCAACGACCTCGGCGATCATGGCCTCGGTGCCCGACGAGAAGCAGGGCGTCGCTTCGGCGGTCAACGACACCACCCGCGAAGTGGGCGCCGCCCTGGGCATCGCGCTCGGTGGGTCGATACTGGCGGCGCGCTACGGCCACTTGGTCACCCAGCCGCTGTCGGTGTTTCCCCAGTCGGTTCGCGGTCCCGCTTCCCATTCGCTGGCTCAAGCGCTCGAGGTGTCGAAACTTATTGGCCCATCGGGACAGACGCTGGCGGACATCAGCAAGACCGCGTTCCTTCAGGCAATGGATTCGTCGTTTCTGGTGCTCGCGGTGATCATCGCCCTTGCCGCCCTGGCTGTCGCCGTATGGGCGCCCGGCCGTGACGGCCGGCAGTTGAGGACGGTCCGGCGGCTGCGTGGAGAAGACCGGGCGGCGAAATCACCTGAGGAACTGAGCGGCCCGATGCGCCAACATCACGATCGTGGCGTGCGGTCCACGGCTGGTGACCCTCGGTAGCACCGAACCGTCCACCACCCAGAGCCCCTCGACACCAAGGACGCGGCACTGGGGGTCGAGCACCGCTCGCGGATCGTGCTCGTCGCCCATCGGGGCACTGCCGCAGAGGTGTTGGGACGTCGACCACGCCGGCTCCCCCACTTGGGTTGACGCGCCGACCAGTTCGCGTGCCAGATCACTGCCTCGCCGCAACGCGGCGATATCAGCGGGCTCGGTGTCATAGCGGTGTTCGATACCCGGTGTCACCCGAGGATCGCTGGACAGCAACGTGACCCGTCCCCGTGCCCGCGGTTGCATCAACGCGACACCGATGTGGGGCCAATCCGGATGCCCGGCTGTGCCATCGCCGACCATAGCCACGAAACCGCCTGTGTAGGGTCGTATCTCGATTCCGTCCGACGTGGCCAGCAGGACCTCGAGAACCGGCCGGTCGGCCGCGACGGCCCAGCTGGTCGGCAGTACCCATTCCGGGTGGTCACTGCAGCTCCTCCCGACCGGCAGCGGTTGGACTACGTCTACGCCGGCCGTACGCAGCACCTCCTCGTCACCAAGACCGGAAAGCATGAGCAGATGTGCTGATTCAATGGCGCCGGCGCACAACACGATTCGGTCTGCGGTCGCGGTGAGCGGGCCGTCCGAACCCACCGCGTCAACTCCGACGACTCGAACACCCTTGAACCGCAGCGACAATGCGCGGGTACGCGCCAAGAGGGTGAGGTTCGGCCGACTCAGTGCCGGCATCAAATACGCTACTCCCGAGCTTCTGCGGACGCCGTCGACAATGTTGAGCGGAACCGCACCCACCCCGGACGGCAGCTGCGGGTCCGCCGGGACGTCGTTCAGATCGGCGATCCACGTGAAGCCGGCGTCCTGTGCGGCAGTGGCGAATGACCGGCTGGTTCCGACCAGTTCGCGGGTGCGGCGGACGGCGATGGGTCCAGCGTCGCCGTGGGCGGGGCCCTGATAGTCCAGATCGGTTTCGATCGCCCGGAAGTGGGTGAGCACATCGGTCCAAGCCCAACCGGGGATCCCCATACCGTCGAAGTCTCGCGGTAGGGCGCGGCAGAAGTAGCCGCCGTTGACCGCTCCGGAACCGCCGATGGTGCTCCCGCGCATGATCGGCACGTGCCGTGCCGGGCTCTCGGTCAGCCGGGTCTGGTAGGTATGAATCAGCGGGCTGCCGGCGCCGATGGGCAGGCGCATCCCGTCGGTCGTCTGAGCCAGCAGCAGCGGATCGGTGAGCGGCGGGCCGGCCTCCAGCACGGTGACCAGACGGTCGGGATCTGCTGAAAGCTGCTCGGCCACAACCGAGCCGGCGCTTCCCGCCCCGACAATCAGCACGTCGCTGTGCCGGACGGCGTTGGTCAACCCGGCCGTCAGGTTCGGATCTGCGGCTTGAGGGGGCCGATGTTGCGCTCACGTACCACGCCGCCCCACAAGCCGAGGCCGTAGGCCACATCGTCCAGGCGCTTCAGCACGAGGTAGGCGACCAGGCCGATCGGTCGGGTATCGCCGTCGGTGTCCCCGCGGCGGCTGATCCAGTCGGTGACGCCGTCGAGGATGGCCGCGGCGATAACGGCTCGACGGCATTGTCGAGAGAAGATGGCGGCGACCAGCGCGAGCGGCCAGTAGTGCCGGCAGATCGCGGACGCGAGTTGTAACGCCGCCGACCACAGGCTACGAGTGGCCACCACCGCGACGTCGTAGAGTTCGGTGTCGTCGCCGTGCATCGCTTTGGCGATCTTGCGGCCGGTCAGCGCGGCGGCCAGCAGCGACGCCAGGTAGCCCAATGACGAGCCGATGGCCATCAGGGTCCACACCGCCAGACCCCAGCCGGAGATGACCAGCGGCGCCGTCTTGTCGGGGTGCCGCACCGCAAGCGGCGCGGCGGAGCCGCCGTAATAGGCCCGGCGCGCGATCCAATCCTTCAGCTCGGTTCGATGGTCATGAGCCACCAACGCGATCGGCTCGTAGCGCAGTCGCGCGCCGGCCTCGACGAGTCGCCAGCACAAGTCGACATCTTCACCGGACCGCAGCGTCTCGTCGAACCCGTCGAGCTCCCGCAGCGCCGACGCGCGGCAGATGATCGCGGCGCTCGGCACGTAGGACACGGTGCTGTAGGGAAGCACCGGCGCTTCCCGTTGGCCCAGGTCCAACGACGAGCGGACCGCCTCGTAGCGGGCCACCAGATGGTCGCTCTGGGACAGCCCGATGATTCGCGGCGCCACCAAGGCGACCGTCGGATCGCAGAAGTGACCGAGCAGTGCCTCCAGCCAACCGCGGCGCGGCAGCACATCGGAATCGAGGAACGCGACGAAGTCGGTGGCGCAGGCAGCTAACCCGGTATTGCGCGCAGCCGCCGGCCCCCTGCTGTGCGGATGACGCAGCACCTCGAGGTCGGGGTGCATGGCGAAGTCCTCTCGCTGCACCGGGATGACCGAGCCGTCGTCGACCACGGCGATGCGTAATCCGCGCAACGCCGACACCAACCGCTGCAACCCACACATGTTGTCCCGCACCGGAATAACCACGGTGACGTCGCGGTGGGATGGGCCGCCGGCCGGGCGGGGATGAGCGACGGTCGCGTCCAGCAGGGTGCGGGCCAACTGCGCGCTGAGCGCGTCGTGCACCTTCAGCCGGCCCTCCGACAGCATGTCCTGCGCCGCCGGCGCCAGCCGGAGCAGCCGGGTCGGAGAGCCACCCAGCAAAGTCGAGCCCTGGCCCAGTACGCGGACCCGCCGGTCAACTTGTACGGCGAAGCCGTCGGGCAGTCGGGTCTGCGTCATGCCAGTGACCCGTCCGGCCCCGGCGCCCAGCGGCCGATCCGGTGCAGGCAGCCGTCGACCATCTCGGCGAAGATGCGCCGCCCTTCGGCAGCGGTCGCCGTGGTCGCATCGCCGAGCACCCCGACCGGACTCACCGCGGCCACTCCCCCACGGCGCATCGCGGGCAGCAACTCGGGCAACGGCGCGTCGTTGCCGGCGCAGCGGCGTTGGGTTCGTACATCGGAAGGCGAAAGGTGCAACAGCACCGACGTTTCGGTGTGGCCGGCGTGTGCGTCGGCCCCGTCGGCCACACAACCGCACCAGCCGGCGTCGCGGCCTTCTGCACGCAGCAGGCGCACCGCGCGCCGCAACGCGGCGATGTTGCCGCCGTGCCCGTTGACGAAGACCAGTCGCTTCGCCCAACAGCCGGCCGACCTGCCGTACTCGACCAGCAAGGTGGTCAGTGCGTCGGTGCCGATGGAGATGGTGCCGGCGAAACTCTGGTGCTCGCCACTGTCGCCGTACGCGATCGACGGTGCCACCAGCCAGCGGTGCTCATCGGCGCCCGAAGCCGAGTGACATCGTGCGGCGACTGCGCGGGCGACGGCGGTCGCAATCTGGGTATCGGTGTTCAGGGGCAGATGCGGACCGTGCTGTTCGGTGGACCCCACCGGAACCAAAATCGCCGAATATGAGCTTTCGAGTTGGCTCGACGTCGAGCCCCCGAGTTCGGCGAGGACGGCCACTCGCCGATGGTAAGACGAATTCACCTGGCGTGCACCGATTGTTCGCAGCTCGGCGAAGAATTTTCCTCCAGCGATTCGGCGGTCCGCCGGAATCCGACCCCGTGTGCCACGGCTGCCACGCCAGTATCAGATGTCCCCGGTTCCGTCCGCGGCTGATGGCATACCGAGCGCTCGGGTGAACCCGGGCGGAACGACGACGTCGTCTGGGGTGAGGTCTGCGACCGACGCCCGCCCGAGGCCGGCCAGCGTGCTGTCGATGCCGGCGCGCAGGATGTCGAGGACGTTTTCGACGCCCGCCTGGCCGGCGGCCGCCAGGCCCCACAGGTAAGCGCGACCGATCATGACGGCGCGGGCTCCGAGGGCGAGAGCCTTGACGACGTCGCTGCCGCGGCGCACGCCGCCGTCCAGCAGCACCTCGACCTGGTCGCCGACCGCCTCGGCCACAGCCGGCAGCGCGCGGATGGCGGCCGGCGTGCCATCCAGGTTGTTGCCGCCGTGGTTCGACACCGATATCGCGGAAACCCCGGCATCGACTGCCTTTTTCGCGTCATCGACCCGGATCACGCCCTTGAGCATGAAGGGGCCGCCCCACAGCTCCCGCAGCCAGGCGACATCCTCCCAGGTGGGCGGCGGTGTCGCCATCCACTCACCGTAGGCGGCGAAGAAGGTGGGCCCGGGCTCGCCGGGACAACCCTGATTGGGCACCCGAAGGTCTGGTGGACGCATTGTCTTGGCGTACTTCCACAGCCACCCCGGCCGGGTGATCGCCTGCGGCGACAGCCGCAGAATGTTCCGCAGATTCATGTGTTCCGGGATCACCGGGCTGCCCCAGTCCCGTCCGTGCGAGAAGGTCCAGTCGGTGGTCAGGATCAAACCGACCGCACCCGCTTGCCGGGCCCGCTCGACGCGCTGCGCGATCGCCTCGCGGCCACCCAGCCAGTAGACCTGGAAGAACACCTTGTCGTTTGCTGCCGCCACCTCCTCGACCGGCTTGCTGGCGAACGAGGACAACCCCATCGCCGTGCCGCGGGCCGCCGCCGCCCGCGCCACCGCCACCTCACCGTCCGGATCGACCGCCTGCACACCCGTCGGCGAAACAACCACCGGTAGCGAAAGATGTTGCGACATAACCGTTGTCGACAAATCCCGCTTTTCCAGCGCGCCGATCACATGCGGCGCGAAGCCGAGCTCGCCGAACGCCTGGACGTTGTCGGCGGCGGTGGCTCCCTTCTCACTGGCAGCCACCAGCGCAAAGTAGACCGATCTGGGCAACCGCCGCTTGGCCCGTTGCTCGGCGATCGCTACCGTCTCGAACCAGCTGTTGCGGGCCACGACTAAACCGGACTCTCGTCGCAGAAGCGGGCCGGCCGCTGAGTGGACAGGGTCAGCGCGACCGGTCCGGCGCCGCGCTTGACCCGCGAGTGATCACTGCCCGGACGCGGCTTGGCACCGGTGGGCGCCGTCGCGCCGTGGCCTTGCACGCACTCGGGATCCGGACCGGCCAGCGGGAGGCCGGTGAAGAATTTGGCCGCCATGCAACCACCCCGGCAGCTGTCGTAGTGACCGCACGTGCCGCAGGCGCCGGCGGACTGGGGGCTGCGCAGTTCCTGGAACAGCGAGGCGTTGCGCCACACGAAGTCGAAGCCCCCGTCAGCCAGCACGTTGCCGGCGAGGAAACGTTCATGGATGGCGAAGGGGCAGGCGTAGACGTCACCGATCGGGTCGATCAGGCAGACCACCCGGCCGGCTCCGCACATGTTCAAGCCGGCCAGCGCGCCCGGCTCACCCAACGCCGACAGGTGAAAGAACGAGTCGCCGGTCAGTACTCGATCGCCTTTGGCGAGCAACCACTGGTAAAGCTCGACCTGCTGCTCCGGTGTCGGGTGCAGGTCGTCCCAGACGTCGACGGCGCGACCCGACGGCCGCAGCCGGGTGATCCGCAAGGTGGCGCCGTAACGGTCCGCCAAGGAGGCGAATTGGTCGAGCTGGTTCACATTGTGCCGGGTGACCACGACGGAGATCTTGGGGTCGGCGAATCCCGCGGCGGCCAGGTTCTGCAGCGCGCGGACCGCCACGGCGTAGGAACCGACGCCCCGCACGGCGTCATTGACCTCGGCGGTGGCACCGTCGAGCGAGATCTGCACGTCGACGTAGTCGCTTTCGGCCAGCCGCCCGGCGATGTCGGGCGTGATCCGCACGCCGTTGGTGGAAAACTTCACACCGACGCGGTGCTCGGTGGCGTAGTCCAACAATTCCCAAAAGTCTTGCCGCACGGTCGGTTCGCCGCCGCCGAGGTTGACGTAGAACACTTGCATGCGTTCGAGCTCGTCGATGATCGCTTTGCACTCATCGGTGGACAGCTCGCGCGGATCACGCTTTCCCGACGACGACAAGCAGTGCACACACGCCAGGTTGCAGGCGTAGGTGAGCTCCCACGTCAGGCATATCGGCGCGTCGAGCCCGCGTTCGAACTGCTCGACCAGCCGTGGCGAGCCAGAGGTCATTCTCGGCTGCCCTCGGCGGCGACGAGCATGTTCGACCCAGCCAGCACGGCCAGCGCGCGCAGGTACGGCTGCTGTCGAGCGTCGTCGACTCCGGCGGCGCGGCAGGCAGATTGCGCATCGGGATGATCGGCGAGGCCGCGCACCACGTCAAGCATCGTGCGGTTCTTCAGGAAGGACAGCTTGCGGGTGCCGAAGTGGTAGAGCAGTGCGCCGAACGGCTCCGGCCGCACCGCAACCTGCGGATGCAGCCGCCAGCCGCGATGCGGATCGAACCCGTCTGGCGGAGCTGCATCCGTCGCCTGCAGAGCGGCGGGCACGGTCAGTAGACCCCGCACATGCCGTCGATGGACACCTCTTCGACGAGTGTCTCGGTGACGAGCTCGGTGTCGGTGTCGGCCTGATCGTCCATGAAGCCACCTTTCGTTGAAGACTCGACAAGCGGGGTGTGCCCGGTCACAATCTTCGTCAGAATATGGCATCGAGTGCCAGAAAGATAGAGGCCTCCGGAAAGATGACACCGAGACAGCCGGGATCTCAGACCCGGGTGGGCCGGCGCCGCTCGACCACGCCGCACCAAATCACCGACGTGGCGTTGGGTTTGTTCTCCCATCGCGGGTTCGATGCGGTCAGCGTCGACGACGTCGCACAGGCCGCCGGCATTGCGCGGCGGACTCTCTTTCGCTATTACGCCTCGAAGAACGCCATCCCCTGGGGGGACTTCGACACCCACTTGCAACACCTGCGCCACCTGCTGGCCGAGGTGCCACCGGACACCTCCCTCGGTGATGCGCTGCGGTCAGCGTTGTTGGCCTTCAACACGTTCGACGAGTCGGAAACGGTTCGGCACCGCCAGCGCATGCAACTGATCTTGCAGACCACCGAGCTTCAGGCCTATTCGATGACGATGTACGCGGGCTGGCGCGACGTCATCGCCGAATTCGTGGCCCGCCGCTGCGGTGTCCCGACCGGAGCGCTGCTGCCCCAGACCGTCGCATGGATGCTGCTCGGGGTCGCGTTGAGCGCCTACGAGCACTGGCTGGCTGACGAAGACGTCTCGCTGCCCCAAGCCCTGGCCGACGCATTCGACGTCGTCCGGGCCGGCTTGGACGAGCTGGCACCGTGACCAGCCGCGAGCATCTGCTCAAAACCCTGCGTTGGCAAGGGCACGCCTGCACGACGCTGGGTTCACCGATGTACGGACAACTCCTCGAGCGGATGGCGTCCGACGTCGAAGCCGATGGCGTTTTCGCGGCGATCCTGGCCGGCCAACAGGACCAGCCGGCACGGCTGGCGGTGCCGCTGCGACTTCTCGGCGGCCTACACCGGCTGGTGCTCGACGGGCGCGCGCCCGAGCTCCGTCGCTGGTATCCCAGCACCGGCGGGCGCTGGGACGCCGATGCGGCTTGGCCCGAGATCACCCGGACTGCCGCCGATCACCCCGGCGCCCTACGCGCCGCCTTGGACCAAGTACCGCAGACCAACGAAGTGGGCCGCTCCGCCGCCCTGATCGGCGGTCTGCTACACCTCGCCCAGCACTGGCAAATGCCGGTCCGGCTGGTCGAAATCGGTTGCAGCGCGGGGCTGAATCTGCGCGCTGACCATTATCGCTACCGGTATCGCGGCGGCGACTGGGGACCGGCCGACTGCCCTGTCACGATCGATGACGCCTGGCGCGGAGATCCCCCGCCCGCGGCGGATCTGCGGATCATCGAACGCAACGGCTACGACGTGGCGCCCATCGAACCCACCGGTTCGAACGCAACGCTCACCCTGTTGAGTTACGTCTGGCCCGATATGACCGAACGGATCGGCCGGCTGCGCGGTGCCATCGAGATCGCTCGCCGGGTCCCCGCCTCGGTGGCGCAGCGCACCGCATCTGAGGCTGTCGCGAATCTTTCTCTCGTCGACGGCGCGGTGACCGTGCTGTGGCACTCCATCACCTGGCAGTATCTTTCGCCCGCCGAGCAAGCAGCCACCAGTGCCGGCATCGACGCGTTAGCGGCGAGCGCGACTGACCGGTCACCGTTCGCTCATCTCATGCTGGAGCCGCAACGCCGCGGGCCCGAGGCATCGATTGCCTTTGTGTTGCGGCTGCAGACCTGGCCGGACGGTGCCGATCGGATCTTGGCCGCGTGCAGCCCGCATGGGCCGCCGGTGGCCTGGGAGTAGCGGCCCCGCGTCGGCATCGGGAATCGTCGGTGCCGGCGACGAGACCTGTTGTAGAACTGACTGATGCCGTCTGCATCGGGTAGCCAGGTCAGGGGTTGTCACGTGTTGGCAGAGCTTTCGGGGGTCGAGCGTGAGCTGGCCAATGACACTGCCCGGCTTCGTGACATCCTCGCCGGTGTGCTCACCAGGGCCGGCGCCACCGTCTGCGAGATGATCGACAAACACTTCACGCCGCAGGGCGTGACGGTGTTGGCGCTGCTCGCCGAATCGCATGCCTCGATTCACAGCTATCCGGAGCGGGGTGCGATATTCGTCGATGTGTTCACCTGTGGCGACTCGGCCGATGCCGAATATGCTGTCCGGTTGCTGTGCAAGGAACTGGCCGCATCGGACGCCACCGTGCAGACTGTCATCCGCGGCCTGGACGAGAACTGACTCGGCCGGCTCAGCTGATCAGCTCGGCGATCGGCGCCCCGGCCGCGATCTTGGCTCGGGTCTTCATCACCTGAGCTGGCTTGCCGGCGCCGACGACTCCGGTAAGCACTCCGTCACACTCGTAATAGGCCAGGAACTTTCGGCCGTCGTCCTCGACGAGGTGAACGATGTCGGTGGCTTGCGGTTCACCCAGACACTGGATCTTGATGTCGTACTGGTCGCTCCAAAAATAGGGCACCACTACGCTCGACGGCGCCTGCCGGCCGAGGATCGCCGGCACCACGACGCGGACCTGCTCGGCGATGTTGCTCCAATGTTCTACGCGCACTTGATGTCCCTGCGCCTTTTGCCAGGAGGCCACGTCGCCGACCGCCCACACATGCGGGGCACTGGTGCGCCCGCTTCCGTCGCAGAGCACACCATTCTCCAGTCGAAGCCCACTGCCCTCGAGCCAGTCGGTGGCAGGCCGAGATCCGACGCCGACGACCACCAGGTCGGCCGCCAGTTGCGTGCCGTCGGTCAACTCCACCGTGTCGACATGACCGGGGCCACGCACGTCGGCCACTGTAGTTTCGGCGCGCACGTCGACGCCCTCCGAACGGTGCAACCGTGTCACCAGCTCGCCGATCTGCGCGCCGAGTGCCGATGCCAGCGGCGCGGGTTGGGGTTCGACAAGGACGACCTCGACGCCCAACCGGCGCAGGCTGGCCGCTACTTCGCAGCCGATGAAACCCGCACCGACGACGACGGCGTGCCGTGCCTCGGATGCGTGCCGGCGCAGCGCCATGCTCTCGTCGAGTGAGCGCAGCACCCGGATGCCGTCGAGGTCACCGAAAGCCGGAATCCGCCGGGGCACAAGGCCCGTCGCGATGACTAGTTCGTCGTAGCCGAGTTCCGTGCCATCGTCGATGCTCACCGTCCGGCCTTCGGTGTCCACTCCGGTGGCGGCCGAACCCAGCCGCAGGGCGATATTGCGCTCGTCGTAGAACTCGCGCGGTTTGAGGCTCACGTCGTCGACTTCGCCGCGCAGGACTTCCTTCGACAGCGGCGGCCGGTCATAGGGCAGGTGTACCTCGTCGCTGACGATCGTCAGGGTGCCGCCGTAACCGGCGCGGCGCAGCTGCTCAGCGGTTCGGGCGGCAGCGAGGCCACCGCCGACGATGAGAATCCCCTTGCCGTTCGTACTAGTGGTCACGTCAGTACTTCAGCACACCTTTGTCGATCGGTATCTGCGCACCCGACAGCGTGCCCGAGCCGTCACCGGCCAACCAGACCACCACATCGGAGATCTCGTCCGGGTTCATAACGCCTCTCGGCTGCAACGGCATTGGCGGAAAGCTGTGTGCGTACCGGGGATGCTGGCTCAGCAGCTGGATGATCGCGTCCTTCTCGATCATCGGCGTGTCGACGGAGTACGGATGGATGGAGTTGACGCGGATGCCGAACTCACCGAGCTCCAACGCCAACGAGTTGGTGAGTGCGACGAGCCCGTATTTAGAGGCTGAGTAGTGACCATTGCCCGGTGTGGCTTTCAATCCTGCTGCCGAGCTCACCACGATGATCGATCCGCCGTTGCCGGCGTCGATCATCGCCGGGATCACCGCACGTAGCGTGCGCCAGGTACCCGTGAGGTTGACCCCGATGACGGTGTCCCACTGTTCGTCGGTGAGCTCCCAGAGCCGCCCCCAGCCCAGCACACCGGCATTGGCCACCAGGATGTCCAGCCTGCCGAACTGCTCGGTTCCATCGGCGACCAGTTGACGCACGGCCGCGTCGTCGCGGGTGTCGACCGCGCGGGCCAGCACCTTGCGCCCTTCGGCTTCGACCGCGCGGACCGTTTCGGCGAGGTCCTCGGCGGTGGCCGCCGGGTAGGTGATCGTCTCGGAAGCCGGGGCGCAGATGTCCAGCGCGATGATGTCGGCACCGGCGCGGGCCAGCCGTACGGCATGGGACCGGCCCTGCCCTCGCGCGGCACCGGTGACGAATGCAACTCGCCCCTGCAGTGTTCCCGGCTGTCCGGCCACGGCTGCCCCTTTCAGCGACCGCCGCCTAGGCTAGCAGCAAAACTGGAACCTGTTTCAGCCCAGCCTGGCGACGATGCAGAGCACGAAGTGCGATGAGGAGGAGACAGGCAATTCAACCCAGCCTGGCGACGATGCAGAGCACGAAGTGCGATGAGGAGGAGACAGGCAATCCAGCCAAGCCCGCCCGTTCAGATCTCGGCGATGATCTGCGCTCGCTTCGCGGTGTATTCCTGCTCGCTCAGCACACCGTTATGGTGCAGCGTTTCCAATTCCTGGAGCCGCTCGGCAACGGACTGCTCCGGCTGCGCACCGACCGCTGCCGAGGCAGACGCCGGCTGACCGACCGCTGCGGAGGCCGCTTGCGCTTGCTGCACGGCACGCTGGACCACCGAGTGAATCTGCTGGCGCACCGCGGGATCGGACCGCACATCAACCATCCGGTTCACCGGAATGTTGTTCGCCTTGAGAATTTGTAAGATCTCCATCAACGGGCCGGTCTGCCCGGTCAAGTCGTACGTCTTGTCGTCTTCTGCGACGGTGAACTCCGCAGGTACCAGACCGTTCACCAATGCGCTTCGGTCCCAGTCGATTTGGTACCGGCGAGTAGCGGGATCCACCAGGACGACGAGTTGTCGGGCGTTGATGTTCCCTAGCCTGGCAACCCCGGTGATCACCCGATCTTGACCATCGAATGGCTCGAAACCCGTTCCGGAGATATGCAGTTGAAGCTTCACCACTGGCCGCTCGTTGATGCGAGTCGCGGTGTCGGTCACAGCTGTGATTCGAGCCAGCGCCAGAACGCCGCTCTGTTCCAGTGCGGCCGACGTGGCAGCCGATTTCGCCCCGAAGCTGGTCAGGGCGAGGGCGATCAACACGTCGGCGGCGGTGATCAGCAGACCGACGTAGTACATCCACTTGATCAGATCGTCACGCCCGAGCGCGAAATAGGTGCCCAAGAAGATCGGGCCGACCAGACCTCCGCACAGCAGGACGAACGCCTGCGTTTTCACATAGCGCCACAACACGAACTGCTCCTCGCCTGAAGCGGACAGTGCGTTGTGAGATTAACCCTCGACGCGAAGCGGCGCTCACCCTTTCGGGTGAGCGCCGCTTCTTGTTCCAGAACTACTTGAGGATCTTGGTGACCCGGCCGGCGCCGACGGTGCGGCCACCTTCGCGGATCGCGAAACGCAGACCGTCGTCCATGGCGACGGGCTGGATCAGCTTGACCGAGATGTTCGTATTGTCGCCGGGCATCACCATCTCGGTGCCCTCCGGCAACGTCACCACACCGGTCACGTCGGTGGTGCGGAAGTAGAACTGCGGACGGTAGTTGTTGAAGAACGGCGTGTGCCGGCCGCCTTCGTCCTTGGACAGGATGTACACCTGGCCCTCGAACTCGGTGTGCGGCGTGGTGGTGCCCGGCTTGGTGACGACCTGACCGCGCTCCACGTCCTCGCGCTTCACACCACGCAGCAGCAGCCCGACGTTGTCGCCGGCCTGCCCCTGGTCGAGCAGCTTGCGGAACATTTCCACACCGGTGACGGTGGTCTTGGTGCTGGTCGGCCGGATGCCTACGATCTCGACTTCCTCGTTCACGTTGATCACGCCCCGCTCCACGCGGCCGGTGACCACGGTGCCGCGGCCGGTGATGGTGAAGACGTCCTCGACGGGCATCAGGAACGGTTTGTCGGTGTCGCGCACCGGGTCGGGGATCGACTCGTCGACCGCGTTCATCAACTCCTCGACCGACTCGACCCACTTCGCGTCGCCCTCGAGCGCCTTCAGCGCCGAGACGCGGACGACGGGGGCTTCCTCGTCGAACTCCTGAGCGGCCAGCAGCTCGCGAACCTCCAGCTCGACGAGCTCGAGCAGCTCCTCGTCGTCGACCATGTCCGCTTTGTTCAGGGCGACCAGGATGTAGGGCACCCCGACCTGACGGGCCAGCAGGACGTGCTCGCGGGTCTGCGGCATCGGCCCGTCGGTGGCGGCGACCACCAGGATGGCCCCGTCCATCTGGGCGGCACCGGTGATCATGTTCTTGATGTAGTCGGCGTGCCCGGGGGCGTCGACGTGGGCGTAGTGCCGCTTGTCGGTCTGGTACTCCACGTGGGCGATGTTGATCGTGATTCCGCGCTGACGTTCCTCGGGCGCGTTGTCGATCTGGTCGAACGCCTTGGACTCGTTCAGGTCGGGGTACTTGTCGTGCAAAACCTTGGTGATAGCCGCGGTCAACGTGGTCTTGCCGTGGTCAACGTGACCGATGGTCCCGATGTTGACGTGCGGCTTGGTCCGCTGGAACTTCGCCTTCGCCACTTCTGTGTCCTCCTGGACTTGTTGGTGCTCGTTAAAGCAGTGTTGATGTTTCCAGTTGTGCCGCGGTAGTGACCGGGCAAGGGTACTACCCCTTCGGGGTCACTGACCCGTCGCCTTGGCGATGATCTCTTTCGACACGTTCGCCGGCACTTCGGAGTACGAGTCGAACACCATGGAGTAGTTCGCCCGGCCTTGCGTCTTCGACCGCAGGTCGCCGACATAGCCGAACATCTCCGACAGCGGCACGTGCGCTTTGACCACGCGTGTGCCGGCCCGCTCTTCCATGGCCTGGATCTGGCCACGGCGGGAGTTCAGGTCGCCGATCACGTCGCCCATGTAGTCCTCGGGAGTGAGGACCTCGACGGCCATGATCGGCTCCAGGATCACCGGCTGTGCTTGTCCGGCAGCCTTTTTCAACGCCTGCGAGCCGGCGATCTTGAACGCCATCTCCGAGGAGTCGACGTCGTGGTAGGCACCGTCCTGCAGCGTGACCTTCAGGTTCACCAGCGGGTAGCCCGCCAGCACGCCGTACTGCATGGCGTCCTGCGCGCCGGCATCCACCGACGGGATGTATTCACGCGGGATGCGACCCCCCGTGACCTTGTTCTGGAACTCGTACGTCGCGCCGTCTTCACCGGTGAACGGCTCGATGGTGATGATGACCTTGGCGAACTGCCCGGAGCCACCGGTCTGCTTCTTGTGGGTGTACTCGACGTTCTCGACCCGCCGACGGATGGTCTCCTTGTACGCCACCTGCGGCTTGCCGACGTTGGCCTCGACCTTGAATTCCCGTCGCATGCGGTCGACCAGGATGTCCAGGTGCAGCTCGCCCATGCCGCCGATCACGGTCTGGCCGGTCTCTTGATCCAGGTGCACCTTGAAGGTCGGGTCCTCTTCGGCGAGTTTCTGAATCGACAGACTCAGCTTCTCCTGGTCGCTCTTGGTCTTCGGCTCGATGGCCACCTCGATCACCGGGTCGGGGAAGGTCATCGACTCCAGCACGACCTGGTCGTTGGGGTCCGACAGGGTGTCGCCGGTGGTGGTGTCCTTGAGCCCGATCACCGCGTAGATGTGGCCGGCTGAGGCCCGCTCGACCGGGTTCTCCTTATTGGAGTGCATCTGGAACAGCTTGCCCAGCCGCTCCTTTTTGCCCTTGGTCGCGTTGATGACCTGGCTGCCCGAATCCACCGAGCCCGAGTAGACCCGGATGTAGGTGAGCTTGCCGAAGAACGGGTGCGTCGCAATCTTGAACGCCAGCGCGGCGAACGGCTGGTCGGTGCTGGGTTGACGGACGATCTCGACGTCCTCGTGGCCGGGCGCATGCCCCACCGCGGCGGGTACGTCCAGCGGCGACGGCAGGTAGTCGACCACGGCGTCCAACATCGGCTGGACGCCTTTGTTCTTGAAAGCGCTGCCGCACAGCACCGGGTAGATCTCCGAAGCGATCGTCAACTTGCGGATGGCGGCTTTGATCTCGTCGACGGTGAGCTCTTCGCCACCGAAGTACTTCTCCAGCAACTCATCGTCGGTTTCGGCGACGGTTTCGAGCAGCTTGGTGCGGTACTCGTCGGCGATCTCGGCCAGCTCGGCCGGGATCTCGACGGTGTCGTAGGTTTCGCCGAGCTTGGTTTCGCCCCGCCACACCTTGGCGTTCATCTCGACCAGATCCACGACGCCCTCGAACTCGTTCTCCGAGCCGATCGGCAGCTGAATCGGCACCGCGTTGGCGCCCAGCCGCTCCTCCATCGTCTTCACCGAGAAGTAGAAGTCGGCGCCGATCTTGTCCATCTTGTTGACGAAGCAGATCCGCGGCACGTCGTATTTGTCGGCCTGCCGCCACACCTGTTCGGATTGCGGCTCGACGCCTTCCTTGCCGTCGAACACCGCGACAGCACCGTCGAGCACCCGCAGGTTGCGTTCCACCTCGACGGTGAAGTCGACGTGTCCGGGAGTGTCGATGATGTTGAGCTGATTGTTCTTCCAGAACGTCGTGGTCGCCGCGGAGGTGATGGTGATGCCGCGCTCCTGCTCCTGCTCCATCCAGTCCATCGTGGCCGCGCCGTCGTGGACCTCACCGATCTTGTAGTTGATGCCGGTGTAGTACAGGATGCGTTCTGTCGTCGTCGTCTTGCCGGCATCGATGTGCGCCATGATGCCGAAGTTGCGGACCTTGCTCAGGTCGGTTAGCACGTCCTTCTGTGCCACAGAAGTCTTCCCACTCTTTCGGTTGCTTAGTTAGCTGTCGTTCGCTGTCTGCTGCCCTTCCGGCTTCCGCCGGCGGATGTCACCAGCGATAGTGCGCGAAGGCGCGGTTGGCCTCGGCCATCTTGTGGGTGTCCTCGCGTCGTTTGACCGAGGCCCCGAGACCGTTGCTGGCGTCCAGAATTTCGTTCGCCAGACGCTCGACCATCGTCTTCTCCCGGCGTTGACGCGAGAAGCCGACCAGCCAGCGCAAAGCCAAGGTGGTGGACCGATCGGGGCGAACCTCGACGGGTACCTGATAGGTCGCTCCGCCGACGCGGCGGCTGCGTACTTCCAGAGCCGGCTTGACGTTGTCGAGAGCACGCTTGAGCGTGATGACGGGATCGGTGCCGGTCTTGTCGCGGGCTTGTTCGAGCGCACCGTAAACAATGCGTTCGGCGAGCGATTTCTTCCCTTTGAGCAAGATTTTGTTCACCAGCTGGGTGACCAGCTGCGAGCCGTACACAGGATCGTTCACCAGCGGCCGCCGAGGCGCGGGACCCTTGCGCGGCATCAGCCCTTCTCCTTCTTGGCGCCGTAGCGGCTGCGGGCCTGCTTGCGGTTCTTCACGCCTTGAGTGTCCAGCGAGCCGCGGATGATCTTGTAGCGCACACCGGGCAGGTCTTTGACCCGGCCGCCACGCACCAGCACCATCGAGTGCTCCTGCAGGTTGTGGCCCTCGCCGGGGATGTATGCCGTCACCTCGACCTGACTGGTCAGCTTGACACGAGCGACCTTACGAAGCGCCGAGTTCGGCTTCTTCGGGGTGGTGGTGTACACCCGGGTGCACACGCCACGGCGCTGTGGGCTGCCCTTGAGAGCCGCGGTCTTGACCTTGTTGATCTTGTCGCGACGACCCTTGCGGACCAGCTGCTGAATGGTTGGCATCTACCGGCTTCCTGTGTTGCTGTCTTTCAGTACGTCGTTGTGGTGCAGTTTTGCCTCGCCGCGGTCCCCCGCGGCCGGGTGTGTCGCATACGCCTGCCCAAGACTCGAATCGTTGCGTACTGGACATGCGAATTGCCCGACGGGCGCGCCTTTGGTCACCGTAGGCGCCCTGGTCGCCGGGCACGAACTTCCACAATACCCGTCGCCGGTCGGGCAGGTCAAAGCGCCGAAACGGCGGCCGCGGAGCTGCTACCCGCTGTCGGGCGGTGTGGCCGGTCCGCTGCGCCGTTCCATCCCCGCCGCCAACCGCAGCACCATGTCGGAGAACACGGTGTCGGTGTCGATGTCGTCCATCACCCCGGTCATTTCCAGCAACACGAACCCGTGCAGCGCCGACCAGAATTCCAGCGCCGCGTAAAAGGCGTCCTGACCGTCGAGACCGTAGGACGAGAGCACGGCGATCACCGGCGCGGCCGCACCCCTGGTGGCGACCGTGTACTCGGGATCGTCGCCGCCCAGTGGCATCCGGGTGAACGCCGAATACCGGCCGGGATGGTGATGGGCGTAGCTTCGGTAGGCGCCGGCCATCACCAACACCGCGTCGTCGCGCTCCCGGCCTTCCCCAGCTCGGTTCAGCATCGTGATGATGTCGTCGATGACCCGCACCCGGACGGTGCGGCGCAGGTCTTCGAGGCTGTGTAGGTGGTTGTACAGCGAAGGTCCCTTGGTTCCCAGGTGGGTGGCCAGCGCGTTGATCGTCAGCGCATCCCAGCCTTCCCGGTCCAGGAAGGTCAGCGCGGCGTTGACGATGACGTCGCGGCTCAGCTTCGCCGGCCGGGCCGCTGCCTTCCCACCGGCACGCGAGCGACCAGCCGGTGGTTCTGGGTGAGCTGCCATCGCAATCGCCCTTCGTTTCCGATGACCCATGATGGCCGCCGCGCAACCGGTGGCCTGGGGTCAGCGAGAAACACTAGTCGCGCATCGGCGCGGCCCTGCGGGAGCGGCCCGGTTCTGGACCGGCAGCGGCGATCGCCAGCGCGGCGCAGCCGGGCGCGGGGGCACCTCCCGCTTGTGGGGGACGGGTCGCCGCCATCAGCCCAGCGGCGATCGCGTCGGCAAATAGGCGAAGTTGGCCATCCCTGCGGTGAATTTACGTACGCTCATCCGAGCAGAGCACACCGGCGCGAAAGGGGCCCCCGCGGTGAGGAATCGACAGAGCATGCGTCCGCCCGTCACCGACTCCCCCCGGCTGGTGGCCGGGGCGGTGGTCTTGGCTGTCGCGTTGGCGCCCGCGGCGCTCGGGCTGGCCGGCTGCGGCAGCAAGAATAACGCGAACCCAGCAACCACGTCGGCCACGGGGAGCACCACCACCACCACCGCAGAGCTCGACGTCGGGCAGCTCGACGGCCACGAGTTCGCCCTCGGAAAGCACGACCGCACAGGTTCAGATCGGCAACACCCTGAATTACGGGGCGATGGGTACGACGGCCAACATCGACTGCGCCGACGGCAAGTCGCTGAACGTCGGCGGGTCCAGCAACACGCTGACGGTCACCGGCACCTGCTCGACGGTGAGCATCGGCGGGACGGACAACAAGATCACCTTCGACAAGATCGACAAACGGATCAATGTGATCGGGACCAACAACACGATCACCTACAAAGACGGTGATCCGAAGGTCGAGAACCTCGGTCAGAGCAACACGATCAACAAGGGTTAGCTCTCACACCGCCGCGGCGCCATGGCGGCCGGCGCCGGCCGCGAACCGTCCCGCGCCTTCCCGCGCTTCGGCGGCGACTCTGGAGATGCTGCCGAACTCGAAGTCCATTGCGTCGGTTTCCGTTTCGCCCCACTGGTGCAGCATCGAGAGCCGGTCGGACCGCATGCACTGCTGGGGCAGCGCGGCCAGCTGCGTCGCCAGCTCTTCAGCTCGCTGCCGGGCTTCACCTGTGGGCACCACACGGTTGGCCAGCCCGATCGCCAACGCTTCCTCGGCCGCCACCGCCCGCCCGGTCAGGACCAGGTCCATGGCACGGCTGTGCCCGATCAGCCGCGGCAGCCGGATGGTCCCGCCGTCGATCAGCGGCACACCCCAGCGCCGGCAGAAGACCCCGAACACGGCGTCCTCCTCAACGACCCGCAAGTCGCACCACAACGCCAGTTCGAGCCCACCGGCGACGGCGTGCCCGCTGACCGCGGCGATCACCGGCTTGGAAAGCACCATCCGCGACGGCCCCATCGGCCCGGGCCCGGTCCGGTGCACCGGATTGGCATCGGGTGTGCCGAACGCTTTCAGATCGGCTCCCGCGCAAAAGCTTCCGTGATCACCCCACAACACGGCGACCGAGGCGGTTGCGTCACCGTCGAATTCCTCGAACGCGGCGTATAACGCGGCGGCTGTCGGGCCGTTCACGGCGTTGCGGGCTTCCGGCCGGTCGATGATTACGGTCGTGACCGGACCGCTGCGTTCCACCCGGACGGGTTCGTTCATGTCACCTCCATCACGTGCATTGCGTCGCGCCGCCCGGTCAGTTCGGTGGCGAAGTCGTTGTAGGAGTCGCGTAGCTGCCCGCCCGGCCAATCGGCAGGAAGCAGTTCGGCCGGCAGCATCGGGTCGCTCAGCAGGTGGCGCACCATCGCCGCGGCCACCACGAACCGGCCGGGGATGCCCGACGCGGCAGCCATCTGCTCGAGCAGGTCCCGGCCGTGCAGCGCCCAGGCAGGCAGGTCCCACAGCAGTTCGGCCAGCTCCGCGGGCGCCGCGTCGTGGGCCTGCAGCATCCTGATGCCGGCACGGGCATCGAAGTCCACGTCGACGTCGATGTTGTCCGGCCGCATCCACACCCCTTCGCGCAGCTCGCCGAAGCGCCTGTCGTGCAGGGCGGTTCGGGTGGCGGCGCGAGTGCGTGCATCGGCACCCACCGCGGTCACGATCAGGGTGATCCACTGCCCGCGCCAGGCGCGCACTCGCGGTCGCATGGCCAGGTCCTGGCGGCGCTGTCGGGCCAGCAGCCGATCTGAGAGCCGGTAGCCGTCGGCCGAGCGGACCAAGTCGCCGCCGCTGACCATTCGGGTCAGCGCCACCCGCAGCGTGGTCTCCCTGATCCCGAAGTCGGCGGTCAAGCGGATCAGGTCACTGGCCGTGGCCCAGGCCGGATGGGCGCCCAACAGCACGCTCAGCACGACCGACCGAGCGGTCATCCGCGTCAGCGTTATCGGCATCGGCGGGCTAGACCTGGGAGGCCCGGCGACCGTAGTCACCGAACGGCTCGTCGCGGTGGCGCACCGCATCGCGGAAGCCGTGCTCGACCGCGTCGGCAACGAACGCGTGCCCTTCGGGCGTGTGCCTGGCGATGCCGTCGAACACGGTGCTGACCATGCGGCTGGTCGCGACACCCTGTTGCAGCAGCGCGGAATTGAGCGCCAGTTTCACCATGACCAGCTGGTTGACCGGGACCGCGGCGATGCGCTGCGCCAGCCGCTCGGTACGTTCGTCGAGGTCCTCGGGTGCCGGCGCCTCGACCGCCAGGCCCCACTCGGCGGCCTGTGCGCCGGTGATGCAATCCCCGGTCAACAGCAGCCGTTTGGCGCGTTGGTCGCCCAGCCGGTGCGCCCACAGCCCGGCCGCCGGCACACCCCACACCCGGGTCGGCGGATAGCCGATCTTGGCGTCCGCTGCGGCGATCACCTGGTCGGCGTGCAGAGCGATGTCGGTGCCGCCGGCCACGCAGTAGCCGTGGATCTTGACGATCGTCGGCTTGTCGGCGTGCATCAGGCTGGCGAAGCCGCGCACGAAGCGGCTCATCATTTGGTAGTCGAGGACCGGGTCCCACGGTTGGTTCGGTAAGTGGTTGACGGCCTGCGTCTTTCCGTCCAGCACGGTGCCGCGGTAGGCGCCGGTCCCGCCCGCAGAGGCGGTCCGGTCGGCGTAGGCGGACAGGTCGAAGCCGGCGCAGAAGCCTTCGCCGCGCCCGGACACCAGGATGACGTGCACGTCAGGATCCAGATCGGCCCGTTCGACAAGTGCCGAGAGCTCCAGCGGGGTGTCGGCGACGATGGCGTTGCCCTTGTCGGGCCGGTTGAAGGTGATTCGCGCGATGCGGTCGGTGACCTCATAGGTCATCGTCTTCAGGTTGTCGAAGTCGACAGGTCTGATCGCGTGCGTCATCCCTTGACCAGAGCACGCTCGAGAATCGGTGCGAGGTCCAGCCCGGTGGGCATGGTGCCGAACGCGCCGCCCCACTGCCCGCCGAGGCGGGTGGCCAGGAACGCCTCGGCCACGGCGGGATGGCCGTGGCGCACCAGCAGTGACCCTTGCAGGGCCAGGCAGATGTTCTCGGCGACGATGCGGGCCCGGTATTGGATGGTGTCGAGATCGGCGAGCTGGGGTTTGAGCCGTTCGACGTGAGTGTCTAGCCGCTGATCGTGCCCGGCGGTCGTGCCGAGCTCGGCGAACAGCACCTCGACGCACTCGGGGCGGGTCGCCATGGCCCGCAGGGTGTCCAGTGCGCTGACGTTGCCGGAGCCTTCCCAGATGCCCATCAGCGGTGCCTCCCGGTAAAGCCGCGGCATGCCGGAGTCTTCGATGTAGCCGTTGCCGCCCAGACATTCCATGGCCTCGGCGGCATGCGGTGTGGCGCGCTTGCACACCCAGTATTTGGCGGCGGCCAAGCCGATGCGGCGCAGCAGCGCCTCGGTGTAGTCGCCGCGCACCGCGTTGTCGGTGGCGCCGGCCATCCGCATGGCGACGACGGTGGCGGCTTCAGCCTCGACGGCCAGATCGGCCAGCACGTTCCGCATCAGCGGTTGGTCGATCAGGTATCCGCCGAAGGCTTTGCGATACAGGGCGTGGTGCATGGCCTGGGTGACGCCGCTGCGCATGCTGGTCGCGCTGCCCAGCGCGCAGTCGAGCCGGGTCAGGTTGACCATCTCGATGATGGTGGGCACGCCGCGGCCTTCCTCGCCCACCAACCACGCGGTAGCGCCGTCGTATTCGACTTCGGCCGACGCGTTGGCGTTGTTGCCGAGCTTGTCCTTGAGCCGCTGCAGCAGCATCCGGTTGCGGCTGCCGTCCGGCAATACCCGGGGCAGCAAGAAGCACGACAGCCCGCCGGGCGCCTGGGCGAGAACCAGGAAGACGTCGCACATCGGCGCCGAGGTGAACCACTTGTGGCCGGTCAGGCTGACGGTGCCGTCGGCGTTGGGCGTCGCCTGGCTGGTGCCGGCGCGGACGTCGGAGCCGCCCTGCTTCTCGGTCATCGACATCCCGGCGGTGATGCCGAGCTTGGTCGAAGGAACCTTCAGCTCCGCGTCGTAGTGGCGGCTGGTCAGCAGCGGCTCGTAGACCGCAGCCAGTTCCGGATTGCAGCGCAGCGCCGGAACGACGGCATAGGTCATCGAGATGGGGCACATGTGACCGGGCTCGGCGGTCCACACCGACGTCTTTGCCGCCCGGACCACATGCGCGCCGGGCCGCTCGTCGGCCCACGGTGCGGCGTGCAAGCCGTGCTCGACCGCGGTGCGCATGAGCTCGTGGTAGGCCGGGTCGTACTCCACCTCGTCGACGCGGTGGCCGTAGCGATCATGGGTGCGCAGGATCGGCCGGTTGCGGTTGGCCAGCTCGCCCCAGCGCTGTGTCTGCCGGGCGCCGGAGATCGCCCCGACTTCGGTGACCTCGTCGAGGCCCCACTGGCCGCCTTCGCGGATCAGCGCCTCGACCAGCACCGGCGACGATGCGGGGTTGTGGTTTTCCAGCGGAGGAACCTGATTAGTGACGACATGGGTGTCCGGCATCAGCCGAGTGTTACATCTTTACGACAGTCGCACAAGTACTGTAATGAACTGCGGTCAGTCGGTGAGGTGCTCCCGCAGGAAGGCGATGTCGTCCTTGCGTCCCTCGTCGGCGGTCTCGCAGATGACGGGCGCGTCGGCTGCCCGGACCACGGCCACTAGGAGCTCCGGATCGATTTTGCCCTTGCCCAGGTTCGCGTGGCGGTCGGCGCCCGACCCCGCGGCGTCCCGGGAATCGTTGCAGTGCAGCAGGTCGATGCGACCGGTGATGCTTCTGATGCGGTCGACCGCGTCGATCAGGGCCTCACCCGCGGCCCACGCATGGCACGTGTCGAGGCAGAAACCGATGCCGGTGTCACCGATGTGATCCCAGAGGCGCGCGATCGTGTCGAAGTAGCGTGCCATGGCGTGGTCGCCACCGGCGGTGTTCTCCAGGTAGACGGGCACGTCGGTGTCCAGCCGCTGCATCGCTTTAAGCCAGCGCTCGCAGCCGGCGTCGATGTCGTCGTCGTCGGCGTGACCGCCGTGCACGATGACCGCGGTGGCGGCGATGTCGGCGGCCGCGTCGCAGGTGTCCTGCAGGATCTTGCGCGACGGGATCCGCACCCGGTTGTTCGCCGAGGCCACGTTGATCAGGTACGGCGCATGCACGTACAACGGCACGGCCGAATTGCGCAGCGCGGCTGCGTCGTTGCGCGGTTTCGGTTTCTTCCAGCTCTGCGGATTGCCGAGGAAGAACTGCACGACGTCGGCGCCGTCGGCCTGCCCGGCGGCGAGCGGGTCCGCTGTCTTCACGTGTGAACCGATCAGCACGGCGGCCAGTCTAGTGACGCGGGGTCAGCCGGACTGATCGCCCGGCCCACCCGGGAATCAGGTCTCGGCGCCTGTTGCACGAGAAGGTGATTGCACGCTCGGGGCGATTGTGAGGCTAACCGCACGCTCGAGCCGGCATAGAGACAATGCTGCCAGCGGAGAGCTCAGACCCCTCGAAAACCCCAGGCAGCAGATGCGCATATGGCGACGCTATGTGTTGCGTATAAGTTACCTTAGCGCCAGCCGGGAAGACCCGGGCGAATCGGGGGTGAGACGGTGACTGGACAGCACTCTTGGGAACGCATTGGCGGCTCGCGCAACGCAAAAACCCGGCGCTGCCGCGGCGTGGTTTACCTGGGATCCACTGCCGGGGCGTTGCTGGCTGCCGCGGTGGCCCCGCTGAGCAACGCTCCCACGGCGCGCGCCGACATCCTCGATTCGGTCATCGACCCAATAGTCAGCGCTGCGGCGAGTTCGGTGGACCCCGCCGCGGCGCTGGACTCGAGCGCCGTTGTCTCGAGCGTCGCCGACGCGGCAAGCGCTGGCAGTCTGAACCTAACTTCGGTTGATACAGCGTTGAGCGTGACCGCTGATTCACCGGCCACAGTCGCGTCATCGTCGGATCCCTTCCACGACGCGGTCCAAGCCTGGATCATGAGCCCGTTCGGTAAGCAGGTCGACGCCGTCATCAATCAACCCTTCCTGACGCTGTTCGACCGCGCCCTGATCGGCGACGGCGCCCCGGGCATTGCCGACGGAACCCTGGGTGCCGCTCAAGGCGGTGACGGCGGGTTATTGCTTGGCGACGGCGGAGCCGGCGCGACCGACGCCGCCGGTGTGGGTGGCATCGGCGGCGCTGCCGGGCTGATCGGCGACGGCGGTCCCGGCGGTGCCGGACTCGAAGGCGGCGCGGGCGGGGCCGGCGGAATCCTGTGGGGTAACGGCGGAAACGGCGGGGACAGCATCGCGGTCGGGGCGGTCGGCGGCGCCGGCGGTTCAGCGGGATTGCTGGGCAGCGGTGGCACCGGTGGCATGGGTGGCTGGGCTGCGCAAGGTGGGGCGGGAGGCACCGGGGGCTGGCTGTGGGGCAACGGCGGCACCGGCGGCGTCGGCGGGCCGACTGCGTCGGGCGGCGCGGGCGGTGACGCCCGGTTCATCGGAACTGGCGGCGCCGGTGGTGAGGGCGGTGAGCCCGGGCCGGCGCTGCCCGGCACCACGTCGACGAACACCGACACGTTCACCGCCGCCGTAAAGACAGCTGATCTGCCCGCGGGCACCGGGGGTACCGGCGGTCATGGTGGGTCCTTGATCGGCAACGGCGGCGTCGGGGGCCAGGGTGGAGTTCTGTCCGGGGTCGGGGGTACCGGTGGCGCCGCCGGCGATGTCGGCAACGCCGGTGCGAACGGCACTGCCGGCGGCCCGGCCACCGCGGCGCTGACGATGAACGGGAGCAGGCCACTGATCGGGGTGTCGGTGAACGGCGGGCCCCGGGCGCAAGCACTCGTCGACACTGGATCCGGCGCGCTGTTGTTCGCACCGAAGGACGTCGATCTCAGCACCCTCGGCGCGCCCACCGGATTGGCTCAGACGTACAGCTTCGGCACGGGAGGGCCCGATTCGACGAATGTCACGTACATCCCGTACACGGCCTCGCTGAATTTCGGCAATGGCATCGAAACCCAGCCGATGACCATCGGCGTCATCCAATCCGAGGTGTCAAACGGGAAGGTTATCGCTCCCGAAACGCTGATCGGCACCGTGAACGCCGGAAACCCGTCCTTGGGGGGCAATGCAACTGTCACGCAGTTCCCCACGACCGCTGTGCAGCAGTTGCCGGCCGAGCTGAATCAGGGACTGCTGATCAACGAACGCGGCGGCTACTTCCAGTTCGCAAACAGCAATCCACTGCCCACCGTCGCCCAGGTGCCCGGCTCGCCGCTGGCACCAGTGTTGTTGTCGATCAACGGCGGTCCGCTCGTTCCCACACTTAACGGCAATCCAGTCCCCGGGCCGGGGATATTCGACACTGGCGGAAATGCGGGCTCCGTCCCGAGTAATTATCTGCCAGCCCCCCTCAGCCAGATTCCGCCCGGCTACATTTTGCCGCAGGGCACCACGATCACCGTGGTGGCCCTCAACTCGAGTGGCGATCCGGTCCAGCTGTACACACAGGTGGCATCGGGCTCCTCCACCGTCGGGACCCCCGTGTCGGTAAGTGGCGCCCCGTTCATCACGGGCAATTACCCGTTCACGCAGTATCCGGTCTACCTTTCCTACACCCCCAGCCCCGGCGGCACGATGTACTTCGACAGCTTCCCAACCACGAACCCGAAGTGAGCTCACGGGATCGTGCTGCGCGCGGTGAATCCGTGACACGCCGGGTGAGCGGTCGGGCTGGTCGGTGACTTGATTGACGGCGACGAAAAAGCCCCGGGCCACTTGCGTTGGGCCGGGGCTTTTTCCATTGTGCGCCGATCGGTGGCGGGGACTACCCCGATTGTCCGACTCCTCAGCGGCGCATAGCGCGCCGCATCGTCGTCGAACTACTGCTCGATTGTCCGACTCCTCAGCGGCGCATAGCGCGCCGCATCGTCGTCGAACTACCGGTAGTCGGAATAGCCGTAGTCGTCCAGCGGCACCGCGGCACCGGTGGCCTGGCCGAAGTCCGGGCTGTAGTACTGGTCCTCGTACGACGGGATGGTGTACGCCGCGGCCCGCGCCTCTTCGGTGGGCTGCACCTGGATGTTGCGGTAGCGATTGATTCCGGTACCCGCCGGGATCAGCTTGCCGATGATCACGTTCTCCTTCAGACCGTTGAGCTTGTCGCTGCGGCAGTTGATCGCCGCGTCGGTCAGCACTCGCGTGGTCTCCTGGAACGACGCCGCGCTCAGCCACGAGTCGGTGGCCAGCGACGCCTTGGTGATACCCATCAGCACCGGACGACCGGCCGCGGGCTCGCCACCTTCGGCGACGACCCGACGGTTTTCGGCCTCGAATTCCGCGCGGTCGATCAGCGATCCGGGCAGGAATTCCGTTGCGCCCGAATCGATGATCGTGACGCGGCGCAGCATCTGCCGCACGATCACCTCGATGTGCTTGTCGTGGATCGACACACCCTGGGCCCGGTAGACCTCTTGGACCTCCTTGACCAGGTGGATCTGCACCTCGCGCGGGCCCTGCACGCGCAGCACCTCATGCGGGTCGGCGGAGCCTTCCATCAGCTGCTGGCCCACCTCGACATGGTCGCCGTCGGCCAGCAGTCGCTCGGTGCCGTCCTCGTGCTTGAACACCCGCAGGCGTTGGCGCTTGGACAGCTTGTCGTAGACCACTTCCTCGCCACCGTCGTCGGGCACGATGGTGATCTTGTAGAAGCGCTCGTCGTCCTCCATCCGGACCCGGCCGCTGACGTCGGCGATCGGCGCCTTGCCGCGGGGCACCCGGGCCTCGAACAGTTCCTGGACACGAGGCAGACCGCCGGTGATGTCCTCACCCACACCACCCTGGTGGAAGGTGCGCATGGTCAGCTGCGTGCCCGGCTCGCCGATCGACTGGGCGGCAACGATGCCGACGGCTTCACCGATGTCGACCAGCTTGCCGGTGGCCATCGACCGTCCGTAGCAGGTTGCGCACACGCCGGTGCCGGTCGTGCAGGTCAGCACCGACCGCACCTTCACCTGCGTGATACCGGCCGCCAGCAGCGCATCGATCTCCGGGTCGCCCAGATCCTGGCCGCGCGCGACCACCACGTTGCCGTCACCGTCGACCCCGTCGGTGCCCAGCGTGCGGGCATAGGCCGACGTCTCGATGAACGGGTCGCGGATCAGCGGGCCGTCACCCTGGCGCTCGGCCAGCTCGACGACGATGCCGCGCTCGGTGCCGCAGTCCGCCTCGCGCACGATGACGTCCTGGGACACGTCGACCAGACGACGGGTCAGATAACCCGAGTCGGCGGTCCGCAACGCGGTGTCCGCCAGACCCTTGCGAGCGCCGTGGGTGTTGATGAAGTACTCCAGCACCGTCAGGCCCTCACGGAACGACGACTTGACCGGCCGCGGGATGAACTCACCCTTCGGGTTGGTCACCAGACCCTTCATGCCGGCCAGCGTGCGGGTCTGGGTGAAGTTACCCGTGGCACCCGAGTCGACGATCGTGATGATCGGGTTGTCGACCGGGTAGTGCTCCCGCAGCGCCTGACCGACCTCGTCGGTGGCTTCCTTCCAGATCTCCACCAGCGCCTCGTTGCGCTCGTCGTGGTTCAAAGCGCCGCGCTGGAACTGCTTTTCGACCTTGTCGGCCCGCTCTTCGTAGGCGTCGAGGATCTCCTGCTTGCGCGGCGGCACCAACACGTCGGCCATGGAGACCGTGACACCGCTGCGGGTGGCCCAGTAGAAACCGGCGTCCTTGAGCTTGTCGACGGTCTGCGCGACCACGATCATCGGGTAACGCTCGGCCAGGTCGTTGATGATCGCGGCCTGCACCTTCTTGTGCATCTGCTTGTTGACGAACGCATAGCCCATCGGCAGCAGCTCGTTGAACAGCACCCGGCCCAAGGTGGTCTCGGCCATCCAGGAATCACCGGGCTGCCAGCCGTTTCGGCCGAACAGCTGCTCCTCGAGCTCCACCGGCGGGCGCAGCTGGGTCAGCCGCACCTTGATCTTGGCCCGCACCGACAGCAAGCCACGGTCGCACGCCATGATCGCCTCGGCAGGCGAGGCGTACACCCCGGACTCGGCCCGGTCTTGGGCGGCCGGCTGGTATTCGCCGGTGTCGCCGTCGACCTCGGTGGTCAGGTAGTACAGGCCGGTCACCATGTCCAGACGCGGCATGGCCAGCGGGCGGCCCGACGCTGGCGACAAGATGTTGTTGGAAGACAGCATCAGGATGCGGGCCTCGGCTTGCGCCTCGGCGCTCAGCGGCAGGTGCACCGCCATCTGGTCACCGTCGAAGTCGGCGTTGAACGCCTCACACACCAACGGGTGCAGCTGAATCGCTTTGCCTTCCACCAGCATCGGCTCGAAAGCTTGAATACCCAACCGGTGCAGGGTGGGCGCGCGGTTCAGCAACACGGGGTGCTCGGCGATGACCTCTTCGAGGACATCCCACACCTGCGGACGCTGACGCTCGACCATGCGCTTGGCACTCTTGATGTTCTGCGCGTGGTTGAGGTCGACCAGCCGCTTCATCACGAACGGCTTGAACAGCTCCAGCGCCATCAGCTTCGGCAGACCGCACTGGTGCAACTTGAGCTGCGGGCCGACGACGATGACCGAGCGGCCCGAGTAGTCGACACGCTTGCCGAGCAGGTTCTGACGGAACCGGCCCTGTTTGCCCTTGAGCAGATCGGACAGCGACTTCAGCGGGCGGTTACCCGGCCCGGTGACTGGACGGCCGCGGCGGCCGTTGTCGAACAGCGCGTCCACCGACTCCTGCAGCATCCGCTTCTCGTTGTTGACGATGATCTCGGGCGCACCGAGGTCGATCAGTCGCTTGAGCCGGTTGTTGCGGTTGATCACACGCCGGTAGAGGTCGTTGAGGTCGCTGGTGGCGAACCGGCCACCATCGAGCTGCACCATGGGGCGCAGCTCCGGCGGGATCACGGGTACCGCGTCGAGGACCATACCCATCGGCGAATTGCCCGACTGCTGGAACGCCGCGACCACTTTGAGCCGCTTGAGCGCACGAAGCTTCTTCTGCCCCTTGCCGCTTCGGATCACCTCACGCAACGAGTCGGCCTCGGAGTCGATGTCGAAGCTCTCGATGAGCTTTTGGATCGACTCCGCGCCCATCGCGCCGGTGAAGTACTCGCCGTAGCGGTCGATCAGCTCGCGGTAGAGGTTCTCGTCGACGATCAGCTGCTTGGGCGCCAGCTTGGTGAAGGTGTTCCAGATGTCCTCGAGCCGGTCCAGCTCACGCTGGGCCCGGTCGCGGAGCTGGCGCATCTCCCGCTCGCCGCCGTCGCGAACCTTGCGGCGCGCATCGGCTTTCGCGCCCTCGGCCTCCAGTTCGGCCAGGTCGGCTTCCAGCTTCTGGGCGCGGGCTTCCAGGTCGGCGTCGCGCTGATCCTCGACCGCCTTGCGCTCGACCTGCATCTCGGCTTCCAGCGTCGAGAGCTCGTTGTGCCGCAATTCGTCGTCGACGCTGGTGATCACGTAGGCGGCGAAGTAGATGATCTTCTCAAGGTCCTTGGGCGCCAGGTCCAACAGGTAGCCGAGCCGCGACGGCACACCCTTGAAGTACCAGATGTGGGTGACAGGTGCGGCCAGCTCAATGTGGCCCATCCGCTCGCGGCGCACCTTGGCGCGGGTCACCTCGACGCCGCAGCGCTCACAGATGATGCCCTTGAAGCGCACGCGCTTGTACTTGCCGCAGTAACACTCCCAGTCGCGAGTCGGTCCGAAGATCTTCTCGCAGAACAAGCCGTCCTTTTCCGGCTTGAGCGTGCGGTAGTTGATGGTCTCCGGCTTCTTGACCTCACCGAAAGACCACTGCCGGATGTCGTCCGCGGTCGCCAGACCGATACGGAGTTCATCGAAGAAGTTGACGTCGAGCACGTAACTCCCTTTCCCCTTGCGGGTTTAGTGACTACAAATTGATTCTTAGGCCAGGTCTTCGACCGAGGCGGATTCGTTGCGGGACAAGTTGATTCCCAGGTTCGCGGCGGCGCGTTCCAAGTCCTCGTCGTCGCCGTCACGCATCTCGATGGCCGCGCCGTCGCTGGACAGTACTTCGACGTTGAGGCACAGCGACTGCAGCTCTTTGAGCAGCACCTTGAACGACTCGGGGATGCCGGGCTCGGGAATGTTCTCGCCCTTGACGATCGCCTCGTACACCTTGACCCGCCCGACCGTGTCGTCGGACTTGATGGTCAGCAGCTCCTGCAGCGTGTACGCCGCACCGTAGGCCTGCATGGCCCAGCACTCCATCTCACCGAAGCGCTGACCACCGAACTGCGCCTTACCGCCCAGCGGCTGCTGGGTGATCATCGAGTACGGGCCGGTGGAGCGGGCGTGGATCTTGTCGTCCACCAAGTGGTGCAGCTTCATGATGTACATGTAGCCGACGGTCACCGGGTACGGGAACGGCTCACCGCTGCGGCCGTCGAACAGCACCGCCTTGCCGTCACCGTTGACCAGCACGTCGCCGTCGCGGTTGGGCAGCGTCGAGGCCAGCAAGCCGGTCAGCTCGTCCTCCTTGGCGCCGTCGAAGACCGGCGTCGCCGTCCGGGTGTCCGGCTCCGCTGACAGCAGCTCCTCGGGGAGGCGCTGCGCCCAGTCGGGCATCCCGGCGGCCACGTCGACGTTCCAGCCGCTCTTGGTGACCCAACCCAGGTGTGTCTCCAGAATCTGGCCGATGTTCATCCGGCGCGGCACACCGTGGGTGTTGAGGATGATGTCCACCGGGGTGCCGTCAGGTAGGAACGGCATGTCCTCGGCGGGCAGGATCTTGCCGATCACACCCTTGTTGCCGTGCCGTCCGGCCAGCTTGTCGCCGTCGGAGATCTTGCGCTTCTGGGCCACGTAGACGCGCACCAGTTCGTTGACGCCGGCGGGCAGCTCGTCGTCGTCCTCGCGGGAGAACACCCGGATGCCGATGACCTTGCCGGACTCGCCGTGCGGCACCTTCAGGGAGGTGTCGCGGACCTCGCGGGCCTTCTCACCGAAGATCGCCCGCAGCAGTCGCTCCTCCGGGGTCAGCTCGGTCTCACCCTTGGGAGTGACCTTGCCGACCAGGATGTCGCCGTCGCGCACCTCCGCGCCGATCCGCACGATGCCACGCTCGTCGAGATCGGCCAGCACCTCGTCGGAGACGTTCGGGATGTCCCGGGTGATCTCCTCGGCGCCCAGCTTGGTGTCGCGGGCGTCGATCTCGTGCTCCTCGATGTGGATCGAGGTCAGCACGTCCTCTTCGACCAGGCGGTTGGAGAGGATAATCGCGTCCTCGTAGTTGTGGCCTTCCCACGGCATGATCGCCACCAGCAGGTTCTTGCCCAGCGCCATCTCACCGTTGTCGGTGCACGGCCCGTCGGCGATCACCTGACCGGCCTCGACCCGCTCACCGGCGTCCACGATGGGCCGCTGGTTGGCGCAGGTGCCGTGGTTGGAGCGGGCGAACTTGCGCATCCGGTAGGTGCGACGGGTGCCGTCGTCGGCCATCACGGTGATGTAGTCGGCCGACACCTCCTCGATCACGCCGCTCTTCTCGGCGACCACCACGTCACCGGCGTCGATGGCCGCACGCAGTTCCATGCCGGTACCGACCAGCGGTGCCTCGCTGCGCACCAGCGGAACCGCCTGGCGCTGCATGTTGGCACCCATCAGGGCCCGGTTGGCGTCGTCGTGCTCGAGGAACGGGATCATCGCGGTCGCCACCGACACCATCTGCCGCGGCGAGACGTCCATGTAGTCGACCTCCGCCGACGAGACGTACTCGACCTCGCCGCCCTTGCGGCGCACCAGCACGCGGGCCTCGGTGAACCGGCCGTCGTCGTCGATCGGCGAGTTGGCCTGCGCCACCACGTGGCGGTCTTCCTCGTCGGCGGTCAGGTACTGGATCTCGTCAGTAACGACACCGTCCACAACCTTCCGATAAGGCGTTTCGATGAAGCCGAACGGGTTGACCCGCGCGTAGACCGACAGCGACCCGATCAGACCGATGTTGGGGCCCTCCGGGGTTTCGATCGGGCACATCCGGCCGTAGTGCGACGAGTGCACGTCGCGGACCTCCAGGCCCGCGCGTTCCCGCGACAGACCGCCCGGGCCCAGCGCCGACAGCCGGCGTTTGTGGGTCAGACCCGACAGCGGGTTGTTCTGGTCCATGAACTGCGACAGCTGGCTGGTCCCGAAGAACTCCTTGATCGCGGCGACCACCGGGCGGATGTTGATCAGGGTCTGCGGCGTGATCGCCTCGACGTCCTGAGTGGTCATCCGCTCGCGGACCACCCGCTCCATCCGCGACATGCCCACGCGGATCTGGTTTTGGATCAGCTCACCGACCGTGCGCAACCGCCGGTTGCCGAAGTGGTCGATGTCGTCGGTCTCTACCGGCACCTCGACGCCGCCGGGCACGGTCATAACCGCGGCGTGGCCATCTGTGGCAGCGTGGTGCAGGCGCACCAGGTACTCGATGGTGGCGACGACGTCGTCTTCGGTCAGCGTCGTCGAGGTCGTCTCGGCCGGCGTGGCGCTCAGACCCAGTTTCTTGTTGACCTTGTAGCGGCCGACGCGGGCGAGGTCGTAGCGCTTCTCCTTGAAGAACAGGTTCTCCAGCAGCGTTTGGGCGGATTCCTTGGTGGGGGGTTCGCCCGGTCGCAGCTTGCGGTAGATGTCCAGCAGCGCTTCGTCGGTGCCGGCGGTGTTGTCCTTCTCCAGCGTGGACATCATGATCTCGGAGAAGCCGAAGCGCTCGGTGATCCGTTCGCTGGTCCAGCCCAGCGCCTTGAGCAACACGGTGACCGGCTGGCGGCGCTTGCGGTCGATACGCACTCCGACGGTGTCGCGCTTGTCGACGTCGAACTCCAGCCAGGCGCCACGGCTCGGGATCACCTTGACGCTGTGCAGCGTCTTCTCGGTCGACTTGTCGATGGTCTCGTCGAAGTACACACCGGGCGAGCGGACCAGCTGGCTGACCACGACCCGCTCGGTGCCGTTGATGATGAACGTGCCCTTCTCGGTCATCATCGGGAAGTCGCCCATGAACACCGTCTGGCTCTTGATCTCGCCGGTGTTGTTGTTGATGAACTCCGCGGTGACGAACAGCGGCGCGGCGTAGGTCATGTCCTTGTCTTTGCACTCGTCGACGGGTGCTTTGACCTCGTCGAAGCGCGGGTCGGAAAAGGACAGCGACATCGAGCCGGAGAAGTCCTCGATGGGTGAGAGCTCATAGAGCACCTCTTCGAGGCCGCTGACCGGTTTGGCTCCCGGCCTGGCGGCACCGCCACCCAGAGCGATTTCGCGCCAGCGCGGGGCGCCGATCAACCACTCGAACGAGTCGGTCTGCACGTCCAGCAAGCCCGGAACCTCGAGCGGTTCACGCAGCTTGGCGAAAGAAATTCGGTTGGGTGCTCCGGGAACGGAGCTGTTAGAGGAAGTATGAGGATTTGTCTTGCTTTGGCGGGAGACTGCCAAGATGCGTCCTTCCAGCACCTCGTGCGACTCAGGGAGCCCTGAGCGGGCAGGTGCCCGCCGGAACCCGATCCGTCGCGATCACTGTGTCGGTTCGGCTGGCGGACGATCTGACCAGATCTCACGCACGCAGCTAGATCTCTGAGCCGTGAACGGGCTCAGACTAGGACCACGGTGTCAGGTGGCGGGTGAGGTGGGCAGGAGGCAGCCAGCGCAACGTCCAACAATAGCGCAGGACTGCGCATTCCTCAACTACCCATGCACGAGCGAGCGGCGGTATCGGCGCTGGCTGGCGTCATAACCTACCCGTACAGGACATGCTGCCCAACAGAGTGACCCGTTTGCGCCCGTCAGTCAAGGGGTTCCCCGGCATGTTGTGAGTGAAAAAACTCCTTCTCGACGCAGGCTGACGGCCGGTGCACTACTGCTGCTGGGCCGGGATCGACTCGGTGTGGGCGTCGTCGTCCTGGCGCTCGTTGTCGCGGTGACGACCGCTATCGGAGTCTTGGCCGTCCTCGTCGTGTTCCTCAGCGCGTCCCGGGTCCTCTCCGAGCGACTCCAGGATGGCCTTCTGGGCGTTGGTCGGCAGCAGGTGCAGGTTCTGCCGCACCCGGTCCTGGCGCCGCCTGACCGCCTTTCGCACCGGCATACCCGGGGTCGCGTTGATCTGCGGTGGCACACCCTCGAGCTCCTCGACACCACCGCCGTGGTGGCCGGCTTCGAGGTGGGCCTGCTCCTCGGCCATGGTCGCCTCGTCCTTCTCCTCGGACATGCCGATAGGACCGATGCGGCGGCCGTTGAGGAACTGCTGCACCACCGGCTCGTCGCTGGTCAGCAGCACCTCCCGGGGGCCGAACATGACCAGGCGCTTGCGGAACAGCATGCCCATGTTGTCGGGCACCGTGCGGGCGATGTTGATGTTGTGCGTCACGATCAGGATCGTGCAGTCGAGCTGAGCGTTGATATCGATGAGCAGCTGGCTCAGATAGGCGGTGCGTACCGGGTCCAGACCGGAGTCGGGCTCGTCGCAGAGGATGATCTCCGGGTCGAGGACCAGGGAGCGGGCCAAGCCGGCGCGCTTGCGCATACCGCCGGAGATCTCGCCCGGCAACTTGTTCTCGTCGCCACCGAGGCCCACCATCTCGAGCTTCTCCATGGCGATGTCACGGATTTCGCTTTCCTTCTTCTTTGTGTGCTCGCGAAGTGGGAAGGCGGTGTTGTCGAACAGGGTCATCGACCCGAACAGCGCGCCATCCTGAAACATGACGCCGAACAGCCGTCGGATGTCGTAGAGCTCCTTGGCCGACGACTGGGTGATATCGGTGTCCTGGATGATGATCGAGCCGCGTTCCGGCTTCAGCAGACCGATGAGCGACTTCAAGAACACCGATTTGCCGGTACCGGACGGTCCCAGCAGGACGCTGACCTCGCCGGCGGGGACGTCAAATGAGACGTCCTGGAAGATGGTCGAGGATCCGAAGGACTTGGTCACTCCTTCGACTCGGATAGGCATACCCATGCGAAAATCCCTTCACCGACGTTGCTCCCCGCCACCTGCCGTGACCTGTGGCATGAGTCACTGTAGCGCACGTGCAGGCGCAGCATGGCCTTTGTGAAAGCCGGGTGAAACCCGCGTGAGCACCGTCTCGGCCCGGCGCGCGATCAGTGAGTGGGTGCCCAGTTGCCGTGGAAGCCAATCGGCACCCGCTGGGGCAAGTGCACGGTTGCCACCGATTCGCCCGTCTGGGCGTCGAGCAACAGCAGTTGGCCTTCGTCGCGGCCGCGGTGATATCCGTAGCCGATCAGGATGCCATGGTCTTCGGAGGTGGCGGCCGGGTCGGGCACGAACGACATCTCACCGATCACCAGATCGCGGTCGAGGGGCGCGACCGTGCTGGATCCAGAGGCGTAGTCGTGTTTGTACAGCGCCGTGGTCATGCCGGAGGCGCCGCCGGTGAGATATCCGCCGTCGAGGCCGACGGCGTAGCCGAACCGGTGCCGGGCGCCGGTGAGCGTCTCGTTGATCCGCGGAAACTCCTGGGGACGGTCGTCGCGGCGTTCGCTGGACACCGCGCCGGTGGCCAGGTTGATGGTCCAGCGGTCGAGGGTGGGTCGGCTGTCGCCGGGTCCGCGCCGGTCGCGGTCGAACATCCGCGAGTACCGGACCACGTCCAGCACCAGGATCTCGGCGCCGTCCACAACCTCCGAGTAGGCGTTGAGCGGGTGATAGACGTAGCACGGTTCGATGTCGAACCATCGCACGTCTGCATTGCCGCCGTCGCGGGGCATGACGCCGATTCGCGCCGGGTACTTGGGGTCCCAGGCGTAGGGCATCCGGTCGGTGTGCGTAGGGCCGCGGTTGACCATCGCGCTGATCGGGCTCGGCACCCGTACACGCCCGATCAGCGACTGCAGTGCCAGCCGGGCGGGTGCTGACAACCAGCGCGGCATGCGGGCGGGCAGTGCCTGCACCGGGTCGAACGTCACCGGCAGGTCGTAGAGCACCACATACTTATCGGTCAACGAGAAGTCGTGCATCATCGGCGACCCGGACACCTCGATGTCGACGGTCCGGCGGGCCCGCCCGTCGGTGTCGATCACCGAGTACTGCACGGTGTTGCCGCGCGCGAACGAGTAGGACACCGCGTGCAGCTCGCCGGTGTGCGGGTCTCGGTGCGGATGGGCGGCGTAGCCGCCGGCGAGGGTCCCGTCGAAGTCGCAGGACCCCACGGTGTCGAGCTCATCGGTGAGCTCGTAGTTGGCGACGCCGCCCTCGACCAGCGCCAGCGTGCGCCCGGCGTGGGTCAACACGTTGGTGTTGGCGCCCAGGGACAACATCCCCGCCCGCGGGTTGAGCCGTTGTGGCGGCTGCTCGCCGAGCGCGGCGCACACCGACAGGCTGCGCACCCAGCGGTTGCGGTACCACCGCGCCTGCCCGTCGCGCAGCGCGACGCCGTGCACCATCCCGTCACCGCTGAACCAGTGGTAGGTAGCCGGGTCGACCTCGGCTGCGGGATTCGGCCCGTTGCGCAGATAACGTCCGTCGAGGTAATCCGGGATGTGGCCGGTGACGGACAAGTCGGTCGCGGTGACCTCGGCGCTGACCGGTGCCAGGAAGCCCTCCAGGTAGGGGTTGGCATTGGCGGGCGTCGCGGTCGTGACAGTCATCGTTAGCTCCTATAATCTTGGTATAACGTTGTTATGAACCGTACGCCCGATGTGAAAAGATGGCAAGGATGACTTCTCAACTGAGTTCGCCCGCGCAGCGCAGCGTGCGGGACCAGTTGCTTCATGCCGCCGTCGGCCTGCTCGACGTCCACGGCCCCGATGCGCTGCAGACGCGCAAAATCGCCGGTGCCGCCGATACCTCGACGATGTCGGTGTACACCCACTTCGGTGGGATGCGCAGTCTGATCGCCGAGGTGGCCGAGGAGGGCCTGCGACAGTTCGACGTCGCGCTGCGAGTGCCGCAAACAGACGATCCGGTCGCCGATCTGATGGCCATCGGAAACGCTTACCGGCGATACGCCATCGAGCGTCCGCACATGTATCGGCTGATGTTCGGCAGCACCAGTGCGCACGGCATCAACGCCCCAGCCCGCAACGTGCTGGCGCTGTCCCTCTCAGAGATCGATGAGTGCTACCCGAGCTTCGCTCACGTGGCGCGCGGGGTCCACCGCTGTATGCGAGCCGGGCGGATCACTGCAGGATCGGCCGACGACGACGCATCAGTGGTGGCCGTTGCGGCCCAGTTCTGGGCCCTTATTCACGGCTTCGTGATGCTCGAGCTGGCCGGATCCTATGGCGACGACGGTGCCGCGGTCGGGCCGGTGCTGGCGGCGAGCACGGCGCACCTGCTCACCGCGCTGGGCGACTCACCCGAGCGGGTGCAGCAGTCCCAGCGGTCGGTGGTGCGCGAGGTCCCCGGGCCGTCGCGGCCCCGGGGGTTTCCGACTACTTGACGGTGACCGAGGCGCCGGCGGCTTCGAGCTTGCCGCGGGCTTCGTCGGCAGCCTCCTTGGCCACCTTCTCCAGCACCGGCTTGGGCGCGCCGTCGACCAGGTCCTTGGCTTCCTTGAGGCCCAATCCGGAAACGATCTCGCGCACGACCTTGATGACGCCGATCTTCTTGTCGCCGGCGGCCTCGAGGATGACGTCGAACTCGGACTGCTCTTCGGCGGCCTCAGCCGCGGCGGGGGCAGCGCCGGGACCGGCAGCGACGGCGACCGGCGCGGCGGCGGTGACCTCGAAGGTGTCCTCGAACTTCTTGACGAAGTCGGACAGCTCCAACAACGTCATTTCCTTGAACGCGTCGAGCAGTTCGTCGGTAGACAGCTTCGCCATGATGTAGGTCCTTTCCTGATGGCGGTGAGGTTTGGTTAGTCGGCGGCGGCCGGTGCGGCTTCTTTCTTCTCCTGCAGGGCGGCCGCGAGCCGGGCGACTTGGGAGGCCGGCGCAGTGAACAGCCCCGCCGCTTTGGCGAGGTTGCCCTTCATCGCGCCGGCCATTTTGGCAAGTAGGACTTCACGTGATTCGAGGTCGGCGATGCGCTCGACCTCCGCGACGGTCAGCGGGTGACCGTCCATGTAGCCGCCCTTGATGACCAGCGCCTTGTGGTCTCTGGCGAAGGTCTTGATGGCTTTGGCGGCGTCGACCGGTTCACCGGAGACGAACGCGATCGCCGTCGGACCGACGAACAGCTCGTCGAGCCCCTCGACGCCGGCCTCCGAGGCTGCCCGCTTGATGAGGGTGTTCTTGGCCACCGCGTAGGTGGCCGCTTCACCGAGCGACCGGCGCAGCTCGGCCAGGTTGGCCACGGTCAGACCGCGGTACTCGGTGATCAAGCTTGCGGTCGAAGCCTTGAAGTGCTCGGCGATGTCGGCAACGGCGGTGGCTTTGTCAGCCCTGGCCATGCGTTCCTCCTCGGGGACAGTCCGTAGACCACGATCGACCCGAGAATGACGAACGCCCCGACGCAGGTCGAGGCGGGAGCTGCCGGCTGGGCGCCGACGGGTGCCTCGTCCTCCTGCGTGGGCCGCCCGGGCACTCCCGGACCTTCAACCGATTGCTCGGTGACCGACGGTCTTCGGTGGATCGCACACCACGATAGCCTGGCCGCCTCGATCAGCCAAAACTGCGGTGGGCTGCCCTGCCTGGAGTCACATCAGTCACGGATGTCACTGCCCGGAGCTGGTGTGCCCTGTGCCCGCCTCCGAGCGACAATCCGGCCTAGCGAGGCACGGCGGACGCCGTGCAGCAGATTTTGTCGCTCGAAGGCGGGCACAAAGCCACTCCCCTGGTCGAGGAGCACTGTGACGCAAGTGATCAAGCGAGCCGCGTCAGCGCCGCAGCACCGACCAGCCCGGCGTCCGTACCCAGCTCGGCGGGCACGACCTGCAAACCGGCGAGGAAGTCGAGCGCGGCGTGCCGGGTCAGCGCCGCCCGCAGCGGATCGAAGAGCACCGGCCCGGAGCGGGCGACGCCACCGCCGATGACGATTAGGTCGAGGTCACACACCGCCCCCACCGAGGCGATCATCGCCGCCAGCGCCCCGGCCCCGCGCCGAAACGCCGCCCCGGCCACCGGATCACCGGCCGCCGCCGCGCGGGCCAGCTCCAGCGCCGCGGCGTCCGGTGGCGCGGCCCAGCCGTTGGCCCGCGCCCACCGAACCAGTGCAGGCCCGGCGGCGACGCTTTCCACGCAGCCAAAACCGCCACACCCGCACGGCGGACCATCCGGTTCGACCACCACATGACCGACGTGCCCGGCGTTTCCGGTTCGCCCGTAATACGGTGCGCCGTCGAGCAGCAGGCCGCCGCCCACCCCGGTGGACACCACCATGCCCAGCAAGAAACGTGTGTCCCGACCGGCGCCCCGCCAGTGCTCACCAAGCGCGACGCACAGCGCGTCCCCGGCCATCCGGACCGGCACGCCGGGAGTCATGGCTGCGACCCGATCGCGCAGCGGGAAATCGCGCCAACAGGCGATGTTGACCGGGCTCAGGGTGCCGGCTGCCACATCGATCGGTCCCGGTGCCGCGATGCCCACCGCGCCGACGGCGCCGTCGACGCGGGCCAGCACAGCCGCCAGCAGCTGCTCGACGGCGGCCCAGACCTGTTCTGCGGAGGGCGAAATCGGCGTCGGACGGCTGGCGGCGTGCAGCACCGTGCCGGCGGCGTCGACGAGGCCGGCGGCGATCTTCGTGCCGCCCATGTCCAAAGCGAGCGTGACCGAGCCGGCCATCAGCGCCGGACGACCACCCGGACGGCGGGCGAATACACCAGTTGCCCGGCGCAGGCGATCCGGACCAAGGCCCACCACTGGCCCGGGTCCTGCCAGGGTGGCGGCGCTACGTCGAAGGTGAACTCGACGACACCGCGGGCCGGGATGACACCACCGCACACGGGCCGACCCAGCCACTCCCACGTTCCCCACGGACTGATCAGGTGCGCCTCGACCGGCAGTTCGGCGCAGGCATCGGTACCCACCGTGACGTTCAGCCGAGCCTGGTCGCCGGCCGACAGCTCGATGTCGGCCGGCTCGTCGACCAGGTACAGCAGGTCGGCGCCGCGGGAACCGTCGACGGCGCCGACCGACACCACGCACACGTCTTCGACCACTTGCCGCCATGCGGCCGGACCCTCGTCGAGGCGCAGCTGGGCCCGAACTGGATACCGGCCCGCCGCTGCGTCGGCCGGCGCCGTGAGGGCTATCTCGGCGTCTCGGTGTCCTCCGGGCGCTAGGGCAAGCGTCAGTCGGTCGGGGGCGGCCGACCAGCCGGGCGGACACACCAGGCTGACCGTGGCCGTCAGCGTCGCGTCGGTGCAGTCGCTGGCCGCGCTGAGCCGCAGCGCCAGCTCGTCGCCCGGCGCGGCGCTGACATGCTGGGGATGGAGATGCGCGACGACCGGTAGGCCGCCCAGCGGCGCGGGGCCGCGGTTGTGCAGCCAATACCGCGCGTAGAGGGGCTGCGCCGCCTCAGTCTCCGGAGCAAGCGCGCACTCGTCGGCGGCCAGCAGGGTGGGCAGGTCGAGGTGGGCCAGCACGGTGGCGATGTCGTAGCCGTGCAGGTCAATCGAGGGCAGGTTGCGCTGCGGTGTTTCCAGCAGATCGGCCCGCCGCAGGTCGGTGACTCTTCCCAGCGCCGAGCCGACGACGACGCTCGCGTCGGCGCCGTTGGTCTCCACCAGCCGCAGCGCAACCTCACCCCGCGGCAGTGGTTGGCTGCGGCCGCGGGCCTGCGGGTTGCCGGCCGCTTTGAGGGCACCGAGCTGCACCGAACCAGCGGGCTCGATGTGCAGCAGCGATCCCGCATCCGGTAACTCGGGATTGGCCGTTGGCACCGACATGACCAGCAGTGGGTGAGAGAACCCTGCGCTGGCCGCGGGGACCTTGGCCTGCCGCCAGTCGCCGGCGGCGGCCATCAGTGCGTAGTCGAAAGCGTGGGTCCAGTGCTGCAGCTGGAAGCTGGCGCCGTCGGGTGTGGTGCGACGCGGCTCGTCGATCCAGGTGCCGGACGGCCAGCCGGTGCAGGACCGCATCAGGGCGGTGTGCAGCGTCCCGGCGGTGTCGACGGCGAAGCTCGGCATGCCGCGGTTGAGCAAGGCGACGGTCCGGGATTCGACGGGCTGCAGACCCGACGCTGCTTGCTGGCTGAGGCTGATCTCGGCGTCGGCAAGGTCGTCGGCCACCGATTCGACGGCGGCGCCGAGGTCGGAGTCGTCGCGGGTGGCGATCACCAGTACCGGTAGCGCACGCGGGTGGCGAAGGTCAGCGCCGGGCACCCAGGCCGCCGCCAGCGGTGCCGCCGCCGGTACCCAGACCCGGGCTTGTCCGGTCGCATCCAGTTGTCGTTCCAGGTCTTTGGTGTAGTCCGCGTCGGCCTGCGCGAGCACGGCCTTGGTGAAGGGGTTCTGTCCGGGTCCGCCGAGCGCGATGCGGGTGTCGGGCAGGTTGGAGTCGATGTCGAGGTTGCCGTAGCGAGGCTTGTCGGCGCTGCCGCAGGTGGCTGTCACGCCGGCTCGCACCAGCGCGACCATCAGCCCGCGAGCCAGCACGCCTGACGTCGTCTCGGTCGGAGCCACCACCTCGGCCACCGACATCGCGTGCATGCCGTGCCCGATGCGGATCCGTGCGGTCGCGGACAGCCCGAACCATCCGTAGGCCGGATTGTCCAGCGTCCACGGATGCCGGGCGGTGTCCACCGAGGCACCGGTGTCCGGGTCGTGTAGCAACGCGAAGCCGCGACCGACGACGGCGTCACCCACCTCGCTGACCGGCATGGCCCCCGGCACCGGGCAGGGCCAGCGCAGCCGGAGCAGCCGGTCGGCCCCGGCGAACTCGTCGACAGTCGTGCGGCAGTCCATTCGCGGCACTCCCCGCCAGAGGGTGAGCGTCTGGGTGTAGCGCAGCGCATCGCCGATCCGGCCCTCGACCACCAGCCGCTGGCCGAGCGGCCCGTCGAAGGCCTGCACCCGCGCCGGCTTGGCCGACGAGCAGACCACCGGCCCTTTGGGGACCAGGTGCCACGGTCCCTCGGCGCCGGTCGGATGCTGCGGGTGTTCGTCATAGACGGCGAGCTCGTTGCCGACAGCGCCGTCGCCGATCCTCTCGTGCCCGTCGTGCATCCACGACGACACCCCGCCGCCGCGGGCCGGGTCGACCGTCAGCCGGTGATATTCGTTGGCGATCTGCAGACCCTCGACCGGTTGCCAACCAGACGGCGTCGCATCGGCGACCACCCGGTAGGCCCGCCACCCGAGCGACGGCACGTCACGCGCCAGCCAGCTGACCGACCAGCCATCGTGCTCGACCAGGGCGGGCAGCTGTACGCCGTCGGCGTCCAGCACCCGCGCACCGCCGGCAAGTGGGGCGTCCAGCCGCGCGGTCACCACGTCGGTGCGGGCAGCGGCCAGCGAATTCCACACCACGACGTCGCCGCCGACCGCGCCGGACAGCAGTCGCAGGGCATCGGAACGCACCGAACTGCCCAGTTGCCACGCGTCGCGCCAGCCGGTCAGCAGGTCGAGGTAAACCTGGTCGGACTCCGAGCCGGTGATCGCGTCGTGGTGGGCGCCGTAGACCAGCTGCAGCCAGGCCTTGTCCAGTGCTGCCCGAGGGTAGGCGGTACCGCCCAGCACCTCGGCGAACACCGCGAACTTCTCGGCGTCCAGCACGGTGGTCTCGGCCGCCCGGTTGGCCTGCTTGGTGTCGGCGTAAGAGACGACCGTGCCGGTGTAAATGGGGTTCATGTCGCGGGTCTGCGGTGACGCCGTGCGGCCGTGCACATCGAGTTCGGCGCGCACGGCCGCGAAGAACTCCCGCGGCAACGCGCAGACGAACCGTGGCCAGGTGTAGCGGGCGTTCCAGTGCCGGTGGATGTCGACGACCCACCGGTTCGGCGGCGTGTAGTCAGTTCCGACCGGCAGCAGCACGTTGCGGGTCAGCGCGACCGTCTTCAGCTCCTCGAACAACCGGTAGGTCGTCGCCTCGGCCTCCGACAGCGACGCCGACTCGTCCATCCACCAGCCGGCCGAATAATGCGCCGGCATGTAGTGGGTGAGCAGGCCCCGGCCCGACGGGGCGATCCACTCGAACTCGCTGCAGAACTGCATGCCCTGCAGCCCGGTCTCGCTGTGCATCGGGCCCCACTGGTGGTGCGGTCCACGGGCCCACGCACTCGACGTCAACCCGGCGTCGGCGGCCATGCCGGGAAACTGCGGGTCGTGCCCGAACACGTCGAGCTGCCACGCAGTCGTCGGCTCGGCGCCCAGCACGTCGCACTGAAACCCCATGCCGTACACCAGGCTGCGAATCGTGGTCTCCGGGCTGACCAGGGTCGTGCTGGGCTCGTTGTAGGTGCCGCCCATCACCTCGACGCGGCCCTCGGCCAGCAGTCGCCGCAACTCCGCGCGCTCCTCGGGATGGGTGTCCCAGTACGGCTTGAGGTAGTCGACCTCGGCGAGCACGAACTTGTAGTCGGGCTCGCGCCGGGCCATCACCAGATGAGCGCGGATCAGCTCGAAGGCGTTGACCTGCCGGCACCGGCCGGGCGGGTCCGCCGTCCAGAGGCTGGTGTAGGCGCCTTGGGTGTTCCACCACACCGGGTCGTAGTGGAAGTGGCTGACCATGAACATCGTCCAGCCCGGCTCGGCGACGACGAAGCCGAACGGCGTGCTGCTGCCGGCGGTGCGGACCCGCGCGGCGCGTCGACGCCCCACCACTGGGTCGACGACGGTGACCGGGATGTCGACGACGCTGTCGCCGGCATCGGCGACCGCCGCACCGGCCAGCCCGTCGCCGTCGACGTGAACCGGCGTGGGCTCGACACAGTCGGCCACCGTGACGCGGGCCAGCTGCAGCGGCGCATCGGGCGGCCCGACGAACAACTCGGTCGACTCTGCGGAGACAACCCGCATGCGCAGCACCTTACGGGTGGCAGGTCCTGGTCCGCGACAAACGCCGCACTTGCTCGCGGTGGCGTTTCTGGTGCTCACCGATCGGCTCGGCATCACCCGGCGCCGGCGTGACCCGGCTCACCGCAATTGGGACTTGCCCGCCGACCTTTGGCACACTGCAAACCATGAGTCCGACCAAGCATCGCGAGGTGGCCAAGCTGGATCGGGTGCCCTTGCCGGTCGAGGCGGCCCGCATCGGAGTCACGGGCTGGCAGGCTACCCGTGCCGCCGCCCGCATCATCAGCAAACTGCCCCGGTCGGGCCGCTGGCAGCAGAAGGCGATCAAGGAACTGCCGCAGGCGTTCGCCGACCTGGGGCCCACCTACGTCAAGTTCGGCCAGATCATCGCCTCCAGCCCCGGTGCATTCGGCGAATCGTTGTCGCGGGAATTCCGCGGCCTGCTCGACCGGGTGCCGCCCGCCGACACGAACCAAGTGCACAAACTGCTCGCCGAGGAGCTCGGCGCTGACCCGCTCGAGTTGTTCGCCTCCTTCGAGGAGGAGCCTTTCGCGTCGGCGTCGATCGCCCAAGTGCACTACGCGACGCTGCACAGCGGCGAGGACGTCGTCGTCAAGATTCAGCGGCCGGGCATCCGCCGCCGCGTCGCAGCCGACCTGCAGATCCTCAAGCGGTTCGCGCAGGTCGTCGAACTGGCCAAGCTGGGCCGCCGGCTGTCGGCCCGCGATGTGGTCGCCGACTTCAGTGACAACCTCGCCGAGGAGCTGGACTTCCGGCTGGAGGCCCAGTCGATGGAGGCCTGGGTCTCGCACCTGCACTCCTCGCCGCTGGGCCGCAACATTCGCGTGCCGCACGTGCACTGGGAATACACGTCGGAGCGGGTGCTGACCATGGAGCGGGTGCACGGCATCCGCATCGACGACGCCGCCGCCATCCGCAAAGCCGGCTTCGACGGGGTGGAGCTGGTGAAAGCGCTGCTGTTCAGCGTATTCGAGGGCGGCCTGCGGCACGGCCTGTTCCACGGCGACCTGCACGCAGGCAACCTCTACGTCGACGAGGCCGGGCGCATCGTGTTCTTCGACTTCGGGATCATGGGCCGCATCGACCCGCGGACCCGCTGGCTGCTGCGGGAGCTGGTGTATGCGCTGCTGGTGAAGAAGGACCACGCCGCCGCGGGCAAAATCGTGGTGCTGATGGGCGCCGTCGGCACCATCAAGCCTGAGGCGCAGGCCGCCAAGGACCTCGAGGCGTTCTCCGCTCCGCTGACCATGAAGTCCCTCGGCGACATGTCCTATGCCGACATCGGTCGGCAGTTGTCGGCGCTGGCCGACGCCTACGACGTCAAACTGCCGCGTGAACTGGTATTGATCGGGAAGCAGTTCCTGTATGTCGAGCGGTACATGAAGCTGCTGGCCCCCAGGTGGCAGATGATGTCGGATCCGCAGCTGACGGGGTACTTCGCCAACTTCATGGTCGAGGTCAGCCGCGAGCACCAAGCCGATGTCGAGGTCTAGGCGCGTGGATATCCGCACCGGCACAGCACGTTCCGGCTCCGACGACAAGCCGGTCGAGCTGTATTACGAGGACATGGGCGACCCGGGTGACCCGGCAGTCCTGCTGATCATGGGCCTGGGCTCACAACTGTTGTTGTGGCGCAGCGCTTTCTGCGAGAGGCTGGTCGGCCGCGGTCTACGGGTCATCCGTTACGACAACCGCGACGTCGGCCTGTCCAGCAAAACGGATCGGGGACCGGCCAGCGGGCCGATGGCGTTCCGGATGGTCAAGTTCTGGTTGGGCCTTCGCAGCTCCTCGGACTACACGCTGGAAGACATGGCCGACGACGGCGCCGCCATCCTCGACCACCTCGGCATCGACGGCGCCCACATCGTCGGAGCCTCGATGGGAGGCATGATCGCGCAGATTTTCGCCGCGCGGTTCCGCGAGCGCACCCGTTCGCTGGCGATCATCTTCTCCAGCAACAATCAGCCGTTCCTGCCGCCGCCGGCGCCGCGCGCGCTGATGTCGATCCTGACCGGGCCATCGCCGAAATCACCGCGCGATGTGATCATCGACAACATCGTGCGGGTCAGCAAGATCATCGGCAGCCCCGACTATCCGACGCCGGAGGAGCAGGTCCGCGAAGACGCCATTGCCGCCTACGAACGCTGTTTCTATCCCTGGGGTGTCAGTCAGCACTTCAACGCAATCGTCGGCAGCGGCAGCCTGCTTCCCTACGACCGCCAGATCACCGCTCCGACGGTGGTCATTCACGGGTCGGAGGACAAGCTGCAGCGGCCGGCCGGCGGTCGGACTATCGCGCGGGCGATCCGCGGCGCCCGGTTCGTGCTGTTCAAGGGAATGGGCCATGACCTGCCCGAGCCGTTATGGGACCGGATGATCGACGAGCTGACGAAGAACTTCGCCAAAGCCGATGCCGCCGCGTAGCTTGCGGGAGCGCGGCGAATGTGCGATCGCCACCGCTCAGCCTGTAACCTTCCCCTCAGCCTTACACCGGCACGGTGGGCAGTGAAGATCACGGAGGACGTCTTGTCTGACAATCCAACCGGCACCACGAAGACGCGAACACGACCCGAAGACATCCAGGCCCACTACGACCTGTCCGAAGAGTTCTTCGAGTTGTTTCAGGGCCCGACCCGGATCTACAGCAGCGCCTACTTCGAGCCGCCGGAGCTGACGCTCGACGAAGCTCAGATCGCCAAGATCGACCTGAATCTGGACAAGCTGGACCTCAAGCCCGGGATGACGCTCCTGGACATCGGCTGCGGTTGGGGTGTGACAATGCAGCGCGCGATCGAAAAGTACGACGTCAACGTCATCGGCCTCACCTTGTCGAAGAACCAGCACGCCCGCGCCCAGGAGGTGCTGAACTCCATCGACACCGAGCGCTCGCGGCGGGTGTTGCTGCAGGGCTGGGAGGACTTCCACGAGCCCGTCGACCGGATCGTCTCGATCGAGGCCTTCGAGCATTTCGGCTTCGAGAACTACGACGACTACTTCAAGCGGTGCTTCAACATCCTGCCCGACGACGGGCGGATGACGGTGCAGAGCAGCGTCGGCTACCACCCGGATGACCTGCACGCGCGGGGCAAGAAGCTCAGCTTCGAGACGGCGCGGTTCATCAAGTTCATCATCACCGAGATCTTCCCCGGCGGTCGGCTTCCGACCACCCAGATGATGGTCGACCACGGCGAGAAAGCCGGTTTTGTTGTGCCCGAACCGTTCTCACTGCGGCCCAGCTACGTCAAGACCCTCACCATCTGGGGTGACGCGCTGGAGGCCAACAAGGACAAGGCCATCGAGATCACGTCCGAAGAGGTCTACCACCGGTACATGAAGTATTTGCGCGGCTGCCGGGACTACTTCGCCGACGAGGCGCTCGACGTCAGCCTGGTCACCTATCTGAAGCCCGGAGCCGTCGCGGCCTGACGTGCCCACGCGCGACTGTCGGATTCGGCGCGCGCCGTTCGTCGGACAGGTAGAGAGTGAAACACGGGGTTTCGCTCACTACCGGAGGTGACGACGACGATGCAGTATTTCGCTTTGTTGATCAGCAAGGAGCGCGACCTCACGCCCGAGGAGCGCGCCACCGAAATGGCCGCTTATCAGAGCTTTCACGCCACAGCCGGCTCGGCGATCAAGGCCGGTGACGCCCTGCTGCCGGCCGCGACCGGTGTGCGGATCACCGGCGGGCCGGACGCGCCGGTGATCACCGACGGCCCGTTCGCGGAGGCCGCCGAAGTGGCCGGCGGCTACTACGTGCTCGAAGCCGACAACCTCGACGACGCGTTGGCGCTGGCCCGCGACGTGCCCGCCGCCCGGCATGGGGCGGTGGAGGTCTGGCCGCTGGCCCATCCACTGCAGCTTCAGCCCTCGGACGGACCGAACTGGCTGGCGCTGCTGCTGGAGCCGTCGGAGCGCCCCGCCCCGCCGGGCAGCCCGGAATGGGAGGCCCTGGTCGGTCGGCATCAGGACTTCGGGGCGGCCGCCGGTGAGCACGTCAAAGGCGGCGCCGGCCTGCACCCACCGTCCACCGCGACCACCGTGCGGGTGCGTGACGGCGACGTCGTCATCACCGACGGTCCCTACATCGAAGGGGCGGAGGTCGCCAACGGTTTCTACGTGCTGAGCGCCGCCGACCGCGACGAGGCGGCCAAGGTCGCCGCAATGATCCCCGCCGGTGCGGTGGCGCTGCGGCAACTGGCGGGAGTCTCGGGGCTGTAGCCGCCGATGGCCATCCTGGACGGCGTCTTTCGCCGCGAATGGGGTCCGGCTGTGGCCGCGCTCGCGCGGTGGTCCGGCGACCTCACCGTCGCCGAGGACGCCGTCCAGGAAGCCTGCGCCGAGGCGCTGCGGGCGTGGCCCCGCGACGGTGTGCCGGACAATCCCGGCGGATGGCTGGCCACGGTCGCGCGCAACCGTGCTCTGGATCGAGTGCGCCGCGAATCCGCGCGTCCCGGAAAAGAATTGGCTGCGGTGATCGACATGATCCAGGCACGCACCGAGCACACCGTGCCGCACCCGGTGCGCGACGACGAGCTGCGGATGATGTTCACCTGCGCGCATCCCGCACTGGACCGGCAATCGCAGCTGGCGCTCACGCTGCGGCTGGTGTCCGGGCTGGCCGTTGCCGAGATCGCCCGGGCGCTACTGCAGAGCGAGGCCGCGGTCGGACAGCGAATCACCCGCGCCAAGAACAAGGTTCGGCACGCCAACATCCCGCTGCGGGTGCCGCCGGCCGAGCTGCTGCCCGAGCGCACCCCGCATGTGCTCAGCTGCATCTATTCGGTGTTCACCGAAGGCTACTGGTCGACGGCGGGACCGTCCGCCATCCGCGACGACCTGTGCGATGAAGGCATCCGCCTGGCCGAGTCGCTGTGCACCCTGATGCCGGCCGAGTCGGAGGCGCATGCGCTGGCCGCGCTTGTGCTGCTGCACGATTCGCGGCGATCGACTCGGGTCGACGCCGCCGGGGCGCTGGTGCCGATCGAGGAGCAGGACCGCCGCCGGTGGGACCGCGGCCGGATCGCCCGCGGCCTGGACCGGTTGCGGTTAGCGCAGGGTTCGACCGGGCCGTACCTGCCGCAGGCCGTCATCGCCGCGCTGCATGCGACCGCCCCGTCGTGGGAGCAGACCGACTGGGCGACTGTCTGCGCGGCCTACGATCGGCTGCTGCAGTTGACGGACTCGCCGGTGGTGCGCGCCAATCGGGCGCTGGCGGTCGGGTTCCGGGACGGCTGCGACGCCGGGCTGGCCGCGCTGGACCAGGTGGCTCACGACCCGCGGTTGGCGCGCTCGAACCTGGTGGCGTCGGTGCGCGCGGATCTGCTGCGGCGCGCCGGGCGGTCGGCGGAAGCGCTCCAGTGGTATCGGACCGCATTGGCGGGCAACGGTTCTGAACCGGGCCGCGCATTCCTGCGCCGGCGCATCTCTGAATGCGGCGGCTAGGCCGCGCGCAGCAGTAATCACACTGGCCCCATTAGTCACCGGAACGGGTGTACTGTCTGCCCACCTTCGAGCGACAACTCGGCCCGCCACGACTCCGCCGACCGAAGTTGTCGCTGGGAGGTGGGCACAACGGATATTGGTTCCAGCGCCGCCCCGCACCCCGGACCACGAGGCGCCCAGGCCCCTACGCCTCGGCGAAGTTACGCGTCACCGTCGGGTCGACGGGAATGCCCGGGCCAGTGGTGGTGGAGATGGTGACCTTCTTCAGGTAACGGCCCTTCGACGTCGACGGCTTGAGCCGCAGCACCTCGTCGAGCGCGGCGCCGTAGTTCTCCGCCAGCCGCTTCTCGTCGAACGACGCCTTGCCGATGACGAAATGCAGATTGGCCTGCTTGTCGACGCGGATGTTGATCTTGCCGCCCTTGATGTCAGCCACGGCCTTGGTCACGTCGGGCGTCACCGTGCCGGTCTTCGGGTTGGGCATCAGCCCGCGCGGCCCCAGAATGCGGGCGATCCGACCGACCTTGGCCATCTGATCCGGCGTGGCGATGGCGGCGTCGAAGTCCAGGAAGCCGCCCTGGATCCGCTCGATCAGGTCGTCGCTGCCGACGACGTCGGCGCCCGCGGCTTCGGCTTCGGCCGCCTTCTCCCCGACCGCGAACACCGCGACGCGCGCCGTCTTACCGGTGCCGTGCGGCAGATTGACTGTGCCGCGGACCATTTGGTCGGCCTTGCGCGGGTCGACACCGAGCCGGATGGCCACCTCGACGGTCGCGTCCTGCTTGGCCGACGACGTCTCCTTGGCCAGCTTGGCCGCTTGCAGTGGTGTGTAGAGACTCGACCGATCCACCTTCTCGGCGGCGGCGCGATATGCCTTGCTGTCTCTGCTCATTTGAGATATCCAATCTGACGTTGGTTGTGGTGATGACAGCGGGCCGAAGCTGGCCCTCCCACTTCTGTTCAATTCGCCGGACTCCTCCTCGGGCCGTTGCGGCCCGCATCGTCGTCCGACGGGCGATTCTTTATTCGACTTATTCGACGGTGATGCCCATCGACCGGGCGGTGCCGGCGATGATCTTGGCGGCCGCGTCGATGTCGTTGGCGTTGAGGTCGGACTTCTTCGTGTCGGCGATCTCGCGGACCTGATCCCAGGTGACCTTGGCGACCTTGGTCTTGTGCGGCTCGGCGGAGCCTTTCTGCACATTGGCGGCTTTCAGCAGCAGCTGAGCTGCCGGCGGCGTCTTCAACGCGAAGGTGAAGCTGCGGTCCTCGTAGACGGTGATCTCGACGGGGATCACGTTGCCGCGCTGGTTTTCGGTCGCGGCGTTGTAGGCCTTACAGAACTCCATGATGTTGACGCCGTGCTGGCCGAGCGCCGGCCCGACCGGCGGCGCGGGATTGGCCGCTCCGGCCTGGATCTGCAGCTTGATCAGCCCGACGACTTTCTTTCTCTTCGGGGGCATTGCGGTCCTCTCTTCGCAGCCCGGCTCCTCCTCGGACCGCTTCGGTCCGCATCGTCGCCGGGCGTCTCCTTAAATCTTGGAAACCTGGTTGAAGGTCAGTTCGACAGGTGTTTCGCGGCCGAAGATCGACACCAGCACCTTGAGCTTCTGCTGTTCGCCGTTGACCTCATTGATGGTGGCCGGCAGCGTCGCGAACGGCCCGTCCATCACCGTGACCGACTCGCCGACCTCGAAGTCCACTTCGACGACCGGACGTTCCAGCCCGCCGTCGCTGGCCGCCGCGGCGGTGCTGGCCGCACCCTTGGCGGCCTTCTTCGCCGCACCCTGCGGCAGCAGGAACTTCACCACGTCGTCGAGGGACAGCGCCGACGGGCGCGACGTCGCCCCGACGAAACCGGTGACACCGGGGGTGTTGCGCACCGCTGACCAGGAGTCGTCGGTCAAATCCATGCGCACCAGGATGTAGCCCGGCAACACCTTGCGGTTGACCTGCTTGCGCTGGCCGTTCTTGAACTCGGTGACCTCCTCGGTGGGCACCTCCACCTGGAAGATGTAGTCGCCGACGTCCAGGTTCTGCACTCGGGTCTCGAGGTTGGCTTTCACCTTGTTCTCGTAACCGGCGTAGGAGTGGATCACATACCAGTCGCCCGGCTTCCTGCGCAGCTCCGCCTTCAGGGCGGTGGCCGGGTCGACCTCTTCGGCCGGTTCCGGTTCGGGTTCGGCGTCGGGCGGGCCGGCGCCGACGTCGGCCGGCTCCGGGCCCGGGTCAGCCACCACGTCGGGGCTGGTCTCGCCTACGTCGACCGTTTCACCCACCGGCAGATCGCCGTCGAAGGTAGTCACGGTTACTCAATCCTCTCCACAGCTCATCAACGCGAGCCGAATATCAACAGCACCAATTTGGCCAGTCCAAGGTCGGCCAGCCCGATCAACGCCACCATGAATACGAGGAAAACCAGCACCACCGAGGTGTAGGTCACCATCTGTTTGCGATTGGGCCAGATGACCTTGCGCAGTTCGCCGACGACCTGCTTGAGGTAGGTGAAGACGAACACGAAGGCGTTGGCACGACCGGGCTTCTTGGCCTTTTTGGCTTTCTTAACCTTGGTGTCGGCGCCGTTCTTGGCGACGTCGACCGACGCCGCTTCCGCGCCGTCGCCGGCGGTGTCGTCGTCGGCGCGCTGCCGCGAACGCTTGCCGGTGGGCCGGTGCGGCCGAGTGACCACAGCCGTCCGGCCGCCGCCTTCAACGCCGGCATCCGGGTCGTTGCCGTCGCCTGCGGTGCTGTCGGGCTCGTCGCTCACCGCGTGCTCCTTCTCTCATCGCCATCGTCCAGTGTCCACCATGGCACGTAAAGCTGTAGTCCGGCTCCTCCTCGGGCCCTCCTGGCCCGCCTCGTCGCCGAACGATCCCCTTCCAGCAGGGGCGACAGGACTTGAACCTGCAACCTGCGGTTTTGGAGACCGCTGCTCTGCCAGTTGAGCTACGCCCCTTCGGTGGTTGGCGAGCCAACCTGCGCTACGGAGCTTCACATAAGTCGCGCGCTGCGCGTTCGGTTATCGCAGACCGACGTGCAGCGCGCTGAAATGGGAAAACCCCGAGGTCCGAGTGTACATCGGCGCAGGTCCCGGAGACCAATCAACCGGTGCGGACGACCTGCCCGGACTCCAGGTCCCACTTGAGCTGAATCGACTTGTCGCCCTCGTGGCCCATCACCGTGGTGTAGGCCTCCAGCACAAGTTCGCCGTTTTCATCGTGGAGCAGGTTCCGGGTGACGACAATGTCGGCACCGAACCGCTCCTCCACCGAGGTGACTTCAAAACTTGCCCACAGTTTGTCGCCGGCACGTATCGGTCTGCGATAGACGAACCTCTGGTCGACCTGGACGATCTGCAGAGTCTCGTAGCCGGTGTCGACTTTCCGCATGAAGTCGGCCTGGACCATCTTGGCGAAGATCGACACGAAGGTCAGTGGAACAAGGATGCTGTCGTAGCCGAGTTCTGCGGCCGCCTCCTCGTCGAAGCAGGCGGGATCCTCGGCCTTGATGGCTTTCGCAAAGGTGCGGACCTGCTCGCGGCCCACCTCGAAATAGTCCGGATATTTCCAGACCATGCCGCGAATGTCGGTTTTGATCGCCACAGCTACGCCAACTTCGCAGTCGCGATCGCCCGGCCGAAGATCTTCTTGCCGCCGGTGGTTGCCGAGATGGCAATCGTCACCGACTTGCTGTCCGGGTCGACAGACTTCACCCGTCCGGTGAACACAAGTTCGGCGCCCTTGTCGTCGTTGGGTACCGGCACCACCGCGGTGAAGCGGACGTTGTACTCGGTCACCGCGCCCGGATCGCCGACCCACGACGTGACGAAACCACCGCCCAAACCCATCGTCAGCATGCCGTGCGCGATGGCGGTGTCCAGACCCACCATCTTGGCGATCTCGTCGTCCCAGTGAATCGGGTTCAAGTCACCCGACACTCCGGCGTAGGCCACTAGGTCCTGCCGGGTCAGCGGATAGATCTTTTCGGGAAGCTGGTCACCGACCTGCACCGAACTGAACTCACGCAGCGCCATCAGTAAATCCCTCGTCTCCGTCCTCGCCCGCACGACCAGCCAGGGTCGTATACGTCTCCTGCACCACTTCGCCCGCGTCGTTGCTCACGATGTTCTTGGTGACGATGATGTCGGTCCCGTGCGCTCGCCGCACCGAATCGACGTACACATCGCAGTAGAGCGTGTCTCCGACTTGGATCGGCTTCAGAAACTTGAGCACCTGATCCACCTGGACAATCTGCGCTTCGTATAGCGCGATGTTCGCGTGCTCGAAAAAGGCGGATTGAGCTCGATAGCCGAATATCGAGATGAACGTCAGTGGTGCCGGCAGACCTTCGTAACCGAGCTCGGCGGCCGCCTCGTCCTCCAAAAACATGGCGTCGTTGTTCTGGACAGCCCTTGCGTACTCTCGGACTTTCTCCCGTTCCACCTCGTAATGGTCGGGGTAGCGGTAATGCATCCCGACCATCTTGGACGACAGCGACACGAGGGTAGACCTTACCTATCCGACGTGGGCAAACCGGTGCGGGTTGGCCCCTAGCGTGTCTCCCGGTGCGGTTGGTGTTTGCCGCAGTTCGGGCAGAACTTCTTCAGCTCCATCCGGTCCGGGTCGTTGCGCCGGTTCTTCTTGGTGATGTAGTTGCGGTGTTTGCACACCTCACAGGCCAAAGTGATCTTCGGCCGAACGTCAGTACTGGACGCCACGTCAGCTCTCTCTCTTAAGGTCGCTAATGGTATTGGTGTTGTCTTGTAGCGATGGCCGGACTCGAACCGGCGACCTAACGATTATGAGTCGTTCGCTCTAACCGACTGAGCTACATCGCCTCGGGGCCACTTGCCTTTCTGGGGCCTTTCTGGTTCTCGTTGGACCCATCGCGCCGCCGGCCCGCTCGGCGTCCGCCGAGCCCCCTAACGGAATCGAACCGTTGACCTTTTCCTTACCATGGAAACGCTCTGCCGACTGAGCTAAGGGGGCGTCACCCGAAGCAACCGGTCGAGCCGTGCCGTGGGCCTTAAAGAGGGTACAACCTGGGCCGCAGCCTGGCCAAACCACCAGCGGCCTACCCTGGTCGGGTGCCGAGCTCAGAACGCCTGTACTTCCGCCAACTGCTTTCCGGTCGCGACTTCGCGGCCGGCGACGTGATCGCCACCCAGATGCGCAACTTCGCCTATCTGATCGGCGACCGCGAGACGGGAGACTGCGTCGTCGTCGACCCCGCCTACGCGGCGGGTGATCTGGTCGACGCGCTCGAGGCCGACGGCATGCACCTGTCCGGGGTGCTGGTGACCCATCATCATCCCGACCACGTGGGCGGCTCGATGATGGGGATCGAGCTGAAGGGCCTGGCCGAACTGCTGGGCCGCGTCAGCGTGCCCGTGCATGTCAACTCCGAAGAAGCGCTGTGGGTTTCGCGCATCACCGGCATCGCCATGGCCGATCTCACCGCCCATCAGCATGGCGACAAGATCAGCGTCGGCGACGTGGAGATCGAGCTGCTGCACACGCCCGGCCACACACCGGGCAGCCAGTGCTTTCTGCTTGACGGCCGACTGGTCGCCGGCGACACCTTGTTCCTCGAGGGCTGCGGCCGCACCGACTTTCCCGGCGGCGACTCCGACGAGATCTACCGCAGCCTGCAGAAATTGGCGACGCTGCCCGGGGATCCGACAGTCTTTCCCGGGCATTGGTATTCGGCGCAGCCGAGTGCATCGCTGTCGGAGGTCAAACGTTCCAATTATGTTTACCGGGCGTCAAATCTAGATCAGTGGCGAACGATGATGGGCGGCTGACAAGCCATTCCGGCTTTGGCAGCAAACCTTATGCGAGCCGTTTTTACGACCGATTCGCCGATTTTTGGGGCCCTTCGCGCTGTGATATAAGCGTGGGATGGATTCCATCGGGTGGATCCGCGACCGCTGGCACGACGTCACCCACGCGGGCTCGGGTTCGTGGCTGGCGGCGGCCGCATGGGTCGCGCTCGCTCTCGGTGTGGTGGCTTTGCTCTACACCCACCGGCAAATCCAGCGCAGCCGCCGGCTTGCCGCGGAGCAGTACCGCCCGCAGGTCGCCATGTTCATGGAGCCGCACGCCTCGGACTGGCATGTGATCGAGCTGGTGGTGCGCAATTTCGGCCAGACAACGGCCTACGACGTAGAGTTTGCCTTCGCCCAACCCCCGACCGTGGCCCGCTACGAGAGCGCCCCGGACGGCTACAGCGACGTCGCCGAACTGCGACTTCCGCACAGTCTGGCGGCGCTCGCCTCCGGCCAGGAGTGGCGGACGGTCTGGGACTCCGCACTCGACCGTGCCGAACTGGGCGCCAGCATCGAGTCACGCTTCGCGGGCAGCATCACCTACTACGACCAGCCCGCAGATGCGGGACGGCCGTGGCAGCGCAAACGCCGTCAGTTCGAAACCCCGGTGGTGCTCGACTGGGATACCTTGCCGCCGGTGCAGCGCATCGAGTTGATGACCAACCACGATCGCGCGAAGCGGGAGAAGCAGAAGCTGGAGCTGCTGCGCCACCTGCTGTCCTACTTCCACTATGCGACCAAGGAAACCCGGCCCGAGGTGTTCCGCAGCGAAATCGAACGGATCAAGCGCGCGGCCGAGGAGACCCAGGACCGGTGGCGGCTCAGTCAGCTCGACGCGCCCACCGATGTCCGGCTGCGCTGGGGCGAGGCCGGCGTCGAACTGGGCCGGCATCGTCAGCGAGTCTGACGGCGCGAGCTGTGGCACCGAAATCGAAGGAGTCAGTGATGACCGGCCCGGTTAACTATCGTCGCGACGAGTCCATCGCAGTCATCACGCTGGACGACGGCAAGGTCAATGCGCTGGGTCCGCCTATGCAGCAGGCCATCCAAGAGGCGCTGGACCACGCCGACCGTGACGAGGTCGGATCGGTCGTCATCGCCGGCAATCACCGGGTGTTCAGCGGCGGATTCGACTTGAAGATCCTGACCGGCGGTGAGGTACAGCCGGCGGTCGACATGCTCAAAGGCGGGTTCGAGCTGGCGCATCGGCTGCTGTCCTACCCCAAGCCGGTGGTGATGGCGTGCACCGGACACGCGATCGCGATGGGTGCGTTCCTGCTGGCCTGCGGCGACCACCGGATAGCGGCCCCGGCCTACAACATTCAGGCCAACGAGGTCGCGATCGGGATGACGATCCCGTATGCGGCTTTGGAGGTCATGAGGCTGCGGCTGACGCGCTCGGCCTATCAGCAGTCCGCCGGTCTGGCCAAGACGTTCTTCGGCGAGACCGCGGTCGCGGCCGGCTGGCTCGACGAGATCGTCCGGCCGGAAGCGGTGCTGGACCGGGCTTACGAGGCGGCACACGAATTCACGAAACTGCACCAGCATGCGCACGTCGCGACCAAATTACGTACCCGGGCCGACGCGTTGCAGGGTATCCGCGCCGGAATCGACGGCATGGCCGCCGAGTTCGGGCTGTAACTCCTCGCCTCCTCCGATCGAGAAGTGTGGCACATCAGCGTGCCCCCGCGGCGAGTGCGCGCACAGGTACACGGTCATCGGCGTGTCGTCGCCCACGTTTCACAGTCGATGCCGTGGACGCAGTTTCGGTTAGTGCAGCACCGCCATAGCCAGGCCGTATACCAGTCCGAGTCCCGCCAGCCCGACGAAAGGCCAGGCGAACACCACCTTGCCGCGTAACGAATTGCGCGCCATGACAACGAGAGTCGCCGTCAATACGACGCCGACGCCGATCCACATGGTGTGCATCGCCGGCCACACGTGATAGCTGTTGTCGCACGCGGAATCGTGGCAAGCGTCGGTGGCCATGCCGAAAAACAAGGAGAACCACACCTCGGCCAACCCGACCAGCACCAGACCCGCATAGAGCAGGTAGCCGACAGTGTTCCAGGCAACCGTTGCGCGAGATGAGGTTGTCGATGCCGGTGGCATTCCTTGAGCATCGCACAGCGGTGCGGCCGGTCCGAGCATCAAAAGTGCATGCAACTACCAGCGGCCGTGATGGACGACCTCGGTGAACGGCCGCCGGTTGGGTTTGCGGATCGGGGCGAGCGGGCGATCAGCGGGATAGCCGATACCGAGCAGGTAGGCCACCAGGTAGTCGTCGGGCACGCCGAGCAGCGCGCGAGCCTTATCCTGGTCCCCTACCGACGAGTGGCCGGTGCCGATGCCCAGGTCGGTGGCGGCGAGCATCATCGCCATGGTGGCCTGGCCGACGTCGTACTGGTCGGTGACCTTTCGACGGTCACTCGGCGGTTCCGGCACGACGAACGCGATCGCGGCCGCAGCCGATGCGATGTGCCCGGCGCCCTGCCAGACCGTCGAAAGCTCCTGCAGCTGACCCTTTTCCGTGACGATGACGAAATCCCACGGCTGGCGGTTCTTCGCCGACGGCGCGCGCCAGCCGGCCTCGGCGATCCGGTTCAGGTCGTCCTCCGACACCGGGTCCGGCCGGTATTGCCGTACATTGCGTCGGGCACGGATCGCGTCCCAGGTTTCCATCTCGCCCCTTCCTCTGCTGAGTTTCTCGCCGCCTGTCTACCACGGCTCTCGCGGTCAACGCCGAAACGCACACTGCTGTCAGTGCCGGCGTCTAAGGTGGCCCGCGATGCCGCTTCATCTCCACCGCGCCGAGCGCTCCGATCTTCTGGCCGACGGGCTCGCAAGGCTGTTGGCCGAGCCGCTTCCCGACCCATTCACCGAGGAACTGGTGCTGGTGCCGGCCCGGGGTGTCGAACGCTGGCTGAGCCAGCGGCTCTCGCACCGGCTCGGCTGCGGTCGCGGCGGTGACGGGGTGTGCGCGGGGGTGGCGTTCCGCAGCCCGGCCTCGCTGATCGCCGAGATCACCGGCACCGTCGACGACGACCCGTGGTCCCCGGAGGCCATGACGTGGCCGCTGCTGGACGTCATCGACTGCTCGCTGGATGAGCCGTGGTGCGCCACGCTGGCAACACATTTGGGCCACGGCATGCCGGCCGCCGAGGCGGAGTTGCGCCGCGGCCGGCGGTATTCGGTGGCGCGCAGGCTGGCCGGGTTGTTCGCTTCCTACGCCCGGCAACGCCCACAGCTGCTGGCCGACTGGCTCGACGGCGACGCGTCGCACCTCGACGCCGACCTGGCGTGGCAGCCGCAGCTGTGGCGGGAGCTGGTGGCACGCGTCGACGCCGATCCGCCACACGTGCGGCACCACACGACGGTCACCCGGCTGCACCAAGGCCCGGCCGAGCTGCCGCAGCGGCTGTCGTTGTTCGGCCACACCCGCCTCGCCTGCACCGACATCGAACTGCTGCATGCGCTGAGCGCCCACCACGAGCTGCACCTGTGGCTGCCGCACCCCAGCGACGACCTGTGGCGCAGGCTCGCCGGTAGCCGCGGCGCGCTCCCCCGCCGGGAAGACACCAGCCACCGTGAAGTCGGCCATCCGCTGCTGACAACACTCGGCCGCGACCTGCGCGAACTTCAGCGCAGCCTGCCGCCAGATCCGCAGACCGACGAATACCTGCCCAGCAGTGACCGCCCGGACACGCTGCTGGGCTGGCTGCAATCCGACATCGCCGCCAACGCCGTGCGACCCGGAAAACGCTCCCTTGCAAGGGATGACCGCTCGGTGCAGATACACAACTGCCACGGCGCGGCGCGCCAGGTCGACGTGCTGCGCGAGGTGCTGCTCGGCCTGCTGCAGGACGACCCGTCGCTGGAGCCGCGCGACATCCTGGTGATGTGCCCGGACATCGAGACCTATGCGCCGCTCATCGTCGCCGATTTCGGGCTCGGTGACGTGGTGCGCGGCGCGCACCCGGCTCACCGGCTCCGCGTCAAACTCGCCGACCGCTCGCTGATCCAAACCAATCCACTGCTCGGCCTGGCAGCGCAGCTGCTTGCACTGGCCGGCGGCCGGGCGACCGCCAGTGAAGTGCTCAACGTCGCGCAGGCCGCGCCGGTGCGGGCGCGGTTCGGCTTCACCGACGACGACCTGGAGGCCATCACCCGCTGGGTACGGCAGGCGAACATCCGGTGGGGTTTCGACCAAAAGCACCGACAGCCGTACCACGTCGACTTCGTGCACAACACCTGGCGTTTCGGCATCGACCGGATACTCGCCGGCGTCGCGATGTCCGACGACTCGCACGCCTGGCTGGACGCTACGCTGCCGCTCGACGACGTCGGCAGCAACCGGGTCCAATTAGCCGGTCAGTTCGCCGAATTCGTGTGCCGGCTGCAGCATGTGGTCGACTCCCTAAGCGGCAACCGCCCGTTGTCTCAATGGGTGGCCGCGCTCAGTGAGGGCATCAGCATGCTGACGCTCGTCGCCGAGTCGGACAGCTGGCACACCGGTCAGCTGCAACGCGAGTTCGCTGAAGTGCTGGCGCAGGCCGGTTCTCGCGCCGACACCGCCTTACAGCTGTCCGATATCCGCGCGCTGCTGGACCGGCACCTGGCCGGACGCCCGACGCGGGCCAACTTCCGCACCGGCACGCTGACCGTCTGCACGATGGTACCGATGCGCTCGGTGCCGCACCGGGTGGTGTGCCTGCTCGGCCTGGACGACGGAGTGTTCCCGCGCCTGAGCGTGGTCGACGGTGACGACGTGCTGGCCCGCAGCCCGATGACCGGGGAGCGCGACATCCGTTCGGAGGATCGGCAGTTGCTGCTCGACGCCATCGGCGCGGCAACCGAGACGCTGGTGATCACCTACACCGGCGCCAACGAGTACTCGGGTCAGTCGCGCCCACCCGCGGTGCCGCTGGCCGAACTGCTCGACGCCCTCGACTCGACCACCCCGAAGAAGATCCGCCGCGACGTCGTCGTCGAGCATCCTTTGCAGCCGTTCGATATTGACAACGTGACACCCGGAAAACTGGTGCCGCACGTTCCGTTCACCTTCGACCCGACCGTGCTGCGGGCCGCCCGGGTGGCCCGGCGCCGACCGTCGCGAACGGCCCAAGTTCGTCACCGGAATCCTGCCGCCGCCGCCACCCGACGACGTCGTCCTCGCCGACCTCGTCGGCTTCTTCAAAGACCCGGTGAAAGGGTTCTTCCGGGCGCTGGAATTCACGCTGCCGCGCGACGTCGACGGTGTGCAGGACGCTATCCCGGTCGACATCAACAGCTTGGAGGAGTGGACGGTCGGCGACCGGATGCTGCGCGACATCCTTCACGGCCTGACGCCTGAAGCCGCGCGCCAGGCCGAATGGCGCCGCGGCACGCTGCCCCCCGGTCTGCTGGGCTGGCGCAAGGCCACCGAGATCCGCGACCAGGCCGTCCTGCTGGCGGCCGCGGCGCAGCAGTACCGCCAAGCCCGCGTGCAGACGTATGACGTCGACATCGATCTCGGTGGCGGGCGACGGCTCACCGGCACGGTGTCACCCGTGTTCGGTGAGCGCCTGGTCTCGGTGACATACTCCAAGCTGGACGGCAGGCATTTGCTCGAGTCGTGGATTCCGTTGCTGGCGTTGCAGGCCCACGATCCGGGCCGCGACTGGTCTGCGGTATGTATCGGGCGCCCCAAGCGGGGCACCACGCCGCGCGAAGACGGCCTGGGCCGGCCGCCCAGCGACGTTGTCGAGGTGCTGCGCGATTTGGTGGCGATCTACGATGCCGGGCGCCGAGAACCGATCCCCCTGCCGGTCAAGACGTCCTATGCCTGGGCGGCTGCCCGCCACTACGGTGACGATCCGGTCCGCGAGGCCGAATTCCGGTGGAAATCCAATGACCGCTATCAAGGCGGTGAGGACCAATCGCCCGCACACGTCCGGGTTTGGGGCAAAAACGCGCGGCTGGCCGACCTGATGCAGCCCTTGCGGGCGGGCGAGGAATCCGACGGCGAGGACAACCGGCTGGGCGCCTATGCCGCGCGGTTGTGGCTGCCCATGTTGCGGGCCGAGCGGAGCCCGGCGTGATGCAGCACTTCGACCTTCGCGGCGCGCTGCCGGCCCCCCGCTCCACCACGGTGCTGGAAGCCAGCGCCGGAACCGGTAAGACGTTCGCGTTGGCCGGTTTGGTCACCCGCTATCTCGCCGAGGGCGAGGCGACGCTGGACCAGATGCTGCTCATCACGTTCAGTCGCTCGGCCAGCCAAGAGCTGCGCGAGCGGGTGCGATGCCAAATCGTCGAAGCCGTCGCGGCTTTCGAGGGCGCGACCGGCGTGGACGACAACGAACTGCTCGCCGAACTACTGAATTGCACCGATGGTCAGCAGGCCGAGCGCAAGCAGCGGTTGCGCGACGCGCTGGCCGGTTTCGACTCGGCGACGATCGCCACCACCCACCAGTTCTGCCAGCTGGTGCTGAAGTCGCTCGGGGTGGCCGGCGACACCGCCGCGAGCGTCACCCTGCTCGAGAACCTCGACGAGCTGGTCACCGAGATCGTCGGCGATCTGTACCTGGCCCACTTCGGCCGGGAGCGCGACGATCCGGTACTGCGGTATCCCGACGCGCTGCGGCTGGCACGAGAAGTGGTCAAGAACCCGTCGACGGAGCTGCGGCCTCGCGAACCGGACCCCGGATCGCCGGCCGCTGTCCGAGTCGGCTTCGCGAAAGAAGTACTCGCCGAACTGGAAATCCGCAAACGGCGCCTGGGCGTCCTCAGCTACGACGACCTGCTGAGCCGGCTGGCCGCCGCGCTTGTCGCCGACGACTCCCCCGCCCGGCTGCGGATGCATCAGCGCTGGCCGATCGTCATGGTCGACGAATTCCAGGACACCGATCCGGTGCAATGGCAGGTGATCGACCGTGCTTTCACCGGACACTCGACTGTGGTACTCATCGGTGATCCGAAGCAGGCAATCTACGCGTTCCGCGGCGGTGACATCGCAACCTATCTGCGTGCCGCCCAAACAGCCGGTGAGCGCAGAACACTGGCCACGAACCGGCGCAGCGACGCCGCCCTCGTCGATCGGCTGCAGGTGGTCCTGGGCGGCGCCCAGCTCGGTGACCCCAGCATCGTCGTCGGCGACGTCAAAGCCCACCAGCAAGGTCATCGGCTCGCGGGTGCGCCGCGCAACGATCCGTTCCGGTTACGGGTGGTGCCACGAACGGCCCTGCGGCGCAGCGGGATACAGAACATGCCCATCGACCAGCTGCGGACCTACATCGGCGCCGACCTGGCCGCCGACGTCCGGGCACTGCTGGCCAGCGGTGCGACGTTCGACGGTAAGGCACTGCAGCCGAGCGACATCGCCGTCATCGTCGAGCGGCACGACGACGCCAATGCCTGCTTCAGGGCGCTGTGCCAGGCCGGCGTCGCGGCGGTGTACACCGGCGACTCCGACGTGTTCGCCTCCGACGCCGCCGAAGACTGGCTGTGCCTACTGGAGGCGTTCGACCAACCGCATCGTCCCGGGGTGGTCCGCGCCACCGCGGCCACCATGTTCTTCGGTGAGACGGCCGAATCGCTTGCCGCGGGCGGTGATGCGCTGACCGATCGGGTGGCGGAGACGCTGCGCGAGTGGGCCGGGTACGCCCGGGACCGCGGTGTGGCGGCGATTTTCGAGGCCGCACAGCTGAGTGGCATGGACAATCGCGTGCTGTCCTGGCAGGGCGGTGAGCGCCACATGACCGACCTGGCGCACCTGTCGCAGCTGTTGCAGGACATCGCCCACCGCGAGCATTACAACTTGCCCGCGCTGCGGGACTGGCTGCGCACCCAACGCGAGAACGGCAGCCGCACCACGGAACGCAACCGCCGCCTGGACAGCGACGCCACCGCGGTCCAGATCATGACGGTGTTCGCCGCCAAGGGGCTGCAATACCCGATCGTGTACCTGCCGTTCGCCTTCAACCGCAGCACGTGGAAGTCCGACATGGTGCTGTTCCATGACGACGGCGTGCGCTGCTTGCACATCGGCGGCAAGGACAGCCCGGATTTTCCGGAGGTCGAGGCGCTCGGCCGCCAGGAGGACGCCAGTGACGCCAGCCGGCTGACTTATGTCGCCCTGACGCGCGCCCAGTCACAAGTGGTGGCGTGGTGGTCACCGGCCTACAACGAGCCCAACGGCGGCCTGTCGCGGCTGCTGCGCGGCCGCCGGCCCGAGGATGCGGTCGTGCCCGATCAGTGCGAACCCGCCAAGATCTCCGACGACGACGCCATGGCGCTGCTGCGGGCATGGGAGGCCGCCGGTGGGCCGGTGATCGAGGAAGCGGTAGTGGCCGACGCGCCGTCGGTGCGGCCCGCGCCGGTCGCCACGGACTTGGCGAGCCGCCATTTCCATCGCAGCATCGACATCGGTTGGCGCCGCACCTCGTACTCCGGCCTGGTCCGGGTCGCTGAAGCCGCCGCGGTCAGTAGCGAACCTGAGGTCGACGAGCTGAATGACGAGGTCGGCGACATCACCTTGCCGGAGCCTGCTTTCGGATCCGACGTGTCGTCGCCGCTGGCGGCGATGCCTGGCGGCGCCACGTTCGGCTCGCTGGTGCACGCGGTGCTGGAGACTACAGATCCTGCTGCAGCCGACCTGGCTGTCGAGCTCGAGACGCAGCTGCGACGCCACCTGCCGTGGTGGCGGGTGGATGTCGATGCCGCCGAGCTGGCCGCGGCGCTGGTGCCGATGTACGACACGTCGTTGGGGCCATTGGCCGGCGGGCTGAGCTTGCGGCGAATCGGGCTGCGAGACAGGTTGCGGGAACTGGACTTCGAGATCCCGCTGGCCGGCGGCGATGTGCGTGGCGCCGCGCCTGAGCTGCTGGTGTCCGACGTGGGCGCCCTGTTGCGGACGCACCTGAGCGCCGGCGACCCGTTCGCGCCGTATACCGACCGGTTGCTGTCGCCCGCGCTGGGCGGCCAGTCGCTGCGGGGGTATCTGGCCGGCTCGATCGATGCGGTGCTGCGCACACCTGGCCAGCGTTATCTGGTGGTCGACTACAAGAGCAACCATCTCGGTGACACCGCCGCCGATTACGCACCGCAGCGCTTGGCGGAGGCGATGCTGCATTCCGACTATCCGCTGCAGGCGCTGCTGTACACCGTTGTGCTGCATCGGTTTTTGCGCTGGCGCGTGCCGGACTACCAGCCGGCCCGGCATCTCGGCGGGGTGCTCTACCTGTTTGTGCGCGGCATGTGCGGTGTCGACACACCGGTGGTCGACGGCCACCCGTGCGGGGTGTTCAGCTGGCAGCCGCCAGCCGACCTGGTGGTGGCACTTTCGGATCTGCTCGACGCGGGAAGGGCGGCGGCGTGACGCCGAAGGCGATCGCTCGTGAGGATCGCAGCGACGAAGGAGCGAGGACCGGAGCGAGCGGGCGCCGAGCAGACAGCACAGCTGATGTCGAGTTCGCCGTCAACGCCGGCGGGCTGCTCGGCATGTTCAACGCCGCCGGTGTGCTGGATGTCGCGGATGTCCGGGTGGCTGAACGGCTTTGCGCGCTGGGAAAAGAATCCGACGAGCGGGTGGCCTTAGCGGTCGCGCTTGTGGTGCGTGGGCTGCGCAGCGGATCGGTATGCGTCGAACTCGCCACGGTCGCGTCCACCGTCGGCGCCGAGGAGCTGCCCTGGCCGGACCCTGCCGAGTGGCTGACGGCGGTGCGAGCCAGTGCGTTGCTGGGTACGCAGGCGGTGCTGCACCTCTACGACGACCGGCTGCTCTACCTCGACCGGTACTGGCGTGAGGAAAGGCAGGTCTGCGACGACATCGTCGCGCTGCTCGCGTCCAGACCGGCAGCCGACGTGCCCGCGCTGGCGCGGCTCTTTCCGGCCAACTATGAAGAGCAACGGCGGGCCGCGGAAATCGCTGTGACGCAGGCGGTCACGGTGTTGACCGGAGGTCCGGGCACCGGCAAGACCACGACGGTGGCGCGGCTACTGGCGTTGGTCGCCGAGCAAGCTCAGCTCACCGGAGCGACGCGGGCGCGCATCGCGTTGGCGGCGCCGACGGGTAAGGCGGCGGCACGGCTGCAGGAGGCGGTGCTGCACGAGGTCGCTAAACTGGATGCGGCCGATCAAATGCGCTTGGGCGAGCTGCACGCGACGACGTTGCATCGGTTGCTGGGTAGCCGCCCGGACTCGTCGTCGCGGTTTCGGCACCATCGCGCAAACCGGTTGCCGCACGAGCTGATCGTGGTCGACGAGACCTCGATGGTGTCGCTGACCATGATGGCGCGGCTGCTGGAGGCGGTGCGCCCGGAGGCCCGACTGATCTTGGTGGGTGATGCCGATCAGCTGACCTCGGTGGAAGCCGGTGCGGTGCTGGCGGATTTGGTGGAGGGGCTGGCGGCCCGTGCCGACGTCCAGGTGGCGGCGCTGCGCACGTCGCACCGGTTCGGGCAGGCGATCGGTGTGCTGGCCGAAGCGATTCGGTCGGGCGACGCGGATCGAGCGCTGGGGTTGTTGCGGTCCGGTGATGAGCACATCGAGTTCCTCGAAGCCGACGACGTAACCGAGCGGCTGCTGCGTTCCATCGTTGTCCCGCATGCGCTTGCGCTGCGGCAGGCCGCTGTCTTGGGTGCCACTGAGGAGGCGTTGGCGACGCTGGATCGGCATCGGTTGTTGTGCGCGCACCGCGAAGGCCCCTACGGGGTGCGGCGCTGGAACCGGCAGGTGGAGCAGTGGCTTTCCGACGAGACGGGTCAGCCGCCGTGGTCGGAGTGGTACGCCGGGCGGCCGCTGCTGGCGACGGCGAACGACTACGGATTGCGGGTCTTCAACGGCGACACCGGCGTGGTCATCGCGCGTCCCGACGGCCTGCGGGCCGTGATCGCCACCGCGTCCGGGCCGTTGGACTTCGCCACCAGCCGTCTCAGCGACGTCGAGACCATGCACGCGATGACCATTCACAAGTCTCAGGGCAGCCAGGCCGACGAGGTGACGGTGCTGCTGCCCTCGGACGACTCCCGGCTGTTGACCCGCGAGCTGCTGTATACCGCGGTGACGCGAGCCAAACGCAAGGTACGGCTCGTCGGCTCCGAGGCTTCGGTGCGAGCCGCGCTCGCACGTCGGGCCATCCGGGCGACCGGACTGCGCCACCGGCTTCTCTCCGCCTGACACGAACTGCGGCTGGCGGGAACGGTTTCGAAACTATCCAAACGGCTATTCAGGTGCGTCACACCTGAGGAGTATCGATGTCCACCCCCCGTCACCGCGCGCCGGTGCACCGCGTCCGAGAACGAACCGTGGCGGCCGCCGGTGCCCTGCTGGTCGCCGTCATCGCCGTGCTGTCGGCGTGGGCGCACCACAGCCTCTCGGCTGGGCAAACCGCCCGGCCGACCGCCAATGCCAAGCCACCGACACCGGCGCTGGCGCAACTGCGGGCCTGGCTCAGCGATGCCGAGCCGTCCATCAACGCGCTGACCACCGCACGGGACAACATCGCCGTGGCAGCGACTCGAAACGACCTCACCGCCACCGGCGTCGCCTGCCAGACGGCCGGCGAAGCGGTAGCAAACTCGCAGCAACATCTGCCGAGCCCGGAGCCGGCACTGAACGCGGCGTTGCACCGGGCGATCGGCAAGTATCAAGCCGCGCTCGGTTATTGCCTGTCCGGGTTCCGCAGTCAGGACGCCGCTCAACTCGCCCAAGCGGCGGCCTATTTCAACGACGGCGACACCGACCTGCAGGCCGCGATGAATTTCCTCGATCGGAACCTTCCCACCCAAGCACCCGGCTCAGCTGTCCTCATCGTGTAGCTACTCCTCATCCGTCACGTTGGTCCCAACTGTCACGGTGGGGAACCACCAGGCGATGTGCCCGCCTCTCAGCGACTTTCGCCCGGAAAACGGCCGCCGGCACGCGCCCATCGCGGAGCCTGCCTAGGGCTGCAGCGGCGTACCGACGGGCGCGTCAGAACGCTGAGGCTCGTCTCGATCCGGCGCGCCGACCGTCGATCGAGGCTTGAGTACCAGGCTGGCAGCAAACGCGGCGATGCCGATGACGACGCAGATCCACAACGCCGACTGGTAGGACGCCTTCGTACCCTCACCGACAACGGTGCCGGCCCAGGCGAACCCGGTCGATCCGCCGATTCCGAAGGCGGCGTTGCTGATTCCCGGCAGTGACCCCGGCTCATCGGCCGGCGCTTGCAGAACACCCAGCGCGGCCAGTGGAGTGAGCACTGCTCCCATGCACCCGCCGAACACGCACATGAGCAGAATGACCATGGTCCGGTCGTGCGCACTGATTGCGAGCAGGGCGGAAACCGTCACCGCCGCAATCGTTCCCGCCCGCAACACCGTGACGAAGCCGATCTTCACCGCGAGCCTTCCCATCAACGGTGCGACGATCAGTTGCACCACCGCAGCAGGAGTGATGAACAGCAATGCCGTCATCTCACCGCTGGCACCGAACCCGGCGCGGTGGTTTTCAGCGATGGACGGCACGATGTAACTGAGCACCATCATGAACGACGCGAAGCACAGCACTGTCACCACGATCAACGGCCAGGCGTAGCGCGAGCGCAGTTCGTCGATGCGTACCAACGGTTGCGCCATTCCCTTCTCGACTACGACGAACGCCAGCAGCGCGACGAGGGCCACGGCGATACAGCCGAGCACGCCAGGCGACGACCAACCCACATGTCCGACGTTGCCGAGAAACAGAACGATTCCGGCGACCGCCGCGGCGATCAGAACCGCTCCCGTCCAGTCCATCCGACCGGCGGCCTCACGAGAATCGCCGACGGGCACTGCTTTCCAGCTGAGTGCGACGGCGGCGATCCCTATCACCAGGGTCAAGACGAAGATCGAGCGATATCCGAAGCGGTCGACCAGGAAGCCTGCGAGCAGCGCATCAGAGCCGGCCACTCCGCCGTTGACCGCCGAGATCACACCACAGCAGACGCCGAACACCGCAGGCGTGAGGCGCTCGCGCATGATGAGGTAAGCCAAGCCGAAGGTGGGGTTCGACATGCCCTGCAGGGTTCTCCCGAGCACCACGACCGGCAGTGAGCCGCCGGCGATGCACAACACCGTGCCGAGGCACAGCATGATCAGAATGCCCAGCAGCACGCGCTTGCGACCGAGGTAATCACTCCACCGGATGAGCACGACGTTGGCGATCGCGCCGGCAAGGTAGAAGTAGCTCGACATCGACGCGAATGCGCTGGGCCCGAGGTGGGTGTTGATGTCGCGGATCGCCGGAGCCAACATCGTGGCGTTGAGCATGAACGAGACCACCGACAGGATCAGCGCCGCCACCATCAATACGGTGCGGCTCCGCGACAGCGCGCCGACGGGAAGCTCAGTCATGGGTAAGCACTCCATTCTTATTACGCGCCAAGACAAGAACGACGAGGCCCGCTGGCAGCAGCAGCGCGGCGATCGCCGCGAGGATCGCGGTGATGCCGTCACCGGTGCTGAAGCCTCGACGCTGTAGTACTTCCAACACGCTGCTCGACAACGCGACGCCGACACCGGCGAGCGTGACGAGCGTCATCAGGGTGACACCGGCGGCTTCGCCTGCCCGCTCGGCCGCGGCGACAGCCTGGGTCGCCACGGTCGTGAACGCGTACACGAAGCCCATGGCGAAGCCGCACGCCGTCAGCGCCGCCAGGTAGACCACCATGTGGTGGGAGGCGGCCAGGACGGCCAAGGACACGGCAGCGGCGGTGCAGCCGATGCCCATGACCGCGTAGGGGGAATTGCGCGCCGCCAGACGTCCCGATATCGGGCCGCCCAGTGCGGCGCCTACCGATGGGCCGAGGAACGCCAGCCCGGCCGTCGACGGGTCGAGTCCGCGCACTTGTTGCAGGTCCACCGTCGACAAGAACACCGTCACCACATACGCGATATTGGCCACCGTTCCGGCGACAACCAGAATGGTGAACCGCGCATTGCCCAGCAGCGACAAGTCGATGAGGGGAAAGCGCACGCGTTTCTCGACGGCGACGAATGCGACGAGAAGACCAACGGAGGCAACGAATAACGCGGCGACGGGTGCCGAGAGCCAACCCCAGCTCGGGGCTCGGTCGACGACAAAGGTGAACAGTCCGATGCCCACCGTGATCAACGCCAACCCAGTCAGATCCACCCGCCGTGGCACCGTCTCGTCGGATGTCTCCGGGATGGTCACCATGGCGATGACCAAGGAGATCGCCGCCAAGGGCACCAACAGCCAGAACACTGCGCGCCACCCCAGCGTCTGGGTGAGCACGCCGCCCACCAACGGACCGGCGGCGTTTCCCAATCCGGCGACGCCATAGGCCAATCCGATTGCACGGCCCGCCTTTTCGGCCGGCAGGGTATTGGTCAGCACGCTGACCGACACTGGAAAGATTAAAGCGGCACCGACACCTTGCAGCGCCCGGAAGCCGATGACCACCGACGCCGAGGGTGCTATCGCGCAGAACACCGAGGCGACCCCGAACAGCGCGATGCCGACTAGCAGCGCACGCCGGCGCCCGAAGATGTCCCCGATGCGGCCCGCGGGTGCCATGAAGGCGCCCAATGCCAGCATGTACACACTGATCACCCATTGCAGATCAGTCGTGCGGCTGCCCAAATCCGATGCCATTTGCGGCAACGCGAGGTTCATTGCGAAGTAGTCGATCTGCACGCAAAACAACGCCGTCGAAATGGCTGCGACTATCCCGCGGGAGTGCACGCCATCTGCCACGGCTTGACCATACGGATCACAACCGCTTCGTCGGTGTATTTACCGGACTATGTCGAAGGCTTGCCATGTAACCGACGGCTCCCTAGGCTCGCCGAAATGACACTTCCGCCGCCCTCATCAGGTTCCGTCGCCGTGGTCACCGGAGCATCCTCTGGCATCGGCGAAGAATTCGCCCGACAGCTCGTGGCCCGTGGCCACCGCGTCGTCGTCACCGCCCGCCGAGAGGACCGGCTGCAGCAGTTGTGCACCGAACTCGGCGGCGAGCAGCACGCGGTTGCGGTGGGCACCGACCTCGCGCTGGCGGAAGATCGGGACCGGCTGGCCGCCCGCATCGACGAGCTGGGCGCGCAGGTGGACATTCTGGTCAACAATGCGGGGCTGGGTATCTACACCGCGTTCGGCGCCGAGGGCCGCGAGAAGGAACTGCAGATGCTGCGCGTCGACGTCGAGGCGGTGGCCGACCTGACGCTGCGCTACCTGCCCGGCATGGTGGAGCGGCGTCGCGGCGCGATCATCAATTTGTCATCGGTGTCGGGTTTTCAGCCGGCGCCGTACAACGCCGGCTACGCCGCGGCGAAAGCCTATGTGTTGTTCTTATCGGAGGCGGTCAACGTCGAGGTTGCCGGCAGCGGTGTGACGGTGACGGCGGTCTGCCCGGGCCCGGTGCCGACGGAGTTTGCGGAGACCAACGACGCCGACTACCTACTCGAGCGGCTGCCGAACTTCGCACAAGTGTCGCCCGAGCGGGTGGTGGCCGACGCGTTGAAGGCGGCCGAACACGGCCGTCCCTCGGTGGTTCCCGGTGGCCCGCAGGTGAAGTTGGCGCTCGGGTCTGCTCGGTTCATCCCGGCTCCGGTGGCGGTGCGGGTGCTCGGGCGAATGTTGAAGCGGTAACGGGCTTCTGGGACGCCTGCTGCGGCATAGGGTGGTCGGCGTAGCCGAGAAGAGTAGCGGTCAGCTCTTCGGCGGTGTTGACTGCTACAGTCGTAGCATGGTTGCTACGATTCCCGCTCGCGATCTTCGAAACCGCACCGCTGAGGTGCTGCGGCGAGTCGCAGCCGGCGAGGAGATCGAGGTGCTCAAAGATAACCGCCCCGTGGCGCGCATTGTCCCGCTCGCCCGCCGGCGCCAATGGCTGCCGGCAGCAGAGGTTATCGACGAATTGCGGCGTCTTGGTCCCGACACAACCGGCCTCGGGAGCGAACTTCGGAAGACGCTGACTCAGACCACCGACGACCTGCCGTGGTGACCAATCGCCGTGCCTTAGCCGACACCTCGATCTTCGTCGGCCCGGAAGCAGCACGATTCGACGACAACCGTTTCAGCGATTACGAGTGGGGCGTTTCGGTGGTCACTCTGGGTGAGCTACGGCTCGGTGTGCTGCAAGCCAGCGGTCCTGATACCGCCGCACGCCGGCTCTCCACATACCAGCTTGCTCGACGTTTCGAACCGCTGAGGGTCGATGAAGGCGTCTCGGAAGCGTGGGCATTGCTGGTATCCAAGCTGCGCGGCGCCAACCTGAAGGTGCCGATCAACGACAGCTGGATCGCGGCAACCGCTATTGCACAAGGTATCCCGGTCTTGACTCAAGACAGCGACTACTCCGCGATGCCTGACGTCGAGGTCATAAAAATATGATGTGGCAGGTTGACTTGGATCGTGCGTAGACAATCAACCTTGGCGCGACGCTTCTACGACCGATTCGAGCCGATCCACGGCGTCACGTACTTCGCGCCGGAGGCCCGCGCGGCGCTCGACGGGCTGGGCTACCGGGGGTTCTGGATGGGCTACTTCGCCGCCCGGTCCGCGCCGCTGGGCATGGTGGCGCCCGAAGTGGTGACCGCGATCTTCTACAACTTCGCTCCCGAGCGGGTGGCCAAGGCGCTGCCGGCGGCGTGGCAGATCGCCGGCCCGGAAGCCGCGCTGCGCGCCCGGCAGGATTCCGCGGTGGCCGCACTGCGCCGATACGGCCTATTGGACGAAACTGTCGCGTGTGCAGCGGAATTGGCGGCAAAGGCGGCGCGTCTGGCTCCGCTGGACGGGCGACCATTGTTCGCGGCGAATCGGGCGCTGCCGTGGCCGGACGAGCCGCTGGCCGCGTTGTGGCACGCCGCGACGCTGCTGCGTGAGCACCGCGGCGACACGCACGTGGGGGTGCTCAGCGCCGCCGGCGTCTCCGGGCGGGAGTCCAATGTGCTGCACGCCGCAGCCGGCGGCATCCCGCGCGACTACATCGCCCGCACCCGCGATTACGACGACGACGCGTGGCGATATCACGAACACCGGCTGGCCGAGCGGGGTCTGGTCGACGACGAGGGGTCGCTGACCCCGGCCGGTCGGGAACTGAAGGACCACATCGAAGCGAGCACCGACGCCCTTGCCTTATCGGCGCTCGAGGCCCTCAGCGACGACGAGGTCGAAGCGCTGTTCCAGACGCTCACCCCGATCACCCGCGCGGTAGTCGAGGGCGGTGACGTCCCGGCCGTCACGCCGATGAGCTTGCGCCAGGACGAATTGCACGACAAAGGTGCTCATTTGGGTTCTCACGCTCCGACCGAACGCCCGAGATAGGCCATCAGCTGGGCCGTCGGCGTCGCGTCTGCCGGCACGGGTTGCGCCGGGCCGAACGCGCCCGAGCGTCGGATCAGCTCTTCTGGCAGCGAATCGACCAGCGTGCGGCAGAATGCGAGCAGGTCCTCGGGCAGCTCGACCAGCCGGTCCAGCGAGCGGTACACGTCCCAGCTGTGCATCGCCAGGTCGGACACCGGAAACGTCAACGCCCGCTGCAGCGGCACCTCCCCCTCCGGCGACGGCCGCATCGCGTTCAGGTCCGCATCGGGCAGCGCGTCCTGCAACCGGGCCGCCAGCTCACGCAACTGTGCGGCCGGATCGTCGGACTTCCAGTCGTCCGGTTGCGAGGGACCCTGCCACAGCGGCCCGTCCTCGACCAAGGTGACGACCTTGGTGGCACTGCCGGTCGCGTGACCCACCAGGTCGCGAATGCTCCAGGCCTCGAGGTTGGAGGGCTGATCCCACTTCTCCGGCGGTATCTGCTCCACCGCTTGGGTGAGCAGGTCTATCGCCTCGGTCGCCATCGTGGCGAGGTTCGAATCGTTCATGACCGGATGGTAATCGCGGGAACCGACAGCCACGGCGCGGTCAATGGTCGAGACTGGGTGAATGGCAGAGCCAGGCGCGGAACGGGTCGCGGTTTATCTCGACTTCGACAACATCGTGATCTCCCGCTACGACCAGGTGAACGGACGCAATTCCTTTCAGCGTGACAAAGCCAAGGGCCTCGACGACTATCCGGATCGGCGTGCCCGGGCCACAGTCGACGTCGGCGCCATCATCGACTTCGCGTCGTCGTTCGGCACCCTGGTGCTCACCCGGGCCTACGCGGACTGGTCGAACGAGGTCAACACCGGCTACCGCGCACAGCTGGTAGCACGCGCTGTCGATCTGGTGCAGCTGTTCCCGGCGGCGGCATACGGCAAGAACGGCGCTGACATTCGGCTGGCCGTCGACGCGGTCGAGGACATGTTTCGCCTGCCCGACCTGACCCATGTGGTGATCGCGGCCGGCGACTCCGACTACATTCCGTTGGCGCAGCGATGCAAACGACTCGGCCGGTACGTGGTGGGCATCGGGGTGGCCGGGTCGTCGAGCCGCGCGCTGGCGGCGGCGTGCGACGAGTTCGTCGTCTATGACGCGCTGCCCGGGGTACCGGTCCCCGAACCGGATTCGAAGTCTGACGGGGCCGCGCCGAAGCGGCGCCGTTCTAAAGAAGCCGACGAAGACCAACCGGCCGATCCCCAGGCCGCGGCCACCGGCCTGCTGACCCGCGCGCTGCGGATCGGCCTGGAAAAAGACGACGTCGACTGGCTGCACAACTCCGCGGTCAAAGCGCAGATGAAACGAATGGACCCGTCGTTCAGCGAAAAGTCGCTAGGATTCAAATCTTTCAGCGACTTCCTGCGGTCGCACTCGGATCTGGTAGAGCTGGACGAGAGCTCGACGACGCGGCTGGTGCGGTTACGCTAGCTTCCCGCCCGCTGCGCCGAGACGAACATGTTGCGCGGGGCGTCGTCCTCGAGGTTTGCGGTGGGCTTGCGGCCATAGCCGGCCATCAGCTCGACCGACGGTGTCACGGTCACCTGCCAGCCGTGGCGGCCCAGCCAGTCACCGAGGTCTTCGCGATCTTCGAAGTACCACAGCTCGTCGGATCTGGGGACTTCTCGCTGCGGATCGGCCTTGGCGATCAACGCCCGGACCCGCTCCAAGCGTTGGCGCCGTTGGGCGAGCGCCTTGGGGTCGGCGAAGTTGGGCGCGAGGGCTTCGACGGCCACCCGGCTGCCGGGGGCGGTGATGTTTTGGACGCGTTCGAACAGCAGATCTTGGGCTGCGGCGGGCAGATACATCAGCAGGCCCTCCGCCGACCATGCACTGGGTGCACCCGGATCAAAGCCCGCCTGTTGCAACGCTGTTGGCCAATCCTGGCGTAGATCCACCGGAACGCCGATGCGGTGGCTGGCCGGTTCGGCGCCGTGCTGGTGCAGCGTCTTGGTTTTGAAGTCGAGCACCCGCGGCTGGTCGAGCTCGAAGACCATGGTGCCGTCGGGCCACGGCAACCGCCAGGCGCGTGCATCCAGGCCGGCCGCCAGGATCACCACCTGACGGATGCCCGCCCTGGTGGCGTCGATGAAGAACTCGTCGAAAAACGCCGTGCGGCAGGCGAAGTAGTCCCGAAGCTCTTTCATGCGCTGCGGCATCTCGGGTTCGGCTTCGACGACCTCGGCGGGCAGTTCCGGAGCGCTGTACCAGGTCCAGACGCCCTCGCCGACGGTGTCGACGAACACCCGCGCGAACGGGTCGTTGATCAGCGGGTTGTCGCTTTCGGTGTCGCCAGCGCGGGCCGCGGCCACACCCAGCGCCGTGGCGCCCACGCTCTCGGTGATTTCCCAGGTGTCGTTATCGGTTCTCACGCCACCCGAGACTACGTGAGCCGGCCGCCTCGGCCGTGGGCCGGGCGTGCGGAAGAATCGCCGTCAGCATGACTTCTTTCGCGACATCGCGGCGACGCCACCTTGTGCGGCTTGGCGTGTTCGTTCTGTTCCTCGGCGTGCTCTTCTACCTGTTGACCATCCGGCACGTGGTCGACGTTCAGGACGTGCGCCGCGTCGTGGCGGCGACTGGGCCGTTGGCGCCGATGACCTACGTCGTGGCGTCGGCGGTGCTCGGCGCGGTGTTCGTGCCGGGCCCGGTCTTGGCCGCGAGCAGCGGGCTGCTGTTCGGTCCGGTGCTGGGGGTGTTCGTGACGCTGGGCGCGACGGTGGGCACCGCGGTGGTGGCCAGCTCTGATCGGCCGGCGGGCCGGCCGGGATAGCGCGCGGGCGCTGCTGGGGGCCGGGCGAGCATCCCGGATCGACGCGCTGATCGAACGACACGGCCTGTGGGCGGTGGTCGGTCAGCGCTTCGTCCCCGGTGTATCGGACGCTCTGGCCTCCTACGCGTTCGGGGCGTTCGGAGTTCCGCTGTGGCAGATGGCCGTTGGATCGTTCATCGGTTCGGTACCGCGGGCGTTCGTCTACACCGCACTCGGCGCCTCAATCGGTCAGCGGTCGCCGGCGTTGGCTTATGCGGCGATAGCGGTGTGGTGCGTGACCGCCGTGGTCGGGATGTTCGCCGCGCGGCGCGGATTTCGGACTTGGCGCGGGCGTGTTCGTGGCGACGCGGATGCCGGTGTGCCGGATTCGGACGATGGTGCGTAAGCGGGCTGACGGGGTGTTGCGGCGGGTTGGTCAGGCTGCGTTCCAGCCGTCACAGTCCCCCGAGGGAATATCCGATCTGCCCAGCTCTGCGCGACAATCTGAGCGGTGACGGGGTCGGCCGAGACGTCGCCACTCGATCTGTTTTCGGTACGCTTGGATACGCGCCTTCTTTTTGCGGTGTGTCGGCGGGGAGGTCTCCACAATGGTCGGGTTGTCATTGAGCAAAGTTGCTGTCGCGATGGGCGCGTCGGCATTGTCGTTGGCCGGGGTCGGCGTCGCGTCGGCAGATCCCGACCTCGGCCCAGCCATCAACACCACGTGTAACTATTCGCAGGTGGTGGCGGCGTTGAATGCGCAATCACCTCTCGCTGCATCGCAACTGAACGGCTCGCCGACGGCGCAAGCCGCGCTGCGCGGATTCCTCGACTCGACGCCGGATCAGCGCCAGCAGATAGCCAACGAGTTGACGAGCAGGCCCGAAGCCCAGCCCTACGTTCAGCAGTTCAGCGGGCTTGTGCTGCAGGTGGCGAACACCTGTAATAACTATTGAGCAGACGCACCCCTGCGGGTGCAAGAGTTATGCGGAAGCATGCAGACTTGCGAGAAAAGCTGGCTTTTCGCAATTGAACGTCAAGGCGTTCATCTCGGGTATTGAATCCTGCGCCTACCCCGGCGTATCGGGCGCTGGTGCCGGCGGCGGTGGCGGTCCAAATATGAATGGCGGCAGGCCAGGGAAGGGCGGCGGCTCTGCTGGCGGTGGCGGCCCTTCGTCATCGGGAGCCGCGACGGGAGCAATCGGCGCGCGCCGCACCGGAGCCGGTGGCGGCGCCGGGGCTATTCCGTTACTGACGTTGATTGTGATGACTGAGCCGGGAATGACTTGACCGCTCGGGGAGGTCCCCACCACGGCACCATCGTTGGCATAGCTGCTCACCCAGGACGGTTGGTCGGCGACCTGGAAACCGGCGTCCTTGAGGCGTTTACGCGCCTCGTCCAATTTCAGGCCCGACACCTCGGGCACCCGGCCGCCGGGCGCGCCGTCGACGTAGCGCGGATCGGTCGGCGGCAGATGCACCTCACCGAAATCATTCGCAATAGGCTTCATCGCCTCGAACCAGGTGCGCGCGGGCTCGTTCCCGCCGTACAGGTCACCGCTGCCGCATCGGCGCAGCGGGAAAGAGCAGATGCCCGAGGGTGAACCGGTGTCGTCGAAGATGTAGTTGGCCGCCGCATAGCGGTTGGTGAAGCCGACGAAGCCCGACGATCGATGCGACTCGGTGGTGCCGGTCTTGCTCGACAGCGGCAGCTTCCACCCCACCGTGCCGGCCGAACCGGCTGCGGTGCCCGCACCCTGGTCGTCCTTGCTCAACGCGTTCGCCAGCGTATTCGCCAGCCCTTCGGGCACCACCTGATCACAGGTCTCGGTGGTCACCGACACCTGATGGCCCTTGCGGTCGACGATCTTGTCGATCGGGCTGGGCGGGCACCACACACCTCCGGACGCCAGCGTCGCCGCCACATTGGCCAGCTCGAGCCCGCTGAGCTGGAACGGACCCAACGTGAACGAGCCCATGTTCCCCTGCTTGATGAAGTCGGCCAGGCTTTCGTTGCCTCTCGAGTCGTAGGCGCGCGCCGTTCCCGGATCCGCGTAGGACCGCATCCCCAGTCGCACCGCCATGTCCACCGCCCGCGGCACCCCAACTTGCTGGATCAGCCGCGCGAACGCGGTGTTCGGCGAGGTGGCCAGCGCATCGGTGACGTTCATCGACCCGCGGTAGCGGCCCGCGTTTCCCACGCACCAGGTTTCCTTCGGGCAGCCGGGTGTGTCGCTGCTGCCCAGGCCTTTGGCTTGGAAGAAGCCCGGCACCGGCAGCTCGGCCTTAATACCCATGCCCATGTCGAGCGCCGCCGCCGTGGTGAAGATTTTGAAGATCGAGCCCGCCCCGTCGCCGACGAGCGAGAACGGCTGGGGCTGCACCGTTTCCTGCGCGTCGCTGTTGAGGCCATAGGTGCGGTTGCTGGCCATGGCGATCACCTGATGCGCATTTTTGCCCGGCTCGATCACGCTCATCACGCTGGCGATCCCGTTGAGTGTCGGGCTGGCGAATTTGGTGATGGCTTGCTTGACCGACGCCTGCACCTTGGGGTCGAGCGTGGTGCGGATCATGTAGCCGCCGCGAGCTACCTGCTCCTTGCTGATGCCGGCCCGCGCGAGATAGTCCAGCACGTAGTCGCAGAAGAACCCTCGGTCACCGGCGGCCACGCAGCCACCCGGCAGCACTTTCGGCTGCGGTAGCACGCCCAAGGGCTCGGCCTCAGCGGCGCGCAGCTCCTCGACGTACTGAGGCAGATTGTCGATCATGGTGTCGAGCACCACGTTTCGGCGCTGCAGCGCCGCCTCGGGGTTGGTGTAGGGGTCGAGCATGCTGGTTGACTGCAGGATTCCGGCCAGCAGCGCGGCCTGCTGCCAGTTCAGCTGCGAGGCGTTGACGCCGAAGTAAGTCTGAGCCGCATCCTGCACACCGAACGCGCCGTTGCCGAACGACACCAAATTGAGGTAACGGGTCAGAATCTCCGGCTTGGACAGGGTGTTGTCCAGGGTCAGCGCGATCCGCATTTCGCGCAGCTTGCGCGCCGGGGTGATCTCCACGGCGGCGCGCCGCTCGGCGTCGTTCCGTGCGGTCACCAGCAACTGATAGTTCTTGACGTACTGCTGTTCGATCGTCGAACCGCCGCGGGTGTCCAGGTCGCCCCGAAGGTAGCCGGACAGCCCGGTCAGCGTGCCCGGCCAGTCCACCCCGTTGTGCTCAGCGAACCTCTTGTCCTCGATCGACACGATGGCCAGCTTCATGGTGTTGGCGATCCGGTCGCTGGGCACCTCGAACCGCCGCTGCGAGTAGATCCACGCGATGGTGTGTCCTGCCGCGTCCACCATGGTCGAGACCCCCGGGACGTCGCCTTTGAGGATGTCCGCGGAGTCGTCGGCGACGACGTCGGAGGCGCGGTTGAACAGCAGCCCAATACCCCCGGCGACGGGAAACATCATCGCCGCCGCCAGCAGCCCGGCCACCAGGCAGCACCCAGCCAGCCTGGCGATAAGCGCTTTGGTGGGCGGGCCCTCAGACATCCCTCAAGTATCCGCGACCCGCGGCCGAGCTTGCGGCCAACCCGGTGTCGTGTCAGTAGGTGTTTGGCATCGGCTGCGCAACGACCGTACTCGAGCGCCTGGCCTCGGTAAGGGTAATCAGGGCAGCTCTGCCGCACCGAACGACGGCGGCGCAGCATCATCGGCGGTGCCCCACGCCGTGTCCGGAGCGTCAACCAGCGAGAAGCCCACATCCCCACCGCTCTGGATGATCGACTCAGGCAGAAACGTCTGATCGCTCGGCCGGCCGTCGATGCTGAGCCCGCCGATGTACTTCGACCGGCCAGACGCTCCCGGTGCGGAGATCCGAATGGATCTGCCGCCGGCAAGCGCAATCTCCGCCCGGTCGAACAGCGGCGTGTTCAGTGTGAAGATCGTCGTCCCCGGGATTACCGGATACATTCCTAACGCCGCCCACACGAACCAGCTGGACTCAGCACCAAGGTCGTCGTTGCCCGGCTCACCTTCGGGCGTCGGGCCGAACAGCTCCCGACGCACCCGGTCGACCAACTCTTGGGTTTTCCACGGTTGCCCGACGTAGTTGTACAGCCAGGGCGTGGCGAAGTTCGGCTCGTTGCCGACCCACAGATAGGGCTTGTTGGCCCCGGCATTGAGTTCGGTGGTGAACCGGTCCAACCGCTGGGCGGCGAGCTGGCGCCCACCGAGCCGGGTCACCAGTTCACCGACGTTCTGCGGCACCATCCAGAGGTACTGATCGCCGTTGCCCTCGTCGTAGCCTTCCTCGCCGAAATCGGTCGCCGGTGTCCGGAACCCGGGGCCGTCAAGAAAGGCGCCGGCATCGCTGCGCGGCGAGATGTACCCGGTCAGTGGGTTGAACAGGTTGTGCCAGAATTGCGCCCTGTCCAGAAACGTGGCGGCAATGCCTTTCTCCCCCAGCGCGTCGGCGAATCGGGAGATGGTGAAGTCGTCCACCGACCACTCCAGCGTGATCGAGGCGCCGGCGGTGGCATGACCGGCGCCGAACTCCGGTATCTGCGGCCCGTAGCCGTGCTGCAGGTAGCTCGCGATCCCCGGCCGCTCGACGTAGCCGTCCAACCCGACACCGCCTTCGTTCGCGGCCTTGAGCATGTAGTACAGCGCCCGTTTGGTGTCGAAGTCCCTGGCGCCGAAGGTGTAGAAGTTGACGATCAGCGGCACCGGGTTGTCGCCGGTCATGATGCCGGTCGACGAATTCGCCAGCGCCCAGCGCGGATACGACCCGCTCTGCTCGGCATCATTGACCAAAGATTGGGCCATATCGCTGGCCTGCTTCGGAAACAGCAGTGCCTGCAGAGCCGCCAGACATCGATAGGTGTCCCAGTCGGAGAAGTTGGCGTAATGGGTGCGCCCCTTGGCCACGGTATGAATCGCGCGGTCGAAGCCTACGTAACGTCCGTCCACGTCGTCGAACACGTTGGGGTGCAACAACGACCGGTACAGCGCGGTGTAGAACGTCGTCACGTCGCCGGTGTTGCTGCCGGCGACCCGTATCCGCGACAGCGCCGCATTCCACGACTTCACCGCGGCGACGCGGACGTCGTCGAACCCAGCTGAGCCCTCGGCGGCCAGGTTGGCTCGTGCTCCGTCGACGCTGACGTAGGAAATCGCGGTGTGCGCCTGCAGCACCGAGCCGGGAGCAAACTCCACCCATCCCCCGGCTCGTTTCGCGTCCGCGCGGCGGACACCCGCATGCACGGCCGCACCGTCGAAGGTGCCGTAAGAGCTGAATGGCTGGCTGAAGCGCATTGCAAAATACACCGTGTAGGAGTTCGTGGCGCCGCAGAATCGGCCGGTCGTCGCCGACCCGGTGACAGTAGTGTTGTCCTCGCCGATCTGAATACTCGCCGCGGAGTTGCCCGCCAGCGACCCGCCGGGGCGCACGTGAAACAGCGCGGGCCGCCCGTCGGCCGGGTAGCGGAAGCGGCCGACACCGGTGCGGGTGGTGGCGGTCAGTTCGGCGGTCACGCCGGTTCGGGGGAACCGCACCGCGTAGTAACCGGGTCTGCCGATCTCGTTGCCGTCGTGGGCGATGGTCTCCCAGGCGTACCAGGGTTGTGAGTCGATCGGGGTGGTGGTCGGCAGCATCGGGATGTCGCCGAAGGCAGCGCATCCCACCGAGGCGTGGTTCAGGCTGAAACCGGTGGAACGGTCGTTGTCGTGGGAGTAGCCGGCGTAGGTGTCGGTGGTGTCCGGCGAGTACTGCACCATCCCGAACGGCACCGCGGCGCCGGGAAAATTGTTGATCTCCCCCACTTCCTCACCCCCGGTGCCCGTGCCGATGAGGGTGTCGACGTGCTCGACCGGATTCACGACGAACGCCGGCTCCTCGGCGTGCGCAGCAGGGGGCGCGCCGACCAGCACCAGCATGACCACCGCCGCCGCGAGCGCACGCAAAAGCGTCGACGGCGAGGGCATTCGACGCAGCCTATTGGCCGACGTCCGGTTGCGCAGGCTAACGCGTCAGGCCGGCCAGCCCGACCGCAGAACCAGCGGAGCCCACGGCGGCCACGCGGGTGAACCGGCGACGAAACCGTCGTTCATCTGGGCGACGATGCGCGGACCCTTGGGCCCGCTGTTGTCGTACACCGTCGCCGATTGACACCGGGTGATCGCCTCGGCCACCAGCGGCCAAAGACGTTGATAGCGCTGACGGATCTTGTCTTCGGGCACCGCATGACCGCCCGCGCGCACCCGGTAGCGAACCCGTTGCACCGCCAGCTCTTCAGGGATCAACAGGACATGCAGGACAACCGTGTACTGCGCCGCGTGGGCGGCGTCGATCAGGTCCAGCTTCGACGGATGGGAGAACACGGTCTCGGCGATGAACGACGCCCCGAGGTCGAGCAGCTTCGCCCGGGTGTCGGCCGCCACCCGCGCGGCGTCATACGTGTGCGAGGCCGGATCGTCGGGCCACCGCTGTTTCGCGATCTCGTCGGCGTTGACGAACACACTGCCGGGCAGCAGGGGCGCGAGCGTCAGCTCGACGAACGTCGACTTGCCCGCACCGTTGGGGCCGACGACCAGGTCAAGCCGCCTCATCGGCTAGACGCGGCGCTGACCTTTCTCCGGCGCGGCGCTCGACGCTTGGGGGCCAGGACCACCGAGGTTCCGTCGGGCCGGTGCTCGACGATCTCCCCGTCGTCGTTGACGGCGACGGTGGTGACGCCCCGGGCAGCAAGCACCTCGCCGTAGTGCGACCGCGCCAGATTCTCCTGGATCGCCGCGGCGACCTCGGCGTTGAACACCACGCCCTCTTCGGCGCTCAGCTCCCGCAACTCCAGATCACCGGCCAGCGCCGACTCCACCCGTCGCCGCGCCGCCGACTGCTGGCTCGACACCGCGCGGCCCACCCGAACCCAGTGGTCCAGCTGCTGCTTAGCCGAACGGCTCTGCCGCGCACCCTCAACCGCGGCGCTGTCCAGCAGGTCCGCGGCAACGCGCGTCACCCGATCGACCGTCTTCGCCATGATGCCCCTTCGTGTAGCAGTCTGCTACATACGTAACAGAATGCTACAGCCGCTGAGCGGCAACGAACAAGTTCCCCGGCACTTCATCCTGGACCTCAGTGGGAGCCCGCCGGCCGTAGCCGGCCATCAGCTCGTCGGCCGGTGTCACCGTCACGTCCCAGCCGTGCCGGCCGAACCAGCGCCCGACGTCTTCGCGCTCCTCGAAGTACCACAGGTCGTCCATGCGGGGCACCTCGCGGTGCGAATCCACTGTCGCCATCAACGCGCGAATACGGTCTATGCGTTCACGGCGACGGGCGCGGTAATCCGGGTCGAGGAACTTCGGCCCCAGCGCCTCCACGGCCACCCGGCTGCCGCTGACCGTCATCCCGTCTATCCGCTCGAACAGCAGATCTTGCGCGGCAGCCGGCAGATACGGCATCAGTCCCTCGGCAGACCAAACGCTGAGCGCTGACGGGTCGAAACCGGCCAGCTCCAATGCCGCCGGCCAGTCGTGGCGCAGGTCCACCGGCACTTCGACGCGATGGCACGCCGGCTGATGTTCAGCCAACGTCGAGGCTTTGAACTCCAACACCCGCGGCTGGTCCAGCTCGTAGACCATCACCCCGTCCGGCCACGGCAGCCGCCACGACCGCGCGTCCAGCCCCGCGGCAAGGATCACCACCTGCCGGATACCGGCACCCATCGCGTCCAGGAAGAAGTTGTCGAAAAACGCCGTGCGACAAGCCATATAACCGACCATGGCCTGCATCTGCAGCGGCAGCTCCGGTTCGGCCTCGACCAGCTCGGCCGGCAGCTGCGGTGTCGCGTGCCAGTTCCACACGCCGTCGCCGGCGGCGTCGAGGAACCTCCGCGCGAACGGGTCGCGGATCAGCGGCTGCTCGCTCTCGGTTTCCACAGCGCGACTCGCGGCCACCCCCAGCGCCGTGGCGCCCACACTCTCGGTGATCTCCCAGGTGTCGTTGTCCGTTCTGACCACGCTCGACCTCTCCTTCGCCGCTAGGACCGCTGCGCTGAAACGAACAGGCTCCGCGGCGTCGCATCCTCGACGTCGGCCGGCGGGCGGCCGTAGCCGGTCATCAACTCACCGGCCGGCACCACCGATACCTTCCAATCGTGGCGGCGCAACCAGTCACCGACATCTTCGCGGTCCTCGGCATACCACAGGTCCTGCACGTCGGGAATGTCGCGCTGGTGACCGAGTTTGGCCGCCAGGTCGCGGATCCGCTGCATCTGCTCGCGCTGCTTGGCCTGCGACTCGGGATCCATGAAGCCAGGGCCCGGCGCCTCGACCGCGATCCGGCTGCCGCTGGCGGCCAGCGCGTGCACCCGCTCGAACAGCAGCTCCTGGGCTGCGGCCGGCAGGAAGGGCAGCAGCCCCTCAGCGGTCCACGCGCTGGGCGCCGAGGGGTCAAAACCGGCCTGCCGCAACGCCTCCGGCCAATCGTGCCGCAAGTCGACGGGCACATTGACCAACTCGACCGTCGGCTCGGCACCGTGTTGCTGCAGCGTCGACGCCTTGAACTCCAGCACCTTGGGCAGATCGAGTTCGAAGATTTTGGTGCCGTCCGGGTAGGACAACCGCCAGGCCCGCGAGTCCAGACCCGCCGCCAAGATCACCACCTGCCGCACGCCGGCGTTCGCGGCGTCGAGGTGAAACTTGTCGATGAACGCGGTGCGGGCGGCCATGTAGTCGACCATCGACTGCATCCGCACCGGCAGATCCGGCTCGGCGTCGGTGATCTCCTTCGGCAGGTCCGGTGCCGAGAACCAGCTCCACATGCCCTCGCCGGCAGCGTCGATGAACACCCGGGCGAACGGATCGTTGATCAGCGGCCGCTCGCTCTCGGTCTCGGCGGCCCGCGCCGCCGCCACACCCAGCGCGGTCGCACCCACGCTCTCGGTGATGTCCCAGCTGTCGTTGTCGGTTCTCGCCACGTCCACTCCTCCTCATCGGCACTACGCGCGGACGGTACGCGCGGTTCCTGAGTCGCCGCATCACTGCCGCTCAGAGGACGCGCGGACACCGGCGACAATGACGAGATGGGCCAGCAGATAGCCAGGTGGGTCGCGCTGGTGTTGGCGCCGCTGCTGTTCGCCGCCTGCGACCGCCACCCGGTGAGCAGCGCCCCGGCCAGCACTACCGTGACAGCGGCGGGCTTCTGCACCGCGATGGGCGGCAGGTGGGACGCGCCCGGTGGGCGCTGCACCGTGACCCGAGACGACGACAAAGGCACCCACGTCGACGTCAATGCGGCCTATCCCGGCGACCTCATCGCCGACCCGACCGCGGGGCCGGTGCTACAAGCGTTCCTGCGGCAGTTCGTCGACGAGTTCGGCGCCATCGACGCGCGCGGCAGCGGCCTCGCGAACCTGAAATATTCGGTGTACACGCAGGTGCCTGCCACCAAATCCGTTGTCTTCGATGCCGACTGGAACTACCAAAGCATGCCGCACCCCAGCGACGGCCTGACCACCTTCACCTTCGACTTGACCCGGCATCAGCAGCTTCAGCTGTCCGATCTGTTGTGCCCGGGCGTCGACCCGCTGAAAGCCCTCCCGCCGCTGGCCCGGCCAGGGGTGCAGCAACGCATCGCCGGCACCGGGCTGCGGGTCGAGCAATTCGAGCCGGGCGGCAGCTTCGCCGACGACTACCAGGCTTGGGTGCTCGACGCCGACAACCTGGTGCTGTACCTGCCGGCGGCCCGCGGACCCGGCGGCATGCCGCCCGGATTCGCCCAACCGCACATCCCGTTTTCGACGATGCGCCCGATCCTGCGGGACAGCTGCTCGGCCTGACCGATACGGTGATGGCATGGCGAAACAATCGCATGCAATTACGGTGTCCCCACCACCGCGGGCGTTGGTGCGTGTCGGCAATTCCCTCTTCCGGGTGTTGTTGCGCTTCCCGCCGCTCGGCTCGGCAGCCAAGGACCTGATGGTGGTCAGCTTCAGCGGTCGAAAGACCGGGAAGCAGTACTCAATTCCGTTGAGCGCACACCACATCGACGGCACCCTCTACGCCATCACCGGCGCGCCGTGGAAAAACAACTTCCGCGGCGGCACCACCGCGCAGGTGTTGCACAGCGGCAAGACGACGACCATGCGCGGCGAGCTCATCGGGGAGCACGCCACCGTCGCCGACCTGGCTCACCGCGCATCGCAGGGCTACGGCGCAAAGCGTGCGCAGCGCCTGCTGGGAGTGAAGTTCCGCGATCCGCAGGTGCCGTCGCTCGAGGAGTTCGCCGAAGCGGTGCGGCGCGAACACCTCGTCGCGATCCGGTTCTCCGCCACTCCCTAGCTGAGGAACGACGTCGCCTCGAGGGCGGTCATCTCGGTGATGATGTCGAAGTCTGCGTCGCGGTGAAAAAGGCTTGCGCCGTAGCGGATTGCGACCGCGGCGATCAGACAGTCGTTGAGGCTCCGAATGGTCTTGCCGGCGCGTCGGGCGGCCCGGTAAATACTTGCGGCCGCTCGAAAGTCGATGGCGTTGTCGACGGCCAACGACGGTAAGCCGTTGACGAGTCGCTCGAGTTTTAGATGCGTGCTGTCGTCAGCGGCTCCGGCAAGGATCTCCATGGCGACCGGCTCGCACATCGCGACCTGACCAGCGTCCTCGGCCAGGAGGCGGCGCACCTGAACCGCAGCAGCCGACCCCGTCGCGCGAAAGTATTCGACCCAGGCGGAGGTGTCGATGAGGATCATTCGATCTCGTCGGGTCTTTCGCTTCGCATGTCGTCGAGGTTCCCGGCCCAACCGATGCCTTCCAGACCGAGAAGGAACTCGCGATTCAACGGTGCACCGACCAGGCGGCGCAGTGCGAGATCAACTGCCGCTTTCTTTGTCGCTACACCGAACCTGCGCATCACCTCAGCGGCCAGTTCGTCGTCGATGTCGATGTTGGTGCGAGACATACACCGAGCATACACCTCTGATACACCAACCACCTCACGGCAACAGACCAGCTCCTTCGGCCGCATGGGTCCGCATGATCACCGGCCGGGGCTGCCCGGCGGTGAGCATGGTCTGTCGCAGCGCGGTCCCGACCGCGTCGACCCGGGCCTCCGGCACCAAGGCGATGACGCAACCGCCGAACCCACCGCCGGTCATTCGCGCGCCGAAGGCGCCGGCCCGCACGGCGGTGTCGGCGAGCAGATCGATGTGGTCGGTGGTGATGCCGAAATCGTCGCGCATCGACACGTGCGACGCGTTGAAGATGCGGCCGGCTTCGACGAAATTCAAATCCCGCAGCGCGGCAACGAAATCCAGCACCCGCTGGTTCTCGGTCAGGACGTGGCGGGCGCGGCACGCGTCGAGCCGGTCGGTGACGCCGTCCAGCGCGGCGCGCCCTCGGTCCTGAATGTCGCGCAGTGACGACACCTGAAGATCGGCGGCGGCCCGCTCGCAGGATTTGCGACGCGCCGCATAGTCGCCTTCGGCGTGCCGGTGCGGAGCCCGCGAGTCGACCAGCAGCAGCACGGCATTGCGTGCGGCGGGATCGAACGCCACCGGTGTGACGCTGCGTTCGCGGAAGTCGATCAGCAGCGCGGTCGACGGTTCACCGAACAGCGCGGCCAGCTGATCGAGCAAACCCGTTGGCGCGCCGACATAATCGTTCTCGGCCCGCTGCGCGATCCGGGCCAACTCGATGCGGTCGATCTCGATGCCGGCGGCCGACGCGAGGGCACCGAGCACCGCACACTCCAGCGCGGCCGACGACGCCAGCCCCGATCCCATCTCGACGTCGCTGGTGATCGACATCGCACCCCCCGGCACCGGGTGCCCGGCGGCGCGCAGCGCCCACACCACCCCGGCGACGTAGCCGGCCCACTCGGTGACCTCACCGGGCTCAGTGTCGAGCGGGATTCGCACCGCTCCGCCGGCGCGGTTGCTGCGAACGGTCAGCGCGTTGGTGCGCTCGGGCGTGAACGTCACCGTCGTTCGTTGCGGCAGCGCGATCGGCAGCGCGAACCCGAGGTTGTAGTCGGTGTGCTCGCCGATCAGGTTGACCCGCCCGGGCGCGGCGTATCGAACCGTCACCGCAGTTGCCGCAGCCGCTGGGCGACACTTTCCGGTGTCACGTCACTGATGAAGGCGTCCATCGCCGACTCCGACGCCGCCAGATACTTGAGTTTGCCGGCGCTGCGCCGAATCGACATCAGTTCCACGTGAAAGTAGCCTTCGCGTTGGGCGTCGGTGTCGGCGTATTGATGTAGCGCCGAAATGTATGGCAGCGGCGCGGGATAGAGCGCGTCGAACCGCCGCAGCACGTCGAGATAGAGGCGCGCGAGATCGTCCAGCTCGGCGGCGTCGAGATCAAGCAGATTGTGCACGAACCGGTTCGGGTAGATGTGCACTTCCACCGGCCAGCGGGCAGCGAACGGCACGAACGCGGTGAATGTGTCGCTGCGCGCCACCACCCGGTCGCCGTCGGCAACTTCGGCGGCGAGCAGATCCGTGAACAGGTTGCTGTCGTGAGTTTCTCGATGCTGGCGCGCCTGGTGCAGCATGATCGCGGTGCGTGGGGTCAGATGGGGATAGCCGTAGATCTGCCCATGGGGATGGGTCAAGGTCACGCCGATCTCCTCGCCGCGGTTCTCGAAGCAGAACACCTGCTCGACGCCCGGCGTCGCCAACAGCTCGGCGGTGCGATGCGCCCACGCCTCGACCACCAGGCGCGCATGCGGGGGCGGCAATTCGGCGAACGAGCCGGTGTGGTCGCTGGAGAAGCAGATCACCTCGCAGCGCCCATAGCCGGGTGCGGACGCGAACCCGTCGGGCACGCTCGGCGACGACCCGATGCCGGACAGGCTGGGAAACCGGTTCTCGAAGACGACGACGTCGTACTCGGGTGCGGGCACTTCGCTGGTCAACCCGGTCGGGCCCGGGCACAGCGGGCACTGGTCGGCCGGCGGTTTGTAGGTTCGGTCCTGGCGCAGCGCCGCGACGATCACCCACTGCCCGGTCGACCGGTCGTAGCGCAACTGCGACGGGCGTTCGTCGCGCGGCGGCAGCGGCCGGCGATCGGCGACCGGCGCCGGAATGTGGCCGGGCAGCGAGAAGAACAGCAATTCGCGGCCGTCGGCCAGCTTCGCCGAGGTGGGCGCCGTCACGCATGAAACCCTAATGGACCAGCCCCTCCGGTTTAGGTGTCTGCGGCTCGGTGCAGTCACCATGGAGTCCAGGCGTTGGGAGAAAGGCGGCCGCGAGTGTCCAGTCGGTACGGCGACGGCATCGACGGCGTCGGCGTACTCGACACCGCACGTCCCGAGCGACCCATCGCCACCACCGCCGCGTCCCTGCTTGAGCGGGCGCAGATCTGGACGATCGGATCCGACCCGGGACTGCTGCGGCTGCGGATGGCCACCCGCACGACGTCGGCGCTAGCGTGCGCGCTCGGGATCCTGTTTCTGCTGACCAAGGCGACTTCTCAGCCGGTGACGGTGGCGCTGCTCGGCGTGCTGATCACGATGGTCTCCGGGCGAGCGGTCAACGAGCCCGACCCCCGTCAGCAGAAGATCACCATGCTGCTGCTGCCGCTGCCCGCCGCCGCGGCCGTCGCCCTCGGCACGCTGCTCGCCCCGCACCGGCTGGTCGCCGACGTCGTGTTCGTCGCGGTGGTCTTCGTGGCGGTGTACGTGCGCCGCTTCGGTGCGCGCGGACGCGCGCTGGGGATGGTCAGCTTCATGGCCTACTTCTTCAACCTGTTCTTGCACGCCACCACCGCCGAGCTGCCGTGGATGATCGGCGCCGTCCTGGTGGGGACCGCCTGCAGCTTCGTGATCAGCAGTTATGTGCTGCCCGACCGGCCCGAGTGGGTGCTGCGGGCCACCGTGCGGTCACTGCGCGCCCGGATGGCGATCGTCATCGACACCACCGCGGAAACGCTGAACAGCGGGCGGCTCGACGAACGGCGCCGGCGGCGGCTGCGGGTGCGGACCGCGCGGCTCAACGAGACCGCGTTGCTGGTGCAAGGGCAGATCGAGGACAGAGTCGACACCGCCGCGCTGTGGCCCGGGGTCAGCGGCGGCCAGCTCGCCCAGTGGTTGTTCGACGCCGAGCTCAACGTCGAGCGGGTCGCCAACGCCGGCGCGCGGGCCGCGGCAGCCGACCTACCCGCACACACTCGCGCTGAACTGGCCGCGCTGCTCGCGCGGTTGGGCCGGGCCATCCGGCTGCCGCAATCCGGCGAGTTGCAGCAGGTCGCCCATCAGGCGCAGCAGCTGCTCGACCAGCGGGCCAGCCCCGCCGCCGACGACACCGGCGCGGTGGCGGTGCGCCGTCTCGCCCTGGCGGTCATCGCCGCGACCGCGGCCGCCAGCGAAGTGCGCGCCGTGGTCAACCGCACTACCAGTGCCGTCGAGATCGGCGAGAACACGTCGTCGGCCGGCGGCGCTGCGCATCAGGGCGGTCTTCGGCCAACCACGCGGCAAGCCATTCAGGTGGCCGTCGCCGCGGCGCTGGCGATCGTCGTCGGCGAGCTGGTGTCGCCACTGCGCTGGTACTGGGCGGTGATCGCGGCGTTCGTGATCTTCGCCGGCACCAACACCTGGGGCGAAACGCTGACCAAGGGCTGGCAGCGGCTGCTGGGCACCGCGCTGGGAGTGCCGTGCGGGGTGTTGATCGCGGCCCTGGTGTCCGGCAACCGGATGGTGTCGCTGGTGCTGATCTTCGTCTGCCTGTTCTGCTCGTTCTACTTCATGCGAGTCGCCTACAGCCTGATGACGTTCTGGATCACCACGATGCTCGCGCTGCTCTACGGCCTGCTCGGCGAGTTCAGCCTGGACTTGCTGCTGGTGCGGATCGAGGAGACCGGGATCGGCGCCGTGATCGGCGTCGCCGTGGCGATGCTGGTGCTGCCCACCAACAGCCGCACGGCGGTCCGCAATGACGCCCACGCGTTCTTGACGGCGCTGGCCGAGCTGATCGATACGTCGGTCGCCACGCTGTTCGGCGACGACGCGGCGGTGAGCCCGCTGGAGAAGGCACGCGAACTCGACCGGGCGCTGCTGCAGTTCCGGGCCAGCGCCAAGCCGTTGACCGCCGGGGTGGCCGGGCTTTCCGGGCGCCGCAGCGTCCGGCGCGGCCTGCGGGTGCTCACCGCCTGCGACCGTTACGGGCGGACGCTGGCCTCCAACAGCGCGCGCTTCGATGGCGCCTCCCCGCAATTGGTGCGAGCCGTCACGTCAGCCGCCGAGCAGATTCGCCGCAACATCGAGGCGCTGGACACCATTCGGGAGCATCCGGTGACCGTCCTCGCGGCGACGGAGCTGCTGGACACCGCCGACGGGCTGGCGTGGCAATCCGACGGCGATCCGACGCCCGACTCGCCAGCCCGACGGTTGCTGACCGCGCTGCACGCGCTGCGCCAGATGGACCGGGCCGTGGTCACCGAAGCCATCGACCTGGGCGCTGCCGACGGCGCGCGGATGGCCGGCCGCTGACGCGGTGGTCAGTCTTTGGTGTCGGCGACCAGGACTTCGGTCTTGGCCTTCTTCCGGACAGCGGACGGAACCGATCCGAGCAGCCGACCGGCGACGGAGTTGAGCCCGACGTTGCCGACGACCAAAAGGTCGGCGTTGACTTCGTCGACGAGGTCGACGAGCACGTCGACCGCGGCGCCCTCCAACGGCCGTTCCTCGACGTCTTTCACCCCGGCCGCCTTGGCGCGATCACTGGCTTCGCGCAGCTTGTCGTAGACCGGCGCGTTGCCTTCGCTCTGGTACTTGTCGCCGTGCGGCTGATCGGGCTCGCTGCCTTTGTTGTCCTCAGGCTGATACGCCGTGGCGACGATGAGTTTGGCGTTGGACTCTTTGGCGATTTCCGCGGCTTTGTCCACCGCACGCAGCGACGACTCTGAGCCATCGGTCCCGACCACCACGACCTTGTAGTCGCCCATCTTCGCCTCCCGCGGTTAGCTGCTCCGAACACTAACCCGCGGGGCAGGCGGTGTGAGGGGGTTTGCTGGTTCTGTCTTCGGACACACACCAGTAACCACGGCCTCGTCTGCCCCAGCTGTCACTGCAGAGAAGGGTTGTGCCTTCTGGAAAGCGATGGCGTATGCGATATCACCTGCGCGTGCACCGTTGGACCGGCAGCGCATGCGAGATGACGCCGATACCACCGCCGAGGATCGGCCAGATGGGCCAGAAGTACCAGGCATCGACGGTCACGGCGACCGCCAGCCACACCCCGAGGACGGTCAAGCACATCGCGAGATAAGCAGCGGCGTGGATCATGACGCCCCGTCGGGCCGCGGCGATGCGGCGTGCTCGTCGCTTCGGGTCGTGCCGGCTGATCCGCCCAATCGGCAGATCGGCGAGCTGCTGCGCCAGCGCGCCGGCGGTGTCGGCTTCGAAGGCCCGCTGCAGCCGGGTGTCGTAGTCCTCCATCGACAGGTATCCCTGGCTGAATGCCTGCCCGAGACGGGCCGCGGTGCGCTCCCGCTCACGGTCCCCGACCCGCAGGCCCGGGTCTTCTCTGAGCCGACGACGCGCCGGGTGGCCATCGAGCATGGCGAGTGCGGTATTCATGGTGGCTTCCTCCGGATGAGTCGGTTCAGCTGACGATGGGTGCGGCGAGTGCTTCTTCGATACCGTGCGCCGCAACAACTTCCAACGACTCCGCGACGACCTGGGAGTCTTCGTTGGCGTCGATGTCGATGATCTTTCCCCACCGCATTCGCACCACGTGGACGCCGTGGTTTTCATAGGGCGATCCGTCGGAAAGCGTTTGGCCGGCGGTCCAGCGAATGATGATCGTCGTGTTGTGAGGCCAGCTCTTCACCCAGACGTCCTGGACGGCCAGTCTAAGGGTGGGTGCCAGGCGCCCTAACCGCTGGAACCAACGGCTCAGCGCTTCGCGGTCGTGGCGCTCGCCACCCAATGCGTGGTGACCACCGAAGCGGTGGCGAATGTCGGGAGCGCAGTCTCTCAACAGGGCGTCGTAGTCGTGGTCGTTGACGCGTTCGAAGTTCTTGGTTGCCAGGCGCTTGACCAACGCGTGGTACATCTCGTTCTCCTTTCCCCCGGATTGTTTGACACTGTCAAACTGTGACTAGCTTGCCACGCTTGTTTGACAGTGTCAAGCGAGCGGGCGAGAATCATCGGTCATGAGCCCCGCGCCTCGAGACGGCGTCCGTGACGCGCTGTTAGCGGCTGCCCGCGCCGAACTCGCCGCGCACGGCGGGGCCGCCATCAGCCTGCGGGCGGTCGCCCGTCGCGCCGGTGTTTCGCACGCCGCACCCAAGTACCACTTCCGCGACCGCGCCGGCCTGCTGACAGCCATCGCGACCGAGGGTTTTCAGGCGCTCTCGCACGCCCTGGCTCACGTCGCCGAATCCGACCCGCGTCGTCGCCTGGCGATGCTGGGTAACACCTACATCGATTTCGGTCTGGCCAACCCCGCCCTGTTCGAGCTGATGTTCGCCCCCGACCACCTCCACGGCGACGACCCGGAACTGGTTGCGGCGCAACGTCAAGCGATCGCGGCGTTGACCATGACGGCGCGCCAGCTCACCGACACGGACGAGACAACAAGGGAAACACCGAACTTGACGCTGATCAGTTGGGCGCTGGTCCACGGTCTGGCGACGCTGGCGCGCCAGGGAGCGTTGCAGGCAGCCGCCGGAGCCGAAGCCCGCGATGCCACCGCGCTGGCCTACCACTTGACCGAAGAGTTCACTGATTATGTCGGTCAGCTGCTTGACCAACCCGCAGCGACTGACAGCCGAGGACATTGAGTTACCAGCGGGGTGCTGGCAGTCGCTGAGCAGCGATGAATTTGTCGAGTTGTACAAGTCGATACCGAAGAACGTTGCGATCACCAATTGAGGAGGCGCCGTGCGTGTGAATCACTTACTGGCCGTGATCCCAGTGTCGGACATCGGAGCAGCGGCCGGGTGGTACGAGTTGTTTCTGGGCGAACCGCCAACGAATCGCCCGATGCCGTCGCTGGTCGAATGGCGAGTCACCGACGCCGGTTGGGTTCAGGTCTTCGCCGATCCTGAGCGGGCCGGGCGTACCACGGTGAACCTCGCTGTCGATGACTTAGATGCTGCCGTGAACGAGCTCAGCAATCGCGGGTTTGCGCCGGGCGAAATTCAGAGTGCGAACAAGGGCGTGCGGCTTTGCGCACTGAAGGACCCGGATGACAATACGATCACCTTGATCGGCGGCTTCCGCGAGATCTACTAGCAAAGGCGTCAGCCCACGACCTTGGCCGCCAGAGCGGCCAGCTTCGTGTCGAGGGCCTCTGCCGCGGAGAGCAATTCGGGGTTGGGTTGAACGACCATCAAGGAGGAGGGCTTGACGTAGGTGAGGCTGCTCCGGTTGTCGTCTTCTTCGGAGATCAATAGCTCGACGGGCGCGAACAGCCCGGCCGTGACGTCATGGCGCAGCATGGTGATCGCGATCAGTGGGTTGCCCAGGATGACTCGCAAGAGCTTGCGTTGAATGCCGGCGAGGTTGATCCAGCCGGTGTGATCAAGCAGCGCGAAGAGCATGAAGCCACTGGGGCCGATCCGGTCGGTCACCCGTTGCTGATACTGCTGCCAATCGGTGGATCCACTGAGGAAGTCGGCGCCCAGCAAGGCGGGAGCGGAACCGATGTCGGCGAGTAAGTCGGCGACGAGGTCGTCGAAGGTTTTGTCGCTGTCCAGGGTGATCCGCACACCAGTGAAAGGCGTTTCCTGAGGTTGCGGTTGGGGCATGGCGGATCCTTTCTACAGCACCGTGGTCAAGAATTTGAGCTGCACTGCGACACTGGCCTCGAACGGCTCACCGAAGTAGGTGGCCAGATGGTCGGGTTAGACGATCACGAACTGCGCGTTGTCATGGTTGCCGCTGTCGAACACGGCGCGATGTTGGGCTGGCGGCGCGGTCAACGGGTCGGTTTCGGCGGCCAGGTACAGCACGTGCCGCGGCGCGATGCAGCGGTAGTGGTCGCGCGGTTCAGCGGCGGCGAGGTGGTAGATCGATTGCAGCGACAGTTGGTTCTGCCACGGCGTTTTCGCCGCCTGCGAACGAGCCAGCGCCCCGGAGATGAAATCGAACGCCGGCTGCCCGGACAGCACTGACGGCTAGCCAGTTGCTGCTGCGCGATGACGGCGATCGGGACGTCGGCCACATCCTGGGTTGTGCGTTCACCGCAGCCCGCAGGCTGTTGGCCTGCCGGGAGAGCGGTACGACGGGCGTTATCAGTTGTCCTGCCCTGCAGGGCCGGGCGCACCAGGAGTGCCATCTGGGAAGCCATTGCCCCCGTTGCCGCCGTTGCCACCCGTCGCGCCATCGAAACCGTTCCCGCCGATGCCCCCTACACCACCGTGACCGCCGGTGCTTCCAGGGATTACCAGGAAATGCGGATCGCCAACAGCGCCAGCACCCCCATCGCCACCGCTACCGCCCACGCTGCCAGGGCCAACGCCAACGCCGCCGCCCCCGCCACCGCCACCGCCGCCGACACCGCTGAAGCCTCCGCCGAAGGCGCTCAACGCAGGCGGACTGGCGTGGCCGTGGCCACCGGCGCCGCCGCTGCCCCCCGCAACGTTGCCACCAAGCCCTCCGTCGCCGCCCCGGCCTCCTATCAGTACCCCAGTTTCGAGATGATCGCCGCCGCTGGCGGCGCCACCGGTGCCCCCGTTCCCACCAGGAGTACCACCGCTTTCCCCGGAGCCGCCGATACCGCCGGAGCCGCCCGTACCGCCGTATGCCTGGCCGCTGACGGTCGCCAACTCAGCGGAACCTCCGTCACCTCCGTTGCCGGCTGCACCGCCGACACCGCCGGGACCCAAGCCATCGCCGCCGTAGCCTCCCATACCGCCGGCGCCGCCGTCGGCACTGGCGCCCGCCAACGAGGTCGTCTCGCTGTCACCACCACGGCCGCCGTCCCCGCCAGCGCCGCCGGTGCCGATCCCATCTCCATTGGTTTTACCGAAGCCGCCGCCCCCGCCGTGGCCACCTTGGCCGCCGTGAGCGTCTCCAAGCCCGAGCGCACCGATGGAGGCGCCGCCGCCAGCGCCGCCGTTTCCGCCGTTTCCAGCTGTAAGGCCATTGCCGCCGTTACCACCGTCTCCGCCGTTGCCGCCGTATTGATCGCCACCAACAGCCGAGTCGTGGGAGTTGAAGCCGCCGTTGCCGCCATTGCCGCCGTCGCCGCCGTTACCGAACTCCCGTCCGTCGCCCCCTTTTCCACCGCTTCCGCCGTCACCAGCCTTGAAGCCGTAGCTGGTGTCGCCACCCTGGCCGCCGTCACCGCCGCTGCCGCCTGAACCAGCGCCGCCACTGGCGCCGCCCGCAGCATGTTCGCCGCCGGCGCCCAGCCCGCCCTGTCCACCTGCGCCGGCGGTGCCAACGTCACCGCCATCGCCGCCGTTGCCGCCGTTGCCGCCGTTGAGCTCTCCGGGGTTGGCGGCGCCCGGGCCGCCTTGACCACCCCAACCGCCAGCACCGCCGTAACCAGCGTTACCGCCGTTGCCGCCTACGCCAGCGATGCCGTCAGTCGAGGAACCGCCGGCACCCCCTACACCGCCGTCACCACCGTGACCGCCTAGGCCGCCGTCGCTGGCGTCCATGCCTGCGAGGCCATCCTCGCCTTCACCACCAGTGCCGCCGTAGCCGCCTTCGCCACCTTGGCCACCGGCACCACCAATGCCATCGCTGCCGTTGGTCGCAGTGCCACCAGCACCGCCGGTGCCACCGGCACCGCCAGTGCCACCGGGACCCCCATCACCACCGTTACCGCTGAAGATGTGGCCGCCACGAAGTCCGTCACCCCCTTGGCCGCCGGCGCCGCCGGCCCCGCCGTGACCGCCGTTGCCGCCGGCACCCGACAGGCTTCCGCCGGCACCTCCTGCACCGCCGTTTCCGCCGGCGGCACCGAGGCCACCGCCGGTGCCGTCACCGGTGTTGAAGTCGGACTGCCCGGCCAGGCCGGTCGCGCCGGAACCACCATCGCCACCCTGACCGCCGTCACCGATTGGCCCAGCAGCACCACCGTTGCCGCCGTTGCCACCGACCTGGGCGGAGCCGTCGGCGAGCTGGGCACCGTCGCCGCCGTTACCGCCGAATCCGCCGTTGCCACCGGTGCCCTCAGCACCGTTCGCGCCGTTCGCAATGCTGCCGTGGCCGCCGGTTCCAGGCGTGCCGCGCTGACCGCCTTGGCCGCCGTCACCGCCGTTACCGGCCGTGGCGCTGGTGCCGGCGCTGCCGCCGTGGCCGCCACCGCCACCGTTGCCGGCGGACCCGGCGTCTCCGCCTTTTCCGCCGACTCCGGCTGCCGCGTCGCCGCCGTTCCCGCCGTTACCGCCGTTCCCGCCGGCGCCACCGCTGCCGCCGTTACCACCAGCGTTTACGGCGCCCACACCGCCGGCGTTGCCGTCGCCGCCGTTGCCCCCGGCGCCGCCGTTACCGCCGTCACCCGACTCGAGGCCACCGACACCACCGGCACCGCCGTCGCCGCCGGCGCCGCTGACACCGGCAGCGGTGCCATCGTTGCTGGTGGTAAGCCCTACGCCACCCGGGATGCCGGGTGTGCCGAGATTGCCGTTGGCGCCGTTACCGCCGTTGCCGCCGTTGCCGACCAGGCCGGCGTCACCACCGCGACCCCCGTTACCGCCGCGACCGTCGCCGAAGTTGGTGGACCCGCCGTTTCCGCCGTTACCGCCGTTGCCGACCTGTCCGGCGTGGCCGCCTGCCCCGCCGTTGCCACCGGCTTGGCCGGGATATAGCGCGCCGGCGCCGTCGCCGCCGTTGCCACCGTTGCCGGCGCCAGTGCCGGCCGTGCCGGCGGCGCCATCGGCGCCATGGTTGCCTGCGCCGCTGTCCCCACCGAGGCCGGCAGCCCCGCCTTCGCCGACGTCGCCGCCGTTACCACCGTTACCGCCGTTTCCGGCGCCGGCACCGCCTCGGCCACCGTCGCCGCCCACGCCGCCACTGCCGGGCGCCCCGCCGTTACCGCCGTTGCCACCGGCCCCGCCGATGCCATGGGCACCGTTATTCCCGGAACCGAGGGCGGTGCCGCCGACTCCGCCGGCACCGCCGTTACCGCCAGCGCCACCGGCCCCGCCGTTGCCGCCGTCACCACCGGCACCGCCGTTGCCACCGGGGACGACCGCGTTGCTTGGGTCGTCGGGATAATGGCCGCCGCCGTTACCGCCATTGCCGCCGTTACCACCGTCAAGGCCGTTGCCGCCGTTGGCGCCCGTGCCGCCACCACCGCCGGCACCGCCGTCACCGCGGATCGCTCCGCCACTGCCACCGGCGCCGCCGGCACCGCCGGACCCGCCGGCTTGACCGGCCGCGCCGGTGCCGCCGTCACCGCCGTTGCCGCCGTTTCCGGAGGTGCCGCCGATGCTTGTTTGCGCGCGACCGCCGTCACCGCCGTTACCGCCATTGGCGCTGGTCCCACCCGCGCCACCGTTGCCGCCGTTGCCTGCCGAACCGGCACCTGATAGCGCATAGGCTTCGCCGCCGTGGCCACCGTTGCCGCCGGCACCGTCGGGGCCGCCCACACCTCCGTCGCCACCGTTTCCGGCAGTCGCAGAACCTGATTCGCTGAGGGCAATGCCACCGTCACCGCCGTTACCGCCGGCCGCGCCGGCCCCACCGGCTCCGCCGTCACCGCCGGTGCCCGCCGCCGCAGCACCGGAAGTAGTGAAAGCAATTCCCCCGGTACCGCCGTTGCCGCCGGCCGCACCCTGCGCGCCGACACCCCCGACCCCACCGGCGCCACCGGACACGTTGCCGATGGTCTGGGGGCTGCCGCCGGTTCCGCCGGTACCGCCATTGCCGCCGCCCTGACCAGCAGTGGCTCCGGCGGTACCGCTACCGCCAGGGCCTGCGGCGCCGCTGGCGTTGTCAGTGCCGGGTGTGCCGTCGGCGGCAGTGCTGCTCTGGTTGGCAATGGCGACGCTTCCGTCTGCACCGGCCAGGCCGTTACCCCCGTGCCCGCCGTCGCCGCCGTTTCCGATCGACCCGCCATTCCCGCCAGCTCCACCGTTCCCGCCGGCTTGGCCGGCGACAGTGGCATCCATCCCGTTGCCACCGGTCCCACCACTCCCAGCGAAACCGACAGGCAACGCACCGTCGGCACCGTTTACACCGGACGTGCCGCCAGCTCCGCCGGTGCCGCCATGACCGACTGCGCCGGGGTTACCACCATCGCCACCATTGCCGCCGTCGAGGTGGGCCGCGTCACCGGCTGCTCCGACCCCACCATCACCGGGCGTGCCGGCCTGTCCCCCGATACCGCCGGCACCGCCGTTGCCCTGAGCACCCGCGGTACCGTGCGCCGCGGTACCCCCGGCGCCGCCAGCACCACCGTTGCCACCCGCTCCACCGTTACCGCCGTTGCCACCGTGTTGACCATTGGCGCCGGCGACTGTCGCGTCGGATCCCTTAACGCCGTCTCCGCCGTTACCGCCGGTGGCACCGGCGCCGCCAGCTCCCCCGTGGCCTCCATGACCAGCTATCGAACCGCCCTGGCCGCCGGCACCACCGTTGCCACCCGCCCCGCCGGCGCCGCCATCGACGCCGGAGTCACCCGCACTGACACCGCTGGCGCCGTTGAAGCCGGCTGCTCCGCTACCGCCGTGCCCGCCGTCACCGCCGTTACCGACCGACCCGCCGTTGCCGCCGGCTCCCCCGCTGCCCCCGGACTGACCGGCTACGGTGGCATCCGCACCGTTGCCACCAGCCCCGCCATTACCGGTCGAAGCGGTTACCGCGGCACCGCTGGAGCCCTGCACGCCCGCGGCTACACCAGAGCCACCGGTACCGGCTGCTCCGCCAATCCCGCCGGCGCCCACCGTCCCGGGATTGCCGCCATTGCCGCCGATCCCCCCGTTAGGGGTGGCGGCATCACCAGCGCCGCCGGCCCCGCCGCTGCCCGGTATGCCGGCGTTGCCGCCGATCCCGCCGGTTCCACCGCTGCCCGCGACGCCAGCACTGGCGAACACGCCGCCTTGACCCGCGTTGCCGCCCACACCACCGGCACCACCAAGCCCGCCGTCGCCTCCATCGCCGGCGTTGCCGCCAGTCGCACCGGCGGCTGTGGCGTCAACACCGTCGCCACCCGCCCCGCCGCTGCCGCCCGCTCCTCCTTCACCGCCCAGTCCGCCGTCGCCGCCGTGGGCGAGGAAACCACCGGTTCCGCCGGCTCCACCGGAACCACCAACGCCTCCATTACCTCCCGTGACGCCGTCTTGGCCAGCCAGGGCCGCACCGGGGTTATAGCCCGCACCGCCCACGCCACCGTGGCCCCCGTTGCCGCCGCTGCTGAAGAACCCGCCCTGGCCGCCGATACCGCCAGCACCGCCGTTTCCGCCGTCCGGGTGTGTCAACGTCCCGGCCCCTCCGGCACCGCCGTTCCCACCGTTGCCGCCGCTGCCGAAGAACAACCCGCCTGCACCGCCGTTGCCGCCGGCACCTCCGTCGCCGCCGAACTGACCGGCACTGCCGTCGGTGCCGTTACCGCCGTTTCCGAACAGAACCGCTGCGTTCCCACCGACGCCGGGTGTGCCATTAATCGGAGCCGGGTCTCCAGCATTGAGCGCGGCAAGATTCACTGCCGCTGCGGGCTGCACGCCGGATCCGCCGTCGACGCCGCCGGCGTTGCCGCCGTTGCCGATCAACCACCCGGCATTGCCGCCGCTGCCGTCAACGCCATAGCCGTTGCCGCCGTCACCGAACAACAGCCCGGCGTTGCCGCCATTGGGGTCCAATGCGGTGCCTTCCGTGCCGTCACCGATCAGATGCTGTCCGGACACCGCATTGAGAAAATTGTCGACTTGCTCACCGAACGGGCTGTTGATCCAGGTTTCGACGTCGGTATGCAGCGGGGCATAGATGAACTGGTCGAACAGGTCAGCCGCAGCTGCATTGGAGGACAAATCCGCCGCGGCCAGCGGATCGGCGGATGAGCCAACTGCGGCAAGCGGATCAGCCAAGGAACCTGATGCTGCTATCGGATCAGCCGACGACCCGAGGCTGGCAAGTGCGTCGCCAGGGAACGGAACATCGGCGGCACCCAAGACGGAACTGCTGGTGGCGACCATATCAGCGGCAGGAAGATCAAGATTGGCCAAATCAAAACTGGCGGTTAAATCAGCGCCGGACAACGCGTTCGCACCGGCTAACAACGAATCCAGACTCACCATGGGGTCGACCAGACTCGGCAGAGAACCAGAAACGGCGTTGATGATCGGCTCGATGATCAGGTCAAGCTCGTCGGCGTGAGCTGGCGGCACGGCACCCCACGGCGTGAGCGTGGCAGCCAAGGAAGCACCCGCCGTCCCGCCTAGACCCCATACCCGACGCCGACGCATCTTCGCGTGACGCGACCCGCGATTTCGCTTGCTGTGCTGAGCCACGGCCCCCCCTGGCAGATACCTGTAATTCAGTTAGGAAGTTTGAGCACATTGCACCCTACGCAACGTGATCGATTGCTAAGCAGCTCGCGAGTGTGATCCGCGTCGCACCTTCGATTGACCCAACATGCTGAGAACGACGCCGCCGGGCTCGAAGCGGCGACGAGGTCTACGGGTTGAGGGCGAAGGCCGCCCTGAAACACGTCGAACCTTGGTGCCAGCGGTGAAACTTAGCGACGGAGCCCGGGGCCGGAACTTCCGTCGGCGAGCTTGACCTGAATCTCTCGAAGCCGGCCACCACCTGCCCCCCACAATTGATCGACGCGTTCACCGAATTCCTGTCCGCAACGGGCCGAGGGAAAGCCGGACGGCAACACGATCACGTTGATTGGCGGCTTTCGCGAACTCTATTAGCGGGGCGCAACCTTCGGCTTTCGCTCTGACCTTGGTGGCAGATTCGCAGGTCTGCCTGTCGCCGATTTCTTCGACCGGATTGACTATAGGGTGACTGGGGATTCGGCGGACCAGAAGAAGACTCGTTCGAGCGGTCCGTAGTGATCACCGATGTTCCGGTGGCAGCATGGAGATTAAGTGATAAATTGACTAAAGCTCGTCCAGGAAGCCTTCACTGCGCCGTTAGCACTGGCCAACCTTGTTTGCGTGGCGATCGGCTACCTCACGCTCATCAAGTAAGGCTACAGAATGGTCTCGCCCAATTGGCGGCTGGCCATGATAGGTGCGCAGTCTTGAGCTATGCGGTGGTGAGTATGACGCCACCAATCCGGTGTCCGAGATCGGCCCTAGTACCCTGAGTCAGTGCACTCTCCTCATCCTCCGCCGGCCATGCCGCCCCATCCTCCTCCAGGCACCGCAAAGCCTGCGAAATGGTTAGCTATCCCGGGAGGCGGGATAATCATGGTCGCGGCCGCTTTGATTATCCTGCAGTTGCATCCTCCGCAGCTCGTCAAAAACATTCTATTATGCTTATTCCTGGTGGGTTTGCTTGTCTTTATCGTGGGTCTTATTGTGTACTTCTTTTTCGCTTCCAGAGAGGATAAGCGCAGGGCACGGATGAAGCCAATTCCTCCTCCCGCGCCGCTGGGTTATACGAATACCGGTCAGCCAATATATCCAGTTGTAGGTTACACATCTGACGGTACGGCCATCACCGCCGACCGCGTTGAGCAGCTGAACCAGGACAATTCTCGTTATAACACGATGGCAATATTGACCCTGATATCCGCATTTTCATTCCCGATTTTGGCTATTCCGTTCGGCCTGATTTCCTTATCGCAGATCGGCCGGACACGGGAACGCGGAGCGGTTATGGCGATGATCGGGCTACTTATCGGGAGTGGGTCGGTAATCATCGGCATCCTTGTGCTAGTCAATCTAGCAAGGTCGTAGCAACAACGTTGGTTTCTTGTGATTGCAAGACTCGCCGAGCGGGCACCGACAGTGCTCGCTGCAAACTGATCCATCTTTTTCGACACCACTACATCGCCGACCCCACGCAGGATGCCACCTTTGGCAAACTCAGCGCCGGGCCAATTCGCGTCCGTCCACAGACACCGAAAAGCCAGCGGGCCGCACTGTGCCGGCGCCGCACCGTGCCGGCACTGTGTGGTGTCTAATCAGACCGGTCAGCGGAACGCCGGCGTTTAATGAACCGCATCGGCATGTCAAGCTGGCAGCAGTGGCCCCTATGTCCCAACCGGTAGCCAGCGCCGCAAACAACCTGTGCGAAATCAGCACTGCCAAAGGCACTTTGCGCTATTACGATTTCGGCCCGATTTCCGCAACAGCCCCCGTTCTGTTGTTCCTGCACGGCTCCGGGCCCGGAGTGACCGGCTGGCGCAACTTCGGCAAAGTGCTCTCGACGTTCGCACCGCACTTTCGTTGCCTGATATTGGAGTTTCCAGGTTTTGGGGTCAGCGATGACTTCGGCGGCCACCCGATGCTCACCGCGCAGAGTGTTGTTGTGCCGTTCCTCGACGCTCTCGGTGCGGATCGGGTCGACGTCGTCGGCAATTCGATGGGCGGGGGCGTCGGTGTCAACCTGGCCATCAACCACCCGGATCGCGTCCGCCGGTTGGTGACCATCGGCGGCATCGGCACCAACATCTTCAGTCCCGGACTCAGCGAAGGCATCCGGCTGCTCCAGGAGTTCACCGAGGACCCGACCCGTCAGCGCCTGGTCGACTGGCTGAAGTGCATGGTGTACGACCAGTCACTCGTCACCGAACACCTCATCGAGGAACGTTGGCAGGCGGCCACCGATCCCGCGACGCTGGCGGCTTCGCGCCGGATGTACAGCAAGGCGGCGTTCGCCGCGATGATGGCGGCGATGAAATTCAGCAACGCGCCGATGCCGTGGACGCAACTGCACAGAGTCGCCGCGCCCACCCTGCTCACGTGGGGCCGCGACGACCGGGTGAGCCCACTCGACATGGCGCTCATCCCAATGCGCAGCATTCCCAATGCCGAGTTGCATGTGTTCCCCAACTGCGGACACTGGGCGATGATCGAAGCCAAAGACGCGTTCGAGAGCACCGTATTGGCTTTTCTGTTGCGGCCGTGAGGAATAGCGCCACGTCGGAGTGCGGCCATTGACGTCGTTTACGACGATGTCTTGATGAGATCGAATCCCTTGTATGCGGCGTCGGCGGCTTCAGTGCAGATGTCGTTGTAAGTCGCAAACCCGCCGAGGAACAACATGAAAACTCTCGGCTTCCCGGCAACATTGGCGCCCAGGTACCAGGAGTTCGCTTTGGGGAACAAGGTGGCATCAGCGCGCCGCGCACACTCGGCGATCCAGTCGTCGACAGCATCTGGTGTGGCTTCGAGCGCGTCGTAACCGTGGTCGCCGAGAAACCTGATGGCGTCAGCGACCCAGTTCACGTGCGCTTCGGCGTGCAGCACCATGTTGGCCAGCACCGCGGGCGCTCCGGGGCCGCAGATCAAGAACAGGTTGGGGAAGCCGTCGACGCCCAGGCCCAGGTAGGTACGCGGGCCGTCGATCCAGTCGTCGCGTAACAACTCCCCACCGCGGCCGACGATGTCGATTTTCGACAGCGCTCCGGTCAGCGCATCGAAACCGGTTGCGAGCACGATCATGTCGACGTCGTAGTGTTTTTCGGTCGTAGCGATCCCGGCGGGGTCGATGGACACGATCGGCGTCGTGCGGACACTGACAAGTTCCACGTTGGGCCGGTTGAACGTCTGGAAGTAATTGGTATCGGTACAGATGCGCTTGGTGCCGATCGGGTGGTCCGTGGGGATCAGCAGCTCGGCCATGTTCGGGTCGTCGATGACCGCACGCACCTTCTCCTCGTAGAACCTACGAGCCTCCTCGTTGGCGGCCGGGTCGATCATCTGGTCGGAGAAGGTCTTGGAGTAGAGCACCCCGCCGAGCTGCCAGCGCCGCTCGAACGCCGCCCGCCGCTCCCCGGGAGTCGCCTCCATGGTCAGCTTCGGGTGGGCCACATGCGGCGATCCGCCGCCGCTGCGCCACGACATCCGGCGCCGTTCGGCGTAATTCGCCTTGATCTCGGCGAGTTCGCCGGCGCTGATCGGCTTGTTGCCTGCCGGCACGCTGTAGTTCGGCGTGCGCTGAAAAACGACAAGGTGGGCGGCCGCTTCGGCGATGATCGGAATCGACTGTATGCCAGAGGATCCCGTGCCGATGACCGCGACGCGCTTGCCAACGAAGCTGACGTTCTCGTGCGGCCAGTGCGCTGTGTGATAGAGCTCGCCAGCGAAGGTGTCGAGACCCGGGAAGTCGGGCGTCATGGCCGCCGACAACGGACCCGTCGCCATCAGACAGAAGCGGGCGCTCAGCACCTCGCCGTGCTCGGTGGTGACCGTCCACCGCAGCGTCTGCTCGTCGAGCACCGCCGAGGTGACCCGGGTGTTCAGTGTGATGTCACGTCGCAGGTCCAGCCGTTCGGCGACCCAGTGCAGGTAACGCAGAATCTCGGCCTGGGAGGCGTACTTCTCGGTCCAATCCCATTCCTGCTGTAGCTCATCGGCGAACGAGTAGCTGTAGTCGACGCTTTCGACATCGCAACGCGCACCGGGATACCGGTTGAAATACCACGTGCCGCCGATGTCGGGTCCCGCCTCGAACACTCGGATCGTCAATCCGCGCTCACGCAACTTGTGCAGCGCGTACAGCCCGGCAAAACCCGCACCCACGACGACCACGTCCACATCGGCGTCGCGGGCATTGCTCACAAGTTCAAACCCTATGCCGGGCGGGCCGCGACCGGGAATTGCGTCCCGGTGTATGGACATTTCGGGCATGCCAGGCCGGCCGGTCGACGATGATGTTCATGTCGAGTTCTGACGCTGCCGATCGTGACCGCTGACTGGGAATCCAGAGCGCGACGCGCGGACGCAACGGTAGGAAGCAATCAGCCTGACAGTGAGGAAGAGAGCATGACCGAACGGGTTATCGACCGGGTCGCCGACATCGCCGATCAGCTGCGCGAGCAGGCGACTGAATCGGAGCGGATCGGCCGACTCACCGACGAAACAGTCAAGCTCATGAAGGCCGCCGGCAACATCCGGCTACTCCAGACCAAGGAGTACGCCGGCTACGAGGTGCATCCGCGCGAGTTCGCCGAAACGGTGATGGCCACCGCCGCGCTCGACCCCGCGGCCGGCTGGATCAACGGCGTCGTCGGGGTGCATCCCTACCAGTTGGCCTACGCCGACCCGCGCGTCGCCGCGGAAGTGTGGGCCGATGACGTCGACACCTGGATGGCGTCCCCATACGCGCCGCAGGGTGTCGCCAGGCCCGTCGACGGCGGATACATCTTCAACGGCCGTTGGCAGTTCAGCTCCGGGACCGACGCGTGCGACTGGATCATTCTGGGTGCCATGCTCGGCGATGCCGACGGTAAACCGGTGATGCCGCCGACGCCGCTCCACATGATTTTGCCGCGCAAGGATTACCAGATCGTCGAGGACTCATGGGATGTGGTGGGCCTGCGGGGTACCGGCTCCAAAGACGTCATTATCAAGGACGCGTTCGTGCCGAGCTATCGGACCATGGATGCCACCAAGGTGATGGACGGCACCGCCCAACGCGAAGCCGGCATGACCGAGCCCCTGTACCTGATGCCTTGGTCGACGATGTTCCCGCTGGGCATCAGCGCGGCGACCATCGGGATCGCCGAAGGAGCGCTGGCCGCTCACTTGGACTACCAGCGAGACCGCGTCAGCGCCATGGGCACCAGAATCAAGGACGACCCATACGTCCTGTACGCGATCGGTGAGGCCGCGGCCGACATCAACGCCGCGCGGCAAGAGTTGTTGGCCAATGCCGATCGGATTTTCGACATCGTCGCCGCGGGCAAAGAGGTCAGCTTCGCCGACCGCGCCGCGGGACGACGCACCCAGATCCGCGCGGTGTGGCGCGCGGTGTCCGCAGTGGACGAGATCTTCGCGCGCTCGGGCGGAAACGCGGCACGGATGGACAAGCCGTTACAACGATATTGGCGCGATGTGCACGTCGGGCAGGCCCACGCTATCCACGTGCCGGGCACCGTCTATCACGCCTCGGCGCTCAGCTCCTTCGGCGTCGATCCGCAAGGCCCGCTGCGCGCAATGATCTGAGGAGACACCCGTGCAGGACACCACGAGCCCGTTGAAGAGCCTTGGCTACATCACCGTCTCCGCCACCGACCTCCCCAAGTGGCGCCAGTTCGCTTTCGGCGTGCTGGGTTTCGCTGAGGGCAAGGGCCCCGACCCCGAGGCGCTGTATCTACGGATGGACGAGCGTGCCGCGCGCTTCGTCATCAAACCCGGCGATGAGGATCGGGTGCTGACCGTCGGCTGGGAGGTGCGCGACCACCAGGGGCTGGAGGCGGTAAAGGTACGGCTGGACGCCGCAGGGATAGCGTTCAAGGAGCTGTCACAGTCCGACGCTGACGAGCGCCGGGTCGAGGAGGTCATCGCGTTCGACGATCCCGCCGGCACGAAAGTGGAGATTTTTCACGGAGCCGTTCTAGACCACACTCCCGTCGTCACCCCGTTCGGTGCGAGGTTCGTCACCGGTGATCAGGGCATGGGTCATGTCGTCGTGCCGGCGATGGATACCCCCGGGCTGTTCGTGTTCTACACCGAAGTGCTCGGCTTCCGCTCCCGCGGCGCGTTCCGGGTGCCGCTGCCTCCCGAGTTCGGACCGGTGCGGGTGCGGTTCCTCGGCATCAACAAACGCCACCACAGCCTGGCGATCTGCCCGGCGACCAATGACAACCCGCCCGGCGTGGTCCACGTCATGGTCGAAGTCGACAGCCTGGATGCCGTCGGGCAGGCACTGGACCGCGTCAACGCCGAAGGCTTCCAGCTGTCCTCGACGTTGGGCCGCCACACCAACGACAAGATGGTGTCGTTCTATGTGCGTGCCCCCGGCGACTGGGACATCGAATTCGGCACCGACGGAATGCGGGTGGACGAAACCTGCTACACCGCAGAAGAAATCACCGCAGACAGTTACTGGGGTCACCAATGGGTGGGTGATCTCCCCGCCGCCATGCGCCCATGACACCTCACACAGACTTGAGAGCCGCTGGACGCTTTGCGGCGAAGGGCTGAAAGTCGGCGGGCATCGGGAGACCTCCGCCCCACCGGCTGGCTTCGGGGCGACGCAACGCGGCCCGGGGCTTGTGACAGACGCCACTCCGTGATACGAAGGTATATGCCTATTAGGCATATACCTTATGCAGCCGCCGGAGGAACTCATGACATCCGTATTGACGTCGGTAGAACCCGCCACTCCCAGCGCCGTCATCGACCGCATATCGCTGGTTCTCGACGCATTCGACGGTCCGGGCCGGCTCACGCTGGCACAGGTGGTGCTACGCACCGGGCTCCCCCGATCCTCTGCCCACCGAATGCTCGACCGCCTCGTTCAACTGCGCTGGCTCCGGCGTAACGGGCGAGACTACGAACTGGGCATGAGGCTCGTCGAACTCGGTTCGCTCGCCGTGCACCAGGACCGGCTGCACCGCGCGGCAACTCCGTTGCTACACGAACTGCACCATTCCACCGGACTGGTCGTGCACCTCGCCATCCTCGACGGCACAGACGTGATGTTCCTGGACAAGGTCGGTGACCGGATAGCGACAGCAATCCCCACCCGCGTTGGCGGTCGCCAGCCCGCGCATTGCGCCGCCGTGGGCAAGGCGATGCTGGCGTACGCCGAACGGCCCGACGTGGACCTCGGGACGCGCAAGACCAAGTACTCGATCGGTAGCCTCGCACAGCTGTCGGCCGAATTGGGGAAGGTGCGCGCGCATGGCATCGCTTACGACCGCGAAGAATTGGTACCCGGATTCGGATGTGTCGCAGCACCGATTGGCTGTCCGGGTGAAGCCGTCGCCGCTGTGTCGGTCTGCGGGCCGATGAACCGGATGACGTTCGACCACCGCCTCGCGGCGCCGGTCCGGATGACCGCCATGGGCATCTGGCGCAATGTCGACGATGGTCCCCGACGCGTCGCACCGACGCTGCAGAAGCTGCGTCCGCTGCGAGTGGGCCCGAACGCGCACGCCAGCTCGGACGAGTATCCGGCCCTGCAATACGCGTGACACTCGATCCTCAGATCGCCACACTGATCGAGCATTTGGACCGCGGCTTTCCGCCGGTCTACGAGATGTCCGGTCCCGAGGCGAGGGCGGCCATTCGATCCAGGTTCGTGCCGGTGGCCGAGCCGGAGAGCATGGCCGACGTCACCGATACCGCGGTCGACGGCCCGGGTGGGCAGGTTCCGGTGCGCGTGTACCGGCCCGACGCCATCGACCCGTTGCCGATCATGGTCTACGCCCACGGCGGTGGATTCGTGTTCTGCGACCTCGACAGCCACGACGCGCTGTGCCGTGACATCGCGAATCTGATTCCTGCCGTTGTGGTTTCGGTCGACTACCGGTTGGCTCCGGAGAATCGCTGGCCTGCCGGCGCCGAGGACGTGTACGCCGCGGCGCGCTGGGCCTTCGAGCACGCGAGCAGGTTGGGCAGCGACCCCGAATGCGTCGTCGTCGGCGGCGACAGCGCCGGCGGCAATCTCGCGGCGGTGGCCGCACTCATGGCCCGCGACCGCGGCGGGCCGGCCATCGCCGGCCAGCTTCTGCTATACCCCGTGCTGGCAGCGGATTTCGACACCGAGTCCTATCGCCGGTTCGGTGCGGGCTACTACAACCCGACGCCGGCCCTGCAGTGGTATTGGGACTGCTATGTGCCCTCACCCGAGGACCGTGCACACCCCTACGCCACGCCGCTGCGCGCCGACCTCGTCGGACTGCCACCCGCTGTGTTGGTGGTCGCCGGCCACGATCCGCTGCGCGACGAGGGATTGGCGTTCGGCGCGGCGCTACAGACAGCAGGGGTGCCTACGGTGCAGTTGCATTATGAGGGCGGAGTCCACGGCTTCATGTCGATGCCGATGCTGGACCTTGCCCACCAAGCCCGCAAGGAGGCCTGCGCCGCGCTGGCCGGTCTGCTCCGCAAGTAACGCAGCATGCGTGGCGTCCCGATGGCCGGGACTGAGACCCGCGTCGCCGGCGACGCCCACGCCCGACGGACCTGCGGCTCGTCAGGCCGGCGTGCCGACCACCTCATCGACGACCGCCAGTTCGCCGCTGTATACCGCGCGATTGATCGCTTCCGACAACGCCGCACAGCCTAGGAAGATGCCGTTGTGCCCATGCGCGGCAAGCTCGGTGAGCTCGCCCCGCTCCGCGCACAACGAGGACGCGTCGGCGTTCCACTGGATACTGGTCTGATCCATGGTGCTTTTGCGTGCGAGAACTTCGGCGCCGCAACGCCGGCACCGCACCGGCCGCATCGGCGCGTCGGCCAGGCGGTTGTCGGGCCTGATCGTCATGCCGTCGATCCGGTCGCGACCCGCGCCGCAAGGTTGGCCTCGACTTCGGCCATCCACGCCTCGGTGGGATGCGTGGTATCCAACTCGTATTCGAACCGATCGACCATCTCCGATGTCACGTCTGCGACATCGACGTAGAACTGCTGATACCACCGCCGTAGTTGGTATACCGGACCGTCCTCCTCGACCAGCAGCGGGTTGTCGATACGCGCCTTGGTACGCCAGATCGCAACGTCCTGTTCGAAACCCATCTTCACGAAGTCGCCGAGCGTTGTGGCCGTCTGCATCGCAACTTCCTCAGGCAGATCTGCCGCCTTCTTCACGATGATGCCATACTGCAGCACAAACGAATTCGCATCGATCGGGTAGTGACAGTTGATCAGCACGGTGTGCTGGTCACCCTCGGTGTAGTGATACGTCAGGTCGTCGATCATGAAGGACGGGCCGTAATAGGAGGCCACCGAGGTGCTGCCCAGCAACTTGGAGCCTGCCGGATCACCGACATCGGGCCGCGAGCCGCCGTTCATGTACTGGGTGGCTACGTGTGCTTCGAAGATGTTCTTGAAATACGTTGGCAGCGCGCCGTGCACGTAGAAAAAATGGGCCATGTCAACGACATTGTCGATGATCTCGCGGCAATTCGAATGCACCACCGTGGTGTACCAATGCCACTTCGTCCACTCATCGCTGGTGGCACCTTCGATGCGGGGAATGGTCACGTCGTCCGGCGGCGGCTTGCGCTCGGGATCATTCCACACGAACAACATGCCGTCCTGTTCCAGAGTTGTCCACGCCGTGGTCCTGGCCAGCCGCGGTACGCGTCGGCCGTAGGGGACGCGTTTGCACCGCCCATCCCCGCCCCATCGCCAGTCGTGAAATGGGCAGGCGATCTCGTTGCCCTTCACCGTTCCCTGCGACAGATCACCGCCCATGTGCCTGCAGTAGCCGTCCAGCACGTTGAGCCGGCCATCCTCACCGCGGAACACGACGAGTTTCTGACCGAATGCATTGACGCCGTGCGGCGTGCCGTCGCCGAAGCCGCGGACCAAGCCGATGCAGTGCCAGCCGCGCGCGAATCGCGTGGGCACCGAATCGGCCTCGATCAGCCGAACTTCCTCGGCATCGAACTGCGTTGTCATTGCGGGTCCGTCCTCAATAGATCAGGTCGCATCACCAGCCTGGCCCCTTGATTCAACGCCGTCAACGAGCCGCGTGGACATCGGCGTTCCGCTCAACAGGACGGCGTGTGCGCGCCGTCGTTCGGGGACCGTACCGTCGCTCCGGTGGCCGCCCTGAGCATGACGATTCCTGACGGTGTGCCGGCGGCGGACACCAGCGTCGACCTGCTGGTAGTCGGATCGGGCACCGGTCTCGCCGCGGCCTTGGCTGCCCGCGAGCTCGGCCTGTCCGTGCTGGTCATCGAGAAGTCGCCGTACATCGGGGGCTCCACGGCTCGCTCGGGTGGCGCGTTGTGGCTGCCGGCCAGCCGGGTGATCTCCGACGGTGGGGGCAGCGACTCGTTCGAGCACGTCGCAACCTATCTGCACGCGGTGGTCGGCGACTCGGCACCACGGGAACGCTCACTCGGCTATCTGCGCAATCTGCCAGCGACTATCGAGATGCTCCGTCGCACAACGCCGATGAAGCTGTTCTGGGCCCGGGACTATTCCGACTATCACCCCGAGGAGCCCGGCGGCACGGCGAGCGGGCGCACCTGCGAGTGCAGGCCGCTCGACACCTCCATTCTTGGGCCCTGGCTGCCACGCCTGCGACCGGGAGTGATGACCCCCAGGATTCCGATACCGACGACCGGCGCGGACTACCGATGGCTGAACCTGCTGAGCAGGGTCCCGCGCAAGGGTGTGCCGACCTTCGCGAAACGGTTTGCGCAGGGCGCAGGCGGCCTGGTCCTGGGCCGACGTTACGCGGCCGGCGGGCAGGCGCTGGCGGCCAGCCTGTTCGCCGGCGTGCTGCGTGCCGGCATTCCGTTATGGACCTACACCGCACTTGTGCGCCTGGTCGTTGAGGACGACCGAGTGGCCGGCGCCGTCGTCGATCACGGCGGCCGGAACATCACGGTGACGGCTCGGCGGGGTGTAGTGCTGGCCGCCGGCGGCTTCGACCACAGCATGGACATGCGGCGTAAGTTCCAGTCCGAGTCGCTGGGCAGCAACCTCAGTTTGGGGGCAGAGACCAACACGGGCGACGCGATCCGCATCGCGCGGGACATCGGGGCCGGCACCGATTTGATGGACCAGTCGTGGTGGTTTCCCGCCGTGGCTCCGCTGCCCGGACGCGCCCCGGCGGTGATGTTGGCCGAGCGGTCGTTGCCGGGTTCCTTCATCGTCGACCAGAACGGCCGGCGGTTCACGAACGAGTCGACGGACTACATGTCGTTCGGTCAGCGCATGTTGGAGCTCGAGCGGGCCGGCAATCCGGTCGAGGATATGTGGATCATCTTCGACCAGAAGTACCGCAACAGTTATGTCTTCGCCGCCGAGCTGTTTCCGCGAATGGCGATTCCGCAGGAATGGTATGACGCCGGCATCGCCCAGCGCGCCGGGGACTTTCGCGAGCTGGCCACCAAACTCGTTGTGCCTTCAGAACAGTTCACCGAGACGGTGACTCGGTTCAACGAAAACGCCGCTGCCGGCCAGGACTGCGATTTCGGCCGCGGCCGCAGTGCCTACGACCGGTATTACGGTGACCCCACCATCACTCCGAATCCCAACCTTCGTCCGCTCGTCAAAGGGCCCTTCTACGCCGTCAAGATGGTGCTGAGCGACCTCGGCACGTGTGGCGGCCTGCGCGCCGACGATCGCGCTCGGGTTTTGCGCGAGGACGGCACGGCAATCGAAGGCCTCTACGCGGTCGGAAATTCAGCAGCCAACGCCTTCGGCGCAACGTATCCCGGCGCCGGCGCAACCATTGCCCAAGGTTTGGTCTACGGTTACGCGGCAGCGTGCGACGCCGCCCGGGGGTGAAAGCCTTTGACTCACTCCGGTTCCTCGGCGTCCGCTTTCTTCTCGATCTCGTACCAGTATTCCGGTGCCGGCCAGTCAATTCGAGGTCCGCCATTTTTAGCCGCCTTCGAGAAGTTGGCCTCCACCTCGTCGAGGTCCTTGATCATCTTCAAGGTCAACTCCCGCTCTGAGGCGTAATACCGCTCGGCCCAATCCAAAGCGAGCTTCGCGTACGCCCACGATGGATCCGCGCCGGCCCAACGAGCGTCCTTGGCCGCATTGCGTTGCATCTCGTCGACAAAGGTAATGTGCTCGTGCAGAACCTCTTTCAGCCGCGCCGGGTCGGTCAGGTGCCCGAGTGTGACCCGTAGCAACGGACCGTGCTTGAGCGATGGCGGGTCGACAGGAGCTTCGTGCGCCCACCAGATGACCGCCTCTAGCCCCGCGGTAGTGATCTTGTACAACCGGCGGCTGCGAGGCCCGGTGTTCTCGACCCGCGAGGTCACCAGGCCGAGCTTCTCCAGCTTCTTCAATTCGGCATAAATCTGGCTGTACGCGGGACTTCCGTAGTAAAAGCGCATGCTCCAATAGATCCACTTGCGGATGTCGTAACCCGAAAGCTCGTGTTCATACGACAACACCCCGAGCAGCGCCCAACTGGTCGAAGCCAGAGGCAGCTTGTCTGGGGCATCGGAGGCCGTCACGAGTTCAGCGTAACCAGACCCGGCACGCGCGTACGGCTTACTCACCGCTGGCTGGGACAACTGATCGTTCCGGGACGTCAGCAGTGACGTCATTCTCGGTGCGGCCTGCGCGGACTAAGGGGCAACCGCGCGCACGAAAGCGTCGGCGAATGTTTCGCAGCACTCGTCGAGAGCAGGCAGCGCAACTTGAGGGACAGTCGCCAGCACCGACCGCATCATGCAGTGCACCAGGATCGGGCTGACTAATTGCTGAACCAGCAGCGGGCGAGAAACGTCGCGGATGCGGCCAGCGGCGACTTCTCTGTCGAGCCACTCACCCAGATTCACCAGCCGTCGCATCATGCCGTGTTCGACCAGCACTTGCCCAGCCGCTCCGGCCGGGTGGGCCAGCGCTTCAGCCAGTACTGCCGACACCACGCGTGGTTCGCACAAGTACATTTCGGCCAGCGACCGGTACACACGACGCACCGTGTCGATGAGGTCAGCCGACCGATCAGCGACTACGTCGTGAAAATCGAGTGCGGGAATGTAGCGGTCATAGACCGCCTCCAGGAGCGCGTCCCGTCCGCCGAACGCGGCATAGAGGCTGTGCACCGAGCAGTCGGCTTCCTCGGCGACCGCTTCGAACGTCGCTGCGCTGACACCGCGAGCGCTGATGAGCGCAGCAGCGGCACCGACCGCACGAACTCGCACCGGTGGTCGTCCTCCCGGATCAACACCGGAGTTGCGGACCGCCTCGTCCAGTGCCCGTCGGGAGCCGCCGAGTTGGCGCAACAGCGTGCTACGTGAAATTCCGAGTGCGTGCGCGATGACGGCGATCGGCACGTCAGCCACATCGCGGCCGAGTCGTTCGGCCGAGCCCAGCGCGGACTGGATGACATCTGCCGGCACCGTGTTCGACCGGCTGCGCCTGCGTCGTGACATACAGGTACACTCTCTCTATAAACACGTATCAAAAGCAAATAGACAGCTGACTCAGACGTTACCGCTGCGCGCCGGTTCGGCGGAATGGGAGGCGACTATGGCTTGGCGCGACGCCGCGACGAGCGCGGGTCTTCACCGTAGGTGGGGTTGTAGTGCCCGGTAAGACGCTGGCGCAGCGGTTGGGCCGCGTGCTGGAAAAGGTCACCCGGCAAAGCGGACGCCTACCCGAAACCGACTACGGCTCCTGGATTTTGGGTAGCCCCTCGGAGAGCCAACACCGTCGGCGGATCCGTCTTCAACTGATTCTCACGATTTTCGTGGTGTGCGCGAACCTGATCGGCATCGGTGTCGTGCTGCTGCTGATCACCGTGGCCATCCCCGCACCAGACGTCTTGGCCCCCCGCGCGCAGTGGATTTCGGTGGTGGTCGCCCCGATTTACATCACCACGGCTGTGATCGTTGGCTGGATTTGGGCGACGCGACGTGTCATTCACGATCTGCGGTGGGCAACAGAGGAAAAGCAGCCCACCGCCGAGGATCAGCGCAACACGTTTCTGGCGCCGTGGCGGCTGACCGTCATTCCCGTCGTGCTGTGGGCCGTCGGAACCGTCTTGTTCGCGGTGCTCTACGGCCGGGTCAATACCGACTACATACCTAAGATCGTCTTCGGCATCAGTTTCAGCGGCATCGTCGTGTCGGCCAGCTGCTATTTCGTCGCGGAATTCGCGTTACGGCCGGTAGCCGCTCAAGCCCTGCAAGCCGGCCGGGCACCACGGCGGCTGGCTCCCGGCGTGATGGGCCGCACTGTGGCGTCGTGGCTGTTGGGGTCGGGCGTGCCGGTGATCGGCATCGCTCTGGCGGCAGGGTTCACGCTGTCGCTGCGCAACATGACAACCGCTCAACTGGGCTTCGCGGTTTTGATCCTGGCGATCGCGGCGTTCGTCTTCGGCTTCTTTCTGATCCTGGTCGCCGCGTGGCTTACTGCCACGCCGGTGCGGGTGGTACGGGCGGCGTTACAGAACGTGGCCGAGGGTGATTTGAGCTGCCAGCTGCAAGTATTCGACGGCACTGAGTTAGGCGAGCTACAGCGGGGTTTCAACTCCATGGTGGAGGGCCTGCGACAACGCGAGCACATCCGCGATCTTTTCGGCCGCCACGTCGGACGCGAAGTCGCCGCTGCCGCCGAGAATCAGGACATCGAGTTGGGCGGGGAAGAGCGCCACGTCGCAGTGCTTTTCGTCGACATCATCGGTTCCACCAAGCTGGTGTCCGGGCGAGCGCCGGCCGACGTTGTCGAGCTGCTCAATCGCTTCTTCACGGTGGTCATCGACGAGGTCAACGCCCGTAAGGGCCTGGTCAACAAATTCGAGGGCGACGCGACCTTGGCCGTGTTCGGGGCTCCCGTAGCCGCTGATTCACCCGAGACCGACGCCTTGGCCGCCGCCAGGGCGATCACCTGCCGGCTCGCCGACGAGGTACCCGAATGCCCCGCCGGCATCGGGGTGGCCGCGGGAACGGTGGTGGCGGGCAATGTCGGTGCTTATGAGCGGTTCGAGTACACCGTGATCGGCGATCCGGTCAACCAAGCCGCTCGGCTGTGCGAATTGGCCAAATCGGCCGACTCCCGCGTCGTCGCGACCGCCGACGCGGTAGAGGCAAGCGATCCTGACGAGCGGCGGCACTGGGAGCTGGGCGACAGCACGGTGCTGCGCGGCCGCGACGAGCCAACTCGACTGGCAAGCCCGAAGGACGAAGCGGTGGCGGAGCAGAGTTGAGCGAATTAAGCGCCGAGGAGTTCACTGACCTCGTGTTGATCGCGGCGGCGCCGCCGGATCGGGTGGGCGAGGTGGTGGCGCGGTTGATCGGTGACCACATCACCATCGGTCCGCTCGCCGTTGGCCCCGGTGGGATTGCAACGGCGACAGCACTGGGAACACGCGGTGATGTCCTCGTCGCCAGTTGTAGCGACGCCTACTGGCGTCAAAGTGTAGTAATCCCAATCGAACTGCAGGTTGACGTAAAGCTCGCGAACCGCAGGCTGCACTACCTAGGCGCCGTGCAGATAGAAACACGGTTCCGGCTGCGGCTCCAGCGCCCCTGCACTGTGGCCGTCGAAGTCGAGGACGTGCAGGAGCGCCATATCAGCACCGTGGTGAAGCCTGACGGTGCCGGCGCGCGACTCATCGGCTGGATCGGCGGAGTGAATAAGACGGTCGCTGAGCAGGTTCTCATCTACGCGAAAACTCTGCTCGCCAGCGCCGAGTTCGACGCTGCGATGCACATAGATGTCATGGGACTGCTGCAGCGCGCGTGGGATGCCGATCTGGTGGTCCGACTTGAATGACCTCGGCAGTAACACTTCAGCTCGCGAAGTCGGCGGGCCCGAACTCTCCGGCGGCAAGCCTGCGCTCGATATCTTCCAAGCTCCGGCCGGTGAGGTCCGGCATTCGGAAGAACACGAAACACCAAGCGCAGACGTTGAATAGCGCGTAAAGCCACATCGATGGCCCCACCCCGATGGTGCTGATCGTGGTGAGCAGTGTCAGGGTGATGAGCAGATTGGTGCCCCACATGGCCGCCGATTGCGCGGCCGTGCCGGCAGGCCGCACCGCCAGCGGGTACGTCTCGGAGCCGGTGAGCCAGCCCATCAGCTGTAGGCCCCCGGCATTGAACAGCATGAACACGATGAGGCAGGCGACGATGAAGGGCACGGAATCGCGGCCGCTGTGGCCGGTGTAGAACAGCATCCCCAGCACCAGCAGGCTCACCGTCGCACCGGGGATCATGATCAGCGTCAGCCGGCGTCGTCCCACCTTGTCGATGACACTCATCCCGATCAGCTGAGCCATCAGGTAACTACATCCGAGTCCGACCGAGACGTCCAGCGCTACTGGAGTCGCAAATCCGTTGTCGGTCAAGATCGTGGGCGAGTAGTAGATGATCATCTCGATGCCGCTCAACTGGGTGAAGATCGCGATACCGCAACCCAGTATCAGGGCGGGGCGTACCCACGCCTCCCGTAGTCCGGACCAGCCACTGATGCCTTCGGTCTGCTCCAGTAGAGCCGACTGCGCCACCTCGTTCAGTTCTGCCTCGACGTCATACCCGGTCGGGCGAGCTCGCTCGAGCACGTGATACGCCTCGTCGCGGTGGCCGTGCATGATCAGCCACCTCGGGCTCTCCGGGAGCCGCAGCAACAAGCCCAACATGAGCGCGGCCGGGATGGCGGCGACGCCAATGGACCATCGCCAAGACACAGATTCTGACGCCCCGACGATCGTCGCGATCAGGATGCCGACACCGATGGCGATCTGGAAGCAGAGCACCAGCCGGCCGCGGTAATTCTTCGGGACGAGTTCAGCGACGTACATGGGCGCCGTTTGCGTTGCTCCGCCGACCGCGAAACCGAGAACGAGCCGCCCGCATGACAGCAGGACCGGGTTGGGCGACACCGAGCACCATAATGCGCCGACTACGAAGATCGCGGCGAGCATCACGAGGGTGGTTTTGCGACCACGACGCTGTGAAAGGTAGCTGCACACCAGCGCTCCAATCACGGCACCCAGCAGAATGCTGGCCGCTATCACCTGTTTCCAGCTCTCGGCGATGTCAAAGTCATTAGTGATTTGCAGCAGCGCCCCGGAGATGATCCCGGTGTCGTAGCCGTAGAGCGCGCCCGAGATCGCCGGCACGAGTGCAACGGTGAGCACCGCCCCGGTCAGCTGTCGAGCCACGTCCCGGCGTTTCCTGTCGGAACCCCCAACCGATGACGTCATGCCAGGCGCCTCCAGTCCAGCCGATCGCGCACGGCTTGTACCCGCGTCGGCCTTCGCGCAATCCGCGCAGGGGCGAGGGTGTCGCCGCTAGCGACGCTTTGACCAGGCACGGACGGCGAGCACCGCCCCGCGAGAATCCGCGATCATCTCAGGCGCCGCAGTAATAGTGACTGTCGTCGAGATTGTCGTTGCTGTTGCAGAACTCGAAACCCTGATCGCCGCCCGCGATCCACAGCTCGAGACCCCGACCGCCGCCGACCAGCGTGATCGTCACCGGCCCGCCGAGGGGATTCTGTGGATTCGAAGCAGCGGTGACGGTACCGGTAGCGGTGTCGCCGGATACCGACGTCAGCGTGAAGTCCACGGTGCCCGTCACCCCGCAGCCAGCCGCCGGCGCGTCAGGACAGGTCGATCTGTCGGCATACGTCTCGCGACCGTTGCCGTTGGGCTGGATATCCAACTTCTCTTCGTGGGCATGCCAGGAACCGACGAAGGGTTCTATGCCTGGAACGTCGGCGGCGGCCGACGACGCGAAAGCCAGGGCAGCGGTTGCCAACCCTGCCATTGCGACCTTTTGAAGCATTCCGAGTTTCATGCCGACCTCGTAGTCGCCTGTTTGCTGCGCGATCAGAAGTTGAGCGTAATGCTCAATCCCGGCTTTTGCCGGGAGTCGACGTGACCGAAGTGCATTGCGTCGTCGACAGACACCGGCGTGCTGAGGCGACCAATGGATAGGCACTGTCGTCGACGGGTCGCGTGGGGCACACTAGGAGCACACCGAGGATGAGCCCCGCACCTTGACCGTCGGTTAACGCCGGTTTTGAACCAAAGCGGCGCCGCACTCGTGTCACCACCGGAAGGCTGGTGATGGATATTCCGGAATCCGGCGTGATGCGGGTGCTCTACAACCAGCACGGCGCGGCTTTATGGCATTACGCGTGCCGGTTGACGAACGATGCCACCCGTGCGGAGGACGTGGTGCACGAGACGCTGCTGCGAGCGGGGCAACACCCGCAGATGGTTGACGGCAACGAGCGATCGGCGCGGGCCTGGCTTTTCACCGTCGCCCGCAACACAGTCTCGTCCAACGGCTCGGGAATCCCAGAGGCGGCCGGATCGGATGAACTCAACTCTGAGCTCAACCGGACACTGGTCGCCGACGCGTTCGCCCGGCTGCCAGCCGAACATCGCGCGGTTGTTCGACGCGCGCACTATCACGGCTGGACGCCTGCACAGATCGGCGCCGACCTGGGAATCGCCGAAGACGCAGTGAAATCGCGGCTGCATTACGCGTTGCGAAACCTGCAGCAGACGCTGGAGGAGATGGGAGTGGCACAATGACCGCCTTTCCGGGGCGGGGGGCAAACGTCTCTGAACTCCGCGGACACGGGAGCGACATGTATGCGCTGTGGGACGCGGCCTACGTGCTGGGATCATTGTCCGAGCAGGACCGGCGCGAATTCGAGGCACACTTGGGTAAGTGCCCGTCATGCCGGCTCGCGGTAAGCGAACTTTCTGACATGCCAGCACTGCTGTCGCTGCTCGACCCCCAAGAGGTCACCGACGAAGATGACCCGGTAGCACTTCGACCGCCATCGCCGCAGCCGGGTCTGGTTGGTCGGCAGTGGGAAATGTCTGCCGTTGCAGGCTTACTTAAGCGCGCACTTGCTGGCCATGGCGCGGTGGTCGGCGTGGTCGGCTCGCCTGGCATCGGCAAAAGCCGTCTTGTGCGGGAAGCTTCGGCGATGGCAGATGCCCATGATGTCGACGTGTTCACCGCCGTCTGCGAATCGCAAACCAGCCAGGTCCCCTTCCATGCCGTGGCGAGCCTGTTGCGCGCTGTCACCGGCGTCGAGGGCCTTGATCCACCTGCCGCCCGAGCGCAGACCCGGGCGCAGGCTCCCGACGCACAGCCCGAGGACTTGTTGCTCTTCGACGACCTGCTGGGCATCGCCGATCCCGAAGTGCAGCTGCCGAAGATCGATCCGGATGCCCGTCGGCGACGGTTGACCGCGCTGGTCAATGCCGCCTCGCTGGCCCGCCAGGCCCCGGCGCTCTACGTCATCGAGGACACCCATTGGATCGATGAGGTCAGCGAGTCGTTGCTAGCCGATTTCCTCACGGTCATGCCGCCCCCGCGCTCGCTGGTGCTGGTTACCTACCGACCCGAATATCAGGGCGCGTTAAGCCGGGTGGCGGGCGCGCAAACCTTAGCTCTTGCGCCGCTAAGTGATTCAGAAACCGCGGCACTCGTCTCGGAGCTGCTCGGGCCGGACCCCTCGGTTGGTGTACTGGGTCAGAGGATCGCCGAGAGGGCCGCCGGTAATTCGTTCTTCGCCGAGGAGATGGTTCGCGAACTAGCCGAGCGTGGCGTGCTGCGCGGCGAGCCGGGCGCATATCTGTCGGCGGCAGAGGTTGGCGAGGTGAGCGTGCCGGTCACGCTGCAGTCAACTATCGCCGCTCGGATCGCCCGGCTCGACCCGAAAGCCAAACGCACCTTGGGCGGGGCAGCGGTCATTGGGTCACGGTTCAGCCGCGAGCTCCTCGAAAACCTGCGGATTGATCCTGCCCTCGAGGACTTGGTGGCGGGTGAGCTCATCGATCAAATCAAATTCACCCGAGAGCCGGAGTATGTGTTTCACCATCCGCTGGTTCGCACCGCGGCCTACGAAGCACAGCTCCAATCAGATCGGGCCGAGTTGCACCAGCGAGTCGCGACCGCCATCGAATCTCGAGACCCGGCAGCGGCGGAGGAGAACGCAGCGCTGATCGCCGAACATCTGGAGAGCGCCGGTGATCTCCAAGCCGCCTACGGGTGGCACATGCGCGCCGCGACCTGGGCCACCAACCGCGACATCGCCGCGGCATGGCGGAGTTGGGAGCGTGCGCGAACGATTGCCGACGCCCTACCCGCCGACGCTCCGTACCGAGCAACCATGCGCATTGCTCCTCGCACCATGTTGTGTGGGATCGCCTTCCGAGTCCATGAGCATGTGGCCGGTGACCGGTTCAATGAGCTGCGAGAGTTGTGCGCCGCCGCCGGGGATAAGGCGTCACTGGCCATTGGGATGACGGGGCTGGTGATGGATCGCTTTCATAAGGGTCGACTGCACGAGGGGTCGCAGCTGGCATCGGAAGCGATGGCCCTCATCGAGTCGATCGGCGATCCGACCTTGACGGTGGGCCTGTCTCTTGCATCGATCTACGTCCGAGAAGAGTGCGCGGAGTGGTCTGACGCGCTGCGGTGGTCGCAGATGATCATCGACCTGGCCGAAGGCGATCCCTCAAAAGGCAACTTCATCATTGGGTCTCCGTTGGCGGTCGCCTTGACGACGCGCGCTAATGCCCGCTATTGCCTGGGACGTCCCGGGTGGCGCGAAGACCTGCAGTACGCTCTCGCCTTGGCCCAAAGCACCGACCCCATGTCCCACGCGACCGTTGTGTGTAGTTACTACCCGGGAATATTGACTGGCGTGCTGAGGCCAGACGATCGCGCGATACGCGAGATCGAGGACGCTCTGCGAATTGCCGAACAGTCGGGTGACGATGTGGCGGTCGCCCTCGCCCAGATGACGCTGGGCATTGCGCTGGTGCACCGCCGGGCGAACGCCGAACGCGAGCGTGGACAGCAGGTCCTGACGGAGGTCAGGGAAGTGTTCGTGCGCCGCGAATTCTTCATGGCCGATGTACCTATGGTCGAGGTCTACTTGGCTCGGGAGAAGGCTCGGCGCGGGGACCGCGATGGCGCAATACCGCTCATGCGCGCGGCCGTCGACCGTCATTTCCCCGAGGGGCGGCTGCTGGGATGGAGCATTCCGACGACAGGTGTTCTGGTGGAAACACTGCTCGATCGTGGGGCCGAGGGCAACTTGGCGGAAGCCGAGGCCGCGATCGAGCGGTTGGCGGAGGCCGCGGTCGAGCGGTTAGCGGCGCCGCCCGACGACGGATTAGCCGTGCGCGACATCTGGCTGCTAAAACTACGGGCTTTGCTGGCGCAGTCTCACGGCGATGCCGCAGCCTATGCGGATTTCAGAGATCGCTACGGCGACATGGCCAGAACGCTTGGCTTCGCGGGGCATATTGCGTGGGCGGCGGAGATGCCCTAGACGGCTGAACGAGGCGTTTCTCACCTGCACAAACCTCGGCTGGGCTAACTCCGGGAGGATCGCATACCCGTGGGTGGGGTCCGCAAACGATGACGAGAAGAGCAGTGGCAGGTCCAGGATTCGAACCTGGGTAGGCGTAAGCCGACGGATTTACAGTCCGCTCCCATTGGCCGCTCGGGCAACCTGCCGCGTGTAGCAGACTACAACGGGCAGGTGCGCCCACGAAAACGGCCAACATCGGTTGTAGAAGGGACGGGTCCATGGCGGATTCATCATTCGACGTCGTCAGCAAGGTCGATCACCAAGAAGTCGACAACGCGCTCAACCAGGCCGCCAAAGAGCTGGCCACCCGCTTCGACTTCCGCGGCACCGACACCAAAATCGCCTGGAAGGGCGACGAAGCCATCGAGCTCACCTCGTCGACCGAAGAGCGTGTCAAGGCGGCCGTCGACGTGTTCAAGGAGAAGCTGATCCGCCGCGACATCTCGATGAAGGCTTTCGACGCCGGCGAACCGCAGGCGTCGGGCAAGACCTACAAAATCACCGGCACCATCAAACAGGGCATCACCAGCGAGAACGCCAAGAAGATCACCAAACTGATCCGCGACGAGGGCCCCAAGAACGTCAAGACCCAAATCCAGGGCGACGAGGTGCGCGTCTCAAGCAAGAAGCGCGACGACCTGCAGGCCGTCATCGCGATGCTGAAAGACGCCGACCTCGACGTTGCACTGCAGTTCGTCAACTATCGCTAGCCCGTGCGCTACGTGCGCTTACTCGAAGTGCACGATTTGACGTTACAATCGGTGACATGACCACTGTCGCCGACCTGACCGCCGCCGACCGGCGGCTGCGCGAAAGCGCGCGGGCCGTCGGCGCGGCGCTATCGTCGGTCGCCGTCTACATCGAGCCCGCCGCCGCGCGGGCGGTACAGGCCGAGCACAATCTCTACACCCGCCTCGACGCCGAGTTCGGATTGCTTTCCAGTACCGAGGCCGGCAAGCGGATGGGGTCGCGGTCTAGTGCACCCCGCAACCTCGCCACCACCGCACACCGCAACAAAGCCGTCGTCGCCGTCCGTCGCGGCAACCTTCTCGCCTACCCCGGCTTCCAGTTCGGGCCCGATGGGCAACCGCTTCCCGTCATCCGCCGCCTGCGCGAGGTCGCGGAGTTGAACGGCTGGTCGGAGCCTGGTCTGGTGCAGTGGCTGTGCTCGCCGACGACCTATCTCGACGGTGACCGGCCCGTCGATCACCTTGTCACCGAGCCGGACCGGATCGTCGCGGTAGCAGCGGAGGCGTTCGCCGTCTCATGGTGACCGGTCCACCGGTCCCGTTCGACCCGGTAATCGACACCGTGCCCGCCGGTCACCTGCTCTACCGGGTCCTGTCAGCGACTCGCATCGCCACCGACTTCAATCCCGGTATCGGCGCGCCCACCCGGTTCGGGTTCTTTGGCGATCCCGTAGTGCCGATCATGTACGCCGCGGACACCGAGGACGCCGCGATCGCCGAGACGCTGCTGCACGACATCCCGGCGACCGGCGGCATCCTGCCCTACGACCAGTACGCCGACAAAGTGCTTGTGCGCCTTGCCCTCACCCGAAATGTGCGGGTCGCGGCGTTGCACGGACTGGGACTGCGACGACTCGAGGTCACCACCGAGGAGATCACGGCGAGCCCCGCCTCGACCTACAGCACGACGGTGCGGTGGGCTGAAGCGGCGCACGGCATCGGTCTGGACGGGATGGTGTGGATGTCACGCCTGTGCAACGACACCAAGGCGTACGTGTTCTTCGGTGACCGGTGTTCCGATGCTTTCCGCCAAGACACCACTCATGCACGGATCTTCGCCGGCCCCGCCGACCAGCTATGGCTGATCGACCTGTGCGCGCCGCTGCACGTGGACGTGCTGATGCAACCACTCTGACACTGGTTAGTCTGATGGCCAGACTGGAAGCGAGGCGCACGATGACCGCAACTCCTGACGACGCCGAATACGTCGACGTCATCATCATCGGCGCAGGCTTTTCGGGACTGGGCGCGGCTTACCGCATCACCGAGCGCAACCCGGGAATGAGTTACACCATCCTGGAGCGGCGTGCGCAGATCGGCGGCACCTGGGATCTGTTCCGCTATCCCGGCGTGCGCTCCGACAGCAGCATCTTCACGCTGAGCTTCCCCTACGAGCCGTGGACCCGCAAAGAAGGAGTGGCCGACGGCGCCCACATCCGCCAGTACCTGGTCGAGACCGCGCACAAGTACGGCATCGACCGCCACATCCGGTTCAACCACCATGTGCGGTCCGCGAATTGGGATTCCGAGACCGACACCTGGACAGTGCTCGCCGACCACGACGGCGCGGCCAAGGCCTACCGCGCCCGGTTCGTGTTCTTCGGCTCCGGCTACTACAACTACGACGAGGGCTACACCCCAGACTTTCCGGGCATCTCCCAGTTCACCGGCACGGTCATACATCCACAGCACTGGCCCGAAGACCTCGATTACACCGGCAAGGAGATCGTGGTGATCGGCAGCGGTGCGACCGCAGTCTCGCTCATTCCGTCGCTGACGCAGCGCGCCGCGAAAGTCACCATGCTGCAGCGCTCCCCGACCTACATGTTCTCCTCGTCGAAGTACAGTCCGTTTGCCGACGTGCTGCGAAAAGTGATGCCCGGCAGAGCTGCTCATTTGACGGTCCGGATGCGCAACGCGTTGCTCGAAGGAGCGATCTGGTTCTTGGCGCGCAAGACACCGAGTTTCATGAGGTGGTGGATCCGGCGCATCGCGATCAGCAACCTGCCCGCAGGATACGACGTCGACACCCATTTCAAGCCGCGGTACAACCCTTGGGATCAGCGGCTGTGTTTGATCCCCGACGCCGACCTCTACGTCGCGATCAGCGACGGCAGTGCCGAGGTGGTGACCGACCACATCGACCACTTTGATGCCACCGGGATCGCGTGCACGTCGGGTGCCCATCTCGACGCCGACATCGTCGTGACCGCCACCGGCTTGCAGTTGCAGGCACTCGGCGGTGTGACGCTGTCGATCGACGGCACCGAGATCAAGCCGCAGGATCGCTTCGTGTACAAGGCGCATATGCTCGAAGACGTGCCCAACCTCTTCTGGTGCGTCGGCTACACCAATGCGTCGTGGACGCTTCGCGCCGACATGACCGCGCGTGCGACGGCGAAGCTGCTGGCGCACATGCGTTCTCGCGGCTACACGCACGCCTACCCCCATCGTGGCGACGAGCCGATGCCCGAGAAGCCGGCGTTGGACATCCAGGCCGGCTACGTGCTGCGCTCCCCGCACGCGCTGCCCAAGTCGGGCACCGAACGGCCCTGGAACGTGCGGCAAAACTACTTCGCCGACGCCATCGACTACCGGTTCGACCGCATCGAGGAGGCGATGGTCTTCGGGCGGGCCGCGCATGCGAAGGCGATGGCGGGTTAACACCTGAAGTGACAGTTTCAGCGGACCGTGCCACGCTTCGCGCGATAAGAGGTGGTCGACGGGAGCTGACTGATGACGGGTCTGTCGGTTGCGGACATCGATCAATGGAAGCCCGGTGATGTGCGAGAAGTCTTCCATGCCGCCCGCAATCGGGCCGAAGCAAATCAGCTAGCAGCGAATGGACTGGTGACCCTGCCGGTATTCCGCACTTGGGGCGGCGCCACCGCGCAAGCAGCGCGGGATGCGGTGGAGCAAACCCGCAAGGACCTCGGCTCGGACGGACGTGAGGCGCTGGCCGTAGCGATGGCAGCCGACCGCGCCGCCGACGGCATCGAGGCGGTGCAAGCCAAGCTCGCGGCGCTGCGAACTGACCTCCAGCACGTGGGGTTGGTGATCGACCCGATTGCCGACAAAGTGGTTGCCGGCCGGGACTTCCACGGTACAGCCGCCGAACTCGCCGCCAAGCAGGCCGAGTTTCAGGCGAAGCTGGACGCCATAGTGGGCGAGGCGACGATCATCGACGAGGAACTCGCGGAGGCGATCGAAATGGCCGACGGCCAGCTGCCCATCCCGAAAGGCTCGCCGACCGTCGAACGCGTCGGCCCCGACGGCCTAACTGCTCAGCAGAGCGGCGCCGACGCGCGCCAAGAAGAGAACCGGCGCAACGCCTTTCGGCAGACCTATGGTCACGACCCGGAGTCGGCCAACGATTGGCGAATGGCCGAGGCGCTCGATCCGCACACCTACGACCCGCGGTACCGGCAATACGAGTCCAACATCGTGGTCGGACGATTCAAGCCGGTACCGGGAGCCGGGGTGTATCGGCAGAACATGTACATACCCGGAGCCGAGGTGCAGAACTTCGAACTCAACTGGCGCCTGGTGCCCCACATGGCCGGCGACAATCGCGGTCCCTCCTCGCTCGTTCCCGCCGAGTCCTCACGAGTGAGTGTCTTTGCAGACCTTGAACACGGGGTACTGGTCGTGCGACAGAATCCCACCATGTCCACCGACGGTGTCGACGCCGGCGCCGGCATGCCCACGGTTTCAGCCCTGCAAGGCGACAATGGGGCGCTCATGATCTCCTACAGTGCCGCTGATCCTTTCGAGCCTGGTCCGGCCAAACCCTTCGTGCGGGTCAACGGCACCATGAACATCGCCCCCACCGGCGGCGGCAACATCGCCGCGGGCGGCAACATCACGCAATACCCGAGTACCGAGGCGTACCAGTACAGGTCGGACGGCACCACGACGACCCTCTTCGACCAGCGAGCCAGCACGGACCAGCTGGCAGCGGCCTACGGACTGCTCTTGCCCGAAGTCCACATCGGCGCCGCGGTGCCGGATCTGCCCCAGCCGTGGTCTGCTCCGACGCCCGATGGCCTATCGCCGCATGCGCCCGCACTGATACCGACCGAACGGGTGCCGATGACCATCCTGGGGCCGGCCGGAAGTCCGCCCGTCATCCACACCGTGCCGGTGCCGGCCGCTCCGGCCATGCCCTCCGCAGCGCCACCATTGCCGGTACCCACCCCAGCCCCGTTGCCGGTTCCCGCACGTTGATGAAAGGCGCCAATCCATGCAGCTGTCAGGTCGGTATTGGGCGCTCGCAACGTTTTTCATGCTGTGTTACTACACGGCCATGTTCACCGCGATGATCTCGCTGGGCTTCGTGCTGTCGCACTGAAGTGACAGCGGCTGGCCAACTTGGTATGCCTATCGAATGGCGTCTCAGTTCACCGTCGACCTCGAAGACCTGCTGACCTCCGCGGCAACCGCCGCCGGACACGGCGAAGACCTGGCACAGCGGCATCTGGCCGCCGACAACCGGATCACCGCAGCCCAAGCCGGCTGGACCGGAAATTCGGCGACGGCGCTGGCCAACCGCGCGTCGCTGTGGGCGGCCAACTCGACGGCGCTGGTCAGCCGGATCGGCGACCATGCCACCGGTATGCACACCTGCGCACAGACGTTCGGCGAGATGGAGCGATATCACGCCGAACTGCTCGCCGACCCGCGCTCCGAGTGAATCGCCAGTGAACCGCCGCGGTCGGCAATACGCTGATCGCCATGGCACCTCCTCAGCGTGAACCGAATGTTGTTGTTCTGGGCGGCGGATCATGGGGCACCACCGTCGCGTCGATCTGCGCCCGCCGCGCCCCCACGCTGCAGTGGGTGCGTTCAAAGGAAACCGCTGAGGACATCAGCAAGAACCATCGCAACTCCCGCTACCTGGGCGACGAGGTAGAACTCAGCGAGAACCTGCGCGCCACCACCGACTTCGCCGAGGCCGCCAACGCCGCCGATGTCGTGGTGATGGGGGTGCCGTCGCACGGCTTCCGCGACGTGCTCAGCGAGCTGGCCTGTGAGCTGCGGCCGTGGGTGCCGGTGGTGTCACTGGTCAAGGGCCTCGAGCAGGGCACCAACATGCGCATGTCGCAGATCGTCAACGAAGTGCTGCCCGGCCACCCGGCCGGCATCCTCGCCGGCCCGAACATCGCTCGCGAGGTCGCTGAAGGTTATGCGGCCGCGGCGGTCCTGGCGATGCCCGACCAGCATCTGGCCAACCAGCTCGCGCAGCTGTTCCGCACCAAACGCTTCCGCGTCTACACCATCGACGACGTGCTTGGCGCCGAGATGTGCGGCGCGTTGAAGAACGTCTACGCCATCGCCGTCGGTATGGGCTACTCGCTGGGAATCGGCGAGAACACCCGCGCGATGGTGATGGCCCGGTCAGTGCGGGAGATGTCCAAGCTGGGCGAGGCCATGGGCGGGCATCGCGACACCTTCGCCGGCCTGGCCGGCATGGGTGACCTGATCGTCACCTGCACCAGCCAGCGCAGCCGCAACCGCCACGTCGGCGAGCAGCTGGGAGCGGGCAAACCGATCGACGAGGTGATCGAGTCGATGAACCAGGTCGCCGAGGGCGTCAAGGCCGCCAGCGTGATCATGGAATTCGCCGACAAGTACGGCTTGAACATGCCGATCGCCCGCGAAGTGGACGCCGTCATCAACCACGGCTCCACCGTCGAAGACGCCTACCGCGGACTGGCGGCCGAGACGCCCGGACATGAGGTGCACGGTTCAGGATTCTGACGCACGTCAGTCACAGCAGTGACAGTCCGTAGCAGGTAGTTGTTCTCGAAAAGGATATCGCCTGCGATATCAGAGGTCGAAAAGGCTCGGAGGCCGGTTCGCCAATTTTTGCACCACCCAGTGATTCATCGACACGTTCTGCTCGGCGGCCTCCACTGCCAAACGGGCATGCAACGCCGCCGACGTCCGCACCACGAACTTGCCGCTGTACTTCCGTTCGGTCAACGGCACGGGCACCTCGAAACCCTCCCGCTCCCTTTCGGCGATGTCCTCGTCGACGGCCTGTTCAAGGCTGGCGATCGCCTCCCGCATGGTCGGCGCCCAGCGCGACAGCCACGGGAGTTCGAGGCATCGAGCCACGTACTCGTTGCTGTCCGGCCACCATTCGGCACGATAAGTGTAGTGATTCACACCCGCCGTGATATCACATACGAGATCATTCTCGAGAAGGCACTGGTCCTACAGAAAGCGCCGCGCCAGCGGTCAGCTCCGGGCCATCGCTTCCAGCCGTCGGATGCGGTCGGCGATCGGCGGGTGGGTCGAGAACAGCGACCCGATCCGTTCGCCGTTGCGGAACGGGTTGGCGATCATCAGGTGGGCCTGGCTGGCCAGTTGCGGTTCGGGCGGCAACGGCGCGAGCTGAACCCCGCCGGAAATCTTGCGCAGCGCCGACGCCAACGCCAGCGGATCGCCGGTCAGCACCGCTCCGGATTCGTCCGCCTGGTATTCGCGTGAGCGGGACACCGCCAACCGCACCACCGTCGCCGCGATCGGACCGAGCAGCGAAACCAGCAGCAGCCCGAACGGATTCTCGCCGTCCCGGTCGCCGCCGCCGAACACCTGCGCGAAAAAAGCCAGGTTGGCCAGCGCGGTGATCACCGACGCCAGCGCCCCCGCGACACACGAGATGAGAATGTCGCGGTTGTAGACATGCGACAGTTCGTGCCCCAGCACCGCGCGCAGCTCGCGATCGTCGAGGAGGCGCAGGATGCCGGTCGTGCAACACACCGCGGCGTTGCGCGGGTTGCGGCCGGTGGCAAACGCATTCGGCGCGGTGGTGTCGCTGATGAAAAGCCGCGGCATCGGCTGGTGCGCACTGGTGGCCAGCTCACGCACGATCCGGTACATCACCGGCGCCTGCACCTCGGACACCGGCTGCGCATGCATGGCCCGCAGTGCCAGCTTGTCGCTGTTGAAGTACGTGTAGACGTTCATTCCTACGGCGAACAGCACCGCCAACCACATCGCTGTCGGGCCGAAGAGCCGGCCGACGAACACGATCAGCGCCGACATGCCTACCAACAGCGCAAACGTCTTGAAGCTGTTGGCATGCGAATGCCAGGTCATCGAAAGCCTCCTCGAAACGCCAGGTTCTGCGGAGTAAACGCCCGAGAAGGCCCGCCGGGTTCCACTATCCGTGGCGGTTGATGGTGTAGTCGACCAGCGTGGCGAACGCCTGCCGGCCGGGCAGGTCGGGCAGAGCCGCCAGCTCCTCGTGCGCCTCAGCCGCATACCGGGCCACGGTGTCCTTTGCCTTCGCCATTCCCGCCGACGCCCGCAGCAGCGACAGCGCCTCGGCCAGCACCTCGTCGTCGTTCACCGGACCGGCCAGCAGCCGGCGCAGCCGCTCGGCGTCTGGGCCGGCGTCGGCCAACGCGTAGAGCACCGGCAGCGTGCGCACGCCTTCGCGCAGGTCGGTGCCGGGGACTTTGCCGGACTCGTCGGGATCGCTGTCGATGTCGATGATGTCGTCGGAGATCTGAAACGCGGTGCCGACGATGCCGCCGAGCCGACGCAGCCGGGCGATCTGCTCGTCGTCGGCGCCGGAGAAGGTGGCGCCGAATTCGCCCGCCGCGCCGATCAGGCAGGCGGTCTTCTCGTACACCACCTTCAGGTAATGCTTGACCGGGTCGGACCCGTCGGCGACGCCGTGGGTTTCCCGCATCTGACCGGTCACCAGCTGAGCGAACGTCTCGGCGATCACCCGCACGGCGTCGGGACCCAGCAGCGACACCAGCCGCGACGCCGTCGCGAACAGGTAGTCACCGGCCAGAATCGCTACGTTGTTGCCCCAGCGGACATTGGCACTCGGTGCGCCGCGGCGCACCCGCGCCTCGTCCATCACGTCGTCGTGGTACAGCGTCGCCAGGTGCACCAGCTCGATGACTGCGCCGGCGATCGTCACCTCCGGAGCCTCCGGCCGCGGGCCGAGCTGCGCCGACAACACGGTGAACAGCGGCCGAAACCGTTTGCCACCGGCCTGGAACAGATGCAGCACCGCCTCGGTGAGCAGTTCGTCGCTGCCGCGCAGCTCGGTTTCCATCAGCTGCTCGATGCGGGCGACGCCGTCGCGGACATTGGCGGCGAAAGCGGCGTCCCCGAAATCAACGCCCGCCACCACACTCGTCGGAGTCCGCACTCGACCAACATACTGGTGAACGTGGGTGACAGCGCCGATGTGGTGGTCGTGGGCGCCGGACCAGCGGGTTCGGCGGCGGCCGCGTGGGCCGCACGGGCCGGATACGACGTGCTGGTCGTCGACTCGGCGAGCTTTCCCCGCGATAAGGCCTGCGGCGACGGGTTGACGCCGCGCGCGGTGGCCGAGCTGGAGCGGCTGGGACTGGGCGAGTGGCTGGACGCCCGAATCCGGCACCGGGGATTGCGGATGAGCGGTTTCGGCGGTGACGTGGAGGTCGACTGGCCGGGTCCGTCGTTCCCGTCGACCGGCAGCGCGGTGGCGCGCCTGGAGCTCGACGACCGGATCCGCAAAGTCGCTGAGGACTCCGGTGCGCGGATGCTACTCGGCATCAAAGCTGTTGCGGCGCATCATGACTCGGCAGGACGGGTGGTCTCCGTGGTGCTGGCCGACGGGTCGGAACTCGGCTGCCGAGAGCTGATCGTCGCCGACGGGGCGCGGTCTCCGCTGGGCCGCAAGCTCGGCCGGCGCTGGCACCAGGAAACGGTGTACGGGGTCGCGGCGCGCGGCTACCTGGAGTCGCCGCGCGGCGACGAGCCGTGGCTGACGTCGCACCTGGAACTGCGCTCCCCCGACGGGGCGGTGCTACCGGGATACGGCTGGATCTTCCCGCTCGGCAACGGTGCGGTGAACATCGGTGTCGGCGCGCTGTCGACTTCGAAACGGCCCGCCGATTTGGCACTGCGGCCGCTGATGTCCTACTACACCGACCTGCGCCGCGACGAGTGGGGCTTTCACGGTCAGCCGCGGGCGGTGTCGTCGGCGCTGCTGCCGATGGGCGGTGCGGTGTCGGGGGTGGCCGGCCCGAACTGGCTGCTGATCGGCGACGCCGCGGCCTGCGTGAACCCGCTCAACGGCGAAGGCATCGACTACGGGCTGGAGACCGGCCGGCTGGCCGTCGACATGCTGGGCTCCGGCGATCTGTCACAGCTGTGGCCCTCGGTGCTGCAACGCCACTACGGTCGCGGGTTTTCTATCGCCCGCCGGCTGGCGCTGCTGCTCACCTTCCCGCGGTTCCTGCCGGCGGCCGGGCCGCTCGCGATGCGCTCGACGGCGCTGATGAGCATCGCGGTGCGGGTGATGGGCAATCTGGTCACCGACGACGACGCCGACACGGTCGCCCGCATCTGGCGCGGCGGCGGGCGGGCGTCCCGGCTGCTTGATCACCGGAAACCGTTCAGCTGAACTTCGCCCACTCCGGTCCGATGGCCGTGCCTGCCGTGAGAAGTACTCGGGTCTAAAGGCCGTGCGTAGCTAATGCAACGTGCCTAATCATTCGATAAGACGTTTCTCGCCCGGTTCTTTCCAAGTCATTGCCTAAATTGACCCTGAGAGATACCTTAATTTGACCTGAGGAGCTATCGGCACCTCCATGGTTACTTCCCGGGAGGTTGTGATGGCTCGTCACCGCGGCAGCAAGCGTAATCACCAACCGCGTAACGCCAAGGTGCGTCGCCGTCGCGCGATCAGCATGGGCGGGAGCGCCGGGGCTTTCCTTGCGCTGGGGCTCGGCCCGCTGGGGGCCACTCCCGCGGCAAACGCTGATGAATTGGACGCGATCCTCGACCCCATCATCAGTTTCCTCTCAGGCATCGACCCCACCCAGGCCGCCGATGCCACCAGCTTCCTGTCGACGCTCGACACCGCGCTGAGCGGGGCGTCAACCGCCGATCCGGCAAGCGCGCTCTCCGCCCAGTCAACCGACCTTGCGCAGCTCTACGACACTTACATCTACGACCCGTCGCATACCTTCGACCAAGAGTGGATCAACGGCACGACCTTCTTGGGCAACCTCACGGTGCAATTCGACAACGTCGTCAACACCATCTCCGCGGACTCTGGTGACCCCTTGCTGATCGGCAACGGCGCTGACGGAATATCAGCCGCAGACCCGAACGGCGGTGCCGGCGGCTTGTGGTTCGGCGACGGCGGAAACGGCTGGGATAGCACCGTGGCCGGAGATCCCGGCGGTAATGGCGGCATCGCCTACGACGGCAACGGCGGCGACGGCGGCACCGGCTTCAACAGCGCCACAGCCGGTCTAAACGGCACCGACGGCGGCGCCGGCGGCGATACCACCTACGGTATTGCCGGCGACGGCGGCGCCGGCGGCAGTGGCGGGGCCGGTGCCGATACCACCGCCGGCGCGGGCGGCCACGGCGGTGATGCGACTGGTTCCTTCTTCGGTAACGGCGGCGCCGGCGGCCAAGGTGGTGCCGGCACAGAAGGCAGCAACGGTGTCAATGGCCTCCACGCGGGTGACTCCGGAACCGACGGGCAGGATGGCGGCAACGGTGGAGCCGGCGGCAACGGCGGCAGCAGCGCCTCCTTCCTTGGCGACGGCGGCACGGCTGGAGCCGGCGGCTCCGGCGGAATCGGCGGCAATGGTGGTGACGGCATTAGCGGCATCAACGGGACCAGCGCCGGAGCGGCCGGTACCAGCGGCGGATCAGGCGGCAACGGTGGTCACGGCGGTAATGGCGGTGCAGGCGGGACCGGCGGCACCAGCGGGACCTACGGCATCGCAGGTGCCAACAGCGACGGCGGCAACGCCGCCACCGGCGGCACCGGCGGCACCGGCGGCAACGGCGGCAACGGCCTCGACGGCTTGAACGCCACCTCCCCCGGCCAGAACGGCGGGACCGGAGGTGGCGGGGGTAACGGCGGCGGTGGCGGCGATGGTGGAGCCGGTGGAGCCGGCGGCGCGGCCGGCGGCACCGGCGCAACCGCGGGCAGCAACGGCGATGGTGGTGCCGCCGGCAATGGCGGCAACGCCGGCATACCGGGCAATGGCGGTAACGGCGGCAACGGCAGCGCCACCAGCCTCGATGGCGGTAACGGCGGTGCCGGCGGTAACCCCGGTGAGATTGGCGACGGCGGGAAGGGCGGAGCGGCCGGCGGCAGCGGGGCAATCGGGGGCGCCAACGGTGTGAACGGCGACGCGGTCACCGGACCGCACGGCTACGGCGGCAACGGCGGCTCTGGTTTCGATGGCGTGACGGCGGGCCAGTCCGGCGGCACCGGCGGCAACGGCGGCAACGGCGGCAGCATCGGCAACGGCGGTTTTGGCGGGGCCGGCGGCAACGGCGCGCCCGGCGGGACGGGCACATCCGGCGTGGCCGCCACCACGGCAGGCGCTGATGGCGGAAGCGGCACAGCCGGCGGCAACGGCGGATCCGGTGGTGCCGGCGGTAAGGGCGGTGACGGCGGCTCGATCAGGGGTAACGCCGGCAACGGCGGCAACGGTGGCAACGGTGGCAACGCGGGTAACGGTGGGGCCGGCGCCAATGGCGAGCAAGGGTCCCTCAGCGTCAACAACGGCAACGGCGGCACCGGCGGCAACGGCGGCAACGGCGGAACCGGTGGCAACGGCGGCAACGGCGGAGCCGGCGGCATCGCACTGGGAGTAGGCAACAACGGCAGCAGCGGGGGCGGCGGCAACGGCGGCAACGGCGGCAACGCTGCCATACCCGGCAACGGTGGGGCCGGCGCCAACGGCGACGCCGGCACACCCAACGGCGGGGTCGGCGGCAACGGCGGTAACCCAGGAGCGAATGGCGCCGGTGGGCATGGCGGAACCGGAGTCACCCCCGGCGCCAATGGCACCGCCGGCGTCGCGGTGACCGGTCCGGTTGGCAACGGCGGTGACGGCGGAGCCGGGTTCAACCCCACCGCCGCCGGAGCGAACGGCGGTGACGGCGGAGCCGGTGGTAACGGCGGCGCGATAGGCGACGGCGGCAAAGGCGGGGCCGGTGGTAATGGGGTGGCCGGCGGCGCCGGTGTTCAGGGCGGTAACGGAGACGACAGCGGCGGCGGCGCCGGTACTGACGGCCACCACGGCGGCAACGGCGGCAACGGTGGCGCCGGCGGCTTGGGCGGATCGACATCGGGTAACGGCGGCGCCGGCGGGGCCGGTGGCAACGGCGGCGGCGGTGGTAACGGCGGCGGCGGCGGCAACGGTGATTCGGGCTCCGCGTTTTACTCCGGCTACCGGGGCGGAGACGCCGGTAGCGGCAGTTACGCCGGTAACGGCGGCGCCGGCGGCGCCGGTGGTGCGGCTCTCGGAGCCGGCGATGGCGGGGCCGGCGGCGCCGGCGGAATCGGCGGCCAAGGCGGGGCCGGCGGCTACGGCGGCCACGGCGGGCAAGACGGCTTTTCCGGGATCCACGGCAATCCACTTGGCTACTACCAGTACGGCGGCGGCGGCGGCTACGGCGGATATGGCGGCCTCGGCGGGGCCGGCGGAGCGGGCGGAGCCGGCGGTGCGGCTGACGGTCCGGGAGATGGTGGCGCCGGGGGGGCCGGCGGCGGCGGCGGCATCGGCGGAGCCGGCGGCCACGGCGGCGGCGGCGGCAACGACTCAGGTATCTACAACACTTACGGCGGCGGCGGCGGTCTGGGCCGGGCGGGCGGTGAGGGCGGCAACGGCGGCGTCGGTGGCAAGGGTGGCGAGGCTCTCGGGGCAGGCAACGGCGGGGCCGGCGGAACCGGCGGAGCTGGGGCCAAGGGCGGGGTTGGCGGCGGTGGCGGCGACGGCGGCAACAGCGACAACAATGCCGGCGCTGGCGCGGGCGGCGGCAACGGCGGCTACGGCGGTCACGGCGGCTACGGCGGCGCCGGTGGCGCGGCACTGGGGCCGGGTGCCGGCGGTGCCGGCGGCGCCGGCGGCACAGGCGGTTCTGGGGCCGCTGCGGGCGCCGGCGGCCCCGGCGGCCCCACGTACAGCAGCAGTGATCCATCGACAGGCTTCGGCGGCTCTGGCGGCAAAGGCGGCTACGGCGGCGGCGGTGGTCACGGCGGCCTCGGCGGCTCCTCCGTCTCCGGCCCAGGCGGTACCGGCGGTAACGGCGGCACTCCCGGATCGGGCGGCAACGGCGGCAGCGGCGGCAGCGGAGGCTACGGCGGCAACGGTGGCCTTTTCGGCACCGGTATTGGCTACGGTTCCGACGGTGGCTCCGGCGGCTCCGGCGGGGCCGGCGCCCTGGGCGGCGCTGGCGGCGGCGGCGGCAACTCCGAGTTCTATCAAGGCGGCAACGGCGGCAACGGCACTGACGGCGGTACGGGCGGGAACGGCGGCGCACCCGGGGCCGGCGGAGGCGGACACGAAGAGGGCGGTCAAGGCGGGATCTCCGGGACGCCCGGGGACCCGGGGTCTGCCGGACCAGGCGGCGATGGCGCCCCTGGCGGTCCCGCCGGCACCGGCCAACCGCCGGGTACCCCGGGCAGCAACGGCGTACAAGGCTCCCCCGGCAAAAAGGGATGAGGCTCAGCGAGCCTCACGCCGATTTGTAAGCCGCGTGCAGCGCGACGATGCCGCCGGTCAGGTTGCGCCACCGCACCGCCGACCAGCCCGCCGCCCCGATCTGGCGCGCCAGCGTCTCCTGGTCGGGCCAGGCCCGAATCGATTCCGCCAGATAGACATACGCGTCCGGGTTGCTCGACACCGCTCGCGCCACCCGCGGCAGCGCCTGCATCAGATACTCCTTGTAGATGGTGGCGAACATCGGGTTGGTCGGCGTGGAGAATTCGCACACCACCAGCCGCCCGCCGGGCCGCGTCACCCGGGCCATCTCCCGCAGGGCAGCCTGCGAGTCGGCGATGTTGCGCAAACCGAAACTGATGGTCACCGCGTCGAACACCGCGTCCTTGAAGGGCAACCGGGTGGCGTCACCGGCGATCTTCGGCAGCATCCGCGAGGCGCCCGCCTTGAGCATCCCGACCGAGAAGTCGACGGCCAGGCACCACGCCCGGGACCGGCCCAGCTCCGCCGTCGACACGGCGGTGCCCGCCGCGAGGTCGAGCACCTTCTCGCCGCGCTCGGGGCGCAGCGCGGACCGGGTGGCGCGTCGCCAGTAGTGGTCCCGGCCCAGCGAGAGCACCGTGTTGGTCAGGTCATAGCGGCGCGCGACGCCGTCGAACATCGACGCCACTTCGCGGGGGTCCTTGCCCAGGGTCGCGCGGCTCACCGCGCTGACGCTACCGCCTCACGCCGCAGCGGCCGGTCTCGCTCCCTCGCACCGAGTCGTAGTGTCCGAGCAACGCGTCGCAGATCGCGGGCCAGCCGCGCGCGAGCACGCTGCGGCGGGCGGCCAGCGAATACCGCGGTCGTTCGTCGAGCAGATGGGCGACCGCGGCGGGCAGCTGGGCCTCGAACTCGTCGACTCCGCAGCAGCAGCCCAGTGCGATACGGCGCCACCAGGTCCCTGGGTCCGCCGGCGTCAGGGGCGATCACCGGCAGCCCGGACGCCAGCGCTTCCTGCACGGCTTGGCAGAAGGTTTCATGCTGACCGGTGTGCACGAACACGTCCATGCTGGCGTACGCCGCGGCAAGCTCGGCGCCGTAGAGCGCGCCGGTGAAAACCGCTGTTGGCAGCAGCTTTTGCAGCTTGGCTCGATCGACACCGTCACCGACGATGACGAGTTGCACCGCGCTGCCGCGCGCCACCGCCGCCAGCCGCTCGACCTGCTTCTCCGGAGCCAGGCGGCCGACGAAGCCGACGATCGGTTTGCCGTCCGGCGACCACCGCCGCCGCAGCGCCTCGTCGCGCGCTGACGGGGCGAAGCCCATCATGTCGACCCCGCGCGGCCAGTGGTAGATCCGCGGAACCCGATGCGCAGCAAGGTTTTCCATCGCCGCCGTCGACGGCGCCAGGGTGCGGTCGGCGAGGCCGTGCAGATACCGGGTCCACGCCCACGCCGCCCGGGACGCCATCGCGATGCCGTAGCAGGCGGCGAAACCCGCGACGTCGGTCTGGAACACCGCCACCGACGGGACGTCGAGGCGGCGGGCGGCCAGCACTCCCCCGTAGCCGAGCAGCGCCGGTGACGCCAGGTGCACGACGTCCGGCTCGAAGCCTCGCAGCACCCGCACCATCTGCGGTGTCGGGACGCCCAGGGGCAGCGACGTGATCTTGGGAAACATCCGCGACGGGGTGCGGTGCACCCGGATGCCGTCGTGGATCCGGTCGGCGCGCGGCTCGCCGGGCGGGTTGTCCGGCGCGATGACGAGGGCTTCGTGACCGGTGCGGCGCAGATGTTCCAGCACTCGCAGCACCGAGTTGCTGACGCCGTTGACGTTCGGGAGAAAAGACTCCGCGACGATCGCAACGCGCACACAGCTTACGGTGTCAGGGCCGCCTGTCGCGAAGGTTGCCGCTGGGCATACGGAGTTTGAAATCTCGTGTTTGCAGCCACTTCTCCAGCAGCGCCAGCCCGGCCAGTAAAACCGCGCCGACCAGCCAGCCCACCACCGCGATCGAGCCGGCCGGGATGATCGCGAGCTTGGCGTTGCGGTGCTGCACCCGGACGAGGTTGGGGTTGTTCTTGTTGTACTCGACGTAGATGCGCATGCCCGTCGCCAATTTGGAGGGATACAGCACGCCCAGCTCCGGGCGGTAGGTGACGCGGTCGGGGGTGACGAACTCGATCGTCGAGCGGCGCGGCCCCGCGCTGAGCACCTCGGCCTGCGCGACGCCCATGTTGTGCTGGATGGACAGGTCGTTGCGCCAGGCGCCGGCCACCAGCAGCATCGATTGCAGTGTCACCAGGACGGCGACGATCAGCACGCCGATCCTCATCCAGCGCAGGATTCGCCGGGTTTGGGTGTCGGGCACGTCACCGTTGCGGCCGTGCAGGAGGATGTGCCAGGCGGATTTCAGGGTGCTCAGCGAGGGCACGTGGGCCTCCTGAGCCTCAGAGCGCGGCTTTGATGGCGGCATGTAACTGGCGCAGCGACGATCGGTCGGCCTTGACTTCCAGCACCCGCATCCCGGCGTTCGGCTCGTCAAGCGCGGCGCCGAGTTCGCCTACTTCGATCTGTCGGCTCTCGACGTGATACGCGCGACACAGCGCGCCGACGTCCACGTCGTGCGGGGTGCCGAAGATCCGCGACGACACGTCGGAGAACCGCGGATCGCCCTGCTCGAGCAGTTCGAAGATACCGCCGCCGTTGTCGTTGGACACCACGATGGTCAGCTGCTCCGGTGTCGGCTCGGTGGGCCCGATCAGCAGCCCGGAGCTGTCGTGCACAAAGGTCAGGTCGCCGATCAGGGCGACGGTCCGGCCCCCGGTGCTGCGCTCGTAGGCCAGCGCCGCTCCGATGGCGGTGGATACCGTGCCGTCGATGCCGGCGACGCCGCGGTTGGACCGCACCTGGATGTCGTGCACGTTCAGGCCGACCAGCGCCGCGTCGCGCACCGGGTTGGACGCCCCCAGCACCAGCTGATCGCCGGGTCGCAGCGTGTCGGCCACCGCGGCGGCCACATGCAGGCCGGTGGTCAGGGGATGCGCCTCGAGTTGGCCCCGAACCGCGTCGATCGCGTGCCGGTTAACCTGCGCGCAGCGCCGCAGCCAGCCCGGATCGGGGGTACCGGTGGTGACCGCGCGGGTGCCGGTGGCCTGAGAGTTCCCCGAGACGTCAGGCCAGCGGGGCCCGGTGGTCAGGGCGTAGACCGGCACCGACGGATCGGCCAGCAGCGCCGATACCGGGCGGTGCAGCGTCGGGCGGCCCAGCATGATCACCTGGTGCGGGCGCAGCAACGGAAGCGCCAGCGGATGCAGCGGGTTGGCCGCGGGCGGCGCGGTGGGTTCGGCGACGGTCGGCAACTCCGCGAGGTTGGGGTGCACACCGGCGCCATGGCCGGCGATGACGACCGTGTCGGCGCTGACGTCGACGTCCAGCGGCTGGTCGAAAGTGACCGGCGGCGTGTAGGTCCAGGGCTTGTCGTCCGGGCGGCCGGCCGGTGTCGGCGCCGACGCTGCTGCAATCTGGGCATCGGGCACCAACGGTTCGCGCAGGGGGATGTCGAACTGCACCGGGCCGGCGTTGGCGGTGCGCGATCCGGTGGCTGCCGCTACGACACGGCACGTCGCCGATCGCCAGGTCGCGTTCAGCGCGTCCAACCGATCGGCAGCGTCTTCGGCCAGCCCGAGGCTGATGGTGGCGCGGACCTGGGTGCCGAAGTAACCTAGCTGCTCCATGGTCTGGTTGGCGCCGGTGCCCAGCAGCTCGTAGGGCCGGTTGGCCGACAACACGATCAGCGGCACCCGGGCGTAGTTGGCCTCCACGACCGCCGGACCGAGGTTGGCCACCGCGGTGCCCGACGTCATCGCCACACACACCGGGGCGCCGTCGGCGATCGCTAGGCCGATGGCCAGGTATCCGGCGGTGCGCTCGTCGATGCGGACGTGTAGCCGGATCCGGCCGGCCCGGTCGGCGTCGTTCAGCGCGAAGGCCAGCGGCGCGTTGCGCGAGCCCGGGCACAGCACGACGTCACGCACACCGCCGCGGATCAACTCGTCGACGACCACCCGGGCCTGCATCGTCGAGGGGTTCACCAGGCCAGCCTATCGAGAAAGGCTCACACGGCGGCGCCGGCGAAAAACTGCAGCGCCAGCGCGTTGACCGCATCCGGCTGCTCGACGAACCCCAGATGCCCGGCGTCGGCGACTTCCATGTAGCGGCCGTTGGCGATGGCGTCGGCGACCTCCCGACCCAGATAGGGCGGGGTCACCACGTCGTCGGCGAAGCCGATCACCAGCGCCGGCGCGGTGATCGCCTGGTAGGCGGCCAGCCGGTTGGTTGCCGGAGTCACGCCCAGTTGGCAGCGCAGTCCCGGCGTCAGCTTGTTGGGCCACATGGTGAACATCGCGATCCAGTCCCCGGCCGCCCGGTCGTCATTCAAGGTCTTGGGCGAAAAGCTCTCCAGCATGCGCACTTTCGCGCTGTACGCGGTCGGCAGCTGGACGCCCGAGCCGGCCAGCTCGGCGTCGGCGGCGCGGAAGAACTGCCGGCTGCGGTCCAGCCGGCCGCGGGTGGCCATCAGCACCGCCTTGCTGACCAGCTCCGGCCGGGCCAGCATCAGTTCCTGGGCGATGAACGCGCCCATCGAGACGCCGACGACCCGCGCGGGGCCCGCTCCCAGGCGTTCGATCAGCGCCGCGGTGTCGGCGACCATGGTCTGGGTGGTGAAACCGTCGGCGTTCTCGGTGGCCCCGATACCGCGGTTGTCGAAGGTGATCACGCGGTATCCCGCCGCCAAAAACGCCGGCACCTGATGTAGATGCCAGCCGCGGCCGGCCCCGCCCCAGCCGGCGATGAAGATCACCGCCTCACCGGTGCCGCTGTCCACGTACGCCAAATTGGTCACGGCCACGAACCTACGCGACGCTGTGGGGCCGCTCAGCCCCAGAACGCGCAGTCCCGCTCCTGTGACGAAATCCGGTCGAGGATGCGGGTGGTCGCGGTCATCGGCTCGTCGGTCAGCCCGAAACCGGTGAACTGCAGATCGACCGCGATGTTGGACTTCGCCGCCAGCACCCGGATGTCGTCGTAGTGGTTGTCGCCGACGACGGTGTTGTTGATCAGCGTGGCGCAGCCGGAATCCACCGTGTTGCCGATCAGGTAGGGCTCGCCCCAGTCACCGGGGTCGGGGAACGCGTAGACGAGCTGCACACCGGTGCACCGGCGCCACAACGCAACCTGCTTTTCCACGAAGTCCTTTGCTGCGGCGGCTGATTGGAAGGTTACGACGCCTTGGTCGACCCAATGCGACCAGCCGTCGGGGCTGATGTCGGTCTGCCTGACCTGGTAGAAGTCTTGGTATCCGCTGCCCTGATACGAGCCCGACATCCCGCTGAACACCGCACCCACACAATCGGCGGGGGCGAAAGTGCCTTTCGGGTCGGGCTGGGTCCAGTGCTCCTCGGTGGCCATGTCGGAGAACTTCAGCAGCTGCTTCATCTCGTCGAGGCTGAGCAGCAACCCCGGCAAACCTTCGGCGGTCGGCGCATGGGCGCCCCGCGCGCCGCTGCCGTTGACGCCGACCCCGCTGCCGTCGACGGTCGAGGTGCAGCCGGCCGCGATCAGGCACGTCGCCCAGACGGCCACGCTGATTCCCAACCGCCGCATGTGGTCCAGCATATGGCCGCGGATCGGTCCCGCGTTGCTGCGATTCCGCCCGCGCCGTGCGTCAGCGGTGAGCGAATCTGGCCCGGGCGGCGGTCAGCGCCGGATTCCACAACAGCAGCGTGCCGGCCTTGAGTTGCGCCGGTGTGACCAGATCCGTTGGCCATCAGCGCGATCTGCGTCATGTCGATTGCTCTCCAGGGGTCAACAGCGGATAGCAGTCCCGGACCCGGTCGATCCACCACTGCCGCCGGTCGGCCGGTGCGGCCAGCGCCTGCAGCCGACCCGGGTCCGGTGTCACCGGTCCGACCGGCAGGTAACCGTCCACGGGGACGGCGGGTGCGGCGACGTCGTCGACGAAGAGCCCGCCGGTGCCCAGACCGCAGGCGTGGCGCAGCTGCGGCAACGCCGCCGCCGCGAGTAGTCCGCCGCTGATCCCGACCGCCGAGTCCAGCGCGCTGGAGACCACGACCGGGATGTCGATCTGCGCGGCGATCGCCAGCAGCGACGAAATACCGCCCAGCGGAGCGACTTTCAGCACGGCTACGTCGGCGGCCCGGGCGCGGACCACGGCCAGCGGATCGTCGGCCTTGCGGATGCTTTCGTCGGCGGCGATCGGCACGTCGACCCGGTGCCGCAGCTCGGCGAGCTCGTCGACGCCGGCGCAGGGCTGTTCGACATATTCCAGCGGGCCGTCGGCGGTCAGCGCGGTGCACGCGGCGGCGGCGGCGTCGACGCTCCAGCCGCCGTTGGCGTCCACCCGAACCGTCGGCACGAGTTGGCGCGCCGCGTTCACCCGGTCCACGTCGTCGGCCAGGCTCTGCCCCGGCTCGGCGACTTTCACCTTGGCGGTCCGGGCGCCGGGAAACCGGGCCAGCACCTCGGGCACCTGCGCGGCGGGAACGGCGGGCACGGTGGCGTTCACCGGGATCCGGTCACGCCGCGGCGGCGGCGGCCGGCGATACGCCGCCTCGACCGCCGACGCCAGCCAGGCCGATGCTTCGGGCGCCGGGTATTCCACGAACGCCCCGAACTCGCCCCACCCGGCCGGACCCTCGATCAACGCGACCTCGCGGGTGGTGATACCGCGGAACCGCACCCGCATCGGCAGCGCTACCACGTGCAGGCGGTCGAGCAGCTCGTTCAGCGGTGGGGTCACCGGCGGTAGACCTCGCGGCCCGCCAGGAACGGCCGCAGCATGTCGTCGCCGTCGCCGGGGGTGGCCTCGGTGGCCATCTGCGGCGCGACCGCCTCCATCAACGGATGTCCATGCGCCTCAACGAATCCCGGCATCACGCAGCCGTCACCGACGTCGACGGTCCGGGTGTCCGGGCCGATCCGGTCGGCCACGTCGGCACGGCTGCCGACAGCGACGATCCGGCCTTCGGCGATGGCCAGCGCCTCGGCGGTGGGCCGGGCGTCGTCGACGGTGAGCACGGTTCCGGTGACGACGACGTCAGCAGCGGCCATGGCCGAAAAGCCTAGTGGCCCCGCGATGAGAAAAACCGCCCCCGCGAGTCAATTGTGGTGACCGTTCCACACCGAGAGGAGTCAGCAGTATGCGGTACATGATGATCATGCGGTCCAGCTCTGAGGCGCAGGCGGCCGCGAAGGACGTCCCGTTCGAGGAGATCCTGGCCGCGATGAGCAAATACAACCACTCGCTGGTTGATGCCGGCGTGCTGCTGGGCGCCGAAGGCTTGGCCGGGCCCGAGGAGGGCTTCGTCGTCGACTTCGGCTCCGACCCACCGACTGTCTCCGACGAGCCACTTGGCCACGAACTGCTCAACGGCTTCTGGATCATCGGCGTGACCTCCAAGGAGGAGGCGCAGCAGTGGGCGAGCCGCTGCCCGCTGGGCCCGGGCGTCACACTCGAAGTGCGCCGGATCCAGGAGATCGAGGACTTCCCGCAGGACAACGAGTACGTGCAGAAGGAAATTCAGTGGCGGTCTGAGCTGGCGAAATAGCTAAAATCTGGGATCGGTTCGGCTCGTTCTGCAACACGTTCTAGTCTTGCCGTCATGACCGACGAGCTGCGTGTCCCGACCCACAACGGCCACATGTTGGTGGGCGCGCTCAAGCGCCACAAGAACAAGCCGGTGCTGTTCCTCGGCGACACCACGCTGACCGGCGGTCAGATGGCCGACAAGATCAGCCAGTACATCCAGGCGTTCGAGGCGTTGGGCGCGGGCACCGGCGTCGCGGTCGGGCTGCTGTCACTGAACCGACCCGAGGTGCTGATGATCATCGGCGCCGGCCAGACCCAGGGATATCGCCGCACCGCCCTGCATCCGCTCGGTTCGCTCGACGACCACGCCTACGTGCTGTCCGACGCCGGGATCAGTTCGCTGATCATCGATCCCAACCCGATGTTCGTCGAGCGGGCGCTGGGATTGCTGGACAAGGTGCCGTCGCTCAAGCAGATCCTGACCATCGGCCCGGTGCCCGAGGCGTTGGGAGACGTGGCGGTCGATCTGTCGGCCGAGGCGGCCAGGTACGAGCCGCAACCGCTGGCCGCCAAGGAGCTGCCGCCGGACCAGGTCATCGGCCTGACCTACACCGGCGGCACCACGGGCAAGCCCAAGGGCGTGATGGGCACTGCGCAGTCGATCGCCACGATGACGATGATCCAGCTGGCCGAGTGGGAATGGCCGGAGGAGCCGCGGTTTCTGATGATCACGCCGCTGTCGCATGCCGGTGCGGCGTATTTTCTTCCCACCCTGGTCAAGGGCGGCGAGATGTATGTGCTGCCCCGATTCGACCCGGCCGAGGTGCTGAAAACGATTGAGGAGAAACGCATCACCGCGACGTTCGTGGTGCCCTCGATGCTGTACGCGCTGATGGATCACCCGGATTCGCGCACCCGGGATCTGTCGTCGCTGGAGACGGTGTATTACGGCGCGTCGGCGATCAACCCGGTGCGGCTGGCCGAGGCGATCGACCGGTTCGGCAAGATCTTCGCCCAGAACTACGGGCAGTCCGAGGCGCCGATGGCGATCACCTATCTGGCCAAGACCGATCACGACGAGCAGCGGCTGACGTCCTGCGGGCGCCCGACGCTGTTTGCCCGGGTGGCGCTGCTGGGCGAGGACGGCCGGCCGGTGTCGCCGGGTGAACCCGGCGAGATCTGTGTCAGCGGACCGCTTTTGGCCGGTGGTTACTGGAATTTAGCTGACGCCACGTCCGAAACCTTTAAAGACGGCTGGCTACACACCGGTGACATGGCCCGCGAAGACGCCGACGGCTTCTATTACATCGTCGACCGGGTGAAGGACATGATCGTCACCGGCGGCTTCAACGTGTTCCCCCGCGAGGTGGAGGACGTCGTCGCCGAGCACCCGGCCGTTGCGCAGGTGTGTGTGGTCGGCGCGCCCGACGACAAGTGGGGTGAGGCCGTCACCGCGGTGGTGGTGCTGCGCCCCGACGCGCCGACCGACGACGACGCGATCGCCGCGATGACCGCGGAAATCCAGGCGGCGGTCAAGGACCGAAAAGGCTCGGTCCAGTCACCCAAGCGGGTCGTGGTCGCCGACTCGTTGCCGGTGACCGGGCTGGGCAAACCCGACAAGAAAGCGGTGCGGGCACAGTTCTGGCAGGGCGCCGGACGCGCCGTCGGCTGATGCTGCCTTCGCGGTTCACGGGTTAACGCGAGACGCCGGCGACCAGGAGGTCGAGCATGCGGCTGGTCTGCTCCGGCGAGCTGCTGGCCAGGAAGATGCCGATGAGGCTGGAGACCACGTCGTCGGCCAGGACATCCGGGCGCAGCTGCCCGTCGTCGGCGCCCGCCCGCAGCAGCGAGTCGACCGCACCGACGATGCTGTCCCGTGTCAGGTTGGGCGCAAAAGCACCAGAGTCGAAGATCGCATACAAGGACTCAGCCATCCCCCGCTTGGCGGCCACGAAGGTGGCGTAGCGGTCCATCCAGCGACGCAGCGCGGTCGCAGGCGGATGCCGCTCGAGGAGCTGCTCGGCCGCCGCGGCCACTTCGGCGAGCTCGGACCGGTAGACCGCCTCGACCAGGGCTTCCCGGCTCGGAAAGTGGCGGTACAGCGTGCCGATCCCGACGCCGGCGTCGCGGGCGATCGACTCGAGCGACACCGGCCGGCCCTCCGCCGCCGCGAACGCCGCCGTGGCGACCTCGAGTAACTTCTCGCGGTTGCGGCGCGCGTCGGACCGTACTGCTGAGGCCAAAGCGGAGGTACCTCCGGTTCTGCTAGGCTGCGGCTTATGCGGAGGATCCTCCGCTTGGTCCAGTCTGACGGGAGCACCATGACGAATCAAATCCACCCCAGCGGCAACGGCACCCTCGGCGCGGTCAACCGCGCCGGCTACGGCGCGATGCAGCTGTTCGAGCACACCTCCGTCGAGGACGCGGTCGCGGTGCTGCGGCGCGCGGTCGAACTCGGCGTGAACCACATCGACACCGCGTCGTTCTACGGCCCGGGCGAGGTCAACCGGCGAATCCACCGGGCGCTGGCCCCCTATCCGGACGACCTGGTCATCGTCAGCAAGGTCGGTGCGCGATACACCGGCGAAGGACCGGTGCCCCTGGCCGCTGCTCAAACGCCCGCCGAGCTGCGCGCCGCCGTCGAAGACGACCTGCGTCAACTCGGCTTGGAGCGCGTACCGGTCGTCAACCTACGGCGGATGGACCTGGGTCCCGGCGTGTCGGCCGAAGGAGATCAGACTGTCGGCGTCGACGACCAGCTCGCCGAGATGATCGCTCTGCGCGACGAGGGGAAGATCGGCGCGATCGGCATCAGCAGCGTGCCCGTGGAGGTGGTGCAACACGCGCTGCCGGCTGGCATCGTGTGCGTGCAGAATCCCTACAGCCTGCTCGACCGCTCGCAGGAGGCCACCCTCGAGCTGTGCATGGCCGAGGGCATCGCCTGGGTGCCGTACTTTCCGCTGGGGTCGGCTTTTCCGGGCTCCCCCAAGGTCACCGAGAACCCGGTGGTGATGGACCTCGCGGCCGGGCTCGGCATCACAACGGCCCAGGTCGGATTGGCGTGGTTGCTGGCGCATTCACCCAACACGTTGCTGATCCCCGGCACCCGGTCGGTTGCGCATCTCGAGGAGAACCTCGCCGCGGCCGAGCTCACCTTGGACACCGACGCGGTCGCACGCCTGGATGCCGTCGGCGCGCCGGTGCAGAGCTGACCGGACCGGCTTTGTCGACGCGGAGGCGTCTCCTGCGGTGTGCGACCGTGACGCACCACCAGTCATCCCGGCCAGCAGGCGGTAGCGTCAGCCAAGTGTGCCGAACCCCGCAACTGCCGTGAGCGGTAATCCGTTTCACCCCGGCTCGTGGCAGCCGGTGGACGGGATGGCCGACCTGACCGACATCACCTACCACCGGCACGTCGACGACCCCACGGTGCGGATAGCGTTCAACCGGCCCGAGGTGCGCAACGCGTTTCGCCCGCACACCGTCGACGAGCTCTACCGCGCGCTCGATCATGCCCGGATGTCGCCGGATGTCGGCGTGGTGTTGCTCACCGGCAACGGGCCGTCACCCAAAGACGGCGGCTGGGCGTTCTGCTCCGGCGGGGATCAGCGCATCCGCGGGCGCAGCGGCTATCAGTACGCCTCGGGCGACAACGCCGACACCGTGGACACCGCCCGCGCGGGACGGCTGCACATTCTCGAGGTGCAGCGGCTGATCCGGTTCATGCCCAAGGTAGTGATCTGCCTGGTCAACGGTTGGGCGGCCGGCGGCGGGCACAGCTTGCACGTGGTGTGCGACCTGACGCTGGCCAGCCGCGAGCATGCCCGCTTCAAGCAGACCGACGCCGACGTCGGCAGCTTCGACGGCGGGTACGGCAGCGCCTACCTGGCGCGCCAAGCGGGGCAAAAGTTCGCCCGCGAGGTGTTCTTCCTGGGGCGGCCCTACACCGCCGACCAGATGCACCAGATGGGCGCGGTCAACGCCGTCGTCGACCACGCCGAGCTGGAAGCCGTCGGCGTGCAATGGGCGGCGGAGATCAACGCGAAATCTCCGCAGGCGGTGCGGATGCTGAAGTTCGCGTTCAACCTGCTCGACGACGGGCTGGTGGGTCAGCAGCTGTTCGCCGGCGAAGCGACCCGGTTGGCGTACATGACCGACGAGGCCGTCGAGGGCCGCGACGCGTTTTTGGAGAAACGCGCCCCGGATTGGAGCAGTTTCCCGCGCTACTTCTGAGCGCGAACGTCACGCTGGCGTGACGCTGGCCAGCCGCCGTCACGCCAGCGTGACGCTCGGAAGGGACGGCACTCCCCCTAGACTGCCGAGGTGAGTAGAAGTCCGCTGCGCCGATTGAACGAGACCTTCGCGATGACCGGCATGCGCCCGCCCATCGCCCCGCAGCTGCGGCTCTACCGCCCGGCTGCCAAACCGGTCGACCTCGACGGCAAGCGGATTCTGCTGACCGGTGCCTCGTCGGGGATCGGTGAGGCCGCCGCCGAGCAGTTCGCCCGCCGCGGTGCCACCGTCGTGGCGGTGGCCCGTCGCAAGGATCTGCTCGACGAAGTGGTGGACCGGATCACCGCCGCCGGTGGCACTGCGACCGCGATACCGTGCGACCTGTCGGACTTGGACGCCGTCGACGCGTTGGTCGCCGACGTCGAAGAGCGCCTCGGCGGAGTCGACATTCTGGTCAACAACGCCGGGCGGTCCATCCGCCGGCCGCTGGCCGACTCGCTGGAACGTTGGCACGACGTGGAGCGCACGATGCTGCTCAACTACTATTCGCCGCTGCGCCTGATCCGCGGGCTCGGGCCCGGTATGCGCGACCGCGGTGACGGCCACATCATCAACGTCGCGACCTGGGGCGTCTTCAGCGAAGCGTCGCCGCTGTTCGCGGTGTACAACGCATCCAAGGCCGCCCTGTCAGCCGTCAGCCGGGTCATCGAAACCGAGTGGGGCGCAGGGGGGGTGCACTCGACCACGCTGTACTACCCGCTGGTCGCGACCCCGATGATCGCGCCGACGAAGGCCTACCAGGGTTTGCCGGCGCTGACGCCGCGCGAGGCAGCGGGCTGGATGGTCACCGCTGCCCGCACGCGCCCGGTTCGGATCGCGCCGCGCATTGCCGTCGCCGCCAAGGCGCTCGATACCGTCGGCCCCGGTTGGGTGACCGCACTGATGAGACGCCAGCGCCTCCAGCCCGGCGACGATGCAGAGCGCGGAGCGCGATGAGGAGGAGTCGGGCAATCGGATCCAGCCCGGCGACGATGCAGAGCGCGGAGCAACCTGAGCCCGTGCTAGACACGTGACATGGAGATCCTGGCCAGCCGGATGCTGTTCCGGCCGGCGGACTATCAGCGGTCACTGAGCTTCTATCGCGACCAAATCGGCCTGGCCATCGCCCGCGAATACGGGGCGGGCACGGTGTTCTACGCCGGACAGTCGTTGATCGAGCTGGCAGGTCATGGCGCCGAGGACCGGCCCGGCGGCTCCTTCCCCGGCGCGCTGTGGCTGCAGGTTCGCGATGTCAGGGCCACCCAGGCTGAGCTGGAAAGCCGCGGCGTGGCCATCGCCCGGGACGCCCGGCGCGAACCCTGGGGCCTACACGAGATGCATGTGACCGACCCCGACGGCGTCACCTTGATCTTCGTCGAAATACCCCCCGATCATCCGTTACGCCGAGACACCCGAATGCAACCCCGAGACGAAGGTTAACCGTGGGGGAACAGCCGTCGACAAGTATCGGTACACCCGCTTTTCGCCTCACATTCGTTCGACATCTTGACGGCGCGACCGCCACAATTGGCCCGTGATGCGCTGTGAGCCTTGAGCTATTCCTTTTGATCATCGTCGTCATGACGGCACTAGCGTTCGACTTCACCAACGGCTTCCACGACACCGGCAACGCGATGGCGACCTCCATCGCCAGCGGTGCGCTCAAGCCCAAAGCCGCTGTGACACTGTCGGCCGTGCTGAACCTGCTGGGGGCGTTCCTGTCCACCGCGGTGGCCGCGACGATCGCCAAGGACCTAGTCGACTCGCACCTGGTGACGCTGGAACTGGTGTTCGCCGGACTGGTCGGCGGCATCGTCTGGAATCTATTGACCTGGCTGCTGGGTATCCCGTCCAGTTCGTCGCACGCCCTGATCGGCGGCATCGTCGGCGCCACCATCGCCGCCGTCGGCGGGCACGGGGTGATCTGGCGCGGCCTGGTCTCGCACGTGGTGATACCGGCCATCCTGGCGGCGCTCCTGGCCATGTTGGTCGGCGCGGTCGGGACCTGGCTGGTTTACCGCATCGTCCGCGGTGTCTCCGAACAGCGCACCGCACATGGTTTCCGCCGCGGCCAGATCGGTTCCGCCTCGCTGGTCTCGCTGGCGCACGGCACCAGCGACGGGCAGAAGACGATGGGCGTGATCTTCCTGGCACTGATGTCCTACGGCGCGGTGAGCAGGTCCGCGACGCTGCCACCGCTGTGGGTCATCGTGTCCTGCGCGGTGGCGATGGCGTTGGGCACCTACACCGGCGGCTGGCGCATCATCCGCACCCTCGGCAAGGGCATCGTCGAGATCAAACCACCGCAGGGAATGGCCGCGGAATCGTCGTCGGCGGCCATCATCCTGCTCTCCGCGCAGTTCGGCTACGCCTTATCGACCACTCAGGTCGTGACGGGCTCGGTGCTGGGCAGCGGGATGGGCAAGCCGGGAGCCGAGGTGCGGTGGAGCGTGGCCGGCCGGATGGCGACGGCGTGGCTCATCACCTTGCCGGCCTCCGGTGCCGTCGGCGCGATCACCTACACGCTGGTACATGTCGTCGGTGGCTTCGCCGGCGCCATCCTCGGGTTCGGCTTGCTGGTGGCGGTGGCGGGGGTCATCTACGCGCGGTCTCGGCGGGTACGTATCGACCACCGGAACGTCAACGACGAGTGGGAAGGCAGCCTGACCGCCGGGCTGGACTCCGCTGAAAACGCCGCCAGGGATGACCAGCCACCTTCGGCCTCGACCAGTGTGACACCGCACGCCGGCGGGCAGATCGCCCAGCCCGACGCCGCGGCGTCCCGCACCGCCGTCGCCACCGTCGACCCGCCGACGCAGGACAGCAGGATCTCATGACCGCCTGGTTCAATTACATTGCCGCGCTGAAGATCTTGGTGTTCGGTCTGCTGATCGGAGCGGCGCTGCCGGCTCTGTTCGCGGTCGGGGTGCGGCTGGGCGCCGACGCCGGGGCGGTGGCCACCACCGGCGGCGTGACGGTGAAGCGCTCGGTGCTGACCACGCTGAGTTGGCTGTTCTACGCGCTGGTGGTGGTGACGGTCGCAATCGGCGTGCTGTTCATCGCGCGCGACTTCATCGGTGAACACACCGGTTGGTTCATCCTGGGCGCCAAAGCCAAGTAGCATCGAAGCGTCCACTGTTCAGGTGTGGCCGAATCCGGGCAGGGAAGTTGACGCGGTGTGAATCGGTTCCTCAGTTCGATCGTCAATTGGCTACGCGCCGGCTATCCGGAGGGCGTTCCGTCAACTGACTACGTTCCGCTGCTGGCGCTGCTGCGCCGCCGGCTGAGCGATGACGAGGTCAAGACCGTGGCGTGGGAATTGCAGCGGCGCGAGGGATTCGATCAGATCGACATCGGCGTGGCGATCACCCAGGTGACCGACGAGCTGCCCTCTGTTGATGATGTCGAGCGGGTCCGTCACCGGTTGGCCGCCAACGGTTGGCCGTTGGACAACGCCCGCGACGGCGAGGAGCGCCAATAGGCGTCCTGAGGGCCGTTGCGGTAGCACCCGGAGCCGCGACGCGCTCACTGCTACCGGCTCTCGAACAGGTGCTGAGCGGAAGTACCGACGCGGTGATTCCCGTGCCGCCGGACGCCGAGCTGCCGTCACAGTTGCGGGTGGGCGAGCCGATCGACGACGAAATCGCGCTCGTGGTAACGACTTCGGGCACGACCGGATCGCCCAAGGGAACGCTGTTGACCGGCACCGCGTTGAGCGCCAGCGCATCGGCTACCCATCACCGGTTGGGCGGACCGGGCCGCTGGCTGCTGGCGCTGCCGCCATACCACATCGCCGGTGTCCAAGTGCTGATGCGCAGCGTGCTGGCCGGGACCACGCCGGTCGAGCTGGACGTCTCGGCGGGCTTCGACATCGCCGAATTACCGGCAGCGGTAAGACAACTCGGGTCCGGCCGTCGGTACACGTCGCTGGTCGCCACTCAGCTGGCCAAAGCGCTGACCGATCAGCGCGCCGCCACCGCGCTGGCCGAACTCGACGGCGTCCTCCTCGGCGGCGGGCCGGCGCCGACCCCAGTGCTGGACGCCGCAGCCGCAGCGGGCATTCCGGTGGTGCGAACGTACGGCATGAGCGAAACCGCCGGCGGCTGTGTCTACAACGGTGTCCCGCTCGACGGGGTGCAGCTGCGACTCGGGCGAGACGAGCGGATTGTCATCGGTGGCGCAACGATCGCCAAGGGCTATCGCAACCCGGTCGATCCCGACCCATTCGCCGAGCCGGGCTGGTTTGCCACCGACGACATTGGTGGGATTGATGATTCAGGTGTGCTCACCGTGCTGGGCCGCCTCGACGAGGCGATCAGCACCGGTGGTTCCACCGTGCTGCCCCAGCCGGTTGAGGCCGCACTGTCGACTCACTCGGCGGTGCGCCAGTGCGCGGTATTCGGGCTCCCCGACGACCGGCTGGGCCAGCGGGTGGTCGCCGCGCTGGTACTGGCCGACGGTCACGCTGCGCCGAGCGTCGCCACGCTGCGCGCCCACGTCGCCCGCACGCTGGGCGCCGGCGCCGCGCCGCGCGAGGTCCATGTCGTCGACGCGTTGCCGATGCGGGGTATCGGCAAATTGGACCGCCGCGAGCTGGCACGCTGGTTCGGTGACTGAACGCGGCCGAACAGATCAAAGGGGCTCGAGGGAGAACTTGAGACAGCAGTTGTCGACAATCGGGCAGCGGATCGAGCGGACCCGTGCGGGTGAATGGACGATCAGCGGTGTGGTCGTGCTGGTACTGCTGATCAGCGTGGTTTGGTGCCTGCCGGATGCCGAAGTCAAGCGACGGCTCACCCCGGCGCTGCAGCCGGTTGCCGTGGCGACCGGACTGGAACAGTACTGGCGGATGTACGCTCCAGAGCCGTTGCGGCGCTTGGAGTTTGTCGAGGTGCGCGTCACCATGGCCGACGGTGTCCAGCGGGTTTGGACCGATCCCCGCGGTGACCGGGTGGTGGGAGCGTTCGCCTGGTACCACTGGCAGAAGCTGAAGGAGAACGTGGTCCGCGAGCCGCCGCTGCGAGTCGGGTTGGCGCACTGGGTGGTCGGACGACTGACCGCACGGTCTGAGCGGGCCGCTCGCGTGCAGATCATTCTGCGCACCGAAGTGTTGTCGCCGCCGGGGGCTGAAAATCCCCGCACCGTCGGCGAAGAGACGTTGTACGACGAAGCCCTCACCGGTGGGCGATGACCGACCCGGCGAACCGAAAGCGACCGTGGGCGACCCCGGCGGCGGCGTGGCGGACGTTTTGGTTCCAGCCGCAGCCGGCCTACACCCTCGGCGTGGTCAGGATCGCGTTCGGCGTGCTGGTGATCGGTTGGACGATCGCTCTGCTGCCCAATTTGTCGACGTTCTTCGGTCCGAAGGGAATTCTGCCGCGCCAGCCCACGGGGGCTTATCAATGGGGCGTCTTCGCGATCTGGACCAGTGACCGTGCGCTTCTCGTCGGGTGGCTGGTGTTGCTGGCGTCGTCGGTTGCGTTGGCGGTCGGCTGGCACAGCCGGCTGGCGGCACTGACGGTGTTCGTGTTGATCTTGTCGTTCGAGCACCGCGACCAGTGGGTGTTCAACCTCGGTGATCTCGCCGTGCGCATCGAGGCTTTGATGCTCGCCCTGTCGCCCTGCGGCGCGGCGCTCTCGCTGGATCAGCGGCGCGGTACCGGCAAGTTCTGGTCGGCGCAGCAACGCGCGCCATGGGCGCTGCGGTTGCTTCAGTTGCAGGTCTCGCTGATCTACCTCGCGTCGGTGCAGGCGAAACTGAACGGCAACGCCTGGCCACAGGGCACCGCCGTGTCCTATGCCCTCCGCCTGCAAGACATGCTTTTGCTGCCGCTGCCGCACTGGCTCACGACCAACGCTCTCGCAATGAACACGGCCACCTGGGCCACCCTGGGCGTCGAGTTAGCGGTGGGCATTTTGGTGTGGAATCGCCGGTTACGACCGTGGGTCCTGGCCCTGGGCATGGTGATGCACACGTTGATCATGGCCACCATCACCGTCGGCTTCTTCAGCCTGGCGATGTTCGTCCTCTACCTTGCGTTTGTGCCCCCAGACGCCGTCGAACATCTACCGCTGCGCGTTGGGCGGCTCAGGGCCAGACCGAGCCCGATTCCGGAACGCCCCGCCGAAAAGCCGCCGATCACGGAAAAATTCGTGTCGGGCGGCGATGCACGCTAGGCTGTAGAGAACGGTTGAGTCCACAGCTGCCAACCATGCGGTCGGTTGAGGATTTCTTGCCTGTCCGCTTTTGAAGCGATATTGATGGGCGGTCATTGAGTGACTGTTGTTCGTAATGCAAGCCGGCTCCGAGAGCGTCCACCACTGGGCGTCGGCTATGCCATCGACTGTGCGGGGGCGCGGTTGTCGGTTCAGGCTCGAAGCCTGGCCACCGTCCTGCGCGTCGAGGGGGAGATCGACGCCACCAACACTGAACGGCTTGCCGATGCGGTCAATCATTTCTCTGCGTTGGAGACGCCGCTGGTGGTCGACATCAGTGGCTTGCAGTTCATCGGTGTGACCGGGTTCCATGCACTGATCGCCTTCGACGAGGAGCGCGACCGCGCGGGATTGCTGTGGGCTCTGGTCAGCGGGGACGCGCTGCGCCCGTTTTTGCGGGTCGTCACCGATCACCAACTGCCGGTGGCCTCGTCGGTCGCTGCGGCGCTGCACAAGATCGAGGCTGACATCCGGGCACGCCGGGAAGTCTTGACGAGCATCCCCCGCTAAAGGCCTGCTGCGCGAGTAGCGCGGCTGAACCGGCTGCTCGGCGCGCAGGCGTCGCGCACGGCCGCAACGTCGTCCGACACGTCGAAATCGGACAACTCTTCGACGCGGGTCACGTCGAAACCATTGTCCTGCAAAGCTTTCAATGTGAGCTCTCCGGTGTTGGTCTCAGACATCGGTACCATACGCAGCCAGTCTGCTGTCGCCGGGGGCCGCAGCCCCAGCACCCACCACCCGCCGTCATGGGCCAACCCGACTACGGCCGGTGTGTCGTGAAGTCGCCGCCCACAGCCGACCAGCAGATCTGTAGTGACCTGAGGAGTGTCCATTCCGATCTGCAGCACCGGATGTCCACCGCCGAGCACCGCCGCGTCGGCGTGCGCAGTGGCGAGCCGATCAGCGAAGTCGTCGCCGCGCTGGTCGATGACGGTGAAGGTCTCGAGTCGTCGGCGTAGCTCGGCGGCGTGGACGGCGGCGTCCAGGTCACCGGTGAGCGCGACCACCCGCGCGGTCACCGCTGCCGCCGCGACGGCGTCCAAGGTGTCCAGCAGGGCGGCGGCGGCGATTTCCGCGGCGACCCGGTCACCGACGGTCATGCCCAGCCGGGTCTTGGCTTGGCCCGGCACTGGGGCTTTAGCCACCACCAGCATGGTGAGTGGCAGCGGGTTCACGAGATCGCCTTCCAGAAGTCGAGAATGGCGACGACACTGCCCCGCAGCGATCCGCTGACCTTCGACTTGCCGCCGGTCCGGGGGCCGTACTTCACATCGCATTCGACGACGTGCCAGCCCGCGGCGGCCGCCCGCACCAGCAGTTCCAGCGGATAGCCCGAGCGGCGGTCGGTGACACCGAGGTCCAGCAACGCCTGCCGGTGAAAGACCCGCATCGGTGCGATGTCATGCACCGGCAGGCCATGTCGGGTGCGCAGCCGCCAGCTCATGACCACCGTGCCCAGCCGCGCAACCCATGGCCAGTGCAGGCCGCGTGCCGGACGCCGTCGGCCGATCACCAGGTCAGCGCCGTTGTCCAGCTCTGCGACCAGCGGTGGCAGGTCAGCGGGATCAAGGGATCCGTCCGCGTCGATGACCGCCACGACCGGGGTAGTGGCCGCGATGATGCCGGCGTGGACCGCAGAGCCGTACCCGGGTCGCGGTTCGGCCACCACCGTGGCACCGAGCCGGCTGGCGACTTCGGCGGTGTTGTCGGTGCTGTTGTTGTCGACCACCAGCGCTTGATAGCCGGCTGGAATGGCGGCCAGCACGCCCGGCAGCGGCTCAGCCTCGTTGAGGCACGGCAATACCACTGTCACGGCGGCGTTTACGAGTGACCTCCACCGCTCGTGCTCCCGCTCGAGCTGCTACCGCTCGTGCTGCCGCTGGTGCCAAAGCCACCGCTCGTGCTCCCGCTCGTGCCGCCACCGCTGGTGCTGCCGGTCGTGCTCCCGCTCGTGCCGCCACTCGTGGTGCCGCTGGTACCACCGGTCGTGGTACCGCTGGTGCCACCGGTCGTGGTGCCGGTCGTCGTCCCGCTGGTCCCACCGGTCGTCGTCCCGGTAGTCCCACCGGTCGTCGTCCCGGTAGTCCCACCGGTCGTCGTCCCGGTAGTGCCACCGGTCGTCGTCCCGCTGGTCCCACCGGTCGTCGTCCCGGTAGTGCTGCCGGTGGTCGTCCCGCTGGTGCCGCCGGTCGTGGTGCCAGTCGTCGTACCGGTCGTCGTCCCGCTCGTGCCACCGGTCGTCGTGCCCGTCGTGGTGCCGGTCGTCGTCACCGCTCGTGCCACCGGTCGTCGTGCCCGTGGTGGTGCCGGTCGTGGTGCCAGTCGTCGTCCCCGTGGTGGTACCGGTTGTGGTCCCGGTCGTCGTGCCCGTTGTCGTACCGGTCGTGCCCCCGGTGGTGCGCAGGAATCGGAATCGGGATCGGGATCGGCACTGGCACCGGAACCACTCCCGGTACGGGCGCCGGCGAATCACCGGGCCCGACATCCGGCGCTTGCGGAGCCGGCGCCGGCGGTGCTTGAGGCGGAGCGCTGCCGGGTGCCGGACCGCTCTGCGGGACGCCGGTGTCCGGAGCAGGAGCTACCGGCGCCTGAACTTCGGGAGCGGGCGGCGGGTTGGACGCCGGCACGGCCGGCACGTAGTTGCCGGGCACCGGTTTCTGCTGGGACGGCGGAGGCGGTTGCGGCTGGGTCGCCGCGGTCGGGCGGACGCCGATCGTCACCGCGACCGCCAACGCCGCAAAACCGGCGACCAGGATTCCGCCGACCGAGCTGCCGACCAGTAGCGCCCGACCGACCGGCGGGGCGGCAGCGTCGAGTTCTGGGTCCTCGTCGTCTTCGTAGTCGGGCTCGAGCAATTCGGGCTCGTGGTCCTCCATCGAATACGCCAGCTGCGCCGCCGATCCCGTTGCGGGGGGCTGGTTGGCCGTCATGTCACCGAACGCCGTGGTGGCGTCGCCACCCGGCGCGACGGCGGCCGCCATCGTCGCGTCCGGTGCGAACGCCGGGTGCCGCCATCGTCGCGTCCGGTATGAACGCGGGTGCCGCCATCGTCGCGTCCGGCGCGAACGCAGGTGCCGCCGTCGTCGCGTCCGGTGCGAACGCGGGTGCTGCTGTCGTCACGTCCGCGACCGGGTAACCGAATGCTGTCGTCACGCCCGCCAACGCCGCACCCCGGGCGATCGCAAAGTCCGGATCATCCGGCACCGCGACCGGCAGAGCGGACGTTTCCTGCAGCTGCTGAGCGATCCCAGTCAAGTCCGTAGCCGAGCCGACCAGGTAAACCTCTTCCGCGGCAGCGGATTGCTCACCCAACCGGCCCAGCAGCACCCCCGCGGTGGTCGCCGCGTCGGAACCATCGAACGGTTGCGTCGCGACCGGCGTCGCGTGCTCACCGCCGTTGACGATCGACAACATCGCCGTTTCGGCGTCGAGCTGCAGCACCGCCGACGTGCGCTGCCCCCGACCGCCAGACAGGCTGCGCACCAACGCCTGGAGCGCCTCGAATTCTGGCACCGCGGCGACGTTGTGAACGCCGGAATCTTCCAGCGCTTGGCGCAGCTCACCGGCTTGGGCGTGATCCGACCAGCACAACCGGGTGGCGACCAGCCGGTGGGACTGGTCGGCCAGCAATCGGTCGGTACCGACGACCGTCTCGGTCAGTCGGGCGATCGGATCGTTTGCCAGATCCACCACCGACTCGTCGACGACGCCCTGGCCGCCGGTGTTCGATTCGAGCAGCGCCAAGCGGGCCACAGGACCGGCGACCGCGACTCCTAAAGCCAGGTCCAACGCGACCTCCTCGCCTCACCGCACGCCCCAGCGTCTGACAGCGATATCGTCGCAGACCAACGACGCAATCGGCGAGTGGGGTGTTAACTGGGCGCACCAGTAGGCTGCCGACCGAACGTAGGAAGACTCAGGGAGAACTCGTGAGCCGTAGCCACAGCGACCCGCCGACCCACAACTTCGCCACCCAGCGTCTCCCCGGTGGTGCGGAGGTGCCGCCGGAACGCCAGACCGCGCCCAGCCCGGCCGCGACGAGGCGTTGGAACCTTGGGCGCGACGCCGTTGCTGCAGGGTTGTTGTTACTGGCGCCGCTTCTTCCGTGGAATCTGTATTTCGGCTTCGGCGTCCCGCACAGCAGCGGCCTGCTGTTCGGACTGCTCGCGGCGGCCACCGTGCTGTCACTGGCGGCCGTCGCCGCGACGTACGCGGGCGGCACAAGCCGGCGCGAGGGTCTGGCCGACCGGCTGCGGCTGGGACTGAACGCCCCGTACGCGCTGCTGGTGCTAGGCTTCGTCGCGTTCGACGTCGTAAACACGGTGCGTTATGGCGGCACCGCCGACGTTCCGGGTGGTGTAGGTCCCGGCGCCTGGCTCGGGATCGGCGGAGCGTTGTTGAGCGCGCAGCCGCTGATCACCGGCACGGCCGCCGACCAGAGGCGCTTCCGGCGCTGGATCCTGGCGGCGCGCGTCATCGGATACACGTCGATAGCCGTTGCGACGCTGAGCTTTGCGTTCAATCTGTTCTGGCGCATCAAGGCCGCGTTAGCGGCTGGTTCGTCGGGATTCGGCGCACAGAACGCGGCGGTCATCGTGACGGCGGTGGTTTACGGTGTGGTGGCGCTGGGGACCGTCGTAGTCGCGTCCCGCTGGATGTTGCCGTTAAGCAGGTCATCTCGACTGGCCACCATCGCGCTGGGCGCCTCCGCCCTGGTGGCCGGCGTTGTCGTCTGGGCGCTGCCGGTGGGCCGTGAAATCGACGAATACCACGGCATCGCGCAGAACACGTCGACGGCGGGTGTGGGATTCGAAGGCTATCTGCCGTGGGTGGCGGCAGCAGCGATATTCGCCCCACTGACCTTGCACAGATTGGGCACCGTGCAGCAGATCGACCGGGGCATCTGGCGGGCGGCCGCCCGAAAAGGCTTGCTGCTCACCGCCGCGTGGTGCCTGGCGTCGGTCTTGATGCGGGTCACCGACGTCGCTGTGGCAGCCGCTCTGCATTCGTCACGCCCACCGTATGACAGCGCGGCAATGGCCGCGTTCGACGTGGTCACCGCCGCGCTGGCGATCTGGCTTCGGATCAACCTGCTCAACCGGGTGTTACCGGTCGCGGTGATCTCGGCTCTGTGCGGTGTGCTGGTGGCGTTCAGTGTCGCCCGCGTCGTGATCGGTGTCGCCTTGGCGCCCCGTTACGCCGGTGCCGCCGGTGCGGGCAACCCGGTGTACGGCAGCAACATCGCCCAGCAGATCACCAGCACGTTCGACGTCGCGCTCAGCGGATTGGCCGTGTGCATCCTGACAGTCGCGGTCCTCACCGCGCGCAGCGTGCAACGGCGAGCGCACCCGGCCACCCTGACGCCAGCGCCGGTAGACGCCGAGACAACTCGAATGCGAACCCGTTCAACCGAGGAGCCGACAGGCCCGATCACCGTCGCACCCGGGCGCGCCGAGACCACCCGGCCACTCGCGGCCGCGGCGCCGCGGATCTTTCGATCCGGCGGCCAAAGGGATCAACCCGCGCCCAGCACGCGGCCCGCAGCAGGACCGACCACCGGCGCGCCACGAATCTTCAGGGGTCAGCACCCCGACCGCTAGTCGCGCAGCGGCGCGAACGCGAAATCCCGCAGGCCCGAATGCGGCTCGACGGCTGCCCGGAAACCCAACAGCTGTGCGGCGCGAGCCGGGTCGGCGACGATGTGGCGAACGTCGCCGCTGCGGTACTGCCCGGTGATCACCGGTGTCACCCTGCGATCCCGCGCGTCGCACAGGGCGTTCGCGACATCCATGATCGAAATCGGCTGTCCGGAGCAGACATTGGCGGCGGTAAAGCCCTCGCGGTCGGCTGTCAGCGCGGCGACGTTGGCGGCGGCCACGTCGTCGACGTGCACGAAGTCGCGCATTTGGCCGCCGTCCTCGAAAACCGCCGGAGCGTCACCTTTTTCCAGCGACGAGCGAAATATCGCAGCGACCCCCGAATAGGGCGTATCGCGGGGCATGCCCGGACCATAGACATTGTGGTAACGCAACGCCACCACCGAAGCACCGGTCGACTCCGACCAGGCCAACGCGTAATGCTCCTGCGCGGTCTTACTGGCCGCGTACAGGCTGCGGGGCCGCAACGGCGCGTCCTCGTCGACCAGCAGCCACCGCAGCGGCACGGCGCAGATCGGGCAACGATGATCGAAGACGCCGGCATCCAGATCGGTGCGCCGGCGCGGGGCCGGATCGACCGGTCCGTGTTCGGGGCAGGCATACCGGCCCTGTCCGTACACCACCATCGACGACGCCAGCACCAGGCGGCGTACCCCGGCGGCGAACATTTGCGCCAACAAAACGGTGGTGCCGAAGTCGTTGTGGCTTCCGTAGGCGGGCGCATCGGCCGCGTTCACCCCGGCGCCCACCACCGCAGCCTGGTGGCAGACCGCGTCCACGTCCGCCAGCAGGGCCGCCAGCGTGTCGGCGTCGCGGACGTCGACTTGTCGACAGCCTTGCGGCAGCACCGCTGCCGGTCCGTGCGCGGCGGGCAGCATCACGTCGACGGCGGTCACCTCATGACCTGCCGTGAGCAACGCGGCGTGTACGCGCGCGCCGATGAAGCCGGCGGCGCCGGTCAGCAGCACTCTCACGGCAGATCGAAAGGCAGGTCGACGGGTGCGTCCAGCAGACAGTGCGTGCAGGTGTGGTCGACGTCGAGCCGGCCGATCGCCTGGTGTACCAGCTTCTTGAACGGCTCGACGTTCTTCTCGAATTCCGCGAACACGTCGACGGCTCTGACGCCGTCACCGGGCGCCACACCGGCGTCCAGATCGGTCACCAAAGCGAGAGCGGCATAACATATTTCGAGCTCTCGGGCCAATACGGCCTCCGGATAGCCGGTCATGTTGACCAGGGTGAAACCAGCTGCGGCGAACCATTGGCTTTCCGCGCGGGTGGAGAATCGAGGGCCCTGGATCACCACCATGGTGGCGCCGTCCACGACGCCGGGCAGACCGGTGAGCGCTGCCCGCAGCGTCGGACAGTACGGGTCGGCGAAGGAGGCACCCACACCGCCGGAGTCGAAATAGGTGTCGGCCCGGCTGTGGGTGCGGTCCACCAGCTGGTCGGGCACCACCACGGTGCCCGGTCCCAACGCGGGCGTCAGGCTACCCACCGCGCAGGGCCCGAAGACCCGTCGCACCCCGAGCGCCCGCAATGCCCAGATGTTGGCCCGGTACGGCACGGTATGCGCCGAGTACTGGTGCTGGGCGCCGTGCCGCGGCAGGAAAGCGACGTCATGGTCGCCGACGGTACCGACGGTGATCGGGGCGCTCGGCCGGCCGTACGGGGTGTCGGCCTCGATGGTGCGGGCGTCCGACCCGAAGAAGGTGTAGAAACCGCTGCCGCCGATCACTCCGAGCACGTACGCCGCTCCTCCCGTCGACCCACTCGAAGATGGTCACGGGCGGGCATCAGGTCATTGTCGTGCATCGGCTCGTGGGACGATCGCGCCGTGGCGAGTTTGGCGCAGTGGGTCGAAGGTGCGCGGCCGCGGACGCTGCCCAACGCGGTGGCCCCGGTCGTCGCCGGCACCGGCGCCGCGGCCGGGCTGCACGCGGCAGTGTGGTGGAAGGCTCTGCTGGCGTTGGCCGTCGCGGTCGCCTTCGTCGTCGGGGTCAACTTCGCCAACGATTACTCCGACGGCATCCGGGGCACCGACGACGACCGGGCCGGACCGGTGCGGCTGGTGGGCGCGCGGCTGGCCGCGCCGCGCTCGGTGCTGGCCGCGGCCGTGGCCAGCCTGACGGTGGGGGCGGTGGCCGGACTGCTGCTGGCGGTGTTCAGCGCGCCGTGGCTGATCGCGGTCGGCGCAATCTGCGTGGCCGGGGCGTGGTTGTACACCGGCGGCTCAAAACCGTACGGCTATGCGGGATTTGGCGAAGTAGCAGTGTTCGTGTTCTTCGGTTTGGTCGCCGTGCTGGGCACCGAGTTGACCCAGGCGCTGCGGGTCGACTGGGTGGGTTTGGTGCTCGCCGTCGCGACGGGTGCGCAGTCGTCGGCGGTGCTGGTGGCCAACAATTTGCGCGACATTCCGACCGATGCCCGCGCCGGCAAGATCACCCTGGCGGTGCGTCTGGGCCAGGCCGGCACGCGGCGACTCTATCTCGGGTTGGTGCTGCTGGCTGGCCTGCTCACGGTGGGGCTGCTGGCCGCGAACCCGTGGTGCGCGCTGGGCCTGCTGGCCGCACCGTTGGCGATCAGCGCCACCCGCCCGGTGTGGTCCGGGCGCACCGGGCGCGACCTGATCCCGGTATTGCGCAACACCGGGTTGGCGATGTTGGTGTGGTCGATCGCGGTGGCCGCAGCGCTGGCAGTCACCGGCTGACCCATCCCGGCCCGAGTCTGCGCACACGGCGCCGATCCTGCGTACAGGGCGGGCGTCAGCACGGATCGGCGACCCTGACCGCAGGCTGAAGGCAGCCGACAGGGTCACTCGTCGTCGACCGGCGCCTCACCGCGCAGCCGGGCCCGCAACTGCTCACGGTCACGGCGGCGCCGCTCACCGGCAATCGCCAAGCTCGCGGTGGCACGGCGGCGCAGCGGCCCGAACAGCCACATGCCCAGCGGCATCGCGATGACCAACGCGAACAACACCGCTATTACCACCGGGAACTCGTGGATGCCCAGCAGCCGGGCGGTCCCGTAGATGGCGGCGCTGACCACGACGACGAGCACCAACCGGGCCGCCACATAGAGCACGACGTGCACGGCCGCATGGCTTTTGGGACCCGGTGCTACTGGCACGGTTCGAGCCTACGGCGCGGGTATATTCAGAAAAAGGAGGTGTCGAGTGCTTTACCTGCTCCTGGTCTTGGTCTTGGGAACGCTGCTGTACTTTGGCTGGCGCGCGACCCGCTCGAAGGTCAACCGACCGAAGACGCGGGTCATCGGACCTGACGACGACCCGGACTTCCTGTGGCGGTTAGGCCGCGGCGACAACAATCCGCGCTAGATGAATGCGGCGTTGGAGCGCCGCTCGTCGCCCGGGAATCCGTCGGCCACCACGGCGGCCAGCTCGATCAACGCCTCCCGGGTTTCCCGCCGCAACCGTTCCAGGCTGATTTCGGCGCCTTCTTCCAGATGCGGGTCGAACGGAACCAACCGCACCGCCCGGCAGCGCCGCGAGAAGTGGTCCACCACCTTCTGCATGTCCACCTTGCCGGAGCGCGGCCGCACCGCGTTGATCACGGCGATCGAATTGCGGACCAGCTCCTCATGCCCGTGCGCGTCCAGCCAGTCCAGGGTGGCCGACGCGCTGCGGGCACCGTCGATGGATCCCGAGCTGACCACGATCAGCGCGTCGGCCTTGGACAGCACCGCCGACGTCACCGAGTTCAGCAGCCCGGTGCCGCAGTCGGTGAGCACCAGACCGTAGAAGCGCTCCAGGATTTCCAGGGTCCGGGTGTAGTCGTCGGCGCTGAACGCCTCCGACATCGCCGGATCGCTCTCCGACGCCAGCACTTCCAGCCGGCTCGGACCCTGCGAGGTGTAGCTGCGCACGTCGCTGTACCGATCGACGCCCTCGGCGTCGCGCAGCAGATGGCGCACGGTGGCCGGTGTCTCCAACGGCACCTTCTGGCTCAGCGTGCCGCGGTCGGGGTTGGCGTCCACCGCCACCACCCGGTCACCACGAATGGAGGCGAAGGTGGCGCCCAGGGTGGCGGTGATCGTGGTCTTGCCCACCCCACCCTTCAGCGACAGCATCGCCAGCCGGTAGCAGCCCCGCAGCGGACGGTTGACCTGGATCACCAGGTCGTTGTAGCGGGTGATGCGGGGGCTTTCGCCGAGGTTGATCAGGTGACCGGACGCGACGTAGAGCCAGCGGCGCCAGCCTTCTGACGGCGGCGGCTTGACCTGCCGCAACAAGGTGCTGGTCGACAGTTCCGGATACGGCGACGGATGAACGCCCGAGGGGCGTTGCGGCGGACGTCCGGCCACCTCGGTCGGCGGCCCGTAATACGGGTACTGCGGCGCGTCGACCACCTGGGGGACGCCACGGGACGGGGTGGCCGTCCAGGCTCGCGGTTCGGCGCGCGTCGGCGGCGGCACCACGGCGCGAGTCTGCGCTTCCGGGAACCGGCGCGGGTCGCGGAACCCGGCGAACGCCCTGGTCGGCGCCTCGGCGGCGGGTGGTGCCGGAGCGCCGGGAGGCTGCTGTGGCGGCAGCTGTGTCGTCGGCTGGACTTCGTGTACCGGCGGCGATCCCGATCCCGGCGTTGGATGGTCAGACACGTGTACGTCCCCTTGCTGCGAGTACTCGGGTGGTCAGCCCACGCCCGCGTACGAGTGCAGGCCCACGGTCACCAGGTTAACGAAGAACAAGTTGAACACCATCGCCACGAAGCCGACCACGTTGATCCAGGCCGCCTTGCGGTCCCGCCAACCCGCCGTCGACCGGGCGTGCAGGTAGGCGGCGTACACCACCCAGGCGACGAAGGACACCGTCTCCTTGGGGTCCCAGTTCCAGTACCGCCCCCAGGCCTGCTCGGCCCAGATCGCCCCGAAGATCACGCCGAACCCGAACACCGGGAAGCCGAAGATCGTGGTCCGGTAGGCGATGCGGTCCAGGGTTTCCGGGTCCGGCAGCCGTGGCAGCAGCCGTGCCAGCGTGCCGTCGGCGTCGGAATCGCCCAGGTGCGCTGTTTTCAGCAGGAACAGGATGCTGGCCACCCCGGCGACCATGAAGACTCCCGAACCCAGGCTGACCACCGAGACGTGGATCGGCAGCCAGTAGGACTGCAGCGCCGGCATCACCGGCGCGGCGTGGGCGTACAGCCAGCGGCCCGACACCGCCAGCAGAATCAGCACCGGGAGCAACAGGAACACCCACAGGCCGCGGTATTGCGGGCGGCGCAGCACGATGGCGCCGGCCACCAGACCGCAGCAGCAGGTGAGGTTGATGAACTCGTACATGTTGCCCCACGGCACCCGCAGTGTAGCCAGGCCGCGCAGCACGATGCAGACCAGCAGCAACCCGATGCCGACGTAGACCACCGCCAGGCCGGCCCGACCGACGCGTTCGTCGACCGGGCGCCGTGGCGCCTCGGGTGCCTCAGGTCCCGGCCCGCCGGCGGTGACGAGCTCTGCGGGCTGGCGGGTGCGGGCGTAGGCGAGCTCGGCGGCCAGCAGCAGCAGCGCGATGACCAGGCTCACCACCGCCGAGGTGAAGGCCCAGTCGGAATAGGTCGCCAGGGCTAAGTTGACGTGTGCAGTGTTCATTGGCGCCACTCCTCACTCCCGGCTCCGCCGGCACCTTCGTCGCCGGCGCGGTTCATTGGGCGTCCCTTCCGCTCGTCGCCGCGGCGGCGGGCTGCATCGGCCGCGGCGGTTCGGGCGCCGGGGTGGCCAAGCCCGCCAGCAACCGTTCGGTCAACCGCTCGAACTGGTGTCCCCACCCCGAATTGTCGGTGCGCGCCAGGCCGCCGACCTCGACATTCACCGTACCCGCGGCGCCCCCGGGGGTGAGCCGGATCCAAACCCGGTGCCTGCGCACCACCAGCGATACCAGCAGCCCGGCCATCATCGCCGCGGCAAACACCAGCACCCACAGCTGGCCGGGGTCGTGGGACACCTGCATGTTGATGAAGGGCACCGCCCCGTCGAAGCGCACGACGGTGCCGGCCGCCGGCCCCTGGTCCAGCCGCAGTTGCTGGCCGGCGCGCAGGTTGACCCGCGCGACCTTGGACAGTCGGCGTTGCTCTATCAGCCGCGGATCCAGGCTGAACAACGACTGCGGCCGGCCGGTGTCGAGTCCGGCGTCGCCGGAGTAGATGTCGACGGCGACGGCGGGATCGTCGAGCTCGGGGAAACTGGACGACAGCAGGTTGCCGTCGAGCTGTTCGGTGGGGGCGAACAAGCCCTGGATCGCGATCTGGTGTTTGCGACGCTCGAGGGCGTCGGGGTAGGTGCCCGCCGGCGGGTCGATGCGGACGACGCCCGACGACAACAGCGTCGCGGGATTGTCGGGCCGCCACTGCACGGTCGCCGTCCTGGTCTGCCCGCCGGGGAACACCACCGTGAACGTGGGCGCATAACCGTGGCCTTGCAGATACACCCGGTCGCCGCCGACCCGCAGCGGGTGATTGACCGCCAGCTGGTAGGGCCGCCAGCGGTTCGCGCTCAGATCGCTGCCAGCCTGGTAGTCGATGTGGGCGACGAACGATGTGGCCTGCCCGGACAGCAGGTAGTGCGCCTGAAAATCGTTGACGCGGATGCAGATCGGACGCAGCGACGTGCCGTCGACGGTGTTGCCGGCGCGGAACGAGTCGAACGCCGCGGGCGAGGCCGAGCAGAAGCCGGGACCGCCGTCGGCGATGACGATGACGTTGCCTTCATATCCGAACCACTTGCCGACGGCGACGGCGACGAGCAGACCCAGCAGCGCGAAGTGGAAGACGAGGTTGCCGAACTCGTGCAGGTAGCCCTTCTCGGCGGACACCTCGATGGTGTCTGCGGCGCTGGTGCGGGTGGTGCGGCGCCAGCCCCGCAGCCGGGCGGCCAAGGTCGCCGCCACGTCGCCGGGCGCCCCGTCGACGACGGCGGCGGTGTGTTTGGGCAGTCGGCTGAGGTTGCGTGGCGCCGGCACGGGGGTGGCCCGCAAACTGCGGGCGTGCTCGATCATCCGTGGGGTCAGGCAGCCGACCAGTGACACGAACAGCAGCACGTAGACGGCGGTGAACCAAAAGCTGGCGAACACGTTGAACGCCTGCAGCCGGTCCAGCCACGGCCCGATCACCGGGTGGGCGGCCAGATACTCGTCGACCCGGGCGGCGTTGAGGTTGCGCTGCGGCAGCAGGGCGCCGGGGATTGCGCCGAGTGCGAGCAGGACCAGCAGCACCAGCGCGGTGCCCATCGACGTCAGCGCCCGCCAGGTGTTGCGCGCCCTTTGCCCGGCCACCCGCAGAATCGTCCGAAACGGGCCGGTTCGGGGCGATTCTGCGTCTGCTGGGCCGGTCAAAGCGGCAGCCTGACGTCGGACGCGACCGCGTCGCGCAGCCATGACATGAACTCGTTCCACACCCCGGTGACCAGCGCCAGACCCACGGCGATCAAGAGCACGCCGCCGAAGATCTGCATGCCGCGAGTGTGCCGGCGCAGCCAGCCGACGCCGGTCACCGCCGAGGCCGAGCCGAACGCCAGCAGCACGAACGGAACACCCAATCCCAGGCAGTAGGCGACGACCAACACCATGCCGCGCACCACGTTCGCGCCCTCGGTGGCCGATGCGACGCTGATCACACCGGCCAGGGTGGGGCCTAGGCACGGTGTCCAACCCAGCGCGAACACGGCGCCCAGCAGCGGCGCCCCGGCGATCGTCGACAGCTGCTGCGGCGCGAACCGGGCTTGGCGCTGCAGGGCAGGGATGAACCCGACGAAGACCAGGCCCATCACGACGGTCACCACTCCCCCGATCCGCTGCAACACCAGCTGATTGGTGATCAGGGTGCTGGTCATGCCCAGCACGGCGACGGTGCCGAGCAGAAACACCGCGGTGAAGCCCGCTACGAACAGCGCCGCGGACCCGGCGACCCGCCACCGGGCAGCCGGGGGCGCTTTGAGCGCACCGGGCGTCGGCTGTTGGTCGACGCCGACATCGACCCCGACGACGGCGGCCAGATAGGACAGGTAGCCCGGCACCAGCGGCACCACACACGGCGACGCGAACGACACCAAGCCGGCCAGCAGGCACACCGTCAGTGCCAGCAGCAGCGGCCCGGCGGCGGCGATCTCGGTGAACCCGGTCATTGTGGTCCCGGCGGGGTCGGGTGGTCGTAGGGTTCGGCGGCGACCCGGCGCAGCACCGGCAGCAGGTCCTCGGCGAGCACTTCGCGCAGGAACACCGCGGCGACCCGGTGCTGACGGTCCAGGACCAGCGTGGACGGGATGACCGTGGTGGGGTACTTGCCCCCGAACGCGATCATGGTGCGCATCGCCGGGTCATAGATCGACGGGTAGGTCACGTGGCGGTCGGTGACGAAATCCTGCGCGGCTTGCCGTTGGTCGCGGACGTCGAGTCCCAGCAGCGCCACCCCGTCGGGCCGAGCACTGTCGTAGACCTGCTGCAGCTGGCCGACCTCGGTGCGGCACGGCGCGCACCACTGGCCCCAGATGTTGATGACGACGACGCGGCCGGGGAAATCGTCCAGCGACAGCGAGCGCGACGGGTCCGTCAGCTCCGACCCGGCGATCGGACCCGGCCGGCCGCGGTGCCCGGGCGGGTCGTAGAAGATGTCGGTCTTGCCGCCGGGGGCGACGAACTGGAACGTGCCGTTCTGCGCGACGGCGTCGTGGCCGGCCGCGCAGCCGGTGATCACGCCGGCCACGACTGCCGCCAGGATGGCCAGCCGGCGCATGCTCATCTGCCTGCGGGTTCGGAATACGCCACGTCGACGAGCCGGTCGCCGGCGTAGGTCAGTGACGTGATCGACCCGACCGCGCACTGCCGTCGGCGTGGGTCGTGCCAGAGCCGGTGACCGGTCACGGCCAACCGCAGCGTCCACACCGGTAGCTGGTGGCTGACGCAGACCGCCTCGTGCCCGGCCGCGCGTGCCCGCACCTTGTCCACCGCGGTCTGCATCCGGTCCGCGATCTGGCGGTACGGCTCGCCCCAGGAGGGGGTGAACGGATTGCGCAGGTGCCACCACACCCGCGGGTCGTGCCACGCGCCGTCGCCGGGGCCCAGGCGCTTGCCCTCGAAGATGTTGGCCGACTCGATCAGGTCGGGATCGGTGTCGATCGTCAGGCCGTGGCGGGCGGCTACGGGCGCGGCGGTCTCCTGCGCGCGCTGCAGCGGGGAGGCGATCACCGCGGCGATGTCGCGATCCGCCAGGGCGTCGGCGACCGCCGCCGCCTGCTGGCGGCCACGCTCGGACAGGTGAAAGCCTGGCAGTCGCCCGTAGAGCACACCGTCGGGGTTGAAAACCTCGCCGTGGCGCACCAGGTGCACCCGGGTCTGTTCGGCCATCAGGGTTTGTGCTCTCGGGCGGCGGCGGCGGCGGCCGGCAGGGCGTCGGCGATCCGCTCGAAGGCGGTGTCGTCGAGGGCGGCGGAGACGAACCACGCCTCGAAGGCGCTGCACGGCGGGTAGACGCCGGCGTCCAGCAGCGCGTGGAAGAACGCTGGATAGCGCCAGGTCTGGCTGGCCCGCGCCGAAGCGAAATCCGTCACCGGCCGGTCACCGAAGAACACGCTGAACATGTTGCCCGCCCGCGGAATCTGATGTGGCACATCGGCATTCGTCAGCGCCTCGGACAGCAGGGCGGCCAGCCGGTCGGCGTTGGCGTCTAGCGCGGCGTACACCGCCTCGTCGGCCGTGCGCAGCGTCGCCAGCCCGGCGGCCGTCGCCACCGGGTTACCGGACAAGGTGCCGGCCTGATACACCGGCCCCAGCGGCGCCAACCGCTGCATCACCTCCGCGCGCCCGCCGAACGCCGCGGCCGGCAGCCCGCCGCTCATCACCTTGCCGAAGGTGAACAAGTCCGCCGGCACCGGATCCACTCCGTACCAACCACTTCGGCTGACCCGAAAGCCCGTCATCACTTCGTCGACGATCAGCAGCGCGCCGTGTTGGGCGGTGATCTGCTTCAGCGCGGCGTTGTAGCCGGGCTGTGGCGGGACGACGCCCATGTTGCCCGGGCTGGCCTCGGTGATCACCGCGGCGATCTGCTCACCGAAGCCGGCGAAGGTCTCGCGAACGGCGTCGATGTCGTTGTAGGGCAGCACGATCGTGTCGGCGGCGCTGGCACCGGTGACCCCGGGCGTGGACGGCAGACCCCGTGACGATCGCAAGCCCGGCGAAGCCGGGTGCAGCGGGTCGTCACATAGGCCTAGCGTCGCCACGCCGGACCCGGCGTCGGCTAGCAAGGCGTCCACGTGGCCGTGGTAGCAGCCGGAGAACTTGACGATCTTGTCGCGCCCGGTGTAACCGCGGGCCAGCCGGACCGCGCTCATGGTGGCCTCGGTGCCGGAGTTGACCAGCCGGATCCGCTCGACCGGTGGGACCCGGGCGATGATCTCGGCGGCCAGCTCGGACTCGCGCGGCGTCGGCGCCCCGAATGACAACCCGGTGGCGGCCGCCTTGGTGACGGCGTCGACCACGGCCGGGTGGGCATGGCCCAGGATCATCGGCCCCCAGGAGCACACCAGGTCGACGTAGCGGTTGCCGTCGGCGTCGGTGAGCCAGCAGCCGTGCGCCTCGGTGATGAAGCGCGGTGTGCCGCCGACGGCTTGGAAGGCGCGCACCGGCGAGTTCACCCCGCCGGGAATCACCGCGCAGGCGTCGTCGAATAGCTTCGCCGAGACCTCGGTCACAGCCCCGGCGTGGTGGGCAACATGCACGCCTACCAGTGTCCCAGCTGCTCCCACCGGCTCGACTACAGGGTGTAGTTGAACGCTGTGCTGGGCGCTGCGCCGAAATCGACGTCAGTGCCGGATCCGCCCGCTCACGTGGGCGCTGGCGTCGATCTCGGCGGCGCGTTACGTCGTCGCGGTGAGCGCGAACACCGGATGGTCCGCCGGGTCGGGCAGTTTGCGGAAGTAGCCCTCGACCACTTTGCCGGCCTTGTCGCGGTAGGCGGCCAGAATGGGCGGGCGCTGCGACGCCGGTATCTCGCCGGCCCGGTACTTGGTGGGGCCGGACTTGTCGGTCACGGTGACATCGGGGTTGGCGCGCACATTCTTGACCCACTGCGACTCGCCGCGGGTCGACACCAGGTACTTGCTGCCCCCGACGTCGACGGTGACGACGGGGATGTGCTGCGGTTGTTTGCTGCTGCGGGCGATCACGGTCAGCGTTTCGCTGTTGCCGACACCGGTCGCCATCGCTATCCGGTTGAAGATCTTTCGGGTGAACCACGGCGGCTTGAGGTAGGCCATGGGTTAAGAGTTTGATGGCGGCATGCAGCTACCGCAACGGCTTGCCCGGTTCAATCGGCGCGTCACCAACCCGATTCAGCGGCTGTGGGCCGGCTGGCTTCCGCCGTTCGGGATTCTCGAGCATGTTGGGCGCCGCTCCGGAAAGCCCTACCGCACCCCGCTGAACGTCTTTCCCGCCGAAGTCGACGGCAAGCCCGCGCTGGCGATCCTGTTGACCTACGGTCCCGACCGCGACTGGCTCAAGAACCTCAACGCGGCCGGCGGCGGACGGGTCCGCAGCAAGGGCAGAACCTTTGACGTCACCGACCCACGAACGGTGAGCCGGGCGAGGCGGCCGAGCATGTCAGCGCCGGGTGGCGACGCATCGTCGCGCGGCTGCCGTTCGAGCAGGCGGTGTTGCTCACTGAGAGCTGAGGCTTCGTGCCGATTCTGAAACCATGGGCGGCTCCCCGCGTCCGCGCCAACGCCGCATCGCGAAGTACAGCAACACCACTGCGGCCCAAGCGGCCAGGCTGAGCCACAGCTGGGCGCGGGCGTCTTTGTCGAATGCCATTTGCAACAGCACACCGCCCAACGCGGCGAGGGTGAGGACCGACAGCACCGGGAAGCACCACATCCGCACCGGTAACCGCTCGGCCGGGTTCCGTCGGCGCAGCACAATCTGGGACAGCGCAACCAACAGGTACACGAACAACACCACGGCGCCGGAGGAGTTGATCAGCACCAGAAACACCGTGCCCGGCGCCAGCCACGCCATCACCACGCACACGAAACCGACCACGGAGGAGCACAAGATCGCCGGGTAGGGCACGCCGCGGCGGCTGACGGTGACCAACCGGACCGGGGCCTCGCGCCGGGCCGCAAGCGCGAACAGCATCCGCGAGGCGGTGTAGAGCCCGGAGTTCAAGCAGGACAACACCGCGGTGAGCACCACCGCGTTCATGACGTTCGCGGCGCCGGGGAACCCCATCTGACGCAGGGCCGCGACATAGGGCGAGGCACCGGGCTGCAGCGCATTCCACGGCACGATCACGACCAGCAGAAACACCGAGCCGACGAAGAAGATCGCGATGCGGGTGACCACGGTGTTGGTCGCCCGGCGCACGGCATGCACGGGGTCGGCGGTTTCGGCGGCGGCGATCGTGGCGACCTCGGCGCCGACCATGGAGAAGATCACCACCACGATGGCGGCGAACACCGCACTCACCCCGTTGGGAAGAAACCCGCTGTGTGAGCTCAAGTTGCTCAAATCCCGGTGATGGTGTGGCCACAGCCCCGCCACGAACATCGTGCCCACGACCAAGAAGACGACGATGGTCGCGACTTTGATTCCGGCGAACCAAAATTCGAACTCACCGTAGGAGGCGACGGAGAACAGGTTGGTCGCCGTCATCGCCACCATCAGGATCAGAGCCAACAGCCATAGCGGCGCGGGAAACCAGTAGGTGATGACCTTGCCGCCGGCGACCGCTTCGAAGCCGACGACGATCACCCAGAAGTACCAATACAGCCAGCCCACCGAGAAGCCGGCCCAACCGCCCAAAGCTTCTCGGGCGTAGTCGGCGAACGACCCCGTCGACGGGTTCGCGCTGGCCATCTCGCCGAGCATCCGCATCACCAGAACGACCAGCGCGCCGCACAGTCCGTAGGTGAGGAATGCGGCGGGGCCCGCCTTGACGATGACCACACCGGACCCGACGAACAAACCTGCACCGATGACACCGCCGATCGCGATCATGTTGAGCTGCCGCTGCGAAAGCCCCTGCGGCAGCTTCGAGGTCGCGCTCAGCCTCCCCTGCTGAGCCCGCGGCATGACGGGACGGTAACACCTCGCGCCGCCGGCTGCTGAGGTTCAGACCGGGACTGCCTGCAGCGCCGGGGGCAGGCTGGGCAGGAACTGCTCGGTGGCGAAGGCGCGGATGTCGTCGGCGGTGACCAGCGGGGTGCGGCTGGGTAGCAGCAGCGCCGTCGCCGCGTAGCGCAGGATGGCCTCGGCCAGGTCGTCGACGGCGTGCGCACCGATACGCTCGGCGAATCCGTCGGGAAAGATCACCCGCAGGGCGGCCGCCATCCGCTGCACCGCGGCGCCGTAATGCCGGCGGTACAGCTCCAGCGCCAGGCCCGGTTCGTCGGCGATCATCCGGGTCAGCACCCGGTGCCGGCGGAACCGCAGAATCGCGCACGTGAACGCCTCCACGTAGTAATTCGACTGCGGTCCCGCTGATTTCAGCTCAGCGGCGATATCGGCGAAAAGTACCGCGTTCTCCCGGTCGATGACCGCGGCCACCAGCTCGTCGCGGCCGGCGAACCGACGATAGATGGTGGTGCGGCTGACGCGGGCACGCCGGGCCACGTCGTCGAGCGCGACTCGGCGAAAGCCGTGCCTCTCGAACTCGACCACGGCGGCGTCGAGGATCGCCTCGGTGGCGCTGTCAGCGGCCATATCCGCTTCGGGCATATTTGTTGTAGCGCAACGCCATCGGCAAGTGATCCCACAGCCAGGTGACCGGTCGCGACCGCCACACCGCCGCGAATCGCTGGTAGCGACGCTCCTGCCGCGCACTCCACGGCAACGCCAGCAACGCTCGCGCTTGCGGCGGCAGACCGCCGGTGGTCAAAAACGCCGCGACCGGGTCGAAGATCAACGACACCACCCGCCACAGCGGAAGGGGGACTCCCTTGGGGCAGGGAAACCCTTTGGTCACATAACCGACGCCGTACTTCGCCGTCGGGTGGGCCACGATGACGTCGGTCAGCATGTGGTCCCAGTACCGCCGAAAGTCGTGGTAGTCAGCCGGCATCGCCCGCTCGCTGACGCCGTAGCGCCGGTACCAGGTCTTCGACTCCAAATAAATCTGCTGTTTCTCGTCGTCGGTGAGCCGCTTGACGAAGGTGTCAGCGAAATAGAGCACCTGCTCGAGGAAGGTGGCGTGTGCCCAGTAGTAGGTCTCCGGGTCCAGCGCGTGGTAGCGCCCTCCGCGGCCAGAAGTGCCGCTCTCGGCGGGCATGTCGCCTTTGATCTCGTGGTGAAAGTCGCGTACCCGCCGGCCGGGATGGTCGTCGTCGGAACCGTACACCGTCATGAAGATCGGCGGCAGTGAGCGTTTGACCCGTGCGGTGGTGTCAGCGAAGAACACCGAATGGTCCATCACGCCCTGGCCGAGCTCGGCGAGCATGTTCTGCAGCACCACCGGTCGCGGCCCGATCAAATACATCCGATTGTCGCCGAAATAGCGCCACACCAAAGAGTCCGGCCCCAAGGGCAGGGCGTCGGTGTCGTACCGGGGCGCGCAAAGCTCCGTCATCGACACAATGTTACAGACATCGTACTTTGTAGCAATACCGATCACCGTCGCGTAACGGTGCGCCGCCACGCGGCGTGGCTTGGCCGGGCGCCAGCGGCGGTCGCGGCATGATCCGCCCCATGGCTGCGCTGACACGTCGGGCCGCGCTGCGCCTCGGTGCCGGCGCGGTCGTGGGAGCCGCGAGCACGTGGGCGTTGAGCGCCGTGCTGGACCCGACCCGCGCGGTTCCGTCGCCCGCCCCGTTCGAACCGGCGGCGGGCAGCACCTCGCCCACCCGGCTGTCCGGCTCGTTCGTCTCCGCGGCCCGGGGCGGCATGACCACCAACTGGGTGATCGCGCTGCCGCCGGGCCAGGCCCTGGGATTGCGCCCGGTGATCGCGTTGCACGGCCGCAGCGGCGACGCCAATACGGTGATCGACCTCGGTGTGGAGGACGCGCTTGCCAAGCTGGTCTCCTCGGGCCGCGCCCCGTTCGCGGTGGTCGGCGTCGACGGGGGCGACCACAGTTACTGGCATCGGCGCGTTTCCGGTGAGGACTCGGGGGCGATGGTGCTCGGCGAGCTGCTGCCGATGCTGACGTCGAAGGGTTTCGACACTTCGCGGGTGGGCTTCCTCGGGTGGTCGATGGGCGGCTACGGCGCCCTGTTGCTGGGCGCGCGGCTCGGTGCGTCGCGCACCGCCGGGATCTGCGCGGTGAGCCCGGCGTTGTGGACCACCTACGCCGGCAGCGATCCCGGCGCGTTCGACAACTATCAGGACTGGACCCGCAACACGGTATGGGGCCTGCCCGCGTTGTCGGTGATTCCGGTCCGGGTGGACTGCGGCACCAGCGACCGCTTCTATCCGGCGGCGAAACAATTCGCAGCCCAGCTGAAGACACCACCGTTCGGTAGCTTCTCGGCCGGCGGGCATGACGTATCGTATTGGCGCCAGCAGCTACCCGGGGAGCTGAGTTGGCTGGCTTCGTGAGACTGGACTAAAGCACCTGGCCGGGCGCCGGAGGATCATTGCACCAGGTTGACACCGCCGAAGAGCAGACCCGGGTCCAACCCGGCCGGCGCACCTCGGCATTCCGCCTCGACATCGAGGGCTTGCGGGCCGTGGCCGTGCTGGCCGTCGTGCTGTTTCACGCGGGCGTGCCCGGTGTGGGCGGTGGGTACATCGGCGTCGACGTCTTCTTCGTCATCTCCGGTTTCCTGATCACCGGGCTGCTCGAGCGGGAGATCAGGACGACCGGCACCATCCGGCTGGGGCAGTTCTACGGCGCGCGGGCCCGACGGCTGCTGCCGGCCTCGGCGACGGTCGGTGTCGCCACCGCGATCGGCTCGGTGCTGCTGATGGCGCCGCTGCAGGCCCGCAGCGTCCTTGCAGACGGCATCGCCAGCGCACTGTATGTCGGGAACTACCGCTTCGCTATCCGCGGCACCGATTACCTGGCCGCCGACTCGGCGCCGTCCCCGTTTCAGCACTACTGGTCGCTGGGGGTCGAAGAACAGTTTTATCTGCTGTGGCCGGCGCTGATCATCGGAACGGCGTGGCTGGTGCGGCGACCGGGTATCGCGGCGCGTATCGCGCCGAACAAGGTCAATCCGTCACTGCTGGTGCTCGGGGCGGTCGCCGCGGTGTCGTTCGCGGTGTCGGTGGCGTGGACGCATACCAGCCCGCCGTGGGCGTTCTTCTCGCTGCCCACCCGCGCGTGGGAGTTGGCCGCCGGGGGTCTGGTGGCGCTTTCGGCCGGCCGGTGGCGCCGACTGCCGAAGCGCTCGACCGCGGTCGCCGGGTGGGGTGGTTTGGCGCTGATCCTGGTGAGCTGCCACCAACTCGGCGAGCGGACGCCCTACCCGGGCACCGCGGCCTTGCTGCCGGTGCTGGGCACGGCGCTGCTCATCGGCGCCGGCTGCGGCAGCAGCGACAGCGGTGCCGGGCGGCTGCTGTCGCGACCGGCTATGCGTGCGATCGGCCGGGTGTCGTACTCGTGGTACCTGTGGCACTGGCCGGTCCTGCTTCTGCTGCCGCCGCTGCTCGGCCACTCCACCGGGCTGGCGGGCAGGTTGGCCGCGGTCATCGTCTCGGCCGGGCTGGCGGTGATCACTGTGCATCTGGTGGAGAACCCCGGGCGGTTCGCCGAGCCGCTGCGCCAGTCGGCGGGCCGCAGCCTCGCGCTCGGCGCGGCCGCCACCGCCGTCGCAGCCGGTGCGGGTCTGGTGTTGCTGCTGGTGCTGCCGGTCCCGGTCGGCCACGGCGTGGCCGCGGCGGCCCCGACGATCAGAGCCCTGCCGCCGCAACCGAGTGCCCCCGTCGACCCGGCCGAGGCCGCCGTGGGGAGCGGCATCGCGCAGGTGCAGGCCGCTGTCGCGGCCTCCACCGCGGTGGCCGCCGTTCCATCCAACCTCGATCCGCCGCTGACCGAGGCGCCGGCCGACAAGCCCAAGGTGTTCCTCAACGGCTGCGTGCGGTCCTGGCTCGAGACGGGGCAGCCCGAGTGCGTCACCGGGGACACCGTGTCACCGACGACGGTCGCGCTCGTCGGCGACTCGCACGCAGCGATGTGGAGCCCGCCGTTGACCCGCGTCGCCGAGCAGCAGCACTGGCGGCTGGAGACACTGGGCAAGATCACCTGCCCGCTGCAGGATCTGCCGATCACCAGCCCGTATCTGGGGCGGGAGTACACCGAGTGCGTGCAGTGGCGCAGTCAGGTGATGTCCCGCCTGCGGACCGAGCGGCCACGGCTGATCGTGCTCAGCATGTCCCGGCGCTACGGCGCGGATTTCGGCTTCACCGCGTATGACCCGGCGTGGATGGACAGCCTGACCCGCACGGTGACCCAGCTGCGCGGCACCGGCGCCAAGGTTCTGGTTCTCGGCCCGGTCCCGGACCCGCATTCGACCGTCCCGACCTGTTTGTCGGCGCACCTCGACGATGCCGGTGCGTGTTCACCCACGCGCCCGCAGGCCGTCAACCAGACCGGCATCACGGGTGAACAGGCGGCGACCGCGGCCGGTGGCGGGCAGTACGCCGACCTGACGGAGCTGTTCTGCACCGTCGAGCACTGCCCGGTGATCGTCGGCAACGAGCTGGTGTACCGGGACGACAATCACGTGACGATCGAATACGCCCAGACCCTGGCTCCGGTCCTGGGCGCGTTGGCCAACCGGACGCTGACCCGCGGCTGACCCACTTAAGCGGTGCGCTGCGCCCGGAGCATCCGGGCTCCGCCGACGACGGCCAGCACCCCGGCCAGCGTCGCCAACATCAGGGTCAGCAACACCAGCGGGGGATGGTAGACCGGCGACCAGGTGGCCGGCTCACCGTCGGCGACGGGTTCATTGGCGACGGTGCTGTGCGCCTGGGTCCAGCTCAGTGCACAGCCCGCGAGGGCCACGGCGGCGAACAGCAGCTCCACGACGGCGCGAACGCGCGACCTCACCAGGGGAACTCGGCGTCGTCGACCGGGTTCTCCGGTTCGGCCGGCCCCACCCGCTCCTCGACCAGCGGCGTGAGCGCCGCCCGCAGTTGGCGGTGACGACGCGCCCACGCCTGCACGGTGCGGCCTCCGGCGACTTTCAGCCCAATGCCGACTCGCCCACGCGGCACCGCGGTGAGCTCGCCCAGCGAGCGCGCCTCCTGCCACGGCAGTGGCTTGTCAGGGCTTGATGAGCGTCCGGCTTCCGGGAAGATCTTGACGATCTCGGCGACCGCGAGGGTCTCGGTGCCCTGCCGCAGGGTGTGCTCGTTCAGCTCGACCGAGGTGTGTATCCGCGCCGCCTTGACCTGCAGACCGACGAACCCGGTCACCAGGACCAGGAACATGGCCGGCACCGCAATCTGCCAGCCGTTGCCACTGTGCTTCTCGATCAGCAACATGGTCCCGGCCGACAACGGACCGGCCAGCAGCCAATACCAGCTGGCGCCCGACTCGAAGAACAACGGAGCCCGCTCGGTACCCGTCCGCGCGGTCACTAGACACCCATCCCCTGTATCGCCGGCCCACATCGATCGTCCGGCCAGCCTAACGCGCAGACGGTGCCGACGGGCGCGGGCTCACGGGGTCGGCGTCGGCGTGGCCGGGGTGTCCCACGGTCCCGGACCGGGCGCGGTGAGATGACATCCGGTCCGGCCTTTGATCGTCATGAAAGGCCGGGATGGCGCCGCCGCGGGTGTGCCGATGACGAAGTGCAGGAATCCGTGGTCGCGGGTCAGCGTCGCGTTGACCGATTCGGCAGGTTTCACCTCGACCTGCTCGGCCCGGTGCGCCCTGAGCACGTCGGCGACCGCGGTCACCGTGGCCGCCCGGTCGGCGGCCGACTCCGGGGGTGACCCGTCGTATTCGGGCGGCTCGTAGACGGAGCCGTTCAAGAAGACAAACGGCGGATCGCAGCCGAGCTGACCGCCGGAACCGACGACCGACCACCGGGCCGCGGGATACACCCGTTGCACCGCAGCCCGCGCCTCCGCCGTCACCGCGATCAGATCATTGGCCGCGTCCTGCAATGAATCTCGCTGTCGCAGTTGATTTTCCAGCATCGTCGCCGACGGGTCACCCGGACGCGGCCAGGGGTAGGGGTCGTCGTTGCAGCCGGCCACCGCGAACACCGCAACGACGGTCAGCGCACCCAGTCGCCGCATTCAGTTTCCCGGTTTCGTCGCGCCGGCAATTCCGGACAGCACCGCGGCCAAGTTGTATCCCGACATCCGCAGTTGGCCGTTGGCGTCGTTGCGGGGATAGTCGGGGTGCCCGTACGCCCCGCCGCGGTCCTGCAGCAGCACCGGGTCGGTCCCCGGCGCGGTGGACAGCTGCGTGATGCCGGGTATCTCGTTGGGGGTATCGCCGAACCACTGGTCGTGCGGCCCGCTGCCGCCGAGCACGTCGACCAGTCCCAGCACTCCCAACGGCGCGAGCGGCGGCACAAGTACCAGCGGGGCCAGGCCCAACCCGATTTCCGGGGCAGGCTGCAGCCAGCGGATGGGATCACCGGCCGCCTGTTCGTAGTAGGCGTGCCCGCCCGGCGCCAGGTGCAGATCACCGACGTTGGCCAGCTCCAGCCCGGGCGAGCCGTAGAAGACGACGTTCTTCACCGGGCTGCCCTCTTGCAGGGCAAGGCTGGTGACCAACGAACCGTAGGAATGGCCGAAGGCGGTGATCTCCTGCCCCGGATTCTCGGTGGTCGCCGCCAGCCCCTGGAAGAAGCTGTTCAGATGCGGGGCAGCGGCGCGGGCCAGGCTGTCGTCGAGCGCTCTGACGTCGGTCTTGGAGACCGGCGGCTCGTAGCCCACCCACGCGATGGTGGCCACCGAATCCGGGTGGAGATCACCGGCCCGAGCGAGGATGTCTCTGGTCGTGTGCCGCAAGTTGGTGGCTTCGTCGGCCATGGCGGGCAAGCTGGTGGCGGTGGTGCCCACCCCGCCGACCGTGACGCCCACGTGCGCGGCGCGATCGACGTCGCCGATCCCGATGGCGCCGAGCACGTGACTGGGGTCCGACAGCGTATCCAGTGCCAGCAGACTGCGGCGATCACCCGGCTCGAGGGTTCTCGGTGTGCCGTTGGCGTTGACGGGAAAGAGGGTGCCCTGGATCGCCGACAGCTCCCGCAGGCGGGTTTGGGCGTTGGTGACCCATGGGTCGCCGCTGGAATGGGCCAACACATCTTCGGCTGTGGCGATTTCGTGCGGCAACCGGATGCGGTTCGCCGCGTCGCGGATGCTGTTCGGGATGCCGTCGCGGTCCAGCGCGCCGGGGTTGTCGGCGATGTACTCGCTCTGCTGCTGCGGGGTCAGGCTGTCCCACCACTTCTTGATGTCCGGCTGGGACGCCGACCAGGGTGGCGGCGGCGGGAGGTTCGCCGCCGGCCCGGGCGGGGCGACCCCGGTGGCCGCGCCGTCTGCGGTCTGGATAGCGGTGGCCAGGTCACGGTCGACGGCATCCGCGTCGGCCAGCAGCTGCCGGATGCGCGCCTCCAGATCTTTCTTGACGGCGTCCTGGTGCTTTTTCATTTCCGCCGTCATCACGGTGGTCTTGGAGCTGACGGCTCCGGTCTGGTCGTCGATGCTCAGTTGCGCCGCGTCGGCCTCGGCCCGGATCATCGACAGCCGATACCGCAGGTCGGCGACCTCGGCGGCGGCCTTTTTCGCCGCCGCCGCCACCTGCTTGCACAGGTCGGCGTGGTCACTGAGCGTCGTCTTGATGCGGTTCGCCGAATCCCGTGCGGCATCCGCGGTGAGACCGTTCCAGCGCACGAAACTCAGCAGGTCGCCGACGGTATCGGCGGTGGTTTTGGCCCCCTCGGCGCGCGACGTGGCAGCAGCGAACACCTGATCGATCGACGCGTCGTCCCAGCGTTCGATGTCAGCGAGCGTCAGGGCCATCGGCGAGGTCTAGCTGTTGCGCGTTGCTCTGCTCGCCGTCGAGGAATGCCCGCGCCGTGGTGCACAGACCGTCGTGGTGGTCGTTGAGCATCCGGTGGTGTCCGGCCGCGTCGGACTGCCATCGGTCCAGCAGCCCCGACAGCGCGATGCCGGATTGACCGACCCACCCGGTCTGCGCGTCCCACCCTTGGGACTGGGTGGAGGCGTAGGTGCCGGCTAACTGCTCATGCTCTCGGCGGCCCACCGCCGCGGCGTCGAAAACCTGCTCGGGCGCGATTTCGAAGTCCTTTTCCGGAACGGCCACCACTACCCCATCGCTGACAGCAGCTAACAACGCTAGTAACTGGGCAGTCTAATGGCCGCCCGGTCGTCGGCCGGTCAGCAATTTCGGCCAACCCGCCTACAGCCAGCGGCGCTGCTTCGGCGGCCCAGTAGGTCAGCACGATGTCGGCGCCGGCACGGCGGATGGACGTCAACGACTCCAGCACCGCAGCGCGGCGGTCGATCCAGCCGCGCTCGGCGGCGGCGCAGATCATCGCGTATTCGCCGGACACCTGATAGGCAGCCACCGGCACCGGTGAGACGTCGGCAGCGGCAGCGACCACGTCGAGATAGCCCAGGGCGGGCTTAACCATCACGATGTCGGCGCCCTCGTCGAGGTCGAGCCGAACTTCGCGCAGCGCCTCGCGGGCGTTGCCGGGCTCCTGCTGGTAGGTGCGGCGGTCTCCGGCCAGGCTCGAGCTCACCGCCTCCCGGAACGGTCCGTAGAACGCCGACGCGAACTTCGCGGCATAGGCCAGGATCACCACTTGAGTGTGGCCGGCGGCATCCAGCCCATCGCGGATGGCGGCCACCTGACCGTCCATCATGCCGCTCGGACCGACCACGTGTGCGCCCGACTCCGCTTGCGCCACAGCGAGTTCCACATATCGAGCCAAGGTCGCGTCGTTGTCCACGCGGCCCCGCGCGTCCAGTACGCCGCAGTGGCCATGGTCGGTGAACTCGTCGAGGCAGGTGTCGGCCATCAGCACGGTGGCGTCACCGAGGTCTTTGGCCAGATCCCGCAGCGCCACGTTGAGGATGCCGTCGGGGTCGCAGCCGGCCGTGCCTGAGGCGTCCTTGTCCTCGGCGCGGGGCACGCCGAACAGCATCAGCCCCCCGACTCCGGCGCTGACGGCGTCGACGGCGGCGCTGCGCAGCGAGTCGCGGGTGTGTTGCAGCACGCCGGGCATGGACGCGACGGGCCGCGGCCGGTCGATCCCGTCGGCCACGAACATCGGCAGCACCAGGTGGCGGGGTTCGAGCGACGTCTGCGCCACCAGGCGGCGCAGCGCCGGGCTGGAGCGCAGCCGGCGTGGCCGCTGCCGGGGGTAGGTCATCGGCGCCTGCCGCGAGCGTGCACAGAATGCCAGCCTCGGCGGTGTGTCGGTGTGCAAACACGCACGCTCGCGCCTGCGGGTCTGGCGCGCATCAGCGCCTGCGGCTCTTCTTCCGGGGCGGCGGCAACGCGCCCTCGGCCCGCAACCGGGCGGCGTGCTCGGCCAGCGCCTCGATCAGCGGACCGACCGCGGCGGTTTCCGGCTGCACGTCGACCCGCAGACCGAACTCGGCGGCCGTCTCGGCGGTCTTGGGTCCGATGCAGGCCACGATGGTGCGGGCGTGCGGCTTGCCGGCGATGCCGACCAGGTTGCGCACCGTCGAGCTGGAGGTGAAGCAGACGGCGTCGAAACCGCCGGTCTTGATCATCTCGCGGGTGGCTGCCGGCGGCGGCGCGGCCCGCACCGTCCGGTAGGCGGTGACGTCCTCGATCTCCCAGCCGCGTTCCCGCAAGCCCTCGGCCAGCGTCTCGGTGGCGATGTCGGCGCGCGGCAGCAGCACCCGGTTCACCGGATCGAAAATGCTGTCGTACGGCGGGAACTCGTCGAGCAGACCCGCCGAAGACTGCTCACCCGACGGCACCAGTTCGGGGCTGATCCCGAACGCGCGCACCCGGTCGGCGGTCGACTCGCCCACGCAGGCGATCTTCACTCCGGAGAACGCCCGGGCGTCCAGACCGAACTCGCCGAACTTCTCCCACACCGCACGCACCGCGTTGGTGGAGGTGAACACCACCCACTGGTACCGGCCGTCGACAAGGCCCTTGACCGCGCGCTCCATCTGCGCGGGGCTGCGCGGCGGCTCCACGGCGATGGTCGGCACTTCGATCGGCAGCGCGCCGTGCGACGCCAGCCGCTCACTCATCTCACCGGCCTGATCCTTGGTGCGCGGCACCAGCACCGTCCAGCCGTAGAGGGCGCGGCTTTCCCACCAGTTCATCTTGGCGCGATGCGCGACCGTCTTACCGATCGTCACCACCAACGGGCCGGTCCACGAAGCTGCGGACTCCGACCCGCTGAGCGCAGCAGGGTCGGTCATCGCCTGCAGGGTCGACTCGACGGAACGCTGCGAGCAGGTGGTGCCGGCGGCGGTGACGACACAGGGCGTCGTCTCGGCCAGCCCGTACTCGATGAGGGTGGCTGCCGCGTCGGGCACATCGGCGGCGGTGGCCTGCAGGATCAGCGGACCGGGCGCGGCGGCCAGCGCCGCCCAGTCGGTGTTCTCGACGTCGCCGCGCACGTCGGCGACGGTGTGCGCCGAACCCAGCGGCAGACCCGCATAGGTCGGGACGGTGGTAGCCGGCGCCAGGCCGGGCACCACCTCGAAGTGCAGGTGGCTGCGCGCGACGGCGTTCACCTCGTTGATCACCGACTCCACCGAGAGCGGGTCGCCGGCCACCAGCCGAACCACGTCGGCACCGGCGCGGGCTTCGGCGATCAGCATCTTCGCCACCTCGGCCGGATCTCCGGCCGCCGGCCTGACGTCCGGGCCGACCGACACGACCGGCGGCGCGATCTCGTTGCCCACCGCCCCGTCGGCGTCGGCCTCGCGCGGCGCGTCGGCCCGAGCCGGACCGGAGACCGGCGGCAGCTCCGCGCCGATCAGCGCGCGCACCTGCTCGGGTACGCACGCGTCGATGACGACCAGGGCGGCGTTGGCCAGAACCGCCGCAGCCCTCGTCGTCAGCAAACCGGGATCTCCCGGCCCGGAGCCCACGAACGTGATGTGGCCCGGCCTTGGCTTGCGCCCCCGCATACTCGTTTGGCGAGTCATCTACTACTCCCAGTCACTTCCTCGCACGGCGGGCTCACCGCGCGCCCGACATGAGCTGCCGAGCGCCCAACTCGAACAACTCCGCGGCGACCGAAAGCCCCAGCTCTCGGGCCCGACCGGGAGTGTCGGTGCCGGACGCACGGATCACGTCGGATCCATCCAGCGCCGCTACGCAGCCACGCAGCGACAGCTCCTCGAAGACGCGGCCGTCCTCGTCGATGGACTCGACCACCTCGGCGATCGCCCCCACCGGCGCGGAGCAACCCGCCTCCAGTTCGGCGAGCAGGGCTCGCTCGGCGGTGACCGCCGCGCGGGTGTCGGCGTCGTCGAGCTCCGCCAACAGCGCCGCCAGCGCGGTGTCGCCGGCGCGGCACTCGACCGCCAGAGCGCCTTGCGCCGGCGCTGGCAGCATCTGCACCGGATCCAGCGTCTCAGTGACATCGTCGAGGCGCCCGAGCCGGGAAAGACCGGCCCGCGCCACCACGATCGCGTCGAGATCACCGCTGCTTACCCTGTTCAACCTGGTATCTAGGTTGCCTCTTAGGGGGCGGATTTCCAAACCGAGACCCAGTGCTCTAAGCTGTGCGGCCCGGCGGGGCGACGAGGTGCCGACCACCGAGCCCGTCGGCAGTTCCGCCAGCACCAGCCCGTCGCGGGCGACCACCGCGTCGCGGGGGTCTTCGCGTCGGGGTATCGCGGCGATCAAGAACCGCGGATCGTCGGCAGTGGGTAAGTCTTTGTGCGAATGCACCGCAACTTCGACATGGCCGTCGTCGATGGCTTCCCGCAACGCGGTGGTGAAAACGCCGACGCCGATGGTGGCGATGGGTTCAGACGAACGGTCACCTTCGGTGGTGATGGTGACCAGTTCGGCCGGATGGCCGTTGGCGGTCAAGGCGTCCCGGACGCCACCGGCCTGGGTGGTGGCCAACCGGCTGCCCCGGGTGCCGATTCGAATCACGCTGCGACGACTACTCGAAGGACGGCGTGCTGCCGGGGCCGTCGGTACCGCTGGTGAAGACGGGCAGTTCGCCCGCGGTGGCCACGGCGTCGACAGCGGTCTGGTCCAATTCGAACAGCTCGCGCAGCGCCTCGGCGTAGCTGTCCCCGCCGGGCGCGCCGGCCAGCTGCTTGATCCGAACGGTCGGCGCGTGCAGCAGTTTGTCCACGACCCGCCGGATGGTGCGCGCCACCTCGTCGCGCTGGGCGACGTCGAGTCCAGGCAGCTTGTTGTCCAGCCGCAGCAGCTCCGCCTCGACGACGTCGGCGGCGCGCTGGCGCAGCGCGGTGACGGTCGGGGTGACCTCTGCCATCCGCTGACCGGCCAGGTAGGTGGCCACTTCGGTGACCACGATCTGGCGGGCCGCCTCGGCGTCGGCGGCCGCGGCGCGCGCAGACGGTTCGCGTTGCACCCGGTCCATGTCGACAACCCACACGCCGGGCAGCCCGGCCACCGAGGGATCGACGTCGCGCGGCATACCCAGGTCGCAGATCACCAGCGGCTGGTCCGCTTCGTCGCGGCGCGCGGCGGCCAGGGCGTGGTGGACGTCGGCCAGCGACACCACCGGCCGGACCGCGCCCGTGCAGCTCACCACCACGTCGGCGCCGGCCAGCGCGGTGGCCAGTCCGTCCAGGCCGACCGCGTCGGCCGAAACGCCCGATTCACGAATCCTGCGTGCCAACCGCTGTCCCCGGGGCAGCGACCGGTTGACGACGTGCACCTGCCGGACACCGGCGCGGGCCAGGTGCGCCGCGGACAGGGCGCCCATTGCTCCGGCGCCGATCACCGCCGCGGTCCTGCCTTTGAGTCCAGCATGACCGAGCTTTCTACTGGCCATGCCCAGCGCCACCGACACCACCGACGCGCCCGCGGCGTCGAGTGCGGTTTCAGAGTGCACCCGTTTGCCGACGGCCAGCGCCCGCTGCGCCAGCTCGTGCAGCACCCGACCGACAGTGCGATTGGTTTCGGCAGCGGCGTAGGCGCGACGAACCTGTCCTAGCACCTGGTGTTCGCCGACCACCGCCGAATCCAACCCACTGGCCACCGCGAACAGGTGCTCGACGGCGGCTTCGCTGTAACGCACGTACGCGTAGCGGGTCAGGTCGGCCATCGACATGCCGGAATGCTCAGACAGCACCTGACCGATCACCGACAGCCCGCCGTGGAAGGCCTCCACTACCGCGTACACCTCGACGCGGTTGCATGTCGACAGCACCATCGCTTCGGTGATCAGGGGGGACTGCAGAATCCGGTCAACGATCTTGTCTTGATCGGCTTGATCGGTGCTCAGCTGTTCGAGGACGGATACCGGAGCACTGCGATGCGAAACCCCGAAGAGCAGCACGCTCACCGCAGCATCACCTGGCCTGCTCCTTTGCTGTCAACCAGTGACCGAACTACCTTCCACGGTAGACGTTTCTCAGGTAAGCCACCAAATTCGTGCTGCTCGTCACCTCGGGGAGCCGAGATCCCTGCGGAGCCGGGGCTCGTCGAGTTCCCAGTAGCTGTGCTCGCGGCCGTCGAGCAGCACCACCGGCAGCCGATCCCCGTACTCGGCGCGCAGGCCGCTGTCGCCTGCCGCGGCGGCCTCGTCGACGTCGGTGGTCGACAGCTCGAAGGCCAATTCGTCAGATAGGCGCGCCAATTGAGCGTGCACTTTCGTGCACATCGTGCACCCGGCGCGGGTCAACAGTTGAACCTGTGAACGGCTCATTGCCCCAGTGTGGCAGCGGTCGACGTGAATTGTGGCGGCCGTGACAGCTGACTACGTTCGCCGCTATGGCTGATCCGAGGGATCTGCAGGCAGACCCGCAGGCCATGCAGGGCATCTCGCAGGCATTGACCGGCGCGGCCACCGATCTCGACAGCAGGCTCACCGAGCTTGATGGCGAGCTGCGCGGGATGCTGGCCGGCTGGCACGGCGGGGCGGGCGCCGCGTACGGCAGGGTTTGGGTTCAGTGGCATCGCGGGGCCGCCGAAGTCCAGCGCGGATTAGCGATGTTGGCGAAGGCGGTCGGTGCTGTCGGTGCCGCCTACCAGAACCAGGAGTCGGCTTCGGCGCACGAGCTCCGGAGTCCCGCCGACGGCTGATCCGTGTGCACTACCGAAACTCTTTGCAAGACGAACGTTTAGCAATTGAATTCGCTGACGCATGCCGCAACCATGAACGAAAGGCTTGTCGTGAAATTCGATGATACGTACTTCTTCAAAGAAGATCCATATTCTATCGGCACCGAATTAACCGCTGGCCGCCACTACGCTTCCATACCGGTCAGCAACGGCATCGTTAATTACGAAGAAGGTTACGAAATCACGCCCGAACAGTATCGATTCTTTTTGTGCGACAGCGACGCGGCGGTTGACTTTGTCGAGTCCGGTCGGCGACGTGAGCACGATGATTTGCTTATTCACAAACGTGGTGGCGATCGTGGTATCCCTGCGTAGGCACCCGGTTCTCTATTTGAGTGGTGACAGAGAAGAAATGGTTAGTGCGGCCGCGAACGGGCCGACGGACTTGGTCAGCCGCGGAAGGCCTCGGCAAGCTGGGTGAGGCGCACGCTGTTGCCGGACGGATCCCGGAAACCGCAGTCGATGCCGTACGGCCTTTCCTGTGGCGACTCGGTGAACTCGACGCCGCGAGCTTTCAGCTGCTCATAGGCGGCCTGGCAATTCTCGGTGGTGAGGAACACCGTGCCCGCGAATCCCTTGGCGACAAGGTCCAAGACTTGGGTGCGGGTACTTTCGTCCATGACCGGCGGGCCGGGCACGGCCATCAAGACGATCGAGACGTCTTCCTGGCCCGGCGGACCGACGGTCAACCACCGGAAATTGCCCAGTTCGGGCACGGTGACGTCTTGGCGCACCTCCATGCCCACCTGCTCGGTCCAGTACTTCAACGCGACTTGCTGATCGTGAACCCACAGTTGGGCACTAGCGATTGTCAACATGCGGCCGACGCTACGGTCGGTCGCACTCACTTGTCTTCTTCTCTTGTGCTGTCTTCGTTCCCGACAAACGGGTGTCGCGCTGCAGGATGCAGCTGGGGATGCGGGCGTGCACACTCGCCGGCGGCATGCTCGCGCGGTAAGCGGCCGGCGGCATGCCGTACACCCGGGTGAAGCTGGTTGTGAACGTTCCGACACTCTGCAATCCGACCATCACGCAGATGTCGACGACTGAGCGATCCGTGTACCGCAGCAGCGCCGCCGCGCGCTCCAGCCGACGAGACCGCAAGTACGCAGCCGGCGATTCGCCGAAGGTGCGCGCAAACATCCGGCTGAAGTGCGCCCGCGACAATCCGGCCGCGGCGGCCAGGTCCTCGACCGTGATGGGGTCGCCGTAGCGGGCGTCGACGAAATCCTTTGCCCGCAGCAGGTAACGGGCGGGTGGCAACTGCGGCACGACAGTCAGTATCGCTTGTCACGCACCATGTGGGTCAGCGGACGGGCGTCTTCCCGCCGCGGATCTCGGCAGCCGACCGATACTGTTGGACCGTGACCGCTTCCGACGGGCCAGACACCTTGGGACCCGGCCGTAACGCAGAGCCCGGTGACGCGCGGGAGCAGTCCGGCAACGCCAGCGCCGAACGTGCGCTCGACGGCTTGGCCTTCGACGCAGAACTGGGACTGGCCGAGAGCCCGCCGCCGGTTGATCTGACCGCCGCCGCGTTCTTCGACGTCGACAACACGCTGGTGCAGGGCTCGTCACTGCTGCACTTCGGCCGCGGACTGGCCGCCCGCAAGTACTTCACCTACCGAGATGTGCTCGGATTCGTGTACGCGCAAGCCAAGTTTCAGCTGATCGGCCGGGAGAACAGCGGCGACGTCGCGGCCGGGCGCCGCAAAGCTCTGGCATTCATCGAAGGCCGGTCCACCGCCGAACTGACCGCGCTGGGCGAAGAGATCTTCGACGACATCATCTCCGACAAGATCTGGGCGGGCACCCGCGACTTGGCTCAAATGCATCTCGACGCCGGCCAGCAGGTATGGCTGGTCACCGCGACGCCCTACGAGCTCGCGGTGACGATCGCTCGCCGGCTGGGACTGACCGGCGCGCTGGGTACCGTCGCCGAATCGGTCGATGGGGTGTTCACCGGCCGGCTGGTCGGCGAGATCCTGCACGGCGCCGGCAAGGCGCACGCGGTGCGATCGCTGGCGATTAGAGAGGGCCTCAACCTCAAGCGCTGCACCGCCTACTCCGACAGCTTCAACGATGTGCCGTTGCTGTCGCTGGTCGGCACCGCGGTCGCCGTCAACCCGGATGCGCAGCTTCGTGCCCTGGCCCGCAAGCGCGGTTGGGAGGTGCGGGATTTCCGCACCGCGCGGCGAGCCGCCCGGATCGGAGTGCCGTCGGCGCTGGCCCTGGGCGCCGCCGGCGGTGCCCTGGCAGCGCTGGCATCTCGGCGGCACGGGCGCTGATAAGCTGCACCGCTGAGCCCCAACGTGAGCGGAGAGCGTCACCGCATGTCAGTCCCCGTCGAAGTCCGAGACATCATCGGTAAGCACTACCGGCACCATGACTACTTCGCGGTCGGCCGGGAGAAGATCCGCGAATTCGCCCGCGCGGTGAAAGACGACCATCCGTCGCACTTCAGTGAGGCGGCCGCGGCCGAGGCCGGCTACCCCACCGTGGTGGCACCGCTGACCTTCCTGGCCATCGCCGGACGCCAGCTGCAGCTGGAACTGTTCACCAAATTCGACATCCCGATCAACATCGCCCGGGTGTTTCACCGCGACCAGAAGATCAAGTTTCATCGGCCGATCCTGGCCCACGACAAGCTGTACTTCGACGCCTACCTGGACTCGGTCATCGAATCGCACGGCACGGTGATTTCCGAGATCCGCAGCGAGGTCACCGACGCCGACGGCAACCCAGTGGTCACCAGCGTCGTCACCATGATCGGAGAGTCGGCCAACCAGGAGGTCGACGCTTCGGTGACGGCGGCGGCGATTGCATCGATCGTGAGCAAGGCTTAAGGTCGGCCGCTATGACACAGGGGGCCGCCGGGCCGGACAGCACGGATCTGCGACCGCACTTCGAGGACGTCCAGTCGCACTACGACCTGTCCGACGATTTCTACCGGCTCTTTCTCGATCCGTCGCAGACCTACAGCTGCGCCTACTTCGAACGCGACGACATGACGCTGGAAGAGGCGCAGCTGGCCAAAGTCGACCTGGCCCTGGGCAAGCTCGGCCTCGAGCCGGGGATGACGTTGCTCGACGTCGGCTGCGGCTGGGGGGCGACGTTGCGGCGGGCGATCCAGAAATATGACGTCAACGCGATCGGGCTGACGTTGAGCAAAAACCAGGCCGCGCACGTGCAGCGGTCCTTCGACGAGATGGGCAGTACGCGGTCAGCTGAGGTGCGGCTGGAGGGCTGGGAGCAGTTTCACGAGTCGGTCGACCGGATCGTGTCCATCGGTGCGTTCGAGCACTTCGGCCGCGACCGCTGGGACGACTTTTTCAAGATGGCTTACGAGGCGTTACCCGGCGACGGCGTGATGCTGTTGCACACCATCGTGGCGGTGAGTGCGGAGGACATCGGAAAGCGCGGCTTGAAGACGACGATGTCGCTGCTGCGCTTCATCCAGTTCATCATGCGAGAAATCTTCCCGGGCGGCCGGTTGCCGTCGGTGGCCGACGTCGAGGAACACGCCACGCGAGCCGGTTTCAAGGTCGCCCGCGTCCAGCCGTTGCGCTTGCATTACGCCCGCACGCTCGACCTGTGGGCCGCCGGGCTGCGCGAGAAGAAGGACGAGGCGATCGCGATTCAGTCCGAAGAGGTCTACGAGCGCTACATGAAGTACCTGACCGGCTGCGCCGACCTGTTCCGCGACGGCTATACCGACGTCTGCCAGTTCACCCTGGCCAAATAGGCTGGTCTACCCGAAGAACATATTGCGCCGGCCGGCCAGCAACCGGTACAGCGTCTGCTGGATCGTCTCTCGCACCTGATCGGTCAGCTCGAAAGTCACCATGGGGTCATCGGCGTCGGCATGCTCGTAGTCCGCGGTCGAGATCGGCTCGCCGAATGCGATGTGCCACTTCGACGGCAACGGCATCAGACCGGCCGGGCCGGCCAGCGGGAACAGCGGGGTGATGGGGAAATACGGCACGCCGAGCAGCCGCGCCAGGAGCTTGACGTCGGCCAGCATCGGATAGATCTCCTCCGAGCCGACGATCGAGCACGGGATGATCGGCGCCTTGGTCCGCAATGCGGCGGACACGAACCCGCCACGGCCGAACCGCTGCAATTTGTAGCGGTCCCGGAAGTGCTTGCCCAGGCCCTTGTAGCCCTCCGGGAAGACCGCGGTCAGCTCGCCGGCGGCCAGCAGCCGGTGCGCGTCGGTGGTGCAGGCCATGGTGTGACCGGCCTTGCGGGCCGCTTCCCCGAACACCGGCAGGTCGAACACCATGTCGGCGGCTAGTAGCCGCAAGTCGCGGTGGGCCGGGTGCTCGTCGTGCACCGCCACCGAGGCCATCAGCCCGTCGAACGGCAGCACCCCCGCGTGGTTCGCCACGACCAGCGCAGCCCCCTCGTCGGGCAGGTTCTCGATGCCGCTGACCTCCACCCGGAACCAGGAGCGGAAGAAGAATCGCAGCAACGGCCGCACGATCGCGTCGTTGAAGTGCGGGTCGAAGCCGAACTCGTCGACGCGGTAGTCACCGGTGAGCCGCTGCCGCACGAATTGCGCGACGGCGCCAACCCGCTGAGCCAACTCGTTGGGGGGCGCCGGAGTGTCCGACGCCAATTCGGCTGCGCGTCGCCGCTCGTCGATCTCGCGCACCACATCGGCGAGCTGCCCTTCTGAGGCGCGGGGATCGGCCTCGGGCAACACCGACGGGTGCCGAGCCGTTGCGGTCCGCTTCACGGCGCGTCGCTGAGCCGACGCACGTCCTGAATTGGCGTGCAGCGGAATAACTTTCGCTTTCGATTCACCCGCCATGGTATTCACCTCCCCCCTGCCCTGAGCAACGGCGTTCGGCTGCCCAAGCGTTGAGCTACGGCCACCGCGCCGTCCTCTAAGGAGCGTACCCACTGCGGATCGATAATGGGAGTCAGAGCTCGCCCGCGAAGGTAATCGTCGAACGCTTCGGCGGTGGTCCACTTCGGTTGGAATCCGAAATCGTGCCGCATCCGCGTCGTGTCCATCACCCGGCCATAGCTCAAGTAGTCAAGCTGCTCGCGGTTGAGCTCACTGTAGTGATTAGCCCTTCTTATCGAATCGAGCGCCCACAGCGTAAAACCGGGAATCGGCAACGGGATACGCCCCGCTCGCCGTATCGCCTGCGACAACATGATGATGCCGCTGGCGCCGACGTTGAAGGTGCCCGACTTGCCGGCCATCGCGGCCCGCTCCAGAGCCCCCAGCGCGTCTTGCTCGTGCAGCAACTGCAAGCGGGCGTCGCGACCTACCACGGTGGGTACCAGGGGGCCGGCCAGGTATCGCGACAGTGTGGTGTCCATTGCGGGGCCGATCATGTTGGCCAGCCGCAGAATCGTGACCGTGACGTCGGTCCGGCGCCGGCCGAGCCCGCGGGCGTAGCCCTCGATGTCGAGGCTGTCTTTGGGAAACCCTTCGTGGAAGGGGCGACGGCTGCTGCTGTCCTCGGTGAACATCACCGGATCGTGCGGGCTGGATCCGTAGACCTCCGAAGTCGACTTCAGCACGACGCGGCGCACCGACGGCGCCTTCTGACAGGCGGCGAAAAGCTGCATCGCGCCCATCACGTTCAGTTCCTTCAGCGCCGCCCCACCGCCGGACCGCGGAGCGTACGACGCCGCCGCGGCATGTACGACGGTGTCGACTTCGCCATTGCGAATCACCTTGCCGATGAACGGGTTACGGATGTCTGCCCGGACGAATTCGGCACGGCCCATCCGGCGCAGCATGTCTTTGCTGGGAGCGATCGCATCGACCGCGATCACCCGCTGGATCGCCGGATTCTGCGCCAGCCGGGCGGTCAGGTAGCCGCCCAGAAATCGGCAAGCACCGGTAACCAGCACAACCTTCGGAGGCCGCACCGCGTCGCTGATCTCGGCGCCGGGGTTAGTGCCCATACCGCTGCCAGTTGGACCGCCCGACGAATTCACCCTCATAGCCTAGCGGCGATCGCAAGCGCGGCGGCAAGCCGGGCGCAGCGGGTCGCCGCCGGTGGTTACTTACCGAGTTTTCTGCGTTGCACCCGAGTCCGACGCAATAGCTTGCGGTGCTTCTTCTTCGACATGCGTTTGCGCCGCTTCTTGATTACTGAGCCCATGACCCCGCTATCTAAGTCCTAAAGTCCGCCGTGCCGGCGCGTGAATGACCCGGTCACTCTACCCGGCTGACCACGCCGAACAACAAATGGCGTCGACCCAGGCTGCGTCAGCGCAACGAGTCTGCGCACAGGGCGCCGACTGTGCGCCCATGGCGGAGTTGGCGCGGCGCAATCAAGCGATCGATGCAACAGTTGGTGGTTCGGTCGGGTTGGACAGTAGTTCGTCGAGGGCCTCGGCGGGGGTTTTCCAGTTCAGCGTTTGGCGGGGTCGGTTGTTGAGTTTGGCCGCGACATAGTCGAGGTAGTCGGCGGGAAATACCGACAGGTCAGTGCCTTTGGCAAACCATTGGCGCAGTAGTCCGTTGGTGTTTTCGTTAGTGCCACGCTGCCACGGGGAGTGCGGATCACAGAAATAAATGTTCAACTCGGCGGCTTCGGCGATGGCGATGTGGTTGGCCATCTCCTTGCCCTGGTCCCAGGTCAGTGTGCGGCGCAGCATCGCCGGCAGCTGCGCCATCTTGGCCACAATGGCGTCCTGAACGGCCAAAGCACCATGGTTGTCGGGTAGGTGCAGCAGCATGGTGAATCGAGTGCTGCGCTCGACCAGGGTGCCGATCGCCGAGCCTGATTCGGTGCTGCCCATGATCAAGTCGCCTTCCCAATGGCCGGGCACCGCGCGGTCAGCCACCTCGGCGGGGCGCTCACTGATGTTGACCATGTTCGGGATGCGGCCCCGCCGCTCACCGGGACTGTTACGCGGTTTGCGCAGCGCCCGCCCGGTGCGCAGGCAGCGATGAATGTCGCGGCGCAAATGACCGCGTCCTTGCACGTAGACCGCCTGATAAATCGCCTCGTGTGACACCCACATCTCCGGGTCGTCGGGGAAATCGCGCCGCAGCATCGTCGCGATCTGGCCGGGACTATGGAAATCGTCTAACCGAGTCTGCACCTCATCGCGCAACTTCTCGTTATAAGCCAGCTTGGCTGGCTTAGCTCGACACGCACGCTCATCGGCGCGCGCCTGCGCAATTGACGCCCGGTAGAAGACCTGCGCCGTTTTGCCGCTCTGGCGGGCGCCGAATGCTTGCTTGCGTCGATAACCTGACTTGCGTCCGTCGTAGCAATTACGGACACCGTTGGCGTCGATCTCACGTTTGATCGTCGACGCCGGCCGCCTCAGCCGGTCACCCATCGACTGCAACGATTCGTTTGTCCTAACCCCAATCTCGATTTCGACCCGGTCTTCGAGGGTCAGCCTCGGCCGCGGGCCACCGCTCTTGGGTTCACATAGCCGTGGTTTCACGCCACCAGCATCAGCAAACCAACGCAAGCCAGAACGTTCCGACACGCCGACGGCAACACCGGCCTCCGCGGTGCCATAGCCATCACCGATGTGAACCCAGAACTGACGGACAACAGACCTCAACGGCGGACGCGGCACGGCAACACTCCTCATCGGACGTGTTGCATCCATCCCTTGAAGCGAAGCGCGAAAAGACGACCGCCAGCGCACTCTCGATGAGCCGCAGCCGGCCGAGAACGCTTCAGCCAGCGTCGAAGTACGACGTTTCGAGCATGTCGTGCACCGCCTTGGCATGCACGCGAAATGACCGCCCGACCCGGACTGCGGGCAACTCGCCGTTGTGCACGAGCCGATAGACGGTCATCTTGCTGACCCGCATCAGCGCCGCGACTTCGGCAACGGTGAGGAATTGAGTTCTGGTCGGTTGCCCATCAGGCGAACCGGTGTCACGCGCCGATTTACCGCCAGCTGAATCCCGCGCCGATGGCCCATTGATAGACGTCATCGCAACCCAATCAGTCAGGCGCGCGCAGTCCCAGCGGCTTCCCCTCCGCTGGCACCCACGCGTGCATACAGGAAGGAGAATAGCGGGACTAGTGGGGTTACTGCGACGGGTGAGGGAAAATAATCAGAAATTGCTGAACTACTCCGTTGTTATTCTCAGCTGCTCAGCGCGGGTTTTTGCGGCGCGAACGGCCTCGTCGACAGCTGCCCGCAGACCGCCACGTTCCAGTTCGCGCAGCGCAGCGGCCGTCGTCCCACCCGGCGAGGTGACGGTGGCCCGCAGCTGCGCCGCGGTGGTGTCAACCCGCAGATCCGTCGCGCCGTCTTTGACTTCGCGGTCTTGCTCCATCCGTTCGATCAGCATTGCCGCCGAGCCGGCCATGGTCTGCGCCACCAGCTCAGTAGCGATCGGCCGGCTCAGGCCAACCGCGACGCCCGCGTCCACCAGCGCCTCGACCAGAAAAAAGAAGTACGCCGGACCCGATCCTGAGACCGCGGTCACCGCGTCGATCTGCACCTCGGGGACAGTCAGCACGGCGCCGACGCTGTCGAACAGGGCACAGACTTCCTTGACCTGCTCCGGTGTCGCGAACCGGCCACCGGCCAGCGCGCTGATCCCGGCCCCGACCAGTGACGGCGCATTGGGCATCACCCGGACGACCGGTGTCCCGGCCGGCAGCTTGGATTCCAGATAGCTGTTGGTGACCCCCGCAGCGATCGAGACAATCACCTGCTCGGCGCTGCCGCTATCGGCTCTGGCGGCGACCCGCGCTATCTCACCGATGACCGACTCGACGTCGGACGGCTTGACCGCGACGATGACAAAGGTCGCGTTCTCCACTGCATCGGTCAACGAGGACACCAACACCGAGTACGTCTCGGCGAGGTAGCGGGCACGTCCAGGCATCCGCTCGACGAGCACGATGTCCCTGACCTGTCGGCCGGCGCGTAAGAGTCCCGACAAGATCGCTTCGCCCATGGCGCCGCCACCGATGATCGCGATTCTGGCCACGGGTGAAAGCATGTCAGACGGTCGGGGGGTTCGTGGGCGATCGCCAGGGCGGCGAAGCCGGACGCAGCGGGTCGCCCACCAACAACCCCGGTCGATCGCCAGGGCGGCGAAGCCGGACGCAGCGGGTCGCCCACCAACAACCCCGGGCGATCGCAAGGGCGGCGAAGCCGGACGCAGCGGGTCGCCCGACAGCTATGGCGGGGGCACCATCGCCAGCTGACGGGTTTGCACCACGATGCGGCCTTCGCTGTCGACGACGACATGGTCCTCGTCAAACCAGTCCTGCCCGATCTGCATGCAGGTACACAGCACCCGAAGCCAGCCGTCAGCCGGTAATCCGCGCAGGTAAGCGGTGAGTTGAACGGTCGGGGCCCAGCCGGTGCGGCCGACGGCGAAGCTCACCGGCGCTGAGACGTCGCCGCACATCAAGGCGAACAGCACGTCGGGTGCCACACCACGAGGGCGCACCCACATCTGGATCATCGGCGGCCGGCCGTCGGTCGGCTGCAGCGTCGACACCAAAGGCCGCACGTCGCACCCTTCCGCCAGATGCACCAGACCGGCCATCGGGTGGCCAGGGCCGATCGGCGCCACGTCCGCCGGCGGTTCGACAGTCATCAGATGCACCAGCGGATTTGCCGACAGCAGCGGGGCCACGTGGTGCTCCGGTTCGCCGAGGGTGATGACGGCGTGCACCGCGGTGCGGTCGCCCTGGCCGAGTTCGACGTCGACCAAGCTGATCCGGCGGCCGCGCTTGCGGATCGTCGTCGTCAACCGCATCGGCCCCGGATTGGGCGCCGACAGGAAGCTGGCCGACACCGCGACCGGTTCGACCGGGCCGCCGTGCGCTGTGCGCGCGGCTTTGGCGCACAGGGCAAGCATCGCGCCGCCGTGCACTTTAGGACCGATGGTCCAGTGCTTGTTCAGCTCACCTTCGAATGTGCGAGCCGACGTGCTGGTGCTTTCGACCGCATGGAGAGTCATCGCGGTGCTGAATGGTGCGTCCATCAACGTCCTCAGGTCAGCGCAGCAGGTGTGTTCGGGCGAACTGCAATGACTCGGCCAGTAGTACTTCCCGCTCGTGCATCGAGCGCGCACTGGAGGTGGCGACCTCCAGCACGACGTGCCCGTTGAAGCTGCCGGCGGCCAGCATCTGGCATACCTCGACGGTGGGTTGCGTGCCCCGACCCGGTGCTAGATGTTCGTCGACGGGCCGACCGCTGCCGTCACACAAGTGCAGGTGCGCCAGGCCCGACCCCATCCGACGGGCCATCTCGAGTGCGTCGGTGCCGGCCGTGGCGGTGTGCGACAGGTCCAGCGTGTAGTTGGCGTGCCCACCGTCGAGCGGGTCATAGGACGGTGCGAACGCCGAAATCGCCGGGCCGGGGCCACCGCCGCGCCGGCGCATCCGTTCGATCGACTGGCCCGACCGGAACAGCCGGTCGGCCCGGAACGGAAACATGTTCTCCACGGCCACCAGCACGTCGCTGGAGGCTTCCAAATCGGCGACCTGGTCGGCGAAGCCCTCAGCGTAGCGGCGCTGCCAGCGGAACGGTGGATGCACGACGACGGTCTGGGCGCCCAGCTGTTCGGCGGCCCGTACGCTGCGCTCAAGCTTGGCGATCGGGTTGTTGCCCCACACCCGCTGCGAGATCAGCAGACAGGGCGCGTGCACCGACAACACCGGCACCGAATAGCGCGACGTCATGCGCTCTACGGCGTCGATGTCCTGGCTGACCGATTCACCCCACACCATCAGCTCGACACCGTCGTAGCCCAGCTTGGCCGCATACTCGAAAGCGGCCTCGGTCCTCAACGGGTAGACCGAGGCCGTCGAAAGACCGACCTTGATTGCGGGGCGCACGTGTTGTCCGGCGGGCTCCTAGCCCGACTGCAGAAGCGCCAACGGGCCGAAGGCGATCAACGCCCCCACCGCGACCGCGATCAACGTGCTGGCGGTGTCCACGGTCTTGCGGACCACCTGAACCGCCGCCACCAGACCAAGAATGACCAACACCGCGAGCACTAGTGCCACGATGTTGTTCCATTGCCACAGTTGGTCGAACGCGATGAACAAGCCGGCACCGAATCCGACCGCCAGGATCGACTGGACGACCACCAGACCGCCGTAGCGCAGCATCTCGGATTTGCTCGACCAGGTGGCAGGCTCGTCAGCAGCGTCTGGGCGTTGCCCGTCGAGGTCTTCTTCGATGTCGCGATAGTCATCGTCGAGCAGATCGTGGTCGGCGACCGTGTCGTCCTGCTCGGCGCCGCCCAAATAGGAGCGCACGTAGGCCGAGTCCTCGGCCACCGGCTCGGCGTCGCGCACGTCGGTGTCCATGACGTCGACAGGGATGTCGGCGTAGTCGACCAGCGGGTCGGGGCTCATCCCCTCAGCACCGGAGCGAGCTTCGGCCACCGGCTCAGGTCGGCGCACTGGTCGGGGGTACTCGCTGAGCTTCGGCCCTTCATCGCGTCGCAGCTGGGGCGCGGACTGCGGCCAGCGTGCCTCTGGTTCCGACCAGTACGGGGCGGCGGCGTCCTCAGGCTCGGCGGGTGTCGGCGCCACGATCGGTTCGGCTGTGCCGGTGGCTCCGTTGGGGCGCCGTTCGGGTGCCGGGGGGCTGGGCGGTTCGGGTGGCGGGGTGTCGTCGGTGATGACGGGGATCTCACCGGTCAGCTCGGCGACGGTCACGGCGTCACTGTTGCCTCGGCGGCGGCGACGGCGTCCGGTGACCGGCGGTGCTCCGATGGTCCCGTTTCTGGCCAGTAGCTCGGCTACGGAGATCGGCCGGGATTCCGTGTCGTCGACGTCGGTTCGTGGTCCAGTCATCGTCTGTCGCCCTTCGATCGGTTCACCGCAGTCCGATCAACTACCTGGCCATCAGCATCCCGCACGGACGTCTCTACGAGGGCGGTTCCGTCGGCTTCGCTGTCGAGTTTTCGAAGAATAAGCCCCTCACGCAGCGCCCAAGGGCAAATGTCCACCGTTTCTATCGACAGCGCGCGCATGCTTGCCTCCGCCACCAGAGCTCCGGCCACGATTTGCGGCGCGCGCTCGGCGCTTACTCCTTCCAATTCCGCACGGTCAGCGGTGGTCATCCTAGAGATGAAAGATATGAGTTGTCTGAGGCCGTTGTAGGTCAGCGTTCGCTTGACGCGTGGTCCCGCTGCCGACGGCGCAGCGCCGGTCAGCCGGGCCAGCGAACGGAACGTCTTGGACGTTGCCACCCCCAGGTCGGGACTGCCTGCTTTGAGCACTGCGGCGCTGGCGTCGGCCAATTCGGTGTCGAGCCAGTCGCGCAGCATGGCGACTCGCCGCCGACTGGGCGGATCGTCGGACAGCCACTCGCGAGTGAGGCGCCCGGCGCCCAGCGGCAGCGACAGCGCGACCTCGGGTTCCTCGTCGACGCCGCTGGATATCTCCAGGGAACCGCCGCCGATGTCGAGGTTGATGATTCGTCCTGCACTCCACCCGTACCAGCGGCGTACCGCCAGAAAAGTCAGCCGTGACTCGTCGACGCCGCGCAGCACCTGCAGATCGACACCCGTCTCGGCGCGTACCCGCGCCAGCACGTCGTCGGAGTTTTTGGCGTCGCGGACCGCGGAGGTGGCGAACGCCATCAACTCGGCACAGCCCGAGCTCGACGAGATCTTGGCGAACTCGTCGATCGTGGAGATGAGCTTGTCGGCACCGCGGCGGGTGATCTTGCCGGAGTTGTCGATGGTCTCGGCAAGCCGCAGGGTGGCCTTGGTCGAACTCATCGGCGTCGGGTGTCCGCCACGGCGGGCGTCGACCACCAGCAGGTTGACCGTGTTGCTGCCCACGTCGAGCACCCCTAACCGCACGAGACACAACCTAGCCCGGTGACGATGCCCGCCGCGACCGGCGGGAGGAGGAAGCGGGCGATCAAGCACCGCCCGGTGACGATGCCCGCCGCGAGGGGCTCCCCAGCTTGCGAGGGGACGGCGGGACTGGCGTGAGTTTTTCGCGCTGGTCTCGGCTGTCACATCTGTCACCGAGAGTAAGTAAGTGCCTTCATGCCCGCCTTCGAGCGACAACTCGCGGCGTCGCCGCCCGAACCAACGAAATTTGTCGCTCGAAGGTGGGCACAACGGCACCACCAACCTCCCAGCGACCAGTGAGGCGGCTGAGACCAGTGTGACTCACCACCACAGAGCCGACCCGCGCTGGGTTTCCGCGGGCGGCAGCGATATTCGACTACCGTGGGAAGCTGTGACACCCTCGCAGCCGGCCCAACCGGCCGAAGTGGAACTCGATTTTGCGCGCGAATGGGTGGAGTTCTATGACCCGGACAATCCCGAACATCTGATCGCCGCCGATCTCACGTGGTTGCTGTCGCGATGGACCTGCATGTTCGGCACGCCGGCCTGCCGGGGCACGGTGGCCGGTCGGCCTAGCGACGGGTGCTGCTCACACGGAGCGTTTCTTTCCGACGACGACGACCGAGCCCGGCTCGACGATGCGGCGGCACAGCTGACCGACCGGGATTGGCAGTTCCGGGGAAAGGGCCTGGGCCACAAGGGGTATCTCGAACAAGATGAGCACGACGACGAACCAGCGTGGCGGACCCGCAAATACAAAGGTGCGTGCATCTTCTTGAATCGGCCGGGTTTCGCCGGCGGCGCCGGTTGCGCATTGCACCTCAAAGCGCTCAAGCTGGGCGTCGCCCCGTTGACGATGAAGCCGGACGTCTGCTGGCAGTTGCCGATCCGGCGCAGCCAGGAATGGGTCACTCGCCCGGACGGCACGGAGATACTCAAAACCACCATCACCGAATACGACCGTCGCGGCTGGGGCTCCGGTGGCGCTGATCTGCACTGGTACTGCACCGGCGACCCGGCAACGCACGTCGGCACCAAACAAGTTTGGAAGACGTTGGCCGCCGAACTCACCGAGCTGCTCGGCGAAAAGGCTTACGCTGAATTGGCGGCGATGTGCAAGCGGCGCAGCGGGTTAGGGTTGATCGCGGTGCATCCGGCTACCCGGGCCGCCGAGTGACGATACGTCCGGAAACGACCTCAGCCTTCGAGCTTGTAACCCAGGCCGCGCACCGTCACCAGGTGCACCGGGTTGGCCGGGTCGGCTTCGATCTTGGAGCGCAGCCGCTTGACGTGTACATCGAGTGTCTTAGTGTCGCCCACGTAGTCGGCGCCCCACACCCGATCGATCAGCTGTCCGCGGGTCAGTACCCGCCCGGTGTTGCGCATCAGATATTCCAATAGATCAAACTCTTTGAGCGGCAACATGATCGGTTCACCGTTCACCGAGACGACGTGGCGCTCGACATCCATCCGCACCGGTCCGGACTCCAGCACGCCGTCGGTGACTTCAGCCTCTTCTTCTCCGCCGCGGCGAAGCACGGCACGGATGCGGGCGATCAACTCGCGCGCAGAGTACGGCTTGGTGACGTAGTCGTCGGCACCCAGCTCCAGTCCCACCACCTTGTCTATTTCGCTGTCCCGGGCGGTCACCATGATCACCGGAACGCTGGAGCGGGCCCGCAGCTGCTTGCACACGTCGGTGCCGGACATGCCCGGCAGCATCAGGTCGAGCAGCACGATGTCCGCGCCGGACCGGTCGAACTCGGCCAGCGCCGACGGCCCGTCGGTGACGACGGTGGCCTCGAAGCCTTCCTTGCGTAACAAGAATGCGAGGGGATCGGCCAGCGATTCCTCGTCCTCCACGATCAGCACACTCGTCATCTGCGCCATTCCTCCTCATCGTCCCCTGGCAAGCTGGGGTGCCCCGCGCTCTGCATCGTCATCGGCGCGCCTCATCTGCGCAACTCTTCCTCTCGTTGGGACTTCCTCGAGCGCGGCTCGCAAACCGGCTCGCCGTGATCCTGGCAGGCCGGGATGGCGAGCGTGAACGTCGATCCGGTTCCGGGCTGGCTCCACAAGCCGATGCTGCCGTTGTGATTGGCGGCGACGTGCTTGACGATGGCCAACCCGAGCCCGCTGCCGCCGGTGGCGCGCGATCGCGCCTTGTCTCCCCGGAAGAACCGTTCGAACACCCGCTCCTGGTCCTTCCGCGCGATGCCGATCCCGCGGTCGGTGACGGCCACCTCGACATTGTCCCCGCGTCGCCGGCAGCTGACCGACACCAGCGATCCGCGCGGCGAATACGCGATCGCATTGGACACCAGGTTCGCCAGCGCGGTCACCAGCAGGCTTTGGTTGCCCAGCACCTTGAAACCGCACGGCGTGTCGGTGCGGACTTCGATATCGGCGTTGTCGGCGGCCACCTTATGACGTGAAATCGCCTCGGCCACGATGGCATCGACATCGACCGCGGACATGTCGGGCAAGCGTTCGGCACCTTGCAGCCGGGACAACTCGATCAGCTCGCCCACCATGTGCCCCAACCGGTTGGCCTCGACGAGCACCTTTTCACTGAACCGGCGCACCGTATCCGGGTCGTCAGCGGACGCCAGCAAAGCCTCGGCGAGCACAGACATCGCGCCGACCGGGGTCTTCAATTCGTGGCTGACGTTGGCGACGAAGTCTCGCCGGCTGGCCTCCATCCGGGCGTACTCGGACTGGTCGTAGACGAAGACGACGGCAAAACGGCGATCCTCCTGGCTCAACAGCCGCGCCTGGCCATGCACCGAGAGCTGTGAACCGCCCGCGGCGGCCCGCTTCTTCGGCAACAGGTCGAACTCGGCGTCGCTGCCGGTGGCCAGCGCCTGCTGCGCCGCCTGCCACGCCTCATCGTCGAGTTGACGGTCGCGCACCAAACCGAACTCCTTGGCCCGGTCGTTGAGATACACCACGTCGCGATGGCTGTCGACCACCGCCGTGCCCAGCGGCGTCAATGCAACGATCCGCTCCAGCATCTGCGCGATGGTGATCCCGGCCAGCTCGGCGGCCGCTCGCTGCTGACGCTCGGCCACCCGCGGCGCCAGCCGGGTCCCGACGCCGATACCGACGCCCAGCGCCAGTAGAGCCAGAACCCCGGCCAGCAACAGCGCCGAGAACACGCTCACAGTAAAAATCCTACAAATCTTCTTGAACTTTGCCCCAGCAGCGCGTCGCCGGAACCGGACATGTCACATCCCGAGACGCAGGTGTTCGGCGTCCGTTCACGCGATGTTTGCCTATGGCACCTGTTCGTCAGTATGCGCTGGTTAGTTGGCGCCCTGGCCGGCGACGGTGGCTGCCCCCGCGGTAGCGGCTTCTGGGTCCAGGTAGGAGCCGCCGGGTACGCGGGGACGAAGACTGCCGTCCAGGTCGTAGCGCAGCGGAATCCCGGTGGGGATGTTCAGCCCGACGACCTCCTCGGCGGACATGCCGTCCAGATGCTTAACCAGCGCGCGGAGCGAGTTGCCGTGCGCGGCGATCAACACCGTCTTGCCCGCGCGCAGATCCGGCACCACGACGTCGGTGAAGTAGGGCAGAAACCGGGCGATGACGTCGGCCAGGCATTCGGTCTGTGGACCACCACCGATGTGGGCGTAGCGCGGATCGGCGTCCTGGCTGAACCGGCTTCCCCGCTCGATCGGCGGCGGCGGAGTGTCGTAGCTACGCCGCCATGCCATGAACTGCTCGTCGCCGTAACGCTCCTTAATTTCCGTCTTGTTCAGCCCCTGCAGCGCGCCGTAATGACGCTCGTTGAGCCGCCAGCTGCGTCGCACCGGAATCCAATGCCGGTCGGCATTGTCGAGGGCCAGATTGGCGGTCGAAATCGCCCGTCGTAGCAGCGAGGTGTACACCACATCCGGCAGCAGGTCGTGCTCGACCAGCAGCTCACCGCTGCGGATCGCCTCGGCCCTGCCCTTATCGGTCAAGTCGACGTCCACCCAACCGGTGAACAGGTTCTGCGCGTTCCATTTACTCTCGCCGTGCCGGACCAGCACCAGGGTGGCATCAGGGCTTGTTGGTCGCATGCGGCCGAGTCTCTCACGGCCACCGTTGACACGTCCGGCTCAAGCTGTCACGCCCGCGCGCGGCCGCCGTCCCCGCGAGGCATATCCTCGTCGTCGATCAAGTGAGCGAACGCCTGCAGGTTCTTCAGCGACTCTCCGCGCGAGACCCGCCACTCCCACTCCTTTTGGATCGACGACCGGAAGCCCAGTTCCAGCAGCGTGTTGAAGTCTGAGTCGACTGCCTCGAGCACCTGCCCGAGCACCCGGTCGAGCTCGGCCGCGTCGACCGAAGCCAGCGCCATTCGGCCCACCAGATAGATGTCGCCGACATTGTCCAAGGTGTAGGCGACGCCGTAGAGCCGGCGGTTGCGTTTGAGCAGGAACCGATAGACGCCGTCGTGGTTCTCGTCGGGTTTGCGGCACACGAACGCCTCGACGCGCACCGAGTGCTCGCCGATGCTCAGGATGGTGTTCGTCGTGAGCTTGCGCTCGCCCGGCAACTCGACGATCAGCCCCGGTAGCCCGCCGTGGGCGCCCTTGTGCCGCGAATAGGTCAGCTGGCTGGCCTTCAGCGCGTCCTCGATGACCTGCTGCACGTCCGTCATTGCGGCACCCCGGGTCGGGCCCGCAGCTGCTCGCGGCGGGGCATCCAGCGTCGCGCCCTGCGGGCGGCCGCGAGGTCGCGCCGGCGCCGGCGGCCGGCCGTGAAATCGGTGATCGCGCGCCGGTAGCTGACCAGCAGCGCCTCCACGGTGTTGTCCCAGGAGAACGTGGCGGCATGCTCGACCGCCGAGCGGCTCATCGCGCGGCCCCGCGGACCGGCGCCGGCCTGTAACAGCTCGTCGATGGCGGTCGCCCACTGCTCGACGTCGTGGCCGGCTATCAGCGTGCCGCTGATGCCGTCCCGTACCGCGACGGGCAGGCCACCCACCGCGGCCGCCGCCACCGGTGTCCCACACGCCTGCGCCTCCACGGCGACCAACCCGAAGGACTCCGAATAGCTGGGCACCGCCACCACATCGGCCGCGCGAAAAAGGTCGGCCAGGTCGCTGCGGGACTGCGGCGGCAGGAATGTCACCTGGTCGGAGATACCCAGATCCGCGGCCAGCCCAACCAGACCTTCGGGGGCCGTGAAACCCTTGCCCGAGGGACCGCCGGCCACCACGATGCGCACCCCGGGCAACTTGGCCGCGGCGCGCAGCAGGATATCGGGGGCCTTGAGCGGCTGGATGCGGCCGACGAAAGCCACCACCTGCTCGTCGAGCGGAAGACCCAGCGCACGGCGCGCCGCTCGGCGGTCACCGGGTTGAAACACCTCCAGGTCCACTCCCGGATGCGCCACGTCAATGCGCGCCGGGTCGGCGCTGTGTAGCGAAATCAGCTGCTGTGCCTCGTCATTGGTGTTGACGATCAGCCGGTCGGCTTCTTCGACGACCTGCTGCTCGCCGACGGAGCGCAGCGGCGGTTCGGGCGCGTCGTCGTCTGCCAGCGCGGCGTTCTTCACCCCGGCCAGGGTGTGCGCGGTGTGCACCAACGGCACTGCCCAGCGGTCGCGGGCCAGCCACCCCACCTGACCGGACAGCCAGTAGTGCGAGTGCACAATGTCGTAGTACCCCGGTTCATGTGCGGCTTCGGCGCGCAGCACCCCGGCCGCGAAGGCGCAAAGCTGGGTCGGCAGGTCGTATTTGTCCAGCCCTTCGAACGGACCGGCCACCACATTGCGGACCAGCACACCGGGCGCCACCCGCACGATTGGCGGGTCGGTCGAGGCGGTGGCCCGGGTGAAGATCTCGACCTCGACCCCGCGGCGGGCCAGATGCAACGCGCTTTGCAGCACGTAAACGTTCATCCCGCCGGCATCACCGGTGCCCGGCTGAGCCAGCGGTGAGGTGTGCACCGACAGCACCGCCACCCTGCGTAGATCGGAATCTGGCCGGGTGAAGTCAGTGTGGCGCACACCGCCATCTTTGCAGCACCGGTGAACCTGGCAGGTCAGGCCGAGGATGCGTCGGGGGGCACCACCCGCTCGCGGGGGACGGCGGCGTCGCCGACGGCGAGCACCGCCCGGCCGGCCGCGGTGCGCCCCAGCGCGCGGCGCATCCCGCCGACCGGGTCGGCGTAGAGCCCGCCCAGCGACACCATTCCGGCGCCGGCTTCCTGTACCCGGTTGCCGAAGACGGTGATCCGGATATCGCGGGGCGGCAGCACCGAGCGCGCCGCGAACGCTGCCTCGACGTCGCCCATAGCCTCGGGATATTCGGTGAACGCCTGACCTCCGACCACCAGTTCGTCGGGGTTGAGCAGGTCGCGCAGCAGAGCGACCGCTCCGCCCAGCACCCGAGCCCGCTCTGCCAGTAAGTCCTTGGCCTGCTGGTTGCCGGTGCGCGCCAGGCGCAACAGCTCACCGATCGCCGTGGCGGTCGAGTTCCGCGGTCCTGCGGGCAGCACCCGCAACCGGCGGGCCGCGACCACCACCGCCTCGTCGCTGACCGTGGATTCCAGCTGGCCGGTGCCGCCGAGTGAATCCGACTGGGCCGGCAGGTTGGAGATGGTGCCGGGGCCGGTGGTAGGGCTGTGCACCCGTCCGCCGATCACCAGGGCGTAGCCCACCGTCTCGCGGGCGTAGACATACAGCGAAGTGGATGCTTTCGGCGTGAACCGGCGCATGCCGAGCAGCAGTTCAGCTCCGGCCATCGCGTCGACGTGGGAGGCCACCGACACCGGAAGCCCCAGCTCCTCGGCCAGCACCGGTCCGACCGGCGCCTGCCGCCAGCCCAGCCGCGGATGGTCGACGTGTCCGGTGGAGCTGTCGACCACGCCGCCGGTCGCCACTCCCACCCACAGCGGGCGACGCCGGTGCCAGCGGCGCAGGTACCGGCGCGCGCCGTCGGCCAGGGCAGCCAGCGCGGTCCCCTGCGCGTTCAGCGGAGTCGGGGTCTCGACCGCGTCGAGGGTGCGTCCCAACAGGTCGGTCGCCACGATGCTGGTGGTTCGGGCCCCCACGTGCAGGCCGAGCGTCAGATACGGCTCGTGGTTGACCTCGACCGGCACCCGCGGGCGTCCGATGGCGCCGGCGACCGCCAGGTCGGCGCGCTCCCGCAGGATGCCCGCGTCCAGCAGAGCGATGACCTGCCGGTTCACCGTCGCGATGCTCAGCGACGTGACTGAGGCGATGACGTCGCGGCCGATCGGGCCGCGCAGCCGCACCGCGCGGAAAACACCGGCGGCGGCCGCGTCGGAGAGATGCAGGGACGACGGCATCACCCGTCGTCGAATGCTGAGCTGGGAAGTGAGGTTGTGCGACGGAACGGTGAGGGTGGTCGAGCGCACGGGCGGTGTCCTTGCCTGCTAGGTCCGGTCGGGTCCTGGCCGCGCGCCGCCTCTGGTGTCACATCAGGCTGATTAGGCGCGGCGATTTGCGCGACAACAACACGCGCGGTCCGCGAGCAGACACGCGGACATTCTTTCGGACCGGCCGATCAAGTACACAGGGAGAAATTTAGCACGTCTCTTAGAGTTGTTCCGGTGACAACGGAGCAAACTCAGCAACCCGCCACGCGGGTGGCGGTGGTGACCGGGGCCAGCGCCGGAATCGGGGCCGCGACGGCGAGAACACTCGCAGCCCAGGGCTTTCACGTAGTGTGCGCGGCCCGCCGGGGTGACCGCATCGCCGCACTGGCCCAAGAGATCGGCGGGACCGCCGTTGTGACCGATGTCACCGACGGTGCCGCGGTGGACTCACTGGCCCGCTCGCTGGACCGGGTCGACGTGCTGGTGAACAACGCCGGCGGCGCTCTGGGCCTCGAACCGGTCGCCGAAGCCGACCTGGAGCATTGGCGGTGGATGTGGGAGACCAATGTGCTCGGCACCTTGCGGGTCACCCGCGCGCTGCTGCCCAAGCTGATCGAGTCCGGTGACGGCCTGATCGTCACGATCACGTCGATCGCCGCCCTGGAGGTGTACGACGGCGGCTCGGGCTACACCGCGGCCAAGCATGCCCAGGGTGCCTTGCACCGCACGCTGCGCGGTGAGCTGCTGGGAAAGCCGGTGCGACTCACCGAGATCGCCCCGGGTGCGGTGGAAACCGAGTTCTCCCTGGTCCGGTTCGGCGGTGACCAGCAGCGCGCGGACGCCGTCTATGCCGGTATCACGCCGCTGGTGGCCGCCGACGTCGCCGAGGTGATCGGCTTCGTGGCCTCCCGGCCGTCGCACGTCAACCTCGACCAGATCGTGATCCGCCCGCGCGATCAGGCCTCGGCGACTCGAATGGCTAACCGCCCGGCTGCGCGTTAGGCGAACGGGTCGGGCTTGCGGTGGTGCTCGGGGTGCCCGACAGCGTCGGCGCCTCGCGCGGCGTGGCCGGCGCGTTGTGCGGTATCGACACCGGCGACGGCTTGGCTCCCGACGGCGGCGGCAGCGCCGACATGCCCGTCCAGGTGTTCCAGTCCACCGCCCAGTCCCAGATGTCCCCGTCGGAGTAGGACAGCTCGATCGAGCTACCGGTCACCTCGACCGGGTCGCCGTAGATCGCGCTGCCGTAGTACTGCTGAGCGTCAGACGTCGACAGGTTGATGCAGCCGTTGGTGACGTTGGTGTTGCCTTGGGCGCCGGCGCTCATCGGGTTGGCGTGGATGAATTCGCCGTTGTTGGAGATGCGGACCGCCCAACGCTCGTGCGCATTGCTGTAGCCCGCCGCCGGGTTGGACATGTAGAAGTCGGAGTACTTCTCGGTGACGACGTGGATGCCGTTGCGGGTTACGTTGCGGGCTTTGTCGGCTTCGCCGTAGCTGCACGGGAAGTCCATGATCACGCCTTCGTCGCGGACCACCTGAATGCGGTGCGAGGACACCTCGGCTTTGACGATCTGGCGCCGACCGATGTCGAAGTTCAGCGACATGTCCTGCGCGCCGTAGGCGCCGTCGCCGAACGCGAGCCCGTATAGCTTGGCCTCGACGCTGACCTTGGCGCCGGCCGGGTAGTACTCGCGGGTGCGGTAGTGCACCCGCGAGCCCTTCGCTTCATCGGGCAGCCAGGCCCAGCTGCCTACAACGGGCGGGTCGGTGGTGACCTTCAATGCCCGTTCTACGGCTGCTTTGTCACTGATGGGAGCGTCGAACTGGATGATGACCGGCGCGGCGATGCCGACCGTCTGCCCGTCGCCGAGCTGAAATCCGCCGTCGATCTGCTTGGTGGGCGTCACCGTGGTGAATTTTCCGGCCACCGGAACCGGCTTGCCGTCGTGGCCGACGACCGAACCGGTCCAGCTGTAGGTGGCGTCGTAGCCGAGCGCCTCGGTGACCGTGTACAGGGTGCGGTCCTGGTTGAGCGCGCCGGTCACCGCCTTGCCGGTCGAGTTCGTCAGCTCTACCCGCTGAAACCAGCCGTCGCGAACTTCCACGCTGACCGGCGCGGTCGGCAGCACGTCGCGGGCGGCGTTGACGGGGCGAAACGTCAGGCTCGGCGCGGGCGGCGGCTTCTGCTTCTCAACTTGTTTGCTGGAACCGCCGACGCAGGCGGCCAGCACGTTGGGCGCGAACACTCCCACCGCAAGCGCCGACAAGGCCCGGCGCCGGTTGATCGGCGGCGGCGTGCTGGCTGTGCTCACGTCAAAACAAGATACCGGGCCGACCGCCCGCGACACGAAATCATCGGTTACAACACGCAGCCGACCAGTACCGGTTCGGGTATGAGTGTGATGCCAAACACGTCTCGGACACCTGCACGGACTCGCCGCGCCAGCGCGAGCACGTCGGCGGCGGTGGCCCGGCCGCGGTTAGTCAAAGCAAGTGCATGCTTGGTCGACAGCCGGCAGACGTCGGTCTCCGAATGCGGCCAGCCTTTGCTGAACCCGGCCTGCTCCACCAGCCACGCGGCGGCCAGCTTGATCCCGTCGGGCGCCGGAAAATGCGGTACCGGCCCGTCGACCTGCCCGGCCAGCCGCTGATAGACCTCCGGCGGGACAACGGGATTGGTGAAGAACGACCCCACGCTCCAGGTGTCGTGATCGTTCGGGTCGAGCACCATCCCTTTTCGCCGTCGCAGGGACAGCACCGCCTGACGCACGGCGGCCGGGTCGGCACGCTCACCGGTGGCCACTCCCAGCGCCGCGGTGAGCTCGCCGTAGCGCAGCGGCGCGCTGCGCCCGGAGCCGTCCAGCACGAACTCGACTTCCAGCACCACGGCGGGGGTCCCCAACCCGCCGCCCGCCTCCTTGAGGACACTCGTTCGGTATCCGAAGCCAAGGTCAGCGGCCGGCACCCAGCGCACCTCGCCGCTGCGGCGGTCCAGCAACCGGACGCGGCTGATGATGTCGGACACCTCCACGCCGTAGGCGCCCACGTTTTGCACCGGTGTCGCGCCGACCGAACCCGGGATGCCGGACAGGCACTCCAACCCGCCCAAACCTGCTGCGACGGCGGTATCTACCAGGTCGTCCCACACCACGCCGGCCTCGACTCGCACGACACTGCCGCCGATGGTCAGACCGGTGCTGGCCAACCGCACCACGGTCAGATCGGCGATGTCGTCGGCGATCACCACATTCGAGCCGCCGGCCAACACCAGAGGGTCCGCGCCGTCGGCGGCCAGGCGCCGCAGCGTGGTGACGATCTGCTCGGTGGTGACGCACGTGATCACGCGGCGCGCGGTCGGGCCGACCCGCAACGTCGTCAACGGCGCCAGCGGCACCGCTTCGGCGACCTGCGCACCGGCGAACGACGTTCCCACCGCACCCCTTTCAGACCTGTTGTCACGGCCCTTGACGGTAGCCTGACCTGCTATGCCGCGCTCATTCGACATGTCCGCCGACTACGGCGGCACCGTCGAACAGGTGCATCGGGCGTTCGCCGATGCGCAGTACTGGCTGGCCCGGCTGGCCGACTCCGGTGCCGACGACGCGACGCTGGACTCGATGCGGGTCGGCGGGCCGTCCGGGGACGACGGCAGCATCGAAGTCGTCACGACGCAGGTGCTGCGGGCTGACCGGCTGCCGGGTGTGGTCACCCAGTTTCACCGCGGCGACCTGGTCATCCGGCGGGAGGAGAACTGGGGTCCGGTGGCGGGGAACATCGCCAACGCCACGATCCGGGGCTCGATCGTCTACGCGCCGGTGGCGTTGTCCGGGGCGGCGATGCTGAGTCCGTTGCTCGAATCGGGCGGCGCGCGCCTGAAATTCCGGGCCACCGTGGAAGTCCGGATTCCGTTGGTCGGCGGCAAGGTCGAAAGTTTCATCGGCCGGCAACTTGTCGAGCTGCTGATCGCCGAGCAGCGCTTCACCACCCGGTGGATCGACGAACACACCTGACCTACAGCGGTATTCGCCGGGCCTGCCTCGGCCACCGTCACACTAGAGTGACGCCGGCCGCCGAGCGTCACGCCAGCGTGGCGCCGGCCGCCGAGTGCCCGCCTCTAGGCTGGCGACCATGCGGATTGCGCTGGCGCAGATCCTCAGCGGCACCGACCCGGCGGCCAACCTGCGGCTGGTGGGTGACTACAGCGCCCGGGCCGCCGAGGCAGGCGCGCGTCTGGTGGTGTTCCCCGAAGCCACCATGTGCCGGTTCGGTGTGCCGTTGGCGCCGATCGCCGAGCCGGTCACCGGACAGTGGGCCGACGGGGTCCGCGCCATCGCCGATGACACCGGAATCACCGTCATCGCAGGGATGTTCACGCCCGCCGACGACGGCCGGGTCGCCAACACGCTGATCGCTGTCGGACCCGGGCGCCCCAATCGGCCCGACGCCCACTACGACAAAATCCACCTCTACGACGCGTTCGGCTTCACCGAGTCACGCACCGTCGCACCCGGGCGGGAGCCGGTCGTGGTCATCGTCGACGGCGTCGAAGTGGGGCTGAGCACCTGCTACGACATCCGTTTCCCCGAGTTGTACACCGAATTGGCCCGCCGTGGCGCGCAGCTGATCGTGGTCAGCGCCTCCTGGGGGACCGGCCGGGGCAAGCTCGAGCAGTGGACCCTGCTGGCGCGGGCCCGGGCGCTGGACTCGACGACCTTCTTGGCCGCTGCCGGGCAGGCCGACCCCGGCGAGGCACTGTCGGAGGCTGGATCGCCGACCGGTGTCGGCGGCAGTGTGGTGGTGTCGCCGTTCGGCGAAGTAATCGCCGCGGCGGGAACCGAGCCGGAACTGTTGGTCGCCGACATCGAGCTGGGCACCGTCGACGCCGCCCGCGACACCATCGCCGTGTTGCGCAACCACTCGAACCTGGCCGAACTGCATAAGGCAGAATCGCCCGGGTGACCGATCCGCACGGACCGCCCCGTGGCGACGACCCGACCCGGTGGGCTCGGCCCGGCACCGGGGTCCCGCCCGCGCCGGCCGGGCCGCCGACAACACCGTTCGGCGCCGGCGACACCCACACCCACCCAGCGCCGAACCCCGGAATACCGCCCGGCTACCCACCAAGCCCGCACGACCAGTCGACACCCCAAACCAGGGACGCGCCGACCCAGCAGCTGCCGAGAGAGACGTCCGCACCGGTGAAGCCCGCCCGCCGTTTCCTGCGCGACCCGTTGTCGATAGTGCTGGTGTTCGTCATCGTGCTGGCAGTTGTCGCTGCGGGTCTGATCGCCGGCGAGCTGTACGCCCGCCACATCGCCGACGACAAGGTGGCCAAGGCCGTGGAGTGCGAGGCGAAGGACAGCGCCACGGTGTCATTCGGGGCGATGCCGCCGTTCCTGTGGCAACACTTCACCGGCAACTACACCAACATCTCCATCCAGACCGCCGGCAATCAGCTGCGCTCGGCGAAAGGGATGAAGGCCGACATCCGGATCCGCGACGTCGACCTGCACGGTAACTCCAACTCCAAGGGCACGATCGGTGCGCTGGACGCGACGATCAGCTGGACCGCCGACGGGATCAGGCAGACGGTGCAAGATGCGATCCCGGTCATCGGCAGCCTGATCACCAGCACTGTGACCACCAATCCCGGGGACGGCACCGTCCAGCTGAAGGGCACCTTCGACAACATCGTCGTCAAGCCGCAGGTGGCCGATGGCGGGTTGTCGCTACAGGTGGTCAGTTTCACCGGCGCGGGCTTCACGCTGCCCAAGGAAAGCGTGCAGTCGACGTTGGACACCTTCACCTCGAGGTTGACCAAGCAGTTCCCGCTGGGCATTCACGCCCAAAGCGTCCAGGTAACCGATAACAGCGTGGTGGGCCAGTTTTCGACCCGTAACGCCGCCATCCCGCAAGACCAATCGGACCCTTGCTTTGCCAACCTGTAGCCACGGTCGAAAACACGCGGGTGTAGTCGACCGCGTCGACGGGGCTGCGGGCGGTAGGGCACAATCACGCTGGTGACGACTCCCCAAGGGCCCTGGCGGGGTGATCCGCCGGATCGCGGCCGACCTCCAGGCCCGCCGGACCCCCGCAGGCGACCCGGACCACTAGGTCCTCCGCTGGGTCCTCCTTCAAGTCCCCCGCCGCCGCGGCCGCAGCCGCCAGGCCCGTCCGAGTCGCCGACGCGCCAGTTCCCCGGCCGGCGGCCGCAGCCACCGCCGCCACCCAACCGGCCGCGTCCGCCGGCTCCGCCGCCCCACCCGCAGGCACCGCTGCAGACCGGGCGGCCTTCGGACCCGCCGCCGCGTCCCCCGGAGCCGCAGCGTCAACCGCAGGAGTGGGCGACCACCCGCATCCAGACGCCGCCGCCCTCGTCGGAAGCCACTCCGGCACCCGCGAAACGCCGCAAGCTCGGCAGGCGGCGCTTGATCGCCCTGATCGTGCTGGTGCTGCTGCTGATCACCCCGATCGCCGCCGAGCTCTACGCGCGGCACCTGGCCAACGGCAAAGTGGCCAGCGCGGTGGTGTGCGAGGTTCAGGACAGTGCCAGCGTGTCGTTCGCCGCCATGCCGCCGGTGCTCTGGCAGTACTTCACCGGCCACTACACCGATATCTCAGTGCAGACCGCCGGCAACCAGATACGCAGCGCCAAGGGCATGAAGGCCAGCATCGACATCCGCGACATCCGGCTGGCCAGCGGCAACAACTCCCAGGGCACCGTCGGCGCGCTGAGTGGCACCCTGACCTGGTCGTCGGACGGCATCAAACAGTCGATCCAAGACGTCATCCCCGGGGTGGGCTTCCTGGTGACCAGCAAGGTGACGACCAATACCGGCGACGGGACCGTCGAACTCAAGGGCTTCCTGGACAGTGCGACGGTCCGGCCGCGCATCGTCGACAACGGCTTGTCGTTGCAGGTCGTCAGTCTGACCGCGGCCGGCCACAACATCTCGACCGACACGGTCCAGAAGGACCTCGACGACCTCACCGCCAAAGCGACCAAGAACTATCCGTTGGGCGTGCACGCCGACAGCGTGAAAGTGACCGACAGCGGGATCGAGGCCGCATTTTCGTCCAGCAACGCGACCATCCCGGCGTCCTCGTCGTCGCCGTCGCCATCGGGTCAGGACTGCTTCACCGGTCTGTGAGCTGCGCCAGCACCGCCCGGGTACCGGACAGCCCGAGCCGGGTCGCGCCGGCGTCGATCATGGCCACTGCGTCGTCCGCAGTGCGGATGCCGCCGCTCGCCTTCACTCCGAGGCGCCCGCCTACGGCCTCGGCAAGTAGCGTCACGGCGCGCACCGAGGCCCCACCCGCGGGATGAAACCCGGTGGAGGTCTTGACGAAGTCCGCCCCGCTGTCTTCGGCGGCGGCGCACACGCCGGCCAGCGTGCGGTCATTGCCAAGGGTCAGCAGCGCCGCTGACTCGACGATCACCTTGAGCACCGCGCCGGGCACCGCGGCGCGCACCGCCGCGATGTCGTAGCCGACGGCGGCGAGATCGCCGGCGAGCGCGGCCCCGACGTCGATGACCATGTCGATTTCGGCTGCGCCCGACTCAACGGCTCGCGCCGCTTCCTGCGCCTTGAGCTCGGGAAGGTGCTTGCCCGACGGGAACCCCGCCACCGCCGCGATCCGCAGGCCGACGGGGGCGACCTGCGCGGCGATCCCCACCATCGACGGTGAGACGCAGACCGCGTAGACAGCGAGTTCGGCGGCTTCGGCGACCACGGCCGCCACGTCGGCCGCGGTGGCCTCGGACTTGAGCAGCGTGTGGTCGACCAGAGCCGCCACCCGGCTCCGGCTGGGCGGGCCAGACACTAGAAGGACTCTTCGGATCCGCCGGGGTTGCAGCCGGTGCGCAGCATCGTGGCGTCGTCGACGACGGGTCGCCACGGTTCGAGGTTCCAGCTGACCTTTCCGGGCTGCACCAGTTCGGCCGCATCCCAGTGGCAGAGGAACTGCGCGCGCATCCCCGCGGTGTCGGCATCCGGTGCCAGCGCGAGCACCTCGGCCCACGCTTCGTCGCCGTCAGCGGACCCCGACGCCGAGGCGCCGGATTGCCGGGCCGCGGCCCGCCCGGACAGCGTCGGGTACACCCGCAGGCTGCTGCCTTGGCCGGCTTGCGTCCATGCGGTGTGGTCGATGAAGGGCGGCGAGTACGAGCCCGCGGTCGGCGTCGCACCGTCGGGGTCTGCCGACGCCCACGCGGCGCCCGGCAGCGGCAGCAGTACCGCCATCGGGACGGCGATCAGCGCGCGCATGGGTTCAGCGCGATTTGCCTTGGATTTCAAGCAGTTTGGGCCGCACATCGACCAGGTAGACACCGGCCGCGCCGGCGGCGATCGCCATGCCGAACGCACCGAGCAGCCAGGCCAGCAGCATCGCCACGCCCAGAATGACCAGCCACACCGGCTTGGTCAGCTTCTCCGCGGCGGTGTAGGCGTCGGGTCGTTGCAGCGCCGCGTGCACAAACGCGTACAGCGTCGTCACCATCACGGCGATCAGCAAAGCGACGAGGACGCTATGCACAAGGTTCACGATGTAAGCGTAAGCGGGCAGCGGCCCAGCCGTCGACTTCGGGTTGACCCGGCCGGCCAACCCGAAGCCGCGTACTCGGTGGGTCCGATTACTTCTGGGTGACCTTCTTGGCGGGGGCCTTCTTGGCCGGCGCTTTCTTGGCGGGGGTCACCTTGGCCGCGGTCGCCTTGGCCGCGGTCGCCTTGGCCGCGGTCGCCTTGGCCGCGGTGCCGGCTGCTTGGCCGGTGCCGGCTGCTTGGCGGCCGCCGGTTGCTTCGCCGGGGCTGGGCCCGGAACCTTCTTCGCCGCCTTCTTCGCGGGGCCCTTCTTCGCCGGCAACTTCTTGGGCGCCGGCTGCTCCTTCTTGGGCAGCTCGATGCCGACCAGCTTGGCGGCCCGCTCGCCGACCGCGCGGGTCTGCGAGGCCACCGTGCCCAGCGCCTCCTGGGTCAGCTCGACGGCCTGGTCGACGTAACCCTCGGCGCGCGCCGATACCTCTTCGAGGCCCTGCTGGCTGCGCAGCCGCTCCAGGGCAGCCTCACCGCGCTCGACGAGTTCGGCGTAACGGGTGCTCGCCGCCTCGACGTAGCCTTCGGCAGCCGAGCGCAGCTCGTCGGCGGTGAACCGGCCGCGCAGTTCACGCAGTTGGGCGGGCAGGTCCTCCTGCAGCTTGGTCAGGCGTGCGCGGCTCTCGTCGACCCGGCTGCGGGTGTCGGTGCGGGTGTCTCCGGCGCGGTCCCGCAATTCCGCGAGCAGTTCGTTGACAGTGGCCAGTGCCAGGTCGGCCGCGCCCAGCGCCGCGAGTAACGGGGTTCTCAGATCGTCGATGGTCGGATTGTCGGCCATGGTGTTTCCTTTCATGTTTCGTCCATAAATCGTTTCATGGATCGTTTTTGTTGTCGGCGGTTGATGAACGGCAGCGCCAAGTCAGGCGGGCGTCGTCTCCGCCAGGGCGGCTTTGTTCTGTTGCTCGTTTTGCTGCACGAACGAGGTGTAGATGTCGAGCAGCACCTGCTTCTGCCGCTCGGTGATCGCCGAGTCGGTGGTGATCGCGTCCCGCACTTCGCTGGTCTCGCTGGGTTCCAGGATCCCGGCCCGCACGTAGAGCACCTCGGCCGAAACCCGCAGCGCCTTGGCGATCTGGTTGAGGACATCGGCCGACGGTCTGCGCAAGCCCCGCTCGATCTGACTCAGGTAGGGGTTGCTGACGCCGGCCTTTTCGGCCAGCTGCCGCACCGACACCTGAGCCGCTTCGCGCTGCGACCGGATGAAGGTGCCGATGTCGGACGCAGCGGTCGACACCACGGCAGCAAGCTTCTCCTCCTGCGGCATGGTGACTCCCGGCAACTGGGTTGGGCGTTGTTCCGCCACACAGTACGGCGCGCTGCTAACTATTGCAAGCGCAGTTAGCGCAGCTAGAACAGCAGCTGCGCAATCGCGTAGATACCCAACCCGGCCAACGCGCCCACCACGGTGCCGTTGATCCGAATGAACTGCAGATCGCGGCCGACGTGCAATTCGATGCGCCGGCTGGCCTCCTCGGCGTCCCAGCGTTCGATCGTCTCGGTGATGATCGCGGTGATCTCCACCCCGTACTGCGATACCAGATGCTGGGCGGCCCGCACGATCCAGTTGTCGACTTTGTCCCGAAGCTCGGCATCGTCTCTCAGCGACTCCCCGATACGCATCACCGAATCGGCGATTCTGGTACGAAGCGTGCTGGACGGGTCGTCGACGCCCTCGAGCACCAGCCGTTTGAGCGTCTTCCACGCGGTGGCCGCGGCATTGGTGATCTCGTCGCGGGCGAGCAATTGGTCTTTGACCGCCTCGGCGCGGGCGATCGTGGCGGCGTCGTGCTGCAGGTCGTCGGCGAACTCGAAGAGGAAGCGTGTTGCCGAGCGCCGCAGCTCGTGGTCCGGGCTGCGGCGCACCTTGTCGGTGAAATCCATCAGTTCACGGTGGATGCGGTCACCGACGAGATGGTCGATGAACCGCGGCGACCAGGTCGGTGAGTCCCGTTCGACCACCCGCTGGATGATCTCGCCGGCGTTCAGCGACCATTGAAACGCCCGGTCGGCCAGCAGCTGGATCAGTGCCTCCTGCCGGTTCTCCGACAGCAGCGTGGCCAGCACCCGACCGACCGGCGGACCCCATTGCGGTTCGGCGATGCGCCGCACGATCATCCGGTCGATGACCTGCTGCACGTCTTCGTCGCGCAGCAGTTCCACCAGCACCCGCAGCACGGTTGACGTTTCGGCGGCCACCCGCTGCGCGTGCGACGCCTCCGACAGCCACTTGCCCAGGCGGCCCGCAACTTGAGCATCCCGGACCTTGGTCTCCACCACGGGCGGGGCCAGGAAATTCTCCCGGACGAACGTGCCCAAACCCTCGCCGAGCTGATCCTTTTTCCGCCTGATGATGGCCGTGTGCGGGATCGGGATGCCCAGCGGATGCTTGAACAGCGCGGTCACCGCGAACCAGTCCGCCAGCGCGCCGACCATGCCGGCTTCGGCGGCCGCGGCGACGTAGCCGACCCAGGCGGGCGCGGTGCCGTGCGCTTGTGCCCAGCGGCAGCTGAGGAACACCACGCTGGCCCCGACCAGGAAACTCAGGGCCACCACTTTCATCCGTCGCAGGGCGGTGCGCCGCTCGGCATCGGCCGCCGGATCCGCCGCCACGAACGACTCCGCGAACGACGACGCGCCCCGGCCGCCCGCCGCGGGTTTCGGCCGCGCGGTCGGCCGCTGTGCCGGGCTTCGTCCCTGATTGAGTTTCAACGCCACCACACCATCATCCGCCACCGGCGCACCGACTCGGGCTAACTGGGGAAGCGAAAACCCGGGTTACTGTTACCGTCGCCGCCGCGAACCCTGATCCGGCCGTCCAATCACCGCGATGAGCCGTAGTATCGGGGTGTTCTAGCGAACGGAAATTAGCGATGGTGGCAGAGCGGGTAACGGTTACAGCGGCGAAGACCGACGGTCGAAAGCGGCGCTGGCACCGGCACAAGGTAGAGCGCCGTAACGAGCTGATCGACGGCACCATCGTGGCGATCCGCCGGCGCGGCCGCTTCTTGAGCATGGACGAGATCGCCGCGGAAATCGGGGTCTCCAAGACGGTGCTCTACCGCTACTTCGTCGACAAGAACGATCTGACCAGTGCGGTGATGATGCGCTTCGCGCAGACCACGCTGATCCCCAACATGGCAGCAGCGTTGTCAGCCAACCTGGACGGGTTCGACCTCACTCGCGAGATCATCCGCGTATACGTCGAAACCGTCGCCGCGGAACCCGAACCGTACCGCTTCGTGATGGCCAACAGTTCGCCGAGCAAGAGCAAGGTGATTGCCGACTCCGAGCGCATCATCGCCCGGATGCTGTCGGTGCTGCTGCGCCGGCGCATGCAGGAGGCCGGCATGGACACCGGCGGCGTCGAGCAGTGGGCCTACATGATCGTCGGTGGGGTGCAGCTGGCTACCCACTCGTGGATGTCCGATCCGCGGATGAGCACAGCCGAGCTCATCGACTACCTCACCATGCTGAGTTGGAGCGCGGTGTGCGGGATCGTCGAGGCCGGTGGGTCGCTGGACAAGTTCAACGCCCAACCGCATCCGTCGCCGATGGTGCCGCCGCGAGAACTTGCCGACTGACCGCCCGCGACCGGCCTACGCTGTGGGAATGGCGGAGACGACGGCCCCGTCCCGGTTGAGTTCCTGGGCTTACGCGCTGCGCACCACCAACCCCCCGCCGGACGGGCCGATCGACGGCGTCACCCGCTGGATCGTCGTGGCGCGTGCCGCGGTGTTGCCGATGACGCTGGTCTCCGGGCTGATCGCCGCGCTGCTGGCCGTTGGCAAGCCGGGCCTGCGGTGGCAGTGGTTGGCGCTGGCCATCATGGGCATCGTGTGTGCCCATGCCGCCAACAACTTGATGAACGACCTGTACGACACCCAGGTCGGCACCGACAGCGCCAGTTACCCGCGTGCGCTCTATGCCCCGCACCCGGTGTTGTCCGGGCTGGTGAGCCGCCGGACCCTGATCACGGCCATCGTCGCGGTGAACCTGGTCGATTTGGTGATCCTTGTGGTGTTGACCTGGGCGCGCGGCTGGCCGGTGGCGGCCTTCGCGCTGACCGGGTTCGCCCTGAGCGTGGCCTACACGGCGCCGCCGCTGCGGCTGAAGAAACGGGGTCTGGGCGAACCCGACGTGTTCGTTGTCTGGGGCCCGTTGATGGTGTGCGGAACCTATTACTCCGCGGTGGGCACGGTGAATTGGCTCGTCGTGCTGGCGTCGCTGCCCTACGGGTTGCTGTGCACGACGGTGCTGATGGGCAAGCACGTCGACAAGATTCCTTACGACACGCCGCTGGGCATCCGGACGCTGCCGGTGATTCTCGGTGAGCGCCGCGCACGTGCAGTGACGCTGGCGATGTCGGTCGGCTTCTATCTGCTAGTCGCCGCCGCGGTGGCGCTGCGCGCGATGCCGTGGCCGGCTCTGCTGGTGGCGGCGGCGCTGCCACGGCTGGTGAAGGTGTGGCCGTATTTCCGTCGGCCACCGCCTGCCGAGCCGCCGCCGAAATTCCCGGTATGGCCGTTGTGGTACGCCGCGCTGGCGTGGGTGCACGTGCGTCAGGCGGGCGCCTTGTTGGTCGTCGGGCTGGCGCTCGGCGCCGCGCTGCACGCGCTGTGACGGGCCGCTGAAAGTCCACGTCGCGGGCCTGCGCGGGTAATTGCGCCGGTTAAGACCGAGGGATAAGGTCGGCGGCTATGGCGAGCGGCGCAGAACTGAAGCCGAATGTCGAAAACATTCGGTCGCATTATGACTTGTCCAACGACTTCTTCAAGCTGTGGCTCGATCCCAGCATGACCTACAGCTGCGCCTACTGGGAAGAAGGCGCCACGACGCTCGAAGAAGCCCAGCGCGCCAAGCGCGACCTGGCGTTGGGCAAGCTAGGGCTGCAGCCGGGCATGACGCTGCTCGACATCGGCTGCGGCTGGGGCTCGACCATGCGCCACGCGATCGAGAAGTATGACGTCAACGTCATCGGGCTGACGCTGAGCCAAAACCAGCTGGCCCACAACCAGCAGAAGTTCGCCGAAATGGACAGCCCGCGCGCCAAAGAGGTGCGACTGCACGGCTGGGAAGAGTTCAGCGACCCCGTCGATCGGATCGTGTCGCTGGGCGCCTTCGAGCACTTCGCCGACGGCATCGGCACCTACGACCGCTACACCGACTTTTTCAAGATGTGCTACAACGTCATGCCCGACGACGGCGTGATGCTGCTCCACACCATCACCGTGCCGACCGCCGAAGAGGGCGAGCAGCTCGGCCTGAAGACGACGATGTCGCTGTTGCGCTTCATCCGGTTCATCTTGACCGAAATCTTCCCCGGTGGTCGCTTGCCGCAGGTCGACATCGTCGACAAGTACGCCACGGCCGCCGGGTTTCACATCACCCGCCACCACCGCATCGGTAAGAATTATGTGCCGACGTTGGACAGCTGGGCCAAAGCGCTGGAGGCGCACAAAGACGAGGCCATCGCGCTGCAATCCGAAGAGGTCTACGAACGCTACCTGCACTACCTGACCGGCTGCCGCGAACTGTTCCGCGACGGCTACACCGACGTCTGCCAGTTCACGTTGGAAAAGCAGGCCGCGTAGCGCCTCGCTGGACAATTACTCCACACCACACCGGTCTGCAATAATCGCAGACCGAGGCCGCTGAGCAGCCAGCGTCCGGGTCAACCCCCCGATTCTTGACAAGCTCCGTCGCGCAAGCGGTTACCCGCGCATCTCAAGGCGAGGTGTATTTTTATTATTCGGTGGAGTCCGAAAACGCTGAGCGTCAGCGTTACTGAGTACTGAAGGAACGGGTGCTTCACTCATGGCACAGTTCGTCACGGGAAAAGATTTTCCCAACGTGGTGGTCACCGGCGTCGCGATGACGACGGCCCTGGCTTCAGATGCGGAAGCCACGTGGAAGATGTTGCTGGACGGCCAAAGCGGCATCCGCAAACTCGACGACCCGTTCGTCGAGGAGTACCAGCTTCCGGTGCGCATCGGTGGGCACCTCGTCGAGGAGTTCGACAGCCAGCTCACCCGGATCGAGAACCGGCGCAAGGGCTATCTGCAAAAGATGGCGACCGTGTTGGGCCGGCGGGTGTGGGACTACGCCGGCGCGCCCGAGGTCGATACCACCCGGCTGGCGGTGTCCGTCGGCACCGGCATGGGGTCGACCGAGGAATTGGTCTTCGGCTACGACAAGCTCCGCATGGAAGGCACCAAAGCCATCCATCCGCTTGGCGTGCAGATGTACATGCCGAACGGTGCCGCCGCCGCGGTCGCGCTGGAACGCCACGCCAAGTCCGGGGTGATGACCCCGGTGTCGGCGTGCGCCTCCGGGTCGGAAGGCATCGCCCGGGCCTGGCAGCAGATCGTGTACGGCGAGGCCGACATGGCGATCTGCGGCGGGGTGGAGACCAAGATCGAGGCGGTGCCGATCGCGGCATTCGCCTCGATGCGCATCGTGCTGTCGCGTAACAACGACGACCCGGCCGGGGCCTGTCGTCCCTTCGACAAGGACCGTGACGGCTTCGTGTTCGGCGAGGGCGGCGCGTTGATGGTCATCGAGACCGAAGAGCACGCCAAGGCGCGCGGCGCCAACATCCTGGCCCGGCTGATGGGCGCCAGCATCACGTCTGACGGCTTTCACATGGTCGCCCCGGACCCCAACGGGGAACGCGCGGGGCATGCGATGACCCGGGCGATCCAGTTGGCCGGCTTGACGCCGGGCGACATCGACCACGTCAACGCCCACGCCACCGGAACCTCGGTCGGCGACCTCGCCGAAAGCAAGGCCATCAACAACGCGTTGGGTCCCCACGGCGGCAACGCCGCGGTGTATGCGCCGAAGGCCGCGCTGGGCCACTCGGTTGGCGCGGTCGGCGCGGTGGAAGCAATCCTGACCGTGCTGACGATGCGTGACCAAGTAGTGCCGCCGACGCTGAACCTGGCCAACCTCGACCCCGAGGTCGACCTGGACGTGGTGGCCGGTCAACCTCGCCCGGGCAAATACCAGTACGCGGTGAGCAATTCGTTCGGGTTCGGCGGACACAACGTCTCGCTGGCCTTCGGCAAGTACTGAGGAGAAAGAAGGGGTCGACGGTCATGCCGAGCGGGACCGACTCTTCCGGCGCAGAACTGAAGCCGAATGTCGAAAACATTCGGTCGCATTATGACTTGTCCAACGACTTCTTCAAGCTGTGGCTCGATCCCAGCATGACCTACAGCTGCGCCTACTGGGAAGAAGGCGCCACGACGCTCGAAGAAGCCCAGCGCGCCAAGCGCGACCTGGCGTTGGGCAAGCTAGGGCTGCAGCCGGGCATGACGCTGCTCGACATCGGCTGCGGCTGGGGCTCGACCATGCGCCACGCGATCGAGAAGTATGACGTCAACGTCATCGGGCTGACGCTGAGCCAAAACCAGCTGGCCCACAACCAGCAGAAGTTCGCCGAAATGGACAGCCCGCGCGCCAAAGAGGTGCGACTGCACGGCTGGGAAGAGTTCAGCGACCCTGTCGATCGGATCGTGTCGCTGGGCGCCTTCGAGCACTTCGCCGACGGCATCGGCACCTACGACCGCTACACCGACTTTTTCAAGATGTGCTACAACGTCATGCCCGACGACGGCGTCATGCTGCTCCACACCATCGTGCTGCCCAGCGCCGAGGAGGCGGAACAGCTCGGCCTGAAGCGGACGATGACGTTGTTGCGCTTCATCCGGTTCATCTTGACCGAAATCTTTCCCGGCGGCCGGCTTCCGATGATCTCAGTTGTCGACGAATACGCCACGGCCGCCGGGTTTCACATCACCCGCCACCACCGCATCGGTAAGAATTATGTGCCGACGTTGGACAGCTGGGCCAAAGCGCTGGAGGCGCACAAAGACGAGGCCATCGCGCTGCAATCCGAAGAGGTCTACGAACGCTACCTGCACTACCTGACCGGCTGCCGCGAACTGTTCCGCGACGGCTACACCGACGTCTGCCAGTTCACGTTAGAAAAGCAAGCCGGCTAGCCGGCTAGCCGCCTGCTCCGGTTCTCGGCTGAGACTGCCTCTCATCCGCAGCGGCTAGGATGCGAGCGACGTCAGGGGCCGGGTGGTAGTGCATCAGTCGCCGTCAAAAGCCTTGGCCGCCTCCTGCGTTGAGAAAGGCTGGCACGTCATGTCCCACCAGCTCACGCCGTCCTTCGACGATGTGCAGGCGCATTACGATCTGTCCGACGACTTTTACCGGCTTTTCCTCGACGCCAGCCAGACCTACAGCTGCGCCTACTTCGAGCACGAGGACGCGACGCTGGAAGAAGCGCAGCTGGCCAAGGTCGACCTCTCGCTGGCCAAGCTCGGGCTGGAACCCGGCATGACCCTGCTGGACGTCGGTTGCGGGTGGGGCACCACGTTGCGCCGGGCGGTCGAACAGTACGACGTCAACGTCATCGGATTGACGCTGTCGAAGAACCAGACCGCGCACGTCCAAGACATGTTCGACCGAATGGACAGCCCCCGCAGTCGCCGGGTGATGCTGGAGGGCTGGGAGCAGTTCTATGAGCCCGTCGATCGGATCATCTCCATCGGCGCCTTCGAACACTTCGGCCAGAACCGCTATCCGGCGTTTTTTCAGATGGCCCACAAATCGCTGCCGGCGGACGGCGTGATGCTGCTGCACACCATTGTCCGGTTGACGTTCCGGGAGGCCAAAAGTCTTGGTCTGCGGCTGACCCACGAACTGGTTGACTTCTCGAAATTCATTCTGGACGAGATCTTTCCAGGCGGCTGGTTGCCGTCGACGCCAGTGGTCGAGGACCGCGCCGCCGCCGCCGGGTTCGGGGTGACCCGGGTTCAGGCGCTGCAGCCGCACTATGCGCGCACCCTGGGCATGTGGGCGGCCAACCTGGCGGCCAATAAGGAATCCGCCATCGCGATCCAGTCATCGGAGGCCTACGACCGCTACATGAAGTACTTGACGGGCTGCCGAAAGTTGTTCACCGACGGCTACATTGACGTCAAACAGTTCACCCTGCAAAAGTGAACCGCACACCAACCGTCCACGGCGGTGATGTCAGTGATTCTTGGCCAGCGTGAACTGTCCGACTTCGAGGATGCCGCGGCGGAAATTGTCGGCGCAACCGGTCAGGTATCTCATGTACCGCTCGTAGACTTCTTCGGATTGAATCCGGATGGCCTCGTCGCGATGGGCGGCGAGGTTTTCGGCCCAGGCATCAAGCGTGCGTGAGTAATACGGGTTCAGCAGCTGGACACCCTCGTTGGAGAAACCGGCTTTCCCCGAGCATGCGACGACGTCTTCGGCGGCCGGCACTGCGCCACCCGGGAATATCTCTCGGGCGATGAACTGCCAGAATTTCAGGTCCGTCATGGTGATTTTCACACCGTGCGGAGCCCAATAGCTCGGCGGATGAGTGAATATCGTCTGCAATAACATTCGGCCGCCGGCCGGCAGGACGCGGTGGGCGGTGTCGAAGAAAGCCTGCCACCGCGCTTTTCCGAACGCCTCGAACGCCTCGATACTGACGATCCGGTCCACCGGCTCGTCGAATTGCTCCCAGCCCCGCAGGACCACCCGTTTGTTGCGTGGGCTGTCCATCTCGTCGAAAGTCCTCTGCACATGCGCGCGTTGGTTTTTAGACAGCGTCAGCCCGATGACGTTGACGTCATACTTTTCGATGGCGCGCCGCATGGCTGACCCCCAGCCGCAGCCGACGTCGAGCAACGTCATGCCCGGCTGCAGCCCCAGCTTCTCGAGCGCGAGGTCGATCTTCGCGATCTGCGCTTCCTGCAGCGTCATGTTGTCGCGCTTGAAGTATGCGCAGCTGTAGGTCTGGGAGGGGTCCTGGAACAGCCGGAAGAATTCGTCCGACAGGTCATAGTGCGCCTGCACTTCTTTGAAGAAGGGCGTCAAGCTCTTTGCACTCGGTGTTGGGGTCACTATCCGTCCTACTGGAAGTTTCCGGGCAGCTGCCTGAGAGACGTCTGTGTGAAGAGAATACGACGTGTTGTCTCGTCAGCAACCCCGACACCGATATTCGACGCCCAGCAATGCGACTAGTAAGTGTAGAAACCCTGACTCGACTTTTTGCCCAACATGCCGGCCTCGACCATCCGCAGCAGCAGCGGCGGGGGGGCGTAGTGCGGTTCCTTGAACTCCTCGAACAGCTTGTCCGCGATCAACTTCAAGGTGTCCAAGCCGACCAGATCGGATAGCCGCAACGGCCCCATCGGGTGCGACAGCCCGGCCACCACCGCCTTGTCGACGTCCTCGGCCGACGCGAAGCCGCCCTCGATCATGCGGATCGCGGAGAGTAGATAGGGCACCAGCAGAGCGTTCACCACGAAGCCCGACCGGTCCGAGCAGCGCACCACCTGCTTGCCCAACACTGCGCCGGCGAAGTGTTCGGTGCGCTCGGCCGCCGCTTCGTCGGTGACCAGGGTGCACACCAGCTCGACCAACGGCAGCACCGGAACCGGGTTGAAGAAGTGCAGTCCGAGCACCCGGGCAGGGTTTTTGGTGGCGGCGGCGAGCTTCATGATCGGAATGCTGGAGGTGTTCGACGCCAGCACCGCGTCGGGATCGCTCAGCACGGCGTCGAGGCGGGCGAAGATGTCGGCCTTCACCACCTCGTCTTCGATCACGGCCTCGATCACCAGCTGCCGGTCGGCAAGGTCGTTGAGGTCGGTGGTGAAGGTGAGCTTGGCGATGGCGCCGTCCCGCTCGCGCTGGGTGATCTTGCCCGCACTGACGCCCCGCTCCAGCGACTTCGCGATCCGGTTCCGTCCCGCGGTGATCAGGGCGTCGGTGGTCTCGAACACCGTCACGTCGACGCCGGCGCGGGCCGATACCTCGGCGATACCGGCGCCCATCTGCCCGGCTCCGATGACACCTACTCGTTCGATCGACACGTCTCTCCTCCAACGGCAACAGGCCCCGCCCAGGGTCGCCGGGCGGGGCCTGTGCTGTCAATTCCGGCTCAGCGCGCCGAACTTGCAGTCATTGCGAAAAACCGGCTGGCCAGAGAGTCGCAACGGTTACACGTTCGGCGCCTCAGGAAGACTCAGTGGCTGGCCTCGTCGGTTCCACTTCGTCTTCGCGGGCACAGCCCGCTCATCCTCAGTGGAACTGGCCCTCTTCGGTGGAGCCGGTCAACGCGGTTGTCGACGAAGCCGGGTCGACGGTGGTGGCGATCCGGTCGAAGTACCCGGCGCCGACCTCGCGCTGGTGCTTGGTCGCGGTGTAGCCGCGTTCCTCGGCGGCGAACTCGCGCTCCTGCAGTTCGACGTAGGCGGTCATCTGGTTGCGGGCGTAACCGTAGGCCAGGTCGAACATCGAATAGTTGAGCGCGTGGAAGCCGGCCAGCGTGATGAACTGGAACTTGAAGCCCATCGACGCCAGCTCCTTCTGGAATTTAGCGATCGTGCTGTCGTCGAGGTGCTTACGCCAGTTGAACGACGGCGAGCAGTTGTAGGCCAGCATCTGGTCGGGGAACTCCGCCTTGACCGCCTCGGAGAACTTGCGAGCCACCTCGAGGTCGGGCGTACCGGTCTCCATCCAGATCAGGTCGGCGTACGGGGCGTACGCCTTGGCCCGGGCGATGCACGGGTCGATGCCGTTCCGGGTCCGGTAGAAGCCCTCCCGAGTGCGCTCGCCGGTGATGAACGGCTGGTCCCGCTCGTCGACGTCGGAGGTGATCAGCGTCGCGGCCTCGGCGTCGGTGCGGGCGATTACGACGGTCGGCACGTCGCACACGTCGGCGGCCAGCCGAGCCGAGGTCAGCGTGCGGATGTGCTGCGCGGTCGGGATCAGCACCTTGCCGCCCAGGTGACCACACTTCTTCTCCGACGCCAGCTGGTCCTCCCAGTGCGATCCGGCGACGCCGGCGGCGATCATCGCCTTCTGCAGCTCGAAGACATTCAGTGCCCCGCCGAAGCCCGCCTCGCCGTCGGCGACGATCGGCGCCAGCCAGTTCTGCACCGAGGTGTCACCCTCGACCTTGGCGATCTGGTCGGCCCGCTGCAGCGCGTTGTTGATGCGCCGCACCACCTGGGGCACCGAGTTGGCCGGGTAGAGACTCTGGTCGGGGTAGGTGTGCCCGGACAAGTTCGCGTCGCCGGCGACCTGCCAGCCGGACAGGTAGATTGCCTTCAGACCGGCGCGCACCTGTTGAACGGCCATGTTGCCGGTCAGCGCACCCAAAGCGTTGATCCACTCCAGTTCGTGCAACTGCTCCCACAGGACCTCGGCGCCGCGGCGGGCCAGCGTGTGCTCCTCGACGACAGTTCCCTGCAACGCCACCACGTCGGCCGCGGAGTAGGTACGCGTGACGTCCTTCCAGCGGGGGTTGGTGTCCCAGTCGTGTTGGATCTGCTCGGCGCTCTTGGGGGTGCCCACGGAAGACATTCGAATGCTCCTTAGAAATCAGAATTTTGTTGCCGGCGTGTGAAGGGTCGAGGCAACTTCGCTACCGTGCTAACGCGACCTTGGCACAGTTTATTGCCGCAGGTCCACCCGGTTTCGTTGGCAATTTCGGCAACGACTTTCGGATAAACTGCAAAGATTGCGAAGACTCGCTACCACTGAACCGGTTCAGAAGTTACCCTTCGGTAACGACAATTCGCAGGTCAACCGGTACGTCGGTGAGGTTGGCGCCGGGTTACCGCGGGAAGATCGCCGCGACCGCTTTCGTCTCGTCGCCGACGGCATATGTGAGCGTTCTAACAGTGCGGTCGGCCAGCTCGGCGCCGAAGCGCTCGGTCGAACCGGCCGGGTGCACACGCGAGATGATCTCTAACTTGTCACCCAGTGCGACCGGGGCGTCGTGCTCGATCGTCACCCGTAGCGGCGCTGCCAGCAGTTCGGGACAGGTGGCCAGGTAGTCCTCGATGACTGCCCAGTAGACCGAATTGTTCATGTGGTCGAACAGGTCGATGTCGGTGACCCGCACCGGGAACTCATGAATCTCGGTGGCGTCTACGCGGTTCTCCGGCGTCAGGTACGGCTTCCAGCGCAACCGGTCGATGCTGGTGGTTCGCCGTAGACCGTCGAGGAAGTCATCGGAGATGCGCGACGGCATCTGGGTGTCGCGGTTGATATTGATCCAGAATGCTTCGGACTCGATCAGCCCGCCTTTGCGACCGTCGATGCGCACCCGCATTTCACACCACCGGTTGGACGTGCCCGAACACCACCGCCGCATCCGCAGCATGTCGCCGAACATGATCGGCTGGATCAGGTCGACCATGGTCCGGCGGACGATCCACAGCGGGTGCGTTTCCTCGAATCCCATTTCCCGCAGCTGGTCCTGGCCGATGTCTTGGATATGCCGGGCGGCGGAGTCGAAACGCAGCCGGCCTTCGCGGTCGATGTCGGCAACCCGCAGCGGCCACTCCAAATCGAAGACGTCCGGATGCCCATCGGGCACCGGCATCAGCACTTTGGCCAGGCTCACTGCTCACCCCCTCGGGTCGTGCGCCCCTAGAGCCGAATCATGCCAAAAGACGAGGACATCGCGCCAATCCCGCGCGCCTCAGCGTCGCTGCCAAGCCTGCTAAGTCGACCTTCGCAACCCGGGTAGGCTCGGCGGCATGGCCAAGACCTTCGTCGGGTCCCGGGTTCGCCAGCTGCGCGGCGAGCGCGGGTTCACCCAGGCCGCGCTGGCGCAGATGCTGGACATCTCGCCCAGTTACCTCAACCAGATCGAACACGATGTGCGGCCGCTGACCGTGGCGGTGCTGCTGCGGATCACCGAGGTGTTCGGGGTCGACGCTACGTTCTTCGCCGCGCAGGACGACACCCGGCTCGTCGCCGAGCTGCGCGAGGTGACGGTGGACCACGACCTGGACATTGACATTGACCTGGCAGAGGTCGCCGACCTGGTCGCCGCGCATCCGGGCGTGGCCCGGGCAATGGTCAACCTGCACCGCCGCTACCGGCTCACCACCGCGCAGTTGGCCGCGGCCACCGAGGAACGGTTCTCCGACGGCAGTGGCAGCGGATCGATCACGATGCCGCACGAAGAGGTCCGTGACTACTTCTACCAGCGCCAGAACTATCTGCATGAACTCGACGCCGCCGCCGAGGACCTCACGATCCGGATGCGGATGCACCGCGGCGATTTGGCCGGCGAATTGTCCCGCCGGCTCAGCGAGGTGCACGGCGTACACATCAACAAACGCATCGACCTGGGCGACACCGTCCTGCACCGCTACGACCCGGCCACCCGCACGCTGGAGATCAGCAACCACCTCTCGTCGGGCCAGCAAGTGTTCAAGATGGCGGCCGAGCTGGCCTACCTGGAGTTCGGCGACCTAATCGACGCCCATGTCACCGACGGCAAGTTCACCAGCGACGAATCGCGGGTGCTGGCCCGCCTCGGGCTGGCCAACTACTTCGCTGCGGCCGTAGTCCTGCCCTATCGGCAGTTTCACGACATGGCCGAGAACTTCCGCTACGACGTGGAGCGGCTGTCGGCGTTCTACCGGGTCAGCTACGAGACGATCGGCCACCGGTTGTCCACCCTGCAGCGTCCGTCGATGCGCGGGGTGCCGTTCTCCTTCATCCGGGTCGACAAAGCCGGCAACATGTCGAAACGCCAGTCCGCCACCGGATTTCACTTCTCCTCCAGCGGCGGCACCTGTCCGCTGTGGAACGTGTACGAGACGTTCGCCAACCCGGGCAAGATCTTGGTGCAGATCGCTGCGATGCCCGATGGACGCAACTACCTGTGGGTGGCCCGCACCGTGGAGCGGCGGGCATCCCGGTATGGTCAGCCGGGTAAGACGTTTGCGATCGGGCTGGGTTGCGAGCTCCGACAGGCCCATCGGCTGGTGTATTCGGAAGGACTGGACTTGTCGGGCGATAACGCCACCCCGATCGGGGCCGGATGCCGGGTGTGTGAACGCGACAACTGCCCGCAGCGGGCGTTTCCCGCGCTGGGCCGGGCACTGGATCTCGACGAGCACCGCAGCACGGTCTCGCCCTACCTGGTGCGGCAGCTGTGACCGGCAGCGCACAGACCGGTCGGATTGCTCCGGCGCGGTTTCGCGACCTGGGGCTGATCAATTGGGTGGCGGCCAAGCTGGCGGCGCGTTCGCTGCGCGCGCCACAGATGCACCTGTTCACCACGCTGGGTCAGCACAAGCGGCTCTGGTGGGCGATGATGCCCTACTCGGCTGTGCTGCTGCGTGGTCGCCTGCCAAACGCGGACACCGAATTGGTGATTCTGCGGGTCGCTCATTTGCGGTCTTCGCAGTACGAGTTGCAGCACCACCGCCTGCTGGGGCGGCTTCGCGGACTGGATCAGCTTACGCAGCAGGCGATCTTCGCCTGGCCGGACACCGTCGATGGGGCTGCCGGACTCACCGCGCGCCAGCAGGCTCTGCTGAGCGCCACCGACGAGTTCGTCACCCAGCGCACTATCACCGACGACACCTGGCAACAGCTGTCTCAACATCTCGAGCGACGTCAGCTCATCGAGTTCTGCATGCTGGCAGGCAATTACGACGGTCTGGCCGCGACGATGTCGGCGCTTCGGATCCCGCTGGACCATCCACCGGACTGGGATCCGTCATAGGTAGGCGTAGCTCAGCACACTCACCGCAAGCACGACGGGCAGCACCGGAACGGCAAATGCGAACGCCGCCAACGGATAGCTGTGCCGACGGCGCAGCAGCCGGCCGCACAGCGCGGCCACGCCGGCCACTGCCACCGACACGGCCAGAATGATCAGGCTCCACCGGCTCACCGTGGTGACGGCCTCTCCGATCGACACCGCGGCCAGCCAACCCAGATAGCCGACTGTCAGCCCGGCGAGTACGCACACCACCGTCGCGCCCCGGCTGTCCCGGTTATCGGGCTCCATCAGAAGTTGATCATGTGGCCAGTCAAACCGTGGAAGCACTCCTGCAACGCCTCCGACATCGTCGGGTGGGTATGGACGTTGCGCGCCAACTCGTTTGCGGTCAAGTCCCACTTCTGGGCGAGAGTCAGCTCGGGCAGCAGCTCGGAGACGTCGTGGCCGATCAGATGCCCACCGAGCAGCTCACCGTACTTGGCGTCGGCCACGAGCTTCACGAAACCGCTTGGGTCACCGAGGCCGTGCGCCTTGCCGTTGGCGGTGAACGGGAACTTCGCGACTTTCACGTCGTAACCCTCGTCGCGCGCCTGCTGCTCGGTGAGACCGAAGCTCGCGACCTGCGGCTGGCAGAACGTCGCACGCGGCAACATGCGGTAATCACCGAGCGCCAAAGTCTCGGCGCCGCCGATGGTTTCGGCGGCCACGACGCCTTGCGCCTCGGCCACGTGGGCCAGCTGCAACAACCCGGTGACGTCGCCGATCGCGTAGATGTGCGGCACATTGGTGCGCATGTACTCGTCGATGCCGATCGCCTTGCGCTCGGTCAGTGCCACCTTGGCTTTCTCCAGCCCGTAGCCCTCGACGTTGGGCGCGAAACCGATAGCTTGTAACACTTTGTCGGCGACCAGTTCTTCGTGGTTGCCGTCCTTGCTGACGGTGACGGTCACCTTCGAGCCGTCGTCGTGCATGCCCTCGACCTTGGTGCCGGTCCGCAGTTTGACGCCCAGCTTCTTGTACTGCTTCTCGATCTCTTTGGACACCTCGGCGTCCTCGTTGGGCAGCGCGCGCGGCAAGAATTCCACGATCGTGACGTCGACGCCGTAGTTGGCCATCACATAGCCGAATTCCATGCCGATCGCGCCCGCCCCGGCGATGACGACCGAGCCGGGCAGCTCGCGTGTCATGATCAGCTCCTCGTAGGTGACGACGTTGGAGCTCAGCGAGGTGCCCGGAACCAGCCGGGTGCTGCTGCCGGTGGCGATGATCGCGTTGTCGAAGGTGATGGTGACCGGATTTTCAGCGCCGCCCTCCGTCAAGGCGACCGAAAGCGTGTTGGGATCGGTGAACCTGCCGTAGCCGTGGATCTCGGTGATCTTGTTCTTCTTCATCAGGAAATGCACCCCGGCGACACGGCCCTCGGCCACCTTGCGGCTGCGGTCGAAGGCGACGCCGAAGTCGAAGGTCGCGTCACCGGTCATTCCGAACGTCCTGGCCTCCCTGGTGAAGATGTGCACCAGTTCGGCGTTGCGCAGCAGCGCCTTGGAGGGGATGCACCCCACGTTGAGGCACACGCCGCCCCAGTACCGAGGTTCGACGATGGCGGTGTTGAGTCCCAGTTGAGCCGCCCGGATGGCGGCGACATATCCGCCCGGCCCGGCTCCGAGGACGACGACGTCATAGTGGGAAGTCACCCACCCACCCTAATGGGCGCTCGGACTTGCGAGTGGTACGGCGATGTGATTCCACGCGCCGACGCTCGACGCCGCGTTACGCTCGGCGGACATGAAACGAGCAGTTGTCACCGGCGCGTCGTCGGGCATCGGAAAAGCGGTCGCCGCCACCCTGCGGGATCGCGGCTATCAGGTCATCGGCACCAGCCGCAAGCCGGACGCGGCTGAACCGGACTCGCTGCTGAACGGCGTCAACTATCGCGCGCTGGATCTCACCGATCCCCAGTCGATCGAGTCCTTCGCCAATGGCCTCGGACATGTCGATGTCCTGGTGAACAATGCCGGCGAAAGTCAGGCCGGGCCGCTCGAGGAGCTGCCGGCCGATGCGATCGAGCGACTGTTTCGGCTCAACGTGCTGGGTCCGATCGCGCTGACCCAGCAGGTCTTGCCGCGCATGCGGGAACGCCGCAGCGGCCGCATTGTGATGGTGGGCTCGATGCTGGCCAGCTTCCCGATCGCCTACCGCTCGTCCTACGCCGCCTCGAAGGCGGCGATCAAGGGTTTCGCGACCGCGGCGCGATACGAGCTGGCGCCGTTCGGAGTGTGGATCACCACGGTGGAACCCGGCTCGATCAACACCGGCATCACCGAACGCCGCACCCGCTACCTCAACGAGAACTCCGCTTATGCCGCGGCTTTCGGCACGGTGATGAAGAAACTCGATCACAACATCAACAGCGGGATCGCACCGGAGAAGGTGGCCGCGACGATTGCCGAGGCAATCGAGGCGCCACGTCCCAAACCGCTGTACGCGGTCGGGAGCAACGCCCCGCTGGTGTTCGCGTTTCGTCGTCTGGCGCCACGAACGTTGGTCGAACGCATCATCGCGCGGGCCCACGGGCTGCGCGCCTGACCCGCGGCCGCACCGAGTGTGCGCTGGCGGATTCGAGCGTGCGCATGCGGCGGCGATTCCGCGGGCGCAATCAAGCGATCGATGCAACAGTTGGTGGTTCGGTCGGGTTGGACAGTAGTTCGTCGAGGGCCTCGGCGGGGGTTTTCCAGTTCAGCGTTTGGCGGGGTCGGTTGTTGAGTTTGGCCGCGACATAGTCGAGGTAGTCGGCGGGAAATACCGACAGGTCAGTGCCTTTGGCAAACCATTGGCGCAGTAGTCCGTTGGTGTTTTCGTTAGTGCCACGCTGCCACGGGGAGTGCGGATCACAGAAATAAATGTTCAACTCGGCGGCTTCGGCGATGGCGATGTGGTTGGCCATCTCCTTGCCCTGGTCCCAGGTCAGTGTGCGGCGCAGCATCGCCGGCAGCTGCGCCATCTTGGCCACAATGGCGTCCTGAACGGCCAAAGCACCATGGTTGTCGGGTAGGTGCAGCAGCATGGTGAATCGAGTGCTGCGCTCGACCAGGGTGCCGATCGCCGAGCCTGATTCGGTGCTGCCCATGATCAAGTCGCCTTCCCAATGGCCGGGCACCGCGCGGTCAGCCACCTCGGCGGGGCGCTCACTGATGTTGACCATGTTCGGGATGCGGCCCCGCCGCTCACCGGGACTGTTACGCGGTTTGCGCAGCGCCCGCCCGGTGCGCAGGCAGCGATGAATGTCGCGGCGCAAATGACCGCGTCCTTGCACGTAGACCGCCTGATAAATCGCCTCGTGTGACACCCACATCTCCGGGTCGTCGGGGAAATCGCGCCGCAGCATCGTCGCGATCTGGCCGGGACTATGGAAATCGTCTAACCGAGTCTGCACCTCATCGCGCAACTTCTCGTTATAAGCCAGCTTGGCTGGCTTAGCTCGACACGCACGCTCATCGGCGCGCGCCTGCGCAATTGACGCCCGGTAGAAGACCTGCGCCGTTTTGCCGCTCTGGCGGGCGCCGAATGCTTGCTTGCGTCGATAACCTGACTTGCGTCCGTCGTAGCAATTACGGACACCGTTGGCGTCGATCTCACGTTTGATCGTCGACGCCGGCCGCCTCAGCCGGTCACCCATCGACTGCAACGATTCGTTTGTCCTAACCCCAATCTCGATTTCGACCCGGTCTTCGAGGGTCAGCCTCGGCCGCGGGCCACCGCTCTTGGGTTCACATAGCCGTGGTTTCACGCCACCAGCATCAGCAAACCAACGCAAGCCAGAACGTTCCGACACGCCGACGGCAACACCGGCCTCCGCGGTGCCATAGCCATCACCGATGTGAACCCAGAACTGACGGACAACAGACCTCAACGGCGGACGCGGCACGGCAACACTCCTCATCGGACGTGTTGCATCCATCCCTTGAAGCGAAGGCGAGATCGCTTGCCTCACCGCACACTCGAGCACGCGAACCCTAATAGGGGATGACGCCCACCAGGCAGTGCTTCGTCTGCTCACAGAAGTAGTGGCCGTACAGCGGTGCGGCCGCGGCAAGTGAGGCGAACACCGCGGACACCAGCGCGATCGCCAGCGCCGAGAGCAGCGGCTTGTCGGGCACCATCGCCAGCATCAAGCCCCCGACCAGGCAGACCAAGACATATACCAGGACGGCGAAGTCAGCCGGCGTCTTGTGCAGCGAGTCATGCCACCAGGACAACAGGCCCAGGCCGATCACTGCGGCGACGATCCACACCCCGGCGACGACCAGGACGAGTTTCCACCACTTCAGGTAGAAGTAGCGGCCGGGAACGGTGACCGAGTGCGCCGGCGGCGTTGTGAGATCGTCCGTGGTGTCCGTCGCGGCAGCAGTGATCGGCGTCTGCTCGGGCGGCTCATCCGGTTGGTCATGGGTCGAGTCACCGACCGGCGTTTCCAGCGGCGCGGAATGCTCGCCGGTGTCGAAGTCCGGGACGAACGGCGCAGTACCCGGCGACGATTCGTCCTCGTCATCCGGCACCGGACACCACCTGGGCGGCGACGAGCAAGGTGAACCATCCCGGCGCCATCGCGACCAGAAAGGCGCCCAGTGTGGTCAGCAAACGGCGCCTAGACAACAGGATCAGCACCAGACCCGCGACCGTGGGAACAGCGACCACCAGCGCGATCACCACATCGGGCCGCACGCTGGCGTGCACCAGCACGGTCGCCGCGGCGCCGGCCAGGAATCCGGCGGCCGCGCCGACCAGCATCGCGCTGGTCAGCATCCAGGCCCGCGGGAGCGGAATCACAGCCTCTGACTTTACTGCGATAACTTCGCGCTACCGCGGCAGCGCCTCGGCGCGCCCGGTCGGCAGCGGGCAGGCGTCGGCGGCCCGTGCGACGACGGGATCGCGCGTTGCCGGCCGCGACCCTGCGGCGTAGGCCGCGCCGGTGATCACGCCCGCGGCCGTCAGCGCCGCGTTCTCGTCGTCGCGGAAGGCGCGCCCGCGGGACAGGAAACGCAGGCCCTCCGGCGCTTCCAGGCTGAACCCGCCACCGCGGCCGGGAACCACATCGATGATCAGCTGGGTGTGTTTCCACGCCGCGAATTGGGGGCCGGAAATCCACACCGGCACGCCAGCGCCGACGTCCAGCACGCCGAGCAGCACGTCGCGGTCGCCGACGATGAAGTCTCCGTCCGGATAGCACATCGGCGACGACCCGTCACAGCAGCCGCCGGACTGGTGGAACATCACCGGGCCGTGCTGGTCCTGCAACCGGTGCAGCAGCTCCGCGGCGGCTGCGGTGATCAGCACGCGGTGAGTCACCATCAGAAGAAACCTTGGGCCTGGTCAGAGTAGGACACCATCAGGTTCTTGGTCTGCTGGTAGTGGTCGAGCATCAGCTTGTGGTTCTCCCGCCCGATCCCGGACTGCTTGTACCCGCCGAACGCGGCGTGCGCCGGGTAGACGTGGTAGCAGTTCACCCAGACCCGGCCGGCCTGGATATCGCGTCCGGCTCGGTAGGCGGTGTTGCCGTCACGGCTCCACACGCCCGCCCCGAGACCATAGAGGGTGTCGTTGGCGATCGAGATGGCGTCGTCGTAGTCGTTGAACGACGTCACCGCCACCACCGGCCCGAAAATCTCCTCCTGAAAGATCCGCATCGTGTTGTTGCCGGCGAAGATCGTCGGCTGAATGTAGAAGCCGCCGGACAGGTCACCACCGAGCTCGGCGCGTTCGCCGCCGGTGATGATCTTGGCCCCCTCCTCTTTGCCGATCTCGATGTAGGACAACACTTTCTCCAACTGGTCGTTGGAGGCCTGGGAACCCAGCATCGTCTCGGAGTCCAGCGGGTCGCCCTGCCGCACCGCCTTGGTCCGGATCGCCGCCAGCTCCAGGAACTCGTCGTAGATGTCGGCCTGGATCAGGCTGCGCGACGGGCAGGTACACACCTCGCCCTGGTTGAGAGCGAACATGGTGAAGCCCTCCAGCGCCTTGTCCTGAAAGTCGTCACCGGCGGCCATCACGTCGGAGAAGAAGATGTTGGGGCTCTTGCCGCCCAGTTCCAGGGTGACCGGGATCAGATTCTGGGACGCGTATTGCATGATGAGCCGCCCGGTGGTGGTTTCCCCGGTGAACGCGATCTTGCCGATGCGGTTGCTCGACGCCAGCGGCTTGCCGGCCTCGGCGCCGAACCCGTTGACGACGTTGACGACTCCGGCCGGCAGCAGGTCGCCGATCAGCGACATCAGGTACAGCATCGAGACCGGCGTCTGCTCGGCGGGCTTGAGCACAACGGCGTTGCCGGCCGCCAGCGCCGGCGCCAGCTTCCACGCGCCCATGAGGATCGGGAAGTTCCAGGGAATGATCTGTCCGACCACCCCGAGCGGTTCGTGGAAGTGGTAGGCCACGGTGTCCTCGTCGATCTGGGACAACGACCCTTCCTGGGCGCGGATCGCCCCGGCGAAATACCGGAAATGGTCGGCCGCCAGCGGGATGTCGGCGGCCAGCGCCTCGCGGACCGGCTTGCCGTTGTCCCACACTTCGGCCACGGCCAGCGCCGCGGTGTTCTCCTCGATCCGGTCGGCGATCTTGTTCAGGATCGCCGCCCGCTCGGCCGGGGCGGTCTTGCCCCAGGCCGGCGCCGCGGCGTGCGCGGCGTCGAGCGCCTTGTCGACGTCAGCCTCGTCGGACCGGGCGACCTCGCAGAACGGCGCGCCGGTGACCGGTGTCGGGTTCTCGAAGTAGCGGCCCGCCGCCGGAGCTACCCACTCGCCGCCGATGAAGTTGTCGTAGCGAGAGTCATACGACATCAGCGCCCCTGAGGATCCCGGGCGCGCAAAGACGGTCATCGCATCGGCTCCTTTTCGTTTTGGTGTAATACAGCTCACATTACCGTCGCACCTGCCATCGGACCTGCCCGGTAACCGGCCAACGGAGGTAGCAGTGCCTGAGCTCAATCCGGCCGCGGCAGCCTTGCGGCACTGGACCGCGGTCGCACCGGCCTGGAACGAATATCGGGACCGACTCTTCAATGACGTGCGCTCGGTTTCGGAGTGGCTCATTGACCATGTCGGCCCGCAGCCGGGCCAGACCCTACTCGAGCTGGCGGCGGGCCCGGGCGAAACCGGTTTCCTGGCCGCTGCCCGGCTGGGTTCAACTGGCTGTCTGATCTCCAGTGACTTCGTGCCGGCGATGGTGGAAGCCGCCCGTCATGGATCGCGCGAACAGGGCTTGACCAATGTCGATTTCCGAGTCTTGGATGCGCAGCAGATCGACTTGCCCGATGGCAGCGTCGACGGGGTTTTGTCACGGTTCGGGCTGATGCTCGTCCCTCGGCAGCAACAAGCGATGGCCGAGATCAGACGCGTGCTGCGCCGTGGTGGCCGATGCGCTTACGCAACGTGGGCAACGCCGGAGCGCAACCCGTGGATTTTCCAGTTCGTCGTGGCGCTGCTGCAGAATGGCGTCGCACCACCGGGTGACGCGTTTGCCCCGGGAGGCCTTTTCTCGCTCGCCACTGAAGAAAGCAACAACGCCGTCGCCCTGGGTGGCGGTTTTACGGACGTCACCGTCGAAGAACTCACCGGCACCATGCGGTTCGACAGCCCGGACGACTACTGGCGCCACACCATCGCTGTCGCCGGACCGCTGGCAGAGGTGGTGGCCGAACTGGACCCTGATCAGGTCGACGCTGTTCGCAACACCCTCGACGCTTCGCTGGCGCCCTTTGAACGCGACGGCGACCTCCAACTGCCCTGGGCCGCGGTCGTCACCAGCGTCGCGTGAAGGTCTTGGCGGCGCAGTCACAATGACGGTCATGAGCGAAGACCCTTATCTGTGGCTCGAGGACATCGCCGGTGACGAGGCACTCGACTGGGTGCGGGCGCACAACGCACCCACCCTGGACGAACTCTGCGACGACGAATTCGACCGGATGCGCAGCCAGGCCCTGGAGGTGCTGGACACCGATGCGCGCATTCCCTACGTGCGCCGCCGAGGGGAATTCCTCTACAACTTCTGGCGCGACGCCGGCAACCCGCGTGGGCTGTGGCGGCGCACCACGCTGGAGAGCTACCGCAGCGACGCCCCGGACTGGGACGTGCTGATCGACTTGGATCAACTCAGTCGAACTGACGACGAGAACTGGGTCTGGGCCGGGGCGAACGTCATCGAACCGGAGTACAGCCGGGCGCTGATCTCGTTGTCGCGCGGTGGGTCGGATGCTGCTGTGCTCCGCGAATTCGACCTGACCGCCCGAGAATTCCTCGTCGACGGCTTTACTCTGCCCGAGGCAAAGTCCCGAGTCACCTGGGTTGATCTGGACACCGTGCTGGTGGGCACCGACTTCGGCGACGACTCGCTGACCGAATCCGGCTACCCGCGCCTGATCAAGCGGTGGCGGCGCGATCAGCCACTGGTCGAGGCGGAGACGGTCTTCGCCGGCGAGCGCAGTGACGTCATGGCCGCGGCGTCGGCGGACCGCACACCGGGCTTCGAGCGGACTTTTCTGGTGCGAGCGCTGGACTTCTACAACGACCAGGTCTACGAATTGCGCGGTCCGGAACTGATCCACCTCGACGTCCCCACCGATGCGTCGGTGTCCGCGCACCGGCAGTGGCTGCTGATCGAGCTGCGCGCCGACTGGCACACCAGCACCGCCACCCATCGGGGCGGTTCCCTGCTGGCCGCTGACTACGAGGAGTTCCTCCGCGGCACAGCAGAATTGCGCGTGGTGTTCGAACCCGACGAGCACAGCAGCCTGAACCACTACGCGTGGACCCGGGACCGGCTCGTCATCGTCACGTTGGTCGACGTCGCCAGCCGGGTGGACATCGTCAAACCGGGTAGCTGGGAGCGCCACCCGGTGACCGACGTTCCGCCCAACACCAACACCGTGATCGCCGGGGCCGACGACGCCGGCGACGAACTCTTCCTCGACTCGAGCGGTTTCGACGCCCCGTCGCGACTACTGCACGGCGCCGCCGGCGGGCCGCTGCGTCCGATCAAATCCGCCCCGTCCTTCTTCGACGCCGACAACGTCTCGGTGACACAGCAATTCGCGACGTCCGCCGACGGCACAGCCGTGCCGTATTTCACCGTCCGACCGGGCGACGCCGGCGGACCGGGACCCACCTTGCTGACCGGCTATGGCGGGTTCGAAACCTCGATCACGCCCGCCTACAGCGGTGTGCTGGGCCGGTTGTGGCTGGCGCGTGGCGGCACGTTGGTGGTGGCCAACATCCGCGGCGGCGGCGAGTACGGGCCGCACTGGCATTCGCAGGCGATACGGGCTGGCCGGCACAAAGTGGCAGCGGACTTCGCCGCGGTGGCAACCGATTTGGTTGACCGCGGTATCACGATCCCTGCGCAGCTGGGCGCCCGGGGCGGCAGCAACGGCGGGCTGCTGATGGGGGTCATGCTGACGAAGTACCCGGAGTTGTTCGGCGCGCTGGTGTGCCAGGTGCCGCTGCTGGACATGCGCCGGTTCCATCTACTGTTGGCCGGCGCGTCGTGGATGGCCGAGTACGGTGATCCGGACGATCCCGACGATTGGAAGTTCATCGCCGAATATTCGCCCTATCACAATGTTTCGGCGAACCGCTCGTACCCGCCGGTGTTGATGATGACCTCGACCCGGGACGACCGCGTGCATCCCGGGCACGCCCGCAAGATGACCGCCGCGCTGGAAGCCGCTGGGCATCGGGTGTGGTATCACGAGAACATCGAGGGCGGTCACGCCGGTGCAGCCGACAATGCCCAGACTGCATTCAGAGAGGCGTTGTGTTTCGCGTTCCTGCGCCGGATGTTGATGCGATAAGCCGGGTTTCCGGCGCCCGCACCGGCACCACCGGCAACGCCGCCAGCGGAAACAATCCGCACACCGCGAACGCCAACGGGAAACCGCTCGCGGTGATCAGGGTGGCGAACACCGGCGGCGCGACAGCCACCACCAAGCGCTCGAAGGTGTTCTGGGTGCCCAGCGCCCAACCGCTCCAGTACCGCCCGGCCACCTCGGGGATCGTGGTGAACGGCAGCCCGTTGTCGCCGGCGATCGCCGACGCCACCACCATGACCGCCAGCGCGACTCCCCAGTTCAGCTGATCGGTGAGCCCGAGCACCAGCATGACCGCGGCGGTGGCCACGGCGATCGTCTTGACCGGCCGCATCCGCGAGCCGATTCGATCCGCCCATCGACCGGCGGCGACGCGGCCCAGCGCGCCCAGCAACTGCGAGGCGCCCACCAGCACACCGGCCCACCCGACCGACAATCCGTGCCTATCGATGAACCACACCAGCATGAAGGTCAGCACGACGGGCTGCGGCACCATCAGCAGCGCCGACGCCACATGCACCCGCCACAACGTCGGTCCGCGGTAGGGGTTGGCGAGTTCGCGGCCGTCGGCGTCCTTGCGGTCCGGGCGTGGCGGGTCTTGCACGCCGAAGCCGCTGGCCACCGCGGCCAGTGCGCACAGCACCGCCGGAAACAGCAGCGCCATCGACAGATTGCGTTTGGCGAGTTCGGGCATCACCAGGGCGGCGACAGCAATCCCCAGCGGCTGTGCGGTCTGCCGGATCCCCATCGCCAGCGCCCGCCGGTCCGGCGGGAAACACCCGGTCACCAGCCGTCCGCTCGCGGTGATGGTGCTGGCCGCGGCCATCCCGCCGAGGACCAGAAACGTCGCTACCGCCACCATCGACTGCACCGATGCCGCGGCGAATCCCGCCGCCGCGGTCAGCCCCAGACCCAGCGACAGCACCAGCCGCTCGCCCGCCCGATCGAGCAGATACCCCCAGGGAATCAGCGTCAGCATCATCCCGAAGCTCGGCATGGACGCCAACAAAGCGGCCTCCGCCAGGCTGGTGTGCCCGGACACCAGCTTGGGGATCAAGAAAACCACCCCGTTGATGAAGACGTTGGCGCACAACGTCGCGGTCAGCGAGATCGCCACCATCGACCAGCCCCTGGCGGCGCTGACGTCATCGGTCCCTGGTCGGCTCGTCACAGCGGCCCGCTGCGGGCCGCGTCGGCGCCGCTCGTGCTGCCGATGCTCACGGCCAAAGCCAGCAGCTCCCCCGCTGTCGGATCCCCCACATGACACATTCGGGGCTGATCGCGGCCCGGACTGGTTTGGCGCCGCAGCGGGTACTGCCGCCCGATGAGCTTCCGGCGATGCCTTCGGATGATCGCGGCCGCCGCCGTCGCGCTGGCCGGCTGCGGTCAGCACAGCCGGCGCGCCTGCCGCGACGCTGCCGCCGGCGGCGGAACCACAAACCGCGCCCCGGCCAGCCGTTCCCGCGTCCGGGCGCAAGGTGGACGTCGGCACGTCCGCCGAAGGCATCGTCGTCGACCCCGCCACGCGCACCGTGGCGGTCGCCGTCCGCGACCCCTTCCAGCTGGTGTTGCTCGACGCCGGCTCCGCCGCGATCACCGGCCGGATCCCGCTGCCGGGATCGGTGCGCCACCTACGGCTGGCCGCTGACGGCGGACCGGTGCTGGTGCCGGTGGAAACCGCCGGCGCGCTGGTGCGGGTGGACCTTGCCAGCAAGATTGCAGCACCGCCGATTGTCACCGGCAGGTCGCCGCACGACGCCGTGGCCGCCCCCGACGGCAGGATCTTCGTGAGCAACGAGTTCGGCGGCAGCGTTGCGGTGCTGCGCGGCGACCGGGTCGAGAAGATCTTGACCGGCAGTGTGCAGCCCGCCGGTGTGGCCGCAGCCGGCACCGCCGTGGGGATGATCGACGCGCGAAAGAACACCCTGACGGTCTACGACGCCGGCACCCTGACCGTGGTGGGCTCGGCCCCGGCCGGCGCAGGCCCGACCCACCTGGTCGCCGACCGGCACGGCCGCATGATCGCCGCCGACACCCGTGGCAACGTGATCCGGGTGTTCGAGGCTCGCCCGGTGCCGCGGGAAGTGGCGAGCACGGCACAACTTGGCGGACCGTACGGCCTGGCATACGACCCGCAACGCGACCGGCTCTGGGTCGCCTCGTCGGGTACCAACCAAGTCGTCGGCTACGACATGACGCAGCCGACCCCGCGCCGGGTGGCGCAGATCCCCACCGTGCAGAACCCGTACAGCGTCAGCGTGGACCCGGTGACCGGGCGGCTGTTCCTCGCCGGCGTCACTGCCGGGCAGGTGCAGATCGTCGACCCGTGAGCGACGCCCGAACGGCAGGACCGATCGCGATGTGGTAGTTGTCGGTGGGTTTGGTGTGGACGCCGTTGCGGGCTAGCAGCGGTGCCTGAGGCCGGCGCCCGCCGGGGTCCCGGTTGCCGATGCGACACGAAAGATGCGGTAGGCATGCTGGGATACCTCTACGAGCGGGCACTGGCCGGTGAGCGATGTTGGGTTCGCCACGACGACGGCAGACTCCGCACCTTGCCGGTGCAGGCTTGGCTGGGCGGACATACCGCCGATCATCTTTTCGACCGCTCGCTGGTCGAGATGTGCCAGGGACCGACGATCGACTTGGGTTGCGGCCCAGGACGTTTGGTGGTTGAGCTGATCCGCCGCGGTATCCCGGCGCTGGGCGTTGACCAGTCGGCAGCCGCGGTGCGGCTGGCTCAGCGAAACGGCGCGGCGGCGCTGCACCAGGATGTCTTCGGACCCCTTCCCGGCAGCGGTCGTTGGCATACCGTGCTGCTGGCCGACGGCAACGTGGGTCTCGGCGGCGACCCGCGCCGCGTCCTGCACCGCGCCGGGGAACTGTTACACCGGGGCGGCCGATGTCTGGCCGAAGTCGACCCCGCCACGACCGGTGTGCGGATGGGTTGGGTGCGACTGGAGTCGTCACGAAGGGTCGGGCCGTGGTTTCGCTGGGCTTCGGTGGGTGCCGACAGTGTGGAACGGCTCGCCCGGCATGCGGGCATGTCAGTCCGGGAAGTCCGGCACGTTGGCCAGCGGGCGATAGCAACCCTGACCTCCGCGCGGCCGGTCACCGCCGGCGTGCCAGCAGCAGCCGAATCGCATACACCAGCGCGCTGAGGGTGAACATCGCCGCGCACAGCAGCAGCCATCTGGCCAGGAAAGGGTCCTGCGTCTCCCCTGTCGCCGCCGAATATGTCGGTTTGCCCTGCTGCACGATGCCGGGCCAGAACACCAACAACGTCAGCCCCGAGCCCAAAACCGGCAGCCGAAGGTAATTGCGCACCGGAACCGCAGGTGCACGGCGCTTGTGCACCCGAACCGTCAACAGGCGGTCCGCGCCGGCGTACAGGGGGAACAACACGAAGTCGTGCAGCAGGACGGCCGCGACAAACCACACCGCGATCGACTTCCACCACGCCTTGGGGTTCCACAACGCCGTCGGCGTCACTGTCACGACCACATACGCGCCCACCGCGAACGCCGCCAGCATCAACAGTAGATGCCAGGGATTGGAACCGTAAAACCGACGGAAACGCCGCACTAGGCCGCCCATCAGCGGGCCCGAAAATCAATCGCAGCAACCCATTTCGTGTTGTGCACGCCGGGCAGCGCCGGCACGATGATCCGCGCGGGATAGCCGTGGTCCATCGACAAGTCGGCGCCGTTCACTGTGAGGGCCAGCAGCGATTCGGTGTCTTCGATCTGAGTTGATTGCAGCACAGCGTGATTGAACGCACCGAAACGTTCCATCGATGCCACCCGGGCCGAGCCCGGTGCGGGCACACCGGCGAGCCGGGCCAGCTCGGCCAACCGCACGCCGGTCCAGGTCTGCACCGTCGACCAGCCTTCGACACAGGCGATCGGCAGACGCGCGGAGTGTTGTGGCATCGCGCTCAGCGCCTGCCGGTCCAGCACCATCTCGGCCGGGCCGCCGCGCAGCGTGAGGCGCCAGCTGCTCCCGGTGGTCGCCGGGTCGATTCCGGCAGCGAACGAGGTGCGGTTGACCTGAAAATCGTTGGGACCAGCGCCGCGGTCACGGCCGCGCGGCAACAGCAGCGCGGCGCGGCGGGTCCAGCCGCCGACCGTCTGCCCCGCGGTGAGGGCGAACATCGCCACCGCCCCGCCGCCGATGAGAGCCAGTGCCCCGCGCCGGCTCATCGTCGCCGGCGCCGGATCCACAGCGACGAGTCCGCTGTCATCGCCGGTTAATGGCCGGGTGTCCGCGCGGCTGGTGCGCAGCACGTCGCGCAGCGACATCGATCGCAGCCCGCTGAGCATGCGCGGAATCTTGCACGCGATGTGGGTGGTGAACCCGGCGATGAATATCCACGCCGCGAAGTAGTGCCCGGTGTAGAAGCTGAAGCCGAACACGTAGTCGTACTGAATGTTCAGCACGCCGGTGACGATCTCGAACAGGACACCGCCGACCAGCATCAGCAGCGAAAGCCGTTCCAGCGCTTGGGCGATCGACCGGGCCGGCGGCCAGACGAACAGCCGCGGAATCACCGACCACAGCTTGGCCAGCACCACCGGGATGAGCACCAAACCCAACCCGACGTGCACGCCTTGGGTCAGCCGATACAGCCACGACGGATTCGTCGGCCAGTCGAAGGTGGGCAGCTTCAGCCAGCCCACCCGCGCCGGGATCGCCTGGCCGAACTGCGGGCCGTAGGCGATGTAGGAGATCAAACCGGTGAGAATCACGATCGGCAGGCTGACCAGCAGCACCAGCCCGAGCACCGACGTCAACCAGCGGCCACGCAGCGGGCTCCGCCAGCACCGCGTCACCAGTTCGTCAGAATGACGTGGTTGATCACCAGTGCGCCGATGACGTTGGCCGCCAGCCACCAGCGTTGCGAGGAGGGTGGCAGCAGTGCGGGAGCGGCGGTCAGCCACACCGTGAATGGTAACCAGATGCGTTCGACTTCGGCTTTGCTCAGCATGCTGAGGTCGGCGGCGATGATCGCCACCAGCGAGCTGAGGACAAGCAGGTGCAGGCCCGAGCGTTGCCGGACGGCGCGCACCTCGACAGCCCGGCCGATGCCGGCGACGCTACCGAGTCCGATCGCACATACCACCGCCGCCAGGTTGCCCCAACTCCAATATTGGAACGGCCGGTCGGCGGCAATGCCTTGCCAATAGCGTTGCTTGACAAGGGTATAGCCGTCGAACCACCAAAAACCGAACCCGGCGAACACGGCCACGACCGCCAGCGCACCGGCGATCGCCGGTCCGGCCGTCGTCAGCACCGCTCTCCGCTCGCCGACAGCCACCAGCACCGCCAGCGCCGGCAACGCCATCAATGCCAGACCGTAATTGAGGAAGATCGCCCAGCCGAGCACCAGGCCGGCGGCCAGCGCTGTCAGAGCTGGCAGCGCCGGCTGGCGAACCGTGCGGGTCGCGGCCAGCGCCAGCAGCGCAATGCCCCACGCCGCGACCCCGGCGAAGTAGCCGTCGGCGGACACGGCAACCCAGATCGCGGTCGGCGCCACCGCGACGAACGGCGCAGCCCGCCGCGCCGTCGACTCATCCGATACCGCCCGCAGGGTGACGATGATCGCGGTGGCCGCGCTGGACCCCACCAGCAGGCACAGCGTTGCCGCCCAGCCGCCCCCACCCAATCCGATCCGGTCCAGCCAGACGAAGGTCAGCAGCGCCCCGGGCGGATGCCCCGAGACATGGGTGATCCACGAGTCGGGTTGGAAATCGGGGATGCGCCGGGCGAAACTGTGCAGCGCACCGGGGATGTCGGTGATGGTGGGCACCTGGCGCAGGTACTCGTGGCGCGCGGTGAGCCGGCCCGCGAAACCGCGTCGCCAGCCGTCGATCATCGCCAGCGAGAACGCCCATGCAGCGCAGCTGGCCCACACGCCCAGCGTCAGAGCACGCCAGGGCAACCGCTGCGCGAGGCCGGGACCGCAGCACACCGCCGCCACCGCGAGGACCGCCGCCGGGATGCTGCCCCACCCGACATGTAGATTCCACCAGCCGAATATCGGTGCGGTCTCGGCGACTTGATGTATCCGCAGCGCATCGGCACGGATCAGCGGGGTGACCAGGCCCAAGCGCAGGTGCGGGACCGTGAAGGCGGCTGCCACCAAGACGACGCCGAGCGGCACGGCCACAGCCTCGCCGCGGATTCTCACCGACGCCACCTTAGCCGCCGGTGCGTGAACCAGCTGGCCACCAACACCGTCTCACCAGTAAGAGCTTTGGGAGGTCGCAGTGAACTTTTGGACGATGCTGGTTTTGACGGTGAGCAGCCCGATCGCCGGTGTTGGGTTGGTTCAGCTGCAGGCGCGGCTGGAGCGGTGGGAGTATGAAAGGCACGTCGAAGAATGATGTGCAGTGACCGTTGCCCCGAGGAGTGACCGCTATGACCGTGACCCCAGCCGACGCCGAACCCGACCAAGTCAGCCGCTCGGTGGAAGTTCATGCCCCGGCCGGTGAATTGTTCGCCATCGTCGCTGATCCGCGCCGCCACCAGGAACTCGACGGGTCCGGCACAGTCCGGGACAACGTCAGCGGGCCCGCTCCGCTTACTCCGGGCGCCCGGTTCTCCACCAAGATGCGGTTGTTCGGGCTGCCCTATCGCATCACCAGCACGGTGACGGCAGTGGAGCCCGATCACTTGATCGAGTGGCGCCATCCGCTGGGTCACCGCTGGCGATGGCAGTTCGATACGGTCGACCCCACCACGACCCGGGTCACCGAGACGTTCGACTACCGCGACACCGGTCCGGTCGGCAAGACGCTGAAGTTCTACGCCTTAACGGGTTTCGTCAAGCGCAATGCGGCCGGCATCGAGAGCACGCTGAGCCGGCTGCGCGACCGCTACAACGGCTGATCGGGGGCTGATCGAAGCCTGACCGCGCCTGCACGGCCGGTCCGGCGAAGACGCTCCACAGGATCGCGCGGCGCCGGAGCCGGCTGAACCCGTTGGCGCATCAGCCCACCTGTGACCGGCCCGCTGCGCCCAACGAGTGTGCCGGCGCGCGGCCCAGCAGCAGGCCCAGGGCCAGCATGCCGAGAGCCAGCGCCAGGTGCAGCCAGTTGTCGGCGGTGTTCAGCGGGACGAAGTTGATCGGCTTCTGCAGGTTGATCACCATGCCATAGAGCCAGAGCACAAGGTAGATGACGCCGCTACCGATCAGAAACCCGCGGGAGCCGTGGAAGGTTCGGCTTAAGGCCAAGCCGGCGAGGCCGAAGGCCACATGCACGAGGTTGTGCAGTATGGACACGTTGAACACATCCAGCAGCATCGCGCCGGACTGGTTGCCGGAGACCTTGAGCATGTCGTAGTGGGTCGTGATGCCGGGAACGAAGCCGAGGATGCCCACCAGCAAGAACGTCACACCGACTACCAGCGCGGCCAACTGAACCGGCGCCCACCGTGGTTGTGTCCGCCCGATTCCGCCACCCAGATTTCTTGTCGTCATGATGTTCGCCTTTGGCCCCACCGATCTCACCGGCGGCATGCCACGGCGAGTACCCGGTGGGGGTAGGGGTAAACGGGTCGGTGCCGCTCAGTCTGGGGCCTGCAGCCGGCCGTAGGGGAGTTGATCGTGCAGCCGTGACTGAACCTTCGAGAGCTGGCCGGCGAAGTCTGGGTGCCCGGTGTCGGCCAGCACACCGCCGAGCTTGTTCAGCGCCGCTTCCAGTTCTGCGGTGAAGGGATGGGCGGTGGCTGTCGGTATCGCCCGGCGCACCTGCTCGGCGGCGATGACCTGAGACTCCTCCGACAGACGGGGCAGCGTCCTCGCGAAGATGTTGAGCACATGCGCGCAGGTCTGATGTTGCCCGCCCTCGATGGCGCCCACGGCGATGCTGGCCAGTGCCGACAACACCTCCGGTATGGTCGTGTCGCGGTAGACCACCGGCTGCGGTTCGTCGTCGTCGCCGGATTCCCCGGCTGCGCGGCGCTTTTGGGTCCAGATCCCCAGGAGGGTGTGCAGCCCGTCCACGGCGACCATGGCCGCCTCGGGGTCGCGCTGGGTGGCCGCGGCCCACCCGATGCTCGACAGCTGATGCACGCCGTACACCGGATCCCGGTCCAGCTGACGTTCTCGGCCGCACCGCAGCGCGTCGAGTACAGCCTCGGCGAGCCGCCGGCGGTCGGCGTCGTGCTCGGCGCGCACCGCCGCCAGGTCCGAGCCCGCCACGATGTGGCTGCCCAGTCGCGCGCACATTTCGATCTCCGCCGGACCCGAGACGGAGTCGGCAGCGCGAGCCAGCGCCTCGAGGTCGATGTGCACCAGATAACCGCTGCATTCGGCGTGCACGGTGGTCACCGGCAGATCGGTGAGCGCTGGTTCTTCCCGGACCCGCCGCAGCCGCTCATGCATGTGGTCCCGAGTTTCGATGGTCAACCGCACGATGCCCTCGACCACCGAAGGCGGGCGCAACTGGTCGAGCACCAGGTAGCCGAACACGACCAGCGCAATCAGTGCCAGCGCGCTGAGGATCAGCGCCGCGATGGTGGAAAAAACGGCGTTGTCCGGCGTAACGACGGCCAGCACGATGATGTAGAACGTCGACAAGCCGGCGAAGTAGCCGAAAAACGCTTGGTTGATGCGGCGCAGCAGGAATGGCTCGACGACGACCCAGGTGAAAACGTCCGCCATCCGGTGGACCAGGGTCAGCAGCAGAAAGAACGTGATCGTCATCAGGGTCAGCACCCCGGGCCCGACGGTGCGCAGCATCGCCTGGTTCTCCTGCGCCGGCACGGCTTTGATCAACCACTGCTCGACCGGCTGCAGCCAGCTCACCCCGTTGGCTCGGTCCAGCACGCTGGTGACGATCGCCAGTGCGATGAAGCTCGCGACCATGGTCAGCGGCAAGGCCAGGAATTCTCGCAGCGATCGCCGCAACCCGCTTTCGCGGCGCGGACGTGGTGGCGGAGTCGCCTCACCCATGGCTCGAGTCCCCTATCGCCGCGCGTTGGCTGCCGGTCGCCATAGACCTTACGGAATTGGTGCCCTCGGCGACCCGGCAGTCGGTGCTTGACACCGAAGTCCGTGGGCGGCTTCGCTTCGGCTATGCCGACTTCTGAATTCGAAACGCTGATTTACGCGACGGCCGGTCCGATCGCCACCATCACGCTGAATCGCCCCGACCAGCTCAACACCATCGTTCCGCCGATGCCGGACGAGATCGAGGCCGCCGTCGGCCTCGCCGAACGCGATCCGGGAGTCAAGGTCCTGGTGTTGCGCGGCGCCGGTCGGGCGTTTTCCGGCGGCTACGACTTCGGCGACGGGTTCGAGCACTGGGGCGAAGCGATGACGACCGACGGGCGGTGGGATCCGGGCAAAGATTTCGCGATGGTGACCGCCCGCGAGACGGGACCGACGCAGAAGTTCATGGCGATCTGGCGGGCATCCAAGCCGGTGATCGCTCAGGTACACGGCTGGTGTGTGGGCGGCGCCAGCGACTACGCGCTGTGCGCCGACATCGTCGTCGCCAGCACCGACGCCGTGATCGGCACTCCCTACAGCCGAATGTGGGGCGCGTATCTGACCGGCATGTGGCTGTACCGGCTGAGTCTCGCCAAAGTCAAGTGGCATTCGCTGACCGGCCGGCCGCTCACCGGTGTCCAGGCCGCCGAAGTCGAACTGATCAACGAGGCGGTGCCGTTCGAGCGGCTGGAGGCCCGCGTCGCCGAGATAGCAGCCGAGCTGGCCCGAATTCCATTGTCGCAATTGCGGGCACAGAAACTGATCGTCAATCAGGCTTACGAGAACATGGGCCTGGCGTCGACCCAGATGCTGGGTGGCATCTTGGACGGGCTGATGCGCAACACCCCCGAAGCGCTCGATTTCATCCGGGTGGCCGCTGCCGAGGGCGTGCGGGCAGCCGTGCAGCGGCGAGATGGCCCGTTCGGGGACTACAGCCAGGCGCCGCCGGAGTTGCGGCCCGACCCGACGCACGTGATCGTGCCCTGACGCGCGGCCCGTCCGCTGCGCCGACGGGTCCGAATAGCTGATGTGCAGCCGGCGATCTATCGGACCACGGTCACCTACGACCGGCAGGTCGCGCCGCAGTCGTCGCAGTACCGCGGCTACTGCTGGTACGTCGACGTCGACGCCCTACCCCGGCTGCCGCGGTGGCTGCGGCCGTGGGCGCGGTTCGACGCCGGCCAGCTTCGGGCCCGGCTCGACGCCTGCCTGGCCGAGCACGACGCCCCGGTCTGCGGCGGCCGGATCACCGCGCTGCTGCCCGCCCGCCGTGCGGGCCGGACATTCGACCCGGTGAGCGTGTTCTGGTGCCACGACCAGGGCGGCGCGATGAGCCACGTCATCGTCGAGCTACACAGCGACGATGGCCGCCGGCACGCCTTCGTGTCGCCGCCGGCCGACTCGCCGGTGCTGGTGGGCGGCCGTGACCTGGTGCTGGCGCCGCGCCCGGGCCTGTACGTCGACATCATGGTGTCGCTGCAGTGCGGGCAACAGCCGGCCTTCATCACCACCATGCGCGGGCGGCGGCACGCCGCAACGACCCGTCGCAATGCGTGGCTGCACCTGTCGTTACGCCGGGCCGCGATGGTGAGAACGTGACGGCCGCCATAGTGGAGCCGATAGGCTACCGGTCGATGACACGACCGGCGCGGTTGAGCAGCGATCTCGACGCCCTGCTGCGCCGGGTGGCGCGCCGCGACGCCGATGCTTTCGCCGCGTTCTACGACCGCACCAGGGCGCGGGTGTACGGACTGGTGCTGCGGGTACTGCGCGATGCCGGGTACAGCGAAGAGACCGCTCAAGAGGTCTACCTGGAGGTGTGGCGTAGCGCGGCGCGCTACGACTCGCGCAAGGGTTCGGCGTTGACCTGGGTGCTGACGTTGGCGCATCGGCGAGCGGTCGACCGGGTGCGCGCCGAGCAGGCCAGCACCCAGCGTGAATCACGCTACGGCGCAGCCACAGTAGACCCGTCCTGCGACGTGGTCGCCGATTCGGCGATCGCCGGTGACGAGCAGCGTCGGGTGGCTCAATGCCTGGACGCGCTGACCGACACGCAACGGCAGTGCATCGAACTCGCCTACTATGACGGGCTGACATACAACGAAGTGTCGCAACGGTTGTCGGCCAACTTGTCGACGATCAAGTCCCGGATGCGGGATGCGTTGCGGGGGCTGCGTAATTGTCTGGACGTGGCATGAGCGAGCCGACGGAACCCGACCTGCTCGAGGTGGTGGCGGCGTACGCGCTACACGCCGTATCCGACGCTGAACGCACCGCCATCGAGCAACGCCTCGCGGCGGCGCCGAGACCGATCGTCGATGCCTTCGACGAGGAAGTGCGCGCGATCCGCGAAACGATGACGTTGGTGTCAGCGGCCACCGCGGCCGAGCCGCCGGCCCGGCTGCGCGACACGGTCCTCGCCGGCGCGACCACCCCGCAACACTCACGTTGGCGCACAACGGTTCTCAGCGCGGCCGCGGCGGTGGCGATCGGATTGGCTGCATTCGGCGCCGGTATCGCGTTGCGGCCCGCGGCGCCGCGCACGCTGCCCGAACAGGTGCTGGCCGCGCCGGATGTCCGGACGGTCTCGACGTCGCTGGTACCGGGCGGGACGGCGACCGTCGTGTTCTCCCGCGAGCGCGGTTCTGCGGTGCTCTTGATGAACAACGTGCCGCCGCCGTCGCCGGGTTCGGTGTATCAGATGTGGTTGATCGGCGCCGGCCAGCCGGCCTCGGCGGGGACCATGGACACCAAACAGGTCGCCCCCTCGACGACCGCGGTGATCTCAGGCCTGGGCGACTCCAGCGCGCTGGCCTTCACCGTCGAGCCCGGTAGCGGATCACCGCAACCGACCGGGCAGATCTTCGCCAAGATTCCGCTGAGCTGACACGCCGCCCACTGCGGCCACCAGCGCCCCGCATACCACCAGGACGGCACCGGCGGCCATCGTCAGGTTGAACCAGTGGTGCAGGCTGTGCTCGGCGTGGTCGACCATCGCCTCGGCGATCCCGCGAACGTCGCCGCCGGTGTCGGTCAGCGCATCGTCGATGCGGCCCCGGGCCACCTCGACGGCCGCCCAGCCACCGGCTGCCACCGCCAGGGCCGCGACGCCCAGCGCCGTCAGCGCCCGACCTCGTTTGCGGGCGGTCAGCAGCACCAGGACCGCGCCGCCGGTCGCCAGCAGCGTCGCCGCCAGGCTCAGCCACAGGGTCCACCGGCCGAACAGCTGTACGTGGCGGGAGGGCAAGGCTTTCGGCGTCGACACGGTCAGCGGCACCGTCAGCGTCGCGGGAAGGCGCACTCCGGAGTTGCCCAGCAGCTGCGCGAGCGCCGGATCCCGCAGCATCGGCGCCACGTCGACCACCCAGGGGTCGGCTGCGTTGTCGCCGGCGAACACCCAGCCGTGCACCAGGCGGTTGGCTTGCGCGAACTGCGCCGGGAAGGAAGGCCCCGCGGTGTAGGCGGCGGCGACGATGCGCACCGTCGCCGGGTCGACGCGGTAGCCGCGTCGGGCGATGAGCGCTGTCGCTTCGGTCGCCAGCTCTGCGGCCGCCGCGGCTTGCAACGCCGGATCGGCGGCAGCGTCGCGGGCCAGCGCCGCGTAGCCGTCGGCGTTGACGACGTTCAGCTGCGCCCACGCCGTTAGGACCGCGACCGCAAGCGCGACGGTGGTGACCAGCCATGCCAGGACGGTCGCTGCGAATCGCACGCCGAGGTCAGGCCCGGCGTTGTGCGATGCCCAGCACGTAGGCGGCCTGGCCCAGATGTTGCGCGCAATCGTCGATGACGCTGACCAAGCGGGCGCTGGCCGTCACTGGAGGATCCCAGTTGGTGTCGACCACGCGCGCCAATTCGTCGTCGGTGAGGCTGGCCAGGTACTCCAGCGTGAGCTTGTGCACCGCGTGGTAGTAGCCGGCCAGCAGGTCCGCCGGCGCCTGCACCTTCGCCACGTCTTCAGGGCTGTGACCATAGCCGGTGTCGTCGCGCGGCAAGGCCAGACTGAAGCGGTCCACCCAGCCGTCGCGGGTCCATACCGGTTCGACGCCGGCGACGTCGGCCACCTGCACGTCCTGCACCCGGGCGCTGTGCCAGAGCAGCCAGGCGATGCTGTTGGCGTTGGGACCGGGCCGGTAGCCGGCCTGCTCGTCGGTGAGGTCTCCGGTCAGCTCGTCGACGTGTTCGATCAACCGGGTGAAGGCATCCCGGAGTAGTTCCTGGGCGGCGTCGCTGTTCTCGGCATTCGGCATATGTCGATCCTGGCATGACCGGCCCGGCCGGTCGTAGATTCATGGGATGACCTACGACCTCGTCATCCGCAACGGCACCATCGTCGACGGACTGGGAGGAGAGCCCTACGTCGGCGACATCGCGGTAGCGGAAGGCGTGATCAAAAAGGTGGGGGCGGTCGGTACCGTCGACGGCGAGACCGCCGTGCGGGAGATCGACGCGTCGGGCCTGTTGGTCACGCCGGGGTTCGTCGACCTGCACACCCACTACGACGGCCAGGCGATCTGGTCGGAGCGCCTGACGCCGTCGTCGGCGCACGGCGTGACGACGGTGGTGATGGGCAATTGTGGGGTGGGTTTCGCCCCGTGCCGCCAGACCGATCACGAGGTGCTGGTCGACGTGATGGCCGGTGTGGAGGACATCCCCGGGGTCGTCATGACCGACGGCCTGCCGTGGACGTGGGAGACCTTCGGTGAATACCTGGACGCGATAGAGGCGCGACAGCGTGATATTGATGTGGCGGCCTATCTCCCGCATTCGCCGCTGCGGGTGTACGTGATGGGCCAGCGGGGTGCCGACCGCGAACCGGCGACCGCCGAGGATCTGGCCGAGATGCGGGCGCTGGCCAAGGAAGCCGTCGAGATCGGGGCGCTGGGCTTCGCGTCGTCGCGGCTGACGATCCACAAGACCGAAAGCGGTTCGCCGATCCCGAGCTATGACGCGGCCCGCGAGGAGATCGAAGAGATCGCGCGCGGTGTGGTCGACGGCGGCGGTGGTCTGCTGCAGTTCGTGCCCGACATCCCGGCGGGCGGTTACCAGCCGGTGCTGCAGACGGTGTTCGACGTCGCCGAAGACGTCGGCCTGCCGGTCACGTTCACCCTCGTCGTCGCCAACGCTGGCGACCCGACCTGGGAGGACGCCATCACCATGGTCGAGAAGGCCAACAGTGCCGCCGATGGCGGCGAAATCCGAGTCACCGCGCAGCTGTTGCCCCGCCCGATCGGGCTGATCATCGGGCTGCAGCTGTCGGCCAACCCGTTCGTGCTGTATCCCAGCTACCGCGAGATCGCGCACCTGCCGCTGGCCGAGCGGGTAGCCGAGATGCGCAAACCCGAAGTGCGGGCCCGCATCCTGGCCGACAAGCCCGGCGTCGGCCACCCGATCCTCTACGTCGCCCAGATGTGGGACTGGATCTTCCCGCTGGGCGACGACCCGAACTACGAGCCTGACCCGTCGACGTCCATCGCGGCCCGGGCCCGGGCCCGCGGAGTCGATCCGATGGAGGAGGCCTACGACCGGTTGCTCGACGACGACGGCCGGGCCATGCTGCTGGTCGCCACCAGCAACCTGGCGAACAACTCACTGAATACTGTCGGCGAGCTGTTGCACCGCGACGACGTGGTGCTCGGTCTTGGTGACGGCGGCGCGCACTACGGGATGATCTGCGACGCCAGCTATTCGACGTACTTCCTGGCGCACTGGGCGCGCGATCGGGCGGCCGGCCGGTTCACCGTCGCGAAGGCGGTCCGTGAGCTGACGTCGGTGCCGGCACGCGTCGCCGGGCTGGGCGACCGCGGTCGCATCGCCGTTGGCTACAAAGCCGACCTGAACGTCATCGACCACGCCGGATTGCGGCTGCACAAGCCGGTGATCAGCTACGACTTACCCGCCGGGGGCCGTCGCCTGGACCAGACCGCCGAAGGCTACGTCGCCACCATTGTGGCCGGTCAGGTGATCGCCGAGAACGGCGTACCCACCAATGCGCGCCCGGGCAAACTGGTCCGCGGCCGCCAGCCCGTGCCTGCGTAGAGCAGTGGGCCCGCACCTGTCGCCCGCGCGCGTGACGCCCGCGCGCCTGACGCCCGCGACGTCAAGTGTGCGGCTTCTTGTCGCAATTCCGGCAAAATGCGTGTCACAACCCACACACTCGACGGGCTAGACCGGACACCCCGCGGTGCGCAACTTCGCCTTTACCCGTTGGACGACCACATCCGGGCGAGTCAGCAATTCGGCGCTCACCCGGACAACGACCCAGCCCATCGCGTCGAGCATCGCAATCCGGTCGATGTCCCATGACCGCTGGTAGCGGTTCGACCAGTGTTGGACGCCGTCGTATTCGACGGCCACTCGCCACTGTGGCCAACCCATGTCGACCCTGATGCGAGCCACGCCGTATTCGTCAAAGAACTCGATCTGAGTTTCCGGCGCAGGAACACCTGCTCCGACCAGTAACAGGCGCAAGCGACTCTCTTGCGGAGATTCGGCGCCACCGTCGACCAGCCGAATGGTCGCTCGCAACCGACGGACACCGCGACTGCGGGCTTTGCCGTCGCTTAGGGCCAAGACCTCGGCAACCTTGAAGTGGGTGGCGTTCGCCAAGGCATCCAAAATCGGAATCGCCCGCCCTGGCGGAAGCGCCCGGCCGATGTCAAAGGCGGTACGTTCTGGTGTCGTAATACGTAGGCCCTCGACGAGACACACCTCAGAGGGGTCAAGGCGGTAAGAATGCGCCACGATGCCGGGCGGGCAGTGTCGATCCTGCCGGGTGAGCTCAGCCGGACTGTCGGCATCGATCCACTTCGTTCCCAAGACGGCCGCAGCAGACAATCCGGTCAGGGTGGTGTCCGGGCCGGACCACAACCACGCCGCGCGTGCCCTGTTCAGGGCTGTCAGGGTGGCGTCTTTGGGCACGTAGACATTGCGGTGGACCGCCCGATACCGAGTCCGCAGGCGGTATGCCGATATCTCACCTCGCCGCACAGCCTGCCAACCAAGAAACGGCCACTGCGGTTCCGCCATAGCCGGCATCCTGACTGGCAATCCCGGCGCCCGCATACAGTGATCCACATGGGCGCACAGGTGAACCTCGACCGGCTGGCCGACGCGCTGGGTGACTACGACTTCGCCTATCTGATCACCGTCACCGAGGACTATCGCGTCCGCGCCGTCGAAGTCCAGCCGGTGTTCCGCGACAAGGTGTTCGACGTTGCACCGGTCGGTGACCACACCCGCGCCAACCTGTCGCGGCACGCCACCGCGACGCTGGTCTACCCGCCGCGTGAACCCGGCGGCTACTCGCTGCTCGTCGACGCCGACGCCGAGGCCGATGCGACCGGCCCGGTCCGGCTGATACCCACCCGCGCGCTGCTGCACCGACCGATGGCCGCCGGCGCCGAGCCGTCCGACTGCGGTGGCCAGCTATACGACTGCGTCGTCTTCGCATAGCGAAAGGCCCGGCCCCACTGTGGGACCGGGCCTTTCGTCGTCGAACTTCAGCGGATTGTCCGACTCCTCCTCGGGCCGGGAGAACGGCCCGCTCGGAAAATTCGAGTCGTCGAACTAGAAGTCCATGCCGCCCATGCCGCCGGTCGGGTCGCCCGCGGGAGCGGCCGCCTTCTCCGGCTTGTCGGCAACCACCGCTTCGGTCGTCAGGAACAGGCCCGCGATGGACGCCGCGTTCTGCAACGCCGACCGGGTGACCTTCACCGGGTCGGCGACGCCGGCCTTGAGCAGGTCCTCGTACTCGCCGGTGGCCGCGTTCAGGCCGTGACCCGCGGGCAGGTTACGCACCTTCTCGGCGACCACGCCGGGCTCCAGCCCGGAGTTGAAGGCGATCTGCTTCAGCGGAGCCTCCAGCGCCACCTTGACGATGTTCGCGCCGGTGGCCTCGTCACCGGTGAGCTTGAGCTCGTCCAGCGCCGGGGCCGTCTGCAGCAGGGTCACGCCGCCACCGGCGACGATGCCTTCCTCGACGGCGGCCTTGGCGTTGCGCACCGCGTCCTCGATGCGGTGCTTGCGCTCCTTGAGCTCCACCTCGGTGGCGGCGCCGGCCTTGATCACCGCAACACCACCGGCCAGCTTGGCCAGCCGCTCCTGCAGCTTCTCGCGGTCATAGTCGGAGTCGCTGTTCTCGATCTCCTGACGGATCTGCGCCACCCGGCCGGCAATGGCATCGGAGTCACCGGAGCCCTCGACGATCGTGGTCTCGTCCTTGGTGACGACGATCTTGCGAGCCTTGCCCAGCAGCGAGACGTCGGCGTTCTCCAGGGTGAGGCCGACCTCTTCGCTGATGACCTGGCCGCCGGTGAGGATTGCCATGTCCTGCAGCATCGCCTTGCGGCGGTCACCGAAGCCGGGGGCCTTGACCGCCACCGACTTGAAGGTGCCGCGGATCTTGTTGACGACCAGGGTGCTCAAAGCCTCACCCTCGACGTCCTCGGCGATGATCAGCAGCGGCTTGCCGGCCTGGATGACCTTCTCCAGCAGCGGCAGCAGGTCCTTGACGGTCGACACCTTGGAGCTGACCAGCAGGATGAACGGGTCTTCGAGCACCGCCTCCTGACGCTCGGCGTCGGTGACGAAGTAACCCGAGATATAGCCCTTGTCGAACCGCATACCCTCGGTGAGCTCGAGCTGCAGCCCGAAGGTGTTGGACTCCTCGACGGTGATGACGCCCTCGTTGCCGACCTTGTCCATCGCCTCGGCGATCAGGTCACCGATCGACTGGTCGCCGGCCGAGATGGCCGCGGTGGCAGCGATCTGCTCCTTGGTCTCGACCTCTTTGGCGTCCTTGAGCAGCGTCTCGGTCACCTTCTCGACGGCCTTTTCGATGCCGCGCTTGAGGCCCAGCGGGTTGGCGCCGGCGGCGACGTTGCGCAGGCCCTCCTTGACCAGCGCCTGCGCCAGCACGGTGGCCGTCGTGGTGCCGTCACCAGCCACGTCGTCGGTCTTCTTGGCAACTTCCTTGACCAGCTCGGCGCCGATCTTCTCGTAAGGGTCCTCCAGCTCGATCTCCTTGGCGATTGACACGCCATCGTTGGTGATCGTGGGAGCGCCCCACTTCTTCTCCAGGACGACGTTGCGGCCCTTGGGACCCAACGTCACCTTTACCGCGTCGGCGAGGCTGTTCAGGCCCCGCTCGAGGCCCCGGCGGGCCTCTTCGTCGTACGCAATTGTCTTGGCCATTGCGAAGTGATTCCTCCGATTGGGGATGACGAGTCTGTGGTCGGGTGCAGTGCCCGCGACGGACGACCGCAGCTGTCTTGCTCGGTCTCACCGTCCCGACCTAGCACTCGCCGGTCGCGAGTGCCAATGTCTGTTCTAGCACTCGCCTATGTCGAGTGCAAGAACGGGGCGGAGCTCACGGCAGGTCGAGCAGCTGCTCGTGGAAACCGCCGAACCGGCGAGCCCGGTCCACCAGATGCACCTCGAGGATCCAGTGGCACACCCGGCCGCCGCCGTCCTCGCGTCGCATCGGCTTACGCGATCCCGGCATGACGTACCACTGCGTCCCGATCCCGGTGATCTTCTTGTGCGGGAACTGGCCGACCAGGTGACCGGCGATCGGACTGCCCCACCGGTACCCCGCGTCGTCGGCCACCCCGACGACGTGGTCGAACAGCTCGGCGCCGCTGACGTCGGGATGACGGTCGAAATAGTCGCGGCCGGCCTGCCAGACCTGCGGCAGCGCATCGCGCAGCGCCACCTTGTCAGGATCGTCGCCGAGCACGAACGTGCGCCCGAAGTCGGCCTCCCACTCTTCGAAGATCGGACCCAGATCGCAGAAGACGATGTCGTCGTCGGCGATCACCCGGTCGGGCGGCCGCTTTCGGAACGGCTGCAAGGTGTTCTCGCCCGCCCGCACGATCCGGCGATGCCAGTGCCGGGTCACGCCGAACAGGTCGGCGGCCAGGTCGCGGATTTCGTCGGACAGCTGCCGTTCGCCGACCCCGGGGCGGATCATCGCCCGGCGCTCGATCGCCTCGAACAGTTGCGCCGCCTTATCCTGAGCATCGAGAAGGCGTTCCACTCTGACTTTCTCGTCGGCGACCACCTTTTGCACAGCAACGATGCTACGACCGCAACGGAGCAGCCATGTCGCTCGTCGTACCGCCCTACCCGGAGCCCCGCTACCTCGAAGACGAGCCGGAAGTCAGCGCCTGGCTCAAGAAGGCCGACGATCCGCCGGACTACCAGACAGCCGGCACCACCTACCACTATCTGGCCAACCAGCAGGACACCAACGGCGATTACGGCCTGTATCGGGTCGACATCGCGCCCGCCGGCGGCGGACCCGGCCCGCACTATCACCGCGCCATGTCCGAGGCCTTCTTCGTGCTGTCCGGGTCGATGAAGCTCTACGACGGCGCCGACTGGCTCGACGGCGGGCAGGGTGATTTCCTTTACGTGCCGCCCGGCGGCGTGCACGGTTTCCGCAACGAGGCCGACGAACCGGCGTCCATCCTGATTCTGTTTTCCCCGGGCGCCCCGCGCGAGGCCTACTTCGAAGGCTTGGCCGAATTGGGAGACCTGACCGACGAGCAGCGGCGGGAGTGGTTCATCCGCCACGACAACATCTGGGTGCAGCAGTGAATCCGCCGCTAATCGGCGGCGAGCGCGGCGACGATGTCCAGACGCGCGGCCCGCACAGCGGGTGGAATCGCGCCCAGCAGCGTCAAAGCGAAGGCGGCGCACGCCAATAGCAGCGCCGTCATGCTGGGCCTGTACTGCACGTCGATGCTGAGCAGATGGGTCAGCGCGGACGTGCTCAGGTACTGGTTCGCCGAACCGAACGCCGCTCCGATCACACCGCCGACGATTCCCACGCCCGCGCCTTCGGTGAGAATCGTGCGCAGCGCGAAGCGCCGCGTGGAGCCCATGGCTCGCAACACACCCAGCTCGCGCCGCCGCTCCAGCACGGAGAGCATCAGCGTGTTGAACAACGCGACGCCGGCCACCAGGACGACGATGCGCGCCATCACCGTGATCAATGTGGTGCCCTGCGCCAACGACGCGCCCACCGCGCTGGCCGCCTGCTCGCCCGAGTACAGGTAGGTGTCGGCGGGCAGCTGCCGGCGGATCGCCGCCTCGACGTGGGCGCGGTCGGCGCCGGGGGTCAGGCTGACGGCCAAGATCGTCGACCCGGGCCGGTCGAACCAGTCCCGCAAATGCGCCAGGCTCATCGACACGACACCGCCCAGCAGCGAGAAGTAGGGCACCACCTGCAGGATCTGAACGCGGTGTTCGCCGGTAGGGGTCGGCAGCGTCAAGTCGTCGCCTGCCCGCAGCTTCAAGACCCGCGCGGTGTCGCGAGCCACCACGACGCCGTCTCCGGCCAGAACCCGCTGCCGCACGTCCGCAGTCATCGCGTTCACCGGCGGCGCGACCGCACCGGGGGCGACTCCCTGGATCAGTACCCGCCGGTCGCCGACGGTGGCGAACGCCATCTGGGCCGGGAAGACGCCACGCACCCCCGGGGTCGACGCGATCGTCGACTCCAGGTCCAGCGGCAGGATCGGTGCTGTCGGGAACACCCCGGGACCAGAGGAGCTGACGTAGAAGTCCCGGTCGCGAAGCGCGGCGAAGCCGGCTTTCGTCGACTCGATGGCGTTGGCGTTGGCGCCGGTGGTCTGGACGGTGATCGCCAGCGCGATCTGCACGGTCGCCACTGTTGTCCACACCCGGCGCGGCGCCCGCTCGATCGCCGCGGCCGCCAGCGCGCCCGGCGCACCGAGACCCCGCGCGGCTCGGGCCGCCGCGTCGACGACCGGCCGCGCGAAGGCGAAACACAGGGCGACCTCGCCGACCGCCACGATCCCGACGGCTGCCGCCGAGACCCGTCCCAAGTCGCGGGATCCGACCACGATGGCCAATACCACCAGTGCGGCGCCGACGACACCGGCCACCAGCCGCAACCGAGGTCCGACGGCATCGACCGCCGAGACCCCAGCTGGGGCAAGCGCCTCCACCGGCTCCACCTTGTACACCTGACGGGCCGCCAGCGCGGCCGCCGTAACGCTGACCACCACGCACGCAGCCAGGCCGACCGGAATCGCGTAGTCGGGCAGGATGTATTCGATTCGCGCCTCGTATCCCTGCAGCAGCGCCGTCGGCAACAGGTTGATCGCCTTGCGGCCGATCAGCACTCCCAGCGCGGACCCCACCATCCCGCCGACCAACCCGAGCAGGGCGGCCTCCAACAGCAGATCGACGACGATCTGCAGCTGGTTGGCACCGAGCGCGCGAAGCATCGATATCGCCGGGCGCCGCTGCTTGATCGCCATGCTCATCGCGTTGAAGATCAGGAATCCGGCCACCACAAGCGCGGTCGATGCCGCCGACAACATCAGGGTTCGCATGATCGCTACCGGCCCAACGGATTGCGCGGACCGCAGCGTTGGTTCGGCGACGACGGCGCGGGCACCCACGGCGTCGGTGAGACTCCGCCTGACCTGTGCCAGGTCAGCGTCGGGTGCGGTGGTCACCAGGATCGAGTCCAGCATCCCCGGTCGACCGGTGAGGCGTTGCATCAAGGGCAGCGGCCCCACGATGAAATTGCCGCCGTTGACCCGATCGGCATCGGCGCCCGTGATGACGGCCGCGACGGTAACCGTCCCGTTGCCCAAGGAAATGGCCTGGCCCTCTTTGTATCCCGTTCCCGTACCGACCACGACCCGATTGGGTTCGCGAATCAAAGGGCCCACTCTGCCTTGGACCGCCTGCTGCAGCGGACTCAGCATGGCGGTGACCTTTTTGTTCACCCCCAGCAGCAGCACACGTTTCGACGGCGGTCCGACCGAGGTCCGCAGCATCGGCACCGCGGCGGCCACATTGGGCACCTTCTCGACGTCGCGGAGCAACGCTTCCCGGAAGCCGGTGTCGGTGACGCCGGACACCTCCAGGCTCGCGTTGCCGCCGATACCGGCGACCAGCCGGCCGGAGGAACCGGTGATCGATCCCGCGATACCGAGCACCGCCACGAGCAAGGCTCCCGAGACCGCCACCACCACGAGCAAAGTCACTGTCCGGCCGGGGTGGTTGCGCAACTCCCGCAGGTTGATCGCCCGGATACGATCGATGATCACGGGTGTTCTTCGGCGGCGACGACGTCCGACCCGATGCGACCGTCGGTCAAGGTGATGACGCGGTCCGTCGACGCCGCCGCCTCGAGGTTATGGGTCACCATCACGACGCAGCGGCCCTGCTGGTGAGCAACGTCGTTGAGCAGCGCCATGATCGCGGCACCGGTCTGGGTGTCGAGATTGCCGGTCGGCTCGTCGGCGAGGACCAGCGGTGGATCCATCATCAACGCCCGGGCGATGGCCACCCGCTGCATCTGCCCGCCGGACAACTCCGAGGGTCGGTGCTCGGCCCGATCGGCTAGACCGACCAGGGAGAGCAGTTCCAGCGCGCGCGATTTGGCCTTCGACATCCGGGCACCGTCGAGCAGCATCGGCACCGCGACGTTCTCCCATGCCGACATGGTCGGCAGCAGATTGAACGACTGGAAAACGAATCCCACACTGCGGCGGCGGAATTCGGACTGCTCGTAGTCGTCGAGTTCGCCGATCTCCTTGCCCTGAAACCGGATCGACCCGGAGTCCGGCCTGTCCAGTGCGCCCAACAAGTGCAGTAGCGTGCTCTTACCCGAACCCGACGGGCCGACGACGGACACGAACTGCCCGCAGCTGAACGCCGACGTGACCTTGTCGAGTGCACGGACACTTTGACCACCCACGCGGTACGTCTTGCAGACCCGTGCCAACTCGAGCATCGGGTGCTCGCCGGTATAGGCGGCAGCTGTGGAGCGGGCGGCTACGGTGTCCGTCGTATCCGCCAAGTCGGTGAGGTGCGACTGCTCCCGCCGTCGGGATGGCCACCAGTTGGCCCGTCCGACCACCATGGCCAGGGCGGGCACGGCGGTGATGCGCACCACAAAGGCATTCAGCAGCAGGCCGGCTCCCAACAGGAAGCCGGCCTGGGCAAGGGTGCCGACGCCGGCCAACAGCAGGGCAAACGCCGAGGCGGCGAAGATAAGGCCGGCGGCAGTGACCAGCCCACCGATGGAGCCCAGGCTGCGGACAACGCCGGAACGCACATCGCCAGGACAGTCGCGCATTCGGGAGATCAGCACCATACCGTGGTCCGCGCCCACCGCCATTATCGTCACGAACGTCAATCCCACCACGCTCCACTGCAATTGCTGGCCGATGATGCGCTGAAACACGACCACGCCGATACCCAGAGCCGAAAGGTAGGAAAGCAGCACCGTACCAATCAGGTACAGCGGCGCCACGATGGCGCGCAGCCGAGCGATTGAAATCAGGAGCACCACCACTATGGTCACGGCGATGATGAACCGGACGTCGCGGTTGCCGTAGTCACGCGTGTCCCGAAGCGCGGCGGGAACACCAGCCATCGACAGCGTCGAATCCGCCAGCGCGAGATCAGGTTTCGGTCCGCGCGCGGTGTCAACGATCGTGGTGAGCTGATTCATCGCGGCGGTGCTGAAGGGATTGCGTCGGGTCTGTATCGCGTACCGCGCTGCGCGGCCATCCGGCGAGACGACGAACGTTGACCCTTCGGTGAGCCCGGCGTGCGTTTGGTTGCGCTGGTCGAGCAGCGCCTGCACCTCGTCGAGTAACTGCCGAATCTCGTCGGCGAGCGCTTCGGCGCTGTCCTGCAGGGTGCCTGAGGTTTTCGGCACGCCGGCCACGTCGTCGATGCTCAGGGACTGGCGGGCGTCGGCGACGGTGCGGCGCGCTGCCTGCAGGCTCTGCGTCGCCGACTCGACCGTCTGCGCGTCGGGAGTCGACTGCAGCTGAGAAGCGAGTTGACCGATGGGGCTGAGGGTTTCGTCGTCGCTGACGGCAACCAGCCGCGGGTCGCTACACGAGTCGGCCTGGCAGTTCGGGTCCGGCGCCGGATCCGCGGTCCCGTCCGAGTCGCTCACGATACTCAGCAGATCGGTGGCCATGCCGAAGCCGAGTGCACGCATGGTGGTGGTGAGCCTGGCCGCGTCGTCGGCAGGCGTATCTGCGCCAGACGGGTTTGACGCACCTGCGAGGGAATCGAGCAGGCCACGAGCGCTGGGAAAGGCGTCGGTCGGCTTGCCGCCGCCGGCACCGGCCTGATCCGCCGCGTCGGCCGCCGGCAGCACCGCCGGCAGTTGGGTGGCGTTGTCCAGCAGCGCGATGTCGGGCATCCGGCTCAGCCGTTGTGCCATCCGCTGCAGCGCGGCACGCCCTTCTGTTGTGCGCAGGTCGTCCGGGGTCTGGACGACGAGGTGCTCACCGATGGTCGAGCCCACCGGGAAATGGCTCTGCAATGCCGCATATCCGGCTGAGCTCGGGGCGGAGTCGGGCAGCGTGGTGCGATCGTCATAGCTCTCGCGGAGCGGGCGTGCGCCGATTGCCAAGATGATCAGCAAGGTCAACCCGGCGAGCAGATAGAGCCTGGGCCGCCGCACGATCCGCATACCCCAGCGCCGCCAAAAAGCGGCGGTGACGTCCTGGCGTGGTGCGATCCAGCCGCGGGACCCGGCGACGGCAAGCATGGCCGGCAGCAGAGTCACCGCGGCGATGAACGCCACACCGATGGCGATCGCCGCCGCCGGACCGACGGTGTTGAACACAGCCGAACTGGTGAAGGTCATCCCGAGGAAGGCGGCGGCCACGGTGACAGCGGACAGCGAAATCACCGTGCCGACCGACGTCAACGCCTTGATGACCGCCTGGTCGGAGTCGTTGCCGAGGCGGACATGGTCTTGGTAGCGGCTGACGAGCACGGCGGCGTACCCGGCTCCGGCGCCGCACACCGTTGCGGTCATCAACGCGACGGCCTGATCGGAGACGGCGAGGCCGCGTTGGCCGAGCAAAGCCACGATCGACTGCGCCGCCACCACCGAAACACCGGTGCTCAACACTGGCAGGAGCGCGGTGATGGGGTTTCGGTAGACGACCAGCACAATGCCGAACACCAGCACCGCGGTCACGGCCTCGATCAGACCGAGATGTCGGGCACCGATGTCGGCGAGGTCGGCATCGGTGGCCGGAGGACCGGCCATGTTCGCGGTCAGCCGGGAACCCGTAAGGGTGTCCGCGGTGGTCTCGGCGACTCGGTCGTAGGCGTGGTGTAACCGGGCTGAGCCCAACTCGCCGGCCAGCCCGACCGGTAGGTACCAGGCCCGGTGATCTTTACTGGTCATCGAGTCGCGAAGTGCCGGTGCGTGGAAGAAGTCGGTCAAAGCCACGACGTCTTGGGTGTCCCGGCGCAGCGCGTCGACAAGCCTGCCGTAGGCGCGTTCGTCAGCAGGTCCCAGCCCCTTGTCGTCGGTCAGCACCACCAGCAGCGTTGTCGGTGACCCCGGGTCACCGAAAGCATCGGCCATCTGCCGGGCCGCGACCACCGCCGGCGCGCTGGACGGCAGGTTGGGAACCGGCCGCTCACGGGCCACCTTTGCCAGCGACGGGCTCGTCAGCATCAAACCGGCCGCCAGCACCACCCAGAACCCGATGAACACCAGTGGTCGCTGCACTATGAGATCACCCAGGCGACCGAAGACAACCCCGCTTTCAGCTGCGCCGGTCGTCTTCGTGGGCCGGACCATCCGCAAAGGCTACACCGCCGAAAACGGTGGAATCGGCAAAAACACAGGCAGATTGGGCTTCACAGGCCGGCAGGCGAGCGGTTTTCAGGACACCGTCGTGGGCTGGGTGACCGCGGTCTTGTGATCGCGCAGTAGCGCTTCACCGCTGGCACAGCCCTGGATGACGTCCTGCAGTTCTGCTGCGGACAGCTGATTGCAGACGCCGGTGAAACTCGGATCGATCACGCCGGCGCCGAAGTCGAGCCACTCGGGATCGGCGTCGACGTCCAGGAACGCCGCCAGCCGCGTCAGGGTCGACTGAGGTTCTGCCACCAGGTCGGAGTACGACAACGGAAGGTATCGGTCTGCCGGCAGGTCGGCGAGCGCTGCCACACCGATCGCGACCAGGTCGCTCCACATTCGCGCGAACCGGGCGACGGGGAAGTCCTGGCTCATCAGGTAATCCACGTCGCAGCGGTTACCGAGCACGGGAGCGAGGTCGATCGGGATGGCCGCGGGGTCCAGTCGCAGGGCGGGGCTTCGAGTTCCCTCGGTGTTGAGGTCGAGGAGCGCCAAGGCGTCCTCGATGAGCGCCATCAGCCGAAAACCGGTGTGCTGGCTCATGGACACCGCCGTGTCCGGACCGTGCCGAAACAGGTGGACGAACTTTGCTTCGGGGAACATTTCCCGAAGCCACGCGACACTGGTCAGCGACATGCCCGACCGCTCCACGACCACGGTTCCGCCGAATCGTGCTGCCAGCCAACCGAAAAGCTGCTCGTAGTGCAAGCGCGGAGTTTGTGTCGGCCAGGTCGGAACCTGGGTGGCAAGCGCGTCGAAAACCTGATCGGGCTCCGCCGACAAGTGGGGCAGCGTCATCATCGATATCGCCGGAATACCGGTCGTGTTCGCATCGAACCGAGTGCCCTGCAGATGGGGGTAGACGAACTCCGGCATGCCGGCCCCGCCGCGGACCATGGCGTCGAAGACCGGATGCGGGTCGGCCAGGACGCGCCAGAACTGCTCACCTGACACTGGCTGGTCGACCGTCAGAGAGGTGCGCACCGAAAGGTAGAACTCGTTGAGGCTGAGCACATCTCGGTGTGCGCTCAGCACATGCGACAACGCGGTCGACCCGCTTCGTCCGACGGTGACGACGAAGGTCAGTCCTCGTGGCGGGCCGACGGGTGCGGGACGGCCGGCGAGACGGCCGATCTGCGGAACGAGGCGTTCGACCGGTTCCACCCGCACCGCTGACTTCCGGGGTTCCCGCCGCCGGCGCTCGACGGCGGGGGACTCTTGATGGCGACCCACGCCGTCGAGGAGGTAATCGACGTCGACGACGGTTCGGCCGTCCGGCGCGCCCAGCAACGCTGTGACGCCGGTGGTGTCGTAGGTACGGCTGTGCTTCAGGTAGGGCATGAAGCCTTTGGACCAACGCAGATACTTCTCCAACGGGCTCGGGTCCTCGATCCGACCCTCGACTACCGAAAACTGAACCGACGAGACCGCGTAGAACACGTCCAGCAGGGTTTGCCCGGGCACATCGTGGTGGTGGACGACGTGATAGGTGCTCAGGCCATCCGGCGCAAGCCTCAGCAGCCGGACCATTTCCTGCGCAGCTTCGCCGACCGGCATGAAGTTCAAGTGTCCATTCGGGTCCCCGCTGACCCGCACCCTCGGGGTGACGTTGATCGGCTGCCCGGAGATGGACAGCAGGCGCTGCGCGGCCTCGCCGACCTTCGACAGGTAGGAAAGAGAGTGCAGCGGAAAGTCGGGATCGGGCGGCTGGTCGGTGACCAAGATGCTCGGCCGCAGGATCACCACCCGGCGTCCGGTGCGCTGTGCCCACTCCCGCACCAGCGACTCGGCCTCGAACTTGGACTGCTCGTAGTTGTTCTCGAAGCCGCCTTCGCCGGTCAGCTCGTGCTCCAACACGGTGCCGCTCCGGCGTCGGCCGGCGACGAACGCGGTCGACACGTGAAATAGGTCCGGCTGCCTGGACCCGGCCGCTACCAGTTCGAGCATCCGGGCGGTCCCGTCGACGTTCGCGCGGTGCAGCGTCGCAGGGTCACCGTCGAGCTTGGTGTTTCCGGCGCAGTGCAAGACGGCGTCCACACTGTCGGCCAGTGCCCTGAACTGCTGATCCGGCAATCCCAGGCGGGGTTCCCCGAAGTCGACGGGGATGACGGCGAACCGGTCCCGCAATTCCTCCTCGGCCGGTCCTTCGCCGTCGCCGGCGACCAGAACCAGCGCTTTGTGCAGACGGGCGATCGGGTCGGGTTGTGGCCGGACCAGCAGTGTGAACGTCCCACTGTCTCCGAGCAGTTCATGCAACAGGTGGATCCCCAGGAAACCGGTTCCCCCGGTGATAGCCCAATGCATGTAATCCCCCCAAGCCGTCCCAGGCCGGATTCTCGACCCGAAACCCTATACAACCACAGAGGTCAGCCAGCAGATCAGCGTCTCGTTGCTGGTCAGTGCTACCGGCACAGCGGAGGCGAACGCCTTGTTTCGCCGGCACCAACGGCGCGATGCAACCGACACACTGAACCGCCACCCGCGCAACGGCGCGCCAGTCTTGGGTCCGGCGAGATGCAAGTCCCGATTGTCTTGCCCTAGACTGCATCTCGACCAGAGAGGAGTTCACGGGTGCGGGCTGGTGAGGCGCCCAGCACCCGGGCTTTGCGGGGCTGGCAGCGGCGGGCTTTGGTGCGGTACCTGACCGCCAAACCACGGGATTTCCTGCTGGTCGCCACCCCCGGCGCCGGCAAGACCGCGTTCGCGCTGCGGATCGCCGCCGAGCTGCTGGCCGACCGCGCTGTCGACACCATCACGGTGGTGGTACCCACCGAGCACCTCAAGAACCAGTGGGCGTCCGCGGCGGCGGTCGACGGCATCCACCTGGATCCCAGATTTCGCAACGCGGCCGCACACACCTCGGCCGAATACCACGGCATCGTCGTCACGTACGCCCAAGTCGCGCGGCATTCGGCGCGGCATCGGGTTCGCACCGAGGGCCGGCGCACTCTGGTGATCTTCGACGAAATCCACCACGGCGGAGACGCCAAGAGGTGGGGTGACAGCATCCGGGAGGCCTTCGGCGACGCCACTCGCCGATTGGCCCTGACCGGAACACCGTTTCGCAGTGACGACGCCGCCATCCCGTTCATCCGGTACGAAGCCGACGGCAACGGCGTGCTGCGATCGGCGGCTGATCACACTTACGGCTACGCCGAGGCGCTGAGCGACGGAGTGGTCCGGCCGGTGATGTTCCTGGCCTACTCCGGCGAGGCGCGCTGGCGGGTCGGCACCGGGCCGGAGCCCGGCGCTGAGTTCACCGCCCGGCTGGGCGAGCCACTCACCGCGGAGCAGACGGCGCGAGCCTGGCGGACCGCGCTCGATCCGGCCGGCCAGTGGATGCCTGCGGTGATCCTGGCCGCCGACACCCGGCTCCGCCAGTTGCGTGACGGCGGTATGCCCGATGCGGGCGGCATGATCATCGCGTCGGATCAAACGGCGGCTCGCGCCTACGCGCGATTGGTCGCCGCCATCACCGGTGCGGATGCGACGGTGGTGCTCTCCGATGACCCGGGGTCGTCGGACCGGATCGCACGCTTCGCCGCCGATACCAACCGCTGGCTGGTTGCCGTGCGCATGGTGTCCGAGGGCGTCGACGTGCCCCGCCTCGCCGTCGGGGTCTACGCCACCAGCGCATCGACGCCGCTGTTCTTCGCGCAGGCGATCGGCCGGTTCGTCCGGTCCCGGCGGCCCGGGGAAACCGCGAGCATCTTCCTGCCGTCGGTGCCGTCGCTGCTGCAATTGGCCAGCGAGCTGGAAGCGCAGCGTAATCACGTGCTCGGCCAGCCGCACCGGGACAGCGACGAGTTGCTGCCGGCACAGCGTCGCCAGAGCGAGCCGTCGGACACCAACTTCACCTCGCTGGGTGCTGACGCCGAACTCGACCAGGTGATCTTCGACGGTTCGACGTTCGGCACCGCGACCCCGGCCGGCAGCGCCGAGGAGGCCGACTACCTGGGCATCCCGGGCCTGCTGGACGCCGCACAGATGAAAGAGCTGCTGGGCCGCCATCAAGCCCGACAACTCGCCACGCGCAAAACCACCGCGGTCGGGGAACCGGTGACGCGACACGGTCAACTGCGCAACCTTCGCCACGAACTCAACGCGCTGGTGTCGGCGGCGCACCATCGCACCGGTAAACCGCACGGCTGGATTCACAGCGAGTTGCGCCGCATCTGCGGCGGACCGCCGGTGGCGGCGGCGACCACCGAGCAGCTGCAGGCCCGCATCGAAGCGGTACGCAAGCTGAGCGCTTAACCGGCGCTATCGTTGGGCGCCATGGGCTCTAACCACAAATGGTCGGAGGCCGACGTGCCCGACCAAAGCGGCCGTGTCGCTGTCGTCACGGGCGCCAACACCGGGATCGGGTACGAGACCGCAGCGGTCCTCGCGCGCCGCGGAGCTCACGTCGTCCTCGCGGTCCGCAACCTCGAGAGGGGCAACGCCGCGCTGGCGCGCATTGTCGCCGCCAGCCCCAACGCCGATGTCACCCTGCAACAGCTCGACTTGTCGTCATTGGGATCGGTGCGGGCCGCCGCCGCGGCGCTGCGCAGGGCCTATCCGCGCATCGACCTGCTGATCAACAACGCCGGCGTGATGTACACGCCCAAGCAGCTCACCGAAGACGGATTCGAGATGCAGTTCGGCACCAACCACCTCGGTCACTTCGCGCTGACCGGACTGCTGCTGGACCATATGCTGCCGGTCCGCGGCTCGCGGGTGGTGACAGTCAGCAGTCAGGGTCATCGGATGCGCGCCGCCATCCACTTCGACGACCTGCAGTGGGAACGCCGTTACGACCGGATCGGCGCCTACGGTCAAGCCAAGCTGGCCAACCTGCTGTTCACCTACGAGTTGCAGCGCCGGCTGGCGGCCGGCAACGCTGCGACGATCGCCGTCGCCGCACATCCCGGCGGCTCCAACACCGAACTCATCCGCAACCTGCCCACGATCGTGAAACCCGTGGCCGCGGTGCTCTGGCCGCTGGTGTCTCAGAGCGCGGCGATGGGGGCGCTGCCGACACTGCGGGCCGCCACCGACCCCGCCGTGGCGGGCGGACAGTATTACGGCCCGGACAGCTTCGGCGAGCAGCGCGGCCATCCGAAGCTGGTGCGGTCCAACACGCAGTCCCATGATCGGGATGTGCAACGACGGCTCTGGAGCGTTTCCGAGGAGCTCACCGGCGTCACGTTCGGGGTCTGACGAGCGTGCGTTCGGTCGACGAGCACCGGTGCGTCGTCGCCGGACTGGTCACCGCCCGGCCGGCCACCACGGTTCCGCTTGCCGGGGCGGCGGGTCTGGTGCTGGCCGCCGATGTGGTTGCCGGGGTGTCGCTGCCGGTGTTCGACAACTCCGCGATGGACGGCTACGCGGTGCGGGCCGACGACGTCGCCGTGGCAACCGGCGAGCAGCCGGTGATGCTGCCGGTGGCCGAGGACATCCCCGCGGGGCGTACCGACGTTCCCGCGCTCGAGCCCGGCACCGCACACCGCATCATGACCGGCGCGCCGCTACCGGCCGGCGCGACGGCGGTGGTGCCCGTCGAGCTGACCGACGGGAGTACCGAAATTGTCGGGATCCACGCCGCCGTCGGTCGGGGCCGCCACATCCGGCGCGCCGGCGAAGATGTTGCCGCCGGCACCACCGTGCTGGGGGCCGGGCAGCTGATCACTCCGGCGGTGCTGGGGCTGGCCGCAGCGCTCGGACTGGCAGAGCTGGCAGTGATCCCGCGCCAGCGGGTGCTGGTGGTGTCCACCGGCTCGGAGCTGGTGGCACCGGGAAAAGCGTTGCAACCCGGGCAGATTCACGAGTCGAACGGGATCATGCTGGCCGCCGCGGTCCGCGACGCGGGCGCCGTGGTGGTCGCCGCCGCCACCACCGGTGACGAGGTCTCCGAATTCGCTGCGCTGCTCGACCGCTACGCCGCCGAGTCGGATCTGATCATCACCAGCGGCGGTGTCAGCGCAGGTGCCTACGAGGTGGTCAAAGACGCGTTCGGTCGAGACGGCGATCAGGGGGTGGTTTTCACCAAAGTCGCGATGCAACCGGGAATGCCGCAAGGCGCCGGCCGGGTGGCCGGCAGACCGATCGTCACGTTGCCCGGCAATCCGGTGAGCGTGCTGGTTTCCTTCGAGGTGTTCGTGCGGCCCGCGCTGCGAGCGGCGATGGGGCGGCTGGACACCGACCGGCCGCGTCGCTGTGCCACTCTCACCGAGACGGTGCAGTCGCCGGGCGGCAAACGGCAGTTCCGTCGCGGCGTGTTCGACGCCGCCGCCGGCACCGTCACCAGCTACGGCCCGCCGGCGTCGCACCATCTGCGCTGGCTGGCGACGGCGAACTGCCTGCTGGACATTCCGGAGGACGTGGTGGAAGTGACCGCCGGATCCCAGGTGCGGGTGTGGGATCTCAGTTGATCCCGGCCGCGGTGCCGCTCTTCTAAGATGACCGCGTGGCACGACGCCCTCGCTCCGCCGACCTCCCTGCTGACGGGTGGAAGTCGGGTCCCCGGCGCCTGCTGGCGTTACTGCGGACGACGGTGCCCCCGGTGCATCCGGCCGGGCTGCCGTTCGTCTCGGGCGGTCTGGCGGTCGCTGCGGCCGCACGCCACCACCGGTGGCTGCGCCGGACGGGCCTGACCACGGCGGCGGCCTGTGCGGTGTTCTTCCGCCATCCGCCGCGGGTGCCGCCCCGCCGGCCCGGTGCGATCGTCGCGCCCGCCGACGGGCTGATCTGCGTGATCGACGCCGCGGCGCCGCCGGCCGAACTCGAGCTGGGCGACGAGCCGCGGCCGCGGATCAGCATCTTCTTGTCGCTGTTGGACGCGCACGTGCAGCGGGCCCCGATCAGCGGTGAAGTGGTCAGCGTGCAGCACCGGCCGGGCCGGTTCGGTTCGGCCGACCTGGCCGCCGCCAGCGACGACAACGAGCGCGTCAGCATGCGGATCCGCACTCCCGGCGGCGCCGACGTCGTCGCCGTGCAGATCGCCGGCCTGCTAGCGCGGCGCATCATCTGCTACGCCCGCGCCGGTGACAAGCTGGCCGTCGGCGACACCTACGGTTTGATCCGGTTCGGGTCGCGGCTCGACACCTATCTTCCCGCCGGGGCCGAGGTGCTGGTCGCGGTCGGGCAGCGGGCGGTGGCCGGTGAGACTGTGCTGGCTGTGCTGCCATGACAAACCAGGCCAGGGGGCGGCGAGCGGTCAACCTGCGCATCCTGCCCAGCTCGATGAGCGTATTGGCGATCTGCGCGGGTTTCACCTCGATCCGGTTCGCGTTGCAACACCAGCCGCACACCGCGATGGCGTTGATCGCCGCGGCCGCCATCCTCGACGGCCTGGACGGACGGGTGGCCCGGATCCTGGACGCCGAGTCGCGGATGGGTGAGGAAATCGACTCGCTGGCCGACGCGGTCAACTTCGGGGTGGCACCGGCGGTGGTGGTGTACGTCTCGCTGTTGACGCCCTCGCAGGCCGGCTGGGTGGCGGTGCTGCTGTACGCGGTGTCGATCGTGCTGCGACTGGCGCGGTTCAATGCCCTGCTCGACGACACCACCCGGCCGCCCTACACCCGGGAATTCTTCGTCGGCATGCCCGCACCGGCCGCGGCGATCGCCGCGCTGGCCCCGCTGGCCGCCCAGTTGCAGTTCGGGCACGGCTGGTGGAGCTCGCAATGGCTGGTGTGCGCCTGGCTAACGGCCTGCTCGATGCTGGTGGTCAGCCGGATCCCGATGAAGAAGATGCACGCCGTGTCGGTGCCGCCGAACCTGGCCGCGGTACTGCTGGCGTCGCTGGCGATCGTCGCCGCCGCGGCGATCCTGTTCCCCTACATCCTGGTTCTGGTCGGGATTGCCGCTTATTTGGTCCATATCCCGTTCTCGGTCCGCAGCCATCGGTGGGTGGTCGCCCATCCCGAGGCATGGGACGACAAGCCCAAGCAGCGGCGCGCCGCACGGCGGGCGATCCGCCGCGCACAGCCGAACCGCCGGTCGATGGCCCGCCTCGGGTTGCGGAAACCCGGCCACTGACGATGCCACCGCTCGGCCCACAACTGACCCTAACCGCACGCTTGAACACTTCAGCGGTCGACTCGCGTCGCGGCGTCGTCCGACTGCACCCGAATGCCATTGCAGCGCTGGGCATTCGGGAATGGGACGCGATATCACTGATCGGCTCGCGGACCACGGCCGCGGTGGCCGGTGTCGCAGGCCCGGACACCCCGGTCGGCACCATACTGCTGGACGACATCACGCTGTCCAACGCCGGTTTACGTGCGGACACCGCGGTGATCGTCGCCGCGGTCACTGTCTATGGGGCGCGTTCGGTCACCCTCAGCGGCTCACCGCTGGCCACTGATTCGGTTGGGTCGACAACGCTACGGCAGGCGCTGCTGGGCAAGGTGATGACCGTCGGCGACGCGGTGTCGCTGTTGCCGCGGGACCTGGGGCCGGGGACCTCTACGTCAACCGCCAGCCGCGCGCTGGCGTCGGCGGTCGGGATCAGCTGGACCTCGGAGTTGCTCACCGTGACCGGTGTCGACCCGGTCGGGCCGGTGAGCGTGCAGCCGAACTCGCTGGTCAGCTGGGGCAGCGGCGCCTCCCCGGTCGGCGATCTTCACAGCGGCCAACCCGCCAGGGCCGCGGCCGTCCCCGTCGACCGTCTCAAGGGCGTGCAGGCGCAGGCGGCCAAGCTGACCGAGTGGCTCAGGCTCGCTCTCGACGAACCGCATCTGTTGCAGACCCTCGGCGCGGCGACGAACCTCGGGGTGCTGGTGTCCGGCCCGGCCGGTGTCGGCAAGTCGACGCTGGTCCGCGCGGTCTGCGCCGACCGCAGACTGATCGAGCTCGACGGGCCGGAGGTCGGTGCGCTGGCCGCCGAGGAGCGGCTCAAGCGAGTGGCCGCGGCGGCGGCGAGTATCCGCGACGGCGGCGGCGTCCTGCTGATCACCGACGTCGACGCCTTGCTGCCGGAATCCGCCGAGCCGGTGGCCACGTTGATTCTGGCGCAGCTGCGGGCCGCGGTCGCCGGTGCCGGCGTCGCATTCATCGCCACCTCCGCCGTACCGGACCGCCTCGACGCCCGGCTGCGCGCGCCGGAGCTCTGCGACCGGGAACTGGCCCTGCCGCTGCCGGGCGCCGCCACCCGCAGCGCGTTGCTGCAGGTGTTGCTGACCTCGGTGCCGACCGCTGGTCTGGCGCTGGACGAAGTGGCCAGTCGCACACCCGGTTTCGTCGTCGCCGACCTGGCGGCGCTGGTGCGCGAAGCGGCGCTGCGGGCCGCGGCGCGGGCCAGCAGCGACGGTCAACCACCGGCGTTGACCCAGGACGACCTGCTCGGTGCGCTCACCGTCATCCGGCCGCTGTCGCGTTCGGCAGGCGAAGAGATACCGGTGGGCAGCATCACCCTCGACGACGTCGGCGACATGGCGGCCACCAAGCAGGCCCTGACTGAGGCGGTGCTATGGCCGCTGCAGCATCCGGACACGTTCGCCCGGCTCGGCATCGAACCGCCCCGCGGCGTGTTGCTCTACGGGCCACCCGGTTGCGGCAAAACGTTCGTGGTTCGCGCGCTGGCCAGCACCGGGCAGCTGTCGGTGCATGCCGTCAAGGGCTCCGAGCTGATGGACAAGTGGGTGGGCGCCTCGGAAAAGGCGGTGCGGGAGCTGTTTCGCCGGGCCCGCGACTCGGCACCCTCCCTGATATTCCTCGACGAGGTCGATGCGCTGGCGCCGCAGCGGGGCCAGAGCTTCGACTCCGGGGTGACCGACCGGGTGGTCGCGGCGTTGCTGACCGAGCTCGACGGCATCAACCCGCTGCGCGATGTCGTGGTCGTGGGCGCCACCAACCGGCCCGAGCTGATCGACCCGGCGCTGCTGCGACCGGGCCGGCTGGAGCGACTGGTGTTCGTCGAACCCCCCGACGCCGCCGCTCGCCGGGACATCTTGCGCACCGCGGGCCGGTCGGTGCCGTTGAGCACCGACGTCGACGTCGACCGGTTGGCCGCCGAACTCGACGGCTACAGCGCCGCGGACTGTACGGCCTTGCTCCGCGAGGCCGCACTGGCCGCGATGCGGCGCTCGATCGATGCCGCCGACGTGACGGCTGCCGACGTGGCGGCGGCGCGGGAGACGGTTCGGCCTTCGCTGGACGCCATCCAGTTGTCGGCGCTGCGGGCCTTCGCCACGGGACGGTGACACCTTTTGCCGCACCCCGTTCGGGGCAGCGGGTTGCTCAAAGCATCGTGGCCGCCAAGGACAGCGGCTAGGACTTAGTTGCCGTCGCGCACTATGAGGGGGCAGGGTGTCCCGCGCGAGCGCGGTCGGCCCAGCAACTTCCCACCCGCTGGGTACATTTCCCCTGAGTGAAGAACCGAAGAGTCTTTGCCTCGCGAAAAAGGCTTGCTGCAGGGTTTTTCGCCTATTTACGCTGGTCGTCGATGTGCAGCAGCGGGTTTCCCGCGGGTGCAGGGCCGGCGGAGCGGACCTCGATGCGATCACCGGCCAGGTGTGCCAGCAGGGCGGCGGCCATTTGGGAGCGTCCGGCGTTGTGAACGCACGCGGACAGAAGGCTGGGCTTATCAGTCATAGCTGGGGGCTTCTTCGATGTCGGCGCGAAACAAGCGGGGGCGCAAAGCGAGAGAGACGTAGACCAGAGCGACCAGCACAGGTACTTCGATCAGAGGCCCGACAACACCAGCCAGGACTTGCCCGGATGCAGCACCGAACGTGGCGATAGCAACGGCGATGGCCAGTTCGAAGTTGTTGCCGGCGGCGGTAAAGGCCAGCGTCGTGGTGCGCGCATAGCCGAGTAGCAAACCATTGCCGAGGGCATAGCCGCCCGCCCACATGATGGCGAAGTAGGCCAGCAGCGGTACTGCGATGCGGGCCACATCCCATGGCCGGGAAATGATTTGGTGGCCTTGTAAGGCGAACAGAATGACGATCGTAAATAGCAGCCCGTAAAGAGCCCAAGGCCCGATCCGCGGGAGGAACTGAGCCTCGTACCAGGCGCGGTTTTTGATCTTTTCGCCAAGTCGGCGGCTCAGGTACCCCGCCAACAGCGGGATGCCAAGGAAGATGAGCACGGATTTAGCAATCTGCCATGGCGACGTGTCGATTCCGCTTCGCGGCAGTCCGAGCCATCCGGGTAGCACCGACAAGTAGAACCAGCCCAGCACGGCGAACATGACCACCTGAAAAACCGAGTTGAGGGCCACCAACACAGCGGCGGCCTCGCGGTCCCCGCAGGCTAGGTCGTTCCAGACGATCACCATGGCGATGCAGCGGGCCAAGCCAACGATGATCAACCCCGTGCGGTAGGCGGGCAGATCGGCTAGCAGCAGCCACGCCAGCGTGAACATCAGTGCCGGACCGAACAGCCAGTTGAGGAGCAGCGAGGCCACCATCAGTCTTCGGTCGGCGGTGATGTCGCCGAGTTGGTCGTAACGCACCTTGGCCAATACCGGATACATCATCACCAATAGGCCCACCGCGATGGGTAGGGAGATACCGTCGACCTCGACGGCGCTCACCGCATCACCGAAGCTAGGCACGGCCCGGCCCAAGGCCAGACCCAGGGCCATCGCCACGGCGATCCATACAGGTAACGTGCGGTCCAGCCACGACAGCCGTCGGGGCACCGTCGCCAGGGTGAGCGCATCAGCAGTCACTGGCCACACTCCGAAGAGTCGACCGGGCGGCCGTCATCGAGCTGCAGGACGGCCGAAAGCTGCCGCAACGCAGCGGGGATCACCCAGTAGTACACCCAGGTACCGCGGCGTTCGCAGTCCAATAGGCCCACCGAGCGCAGCACCTTCAGGTGGTGGGAGATGGTCGGCTGCGACACATCAAACGTCGTCGAGATGTCGCAGACACAGGCTTGGCCGCCGGGATGGCTGGCGACCAGGCTCAGCAGCCGCAGCCGCACCGGATCGGCCAACGCCTTGAACATCGCTGCCAATTGCATCGCTTGCGGTTCGTCCAGCGCAGCCTCCGTCAAGGCCGGACAACACTCCGGGAGGGCTTGATTAGACATAAATCTATATTGACGCTGATCGAATCAGTCCGCAAGTCAGGATCCTAAGTCACTTCAATGTCTTCTAGCAGTGTCATGTTCGAGCGAATTTTGAAGGCTCGCGGCCAGCCCAGAACACCACCTACCCGTCCCTGAGGGCGAAACGCTATTCAGACAGCTGAAACTCGATCATGGCGGCGACGGAGTCCACGGCTTCGCTGAGTGCTGTCAGCCGGGCGGCGGCTGAGGGCGCACAGAGCACCGCATACCGGTCGGCCGGGCCGATCGGTAACTGGGAAGCCAACGCGTAGAGCCGCTTTCCGGCATCGTCCGGCCGGTCGCGACCCAGCACCTCGTGCCGGTGGGGCCGCCGAGCACCGTGGGCGGCGGCGACCCGCTCGAACAACGCCATGACGCGGTCGTCGACCTCACGCAGTTGCGCCTCGGTCACCGGCTCACCCGGCTCGTCGGGCCACGGCTGGACCAGCGCCCTGGGATAGGGATCCTCCGGCAGCCAGTCACACACCCGGATCCGTTCGCCCATCCGGCAGTTCAGTGCGAATCGGTCCGCTCCGATGCTGACGCATTCGGTGATGGTGGCCAGCACGCCGACGTCGTAACGCTGGTCGCCCCCGCCGGTTTCGCGGCCGCGCGAGATCAGCACCACCCCGAAACGGGGATCTTCGCTCTGCACACAGTCGTGTACCAGCACCACATAACGCGGTTCGAAGATTCGCAACGGCAGTTGTTCGTCCGGCAGCAGCACCGACTCGAGCGGAAATATCGGCAACTCGGCGGTATCACTGTTGGTCGCCATCAAATGTCCAGTTCACCCACCAACGCGTCGACGACCGCGCGCAGGTCTCCCTCGTGCTCTTCGGCCACCCGGCGCTGCCGCTGATATGACGCACCCAACCGGCAGATGTCATGCACGGCGGCCAACTCGTCGCTGCAGTGCAACGACTTCGCCACCGGCTCCAAGCGATTCAGCACGTCGCCGAGGTCATCGGTCACCAGGCGTTCGTTGCTGTCGGCATCGAGGATGATGATCGCGTCCAGCCCGTAACGGGCGGCGCGCCATTTGTTCTCCTGGACATGCCAGGGCGGCATCGTCGGCAACACCTCGCCGGCATCGAGCCGGCGGTCCAGATCGACCACCAGACAGTGGGTCAACGCCACCAGCGCGGCGAGCTCGCGCAGATTGGACACCCCATCGCAGATCCGCACCTCGATGGTGCCGTTGTGCGGCGACGGCCTGATGTCCCAACGGACTTCGTCGACATGGTCGATGATTCCGGTCTTCTTCTGGTCTTGCACGAAGCGTTCGAACTCGTCCCAGGTCTGAAAGTGGAACGGCAGGCCCGCGGTGGGCAACTGCTGAAACATCATGGCGCGGTTGCTCGCATATCCGGTGTCCTCACCGGCCCACCACGGCGACGAAGCCGACAGGGCCAACAGATGCGGGTACCAGTGCAGCAGCGACGACATGATCGGCATCACCTTGTGCGGCGACGAAAGTCCCACGTGTACGTGCACACCCCAGATCAGCATCTGCCGTCCCCACCACTGGGTGCGCTTGATCAGTTCGGCATAGCGCGGCGCGTCGGTGAGCTTCGCCGCCGACCACTGGGCGAACGGGTGCGCGCCCGCACAGAACAACTCCATTCCGCGGTTGCGGACTATCGCCCGGGCGGTACGCAGTGTAGAGCGCAGGTCCTCCATCGCCTGGGCGGTGTGATCACAGACACCGCTGACGATTTCGACGGTGTTGCGCAGTAACTCCTTGTGCACGCGCGGATTTTCACCAATTTCGGTGATCACCGCGGCGGCTTCGTTGCTCAGATCTCGGGTCTGCGCGTCGACCAGCGCGAATTCCCATTCGACACCCAGGGTCGGCCGCGGCGAGACAGCGAAATCCACACGGGCGGATACCCGAGGGGCCGGCGAACTAACCGGCGCCGATGACACCGCACGCCACCCGCTTGCCGGCGTCCCCGGTGGACATCGTCATCTGGTCGGGGCCGGTCGCCCCGTTGTTCTGGCGGTAGCGGTCGGCGGGAATGTTGGCGAAGTTGTCCGGCCCGGCGTGAATAATGATCGAGGTTTTCGTGCCGGCCATCAGGTCGTCCTTGGTGAACGCATCGGTGGTGGTCATTAGCAGGGCCTGGCCGTCGCCGCGTACCTGCAGCGACGTCAGGTCACCGCTCTCGCCACTTTCCGGCGTCCCGCTGCGTCCGGGCGCCTGGTAGTGGCCGCCGGCGGAGAGGAAGTCGCCGGGCGGACCACCCGTCGGGGCGACCGACGGGGCCTCGCACTTGCCAACCTTGTGGATATGCATGCCATGGAAACCCGGTGACAGCTGACCTTTGCCCGTTGTCTCGACCGTGAGGGTGACATACCCGGGATTGAATTCAAACTTGGCGGTTGCGACTTCCGTTCCGTTGGGGGCGCGCAAATGGGTGGTGATGGTTTCCGCAGGTGCTTCGGTGTCTGAGGGGCCTGCCGTCGGCGGCGCCGGTGAACCGGTCCACACCGAGGGCGTGGTCCCGGGTGAACTCGCCGGGTTCTGCTGGGGAGAGCAGGCACTCAGCAGCACGACCGGGGTGACGAACGCACCGAGGGCGGCAGTGGATTTGCGGAAACAGGCAGGCGTGACCATGCCGAGCAGCTTATCCGGTTGCCCGGCGCCGAGCGGGGATCTACCCGGTCACCACCACGATGACGCCGGGCGGCTGGTCGGCGACCTCCGATGTTCGCTGCTGCACTGGCGCAGCGAGCAGCTTGCCGACCGCATTCGCGGTCTCGGCTTCACCGGCGGCTGAAGTGAAGTACACCGTGGTTCCGGAGATGTTCGACAGGGGCAGATCTCCGATGTCGACGACGTGGTAGCCGGCACCCCGCAGCTGGTCGGCGGTACGGGTCGCGACCCCGGCCGGTGCCGAACTGTTGTACACCCGCACATCGGACTTCGCCGCGGGCGTGGACGCCTGCGACGCCGTGGTGGTCGTCACATTCGACACCGTTGGGGAATCGTCGTCGGAATTCCCCGACGATCCCATTGCCTGCAAGCCGACCAGCAGAAAAATGATCCCGAGAAACAGCAGCACCATCACCATGGCCCGCAGGGGTAATCCCGAGGAGTCGGGAACGCGTTCGTTCATCGAGACCACTGTATCCAGGACTGCGCAGAATTCCGCGCAGGACTACGGCGTCAGGGTATCTCGAAGCCGAGCCGGCGGGCGGCCCGTGCCTTCTGCCGGCTGGCCCGGAGCCGCCGCAACCGTTTGACCAGCATCGGATCCGCCGCCAACGCCTCGGGCCGGTCCACCAGCGTGTTGAGCACCTGGTAGTAGCGAGTGGCCGACATCGAAAACAGCTCCTTGATGGCTTCTTCCTTGGCGCCGGCGTACTTCCACCACTGTCGTTCGAATGCCAGAATGTCGTGCTCGCGTCGGGTCAAACCATCGGCGGTATCAGAATCGTCCCCCGACCGATTTGTCTGCGCCATGGCGCCGTCCATATCGCTTCTTGGACCCTTCCGCCGCGTTCACGAATTGCGCTTTCCTACCGGCGGTATTCAATCACGCACGCCCGGGCTGAGCCGTGACCCGAGCCCGCGAGTCGCTGGGCGGATGTGATCGCCTGCTTCGCCCCTCGCCGCTGCGCGGCTGGGTGCCCCCTCCCGTCGCTGTGCGGCGGGCATCGTCAGCGGGCCTAAGCTTGCCGGTCATGGCCGTGGTACCCATTCGCATCGTGGGAGATCCGATCCTGCGCACCCCGACCGCTCCGGTACCGGTCGCCGGGGACGGTTCGCTGCCACCGGATCTGGGCGATTTGATCACCACGCTGTACGACACCATGGACGCCGCCTTCGGCGTCGGACTTGCCGCGAACCAGATCGGGGTGGGTCTGCGGCTGTTCGTCTACGACTGCGCCGACGAGCGGGGCCAATCGAAACGTCGGCGCGGCGTCATCGTCAACCCGGTGCTGGAAACCTCGGAGGTGCCCGAGACCATGCCCGATCCCGACAACGACGACGAAGGCTGCCTGTCGGTGCCCGGCGAGTCGTTTCCCACCGGCCGTGCGAAGTGGGCGCGGGTCACCGGACTGGACGCCGACGGCGCAGCGGTCGCCGTGGAAGGCACCGGGCTGTTCGCCCGGATGCTGCAGCACGAGACCGGACACCTCGACGGCTACCTGTATCTGGACCGCCTGATCGGCCGACACGCCCGCAGCGCCAAGCGAGCGGTCAAGTCACACCGGTGGGGCGTTCCTGGATTGTCGTGGACACCGGGCGAGGGTCCCGATCCGTTTGGACACTGACGGTGGGTGGCCGGATCTGGGAACACGGGTCGCCGTGCGTTACCGGCGAGCCGCCGGGTCGGTCCCACCGCTGACCGACGCGATCGGCACCGTCGTGCAACTCGAGCCGACGCTGCGGCTTCGCACGAAAACCGGTGCGATGGTCGAGATCGCCCCGGCCGACGTCTCGGCGATGCGGATCCTGACCGACGCACCGGTGCGGACCGCGCAGATCCGTGCGCTCGAGCATGCCGCCGCGCTGGCCTGTCCGGGCACCGAACACCGCTGGCTCGACGGCTGGTTTCTGCGCTCCGAGCCCGGTGGCACATGGGAAGCCAATTCCGCAGTACCGCTGGACATGTCGGCGGACAGCAGCGCGGTGCCGAAGATCATCGAGTGGTATGCCCAGCGCCACCTGACACCGCGGTTGACAGTGCCCGAACGCCTGCTGCACTTGCCCGGCAGCGCGGAACACCGTTACCGGATGCTGGTGCGCGACGTGCATATCGCCGAAAGCGATTCGCCGGTGCGCTTGACGCCGGACGCACACACCTCGGTGTGCGGCGGCGAGGTGATGGTCGGTGCCTACCCGGATGTGGCGACAGCGCGGGCCGCCGTCATCGACGCACCCGACGGGACCCGCTGGGTGGGTGTCTCGGGGCTGCGGCTGGCCGAGCACCCACAGGCGCCGCCGGCAGCGCGACAGCTCTGCGAGGCGCTGTTGGCGTGGGGAGCCGGGCACGGTGCCACCCGCGGCTACCTGCGGGTTCTCGACGGCGGGGCGGATCGGCCTGGATCCACCGAGCGTCTGCTCCGCTCGTTAGGGTTCACCGTGCACCATCGCGGCCGCTTCCAGGTGCCTCTCGGTTCGTAGGCTGTACGCCATGCCCGACGGCTGCCTGCGGCTGGCAACGTGGAATGTCAACTCGATACGCACGCGGCTGGACCGCGTGCTCGACTGGTTGGCGCGCGCGGAAGTCGACGTGCTGGCGATGCAGGAAACCAAATGCTCGGACGAGCAATTCCCCACCCTGCCTTTCTTCGAGCTCGGTTACGAGGTGGCGCACTGCGGGTTCAACCAGTGGAACGGCGTGGCGATCGCGTCGAGGGTCGGACTCGACGATGTCGAAGTCGGGTTCGAGGGTCAGCCCACCTGGAGCCCCAAGGCCGAGGTCGCAGCCGCGACCGAAGCACGGGCGCTGGCCGCCACCTGCGCCGGCGTGCGGGTATGGAGTCTCTACGTGCCCAACGGGCGCGCCGTGGGCGATCCGCATTACACCTACAAGCTGAGTTGGCTTGCCGCTCTGCGCAATACAGCCGAGGGGTGGTTGCGCACCGACCCGTCGGCACAGATCGCGTTGGTCGGCGACTGGAACATCGCCCCGACCGATGACGACGTCTGGAGCGTCGAGTTCTACCAAGGGTGCACCCACGTCTCCGAGCCGGAGCGCGCAGCGTTCAAAGCCATCCTGGAAGCTCAATTCGCCGATGTGGTAAGGCCTTTCGCGCCCGGCCCCGGCACCTTCACCTACTGGGACTACACCGCGCTGCGTTTCCCGAAACGACAAGGCATGCGGATCGACTTCATCCTGGCCTCTCCCCGCCTGGCCGCACGAGTCACTGACGCCCACATCGTTCGCGACGAGCGCAAAGGAAAAGCTCCCAGCGACCATGCGCCGGTGCTGGTCGATCTGCGTACCGATTGAGCTTCGCATTGTCTGCGCGTTCGCTTCGTGGCAGGCTAAAGTCCAGAAAATGTTGACCAAATGTTGGTGTTTACCGTGACCGCGTTGCCGAAGCGGGTATACGAAGGTCATCGGGTTGGTCTGTGCAGCCATCAACGGGATCGGGTCGACAGCTTTAACCAATGACCGTCAGGGGAGCAATCATGAGTGTCGTCGGCAACGCAGCGCGTGGCATCGGCAGAACGGTCGGCCGCGCCGCAACCGCGACCACGATGGCCGCCGGAGCGGTCGGCGGTGCCGCGATCGACGGTGTCGTCGGCGCGGTGAATGGAGCAGCTGCCGGTGTGCAGCGAGGCGCCAACCGGGGCAGTCACTCCACGCCCGCGGCGGCGCTGACGCTCGGCGCCATCGGCGTGGCCGGGCTGGTCGAGTGGCCGGTGGTGCTCGCGGTCGGCGGAGCCGCTCTGGCGTGGCGCCAACTGCATCGGCGGGCCGACGGCGCCCAGCGGCCACCGAGTCTCACCTCGGTCAAGCCCCCAGCCGAGCCGAGCCCGCCACCGTCGTCCTCGGCGCAGGATTCAGCGGTCAAGGCGCCGGCTCCTTCGAATGCGACCGCCACCAAGGCATCGCCGGCCAAGTCGACCAGAGCGTCGAGTACATCGAGCACATCGCGTTCGAAGGCTTCGAAAGCCTCGCCGAAGAAGAGGACAACCGGCGCCAAGAAGACGGCGGCACGGGCGCCGCGCGCCGGTCAATCGCGGCGCAGCCAGTAGTTCCCAGCCTTGACCACCGCCGGATCCGTGCGACGACTTATGCCGCTGCGGGCGGTTGCGCTGGGCCTTCAGGCGACGTCTGCGCTGGCGGGCGCGTCGGTCAGCATGGCAGCGGCCGGGATGAGCGTCGCCACCATGCCGGTTCGCGACGGAGCCAAAGTGCTGAACCGCGAACTGTCGGTATCGACATTGACCCGGCATTGCTGGCGCGGCAACAGTCGAGCGTGGATCGAGGTACGCGGACTCGACGGTCCGCACGGCGATGAACTCGGCCGGGTCGTGCGCGAGGCGGTAGCGGCCCGCGTCGGCGTCACCTCCGCCAGCGTGAACCGCCCACTGTCTCGGATCGTCGTCACGATCGACGGCATCGACGGCGGGGCACCGTCGTTGAGCGACTTGTGCCGCGCGGTCGGCTCCGCCGAAGAGCAGTTCGCCGCGTCCCAGGGCAGTCCCGAGACGGTGGAGGCCGCGACCGGCTCGGAACAAGTCAGTTTGCCCGCCGACCTTCTGGTGCTGGCCAGTCGGGCCGCCGGCGTGGGAGCAACCGCGGCGGGACTCGGCGCCGCGCTGATCGGCCGCGCCCTGCGCTGGCCCGCGTTACCGCACGGTGTGGAAGCGGCCGTGGCGGCGGTGGATTACCAGCCGCGCCTGCGGCGTCTGCTCGAGGACAGGATCGGCACGGCGGCGACGGACACGGTGCTGACGGTTGCCATGACGGCCGCCCATATCGTGTCGCTCTCGCCGGCCTCGCTGACGGTGGACCTGCTGATGGAGACCATGCGGGCGGCCGAAGCCCGCGCCGAAGCGCGGGCCTGGACCATGCACGAACCCGAGCTGGCTCGTCATGCGGAGCACGCCACGACGCACCCGTCGTCGCGTCCATGCCCGCGCCCGCCGGGACCTGTCGAACGCCACGCCGACCGCAGCGCCTTGTTCCAGATCGGGGCCGCCGTGCTGGCTGGGCTCACGACGCGCAGGTTGGACATGGTGGGCACCGCGACGCTGGTGGCGGCACCCCGCGCGGCCCGCAGCACCCGCGAAGCTTTCGCCGCGACGCTGGGGCAGGGTCTGGCCAATCATCATGGGGTGCTGCCGCTGCGGCCTGAAAGCCTGCGCCGCCTGGATCGGGTCGACGCACTGGTAGTCGATCCGAATGTGCTGTGCACCAACGAACTTCGACTCATGAGCGTGCGTGACGCACCAGAGCAGGACCTGTCGGCGACCTGGGACCTCGCGCAGGGGCTACTCGACGACGAGGACCTGCGGGCGGGCTGGCATGTGGTGTCGGGCATAGCGCCGCGCCGGGGTGCTTCTGAGGTGACCGCGCTGGTCTGTCCCGCGCACGACCCGCTGGCCTCGGCAGTCATCGCCGAGGCACGCCGCAGCGGGGTGGAACTGATCACGGTGGACAGTGTCGGCCTCGGTGAGCTGCGCCCGGCGTTCGACGACATCCGGCCGGCGGATCACGACGCCCTCGACCAGGCGCTTGCCGATGCGGTGACCGCCGCGCAGGCCGCCGGTCGCACGGTGGCGGTGCTGTCCGCCACTGCGGCACAAGCGCTTTCGTCAGCCGATGTGGCTCTGGGCGTGCTGCCGGGCAACCGCACAGCGCCGCCGTGGTATGCCGATCTGCTGCTGCCCGACCTGGCCACCGCCTGGCGGGTGCTGCATGCGCTGCCGGCGGCCAAAGCGGCCAGCCACCGGGGTATGGAGATCTCCACCGGCGCTTCGCTGCTGGGCGCCTTGCTGATGCTGCCCGGCGTCCGCGGGCGCGGACCCGGTCCGGTGACCACCGGCGCCGCGGCCGGGTTGCTCTCGGGATACTGGCTGGCCCGCGGGATACTCCGCGAGCCCACCCCGCGCCCGGCGCCGGCGCAGGACTGGCACGCGATGTCGGTGGCGCAGGTGCGAAAGCTGCTGCCGCCGCCGGCGTCGCTCGAATTGGAGCAGCCACGTCACGGCGTGTTGACGACCAGAGCCATGGACACCGCCCAGCGGGGCGCCGAACTGACCCGGCGACCGGGCCGGGCCCTCTGGCAGTTCGGCAAGGCGGTGCGCGCGGAGCTGTCCGACCCGTTGACCCCGGTGCTGGCGATCGGCTCGGCGGCCAGCGCGGTGCTCGGTTCGCCGGTCGACGCGGTGTTGGTCGGGTCGGTCCTGAGTGGGAACGCGATGCTGGCGGCCAGCCAACGCCTGCGCGCCGAGAGCCGGCTGAACAAGCTGCTGGCGCAGCAGATCCCGCCGGCCCGAAGAGTCACCACCGCGCCCGACGGCACCCCGGCGTACACCAAGGTCCTCGCCGAGCTGCTGCGGCCCGGTGACGTGATCGAGGTGCAGACCTCCGAGGTGGTACCCGCCGACGCCCGGCTGATCGAGGAAAACGACCTAGAGGTCGACGAATCGAGCCTCACCGGTGAATCGCTGCCAGTGGAGAAGCAGATCGAGGCCACTCCCGGGGTCGAACTGGCCGAACGGCGCTGCATGCTCTACGCCGGAACCACTGTGGTGGCCGGCACCGCGATTGCGGTGGTGACCGCCGTCGGCGCGGACACCCAGGCCCGTCGCGCCGCCGAGCTGGTGTCGAGTGAACTGCCAGAGATCGGTCTGCAACATCAGCTCAGTCAGCTCACCAACCGGGCATTCCCGGTCAGCATGGCCGGTGGTGCGTTGGTCACTGGCCTGGGGTTGTTGCGGCGCAAAGGCATTCGGCAGGCGGTGGCCAGCGGCATCGCGCTGGCGGTGGCCGCGGTTCCCGAGGGCATGCCACTGGTGGCCACCCTGGCCCAGGCCGCCTCCGCGCGACGGTTGACGACGTTCGGTGCGCTGGTGCGGGTACCGCGATCGGTGGAAGCGCTCGGCCGGGTCGACGTGGTGTGCTTCGACAAGACCGGAACGCTGAGTGAAAACCGGCTGCGCGTGACCCAGGTGCACCCGGCCGGCAGGCACACCGACGACGAAGTGCTGGCCTGGGCCGCGCACGCGGCACCGCCGGTCAACGGTGGCCCACAAGCACATGCCACCGACCGGGCCATCGTCGAGGCGGCGCAGGCCGGTTCGACCGTCAAGGGGGCGTCCAACGGCGCCGCCGGTGCCACCTTGCAGGCAGCCGAGGCTCACCTGCCGTTCCGCTCGGGACGATCGTTCTCGGCCTCGGTGACCGGTACCGAGCTGACGGTCAAGGGCGCACCGGAGGTGGTGCTGGCCGCCTGCACCGACGCCGGAGCCGACCAGGAGGACACCGTCCACGAGCTGGCGGCCGCCGGCCTGCGGGTCATCGCGGTGGCGCGACGCCAATTGACACCGCAGCAGGCCCAGGCCGTGCAAGACGACGAAGACGCCATCGACGACTTGTGCCGGGACGACTTGTCGTTGGCCGGGTTCCTCGGGCTCTCGGACACCCCGCGCGCTCAGGCGACTGACCTGCTGGCGGCCCTGGCCCAACGGGACGTGGGTATCCGGCTCATCACCGGTGATCACCCCGTCACGGCCACCGCCATCGCACGCGAGCTGGGACTGCCGGTAAGCGGCGACGAGGTCGTCAGCGGCGCGCAGTGGAACGAGATGTCACGCAAAGAGCAGGAGCGTGCCGTCGCCGAGCAGGTCATCTTCGCCCGGATGACGCCGGAGAACAAGGTGCAGATCGTGCAGACGCTGGAGCGGACCGGTCGGGTGTGCGCGATGGTCGGTGACGGTTCCAACGACGCCGCCGCCATCCGGGCGGCCACCGTCGGAGTAGGAGTCGTCGCGCGCGGCAGCGACCCGGCCAGCGTGGCCGCCGACGTGGTACTGCTCGACGCCCGCATCGAGGCGCTGCTGCACGCGATCGAGGAAGGCCGCGAACTGTGGCGACGGGTCCAGGCGGCGGTGTCGGTGCTGCTCGGCGGCAACGCCGGTGAAGTGCTGTTCGCGATCATCGGCAGCGCGATCACCGGCAGTTCGCCGCTGAACACCCGGCAGTTGCTGCTGGTCAACATCGCCACCGACGCGCTGCCCGCGGCGGCCCTGGCGGTCAGCCCGACCACCGGCGGCGGCAACGTGGGCGGACGCGGCCCGGATGAGCGCGCGCTGTGGCGTGCTGTCGCCATCCGCGGCACGACGACCGCGGCCGCCGCCACCGCCGCCTGGGTGATGGCCGGTGTCACCGGTCGCCCGCAGCGCGCTTCGACGGCGGCGCTGGTGGCGTTGGTATCAGCCCAACTGGGACAGACCTTGCTGGATTCGCATGCCCCGCTGGTGGTCTTCACTGCGTTCGGCTCGCTCGGCGTGATGGCGACCTTGATCAGCATTCCCGGGGTAAGCCACCTGCTCGGCTGCACCCCGCTGGGGCCGGTGGCATGGACGCAGGCTCTGGGCGCTGCGACGGCGGCGACGATCGCGGTCGCCGTCGCGACCCGCGTGCTGGACGTCAGGCGATCAGCGCAGCAGCCGCCGCAAAGCCCATCGGCGCCGGAGCAGCCACCCGCCGAGTCCGGACAATCTCCACCACCCCGACCCGCCACAGCACCGCGTACAACTCCACCACCGGCACAGTCAGCACCACGGCAAGCGCCGCGGCCAGCGGATCGGACAGAGCATCGGTCGTCGACATACGTCCGACAGTGACCGCATCATCCGGCTGAGCGGCAAATGTTTAGTTACTGAAAGGCAAATGATGGCCGAAAAGAAGACGCGGCGTCGCACCTCTCAACGGGAAGCGGTTCAGCATGTGCGTGAAGGGGAAACGTTTGCGGTGAACTTGCCGGTTCTGGGTCAGATCGAGATACCCCGGCCGGAGCAGATCGCCTATTACGGCGGCCTGGCCGCGCTGGCAGCACTCGAGATCATCGACTGGCCGGTGGCGGTGGTGATCGCTGCGGGGCACATCTTGGCCAGCAATCACCGCAACAAGCTGCTGGAGGAGCTTGGCGAGGCGATGGAGGAGGTTTAGCCTCCGGCTTGCGAACTTCGCAGCGCCGAGTCGGTGTCGCGGTAAAACGGCAGTTCCATGAGGGCCGCTGCTTTGTGAATGCTGCTTTCCGGCGCGATGACGATGGAGACGGTGCGTTCGGCGACCAAGCTGTCGAGTACGGCGAAGCCGGCGCTGTCGAGGTACCGAAGCGGGCTCAGGTCGACGACCACCGGCCGGTTGTCGGAGAGCGCGCGAAGGGATTTGCTGAAGTCCTCGGCGTTGGTCACGTCGACCTCACCGCTGACCGTGGCGACGCTCGGGCTGCCCGCCGGCGTGTCGGCGAGCTGCAGGGTGAACGCAGCTTCGATCATCGGACCACGCCGTCTCGCGAACCCGGTGCCGCGCGGATCACCCGTTCGAAGCCCATGGTCATCTGCGTGCCGTGTCTGGTGCGGACGGTGTCGACGCTGTCGGCGAGCCCGTTGATCAGGGTCAGCCCACGTCCGCGGCGGAAGCTGCGCTGGCTGGCCGAGGAATCGCCAGACCACCGGCCGGAGTCGCTGACGGTGGCGGTCACGCCGTGCCCTCGCACGAAGGCCTCGACCGCGACTGTTCTGTCGGGGTCGCAGTCGCTGGCATGCTCGATGGCGTTGGTGACCGCTTCACCGATTGCCAGCAAGATGTCGTGCTGGCGCGGCGGGTCGACGTCGATCATCGCCAGCCAGTCGCGCAGACGGCTGCGCAACTCAGCCAGGTTCTGCAGCGACGCCGGCACCGCGCCGGCGAAACTGTGCGCACTGCCGTGGCGTGGCCGCAGGGCCAGCACGACGACGTCGTCGTGGTAGCCCCCCGGTGGCGTCATCACGTCGAGCAACGTAGCGCACACCTGCGCAACCGGCAGGTCCACGCACCGGGCGGCGGCCTCGCGCAGCCGGGTGAAACCCTCGTCGAGTGACTCGCCGGGCCGCTCGATCAGCCCGTCGGTGTAGAGCAGGACCAGGCTGCCCGGCGGCAGATACGTCAACGCCGCGGTGCTGGCCGGCGGCTCTTCCCACGCCCCGACCGGCGGACGCCGCCCGGCGTGCAGGTACGTCGGCTCCTGGCCCGGGGACAGGACCAACGGATAGGGATGGCCGGCGCAGGTGTAATTCATCGCCGCCCCAGGGCCCGAGCCGTTGCGGGCGGCAGCGCCGGTGTCGATCACGGCATAGGTGACGGTGGCGCAGCGTGCGCCCGGCAGCGCCGCCGCGTACCGGTCGAGGACCCCAAGGACCGCGGTCGGATCGGATTCGGTGAACGCGGTGGCGGCGACGGCAGCGCGAAGTCTGCTCATCACGATCGCGGCGGACAGCCCGTGGCCGACGACGTCGCCGACGGATACCGCGACCTTGCCTTCGCGTTCGAGTGGCGCGACCAGGTACCAGTCACCGCCGACCCGCATGGCTTCCCCGGCCGGCTGATATACCGCCGCTACCGCCGCCGCGGTCGACCCTCGATCCAAGTCGAGCAAGTGTTCCTGGAAATCGACGGCGATGCGGTGCTCCCGCTGCATGATCCGGACGCGGTCGAGCGCCGACTGCGTCATCTCGGCGGTCTGGGCGAACATGTCCAGCTCCGCCGCCGCGAACTCGCGGGGTGTGGACCACAGCAGCCCGAGGGAGCCGATGACGCGCCCGTCGTGATCCCGCAACGGCTGGCTGACGCAGGCCCGCACATGGACCGCGGTCTCCTGCACCACGTGCTGGTATCGCTCGGGCAGGCGAAGCGTGTCGGTGACGATCATCGGCTGGCCGGTTCTGATGACGTTGATGGGCACCAGCGGCGTCGACAGCGACGCCACGTGGTAACGGTCGCGCAGTTCGGCCGGGACCGTCCCGGCGTACTCGAACTGCACATTTTTCTTCTCGGGGTCCAGCACACCGATCGCGATGGCGTCGGCGTCCGCCATGCCGAGCGGTGAATCAGTCAGTGCAGCAAGGATCTTGGCGACGGAGTCGCTGCTCTGCAAGGCACCGTCGAGCTGCGCGAGCGCCGACGCGCGCCGCGCCTCGGCGTCGCCGAAGCGCCTGCTCGCCTGTTCGCGGGCGGCTCCGGACAGCCGGGCCGCAACCCGGTCGATCAGATCTTGGGAGCGAAACGGTTTGAGCAGATAGTCGTCGGCACCCCCGGCGAAGCCTTCGGTGATGGCTTCCGCCCCGGCCCGGGCCGAGAGCATGACAATCGGGGTCGTCGCCAGCTCGGCATCCGCCCTGATCGCCGCCACCAGTTCGAACCCGTCGAGGCCGGGCATCATCACGTCGGTGACGACCAGGTCCGGGCGCAACTGCCGGGTGGCATGCAGGGCGGCTTCACCGTCGCCGACGAAGAAGGTGCGCCAATGCGGGGACAGCACCCGCTCCAGATGAGCGCGCATATCGGCGTTGTCGTCGGCGATTAGAACCAGTTCGCGATCGTCCTTCCCGACTGCCCCCGAGTCGGTCGACGGGGCCGGGAGCGGTGCAAGCCACTGGCTGGCCTCAGCGACATACGGGTTGTCGGCCAGCCCGACGGGTTGCAGCTCGACCGGTGTCTCGTTGGCCGGTCGCGGCAGCCGGATCGTGACGGTGGTACCGTCGTCGAGCTCACTGTCGATCTCGACGGTGCCGTTCTGCAGCTCCACGAGCCCGCGCACCAGCGACAGGCCGATACCGGTGCCCTCCACGCTGCGGCCCCGAGTGGTGTCGGCCCGGAAGAAACGCTCACCGATCCGGTTGAGATCCGCCGGCGCGATGCCCACGCCGGTGTCGCGGACGACGATGCGGCACCCGTCGTCCTCGGCAGGACGCACATCGACCGAAATCGACCCCTGCAGCGTGTATTTCACCGCATTAGTCATCAGGTTCAGCACGACGGTTTCCCACATCGCGGGATCGACGTCGGCGGGCACCGCCTGGCAGTCAAGGTTCAGCTCAAGCCCGGCCCGGTCGCACAATTCGGCGAACGACGACACGATCTCGCAGGTCAATGCGCCGACGTCGATGCACACCAACTGAGCAGCGGCGCGGCCTGCTTCGATGCGGGAGAAGTCCAGCAGAGAATCGACCAGGCGCAACAGCCGCACCGCGTTTCGCCGCGCGGTGCGCAGCCGATGCGCCAGCAGCGCATCGACACCGGCTTCCGACAGGGCATCGTCGATCGGGCCGAGCAGCAGGGTCAGCGGAGTGCGGAATTCGTGGCTGACGTTGGTAAGAAACGCCGTCTTGGCGTGGTCCAATTCGGCAAGCGCATCGGCGCGTTGCCGCTGCTGCTCGAAAGACAGCGCCGATGCCATAACCGCGGACAGCAGGTCGGCGAGCAGTTGGCAGAACCCGCGGTAAAGCGTGTCCAATGAGCAGCGCGGACAGGTCCCGAGGAGCAGGGCACCGGCGGTCGAACTCTCACCAATCGGCAAGAGCAGCGCATGCTCCGGACAATCTTCGCCGAGCACGTCCGCGATACCGGGAAGGACCGACGCGACCTGGTCGATGTCGCGGGACTCCCCTCGAGGGCGCACCGTCGGATCCCAATCGGTCAACTGTCCCAGCGTTGCGGGCAGCAGCGGCAACACCGACGGCGTCGCGCCGCGCAACATGATGGTCTGGGACTCTTCGTCCGGGATGTACACCGCGATAAACGGCAGGTCGGCGGGCTGATGAGCGCAGACCGCGACAACCGCGGCCACCGCGTCGTCGATGGTGTGGGTTTCCATCACCGCGGCGCCGACGGTGTTGAGCAGGTGCAGGCGGCGTTCGCTGAGTACCCGCGCAGACGTTTCGTTGACCGCGGCGAACACGCCGTAGATCTCGCCGTCGCTGATCAGTGGGCCGTAACTGAAGGTGAAATGCCGCTCCTGCGGCCGGCCATCGCTCAGGATCGGCAGCAGCATGTCGTCCGACCAGGTCGCCTCGCCGGTCGCGACGACACTTTCCAGCATCGGACCGATCTGGTCCCAGATGTCCCACCAGACGTCTCGGGCGCGCGCGGCGAAAGCGGCCGGGTGCCGGTCACCGAAGATGGGAACATAGGCGTCGTTGTAGACGAGGAACAGATCGTGGCGTCCCAACCACAACACGATCGGGAACCGTGACGTCAGCACGACCGAAACCACCGACCGCAAACCGACCGGCCAGTCACATGGCGGCCCCAAAGGGTGCTGCGCCCAGTCGAATTCGGCGAGGCGGCGGCCCATGTCACCGCCAAGGGCGACCGCTGCGGCCAGATCGGCCGGCAACGGCGGCTCCGCTGAGGCGCGCTCGGCGGTCATGCCTGCAGATCGGGATCGCGCGACAGCGCGTCGGTCACGGTGGCGTGGATGACGAAGACCCGGTCGAGGTTGGTGACTTCGATCGGGCGGAGCACTTGGGCATTATCGGCGACCAGACGCACCGACGTCCCGACATTCCCGCCGTCTTCGTGGCAGTCCAGCACCGCGTTCAAACCGGCACTGCCGAAGAAGGTGACGGCTCGTAGGTCGATGACTATCAGCCGGGCGGGATGGGCGGCCGCCGCGTGCAGCGCCAGCGCCATCTTGGTGGCCAGCTCTGCGACGGTGCTGGAATCGATATCGCCGGTTGCTCGCACAATGATCGAGTCTTCGCGCTCCTGACATTCCACCGTCAGCAAATCCATTCGTCCGCCTCGACTCCGTCCCCGGCCAACAAACCGTCTTGCATCGTCCGGCTGTCGATAAGGCGCGGTCGGAGTTCCGCGGTCTCAGCCGTCCAAGAGTAATTCGAGCCTAACCCGGCCGCAGATGGCCGGTAATAAGAACCGCCATGATGGCTGCGCCGGGCTGGGCACCCCCGTCCTGCTGCGCTAGCGTGGAGGAGCCGGTCTGGGCCGGCGATCGAAATCAACCACCCACGCGGGAGCGCACGCCGAGTGTGCTGAGAGGACGGCTGGGGCCGTCGACCGTAGGAACCTGACCGGGTAATGCCGTCGTAGGGAGAAGACAAGTGACCGACGTATCCGTAGCTGTTGACCCGTCGGTGACCACCGGCCCGATTGCGGGCAGTGTCAAGGCCTACCGCGAACTTCAAGGTCCCGGCGGCGACGTTCTTCAAGTGCCGCTGCGGCGGGTCAACCTTTCCAACGGAGAACACTTCGACCTCTACGACACCTCCGGGCCGTACACCGACCCGGACGCGGTGATAGACGTGACGGCCGGCCTGCCGCCGCGGCCCGCGGTGGTGCGCGACCGCGGCACCCAGCTGCAGCGCGCCCGCGCCGGTGAGATCACGGCCGAGATGGCCTACATCGCCGCGCGCGAGGACCTGCCCGCGGAGTTGGTGCGCGACGAGGTGGCCCGCGGCCGGGCGGTGATCCCGGCCAACCACAACCACCCCGAGAGCGAGCCGATGATCATCGGCAAGGCGTTCGCGGTCAAGGTCAACGCCAACATCGGTAATTCGGCGGTCACCTCGTCGGTGGCCGAAGAGGTCGACAAGATGGTGTGGGCGACCCGCTGGGGCGCGGACACCATCATGGACCTGTCCACCGGCAAAGACATCCACGAAACCCGGGAATGGATCTTGCGCAATTCGCCGGTGCCGGTCGGCACGGTTCCGATCTATCAGGCGCTGGAGAAGGTTAAGGGCGACCCCACCGAGCTGACATGGGAGATGTACCGCGACACGGTGATCGAGCAGTGCGAGCAAGGTGTGGACTACATGACCGTGCACGCCGGGGTGCTGCTGCGGTACGTGCCACTGACCGCCAAGCGGGTCACCGGGATCGTCAGCCGTGGCGGGTCCATCATGGCCGCCTGGTGTCTGGCCCACCACGAGGAGTCGTTCCTCTACACCAACTTCGAGGAACTCTGCGATATCTTCGCCCGCTACGACGTCACGTTCTCGCTGGGTGACGGCCTGCGGCCGGGCTCCACCGCCGACGCCAACGACGCCGCACAGTTCGCCGAACTGCGAACCCTCGGTGAGCTGACGAAGATCGCGAAGGCCCATGGCGCGCAGGTGATGATCGAAGGGCCGGGCCACATCCCGATGCACAAGATCGTGGAGAACGTGCGGTTGGAAGAAGAGCTGTGCGAGGAGGCCCCGTTCTACACGCTCGGGCCGCTGGCCACTGACATCGCCCCGGCGTACGACCACATCACGTCGGCGATCGGCGCGGCGATCATCGCCCAGGCCGGCACCGCCATGCTGTGCTACGTGACACCCAAAGAGCATCTGGGTCTGCCCGACCGCAAAGACGTCAAGGACGGCGTCATCGCCTACAAGATTGCCGCGCACTCGGCGGATCTGGCCAAGGGCCATCCCCGGGCTCATGAGCGCGACGACGCACTGTCCAAGGCGCGCTTCGAGTTCCGGTGGAATGACCAGTTCGCGTTGTCGCTGGATCCGGATACCGCGCGCGAATACCACGACGAGACGCTGCCGGCCGAGCCGGCCAAGAGCGCACACTTCTGCTCCATGTGCGGGCCGAAGTTCTGCTCGATGCGCATCACCCAGGATGTCCGCGAGTACGCCGCCAAGCACGGGCTGGACAGCGAGGAAGCGATCGAAGCTGCGATGGCTGAAAAGTCGCGGGAGTTCGCCGAGCAGGGCAACCGCGTGTATCTACCCATCGCGCAGTGACTTTGCTGCCCCTCCCCCGCGCCGGTGAGACGCCGGTGCGGGTGCTCACCATCGCCGGTTCGGATTCCGGTGGTGGTGCGGGGCTGCAGGCCGACGTCCGGACCGCGGCCCTGCTCGGTGTGCATGCACTGTGCGCGGTCACCGCCGTGACGGTGCAGAACTCGGTCGGTGTGCGCGGTTTCCACCTGGTGCCCGGCGATGTCATCGCCGCGCAGATCGAGGTGGTGTGCCACGACATCGGCGTGCAAGCAGCCAAGACCGGGATGCTGGCGTCGACGGAGATCATCGAGGCCGTAGCAGCGGGCTGGCAGGAGCACGGCCCGCGGGTGCCACTGGTCGTCGATCCGGTCTGCGCCTCGATGCACGGCGATCCGCTGCTGGAACCCAGCGCGCTGGAATCGCTTCGCACCGAGCTGATTCCGCTGGCCACGGTGGTAACGCCGAACCTGCACGAAGTGCGGCTGCTGGTCGGGATCGACGTGGTCGACGCCGACTCGCAACGCGAGGCGGCGCGCGCCCTGCACGGACTTGGGCCACAGTGGGCGCTGATCAAAGGCGGGCATCTGCGACCGTCGGACACCAGCACGGACTTGCTCTTCGACGGCGACGACTTCCGCGAGTTCGGTTCGTCGCGCGTTGACACCAGCCATGACCACGGCGCGGGTGACACCTTGTCCACCGCAGTGGCCTGCGCGCTCGCCCACGGTTACTCGGTGCCCGACGCCGTCGGGTTCGGCAAGCGGTGGGTGACCGAATGCCTGCGCGCCGCATATCCGCTGGGACGTGGTCACGGCCCGGTGTCGCCGCTTTTCCGCCTCCATGCGTGAGGCCCTCGAGCAGATCGCCGGTGTCGCGCACGAACCCGAGGGGGAGGCATCCGGCGTGGTGGTGCTGACCCACGGCGCGGGCGGCAGCCGAGACTCGGCGCTGCTGCAACGAGTCTGCGACGAGTGGGCGCGCCGCGGTTGGCTCGCGGTTCGCTACAACCTGCCGTACCGGCGACGACGCCCCACCGGCCCGCCGTCCGGCTCGTCGGCGCACGACCGTGCCGGCATCGTCGAAGCCCTTGCGGCGTGCCGCCCGCTGGCCGGCGGCCCGATGATCGCCGGCGGGCACTCTTACGGCGGCCGAATGACGTCGATGGTGGTGGCCGCGCGCGAAGCCACCGTGGATGCGTTGACGCTGTATTCCTATCCGGTCCATCCGCCGGGCAAGCCCGAGCGGGCCCGCACCGAACACCTGCCGGACATCACTGTGCCGACGGTCTTCACCCACGGCACGTCGGATCCGTTCGGCACCATCGCCGAGGTGCGGGCCGCCGCGGCGGTGGTCGCCGCACCGACCGAAGTCGTCGAGATCGGCGGTGCACGGCATGACCTGGGTTCGAAGACCATCGACGTCGCGGCCCTCGCCGTTGACGCGGCATTGCGGCTGCTCGCTTGATGACACGGCCGACGCTACGGTTCGCGGTCGGGCAATCGGCGGCTCTTGCCTAAGGGCGTCGCACGCAAGCGAGTAGCACCCGTGTCCGACTCTGCGGTGAGGCAGGCGATTCGGCGTTATCGCCGCCTTGAGCGCACGCTCGACGCCGCCAGCGCACACTCGGCGGCCGCATGCAGGGGCCATCGCGGTGGCCTCGGCGGTGTTCGCCCTCCTTGCCGCGGCGGCGCCGCCCGACGGCCACCACTTGGGTGGGCAACCGCGACACCGCCGATGGGCGTCATCCCGTGGTAGCAGCCCTCGATCAATCCCCGTCGACGACGATGCGCCGCGCCCGCCGGCCGGGCCGCACCGGATAGCCGCCGTACTCGGCCAACGAGCGCAGCTGACGCAAGGCGAACTGGCGTGGCCGGCCACCTTCAGGGATCACGACCCCGGCCCACAAGCCCTCGGCACCGGTGGTTTCCCAGGCTTCGCGGGCACAACGCCAGCGCACCGGGCAGGAGCGGCACAGCGCTTTGGCTTCGTCGTCGGGACTGACGGTAGTCCAGCGTTCCGGGTCAGTCGTGCACGCCGGAACGAACTCGGCGGTCGGTGCCCCGCTTACCGCGACGGTTGCAGTCATAGCTGTCTTCCCCCATCTGGTGAAACCTCGTTCGACGCCACGACTCTAAAGCACTACCCGTCGCAGCGCAACAGTTTTACCGTGGCATTGCTTCACCTATAGGACGGACACCATAACGCACTAACCGAAGCACTTACGCACAGATGCTGATTGAGCAGGAGCAGAAGATGTAGCATCTATCGCGCGGTGTCATCACCGACTCGCCTGCGTGGATGCCGAAGGAGTCAGCATGTGACCGATCACGGCACCACGGCTTCGGCACCGAACGTCTCGGTGCAGATCGGAACCGAATCGCACACCCTCAACCCTGAGGCTGGTGTCGCCGTGGTGGGCAGGGATCCGCAGGCGTCCATCCGGGTCAACGACGAGCGAATCTCGCGTTCCCACGTCCGGCTCGAGCCGCAGGGCGGTAGCTGGCAAGCCATCGACACCAGCACGAACGGTATCTTCCTCGACGGGGTCCGGCGCAGTTCGGTGCCGATCACCGGCACCACGACCATTCACCTGGGTAATCCCGACGGCATCCCGGTGACGTTCACGCTCACCGATCCGTCCGAAGCCACCCAGGTGACGCCCGCCGCCGAGGTCGAGGACGACACCTGGACCGAAACCGAGGAGACCGATCCCGACATCGCGCGAGCCGGTCGCGCCGTCGCCGCCCGGCGCCGCGAACTCGACATCACCCAACGCAGCCTGGCCCGCGACAAGGTCATCAACGCCGGCGCGCTCATCGCCTTCGAGAAAGGACGCAGCTGGCCGCGCCGCGCCACCCTGGCCAAGCTCGAGGAAGTGCTGCAGTGGCCGACCGGAACCATCACCCGGATCCGCAACGGAACCGGTCCCGTTGGACCCACCACCGACAGCGACGCCACCGAAGTCATCACCAACACGGTGCAGGCGCCGCTGATGGCCGAGGCCGTGGAGTTGGCGATGCACACGATCGGTACGGCGATCGCCGCGCTGCCGAAACCGTCAGAGCCGGACTTCACCCCCCGCGTCACGATGATCCTCGGCGATCTGCGCAAACTCGAGTCGGTGGCGGCCAGCGCCGCACGCAGCGCCAAGGGCACCCCGTCGGTCGTCTTGGCCTTGAGCGGTGTGCGCCGCTGCTACAACGACGTGATGTTACGGGCGGCACGATCGCCGGCCGCCACGCTGGGACAGCGGCTGTACGGGGCGCGCCATCGAGCGGAGCTGAGCGCCGAGGAAACCGCCAACGCGGCCGGTGTGCCCGTCGACGTCATTGTGGCCGCCGAGGCCGAGCGTCCGATCCCGCCCGACGCCCTCGCCGCCGTCGAAAACCTGATAGCGCAGTTGTCGGTCACCTAGTCGGTCACGGAAACCGTTGATAGCACTGCGCGGTGTCGCCGGCGACGCCGTCGCGGAACGCCGCGATCCGGGTAAAGCCCGCCGGAACGGTCACCCCGTCGACGTCGCTGGCGACCAGGCGGTTGGTGAGCAGCCCGGCGACGGCTTCGTCGAGGTCACCGGCCGTCAGCACGAGGGTGTCGTGCGACGGCACCTCGATGGGATCGGCCATCTTGCGGTGCGCGACGCCGGTCAGGCATGCCGTGCGGAGCGCCGTGAAAGGTGTATTGAGCGGTAAGCCCTGTTCGTGCTGCACCGCCAGTGCGTACCGGGACATGACGACGGACAAGGCGGTGTCGTCGCCCTGCGGTAACTCGCGCTGCTTCTCCCCGCCGACGCGCGCGAGGTCCTGCAACGCCGGCAGGTCGACGGCGATGGTGTTGCTGGCCGGGCAGTAGGACGCCGGGGGGCTGGCGGTGGCATCCGAGCAACTGACCGAATCGAACGACAGCGTCGGCGCTTGTTGCGGCGCAAAGATCGTGCCCAGCAGCTCCATCAGCGTGGACAGCGTCTGTTGGTTGATCGGGACTTCGCCGGATTCAGGTTCACCGTATTGATCAACCCGCAACGTGGTCGGAAGGTCACCGCGGCGTCGCTCGATTTCGGCCGCGTCGATGCCCGCGCAGGCGATGTCGCCGGTGATGAAACCCATCTGGAAGGCGCTGACCCGATCCAGCGCGGACCCGTGCTCGTCGGAGTTCTGTTCGTCGGAGTCGGTCACCGGGTCTCTGGTGGTGATGACTCCCGCGAGTAGGTGGTCCAGACCATCCCCGGTGCTCAACGTGAATCGCGACGATTTTCCCTGTGCCACCCAGTACATGTAGACGCCGGCGAAGCAGTCCGCTTGCTGTTCGCGGACCAGAGTGGGTGTCTTGCGGCTGACCAGGTTCGCCATCCGCTGCACGGCATGGCCGTATTCGTGGGCGAGCACGCCGGGGACGGCCATTTCGCCGAAGTACTTCCGTGCCGTCGGCAAGAACGCGCCTCGATCCCAGGCGACCAGATTGCACCGTGGGCTGTAGAAGGCGTTGGGTTCCTCGTAGGTGTCGTTGTGGCACACCGGTGGGCTGTCCGGATCCTTGGAGTCGTAGGACACCAGGGTCTTCACCGCCTGGAAGCTGCCGTTCAGCGGTGGGCCGTACGTTCGTTCCCAGAATTGTTCGATGTCGTTGATCGACAGCAACGCGAACTTGTCGACCTGACCACCATTGGTATTGCGCACCGTCCCCTTGGGCGAAGGCGCGTCCTGCCGGGAGCCACTGGGGCCGTCCGCGGCGGGCAGGTCCCCGACCCGGAAGGGGTCGTCCAGCAGCGAGATTGGACGGCCGTCGACGACCGAACCGCAACCGCCGGCGAGAAGCACTGTGCAAGCGACGATCCCCGCCGTCCGCGCCCGGATCCACCAGCGGCGGCGGGCACTCATCGGTGAAGCCTTCACTGTTTGGTGAGCACGTGGCGGGTGCGGTCGTCGCGGACCGGCACGCCATTGTGGCCCGAAAGGTCCTGCGCGTAGAGCCCGACCGCGTACGCGACCCCGCCGCCGAGAATGGCGAGCGCCGTGCGGTCGATGTGGTCGAGGGTGTCCGTCTTCTGGTGGTAGTTGGGGTCGTACGGTTGGTCGGCGCTTCCGCCCCACAGCTTGGCCTCGTCGGCAGTCTTCTTCGCCTCGGCGCCGGAGAACAGTCCGCCGGACGGAATGCCCGCCGCGGTGAAACCGTCGTAGTCCGATCGTCCGTCGAACGAGGTGTCCTGCGGTGTTTTGCCCGTCGATTTCACATAGCCCACCAGCGCCCGCTCGATGCCGGCCGAGCCTTCGGGGACCACCGGATTCCCGCGCTGGTCCGCCGGCAGCGACTGGTCCCCGTCGTACGTGAAATAGCCCGGATTCGGTGAACCGAGCATGTCGAAGTTCAGGTACAGCGCGATGTCCTTGAGCCCGTCGTCGTTCAACGACTCGACGTACTTGTGCGATCCGATCAGGCCCAGCTCTTCAGCGCCCCAGAAACCGAACCGCACCGTGTTGGCGACTCGCGGTGAGTTGCCAAGTTGCACAGCGGTTTCCAGCACGGCAGCCACACCGGAGCCGTTGTCGTTGATGCCTGGACCTTCCGGCACGCTGTCCAAGTGCGCTCCGGCCATGACCACGTTGGCGGTGGAACCGGTTTTGGTCTGGGCGATCACGTTGCGCGCCTGCAGTGTCTGGGTGTTCGCGTTGAGTTTGACCGTGGTGCTCCCGGACTGCGAACGCAGCTGCGCTCCGTCGGATTTCGTCACGCTGACCACCGGGATTTTGACGTCGGTGCGTTCGCCGAGGGTGCCGCCCATCTCCTTTTCGTCGATGTTGTCGGCGACGATCAACGCGACAGCACCGCGTTCGACCGCGGTCTGTTCCTTCTGACCGAAGGGGCAGCTGCCCCGATCCACCAGCACCACGGCGCCCTGCACCGGCAGGCCGTCGTAGTCCGATGCGGTGCAGCCCGGCGTGTCCTCCGCGCGGGCGGGTACCAGCGGGCCGCTCACCCCGTCCGGCCCGGTGCCGATGCTGAACTCCAGTGCGCGCGCCTCCGCGGTTCTTCCGCCGACCGAAACAGATCCGGGGTCAGCATGAAAGACGCGCGCCTCGAACTGCGGGGTCTGGACATCGAACCCGTTGTGCCGCAGGGTGTCGACGACGTAGTCGACACTGGCGTCATAACCGGGGGTGCCGACCGCGCGGGTACCGTCGTGCGCGTTGGCGATGTCCTGCAGCTTGCCCAGATGAGCCATCATGGCGTCGGTGCTGACCCGGCCGTGCAAGCTGGCGGCGAAGTCGGCCCCAGCCGAGGATGACGTGGCCGGCTGCGACGTCCCTGCCGAGCGGCTGCAGCCGCCGAGCAGCAATGTGACAATGGAAGCCACGGCAAGCAGCGCCGGCATCAACCTCGGTCTGTAGTTCACCGCGCCCACGTTAGACGGCTCCCGGCGGCGTTAGCCCACCGTGTCCCGCGGCTCGATTACGGCGCCACCCGGTCGAGCCGCAAGTAGGCCCGGATCTTCGTGCCTGCCGGTGAGATGTGAGTGCGCACCAGGTCGGCGACCGCGTTGACTAAGAACAGACCGGACTGGCTGCTGCGGCGACCGGCCAGTGGGTCGTCGAGCTGCCCGATGTCACTTGCCTCGCAGATCAAATGTCCCTCGTCAGCCCAGAACGCCAGCCGGCACGCCCCATTGGTATGACGCAGGCTGTTGGTCGCCAGTTCGGTGGCGATCAGTTGCAGGTCGTCGATCCGGTCTTGGCACATGCCCAGTAGCCGGGCATAACGCGACGCGTACTGCCGGGCACCGCTCAGATCGGGCAGATCGTGGACGGTGTAGGTGACTGCGGCCGCACTGGTCGGCAGCGGTTCGTTGCTGCTGTCGAGGGCACGGTCGACCGCGTACTCCAAGTTGTGGTCAGGTGATCCGGCGCGCCAGATCAGCGGATGGGTGAGGCGGGCATCGGCCAGCGCGGTATCCGGCAGCCGGGCGGCGTCGTACAGACATACGCCGGTCACCTCGTGTCCGGACAGGGCGATATTGAACAGGGCCTCATGCTGCACACACGCCGGGTACTCGGCTTCGGTGCGGTCCGGCCAGACCGGTTCACCGATCATCAACACCTTCCGGTTCGGGTGTTGGCGCAGGAAACAGCCGGCCATTCCGAGCAGCCGGCCGGGGTTCCGGCCGACCTCGGTCACGTCGGTCAGGGCCAGGTCGTCGGACCCGTCGTGCGCCGCCAGCGCGGACCGCAGCATGGCGATTCGTCGTTCCGGCAGGGTGATCAGCACCGGCCGATCGGCATTCAGCCATTCCGCCGCCAGCGGCACGACGCAGTCGAGGTATTCGTTCTCGGTGCGGTAGAAGACCACGGCATGCCGCAGCTTCTGTTCTGTGCGCGTGGTGCCCATCGCGGCGATCACGGTGTGCTCACCGCGGCCGGCGCGACCCGCAGGCGGGTGAGCCTGAGCAGCTCGGCCAGCCGGCTCACGATGCGCTGGTCGGACAGCAACACCACGTCACGATGGTCGGCGCGGGCCAGGTCGTCGAGGATGGCGAGCTGGTGGTGGGTGACGAACCGCAGGGCTCGAGCGTCGATGAGCAGCGGGCCGGGCGGCTGCAAGCGCCACACCCGCTGCACCGCGGTGACGAAGGCGTCGTTGTCGGCGGCGTCTATTTCACCGGCCAGCACGAAGCCGAAGCCGGGCTCGGCGAAAAGCCGAAAGCCGACCGTGCCCTCGGCGGCGAGGGGATGCAGGCACAGCAACTCCGCGGCCGCGGCGCCCAGCGCGGTCAAGTCGTAGGCGCACATCGCCGACAGCGGCAGCGCAGCGATCTGCTGGTCGATTAGGTACTCGAAATGCGCCCAGGCGGTGCGCTGGTCGGGTGTGCGCGCGACGGTGACCGCGTCGATCACTGCGCGGAGGCCGCTGTAGCCGTCCGAGAGCGCTTCCTCGGTGGCCGCAACGCGCTCGGCCACGGTGGCTTCGGCGTCGATCACGTCACTGCCGGGACAGTACTCGTAGGTGTCCTCCGCCGGCGTCACCCGAATCCGGCCCGATCGCACGCCTTCTCCGAAGCCGAGCTCGGTGAGTTCGGCGCATAATGCGGTCCGGCTACCTGCGCCGATGTATTCGATGCGCTGATTGCAGGCGATCCCGTCGGCGAGGTATTCGCCTACCCGCGCCCCGAATTCCGTGCGGTCGTGATACCCCCAGCCCAGATGGGCGACGGGGATGAGGCTTGCCGCCGAGGTGAGCACGCCGTGGCGGCGCATCACGCCGTCTCTTTCGAAAGCCGGTCCAGCCGAAGGAACGCCTGAATCGTCGTGCCGTCTTCGCCGGTGTGCGTGCGGACCAAGTCAGCGAGCGCGTTGACGACGAAAAGGCCGCTGGGGCTGGGGCGGTCGGCGGCCGGCGGCCGGCGCCCGACCAGCGGATCAGCCAGGTGTCCGCCGTCGCGGGCTTCACAGACCACGTGACCGTCGTGCTCCCAGAACGAGAGGTGACTGCTGCCACCGCCATGCTGCAGGCTGTTGGTGGCCAGTTCGGTGACGATCAGCGCCAAGTCAGCGAGCCGGTCGGTGGACAAGCCGAGTAGACGGCCGTAGCGGCTGCTGTGTTGTCGGGCCCGGCTCAGGTCAGCCGGCTCGCCGACCGTGCAGGTCACCGCGACCGGGCTGCTGCGCAGAGGTTCGTTGCTGCGGTGCAGTGCGTCATTGACCGAGTAGTGCGCGCTGCGCCGCTGCGACCCGTTGTGTTCGACCAGCGGATGTGTCAGGTGGACGTCGTCGAGGACATCGGCTGTGAGGCGGGACGCGTCATAGGGACACAGACCTTGCACGTCGCGTTCGGTGAACGCGACGTTGACCAAGGCTTCGTGCTGTAGGCAACCGACGTATTCGAAGGGGCTGCGGCCCGGCCACACCGCTTCGGCAACCATTCGGACCGGTTGCTGACGGTGCCGTTCCAGGAAAGCCAGCTGCATTCCCAAGATCCGGCCGGGATTGCGGCCCAGCGTCGTGATGTCGGCCCAGACCACCTGGCTGACCGCCTTCCCGACACTGCCTCGTACCGCATCGCGAAGCGCGTCCAACTTGTCGTTCGGCACCGCAACCCACGTGAGGTCACCGCTGGTCAACCCGTCGACGATGAAGGACCCGACGAATTCGCGGTAGTCCTGCTCGCTGTGATACAGGACCGCGGTATGCGCCGAGCCGTCACTGACGACCCGCGAACCAGTGGTCATGTAAACGGCTCCGCTCGAATCACCCGACCCGGCACCGGGGAAGGACATGCTCGGCTCCGGCTTGTGCTACCCGTTGCAGCTGGTCCTTAATCAGGTAACGAGCCGCTCTCCGCGGGTCACGGGCGCAGTTCGGCGACGATCAGGTCCGCGACCGCGCGCATTCCGGCGGCGTTGGGATGAAACGGTGACGGGCGCCACGGGAGGGGCAAGATCGCGCCGACCGTCCACGGCACGGCCGACCAGGCGTGGTGGTCGCGGCTGGCATGTGCGGCACGTACGAGCGCGCACCCGGTGCGCTCGGCAGCGTCTGCGGTCGACTCCGCCAGCCGGGCCGCGACGTGGCGGCCGAGGTTGGCGTCGGCGGAGGACAACGGCCCGGCGCGCGTCCCGGCCGGCGGCAACAGCGTGAGGTAGTCGACGAACAGGATCTGGGCGGCGGGGGCTCGCCGGCGCACTTCGGCGCCGACGGCCCGCAGCGAGGTCCCGACCAGCCCGAGCGCCGTGTCGCGGGCATGCCGATCCAGCAATGTGCTCACCGTCGGCAGCCAGCGGGCCGGAACCGCCTGGCGACGATACGGGCCGTTGCGCGGCCCGGGGAGGAGCCGGGCAATCGAACCCAGCAGCGACGCAGCCAGCAACAGAGGTATGTAGCCGACGTCGTTGCCGCCGATGGTGATGGTGACCAGCGTCTCCGAACCGTCGAGCGCGTCGATCTGGGGCGGCGCGCCGCGCTGACGTTCGGTGAGCACGTGCGCGGTGGTGGCGCCGGAGAAGGTGACATCGACGAGGTCGAGACCCAGTCGCTCGGCGACCAGATGCGGGTAATTACGCGCGGAGCGCCCCGACCCCCACGGCGCGCCGTGCGCCCGGGGCCGGATACCGGGACCTGCGGCCATCGAACTGCCAATCGCCACATAGCGACCGGTCATAATGCCGGGCTGGAGGCCTGCGCCCAAAACCGTTTGGGTATCCGGCCGGCGCGACGGGCCAGGTAGCCTGCGGTGACGGCCGCGGCCATCGCGGCGGCCATCGCGGGCGGATCCGCGGCGCGTGTCACCGCCGTCGCCAACAGCACTGCGTCGCAACCCAATTCCATCGCTTGTGCGGCGTCGCTGGCGGTGCCGATACCGGCGTCCAGGACCACGGGTACGTCGGCGTGGGCGACGATCATCTCGATGTTGTGGGGGTTGGCGATGCCCAGGCCGGTGCCGATCGGTGAACCGAGTGGCATCACGGCCGCGCAACCGGTGTCCTCGAGTCGGCGGGCCAGCACCGGGTCGTCGTTGGTGTAGGGCAGCACCACGAACCCTTCGTCGACCAGCTGTTCGGCGGCGCGCACCAATTCGACGGCGTCGGGCAGCAGTGTGCGCTCGTCGGCGATCACTTCCAGCTTGACCCACTCGGTGCCCAACGCTTCGCGGGCCAGTTGTGCGGTCAGCACCGCTTCGGCGGCGCTGCGGCACCCTGCGGTGTTCGGCAGCGGGGTGATACCGAGGCGGCCCAGCAGGTCGAGCATGCCGGTACCGCCTTCGGCGTCGACGCGGCGCATCGCGACGGTGGTCAGCTCGGTGCCCGACGCGATCAGGGCCTCCTCCAGGACGGTTAGGTTCGACGCCCCACCAGTGCCCATGATCAGCCGGGAGGTAAAGCTCCGCCCGGCGATCGTCAGTTTGGTTTCTCCCCGACGATGCGGGCCGGCGTGGCCCGAGGAGGAGTGGGAGAAATCTGCTTCAGCCACCTTGCACCGCCGTCACCACCTCCAGCCGCAGCGGCTGGGGGAACTCGCCAAGCCGTTTCGTCCAAGTCGAGCGGGGCAACACCGCTTGATCATGGGCTACCGCGATGCCGCGGTCGGGGTAACCCAGCGTTTGCAGCAGCGCGGCGATGCTGACCTGCTCGTCGACGTCGATCTGCTGCTCGTTCACCAGGATGATCATCTCGCGCCGCTCCTCATCGCCGCCCCCGCCGGAAGAAGTTGCGTCACAACTTGTTCGGCCGTCCACGGCGCCAACAGGAAACCGGAACGGCCGTGACCCGCCGCGACGACGGTCCGCTCGTCCAGCCGCTGCACCAGCGGCAGGTTGTCCGGCGTCATGGGTCGCAGGCCGGCAGCGGACTCGACGAACTCGTACTCGTCGAGGGCGGGTACCACCGCGCAGGCGTCGTCGAGCAGGTTGCGCACCCCCGCGACGACGGGCGCGGTGTCCCGGCCGTGCTCATACTGGGTGGCGCCCACCACCACGCCGTCGGTGCGGGGCACCAGGTACACCTGGCGTCCGTGCACCCGCGCGCGGATCACCCGTCGCGGCATGGGCAGACAGCCTTTGCGCCACCGCAGCCGCAGCACCTCGCCTTTGACCGGCCGCACCGGCAGCCCGGGCCACAGCGACGGCGCGTCGACCCCGTTGGCGATCACGACGGCGTCGGCCTGAACGCTCGACAGGTCGCGAACCGGTCCCGCCCACTGGACCGCGTGCCGCTCGCAGGAGCGGCTCAGCGCGTCGAGCAAGGCTCGGTTGTCGACCGCCAACTCGGTGGTGGCCCGGAACCCGTGGCGGATTCCCGGCGCCAGCAGCGGCTCCACCTCGCGTGCGGCGGTTTCCCACACCACTGGATGGCCTTGAGCGGACAGCCAGTCAGCGACGGTGCGCAGGTCGGCGACATCGGCGCGGTCGAGGGCCACGACCAGCGATTCGCGCGCGGTGATCACCTGCGGCGGCAGCTCGTCCAGCAGATCGCTGTCGTGCCAGAGCCGCAGCGATTCCAGGCCTAGTCGCAGCAGCCGTTCTTCGCCGGGCCAGCCTTCGCTGTGCGGGGCCAGCATGCCGGCGGCCACCCACGACGCGCCGGGCCGGCCGCTGCGGTGGACCTGCACCGACCATCCGTCCTGGGCGGCGCGGCGCGCGACCGACAGCCCGATGACGCCGGCGCCGATGACGGCCAGCGACCCCAGTGGGTTCGGTGCCATCCTGTGCTCCCTTCGCCGGCATGACCCGGATCAGGTTCGTACGGTAAGGGCAGGTCGCGCTTGGAATGTGCCCACTCTCAGCCCCGCATCTGCCCGTCGCCCCGGGGCTCCCGTGTCCGTTGTCCAAGCTAGCCGCTAGCGTCGCGGTGTGCACCCAGCACACTCACGGCTGGCCCGGCTTTCCCGGCTTTCCCGGCTTTCCGAGGCCCGGCTGTATCTGTGTACCGACGCCCGCCGCGAGCGCGGCGATCTCGCCGCCTTCGCCGACGCCGTGTTGGCCGGCGGGGTAGACATCATCCAGCTGCGCGACAAAGGCTCGGAGGGTGAACAGCGATGCGGCCCGTTGGAGGCGCGCGACGAACTCGCCGCCCTGGAAGTGCTGGCCGACGCGGCCCGCAGGCACGGTGCGCTGGTCGGTGTCAACGACCGGGCAGACGTCGCTCGCGCCGCCGGTGCGGCGGTGCTGCACCTGGGTCAGCGCGACCTGCCGCCAGCGGTGGCGCGTGACATCGTCGGGCCGCACGTCGTGATCGGCCGCTCCACCCACGACCGCGATCAGGTGGCCGCCGCGGTCACCGAGGACGCCGACTACTTCTGCGTCGGCCCGTGCTGGCCCACACCGACCAAGCCGGGCCGGCGGGCGCCGGGACTGCCGCTGGTGGCAGTGGCAGCGGAGCTGGCCGGCGCCAAGCCGTGGTTCGCGATCGGCGGGATCGACGAGCGACGACTGCCCGAAGTCTTGGCCGCCGGCGCCCGCCGGGTGGTGGTGGTGCGCGCGATCACCGCCGCCGACGATCCGGGTGCGGCGGCGCGCCGGCTCAGTGCGGCGCTTGCAGCAGCGAGCTGACGCGGCAACTCAGCTGCGACGGCGCCTGATCGGGCCCGCCGGGCATACACCAGACGAAGACACCGGATTCGAGTTCGACGGTGCGCGGCAGATGCCGTCGGCGTTCGTCGCCGGCGTGCAATGGCACAGTCGCTGGCGCGGTGCGCAGCCGATGCCAACTCTCGGCGAAACCCGGATGCAGCGGCAGGTCGGCTACCTCGTCTTCACCGACCCAACGCAATTCGGCGCTCTCCCGGTTGGGGACGGTGTGCAGCAACTCGGCGGCGTCGGCGATGACAGTGGTGTAGGTCCAGTGCGTGCCGTCGGGTGCGGGTATCTCCGCGGTCACCAGGGTCGCCCGCACCCGCAGCCGCTCCCCCGGCAGTCCGGCCTCTTCGCCGGCTTCCCGAACGGCGGTCTGCTCCGGCGTCTCGTGGCTGTCGCGGGCACCGCCCGGCAGGCTCCAGGTACCGCCCTGATGACTCCACGACGCCCGGTGCTGCAACAGCACCGCGGGGGTGCCGTCCGATCGCGGTGCCCGCACCAGCAGACCCGCCGCGCCGTACCGGCCCCAGTAGGGGATGCCGCGGTCCGACACCACCCAGCCGTCGCCGTCGCCGCGCACGCTGTTCAGAATAAGGCGCGCGCCGGTCGGCACTTGGGTATGCCTGCAGGCAAACCGTCCGATCGCCTCTTAGACTTTGCTTATACAGTTTGGAGCGACCTTTTTATGAAGAGATGAGGTCCGAACAGACGTGACCGTTGAGTTGGCACACCCGTCGACCGAGCCTCTTGGGTCGCGGTCGCCAACCGAACCTGCCCATCCTCGCTGGTGGTTCGTGTCGACGACGCCGGGCCGCATCCTCACCCTGGGCGTCATCCTGGCAATTCTGGGCGTGCTCACCGCGTTCGCCACGTCGACGACGATCAATCACCGCCAGCACGCGCTGAGCACCGTCCTCAACCACACCGAGCCGCTGGCCTTCGCCGCCGGCCGGTTGTACACCACACTGTCAGTGGCGGATGCCGCCGCGGCCACTGCCTTCATCGCCCGGGCCGAGCCGCGCACCGTTCGGCAGCGCTACGAGCAGGCCATTACCGACGCCGCCGTGGCCGTGACGCGCGCGTCGAGCGGGCTGACCGACGAACCGCTGGTGCAGCGGCTCGGCCGCATCAACGCCGAGTTAGCCGTTTACACCGGCTTGATCGAGATTGCGCGCACCAACAACCGGGCCGGCAACCCGGTCGGCTCGTCGTATCTGTCGGAGGCGTCGACCCTGATGCAGGTGCAGATCCTGCCCGACGCTCAGTACCTCTACCGGGCCACGTCGAAGCGGGTGGACGATGAAACGACGGCGTCGACGCAGATTCCCGCTCCGGTCATCCTGGTCATCGCGGCCACGGTCGGCTTCGGCGCGTTCGCGCACCGTTGGCTGGCCCGCCGGACGAAACGGCGAATCAACCCCGGACTCGTCGTGGGTGCACTGGCGATTCTCGTTATGGTGGTCTGGGTGGGTACGGCGCTCGCCATCTCCACCACCAGCAGCCGCAATGCCAAGGACACCGACGCGGAGTCACTGAAGACGATTACCGACCTCGCGATCACCGCCCAACAGGCGCGCGCCGAGGAGACGCTGTCGCTGATCCGGCGCGGTGACGAGGAAGCTCGCAAGCAGACCTTCTACCAGCGCATCGACGACATGCAGAAAAAGCTCGACCGCTATCTGTCCCGCAACGACGCGGTCGACAGAGATGATCTTCAGGGCGCCGACCTACTGCTGGCCCGCTGGCGGCAGGCCGACGAACGGATCAACGCCTATATCGCGGTGGGCGACTATCAAGCCGCCACTCAAGTCGCTCTGGGCAATGGCGAAGACGACTCCACCCCCGCATTCGACCGGCTCGATCAAGCGTTGGTGAAGACGATGGACCAAAGCCGCAACCAGCTGCGCGAGGACATCCTCAACGCGCGCCGCGGATTGTCCGGCGCCACCCTGGGCGGAGTGGTGCTCAGCTTGGGCGGCGCGGTAGCCGTCGCGCTGGGCTTGTGGCCCCGACTGAACGAATACCGGTGATGCCGATGGCCCAGGTGAACCGCGTACTTCGCCGAGGCAGGTCGCTGGGCGCCGCGATTGTCGCTTCGATCGTCGTGGCCGGCTGCGGCCATTCGGTGCCGACCACGGTGACGTCGGTGCCGACCCTGCCGCCGCCCACCCCGGCCGACATGCAAGAGCTTGCACCGCAGCCGCCGCCACCGCCGGACCGCTCCGGTGACAACTGCGACGCCACCGCCAGCCTGCGTCCGTTCGCCACCAAAGCCGAGGCCGATGCCGCGGTGGCAGACATCCACGCCCGCGGCCGGCTGATCGTGGGGCTCGACATCGGCAGCAACCTATTCAGCTTCCGCGATCCGATCACCGGGGACATCACCGGATTCGACGTCGACATCGCCGGTGAAGTGGCACGTGACATCTTCGGCACCCCGACCGCGGTGGAGTACCGGATCCTGTCGTCGGCCGAACGAGTCACCGAACTGCAGAAATCGCACGTCGACATCGTCGTCAAGACCATGACGGTCACCTGCGAGCGGCGCAAGCTGGTGAACTTCTCCACCGTCTACCTCGACGCCTACCAGCGCATCCTGGCCCCGCGGGACTCGATGATCGTCAAACCGTCGGACCTGAGCGGCAAGCGGGTGTGCGTGGCGAGGGGGACGACGTCGCTGCGGCGTATCAGCGAGATCGCCCCTCCGCCGGTGGTGGTGTCGGTGGTGAACTGGGCCGACTGCTTGGTGACGCTGCAGCAGCGTGAGGTCGACGCCGTCAGCACCGACGACTCGATCCTGGCCGGGCTGGTGTCGCAGGACCCGTATCTGCACATCGTGGGTCCCAACATGGACACCCAGCCCTACGGCATCGGGGTCAACCAGAACAATCCCGGTCTGGTGCGCTTCATCAACGGCACGCTTGAGCGCATCCGCCGCGACGGAACCTGGAACACCTTGTACCGCAAATGGTTGACCATTCTCGGTCCGGCGCCGGTGCCCCCGGAGCCGAGGTATTCGGACTGATGGGTGAGGCCATGAGCAGGCCCGACGCCAACCGCGAGGAGGACGTCGCCCCCGGCACGCAGCCCGCCGACGCGCGAGTCGACTCGTCGTCGGTGCGGCGCATCATGCCGACGCAGGCGCTGTTTCGACCCGATTTCGACGACGACGATGACGACATCTCGTTCGGCACGGTCGGCAGCGAATCGCAGGAGCGGATGATCACGACCCGGACCGTGCAGCCGGTGCGGCGACTGGGCAGCGGCCTGGTGGAGATTCCGCGGGTGCCCGACATCGATCCGCTCGAAGCGCTGATGACCAACCCGGTCGTGCCGGAATCTAAGCGGTTCTGCTGGAACTGCGGACGCCCGGTGGGGCGGTCGGGCGGTGAGACGGAAGCACAGTCGGAGGGTGACTGCCCGCACTGCGGCAGCCCGTTCTCGTTTCTGCCGCAGCTCAGCGCCGGCGACGTCGTCGCCGGACAGTACGAGATCAAGGGCTGCATCGCGCACGGCGGGCTGGGGTGGGTTTATCTGGCGTTCGACCACAACGTCAACGACCGTCCGGTGGTGCTCAAGGGTCTGGTGCATTCCGGAGACGCCGAGGCGCAGGCGATCGCGATGGCCGAACGGCAATTCCTCGCCGAGGTGGTGCACCCGTCGATCGTGCAGATCTTCAACTTCGTCGAGCACACCGACCGGCACGGCGAACCCGTCGGCTACATCGTGATGGAGTATGTCGGCGGGCAGTCGCTCAAACGCGCCCGCAACGAAAAGCTGCCGGTCGCCGAGGCGATCGCCTACGTGCTCGAGATTCTGCCCGCGATGGGATACCTGCATTCGATCGGCCTGGTCTACAACGACCTGAAGCCGGAGAACATCATGCTGACCGAAGAGCAGCTCCGACTCATCGATCTGGGTGCGGTGTCGCGGATCAACTCGTTCGGTTACCTCTACGGCACGCCTGGCTATCAGGCGCCGGAAATTGTCCGGACCGGTCCGACGGTGGCTACCGACATCTACACGGTCGGACGCACGCTGGCGGCGCTGACGTTGAACCTGCGGACCCGCAACGGCCGGTACGTCGACGGACTGCCCGACGACGACCCGGTGCTGGTCACTTACGACTCGTTCGCCCGGCTGCTGCGCCGCGCCACCGACCCGGATCCGCTTCGACGGTTCAGCAGCACCGAGGAGATGTCGGGGCAACTGATGGGCGTGCTGCGGGAGGTGGTCGCCCATGACACCGGGGTGCCGCGACCGGGGTTGTCGACGATCTTCAGCCGCTCCCGCTCCACGTTCGGGGTGGATCTGCTGGTTGCGCACACCGACGTGTATCTGGACGGCCAGTTGCATGCCGAGAAGCTGACCGCCCGAGAGATCGTGACCGCACTGCAGGTGCCGCTGGTGGACCCGGCCGACGTCGCGGCCCCACTGCTGCAGGCCACGGTGTTGTCCCATCCGGTGCAGACGCTGGATTCGCTGCGCGCCTTCCGGCACGGCTCACTGGACGCCGAAGGTATCGACCTCTCCGAATCGGTCGAGCTGCCGCTGATGGAGGTCCGCGCGCTGCTCGACCTGGGTGACGTGGGCAATGCCACGCGGAAACTCGACGACCTGGCCGAGCGCGTCGGCTGGCGTTGGCGGTTGGTGTGGTACCGCGCCGTTGCCGAACTGCTCACCGGGGACTACGACTCGGCGATCAAGCACTTCACCGAGGTGCTCGATACCTTCCCCGGTGAGCTGGCGCCGAAGATGGCGCTGGCCGCCACCGCCGAACTCGCGGGCAACTCCGACGAGCACAAGTTCTACCGGACCGTGTGGGACACCGACGACGGCGTCATATCGGCCGCCTTCGGGCTGGCCCGGGCCCTGTCCGCCGCCGGTGACCGGGCGGGGGCGGTGCGCACCCTCGACGAGGTGCCGGCCAGCTCACGGCATTTCACCACCGCGCGACTGACCAGTGCGGTGACGTTGTTGTCGGGGCGGTCGACCAGCGAGATCACCGAGGAGAACATCCGCGACGCGGCCCGGCGGGTCGAGGCGTTGCCGCCGACCGAACCGCGGGTGCTGCAGATCCGCGCGCTGGTGCTCGGCGGCGCGATGGACTGGCTGCAGGATCACGAGGCCAGCACCAATCACATCCTGGGTTTTCCGTTCACCAGGCATGGCCTGCAGCTCGGGGTAGAGGCGTCGCTGCGCGGCCTGGCCCGGGTGGCGCCTACCCAGGCGCACCGCTACACCTTGGTCGACATGGCCAACCAGGTGCGGCCTTTCAGCACGTTCTGACTCGCGCGTGGCGCGTATGGCCTTACGCGTCCGGCTCGTCCTGCCGAGTGTGCGCCCAGGGCGGAAAACGCGGCGGCGGAATCTCGCCCTCACCGCACAGTGGATGCCCTAGCCGCACAGTCGACGCCGCGACAAGTCAGTGCGTCTCGCGCACGCCGCACGATGTCGGCCGGACGGTCCTCGGCGACCACCCGCACGACGAGCCAACCCATCCGCTCGAGCATTTCCAGCCGTCGAATGTCCTTCACGTACTGCCACCGGTCGATTCGGTGGTGGTCGCCGTCGTATTCGACTGCCACCATCGGCTGCTGCCAGCCCATGTCGAGATAGGCCACCGGCAGGCCGCCGTCGTCGAGCTCGGGAATCTGCGTCTGCGGCCGGGGAAACCCGGCATCGACCAGGAGTAGCCGCAGGAAGCTCTCCTTCGGCGATTGCGCGCCCGCGTCGATCAAGTCCAGCACGGTCTCCAGTCGGCGCAGCCGCGAGCGCCGCGATGACGCCCGGCGATGGTCGATACGCCGTCGACCGTGAAGTTGCTGACCCGCATGAGCGCGTCCAGTTGAGCAACAGCCGGGCGGCGTGGCGCACGCCGTGCGATGTCGAAGGCGGTGCGTTCCGGTGTAGTGACGCGGATTTCGGAGGCGAGCATGACTTCGCCGTCGAGCAGCGTGTCCCGCCGGGTGAGGACACCTCGGGGTGGCCGAGCGTTGCGGTGAACGAGCTCGATAACGGTGTTTTCGTCGATCCACTTGGCGCCATGGAGCGCCGCGGCTGCCGCCCCGGCGATGGTGGCTCGCCGGTGTGACCACAACCAGGCCGCGACGATGCGCTGCTCAAGCGTGGGGCGCCCGCGCCTCGCCAGGTACACGTCGGGAAATACCGCCGAACAGTGCGCGCGCAGTTGGTGTCGGCTCAGCACACCACGCGCCAGCGACTCGCTAGCGATGAACGGCTCCGTCACCGCCTTGACCTTGTCCGGGCGGCCGTGACTTCGCGTACCACCATCCACAGGACTCAGATTCTCAGTTTAAGCTCAGGAAAGCGGTTGTCGCTGGTGGGCGCCGTTTAACCAGGTGAGAGACGTTTTAAAGGATCCAGCAGGCACGACTGGCCTGAAAACTAATTAAGCGTAGAGGTGTGGCTCTCAGCCGAATCCCAGGTATGGTGGCATGCGCGCCCCAATCTTCCGCGCGGCGCCTGCGGTTCCTCCCCGCCGGCGCCGCGCGGATCACCATCTCAGCGCTGTATCACCTCGAGGCACTCGCGGGCGATCGCCAGTTCTTCGTTGGTCGGGATCACCAGCACACTGACCGGCGAGTCGTCGGTGGAGATGCGTCTGGCGTCCGCGGCCGGGCTGGCGTTGCGGTGCTCGTCGACAGCGATGCCAAGCCCGGTCATTCCGCTCAGCGCATCCCGGCGCACCGCTGCGGCGTGTTCGCCGATGCCGGCGGTGAACGTCACCACGTCGGTGTGGCCCAGCACCGCGAGGTAGGCACCGACATACTTGCGCAACCGGTGAATGAACACGTCGTAGGCCAACGCGGCTGACTGATCGCCCGATCGAATCATCTCCCCCAGCCGGCGAAAGTCCAATTCGCCCGCCAGCCCCAGCATCCCGGACCGGTGGTTGAGCATCGACTCGATCTCCTCCACGCTCATCTTCGCCGCCCGCCACAGGTAGCTGATGACACCAGGGTCGATGTCACCGCTGCGGGTGCCCATCACCAGGCCCTCCAGCGGAGTCAGCCCCATCGAGGTGTCGACCGGGCGACCGCCGGCGATCGCCGACGCCGAGGCGCCGTTGCCCAGATGCAGCACGATCTGATTCAGCTCGCCCAGCGGCCTGTCCAGGAACGCCGCCGCTTGGGCGCTGACGTACTGGTGCGAGGTGCCGTGGAAGCCATACCGGCGGATCTGCCACTGCTGCGCCAGCTCGTTGTCGATGGCGTAGGTCGACGCCGCGGCAGGCAGATCGTGAAAGAAAGCCGTGTCGAACACTGCGATGTGCGGAACGTCGGGCAGCATCCGGCGGGCCACTTCGACGCCCTGCAACGCTGGTGGATTATGCAGCGGGGCCAGCGAGGACAGCTCCTCGAGCTGAGCGATCACCCCGTCGTTGATCACCGTCGGACGGTGAAAGGTGTTGCCGCCGTGTACTACTCGATGACCGACCGCCGTCAGTCCGCAGGCCTGCAAGTCGACACCGGCTTGGGCCATCTGATCGAACGCCCGGCGCAGCGCCGCGTCGTGGTCGGCGACCGACGAGGACGGCTCGCCGATCTGCTCCACGTTGCCGCCCGTCAACGACCTACCCGAATCAGGCTCGAGTAAGCGATATTTGAGCGACGACGAGCCGGAATTGATCACCAGGACGACGTGGTCAGCCATCGGTGCCCTGAGCCTGGATAGCGGTGATGGCGACGGTATTGACGATGTCCTCGACCAACGCGCCGCGGGACAAGTCGTTCACCGGCTTGTTCAAACCCTGCAACACCGGACCGATCGCGATCGCGCCGGCACTGCGCTGCACCGCCTTATAGGTGTTGTTACCGGTGTTCAGGTCCGGAAAGATGAGCACCGTCGCGCGTCCGGCGACGGACGAATCACCCAGCTTGATCGCCGCCACCGATGGTTCCACGGCGGCGTCATACTGAATCGGACCCTCGACCAACAAGTGCGGCGCCCGCTCATGAATCAGGCTTGTCGCCGCACGGACCTTTTCAACATCCGCGCCCACGCCGGATTCACCGGTCGAGTACGACAGCATCGCCACCCGTGGATCGATCCCGAATCGCGCGGCGGTGTGCGCTGAGCTGATCGCGATGTCGGCCAGCTGCTCGATCGTCGGATCAGGGATGATGGCGCAGTCACCGTAGGCCAGCACCCGGTCGGGCAAGCACATCAGAAACACACTGGACACTGTGGAGATCCCGGGAGCGGTTTTGATGATTTCCAACGCCGGCCGCACGGTGTGCGCGGTGGTATGCGCGGCACCGGAAACCATGCCGTCGACGAGGGAGTTGTACACCAGCATGGTGCCGAAGTAGGACACGTCGGTGACGATCTCCCGGGCCCGCTCGACGCTGACGCCCCGGTTCTTGCGCAGCTGAGCGTACTGCTCGGCGAATTGTTCGCACAAATCGGCGGTGCGCGGATCCAGCACCGCCGCCTCGTCCAGGTCGACCCCGAGTTCGGTTGCGCGCGCACGTATTCGAGCTTCGTTACCGAGAATGGTCAGAGCCGCCACGCCGCGCTGCAGCAACCGCCCAGCCGAGCGCAGGATGCGGTCGTCGTCACCCTCGGGCAGCACGATGTGCTTGCGGTCGTCTCGGGCCTGCTCGCGCAGCCGGTAGGTGAACATCTGCGGGGTGGTCACCGTCGGGATGGGTATGGCCAGCTGCGCCAACAGTTCGTCGATGTCGACGTGACGTTCCATCAACTCCAGCGCGGTGTCGATCTTGCGCTGCGAGGCCGCGGTGACCCGCCCCCGCGCGGCCGCGACGGCGCTGGCGGTGTCGTAGGTGCCCAGCACGGTGGCGATGATGGGCAGCCGCAATCCCAGGCCGGCAACCAGGGCCGCGATCGCCGGGTGCAGCGGAAAGCCGCCGTTGAGGATCATGCACGACAGTGACGGAAACCCTTGAGCGGCATGCGCGCTCGCAACGGCAAGCACGACGTCGGACCGGTCACCCGGGGTGACCACGGCGACGCCTTCGCGTAGCCGTTCCAACACGTGGTCTGCGGTCATTCCGGCGACTACCACGCCCGTCGCCTCGCGTTCCAGCAGCGCGCCGTCTCCGCTCACCAGCGTTCCGCCCACGGCGCTCTGTAGCTCGGCCACCGTCGGCGCGTCCAGCAGCGGCGCGTCGGGCAGCACGTAGGCGGGTGGCGAGAATCGGCGCAACGCGGCGGTCACCGCCACCAGCTGCGTCGGGTCGCAACGATTGGCCACCACCGCCGCGGTGTGGGCGTGCTGAATGTTCAGCTCGGCGAGGCATGCCTCGACAATGTGAGCGACCTGCTCGGCGCTGCGCCCCTTCGCTCGCACCGCCAGCAGCACCGGCGCCCCCAGGTTGACCGCGATGCGGGCGTTCACCGCGAGTTCGGCGGGCGCGGCCACGTCGGTGTAGTCGCTACCGACGACAACGACCGCGTCGCATCCCACGGCCATCGCGTGGAACCGTTCGACGATGTCGGCGATGGCGCCGTCGCGGTTGGCGCGCAGCTGTTGGTAGGTCACCCCGACGCAACGCTCGTAGGGCAGAGCAGCGGTGCTGTGGGCCAGCAGCAGCTCCAAGATGTGATCACGGTCCTCGCCCGAACGGGTGATGGGGCGGAACACCCCGACGGTGGGGACGGTGGCGGTCAGCCGGTGCAGGATGCCCAGCGCGATGGTGGACTTGCCGGTGTCCCCCTCCGGCGCGGCGATGTAAATGCTCGAAGCGGGCACCGGACGTGCTCGATCAGGCCAGCCGCCGCAGCCTTGGCGCGAGGTCCTGCTCGAACAGCTTCAGGAAGCGGCGCTGGTCGTGACCGGGCGCATGGAAGACCAGGTGGTTGAGCCCCCAATTGACGTATTGGCCCACCTTTTCGACGGCTTCGTCGGGGTCTGATGCGACGATCCAGCGCTTGGCGACCTGTTCGATCGGCAGTTCGTCGGCGGCTTTCTCCATCTCGAGCGGGTCATGGATGGAGTTCTTCTGCTCGGCGGTCAGCGAGAGGGGCGCCCAAAAGCGGGTGTTCTCCAGCGCCAGGTCCGGATCGGTGTCGTAGGAGATCTTGATCTCGATCATCCGGTCGATGTCGTCGGAGTTGCGGTCAGCTTTGGCGGCACCCTCCTTGACGGCGGGGATCAGCTTCTCGGCGTAGAGCTCTTCGCCCTTGCCCGAGGTGCAGATAAACCCGTCACCGGCGCGGCCCGCGTATTTCGCCACGACCGGCCCGCCGGCGGCGATGTACACCGGCACCCCACCCTCGGGCACGTCGTAGATGGAGGCGCCTTTGAGTTTGTAGTACTCGCCGTCGAAGTCGACGCGGTCACCAAGCCAGAGCTCGCGCATCAGCCGTACCGACTCGCGTAGCCGGGCGAACCGCTCCTTGAACTCGGGCCATTCGCCTTCATACCCGGTGGCGATCTCGTTGAGCGCTTCGCCGGTGCCCACTCCCAAAAAGATCCGGCTCGGATACAGGCAGCTCATGGTCGCAAAGGCCTGGGCGATGACGGCGGGGTTGTATCGGAACGTCGGGGTCAGCACCGAAGTACCGAGTGTGATCCGCTTGGTGCGCTCCCCGACGGCGGTCATCCACGACAGCGAGAACGGTGCGTGTCCGCCCTCGTGCCGCCACGGCTGAAAGTGGTCACTGACCGTCGCGCTGTCCATTCCGTGGTCTTCGGCGGCGACCGCCAGCTCGACCAGCTCCCTTGGCGCGAATTGCTCCGCGGACGCCTTATATCCCAGTTTCAGTTCGGCCACCCTTTTGTTCTACTCCTCCCGGGCGACCGCAAGCGCGGCGGAGCCGGGCGCAGCGGGTCGCCCGCAACCAACCCCCGCCGACCGCAAGCGCGGCGGAGCCGGGCGCAGCGGGTCGCCCGCAACCAACCCCCGCCGACCGCAAGCGCGGCGGAGCCGGGCGCAATCGCGGCGGAGCCGGGCGCAGCGGGTCGCCCCGGCCTGATGCGTAGGCTCGCGAACATGGCACCGGCGCTGACAGCGGTCACCGAGAAGGTGCATTTCGTGCATGGCGATGCGGTGAACTGGTTGCTGGTCAGCGACGCCACCGGAGTCATGCTGGTCGACGCCGGCTATCCCGGTGATCGCGACGACGTGCTGGTTTCGCTGCGGCGGCTGGGCTTCGAGGCCGAGGATCTGCGGGCTATCTTGCTGACCCACGCGCACATCGACCATTTCGGCTCGGCCATCTGGTTCGCGAAGACCCACCGAACTCCGGTCTACTGTCATGCCGACGAGGTCGGGCACGCCAAACGGGAGTACCTGGAGCAGGCGTCGGTGTTCGACATCGCGGCGCGCGCCTGGCGGCCCAGCTGGGCGAAGTGGGCGACGCACGTGGTGCGCAACGGTGGCTTGGTTCGTGAGGGCATTCCCTCCACGCAACCGCTGACAGCCGACCTTGCCGCTCAGCTTCCCGGGCGCCCCATGGCCATTCCGACGCCTGGTCACACCGGCGGGCACTGTTCGTACGTCATCGACGACGTGCTGGTGACCGGCGACGCACTGGTCACCGGCCACCCGTTGCTGCCGCGCAGCGGACCGCAGCTGCTGCCGGCGATGTTCAGCCACGACCAGGCCGGCTGCATCCGCAGCTTGTCTGCGCTGGCCCTGATGGATTACGACATCCTGGCCCCCGGGCACGGCGACATATGGCGCGGTCCGATCCGAGAAGCCACCGCGGAGGCGACTGCGCGGGCCCAGGCGTAACAATTCGGTCACAGCTACGGTTGCCGTTCTTTAAGGATCGGCGCCGTACTCTAAGAAATCTCATGGTTCTGTCAGGCTGAGACGTCGGCATTGCGGTCGCCGTCACATTTTCACCGCGGTACCGCTTGTCCGGCAGGGCTTTTCGCCCGCCGACTAGATAGCTGTGCTATCTGGGTTCGGGTAGCGTGGTTTTCGGGACGGGGGTTTCCTTGCATCGGGACGGGGAATTTGCGATCGAATGCCCACGCAAGATGAAATAGAAGGAACAAAAGATGATGAAAATCAGTGGTAAGTCCGTGCGCCGGCAAGCTGTCGGCATCTTCGCCGGCTGCGGCGTGCTCGCGGGTCTGGCTGCTACCACAATCGCGGCGCCGACGGCGTACGCGGAACCGGACTGCAGTGCTGCCGGCGTGGCGGGCACCGTCAACTCGGTGACGGGTTCGGCACAGCAGTACCTCAACGGCCACCCCGGTGCCAACGCGGCGGTGACCGCAGCGCAGAACGAGCCGCGCCCGCAGGCATCGGCGGATCTGCGGAGCTACTTCACCGCCCACCCGCAGGAGTACTACGACCTGCGCGGCATCCTGGCGCCGATCGGCGACACGCAGCGGCAGTGCAACACGACGGTGCTGCCGCCGGACCTGGAGTCGGCTTACACCGAGTTCATGGCCGGCTGAGCCGTCCGCGACGGCGCCAGACCCAGGTGGTCACGCAGGGTCGAGCCGGTGTATTCGGTGCGAAACGCCCCACGCTCCTGCAGCAGTGGGACCACCTGGTCGACGAAGTCGTCCAGGCCGTGTGGGGTCAAGTGCGGCACCAGGATGAAGCCGTCGCAGGCGTCGGCTTGCACATAACGGTCGATCTCGTCGGCGATGTGCCTGGCCGTGCCGACGAACTGCTGGCGGCTGGTGACGGCGATGACCAATTCACGGATCGACAGATTGTCGGCGGCTGCCCGGTCGCGGTAGGCGCGCGCCACCGCGACCGGGTCGCCGTGCCGCACCCGACCCTGAGTGATGCCGGGATCATCGGTCGGGTCGATGTCGGGCAGCGGGCCGTCGGGGTCGTAACCGGACAAGTCGCGACCCCACACCTGTTCGAGCATCGCAATGGCGGTTGCGCCGCTGACCTGCTGGCGACGGATGTGCCGCGCTCGGTCCGCGGCCTCGTCGGCGGTGTCGCCGAGCACAAAGGTGGCAGCAGGAAACACTTTGAGCTGGTCGGGGTTTCGTCCGTATTCCGCCGCCCGGCCTTTGACGTCGGCGTAGTAACGCTGCCCGGCCTCCAGTGATCCGTGCAAAGTGAACAGCGCGTCGGCGTGGCGGGCGCCGAAGGAGCGGCCCTCTTCGGAATCCCCGGCCTGCAACAGCACTGGATGGCCCTGCGGTCCGGCCGGTAGCGTCGCCATTCCCCGCACGTCGAAGTGGGGGCCGTGATGCTCGATGTTTCGGATCCGGCTGGGATCGACATAATGCCCGGCATCGACATCGGCCACGATGGCGTCGGCCGCCCAGCTGTCCCACAATTGGCGGGCGACGGTGAGAAACTCTTCGGCGCGCCGATAGCGATCGGTGTGCTGCAAGAATCCGCCGCGCCGAAAGTTGGCGCCGGTGAACGCATCTGACGAGGTGACGATGTTCCAGCCGGCGCGCCCGTCGGACAGCTGGTCCAGACTGGCGAACTGCCGCGCCACCTCGAACGGTTCGTTGAACGTGGTATTGATCGTCCCGGTCAGCCCAAGCCGCTCGGTGACACCGGCCAGCGCGGCGAGCACCGTGAAGGTGTCGGGGCGGCCCACCACGTCGAGGTCGTAGATGTGACCGCGGTGCTCGCGCAGCCGCAACCCCTCGGCGAGGAAGAAGAAGTCGAACTGGCCGCGTTCGGCCGTGCGGGCCAGGTGCACGAACGAGTCGAACTCGATTTGGCTGCCGGCCTCCGGATCGGTCCACACCGTGGTGTTGTTGACTCCCGGGAAATGTGCGGCGAGATGTATGGGCTTGCGCTGTGCGCCTTCTCGGATACTCACCGGGTCAGCCCCCATCGTTTGGCTATCAGTTCATGTGAGCGCAGGCGGTCTTCGTGGCGGTGCGTGACCGAGGTGACGACCAGCTCGTCGGCGCCCGTGGCGCGCTGCAGCGCCTGCAGCCGCTCGGCCACCTCGTCTGCGGTTCCGACGAATTGTGTTGCCAGTCGGTCTTTCACCGCTTCGGCCTGCTCGGCGGAAAGCGGCGGGCAGCCCTCGGGATCGGGGAACGGGATCGCCCCGGCGCCGGACCGGATGGAGTACACCCACTGGCCATAACCCGAGGTGAGGTGTTCGGCGGTGGCGGTGTCGTCTGCGACGACGATGTCCGCCGACACCACGACATGCGGACGGGACGAGATCGCCGACGGTGTGAACGCGTCACGGTAGGCCTCTACCGCCTCCAGCGCGGTGCCCGGGGTGATGTGGTAGCTCGCCACAAACGGCAGCCCCCGCGCCCCCGCCACCTGCGCGCTCTGCCCCTTGCTGCTGCCGAAGATCCACGGCGTCAGTCCTGCCTTCTCGCCCGGAACCGCGTGCACGTCGAAACCGTCGCTGCGATAGCTGCCGTTCAGCAACGCGAGGATGTCGTCGACCTGTTCGGCGAAGTCGGGTGTCACCGCTTCGGGCTGCTGCAGAATCGACGTGGTGGCGCGAATCTGGTCCAGGTTGAGCAGCCCGCGCAGGTCGAACGGCGGCGGAATCACCACGCCGTCCACCTCACGCCAGTCCCGCGGCGGCTTGGGTTCGCGAGGGCGGCTCGGGGAGTCGGAATTCGGTTTCTTGCGACGCTGCCCGGAGCGGCCCACCCCGAGGTCGATGCGCCCGGGGAAGAAGGCGTCGAGCATGCCGAAACTTTCGACGACGGCGACGGCGGTGTTGTGGCCCAGCTGCACGGCGGCCGAGCCGACGCGGATGTCGCCGGTGGCGGCCGCGATCTGACCGACCAGCACGGCCGGTGCGGAGCTGGCGACGCCGACGAAGTGGTGCTCGGCAACCCAATACCGGCGAAAGCCCCACTGTTCGGCGTGCTGAGCCAAGTCGATGGTGTTGCGCAACGCCGTCGCGACGTCGCTGCCGGCGCTGATCGGCGCCAGGTCCAATATCGAGAGCGGGACGCTGCTCATCGGCCGGTCCGCGCGTACCGATTGGGTGCGGCCGCCAAGCCGAGTCGGGTGCGCAGCGCCTCGCCGTCCCGGTATCCGGACCGGAAGCGGCCGGCCCGCTGCAATAACGGCACCACCTCGCTGACGATGACCGGCAGGTCGGTCCGGTTGACCGCCGGGCGCAGCCGAACACCATCGATGCCCAGCTGCTGCCAGCTCAGCAGCTGGTCAACCAGTTCCGCCGCGGCGCCGGTGAAAATCAAAGCATCGGAACCGAATTCTTTGTCACCACCGAAGGTGACCACCACATCGGCGTAGATTTTCAGGTGCGCACCGCCCGCGGAGTGCACCTCGTCGACGATGCGGCGTGCCGACACCTCGTCGGTCGGCGTGATGAACACGAGATCAGCTGCAACGGCAGCGAATCGGTAGATGCGGGGGGCGTGGGCCAGCGCGGCGACCACCGGCTGGCCCTGCGGTGGGCGCGGGGTGATGGACGGCCCCTTGACCGAGAAGTATTTTCCTGCGAAGTCGATGTAGTGCAGCTTGTCGCGGTCGACGTAGCGCCCGGTGGCCACGTCGCGGATCACCGCATCGTCTTCCCAGCTGTCCCATAGCCGGCGAACCACCTCGACGGCGTCGGCGGCCTCGTCGAACAACTCGTCGACAGACTCGGCTCCGGCGCGGCGACCGAACAGTGCGGCCTCGTGGGCGGTCGCACTGATTCTCGGCTGCCAGCCCGCCCGGCCATGCGACACGAAGTCGAGTGTGGCGATCGCTTTGGAGATGTGAAACGGCTCGGTGTGGGTGACGGTTGCCACCGGGATCAGCCCGATGTGTCGAGTGGTCGGCGCGATGCGGGCTGCGACCAGCACCGCGTCGGCACGGCCGGCCAGCCGCCGCGGGGAGATCTCTTCGCGGCGCCCGGGCTGGGGCATCAGCGTGTCGTCGATGGTGAGGAAATCCAGCAGCCCTCGTTCGGCGATGCCCGCCAGCTCGGCCCAGTACCGTCCGCTGAGCACCGATCCGGTCGTCGGATCGGCCGTCACGGTGGCGCGCCAGGCCTGCGGGTGCCAGCCGTAGCCGTCGAGTGCGACGCCGACGTGCAGATGCCCGGTCACGGCAGGTCCTTGACGAACGCGATGGGAAACACCGGGCCCTCCGACGGCAGCGGCTCGGACAGCCGGGTGTAACCAGTCGCGTCGTACAGCGCTTCGGCCTCCGGCTGGCGGTTGCCGGTCATCAGATACACCCGCCGGTAGCCTCGAGCGGCGGTAATGGCCTCCAGCTGCACCAGCAGAGCCGTGGCGAAGCCGCGCCGCCGGTACGCCCGATCGGTCCAGATGCGTTTGAACTCGGCGGTCTCGGCGTCGTAGCGCCGGAACCCGCCGCCGGTGACCGGGACACCGTCCACCACGCCGATCAGCAGGCCGCCGTCGGGCGGCGCGAACTCGTCCGCCGGGTGGCCGCACATCCAACTCAACACCGCCTGCGGCGTGCTGTCGTAACGCTGCGCGTACTCGTCGGCCAGTTCGGTCAGCAGCGGCTGCGCCAACGGGTCGTCGCGACCGGCCGCCACGAACCGGACGCTGCCAGCCGGTTCCGGCTGCACAGATCGAGGCATCATTCAACTGTCCAACGTCTGCGGCGCACCCGCATTCCTGCCGACCGCGCCGGGGGTCGCATCAAGGCGACCTCCACGAGCACTACCTGACCTTACGGCCTGCCAATGAATGTTCACGCCGGGATTGTGGTGCGTTTGCTGTCGACGGGCGCGCCGATACGGTATCTCTGACGAAAAAGGAGATGCCATGGCGCGACCCGGTCAGTCAACCGACGAACTGTTGCAAGAGCTGCTCTGGACCTACGGACCCTGCGGACAGGAAGACGCCGTGCGGGCGGTGTGTGCCCGCGAGCTCGAACCGTTCGTCGACGACATGTGGACCGACGAGGCGGGCAATCTGATCGGCTACATCGGCGCGGCGGAGCGATCCCCCGGTGACACCGCACACCGTCACCGGTCGAGCTTCGAGCTCAGCGCCGGCACCAGGGTGCTGGCGCACATGGACGAACTGTCGATGCTCGTCAAACGGATCAATCCGGACGGGACGCTGCACATGACGGAGCTGGGGATTATGTATCCCGGCAACTTCGGGCTGGGACCGGTCGCCCTGCTGGGCAACAATGACACGTTGACCGCGGTGCTCACCCTCGGCTCCGAGCACACCACCAAGGAAAGCCCGCGGATCTGGGAGACCAAACCCGATCAGGGCGACAAAGCGCTGGACTGGCAACACGTCTACGTCTTCACCGGGCGGACGCCTGAAGACCTGGCCGCCGCCGGGGTGCACGCCGGCACCAGGGTGTGCATCGACCGCAGCAAGAGAGACCTGGTCGAGTTCGGCGACTACGTCGGCGCCTACTTCCTCGATGACCGCGCTGCGGTCACCGCCCTGCTGCGGGCGGCCCGGCTGCTGCGCGAGCATGAGCAACGACCGGCTGAGGACGTGTACTTCATATTCACCACCAACGAGGAGATTGGCGGGGTGGGCGGCTGCTATGCCACGGCGACGCTGCCCGGCGACCTGACGCTGGCGCTGGAGGTCGGGCCTACCGAGCGGGAATACGCGACCACGGTCACCGGCGGTCCGATCATCGCCTACAGCGACGCGCTGTGCGTGTACGACAAGGCCGTCGCCGACCAGCTGATGAAGATCGCCACCCACCGCGGGCTCGCTCCGCAGCCGGCGACACTGGGCGCGTTCATGTCCGACGCCTCGCACGCGAAGGCTTACGGGCTCACACCGCGGGCGGGTTTGCTGTGCCTGCCCACCCTGAGCACCCACGGGTTCGAAGTCATGCCGCGCAACGCCATCGACGACATGGCCGCCATCGTCACCGACTTCGTGCTGGCACACACTTCACCGGTGTGAATCTGGCCGCGACTCGGCGACGGTTCGCGTCGCCCGGCGCACAGTCGGCGCTGTTCGGCTACACCGCGTCGCCAGGTCTCGGCAGGTGTCGATGCAGTTCTCTTTGAGCGCTCCACTCGTGGTGGGGCGGGTGAGCCGATCCGCGGCTTCCTCCAGCCGGCACCAGGAGTCGCTGCGGACCTGCCACAGACTGTTGTATGCCCGCAGGTGAGTTGTCATCACAGCCTTTCCAAAGAGTCCGATCCAGACTCCCAGAACCTGTCCGCCCGCCGGTGAGCACGGGACAAACAGTGAGCGTCCGTCGCGTGACGGCCCGGCCAGCCTGCGGTAGCCGGATCGCTGACCGGCGACGCCGCCGTCGTTAGGGTGTTGCGGCAAGACCCCGACCGCCCGAGAGGACACCGTGGTGACCGACGCGCACCCGCTGGCACACTTTCCGATGCGCGCCTACGACAAGTTGCGCTACGCCGACACCGACCGGCAGGGACACGTCAACAACGCGGTGTTCGCAACCGTGCTGGAGACCGGGCGCGTTGAGATGCTCTACGCCGGAGACCAGCCGCTCGTCGAGCCGCATAGGTCGTTCGTGATCGCGCGGCTCGAACTGGACTTCCGCGGCGAGATGACCTGGCCCGGCGAGGTGGCGGTCGGCACCGCCGTCGCATCGGTGGGCCGCAGTTCGTTCGCATTGCAGCAAGGGCTGTTCCAGGCCGAGCAGTGCATCGCCATCGCGCGCACCGTCATCGTCCAACTCGACGACAGGTCGCGCCGCTCGCACCCGCTGAGCGAAGCCGTCGCCGGCCGGCTCCGCAGCATGCAGCGAACCTTCGACTCGGCGTGACTGCTCAGCGTGCGTCCTGCACCGGTGCGCAACCACCGCGATGGCGATGACTGAGTACCGCTCGCCGTCTACCGGGCGCGTCGTGCGGGCGGTCCTGTTCGACACTTTCGGCACTGTCGTGGATTGGCACTCGGGCATCGCGCGGGTTGTCGACGACTTCGGTCGGCGCCACGGCGTCGACGTCGATGCACCGGCCTTCGCGCTGGACTGGCGCACCCGCTACCAACCGGCGATGGCGGAGGTGCGCTCGGGCCGCCGGGACTTCGTCTCCCTCGACATCCTGCACCGGGAGAACTTGGAAGCCGCACTGACCGCTATCGGTTTGGACGTCCACGCCTTCGCCAAGGAGGACCTGGCCGCGCTGGCCAGGTCATGGCGCTGGCTACCGGCGTGGCCCGACAGCGTCGAGGGCATTGCGGCGATGAAGCGCCACGTTATCGTCGGGCCGCTGTCCAACGGCAACACCGGACTGCTGGTGGAAATGGCGAAATACGCCGGCTTGCCGTGGGACGTCGTGCTGGGCTCCGACGTCAGCCGCCGCTACAAACCGGACCCGGCCGCCTATGTTGCACCGGCGACGCTGCTCGGGCTGGATCCGGGCGAGTTGATGCTGGTGGCCGCGCACAACTCCGATCTGGACGCCGCCCAGAAGACCGGCCTGGCTACCGGTTTCGTGTCCCGGCCCGACGAATACGGACCGCAGCGCAGCAGCGAGCGCAGCCCGACCGGCGCGTGGGACATCTCGGGTCATTCACTGGTCGAACTGGCCGGTCAGCTGTTCCCCGGACTCTCCTGACCTGATCAGCGACCTGCACCCGGTGCGGCGGGTCCGCAGTGGCAGGATTGACCGATGAGCACGAAGACCCAGCCGTTCGACGCCGCCGACCCGCTCGGACTGGACGTGTCGCTGTCCAGCGACGAGATCGCGGTCCGCGACACGGTGCGGGAGTTCTGCGCCGAGCACGTCACTCCCTATGTCGCCGACTGGTTCGAGACCGGTGACCTTCCGGTGGCCCGTGAACTGGCGAAGCAGTTCGGCCAACTGGGGTTGCTCGGGATGCACCTGGACGGCTACGGCTGTGGCGGAGCGTCGGCGGTGCACTACGGGCTGGCCTGCCTGGAATTGGAGGCGGCAGACTCCGGGATCCGGTCGTTGGTTTCCGTGCAGGGCTCGTTGGCGATGTTCGCGATCTGGAAGAACGGCTCGGAGGAGCAGAAACGGCAGTGGCTGCCGGGGATGGCCGCCGGGGAGCTGCTGGGCTGCTTCGGCCTGACCGAGCCTGACGTCGGCTCCGATCCGGCTGCGATGAAGACCCGCGCGCGGCGCGACGGGTCCGATTGGGTGCTCAACGGCCGCAAGCTCTGGATCACCAACGGCACGATCGCCGACGTCGCGGTCGTCTGGGCGGCCACCGACGACGGGATTCGTGGCTTCATCGTGCCGACCAATACACCCGGCTTCAGCGCCAACACCATTCACCACAAGCTGTCGCTGCGGGCCTCGATCACCAGCGAGCTCGTGCTCGACGACGTGCGGCTGCCGCAGGACGCGATGCTGCCCGACGCGACCGGTCTCAAGGGCCCGCTGTCGTGTCTGTCCGAAGCTCGATACGGCATCATCTGGGGGTCGATGGGTGCGGCCAGGTCTGCCTGGCAGGCGGCGCTGGAGTACGCCGGTCAGCGCAGCCAGTTCGGCCGTCCGATCGCCGGCTTCCAACTGACCCAGGCCAAGCTGGTGGACATGGCCGTCGAGCTGCACAAGGGTCAGCTGTTGTCGTTGCATCTGGGCCGGCTCAAGGACAGCGTCGGGTTGCGTCCCGAGCAGGTCAGCTTCGGCAAGCTGAACAACACCCGCGAGGCGATCGAGATCTGCCGGACGGCGCGAACCATATTGGGCGGCAACGGGATTTCGCTGGAGTACCCAGTCATCCGGCACATGCTGAACCTGGAGTCGGTGCTGACCTACGAGGGAACCCCGGAGATGCACCAACTGGTCCTCGGTCAGGCGATCACCGGCCTCAACGCTTTCCGCTGACCGAAGCCACAGGATCGGAACCCCGCCCGCCGCTAGGCGGGCTGTCGGCTTGTTGCTGGTCAGTGGCAGGTCTCGTCTTTTCTGACTAGGGGCAGGTGACGTCGACCTCGAAGGACTTACTCACCTCGCCCGCCATCGGGTTGTTCTTGTCGATCCCGGTCGCCGTGCCGGTGAACTTGAAACCGTCACCGTCCTTGGTGCCTTGGGCGCTGGCGCCCGGGCTTCCTTGCTGATAAACCAAGGCGATGCCGTTGATGGTGCCCAACGAGATCTGACGCGCCACAGGTGGGTTGGCGTCGGTGGCCTGCACCGCGACAGTGTTGGGGGAACCCGGCTGACCGATGCTGATCTGCAACTGGCCTGCCGCCTGCTGGCAGGTGACCGGACCGTTGACGTGTTGGTCTTGACCATCGACCACCACCTTGGCATGGCCCGAATTACTGACCTTCTGACCGCCGGCACCACTGTTCGAACAGCCGACCAGAGCCGCGGCCAGCGCCGCTCCGGTGGCCACGGTGATCATGACACCCTTCATAACTGCGCTCCTCTGCTAGTACTCGTAGAGCGTGGCGCAAACGGGTAGCTTGCAGCCCTCGCTGAAATAGTGTCCGCTGGCGAAGCCGATTAACAAAGGGGGCGAATTACCTATTTTTGATCAGTGCGGAGGTGCGGATCGTCATTATTTCGGTATCCGCCGCAAAGACCGCACCCGCACAATCCGGCGCCGGGCATGGCGGTCCGCTGCCGGTCTTGACAGTTCCGGGGGTTATGCGCTCGGCGGCTGATCAGATATAACGCCGACGAATTTCCTTCTCCGGCTGCAGTGGCCGTTTGAAGAAACTCACTGCCGTATACGGTCTTTGCTCGTCGACTCCGAAATTGACCATCTCCCAGCCCTGTTCCCCCAGAGAGTTGGCTTTGCGCATCAACTCATTCAGTGCGTCGGAGCCCTCCGAATGAAACCAGGTGTACTCCCACTTCAGAAGCTTCGGACCGCTGTCGTCATCGCTCATGTCTGCGGATGATTCCACACCCGTCACCGCCGTCACGGGCAGACGCGCAAGGTCCTTCTGCCGGGATGGGTGCGGCATTGCTGCAGCCGGCTCAACAGCTCGCGGTGGGACGGACGCCTCGGCACCGGGCGCGGATCAGTCGCTCGAGCACCGACAATCGCGCTCGGGAACCGGCGGTGGATCGTAAAGTCCCGGTTTGTGGACAACGTCAGGGGAAAAACCGTCGTCATCACCGGCGCCGCGCGGGGTATCGGTGCGGCCACCGCCAGAGCACTCTTGGCCCGCGGCGCCCGCGTCGTCATCGGTGACCGCGACGTCGACGTGCTGCAGAAGACGGTCAGCGTTCTGAGCGATCTCGGGCCGGTGTCCGGGCACCCACTTGACGTCACCGACCGCGAGTCGTTCGCCGCCTTCCTCGACAAAGCCCGCGCCCAGGATGGGCACATCGACGTGCTGATCAACAATGCCGGTGTCATGCCTGTCGGCCCGTTTCTGCAGCAATCCCAGCAAGCCATTCGCTCGGCGATCGAGGTGAACTTCTACGGCGTGCTGAACGGCTGCCAACTGGTGTTGCCGGACATGGTTCGACGACGCACCGGACACATCGTCAACATCGCCTCGCTGGCCGGCATGGTCGCGGTGCCCGGGCAGGTCGTCTACGCCGGCACCAAGTTCGCTGTGGTCGGACTGTCCACCGCGCTGGCCGACGAGTTCGCGCCGCACGGTGTCGCCGTCACCGCCGTACTGCCGACGTTCACCAACACCGAGCTGATCTCGGGCACCTCGCCGAGCGCCGCGCAGAAGCCGGTGCAGCCCGACGACGTCGCCGCAGCCGTCATCAAAGTGCTGGACAAGCCGAAAACCCAAGTGACAGTGCCTGCTTGGGGCCGAACCGTGAGTATTTTGGCGATGCTGTTGCCGGCCCGCGCCCGGCGTTGGCTCAACAAGAAGACCGGCAACGACACCGTCTTCCTCAACGTGGACACCACGGTGCGGCGGGCTTACGAAGATCGGGCACAGCACGCGACCGGCGTCGTCGAGCACAACAGCTGAGCCGCGGCGGAGATTAAGGCAAACGATGCCGGGTACAGAAAACCCATGAGCGAACGCCACCATGTCGTCATCATCGGATCGGGTTTCGGTGGTCTCACCGCCGCCAAGGCGCTCAAGCGGGCCGACGTCGACGTCACCTTGATCTCCAAGACGACCACCCACCTGTTTCAGCCGCTGCTGTACCAGGTGGCCACCGGGATCTTGTCCGAGGGTGAGATCGCGCCGACCACGCGGCTGATCCTGCGCAAGCAGCGAAATATTCGGGTTCTGCTGGGCGACGTCCATGACATCGACCTCGACGCACGCACGGTCACGTCGAAGCTGCTCAACATGGACACCGTGACGCCGTTCGACAGTCTCATCGTGACCACCGGCGCCCAGCAGTCGTATTTCGGCAACGACCACTTCGCCACCTACGCGCCAGGGATGAAAACGATCGACGACGCGCTGGAGGTGCGGGGCCGGATCCTCGGAGCGTTCGAGGCGGCCGAGGTCACCACCGATCAAGCCGAACGGGACCGCCGTCTGACCTTCGTGGTGGTCGGGGCGGGGCCGACGGGTGTGGAGCTGGCCGGGCAGATCGCCGAACTCGCCGAGCGCACGCTGACGGGGGCGTTTCGCACCATCGAGCCCCGGGATTGCCGGGTGGTTCTGCTGGACGCAGCCGAGGCGGTATTGCCGTCGATGGGCGAGAATCTGGGCGGCAAAGCCCAACGCAGACTGCAGAAGATGGGCGTCGAGGTTCAGCTGGGTGCCATGGTGACCGCGGTTGACTATCAGGGCATCACGGTCAAAGAGAACGGCTCAGAGCGGCGCATCGAGTGCGCGTGCAAGGTGTGGGCGGCCGGTGTCCAAGCGGGCCCGCTGGGCAAGATGATCGCCGAGCAGTCCGACGGAACCGAAGTCGATCGCGCCGGCCGGGTCGTGGTGGAACCCGACCTGACCGTCAAGGGCCACCCGTACGTCTTCATCGTTGGTGACTTGGTGGCCATGCCCGGGGTGCCGGGAATGGCGCAGGGCGCGATACAGGGCGCCAACTACGCGACCAAGTGCATCAAGCGGTCCTTGCAGGGCCGGGACAATCCGGCCGATCGGGCACCGTTCCATTACTTCGACAAGGGCAGCATGGCCACGGTGTCGCGCTACAGCGCGGTGGCCCAAGTCGGCAAGCTCGAGTTCGGTGGCTTCATCGCGTGGCTGGCGTGGCTGGTGCTGCACTTGTACTACCTGGTCGGCCACAAGAACCGGATCACAGCGGTGCTCGCGTGGCTGGTTTCGTTCCTGGGGCGCGCCCGCGGTCAAATGGCCATCACCAGCCAGATGATCTATGCCCGGCAGGCGATGAAGGCGGACCAGTCGAAAGGCGCTCTGGCGGCCGCCGGCGAAGCCGAAGAAGCCGAACAGAAGGCGGGCTAGCGTTTGCGGAGCCGCTGAATCTGCCCGTAGGTGTCGATCGGGCTGTGCAGTGCGATGCCGCCGTCGGCAAACACCGTCTGCCCGGTCACCCACGACATGTCGAGTACGGCCGCGATCGCCTCGGCGACGTCGTCAGCCTCACCCAGCCGGCCGAGCGGGGTGCGTTCGTGCAGATTGTCCACCAGCCCCGGCAGTTGCTCGGCATCGCCCAGCATGGGCGTACGGGTGACGCCCGGCCCCACGGCATTGACCCGGATACCGTGCGGACCCCACTCGACGGCAGCCACCCGGACCAGCATGTCGACCCCGGCTTTGGAGACGCAGTAGGCGCCCATGTCGCGGTCGGCGACGGTGCCGCTGATGCTCGACACCGCCACGATGGATCCGCCGGCGCCGTGCTCGATCATCGCCCGGGCCACCGCGCGCATGGTCAGCCACGTTCCGGTGAGATTGACGTCGATGACACGGCGCCAGTCCGCCGGTTCCTGCCGCACCAGCAGACCAGAGGCGCCGACTCCGGCGCAGGCGACCAGCCGATCCGGCACCCCCACGGCCGCCAGTGTCTGCTCGAGAGCGGCCGTTACCGATGCAGGATCGCTGATGTCACAAACGATGTCGCCGCCCTTGACGTCCCAGCTGAGCACGTCGTGGCCGGCCGCGCGCAGCCGTTTTACCACGGCCGCACCGATTCCCGAACCGCCGCCGGTCACGACGGCGCTCAACGCGCCGCCCCGATCAGCTCCACCTGCACCCCGTCCGGTGCGGTGATCACCGCCATCTGGACCTGCTTGGCGCCCGGTGCCGGCACCGCGATGCGGCGTACACCGTCGGTGAAGCCGAGACCGGCCAGCCGGGTGAGCGTCGCGTCGACGTCCCGGTTCAGCGACAGCAGAAAAAAACCCGGCGCCGGGCCGGCCGTGCGGGTGGGCGCAGCCGCGGTGTCGTCGAAGATCACCAGCTCGACCAAGCCGCTGCCGGGTGCCTGCGGATCGCCGAGGAAAACCGAGCGCAGCCTGTCCGTCGTCGCGCCGAACAGAGTCGGCCAATCACCGGTGAAGACCTGGTCGAAGATCACCGACAGGCCCAACCCGTCTCGCCAGAAGGTCAGCGATCGTTCAACGTCGCTGGTCACGATCGCGCTGTGGTGCACGCCGGTCATGCGCTGAGCACATGCAGGTTGACGGCGGCAAGTCGCTGCACGAAGGTGCGGCCGCTGTAGGGGAACTGGGTGACGATCTTCCCGCTGGGGTGTCGAAAGTAGTTGTTGCAGTTCGCATTCCATACTGTTGCGGCCATGGCTTCCTGAATCTCGGTGTTGAAAGCGTCGTGCACGTCCCGCCGGACGTCAACAGCCGGCACGGCTCGCCGGCGCATATCGTCGAGCACCCGGCGCACGAATTCAGCCTGTGCTTCGAGGATGTAGATCATCGACGTCACACCGTTGGTGTTCGGCCCGTACAGGGTGAACAGATTCGGATAGCCGGGCACCATGGTGCCCAAATAGGCCTCAGCGCCGTCTCGCCAATCGTCGTGCAGCCGACGCCCGCCGACCCCGTAGACGTCCAGACCGCTCAAATAGTCGGCGGCTTTGAATCCGGTTCCGAAAATCACCGTGTCGAAGCTGTGCTCGACGCCGTCGGCGGTGCGCAAACCGTTCTCGGTGAAGGCGACGATCGGTGTGGTCTCCAGCGTGACGTTGGGTAACGCGAACGTAGGAAACCAGGTGCGCGACTGCAACGGACGCTTACAGCCGACCGGGTAGTCGGGCAGCAACTTGGCCCGCAGCTGCGGATCTGGCACCTTTTTCATCAGATAGCTGTACGACACGTCGGTCAGCATCTTCGTCATCTCGGAGGCGGCGCCGAAGTCGGCCGTCTCGTACTCTTCGAACGCTGACTGGCGGAGCTTGAGCACCTCGGCGGGTTCACGGGCGAACAGCTCATGCTGCTGCGCGGTGAACGGCTCGTCGAAGCGGGGGGCCACCCAGATCGGGGTGCGCTGAAATACCGTCAGCTGCTCGGTTTCCGCGGCGATGGCCGGAACGTATTGGATTGCGCTGGCACCGGTGCCGATCGAGGCGACCCGCTCGCCCGCCGTCGATTTCGAGTGATCCCACGTAGACGAGTGAAAGACCCGCCCCCGGAAACTTTCGCGGCCGGGGATGGCCGGAATGTTCGGAATGTCGAGCATGCCCACGGCGCTGACGACGACATCGACCCGACGGTGTTCCCCTGCCGTGGTTTCCACGGTCCACCGGAAGTCTTCGTCAGACCACGACAACCGCGTGACGGTGGTCGCGGGGTTCAGGTGCTCGTCGAGCCGGTGGTCTGCTGCCACCCGCTCCAGATAGGCGAGGATCTCCGGCTGACCGGCGAAGGTCTTGCTCCAGTAGGGGTTGAGCGCGAAAGAAAACGAGTAGAAGTGCGACGGCACGTCGCAGGCCGCACCCGGGTAGGTGTTTCTGCGCCAGGTTCCGCCGAAGCCTTCGCCGCGCTCGAAGATGACGAAGTCATACCCACCCTTGGCCAACTGAATGCCCATGGCGATTCCGCCGGGACCGGCGCCAATGACCCCGACCACCGGTTTACCGGTCATGGTGGGAGATCTTACGCAGAGCCCCTCGTCAGGAGGCGGCCCCGGCGCTCAACGTTCGAATCGTCTGAATCTCGTTGTCCTGAAACGGTCGGCCGTCGGGCCGGACCAGATCGTGAAACCACACCTTGGGCACCGACGTATAGGGGTGCTCCCAGGAGTCCCACGGGAAGTAGGTCTGGGTCTTGCCGGCCACGAAACCCCAGTTCATCGCACCGACGTTGTGGCGCTTGGCAACTGGTAACACCCCGTCGATGGTGCTGCCCAGGCTGCGGGCCATGTACTCGGTGCACAGCATCGGGCGCCCGAAAGGTGTGAGCTCTTGGATGCGGCTCTCGAAGGTCGCCGGTTTGGCGTAGGAGTGGAAGGTGATGACGTCGGAGTTGTCGAGCTGGATGCCGGCGATGGTGCTTCGGTTCGCCGGGTCGCCCCACTCCCCGTCCCACACACCGCTGGTCAGCGGCTGACGAGGATCCACCGATCGGGCCCATCGAAACACCTGGGGCAACAGGTTTGCCACGAGCTCTCGCTTGTCGCTTCGTTCCACCGAGCGATATTCGTTCGCCGGGTTGTCGGGCTCGTTCCACAGGTCCCAACCCAGAACCCGGTCGTCGTTGCGGAATTGGCCGATGACTCCGGTGACATACGCCTGCAGGGTGGGAACGTAGGCGGGGTCGCCGAGACGTTCGGCGCCCGGGCTCTGCACCCAACCCGAGTTGTGCACACCGGGCCGGGGCGCGCGCTGCGGACCCGATTTGGGCGCCGGGTCCCAGCAGGAGTCGAGCAGGACGAACAGCGGCTTGATGCGGTGGCGCGCCGCGATGCTGACGAACTGGCCGAGTCGGGACTGAAAGCCCCGCGAGTCCTGCGCCCACAGCTGATCATGCAGGAACACCCGCGCACTGTTGAGGCCGTGGAACCGCGCCCAGGCCAGCTCGGTGTCGATGCGGCGCGGGTCGTAGGTGCCGGGCTGAAACATCTCGAGCTGATTGATCGCGGTGGAAGTCGTGTAGTTCGCGCCGACGAGCCAGCCTTGTGCCTGGTACCAGCTCTTGGCCCGATCCGGCGACCACCGGCTGGGTTCCGCCGAGGTGCGGGGCGGCGCTGCCGCAGCGCGCGGTACCCGAGCCGCTGCCGCACCGGCTGCCAACATCAGCGGAAGCTTCAGGACCATTCGGCGCTGCACGAAGTGACCATAAGTTGCCCGAGGCGGGGTTCCCGGTATTTGCGTGCCGCGTCGCGACAGTTTGAGTCGAAAACCGTTATCTTATTGTCACCCGACGGAATCCGGTGCGCCTAACCCAGGGCTTGGTCGATGTCGGCGATCAGATCCTCGGTGCCTTCCAAGCCGACGGAGATACGGACCACGTTGTCGCCCAGACCGATCGCAGCGCGCCCCTCCGGGCCCATCGCTCGGTGGGTGGTGGTCGCCGGATGGGTGATCAACGACTTCGCGTCGCCGAGATTGTTGGAAATGTCGATCAGCCGCAGCTTGTCCAGCACGTCGAACGCCCGCTGCTTGGCCGCGGTCCCGGGTGCGTCGAGCGCGAAGGTGACCACCGTTCCGCCACCGGACATCTGACGCTTGGCCAAATCATGCTGGGGGTGTGACGGCAGATAGGGGTAACGCACCCAGCTCACCGCCGGGTGTCCCTCCAGGTACTCCGCGACGCGCTGGGCGGCGGCATTGCTGTATTCAACCCGAACGGCCAGCGTCTCAAGGCCTTTCAGCAAAATCCAGGCGTTGAAGGCGCTCATCGCGGGGCCGGTGTGGCGCATCAGCTTCTGCACCGGCCCGTCGATGTAGTCGGCGTCGCCCAGAATTGCCCCGCCCAGCACCCGACCCTGCCCGTCGAGGTGTTTGGTGCCCGAGTACACCACCACGTCGACTCCCAGCGGAAAGCCCTGCTGCAGCAGCGGAGTGGCGAACACGTTGTCCAGCACAACTTTTGCACCTGCGGCATGGGCCAGCTCGCTGACCGCGGCAATGTCGACCAGCGACTGCATGGGGTTGGACGGAGTCTCGAAGAAGACCGCTTGGGTGGGTACCGACAGCGCTTCCTCCCACTGGCCAAGGTCGTCACCGTCGACGAAGACGGTCTCGACTCCCCAGCGCGGCAGAATCTCGTTGCACACCACGAAGCATGATCCGAACAAGCTGCGGGCCGCGACCAGCCGGTCACCGGCGCCCAACAGGGCGCCCAGCGAGACGAATACCGCGGCCATGCCGCTGGCGGTGGCGAAGGCTGCCGGCGCCCCCTCGACCAGGCGTAACCGCTCCTCGAACATGGTGACCGTGGGGTTGCCGTAGCGGGAGTACACGTAACGGTCGACCTCGCCGGCGAACGCCTGCTCGGCCGCGGCGGCGTTGTCGTAGACGTAACCGGAGGCCAGGAACAACGCCTCGGCGGTCTCGTCGAACTGCGAGCGCATCACACCGCCGCGCACCCCGATGGTGGCCTGGCTGACCCCGTCGGGCAGCGGAGCCGGGATCCGGACCGAATTGCCCGGGTCGGCAGCGCTCACGACTGCTTCCAGGGCAGACCGATCGCCCGCCAGCCCGCTCCGCCGCGGTGGCCGGCCTGGTCGAGATGACCTTCGAATCCGTCCTGCACGTTGTAGGACGGCGCGATACCCGCCTCGGTTGCCGCCTCGGCTGCGCTGATGGAGCGGTTGCCGGAGCGACACAGAAAAATCACCGGCCGATCGTCCGAACCGGGCGGCACCTGCTCGGACAGTTCGGCGAGGAAGTCCTCGTTGCGCTGTCCATCGGCGCGGTTCCACTCGATGTAGACGACGTCGCGGCCCAGGCTGGACAGATCGGGCACACCGACGAAGCGCCATTCGGCAGCGGTGCGAACGTCGACCAGCACGGCCTCCGGGTTGTCGCTGAGCAGCTTCCAGGCCTCCTCAGGCGTGACATCTCCGGCATATGAAGGTTTCGACGTTGTGGTCACCCGCGATTTCCCATGCTTGTCGGCAAACGTTCTAGTTCACAATATTCATGCCTGCAGTCACCGCATGCCGTGCCCGGACCTCACCTCACGCCCGACGCAGCGCCGCGGCAACCTGGCGCGAACGGTCCCGGGCAGTCTCGATATCCGGAGCCGTGGCGAGCGCCGCACTGAATCGGCGTCGGGTGTCACCGTGAGGGCATCCGAAGACCCGGATATCGCTTTCCGGCACCGCCAGCGCAGCGGCAAGGGCACCGGGCTCCACGCGGTCGGCACCGGCGACCGCGCCGGGCCCGGTGTAGATCACCTGCGCTGCTCCCGGCGAAACCATGATCGTGTCCACCGCGAGGCCGAGAACCGCCCGCGCCTGCAGCTCGAACTGCGACAGCCGCTGCGTCCGCAGGGTCACCATTGCAGCTTCGCAGGGGCGGGTGTCGACGTCGCAGAAGTAAACCTCGTCACCCCGGATCATCAAGTGCACGGCGAAGACGCCACGTCCGCCCAGCGCTTTGACGATTCGGGCGGCAATCGACTTGCTGGCGTCCAACGCCGCCGGGCTCAGCTGTTGCGGCTGCCAGGACTCCAGCACATCGCCGCGGGCCGCGTCGTGCCCGATCGGCGCGCAGAACTCGATCACCCGTCCCGCCGGACCCTGGCTGCTCACGGTCAGCAACGTGACGTGGACGTCGACCTCCACCGCCGTTTCGGCCAGTACCCGACTATGGGTCGGCGGCCCGCCGGCCGCCACCGCGCGCTGCCAGGCTGTTTCGATCTCGTCGGGCCGGGACACCTTGGACTGTCCTTGACCTGCCGCGTCCGCCACCGGCTTGACCAGCAGCGGAAACCCGGCGTGGGCGGCCACCGCCTGCAGTTCGTCGACCGAACCGGCGAACCAGAATGGTGCGGTGGGCAAGCCGAGTTCGTCGGCGGCCAACCGCCGCATCGCCTCGAGGTCGGCAGTCAGTTGCACGGCACGGGCGCTGGGAACCACTTGGACGTCGGTCAACGCGGACAGTGCGTCGACCGCGACGGCGCCGGCCAATGCCACCAGGTAGTCGGGCCGTAGACGCTTCACCATCGACGCCAACTCGTCGGCGTCGGTCATCGGAACCACCAGCGACTGGTCGGCGACACCGTGGGCGGGGGTATCGGCGTAGCCGTCGACAGCGATCACGTCAGCGCCGAGACGTTGAAAGGCGATGGTCAGTTCCCGGGCCGCGTCGCCGGAGCCCAGCAGCATCACCTTGATGGTGTTCGGCTGCACGGCCCCAGGGTCGACGGGTTCGGGCGCCACGCCCTCGCGCGGTGAGCTGCCGGGCTCTTCAGTCATCGGTGCGCGGATGAGCAGTTCGGTGCATGCTGCTCAGAATAGGGGCGCTGGCCACGGCCCCGTTGCTCGAACCCGACGGCTCCGGATCGACCGGTGTACTTCAACAATTCGTGTGGCGGCCCCGCTTCACCGGGAGTCGTTTCGGCGTTGGGCGGTTTGCTGCCAATTTCCCGAGTGTCTTAGCCCTAATCGCCCCCGTCTGAGCACTTCTCCTGCTGAAATCTCCGTAGAAACGAGGGAGGTACGGGGGGAGGTCGATTGGGTTGCCTGAATAGTCGCCAACTGACTGTCAGACACCGGCGCACGTCTGCGCTTTTCACCGGCTCCGCTTGCCGGACCACAAATGAGATCACTAGGAGAAGTTCATGTCTTTTGTGACTACGCAGCCGCAGAGTCTGATCGCCACGGCCACCGCACTGGCGGGCATCGGCTCGACGATGAGCGCGCACAACGCCGCGGCCGCCGCACCGATCACCGGGGTGATTCCACCCGCAGCAGACGAGGTTTCAGCGATGACGGTGGCGCACCTGGCCACCCACGCCCAGAACTATCAAGCTGTCAGCGCGCAAGCCGCAGCGATCCACGAGCAATTCGTGGCCGTACTGATGTCCAACGCCCATTCGTACGCTGACACCGAAACCGCCAACGCGGTCACCGCCGCACTGGGGGCGGTCTAGCGATGGAATATGTTTCGTTGCCACCCGAGGTCAATTCCGCCCGAATGTATTTCGGCCCCGGCTCTGGTCCGCTGATCGCCGCGGCCACCGCCTGGAAGGGGCTGGCCGCCGAATTGCAGTCGACGGCGGCCTCCTACTCCTCGGCCATATCGGCGCTGACGGCCCAAGCATGGCAGGGGCCGTCGGCGGCGGCGATGGCGGCCGCCGCTGCCCCCTACGTGGGCTGGATGAACAGCACCGCCGCACAAGCTGAGCAGGCCGGCGCTCAGGCGATGGCGGCGGCCAGCGCCTACGAAGCGGCGTTCGCGATGACAGTGCCGCCACCGGTGATCGCGGCCAACCGCAGCCTGCTGATGTCGCTGGTCGCGACCAACATTCTGGGACAGAACACCCCGGCAATCGCGACAACCGAGACGCAGTACAGCGAAATGTGGGCGCAAGACGTAGCGGCGATGGAAAGCTACGCACATTCCTCGGCGGCGGCCTCGCAGATGACGCCGTTCAGCCCGCCACCGAAAACCACTAACCCGGCCGCGGCGGCGCTGCAAGCCGCCGCACCTGCTGCCGGCGGGGGGCGCAAGACCTTGACCTTCATCGAGCTCGGAGAACTCGGGGGGTTGGATCTTCTCGTAGCCGGGGCCTTCTCCAACGGGATTGTCGGCACCAGCTTGGCCGGAACCAACCTCGCCAGGCAGTTCAACAGAGACGCCATCACCGACGCCAAAGACGCGGCCAAAGGCACCTCGACCCCGTCGAGCGGCGACGGCGGAGGCGGCGGCGGAGCGGGAACCGGCGGTCCAGGGCTGGGACTGGGGCTGCGAGGCGCGACCTCTGCCCCCAGCTCGGGGATCGCGGGCCGAAGCCAAGTGGTCACTGCCAGCGCCGGCCGGGGGCCGTCGATCGGCGCGCTCTCGGTGCCGCCGAGCTGGGCGACGCCACCGGAAATCCGCCAACTGGCGAAGGTGCTGTCGACGACGGCCACCGAAGCCGCTCCGCTGGCCCTGACCGATGACGGCGAGAACCCATACAGCGGGATGGCCCTGGCCGGTTTGATGGGCAGCGGAATGGGCGGTCTGGCCGCCCGCGGCGGTGTTTCAACCAACACGCCGCCGACCAGATTCACGCCGGACAAACCTGCCGCGAAGAAATCGGCGAGCCCGGCGCCAGCTGCCACCCTGCTACCGATGACCAACACCACCGGGACCACCACGGAGGACGTCGCGGCGAAGCTGGCCGCGACCCTGGCGGCCATGCCCGGTGCGACCATCATGGTGATCCCACCGTCCCGGGCCGCCGAATAGCGTCGGTTTTATTGCTGGCCGGGCAGCAGCCGGATCATCAACGCATGCACCTCGGCCAGCAGCGCGCCGTCGGCGTCGCGCAACTCGCCGGAGACAAAGGCTTTCCGGTCTTCGGTGGAGTCGATGCGGCCCTGTACGACCAATGCCGCATCGATCGGTGTCACCTTGCGGTAATCGACGTGCAGGAAGGCGGTGCGGCTGATCGGCCGCGACGCGGCGTGCACGACCATCCCGCACAGCCAGTCGAACAGCAGCGGCAGCACGCCGCCGTGCACCGCGGAATTGCCGCCCAGGTAGTAGCGGCTGAACTTGCCGCGCATCTCGACGCCGTCCGCGTCGAACTTCGTCATCTTCCACGGCGGCATCAGCAAACTGCCCATGCCTGGCAGTGTCGGCACCCGCCCCGCCGGAGCCACTCCCTCGCCCACCTGGAACGGGTCGAGCAGCTTCACCAGCTCTTCGGCCCGCTCCGCGGCATCCCCCCATACCGCCCTGTCGGGATCGGCCGACACCGCGAGATCCTGCAGCCGCCGCATCGCCCCGACGAACCTCGAGAAGCCCGGACCGGGGTCGGCGGCCTCATAGCGGGGAAACCCGCCCTGTCGGCCGTAATCGGGGTCGATCGTCTCGGAATCCTGGCTCATCAGCGCGCCTGCAGCACGTCGCGACGCACGATGGTCTGCTCCCGGCCCGGGCCCACGCCGATGCACGACACCGCGGCTCCCCCGAGCTCTTCCAGACGCAGCACGTAGTCCCGAGCCTTGGCCGGCAGATCCTCGAAGCTCCGTGCCGCCGAGATGTCCTCCCACCAGCCCGGCAACTCCTCGTAGACCGGTTCGGCACGGGACAGGTCGCTCTGGGTCATCGGCATGTCGCGGGTGGTTTTGCCGTCGATCCGGTAGCCGACACATACCGGTACCGTCTGCAAGCTGGACAGCACGTCGAGCTTGGTCAAGAAGTAGTCGGTGATGCCGTTGACCCGGGTGGCATAGCGTGCGACGACGGCGTCGAACCAGCCGCACCGCCGGCGCCGGCCGGTGGTGACTCCGACCTCGCCGCCGGTCTTGGACAGGTACTCGCCGTACTCGTCGAACAACTCGGTGGGGAACGGCCCTGACCCCACCCGGGTGGTGTAGGCCTTGAGGATGCCCAACACCGTGGTGATGCGGGTCGGTCCGATGCCCGATCCGACTGCCGCGCCGCCCGCGGTCGGATTCGACGAGGTCACGTAGGGATAGGTGCCGTGGTCGACGTCGAGCATGGTGCCTTGTGAGCCTTCCAGCAACACCGTTTCACCGGCTTCGAGCGCCGTATTGAGCAGCAGCCGGGTGTCGGCGATGCGGTGCCGGAACCGTTCGGCTTGCCCCAGCAGCGCGTCGACCATGCGGGCCGGGTCGAGCGCCTTGCGGTTGTAGATCTTGACCAGCACCTGGTTCTTGAACTCCAGGGCCGCCTCGACTTTGCGGGTCAGGTTCGTCGGGTCCTGGACATCGGCGACCCGGATCCCGATACGCGCGATCTTGTCCTGATAGCACGGCCCGATGCCCCGGCCGGTGGTGCCGATCTTCTTGCTGCCCATGTAGCGCTCGGTGACCTTGTCGATGGCGACGTGGTAAGGCATGAGCAGGTGGGCGTCGGCGGAGATCAGCAGCCGCGAGGTGTCCACCCCCCGGTGCTCAAGGCCCGCCAGCTCTTCCAGCAACACGCCGGGGTCGACCACGACCCCGTTGCCGATGACATTGGTGACGCCGGGAGTCAACACTCCCGACGGGATGAGGTGGAGCGCGAAATTCTCCCCGGACGGCAAGACCACGGTGTGCCCGGCATTGTTGCCGCCCTGGTAACGCACGACCCACTTCGCGCGGCCGCCGAGTAGGTCGGTGGCTTTGCCTTTGCCCTCGTCGCCCCATTGGGCGCCGATCAGGACGATTGCCGGCATGGCGTAGCTCCTGCTGATTGTGTTACAGCCGGTGACACACTACCGAGCCGATTGCCGGGCCTGTCTTAAACGACGATGACGTCGCCAGCTGACCGGTGGGTCGGTCGAGTACTGCGCAGCCGCTTCACTCCCGCCCGATTTGCCGTATCTACCACGCCGACTTTGCCGGACGCCGCCACCCGTAAACGCTGTTGTCCGGTCATTGCGTTGCCGCCAAGGCCCGGGAAAGATGCGTCAAACAGGCCACTAGCCGCGCCCTGTCGGCGGTACGATCCGCCTCGAAACACTCCTTGACCTTCGCTTCATCACTTTGCCGGGACAGCGCAACACAACCCTCGGGAGAGAGCATGACGGCACCTCGCCAGCCTGGCTGGTACGACGACCCGAATGATCCGAACGCACAGCGTTACTGGGACGGTCAGGACTGGACGCCGCACCGCCAGCGAAAGCCGACTTCCCCGCCACCACCCACGCCGTCGCCGGCGGCGCCCTCAGCATCGCCGGCCGCGGTTCCGCCCTCTTCCCATCGTCTCCGCCCGCGTCGAATTGGCCGCCGCCCTCCGCAGTCTTCGGCGGCTGCCGCCGCCACCGTCCACGTCGAATTGGCCGCCGCCCTCCGCAACCGGGCTCCGCCGCCGTCCTCGACGCAGGCGCCGCCTCCCACTGCACCGGCGCAGCCGCCCGCCCCGCCTCGGCCGACTCCCGCGGAATCAAGCTCGCGCTTGTGCTCGCGGGTATCGCGCTGTTATTGGCCATTGCGGCCATCGTGGCCGGCCGGGTCAAGCTTGGCATCGTTCCTCCCCGGCATCCTGCTTGTCGCCGCGATCGCGATCGTCGGCGCGATCTTCGTGCTCCGGTCGCACCGGTCAGTCCCACGCAAGGCAATGGCCGTCACCGTCATAGTGCTCGTCGTCGCCGTGGCAATTGCGGCAGCTTGAAAGTGGCCTATCCCGCCTATAACCACTTTTTCGGACAGAAGTCCGCTCAGGCCTCCCGTCCCGGGGCTGGCCCGGGAGCAGAGCCACCTTCAGGCGGCTCAGGGGCAGCGAAGTCGGGCATCTTGGTCATGAAGGATGAATCCGGCCAGTCAAGACCTATGGCTTCGTCGACCCCAGCTCCGGGAAATATTCAGAAGTCACTTCATTCGCTATCCCCAAGCGACTCGCAAGGAGCTAAATCAAAGGCTATTGCGGCATCACCAGATCTCACAAAATACGCAATTACGAAGACAACTGACGGGAAATCAGCCGCCGGATGGATAGACAAGGGCGGCAATTTCACGGTCGTTACGCCGACCGTGACGCCAGGCGCTTTCGGAGGCCTTCCGCCTGCAGTCAATGCTATTGGATTCGATGGAGCCGGAAACTTTTACTACACTTCGTATTCCCAGGGCGACATACACACCGAAGTGTATAAGTTGCCGGCTGGATCGACGACTAATGCAGAGAAACTAACGTTGGCATCAAACACCCAGGAGAGTATCGGCGGACGCCTACCTCAACTATGACGGCACGATGCAGTTTGGCTGCAGCAACGGAGTAACGAGTTGGCTCGGCCCCAACGCTAGTAGTATTCGCGACCGGGTCAGGCGGCTCCGCCTACCAGATCCTCAAGTTTGATGTTACCGGCCGCGATAAGTACGGATGCCCCATCACCGCTAAACAAGAAACCAACTTGTTGCCCTCGACAAATACGGCCAGTGTGAGCGATGCCGTGGGCAATCCGGACGGTACGCAGGTTGCGTTCAAGTATTCAAAGAGCCAAAGCACGAGCCTCTATATTGTTGCTGCAGACGGTCGCAGTCAGCCGAAAGAAGTGCACTTGACGAATACGATGGAGCAGCAACTTGGAATTATGACGTTACTGAAATGGTCGTAAGCTGGCGCATGTGGCTCAACTACCAGCACCTGAAAATGGGCTGGGTAAGTTGCTGCCCTGGTCTCGAAGAGTTTTCAGAGTATCGGCGCCTGTTGCGGTGTGCCAAGACCGCATGCAGCCAGGAATAGGTTTCTTGTTCGGCGCATTGCCCGGCGGTTCCGTCAGACCGGCTAATAAGGCGCGTGCCCGGGAGATTGCGCGGAACTCATGGATACCGGCGGGAACGTTGTCAAGCTGGCGGTGTTGTTGTTCGGCGATCGTAGTCTGCCCCGGCCGCTCCGCGGACTGCCGGTCGCCGACCCCGGCGACATCGACGCCGCGGCACGAAGCAATCGGCGGCTGATCGTAGTGGGCTCGGATGCCGATCTGGCTGCTGTGCTGACCCGATTGCTGCGCATCGAGCAGCTCGACGTCGAAATCGGCTACGTCCCGCAGCGACGCATCACGCGCCACCCGCGCCTACCGGCTACCGGCCGGGCGTCGGGCGGCTCGCCGAGCCCGACGCCGCGCCGCCCGGTCGACCCCGCTGATTCGGGATGAGACCGGGGCGGCGATCGTGGGAGCGGCGCAGTGGCTGCCCGCAGACGAAAGCCGGCCGTTGCACGGTGAAGCGGTCGTCGACGACACCGTGCTCTTCGACGGCGACGTGTCCGGGGTCCGTATCGAGCCGACCGCGACGCTGCCCGGGTTGCGGGCCCGGCCGGCGGACCGGCGGCCTGGGCGGTTGGGTGAGCGGCCGGGCAGCGCAACTGGGTACCACTGGCTGCGGTGGTGGTTCGGGACGGTGTCCGGCCGCTCGCGCCGGTGCGCCGGTCGACTTTCTACCGACATATCGAAGGACTGGTTGCTGGTCAGGTAATTTCGGTGCAGTGAGCATCCGCGGGTCCACTCGGTGCGACCCAGCCCGGTCTTTCTGGCCATCGTCGGATTGACGGCGTTCGGCGGCGCGCTGGCCTGGCTTGCCGGGGCGAGCGTGCAGCCGCTGGCCTACGTCGGGGTCTTCGTGTTCGTGGTCGCCGGCTGGCTGGTGTCGCTGTGCCTGCACGAGTTCGGGCATGCGGTCATGGCGTGGCGGTTCGGCGACCGTGACGTCGCGGTGCGCGGCTACCTGACGCTGGATCCGCGCAAATACACCAACCCGATGCTGTCACTGGGCCTGCCGATGTTGTTCATCGCGCTGGGCGGCATTGGGTTACCCGGCGCAGCGGTGTACCTGCGGACCACGTTCCTGACGCCGGCGCGCCGCACGATTGTCAGCCTCGCGGGACCATTCGCCAATCTGGTGCTCGCCGCGCTACTGCTGACGTTGGCCCGGCTGTATTCCGAGCCGACGCATGTGGTCCTGTGGGCCGGGGTGGCGTTCCTGGCCTTTCTCCAGGTGACGGCAGTGGTGCTCAACTTGCTGCCGATACCGGGCCTGGACGGCTACGGCGCGCTGGAGCCACATCTGAGTCCCGAAACACAACGCGCGGTGGAACCGTTCAAGCCGTACGGCTTCCTCGTTCTGCTGTTGCTGTTCTTCGCGCCGGTGCTCAGCCAAGGGCTTTTCGCGATCGTGTACTGGTTGTTCGACCTGTCCGGCGTCTCGCACGTGCTGGCCCTCGCCGGCAGCCAGTTGACCCGGTTTTGGAGCGCCTGGCGCTAGCTGCCGGCGCCGAGATCGACGCTGGTGCGGGAAAATCGCGAGAAAACGGCACTAACGTCGATTTCGGCGCGAGCGCGGTTTGCAATACATGCACACCCGCGCATATATTACGGATTTATGGGACTCGGCCGGATGATCGCGGCGGCGTTGATCCTGACCGGATTTTTCGCCACGGAATTGACCGTCGCAGTCACTATCGGGTCGATCGCGCTGTTGGCGGACGCCGGCCATGTCCTGACCGATGTGGTGGCGGCGGCGATGGGCCTGGCCGCCATCATGCTGGCCCGGCGCGGCAGCTCCTCGGCGGCCCGCACCTACGGCTGGCACCGCGCCGAGGTGTTCACCGCGGTGGCCAACGCCGTCCTGCTGACCGGCGTCTCGGTGTTCATCGGATACGAGGCGGTCCGGCGACTGCGCGCCACCCCGGACGTTCCGGGCGGCCCGATGATCGTGGTGGCGGTGGCGGGACTGGCCGCCAACGTCGTCGTGGCGCTGTTGCTGCGAGCGCAGTCGACGCAGAGCTTGGCCGTCAAAGGCGCCTACATGGAAGTCGTCGCCGACACGGTCGGCACCGTCGGTGTCCTGGTCGCCGGTCTGGTGACGGTGACGACCCACTGGCCATACGCCGACGTGGTGGTCGCGGTGCTCGTCGCGTTGTGGGTACTCCCGCGCGCGCTGGCCTTGGCCGGCGCGGCGCTGCGTATCTTGTCCGAAGCGTCGCCGCGACATATCGACGTCGACGAGCTGCGCGCGGCCCTGACCGCCATCGAGGGCGTGACCGAGGTGCACGACCTGCATGTGTGGACCTTGGTGCCCGGCAAAGACGCGGCCACCGCCCACCTGACCAGCAGCGTCCAGTCCGCCCAGGTGCTTGACCAAGCCCGGGCGGTGCTTTCGGCGCGCGGGCTGGAGCATGCCACGATCCAAGTGGAGCCGCCGGACGGCGCCGGGCGCTGCTCGACCAGCTGGTAGCTAGCCCAAACCGAGAGCTGCGCGAGCGTCCGGATCGCAGTCGTCGAGCAGATCCAGGCAGCGGGCCTGCTCGTCGACCTCTCCGATCGCATCGGCGGCGCGGGCCAGCGCCGCGACGCAGCGCAAGAATCCACGATTCGGCTCGTGGAAGTAGGGCACCGGGCCGAAGCCTTTCCACCCGTTGCGTCGCAGCTGGTCCAACCCGCGGTGGTAACCGGTGCGGGCATAGGCGTACGCGGCGATGGCCTTGTCCTCGCCGAGCGCGTCTTCGGCCAGCGTCGCCCAGGCCACCGACGACGCGGGATGGGCGGCGGCAACGATGGCCGGGTTCTCGCCGGCGATCAGCTCGGCCTCGGCTTCGCTGTCGCCGGGCAGCAGCACGGGATCCGGGCCCAGGAGATCACCGATCGGCGTCATGACTGTTATTCTGCCGTGCCGCAACCAGTGAATCTACGACACCCCGGACGCGTTGTGACGGACAATTCGCGAGACGTCGTCGACACGTCTTAAGCTCCAACTACCACCACCGCCGAGCGGGGAGGAAAAGCAGCTCTCATGCCGCACCCACCAGCGCCGGACCGCGAGGACCCGGACGACGAACCCACGTCACGTGACGACAACCAGGTCACCGAAAGCTACGCGGTGCCCGACCCCGGACCGGGGTCGGCGACGGAGGTGATGGCCCAGCCTGCCCGGGAAGCCGAGCGAGAGGCCACGGCGGCGGTGGCCGGCACCCAGGAACGTCGCTTCACCGCACCCGGTTTCGACGCCAAGGAGACGGCGGTCATCCGAACCACCGCCGATCCGGCCACCGAGGTCTTCCGGACGCCTCGCGAACCGCTGCGCGACCAGCCGGTCAGCCAACAGCCCAGAACGGCGATGCCGCAACTGATTCCGCCCCGGCTGGGGGCCAAGCTGCGGCCGTCGAATCATCGCAGCTGGGGCTGGGTGCTGGCATTGATCTTGATCATTCTCGCCTTGGCGGCGATCGCCGTGCTGGGCACCGTGGTGATGACGCGCAACTCCAAACCCAAGGCCTCGCAGGAAGATCAGGTTCGCACGACCATTCAGAACTTCGACATCGCCGTGCAAAACGGCGACCTGGCGACGCTGCGCACCATGACGTGCGGCAGTTTCCGCGACGATTACGTCGGCTACGACGAGCAGGACTGGCAGGACACCTACCACCGGGTGGCGGCGGCCAAGCAGTATCCGGTGGTCGCCAGCGTCGACCAGGTAGTGGTCAACGGCGACCACGCCGAGGCCAACGTCACCGCATTCATGGCCTATGCCCCCCAGACCCGCTCCGCCCGCAGCTTCGACCTGCAGTTCCGCGACGACGAGTGGAAGATCTGCCAGTCGTCCAACAGCTAGCTGCCCAGCGACCTACCCGCGCAGTGCAGGTCTTGGCAGGCCTCGAGCACCCGCTCGGTCATCCCGGCTTCGGCCTTCTTCAGGTAGCTGCGGGGATCGTAGACCTTTTTGTTGCCCACATCGCCGTCGACTTTGAGGACGCCGTCGTAGTTGGTGAAGATGTGGCCGACGATCGGCCGGGTGAACGCGTACTGGGTGTCGGTGTCGACGTTCATCTTCACCACGCCGTATCGCAGCGCCTCGTCGATCTCCGACTTCTCCGATCCAGACCCGCCGTGAAAGACGAAATCGAAGGGCTTCGATCCTTCCGGCAGGCCCAGCTTCGCCGCCGCCGCCTTCTGGCCCTCGGCAAGCACCTCCGGACGGAGCCTGACGTTGCCGGGTTTGTAAACCCCGTGCACGTTGCCGAACGTCGCCGCCAGCAGGTATTTGCCGTGTTCGCCGGTCCCGAGCGCGTCGAGGGTCTTGTCGAAATCCTCCGGTGTGGAGTACAGCTTGTCGTTCATCTCGCCGACCACGCCGTCTTCTTCCCCGCCGACGACGCCGATCTCGATCTCCAGGATGATTCTGGCGGCGGCCGCCGCCTTGAGTAGCTCGCGGGCGATCTCCAGGTTTTCGTCGATCGGCACCGCTGAGCCGTCCCACATGTGCGAACCGAACAACGGATTTCCTCCGGCGCTCACCCGCTCGGCCGAGAGGGCCAGCAGCGGGCGGACATAGGTGTCCAGCTTGTCCCTGGGGCAGTGGTCGGTGTGCAGCGCGACGTTGATGGGGTATTTGGCGGCGACGACGTGGGCGAATTCGGCCAGCGCCACCGCACCGGTCACCATCTCCCTGATCCCCAGGCCGGACGCGAATTCGGCGCCCCCGGTGGAGACTTGGATGATGCCGTCGCTGCCGGCGTCGGCGAAACCCTTGAGCGCGGCGTTGACGGTCTCCGACGAGGTGCAGTTGATGGCCGGGAAGGCATACGAACCCTCCTTGGCGCGGGCAAGCATTTCGGCGTAGACCTCGGGGCTGGCGATGGGCATGAACTTCCTTCCGGGCTCCTGCTGGCCGACTTCGTGCGCTCAAGTATCGCAACATTGCGGCGCCGCGGGCGCCTCGCCTTGACTCCGACCGCGGAGTGCCGACGGTATGTTGGGACACCGTGAGCACCGCGGTCGTGGCCCTGCCAAACATCCTCGACCCGATGTACTGGATCGGACCGCAGGGTTTGTTCGCCTCGGCGGTGCTGCCGACCATCCTGGCCATCGTCTACGTCGAGACCGGGCTGCTGTTTCCGCTGCTGCCCGGGGAATCGCTGCTGTTCACCGGCGGGCTGCTGGCGGCGCACGGCACGCTCGACATCTGGGTGCTGGCGCCCAGCGTGGCGGTCGTGGCGGTGCTCGGCGATCAGACCGGGTACTTCATCGGCCGCCGCATCGGCCCGGCGCTGTTCAAAAAGGAAGACTCGCGTTTCTTCAAACAGCACCACGTGACCGAGTCGCACGCGTTCTTCGAGAAATACGGGCCGACGGCGATCATCTTGGCTCGATTCATGCCGTTCGTGCGGACCTTCACCCCGGTGGTCGCCGGGGTGTCCTACATGCGCTACCCGGTGTATCTGGCGTTCGACATCGTGGGGGGCGTTCTCTGGGGTGGCGGTGTGACGGTCGCCGGCTATTTCCTGGGCAACGTGCCGTTCATTCACCAGAACCTGGAAAAGATCGTGCTCGGCATCCTGTTCGTGTCGATGCTGCCGGCATTCATCGCCTCGGCGCGGGCTTACCGGAACCGCCGGCGCGCAGCCCGGGGCGAACTCGACGACACCAATCAGGTCACAGCGCGACAGTGAAGTCGCACCCGGTCTTGGCGAGCACTTCCTCGACCGTCACGCCCGGATGCAGTTCGGTCAGCGTCAACCCTCGTCCCGCGTGGACGTCGAATACGCACAAGTCGCTGATCACCATGTCCACCACGCCTTTGCCCGTGACCGGCAATGTGCACTGCGGGAGGATCTTGGGCGCGCCGTCTTTGGCGGTGTGATCCATCACCACGATCACCCGCTTGACGCCCGACACCAGGTCCATGGCGCCGCCGGGCCCCTTGACCATTTTGCCCGGCACCATCCAATTGGCCAGGTCGCCGTTCTCCGCCACCTCCAGCCCACCCAGGATGGACAGGTCGATGTGACCACCGCGGATCATCGCGAACGAGTCGGCGCTGCTGAAAAAGCTCGACCCGGGAATCGTGGTGATGGTCTGCTTGCCGGCGTTGATCAGGTCCGGATCGACGGTCTCCTCGGTCGGATAGGCGCCGATGCCGAGCAGGCCGTTCTCCGACTGCAGAGTGACGTTGATGTCGTCGGGGATGAAGTTGGCCACCAGCGTCGGGATGCCGATGCCCAAGTTGACGTAGTAGCCGTCACGCAGCTCTTGGGCGGCGCGCTGGGCCATCCGCTCGCGGATGGGACTGCTGGTTTTAAGCGTCGCCCCACCGCTGACGGTGCGGAACTCGATGCGTTTCTCGTAATTGCGCCCTTCGATGATGCGGTCCACGTAGATGCCCGGGGTGTGCACCAGGTCGGGGTCCAGTTCACCGACGTCGACCAGTTCTTCCACTTCCGCCACCGTCACCGCGCCGCACGAGGCGATCATCGGATTGAAGTTGCGCGCCGTCTTGCGATAGACCAGATTGCCTGCCGTGTCGCCTTTCCAGGCTTTGACGATGGCCAGGTCCGCGCGGATGCCTTCTTCGAGCACGAATTCGGTGCCCCCGAAAGCGCCCCCGAAGACGCGGATGTCTTTACCTTCAGCCAGCTCGGTTCCGTAGGCCGTCCGGGTGTAGAAGCCCGGAATGCCCGCACCGCCGGCCCGCAGTTTCTCCGCCAGGGTTCCCTGCGGGGTGAGCGTCAGGTCCAGCTCGCCGGCCAGCACCTGGCGCTCGAATTCCTTGTTCTCCCCGACGTAAGAAGCGATCACCCTGGTGACCTGGCGCCCCTTGAGCAGCAGGCCCATGCCGAAGTCGTCGACGCCCGCGTTGTTCCCGACGATGGTCAGGTTCTGCACGCCGCTGTCGACCAGCGCCTGGATGAGGTTCTCCGGAATGCCGCAGAGTCCGAACCCGCCTGCGGCGATCACCATGCCATCCTCGAGCAAGCCGTCGAGGGCGGATTGGGCGTCCGAGCGGACCTTACTCACTGCGAGCTTCTTTCGGCGACGACGTGCGCGGCCTCCATCAGCATCCAGCCGGACAGCTGCACCGACAGATCGCGTTCGGGCACCTCCGAGCCCGACACGGCGCCGCCGCTGAACTCCGCCTCCTGACCGGTCGCGGTCGGCACCTCGGCGAGGTCGTCCCAGGACGGCCCGAACAACGGCAGGCCGTCGACGGTCTGCCGGTAGTCCCACGCCGACTGCGCCGACGTCAATACCAGCGTGCGGGCCGTGTCACGGGCGGCGGTGTCGGCCGCCCCGTCGCCGGGCAGCTCGGTGGCGACCAGGGCGAGGTAGCGCGCGGTGACGCCGTCGAACAGGCCGCCGTCGCCGCCGCCGGTTCCTTTGAGCACACCTGCGGTGGCCATGTTCTCATCGACGGCGGCGACCAGCCGATGCACGCGCGGCGCGTGCCGCGGATCGCCGGTGCGGACGGCCAACTCGGTCTCCAGCCCCAGCACCACGCCCTGACAGTAGGTGTACTGGGCGCGCACCAGGGAACCGGCTTTGATGCCGTCGAACACCAGATGCGTGTCGGGGTCGATGAGCGTCGCATCGATCCAGTCACCCATCTGCTGGGCGCGCTTGAGCCGATCGCCGTAGCGGGCCAGAAAGATGCCCGCCGGGCCGTTGGCGGGCGCGTTGAAGAACTGGTCCTGCCTGCGCCACGGGATGCCACCGCCGTCCTCGGGCACCCAGGCGGTGACGAATTCCCGGGTCAGCTTGTCCAGCGCGCGGCGGCGCTGCACGTCGGTCAGGCGGGCGGCTCGTTCCAGGGCCAGCGCCAACCAGGCCATGTCGTCGTAGTAGTTGTTCACCCATTTGCCGGTGTTGCGCAGCCGATGCGAGCGGATCTGGCGACGAATCCGGCTGTGTCGCTCGGTGTTCGGCTCGCGCAGCTGCGCGTCGACCAGACAGTCCAGCAGGTGGGCCTGCCACCAGTAGTTCCAGCTGCCGAACAACCGGTGGCGGCGGGCCGGCGGCCAGGCCACGACACCGAGCTGGGTGCCCGGCAGTCCCCACAGCCGTCTCAGATGCCGCGCGCGGACGGCGGCTTCGGCGCTGGCCGCCCGGTTGGCCCATAGCTGATCCATGGTGGGTGATCTTGCCTTACCAGGCCCGTGCGACGTCTGCGTGCTGGGTGATCCAGGTGTGCATCGCAATCCCGGCGGCCACGGCGACGTTGATGCTGCGCGTCGAGCCGAACTGGGCGATGGACACCGTGAGTGCCACCGCGGCCTTGGTGGCGTCGGTGATGCCGGGTCCTTCCTGACCGAACACCAGCAGGCACTGCTGGGGCAGCGTCGTCTCCTCCAGGCGCGCGGCGCCCGGGACGTTGTCCACCGCCACGACGGTCAAACCCGCGCCGGCGGCGAAGTCGATCAGCTCGGCGGCCGTGTCGTGATGTCGCAGCCGCTGGTAGCGGTCGGTGACCATGGCGCCGCGCCGGTTCCAGCGTCGGCGTCCGACGATGTGGACGGTGTCGACGGCGAAGGCGTTGGCGGTGCGCACCACCGAGCCGATGTTGGCGTCGTGCCCGAAGTTTTCGATGGCGACATGCAGCCGATGCCGGCGCTGGTCGATGTCGGCGATGATCGCCTCCCGGGTCCAGTACCGATAGGCGTCGACGACGTTGCGAGTGTCGCCGTCGCGCAGCAACGTCGGGTCGTAACGGGGGTCAGTCGGCCAGTCGCCCTGCCACGGTCCGACGCCGCCGGCGGAAACACCCCATTCGGTGGGACCGGCCTCACTCATCGCTGCCTAGCGCAGACCCAGGTCCGCCAGCCCCAGCACACTGCGGTAGGGCAGCCCTTCGGCTTGGATGGCCTGGGCGGCGCCGGTGGCCCGATCCACCACGGTGGCCACGCCGACCACGTGGCCACCGGCTTCCCGCACGGCCTGCACCGCTGTCAACGCCGAAGCGCCGGTGGTGCTGGTGTCTTCGACCACCAGCACCGGCTGCCCCGATACGTCGGCGCCCTCGATCAGCCGTTGCATGCCATGGGTTTTCACCGATTTGCGGACCACGAACGCGTCGATCGGCCGGCCGGCCGCGTGCATGACGGCGGTCGCGACCGGATCAGCGCCCAGCGTCAGCCCGCCGACGGCGGTGTACTGCCAATCATCGGTGAGCTCGCGTATCAGTCGGCCGATCAGCGGGGCGGCTTGGTGATGCAGAGTGGCGCGCCGCAGGTCGACGTAATAGTCGGCCTCTTTGCCCGACGACAGCGTGACGCGTCCGTGCACCACTGATAGGCGGCGCACCAGCTCAGCCAACTCGTCACGGTCGATGCCGGTGAGGTTAGGCACGGGGTCAGTGTACTGAGCACGTTTCGCGTCGCGGTTCTCTCGAACCGGCTGGCGAGTGGGCTACGGCTGTCGGTCAACGACATAGCCCTGGCCGCGGGCTGGTCGATGCCACAGCACGCCGTCGCCTGCTGTCACACCAGCAGCGATCAGCTCACGCTTGAGGATCTTGTTCGTCGCCGTCTTCGGCAGCGCGCGGTTGACGCGCACATAGCGCGGCCAGGCCTTCGGCGACAAGTCGGGTTGCGCGGCCAGGAACTTTTCGAACTCGCCAGGCGTCAACGTCTTTTCTTCGTTGAGCACCACGGCGGCCATCAACTGGTCGCCGACCAACTCGTCCGGGACGGCGTAGACGGCGACCTGGTTGATCACCTCCAGCCGTTGCAGAATTCGCTCGACGGGTGCCGCCGCCAGGTTCTCGCCGTCGATGCGCAACCAGTCGGCGGTGCGGCCGGCCAGATAAATCCACCCGTCGGCATCCCGATAGGCGAGATCACCGGACCAGTACATGCCGTGACGCATCCGCTCGTGCGTGGCAGCCGGATCGTTGTAGTAACCGGTGAAGGGCCCTGAGCCTTGGGTGTTGACGAGCTCGCCGACGGCGTCGTCGAAGTTCGCCAGTGCGCCGTTCTCGTCGAAAACGGCTGTCGCGCATTCCGTCAGGGTGTCTGGATGGTAGATCGCCACGTCGGGATAGCCCCTGCCGATCGAGCCCGGCGGCGTGCCGTCCTCGCGCACCACGATCACGGCGAATTCGCTGGAGCCGAAGCCGTCCATGATGCGACACCCGAACCGCCGACTGAATTCGGCGATGTCGCGCTCGGTGGCCTCGTTGCCGAACGCGACGCGCAACGGGTTGTCTGCGTCGTCGGGACGCTCCGGGGTGGCCAGCACCAAAGCCAGCGGCTTGCCGACGTAGTTCATGTAGGTGACGCCGTATTGACGGATGTCGGCCAGGAACTTCGACGCCGAGAAGCGGGCTGGCACCATTGCCGCCCCGCTGCAGACAGCGACCGACCACCCACCGGCTACACCGTTGGAGTGGAACAGCGGCATGGACAGATAGCAGATGTCGGCGGCGGTGACGTCCAGCTGAGCCACCAGGCTGGCCCCGCACAGTACCGACATCGCGTGTGCGAACCGGACGGCCTTGGGGTTGCCGCTGGTGCCGGACGTGAAGATCAGCATCAGCGTGTCCGCACCGGTGACTTCGCGGTGTGGGCTCAGCGGCGCCGCGGCGGCGACCGTGTCGGCGAAGCTCGGCGAGGTGACGTCCAAGACGGTGATGCCGGACAGGTCCAGTCCGTCGAGCAACGGTCGGTGCTCCGAATCGACAAGCAGCAGCTGGCAATCCGAACGCCGCAGGTCGGCCAGCAGGCCGTCACCGCGGCGGGTGGTGTTGATGCCGCACAGCACATATCCGCCCAGCGCCGCCCCCGCCATCGCCCGTAACATCGGCGGCGAATTGGTGAGCAACGCGCCGACGTGCAGTGCGCGGAACGGATCCGCCAGGCTGATCAGCGCCGACGCCTCGGCGGCGGCCTCGGCCAAATGCTCGCGCCACGTCCAGGTTCGATCGCCGTGCAGCACAGCCGGGTTGTCGTCGTGCACCCGTTCGCGCAGCAGCTGCTGCATGGTCTCGATCATCGGGTGGTGCACACCAGTCCGGCGTAGACCCGCTCGGCTTGGAGGAACAGTGTCTGCTCGGCGGCTTCGGCGGCGTTGAGCGCGTCGAGCATCGCCGTTACCCCGTCGTCCATTCTCAGCCCTTTGTCCGGAGCGAACTGGTCCTCAATCTAGAGAATCGAGTCGGGCAATCCGTCACAACCGGTCAATCAGTCGGTCAGTCGTACGGTGATGGTGACCCGGCCACTTTCGTCGCGTTCGGCCACCGCGTGCCCGGCCCGCTCGGTGCCTTGCAGTTGCAGCGTCACCGGGCCGCCGTCGCCGAGGAAGTTTCGCCACCACGTCTTTGTCGCGGGCATGTTGGCGCCGATGCTGATCTCGTCACCGGTTCGGCGATATGCCACCGGGATACTGAACCGGCGTCCGGAACGCCGTCCGGTGTAGCTGAGCAGGGCGATGTTGCGATTCACCAGCCCGCCGAAGCGCCGTGAATTGGCCAGCGCAGCCACCGGTGCGTTGAAAACCGGCGCGGCGCGCATGATTAGTCGTCCAAGGTTTTTCGGTCGCATGGTCATAAGTGACAGCTTTCCTTTCTCAGATGTGAAAGGCGGGCCGATAGCGCAGCAACGTCACGCCGGTGTCGGATATGTCGCAGAAGACCGGCGCCACCCGCATACCGATCCGAATTTCAGCGGGCTCGACGTCGACCAGTTCGGTGCTGATTCGTGGACCGGCATCCCACTGCACCACCGCGAGCAGCTGCGGCAGCGCATCCGACCACGGCGGGCCGGTCGGCCGGTCGGCCACGGTGAAGGTGTAAAGCCAACCGGCGCCGTCGATCTCGCGCCATTCCAGGTCGTCGGCCAGCGTGCCGGGCGCCAGGGTGCGCGGATAGAACACATACCGGCCCAGCGACGGCGAGTACTGCACCATGATCCGGTGTTCGGTCAGGCCCTGCCAGAACGGCCGGCTGACCGGCGTCGGCTCCGGCAGCGGCCGGGGCGCGGTCATCTCAGTCACCGCCCAACAGCAGGACCACCTGCTCGCTCATGATGCCGCCAGTGCCGCTGACGAATGCGGTGTCGCATCCGGAAACCTGGGCGGCACCGGATCGGCCCATCAACTGGCGTGCAGCGTCGACGACGTGATGCATGCCGCCGGCCATCCCGGCCTGCCCAAAGGACAGCTGCCCGCCCGCGGTGTTGAGCGGGAAGTCACCACGAAAGGTCAGATCGTGCGCCTTGAGCCAGGTCATGCCCGCGCCTTTAGGGCAGAAGCCGGAGTCTTCGAGGCTCATCAACACCGTGATCGTGTAGCAGTCATAGATCGAGGCGACGTCGATGTCGGATGGCGCGAGATTCGCCATGGCGAAGGCCTTTTCGGCTGATCGCGCGACCGGTGTGCTCATCAGGTCGGCGGCGTAGGTCGGTGTCTTGAACGCGATGTGTTCACCGAAGCCCTTGATCCACACCGGACGGTGGCGCGAGCGCCGCGCCACATCCGCGTTGGCAATCAGGACCCCGGCACCGCCCTGCACGCGCATGACGGTCTCCAGCTTGTGAATCGGGTCGGCGATCATCGGGCTGTCCAGCACATCGTCGACCGTGAGTGGCTGACCGTGAAACACCGCATCGGGGTGCGCGCAGGCGTTGGTGCGCTGGTCGACGGCGATCTTGGCGAGCGCGGCCGGATCATATCCGTACACGGCCGCATACCGCTGCGCAATCTGGGCGTACGGCGCATTCTGTCCGACGTTGCCGTAGGGAATGTCGAATTCGGCCTGCGGCGAGCCGTGTTTGTTGCTCGACGCCCCATACCAGCCCGGCTCCGGGCGCGGGCGCCGCTGAGACTGGGGCAGCTCGCTCGATCCGGGTACGACGGCGAGCACGGCGTCGCACACTCCCAGCTCCACCGCGACCGCAGCGCGCCACACCATGCCGGCCGAGGTGGCACCGCCCAGATCAACCCGTTCCCCGAAATCCAGCGCCAGACCGAGGTATTCGCAGAGGGTGGCCGGCGCGAACATGTCTGATTCCGCCACGCCGTGGGTCACCAGCCCGGTGACCACACCGGCGTCGACGCCGGCGTCCTCGATGACCATCTTGGCGAGCAGCGCGTACTGGTCGAGGGTGAACAGCTGCGGGCGGGTCTGCTTGCGCTGAGCAGCTAGCTCCGCGATCCCGACGATCGCCGCCTCGCCGCGCAGGCTCATGAAAGTTGTTCCCGCAGCGGCAAAGCGACCGTCGCGGTTCCGGGCATCAGCACTGTATCGCCGCGGCGGCCCGCGATGTCGAGATCGACCAGACCGGTGTGGTCGGCCAACCGCTTGGCGGTCACCACCCCGCTGAAGGTCAGCACCTGACCCGGGTATGCGACGGCCCGGTTCTGCACCGAGTACTCGACCAGCCGACCGCGGCCCCCGATCCAATCGGTCAGGGCGCGCGCCAGCAGCGCCGCCTGCAACGGGCCGTGCACCAACACGTCGTCATATCCTTCGATTGACCGTGCCCATTCTTTGTCGTAGTGGATACGGTGTCCGTTGTAGGTTGCGGCGCTGAAGAAGAACAGCTGTCGCTCGTCGACGGTCAGCGACAGCGCAGGGATCTCGTTGCCTGGTTGCACATCCTCGTAGTACAGCTGCACGGTCGCCATGGCACTCCTCACGGACGGGCGATCATCGAGGTGGCGGCTTCGGCCACCAGCTCGCCGCGTTGATTGCGGTAGCTGGTGCGCCAGGTGACCAACACGAATACCCCGGAGCGGCCTTGCTTTTCGACGATCGACTCGACGGATCGAACCATGTCGATCTGATCGCGGTGATAGGCCGGCACGTGAAACGAGGTGCTTTCGCCGCCCGCCATCCGCCGCGGCGCCCGGGGAAACGACAGGCTGCCTGACACCGCGCCCGACGAACCGTCGGGCCGCAGCCCGGCCAGCGGTGTCACCGACAGCACCGCGTATTGCAAATACAGCGGCGGACAGATCACGTCGTGGTATCCGTTGGCGCGCGCGTAGTCGGCGTCGAACCACAGCGGGTTGTGGTCGCCGACGGCCGCGGCCCAGCGTTGCCAGTCACGCCGGTTCACTTCGCCGGTGGCGGTGGCGACGACGGTCCCCACCCGGGCCGCCGCCTCGGCGTCGATCAAGCTTCCCGAAATCACCAGTGTTGTCTCCTAGTCAGAGTCCAGCCAGCGCGCCGCCACGTCCGCCCCACCACCGAGGGTCGCGAGCACTCGGGCCCGTTCGGAGTAGCGGTACAAATTCGTCTCCACGACGTAGCCCATGCCGCCGTGCAGCTGGTGCGCGTCGAGGGTGATCAGCTTGGCTGCGGCCGCGGCCTGCATCCGCGCGATCGCGGTTTCTCGCGTGGCCGTGCGGCCGCGGTCGAGCCAGAACAGCGCCGAGCGCGCCGACAGGCGGGCAGCCGCGAGTGCGATGTGCATGTTGGCCACCAGGTGCTGGGCGGCCTGGAACGACGCGATCGGCCGGCCGAACTGGTGACGCAGCACGGTGTGGTCCACAGTGCGCTGCAGCACCAACTCGCCGACACCGACAAGATCGAGTGACAGCAGCGTCGTCGCGGTGTTGGCCAATCGGCGCAGCTGAGCGCCGGAGATACCGAGGCCGTCCGGCCCGGCGAGCGGCGCCGCGTCCTGGTGGACCGTCACGTCGTCGAAATACACGCAGCCGCATCGGTATTCGCCCATCATCGGCAACGGGTCGATCCGCAGCCCAGGACAACGCAGGTCGACGACGAAGGCCAGCGTCCGCTCGGTCGAGTCGTCAACGGCTGAGACCACCAGATGATCGGCCGCCTCGGCGTCTACGACGAAGTCGACGCTGCCGGCCAAGTGCCAGCTGCCCGCAGCGGCTGGCTGCGCACGCAGCGTCGGGGTGAGCACGCCGGCATCACGCGAACTCCACAATGCCGTGGTGGCGGTGACGTTTCCCGCGCTCAACTGCGGCAACCAGGCCGCCCGCTGCTCCGGGCCGCCGAAAGCGTCGATGGCAAGTGCCGCCTGAACGGTGCTGTGCACGATCGTCGGGCACAGCGCCCGGCCGGCTTCAATGCAGAACACGCCCAGATCCGTCAGCCGGCCACCGGACCCGCCGTAGCGCTCCGGGACCGTCAACCCCAGCACCCCGGCGGCAGCGAGGGACTTCACCAGGGTCGGTGCGGCTGCCTGGGTGGTGAAAAGCCCACGCAGCATTGCCACCAGATCGCGTTCATCCTGGTTGGGCAGGAGCTTCATCGCACGCGATTCAGTAGTGAAGGCCAGACCGGCCATATGACGGCATGCCATGGCCGCGCTGAGCGATGACGTCGCGCAGCACTTCGTTGGTGCCGCCGCCGAACCGCATCAGCGGCGATACCCGATAGAGCCGTTCGAATCGGCCCCCTGCGGGGGCACCGGGGCTGCGGTAGGCGAGCAGCCCGTCCGGCCCCAGCAGGTCCAGAGCCAGATCGGCGATACGCTGCCGCAGCTCACTGGTGAAGACCTTCTCCACGCTGACTTCGACGGTGGGGATCACACCGCTGTCCAGCATGGACGCCGCCTGGTAGCCCATCAGCATCGCGACCTCGACATCGGCCTCGGCCTGCGCCAGCCGACGGCGGAAAGCAGCGTTGTGCACCGGTACCGAACCGTCGCGGCCGGGGCTACGCGCCACCTGGTGCAATTCGTCGAGTGCGCGGCGTAGATCGCCGGCGTTGGTCAACGCGCCACGTTCCAGGTCCAGCGCGCCGGTGATGTAGGTCCAGCCGCGGTTCTGCTCGCCGATCAGATTGCTCAGCGGGACTCGAACGTCGTGAAAGAACACTTCGTTGGTGCGGTATCCCGACCAGGCGTACAGCGGGCTGATCTGCACGCCGGGCGCATCGATGGGCACCATGATCACCGAGATTCCGCGATGGCGGGGGGCGTCGGGATCGGTGCGCACGCACAACCACTCGTGGGTGGCCCGCTGGGCGCCGCTGTTCCAGGTTTTGGTGCCGGTGATCACCCACTCGTCGCCGTCACGTACCGCGCGGGTGCGCAGGCTCGCCAGGTCAGTGCCGGCTTCCGGCTCGGAATAGCCGACGGCGCAGACCATCTCACCGCTGGCGATCGGCGGCAGGTACTCCTGTTTGTTCTGTTCGGTGCCGTGGCGCATGATCATCGGCGCCACTGAGGTGACGGTGAGATCGGGCCCGGGCACAGCCCAATACTCGAACTCGCTCATCAGCAGGTGCTGATGCACGGCGCTCAATCCCAGCCCGCCGTACTCCGTGGGCCAGTTCAGTCCGAACCAGCCCTTGGCACCGACTTTGCGCCGGAAGGCGGCGACCTCCCCGCCGGCCTGTTCCAGGCCGTGTTCGGCCAGTTCCGATCGCAGCGCCGGTGTGACGTTGCCGTGGAGGAATTCGCGAACTTCGGCCAGCCATGCTTGCTGCGCGGCGTTCAATTCGAAGTCCACGAGCGGGGCGGCTGCGTCAGCGTTGGTAGTGCGGGGCCTGCCGGCCGTTGCGTGGTGGTGGCGGCTGCTGGGGTGGTGGTGTGTCCTGCTGCGGGCGTCGCGGGGGTGCCTCGGAGCGGCCGGCCGGTGCCAGCGGACGGCTGGGCGCGGCGTTTCGCCTGCTGGCCGGCTGCGGCGCCGGCGGAGTTAGCGGCGGCAACACGCGCAGCAAGTCGTTGAACTGCCGGACGGTACGCAGCCCCTCGTCCCACTCAGCGCGGTTACTGGCGATCGGCATGCTGACCAACGTCCAGTTCTGCTCGTTCCACATGATCTCGGCGCAATCCGGTGCGGTGTGGGCGAACGTGACCATGCGGCGGTCGCAGGCGCGCCGCGCCGCGTCCAGATTCGTCGAGTAGACCATCCGCGGCCCGATAGCACCGAGCAGCCAGATGTCGCTCTCGCGCGGCTCTTTGAGCCCTTTGAGCCGTAAATCGATGACGACGTTGGTGCCCACCTTGCGGTGCAGCGCGATCACGGTGGCGACCTCTTCCAGGTCGAAGATGAACACCGCCTCGCCGCGGATCTGCCCCAGCACGACGTTGCGCGCCGGGATCTGCCCGACCGTCGACATCACGCCGCGCTTCCAGCGTTGCAGGATCTCGGTGTTCTCCGGTTCGTAGTCGAACCCGTGCGACCGCGCCCACGACCTGCGGCGCCGGCCCCGACCGCGGCGCCGATCGAGATCGATGTAAAGCAGCACCGCGGCGCCGACAAAACACAGCGCCGAGAGCGTGAACCAAAGCGGGACCATCGCCCGATAGCCTATCTGCTGTCGGCCCAGATCCAAGAACGCGAGCGGGTCACAACACGATTACTGCGCCGTTCGCGCTCAGCCGAGAATCAGCGAGTCGCCGTCGGGGCTGACGTTCACCGGCACCATGTCGCCGTCGTGGACATCACCGGCCAGCAACATCTTGGCCAGCTGGTCGCCGATAGCCTGCTGTACCAGCCGCCGCAGCGGACGAGCCCCGTACACCGGGTCGAACCCGCGCTGGGCCAGCCAGCGCTTGGCCGGAAGCGACACCTCGAGCTGCAGCCGCCGCTGCGCCAGACGCCGGCCCAGCTGCTCGAGCTGGATGTCGACAATCCGAACCAGCTCCTCGGGATTCAAGCCGTCGAAGACCAGCACGTCGTCGAGCCGGTTGATGAACTCCGGCTTGAACGTCGCCCGGACCGCGGCCATCACCTGCTCCTCGGTGCCGCCCGACCCTAGGTTGGACGTGAGAATCAGAATGGTGTTGCGGAAGTCGACCGTGCGGCCCTGCCCGTCGGTGAGCCGGCCCTCGTCGAGCACCTGCAACAGCACGTCGAACACGTCCGGGTGGGCTTTTTCGACCTCGTCGAACAGCACCACCGTGTAGGGCCGACGGCGCACCGCCTCGGTCAGCTGACCGCCCTGGTCGTAGCCGATGTAGCCGGGCGGCGCACCGACGAGGCGGGCCACCGAGTGCTTCTCGCCGTATTCGCTCATGTCGATGCGGACCATGGCCCGTTCGTCGTCGAACAGGAAGTCGGCCAACGCTTTGGCCAGCTCGGTCTTGCCGACCCCGGTGGGGCCCAGGAACAGAAACGATCCGGTCGGCCGGTTGGGGTCGGCCACGCCGGCCCGGGTGCGGCGCACCGCGTCGGACACCGCCTGCACCGCTTTGCGCTGGCCCACCACACGTTTGCCCAACTCGTCTTCCATCCGCAGCAGCTTGGCGGTCTCGCCTTCCAACAGCCGCCCGGCCGGGATCCCGGTCCACGCCGACACCACGTCGGCGATGTCGTCGGGGCCGACTTCTTCCTTCAGCATCACGCCCTCGCGGGCTTGGGCTTGGGGCAGTGCGGCGTCGAGCTTCTTCTCTACCTCCGGGATACGCCCGTAGCGCAGTTCGGCGGCCTTGGCCAAGTCACCGTCGCGTTCGGCCCGCTCGGACTCGCCGCGCAGCGTCTCGAGCTGTTCTTTGAGCTCGCGGACGATGTCGATCGCGTTCTTCTCGTTCTGCCAGCGGGTGGTGAGCTCAGCCAGCTTCTCCTTATGATCGGCCAGTTCGGCGCGCAGCTTCACCAGCCGTTCGGCCGACGCCTCGTCTTCTTCCTTAGCCAGCGCCATCTCTTCGATCTCGAGCCGACGGACCAGTCGCTCCACCTCGTCGATCTCCACCGGCCGCGAGTCGATTTCCATCCGCAGCCGGCTGGCCGCCTCGTCGACCAGATCGATGGCCTTGTCCGGCAAAAACCGGGCGGTGATGTAGCGGTCGGACAACGTGGCCGCCGCCACCAGCGCAGAGTCGGTGATGCGTACACCGTGGTGCACCTCGTAGCGGTCTTTGAGTCCACGCAGAATGCCGACGGTGTCGTCGACCGACGGCTCACCGACGAACACCTGCTGGAAGCGGCGCTCCAGCGCGGCGTCCTTCTCGATGTGCTTGCGGTACTCGTCGAGCGTCGTGGCACCCACCAGCCGAAGCTCGCCCCGGGCCAGCATCGGCTTGATCATGTTGCCGGCGTCCAAGGAAGACTCAGTACCCGAGGCGCCGGCACCGACGATGGTGTGCAGTTCATCGATGAACGTGATGATCTGCCCGGCGGAGTTCTTGATGTCATCGAGCACGGCCTTGAGCCGTTCCTCGAATTCGCCGCGGTACTTCGAGCCGGCCACCATCGAACCCATATCCAGAGTGACGACCGTCTTGTCGCGCAGGCTTTCCGGCACGTCGCCGGCGACGATGCGCTGAGCCAGGCCCTCCACGATCGCGGTCTTGCCGACGCCGGGCTCGCCGATGAGCACCGGATTGTTCTTGGTGCGGCGGCTCAGCACCTGCACGACGCGGCGAATTTCATTGTCGCGGCCGATGACCGGGTCGAGCTTGCCGTCGCGCGCCTGCGCGGTCAGGTCGGTGGAGTACTTCTCCAGCGCCTGATAAGTGGCTTCCGGCTCGGGGCTGGTGACCCGGGCGCTGCCCCGCACCTTGACGAACGCCTCGCGTAGCGCCTGCGGTGACGCGCCGTAGCCGGTCAGCAGCTTGGCGCCGTCGGAGTCACCGGTGGCCAGGCCGACCAGCAGGTGCTCGGTGGAGACGTATTCGTCGTCCATCTCGGTGGCCAGCTGCTGAGCGGTGGTGATCGCGGCCAGCGATTCGCGGGACAGCTGCGGCTGCGAGCTGGCGCCGCTGGTTTGCGGCAGCCGCTCCAGCAGACGCTGCGCTTCGGTCCGGACGGCGGCCGGCTCGACGCCGACTGCTTCGAGCAACGGCGCCGCGATTCCGTCGTTCTGCGTCAGCAACGCCAGCAATAGGTGAGCGGGCCGGATCTCGGGATTGCCTGCGGCTGAGGCCGCCTGCAGCGCCGAGGTCAGCGCCGCCTGAGTCTTGGTTGTCGGGTTGAACGAGTCCACACCGGCCTCCATCGAAGTTCAAAGGGGTTATCAAAAATGCTTGTCGCGTTGTACAACGCCGTCAAGGTTGAGCGTGTTCCGCTCAACTCTAACTATTTTCCAAGTCTTGCCGCCCGCCCGGCCGAGTGCGGTCTGCGGCCGGGCGCGGACCCGGGCCTCACCGGCCGGCGAAGGCCGACTGCAGCGATCGCTGGTCGAAGCCACCCGGCGTCTGACCGCCGGCCGCGTACTCATACACGGCGACACGGAAGATCTGACTGAGCGCGCTCGACAGTATGGAAATCACCAGCACTGCGAGCACCCCGATCGCGATGACGGCGTAGCCGACGAGCACGAGGTTGGCCGCGAACAGCAGAAACGCACATACCGCGGCGGCGGCTATGACCAGCAGCGAGATCAGGAACGTCACCACCGAGATGGTCGCCGCGCCGGTCGCGCCTTCGCCCCATCGCGCCTTGACGACGGACGCCGAGCGCTGCAGCGACCGGACCGGCCCGGCACCCTCGAACGCGATCACCGGGACCACGAAAAATGCCGCGATTGCCCACGCGGCGCCCAGGATCCGGGCGGCAATTCTGCCGAGGAAGGGCGCACGTCTCTCCAATACCTGCAGGACCAGCCCGACCGTCGTCGTCAGCACTGACCAGCCCAGGATCGGCCAGATCCGGTTCAGTGCCGCCTTGATCCCTTCGCTGACTTTGGTGTCCTCGCCACGCATCGACCGCACGGCACAGGCGGCCAGCGCCACATTGAAGAAAATCGTCACGAACGTCGAGACGTACGCCGTCGCCGCGCCCGCGGCATACATCACCGGATCATGCTGGTCCGCGCCCTGACTGAGCTGATCTATTTCCTGCATGTTGAGCGCACCGCGGGCCATCAGCGTCGGCACCCAGATCGCCGCCGCGCCGAGGGCTGAGACGATGATCGACAGCACCGGGAACCAGGCGAGCGACAGGTCGTTTTTCAAAACCGACCAACTTTGCTGCGCTAGCGCCCAGCCGCGTGAGATTCTGCCCACTGCCGCTCCTCACGGGTCATCTGCCGGGCGGTACCGGCGGAGTCTGCAGACACCGGTGGCACGCGCGCTGTGAGCGGATATGTTAGCTCGCTCGGGCATCACCAGGACAGGTTTGGACAACGGATTTTCCCGCCGGACGGGGTGGGGACGCTGCGCGCAATCGAACGTATGATCGATCGATGGTCCCGTTCGCGTCGATCGGATACAACGGCCAGCCGGTACGCAGCCCGTTTCGGGTGGTGCGACCGCCCATCGCGGTGCTCATCGACCTGACCGTGCTCTTCCCGCGCGAACCGCACCGTTCGGGCCGCTACCAGCCCAACGGTCTGCAGCTGCACAAGGTCATCGAGGGGCAACTGACCTGTTGGGGCATCTGCGAGCAGGGCGATTGGTGGGGTCTGGTGACCTACCCGGTCGCCTACGGATCCCGACATAAGGTCGTCACGCACTGGGTGCCGGCCTGGACGTTGCGCCGCAAAGCTTAGTTCGGCGCGCTGCATCGTCAGCGGCACGTCTCGGTGCGAAGATGGCTGACCGTGGCATCCGTGGGCTCCGAGTTGACCGCACTCATCCCGCTCGCGCTGGTCATCTCGCTGTCGCCGCTGTCGATCATCCCCGCGGTGCTGGTGCTGCAGGCACCCCGCGGCCGCGCCAGCAGCCTTGCTTTCCTCGGCGGCTGGCTGCTCGGCTTGTCTGCGCTCACCGCGATCTTCGTCGCGGCCTCCAGCGCGCTCGGCGGCCTACACAAAGCACCGCCGACCTGGGCCTCGTGGCTGCGGGTGGTCCTCGGCTCGGCACTGATCCTGTTCGGCCTCTACCGATGGCTGACCCGACGCAGTCATACCGAGTCGCCCAAATGGATGCGGTCATTCGCCACCATCAGCCCGGTGCGCGCCGGCATCACCGGTTTCGTTCTGGTGCTGGTGCGGCTCGAAGTGCTGGTCATCTGCGCAGCGGCCGGTCTAGCCATCGGCACCGGCAAACTCGGCGCCACCACCGAATGGATCTGTGCCGCGGTATTCGTCGCTGTCGCCGTGTCGTCGGTCGCGGTTCCGGTGCTGGCCTATGCAGCCGCCGGTGACCGGCTCGACGAGTCGATGGCGCGGCTCAAGGACTGGATGGAGCGAAACAACGCCGCCCTACTCGCGGGGATCCTGGTGGTCATCGGGCTGATGGTGGTCTACAACGGCATTCACGCGCTGTAACCGCCGCTTGAACTGGCCTTGCCGGGCCTAAAATCGTCGCCCGTGGGCTTAGAGGACTCCGACGCGCTGTGGGTGCTGCGTGCCGCCGTCGAGCCCTCCGACGCCAACGGGCTGATCCGCGACTTCTACCACCGCTGGTTCGACCTGGACGTGTCCACCCGCGACCTCTTCCCGCCCGATATGGACGGCCAGCGCATCGCCTTCGCTCAGGCACTGCACTGGGTGTACGGCGAACTGGCTGCGCGGCGGGCGGAGACGTCGGTCGCGTTTCTCGCGCAGCTGGGCCGTGATCACCGCAAGTACGGTGTCCAACCGGCCCACCACGACACCTTGCAGCAGGCGCTGTACGCGGCGCTGCGCAATCATCTGGCCGACTCCTGGACGCACGCGGTCGACGAAGCCGCGCGGCAGTCGCTCCATCTGATCACCGGCGTGATGCGCGGTGCCGCCGACGCCGACCGCGGTCCCGCCTGGTGGGACGGCACGGTCATCGAACACCGGCGGGTATCCCGGGACCTGGCCGTGGTGCGACTGCAGCTGGACCGGCCGATGCACTATCACCCCGGCCAGTACGTCAACGTGGCGACACCGCAGTGCCCGCGGCGCTGGCGGTATCTGACACCGGCGATCCCTGCCGACGACAGCGGGGCGGTCGAGTTCCACGTGCGCGCGGTTTCCGGTGGCCTGGTCAGCACCGCTATCGTCGGTGAAACGCGGCCCGGTGACCGCTGGCGGCTATCAAGCCCGCACGGTGGGCTGCGGGTCGACCGGGACGGCGGTGACGTGCTGATGGTGGCCGGCAGCACCGGCCTGGCACCGTTTCGGTCGATCGTCATGGACCTGGCCCGGTGGGGTGAAAATCCGCGGGTGCACCTCTTCTTCGGCGGCCGCTACCCGTGCGAGCTCTACGACCTGCCAACCTTGTGGCAGCTGGCCGCTCAAAACCCGTGGCTGTCGGTTTCGCCGGTGTCGGAGTACGCCCGCGATCCGGCCTGGGCCGCGAACTATCCCGACGTGACGCCGCCGCGCGGCCTGCACGTGCGCCAGACCGGCCGGCTGGCCGACGTCGTCACCCGATACGGCGGCTGGGGTGACCGGCAAATACTGATCTGCGGCGGGCCGGACATGGTGCGCGTCACCAAAGCCGCGCTCATCGCCAAAGGCGCGTCACCGGAACGCATTCAGCACGACCCGCTGTGCCGTTAAGGTCACACAGATGCACGTCGTCACGCTGCGCGACCCGTCGTCACCGGTGGTGGCCGAGTATGTGCCCGCCGCCGGGATGATCGGGGTGTCGCTGACCGATTCCGGTGAACAGTTGCTGGGCCAGCGGCGCGGTCTGGACGCCTACATCGACGCCGGCAAGACGATGGGACTGCCGATTCTCTACCCGTGGGCCAATCGGCTGGGTGGCCCGGAGTACGCAGCTCAAGGTGTCGACGTCACACTGCACGCCGACGGGGCGGGTGTCCGCTTCGACCCCAACGGTCTGCCGATCCACGGCTTGCTCGCGGCGTATGACGGCTGGCGGGTGCTGACCGAGTCGGCCCATGAGCTGACCGCCGAACTGGACTTCGGTGCCGACCCGGCGCTGCTGGCCAGCTTTCCCTTCCCGCATCTGCTGGTGGTGCGGGTCAGCCTGGCCGAGCGGACATTGACCGTGCGCACGACGGTGTCGGCGATCGGCGACAAAGCGGTGCCGCTGTGTTACGGCTTTCACCCGTATCTGCAACTGCCCCGGGTGCCGCGCGCCCAGTGGAGAATCGAGACCCCGCCGCTGCGGCACCTGGCTCTCGACGATCAGGGACTGCCCACCGGTGACGCCGCCGAGCAGGCGCCGATCGACGAGGTGCTGGACGACAAAGGTTTCGATGACGGCTACGACAACGTGGCTGACGGAGCGGTGTTCGCGGTGTCCGGTGGCGGCCGTCGCATCGAGGTGCACTTCGAGCAGGGCTACCCGGCCGCGCAGATCTTTGCACCGCCCGCCGAGGACGTGGTGTGTTTCGAGCCGATGACCGCACCCACCGACGCGCTGCGTCGCGGCGGCTACCGCTGCGCGCGTCCCGGCGAACCGGCGGTCGCGGTGTTTTCCATCCGCGTATAGCGGCCCGCTCCGCCGAACGTCAACAGTTGCGAAAATCCCGGCCAAGATTTCGCGATGGCTAAACGCTGGGCGACGTTGCGGCGGGCTCGCCCGCTGTCGCGGGCTCGCTCATCGGCTCAGGATGTTTGCGCCTCTGCGCTCGCCCGCTGTCGCGGGCTCGCTCATCGGCGGCGCGGTTGCCAGACCACCACCGCGGTGCTCTTGGGCACCACGGCGAGCTCGCGTCGTTGCGTGGCCCGCAGCGCCTCGATCTCGGCGGACATTTCCTTGATCCGCGACTGCAGCGCCTCGACCTGGTTGGTCAATTCGATGACGCGCTTGATGCCCGCCAGATTCACGCCCTCGTCCTGGGACAGCCGCTGCACCTCGCGCAGCAGGTCGACGTCGCGCTCCGAGTACCGCCGGCCCCCACCCGACGTCCGCCGCGGGCTGACCAGCCCCAGCCGGTCGTAGGTCCGCAGCGTCTGCGCGTGCATGCCGGCCAGTTCGGCGGCCACCGAAATCAGAAACGTCCGGGCGTCGTGTTCTTTCGGGTTCTTGGCCATCAGCGGTTACCCGCCCATCCGGCTCGGGGGTCGAAGCCGCTGGCTCGCTCGGCGGCGGCGTAGCCCTCCAACGCTTCTTTCGCCGGACCTTCCAGGTTCGGCGGAACCGCGACTTTCACCGTGACCAGCAGATCACCGTGGCCGCCGCTGCGCTTGGGCACGCCACGTCCGCGCACCCGCAGAATCCGCCCGTCGGCGGTGCCCTTGGGCACCCGAACGCCTACTTTGCCGTCCAGTGTGGGCACCGATAGCGTTGTGCCCAGCGCCAATTCGGTGAAGCTGACCGGTACCGTCACGGTCAGGTCATCACCGTCGCGACCGAAGACCTTGTCCGGGCGCACATGGACGGTCACATAGAGGTCACCCGAGGGGGCGCCGCGCAGCCCGGCTTCACCTTGCCCGGCCAGCCGGATCCGTTGCCCGTCTTCCACGCCGGGCGGGATCCGCACGTTGATGGTGCGGGTGCGGGTCGTCACGCCGGTGCCCTGACATTGCTCGCACTGGTGCTCGATGATCGAACCGGTGCCGCGGCAGTCGGTGCACGGTTCGGAGAAGCCGAACGCACCCTGGTTGCGGCTGATCACACCGGAGCCGTTGCAGGTCGGGCACACTTTGGGACTGGTGCCCGGCCGGGCCCCGCTGCCGTGGCAGTTCGTACAGGGCGCCGGACTGGTCAGCCGCAGCGGCATCGCCACACCGCTGGCGGCTTCGACGAAGTCCAGCTCGGTCTCAGTTTCCAGGTCGTTGCCGCGGCGCGGCCGGCTGGGCCGGGCGCCGCCACCCCGTCCGAACAAGCCGCCGAACAAGTCACCGATGTTCGTGCCGCCGGACTGGCCCGCCGCGTCGAACAGGTCACTGAGGTTGAACTCGGCGCCGTCGCCGCCGACGTCGAACCCACCGAAACGGCCGCCTCCGTAACCACCGTTGAATCGGCGGCCGAAGCCCCCACCGGCGAACAGCCGACGGGTTTCGTCGTACTCCTTGCGCTTGGCCGGATCGGACAGCACGTTGTGGGCTTCCGAAACCGCCTTGAACCGCTCCCCGGCCGCGGGATTGTCCGGATTGGCGTCCGGATGCAGATCACGGGCCAATTTCCGGTAGGCGCGCTTGATTTCTTCGGGACTGGCGTCAGAGGAGACGCCCAGTTCCTTGTAGAAGTCCTTTTCGACCCATTCACGTTGGGCCATATCGCGTCACCCCCTTCCACCTTTGCCTGGGTCGTGGTTCGCGCTCGCTAGCTCTGCGATTGCTTAAGATTGTGCGTTCTGCTCCCCCGTGTCGGGGTCGTTATCGGAGGTGTCGTCCGCGCCGACCTCCTCAACGGCCGCGCCGGCCTGGGCGGTCTCGGCGGTCTGCGCCGGGCCGTCGACCGTGTCGACCACACTGACCATGGCGTGCCGCAGCACTTGGTCGCCGAGTTTGTAGCCCTGCCGCATGACCGTGCCGATCACCGGCCGCGATTCTGCTGACCCGTCGCCCTCGTGCTGCACGGCTTCGTGCAGGGCGGGGTCGAAGTCCTCACCCTCGGCGGCGAAGGCGACCAGGCCGAGCCCGGTCAACGTGCTGCTCAACTTGTCGGCGACCGCCTTGAGCGGGCCCGACTCCAGATCACCGTGACGTCGTGCCCGGTCGAGATCATCGAGCACACCCAGCAGCTGGCTGACCACCGCCGCCTTGGCGCGCTCGCCGGCGGCCTGCTGGTCGCGCAGCGCCCGTTTGCGGTAATTGGCGAAGTCGGCGTGCGCGCGCTGCAGATCCGCGGTCAGCTCGGCGACCTTCTCGGCATTCCCCGAGTCGGCCGCGGCCGGACCGGCTTCCGGTGCCGGACCGCCAAGGACCGGCCCGGAAGCCTCAGCAGAAGCGGTATGACGGACTTCGCCCGTCTCCGGGTCGATACGCCGCTTGTCGGTGACCGTCACCTGTTCCTGCGGGTTGCCGTCGGTCACTGCGCCTCCCGCTCGTCGTCGACCACCTCCGCGTCGACGACGTCGTCAGCTGCACCGGGCCCCTCGCCGCCGGCCGCACCGGGTGCACCGGCGCCCTGAGCGGCCTGGGTGGCTTCATAGATCGCCTGACCGAGCGCCTGCGACTCCTGACCCAGCTTCTCCATCGCCGACTTGATCGCGCCGATGTCGGTGCCGTTCAGTGCCGTCTTTGCCTCGGCGACCGCAGATTCAACCTTGTTCAAGGTGTCCTCGGGCACGTTCGAGCCACCCTCGCCGTCGCGCTGGTCTTTCACGAACTTCTCGGTCTGATAGATCAGCGTCTCGGCCTGGTTGCGGACGTCGGCCTCTTCGCGACGCTTGCGGTCCTCCTCGGCGTGCGCCTCGGCGTCCTTGATCATCCGGTCGATCTCGTCCTTGGACAGAGCCGAGCCTTCCTGGATGCGGATGGTGTTCTCCTTGCCGGTGCCCTTGTCCTTGGCGGTGACGTGCACGATGCCGTTGGCGTCGATGTCGAACGTCACCTCGATCTGCGGGACGCCGCGCGGTGCCGGCGGGATACCCGTCAGCTCGAAGCTGCCGAGCAGCTTGTTGTGCGAAGCGATCTCACGCTCACCCTGATAGACCTGGATCTGCACCGAGGGCTGATTGTCATCGGCGGTGGTGAAGGTCTCCGAGCGCTTGGTGGGGATGGTGGTGTTGCGCTCGATGAGCTTGGTCATCACGCCGCCCTTGGTCTCGATCCCCAGGCTCAGTGGCGTGACGTCAAGCAGCAGAACGTCTTTCACCTCGCCCTTCAAGACACCTGCCTGAAGAGCCGCTCCCACCGCTACAACTTCATCGGGGTTGACGCCCTTGTTGGGCTCCTTGCCGCCGGTGAGCTCCTTGACCAGGTCGGTCACCGCGGGCATCCGGGTGGAACCACCCACCAGCACCACATGGTCGATTTCGGACACCGAAATGCCCGCGTCCTTGATCACCGACTGGAACGGCTGACGGGTGCGGTCCAGCAGGTCTTGGGTGATGCGCTGGAACTCCGCGCGGGTCAGCTGCTCGTCGAGGAACAGCGGATTCTTGTCCGCGTCGACGGTGATGTACGGCAGGTTGATCGACGTGCTCTGCGAGCTCGACAGCTCGATCTTGGCCTTCTCGGCGGCCTCACGCAGCCGCTGCATGGCCATCTTGTCCTTGGTCAGGTCGATGCCGCTGGTACCCCGGAACTTCTCGACCAGCCAGTCGACGACACGCTGGTCCCAGTCGTCGCCACCAAGGTGGTTATCACCGCTGGTGGCACGCACCTCGACCACACCTTCGCCGATCTCGAGCAGCGACACGTCGAACGTGCCGCCACCGAGGTCGAACACCAGAATGGTCTGTTCCTTCTCGCCCTTGTCCAGGCCGTAGGCCAGCGCCGCGGCGGTCGGTTCGTTGACGATGCGCAGCACATTGAGGCCCGCGATCTGGCCGGCTTCCTTGGTGGCCTGACGCTGGGCGTCGTTGAAGTAGGCGGGCACGGTAATGACCGCGTCGGTGATGTCCTCACCCAGGTACGCCTCGGCGTCCCGCTTCAGCTTTTGCAAGACGCGGGCGCTGATCTCCTGCGCGGTGTATTTCTTGCCGTCGATCTCGATGGACCAGTCCGTACCGATCTGCCGTTTGACCGACCGGATGGTGCGGTCGACGTTGGTCACCGCCTGGTTCTTGGCAGGCTGCCCGACCAGCACCTCGCCATTGCGTGCAAACGCAACAATGGACGGGGTGGTCCGGGAGCCCTCGGAGTTGGCGACGACGACGGGGTCACCGCCCTCCAGGACCGAGACGACGGAGTTGGTGGTCCCGAGGTCGATTCCGACCGCACGAGCCATAGTGGTTCCTCCCTGATAGAACGAGCGTGTACTGCCATGCTGAGTGCACCTCGCTCAAGCCTGCCTGTAATGGCGGGCCCCTGTCAATTCAGGGTTGAGCTTGATGCACTCAAGTTGCTGTACGGCTCAACGGCGGGCGCCGCCCCTTTGTTCCCGGGCGGTTGCGAACCGGGTCGAGCCCTGTGCTTGGTCCGATGGCCGGTCACTGTGGAATGCCCGGCCCGGTGGCCCTAACCTACGGGCGCATCGCGTAGGCGCCGTCGTATGCCCGCACCTGCTCCCAGACCCGGTTGAAGCGGTCGGCGTCGCTGACCGGCTTGCGCACCGCCGACAGGGCCCACTTCTGCTGCGCGGTGGTCGAACTGGGCTTGCCGTGCAGAGCAACGGCGTGTGCGGAGAAGTCGCGAATCTGGAAGTCGAAGATCTGATCCACCAAATCGCGACCCAGGTCGAGCAGAGTCGCCTGCTCGAGTATCAGCTGGCCGTACACGACAAGGGTGAACAGGTGACCGACCACCAGGATGAAGTCGAGGTCACGCTGCTGCTCGGCGTCGGGCGCCGCCGTGATCAGCAGCTCCTTCAACGCCTCGGCCTGCTCGTAGAACCGGGCGACGTTGGGCAGGTCCAGCGAATTCTCGTAGACGGCGGCCCAATCCGCGAACTGAACTTTGGCGGCGCCGCGCGCTGGACCCTGCTGCCAGAAGAAGACGTCGTCGGTGGGGTCGTTGCGGGTGGCGATCTCGGGATAGTCGGTCGGGTTGAGCAGATAGTTCGGCATGAACTTCAGGATCTGCGCGACGTTGACGTGCACCGTGCCCTCCAGCCGCGGCAGGCAACCGATCAGCCTGGCGACCTCAGCGAAGTAGGTGTCCTTCTCGAAGCTCTTCGCGGCCAGAACGTCCTGGAGCAGGGTGACGACCGTTTCGCCCTCGGAGGTGACTTTGGACTTGGTGACCGGATTGAACAGCAGGTAGCGGCGATCGTCGCGGCTGGCGCTGCGGAAGTAGTCGATCGCGCGGTCGCTGAACAGCTTCATCGCGACCAGTCGCGCGTAGGCGTCGACGAAACTCGCCCGTACGTGCCGGAAGTCGGTGACCGGGTTGCCGTAGAGGATGCGATTGTTGGCATGGGTGATCGCCTCGTAGAAAGCGTGCTCACACATTCCGATCGAGGCGGTGCACAGGTTGAATTTGCCGACGTTGACGGTGTTGAGGGCAGCCGAGAAGGCTTCCGGCCCGGTGCACAGGATGTCCTCTTCGCGCACCGGGTAATCGCTGAGCCGGAAGTTGCTCACATACATCTGACCGTGCACGACATTGCCGATCAGTTCATAGCTGTCGTGACCGCTGTCCGCGACGAACCAGACATAACCGTCGGCACCCTCGATGTCGGCTCGGCGGGCGAACACCGACACCATGCCGGCCACATTGCCGTTGCCGATGTAGTACTTCTCCCCCGACGCACGAAAGACGACGTCCTCCTCGTTGACCGGCGTCAGGACCATGTCGGTGTTGTAGATGTCAGCGCCGTGCTCACGCTCGGAAAGTCCGAACGCCATCACGCCGCCGGCCTCGAGTTGGGCGGCCGCGCGCTGCTTGGCCCGGCTGTTGTCGCTCTGCCAGATCGGGCCGAGACCAAGGATGGTGACCTGCTCGGCGTACCAATACGCCAACCCGTAGAACCCGAAGATCTCGCTCAGCGCGGCGTTGCGCGAGGTGTCCCAGCGCTTGTTGGGATCACCGTCGCCGTACTCCGACGGCGTGAGGAAGGTGGCAAAAATCCGCTCCCGTTTGATGAAGTCCAGGAAGTCCGAGACCCACACCGCGTCCAAATCGTCCTGCAACAGTTTCGCTTTCCCGCGAGCCTCGAACCAGTCGATCACCGCCCGAAGTTGGCGCCGCGTCTGCGGATCGAACTGCCGCGGGTCGTAGACATTCGGATTGAACAGCAGTTCGCTGGAGTTCGCCATGACGGCCCCTTTCACCCGATGCAGGTCCGCGCTGAATCTAGCAGCGGGTTTCCTGCGGCAGTTCAGCTGTGCAGGGCTGAAGGGGCGGCGGTGCTATAGCCTCACATCCAGCCTCCGGGTGTGCCCCGCGGCTCGTCGCGTAAGCCACGACAATGAGGACGGTCATGCCACCGGTGCCCAGCACACCGCCCCACGAGCCGACTGCCACCACCTCCCTGACCCGCGAGGACGCCGGGTACCACCACGATCTGGGTAAGCGTCAGCTGCAGATGATCGCGATCGGCGGAGCCATCGGCACCGGGCTGTTTCTGGGCGCCGGCGGACGACTGGAGAAGGCGGGCCCGTCGCTGTTCCTGGTCTACGGGGTGTGCGGCATTTTCGTGTTCTTCATCCTGCGGGCGCTGGGCGAATTAGTGCTGCATCGCCCGTCGTCGGGATCATTCGTGTCCTACGCCCGGGAGTTCTACGGCGAGAAGGCCGCCTACGCCGCCGGCTGGCTGTATTTCCTGAACTGGGCGATGACCGGGATCGTCGACAGCACTGCCATCGCCAGCTACTTCCACTATTGGCGAGCGTTCCAGGGGATCCCCCAGTGGACGCTGGCGCTGATCGCGCTGGTGGCGGTGGTGACGGTGAACATGATCTCGGTCAAGGCGTTCGGTGAATTCGAGTTCTGGGCGGCGCTGGTCAAGGTGCTGGCGCTGGTGACGTTTCTCGTGGTCGGAACCGTCTATCTGGCCGGCCGTTTCGACGTCGACGGTCGACAGACCGGCCCCAGCCTGTGGACACAGCATGGCGGATTCCTCCCGACCGGGCTGGTGCCTTTGGTGCTCGTCACCTCAGGTGTGGTGTTCGCCTACGCGGCGGTCGAACTGATCGGGACCGCGGCCGGGGAAACCGCCGAACCGGAGAAAATCATGCCGAGGGCGATCAACTCGGTGGTGGCCCGCATCGCGGTGTTCTACGTCGGATCGGTCGCGCTGCTGTCCTTGCTGCTGCCGTATACCGCGTACAAGGAGCACGAAAGCCCGTTCGTCACGTTCTTCTCCAAGATCGGCTTCGGCGGCGCGGGCACCCTGATGAACATTGTGGTGCTCACCGCCGCCTTTTCCAGCCTGAACGCCGGGTTGTACTCCACCGGCCGCATCCTGCGGTCGATGGCGGTCAACGGCAGCGGTCCGGGCTTCACCGCGCGGATGTCGAGAAACGGTGTGCCCTACGGCGGGATTCTGTTGACCAGCGCCATCGGGTTGCTCGGCGTCGTGCTCAACGCGGTCAGGCCCGGGCAGGCGTTCGAAATAGTGCTCAACATCGCCGCGTTGGGCATCCTCGCGGCCTGGGCGACGATCGTGCTATGTCAGCTACGGCTGTACCGGACGGCGAAGACCGAGACGATGCAGCGTCCGCGGTTCAAGATGCCGCTGGCCCCCTACAGCGGCTATCTCACTCTTGTCTTCCTGGTGGCCGTCCTGGTTCTGATGACGCTCGACGCCGAGGGCGGCCCGTGGGTGATCACCGCGCTGGTGGCCGGCGTCCCCACCCTTGTCGGCGGTTGGTTCTTGGTCCGACAGCGAGTACTGGCCAGCGCCGACGCCAGTCCGGCCGCGGCGGCTCCCGACGACTGATCGCCGTCGAAAGCTCATGTGACGGGGCGTAGGCGAACAAGCGGACACTGATAACACCTTTTCGACGCGGTGCCCGCTGCCTCAATCCGGCCGCTCGGTGAAATGTATTGCAATGCTGAGCAAACGCCGCACCAGTACAACCTTCTACCTGCCAGCCCCAATCCGGACACGAACCTGATGAATGGATTGACTATTTGCGAGCAGTTCGTCCCCGGAGGCTTGAACTTGACGGAGAATCCGCCGGACGTTGCCGAAAGCAGCGCGTTTTTGAACGACGTCCACAAACTTCTCTGCCCACAACTGCCCGGTGACCTTTAGAGCTGAGCGGCGATTTCACAGGCCGGATAACAGAAATGACCGGTTAGGGCCGGCCCCGCGCCGGAGTCTGTGCCGCGACGCCGTACCGCAGCGGTGTAGTTGGGCTGTGCCGCCGTCGATTCCTGCACCGGCGAGCCGTGCTGCGTACCGGTGACCTGCGGGGTCTTTTGCGGGTCTCCGACCCCGCCGCGTAGTTGATCGAGCCCCGCGTCGAGCTGCTGCAGTACCGCCGCTCGATTGCCGTGAGTTCGTTCGTGGTCGAGCAGCGCGATCAATTGATCTTCGGTGAGGGAGCGAATCCGTGACGTAGATCCCCGAGGGACCGCTGGTCGCAGTCGGGCAGCCGAAACTCGGAAGGATTGGGCATGGCTTCCTCTCTCAGCTACCCGGGAGAGCTGCCGGAATCAACCTTCCCGGCGCTGAATCAGGGCTTCGCAGCAGGTAATCCGCCACGGCCTGCCATGATTCGGTGATCGCGCTCGCTCCGGCGTCGACGAGTTCGGCAGCCCGACGACGGCGTTGCTCGGCGGGGACGAACATCAGATTGCCGATGGTCGGGAATCCGGCGGCGACGGCGGACAGCACCCCGGGAACCGAATCTTCGACCGCCAGCCCTTGCGGCGCTTCGATGCCCAAGACCTGACCGCTCAGCCGGTACACGGCCGGGTCGGGCTTGCTCGTCGGGACGGGTAACGAGTCCTCGGCGCTGAACCGCTTTGCGGCCGGTATCAACGCATCAAGGCCCGTGGCGGCAAAACACGCGTCCAGCCGGGCCGAGGCGCTGGAGCTCACGGCGGCCAGTTCATAACGTGAGGCCATCATCTGCAAGGCTTGCTGCACCCGGCGATCGGGACGCAACACCGTGCTCAAATGGCTACTGACGTGGTCACGTTCGCGGCGCACCCAGTGCTCCAACTCGGCGGCGGTCAGCACCCGACCGGTGGCGACATCGTCTGCGCCGGCAACCACCGCATGCGGTCGACTTGCTGCCAACTCACCGTCGATCGGCACACCGCCCTGCACCGCCAGGTCTACCGCGGTGGTGCGGAAGTTCTTGCCCGTTGTGCCCCGCAGCAGCTCTGCGGCTGTATAGCGTTGCCGGACACCGTAACTCTCGAGGAATTGGTTGGTGACGGTCACCGACGCGGTGAACGCCGGCTCCTCGGACGGGAACAGATTGCCGTCAGCGTCACACAACACCGTGGTGATGGCCCCACGGTCGAACGGCCGGACGACAACGACGTCGCCGCCGCTCACTGGCCCACGAGCTTTCGCAGATCAGTCGACGTGTGCCGGCGAAGCGCCGCCGAAACCCCGAGCGTGTCAATGGTCTGGACCATTTGATGCAGGCGGTTCACAAACCCGGGCACCGATCGCAGATCACCGAAAATGTCGTGGTTTCGCAGCAGCGGGTCGGGATTGTTCTTACCGATCTTCGCGGAAGCGCGTAACAGATCCCGCTGCGGATCCTGAATGTCGATGTTTCGACCGGCAAGGTCGGTGCCGCGCAGGTAGCGGACCCACCCGGCAACCGCCAGCATGAGCAGGTGGTGTGGGCGTTGCGCGGCAATCGCTTCGTGCAGGGACGGCAGCAGGTACGCCGGCATCTTGACCGAGCCGCGACGAGCCAACCGGGCCAATGGGTCACTGATGCGGGGGTTACTGAGCCGGTTGATCACCGATGTGCAGTAAAGGTCGGTGTCGAGACCGGGCACAGCAGGTAGCAACGGAGTGATCTCGTTCCGCATCAGTTGGTCGACGTAGCGACCGAAGACGGGATCGCCCATCGCTTCGTCGGTGCGCTGGTGGCCGGAAAGGATAGCGAGATAGGCCATGGCGGAATGGATTCCGTTGAGTAGCCGAGTTTTGACGAGTTTGTGCGGCCTGACGTCGGTGACGAATTCGACGCCGACCTCGTCTAGCGGCGGGCGTTCGTTGCAGAACTCGTCTTCGATGATCCACTGGCGAAACGGTTCGGCGATCACCGGCCACTTATCGACGATGCCGAACTTCTGCTCGACGAAAGCGGTATCAGCGCAATTTGTTTCGGGTGTGATGCGGTCGACCATGGACGACGGGAAGGCGACGTTGCGGTCGATCCAACGGCCGAGCGCCGGGTCCCGCAACGACGCGGTGGACACCAGCGCTGTCCGCGCGGCGTGCCCGTTGTCGGGCACGTTGTCGCACGACAACACCGTGAACGGCGCCGTCCCGGCGCGGCGACGTCGGTCCAGCGCCTCGGCGAGGTAGGCCCACGTGTTATCGAAGTCACTGCGCGGGTGTGGGTCAACTGCCGTGCCGGTGCGCCCGTCGACGCAATACGCGTTACCGGTGATCGTCAAGGTGACGAGGCGAGTCTGCTCGTCGGTCAGTGCGGCAAGGACCGCCGCTGTGTCCTCGGCAGCGTAATGCCAACCGCAAAGGGAACCTACGACACGGGCAGCGTCTTCGCCGTGTCCGCGCTGCACCACGGTGTACAGCCCATCTTGCGCTGAGAGAACAGCTTTCGTCCGGCCCTGCCGTAGGTTGACGCCGGCGATGCCCCACTGGTGCGAGACTCCCGAGCTGGCAAGGTCGTCGAAGTACACCGCCTGATGTGCCCGGTGAAAGTTCCCCAATCCGACATGCACGACGGACTGTTTCAGCGCGGATCTGTCATATTCGGGCAGATCAACCCGGTCTGAATGCAGCGGCAGCGTGGCATCGTTCAGCGGCACGCCGACGCTGCGCTGTAAGCGCACGACATTCGGCACAAACACTTCCCCCTGGGAAAAGCTGTCGGAAAGCAAGAAAAAGAAAGCGCTGCTGCTCAACGCGTTGAACGATGCGCATACCCGCCGATCGGCTCAGCAAAACTACGAACGGTAGATCGGCGCGAGCAATTCACGCAGCGGCGACCACAGCGCGGGTCCGGCGGCCAGCACATCGCCGCTGGCCGGCCAGCAGCCGGGGGTGGACCCGCAGAGGTCACCGACCATGCCGCCCGCTTCGTGCACGAGCAGAACTCCCGCGGCGCCGTCCCACGGCTGCAGTCCCGGCGCCCAGACCGCGTCTGCGCGGCCGGTGGCCAGTTGGGCCAGCGCGACAGCGGCGCTCCCGCCGCGGCGGATATCGCGGCTGCGCGGAGCCAGAGCGTCGATCATGGCGCCGGCCTGGGCGCGCTGGTCTTCACGGCCGAGGTTGAGCTCGATCAGCGCGGATGCCAGAAAATCCACGTTCGTGAGGCTGACCCGCCGCCCGCCCGACCATGTTCCGCCGTCGGCGCCGGCGGTGGTGACCCGCTCGAGCATCGGCTCGCATACCGCTGCCGCCAGCAGCGACTGGTCGTCGTGGCGTAGCGCGGCGACGCTGACCGCCCAATCCGGTCGCCTGTAGAGGTAGTTGGTGGTGCCGTCGATCGGGTCGACCGCCCACATCACACCGCTGGTACCGGCTATGGTGCCGCGTTCTTCCCCCAGAATTCCGTCGTCGGGGCGGGCGCGGCGGATGGCGCTGACGATCGCGTCTTCGGTGTCCCGATCAGCGCGGCTGACCAGATCACGGGGACCGTTTTTTTCCTCGACGCCCAGATCGCCGGCTCGATTTAGCCAGCCCATCGCGACTCGGGCCCCAGCCTGGGCCGCGGACTGCGCGACCGATGTCAGCTCCAGGATTGCGGCGGAATCGCCCACGGCCGGTCCTCATCTCGGCGCTCGCCGCCGTGCCGCATGGCCTTCCAGGTGGACGGTCCGACGATAGTGCGCACTAAAGCGGCGGTCAGCCGGCCGATCACGGGCGCAAGCACGTTGGGCGTACTCAACTTCGCGAGTGTGCGAGTTGTGAAAAACAGGTAGGCGCTCATCAGCAGGAGCCATGGTGCGATCGCCAAGACGGGCCGGGGTGAATGCAGGACCATCAGCGCGGCCGCCAACAGCACTGCGGCCGCAGGCACCAGCAACCCGCGTCGCGACGCGAGCACCACCAGCGCCGTCGCCGCCCCTCCGACTGCCGCGATCACGATGCCATGGGGGGCGGCCAGCGGACCGCACAGCAGCCGGCCGGTGACGGCTGCTGCGCACCCGGCCACCACGATCGCGAGGTTCCAGGGTGCCGTCAGCGCTGTTCGCTGCCGCAACGGAGCCCAGTCGGCGACCTCGGTGACATCCGCGGTGATGTGCTCCGGCACCCACCGCACGAGGGCCAGTAAGTGCTCTCTCGCCTGATCCGCCCGCGCGTTCCACACCACCCGGGTGCCGCGGACAGCGGCGAAGGCGGTCGCCTCCACCACCCACCTGCTGGTCACGAACGCGATGCCGTAGCACCACAGGGTGACGATCGCGGCGAGCAGCAACGTGGGCCGCCTCCACAAATCGACCGCCAATGCCAGCCCGATGACCCCGCGCACCACATAGCCCGCCCCCACCGTGCACCACAGCAGCACGACACCCGGGCCGATCGGCGCAGGCATGACGCCGCTGCGACCGGTGCTCACCGACCGCAGCGCTTCGTAGGCGACGGCGACTCCGAACACTCCTGCCACCGCGAAGCCGAGCAGGGCGCCGAGGTGCAGGTCGGGCAGCGCCACGGCCAGCAATCCGGTGAGCAGTAGCCGCAACGCAGCGACAGCGCAGCTCGCCGCAACGTGCGGCCGAGCCCGCGACAACGGGCCCGGCAGCCGGCCCCGTCCGCCGCTCGACGGATGAGACTGGTCGGCCACGAACCCGCGCACGTCGTTCCACTGATAGCGGGCCTGATACACCAGCAGCTCGACCGCGCCCGCGACCAACAACGCCCGCAGGATCAGCACCGGCTGAACCTGGCCGGTGCTGAGCACACCCAGCGCATAGGTGAGGACGACAAGCCAGCCTTTGGCCAGGTCTTTGGGCCTGGGCACCAGGAGGTAGCCGGCCAAACTGCGGGGGCGGCCGGGAGACGCCAGGTGCTGGCGCCGCGCATGAATTCCGATGACCGTCACCGCCGGAATGTTCCCCTCGGTTCCGGTCGACAAACGGTGCCGCGCGGCACACCACAGACGACACGGTCCCAAGCCGCGAAACCGCGCGTCACTGCAGTCACTTCTGTCACACTTTGCGTAGGCTTGACCCGACGTCGAGGCATGGGAGAGCAGACGTGCGTTTCGGGCGAAGGGCGCAGGCGATTGCCGCCTTGGCGGGCTGGCTCGTCGCATGCGCGACATCGACCGCGGCGTGCAGCTCCCTGGTGGACGGCCGGCCCACCGCGTTGCCGGGTTCGGGCCCCACCGAGCCGTCCTTCCCGACCGCGCGACCTATTCCGCCACCGCGTTCGACGCAGCCGACGCCGGCGCCGACCTCGGCGCCGCAGACACCGGCGGGGTCGATCCCGCTGTCCCCCAACGACAACGGTTACGTCTTCATCGAGACGAAGTCCGGCAAGACCCGCTGCCAGATCGCTTCGGGCAGTGTCGGATGCGAAGCGGAGTTCACGAATTCGCCGATGACCGAAGGCGAGCACGCCAACGGCGTCAACATCACCGCCGATGGTGCTGTCCGATGGGTGCTGGGCAATCTCGGCGCCATTCCCACCGTCACCATCGACTACCGCACCTATGCGGCGCAGGGCTGGACGATCGCGGCCGATCTCAGCGGCACCCGGTTCACCAACGACCGCACCGGTCACGGCATGTTCGTCAGCATCGACAAAGTCGACACCTACTGAAGGCCCGCCCCGCCGCACCTACGCTGAGCGGGTGGACTTCCGGGTATTCGTCGAACCTCAGCAAGGCGCCAGCTACGCCGATCAACTCGCGGTCGCCAAGACCGCCGAAGCCTTGGGCTATTCGGCGTTCTTTCGCTCCGACCACTTTGTGGCGATGAGCGGCGACGGGATGCCCGGCCCCACCGATTCCTGGGTGACGCTGGGCGGCATCGCGCGCGACACCTCAACCATTCGGCTGGGCACCCTGGTCACCTCGGCGACGTTCCGGCTTCCGGGTCCTCTGGCGGTGGCAGTCGCCCAGGTCGACGCCATGAGTGACGGCCGAGTCGAATTCGGCCTCGGCGCCGGTTGGTTCGAGCGGGAACATGCCGCCTACGGCATCCCGTTCCCCCCGCAGCGCGAACGGTTCGACCGGTTCGGAGAACAACTGGAAATCATCACCGGGCTGTGGACGACGCCGATCGGCGAGACCTACGACCATGCCGGCACTTATTACGCGATCAACGAGTCACCCGCACTGCCCAAACCGGTCCAGGACCCTTATCCGCCGATCATCATCGGCGGATTCGGCGCCAAGCGCACGCCCCGGCTGGCCGCCACGTTCGCCGCCGAGTTCAATGTGCCGTTCGCGCCGGTCGAGATCATCGGAACGCAATTCCAGCGGGTCCGGGCGGCGGTCGAGGCGGAGGGCCGATCGGCGGAGTCGATGACCTACTCGGCGGCCTTCGTGCTCTGCGCCGGGCGCGATGACGCCGAGCTTCGCCGGCGGGCCGGCGCGATCGGCCGTGAGGTCGACGAATTGCGCACCAACACCCCACTGGTGGGCTCGCCGGCCGAGATCGTCGATCGCCTCGCACCCTTCGCCGAAGCCGGCGTGCAGCGGGTCTACCTGCAACTACTCGACCTGGCCGACCTGGAGCACCTAGAGCTTTTCACCGAGGTCGTCCGCCAACTTCGGTAGCGGCGGCCCGCCGCCCGGCCCGTACCATCTGTGCCGTGACTCACGGAACTCCCGGCGATTCGAGCGAAGACCCGACCGGGAACATTGACTTCGGCCAGCCCGGGTCCGTGCCGCGGCGGACGCCGCTGCCGTGGTACCGCAGGCGGGTACCTCTTCTCGTCGCGGCGCTCGTGGCCGCTGTGTTGCTGTTCGTCCTCGTCAAGGTGCTCGGCGGCCGCGGCGGCCCGCCTGCGACCACCACACCCCCGCCGGCCACCACGTCGACCACCGCGACTACACCGCCGCCGACGGCCACGACCGCTTCGCCAGGCAGCAGCACGTCACCCACCGGCGTGACCACCACCACCGAGGATCGCCACCACCACCATCACCACTTCGGCGACGGCCCGGGCTGATCGGGACCCGCGAGCCCGGCCTGGCGAAAGACCCCACCGGGCTCGAAATCAGTACGATGCAGGCCGTGGCAGGATATGGCCCTCCGGGCGACTTCAACCACCAGCCGACCCGACGCGCCGACCTCGGTGCGAGCGCCCACCATCCGCCCGATCAGGCTGACTTTTCCGCGGAAACCGGCGCCTACCCGCCGCTCGACTCTCCCGACCTGGAGCTCGCACCCACTCCCTGGTATCGCAAGCCAGCGGTGTTGATCGCTTGGGGACTGCTGGTGGCGATCCTGATCACGCTGATCATCTACGGGCTGATCGAACTGGCCGGCCGAGGCGGCGGCGGATCCACTCCCACCCACACGACCAGCACCACGCCGGCGACGACCACGACCACCTCCCCTGCGCCCACCACCACATCCACCACACCCACCGCCACCACCGAACCACCGCCGAGTAACGCGCCGCCGGAGGCTCCGGCGCCGCCGGCGGCCCCGCCCCCGGCCGAACCACCGGCGCCGACCCACACGCACCGTCGGCCCCACCTCCCCGAGCTGCCGAAACTGCCGCCGACGATCTCGGTGCCGGGTGTGCCGACGGTGATCACGGTGCCGCCGGGGCTTCGGTAACCAGGCCCCGCGCCGGCAACGCCGAGATACGATCGCGCCGTGGTGGCCGAACCCCCGAACGACGACGTCGACAACGTCGCCGACGCGGACGGTCAGGCCCGGCCGTGGTTCCTGCAGCGGTGGGTGCTGGCGGTCTGGGGCGTTCTGGTCATCGTGCTGATCGGGGTGATCGTCTACGGCTTGATCGAACTGGCCCAAGCGAGCGGCGGCAAGCCCAGACCGACGAACACCACACCGCCGACGACCACCTCGGCGACGACCACCCGCCACACCACCAGCTCGAGTCCGACCTCCGGTTCAGTCGTCACCTCCACGACCACCCTGGAGCCCACCGGCACGGCGCCGGGAGCCGGCACCACCTCGTCCAGCGAAGAGCAGCCGCGCCGGCATTGGTGGCAGGATCTGCCCACCAGTCACCGTCCCAACTCTCCGCCCTGACTTCCGCCCTAGCCGCGGCGCTCGACCGCGAATCGGCCGGAGCGTGCGCCCGGCGAGGTTAGGGCAGCCTGTGTCGCGGCAATAGTCGGCGAGATGTCACTATGAGCACGTCTAGCAGGAACTTCGGTCGATGCCCCAGTCCGTTACCGGCTAGTAACATCGGCATGGTTACCGCTCAGTAACTAGAAGTGGAGATGCTCCGTGCACACCCAGATGCTGATCAGACTCGTCGTTGGCCTCGGCATGACCGCCGTCGTGGGTCTGTTGGCCGCCCGCCGGGTCGCCTGGCTGTTCAAGCTGGTTCGGTCCGGGAAGCCGGCACCCGGTCACACCGACGATCCCGCTCAGCGGATTTGGGCTGAGATCGCCGAAGTCGCTGGGCAGCAGCGGCTGCTTAAGTGGTCGATTCCCGGGTTGGCGCACTTCTTCACCATGTGGGGCTTTTTCATCCTGCTCACCGTCTACATCGAGGCGTACGGGCTGCTGTTTCAGCGCAACTTCCACATCCCGATCATCGGCCGCTGGGGCGCATTAGGCTTCCTGCAGGACTTCTTTGCCACCGCCGTCTTCCTGGGCATCGCCACTTTCGCCATCATCCGGCTGACGCGCAGGCCCGCCGAGATCGGTCGAGCGTCACGGTTCTACGGCTCACACACCGGCGGGGCGTGGCTGATCCTGTTCATGATCTTCAACGTCATCTGGACTTACGTGCTGGTCCGCGGATCGGCGGTGAACAACCGCACGCTGCCCTACGGCAAAGCCGCCTTCCTGTCACATGCGTCCGCGGCGGCCCTGCAGCCGCTCGGCGGATCGGCCAACGAGGTCATCGAGACCATCTCCTTGCTGCTGCACATCGGGGTGATGCTGGCGTTCCTGCTGATCGTGTTGCACTCCAAGCACCTGCACATCTTCTCGGCGCCCATCAACGTCATCTTCAAACGGCTGCCTGACGCGCTGGGTCCGCTGCTGCCGATCGAAGCCGACGGCAAGCCGGTCGACTTCGAGAATCCGCCCGACGACGCCGAATTCGGCCGCGGCAAGATCGAGGACTTCAGCTGGAAGGCAATGCTGGACTTCGCCACCTGCACCGAGTGCGGGCGCTGTCAGTCGCAGTGTCCGGCATGGAACACCGGCAAGCCGCTGTCACCCAAGTTGGTCATCATGGACCTGCGCGACCACTGGATGGCCAAGGCGCCCTACATCTTGCAGGAGAAGGAAAGCCCGCTCGAGAACACGCCCGAAGGCGGGCTCGGCGAAAAACTGCAGCGCGACGAGCACTACGAAGAGCACCACGTCCCGGAATCCGGGTTCGGCCGAGTGCTGGGCTCCGGTCCGGAGCAGGCGACCCGGCCGCTGGTCGGCACCGCCGAGCAGGGCGGCGTCATCGACCCCGACGTGCTGTGGTCGTGTGTGATGTGCGGGGCCTGCGTCGAGCAGTGCCCGGTGGATATTGAACACATCGATCATATTGTCGATATGCGCCGCTACCAGGTGATGATGGAGTCGGAGTTCCCCTCCGAGCTGTCCGGGCTCTTCAAGAACCTGGAGAACAAGGGCAACCCGTGGGGACAGAACGCCTCGGACCGGACGAACTGGATCGACGAGGTCGATTTCGACGTACCGGTATACGGGCAAGACGTCGACAGCTTCGACGGATTCGAGTACCTGTACTGGGTGGGCTGCGCCGGCGCTTACGACGACCGGGCCAAGCGGACCACCAAAGCGGTCGCCGAACTGCTCTCGATCGCGGGCGTGAAGTTCCTGGTGTTGGGCGAAGGCGAGACCTGCAACGGCGACTCAGCCCGCCGGTCGGGTAACGAGTTCCTGTTTCAGCAACTGGCGCAGCAGGCCGTCGAGACGCTGGACGGCCTATTCGAGGGTGTGGAGACCGTCGACCGCAAGATCGTCACCCACTGCCCGCACTGCTTCAACACGCTCGGCCGCGAATACAAGCAGTTGGGCACCAACTACACCGTGATGCACCACACCCAGCTGCTCAACCGGCTGGTGCGGGACAAGAAGCTGGTGCCGGTCAAGTCGGTCGACGGCAGCGGAGGCGACGGCAACGGCGCGGGCCCCGGACAGGCCATCACCTATCACGACCCGTGCTATCTGGGCCGGCACAACAAGGTCTACGAAGCACCGCGCGAGCTGATCGGGGCGTCCGGCGCGACGCTGACCGAGATGCCGCGGCACGCCAACCTCAGCTTCTGCTGCGGCGCAGGCGGCGCGCGGATGTGGATGGAAGAACACATCGGCAAGCGGATCAACCACACCCGCGTCGACGAGGCGCTGGCCACCGGCGCCAGCACCGTTGCCACCGCCTGCCCGTTCTGCCGAGTGATGGTCGGCGACGGCGTCAACGACCGCGCCGAGGCCGCCGGCCGCGAGGACGTCGACGTGCGCGACGTTGCCAACGTGCTGCTGGATTCGATCGATCGCAGCACCATCACGCTGCCGGCGAAGGGCACGGCGGCGAAGCAGGCCGCCGCGACACTGCCGAAAGCCGAGCCGAAAGCCGAGCCGAAAGCCGAGCCGGTACCGACCGCGGCCGCGCCCGCTGAGCCCGCCGCGACGGCGGCGCCTGCGCCGGAGAAGCCGAAGGCCGTGACCGGTCTGGGCATCGCCGGCGGAGCCAAACGGCCCGGCGCCAAGAAAGCAGCCCAGCCGGCGTCCGCTTCGGCTCCCACGGAGTCCCCTGCCGACGCCAAGGCCCCGGCACCGGCCAAGGGGTTGGGCATTGCCGCCGGTGCCAAACGGCCGGGCGCCAAGAAAGCCGCTGCACCGGCTCAACCGGCCGCTGCCGCAACGCAATCCGCGCCGGGGCAAACGCCCGAGGCGAAAACTCAAGCGTCGGTAGCAAAGTCGCCAGCACAGCCGGCGCCGGTTAAAGGCCTCGGTATTGCAGCGGGAGCCAAGCGACCCGGCGCCAAGAAGGCACCCGCGGCAGCCGCGCCACCTGCACCGGCTGAACCGACACCGGAGCCGACGACGGCGGCCGCCGCCACTGAGCAGAACGACGGCGACCAGGCCCCCGAAGCGGCGACCAGCCCGCCGGCACCGCCGGTTAAAGGCCTCGGCATCGCGCGCGGTGCGCGGCCGCCCGGCAAGCGGTGACGCGATGACCACGTATTTCAGTAGACAGCCGTGGCACCATGGGTGACGTGACCGCTCAGCAGCTGCCCTGGCACATCACCGCTCACCACCAGCGGCAGCGCACCATCGCACAGTCGTCCAAGCTGCAGGACGTTCTTTATGAAATTCGCGGCCCGGTCCATGCGCATGCCGCACGGCTGGAGGCTGAAGGGCACCGCATCCTCAAGCTCAACATCGGCAATCCGGCACCGTTCGGCTTCGACGCCCCGGACGTCATCATGCGCGACATGATCCAGGCGCTGCCGTACGCCCAGGGTTACTCCGATTCCCAGGGCATTCTCTCGGCGCGGCGAGCGGTCGTCACCCGGTACGAATTGGTCGACGAATTCCCGCGATTCGACGTCGACGACGTCTATCTCGGCAACGGCGTGTCCGAGCTCATCACGCTGACGCTGCAAGCCTTATTGGACAACGGCGACCAGGTGTTGATCCCGGCACCGGACTATCCGCTGTGGACGGCGTCGACATCGCTGGCCGGAGGCACGCCGGTGCACTACCTGTGCGACGAGACGTCAGGTTGGCAACCCGACATCGAGGATTTGGAGTCGAAGATCACCGAGCGCACCAAGGCGTTGGTGGTGATCAATCCCAACAACCCGACCGGCGCTGTCTACACCCGTGAAATCCTCACGCAGATAGCCGATCTGGCGCGTAAGCACCAGCTGCTGCTGCTCGCCGACGAGATCTACGACAAAATTCTCTACGACGACGCCAAGCACATCAGCATGGCGTCGGTGGCGCCTGATTTGTTGTGTTTGACGTTCAATGGTCTGTCGAAGGCTTACCGCGTCGCGGGATATCGGGCCGGCTGGCTGGCGATCACCGGCCCGAAGGATCATGCCAGCAGTTTCATCGAGGGCATCCACCTGCTGGCCAATATGCGCCTGTGCCCGAATGTCCCTGCCCAGCATGCGATTCAGGTGGCGCTGGGTGGTCACCAAAGCATCGATGATCTGGTGCTGCCGGGCGGTCGCCTGCTCGAACAACGCGATGTCGCCTGGACCAAACTGAACGAGATCCCCGGTGTCTCCTGCGTCAAACCAGCCGGCGCGCTCTACACCTTCCCCCGGCTCGATCCCGAGGTGTACGACATCGACGACGACGAGCAACTCGTGCTCGACTTACTGCTCTCGGAGAAGATCCTGGTCACCCAGGGTACCGGATTCAACTGGCCCGCACCGGATCACCTGCGCATCGTCACACTGCCGTGGTCGCGTGACCTGTCGCGGGCGATCGAGCGACTCGGCAATTTCCTCGCCGGCTACCGCCAGTGAATCAGCTCAGCCGTGCCGAAAGCCCCTGCCTGCGCGGTCAAGTGGATCCGGCTCTAAACCCAGATAGGTAGAGCGCAGCCGGTCCCACAGCTGCAGCTGTTCCCAGGCGGGCTCGTCGCGGATCTGCTGGTCGTTGGTGAGGAACGGGTTGGGCAGCATCAACGTCATCATCTGCTCGTCGCGCCCGTTGTACAGGCGCACGCCCCACGAGGTCGGGAACCCGTTACCACCGATCCGGCGGTACAACTCCGCCCGCGCGCACCTGCGGATCCGGCCGAGTTCGGGCCCGCTTTCGGTGTGTTCACCGATGCACAGGTGGAAATGCCAGCGGCCGAAGTCGACGGTCGCGTAGCCGTCGTACATCGAGATGCGCTGCGGTGGATTGGGGGCCGCGACTTCCCATGCGGCGCCTTCCATTAAAACGCCGAACCATATGTCGTCCCAGTACTCGTCGAAGCAGGTGTGTAAGAGGTCCAGGAGGCTCTGCTCGTCCACTGGTAACGGCCAACGCTGTTCCCGGCCACCGTCTTCGGTCTGCGTGACCGCAGGGGTGGCGCTGACGTCGGTCATGACGCCTCCTCGACTGAAGTGGGTCCGGGTAGTCGGTCAGCGGCCATTGTCGCGTACCGATGACCAGTAGGTGCGCGGGGTGCGGATCGGCGTGCGACAATGTCGCCTGTTAGGTGATGACGACGCAGGAAGCCGGTGCAAATCCGGCGCGGTCCCGCCACTGTCATCGGGGAGCGACCCTCATACGCCACGGCCGCAAGGTTGGAAGGCGAGGCGAGCAGCGATCCGAGAGCCAGGAGACTCGCGTCATCGCGTCCTGCTACCCCGGGGCGGAGTACCCCGAGAGAGCTGAACGTCATGGCGTTGCCTGTCGTACGCGGCGGCCCGGGTCCCGCATGCCCGTATCTGTTCACACGCGGTCGACGATGACCGCGCCCGTCTGGTTCGCATCACCGCCTGAAGTGCATTCGGCCCTGCTGTCCAGCGGACCCGGACCGGGACCGCTGCTGGCGTCGGCCGAGGCATGGGGTTCGCTCAGCACCGCCTATACCGAGGCGGCCGAGGAGCTCAGCGCGTTGGTGTCCGACGTGGTCGCCGGCACGTGGGACGGTCCGACCGCCGATGCGTACGCGGCCGCCCACGCTCCCTATCTCGATTGGCTGGCGCAGTCCGGGGCGGACAGCGCCGCGACGTCGGCTCAACAGCACACCGCGGCCGGCGCCTACACCACGGCTCTGGCCGCGATGCCGACCCTGGCCGAGCTTGCCGCCAATCACGCCACTCACGCAGTGCTGTTGGCGACCAATTTCTTTGGCGTCAACACCATCCCGATTGCACTCAATGAAGCCGACTACGCGCGGATGTGGGTCCAGGCCGCCACCACCATGTCCACCTACCAAGGTGTCACCGGTGCCGCGGTGGCGGCCTCGCCGCAGACCGCGCCCGCACCCCAGATCGTCAAGGCGGCCGACGCCACCGAGCCGTCACCGCCGCCGGCGTGGTTCGAACAGCTGCAGAGCTCTCTGGAAGGGCTGTTCCCGCAACCGCCGTACCCCGACACCGGTGATTTCCCGCTCTATCAGCAAATTCTGACGTTCTTCAACCAGATCGGTTTCACCGACGTCGCCGATCCGCTCGCAAATTTTTTTCAGAGTTGGAACGGGTCATCGTGGCTGCCGCCGCTGGGTGTACCGGGGTCATGGCTGGCCTACACCGGCGACCCCCTGAGCTACCTGAACCCGGCAACGATCGCCTACGTCTTGTCGGTGCCGCTGGACCCGGGGTCGTATGCCGCCTTCACGGGCATCGTCATCGTCGACGACATGCTGGCGATCGTGTACACCGCCGCGGTCAACCCCCAAGCACTCGTTCTGGTCGCACCGCTGGCGTTCGTCGAGATCGTCGGCTCAACGATCGGCAACACGATTCAGTTGCTGCACTACGTCGTTGAGCAGACCGTCATTGCCGTGTTGCCGACCATCCTGCCGCTGATGACGTCGGCTCTGGTTCCGCTCGCGGCTGCTCCCGTTGGAGCGACGGGCCTGGCCGGCTTGGCGGGACTGGCCGGGGTGGCGCCTGTCGCGGCGCCACCAGCACCACCAACGTCGTTCGGCATGGCCATGGCCGCGCCCGGACCCTCGGTGCCGGCGCCCGCATCGCCGGCGCCACCACCGGCGCCGGCGGCGCCAGGACCTGCCCCGGCACCTCCATCCCCTGCCGCCGGCAGCCCGCCGCCGACCCCGGCAGGACCTCCGCCGGCGACCATGCCGGGGATGCTCTACATGGTGGGTGACCTGGGTTTGGGTGCCCAGCGCACGCTCGGCACCAGCAGTCCCGTCCGGAAAGCACCGACGACCGACACCGCCGAAACGGCGGGGGCCGCGCCCACTCCCGACGCACCAGTGGTACCGCGGCGGCGGCGCGCGAAAGCCCAGATGCCCGGCCGCGGGTACGAGTACATGGACCTCGAGCCGGTGACGGTCTCAGATCAGGGCGCGGGAATGACGGGCTTCCCCGGAACCGCACCTACCGGCCGCCGCGCGGCGGCGGGACTGACCGCTTTGGCCGGCGACGGGTTCGCCGATGCCCCGGTTATGCCGATGATGCCGGGCACCTGGGACGCCGACTAATCCTGCGGGCAGTACACACTGATGGCGATGTCGGCGAAGGCCGCCGCGGTCTGCGACGACATGCCCGGCGATCCGGCCAAGATGTCCTGCACGATCTGCTGTTCACTTTCGCCGCCGCTGAATCGGTCGCAGACGTGGTGCGCCTCGTTGATCGTGGTTTCCCGACCGCCCGAGGTGCCCAGCCCTTCCTGGGTGAGCATCAAGAACAGCCGGCCGTCTTGATCCACCGGGGGCGGGTCGTCCGCGGCCGACGCGGCGGCGCGGGCATCATGCGTGCTTGCTCGGGGAACCACGCGGGCGTGTTCCCGGTAGAAGACCGTGACCCCGGCTATCGCGGCCACGGCGATCACCAGCGCGACCACCAGGGCCACGCCGGGAACAGACGGTGGGTCAGGTGTCGATGACATCGCGATGCCATCCAGGATATTCCGTCCGGTAACCCAGGCGTCACCTGGTGCACACCGAATCGGCGAGCTGTTAACTAACCGTTATCCGGGCGGCCGTTATCCGGCGGCATCGGCCGCCGGCTCAGCCGCCGAAGTCCTCCGGTGCAGGCGCTGGCAGCGGTGCCGGGCCCACGGGGTTGCCGCCGACGCGCCCGGCGGCGAAAGCGGCTCCCTGGTCGACCATGGTCGCATCGCTCGCATAAGTGTCATGCGCGGCGAAGTTCAGGCCGTCCGAGCACACCGGGTCCTCCGGGACGCAGACCTGGATGGTCTTGGATGCGAACATCGGCCCGATGACGACCGGTGGCTGGCCCAGGAAGTTCATCGTGCGCACATTCGGCGTCCCGAACAGCACCACCGCGGCGACATGGCTGGCGACATCCGGCGTGAGCGGCTTGGGCACCGTCGCCGGGTCGACCCCGTCCGGCACCGCCGCGGAGGTCACGAAGCCCATCACGGCCGCCCCTTGGGAGTAGCCGCTGAGCACCTGCTGGGTCTTAGGGCAGTCGTTCGCCTCGGAAAGGACATGAGCGCCGGCGTCGCGCACGCCATCGATCCCGGTGGACCACTCGTCGCTTGCCGGGTAGTTGACGGAGTACAGGTCGAGAGATTTTCCGGGCACCCGCGAGCGCAGGTCGTCGACGAACGCCTGACCCGTCGGGCCGGGGCCGGGAGCTTCGCCGGTACCGCGGGCGAACACCACCTGCACGTCGGGACACGGCGGCTGGGCGGAGGCGGTTGCGATCACCGGACCTGACAGGACCGGAGCGCTGACGCCCCACGCCGCGAGGACAACAGGACCAAGAAAACGAGCAACGTGACGTGCAACCATGCCGCTCGAAGTTACCAGTCCGAGACCTACTCAAACGAAAATTCGTGTTTCGAACGCGGCAGAGCACCGGCGGCCGCGAAAATCCGGCAAAGCGCAGGTCAGGGTCCGCGTTGTTCCAGTAACTGCAGCAGGTATCCGCCGTAGCCGGACTTGAGCAGGTCGTGGGCCCGACGGGCCAGTTGTTCGTCGTCGATGAAGCCCATCCGCCAGGCCAATTCCTCGGGCACGCTGATCTTCAGACCCTGCCGACGCTCAAGGGTCCGCACGTAGTCGCTGGCGTCGAGCAGCGAGTCGAACGTCCCGGTGTCCAGCCAGGCGGTGCCGCGGGCGAGCACCTCGACCAGCAGGCGGCCCTGGTTGAGGTAGGTCTGGTTGATGTCGGTGATCTCGTACTCGCCGCGCGCGGATTTCCTCAAGCCCCGCGCGATTTCGATGACGTCGTTGTCGTAGAAGTACAAGCCCGGAACGGCGTAGTGCGATTTGGGGGTGGCGGGCTTCTCCTCGATTGACAGCGCCGTCCCGTCGGCCCCGAATTCGATGACGCCGTAGGCCGACGGATTGGCCACCCAGTAGGCAAAGATGACGCCCCCGCGCACGGATCGGAAGCGGCTGAGGCTGGTGCCCAGCCCAGGGCCGAAGAACATGTTGTCGCCCAGCGCCAGAGCCACCGAGTCCGTCCCGATGTGGTCGGCGCCGATGACGAACGCCTGCGCCAAACCCTCGGGCTGGTCCTGGATCGCGTAGCTGATGTGGATGCCGAACGCCGAACCGTCACCGAGTAGCCGCTGAAAGCCGGCCACGTCGTGGGCGGTGGTGATCACCTGGATGTCGCGAATGCCGGCCATCATCAACGTCGATAACGGGTAGTAGATCAGCGGCTTGTCGTAAACCGGCAGCAGCTGCTTGCTGACGCCCATGGTGATGGGATACAGCCGGGTGCCGGAGCCGCCGGCCAGGATGATCCCCCGCATCAGCTGTTCGTCACTCGACCAGGTCGTTGTCGCTGAGCTCGGTCGCCACGAGCGCCGACGCCAGGTCGTCATGCCGGAAGACGGAGGTGACGTGATCGTGGACCACGCGAAATGCCGACGCGACGGTCATGTCCGGGTCTGAGAGGTCGTGGCCGGTCAGTTTCTGTTCGACGACCACGACCCCGTTGTGCACATAGATCCGGCCCACCTCCGCGGTGGTCGTGGCCGCCGCCGCCCACTTGCGCAGCGCTTCGTGGCCCTGTCCGGCGCCGTGGGCGTCGCCGAAGTCGATGTCGTCGCTGGACAACGCCACCAGCGTCTCGAGATCGGACCCGTTCAGAGCGTCATGCCAGGCCAGGACGGTGGCGATCTCCGATGTGGTCATGGGAAGCAAGGTACCGCGTGCCTTCGTGCCACGACGACTTCCGGTCGAGCTCAGTCGATCAGGCCGCGCGGCGGCCCAGACACAGCACCCGCCAACCGGCCTTTTGCCAGCGGGCGACGTCCAGGCAGTTGCGGCCGTCGACGACGACCTTGGCTCGTACCCGATCGGCCAGATCGTCGGGGTCGAGGTCGACGAATTCCCGCCATTCGGTGAGCACGAGCACCGCGTCGGCGCGCTCGCAGGCCTCGGCGACCGAAACCGAATAGCTCAGCGTCGGGAACACCTTGCGTGCGTTTTCTAGGGCTTTCGGGTCGTAGACGTTGACTGCGGCTCCGTTGAGCTGAAGCTGGCCGGCGACGTTCAGCGCTGGCGAGTCGCGCACGTCGTCGGATTCTGGCTTGAATGCGGCGCCGAGCACGGCGATGTTGGCACCCAGCAGCGATCCACCGCACGCACGGCTGGCCAGTTCGACCATGCGGGTCCGGCGGCGCATGTTGACGTTGTCCACTTCGCGCAGGAACGTCAGCGCCTGGTCGGCTCCGAGTTCACCGGCGCGGGCCATGAAAGCGCGGATATCTTTCGGCAGGCAGCCGCCCCCGAAACCCAGCCCCGCGTTGAGACACTGGCGTCCGATGCGGGGGTCGGCGCCCAGCGCGTCAGCCAGCACGGTGACGTCGGCGCCGGCCGCCTCACACACCTCCGAGATCGCGTTGATGAACGAGATCTTGGTCGCCAGGAAGGCGTTGGCGGACACCTTGACCAGTTCGGCCGTGGGCAGGTCGGTCACCAGAAACGGCACACCGGCGGCCAGCAGCGGCCGGTACAACTCCCGGACGGCCGGCTCTGCGCGCCGCGAATCGGACTGCACGCCGAGCACTATGCGGTCCGGGCGCAGGGTGTCGTGCAGGGCGAAGCCTTCGCGCAAGAATTCGGGATTCCAGGCGACTTCGACGTCGACGCCCCTCGGGGCCAGTGCAGCGGCCCGCGCGCCGAGTTCGGCCGCGGTTCCCACCGGCACTGTCGACTTGCCGACGATCACCGACGCGCGACGCAGCCGTGGCACCAACTCGTCGATCACGGCATGGACGTGCCGTAGATCGGCACCGTACTCACCCCTTTTCTGCGGGGTCCCGACGCCGAGGAAGTGCACGTCGGCGAAGTCGGCGGCCAGCTCGTAGTCGGTGGTGAACTGCAGACGGCCGGCCGCAATGTTCTCGGCCAGCAGCTTCGGCAGGCCGGGCTCGTAGAACGGAGCGTCGCCGCTGTTGAGTTTGGCGACCTTACCCGGATCGACGTCGACTCCGACGACCTCATGCCCCAGCTCCGCCATCCCGGCGGCATGGGTAGCGCCCAGGTAGCCCGTACCGAAGACGGTGCACCGCATAAGCCCTATGTAGGCGCCCGGAGTGAGCTAACCGCGTCGGGGCGTTGAGCGGCAGGCAAACGCCGCGTGACAGTTGGGCTGCTGCGCTCAGCCGCGGCCGGGGTGGCCGTAGCCGCCGCGGCCGCCGCCGCCCGGGAAGCCGCCACCGCCGCCACCGGGGAAGCCGCCACCGTGACCCCAGCCACCGTCGCCGCCGTGCTCACCGCCCGAGGGTTGACGCTCCGGGCCTTGGGCCGGTGGACCGAAGATCGATGGGTGTTGCGGGGCGATGGGGGCCGGGATGATGATCGGCACCGGGATGGGGGCCACCGGAGCCGGAGCGATGGGTGCGGGGGCGACAGGCGCCGGAGCCGGCGCCACCGTGGCCGGGGCCGGCGCCTCGGGCGTGGGAGCGGTCGCCTTCGGGGCTTGAGTTTGGACCGGGGCCTCCGGGGCCTGGGTTTGTGCCGGGGCCTCCGGCGGCTGGGTTTGTGCCGGGGCCGCCGGGGCGGGGGCTGGGGCCGCCGGGGCGGGCGCTTCGGGAGCCGGGGCCGGAGCTGAGGCCTGCGGGGCCGGAGCAGGGGCCGGTGCGCCGGCGGCCGGTGCCGGCGCGGCGGGAGCGGGAGCAGGTGCCTGCTGCGGCGGGACCGCATGTTGACCGGGGTTGGACTGCACCGCGGTGGTAGGGCGGCCGCCGATGGCCATCACGATGGCCACCGCCGCCGCTCCGACCACCAGGATCGCGGCCACCGCGCTGGCGATCAACGTGAGCGTCCTGCGCGCGCTTCTACTGCGGCCGGCGCCGACGTAGCGATATCCGGTCTCTTGGTCCGGCTCTTGGGCGTATTCGGTGAAGGCGTCGTCCTCGTCGTCGGGAACCGCGCTGTAGGCCAGCGCTTCCTCGCCGGCGCTGTCGGCAGCGACGTCGAAATAGCCGGGGGCGACCGCATACGGGTCGATGGCGCCGGTGCCGGGATCCTTCGCGTAGGCCAGCGCAGCGGTCGACGAGGAGAACAAGGGGGCGCTGGCAGCGGCCAGCGCCGCCCCCCGGGCCAAGGCGGTCTGCGGCTCTTCCGGCGCGCTCACGACCAGTGACGTCGCCGCTTCCAGTGCGGGCTTGATCGGGGCGATGTCGACGTCGGAGCCCACCACGAACAGTCCATCCGGGCGGTTGGTGAGCGTCTCGGCGCCCGCCGCCAGAGCCACTAAGTCGGCTACGCGATTGTCGGCGTGCAGCGGCTGCCGTTGCACCTCGGTGATGGAACCGTCAGCTGAATCGACCACCGCCAGTGTCGCGGTCTCCGGTTCGACGAACAGCAGCGCGGTCTGGTCGTAACCGGTCGCGTTCCCGACCTGTTGGGCCAGCGCCGCCGCGGCAAGAAACGCCGACACCAGCATGACGTTTTCGACCTTGTGCTGAGCGAGCGCGTCGCGCAGCGCGGCAGCTTCGACCGGATCGGTCCACGTCACACCGGTCGACCGCAAGTCGTAGCCAATTTCGGCCGCGCCCTCGCGGGTGCCCAGGATGGCCGAGATCACCTGATCGGGTCCGCTCTCGGCCGAGTGGTCGTCGGCACCGGTGAAGTCGAAGCCGTCCTCGTCGACGGTGGCTCCGTCGCCGTTCTCGCCTTCGACCAGCACCATGTGGACGTTTTTCGGCGCCATCGAGACGCCAAGTACGGTTTCCACGATCCCCTCCCCCATGTCGTTCGGCGCGCCTGCGGGTAAAGCGCAGCGCCGCTCAGATCTCGAGCCCCTCATCCGGCTGGCGCCCACCGCGTCGTCGCGCAGCGCGGCTACAAACCAGGGATACCCGGAATTCCCGGCATCCCGCCACCGTGGCCGCCGCCATGTCCACCGCCATGTCCGCCACCCGGGCCGCCGTCACCGTGGCCCTCCCCGCCTCCAGGGATACCGGGAATGCCGCCGCCTCCGGGAATGGGCACTGGGATTGGTATCGGAATGGGGGCGGGAGCCGGAGCCTCGGGAGCCGGGGCGGGCGCTGGTGCCGGAGCTTCGGGTGCCGGAGCGGGCGCTGGTGCAGGAGCTTCGGGTGCCGGGGCTTGCTGCACCGGAGCCGGGGCTTCCTGTACTGGAGCCGACGCGGGCGCCGGAGCCGACGCGGGAGCCGGACCTGCGGGCGGCGGAGCGTTCGGGGCCGGTGCGGGGTTTGTGGGAGCGACCATGTTGTGGCCGGGCTCGGGCCGGGTGTTCACGTGGGGCCGGATGCTGAGAGCCAGCGCCATCACCAACGCCACAGCGCCGACGACGAGAATCGCGGCCACCGCACTGGCGACCATCCACAGCTGCCGCCGATCCGCGGTGGGCTGGTCGGCGCTGAAGTCGGGGTAGGCCTCGGGACCGAAATCCGGCTCGGCGGCCGCGGTGTAGGCGAGGGCGTCATCGTCGGCGACGGCACTGTAGGCAAGCGGCTCTTCGCCATTGGCGGCCACCGCGGCCACCGGGGCCACCGGGACGTGGACGGCACCGGTGCCCGGGTCCTGGGCGTAGGCCAGCGCGGCGGTGGACGCCGAGAACAGCGGCGCGTTCGCCGAGGCCAGAGCGGCGCCGCGGGCTAGCGCAGTCTCCGGCTCCGCGGGCGCGCTCACCGCCAGCGAGGTCGCCGTCTCCAATGCCGGCTTGATCGGCGCGATGTCGACGCCGGAGCCGACGACGAAAAGCCCGTCGGGAGGAGTCTGCAAAAACTCCGCACCGGCGGCGATGGCCGCCAGTTCGGCCGCCGGATCGGCGCTCCGGAGCGGTTGCCGGTGCACTTCGGTGATCGAACCGTCGGACGTGTCAACCACGGCCAGCGTCGCGGTGCCGGGTTCCACAAACAGCAGACCGGTGTGCCCGTAACCGGTCGCGTTCCCGACTTCCTGCGCCAGCGCCGCGGCGGCCAGGAAGGCCGACACCAGCATGACGTTTTCCACTTTGTGATCGGCCAGAGCGTCGCGCAGGGCGGCGGCGTCGACAGGGTCGGACCAGGTCACTCCGGTCGACAGCAACTGATAGCCACTGGCGGCCGCGCCTTCCTGAGTGCCCAGAATCGCGGACAGCACCTGGCCCGGTCCGGTTTTTGCCGTATCCCCACCGTCGGCCACGCGGAAGCTGTCTTCGTCGACGGTGGCGCCGTCGGCGTTTTCGCCTTCAACCAGCACCATGCGGACCGCTTCAGGCGCCATTGACACGCCGAGCACAGTGTCCATTGCCCCTCCAACCGAGTTCGCTGGCTCGCTTGCTACGGGCGGCCCGACAACGGCCCGATCCGCGCAAGTCCCGTGTTTCGACTCTACCCGCGTGCTCGGGGATTACCGGTGCCCGTGACCGCCGCCGAAACCACCGTGACCCCCACCGAAGCCACCGTGGGGGATGCCAATGCCGGGGCCGCCGTGGCCCCAACCGCCGCCGCCGTGTTCGCCGCCAAACGCCGGACCCGGCGCGGGCAGCAGTGGAATCTGCGGGATCAGCTGCGGAACGACGGGCAACGGAGCGACCGGCGGGACGAAAACCGGCGCCGGGGCCGGCACCAGCGCCGGCGCGGGAGCGGGTGCCGCCGCGCGGACCGGGGCCGGTGGCCGCAGCGGAGCCGCCGCGGGGACCTGCGCGGGCGCCGGTGCGGCCGTCGGCGATGCCGGCACCTGAGCTTGCGGCGCCGGAGGTGCCGGCGCCTGTCGGGCCGGAGCCACCAGGTTCTGGCTCAGGCTCGGCCGCTGGGCGACGTGCGGACGGATGACGACCGCTAGTGACAGCACCAGCGCCACCACGCCGACCACGAAAACCGTCATCACGCTGATCGCGGTCAAGAATGGCTGGCGAGACGGCTGCTCGACCGGTTCGACACCGAAGTCCGGGAACATGCCGGTGGTGAAGTCTTCCTCGACGTAACCGCCGTTGTCGTCACCGGCCGCGGTGTAGGCGCCGGATGCCGGCATCAGCGCGCTGTACGCCAATTGCTGGTCGCCTACCGGCAGGTCGACGGCGGCCGGCGGAATTTCGAGGATCCCGGAATCCAGCGCGTAAGGGTCGACTTCGCCCGTGCCCGGATCCATCGCGTAGGCCAGCGCTGCTGTGGACGACGCGAACAGCGGGGCGTTCGCCGACGCCAGCGCCGCTCCGCGGGCCAGGGCCAGCTCCGGCTCTTCCGGGGTGGTGACGGTAAGCGAGGTCGCCGCGTCCAGCGCCGGCTTGATCATCGGAATGTCCACACCGGATCCGACGACGAATACGCCGTCCGGCGGGACGTCTAATGCGTCGACAGTCGACACCATCTCCGCCAGCGTTGCCACTGCCTCGTCGTCGTCCTGCGGCAGCGCTACCCGGTGCACATCGTCGATCGAGCCGTCGGCGGTGTTGACGACGGCCAGCGTCGCGGTGTCCGGCTCGACGAACAGCAGGGCCGTCTGGGCGTAGCCGGTGGCGTTGCCCACCGCGTGCGCCAAGGCGGCGGCGGCCAGAAACGACGACACCAGCATGACGTTTTCGACTCTGCGGTCGGCCAGCGCGTCGCGCAGTGCGGCGGCCTCGGCCGGGGTGTTCCAGGCCACCCCCGCCGACGACACCTGGCAGCCGGCATCGACGGCACCCTCCTTGGTGCCCATGATCGCGGCGATGACCTGATCGGGCGGGCTCAGCGTTGTCACACCGTCGCCATCAGTCAGGTCGAAGTGGTCGTGGTCCACGGTGGAACCGTCAGCGTTTTGCCCTTCGACCAGCACCATGCCAACCGCGGTGGGTGCCATCGACACACCGAGTACGGTCTCCACTTGCCCCTCCGAAAGTCCTCCCGCTGCTATTTGTCAGTACGGGTAGTACACCCCTCGACCCGCCGGCTACCAGCTTTGTTGTCGCGGCGTCCGGGATCTACCGCGGCTGATCAGCTGGACTTGATGAAGTTTTGGTAGGACCGCGACGGGGTAGGGCCGCGCTGGCCCTGGTACTTGGAGCCTACCCGCGTACTTCCATATGGGTGCTCAGCCGGACTGGTCAATCTCAAAATACACAACTGACCGATTTTCATGCCCGGCCATAAGGTAATTGGCAGGTTCGCGACGTTGGACAGCTCCAGCGTGATGTGGCCCGAAAAGCCCGGGTCGATGAATCCCGCGGTCGAATGCGTCAGTAGCCCCAGGCGCCCCAGCGACGATTTGCCTTCCAGCCGTCCGGCGAGGTCGTCGGGCAGGGTGCACAACTCCAATGTCGAGCCGAGCACGAACTCGCCGGGATGCAGCACGAACGGCTCCCCGTCGAGCGGTTGCACCAGGCTGGTCAATTCGTCCTGCTGCTGGGCCGGGTCGATGTGGGTGTAGCGGGTGTTGTTGAACACCCGGAACAGGCTGTCGAGGCGCACGTCGACGCTGGACGGCTGCACCAGCGCGTCGTCGAACGGATCGATAGCCAACCGGCCGGCGGCGATTTCAGCTCTGAGATCTCGATCGGAGAGCAGCATCCGCTGAGCTTAGTGCGGTGACGATGCCGGCCGCCCAAGGCCAGCGGCGGAACCGGAGCGTCGAGTTAGCCGCGGCGTGGCGCCGTATCGATGATTGCGACGACCCAGCGGTGCTAGCCTTCTCCAGCAACTGCGCCGATGTAGTTCAATGGCAGAACATCAGCTTCCCAAGCTGAATACGCGGGTTCGATTCCCGTCATCGGCTCTGCGAGCAGGGCCACTGCGCCGTGCCAAGCGGCCTAGGGAGTAAGCCCGGTTGAGGTGCAAGCGGCCCGGCCTATGAGGACCGTCGTATCGGCAGGGCGGCGTCCCCCAAAGTCCACAAACCACAAATTCAGCCTTTGTAATCTGGGTTTGGCCGGAGTGAAAATCATCAATCGACGCCGAAGTCCCGTCGGCCATGCCGGGCAGCAAACCCAACTGTTCCTCGACTTCTGCATGACACCTGAAATGGCCAGGCTGCGGTCACCGACTGGTCGCAATGTGGTTCAGCAAGTCCCGTGCGGCCCCCGCAGGCGGAGTGCGGGCGCCCATCCAGATCGCCCGTAAATCACGTCGCAAGTCCAGATCCGCAACCGGAATGGCCCGCAGACGACCATGGACGAGGTCATCGCTGACGGCCAGCCGGCTCATCACTGCTGGACCTGCACCGGCCAGAACAGCAGCGCGAACCGCTGCCGCAGAGACGAATTCGAGTGGATGAGCGGCAGGCACCGAGTGGTCGCCGTCCACGCCGGGCTCCTCGGCGCCGAGCAAGAGCTGCCAGCCCGATTTGCGTGATACCAAGGGCGTTTGGCGAAGCTCGGCCGCGGTGATCGGAGCCGATCGTCGCACCCACTTGTGATCAGGTGGCACGACGATGATCAGCTCATCGCGCCCGACAACGCGGCTGCGCAACCCGTGGAACGTACCGCGAATCTCGATGAAGCCGAGTTCTGCCCGCCCGTCGCGCACCGCGGTGATTGCTCCCTCGCTGTCGGTTGCGCTGAAGCTGACCTCAGGCGCGATGTCGCTGCGCCGCAGGGCCGCTGCCTGCAGCGACACCAGCCAGCGAGGCAGCAATTGCTCGGCCACCGTGAGGCTGGCGGCTACCTTGAGCTGGCTGCGGCGCTCCAGGCGCAAGGACGCCAATCCGGTGTCGACGCGCTGCGCGACGTCGAGTACCTGATCCGCCCATTCGGCAACGACTTCGCCGGCGGGAGTCAGTTGGGTGCCCCGCGTCGTGCGCGTCACCAGGCGCACGCCGACTTGGGACTCGATCGAAGTAAGCCTTGCCGAGACGGCCTGCTGACTTATCCCCACCTCGCGGCTGGCCGCGCTCAAACTTCCCGTTTTGGCGATCATCGACAGCACCTCGAGGGCGGAAAGTTCAGGCATCCGCGCGCTTAACGCCATCCCTGATCGTAGCGCAGGGCTACAAGGTGCGCTTGTATCCCTGCAAGAACAGGACCACTACTGCGCCGCCAACGCCGGAGGAATTATCAAGGCCATGAACAATTCAACAAACACCACCCAGACCCACGACACCACGACAAGTCCCGCGCGCACCACGGCAATCGGGTTCCGGCGCCCCACCATGGCCGGCTCTCTGCTGATCATGGCGATCACCGCAACCGCCGTCAGTCTCGCCGCGACAAGCCACGCCGACCCTGACGCATCAACCCCCGACATCGGGATCACAGCCACTGCGCCGGCGCCGGCCGCCCCCTGGTTCCCAACGTTCGACCGATTCGGCGGCCACTGGCACCCCTACTGCTCCCTTCACTGGGACTGGAAGTGGCACTGCGACGGAATCTAAGCAACGGACAAGAGAGGACAACCGCACATCAAGCAAGGGGCGACCCCGCAGGGCGCCCCTTGCTTACTTCTCGATCATGGCAAATGCCAGAGCACCCGCGTGACCAGGTAGAAGGCCGCCGTCCACAAGCCCAGGCCGCCGAAGACAATTGCAGGGCCTCGCCAGTACATCCGCACCTTCGTTGTAGTCGGAGCTGGATACAACCAATGTTTGAGCAGCCGGTTGACGTAGAACGGCATGGTGAAAAGGGTCATGGTGAAGGCGGATAACAGGTTCCCGACCAGCAGGTTCAGCCAGAGCGGGAAACGCATGGGCGACAACAGCAGGGTAAGCGTCATAACGGTCGGGTACAGGCCGAACCACACCGCCAAGGATGTCTTGATGTTTGAGGGAGGAGGCGCCTGTTCGCCGCCGGACTCGAAGGTAAACCAGCTACCGAAGGAGTTATCGATGGTGCGGGAATGGAAGTCGGCGAACTTCGCGCCCTCCTCGAGGAGCTGCTTGCGTTCCTTGGACACCAGCCATGTTTCGAGGTCGGCTGCGCTGCCGTACCGGTAGAGTGCCGTCCATTCGTCCTGGATGCCCTCGATGGGCCGAAACAGTTCGGAGCCGCGAAACCCTGGCAGCTTGCTTTCTGCCAGCCGAAGCCGGTCCTGCCACGCGACGAACTCGTCGATGTGCTCTGGGCTCACCCGGTGGCTGACTGCAACGGTGACCAGCGAATCAGTGCGTTGCGTTGCACCGCCGAGAACCTGCTGGGTGCCAGGACCGTCGAAGTACTGTTCTCCGCTGGCCAGCCGCTCCTGGCGAGTTGCGCTGTTGAGCCATTCCCGAAGATGAGCGACGGAATCGAAACGATAGATGACCACCCAGTCGGGTTGCACCGGGCTGGGCGGGTTTATCTCTGCGGCAACAAATCCCGGATACTTAGCAGCTTCTCGGTTCAAATCTTGCTGCCAGCGTTCGTAAGCTTGTTCGCAACCGGCGCGGATCTTGTGACCGATGATGACCACGGCGGGACCGGCGCCGCTGGGAATTGCGTCCAACCAGGCTCCGTAGTCGTATCGAGTCAATCGTGGCCCCGACGGATTGTGTGGCCGACTCTATACAACTACACGGCATACCGAAATCAGCTGAGCAGGCTTGAAGAAACACCGCATGACTGTTTCGTCAAAGCTGCTCGGCCGAACGATCCCGACAGTAATCTCGCCTCACCTCAGTCTTGAGTCGGTCCGACAGCGCATTCCCTGAATCGAGGTTGCTATGGACCCGCGGTGTAGCAGCCCTTCCACGGTTAGCGCGCTGTCCTCGCCACAAGGTTGACTCAGCGGTGGTCAGGGAAAATTCCAGTGCTGCTGCCCCGATCGAGGCCGGTTAGCGCGATGGTCCCGCTGTCAAGCGAGGCGCCCGCTCCGCCGCGTCGCATCGTGGCTATCCTGCTGACGATCATTCCGTTGAGTCAGATACCGCTGGACGTTTACACACCTGCCCTGCCGCGGATGGTGCTGGACCTGCATGCCGCTTCCACGACCGTTCAGAACACCGTCACGACCTACATGCTGGGAATGAGCCTGGCATTCATCCCGATTGGAGTAGCGGCCGACGCGTGGGGACGTAAGCACGTAGTGCTGGCCTGCCTGTCGGTGGTCGTCCTGACGAGTATTGGGTGTGCGGTCGCCCCCGACATCGGCGTGCTGTTGGCGCTGAGGTTCGTGCAAGGCGCCGCCGCACGCGCGTGCATGGTCGTGACGTACGCCATCGCAGCCGACTGCTTCTCGGGAAAGCGGCTCACATCCGTCTCGGGTGTGCTCGGTGCGGCATGGGGGGTGGCGCCGGTGCTGGCGCCCGGTGGCGGCGGCCTGCTCGTCCAATTTATCTCCTGGCGAGCAATTTTCGTGTTGATCGCCGGGCTCGCGGGCTGTGTGGCGGCCATCGTCACATTCGCCCTGCCCGAGACTCTCGCCCTTGCGGCCCGTTCGCCCCTCGAAGCGCGATCGGCGGCGCGAACGGCGTTCGGAGCGTTACGTAATCGTAGTTTCGTTTGCTTCGTTCTGGTGTTCGGCGTGATGGCCGCTGCCCAGCTGACGTTCGGCGTTGTCAGCCCATTTTTGTACCAGGACGGTCTTGCATTCACCCCCGCCGCCTACGGTGCGATTGCGTTGGTGGTCGGTTTCGTCAACCTTATCGGTGGGATGATAAGCGCTGGTTGCTATTTCATTGTCAGCATTGTCATGGCCGTGGCCGGTGTTCTGCCCGAAAATTCTCAGGCCCCGTTGGGTTGGCTATATATGGCGTGCGGCGTCGCCGCGTTTCTGCTGCTCGGATGGGCGACGCTATCTCGTCGAAGTCTCGCCCGTCAGTGATTCGTGAAACCATCAACGAAGGAGAACACCATGGCCACCGAGGTCCATCTGGGCCATATCTATCACATCGCGGGCAGCCCGAAGATCACCGAAGCGGACTCGGCTCTGGTTGGGATACCGCAGGGAGCGTTGGTCGTCGAAGACGGCGTGATCACGTACTGCGGTGACCACGACGCACTACCGGCCACTGCGCGAGAAGCAAGGGTCGTCGACCACGGGTCGGCATTCCTGCTGCCGGGCTTCGTCGACACCCATATTCACTTCCCGCAGGTGTTCGCATTCGACGCCTACGGCGGCGGCCAATTGCTGGACTGGCTCAACTCCTGCATTTATCCGTCGGAGGCGCTGTTCAGTGATCCGGAGTTCGCGCAGCGCGCGGCCGTCGAATTCTGCGACCGACGGATCGCAGCTGGTACCACCGCGGCGATGGTCTTCGGTTCACCGTTCCCGCACGCCCAGGACGCCTTGTTCAGCGAGACTCAGCGTCGCGGGTTGCGGTTGGCCTCGGGCCGCGCAATTCAGACCGTCACCTTCGGTACCGCCGCTCCACTGGTCACGTCCGAGGAGGATGCGATCCGGCTCACCGTCGAGGAAATCGAGCGATGGCATGCCGCCGACACCTGCGACCCCAGGACCGCTCTGTTACAGGTAGCCGTCGTCCCGCGGTTCTCCCTGTCGATCACCGTCGAGACGTTCAAAGCACTGGGGAAACTTTATGAATCGGTGCGTGACCGCGGCGTGTACTTTCACAGCCACCTCAATGAGAACAACAAACCCGGCACCGGCGAGGTGGACACCACCAAGGAGCAATTCCAGGTCGATTCCTATCTGGACACCTATGACGGGAAGTTTCTTCCCGGCTCGAAGGTCGGCGGCGAAAGCCTGCTCGGCAAACGCACCATCATGGCGCACTCGGTGCATTGCCAAAATGTTGAGCTCGAGCGGATGGCCGAGACGGGCACCTCGATCGCGCATTGCCCCATCTCGCAGTTATTCCTCGGCTCCGGCACGATGCCGTGGAAGCGAACCGTCGCGTCCGGCGTAAACATCGCCGCGGGAACCGATGTCGGCGGCGGAGATGAATTTCTTATCCCGCGGGTGCTCGGCGACGCATTCAAAGTTCACATCACCGAACCGGGCGACGCCGGGGTGTCGATGCATCCCGCAGAGATGCTATTCCTCGGAACCCTCGGTGGGGCCAGGGCACTCGACCAGGAGGAGCGCTTTGGCAACTTCGAGGTCGGTAAGGAAGCCGATTTCGTCGTCGTCGACCCGAGTGGAACCCCCGCGCTCGCGTCCGCGCTGAAATACGGGGTGCGGTCTCAGGACGCGGTACGGGCCAGCGAACAGACGCTCTTCGCGCTGCTGATGGGCATCCGCGAGTCGTCGATCGCCGAGGTGTACGTGCGGGGGCGCTGCCTGCACTGACCGATCGGTGACAGATCGGGTAAAGGCATAGCATCTTCTCGCCGCTACGCTCGCCGAGCCGGCTGAAGTGCTGCATCAGAAAGCGAATGCCGCAGATGTCCGCAATCGTGCAGCCGGCCCGACGCGTGCCGAAGGTCCCGCTTCGCGGGCTTGCCTGCTGAGCTCCCGAGGTGGCCCTCAGACATTCGATTGCTCGCGCCACGGCTTGGATCGCTCGGAGCTGTCCGTCAGCCAGGCCACGAGTGAGGTTTCGAGCTTTCTCTGCGAAGTCAGGGACGAAGGCGTGCAGCCCCAGCGGGTTGGGTGGCAGTTGCAGGAACGCCTGCATGAACGCCGTCGCCTCGTCGGTGAGATCAACCCAGTGCTCGATTGCGAAGCCGGCGGACTCGATGATCGCCCGCAACCGGTCGGGCGTCGCCAGGTGGCTGAGTTCGGGTCGGTCGGCCCACGGCAGCGGATACCTCAGCTGGCCACGCTCACCCGCTGTGATGTCCCAAATGCCAAGCCGCCCGCCGCTCACCAGTACCCGGCGGGCTTCCTGATAGAGGCGGCGCTTGTCGGCCACGTTCATCTCAACGTGCTGGCTGAGGACGACTCCGAATGTGGCGTCGATGAACGGCAGTTCGGTGACGTTCGCCTGTTGGACGGAAATCCGATCGCTCAGTTCCACAACGTGATTGAGCCAACGGTTGATATCGCAATACTCTGCGGTCAGATCGATGGCGGCGACGCGGCAGGCGTACGTATCGGCGACGAAGCGAGCGGTACCGCCGATCCCGCTGCCCGCGTCAAGTACCTCGTCGGTCGGTGTGATCCCGATCAGCTCCACCAATTGGCTGGTGGCAATGCGACCCATGGTGTGGAAGTCCTCGAGAAGCGCAAGGTCTGAGGGCTTGAGATGGTCGAGATCTTTTCCGGCGGCCGTCAGCGCCTTCTCGATGTTGCGCCGTGACAGGCCGGTCGAATACTGGTCGGGGATGTAAGTGGTTGTCATGTTGGCCTTTCAGATCGGACCGCCCCCACCGGGGCTAGCCGCATCAAACCGCTTCCAGCCGATGACTGCCGGTACCGGCCGCGGAGGTGTGTTCGCTCCGCCAGACTGCTGATCGGCCCGACAGCCGGGGTTGCGAGGGCTGCGGATGCTGCTGGCGCTGGTCGAATCGGTCGAGTCGGTGCATAGGTATTAATCCGGTCAGCATGAACTGCCAGATCTGGCGGACGAGATTGCCTGTCGTACGACGGGATTCGGGCCCGTTGACGTAGCGGCGGGTGATCGTCAGGAAGTCCTCGGGGTCGACCCCGGCGACATCGCGCACGTGTGTGGTCGGGCCGCCCACTTCCCAAGTTCCCAGGGTGTACTCGGGCAGGTAGTGGCGCAGGCTGGACTGGAAGAACAGGTCGGCGCCGAGGCGCTTGGCGTTCACTCGTATCGCCCGCATGAACATCCAAGGCGGAATGTCGATGTGACGCACCCGTCGGCCCAACGCCTCTGCAAAAGCTGCGGCGATTTCTGCAGCAGTCAGCAGCGTCGGTCCGGTGGGGCGATAGGCCCGGCCGTCATGTCTGTGTGGATCGAGCAGGGCTCCGACCGCTACGCGGGCGATGTCTTCGTTGGAGGGAGGTGCATTTCGGCCGGCTCCGGTCGGGGTCGGCAAGACCCCGAGCTGGGCGGCCAGGGGAATCAGCTGCATATAGTTGTCGGCGAAAAATCCCGGGTCGACGGCGACGTGGGCGGTGTCCGGCAGTAACGCGAACAGTCTGTCAGTCAGCCAAGCATGCCGCGTCATCAGCGACGGATGCTCGGGGCTGGCCAGCCACTGGCCCAATGCCACCACGGCTTCGACTTTTGAGCGCCGCGCCGCCACGGCGAACGCGACCGCGCTGTCGAGTGCATGCGGGTGATACGGCGGATTGAAGTACAACCGGTCGACTCCGTTCACCGCCGCCTGAACCTGTTGGATATCGAACATGTCCGCGACAACGACCTCAGCGCCCAGGGCCCGCAACCGTGCGCTGCGCGCATCCTCACGGTGCACCACGGCCCTAGTGCGCACGCCCTTTTCCAGTAATTGGGTCGCCACCGCCCCACCGATCTTCCCCGTTGCACCGGTCACCAATACCTGCGTAGTTGTCATAGGAGTTCCTTCCCTGCCTGAAACGTGAATGGTGCAATGTTCTACGTCTGAACGAGGTTCGGATCCGCAGTGGTCGGCGCTGCTTGATTCACCCCTGCCGGCAGCAGCACCGCGACGACAACCGCGGCGGCCAAGGCGATTCCTGCGCACACCAGCGATCCGACCTGAAGACCGTCGAGGAACGCATGGTTGACCGCATCGCGGACTTCACCGACACGGCCGGCGGGCAGTGCACTGATTGCTTTGTAGGCGCCGGCAATTGACGATTGCATCGTGTGGCGGACACTGACCGGCAACCCCGCGAGCGCTGCGGTGGAGCCAAGGTGAGCGGAGTACAACGATGCGAACACGCTGCCGACGATGGCCACCCCGAGGGTGCCGCCAAGCTCACGGGTGGTGTCGTTCACCGCGGAGCCGACCCCGGCCTTGTCGGGACTGAGCGAACCCATGATGGCTTCGGTGCCCGGTGCGGTGGTGAGCCCCAAACCAGCGCCGAGAAGAATCATTTGTAGAAAGATGTCGCGGTAGGGCGTAGCCGCAGTGACAGTCGACGCCCACCCCAGCCCCGCAGCGAACACCGCCAACCCGGCAGAGACGACCGCGGTGGTGCCGACCCGTTCGACTATCCGCGGCCCGATGACGCTGGCCAACGCAATGGAGACGGCAACCGGCAACAACCGCACCCCAGTTTCGAATGCGCTGTAGTTCTTGATGAATTGGAAGTACTGGGTGATGACGAAGATGAACCCGAACAGCGTCAGAAATCCCGCCGTCACCGCCAGGCTGCCGCCGGAGAACCGACGGTTGGCGAAGACCGAGACGTCCAGCATGGGATGGGAACTGCGCCGTTCCCACCACACGAAAGCGACCAGAAGAATTGCGGCGAAGGCGAAGCCGCACGCTGCGCGCACGCTGCCCCAGCCCCAACTGGGGGCTTGGATAACGGTGTAGATTAGCGCCGTCACACCGAGCGCCGACAAGATCAAGCCGGGTACGTCGACCGGCGGGGTCGCCGGGTCGCGCGAGGTCGGGACGAACAGCATCCCGCCGACGATGGCCAGCGCGGCGACCGGAATGTTGACTAGAAAGACCGAGCCCCACCAGAAGTGTTCGAGCAACCAGCCGCCGGTGATCGGTCCTGCGGCCACTCCGACACCGACCATGGCTGCCCACGCACCGATCGCCTTGGCGCGAGGTATCGCGTCGGTGAAAATATTGGTGATCAGCGCCAGAGTGGTGGGAAAGATCACCGCGGCGCCAACGCCCATTGCCGCGCGGGCGGCGATGAGTGCATCCGCCGAACTCACCTGCGCCGCAATCGCGGAGGTGATCGCGAACACCGCGAGTCCCGAACTAAGCCAGCCACGCCTGCCGTAGCGGTCGCTGAGGCTACCGGCTGACAGCAGCAGCCCCGCCATGACCAAGGTATAGGCGTCGACGATCCACTGCAGCTGCGCCGTATCGGCGCCAAGATCGCGTGACAACGTGGGCAGTGCAACGTTGACGACCGTGGCGTCGACGCTGATCACGAAGACGGACAAGCAAATGACCGCAAGCGCGGCGATCGGGCGATTGCGAAACACCGGATGCCGCAGGCGCTGTGTGCTCATGAACTTAAGCTAAACCGAAAAGACGTTTTTTTCAAGTTAACAATTTAGACGAAATACTACTTCGGCGCTCAAGCACTGGTAGGGGGTGCCCAGCGCGGGTTGCGGCCGAGATACGCCAGGATGCGATCCAGATCGTCGGCCTGGTCACTGGAGTGGAGCGCCGGGCCGAACGGCGCATTGCTGCCGGTGCGGAATTCCGCGCCCGGCACGGCGAGCGCGATCGGTAGCGCAGCGGCCACCACTTCGGCGGGAAGCTCGAACGGGTGACCGATGCTGCGGGCGACGTCCCACCCGTGCACGACGTAGTCGATGAAGTGAAAACTGATCGCCAGTGCACCCGGGACGGTGGCGCCGGGCCCGAACTCAGGAAGCGCGAACGCCGCCTCGAGTGCGTCGGCACCGGCGAACGCATCGATCACTTCGGCGGCGGCCGCGGCATAGCTGCCGGCGGGATCGGCTGCCACCGCGTGGGCGACCGTGGCCGGTTGCCAGATCGCCAAGTCGGCGCCGTGACCGCGTGCGGCCGCGGCAAAGCCCCGATGCTGCACCGTCATATGAATGAGCAAGTCGGCCAGGCTCCAGCCGGCGCACGGTGTCACTTTTGCCAAGTTCGGGACCGTGACAGTCGAGACGACGTCCACAGACGCCTGGACGGCAACTCGGTGGATCGGGCGCAGATCGGTAATAGTAGTCATCCATAGATAGTATACGTCCGCCTATAATCAGTCAACGCTATCGTCGAGTCCATGGCGGGTAAGGTGGCGCGTCCTGACCTCGCGGCGATGCTGGCGCAGCTGGCCCGCCGAACCACGGCTGCCGAGCAGCCGGTGCTGGCCGCCCACGGCCTGTCGATGTGGGGCTACATCGTGCTCACCGCCCTGGACCACTCGTCCATTCGCACCCAAGCGGTGTTGGCCGACCGGATCGGCGCGGACAAGACGCGCATCATTCCGATCCTCGATGAGCTGCAGGACCGCGGCTACATCGAGCGGATCCCCGACCCTGAGGATCGCCGAGCCCGCTTGCTGGAAATCACCGAATCGGGGCGGTCGGTCAAAAACGCCGCACAGCGGGACATTCAGCGCGGTGAGGAACGCTGGCTTGGACAACTGACAGCCAACGACCGCGACGTCTTCCTACGAGCGCTTCAGCAGCTTGCCTTCGGCTGACGGCCCAACAGGGGAACCGTCGCCGGGTTATCTACGCTGATCGGTCCACGCAGCTCCGTCCCACCAGCGTTCGCCGGCCCCCTGTTCCGAGGGGTCCGGATACCAGCCAGCGGGTGGGACGCGCACTGCAGTCGCTTCCGGCGCCGCCACCGCGGACCGCGTCCATGTCGTGCGACGTTGGCGCTCCCCCCAGGATCGAGACCAGGCGATCTTCTGTGCCCACGGCGACGCCTTCGACGACTTGACCCTCGCCAGCAACTCTTCGGCCTCGATCCGAACTTTGTTGGTGGCACCGGGGTGTTCAGCCAGCGCGGTCAACATGTCGGTGATGTATCCACACGCGAACGGGTCATCACGGTCACGATCAAAGGCGGATTCGATCTTCGGCAGTAACTGGCTCAACTCGTTCGGATCCAGCTGCCGATTCTCGAGCGTGGCGGACATTTCGCGCAGATCGCGGTAGGGCACGTCCGGATCCTCCGGCAGCGGCGACGGCAGCGGCACGGGCTGGCGCTGGAGTCGCTGCACCGCTAGGCAGAACTGCACACCCACTTGAAAGTCGGCCCTGGTGTAGTCGAGGGTCTGCAGGTCGGCTACCGGGTTCACCCGCTTGCTGTCGATCTGGCCGACGGTTACCGGCAAGATGTGCCGCCCCAACAGGCGGGCGTATTGCAGTTCGGCCTGACAGTGCCGGGAGATCTGCGAATTCTTCGACAGCGCGAATATGAAAGCTTCGCACTGGCGGATCTGATCGAGGATTACCGCCCACCACTCCTGGCCACCCGCAAGGTGCGCGTCGAACCACACATGGTCGTCGATCAGCCGCACGGCACCTACCAGCTTGTCGACAACATCTTTGTCCAGCCGCGAATAGCTGACGAACAGCCCCATGGCAACGTTCCTCAGTCCGGCCGTCGACGAAGGTTGAGCGTCGCAAGGCGACCACACGTTGACTGGTACACGCAGCACCGGGCGCTTTCGCCTGGGCGCTGACCCGGGCTTTTCATAGCCGGAAACTACACCGGTGGCGGTCTGGGAAGCAATGCCGACATGGCGGCAAACAAGATGGCAGACGAACGGCGCCCGAGTTGGCGCCGCTCCACCGTCAAATCCAGCCCGCCGCAACCGATTACCCGACTGATAGCTTAGCCAGCTATGGGTGCTTTGGACGGACGCGTTGCCTTGATCACCGGCGGAGCCCGCGGGCAGGGTCGGGCACATGCCTTGGCGCTGGCCGCAGAGGGCGCCGAGATCGTGGTCGCCGATGCGCCCGGCCCGATGGTGGACCTGAGTTATCCGCTGGGCACCGAAGGCAACCTGCGCGAGACGGCGACGCTGGTCGAGGAGCTGGGCCGGCGCTGCCTCCCGCTGACGCTGGACGTGCGTGATCCCGCCGCGGTCGACGCCGCCGTCGAGCGGACTGTCAGCGATATGGGCAGCCTCGACATCGTGGTGGCCAACGCCGGCATCGTGAGTACCGGGCCACTTGACGAGGTCAGCGACGCGGTGTGGCAGCAGCTGGTCGACACGAATCTGACCGGCACGTTTTACGTGCTGCGGGCGGCGATGCCGGTGATGCGGCAGCAGAGGTTCGGCCGGATCGTCGTGACGTCGTCGATGGGCGGCCGGATGGGCATTCCCGAGCTGGCCGCCTACAACGCGACGAAGTGGGGCGTTATCGGCCTGGCGAAGTCGGCGGCTCTGGAGGTCGCCAAAGCGGGAGTGACAATCAACGTCGTCTGCCCGACCACAACGCAGACGCCGATGGTGCAACCCGCCGGCGACGACGTCCCCGACGACCTGGTGCGCCGGATGATGCGAGCCAACCCGATTCCTCAGCCCTGGCTGCAGCCCGAGGACGTCAGCCGCGGGGTCGTGTATCTGGTCACCGACCCGGGCGTCATCACCGGCAGCGTCCTGGAGATCGGCCTGGGCGGCAGCGCTCGCATGCACTGACAACCGCGGCACGGACTGCTCGCGGTCGTATCGGCCGAGCTGCGCTAGAGCTTCCCGGCGACGAAGCTGGCGGCCTGATCCACCAGGCCGGAGTCAATGTAGGAAGGCTGCAGGTGCGACGCCCACGTCGTGCCTCTCCCGCAGATCGGGTCTCCCGCCGCGCACTGGTCGATCGTCTTACCGGCGAAGGCCGGGGGGACTCGGTGGGTGCCATTACCGAACAATGCGACCGCCGCGATGTGCTGGTCCACTGCGGGCGGCAGTGGGTTGGAAAAGCCCAGTCCCACATTCCCTCCGGTCACCAGATCGGTTACCTCGGCGCCGAGCGAATAACCGCCGATCACTTCGCGGGTGTTCGGGCAGCTTCGGGCCATGGATTGCAGGTGGGCGCTCATGTCGTTGGCGCCGGGGCCGATGCTGATGTTGGCGGGGTAGTTCACCCCGTACTCCCCGACCGACATCCGCGTCTTGCCGCGCAGCGAGTTGACCAGTGCGTCGCCGACGGCTCCGACGCCGGGCGGTTCCTCTCGGCCGCGAGCGAAGACCACCTCGGCGTCCGGGCAGGCCGCCCAGGCCAGCGGAATCGAGGTCGCCAGTCGCTGGGGCAGCGCTGCAGGCGTCACCGCCAAACCCGCGGCCACCAGGGCGGCGGCTCCCAAGCCGAGGCCGCGGCGGGTGCCTGCCGTCGTCGCGACAAGCTTCATGAAGCGATATTAGGGACACCCATGACCAACCGCCGCCGCTCCACAGCGGTGTCCCATCCGTTTCGCAGCAGGCCTTCAGGCCTGCGGTGTCGCCCCCACGACATCGACACGACCGTCTGCATGATCGAAGCGGTAGGACCGGCGCACGTCACTGACGGTGATTGAGTACTCCTCGAACAGATCGCCGCGACCGCGGGCCTGAACCTCCCGGTGTTCCGGGTGGTTGCGCCAGGCAAGCAACTGCTCCTCGGTCTCGAACTCGACCAGCGTCAGCGTCTCACCGTCTTCGGCGGCGAAGTCCTTGTAGCTGACGAACCCGGGCATCGCCGAGCCCAACTCGTACATGCGGGCGCCCATCGCCTCCAAGGCGGCTACATCGACGTCTGGCCGCACCCGCGATCGAAACACCACGATGACCATCCCAGCCTCCAACCGACCGGCCCCTGGCCTGACCGTAGCAGCCGGGGCCGGCTGAGACCTTCTATTTCTGCGCTCGCGGCCGGTCCCGTCCTGGCCGGCCCTGCCATTGAATACTGTGCCCTTGATGACTGCGCGGACGGCGGCTCGACACCTGCAGGCGTTGCGCCTGAACTCCTCGCGCTGATGCTTGGGTGGCCGGCACGGCGGCGATGTTCGTCGGCATGCTGTTTTCCTGGCGGCCGTCGTTCTGGTTCGACGAAGCCGCCACTATCGCAGCGGCCAACCGGTCCGAGATCGACATCTTGCGGCTTGGTGTTGAATTTCGACGCCGTCCACCTCCTCTACTACCTCGCCATGCACGTCTGGCTTTCGTGGGTGCCCATCAACGAATTCACGGCGCGGCTGCCCAGTGCCGCCGCGGTTGGCGTCGCAGCAGCGGGTCTTGTCGTGTTGGGCAAGCTGGTGGCCGACCGCCCCACCGCATGGGCTGCCGCGGCCGCGTTCACCGTGCTGCCTCGCACCTTGTGGTCGGCGGTCGAGGCCAGGTCGTATGCGCTGACGGCGGCTGTGGCGGTTTGGCTGACGGTGGCCCTCGTCATCGCCGCGAGGCAACGCGGTGCAGCGCTATGGGTCCTGTACGGTTTCACCCTTGCCCTGGCAGTGGTGTGCTTCGTATACCTGGCGTTACTGGCGTTCGCCCATGCGGTGACGCTGGCATCAGCTCGAAAGTGGCGGCAGCTACTGCCTTTTACGGTTGCGGTGGCCGCCGCTTTCGGGCTGGCGTCGCCGTTGGTTGCGCTGGCGGCAGGTCAACGTCAGCACCAGCTGTGGTGGATCGGTCGCGGCGGCTACCTCAGCGGTGTCCTCTCGGAGCAGTGGCTCACAGGCTCAAGGCTTTTCCTGTGCGGCAGCGTTCTTGTCGCGGGCTGGGGTGCTGTTCTGCTCATCACCAGAAGGGCGAACGGCGCCCGGCAGGCTCTCGCGGTAGCGGTGCCCTGGATCGTCGTGCCCACTGCGATACTGATCGGCTACTCCTACTTCGTTCAGGACGCCTACCAACCGCGATACCTCACCTACACCGCGCCCGGTTTCGGATTGCTGCTCGGTGTGTGCGTTGTGGCCATCGCGCGCAAGCGCTTAGCTGTTTTGGTAGTGCTGCTGGTGCTGCTCGCGCTCGCGGCCAGCACCGCATTCGCCACGCAGCGCAGCCGGTACGGCAAGCCCGGCGGTGCCGACTATTCGGCCATTGCCGATGTGGTGCAACGCAATGCGCGCCCGCACGACTGTGTCGCTTACGGTTTCGCGCGACACGAGCCGCTGCGGGCTGCGGCAGCGGCCCAGCCCGCTGCCTTCAGTCGCCTCGACGACGTCACGGCCGGAGTGCCCGGCGACTACGCGGCACAACTGTGGACCCAGGATCTGCCACTCGACAACGACACCGTGAAACCACGGCTGGCGATCTGTGCGGTGCTGTGGATAGTCATCGACCGCGCAACACCCTCACCGCTGGTCAATACCGCAGAACAGCAAGGATTCCGGGTCTCTCAGCAGTGGAATCTCCACCGCAGCACGGTGTTACGCATGGCCAAGAAATGACCAAAGCCTGAAGCCCGCCCGCGGGCGAGCCGGGTCAGTCGCCGGTTCGCTGTACTAGCGAGCGGCCAAGCCCGGCCAGGATCTCTTTCGGGCGCTGTTGCTCGCCTTGCTGGGCTCCAAGAACGATGATCGCACCGGTGAGCACCGGCAACGCCCACTGCAGATAGCGCAACTGCTGCTGGGCGGCGGCGACGTCATCGGGGGTTTCCGACGAGGGTTCGGTTGCGCCGTGCGCGGCGTGCTGATCACCCTGAGCGGCTTTCCCGCCCAGAATCCCGCTGTAGACGGTCGCCGCCAGCGCGGCACCCGTCACGCCGATCTTGGCGACGGTGTTGGCGGTGACACCGGATTGGTACTTGGCGCGCCGTCTGTTGGCATAGAGGATCGACGCGCCGCCCACCAGATGCGCGCCGATCGCGGCGGCGTTGACCGGACTCCATTTCGCCCAACCGGCCGAGGCAACTCGAGCGCGGTCCCTGGGTTCGCGCACTGCGGCGGCCGCGCCGTTGACGCCGACCGCTCCCATTAGGGCGCCGCCGAACCACGCGGCCGCACCGAGGTCGTGAAGGGACCGAATTACGGTATTTCGGCTGAACATGAGCACTTGCTCCTTTTAGCTTGGCATCGGTGAGTCCACAGCGGCGCTCTACTGCCGACCGCGCGACGCGGGATCATCAAATTGACCGACCCCCCTGCGCGCACAGATACACCGGTTCGCAAGATTTGAAACCTCACGACAAGCGATGGTGAGCCACTGCCACCGCCAAGCGGCCGGATCGTCGCGTCAGGCGCTACCAGACTCGGATGTAGTCGATGAGCATCTGCGACGGGTAGGTGCCCTGGGCCGGGTCACCGGCGCCTACCCCGCCGACGGCAAGCGTGTACATCGGAGACAGCCAATAACCGGGGTTGTTGAACGGCCAACGCTTGTCGCTGGGATTGCCGTGAACCGGGATGGGTTTGTTCGGAACACTGAAGTACGGTGCCCCATCTCGCCAGAAGTGGAAACCGTCCTCGTACCAGCCCATCCGCCAGGTGTGCCAGGCACTGTCAACCATCCCGGGAATGGACTTGCCTTCCCAGGTTTTTCCGTTGGAGGCCGCGTGCACCGTGGTTCCCGGCGGCCAACTGCCGTTGCCGTACCACTCGAAGACGTCGACTTCACCGTCTGGCATCGGGTCTTCGTTGACAGCCCAGAACGAGGGCCACAGCCCCGGGTACAGGCAGTCCAGCTTGATCCGCGATTCCCAAGTCGTACCCATCGGAACCCGCCAGTTGCCCCGCAACTTGCCGCTGAAGTACTCCTCGTTTTCGTGGGTGGCCTGGATGACGAGGTTGGAGTTCCCGTCGAGGAAGATGTTCTGGGCGCGATACTGCCCGTCGACCGGCGGGAACACGTCGTCCTGCCAGGTCTGCAGCGTCCAGTTCGCCAAGTTGGGGCCTTCGCCGGCCGGGCCGTCGAACTCGTCGGCAAAGATATAGTTCCCGCCGGCGGCACTTGGCGCGGCAGGTAGCGGCCCCGGACCTGCGGGCGCTTGCGGTAAAGGCGGCGATGCGAACGCCTCCGGCAGGCGGGTGGCTGCCGCGACGAATCCCATCCCCGTCATCAACAGCATGCTGCGACGATCCATCTCCGGTCCACCAATCGGTCAAGGCCTCGACGTCGGACCGGGCATGATCCGCGTCGGCATCTTTCCCCAAACGGTGCTAATGAAACCATGCGAGCCAGGCGCGCGCATCGGAACCCGCCGCGCAGCCTGACTCCGCTTGATAACGGTTAGGGCGCTTCTTCTGGACCGTCGAGGACGCTGACGGCGATGCCGTACGGCAAGAATCGCACTTTGCGCGACGGATCGGTGTTGTTCTTATGCGCCCGCAACGCGTCGAGTTCGCTCGCGTACACCTCTTCGATGTGCGCCCCGCCATCGGAGCCCATGGTGTAGATCACCCACACTCCGTCGCCGGTCTCCCCGGTCGTCTCGGGCTCGGTGCGCCTGCCGCGGGCCAGATTGTCGAAGAACATCGACCATCCCGCCCGCTCGTTGGGAATGGTGAGGAACCTGCCGAACCGGTCGAAAGCGTCCCGCAGTCCTTCGCCGGCTTCCCGGATCAGCCGGTCGAAGTCTTCCGGCTCGAATCCGAATGCACCTTCGTCGCTCATCGTCATCCTCCTGAACAGCCGCACTGGTTAACCACAGTGTGCGCGCGCGCGGCGTGACGCGCCACGAGCGGCTTCTGACGTGTTCGCTGACGGCTGTCGCAGGTTTGACGACAGACCGGGGCGGGAAGCATTCTTATATGACGGCTGTCTAACAAAGGAGTTCGACATGGATACCACCACCGTCGTGGTCATCGTCGTCGCCGTAGTTCTGGCACTGCTGATTCTCGCTGTCCTGGCGTGGGCTCTGCGCAGTCGCGCTGACCAGCGCCGTGCGGTTCACGCTCAACAAATTCGCGAGCGGGTAGACGAGGTCTCTCAGCAGATCGAGCGCCGAGAAGCGTTCGCTGAGGAAACCGAACACAAGGCACGCGCTGCGCAAGCCGAAGCCGACGCCAAAGCCGCTGAGGCAGCGCGACTGCAACAGCGGGCCCAGACCCATCGGTCGGATTTGACAAGCGCCCGCGAAGAACTTGACGCGCAGCGTGCCCGTGCCGAGGAGATCGACCCGCATGCCACGGCGAGCACAGAAGCTCAACGGCCCCCCGAGGTGGAGACCCAACCGGGCCGGGGCGAGCCTCGCGCCAACTAGTAACCGGGCGGGTTCGGGTAGATGTTCTGCGGCGGATTCACACCAGCCTGATTCTGTGGAACCTGGATCGGTATCGGGACCGGCAAGAGCGGCAGAGTCAAATACTGCGTTGTCATAGGAACTGACGTCGACGTGTCGGCGGGTGTCGTCGGCGGCGGCTGGCTCGAAGTGGTGGTAGTCGTGGGTGGTGCTGTCGTCGGCTGGGTGGTCGTGGCCGCCGGGGGCGCTTGAGCCGTGGTGGTGGCCACCGGCGGTGGCGGTGGCTGCGGCGACGGTGATGGTGGCGGCGGTTCCGGCGAGGGGGGCGGCGCGAGTTCGGGGCTGCTGGCAGCAGGTGGTGCGACGCTCGGCGGCGGCAACAGGCTCGGTGAGGGCGCCAGTGAGCTAGGCGGCGGCGGAGGCGCCATCGTCGGACTCGACGGCTGGGTCGGCGCTTTCGGCTCGACGTTGCTGGTCAAGTGGTATGCCACCCCGCCGATCGCCAGCATCGCCGCCAAAGCGCTCAGTCCGAAGAACAGACGCGGGATCCGGTACCGGCGACCCCTCGGCACATCGGCGGGCGGTTGTGGATCGGGCCCGTAGCGAACCGGTCGGACGACGGTGCCACCGCCGTAGACATCGCCGGTGTACGGCACCGGATCCAGACTGGTGCCGTCGTCTTCTGACCACGCCAACTTCGGCGGGGCCGAGGACTGCTGGTCGTCGAGGAAGGGGTCGGCGGGCGGCAGACCGGCGATTCCCGTGGTCGTCGATCCACTTGCTACCGCAGCCATCGCCGTCGCTGTGGCGGTCGCCGCCGTTGCCTCTTCCAGCACTGCCGGCTCGCGGGCAGCGAACATCGCTGCGCCCAAAGCCGCGCTGAACGCGGGTTCAACGGCCGTGATCACCGTTGCCCGAGTGTGCGCCGAAAGCCGCTGCGAGAGCAGAGGTATCAATGCCCCTCCGCCGACGCTCACCACCGCGGCCAGCTCACGCGCCGCGAGTCGGTGCTGAACCAATAGCTCGTCGAATGCGGACAGAACACCGTTCAACCGGTAACTGATCAGGTTCTCGAGTTCAGCACGGGTAAGTCGGACGCTGGAATGGTGACTCCCGGAGTCGATCACCACATCGGCCACCATGGCGGCGGAAAGCTCCTCCTTGGCTTTACGGCACCGTTCCTTGAGTTCAGCGAACGGTCCCACGGCAGCGGTCGCAGCAGAATCCTCGACACCGCTTCGCCCCGTCGCGGTGATCACGTGAGCCAGCACTGCCTCGTCGATCTGGTCGCCGGAGAACCCGGGATAACGCAGCGTCGTGCCGATGGGCGCGAAATCTGAAGCAGCGTCGGCCAGCGTGATGCTGGTCCCGCCACCACCGAAGTCGAGCAGCGCCACCACGCCGCGAGCGGACAGACCAGAAGCCGAATTGATCGCGGTCAACGCGGCCAGCGCATCTGAAACCAGCCGAGGGGCCGTTCCGCTTTGCACAAAACCCGCATGCGTGCGTAACCCTTTGCGTAACGCACGCAGCGCTTCTGGCCCCCAATGCGCCGGAACGGCAATCGTGATGTCTGACGACGTCGCGTCACCGCCAGCGGCGGAGATCATCACATCCAGCGCCTCGACCAGCAGAAGTTCGGGATCCTCTGCAGAGCCGTCAGCGCAGACCAAGGCACCCGGATCGCCGACGCGCTCGACGAAGCCGGTCGTAGCCAAACCGCGCTCAGATAATCGCGAATTGATCTGCGGCATGCCGAGTTCCGGTGCTCGGTGTGGAAAAAGAGTCAGCACGGCACGGCGCGTCACCGGAGGACTTCCGTTGCGCACCGCGACCAGGTTGCTGCTTCCGATCGACACCCCCAGTGGGTCGTACATATAGCGACTACCTATCGTCGAATAGCGGGCGGCGGCCAGCGTCAACCATAGCCGCGGTCAGCGTTAATCACACTGGGCCGCAATTTCATTGGTATTCGGTCGATGCTGTTGTGTCACCAAAGCGATACCGGCGAACACTTGACAACCGGTGCAGGGATCACAACACAGTCAACGGCAGCGACTGTCTGGGTTGGAACTGGAAGGTCGACCCGCCACTGACCTTGGCCACCGAAACTTCCGGTAATTGCGTTGCCGCGCTATCAGATTCGACTAGCTTCGCGGTCCAGTCGGTGCTCGTGCCGTCGACCCGCACTTCGAGGTGCGGGTCAATGGCGGTGGCGATAGCCTGCAGCGGCTGCACCGAATCCGGCGAACACAGCGATATCCACGCGCGGTCGTCGTGGGCCGGCGAGCGTTGCACACTGAAGCTGTTCGTTGTCAGTTGGGCTTCGACGTAGCCCGCCGGGTTGAGCAGCGGATGCAGCTCGATCACCCGAAGTGCACCTTCGATGCCGCCCGGCAGCGACAACGCCCGGTGAATACGTTCGGCTGCCAGTCCCGCCAGCCCCGTCAGCTGGCGGGTGCCCACCGAGGCTGCTAGTTGCTCGTCCGACCCGGCGCGCGCCCGAACTGCGATAGCGAACGAGAGATACAGCAGGTGCATCTGCAGGCACACCTCGTCGGCCATGCGCACCAGGGCCGAATGAGAGAACGCGTCGAAGTCCAGGTCGGTGACCAGGGGCCCGGAGTAGTCGGCCAGCCCCTCCTCCGATACATCGATGGGCAGCAACTGCCATGTGGCGGCGCGTGTTCGGCGAACGACGTCTAGGGCCGGGATGCCCACGGCCGGTGGATAGGACTCGTCGATGACGACGGTCCAGGCGCAGTGCGGGTGCCGGTCGGCCGGTGTTCGAGGCGGCCGGTGAATGGGCCGCATCTGCGCACGGGGATTCGTCGCGACCGCCGTGGCATCGAAAGTCGGGTCCTCGATGGTGTGGCACATGCCGAACACGAACTCGTCACCCATCGGCTCCACGTCCAGCAGTGCGCCGCAGTGGTCGAGGTGGAATTCGCCGTGCCAACGGTCATGCAGTGTGTACCGGAAATCCATGAACTGCGGGGGCGCGCCGATATCGAGCTGCAGACCCTTGAAGATGGTGGGCACGTCATCGCCGACATAGTTCAGTGCCCGCTGCATGCGTTGGGTGTAGACCGGGCTGGCTCCCGCCCATTCCTCGATAGCGATCTGCAGCATCTCTTGGCGTCCGAATGCGTCGATACACCAGGCCATACCGGACCGGTCGATCATGTGCCCGATCAACAACAACTCAGGGACCAGAACCGCCAGCTCACCGCGGGACAATCCGGCGAACCGACTCCGGGCTGCAGTCACGGATTAAAGATTGCCACACGAGGTCTTTGGGCGCAGCAATCGCCGGCCAAGCGGCGGTTACGACGGAATCTTCGCCTCGATGGCCTTGAGCAGGTTGACACCCTGATTGGTCACGTCATAGCGGCAAGCGACGAGGTCGATGACAACGTTGTTGCGGGTGGCCATCACACGCTGACATCCCATGCCCCCACCGTCTTGCAAGAGTTGCGTCATCGAGAGCGTGCCATCGGTGTCGGTCAATGCGCCGGCCGTCCAACGCTGCGGCGTCGGAGGCGTCGGGAAGTTGAGCGTGTAGGGGCGACCGGAGCAACCTGACCATTGTGTTTTCTGCGCGGTCAGCACAGATTGCGCAGCCGACGGTTCCGGGAAGCCGATGACCGCCTGAATGACCTGGAACGACCGCGGACCCTCTCCGGGGTTGCGGAGAGCTTGCGACCGGATGGCGGTCCATCCGGTGTTGCCGTAGACCAGGTGTTGCGCGGGCGCCACCACACCGATGCAGTTCTTTTCCTCGAGTTTCGGCGAATCGTCGATCACGGTGTCGGCGAACGCATCCTGGACGAGCTTGTCGGCTCCCATGATTTCGGCCACCTGGTCGGGGTTGGCCAGCAGTGCCGACATGGCGGTAACCGCCACCGGCACAGGCGGTATCGACGAAGTGGTGGTGGTCGAGGTGGTCACCCGTGGCGGCTTCGACGCCGGGTGCGGCTGCGAGCGCGCGCTGAGGGTTACGGCGGCCACCGTCGCTGCCGCCAGGATCGCCACGGTTGCCAGGATCGCCGCGAGCCGCCCGCCTCGCCGCCGCCTGGGCGGCTGCGGATAGTAGGCGGGCCAAGGCGGTGGGGCCAGCTCGGTTCGTCCACCGGTGGTGTGCTGCCACCAGGGACCGCTATTCGATGCTGCCGGATAGGGATTCACCTGCGCGCCGGAAATCGGTCGCCAGGGTGCGGTGACCGGTACCGTGCGATCGTTGAGGGCTTCGGCCGCAGCGGCCGCCAACTGGCGAGCAGAGGCGAACCGCTGCGTTGGGTCTTTCGCCATCGCGATAGCGATGACTCGGTCCATCGCTTGGGACAGCCCACCCACACAATCGGTGACCCTGGGCGGCGGCTGGTGCAGGTGGGCGCCGAGCATGGCGGCCGGCCCATTGGCCCGCGAGAACGGGGTCTGTCCGGTCAGCATCCGAAAGAGGGTGCAGCCCAACGAATACAAATCGGCGCGGTGATCGAACGGCGCGCCGGCCAAAACCTCCGGCGCGGCGTAGGACAGCGTCGCCATCACCGAACCGGCGCTGGTCAAGCTGACATCGCCGAGAGCGCGCGCGATACCGAAGTCGCCTAAAAGGACGCGCTCCTCGATTCCGGGCGGTCCCGACAGCAGGAAGTTCGCGGGCTTGACGTCGCGGTGCACCACGCCGCGCTGGTGGGCATAATCCAGCGCCTTACCCACTTCGCTGGTGATGTGCACCGCACGCGCGGGAGTCATGGTGCCGTGACGCAACGCCGCATCAGCATCAGTACCGTCGACGAACTGCATGGCGATCCACAGCTGCCCTTGAAACTCGCCGCGCCGGTGTACTGAGACGATGTTGGGGTGATCCAGCACCGCGGCCACGTCGGCCTCGCGGACGAAGCGAGCCCGGAAATCGGCGTCGCGCGACAACTCCGTGCTGAGCACCTTCAGCGCATCACTGCGCGGTAACTCCGGGCTGCGCGCCAGATAGACCACACCCATTCCGCCGACACCCAGCAGCCGCTCGATGCGGTACCCGGCGAAGGTCGAACCGACGCTCAACATGCGTAGCCCCCGTGCTGAGTCTCGACCGGGCGGATCCGAGAGGGAAAACAAAAGCTGACTGTCCGGAGAATACCTGTCGGTGTGTGCTGCAATGACGGGATGAGCCGCGACGACGTCAGCGCCGACAAAGAAGCGATCCAACAGGTCAAGTACCGCTATCTGCGCGCGCTGGACACCAAACGCTGGGATGACTTCGCCGCCACGCTGACCGAAGACGTGACCGGCGACTACGGGTCATCGGTTGGGGAGGAACTGCATTTCACCAACCGCGCCGATTTGGTGGACTACATGCGGTCGGCGCTGGGCCCCGGCGTCATCACCGAACACCGGGTGACCCATCCGGATATCACAGTCGCCGGTGACGAAGCGACCGGCACGTGGTATCTGCAGGACCGTGTCATCGTGGCGGAGTTCAACTTCATGTTGATCGGCGCGGCGTTCTACCGCGACCGGTACCGGCGAACCAGCGAGGGCTGGCAGATTTGCTCGACCGGCTACGACCGGACCTACGAGGCCACAATGTCGTTGGCAGGTCTGGATTTCAAAGTAAAACCCGGCCGGGCGATGGCCTGAGGCGCGCTGCGCCGCGCGAGTGTGAAACGCGCGACGCAACACGCCGACAATGCGTCGTCCATTTCACAATGGGCGTGGCGGGTTCACGATCAGCGGTGACTATTGCGTTATCGCCATCACCGCTCCGGGGCGTAACCAACGGATGACCTGCACCAGCGTCGCGTCGTCGATCGCCACACATCCTTCGGTCGGTCCGCCGTCTGTGGTGTGAAAGAAGAACGCGGCGCCCTTGCCCGGCACCCGGCCCGGGTTCACGCCCATAACCACCGCGTGCTTGTACTGCGGGATCTGCAGATTCTCACTTGCCGAGGTGTCGAATGAGCATTGGCTTTTCTTACAGACCTGCATTGTGTTGAACGTAGGACTGTTGTCGTCACCGCTCCACCAATGATCTGGGCCCACCTGAACGTATTTCAGTCCACCGCCTGGATTGGGTGCAGTGCCGAACGCGTACGGCAAGCTGAACACCCCAGTTGGGGTGGCCGGGTAGCCGCTTTTGGCCTCCGCAGCCATGCCCGCCGAGCCCACATGGGTTGGTATGCCGGCCTGAAGCGGCTGCCAACCCGCGGGACCGCGCTGATAGATGTCCATTTTCGCGTTCGAACCGCCAACGCTGACAACAGAAATCACCTGGATGGCGCTGCCGACTGTGCTGGCAAACCACGGATTGCCCACCGCGCTACCGGCCGGCGCAAATGAGATCGTCCCGGCGGCCACGCACACCGCAGCGCACAGCAAGCCCACTAGTCGGCGCACCATTTCATGATCGACAGGCCGCGCTCTTAGCGTCAAGTAAAGGTTCAGCCTCGGTTAGGTCACTAGTGGGGACTGCGCCGTCTGACTGTCGGCCTGAACGTCTATATCATCGGCACCGATGCCCTTGTCTTGTCACGGCGTGGTCATCGACGCCTTGGCTGGGGGCCGGCAGCTAGCCGGCGTCCGGGCCACCTCCATGACGAGCAGCAGGTAGCAAAGAGCTTTCGATGACACCAACAGATGGCGGCTCGCCCGCGGTGGAACCAGAAACCACCAAGTTAGCGGTAGTGCGGCAAGAGGATTCGTCGCCGTTGACGGTCTGGCTGGGCTCTGCGATGTACACCTTTCCCGCTGGGCATGACTCCACTGTGGGCCGTGACCGCGATTGCGACATCTGGCTTCGCGACACCGACGCCGCTATATCGACGCTGATCTCACGCGTGCATGCGATTCTGCGGTTCGACGATTCGCAATGGGTCGTAGTGGACAAGAGCCAGAACGGTGTCTACGTCGGCGGCGCTCGACGCCGCCTCGTCGCCATTCACGACGACCTCAGCGTTGCCCTCGGGAGCCCGACCGGCCCGCAGTTGCGATTTCGTGTCGCGGCACCGTCGGCACCGGCCGAGCTTGTCAGCCCGCCCACCTTGGAGATGCCACCCGTACCGGCCGCCGACGACCTCGAAACCGAACCTTTGGCCCGGCCGGTCACCGAATCGCAGGCGCCGCCTTTGCCGCCGGTCCGCCAAACGGGTCCGAGCGGTCCGATCCGCTCGGGACAACCCAGCGACACCACGCGCATCCCGGCGCCGCCCACACCAGGTGGCGCCGCGCACGGTACCCGGACGGTCGGGCGCTCCAAGACCAATGACGTCGTCATCGACGACTGGTTGGCTTCCCGGGTGCACGCGCTGCTCGTCGCGACCCCCGCCGGCACCGAGATCCGCGACAAGAACAGCAGCAACGGGACCTTCGTCAACGGATCGTCGATCAATTGTGCGCTGCTGCGCGAAGGCGACGTCGTCACGATCGGCAACACCGACCTGGTGGTGTCGGGCGACACCTTGGTGCGCCACGCCGCCCCGGCCCGCAACAGCGGACTGACGGCGCACGGCCTGGGTCTGACCATCGACGGGCACCGGCTGCTGACCGATGTGTCGTTCACCGCGCGGCCGGGAACCTTGACCGCAGTCATCGGCCCGTCGGGCGCGGGCAAGTCGACGCTGATCCGGTTGATCGGCGGCGCGACGAAGCCCAGCTCAGGCCTGGTCAGCTTCGACGGGCACGACGTGCACGCTGAGTACGCATCGATGCGCTCCCGGATTGGGATGGTGCCCCAAGACGATGTCGTGCACCGCCAGCTCACCGTCGAGCACGCCCTGAGCTACGCCGCTGAACTGCGATTGCCGCCCGATACCTCGGCTGAGGATCGCCGCGAGGTCGTCAAGCGCGTCCTCAACGAGCTCGAGTTGACGCCGCACAAGCGCACTCGCGTCGACAAGCTGTCCGGCGGGCAGCGTAAGCGTGCGTCGGTGGCCATGGAGCTGCTCACCGGTCCGTCCCTGCTGATCCTCGACGAGCCGACGTCGGGGCTGGACCCGGCGCTCGACCGGCAGGTGATGACCATGCTGCGCCGGCTGGCCGACGCCGGCCGGGTGGTGATCGTGGTGACCCATTCGTTGACCTACGTCAACATGTGCGATCAGGTGCTGCTGCTGGCTCCCGGCGGTAAGACCGCCTTCGCCGACCCGCCAGCCGATATCGGATCGGTGATGGGAACGACCGACTGGGCCGACATCTTCGCGCGCGTCAGCACCGACCCCGACCGGGTCCATCAGGCATTTCTGGCGCGGCACCCGCCTCGGCGTCTGCCGCCAGCGTCGAGAACCGCGGCACCGCTGGGCACCCCACCGCACACCAGTTTGTGGCGCCAGGTGTTCACCTTGGCGCGACGCCAGACGCGACTGCTCAGCGCCGATCGTGGCTACTTCGCTTTCTTGGCGCTGCTGCCGTTCGTGCTCGGTGTGCTGTCGCTGGCGGTGCCGGGAAACACGGGTTTGGGTTTCGCCGATCCGCGCGGTCCGCAACCCGAGGAACCCATTGACATCTTGATCCTGCTCAACATCGCGGCGGTGTTCATGGGCACCGCGTTGACCGTGCGCGACCTGGTTGGGGAACGGTTGATCTTCAACCGTGAGCAGGCAGTGGGGTTGTCGGCGTCGGCGTATCTAGTGGCCAAGATCGTGGTTTACAGCCTTGCCGCGCTGCTTCAGACCGCCGTCTTGACGACGATTATGGTGCTGGGGAAGGGCGCGCCGACGCACGGCGGCGTGGTGTTGGGTAGCGGCACCGCAGCCGGCATCGCCGAGCTCTATCTGACGCTGGCTGTAACGGCTATCGCGTCGGCCATGGTCGGCTTGGCGCTGTCGTCGTTAGCCCGGTCCACCGAACAGGTACTGCCGATGCTGGTGGTAGCGATCATGGTTTCGATGGTGCTGGCAGGTGGCCTGATCCCGGTGACGGGACGACTGGTGCTCGATCAGGTGTCGTGGCTGCTTCCGGCTCGGTGGGGGTTCGCGGCGGCGGCGTCGACCGTCGACTTGCGCAATATCGAAGCCGGGCTACCCGCCGACGAGCTTTGGCAGCACGTGACGCACTACTGGCTGCTGGACATGGCGATGCTTTTGTTGCTGGGGGCGGTGTTCGCTGTGCTGGTGCGTTTTCGGTTGCGATTGCCGGTGCGGTCACGTGGGTGAAGGCTGTCTCACACGTTAGTAAGATTGCCGCTTGGTTCGAACTAGATGGATTGCGCCGGTCTCCTACCTCGTCTAGACCCCAGAAAATTAGGTTTCTTCTAGGAAGAATCGGTTGCCGAAATGTCCGCGTCGCGATTTTGGTCTGCAACTGATGACCGGTCGTCACAATGTAAACATTTATCTCTCTATTAGCACCAAAACATGTCGAAGACCGCAAATTCTGAAATACAGCCGCTCGATTCAAGACTAGCCCTCACATCTCCGTGCCGATCGTCGAGCCGCACGGGTGAGCGTGTCGCCGTTTCCGGTGTGTCGGTACGGTCCGCTATAAAGCAACCACGAGTTCACAACTCTATTCGCATCAACTCAGCTCGTGAAAGGTAATGAGCCTGCTATGCAATTAGCAGTTTCAACCACCACAAGACAAGCACTCCAAGCTGGCGGTGACTTCCTCCTAACTCGTCTTTGGAATAGCTGGCTACCCCGCCTGACCTTGCTTCAGCGGTTCGGACGCTCGGAAGTACATTACAAGAGCTGACAATGGATTACCTGGCCGAAGTAAGTGATGCGGAGATTAACTCCGCCGTGAAAATTCCGGATCAGCAACCCTCGCAATCCAGCGGCTCTGCAAATGACCGGGTGCCGATCATGCGGATCTGAGGGATGAGGTTCCGCTGGCAAGGAAGCTATTGTCTGCGCTTCGCAAAATCTGCTTCATTTGCGATTGCGCAGGTAAGCCACTACGACGCCGCGTAACGCAGCTGCCTACCGCTTAAGGTGTATGCCGCAGCAACGGAAGATCGCGGCTGCAGAGAAGGTCTAGCTTCATATCGCTACGGCTCGGCACGGAATTCATTGCCGCACTGGAGCCGTGGCGCGAAGCGCTACTGGAGCGTCTACGCCGCAGCCGCGGGTCGCTAGCGCGACCATGAAAGGTGACTACCGCAACCCGCGATCGGCGATACGATCAATCGAGTGACGACCCAATCTCCTGTGCCGTCCCAACCACCGCCAGGACCGCCCCTACAACCACCGTGGCTAACCCCACCTCCTTCGAGGCCACGGCGGTGGCCTGCCTTCACTGCGTTAATACTTTCCGTGGCCGCAACCGGCTTAGCCATTGGATCGTGGTTTCGCCCCCTGCCGCTTTCGGAGCCGTCCGCGGCACCGGCGCCGAAGTACACCGACCAGCAGATCGCGGACGCGAAGGTGACCGTGTGCGCTGCTTACCAACGAATGCAGAAAGCGTTAGACCTTGCAGGCGCAAGAAACGCCGGTGATGATCCTACGGCGCTCCTGACCGTAGCGACGAGCACTCGACAAGTGCTCGAGGTTGGCAGTCGATATCTCCTTACAAAGCTCGGGGAACAGCCAGCTACGCCGCCTGATCTTGCAAATGAGGTTCGTCGGCTCGCTGACTCAGAGCTTGAGATGGCGATCGGCTACCTGGATGGACTCACCAATGCCAGTGTAGAGCTCAAACCTACGTTAAATTCTGCGGATGAGTCTGCGTTGGCAATTCAAAGGATGTGTAAGTAAATGAGCGGATACCCTGCTGGTGCTTTCACACCACTGCTTATCGGTCATCAGTGGGTGAGTGACACTTCGCTTACCACAGTAACAAGCGCGAAGGCTAATCGACAAAGCACTAAGAATAGCTTTTACAGTGTAGAGAGTGCCTTATGGAGTGCTCTCTCAACTACATTGTCCGAGCAAAAAGGAATAACCGCCGAGCGCATTCAATACTCGTTTCGCCAAGGTGCTGAGCAGGCGCGCCAGATAGCTGAACGGAATGGCGTAGCAGAGTCCTCGTATGAGGCGGCACGCGACAGCGTCGTGAGCCTTCGGCATGAACTCACCAATATAGCAAACGATGGAAACAAGCAGATAAAAGATATTCAAGATTCGAAAGATCCTGCCCCGATTAAGGTTGGCAAAATCGTTGAAGTAGTAAGTGATTGTCAACGGCAAGCAAATCAAACTGCGGCTAAGTATAGTGCCAATATCATTGACGCCGGTGAGAAAGTTCTTAATTCAAGAGGATCCGACCAGTCGTTCCGTCAATATCTCCAGGCCAACGGCGTCGACCCTAGTACGCTTTTTTCGCAACCAAATCAACAAACCATTGAGAACCAGGTAAGAAACTTGTTAGGCCAGTCGGGCTCAACCGTTGGACTCTCCAGTGAACTGGGGAAGCAGTCAGGGCCCCCTCCGGCAGGACCTCCCGCGCCATTAACTCAGACGACAGGACTAATTTCGACGCCCGCCGGACAGACCGCAGCTCCACCCGCCACCACTCCGGCCATATCGGGGCAAGGGCCTGCTGCGGTCGTCACCGCGGGAGGATTTGCACCCAATGCAGGAGCACCCGGCCAGCCTCAGGCACCGGCTCCCAACCCCATCTCGAGTCCCGCTGGAGCAACCGCACCGCCAATCGGACGCGAGCCCGCTCCGCCCGTCGCGCCCGCGCCTGGCAGCCCCATATCAATTCCCGCGGGGAATAATGCCGGACAGCCACCCCCTGCGCCCGCACTCGCGCCAGCGCCGCACGCCCCACTGCCCGCCGCCCCAATGCCCGCACCGTCCGCGCCAATTTCCACCTCCCCCGGACTCCCTGTTTCACCCGCCTCGCCGATTGCGGCTGCGCCCGCTCCACCCGCGTCGTTCGCGGCGGCAGCAAGCCCCCCGCCGGCCCCCACCCCGGCCGTGCTGGCACACGACTTCAACACTGGCTTCCAGGCGACCGCGCCGGCGAACATCGCCCCGCCGGCACCGCCGATAGCGCCCCCCACACCGCACGTCACCGACGCTCCCGCCACCTTCGCGTCGAGCGGCTCGGGCGCCCCGACCTCGGTCTGGGAGGCCACGCCCCCCGCGCACGCGCCCGCACCGGCGGTGTTCAGCTCGCCGGAAGCCAGCGCCCCCCTAGCAGCCGGCTCGGCCGCCCCGCCGCCAGCAACCCCGCCCTCGGGACCGCTGCCCGCCTACGGCGCCGACCTGCGTCCGGCAATCGCGGCCGCCTCGACACCGTCGGCGCCGCTGACCCCTCCACCACCGTCAGCCCCGATATCCCCAGCTCCCGCGACCAATGCGCAAGCAGGCGCGGGTCAGCCCGCCGTCGTACGCCGGCCGGACGCCGTGGTGCAGTCGCCGTCCCAGTCGCCACCCGCTTTGGGCACCGAGGCCGCAGCGGTCACCGCGAGCGGCGCGGTCGCCGGGGCAGCCTCCGCCGAGGCCACCAGCCGGGCCCGGCTGCAGCGTCTCGTCGATGCGGTGGCCCGTCAGCAACCTCAGCTGGCCTGGGCCGCCGGCGACCGCCCGGACGACACGACAATTCTGGTCACCGACCTGGCCGACGGCTGGATCCCGCCGAACATCGACCTTCCGGCAGCGGTGACACTGCTCGATCCCGCGCGCCGACGCGGCAACCTGGAGACGCTGCTGGGTGAGGTCAACAGCGCCGCCACCTACTCACCGGACCATTACATTCCCGACGCGGACGAGCCGATGAGTTTCTCGCCGCGCCCACGGCGCGCCCCCGAGATCGACGACTTGGGCTGGGAACTGAGCCACGCCACCGACTGGCGTGACGGGTTGCCGCGCCTCGCCCACACCTTGGCCAGAGCCGCGTGGTCGGGCACCGGGGTGCTGGACTCCGAGATCGAGCTGCTACACGACTACCTGCACAGCGTTGCAGCCCGGGTCCTCGAGTCCTACCCCGACCACGTCAACCCCTACGACGTCGGCAACTGGCAGCTACTGGCCGCCATCGACGCGCTGGTCGCCGGCGACAAGACCGCCGCCAACTACCACCTCGCCTGGTTTCAGTCGCTCAGCAAGGCGACGCTGGGAGTGACGCCGTGAATCCTGAACTTCAAGCCCTCATCGAGCAATACGCGCACACCCACGGCCTCAATCTGCCGCCGCAGCAGATTGTGTCCGACATGATCGCCCACGGTCCCTCGGGACTTGAGCAACTGCTGGCCATGCTGGGCATGGCCGTCAACGCCGGGGACCCCGCTGACAACGCGGACGCCCAGGCCGGACAAACGGACCGCGAGGGGCGCCTCATCGACGCCGAAACAAAGTTCCCGGCCAACGAAGAGGAAGCCGCCGGGAAACTCGGCGGCGCAGGTGATCCTGCGCAGGCGCTGCAATCGGTCCCGCAACTGGCGTCGAGTTTGGCCGGTGGGATCGCCGGTGCGATCAGCGGTGCGCTGCAGCCGTTCACCCAGATCGCACAGCAGGGCATGCAAGCCGGCTCGCAGGCCTTACAAGCTGGCTTGAGCGCGATGCAGCACAACGCCGGAACCGGCGCGGCAACCGAACCGGAGGATCTCGCCGGCGACGAGGACGCCTTCGGCGGTGGCGGTGGTGAAGGGGCCGAGGCTGGTGGCGGCGGCGGCAGCGGCGGCAGCGAAGGCGGCACTACGCCGGCCGCGATGCTCGGGCCGCCGCCGACCCCGTCCGCCGGAACCGCCCCCGCTTCCGCGCAGACCGGGCCGGCGCCGTCGTCGGTGCCCGCCGAGTCCGCGGGCGCGCCGAAGGGCACCATGGGCGGGATGCCGATGGTGCCGCCGGGCGCCATGCACGGCGCCGGCGGGTCAGGAAACAACGACAAGACCGACACCAAGCGCGTCGTGCCGCCAACGGTGAAAAACGGCGCGCCGGTGCAAGGGCGGCTTACCACCCCGCCAAGCGCAGCAGAGGTGGTCAAGCGGGTGGAGGGTAAACCGGTGGCGACTCGGCGCATCCTTGCCCCCGATCGCAGGCCGGAGGACGAGCGGGACGCGGGCGACTCGACCCGCTGACGCCGCACACCCAAACACACAGCGCGAAGTACAGATAGCCCAGCGCCCAGCCCGCCACCACATCCGACGGGTGATGCACATTCAGTGCGACCCTGCCGAATCCCACCGCCAGCACAACCACCGCCCCCGCCAGGGCTGCGGGCACGCCTGCCGACCGGCCCGTCAGCGGTGACAATGCCGCCCCCAGCGCAAGTACCCCGACGGTCGCCGCCAGCGCATGCCCGGACGGAAACGACGACGCCGAAACCGGCACCAGCGCGGTCGTGGGCCGGGGCCGACTCGCCAGGCCCTTGGCCGCCCAGGTGATCAACTCGCTGAACTCGACGCTGACGATCAAAAACAGCGCCATCCGCAGCTGCCGCTTTGACAGGGCGATCACCACCGCGACCGCGCCGAGCAGCCGGAACATGAGCGGGCTGAACACAGCGCAGAGAACATCCCAACTTCGCACCCACGCCGGGTGCTCGACCCCGACGCCGTGCAACACCCGCAGGGACGACGAATCTGCAGCGCTCAGCCAGCCCCAGGCCTGCCGGTGGCCAATCCACAACCCGGCGTAAACCGCAGCCGAAAATACCGTCAGCACAGCCGCCACGGCGTGACGCCTTCCGCCTGGCACGCGTCAACCGGACAGGTCCGGCCACGGTGGCCGGCGCAATATCGCCAGGCTGCCGATCACCGCGGCCGCGAACCCGGTGAGCACGCCGATCAGCGCCATCCGGTTGGCGTCGATGGCCGCGACCCAGTGGGCCTGCTCGCCCCGGACGACGAACACGCCCATCGGCGTGGCGACGAAACCCTCACCACCATCGACAGCACCACGCCTGGCCCGGCGTCTGACCTTGGCGACCGGCAGGACCGTCGTACCGTCCGGCGTCTGGTAGGGCTCGCCGTAGACCCGTCGGACCGCCTCCTCGAACTGGTCGAGTTCGTAGGGGAACTGCATGGGGCTACGTTACGCAGCAAAAGCGCAGTGGTGGCCGGCAGTACTTCTACGATGGCCCGGTGAGCGAGCACGCCTTCAGCCCGGGTGAGCGGCAGGCCGTTTATCGGGTGATCACCCAGCGCCGCGACATGCGCTGGTTCGTTCCCGACAGCGTGGTCCCGGAGGAGGTTTTGCGGCGCCTGCTGCAAGCCGCGCACGCCGCGCCCAGCGTGGGGTTGATGCAGCCGTGGCGGTTCATTCGCATCACCGACGACAGCTTGCGACGACGGATCCACGCCCTGGTCGACGACGAGCGCGAGCTGACGGCCCAGGCGCTGGGCCGCCGGGCGCAGGAATTCCTCGCGCTCAAAGTCGAAGGCATCTTGGACTGCGCCGAGTTGCTGGTGGTGGCGCTGCGCGACGGCCGAGCGCCCTACGTGTTCGGGCGGCGCACCTTGCCGCAGATGGATCTGGCGTCGGTTTCGTGCGCCATCCAAAACTTATGGCTTGCGGCTCGGTCGGAAGGCCTCGGGATGGGCTGGGTGTCACTGTTCGACCCATCCCGGCTGGCGACGTTGTTGGGCATGCCCGCTGGCGCCGAGCCGGTCGCCATCCTGTGCCTGGGGCCGGTGCCCGATTTCCCGGACCGCCCGGCACTGGAATTGGATGGCTGGGAGTTCGCCCGCCCACTCGAAGAATTCGTAAGTGAGAACGGTTGGGATTCACCGCTGATAGCGTCGACCGGCAGCTTGGACAAGCTGGAAGGATGACAGCAATCAGCGACGACGTCACGACCGATAAGCAACGCCCCACCGACCGGCATAACGTGCTGCTCGTCCACTGGCACGACCTGGGCCGATACCTGGGCGTCTACGGTCACCCGGACGTCGTCAGCCCGCGGCTGGACGAACTGGCCACCCGCGGAATCCTTTTCACCAGGGCGCATGCCAGCGCGCCGCTGTGCTCACCGTCGCGCGGATCGCTGTTCACCGGCCTCTACCCGCAGAGCAACGGGCTGGTCGGCCTGGCCCACCACGGCTGGGAGTACCGCGCCGAAATCCGCACCCTGCCCCACATTCTGTCCGACTTCGGCTGGCATTCGGTGCTTTTCGGCATGCAACACGAGACCTCCTACCCTACCCGGCTGGGCTTCGACGAGTATGACGTGTCGAATTCTTACTGCGAGTATGTCGTCGACAAGACCCAGCATTGGCTGCGTGATCGCACAGCGGCCCGGGACACCGCACCGTTTCTGCTGACGGCGGGATTCTTCGAAACACACCGGCCCTACCCGAGAGAACGCTACGAACCCGCCGACAGCGCCGCCGTCACGCTGCCCGACTACTTGCCCGACACCGCTGAGGTGCGCCAAGACCTGGCCGATTTCTACGGATCCATCACGACCGCTGACGCCGCGGTCGGGGAGCTGCTCGACACGTTGGCCGACACCGGACTTGACTCCAACACCTGGGTGGTCTTTGTGACCGATCACGGTCCGGCGTTCCCGCGCGCGAAGTCCACGCTCTACGACGCGGGCACCGGCATCGCGATGATCATCCGCCCACCGACCGGATCGGCGATAGCGCCGCGGGCGTACGACGAGTTGTTCAGCGGTGTCGACCTGGTGCCTACCTTGCTCGGCCTGCTGGGCATCGACGAGCCGTCCGACATCGAAGGCATCTCACATGCGCGCAACCTGCTGGACGGGTACACCGAGCCGGTCCGCAACCAGGTGTACACCGCCAAGACCTACCACGATTCGTTCGATCCGATTCGCGCCATCCGGACCAAGGACTACAGCTACATCGAAAACTACGGACGCCGACCGTTGTTGGTGTTGCCCTGGGATATCGAGGCCAGCCCCTCGGGACGTGTGGTTGCACCACTGGTCAGCGCGCCGCGGCCCGAACGCGAGTTGTACGACTTGCGCGCGGATCCCACGGAGAGCAACAACCTGCTGGCCAGTGACCAGACCGGCACCGCCGATGCGATCGCGGCGGATCTAGCGGTCCAGCTGCACAATTGGCGGCAGCAGACCGGCGACGTCATCCCGTCGGACTTCGCCGGCACCCGAATATCGACGCGGTATACCGAAACCTATCAACAGATCCACGCCAAGGCGCCGACCAGCCGGTCAGCGATCGCCGCGGACCGGGGCATCGAGGACGAGGTCAAACAGGGCACGGAGTAGCTAGGGTCGCAGCGCAACCCGGACACAGCCTTCTTTGTTCTTGAAAACTTTGGACCCGTTCGCGATCGCAGGCGATCGTGACCGATTGCGACTGGTGCCCACTTTCGGTCCGACTGGCCACGGCACCGACCGCTTGCCGAAGTCGTCCCTTCGCGGTGCTGACCGCAGTGTCGAGGTACCCCACCGTTGCCTCCCTCCGCAACACCACCAGCCATACGCGTTCGCTCGGTGGCCGACACCTTCCAAGCGCCGTGGCTTAGGCTCCGTTGGTGTCCAGAACTCCGACGTCGTATCTGGTGCTGGCGACCCAGCGCAGCGGCAGCACGCTGCTGGTGGAATCGCTTCGCGCGACCGGAAGTGCCGGTGAGCCGCAGGAGTTTTTCCAGTATCTACCCAGCACCGGCATGGCGCCGCAACCGCGCGAGTGGTTCGCCGACGTGACCGACGAGTCGATCCTGCGGTTGCTCGATCCGCTGCAGCCCGGCACCCCGGACACCGCGACGCCGGCCGCATGGCGCGAACACGTCCGCAGTTCCGGCCGCACCCCCAACGGTGTGTGGGGCGGCAAGTTGATGTGGAATCAGACACCGCTCCTGCTGCAGCGGGCCGCCGGACTCCCGGACCGGTCCGGTGACGGCCTGCTCACCGCCATCTGCGACGTGATCGGCAGTGAGCCGGTCTTCGTGCATGTTTACCGGCCCGATGTGGTGTCTCAAGCGGTGTCGTTCTGGCGTGCGGTGCAAACCCAGGTGTGGCGGGGACGTCCCGACCCCGAACGAGATTCGCAGGCGGTCTACCACGCCGGCGCGATCGCCCATATCGTCAAGAACCTGCGCGCGCAGGAGGCCGGCTGGCGCGAGTGGTTCGCCGCCGAGCACATCGAGCCGATCGACGTCCCCTACCCGGTGCTGTGGCGGAATCTGACCGCGATCGTCGCCAGCGTGCTGGAGGCCGTCGGCCAAGACCCGCGGCTGGCGCCGGCACCCGTACTGGAACGTCAGGCCGATCAGCGTTCCGACGAATGGGCCGACCGCTACCGTCAGGACGCGCAGAACAACGGGCTCCCGCTCTGACCACGTTTGCGAAAGTGCAACCGGCGACCGGTTCTGCGAGTGCCGGCGTCGGTAACCGCACTGTCGCGCTCACTGCACCTGAGCGACCATGAAAACCCGCCGGAACGGGAAGAAGGTGACGCCGTCGCGGCGCGCTGGATAGGCCTCGGCGAGCAACGGGATGAGCTGCTCGCGGAACTCGCCCCACTGCTCCTCGTCGAGTCGCTCGCGCACCGGTCGCAGCGCGGTCCCGGTGATCCAGTCCAACACCGGATGCTCCCCGGTCAGCTGGTGCAAATAGGTGGTCTCCCAGGCGTCGACGGCGCAGCCCGCCTCGGTCAGCAGGTCGGCGTAATAGCCGGGCGTCTGAACCTCCGCGCCGGCCCGAAACTCGTTGTAGAGCAACGTCTTAGCGAAAGGCTCCCGCTGCGCAACCGTGCGGACCGCGGCATGGGAGGGCGTCTGGAAATTTCCCGGCATTTGAATGGCGAGCCACGAGCCGCCGGCCAGCTGCCGGGCCCACCGCACCATCAGCTCGGCGTGCTCGGGCACCCAATGCAGCACCGCGTTGCTGAGCAACACATCGGTGTCACGCTCGGGCTGCCAGGTCCGGGCGTCGCCGACGTTGGCGTCGACGCCGCGCTCGCGTGCGGCGGCCACCATGTCCGGCGAGGTGTCGAACGCCTCGATCACCGCGGCGGGCCAGCGTCGCGACAGTTGCAACGTCAGGTTGCCCGCACCGCAGCCCAGGTCGACCACCCGGCGCGGCTGCTCGGCGCCGATCCGCGACAGCAGGTCGAAGAACGGACGAGCCCTCTGATCGGCGAACGCCAGATACACGTCGGGATCCCACATACACGCCCTCCTGGTCGGTGTCGCCGCGGACCGGCTGATAGACAAACCGTATTACTGACGGGTTGTTGAACGAGCCGAGGACCGACGATGTGTGATGACGAAGCCGCGGCGGTGCGGCATATCTGGGCGGAATTGGGTCTGCCCGGCATTGTCGACGTGCACACCCACTTCATGCCCAAACCCGTGCTGGACAAAGTGTGGAATTACTTCGACTCCGCCGGCCCGCTGGTCGGTCGGCACTGGCCGATCGCATACCGGGCCGGCGAATCCCGACGGGTAGAAACGTTGCGGCAGTTCGGGGTCCGACTCTTCACCGCACTGGTCTATCCGCACAAACCGCGCATGGCGGCCTGGCTCAACCAATGGGCCGCCCAGTTCGCCGCAGACACCCCGGACTGCTTGCCGACCGCCACGTTCTATCCCGAGCCCGACGCCGACGACTACGTCACCGCTGCGATTCGCGGCGGCATCCGCGTCTTCAAGGCGCACCTTCAAGTCGGCCGCTACGACCCGAATGACCCGCTGCTGGACGCGGTGTGGGCGGCGATCCAGAACGCCGGCGTGCCGGTCGTCATCCACTGCGGCTCCGGGCCGGTGCCCGGTGAATTCACCGGGCCGGAACCGGTTTCACTGCTGCTGCGTCGCTTTCCGCAACTGAAGTTGATCATCGCCCATATGGGGATGCCGGAATATGCTGCGTTTCTGGACATCTGCGAGCGGTACGCCCACGTTCGCCTCGACACGACGATGGTGTTCACCGCGTTCGTCGAAGAGACCATGCCGTTCCCAATGTCGCAGCACCACCGGCTACAGCAGCTGGGCGATCGCGTCCTGTTCGGCAGCGACTTTCCCAACATCCCGTACAGCTACGCCGAGGCGATGCGCTCGATCACCGAACTCCCCGGTGTCGACGACGACTGGCTGCGCGGGGTGTTCTACGAGAACGCTGTCACCCTTTTCGGCGGAAACTCCGAATAAGACGGTGCTGGAGCGTAGTCCCGCAGTAAGGCGGCCAGCTTGTCGTTCGCGGACTGCAACGTCGCCTTGACCACGCCGAGCAGTTGAGTGTTCTGCACCAGGGGCGTGAAAATCCCGCGCAGCAGATCCAGCCTGGCCGCGCAGAGCCATTCCATCAACGCCGGGTCGTCGAGCCAGCGGATCTGGTTGCGGTGCTCGGCTATGGTCATCGTCACCCAATCCAGGTCGCGGTAGGGGTGCGGCACCGGCAGGCACAGGTCGTTGTTGAGGTCGTCGTCGGGGTTGCGGGCTTCCAAGTGGGCGGTCAAGGCGGCGCTGAACACCTGCTGGCAGCCGCGCAGGCTCTGCAACGTGATGCGGTCACCGTCGAAAACCGGAACCGGTGGGCGTCGTTCCAGTCCGTCGGCGCTGCAGTCGACGTACAACGCCGAACCGTCGACGGTCACCGTGCCGTCAGCGAGCGTCACACGACCGGGACGCACAGACTCGACGCGTCCCATCCGGACGATGTTGGGAATGCGGCGAAGCTGCTCGAGCTCGGCCTGTGAGACCGTCGCACACCGGTACATGGTGGGAGGCACCGCGGGGTCAAGGCGCAGCAGGTTGCCGCCGGCCTCCAGCCGTTCGAACAAGTCCTCGATGCTACTGGCCCCGCCGATCGCGGCCAGTCGGGTCGCGAAATTGGCCTGGAAGCGCTCCAGGAACTGCGGTCCAGGTTGGATGCTCGCCCGGTCCATCAGCCACGAGTCGCGAGGCATGACCCACGTCAGCCGATCGGGCGCGATCCCGTTGCGCAGCAACCACAAACACGAGTCGATCCCCGTCTTTCCCGCGCCGACGATCACATAGTGGTTGCGATTGCTCGCCGCGATCGGCAGCTCGTTGGGCGCCACACAGTCGACACCCTCGACCTCGTACGGCGGTGGCCGCATCGACGGCACCAGCGTCGTCAGGTAGGTTGCATCGACCACCCGCCGGCGCACCGCGACCGCGTAGTCGTCACCGGCCAGGGTGCGGAACCGGCCCTCCCCCAAGTACTCGCTCATCGGGTGATAGGACACCCGCCCCGTCGGCAACAGATCCTGCTGCATGACCTGGTCGAAGTACGCGCACACTTCCCCGACCGTCGCCAGCTCGTAAAGCCCTTCGTTCCAACCGACTTGGTCGATGGTGTCATCGCCCAACCGCCGGGAGTTGACACCGTAGTAGGCCGAGGGCTGATGTAGACGCACGAACGGATAGGCCTTGGTCCAGTGCCCACCCGGCTGGTGATTGCGGTCGACCACCATTACGTGCGCATCGGTCTCAGCCACCAGCGTGTCGGCGAACGCCATACCCATGGCGCCCGCCCCCACGATCAGGTAGTCGGTTTCGATTGCATGCATGGTCAACTCCGCGCGGCCGCTGCGTGGCGAGCGGTCGCCGTCGTGGGCCAGCGCAACCGCTCCAGCAGACCGGCCGGTAAGTCGGTATGCCCGGGCAGGCGCCGCGCCGACAGCGAGTCCAGCGCCGTCAAGGCCACGCGGTGTTGTCCCCGTTGCGGCGTCAGGCTCGGCACCGCTGCGGAGCGGTCAGGCCGGCCCTCGGTGCGAAACGCGCAGCACGCCGCCAGAGTCCGGCGTTGACTGCTGCCGGCGAATTCCAGCGCCGTCCAGGTCTCCCGCGCTTGGTGCGATCGGATAGCGGCCAGGGTGTCGGGCAGTTCGGCATCGGCCCGGACCTGGTACGCCGCGACATAACCGGCGTCGCCTTCCCACAGCCCACGCCAGGTTTCCCGCGCCGTCGGCGAGAACAGTCGCGGCACGTCGTCCGGGCCGACGGCAGCGACCGCCGACCCAATCTCACGCAGCTCATCGGCGAGCCGGCGCATCGCCACGCCGGCCGTCTCCTGCAACGGAATTCGTCCGGAGCGGGCCCGCAGTGCCGCAAGGTTCTCCGCGGCCGATACCGTCATCCCGATCCAAGTTTCTCGTTGCGGTGCACCGTCAGCCGATACCGAGTCGCGGCTGATGATGCGGATCGCGTCGGCGCGGATGCCGTAGCAGTCAACATATTTGGCGATCAGCGGCAGCGGCAGCGCGTCCGGGCCGGTGGCCGGCGGGGTGACCCGCAACAATTCAGTCGTCCGAACTTCTGTCCGCGGGCCATGAGCCCGCTGCGGTTCGCGGCGCATCATCGCCAGCCGTCGCCGCATAATGGTCGTGAAATACAGTCCGCGCCAACGACACAGCAGCAGCACGATCACCACTGCGGCGATGCCGAGCAGCCACCGCTCGCGCACAGACTGCCACGGATACGCCATGGCGGCGGGCACGACGGCCAGCAGCGCCAGAGTGAACCGTCCGCTGCCGGATAACCCGGCGGGGAAACGTTGCGTCACGTGGTGGGCTCCTTTCGTCGCCGCGCGATGACCGCGGCGGCCAGGACCGCCAAGCCCAGGACCGCCGTTCCCGCAAGCGCAACGATCCGCGGTGTCGAATCTTTCACCGGCGGCTCGACCGGACCGGCGATGGGCTTGACCGGTGCCGCATCGGTGGCGGTGGTGGCGGGCAGTTGCCAGCTCAGCGAGGCGAGCGGGTCCAGCACCCCGGCGCCGACGACGTTCGACGGCGCCCGCGCGCCGTTATGGGCGGTGGCGGTGATGCGCTGAGCGACTTGGGCGGCGGTCATGGCCGGGAACTTGCTGCGCACCAAGGCTGCGACGCCGGAAACATAGGCGGCAGCGTAGCTGGTGCCGCTCAGTGCGATGAGTTGCTGCTTGTCGTTGGGTAAACCGTTGGCCAGCCCGCCGTCGTCTCGGTTACTGACGGACACGATGTTCTCCCCCGGCGCGGCCACACCGACCCAGGGCCCGGCCATGGTGAATTTGGAGGGTTCAGCTTGCGGGGTCAACGACGCCACCGACAGCACGAACGGCTGCCACCACGACGGGGTGGAGACCGACGTCACCCCCGACCAGTTGCGTGGATCGTCCGGACGGCTCAGGTCGGTCAGCGGATTGGACTCGCACGAGGTTCCGCCGTTCACCGAGCCGGTGGGGCCGGTGTTGCCGGCCGCGGCCACGATCACCGCATCTTTGTCGACCGCGGCATATTTGATCGCCGCGCCCAGGGCCGTCTGGTCGACGTTGCGGTCGGCGGGCAGGCAGGTCACCTCGGAGATGTTGATCACCCGGGCACCGAGATCGGCCGCATGCACGATCGCCCCGGCCAACGTCGCCACGTCGATGGCCGCCTGGGCCTGCGCCGGATCGCCACCTTCTGTTCGGGGCGAGAACTTCGCGGAGATCGCCCGGACCGACACCAGCCGGGCGCCCGGAGCGACGCCGGAAAAGCCGTCGCTGCCGGGCTGGCCGGCGATGATGCCTGCGACCAGCGTGCCGTGCCCGTCGCAGTCGGTCAGGCCATCGGTCGATTCGACGTAGTCACCGCCGGGATCGACATTGGGCAGCCGCGGGCCCCGGCGCACGCCGGTGTCGAGGATCGCGACCAGTTGACCCTCGCCATGCGAAAGAGACCAGGCGTCGGGGAGATTCAACATCGTCTGGCCCGGCGCCGCCGAGGCGACGTTGCTGCCCGGAAGGACGCCGGACGTGACACAGGCGCCGCGGCGCTCCATCTGGGTCACGGGCGCCGGGGTCCCCGGCGGCGGCTGCGCACCAGGGTCGACTCGGGGCCGGCTGATCGCCAGCGCCGACGGACAGGTCAACGTCATGACGACCGCTGTCACCAGAGCCGACGACGCGATGACCGATCCAGCGCGATTCATCGATTGAGCATCCAGCTGAACAGACCGACCAGATAGGCGGCGACCGGAATCAAGGACGCATCAACCGCTGACGCAAAGAATCCGAGCATCCGCCGTAGCGGCAGCGAATAGCTGTCCGGTGCGGCGATCGCCGGATTGAGCGCCGCGACGACCCACGCCAGGGTTAGCGCAGCAAGCACTGCGGCCGCCACCGCTGCGGCCGCATAGCGGGCGGTCGCGGTGTACAACACCAACGCCGCGACGCTCACCAGGAACGGCTGCGTCAGCAGCCACGCCTTGCACGCGGCCGAGTCCCACACCCGCGCACGCAACGCGGCCGCGACGGCGGTCGCCGCCAGCAGATACCAGCCCAGAGCCGGCACTGCCTCGGGCCGCCACGCGACGGCCACCGAGCCGAGCACGCTCAGCAACACCGCGCCGGCGATGAAACCGACCTGGTGTGCGTCGCTGATCCGCACCCGGCGCGGCAGGTCCTCCAGCACGCGCAACGACGGCGCCGACGGGGTCGGATCGCCGGGAGCCGGGATGACCGGCAACGGAAAGCGGGCCCACAGCGCCGACAGCTGAGCCGCTTGGACGGTGACCAGCAAGGCTGCTACGACAAGTCCGCAGCCGAGGGTGAGAACCGGCAGCTGCCAGAGCAATTCAGCGCCCGCAGCCAGCGCTGTTGCCGCGCCGAGCACTGTCGTCGCGGTGAAGACGCTGATGGCGAACTCGTGCTCGCGACTGGCCAACATCATGGCGATCAGCGACCACGCGGTGACCGCGGCCGCGGCGAGCGTCAGCTGGGCAGCCCCGAAGCTGCCCGGTACCAGCAACGCGAAGACGGCGGCTACGGGCACCAGCGCCGAAATGGCCAACGCCACACGGGCGGACCGGGGCCGCACGACCAATGCGGCCAGTGCAGTCCCGATCGCGATTCCACTCACCGCGAACAGCCCGGCCGCCTCGCCGGTCGCCACGCGATGCACGACCGCCAGGCCGGTCCCGGCCAGGATCAGCGCGATGACAGCGGCCAGCGCTCCGGCCTGAATGTGACCGGCGCCCCACGGCCTCAACCGCGCTGCTGAGAAGATCACCGCAGCGTCGGCGATGTCTTCGACGATGCCGGGCGCGGCCGGGCCAGCGGGCACCGGCTGCAGGGCAAGTAGGTCACCGTCGACGACACCGACCGTGTCCAATGTCGCATCCAGGCTGAACGGCGCTCCCCCGATGGGGGCGAGACTCAAGCGACCCGAAGCCGCGTGCTCAGCCGGGTCCGCGTCGCCGGCGTCACCGTTCCCGCTGGCCGGAACGACCAAACGCTGGACGGCAGGCAATATTTCGCGTAGCGGCAGCTCGGCGGGCAACGCCACCTCGGTCAGCCGGCTTTGGGCAAGAATGGCGACCCGCACGATCGGCATGACTGCGTTGGTCATCGCCGCGTCCTCATCTGTTCGCGCGCCATGGACTCACTTTCTCGTCGTGGTGGTGTGATCAATGCGACTGCGCCGTGAAGTCGCGAGACAGTCGGAGCTTCGGAAACCAGTGCCCGTCCGGCAATTCGGCAGTCAGCTGTTCGACGGCCGTCGCGATGGCCGACGGTGTCCCCGGCCGAAACGTCGACACCCATTCCCCGTCGAACGCCCGGGACGGGCAAACCAGCACCCGGCCGGCGGTGGTGTCGACGATGCTCATGCCCACTTCGGTGGTGGTGTGCCGGCCGTCGTTGCGGCAACCCGCGACGATCTCGACATAGCTGCGTGGACCGCTGAACACCGACTCCACCATCGGCCGCGCCGAGCTCGGCACGCCCAAGTAGTCGAGGATTTCGGCTAACGGTGCGCCGGCGCGAAGTCGCTCGTCGGCGCGAGCGCCGACTCGAGCCGGCATGCTGAACTCGTCGAACCGCGCGGGTGGCCGCTGCGTCAGCCCGGCACTGAGAACCCGGGGCAGCGTTCGCGGGTCGTCGAGCGCCATCGCGGTGAACGTGACGAGCTGCGCGTTGCGCAAAGCGACCACGCTGGCGCCGTCGCGCCAGGCGACGATGCCCCGCAGTAGGTCCCCGGCACCGTCGTCCCGGGTCGGCCCGACATAACGCAGATCCAGCCAGCGCTCCGGAAAGCACACGACCCGAACCCAGTTGGCGACCGCCGAGTTGACGACGCCGTGAACCGACAGCACGCCCATGCGGGTCAACTCGGCAGCTTGACGCGCCATGAAGGCATCCCGCTGCGCAGCGTCGTAGTAGGGCGTGGTGATGGCCAGCACCCATGGAAACGTCCCTGCGCCGACCGTCTCGGCGATGAACCAAGCCTGGTCGACGGTCAGCTCGACGGCATTCGGCTCGTTCGGCATCAGTCAAAGAAATCCGGGTGACCAGTCAGCGAGCTAGCCGCCCCATTTGGCGCCTTCGGCTTGGTCGCGGGCATACATCGACAAGGTGTTGTTCTCATGGGTGCCCGCCATCGTGTGATAGGCCCGCACCAACTCACTCATCGCCTGATTCCACTGGTTCTGCCACACCTGATACGTCATCCCGGTATCACCCTGCCAAGCACCCGACAACGCCGCCTGCTCAGCAGAGATATCAGCACCCAAACTCTGCAACGTGCCCGCATACCCCGACATGTCCGCGGCATGGGCCAACATCGCCGGATAGTTGTACATAATCTGCGACATCACAAACCCCTTCCCAGAAATCCGGTGTAACTCGACGCCGCCGCCGAATCAGCGGCCACATAGGTGCCGGCCGCATCACCCAAATTGGCCTGCGCAATATCGAGCAGCGCATTCACCTTCGCCGCCGCCTCAACAAACCGCGCATGCGCACCCTGAAACGCCGCCGACGCCTCCCCCGCATGAAAAGCCTGCGCCGACACCGCTTCCTGCTCAGCTTGTCCGATCGTCGAGCGCATCAACCCCGCCTTCGCCGAAAACGCCGACTGCGACGCCACCAACTGCGGAATATGCGCATCCAACATACTCATCTAACTTTCCTTTCATTTCGTTTGCCTGTGCTGCCGTTCCACCCGAAAAGCTAAGTTGCATCAGTTGTGTGCCGGACCCTCCCGTTCACCGTGCGGCCGGTCGCCACCCCAACTGTTCGGCACCATCGGCATCTGCGGGCTCCCACCGAACTCGTCAGCGGCCAATGCCGTCAATCCCACCGCGGGGCCGGTCCGTTCCCTGGACACCGTCCCGGCGAAGCCGAGGGTGCCGGCGCCGTGCTCCGAGGGCGTCGTCGGCGCGGCCGGCTCATCGTCCTTCAGGTCCCACTGCGGATCGACGCCGATGTTCATATCGGCGAATTCGTCGCCGTGAGATCGCATTTCGGCACGCCGTCGTCGACGCGCCCGGCCCCGCTCGGTGCTCAGGGCGGGCCTGGACAGCACGGTGGGAATCGCCGCTCCGGGCGCCTTAGAGCCGCCGCTTCCGGTCAGTGCCGGCCCGGCGTCGTCCCCGGCGTCCACCCCGCCGACCAGGTACACAGGCGTGGCCGGCGCCGGAACCGTGGGCGCCGTGGCACCGGCACCGGCGCCGCCCGAGAAACCGGACGTCGAGCCGCCCGCCGACACGGTGATCGTCGACGCCATACCGGCCAGCGGCCAGGTGCGGGACTGCTCGACGGCCGCGAGAGCCGGCAGGTTGCCCGCCGCGGCGGCCGGCGCCGCCGCAACCGGCGCACCCAGCGACAGCAGATAGTTGATGCCCAGGCCGAGTGTGATCGGCAGCACGAACGGCGAACTGAGAATCATCGACCAGGTCGTCCAGCCGACCGGCTGAAAGAACGCCTGGTAGGCGACGAAGAACAGCAGGGGAAACCAGGCGCTCGGATTCGCGAAGATGGCGTTGATCGTCTGACCCGGATTCTGCACGAGTTGGACGAGCTGGTTGAACATATCGGTCAAGAAGTTCGATCCCGACGAGCGTGGGTCGGCGGCCGCCGCCGCATTGTTGGCTTTCACCACCGCCGGTGCGGCGCCGGTCCGCGGCGTTGATGCCAGTGCGGTACCTGCGACGACTTGGTAGGTGCCCATCGTGGTGGCGGCCTGAACCCACATGCGCACGTAGTCGGCTTCGTTGAGCGCAATCGGAATCGTGTTGATGCCAAAGAAATTTGTGGCGAGCAGCACCGCGTGGATGGCGTGGTTGGCGGCCAGTTCGGCAAGCGTCGGCATCGCTGCCAGTGCGGTGGTGTAGGCCGCGGCACCGACTTCGTGCTGGGCGGCCACCGCGGCGCTGTCTGCGCTGGCCTGGGTGAGCCACGCCAGATACGGCAGATGCGCGGCCATATACTGTGCGGCGCTGGCGCCCTGCCAGGATCCCGCCTGCACCGAGGCCAGTATGCCGCTGAGATCGCCTGCCGCCGAAGCGTATTCGGTGCTCAACGAATCCCATGCCCCGGCCGCGGCCAGCAGGGCTCCCGGCCCCGGACCGCTGGACAGCAGCGCTGAATGCACTTCCGGGGGCGACGCCATCCAGATCGGCGCCGTCATGGTCACCCCCCTGTGACCAGGTACGTCGACGCTGCGGCGGCATCTCCGGCGGTATAGCTTGCACCCGACTCCGCCACCCCGACGCCGGAACGGCCCAGCTCTTCGACGCCCTGAGCTGCGATCGCGGCATGCTCGCTGCCCTGAGCGCTGAACCCGGCCGCGGTCTGCAGCGAGACCGGGTCCGCAGCCGGTGGCACCACCGTGGTGATCAACGGTGCCGCACCGGCATGTGCCGCGGCCAACCGGGCGGTCAGCGCCTCGACAGCCGCGCTGGCAGCGGCCAATCCCTCGGGCACAACGCGTAACGCCATGTTAGAAACTCCTTTTCACTAACTACGACCGTCAACGACGGTCAGACTCTCATCGACCAGTGGATTGACCAGCTGCACATAGGTGGGGCTGTCGCTGTCACCCACCATGATGGCCCGGCCGGCGGGCAACCGGCCGAACCGCTGACCACGGACCTTCCCGCCGTCGGCGGGGTTACCGGACAACATCAGCGTCGTCGCCTGCAGGTCGTTGAGCCGTCGCAACAGCGGGCTGGTCATCAGCCCGTGCGCTGACCCGCTGGCGCGCGCGGTGACAATCACCCGCAACCCCAAATCGGCGGCCTGCGACAGCAAACCGATCAGCGGTGTCCACGGCCGCTGCCCGACGTAGGGACCAGTCATCGCCGGTGTATCCGGGATCTGGTCGACATCGTCGATGATCAAGTAATGGGTATGGCCATGGTAGGACCACCTGGACAACTCGGCTGCCGAAAGGCCGGCCGGTGGGCGCCGCGCCTCGATCAGCGCCGCCAAGCCGAGCATCGCCGGGATCACCCGGTCGACGTTGGCGGTGTACTCGTTGTCAGCGAACAGCGGCTCGTCGACGAGGTGCAGCCGGCGGTCCAGCACCGTGAACGCCACCTGGTCGGGTGTGGAATGCTGCCGGACCGTGCGGATGATGTGGCGCAGCAAGGTGGTTTTACCGGACTTGTTGTCCCCGAACACCATCAGCAGCGGGTTGTCGGCGAAGTCGAGTTCGACCGGCGCCAGGTCCTCTTCCCGCTGGCCGATGACGATCCGATCGCGACCCAGATACAGCGGCCCGATCGCGTGCGGAGCGAGGCTGCTCGGCAGCAGACGCACCGGCGGGGCGCTGACGCCAGGGTGGCGGGCGTTGATGGCGGCAACCTGGTCCAACTGCGGTGCGGCGAACAGGAAGTGCTCGGCGGCCATGGTCAATCCGCGGCCGGGTTGGTCGTGCGGCACAGCCTCGGCGGGACGACGCAGCGCCCCGACCACCCGGACGTTGCTGTCCCGCGCGTCATGCAATTTGAGCTCCAGGCGCAACCCCAGACCGTCGCGCATTGTCAGCGGCACCTCCAGCCAGCTGGGGGTGGTGACAATGACGTGGATGCCATAAGCCAGTCCGACGTTGACCAGCTCGGTCACCTGCGCCAGCAACGGGTTTCGCGTGTTGAATTGGTCGGTGTTGTCGCGACTGAAGGCGTAGAGGTTGTCGACGACGAGGAAGACTTCACCGAACCCGTCGTCGAGCGCCGAGCCATGCCGATCCCGGAACACCTCGCGGTGTTGCCGCGACCGCAGGAGCTGCTCCAGCTCGCCGAAGGTGCGACGGATGCGTTCGGGTTCCAGCGGCGAGGCCACGCTTCCGACATGCGCCAGGCTTTCCAGCTCCCGCAGTTTTCCGCCGCCGTAGTCCAGGCAGTAGAACGTCACCTCTCGCGGCGAGTGCAGCTGGGCGGCCGACACGATGAAGGTCTGCAGCGCTGTGGACTTGCCTGACTTTGGACCGCCGTGGATCACCATGTTGGCGGCCGAGGACCTGGCGTCGAACATCAGCGGATCACGGCGCATTTCAAAGGGTTTGTCGATCTCGCCCAGTGGCCAGCGCCACTGCGCAGCCGGCACCCTGGCGCGCGCCAGCACCGCCGTCAGCGGAATCGGCTCGTCGAGCGGAGCCAACCACAGCTCCGGCGCACGAGGCCCGTAACGGGCCAGCTGGTCACCGATGGTGGCGATCAGCTTGCGCGGCGGACCCGCCGGTTCGTCCTCTTCACCGCCGGCGATCACGGTGTCGGGGTCGGGTTCGACATAGCCCGCGGTGAACAGCCTGGGTTGCGGAATAGAATGCAAAATCTGGTGTTTCGGTGTTCGCGGCGGGTCGTAAATGCCGTCGACATAGGTGCTGCGGAATTTCACCGGCGCCGCCCCGGGAGCGGGCACCAAGAACCCCTCGCCTTTGTGCTCCTTGCCGGATTCGATGTGATAGGCGTCTTCGACTCCGATGATCTGCCGGGACACCGCGGGACTGGCCACCTTCAGTCCAATGCGGTACGAGGTGTTCTTGTCGATGTCCTTGATCTTGCCGACGTCGAGCGTTTGGGACGCGAACAGGATGTGGATGCGGAACGAACGGCCCTTACGCGCCACGTAATCGAACAGCTCCGCGTATTCCGGGTGATCGGCCAGCATCAGCGTGAATTCGTCGGCGACGACGAACAATGTCGGGATCGGCGTCAGGTCGTGTCCGGCCGCGATGGCGTTCTCGTACTCGGTCACCGAGTTGAACGCGCTGCCCTGGATCCGGCGACCGGCCTCCCGCAACAGCACCTCGCGCCGGGCCACCTCCCCGCGCAGGGTGTCGGCGAACCGATCGGCCAGCGACTTCTTCTCGGCCATGTTCGAGATCACCGCGACAACCTGCGGAAAGTGGCGGAAGCTGTCCGCACCCGCCTCGCCCTTGAAGTCGGCGTAAATCACGATCAACCGGTCCGCCGGGTGAGTCGTCAACAACGCCAACAAGATCGACATCAAAGTCTGCGACTTGCCGGAACCCGTCATACCGATCATCAACCCGTGCGGGCCCATCCCGCCCTCGGCTTCGTCTTTCAGGTCGAAGATCAGCGGCTCGCCGGTCGCGGTAACACCGATGGGGACGCGCAGTTCGTCGTCGCGGCTGCGCGGCGCCCACAGTGCGGCCACGTCGAGAGCTGACGCGTCGGGGATTCCCAGCAGGGTGGTGAAGGCCGCGCCGCGGGTGGCCGCCGAGCGCAGCCCGGTGTGCGACGGGTTGGAATCCCACCGTGACAGCCGGCGGGCCAGGTGCGTCGCCTCGTCGGCACTCAAGCGGTCCGCCTGGTCGATGTAGCGCTGCCAACCGCCGGTGTGCCACCGTTCGATGCGGCCGTCGGCGATACGCAGGATCGGCCGCTCGGGGTCCGAATACTGTTCGCGGTGCGGCAAGGTAGTCGAGCGATGCACCACGGTGACCGCGGCCCAGCCTGCCGCCAGCGTCGAAGCGCTGACGTCGTAGTCGGGGTCGTCGACGACGATGAGCAGATGCCGCAGGGCCTCGGCCGGGGCGCCGGAAAACGGCGGCCGGTCGGCCAGCGCAGGACCCACCAGCGCCGCCAGCTCGTCGACGTTGGTCGACAGATAGCGAGCCGGTCCGACACCGTCGATCCGACCGGGAATGTCGCTGTGCGGCAACCACTTCAACCAGGACCATGCCGGGGTTTCCAGATCTGGGGCGGCCAGCACGATGCCCAGCACCGTGGGGTCGTGCCAGGTGACCGCCTGGGCGATCCACGCCCGCAGTGCACCCCGGACGTCCTCGATGTCGCCGAGCACCGTGATCCGCGACACCTTGGCCAAGTCGACCGCGGTCGGTGCATCGCGCACGGTGCTCTGGACGTCGAGCAGGCTCCGTAAAGCGCTGTGCGACACCGGCTCGAGGTCGATTTCGTCGGCGGTGTCGCTGACGCGCAGCGCTGTTGACAGCGGCGCCGTGTGCAGCCCGGCCCGAATCAGCAGGAAGTCGGGGTCGTGTGGATCGCGTTCCCACTGGCGCCGCGATCCCGGCACCGTCGTCAGGTCGACGGGCGCGGGGTGCGACCACTCCGCGGCTGCTCGCTGCTCGGCGGCCTGGGCGCGGATGTTGTCCCGCACCACCGACAGGTAGCGCAGATAGTCGGCCCGTTCGGCGTCGACCTCCTCGGTGCGGGTCTTGTTGTCCGTGCCGCGGTAGAGCGCCGTCGCGGCCAGCAACAACACAAACGGGAAGAACAGGGTCTGCGGTGAGATCAGCCGCATTCCGGTGGCCACCAGCGCGATGATCATCCCGACGATGAGGATCACGATGAGGAACGGCAGAGCGCGGCGCAGCAGCGACGGCGGGATCACCCTGGGCAGCTCCGGGGGAGCTTCGATGACGATCGTGCCCTTACGGGTACGCGGCGGTGGCAGCCGGCGGCGGGCCTCGAAAATCAGTCGGCTCATCGGCTTTCTCCGGTAGCGACGGGACGGGTGCGCCGGGAGTCGGGTGCCAGGCTGTCATGGGCCAGCAGCGCGTCGGCACGCGACAGCGTCGGCCCGGCGGCGAACAACGTCAGTACCGACCAGGGGATGGGCAGCGCCGGCGAGCTGAGACCCAGTGCTTCAGCGGTTTTGGCGTGGCCGGTGGCGCCGGCTTCCTCGTCGATCCCGTACCGGACGCCGGTGTCGTCGATCCAGAACAGTCCCCCGGCCGGTGAGGAGGCGGCGTCGTCACCGACGTTCTGCGCGAAGTAGCCGCTGCCGGGCGGCAGCGCCACGCGGCTGGCGACCCCGTTGCTGCCGGCGCCGACCAGATCCACCGTGCGCACCGCATCGGCCACCGGAAGCGCCGAACCGGACAGCAAGGTCAGCGAGCTGGTGCTCGCGCCCGCAGGTTTACTCCAGTGCGCGCAGGTGACCGGGGCGCGCGGCGCGTCGACCAGAGAGATCCGCTGTTCGGGGTAGCGGGTGGTGTCCAGCATCCGCGACACCGGCAGTCGGGCTATCTGGTCTGCGCCCAGCCGCGGCGGCTGATCCAAACCGTAGGAGTTCGTGTTGCGCAGTATCGCGGCGAGCACCGGTGAGATCGGCTGCAGCCCGTCGGGCAGCACTGCGTAGTAACGCACGCTGGCGTCGGAGTTGACCTCGAGCGCGTGCGCGGTCACCACGGCTCCGACCGGAGCCGGTACCGGCAGCGCAAACCGCGGCGGGCTGCCGGCGCCCGCAATGGCCGGGGCGGTCAGGGCCGGCGCTTCGGGAACGACGTTGAACAGGCCGGTGGCAACCGGTCGGGGCGCGGGCACGTCGGCGCCAAGGCCCAGCGCGCCGGTGACAGCGCGATCAGCCAGATCGATGCGGCTGCGCTTGGCGTTCCACAGCAGCCAAGTGGCCCCGCCGTTGTCGACCAGCACCGCGTGTCCCTCGCTGAGCGTGCCGGCCCGTGCCCCGCTGCTGTCGGGCGTTCCGGTTAGCACCGTGACGCCGGTGGCCGGCCCGGACACCGCGTCGCAGACCGTCCAGTTGGCGTCTTTGGCGCTGCTCTGCACCATGCGCTCCGGCGCGCCCGGGATGCCGATCAGATTGCCGCGCGGAATCTGGTCCAGCGCCGAGCTTTTCACTGTGGCCGGATTGACCGGATGGCCGACGATCAGGCGGGCGGAGGTGAGGTTGAGCACTGGGTGCAGCTGTTCGCCGATTTGCACGTACAGCGCGGCGGTGGACCGATCGGCCAGCACAGCGTTGCTGCCGACCGATCCGCTGGGCCGGATCAACGAAAAGACGAAGCAGCCGATCAACCCGGTAATTAGGATCAACGCGCCCATCAGCACTGCCCGGGACTGACTGCGCAGCGGGTCGACGAGCATGCGGGTGTCGTGCAGGGCGACGCCGGAGGCGATTCGGCGCATGACGAACCGCCAGCCGCTCACCTGGTGGCGGGTGACGAAGCCGCGGCGGTAGACCACCTTCTCGGGGTTGTCGTTGACCGGGGTACGTGACGTGAACGAGCGGCGGTCGTCGTCGGGCCGGCTCATGCCGGCACCGACAGCCCGAGACCGTGCAGCAGCGGCGCCACCGTGTTGGCGACGTCGTCGGCGGTAATCGTCATCAGCTCGTCGTCGGTGAATTCACCGGTTCCGGCTTGCTCGGAGTGGTCCAACCTGAATTCGCGCTCCTCTTCGGACTTTTCGACGAGGTTGCGGACGAATCGGCCGTTGCCGGCGATGTCCAGGCAGCGCCGTGACACCCCATTGAAGTCCGGCTTCGACGTCGCACCGAGGTGCGCGAAGAGGTTGACCATGTCGTCCAGCGCGGATGGTTCGAACCGGCTGTCGCGCTTCTCGGCCATGAAGTGGGCGATCTCGACCAGCTCCGTCGGCGAATACGACGGGAAGTCGATGCTGCGGGTGAACCGGGACCGCAATCCTTCGTTGGTGTCGAGGAACTTGTCCAGGTCCGCGCGGTAGCCGGCGACGATGACGACCAGTCGGTCGCGATCGTTTTCCATCCGTGCCAACAGGGTGTCGATGGCCACCAGTCCGAAGTCGTTCTTGGCGCCGGTGGCCACCAACGCGTACGCCTCGTCGAGGAACAGCACTCCGTCCAGCGCACTGTCGATGATCGCGTTCGTTTTGGCTTCGGTTTCACCGATGTGCTGGCCGATCAGGTCGGCGCGGTGCACCTCTTTGATGTTTTCCTTCTTCAAAAGTCCAAGGCCGCAGTAGATCTTGGCGACGACGCGGGCAATGGTCGTCTTTCCCGTTCCCGGTGGCCCGGTGAAGACCAAGTGGTGGCTGCGCTGGGCTACCGTCAGCCCCCGCTGTTCGCGCAGCAGTCCCATGGCCACCGAACTCTTCAGCCGCGCCACCTGGTTTTTGACCTCATCGAGACCAATGAAGTCGCGCAGCTCACGTTCGGCTTCGGCGAGCAGCGCCGCCTTGCGCAAGTGCGCTTCCGGATCGACGAAGTCTTCGGCACCGGGTTCGGTGTGGGGATCCCATGGATCGCTACGGGCGTCTATCCGCGCGGCCGTCGTCGTGACGATTCCGAAGCTGGGGTCGGACAGGGCATGCTCGACTTGTTCGTTCTCCGGATTTGCCGCGTACAGGTCCTGCAAAACTTCGCTGGCCGTCTCCTCGTCGTCCTGGGCCCGCAGGGTCAGCGCTTTCGCGAGTGCCCCGTCGACCGCGGCGACGGCGACCGGACCGCCCGGCTCCTCCAGGTACGACAGCGCCGGCGCGAACATGCCCAGCCGCGCCAATGCGATACCCAGCGTCACTTTGGCGGCATGGGCATAGAGCGCGTCGAGGTTGGGATCGTTGACGACGGGGGTGAGCAACTTGACGACGTCCGACCAACGCTGAGCCCGGTGGTGGATCGCGACCGTGACCCAGCGACCGTCAAGCCAGCCCGGCCGGCGCTCGGTGACGTCGGCCACCAGTCGGTGAGCGTCGGCATACCGCCCGCCTTCAGCCAGCGCGGCCGCGTGGGCGAGGGCGAAACCGTCCGGCTCACTTGCCCTTAACCGCAGGTAAAGCCCGGTGTCGTAGTGAAAGCCCAGTGCGCCCGGCGCCAGGCCCACGTGCCGCGCCAGGGTGCCCGCCGTGGCGGCGGTGCGCACGACCGCTTCCAGGACCGCCGGGGAGACGTCGCCGGCGGCTGCCAATCCGGTCCACGCGTCACATTGGTCGTAGGCGATGCGGGTGAGTGCCGCAAACCCTGCCCGCGCGGCGGGCAGATCGGCCGGGCGCTGGCGGTCGTAGACGGTGATGCCCAAAGCGCGACAGCAGGTGGCGAACCGGCTGACGGTGTCAGCGTCCACCCTGTTCGCGGCGGGGCGCACCCCGAGCGTCCCGATTTCAGCGCTCACCACCCGCGAATACCCTCCTGGCGTATGTTAGTACAACCTAACTTTGCTGAAGTTAGCATTGCATAAGCTAAGTGTCGAGATGAGCGGTTAGCTCGGTTGCTGAGCCGGGCCACCTTTGGTCGCCGTCACCAGCGTGATGCGGGCGATCATGGGCCCGGCATCGCTATCGGCGTCCGGCACCCGCCGGCCGACCTGGCGCAGGTAGTCGGCCAACGCTGTGGGAACGACCGTCCAGCCCCGCTCGCCGAACCACTGTTGGGCCGGGGCGCACCGCTCGTTGTAGATCAACTGGAAGTACAGGTGCTGGTCTTCGGCGCCGCGTTCCTCGGCGACCGCCGCCTCGAACTCGTCCGGTTCCATCGGGGCGCCATCCTCGACTGCGACATAGCTGCCCGCACCGGCCAGGGCGTCCACCCCGCTGTAGAGCTGGTGCTGGGCGTCGGCCGGAAGATAGACCATCAAGCCTTCAGCTATCCAGGCCGACGGCTTGTCGGCATCGAATCCGTTGGCCCGTAACGCAGCCGGCCAGTCCGCCCGCAGATCGACGGCAACCTCGCGGCGCTCGCCGCGGGGGTGGACACCGTGACCGTCGAGCACCGAGCGTTTGAAATCGAGAACCTCCGGGCGATCCAACTCGAAGATCGTCGTATCGCTCGGCCAGGCCAGCCGGTATGCGCGCGAGTCCAGGCCGGCCGCCAGGATCACCACTTGTCTGACACCGTCGTCCGTCGCGTGCCGGAAATAGTCGTCGAAGTACTTGGTTCGTGCGGCCTGGTAGGAGACAAAGTTCATACCGAAATCGTTTGTCTGCAAACGATTGTCAGGCTTTTTACCGTCGAGTACAGCAGCTGCGGTTCCACCCACCGCACGGCAGAACACCTCGGCGAAAGGGTCGACGACTAACGGCTCGGGCTTCTGCGCCTCCAAAGCTCGCGCGGTGGCCACAAATAATGCGGTCGACCCGACACTTGTCGTGATGTCCCAGCTGTCCCCTTCGCTGCGCACCCAGGCGACCCTACGCCTGAGGGCGGAGTGCACCCTTTGAGCCGGCTCGCCGACCACGGTCGAGTTGTCGGTAGCCGTCATCAGGAGACCTCTTTTCGGTGTGCCGGTGACTTGTCCGATTCCGGACGCCAGGTCTCGGGCAACATCGGCATGTTCGGGTCGTCACCGAACCCGTCGCCCGCCAGGGTTGTCAGCCCTGCCCCCTGCCTGACGGGTGCAGTGTGGGCGGTGCCGGCGAAACCCATGACGGCCGCGCCGTGAGCAGACACGGTCGTCGAGGTGAGCGGCTCTTCGCCGTTCCGCTCCCACTGCGGGTCGATGCCGATGTTCATGTCGGCGAATTCGTCACCGTGATCGCGTGTTTCGGCTCGGCGCCGTCGGCGCGCTCGCGCCTTGTCTCGCGCCGCGCCGGCTGCCACCGCTGCGGCGGCCCCTGGTTCCGGCGCCTTGCGTTGTGCACTCGAGCTGGCGCCGGAGCTCATCGGCGACCCGAACCCGATTCCGGGTGGGCCAACGACAAAAGGAGGAAAAAAGCTCACCCCGCCGGCAGCCGGCGGCGGTGTCGGCGGCGCGGGGCTGGCCGGTGCGCCGGTCGTAGTTGCAGGGCTCGGCGGCGGTCCCGGCGTAGTCGGACTCGACGGCGCAGCGAACGAGGAGGCGTTACCGGCGATCGGCATCGCGGCGGGCAGGGCGGCAGCGGGCACTTGCGCCGGCAGCATCGCGGGTACGGCGGCCGGCGCAACGCCTCCCAAACCACCCAGCCCGGCCAGGCCCGCCAGGCCGCCCACGGCTCCCACGGGGGCCACCGCAGGTGCCAAGATGGCCGGAGATTGACTCAAGAACGTGGCAACTTCCGTGATGTGTATCGGAAAGTCGAACAGCTCCAAGCTGATCAGATACTGAAATGCCTGAACCGGATTCGAGGTCAGGTACGCGCCGAACTGCTGGAAATCCTCGAGGAGTTCGAGGCTCCGCACGACATAGAAGATCGGTTGGCTGGCGTCCGCGTACGAGTCGTAGTCGAGTCCGTTGACCGTGCCGGCCGCCGGATTCCAGTTGACATTGAACTGGTGCAGCACCTGCGCCACGAGATCGTCGAACGCGTTGTCGATGGTCGGATCGTGCGCAAGTTGGGTGTTGCCGATCCCCAGGTTCTGCAGGAACTGCACGATCTGCTGCGGCAATCCCAGCGGATTGTCCGGGTCAGAAGGCCCGGCCGATGCGTCCGACTTCAGGATCTGCGGCGCCGGTGTCGAGGGCGGCGTCGACGCCAACGCCGCGCCGGAAACCGCTTGGTATGTCGCCATCGTGGTGGCCGCCTGGACCCACATACGCGCATAGTCGGCTTCGTTCAGCGCGATCGGGATGGTGTTGATCCCGAAAAAGTTGGTGGCCAGCAGGACTCCGTGCACCAGGTGGTTGGCGGCGAGTTCGGGCAGCGTCGGCATCGCCGCCAGCGCGGCGGTGTAGCCGGCGGCGGCGGTTTCGTGCTGTGCTGCAGCGGTTGCGCTGTTCGCGCTGGCTTGGGTCAACCACGCCGAGAACGGCCGGTACGCCAGCGCACAGCTTTCGGCGCTCGGCCCTTCCCACGCGCCGCCCCGCACCGACGACACGACCGCGTCGAGTTCAGCTGCGACAGCAGCGTATTCACTACTCAGCGAGGTCCACGCGTTGGCGGCCGCAGTCAACGAGGCGGGTCCTGGACCGGCGCCCAGCAGCGCCGAGTGAACCTCCGGCGGCGTGGCCATCCAGACGGGCGCGGTCATGACAAGACTCCTTGGGCGGGAAACCTGCCAGCCGAGCCTACTTGAAGGTGAGAACCATTATCAATAGGCGACGCGCGCGGGGCCGGATCGATCCGGCGAGCGTTAACTGATCGGGCGGTGGGTGGGGTTTCGAAGCGCTATGCGCAGCGCGTGTAACGCGTGGTGCAGTTCGTGCTTGATCAGATCGTCGTCGGTTCTCAGTTCGGCAGCGATCTGCGTGGTCGTCCTGCCGAGACAGTGGGACCGGTAGATCAGCGCCCGGTGACGAGAAGACAATTGAGCCATCGCCTCTTTGATGACGCCCCGCTCGAAGCCCAGATCCAGAAGCGCTGTCGGGTGCGGTCGCCGCGTCAACTCGGTTCGCGGACACTTCACGGCGCCGCTCCGGCCGATGTTCCGCGATCGCCTGGGCAGCTCGACGACAGCATTCAGCCCGCCTCTCGTTGACGTGCCTATACAACTTGTGCCTAGTTGTACTTGTTGTATACAGTGAGTCCGATACTGTGTCAATCGGAGCAGAATGGCCCCTGATGTGTCGTATGCTTTTCGCATGCCGGAGTCGCCGAGCTTCCAGGCCGAGGTCCGCCAGTTGCTGCGGGACCGGGTGCTGGATGCCGCATACGAACTCGTGTGCGCCGAGGGGTGGCGCGCGGTAAACATGTCACGTATCGCCGTGCAGGTCGGTATCAGTCGGCAGCTGCTCTACAAAGAATTCGGCGCCAAGCGCGCACTCGGGCAGGCGCTGGTGCAGCGCGAGACAGACCGGTTCGTCACCGGAGTCATCTCGGCCATGCGGGCTCACCCGGAGGACGTGGCCGCCGGGCTCGGGGCCGGTGCCGCCTTCACGTTGCGCGCCAGTACTGACGACGCCCTGGTGCGAGCGAGTATGGCCCGTGCACGCGACGCGGAGGTGGGTCTCACCCCCATGCTGACTATGGGGCCGAAACCTATCTGGGCGGGTGCGATGGACGCGGTCGCGGCGGCGGTGCGCCAGTTTTACGTGCTTCCGGATTCGATCGACCGGCAGTTGAACTCGATCATCGAGGTCGACTTCCGCTTGACCTTCAGCCACATGTTGCAACCGATGAGCACCGTGGACGAGGCTGCCGCACAGATCTGCGATACCGTGCGTGCGCTGTTGCAGGCCGCCGAGAGCCAGGTGAGCAACCTCAGACCAGCGGGCGTCCCGTCCTGATTCGCCGGTCCACGTCCCACAGCAACACGTTGAACGGAAATTGCCGGATGAACCGCGGCGTCACCTTGTTCGCAGTCCGCAGCACCGCCATCAGGAGATCGAAGCGTCGTTGCCGGGCGGTGTCCCAGGGCAACCGCATTTCCTCCCGAAACCGTTGTGGCAAAAACCCCGTGGTGATCAGCAGCGCGAAACTTTCGGGAAGCCGCCGCACCAGGGGCGGCAGCGGCACTCCCCGCATGCGCGCGGCAGCGATCGGATACAGGTAGTCGCGGACGGTGTCGTCGATATGCACCCGCTGCAGCGATTCCTGCCAGTACCGGTCGAACGCGGCCCGATCCGGTGGCCACATTGTGGCGGGGACCTGCAATGTGGTGCCCAGGCTCATGCCCTCGCGGTAATGCTGTTCGGCTTCGTCATCGTCGAAGTCGCCGACGAAGATGCGACGAACGTCGACGGCTCCCTTGTACAGACACGCCGCCACCCACAACTGAAGGTCGGGGTCAAAAGCGTCGTATCGTACCGGGCTCTCCGGTGTCGAGTAGACCTGCGCGTGCACCCGGTTGACCGCCCGGCGGAAGGCCGCTTTCTGCACGTCGCTGCCCGCGCTGGCTACCGCGAGATACGTGAAGGTGGTGCGTGCCCGTTTGATCGGGTGCAGGTCCACTCGGCCGCTCTCCACCCGGCTCTCCAGGACGCCGTAGCCGACGGCCGGACGCGCCAGCTGCATGATCACGTTGGCCGGCCCGGCCAGTAACGCGACGCCCATCAATCCGTCGTTCATACCGGCTTGTCGGCGAGGGCGCCCCGCACGCGGGGCGGGTGGGGCGGCAATTGCCCGCTCGACGTGCCGGGTTGGTTCAGCACCGGTCATAGCACCTGCCCGCAAATTGTGAGAACGTGCGTTTCCTGATATTGCCGTGGCGGCTGACTGGTGTCAAGATCGTCCACATGACCAGCCTGCGTCCCTACCGCGGGGTCGAGCCCGCCGACCGGCTGGCCGCTCGGCGCAGCCGCTTGATTTCCGCAGGCCTCGATCTGCTGGGCACCGAGCAGCAGGACGATGCCATGTTCACAGTGCGCGCGGTTTGCCGCCGGGCGGGCCTGGCGGCGCGCTACTTCTATGAAAGCTTCACCGACAAAGACGCGTTCGTCGGCGCCGTCTTCGATTCTGTTGTCGCCGAACTGGCGGTCACCACCCAGGCGGCCGTGGCGGCCGCACCTGCTCGCGAGCAAACCCGGGCCGGCATGGCCATCATCGTGCGCGCCGTCGCCGGCGACGCCCGCGTGGGACGGCTGCTCTTCAGCGCGCAGCCGGCTGACGCCGTCCTGCTGCGCAAGCGCGCAGAGTCCAGCGCCTTGTTCGCGATGCTGTCTGGACAGCACGTCGGCAGCGCATTGCGGGTGCCCGAGAACGAGCGGATCAGAGCCGCCGCGCACTTCGTGGTCGGCGGGGTCGCGCAGACCCTCAGCGCCTGGCTTGCCGGCAACCTGCGACTCGACGCCGAGCAACTGATCGGCCAGTTGGCGTCGCTCCTCGACGAGCTCGCCGACCCGGCGCTGTACCGCACGCAGTGACCGTCGACCGCTGCTCGTCTATCGGCCGAGTGCCACCCGCCGGTCGGCAGCGGTCTTCGGCACCGCCTTGATGTCGGCATCACCGAATTCTTTGATCCAGCAGGCAAATTCCAGAGTGATGCCGTCCGGATCCTGGAAGTAGAAGGAGCGGACATACACCCCCGGATGCACTCTGGCCGACACCTGCAGATCGCTTTCGTCGTGGTTGAGCACCGGGCCCACCCGTACTCCCTTGTCCTTGAGACGTTGCCGGTAGGCGTCGAACTTCTCGGCCGGTACGTGAAAAGCCAAGTGATTCATCGTGCTCACCGCGCTGGTGATGTCACCGATCCCCGGGATGGCGGCCGGTGAGCTGACCCCTGGCATCCGGTCGGGTGCATCGGCGAACCAGAAGAATGCGACGCAATCGCCGTTGCCGGCGTCGAAGAAGAAGTGCTGTCCCTGACCGCCGGGAAGGTCGAGCGATTTGATCAACGGCATGCCCAGGATGCTGCTGTAGAAATCGACGGTGCGGGCCATGTCCGAACACACCAACGCGACATGGTTGATTCCGCCCAAGTCGAATTCGGCATTCGTGTTCTGGGGCTTGATCATTTCGCTGCTCCACTTTTTCCACGACCGGTGACCCTGGTCAAGAGCTGATTGTGAATCTAACATCGCAGCCACGTCCACTCCAGAGTGATGAGTCGGGAAGGTGGGTCCAGGTGGTGACGCCGCGCGACTTGACGGCAGGAGGCGGCACGCCGGGAGTGTTAAGGGAATTCATTGGATTGCCGTCGCCCACCGCGCGCCGCGCGGGTGCCGGCGGACATCCCTGCCAAGGCCTGTACCACCGCGGTGTCGGACGCAAGCCCAAAGTAGCGATGATCGCGACCCACTTCCAGATCGATTTCTCCGAGCACTATCTCGCCGATTACATCGCCACTCGCGGCATCGGCTTCCTGGGGTGGAACACTCGGTTCCGCGGTTTCGAAAGCAGCTTCCTGCTCGACCACGCGCTGGTCGACATCGGAGTGGGGGTGCGCTGGCTGCGCGAAGTGCAGGGCGTGGAAGCAATTGTCCTATTGGGTAATTCGGGTGGTGGCTCGCTGATGGCGGCTTACCAGTCACAGACAACCGAACCCAACCTGACTCCGCTGCCCGGCATGCGCCCGGCGGCCGGGCTGGCCGATCTGCTGCCCGCCGACGGCTTCATCGCCAGCGCCGCCCATCCGGGCCGGCCCGATGTGTTGACCGCCTGGATGGACGCAGCCGTCGTCGATGAGAACGATCCCGTCGCAACCAATCCCGAATTGGACCTGTTCGATGACCGCAACGGCCCACCCTACTCAGCGGAATTCCTCGCCCGGTACCGATCCGCGCAGGTCTCCCGCAACCATGCCATCACAGACTGGGCCGAAACCGAGCTCAAACGTGTTCGCGCCGTTGGCTTTTCGGACCGCCCATTCAGCGTGATGCGGACCTGGGCCGATCCGCGGATGGTCGATCCGAGCATCGAGCCCAGCAAACGTCAGCCCAACCTGTGTTATGCCGGGCCACCGGCCAAGGCCAATCGCTCGGCTTATGGCATCGCGGCGGCTTGCACCCTGCGCAACTGGTTGGGCATGTGGAGCCTGCGGGTGTCGCAAACCCGCGCCGAGCCGCATCTGGCTCGCGTCACCTGTCCCGCCCTGGTGATCAACGCCGAGGCGGACACCGGGGTGTTCCCCTCCGACGCCCAGCGGATTTTCGACGCGCTGGGCAGCAGCGACAAGATGCAAGTCGCCATCGACAGCGATCACTACTTCACCACGCCGGGAGCACGCAGCGAACAGGCCGACACGATCGCCAAGTGGATCACCAAACGGTGGCGCTGAACGCGCACGGCCATGACTAACGGTGTGGTCAACCAACCGACCGGTTATTAGATTGATGAGCACCAGCTGGCGCGTGGGAAGCACCCGGGCAATGCAGGAAGGCCAACACCATGCCGATCGCGATCACTCCAGAGCATCACGACTTGGCCGACTCGGTGCGCTCGCTGGTGGCGCGGGTGGCGCCGTCGGAGGTCCTGCACGCAGCAATGGAAGATCCGGTCGACAACCCGCCGCCCTACTGGCAGGCCGCCGCGGACCAAGGGCTGCACGGCGTGCACCTTTCCGAGTCGGTCGGCGGCCAAGGGTTCGGCATCCTCGAACTGGCGGTGGTGCTGGCCGAGTTCGGCTATGGCGCCGTGCCCGGCCCGTTCGTACCGTCGGTCATCGCCAGCGCACTAATCGCCGCGCATGATCCCGAAGCGAAGACACTTGCCGAGCTGGCGTCCGGCGCTGCCATCGCCGCCTACGCGCTGGATTCCGGTCTGACCGCCACCCGACACGGTGCGGCGCTGGTGATCCGCGGCGAGGTCCGCGCCGTCCCGGGAGCAGCCCAAGCTGCCGTGTTGGTGTTGCCGGTGGCGATCGACAGCAGCGAAGAGTGGATCGTGCTGCCCGCCGAGCAGCTGGAGATCGAACCGGTCAAGAGCATCGATCCGCTGCGGCCCATCGCTCACGTGCGGGCCAATGCCGTCGAAGTCACCGACGACGCGGTGCTGAGCACTCTGAGTAAGGCCGCCGCGCAAGCCCTGATCTCCACCCTGCTGTCGGCGGAGGCCATCGGAGTCGCACGATGGGCCACCGACACCGCGTCGGCGTACGCGAAGATCCGGGAACAGTTCGGGCGACCCATTGGTCAGTTCCAGGCCGTCAAGCACAAATGCGCGGAAATGGCGGCCGATACCGAACGGGCCACCGCGGCGGTGTGGGACGCCGCCCGTGCCATCGACGAGGCCAGTCACGACGCCGGTGCTGCGCCCGCGGTCGAGTTCGCGGCCGCGGTGGCGGCGACGCTGGCTCCCGCCGCGGCGCAGCGATGCACGCAGGACTGCATCCAGGTGCACGGCGGCATCGGTTTCACCTGGGAGCACGACGCAGGGGTCTACTACCGGCGGGCGCTGGTGTTGGGCGCCTCCTTCGGCCGCAGATCCGACTACCCCCAGCGGGTGGTCGACACCGCGACGAGCGTGGGTATGCGCAAGCTCGATATCGACCTGGATCCCGACACCGAGAAGCTACGGGCTGACATCCGCGTGGAAGTGGCGGCGCTGAAGGAGATGTCGGGCGAGGAACGTCTCACCGCTATCGCCGAAGGCGGCTGGGTGCTGCCCTATCTACCCGCGCCGTGGGGCCGGGCAGCCAGCCCGGTCGAGCAGATCATCATCGCCCAGGAGTTCACCACCGGGCGGGTCCGGCGCCCACCGATCGGCATCGCGGCCTGGGTCATCCCCTCGATCGTGGCGTTCGGTACCGATGAGCAGAGACAACGGTTTTTGCCGCCGACGTTCCGCGGTGACATCATCTGGTGCCAGTTGTTCTCCGAGCCGGGCGCCGGCTCGGACTTGGCCGGCTTGTCGACCAAGGCGACGAAGGTCGACGGCGGCTGGCGGATCACCGGACAGAAGATCTGGACCACCGGCGCGCACTTCTCGCACTGGGGTGCGCTGTTGGCGAGAACGGACCCAAGCACTCCTAAACACAACGGCATCACCTACTTCCTGCTCGACATGGCCAGCGAAGGCGTGCAGGTGCAGCCGCTGCGTGAGCTCACCGGGGGTGCGATGTTCAACACCGTCTTCATCGACGACGTGTTCGTGCCCGACGAACTCGTGCTCGGTGAGGTGAACCGCGGCTGGGAGGTCAGCCGAAACACGCTGACCGCCGAACGGGTGTCGATCGGCAGCTCCGAGGCGCCGTTCCTGGCCAACCTGGACGGATTCGTGGAGTTTCTGCGCGACGGCCAATTCGACCAGGTGGCGCAGAATCGTGCCGGTCAATTGATCGCCGAGGGGCACGCCGCCAAGGTGCTGAACATGCGCTCGACGCTGGTGACGCTGGCCGGCGGGGACGCGATGCCCTCGGCGGCGATCTCGAAGCTGCTGTCGATGCGCACCGCTCAGGACTATGCGGAGTTCGCGGTGACCACCTTTGGCGCGGACGCTGCGATCGGCGATGGCGACGAGCTGGCCGGCAAGTGGGGCGAGTATCTGCTGGCCAGTCGGGCGACCACGATCTACGGCGGCACGTCGGAGGTGCAGCTGAACATCATCGCCGAGCGGTTGCTTGGCTTGCCGCGCGATCCCTAGCCCTCGCTCACCGGAGACAAAGCCAGGGCCGTGATTCGTCGAGAATCACGGCCCTGGCTGCTGTTTCGCGCGCGAGCGTTGAACGTTAGCCCTTCTTGGCGTCTTCCTTCTTGGCGTCTTCCTTCTTGGCGTTTTGCTTCTTGGCGTCGTCTTTCTCGTCGTCCTTCTTGTCGTCTTTTTTGTTGTCGGCCTTGTTGTCGTCCTTCTTGCCCTTGCCGCCTTTGTCGTCGCCCTCGCCGTCCTCGCGCAGCTCACGCTTGAGGATCTTGCCGGTCGAGTTCCGCGGCAACTCGTCGAGGAACACGACCTCGCGCGGGACCTTGTACTTGGCGAGTTGGTCCTTCACATGCTTTTTGAGGGTGTCCTCGTCGACGTCGGAGCCGTCCTTCTTCACGACGAAGGCTTTCAGCCGGTGCCCCCACTCCTTGTCTTCGACGCCGATCGCGGTGGCTTCCACCACCTCGGGATGCCCGCTGAGGCAGTCCTCGACTTCGGCCGGGAACACGTTCTCACCGCCGGACACGATCATCTCGTCGTCGCGACCGCTGATGAACAACAGGCCCTTCTCGTCGAAGTAGCCGACGTCACCGGAGGACAACATGCCGTCGATGATCTGCTTGCCGCCGCCGCCCGTGTAGCCCTCGAACGGGAAGCTGCTGCCGACGAAGATCCGCCCGACCTCGCCCTGCGGCTTCTCGTTGCCGTCGTCGTCGAAGATCTTGACCTTGACGCCCTTGACCACCGCTCCCGCCGTAGACGAGTTGTACTCCAGGTGTTTGGGCTCGGCGATGGTCGCGAACGCGATCTCGGTGGAGCCGTACATGTTGTAGATGACCGGACCGAACTCCTTGAGTCCGCGCTCGGCCACGTCGGCGTTCAGCGCGGAGCCGGAGACGAAGATGATCCGCAGACTCGACAAATCGGGCTTGTCGTCCATCTTTTCCAGCGCTTCCAGCAGCCGCGACAACATCACCGGCACGACGACGATCGCGGTGGTCTTGTGCTTCTCGATGTCCTGCAACACCACGTCGGGCTTGAATTTGCGGTGCAGCAACAGCGTCGAACCCAGGAATCCTCCGATGCCGGCGTGCAAGAAGCCCAGCGCGTGGAACATCGGCGCCGGCAGCGCGGTGACCTCTCCAGCCTTGAACGGAACGTGCGACAAGATACCGCCGATCGGCCCCAGGCTCGGTGGGGTGCTGCGGTTGGCGCCCTTCGGGGTGCCGGTGGTGCCGCTGGTCAAGATGATGATCGAGGAGTGCTTGTTCGCCTTCGGCGCGGGCTTGCCGCTGCTGTGTTCGATCAGGTCGGCGAGAGTTTCGTCCTTGCTGTTGGACTTCTTGTCCGAGTCCGGATTTGTCCCCAGCGCCCGCATCTTGCCCAGCGGTGGCTCGGCCTTGCTGACGTCTTCGGCGTACTCGTCGTCGTAGATGATCAGTTTGGCGTCTTCGCGTTCGGACACCTCTTTGATCTGCGGGCCGGAGAACGAGCTGTTCAGCAGAATGATGCGGGCGCCGACCCGCGCGCACCCGAACAGCGCGATGGAGAACCAGCGGCTATTGCGCGCCAGGATCGCGACACCGTCGCCGCCCTTGACCCCTTTGTCCAGCAGACCGTGAGCCACCGCGTTGGCGGCGTCGTCGAGTTCCTTCCAGGTGATCTCGCCATCGTCGTCGATGATGGCCACCTTGTCCGGGGTGCGGCGGGAGTGCATCGCGGGCAGCATCCCGATCTCGCCCCACTTGCGGATGTCATTCGCCATCGCGGCGACGTACTGGGGTGGCTGCAGCGGGAAGCCGCCCGCTTCGAGGATTTTGCGGACGTAGTGCAGCTCAGCTAGGCCGCGGTCGGCGTACTGCTGAACCTTGGACGCGGCGTTCCACGGCAGCAGGTCACTGAAATTAGGCATACCGCCACCCTATGTGACGCAGCTCGCAGCAACCGGAAAAACCTAGGATGAACCCATGACCGGCCCGCTGTCGGTGGACATCGAGGGACGCCAAGTCGAGATCAGCCACCCCGACAAGCTGGTGTTTCCTGGCCACGGCGGCGCCGCCGGCCACACCAAACTCGACCTGGTCCACTACTACCTGGCTGTCGCCCAGGGTGCGCTGCGTGGGGTGGCGGGCCGTCCCATGATCCTCAAGCGCTTCGTCAAGGGCCTGACTGAGGAGGCCGTCTTTCAGAAGCGAGCTCCGGAGAACCGGCCGCCCTGGGTGGACGTGGCCGAACTGCGATACGCGTCCGGCACGTCGGCGAAGGAGGCCGTGATCCGCGATGCCGCCGGCCTGGCCTGGGTGATCAACCTGGGCTGCATCGACCTCAACCCGCATCCGGTGCTCGCCGAAGACCTCGACCATCCCGACGAGCTGCGGGTGGACCTGGATCCGATGCCCGGAGTCGAGTGGCGCCAGATTGTCGCGGTCGCGCTGGTGACCCGGACGGTGCTCGAGGATCACGGTTTGACCCCATGGCCTAAGACGTCGGGATCGCGGGGCTTTCACATCTACGCGCGCATCGCACCGGACTGGCCATTCACACAGGTCCGGTTGGCCGCCCAGACGGTAGCCCGGGAAGTCGAGCGGCGGGCCCCGGAGCTGGCGACCAGCCGGTGGTGGAAAGAAGAGCGCGAGGGCGTGTTCGTCGACTTCAACCAGAACGCCAAAGACCGCACCGTCGCCTCGGCCTACTCGGTGCGCGCCACCTCCGACGCCCGGGTGTCGACCCCGCTGTTCTGGGACGAAGTGCCCGGCTGCCGCCCCGAGGCGTTCACCATCGAGACGGTACCGCGGCGGTACGCCGACATCGGAGATCCCTGGGCGGGGATGGACGACGACCCCGGCGGGCGGCTCGATCCGCTGCTCGCATTGGCCGCGGAGCTGGGCCCGGCGGAGAAAGCGCCGAAGGGCGCGCGAAAAAGTCAGGACGGTAGTCGAGTCGGCAGGCGAGTTTCCAAGATGCCGCTGATCGAGATCGCGCGCACCAAGACCAAGGACGAGGCGATGGCCGCGCTGGACTCGTGGCGCGCCCGTCATCCCGCGGCGGCGGCGCTGTTGCAGCCGGCCGACGTGCTGGTCGACGGGATGCGCGGACCAAGCTCCATCTGGTACCGGATCCGGATCAACCTGCAGCACGTTCCAGCAGCGCAGCGGCCACCACAGGACGAGCTGATCGCCGACTACAGTCCTTGGAAATAAGCTGCCTACCCGGCCCAGCCGGCCGACCGCTTAGCGGTCCTGATCCCCGTCACGACCGGCATCGGCGCCCGAAGCGCACGGTTCCTGCTTCACTTTGACGGATGGGACTGGTAGTCCTCGCGGGTGTTGCGCGAAGAGACCGGTGTTGACGTATTCGTCAACCGACAACACGAGCGTGGTAGCCGGACTGTTCAGGTCATCGACATACTGATGGCCCGGCCCGTCGGTGTCCACCAGTGGCTCGATCAAGGCGAGCATTTCTATGAGCCTTGCATCGTCGAAGCGCCATACGACACTTTCCGACCGCAAGTCGACGTCAGCCGCACCCTCCTGCCGCACCACGCGATGGTGGACGGACTCGAACTCAAAAGCCGCGGCGCCGTCCTCGTGTGCCGAGCGCACGGCGGACTGAAATACCCGCATTCCGTCGCGATCGGCACCGACCAGAACCACCGCGTCACCCCAGTCGAAGTCTGGGAAAAAACCGGCACGGAAGATGGCCATTCAAGTCCTTTCGGACCACACCCTATCTTCGAACGGGCCGACCGCTTGGCGACGATCTGCGGCACACGGTAGCGATCCGTACGACAGAATTGCGGGATGCAGGCGACCGACCATCCGCTGGGCCTGAATCCAGCGCCGCACGACATGTCGCTCATCCGTCACCACGTCAGCAGGCGCCACTTCCTCGGCCTGGCCGCGGCGTCAACACTATTCACGGCCGGCTTCTCGACGGCATGCTCGTCGAAGAAGTCGGCCAACGGCGCTGGCGGTGGCGGCGGTGCGGTGACCGTCCGGCACCTGTTCGGCGAGACGACCATTCCCGCGCCGCCGAGGCGGGTCGTCAGCGCCGGTTACACGAGTCAGGATTATCTGCTCGCGGTGGGGGTGGTACCGATCGCGCTCACCACGTGGTTCGGCGACGAGCCGTTCGGGGTGTGGCCGTGGGCGCAGCCCCGGCTCGGTGGCGCGCATCCTGTGGTGCTCAACCTCGACCATGGGATCCAGCTCGATCAGATCGCCGCCGCCAAGCCCGATCTCATCGTCGCGACCGACGCCGGGGTCGACGCCGACACTTACCAGAAACTGACCGCGATCGCCCCGACCGTCGCGCAGTCAGGCGAAGACGCATTCTTCGAGCCGTGGAAGGATCAGGCCGCCACCATCGGTGAAGCCGTATTCCAAGCGGACCAGATGAAGTCGCTCGTCGAAGGAGTGGACCAGAGATTCACCGCGGCCGGCGAAAAGTTCTCGCAATTCAACGGCAAGAAAGTGCTGCTGCTGCAAGGTAGTTTCCAGCAAGACACTGTTGTCGCCACCGTCGCGGGCTGGCGTACCGAGTTCCTGACCCGGATGCGCCTTGCCCTGGCCGACAACGTCACCTCGTTCGCCGTCGACCAGCAACGCGCCTTCATTCCCCGCAACCAGATCCGCGGCGTGCTCGACGCTGTCGACGTGCTGATCTGGACCACCAACAGCGACGCGGATCGGCTTGCCTTGCTGGCCGATCCCGACGTCGCGGCTCTGGGAGCCCGCAACGTCTTCACGACCAAGGACCTGGCCGGGGCGATCGCGTTCGCCTCGCCGTTGAGCTACCCGCTGGTGGCCGATCAGCTACCGCCACTGATCGCGAAAGCACTGGGACCAGCCTGACTTCCGCCGGGTTGTGAGTGTCCGCTAAGGCAGCTCTGGCAGAGCTCGAAGATTCCTCGCGGGCGCGGTGCGAGCGGGTTACCGTCGAGTATGAGTGTGGAAGCGGCTTCGGCGGTGAGCATCACCATCGCCGATTACGGCGACCAAGCGCTGCTACTGCAATTCGCCACCAGCGCTGAGGTATTGGCGTACACGACCGCGTTGAGACAGGCGGCGCTGCCCGGTGTGCAAGACATCGTCGCGGCGGCGCGCACTGTGTTGCTGAAACTCGACGGACCCCGCTATCAGAACGTCACGCGCAACCGGCTGCGAAAGCTGCGGATAGCCACAGACACGGCCCCGGACCGACCGTCGAGTGACCAGGTGGACGTGGTGATCGACGTCGTCTATGACGGCGCCGACCTCGGGGAAGTGGCGCGTCATACCGGGCTGAGCACCGCACAGGTCATCGACGCGCACACCGCGACGGCCTGGCAGGTGGCCTTCGGCGGGTTCACACCCGGCTTCGCCTACCTCGTCGGCGGGGACGCCCGGTTGACGGTGCCGCGACGGTCCGAGCCGCGAACGTCGGTGCCCGCCGGATCGGTGGCGCTGGCCGGTGAGTTCAGCGGCGTCTACCCCCGCAAGTCCCCGGGCGGGTGGCAGCTGATCGGCCGCACCGACGCGGTCCTGTGGGATGTCGACCGCCCACAACCGGCGTTGCTGATCCCGGGCTCATGGGTTCAGTTTCGCGCCGCATAGAGGAGGTCACCGTGACCACGTTGGAGATCTTGCGCACCGGACCGCTGGCGCTCATCGAGGATCTGGGCCGGGTCGGGCTGGCACATCTGGGCGTCACCAGGTCCGGGGCAGCCGACCGCACTGCGCACACGCTGGCCAACCGGCTACTCGCCAACCCAGACGACCGGGCAACGATTGAAGTGACCTTCGGCGGATTCGCCGCCCGAGTGCGCGGGGGCGACGTCGACATCGCCGTCACCGGCGCCGACACCAATCCCACCATCGATCAAAGCCTGTTCGGCAACAACAGCATTCACCATGTGCGGGCCGGCGAAGTGATATCGCTGGGCACCCCGCGCGCAGGGTTGCGGACCTATCTGGCGGTACGCGGCGGCATCGACGTGACACCGGTGCTCGGATCCCGCAGTTACGACGTGCTGTCCGGGATCGGCCCACGTCCGCTGCAGGCCGGTGACATGGTGCCGATCGGCGCGCACGCCGACGACTACCCCCAACTCGACCAGGCCCCCGTTGCCGCGATCGACGAGCGCATGGTCGAGGTGCAGGTGGTGCCCGGGCCGCGCGACGACTGGCTGTTGGATTCCGACGCGCTGGTCCACACCATCTGGATGGCCTCAGACCGCAGTGACCGGGTGGGGATGCGACTAGAGGGTCGGGCGCTGCGCCATCACCGCCCGGATCGTCAGCTGCCCAGCGAAGGAACCACCCGGGGCGCTATCCAGGTGCCGCCCAATGGATTACCGGTCATCTTGGGGCCGGACCACCCGGTTACCGGCGGCTACCCGGTGGTGGGCGTGGTCACCGACGAAGACATCGACAAGGTTGCCCAGATCCGCCCCGGCCAGTACGTGCGGCTGCACTGGTCGCGGCCGAGGTCGCCGGCCACCGCACTGAGCACCACCGCGGCGGGCTACTGAGTCACACGACTGACGTTGAACCGGGCTGGTAGACAGGAACTGTGCGCGCCCCGGTGCATACCGCCCGCCTGGTACATACCGCCGACCTCGACAGCGACACGCGGCAAAGCGCCTACACCATGGTGAACGAGGCGTTCGCCGGGGATTTCACCGACAGCGACTGGGACCACGCGCTCGGCGGTATGCACGCCCTGATCTGGCGCCACGGTGTGATCATCGCGCACGGTGCGGTGGTACAGCGGCGGCTCGTCTACCACGACACCGCACTGCGCTGCGGATATGTCGAAGCCGTCGCCGTTCGAGAAGATTGGCGAGGCCAGGGATTGGCGGTCGCGATACTCGACGCGTGCGAGCAGGTGATCCGCGGAGGCTACCCACTCGGCGCGCTCAGCTCTTCTGACCGTGGCCGCCGGCTGTACACCTCGCGCGGCTGGCTGCCGTGGCGCGGCCCGACGTCGGTGCTGGCGCCGACCGGACCGGTCCGCACGCCGCACGACGACGGATCGGTGTTCGTGTTCCCGGTAACCGTGGACCTGGATGCGTCGGCGGGTTTGATGTGCGACTGGCGCGACGGCGACGTCTGGTAGCTGCCTGGCTGCTGGCCTAACGGTCCGGCAATTCCCCGGTAACGGCCCGGAAATCTGCGGGGCATACATACCTCATATGAGCCAGCCAGAGCCGTCGTTGGCCGGCTATCGGGTGGCGGTAACTTCCGCGCGCCGCTCGGAGGAGCTGTGCACGTTGCTGCGCCGCCACGGTGCCGCGGTCTGCAGCGCGCCGGCCATCACCATGGTCAAGCTGGCCGACGACGACCACTTACAGGAATTGACGAAGGCCCTGATCGCTCAGCCGCCGGATATTCTGATCGCCAACACCGGCATAGGGTTTCGCGGTTGGGTCTCCGCCGCGGACGGCTGGGGGCTGGCCGGCGAACTGCGCGCCGCGCTGGCCGGCGCCCGGACGGTGGCGCGCGGGCCGAAGGCCACTGGCGCGCTGCGCGCGGCCGGTTTGCGCGAAGAGTGGTCCCCAAGATCGGAATCGTCGCGGGAGGTGCTGGCGCATCTGCTCGAGTCCGGCGTCGACGGCCGGCGGATCGCGCTGCAGCTGCACGGGGCCACCGACGATTGGGACCCGATTCCGGAGTACGTCAGCGAACTGCGAGCCGCCGGGGCCATGGTCGTGCCGATCCAGGTGTACCGCTGGCGCCCGGTGCCCAAGGGTGGCGACTTCGATCAATTGGTCCGCCAGATCGGCCGTCGACAGGTCGACGCCGTCGCCTTCACCTCGGCTCCCGCCGCGGCTGCGACGTTGGCGCGTGCCGGCGAGCTCGGCATCTCAACGGAGATACTCGACGCGCTGCGTACCGATGTGCGAGCCATGTGTGTCGGCCCGGTCACCGCCAAGCCACTGACGCGCGCAGGCGTACCGACTTCGGCACCGCACCGGATGCGGCTGGGCGCACTGGCCCGACACATCGCCGACGAGTTACCGGTGCTGCGGTCCCGCACCATCCATGCCGCCGGGCACGTCATCCAGATCCGCGGCTCCTGCGTGCTGGTGGACGGCGCGGTCAGATCGTTGTCACGGTCCGGGCTGGCGACCCTCGGTGCGCTCGCCGCCCGTCCCGGCACAGTCGTGTCTCGCGCTGACCTGCTGCGCCTGCTCCCCGGCAACGGCACCGACACCCATGCCGTGGATACCGCGGTGCTGCGGCTGCGGAATGCGCTCGGCGATAAGGCGATCGTCGCCACAGTGGTGAAGCGGGGGTACCGGTTGGCGATTGACGACGGCGTCGGCGCGGCTGCACGCTGACCTGTTCGGCGGCGTGTTCGCCCAAGGCGAACGCGCCACGGAACTTTAGCGTACCCGACTCATGTTTTACGAGTCAGCGAGCCGGCGCGAGGCCGGCCCACCGACATCGAGGAGACAAGACATGAGCAACCTGACCCTGTGGTCGCGCCCCGCCTGGAACACCGAGCGCTGGCTGCGTGAGTTCTTCGGACCTGCCGCCGCCACCGACTGGTTCCAGCCCGGCTTCACCCCGGCGGCTGAGATCACCCAAGATGGTGACGACGCGGTACTGCGGGTGGAGCTGCCCGGCGTCGATGTGGACAACGACGTCAACGTCCAGGTCGAGCACGGACGGCTGGTCATCCAGGGCGAGCGTCGCGACGAGCACGCCGAGGAAGCAAACGGGCGCACCCTGCGGGAAGTTCGCTACGGTTCGTTCCGTCGGTCCTTCCAGCTGCCTGCCCACATCACCAGCGAAGCCGTGTCGGCGTCCTACGACGCGGGCGTGCTGACCGTTCGGGTTGCCGGCGCTTACGCCGGAACTCAGCCGCAGCGCATCGCGATCAGCAAGTAACTCAGCAGCCGGGGTCCGGTGGCGCTGTTGGCGCCGCCGGACCCCTTGCTACGGCTCGGATACTGTATGGCGGGATGACCGGCACCGCCCTCGCTCGGGAGCTCACCGAACTGCCTGACGACGTCCGGCGGGTTCCCGGGCCACCCATGCCGGTGTTGACAGCCCCCTACTCGCTGCGGGTGGCGGATCTCAGCGATGCCGAGCTGATAGCCGAGTGGATGAATCGGCCGCATCTGGCGCAGGCGTGGGAGTACGACTGGCCGGTTGCTCGCTGGCGGCAGCATCTGCAGGCGCAACTCGCAGGCGCCTATTCGCTGCCGCTGATCGGCGCGTTGCACGGAGTGGAGCGCGGCTATCTCGAGTTGTACCGGGCTGCAAAAGATTCCATCGCGGCGCACTACGATGCACAGCCGCACGATCTCGGCTTGCACGCCGCGATCGCCGATCAGCAATTCGTCAGCCGCGGCTTCGGACCGTTGCTCCTGCCACGGATCGTGACCAGCGTGTTCGAGATCGAACCGTCCTGCGCGCGAATCATGTTCGACCCCGATCACCGCAATATCACCGTCCGGCGGTTGTGTGAGTACGTGGGCTGCCGCTTTCTGGGCGAACATGACATGGCGAACCGGCGGATGGCGCTCTACTCGTTTGATCGCCCGACCAGCGCCTCGTAACCCGCGTAGTCCGGCTTCAGCCCGGCGGCAACCAGCTCCCACAGCACCTCGTCAGTGCCGCCCCCGACCCGGGCGAGTTTCATGTCGCGCCACCATCGACCCAACGGTGTTTCGTCGACCAGGAAAGCCGAGCCGCCGAAAAGGTGCATGCACTCGGTCACCACCTCCTCGCCCAGGCGGGCCGCCGTCACTTTCACCGCCGCTGCGGTGCGCAGGTCGAGCCGGCCGGTGGCCGCGATACCCGCAAGCCCGTGACGAAGCAGATCAACACGCGCCGCCAGGTCCGCGATGCGCAGTCGCAAAGCTTGGTGCTCGAACAGGGTGTGGCCAAACTGACGTCGAGTCATCATCCGCGCCAACGTGATTGCGATGACCCGTTCGCAGGCCGCGGCTATCTGAGCAGCCAGCGACAGCCGCTCGTGTGCCAACCCCCAACTGATGACCGCCAACCCGGTTCCGGGCCGCGCGACAAGCGCGTCGGCGGGAACCCACGTGTCGATGTGCACCGCCGCTGTTTCCAGCGGCCCGGCGCTGACCTTGCGGTACGGCGTCTGCACCTCGGTCTGGCTGACCGGTACGGCGATCACCGCGACGTTGCCGTGCCGGCTGGCCGGGTCGTGGTCGATGCTGCGAGCGACCACCATAATGTGGTCGGCGATCGGGGCCAGCGACACGTACTTCTTTGCGCCGCGGACATCGAAGCCATCGTCGCGGGCACGGATCTCGGTTTCGACGATCTGCAGGTCCGAACCGCCGGACTCCTCGGAAGCGCCGACGCACAATACGGCCTCACCGCGCACCGCGCGGGCACAGACGTCACCCAGATAGTCCGACTTGCCGAACCGGCGCAACATCGCGATGGCCGAGTCGTGCAGGCTCACACCCACGGCGATGCCCGCCGACATCAACCGGCCCAGCGCGGCGGCCAGTGCGATCAGCTTGGCGACGTCAGGCAAGGTGTCATCGGCCCACTTGTGGGCGAACACGCCGGCGGCGCCGAGACGTTCGATCAGTTGGCGCGGGAACCGTTCGGTGTTCTCGGCTTCGACCGTCCAGGCCCGGAGCCGATCGTCGAACGTCGCGTCGAGCAGCCTCTGATAGTCGGCGAGTTCCAACGCTGCCGCGGTGGTCATGTGCTGACCAGGCCCAGGCTGCGCTTGACTTCCAGCCGGCGCAATTTGCCCGACGATGTGCGGGGCAGCGATCCCGGCGACATCAGCACGACGCTGGCCGGCACCACCCCGCACACCGATGCGATCCGCTTCGCCACTTCGGTACGGGCCCCAGCCTGGTCGGGGCCGCGGTATTCGGCGGCGACCACCAGACTCGGGCGGGCCGTACCGTCGCCGCCGCCGACGGCGACCACCGCTCCGGAACGCACACCCGGGACCTGCGCGGCGACCTGCTCGACTTCGGTGGGAAAGATGTTGCGGCCTGCCAGCGATATCAATTCTTTCACCCGGCCGCACACGACCAGGCCGTCATCGGTAAGATAGCCGAGATCACCGGTGGCGAACCAATTTTGACTGCCCCGCGGTGCATCGCCGTGATAGCCGGTCATCATCGACATGCCGCGAATTTCGATCTCGCCGACCTCACCATCACGGCGGAGGCGGCCGTCACCGATGCGCAGCTCCAGGCCCGGGAGCGGCGGGCCGAGCACGGCGCGGCGCGCGTTCGGGTCTGCGCCGTCGGTTTCGTGGACGCGCAGGCCGGTGCCCGGGTTCGGCATCGTCACCGCGCAGGCCGCTTCGGCCAGTCCGTAGGCCGGCGCGGCCGCGCCGGCATCGAAGCCGAAGGGCGCCATGGCCGCCGCGAACCGGGCGAAGCCGTCACAGTCGACGGGCTCGCCGCCATTGATGGCAACGCGCACACTGCCCAGGTCCACCTCGGCCACCCGCCGGGCGTATCGGCCGATCAGGCTGTAGGCGAAGTTGGGTCCCGCAGTCATGGTGGCTTTGCTGTCGGAGAGCCAGCGCAACCAGCGGAACGGCGCGGCGGTGAAGGCGGCGGTGGGGGCCAGCCAGAACGGCGCCCCGGTCACTGCGCCGGCCAGGAGCAACATCAGACCCATGTCGTGATAGAGGGGTAGCCACGAGCAGCCGACATCGGTCGCGGCGTCGACACCGAGACGCTGGGTCAGTCCACGAAGGTTGGCATAAACCGCCTCCGGGCTCAGCACTGCCGTCCGCGGTGTCCCGGTCGAGCCAGCGGTGCCTTGCAGCACAGCGGCTTTGGCGGCTTGCGGGATCACCGGCACCCGACTCTCAGTGCCGGCCACCTCCGCGGCGTCGAGCACCGCCGTCGGGTACTGGGCCGCGCGCAGCAGCTGCAGCTCCGCGCCATGGCTGAACACCGTGCCGACACCGATACCGGCGAAGCGGCGCACGGTCGTCTCTGCCCACTGCGGTGGATCGGCACCACGGACCATGTCGGGCAGTACTGACACCGCCACACCGGCGAGCAGTGCACCGATCACCGCCGCGACCACGTCGACCGTCGGCTCCCCGACTACGCCCACGTCACCGGCGTCGTCGTCGCGAATACGGGCGGCCACCGCTGTGGCGCGGGTGTGAACGTCGCCCCAGGAATAGTGCTGCCAGCGGTCGGCGATCCTGTCGAAAACCACCAGATCGTGGTTCGAGGTGGTCATCGCGCCGGTGAGCTTCGACGCGAGCACGCTCATGCTTGGGCCTTGCTCTTGATCACTCCGTCAAGATCACCGATTGTGTTGCAGGTCAACAGCTCTTCCTCGGACAACGCCACGCCGAGCCGGTCTTCGATGGCCACCATGCCCACCGCGAACGCCACGGAATCCAAACCCAGGTCGTCGATCAGGTGTGAGTCCGCGGTGACGCGGGCGAGGTCGACGTTGAGATCGTCACGGAGAATCGTCTCCAGCGCTGTACTCACGCCGGGGCAGGTCATGGCGAGCGAGTATATACATCCGAGTATGGTTAGGCTACCCTTGGCTGCGCCGCCGTTGTGATTCCTGACACCTCATCCGGGACAGAAACCGTTGTCCGCCACCGCTCAAACGACCGTCGGGTGGTCGCCCTCGAGAGTCGCCAGCGAGCGGATCGGCGGTTCAAAGCAGACCGCGGCGCCAGTCCGGCGGGCCATCACCGAACCGCCGAAGTTCGACACGTTGCGGTCAGAGACGTTGGCTTCCATGATATTTGAGTCGCGGCGGTGCGCTGGTTCGATGTCGCCGTGCGCTCGGCTCTTCGCAGCAGAGCCGTCGCCGACGTCCCGTGCGGCGCCCGATTGCGACCCGGCGTCGTCGACGAGAGCCGGCGTGAGGGCCACCCGAGCTCCGATACCCGCCGCCTTACCAGCGCGTTGTTCTGAGTACGCTTCGGACAGGTAACAAGAAGAGGAACACACCAGATGAGCGCACCCACGGCGAACCGTCCTGCCACCGGCGTCTTCTCACCCTCGCGTGCGCAAATCGCGCAACGCACGCTGCGCACCGACCGCTGGTGGAAGGCGCCGCTGCTCACCGACTTGGGGCTGGCCGGCTTCGTCCTCTATGCGACGATCCGGGCGTTCTGGGGCAGTGGGTACTGGGTCGAGCAGTACCACTACCTGACGCCGTTCTACTCTCCGTGCATCAGCGCCTCCTGCGCGCCTGGCGCCAGTCACCTGGGCGCCTGGTTCGGGCACTTCCCGTGGTGGATCCCGCTGGGCATCCTGCTGCTGCCGTTCCTGCTCGGTTTCCGGCTGACCTGCTATTACTACCGGCGGGCCTACTACCGTTCGGTGTGGCAGTCCCCACCGGGATGCGCTGTCGCAGAACCGCATTCCGCCTACACCGGCGAGACTCGGCTGCCACTGATCATCCAGAACAGCCACCGGTATTTCTTCTACGTCGCCTCGGCCGTTTCGGTGCTCAACACCTACGACGCCATCGAAGCCTTCCACTCGCCGAGCGGCTTCGGATTCGGGCTGGGCAACGTCGTTCTGGTCACCAACGTGATCCTGCTGTGGATCTACACGCTGTCGTGTCATTCGTGTCGGCACATCGCCGGCGGTCGGCTCAAGCACTTCTCCAAACACCCGGTCCGTTATTGGCTGTGGACCCAGGTGAGCCGAATCAACTCCCGCCATATGCAATTCGCGTGGATCACGCTGGGCACACTGGTGCTGACCGACTTGTACGTCATGCTGGTTTCCAGTGGTGTCATTCACGACCTGAGATTCGTTGGCTGACAGGTATCGAAGAGTAAAGCGGAGACAATCAGAGCGAGGTGTCATGACTGAGGTCGAACGGCACTCCTACGACGTCGTCGTCATAGGTGCCGGCGGCGCGGGTTTGCGTGCGGTGATCGAAGCGCGTGAGCGGGGCCTCAAGGTAGCAGTGGTGTGCAAATCCCTATTCGGCAAAGCGCACACGGTGATGGCCGAGGGTGGTTGCGCGGCGTCGATGGGAAACACCAACCCCAAAGACAATTGGAAAACCCACTTCGGCGACACCATGCGGGGCGGCAAGTTCCTGAACAACTGGCGGATGGCCGAACTGCACGCCAAAGAAGCACCGGACCGGGTGTGGGAGCTGGAGACCTACGGCGCGCTGTTCGACCGGACCAAGGACGGGCGCATCAGCCAGCGCAACTTCGGTGGACACACCTACCCGCGGCTGGCCCACGTCGGTGACCGCACCGGCTTGGAGCTGATCCGCACCATGCAGCAGAAGATCGTGTCGCTGCAACAAGAAGACCACGCCGAGCTCGGCGACTACGAGGCCCGGATCAGGGTGTTCGCCGAATGCACCATCACCGAGCTGCTGACCGATCGCTCGCGTACGGGCGAGCAGGGTGCGATCTCCGGAGCCTTCGGGTATTGGCGGGAGAGCGGCCGGTTCATCGTGTTCGAGGCTCCCGCGGTGGTGCTGGCCACCGGCGGCATCGGCAAGTCGTTCAAGGTGACCTCCAACTCCTGGGAGTACACCGGTGACGGTCACGCGTTGGCGCTGCGGGCCGGCGCGTCGCTGATCAACATGGAGTTCGTCCAGTTCCACCCGACGGGCATGGTCTGGCCGCCCAGCGTGAAAGGGATCTTGGTCACCGAAGGTGTGCGCGGCGACGGTGGAGTGTTGAAGAACGCGTGCGACAAGCGGTTCATGTTCGACTACATCCCGTCGGTGTTCAAAGGCCAGTACGCCGAAACCGAGCAAGAAGCCGACCAGTGGCTCAAGGACAACGATTCGGCACGCCGGACCCCCGATCTGCTACCTCGGGACGAGGTGGCGCGCGCGATCAACTCCGAGGTGAAGTCCGGTCGCGGCACCCCGCATGGTGGGGTCTACCTCGATATCGCCTCCCGGTTGACGCCGGCCGAGATCAACCGCCGCCTGCCTTCGATGTACCACCAGTTCATGGAGCTTGCCGGTGTAGACATCACCAAAGAGCCGATGGAAGTGGGGCCGACCTGTCATTACGTGATGGGCGGTGTCGAGGTCGACGCGGACACGGGTGCTGCCACGGTGCCGGGCTTGTTCGCCGCCGGCGAGTGCTCTGGCGGCATGCACGGCTCGAACCGGCTGGGCGGCAACTCATTATCGGACCTGCTGGTCTTCGGCCGGCGCGCCGGGCTGGGGGCCGCGGACTACGTGCGGGCCTTGAGTAGCCGTCCGGCTGTCGGGCAAGATGCCATCGACGCGGCGGCCAAGCAGGCGCTGGCGCCATTCGAGGGGCCGACAAACGGCACCACGGCGGAAAATCCCTACACCTTGCAGCTGGACCTGCAGGATTCGATGAACGAGCTGGTGGGCATCATCCGCAATGCGGATGAGATCAACAAGGCCCTCAACCGGCTCGGCGAACTGCGTGAGCGGTTCAAGCACCTTCAGGTGGAAGGGCATCGGCAATACAATCCCGGCTGGAATCTGGCCATCGATCTGCGCAACATGCTGTTGGTCAGCGAATGCATCGCCAAGGCCGCGCTGGAGCGCACCGAAAGCCGCGGCGGGCACACCCGCGACGACCATCCCGCCATGGATGCGTCGTGGCGCAAGGTCTTGCTGGTCTGCCAGGCAGCCGCCGGAGACGCCGTCATCCCCGAGATCGAGATCACCCACAAAGACTCAGATCCGATGCGGCCGGACCTACTCGAGCTCTTCGACATCTCCGAACTGGAGAAGTACTACACCGACGACGAGCTGGCCGAGCATCCAGGACGGAGAGGCTAGATGACTTACAACGCGAGTTTGCAAGTGTGGCGCGGCGACGAGGCCGGCGGCGCGCTGCAGGACTTCACGGTCGAGGTCAACGAGGGTGAGGTGGTGCTCGACATCATCCATCGCCTGCAGCAGACCCAAACGCCCGACCTGGCTGTGCGGTGGAACTGCAAGGCGGGCAAGTGCGGCTCGTGCTCGGCGGAGATCAACGGCAAGCCCCGGCTGATGTGCATGACCCGGATGTCGACGTTCACCGAGGACGAGGTGGTGACCGTCACCCCGCTGCGCACCTTCCCGGTGATCCGTGACCTGGTCACCGACGTATCGTTCAACTACGAGAAAGCCCGCGAGATACCGTCGTTCGCGCCGCCCAAAGAGCTGCAGCCCGGGGAATACCGGATGGCGCAAGAAGACGTCGCGCGTTCACAGGAATTCCGCAAATGCATCGAGTGCTTCCTGTGCCAGACCGTCTGTCACGTGATCCGTGACCACGACGAGAACAAGAAAGCGTTCGCCGGCCCCCGCTACCTGATGCGTCTCGCCGAACTCGACATGCATCCGCTGGACACCGTCGACCGGCGCAACCAGGCGCAGGCCGAGCACGGACTCGGATACTGCAACATCACCAAGTGTTGTACGGAGGTGTGCCCCGAGCACATCAAGATCACCGACAATGCGCTGATTCCGATGAAAGAACGGGTCGTCGATCGCAAATACGATCCGGTGGTCTGGTTGGGCAACAAGCTGTTCCGTCGCTGAGGATGTTACGTCGCAACCGGTCTGGGTAACCATCAAGAGGCCGAACCCGACCGGGACGACTATCCCATGACCGGAGACGCACCCACTGATGACCATACGAAAACCAAAAAGCATCAACGAGATCCGGACCGCCATCGAAGAGTTGTCCACTCGTGCCGAGCTGGCGCACAAAGAAGGCCGGCACGACGAAGCACAAGAGATCGAACAGCGTATTCAGAACTACCGCGACGAACTCGGCCAGCGCCCCTGAGCTAACCGCGCCGGCCGACCGTCACGCGCCCAGCCGCCGGAAGGCGCTGCGGTGGAAGACGATGGGCGCAACCCCGGGATCGACCCGGACGTCACTGACCCGCAGCACGACGATGGTGTGATCCCCGGCCGGGATCAGCTGTTCGATCGCACTCTCCAGCCACATGCTGGTGCCCTTGATGAAGACCGCCCCGCCGCCATTGGACTCGGTTTCCAGGCCGGCGAAGCGGTCGCCGGTCTTGGCCGCCAGGCTGCGCACGGCCTCGTCATGAGCTTCACCAAGCACACTGATACCCAACTGCGGAACCCGTTTGAGCCTGGGCCACGTCGTCGAGGAGTTCTGCACGCAAAACGACACCAGCGGCGGGTCCAGCGAGACCGGAACGAACGTGCTGGCCGCCAACCCTTCCCGGACACCGTCGATCTCGGCGGCGATCGCGACGACCCCGGACGGAAAGTGCCCGAAAGCCTCGCGCAGCGAGGAGGGCGTCAGCTTGCTGGTCGGGTTCACCGGGCTTCGTTTACTGGAATGTCGTGGCACGGACCTCGTAATATCGCCGACCATACTCGCGGCGCTGCGGAGAATCAGGCGTACCCGTGCGCTTCGGCCACGTCGGGATGCGCGCGCAACCGGCTTTTCCACGCGTTTCGCCCGTAGACCGAGAAGATGGGATCCGACGGGTCCGCCCGCCGACGGGCAGAAACCGCCAGTTCGCCGGGCAACGTCAACACCGGCAGGCGGGCATCCAACCGGGGATTGAAGAAGTACGGCACCGAGATCCGCTCGTCGGGCGCTGATCGCAGGTCGACCCGATGCTCGGTTGCCCGCAGATAGCCACCGGTCGCCAACTCGAGCAGTTCACCGATATTGACGATGAAGGCCCCTTCGACGACCGGCACGTCGAGCCAGCCGCCGGGTGTACGCACCTGCAGTCCTCGGCTACCCGGCTCCGCCAGCAGCAGCGTGAGGACTCCGGCGTCTCGGTGCGCACCCACGCCCTGTACCGTCGCGGCGCGCGCCGGGTAGCGGATGATTTTGACCAGAGTCGCCGGCGCCTCGGCGAAGGCGGCATCGAACACGTCGTCCCGGCTGCCCAGCGCAGCGGCCCAGCGCGCCAGCAGGGTGCGGCACACCCGCGACAGTGCGGCGTCCCATTCCGCGACGATGCCCGGCAATTCCGGCAGCGCCGCCGGCCACTGATTAGGGCCCTGTAACCACACATAGTCCGGCCGGCCCGGACCGCCGATCGGCGCGCGCTCGGGGCCGATGTCGATTTGCTCGCGCCAGTCGACTTCGCCGCCGGTCAACTCGCCGCCCAGCCGGGTGTAGCCGCGAAAGTGGCGGCTTCGCACCATGGCGACGGCATCCTTACCGCTTTGCGGCAATGCGAAGAACCGGTGTGCCGCGGCCAGCATCCGGTCCACCAGCGCGGGCTGGACGCCGTGACCGGTGAGATAGAAGAAGCCGACGTCGCGAGCCGCGTCGCGCAGCCGGCCGCCCAGCTCGGCGGGGTGCTCGCGCAGGTCGACGACGGGCAGTCCGGTCGGGGTTGTCACGACGGTCACCCATTCATCATCGCCACCGGCGCGCTGGTGGGCCACCGTCTCGATCTTGGCGCGTTCAACCGGTTGGTTAATTAGCGGTGCAATTTAGCTCACACCTGCTTGCGTCGATGTTACTAACCGGTATAGATTCGACGTCGTTACTGGTGGGTAACTTAACCCTAGTACCCAACCAACAGGTGGCATTCTCATCGAGGAGGAAGCACGTGAGCCACTACAAGAGCAATGTCCGCGACCAGGAATTCAACCTGTTCGAGGTGCTCGGTGTCGACAAGGCACTCGGCGAAGGCTCTTTCAGCGATCTGGACGCCGACCTTGCCCGCGAAATGCTGGCAGAGATGAGTCGGCTGGCGGAAGGCCCGATCGCCGATTCGTTCGTAGAAGGCGACCGCAACCCGCCGGTGTTCAACCCCGACACGCACTCCGTGACCTTGCCCGACTCATTCAAGAAGTCCGTGCTGGCTCTGCAGGACGCCGGTTGGGACAAGGTCGGCGTCGACGAAGCGCTGGGCGGCACCCTGATCCCCAAGGCGCTCCTCTGGGCGCTGCACGAGCACGTCCTGGGCGCTAACCCGGCGGTATGGATGTACGGCGGTGGCGCCGGCTTCGCCGCGATCTTCTACCACCTCGGCACCGAAGAGCAGAAGAAGTGGGCCGTGTTGGCCGCTGAGCGCAACTGGGGCGCCACCATGGTGCTGACCGAACCGGACGCCGGCTCCGACGTCGGCGCTGCGCGCACCAAGGCCGTCAAGCAGGACGACGGCACCTGGCACATCGACGGCGTCAAGCGGTTCATCACGTCGGCCGACTCTGGCGACTTGTTCGAGAACATCTTCCACTTGGTGCTGGCTCGCCCCGAGGGCGCCAAGCCGGGCACCAAGGGTCTGTCGCTGTTTTTCGTACCCAAGTTTCTGTTCGACCCCGAAACCGGCGAACCCGGAGAGCGCAACGGCGTTTTCGTCACCAATGTCGAGCACAAGATGGGCCTGAAGGTATCGGCCACCTGTGAGCTGTCCTTCGGCCAGCACGACGTGCCGGCCAAGGGCTGGCTGGTGGGCGAGGTGCACGACGGCATCGCCCAGATGTTCGAGGTCATCGAGCAGGCGCGGATGATGGTCGGCACCAAAGCGATTGCCACCCTGTCGACCGGGTATCTGAACGCGCTGGACTACGCGAAGTCCCGGGTACAGGGTGCGGACCTGACGCAGATGACCGACAAGACGGCGCCACGGGTCACCATCACCCACCACCCCGACGTGCGTCGCAGCCTGATGACACAGAAGGCCTACGCCGAGGGTCTGCGCGCGCTCTACCTGCTGACCGCGACGTACCAGGACGACGAGGTCGCGCAGGCTTTGCACGGCGTCGACGCCGAACTGGCGGTCAGGGTCAACGACCTGTTGCTGCCCGTCGTCAAGGGGGTGGGCTCTGAGCAGGCCTACGCCAAGCTGACCGAGAGCCTGCAGACCTTCGGTGGATCCGGCTTCCTGCAGGACTACCCGATCGAGCAGTACATCCGCGACGCCAAGATCGACTCGCTCTACGAAGGCACCACCGCGATTCAGGCGCAGGACTTCTTCTTCCGCAAGATCGTGCGGGACAAGGGTGTCGCGCTGTCTCACGTGGCGGCGCAGATCGAGGAGTTCGTCAAGAACGAGTCCGGCAACGGCCGGCTCAAGGGTGAGCGTGAACTGCTGGCCACCGCGCTGACCGACGTCCAGGCGATGGCGGCGACGCTGACCGGCTACCTGATGGCAGCGCAGGAGGACATCTCCAGCGTGTACAAAGTCGGTCTGGGCTCGGTGCGTTTTCTGATGAGCGTCGGTGATCTCATGATCGGCTGGTTGCTGCAGCGTCAGGCGGCCGTAGCGGTCGAAGCTCTGGACGCCGGTGCGACCGGCGCCGACCGGGCCTTCTACGAGGGCAAGATCGCGGTGGCGTCGTTCTTCGCCAAGAACTTCCTGCCGTTGCTGACCAGCACCCGTCAGGTGATCGAGACGCTGGACAACGACATCATGGAGCTCGACGAAGCGGCCTTCTGATAGTCGCCGCTTCTGAGATCAGACGCAAAAGGCTCCCGACACGCTCAGCGTGCGGGAGCCTTTGCGTCTGCTGGGCGTGCGAGGAGCGGAAGAAGGGGCCGTCGCTGAATCCCCTCTGCCAACGGCGGCCCCTCAGACCGCCCCGCGGCCCAACGGTTCAGGGATGCCCCGCGTTGCCATCGGGTCGGGGGGTCGGACGACAACACGGAGCTATCCGCTCAGTCGGCTACCCTGTCGGTCGCGCCGACAAACACCACAACACATGTCGGCCTCGCGGTCAGGCTTCCAGGATTGCGGCGACACCTTGGCCGCCGGCGGCGCAAATCGAGATCAGGCCGCGTACCGGCTTGCCGGTAGAGCCTTCGGCCTTCCTCTGCGCCAACTGCTTGGCGGTCTGGGCCAGGATCCGGCCGCCGGTGGCGGCGAATGGGTGACCCGCAGCCAGCGACGAACCGTTGACGTTGAGCTTTGCGCGGTCGATGGAACCCAGCGCGGCGTCCAGCCCGAGCCGTTCTTTGCAGTACTCCTCGGACTCCCACGCCTGCAGGTGCGCCAGCACCACCGAAGCGAAAGCCTCGTGGATTTCATAGAAGTCGAAGTCTTGCAAGCTCAGCCCGTTGCGGGCCAGCATCCGCGGGACGGCATAGGTAGGGGCCATCAGCAGCCCATCGGCGCCACTCACGTAGTCGACCGCCGCGGTCTCGGCATCGACGAAGTAGGCCAGCGGTGTCAGCGAGTGATCGGCTGCCCACTGTTCACTGGCCAGCAGCGCCACCGATGCGCCGTCGGTCAGCGGTGTCGAGTTGCCCGCCGTCATCGTGGCGTCGCCCGCCTTCGTACCGAACACGGGCTTGAGCTTGGCCAGCTTGTCCACCGACGCGTCGGGCCGCAGGTTGTCGTCGCGGTACAACCCCAGAAACGGCGTGACCAAATCGTCGAAGAAGCCCCGGTCGTAGGCGGCGGCCATGTTGCGGTGACTGGCGGCCGCCAGCTCGTCCTGGTCGACGCGCTTGATGCCCATCTGCTTGGCAGTGACGGCCTGATGCTCACCCATCGACAGCCCGGTGCGCGGTTCGCTGTTCACCGGGATTTCGACACCGAGACTGGCGGGCAGCTTCCCGACCAATTTCAGCCGCTGCAGGTTGGACTTCGACCGGCGCAGCCCCAGCAGCGTGCGGCGGAGGTTGTCACCCAGGCCGATCGGCGCATCAGAAGTGGTGTCCACCCCGCCGGCGGCGGCGACGTCGTAGCGGCCGGCCGCGATCCCGTCGGCCGCCGCGATCGCCGCCTGCAAGCCGGTGCCACAGGCCTGTTGCAGGTCGAACGCCGGTGTGTACGACGACAGCGCCGAGCCCAGCACGCACTCGCGCATCAGGTTAAAGTCGCGGCTGTGCTTGAGCACCGCCCCGCCGATCACCGCACCCAGCCGTTCACCACCCAAGCTGAAGCGGTCGACCAAGCCGCCTAACGCCGCGGTGAACATGTCCTGGTTGGACGCCTCGGCATAGGCACGGTCCGAGCGGGCGAACGGAATACGGTTGCCGCCCAGCACCGCGACGCGTCGCCGCGATCCCAAGCTTTGCTCGGCGCGCTGAGCGCCGGTCTTCGAACTTGCAGGGGCCACGTTTGTCTCCGTCAGTTGGGGTTATCCGCGGTTGAGAGTCATACTACCGACTGTTCTTACTCTCCAGTAAGTTCGGTCCCGCTACGGTCGTCGACAGACGGTACGCACGAGACGAAAGGCAGCTTTGGTGGCGCCCAAACTTTCATCGGACTTGTTCTCCCAAGTCGTCAGCTCCGGTCCCGGATCGTTCCTGGCCAAGCAGCTCGGTGTTCCGCAGCCGGAGACCCTGCGACGTTACCGACCGGCCGAACCGCCGCTGAACGGGTCGCTGCTGATCGGCGGTGCGGGACGGGTTGTCGAGCCGCTGCGGGCGGCGCTGGACGCCGACTACGAGCTGGTCGGGCACAACATGGGTGGCCGGTGGGCCGATTCCTTCGGCGGCCTGGTCTTCGACGCCACCGGCATCACCACACCGGCGGGATTGACGGCACTGTACGAATTCTTCGCCCCGCTGCTGCGCAACCTGGGCCCCTCCGGCCGAGTGGTCGTCATCGGCACCACCCCCGATCAAGCCGCCGGCACCGATGAGCGGATCGCGCAGCGGGCGTTGGAAGGCTTCACCCGGTCACTGGGCAAGGAGCTGCGGCGCGGGGCCACCGTCAACCTGGTGTATCTGTCCCCGGATGCCAAACCGGCCGCCACCGGGCTGGAGTCCACGACGCGGTTCCTCCTCTCGGCCAAGTCGGCGTACGTCGACGGCCAGGTCTTCTACCTCGGTGCCGCCGACGCGACGCCGCCCGCCGATTGGGACCGCCCACTGAACGCCCGTGTGGCCGTCGTGACCGGTGCCGCCCGGGGAATCGGAGCGACGATCGCCGAGGTGTTCGCCCGCGACGGCGCGCGAGTGATTGCGATCGACGTCGACGCGGCCGCAGAGCCGCTGGCCGAGACGGCCAGCCGAGTCGGGGGCACCGCGCTGACCCTCGACGTGACCGCCGCCGACGCCGTCGACAAAATCACCGAGCACCTGCGCGACCACCACAACGGGCACGCCGACGTCCTGGTCAACAATGCCGGCATCACCCGCGACAAGTTGTTGGCCAACATGGACGAAGCGCGTTGGGATGCGGTCATGGCCGTCAATCTGCTTGCACCGCTTAGTCTCACCGAGGGTCTGGTGGAAAACGGCAGCATCGGCGAAGGCGGCCGGGTGATCGGGCTGTCCTCGATGGCAGGCATCGCGGGCAACCGCGGGCAAACCAATTACGCCACCACCAAAGCCGGGATGATCGGTCTGACCCAGGCGCTGGCGCCGGGCTTATACGACAAGGGCATCACCATCAACGCCGTCGCGCCAGGTTTCATCGAAACGCAGATGACGGCCGCGATCCCGCTGGCCACCCGGGAAGTGGGCCGCCGACTGAATTCGCTGTTTCAGGGCGGACAGCCGGTGGACGTCGCCGAGACGATCGCCTACTTCGCCAGCCCGGCCTCGAACGCGGTAACCGGCAACGTGATTCGCGTGTGCGGTCAAGCCATGCTGGGTGCCTAGTCTGGTGACGATGCGGGTCGGCACGACCCGAGGAGGAACCGGACCGACAAATGGAAGTCCCGGCCTGAAGGAGTAGCCAGTGACCCAACCAAGCGGGCTGAGGAACATGCTGCGGGCAGCCGCGGGTGCTCTGCCCTTCGTGCCGCGCAACGACCAGCTGCCCACCCGGACCGTGACCGTCGCCGAACTGCCCATCGACCGGGCGAACGTCGCCGCCTACGCCGCGGTCACCGGGTTGCGGTTCGGTGACACCGTGCCGCTGACCTACCCCTTCGCGTTGACGTTCCCGACGGTGATGTCACTGGTGACGGGCTTCGACTTTCCCTTCGCCGCGATCGGGGCGGTGCACACCGAAAACCACATCGCGCAGTACCGGCCGATCGCGGTGAGCGACACGGTCGGCATCGCCGTGCACGCGGACAACTTGCGCGAACACCGCAAAGGATTGCTGGTCGATTTGGTCACCGACGTCAGCGTCGGGCACGACACCGCGTGGCACCAGGTGACGACTTTTTTGCATCAGCAACGCACCAGTCTGTCCGATGAACCCAAGCCGCCGCCGAAGAAGCAACCGAAGCTGCCGCCGCCCAACACCGTTCTGCGGATCACCCCCGGACAAATCCGGCGCTATGCCGCTGTCGGGGGCGATCACAATCCCATCCACACCAATCCCATCGGCGCGAAACTCTTCGGCTTCCCGACCGTCATCGCGCACGGGATGTTCAGCGCCGCAGCGGCATTGGCCAACATCGAGGGACAGCTAAGCGACGCGGTGACCTACTCGGTGAAGTTCGGCAAGCCGGTGTTACTGCCGGCCACCGCCGGTCTCTACGTCGACCGGGTCCAAGACGGGTGGGACCTGGTGTTGCGCAACATCGCCAAGGGCTACCCGCACCTGACCGGCACGATACGGGCGCTGACTTAAGAGTCCGGCGCAGGTGACGGCGTCGGCGTCGTATCGTCGTCCTGCGGTGGCGGAAGGTTGTCAAGCCGAGAGCCCGGATCCGCACAACCGCCCACCGTCACGTGGCGACCGCCGACCGATGCGCACGGGTTCGCCCAACTCACCGCCGGGTGTTGCACAGCGGCGATCGCACCGGAAATCAGCAGTGTTGCGGCAAAAAGTCGTAGCCGACGCATGAGCAGCTCCTCACCTCACACGGATGAGCGATCTTAGCTCCGCCCGCAACTCCGGGGGCGTTATTTACCGCTGACAATCGTCGAAGCGTTCTCCACGGGGCCCCGCGGCGCGGGAACCGCCTTCAGACCACGCCAGAACAGGTTGATCATCAGCTCGGCGGCCCCGTCAACGTCGGTGTCACCGGTGCTCAGCCGGGTGGCCACAGCCTCACCGGCTCCCACCAGCGCCACAGCCATCATGTCGAAATCGGTGTCCGGCTCCGGATTACGGGTGCCTGTCCGCAACAGCCCGGCCACCAGTTCGTTGATCCGCTCGCGTCCCTCACGCACTGTCTGAGCAAACGCCTGCGAGCTGGTGGCCTGGGTGTACATCACGATCCACGAGGCCCGGTTGGCGTCGATGTAGCGCATAAAAGACAGAATTACGTTGCGCAGCAGGTCTTTTGCGTTCTGACCGGCGTCGATGTCAGCGCGCACCGTGTCGATGAATCGCGCCAGTTCCCGGTTCAGGCAGGCGCCGAACAGCTCTTCTTTGGAGCCGTAGTACAGGTAGAGCATCGGCTTGGAGATGCGCGCCGCCGCCGCTATCGAATCCATCGACGTCTCGTGATAGCCGTTGAGTGAGAACATTTCGACAGCGGCGTCCAGCATCTGCTGCTCGCGCACAGCACGGGGCAGGCGCTTGGTGCCACCGGCCATGGTTCGTCCTTCTCGTGCTGACCGCGGGGTTCGCCGTCTACTCACTCCAGGGTAAGCACTGTGGTCGCCTGGCACGGGCTTTCACCGTCCGCAGGCGGGGTTATGTCCTTTCGCCACCACCATTCGCTGCACCGAGGCATCGATGTCCGCCATCTTCAACTCCCCTGCGGCTACAGCCTTCTGAAGTCGGTCCAGGACGGCGGACACCTCGTCGGTGGTGACCCACAGCGCGGTGTCGGTGCCGGCCTGCAACGCGCGTAACACCGCGTCGGCGATGTCGTATCGTTCGCTGACCGCCGCCATGCCGGTGAGGTCGTCACTGAATACCGGTCCGTTGAACGCCGGGCCGCCGTAGTCGGTGCCCTTGCGCAGCAACTGGATCGCCGCCGGGCTCAGACTGGCCGGGTCGGTCCCGGTGAGGCCGGGTACTTCCATATGCCCGATCATCACCCCCACCCGCGGCAGGTTGACCAGGGTGCGGTACGGGACCAGGTCGTTGTTCTTCAGATCGGCGAGCGGCGGAGTGGTCACCGTGCCGGTATGCGAATCACCGGAACCGTGTCCGTGGCCGGGGAAATGCTTCAGCACCGGCAACAGCCCGGCGGCACTGAGTCCGCGCGCGTAGGCCCCGGCGAACTGGGTCACGTCGGCGGGGTCGGCGCTGAAAGAGCGGTCGCCGATCACCGTGTCGTCCGGAGCGTCGCTGACGTCGACGACTGGCGCCAGATCGATGGTGATGCCGTACTTGCGCATTTGCTTGCCGCGCTCGAGCGCCAGTTGGTAAATCTCGTCGGGGCTGCGGGTGCGGCCCAAGTTCCGCGCCGACGGAGCCGTCCCGATCAACGACGACAGCCGCGACACCCGGCCGCCTTCCTCGTCGACGCTCACGGCCAGGGGCAGCGGGCCTGCCAGGCGTGCGATATCGGTCAGGGAACCGTCGGTCAGCATCGACAGGTCGGTCTTGCTCCCGATGAAGATGCCGCCGATGTGATGGCTGGTCACCACGGTCCGGGCGTCGTCGGCATCGCGGACCCCGACCATCAACAGCTGAGCCAACTTGTCCGCCGTGGACAACGACGCCACGACAGCCGCCGGATCGCCGCAAGCCGGCGGGATCGGCTTGGCGGCCGGTTGCCGGGCCGCACCAGAGGTCGTTTTGGGTAAGGAGGCGGGAGCATGGCCACACGAGGCCAGCAATGCCGCGGCGGCAAGCGCAGCCACAGTGCGCGCAAAAGGCATCCGCCCATGCTGGCACGGGGCGAGCGTCGCGCCGCCATCCGGGCTGGTCCCCGGCCGACGCGGCGCGATCCCGGACCGCGGTTCTGCTAGGTTGGCGGCAGCCACGTCGCCACACATCCAGGAGGGCCGTCGATGAACCGCTTCGTTGCGCCCGCCGCGGCCAGCATCGTCGTCGGTCTGCTACTGGGTGCGGCCGCCATCTTCGGCGTGACCCTGATGGTGCAGCAGGACACCAAGCCGCCGTTGCCCGGTGGCGACCCGCAATCGTCGGTGCTGAACCGGGTCGAGTACGGCAACCGCACCTAGCGCGGTGACGGCTTCACTCTGAGTACGCAGGTCCTTTCGGCCGCCGCTGCGCGCTCGACGGCGGCAGCGCCCCCACCGCCGATGTCTCGGCGCTGGCTGTGGTTGGCGGCGGCCGTCGCGCTGGCGCTGAGCTTCGCGCAGTCACCCGGGCGGGTCTCCCCCGACACCAAACTCGACCTGACCGCCAATCCGCTGCGGTTTCTGGCCCGCGCCACCAACCTGTGGAACAGCGACCTGCCGTTCGGCCAGGCGCAGAACCAGGCCTACGGCTATTTGTTCCCGCACGGCAGCTTCTTTCTGATCGGTCACGTCTTGGGTTTGCCCGGCTGGGTCACCCAGCGGCTGTGGTGGGCGCTGCTGCTGGTCGTCGGCTTCGCGGGCTTGCTGCGGGTGGCCGAGGCGCTCGGCATCGGCAGCCCCACCGCACGCGTCGTCGCTGCGGCCACCTTCGCCCTCTCACCGCGGGTGTTGACCACGCTGGGCTCGATCTCGTCGGAGACGCTGCCGATCATGCTGGCGCCCTGGGTGTTGCTGCCGACCATCCTTGCCTTGCGTGCCGAACCGGGGCGCTCGGTGCGGCGGCTGGCCGGGCAGGCCGGGCTCGCCGTGGCATGCATGGGCGCGGTCAACGCGATCGCCACCGCTGCGGGGTGCCTACCGGCCGTGATCTGGTGGGCGTGTCACCGGCCGAACCGACTGTGGTGGCGCTACACCGCGTGGTGGTTGGTGGCGTTGATGCTGGCGATGCTCTGGTGGCTGGTGGCGTTGGTCCTGTTGGCCCGCATCAGCCCGCCGTTTCTGGACTTCATCGAATCCTCCGGTGTGACCACGCAGTGGTCCTCGCTGGTGGAGGTGCTGCGCGGCACTGACAGCTGGACGCCGTTCGTGGCGCCCAATGCCACCGCGGGCGCTCACCTGGTCACCGGGTCGGTGGCCATCCTGGCCACGGCCCTGGTCGCGGCGTGCGGGATAGCGGGGCTGGCGGTGCTGGCGGCGAACGGCGGGGCCGGCGCCGGCCGGCTGGTGACGATGCTGCTGACCGGTGTGGTCCTGCTGTCCGCCGGCTATGTGGGCGGGCTGGGCTCACCGCTGGCGCACCACGTGCAGGCTTTCCTGGACGCCGGGGGCGCGCCGCTGCGCAACGTGCACAAGCTCGAATCGGTGATCCGGATCCCGTTGGTCCTCGGGCTGGCTGCGCTGCTGGGCCGCATCCCGTTACCCGGCAGCGCGCCGACGCGGGTGTGGATGCACGCCTTCGTCCGCCCCGAACAAGACAAACGGGTGGCGGTCGGCATCGTCGCGTTGGTCGCGGTGCTCGCCGGCACGTCGTTGGCGTGGACCGGCCGGCTCACCGCTCCCGGCGCTTTCGGCGCGATACCCCCGTACTGGCGCGCCGCGGCGGACTGGCTCAGCGAGCACAATCGCGGTGTTCCCGCCCCAGGCCGGGTGCTGGTGGTCCCCGGCGCACCGTTCGCCACCCAGGTTTGGGGCAACAGCCACGATGAGCCGTTGCAAGTCCTCGGCGACAGCCCCTGGGGGGTGCGTGACTCGATCCCGCTGACACCACCGCAGACCATCCGGGCACTCGATTCCGTGCAGCGCCTCCTCGCCGCCGGCCGCCCGTCGGCGGGCCTCGCCGACACCTTGGCGCGGCAGGGCATTTCCTACGTCGTCGTGCGAAACGATCTGGACCCCGACACCTCACGTTCGGCGCGCCCGTTGCTGGTGCATCGCGCCGTCACCGGATCGCCCGGGCTGCAGAAGGTGGCGCAGTTCGGGGCACCAGTCGGCCCCGGCGCGGTGCCCGGGTTTGTGACCGACAGCGGGCTGCGGCCGCGCTACCCGGCCGTGGAGATTTACCGGGTCGCCGCGGCGGACGGCGATCCTGCTGCGCCGTACTTCGTCCAGACCGGCCAACTTCCCCGGGTCGACGGCGGGCCGGAGGTGCTGCTACGCCTCGACGAAAGGCGCCGCCTGCTCGGCCAACCGATGCTGGGCCCGGTGCTGCTGACCGGTGACGCCGCACGGGCCGGCCTGCCCACACCTGTCGTCACGGTCACCGACACCCCGGTGGCCCGCGAAACCGATTACGGCCGCGTCGACGACCACTCGTCGGCGATCACCGCGCCCGGCGACGTCCGGCGTGTCTTCAACCGGGTGCCCGACTACCCGACGCCGGGAGCGGCCACCGTTTACGGCGGCTGGACCGGCGGACGGTTGACCGCGTCGAGTTCTTCCTCGGACGCCACCGCGTTACCGGACGTCGCGCCGGCGACCGCACCCGCGGCGGCGATTGACAGCGACCCGGCGACCTCGTGGGTGTCCAACGCGCTGCAGTCGGCCGTCGGCCAGTGGCTGCAGATCGACTTCGACCATCCGGTGACCGACGCCGCGATCACCCTCACCCCCAGCGCCACCGCCGTGGGCGCCCAAGTGCGCCGGATCCAGATCCTCACCGTCAACGGCACCACCACGTTGCGGTTCGACGAGGCCGGCAAGCCGCTGACCGCCGCGCTGCCGTTCGGCGAGACGCCGTGGGTGCGGATCATCGCCACCGGCACCGATGACGGGTCCGGCGGTGTGCAGTTCGGTATCACCGACCTGTCGGTGACCCAATACGACGCATCAGGGTTCGCCCACGCCGTCCCCCTGCGCCACACCGCTCTGGTCCCCGGCCCGCCTTCGGGTTCGGCCGTGACGCAGTGGGACCTGGGCTCCGAGCTGCTCGGCCGGCCGGGGTGCGCCGACGGTCCCGACGGCGTGCGCTGCGCCGCGTCGATGGCGCTGGCGGCCGAGGAGCCGGCCAGCCTCAGCCGCACTCTGACCGTGCCGCAGCCGGTCGCGGTGACGCCGACGGTGTGGGTCCGGTCCCGGCAAGGCCCCAAACTGGAGGCGTTGACCGCCGAGCCGGGCACCGTGCGCGCTCGCGGCGATGCCGACCTGCTCGACGTGCAGGGGTCGGCCTACGCCGCCGCCGACGGTGATCCGCGTACCGCCTGGACCGCGCCGCAACGAGTGGTCCAACACAAGACGCCGCCCACCCTCACCCTGACCTTGCCGTGGCCGGTCGAGGTGAGTGGGCTGCGGCTTACGCCCGCCGCCTCGGACCTGCCGGCCCACCCGACGTGGGTGGCCGTCGACCTGGGCGACGGGCCGCAAGTCGGCGAGCTGCGGGCCGGTAGCCCGTCAAGCGTGCCGTTGCAACCCCGGGTCACCGACACCGTCACGCTCAGCCTGCTGGACTGGGCTGACGTCATCGACCGCACCGCTCTGGGCTTCGACCAGCTCAAGCCGCCGGGACTGGCCGAGGTTGCCGTTCTCGGCGCGGACGGCCGTCCGGTGGCGTCCGCCGACGCCGCGCGGAATCGTGCCCGCCAGGTCACCATCGACTGCGGCCACGGCCCGGTGGTGGCCGTCGCCGGCCGCTTCGTGCACACGGCCTTCCGCACTACTGTCGGAGCGTTGCTGGACGGGGCACCGGTATTGGCGCAGCCCTGCGAGCAGGACCCGATTTTGTTGCCGGCCGGTCAGCAGGAGCTGCTGATCAGCCCGGGCGACGCCTTCGTCGTCGACGGAGCGCAGCTCGCGGCCCCGCCACCCCCGGTCCCGGTCGCGGCGACCGTCCCGGCCACCACGACCGCGTGGTCGTCTGAGCATCGCGAGGTCCAGGCACCCCCGACGACCGGCTCCCGGGTGCTGGTGGTGCCGGAAAGCATCAATGCGGGGTGGGTGGCCCGCAGCGGGGACGGGAAGCGGCTCACCCCGATCGCCGTCAACGGCTGGCAACAGGGCTGGGTGCTGCCCGCCGGAACCTCGGGCCCCATCACGCTGACCTTCGCCTTCAACACGCTCTACCGGGTCGGACTGGCCGGCGGGCTGGCATTGCTCCCGCTGCTGACGCTGCTGGCGTTGTGGCCGGCACGACGGCGGGACCGGGTCGACGTACCGGCCCGACCATGGGCTTCGGGACGGTGGGCGGCCATCGCCCTGCTCGGGGTCGGCGGAGTCATCTCCGGCGTGGCCGGAGTGGCGGTTTTCGGCGCCGCCCTCGGGCTGCGCCAGCTGCTGTGGCGTCGGCCGCGGTGGCGGGACACGGCCACCCTCGGGCTGTGTTCCGGCGGGATGATCCTCGCGGGCGCCGCGCTGTCGCGTCATCCGTGGCGGTCGGTCGCCGGATATGCCGGCCACTCAGCGCTGGTGCAACTGCTGGCGCTGATATCGCTGGCCGCGCTTGCCGCTGCGGTAATCCCGCCCAGGACGAGCCCGCGGCCTTAGGCTTGACAGCGGTCGGGTAGCTCGGAGATGCGGGCATGGCATGGTTTACGGCTCCCGAATACTGGCTGGGCAGGCTGGTATTCGAGCGCGGTGTCGCGGCTGTCTACCTGATCGCCTTCGTCGCGGCCGCGCGACAATTCCGGGCGCTGATCGGCGAGCAGGGCATGTTGCCGGTGCCACGACTGCTGACCCGCCAGTCGTTCTGGCAGGCGCCGAGTATCTTCCACGTCCACTACTCCGACCGGCTGTTCGCACTGGTGGCCTGGTCGGGTGCGGTGCTGAGCGCGGCGATCGTCGCCGGCGTGACCGATCTGGTTCCGTTGTGGGCGGCCATGGCGATCTGGCTGCTGCTGTGGCTGCTGTACCTGTCGATCGTCAACGTCGGCCAAACGTGGTATTCGTTCGGCTGGGAATCGCTGCTACTCGAGACCGGCTTCCTGGCGGTTTTCCTCGGCAATGACCGCACCGCACCGCCGGTGCTGGCGCTGTGGCTGGCGCGGTTTCTGCTGTTTCGGCTGGAGTTCGGGGCCGGTCTGATCAAACTGCGCGGCGATCCGTGCTGGCGTGATCTGACGTGTTTGTACTACCACCACGAAACTCAGCCGATGCCCGGCCCACTGAGCTGGTTCTTCCATCACCTGCCCAAACCGCTGCACCGGGTCGAGGTGGCCGGCAATCACGTCGCCCAGCTCGTCGTCCCCTTCGGCTTGTTCGCCCCCCAACCGGTGGCCAGCGCCTCAGCGGTGATCATCGTCGTCACCCAGCTGTGGCTGGTGCTGTCCGGCAATTTCGCCTGGCTCAACTGGCTCACGATTCTGCTCGCCTGCACCGCGATCGACGATGCATCGGCAGCAGCGGTGTTGGCGGTGCCCGCGCGGCCCCCGCTGCCGCAGGCCTCGCACTGGTTCGCCGTGCTGGTGCTCGGATTCACCGTGTTCACCGCCTTCCTGGGCTACTGGCCGGTGCGCAACATGCTCTCGCGCGGTCAACGAATGAACGTGTCCTTCAACCCGTTTCACTTGGTCAACACCTACGGCGCGTTCGGCACTGTGGGCCGTACCCGCTATGAGGTGGTCATCGAAGGCACCGCCGACGGCAAACTCACCGAGCAAACTGTTTGGCGGGAATACGAATTCAAAGGCAAGCCGAATTCGGTGCGCCGGCTGCCGGCGCAGTGGGCGCCCTACCACCTGCGACTGGACTGGCTGATGTGGTTCGCAGCCATCTCACCGCTGTACGCCGAGCAGTGGCTGCGACCGTTCCTACTGCGCTTGCTGAACAACGACGCGCCGACGCTGCGGTTGCTGCGCCGCAACCCCTTCCCCGACTCGCCGCCGCACTATGTGCGCGCTCGGCTCTTCCGGTACCGCTTCACGACCTGGCATGAGCTCAGGCGCGATCGGGCGTGGTGGCACCGCTCACTGGTGAGTGACTATGTGCCGCCCTTGACGTTGGCGGCGGGATTACCCGGCGGCACGACGGGTACATGATCGGTTGGCCCGTTGACCAATGGCCACACAAGACCCAAGCCACTGTGGTGCCGTCGGCTGCGGCATGAAAGAGGACGAACACTCAATGAAAGTCGACACCGCGACCTGCGAGGAGACCGAACCGGGCCGGCGCAGTCGGCGGCTGCTGCATCTCGCCGAAACCGATCGCCTTGAAACATTCAGCGACGGCGTCTTCGCGATCGTCGTCACCTTGCTGGTGCTGGACCTGAAGGAGCCGGCACATCCCGGCGGTCAACTGCTGGCGGCGTTGGGTCGCCAGTGGCCGGCCTATCTGGCGTATTTCGCCTCGTTCGCGTATGTGGCGGTCATCTGGCTCAACCACCATCAGACATTCGTGGGTATCCAGCGGGTCAACCGCGGTGTGCACTTCGCCAACTTCGCCTTGCTGTTCACCACGGCGCTCATTCCTTTCCCCACCGCCGTGCTGTCCCGTACCTTCATCGCCGGTATCGACAGCCGGGACGCGCACGCCGCCGTCGGGCTCTACGCCGGTGTGGCCGCCGCGATGTGCGTGAGTTGGCTGTTGCTGTATCACCAGGTGCACCGGCACCGTGACCGCTTGCTCGAAGAGCAGATCGATCGGGACATGTTCGGCGTCGAGCGAGCTCGCGCCATCGTCGGGATCGTCGCCTACCTGACCGCGGGAGTGGTGGGTGCACTGTGGTTGCCGGCTTTCGCCCTGGTGGTGTTCCTCGCCTTGCCGACCTTTTACGGGATCACCAGTGGGGGCCTCAGAGCCGTGAAGTCGACCGGGTGATCGAATGACCGCGGCGAACCGGCTCGCGGGTCGGCGAGCACTGATCACCGGAGGCAGCCGCGGAATCGGCGCTGCGATAGCACGCAGGTTGGCCGCCGAGGGAGCGGCGGTGGCCGTCAACTACCGGTCGAACAAGCAGGTCGCCGACGCACTGGTTCGGGAGCTGCAGGACCGTGGCCACACCACGGCTGCTTTTCGGGCCGACGTCAGCGATCCGGCACAGACGCGCGATCTGGTGCAGCGCGTGGTCGGTGAATTCGGCGGACTGGACCTGTTGGCCAGCAACGCCGGCATCGAGCATTTCGGCGCGCTGGCCTTCATCACGCCCGCCGACTTCGACCGGGTCTTTCGGGTCAATGTCGCCGGTCAGCTGTTCGCCACGCAGGCGGCGGCCGCAGCGATGACCGACGGTGGACGGATCACCTTGACTGCGTCGATCAGCGCCAGCATCGCGGTGTATCACCACACCCTGTACGCAGCGGCCAAGGCAGCCGTCTGCGCGATGGCCCGCAACCTTGCCCCGGAGCTCGCTGAACGAGGCATCGCCATCAACGCCATCGCCCCCGGCGGCACCAACACCGACATGGCTGCCGAAGCTTCCGCCAACTACATCCATCCCGCACTGAAGGGGCTGGACCCAGCGGCGGTGGTCCGGTCGAAGACGGCACTCGGCCGCTGGGCTGAGCCCGACGAGATCGCGGCCGCGGTCGCGTTTCTGCTGTCACCGGACGCGTCGTACCTCACCGGCGCGACTCTCGACGCCTCTGGCGGGTGGATGTGATCAGGTCAGGCTGACCGGTGGGCCAGCCGCCGGCTCAAGCCTGTCAGCCCCGCGGCGGAGCGATGTCCGGCTCGGCCTGTGATCGCGGCCTCCGCTTTGGGGTTGGATTGGTGACGGCGCTCGTCGCGGGCGATCCGACGGTTGAGCACCCGGTCGTCTCGTCGGGTGATGGAGCGGCTGCGCCGGGTCAGCAGCTCGAGCTGCTGCCAGCTCAGCCCGTCCAGGTCGCCGTCCGAATCGTGGGTGGCCAGCACAACTCCGCCGCACAGCAGCGGCACCGTCCTCGCCGTGAATCGGCTGGTGGCCAGCAGCATCTCGGTGGCGCTGCGGTTGACGCGGCGGTGGCACGGGCGGGCTGAGGGGGTGAACCAAAAATCGAACTGGCGATCGGTGCTGGTCAGGGAGTCCAAGCCGCAGTCGTGGACCAGTTTCGCGATGTCGGCGTTGCTGTAGGCGCGGGTTTCGTAGACGACGCCGGAGGGATTGAAGTAGAGAACGGTGTTCATGCGATGTCCTATTCGGCTTGGTATTGCGCTGTATGAGAAAAGCGGCCAGAAGGGTCGCGCATCGAGGCATTGCCCTATCACAAATCAGCTAAACCTCAGTTACAACTTTAGTAACATTGGCCTCATCCGGCCACCGTCGGAAAAGTGATGCCGCCCACGCCGGCTGGCTCACTCCGCCGAGTTTGCCGTCGAGCTTTGGCTGGATTCCCACGTGGCTTCCAGAAACATCGTCACCGGCGCGCCGGCCGGCAGGTCGAGCTGGAAGGTCTCCCCGTGCTCGTCTTCGAGCGTGACATGGTGCCCGCCGTCGGTGGCCTCGTTGAACACCACTTTGACGGGCTTCACGCCGGCGCCGCGGTCGACGCCGACGACGTCACCGGGCTGACTTCGTCGATCCGGTAGTTGCCGGCGTCAGACATCACAAGATCAGGGGTGCCTCGATGGGGTGTTTATTGGACGGGCGACTCGTGGGTGACCGCCTGGTACCCGCGGGCGCCGGCCCGATCGACGGCGGCGCGCACCAGGCCGAACACCAATCCCTGCAGTCCGGCGGCCACCAGGGCGGTCCGGGTCGACCGGTTCAGATCCTTCGGATCAGGTGGCGGTTCGTCGGCGTCACCAAGCCGCTTCCAGATCTGACTGAACACCTCCCCGGCCAGCAAACCTCCGGCGACGCTGGTGGTGATCGACAGCGGCGTGTAGAACGCCTTGGATCGTCGGCTCACGGCGACCTCCCGAATCGGCCCTGTGCTGTGTCTTCTGGTACCCGGTTGGCGAACGACTCAACCGGTACGCCGACTAGAGGGTCGCGTCCAACTGGCCGAGCCGCTCGGTCAGCCGGAGATTCTCCGAGTAGTCGACCGGGCAAGCGATCAGCGACACACCGTCGTCGTCGAGGGCCGCCTTGAGCGTGGGCAACAACTCGTCGGCGCTGGTGATGCGGTATCCCTTGGCGCCGAAACTCTCGGCGTAGCTCACCACGTCGGGATTGTTGAAGGAGACGTAATAGTGGTCGCCCAGTTCAAGGTCCATCTTCCACTCGATCAGCCCGTAGCCGCCGTCTTCCCAGATCAGCACCACCAGCGGTATGCGCTCGCGCACCGCGGTCTCGATCTCCTGGGAGTTCATCAGGAACGCGCCGTCACCCACCACCGCCAACACCTTGCTCTCGGGTCGGGCAAGCTTGACGCCAAGCGCTCCGGGCAACGCAAATGACATGGTGGACAAGCCATTTGAGACCAAGCAGGTGTTGGCCTGGTAAGTCGGGTACAGCCGGGCCATCCACATCTTGGTAGCGCCGGTGTCGACCAGTACGACATCGCTGCGGCCCAGCGCCGCGCGGGTGTCGGCCACCACGCGTTGCGGCGCGAGGGGAAAGCGTGAATCCTGTTGGCCGCGGGCGAATTCGTCGGCCAGCAGGCTGCATCCAGGCGCAGCGGTGTCGCTGCTGAACTGGTGACCTGCCAGTGCGTCGGTCAACGCGTGCACCGAGGCGCTGATGTCGCCGATGATTCCCACGTCGACCGAGTAGTGCATGTCGACCTCGGCGGGGAACCGATGAATGTGGATGATTTTCTTATCGGCGTCCGGGTTGATCTGGACCGGGTCGAACTCCTGCAGTTCGTAGCCGACGGCCACGACCACGTCGGCGTTGTCGAAGCCGAAGTTGACGTAATCATGTCGCATGAACCCGAGCGTGCCGATGCTGTGCGGATGGTCATCGGGCATCACGCCCTTGCCGTGAAAGGTGTTGGCCACCGGAATCGACAGTTCGTCGGCGAACCGGACCAGCGCGGCGGTCGCGTCGTTGCGGGCGGCGCCGTGGCCGGCCAGCACCACCGGGCGGCGCGCGGAGCGGAGCACCTCGGCCGCCCGTGCCACCTGCGCGGCCGCCGGGGCTTCGGCCCGCACCACATTGCGCGGCAGCGGCACCAGGTCGTAGTCGGCTGCATCGGCGTCGATGTGCTCCGGCACCGCCAGGTACACCGCGGCCGGACGCTCGCTTTCGGCCAGCTTGAACGCCTTGCGGATCATCTCTGGAATCGCTCGGGCGGTAGGAACGCCGTCGGCCCAACGGGTGATCGGCGCGAACATGGTCACGAGGTCGACGTATTGATGCGACTCTTTGTACTCGCGGTCCTGACCCACCTGCGCGGAGATCGCCACCAGCGGTGTGCTGTTGCTGGTGGCGTCGGCGACTCCCAGCTGCATGTTGATCGCGCCCGGGCCCAAGGTGGCCGAGACGACGGCCGCACGCCCGGTGACCCGGCCGTACATCTCGGCCATGAAGGCCGCCGCCTGCTCGTGCCGGGTCAGCACGTACCGGATGTTTGAGGCGGCCAGCGCCTGGACGAAGCGGATGTTCTCCTCGCCCGGTAGCCCGAAGACAACGGGGACGCCTTCGTTTTCGAGGCATTTCACCATCAACTGGGCGGGGGTACTCACACCGGCCACCATAGTGGCAGGCTGGAATGGCGAACGCCGTTCATACGGTTACAGGTTGGTAGGAACCGAAACCCCAGAGGATGCCAAACATGTCGATCGCCACGATCAACCCCGCCACCGGAGAAACCATCAAGACTTTCACCGCGGCAACCGACGAGGAAGTCGAGGCGGCCATCGCCCGCGCCTACGAACGGTTCCTCGACTACCGCCACTCGACCACCTTCGCCCAGCGGGCCGAGTGGGCCAACGCCACCGCCGACTTGCTCGAGGCCGAAGCCGAAGACGTCGCCGCGATGATGACCCTCGAGATGGGTAAGACCCTGTCCTCGGCAAAGGCCGAGGTGCTCAAGTGCGCCAAAGGCTTCCGTTTCTACGCTGAGCACACCGAGAAGATCCTGGCCGACGAGCCGGCCGACGCCGCCAAGGTCGGCGCGAAGCAGGCCTACACCCGCTACCAGCCACTCGGCGTGGTGCTGGCGATCATGCCGTGGAACTTCCCGCTTTGGCAGGCCGTCCGGTTCGCCGCGCCCGCGCTGATGGCCGGCAATGTCGGTCTGCTCAAGCACGCCTCCAACGTGCCGCAGACCGCGCTGTATCTCGCCGACGTGATCGGCCGGGGCGGCTTCCCGAAGGGCTGTTTTCAGACGCTGCTGGTGTCATCGAGCGCGGTCGAGAAGATCCTGCGGGACCCGCGGGTAGCGGCGGCCACCCTGACTGGCAGCGAGCCGGCAGGCCAATCGGTCGGCGCCATCGCCGGCGACGAGATCAAACCCACGGTGCTCGAGCTCGGCGGCAGCGACCCGTTCATCGTGATGCCGTCGGCCAACCTGGACGAGGCAGTCAAGACCGCCGTGACTGCCCGCGTGCAGAACAACGGCCAATCCTGCATTGCGGCAAAGCGATTCATCGTCCACGACGACATCTACGAAGCGTTCGTCGACAAGTTCGTCGACAAGATGGAAGCCTTGAAGGTCGGCGACCCGACCGACCCGAGTACCGACATCGGCCCGCTGGCCACCGAGTCCGGCCGCGACGAGGTGCAAAAGCAGGTCGACGACGCAGCCGCCGCCGGCGCGGTGATCCGGTGCGGCGGCCAGCGTCCCGACCGGCCGGGCTGGTTCTACCCGCCGACGGTGGTCACCGACATCAGCAAAGACATGGCGCTGTACACCGAAGAGGTGTTCGGCCCGGTGGCGTCGGTGTATCGCGCCGCCGACATCGACGAAGCCATCGAGATCGCCAACGCCACGACATTCGGTTTGGGGTCCAACGCGTGGACCAACGACGAAGCCGAGCAGCAGCGTTTCATCGACGACATCGAAGCCGGCCAGGTCTTCATCAACGGGATGACGGTGTCCTACCCCGAGCTGCCGTTCGGTGGCGTCAAGCGGTCCGGGTACGGCCGCGAACTCGCGGGTCTGGGGATCCGCGAGTTCTGCAACGCCAAAACGGTGTGGGTGGCGCAGTCCGAGAGCAGCAGCGCCAGCGGTGACACCAAGGTCGAGTAGCCGCCGTCGCCCTGCTCATCGCCGAGATCAACGGTAGCGCCACAATTTTCGCTCAGGAGCGCACTGGCGTCGATCTCGGTGCGCGCCGCTCGGCGCGTGCCGCCCGGCGCGCCCGCTACGCCGACGCGGCCAGAGACAGCGCCTTCGAGTCCTCGTCGGCGAAGGTGTCCTCCAGCTGCAGCGGCGAATAGTCGAGGTCGATCTCCTCGAGCGGGCGTCCGCGGGCGCTGCTGATCGTTCCGAACCGTCGCATGCCCTTGTCGGTGGAGTACTGCAGGAACTCGTCGGCGGACAGATCGAAGGGCATAGGGTCGTCGTAGAGCGCGAAGCCGTCCTGGGTCAGCTTCAACGCAAGCGGGATCAGCTCGTTCATCCGGGTCTCGAACACTGTCCAATTGGCGTCGTCGGCGGCGACGTGCCGCCGGCAGGTGAAGGTGCCCCAAGCCATATGACGTCGCTCGTCGTCGCCGATGTGGCGCACCAGTTGCCGCATGCCGGGCAGGATGTCGCGGTCGACGCAGATCTTGTGCCAGGCGTAGTAGCCGGTCAGCGCCAGCATTCCCTCCACGATGTGGTTGTAGGTCACCGACGCCCGGACCTGAGCCCACGGCGAGGGATCGGTGAGCAGGGCGCCCAAAGAATCCGGCAGTTCCTCGTTGAACATCTGCCGGTATGCCGGGAGGTCGTCGAAGTATCCGTGCAGATCGTCGGTCATGCCGACGGCATCGAGCCACAACCGGAACACCTGGGTGTGTTTGGCTTCCTCGAACGCGAACTGCGTCAAATACATTTCGTCGCCCAGGCGGCCTTCGGCGCGCATCGCGGCCATGAACGGCTGGATGTCGTTGGTCACCGCTTCCTCGCCGGCGATGAACTGCGCGCACAGCCGGGTGGCGTAGTCGCGTTCGCGGTCGTCCAACCGCTCCCAGTCGGCGCGGTCGCGGGAGAAATCGATGTCGGCCGGATCCCAGAACTTCGCATTCCCGCCGGCGAACAGCTTGAGCGGCAGGCTTTTCCAGTTCAGGCCGCCGGCAGCCAGCGAGCCGTAGCGTGTCCGTGTCATGAGTTGACCTCCTTCAGGTCCTTTCGGTGGGCTTGTGGGGTCGCGGCGAATGCCGCCGACAGCACGGCGAGCAGCCTGCGCACCGCCAGGGCGGGCTGCTCCGGTGTGGGTTCGTCGAGCCCGAGGATCGGATCCATCCCGCGCACGTAAGGCGCCAGCGCCAGGTGCGGGAAGACCAGCAGCAGCAGTGACAGCAACGCGTCGACGTCGGAGTCGACGCGCAGGTCACCGCGGGCACGCGCGTCGTGCACCAGCGGCCGCAGCACCTCGAGGTAATGGCGGTGGATGACGGTGCGCACACTGATCCGCGCGTCGGTGTCCACCTCGAAGCTGGCGGCCGCGTGCAGCGCGCGCTCGCGCGGATGGTCGGCGAAGTAGGCCACCCAGTCGTCGAGCAGATCGGTGAGGAATGCGAAGAAGGGTCGGCTCGGATCGAGAGCCTGGATGCGCGCCTCCATATAAGACCGCACCCGCTGGCTGGCGATATCGGCGATGAACGCGTACAGGTCCCGCTTGTCGGCGAAGTACTGGAACAGGCTGCCTTTCGCTACTCCGGCGCGGCGCGCGATGACGTTGAGGCTGCCGCGAGAAAAGCCATGCGCCCCGAACTCCGCCTCCGCGGCCTGGATGACGGCGGCGCGACGATCCGGGTCGACGCGAGCCCATGTCACTGTCGGCAAGGCACCCCCTGACGTCGTCGATGACCAGTGGTCACTCTACTGTGAGCCAGCTCACTCCTCAAGGGTTTGATGGTGGTAGCCCATGATGGGAGCCATGACGCGGAGCTTTGACGACCTGGTGGCCGAAGCGGAGTCGGTGTCGGTCGACGGGTGGGATTTCTCGTGGCTGGATGGCAGAGCCGCCGAGGAACGGCCCTCCTGGGGCTATCAGCGACTGCTACGCGGCCGCTTGGCCGGGGTCGCGTCGGCGCTGGACATCCAGACCGGCGGCGGGGAGGTGCTGGCCGGAGCCGGCCCTTTTCCGCCGACGACGGTCGCCACCGAGTCGTGGCCGCCGAACCTGGCGCTGGCCACCCGGCTGCTGCACCCGCTGGGCGTGGTGGTCGTCGCCTGCACCGAGCGGCCGCTGCCCTTCAGTGACGCGGCGTTCGACCTGGTGACAAGCCGCCATCCCGTCGACTTGTGGTGGGACGAGATCTGCCGCGTGCTCGCCCCGGGCGGCACCTATTTCGCCCAGCACGTCGGCCCGGCTTCGATGCGCGAGCTGATCAACTTCCTGGTCGGTCCGCAGCCCGAGGTACTGGGGCATGGTCAGTTGAGCCCCGACGCGGTCAAAGCGCAAGCCGCTGAAGCCGGCCTGGATGTGGTCGACCTGCGACTCGAGCGGCTGCGGGTGGAGTTCTTCGACGTGGGTACCGTCATTTACTTTCTGCGCAAAGTGATCTGGGCGATCCCGGGCTTCACCGTCGACGACTATCGCGACAAGCTACTGAGCCTGCACCAGCGGATCCAGGCCGACGGACCGTTCGTCACCAGCACCTCACGAGTGCTGATCGAAGCGCGCAAGCTCGCCTGAGGACAGTTGCGAGGCGCCGTCGAGAACGGTCCTCCGCACGTTGCCGACCGCCTAAACTCGCAGCCACGACAATGTCGCCGGCTGACCCGTCGCGCGGGCGCGCCAGATCGGGTCGTCGCCGAGCCGCCAGGGAGGTGCTGTTGGTGCAGGAGCCGCCGGCCGGCGGCACGACCGCGGAGTGGCCCACGGCATCGCAATTCGGCCCCTACCAGCTGAAGCGACTGCTGGGCCGCGGCGGCTTCGGTGACGTGTGGGAGGCCGTCGACACCAACAAGAACCGCACGGTCGCGCTGAAATTGTTGACGTCGTCCTATTCCGCGAACCCGGTGTTCCGGGAGCGTTTGTTCCGGGAGGCCCGAACGGCCGGGCGACTGAACGAACCGCACGTGGTGCCGATTCACGACTACGGCGAAGTCGACGGACAGCTGTTCATCGACATGCGGCTGTGCCGCGGCGCCGACTTGCGGACCCTGCTGGAGGAACACGGGCCGCTGGCCCCGGGCCGGGCGGTGTGGATCGTCAGCCAGATCGCGTCGGCACTGGACGCAGCGCACGCCGAGGACATCGTGCACCGCGACGTCAAACCGGCGAACATCCTCGTCACCCCGGGGGACTTCGCGTGCCTGGTCGACTTCGGGCTGGCCAATGCCGCCGACGACGCCAAGCTCACCAGTGCCGGTACCACCGTGGGCACCTTCGCCTACATCGCCCCCGAACGACTCGCCGATGAGCAGATCGACCACCGCGCGGACATCTACTCGCTGGCCTGCGTGCTGCACGAGTGCCTGACCGGCGCTCAGCCCTACCAGGCCAGCTACCCGGCCGCGCTGATCGCCGCACACCTGACCTCCCCCATCCCCCGGCCCAGCCAACAACGGCCCGGTATCCCGGCCGCCTTCGACGAGGTCGTCGCCCGCGGGATGGCCAAGGACCGCGACGACCGTTACAGCAGCGCCGGCGACCTCGCCGCGGCGGCCACCCGGGCCCTGGCCGCCGCGCCCGAGCAGCACAACGATGCGTATCCCACCAGCCAGGCGGCCAGAACGCTGGCCCAGGCCGGCGCGCGACCCGGCCCGCCGGCACCGTCCGGCCACCAGACCCGCCGCCGGCTCACCATGCTGGCCGGCATCGCGGCCGTGGTCGTAATCGCCGCCACCGCAACCGTGTTGGCGATCAGTAACCGGCACGACCGATCGTCGGCGGCGGCCGCCAGTCAACTCACCACCGCGGTCGGCCCGTCGGCCACGCCGACGGTCACCTCCAGCCGCGTCACCGCCACCATCCCCGTCGGCAAGCACCCGGAGGGGGTGGCGGTCGACCCCACCACGCACAGCGCATACACCGCCAACTTCAGCGACAGCACCGTATCGGTGATCGACACCACCAGCCGCGCCGTCACTGCGACCATCCCGGTGGGCAGGGGTCCGGAGGGAGTGGCCGTCGACCCCAGCACCCACACCGCCTGCACCGCCAACAACCGTGACGACACCGTGTCGGTGATCGACATCGCCGGTCGCGCGGCCAGCGCAACCATCACCGTCGACAGCCAACCGTGGGGCGTGGCGATCGACCCCCACACCCACATCGCCTACGCGGCCAACATGTGGGACTACAACGTATCGGTGGTCGACCTGACGAACAGCACAGTTATCGCCACCATCACGGTCGGCAAGAATCCGTACGGGGTGGCCGTGGATCCCAGCACCCACACCGCCTACACCACCAACGGCGACAACACCGTGTCGGCGATCGACACGACCAGCCGCGCCGTCTCGGCCACCATCAAGGTCGGCACCGCCCCCCGCGGGGTGGCCGTCGACACCGACACCCACACGGCCTACATCGCCAACGAAGGCGACGGAACCCTGTCGGTGATCGACCTCGCCCGAAACGTCGTCACCGCGACCATCCCGGTGGGCAAACACCCGTACGGAGTGGCTGTCGACCCGGCCGCCGACACCGTCTTTGTCACCAACGAGGCCGACGGCACGGTGTCGGTGATCGACACCGCCAAACAGACTGCGCGCGGAATCATCCGGATCGGCAGAGACCCGTGGGGCGTCGCCGTGGACCCGACGACTCATATCGCCTACACCACCAACCACGACAACACCGTGTCGGTGATCGAGCCGGTCGGCTGATGTTCGGCGGCCGGACCGCGACGAGTTGGGGTTTCAGACTGAGGGCCAACCAAAGTTTTCCGGTGTCGACCGAACAGTGGCGTGGACGGAAGTGCAGTGAGCGAGGTCGCGGCGCAAGTTCAGGAGTACCTGGATCGCACCCACGACACCTACCCGCCTGATTCCGACGCCTTTTACGCCAGGATTGCGCTTTCGGCGGCGCTGAATTCGTACCGGAAAGGCAACTTCGGACTGGGCGCCGTTGCGGTGGTCCGTTGGGGCAGTCGAGTCGGGCTCTATCACGGCGAGAACGGCATGGCCAAACCGAACGCGGTGGTCGACCACGCCGAGGCCCATGCGCTGTTGCGCGTCGCGGCCGGCGAGACTCCCGACCGAGTCATTGAGTTGCCCCAGCCGGCGACAGATCCGGATCAAGTCGAGGTCACCGTGTACGGGACCGTCGAGCCCTGCCCCATGTGTGTGCGCACTGACCAACGCCGGAGTGACGAGGTTGGCGCATCGTCATCGAGAGCTGGGAGCAGATCGACCGGTCGCTGGCGACCCGCCCGCCCCTGGGCATCCGGCGGAAACCCCGGCGTCTTCCTCCCGCTGAGCGCAATTCAGCCGATACCCGGCCACCGAAGTCATAGCATTGGTCTGTGCCGCAACTGAATACCGCTCGCGGATCCATCGACACCGCCGACCTGGGTGTCACGTTGATGCACGAGCACGTCTTCGTCATGACGACCGAGATCACGCAGAACTATCCCGACGATTGGGGTGACGAGGCGCAGCGCGAGGCCGATGCGATCACCCGCCTGAACGAGCTCAAGGCCCGCGGGGTCGACAGCATCGTCGACCTGACCGTGATTGGGTTGGGCCGCTACATTCCCCGCATTGCGCGAATCGCGGCCGCCACCGACTTGAACATCGTCGTCGCGACCGGCCTGTACACCTACAACGACGTGCCGTTTCGCTTCCACTACTTGGGGCCGGGTACGCAGCTGGACGGTCCCGAGATCATGACCGACCTGTTCGTCCGCGACATCGAGCACGGCATCGCCGACACCGGCGTCAAGGCCGCCATCCTCAAATGCGCCACTGACGAGCCCGGCGTCACTCCTGGCGTCGAGCGGGTGCTGCGCGCGGTCGCGCAAGCGCACCGCCAGACCGGCGTGCCGATCTCGACGCACACTCACGCGCGGACCCGGCGCGGCCTCGAGCAGCAGCGGATCTTCGCCGAGGAGGGGGTCGACCTGTCGCGTGTGGTGATCGGCCATTCCGGTGACACCACCGATATCGACTATCTCGAAGAGCTGATCAAAAACGGGTCCTACATCGGGATGGACCGGTTCGGCATCGACACGATCCTGCCGTTCGAGGAACGGGTGAACACCGTGGCGACGATGTGCGAACGCGACCACGCCGACAAGATGGTGCTCTCCCACGACGCGAACTGCTTCATCGACGCTTTGCCCGAGTCGCTGCTACCGGTGGCCGCGCCGAACTGGCACTACCTACACATTCACAACGACGTCATCCCTGCCCTCAAGGAGCGGGGGGTCACCGACGAGCAGCTGCACACCATGCTGGTCGACAACCCGCGCCGCATCTTCGAACAGAAAGGCGCGTACTGAAAGCCCGACTTACGGCACGGGGAAGTCGAGAGTCGTTCGCGCGGTGAGATCTCGGACGCATTGTCCTTCGTGCTGCATCCGCGTGGAGAGGTCGGCCCCTGACTTGACCGCAGACGGTGTCTTGCGGCTGCCGAATGGTATCCCTCCGCTGCGAGGAAATAACGAGACAGTCGCGTGCGCACCAAGGCACGACATGCCGATCAGGTGCCGACCCGAAGTGTCACGCACTGGCGCGGTCACCGCGCGGACCTCGGCGGGTCAGCGGTCGCCGCCTCGCAACAGTTGCGGCTAGTAGATCCTCGTCGTCGATTCAGGCAAGGTGGAGGGTGATAACTAACCGCGGGCAAGGAGTTGGGCATGGCTCCCAACAGCAGTGACCAGGTTTTCGGCCACACCGATATTGAAACCACGGCAGCGCTGCCTTCTGACGATTTCGCTGCACTGCACGAGCCAGACTCTTGCGTAGAAGACCCGGAGTCGGGACTTGACGAGCTACCGCGCCAAGCAGCCCTAGTGATAGTCAAGCGCGGGCCGAACGCCGGAGCCCGGTTCTTGTTAGACCGCGAAATCACGTCAGCGGGGCGCCACCTTGATAGCGACATCTTTCTCGATGACATCACTGTCAGCCGCCGTCACGCGGAGTTTCGCCGAGACTTCGGGCAGTTTCGTGTTATCGATGTCGGCAGCCTCAATGGCACCTATGTAAACGGACAGGCGGTAGATTCGGCCGTGCTCGCCAATCACGATGAAATTCAGGTCGGCAAGTTCCGCATGGTGTTCCTGACTGCGCCCGAGACGAAGTAAGACGAGTGATGAGTGCACTTGCTGGGCACGGAACAAGGGAAGTCGTGTTGTCGGCGACAAGATCAGCCGGTGACCCGCCTGCTATGGGTGCCGTGCGGCGAATCGTCGCAGGGCTTCACCAAGGGAACTGGTCAGGGGAAGTTCGTCGTCAACGCGAAGGATGCGAAATAGTCGACGCACCATGTGATTGGTGACGAGTGCCCACTGCATACCGGCCTTCGCGCAGTCATCATTAAGCGTGAGCAGTTGCCGCATGCCCGAGGCCCCGAGAAACGCAACATCTGTCAGGTCCGCGACCACGGGCCGCGCCACCGAGACGTAGCCGCGCAAGTACAGACCGGCCGACTCAGCATTAGAGGCGTCGATCTCCCCGCCGAGTGTCACGACCGCCACGGTGCGAGAGTGCGGATAGGCTTTCGCCCACGCACCGCGCCTTCGCGTACCTTGCCACAGAACCCATTCGCCACAGTCAGATTTGATAGAACTTGACAATTGAGTGGATTGCTCACAAGCACTCATGGTCCCACCGGCTTTCCAGTAGGCGTCCTGCGCTTCGACATAGACGCCGAGGAGAAAAAGGGGCTCCTATGCGGCGGAAGCCGCCCGACGTTCGCCGAAGCTCGCGCAAGACGCGGCCACACGTGAAGGAGTGATGAGGCGAGTCAGCAGTCTCTAGCTCGTCCCGATTGAGGAACCCGAGCAGGCAGCAATCCAGTTGTCTCAAGTTCGCTGTGCTCGCAGATCGACGCGCGGCGTCGCACCGCGAATCTAGCACGCAGGCAAAGCCAGCGACAGGCAACTGCTTGCGGTTGCAGTCAGAGTGCCACCGGCCCGACAAGGAAAACCAAACAGAATTTACCGAGCTGAATCTCGTCGCCGTTGGCCAGCACAGCGGATTGCACCCGTCCGCGGTTAACGTAGGTGCCGTTGAGGCTATTCAGGTCGATAACACGAAATTCGGTGTCGCTTCGGCGGAACTCGGCGTGTCGACGGCTGGCGGTCACGTCGTCGAGATAGATATCGCTGACGGGATCGCGGCCGGCAGACGTGACGGGCTGATCTAAACAGAACCGCGATCCCGCGTTAGGACCGCGTCTGACAACAATCAAAGCTGAGCCGCTGGGTAAGCCATCCGTTGCTATTGGAAGCGTAGCGGCGGCAGCCGGTTCACCGACCTCCTCATCGAGGCCAGCGCCTACCCTGACCGTCGCGTTGCCCTTGCCTTGATCAGTCAACTGGTCGTTGTCTCTGTGGCTCATGAAGGTCCTTCAAGTCCTGCCCGAAGCAATGCCCTGCGAACGAGCGACCTGGCCGCCGCACCGGGTCGCCCAGGCTCCCTACCGCCTACGCGAAAGCCGGCACACATCGGTTTCGAAGGCAACGCGCCCGGTGCGTCCTTAGTCGGGTTCCGACATTATTACTTCCCTCACTTGACTGGCGACGGCGAGAGGATCCTTCAATGCCATCGCGGCGAATGTCGCCCCGAAGTTCGCCAGTATCAGAATTATTTCGGTGATGTCGATTCCGTCCTCGTGTGCCGAGCGAAGCGCTGCGGCCATCGTCTCGAATTGCGGATTTAGTTCAAGGCCCTCGTCCGGAACCATTTGACGACGCATCTCCGCGTGAAAGATCTGCCAGGCATACTTGCGACCGTTCATCTTCACACCTCCAAATCCTCAGCTCGCGGCCTAAGTGCATTGCAATGCTCGCTGCGGCTTTGCTTCGGCCATGTCAATTGGCGTCTTCCGAACGCATCTGACTACGAAATAAGGTTGATCACCGTGCGCGGGAAGGATTCAGGGGCACATTCGCGCGCCAAACCTGACCGTCAAAACCAAGTATTATCATGATCGAAGCCTTTCGAATTTCTAGCGACTCAGTATTTTTCAGAAATGAAGACTTTGCGCTGCGGTGCATCGTCGACCGTGGTCACATTCCAAGAGACATTCACCGCACTAGACCTTGCGCGAAATTTCCGCCGGTGTTTCCTGCCGAACTCGTCGCTTGCCGAGACAGGGCCGGAAAGAGTTCGGCGTTTAGGGTTGAGTGCCCGATCCGGTGGGCCGAATTGAGCGGTTGCCGCCGCCGAGTCGGCCGGGTCGAGTTGCGGCGTGTGCGACGTCATGGCCGGGACGCCGGCGAGGTAGCAGCCCAACCAGGCCGAGCAACCCCGCCAGCCCCGCCAAGCCCCACAAACCCTTGTCGCCGTGATCGGTGGCGTTGTCGTGATCGGACTCGGCCAGTGTCAGCGAGGTGGACGGTTGTGCGCCCAAAGGTGCCGCCCCGGCGGCCGTGGCACTTCCTGCCGAGCCGAACAGTGAAGCAAGGAATATGGCCCCAACGGCCAGTACGTTGCGCATATAGAGAGCTCCTCAAAGCATGCATTCCCTGAAAGGTGTTGGGAATTGCGAGGAACCAGCAGTCTCTAGCCCATCGTCCCGACGGGCGGGGCGAGCGAACCAGTGTTCTCTAGTTCGGCCTCGACCGGCACGTCACGCGAAGCATACCCCGCCGGCTGCCGCCGGAACACCGCACTGGACTCGACGGGAGGCGCCTGCGTCGCGGCGTAGCGTAAGCACCGCGTGACGTCATACAGTCGTTTTCTGGTCCGCATGGCGGACGCACAGACGAAGCCACGGCGTTGACCAGCCGACGCCGCTCTCGGTGTGGTGTATCGGACAGGAGTGCGGGAATGTGGAGCGTTGCGCGTGGATGAAACTCGACTTGATCCGTTAGCCCGGCTGGATAGCACCGCGGAGGCCGTCGGCGGCCTGCGGAAGATTCTCGCCGCTGAAGAACCTCTCGAGGTCGTGCTGGCGCGGGTGGCGGCCATGGCCGCCGGTGCGATCCCCGACGCCGACGCCGTTACCATCACCTCGCTCACCGAGGGACGACCGCACACCGTCGCCTTCACCGATGAGCGTGCCGCGTTGCTTGACCACACTCAGTACGCGCCAGAAGGCGGCCCCTGCCTGGAGGCGGCGCAGCGCCAGCAACCGGTGCGAACTCAGATCGTTGACCAATCGCAGCAGTGGCCGGTTTTTCACGAGGCGGCGCAACTGGCCGGAGTGCATGCCTGCCTTTCGGTGCCTCTGGTGATCGGCGATCCCACCGAGCATGAGTTGGTGGGTTCGCTGAACGTCTACAGCTATACGCCCACCGCCTTCGACCCCTTCGATGAAAAGCTGATGGAGCTGTTCACCGGCGCGGCCGGAGCGGCCATCACCAATGCTCGCCGGTGGGAGCAGAGCCGCCAAACGGTGACTCAACTCGAACAGGCGCTAACCTCCCGCGCCGAAATCGACCAAGCCAAAGGCGTCTTAATGGCGCTGCACGGGTGCAGCGCAGAAGAGGCGTTCGAGCTACTCGCTGCTCAATCCAAGCAGCAGAACGTCAAGCTTCGCGAGGTGGCCCGGCAGCTTATGGCGTCGGTCAGAGCGGCCGGGCAACGTTGATCGACTTTTCCGCTTAATTTGTGTAACGGCCCTCTGACTGAGGCTTGATAGCTTTTGTGCTGGTTTGGCTTGCTTTCCTCGCCGTGACCGAAGTCATGGCGCGATCGCGTCCTCCTGCGGTGCGCCGACGGGTTCGGGCGGCGCGCCGCGTTGCGAACGGCGTTTCTCCCAACGCCGCAGAGCTTCTCGGCACGGTGATTCGACGAGGGCATAGCTGACGGCGGCGATCGCGATGCCGAAAATCAACGTCAGCAGCAACACCTCGGGTAGGTGGCCGCGGAACGCGAACTCGCCGATGACCGGGAAGACCATGGTCAGCGCGGCGAGATGCCAGATGAACAAGCCGTAGGACCACCGGCCCAGCGTCACCATCGGAGCGCTGCCCAGCAGCCGGTGGCCGGTGTCGGGCCGATCCAGCACCAACGGTGCGACCAGCGCTAACGCCACCACCGCGCCCATCGCCGTCTTGACCGCGAACTGTGCAGACGTGCTCGGCACCAGCCCGGCCGGTCCGGCCAGCGGGGATGCCGCCACCAGATAGGCCGCCACGGCGAGCACGCCCATCAGCACCCGGCGCCGCGCCAGCCGATGCGGCAGCCCGATCGGCGTGTAGACCCCTTCCGCGAGCAGCATGCCCGCGGCAAACCACGAGAAGAACGCCGGCGGCCAATTGAGCGGATTGCGCCCCGGCTCCGAGCCGATCGGGACCCAGCCCCAAGCCCAGCTGGCCACCGCCAGCGCCCCGATGACCGGCACTCGCCAGCCGACCGAGATCCGGCGGCTCAGCAGCGCCAGCACCGGTAGCACCAGGTAGAACGTCACCTCGACCGACAGGCTCCACATCTGGGTGAGGCCGGCGGTCAGGGTCAGCGGCACATAGATCTGGGTGAGCGACAGGTTCGCCAGCCACACGGTCAGGCTGGCGTGCCCGGCGTCGGGCAGCAGACACAGGATGACGACGACGGCCACCAGGTAAGCCGGCATGATCCGGACCGCTCGGGAGCGCAGGTAGTGCCCGGTGGCGGGCCGCGGCCCGAGGCCCCGTGCCGCGGCAGCGTGTCCGCGCCACAGCAGGAATCCCGACAGCGCGAAGAACACCGCGACGGCCAGATCGAAGCGGCCGAACAACCGGCCGTCGACGCCGGTGGAGTGCCCGGTCTGAAAGGCGGCGTGGGTGACGACGACGCCGATGGCCGCGCACGCGCGCATCCCCTCCACGGCGGGCAGGAAGCTGCGGGTTCCACCTACCTGCGGACCCTCGGTCATGAGGACAGTCTGCCGCGGTGTCGCTGCCGGTGCGGGCCGACCTCGCTGGTGTTCCGATGACTCGGATACCTAAGCCGGGAACTCAGCATTTGCTGTTAGTGTCAAACGAGTTTTCGCTAGCTGCGGCGGAATTCGCCCGGGCACGCCGAGGAGCCCGGCCGTCTGGGATCAGAGGTCGTAAAGGGGGTCACCGCAACGTGAACCGAGCAGTCGTGTTGCGGTTAGCCGCATGCGGAATCATGGGCCTCGGAGCCGCCCTCTTGATCGCCGCACTGTTGCTGTGGACCTACACCACCAGCCGCATCACCAAGATTCCTCTCGATATCGACACCACCTTGATCGCTGAGGGCAGCGGCAGCGCGCTGGACCCCGCCTCGATCGGCGGTGACCGGTTCATCGTCAACCAGAACGTGCCGCTGGTCTCCCAGCAGCAGATCACCGTCGAATCCCCCGCCAACTCCGACGTGGTGACCCTGCAGTCCGGCGACTCGGTCCGGCGCACCGACAAGCAGAAAGACACCGGCCTGCTGCTGGCGATCGTCGACACCGTCACGCTCAACCGCAAGACGGCGCTGGCGGTGTCCGACGACACCCATCCCGGCGGTGCCGTGCAAAAGCCCCGCGGCATCACCGACGACACCCCACCGACCAACATCGCGGTGCCGCACGACGGGCTGTCCTACCGCTTCCCGTTCCACACCGAGAAGCAGACTTATCAGTACTTCGACGCGGTCGCCCAGAAAGCCTTCGACGTCAACTACGAAGACGACGAGGACATCAACGGGCTGACCACCTACCGTTTCACCCAGAACATCGGTTACGACAGCACCGGCAAGCTGGTCGCCCCGGTCAAGTATCCGTCCCTTTACGCGGGGGATGAGGACGGCCGGGTCACCGCGCCGGCGTCGAAATGGGGCGTGGCCAGTGACGACCCGAACGAGTCGATCACCATGACCCGCTACTACGCCGCCCAGCGCACTTTCTGGGTCGACCCGGTGTCCGGCACCATCGTCAAAGAGCAGGAACACGCCAACCATTTCTACGCCCGCGACCCGCTGAAGCCGGAGGGGTCGTTGGTGGACTACAAGATCACCTCCACCCAGGAGACCGTCGAATCGCAGGTCAACGCTGCGCGCGACGAGCGCGACCGGCTGGCGCTGTGGTCGCGGGTGCTGCCGATCACCTTCGCCGCGACCGGCTTGATCGCTCTGGTCGGTGGGGTGCTGCTGGCGATGTTCAGCCTGCGGACCGAGGCCGCGCTGATCGACCCTGGCCTGGATCGAGCGGATCACGGCTTCTTCGGCCGAAACGCGCCGGAGTCTGAACCGGTGTCGGGCGCCGAAGCGGAGACCGAGATCCTGCCGACCCGCCCTGACCTGCAAGAGGATGCGGCCCCGCCGGGCGCGGATCCACCACCGGGCTCGTCGGAACAGAGCTCTGGCCCGACCGAACGGATGTAGCTCGCCGACGATGCGGGCCCGGTGGTTCACGACGGGTTACCCGCTGGCGTTGGCGGTGTTGATTGCCGGTCCTCTGCTGGGACCTGGTTATCTGCTGTTACGCGACGCGGTGTCCACGCCGCGGTCCTACCTCTCCGATACCGCTCTGGGGTTGGCCGAAGCGGCGCCCCGGGCGACGCCGCAGGACTTCGCAGTCGCGCTGGCGTCGCATGTCGTGGACGGCGGGGTGGTGGTCAAAGCGCTGTTGGTGCTGGCGTTGTGGTTGGCCGGCTGGGGTGCGGCACGGTTGGCCCAGGTGGTGTTGCCCGAGGCTGGTGTCGGTGGCCAGGCGGTGGCGAGCACGGTGGCGCTGTGGAACCCCTATGTCGGTGAGCGACTGCTGCAAGGACACTGGAGCCTGCTGCTGGCCTACGGCTGCCTGCCCTGGGTTGCGACGGCGATGTTGGCGCTGCGCGGTGCCGACGAATCCCGCCTACCGGGGCTTCTCGTCCTGATGTTCTGGCTTGCGTTGGCGGGTCTGACGCCAACCGGGCTGATGCTGGCCGCGACGGTGGCGCTGGTGTGTGTGGCGGCACCCGGCGGGGGTCTGCGGCGCGGGTGGTGCGCTGTCGCAACGCTGGCCGGCGCGGTCGTCGCGGCCCTGCCCTGGCTGGCGGCCTCGGCGCTGGGGCTGTGGTCGGCGGGCCAGCATCAGGCGAACGCCGCCGCGGTTGCAGCGTTCGCGGCGCGCGCCGAGCCCGGTTTGGGCGTACTGGGCAGCCTCGCCAGTTTGGGGGGACTGTGGAACGGCGAGGCGGTGCCCGCCTCGCGGACCACGCTGTTCGCGGTGGTGTCTGCCGCGGTGTTGCTGAGCATTGTCGCGGCCGGGTCGCCGGTGTTGCTGCGCTGCGCCGCCGCCCGCCCGTTGGCCATCCTGGCGGCGACATCTGTCCTGGTGGTGGCGGTGTTGTCCACCCGACTGGGGCTTGCCGGGTTACGGGCGGCGATCGACGTTGTGCCGGGCTTCGCCGTGGCCCGCGATGGCCAGAAATGGGTGGCGCTGGCGTTGCCCGCCTACGCGTTGGCCGGGGCAGGCGCGGTGCTCACGTTGCGTCGCTGGCTGCGGCCTGCGGTGACCGCACTGGTATGCAGCGCTGCGCTGATCGCCACCCTGCCCGACTTGGCTTGGGGGGTCGGCGGCAAGGTGGCGCCGGTGCACTACCCGCCCGGGTGGTGGGCGGTGTCGGCGCGGATCAACGACCAACCCGGCGTGGTGGCGGTGCTGCCGGCCGGCGGCATGCGCCGCTTCGCCTGGTCGGGCCGGGCCCCGGTGCTGGATCCGCTGCCGCGCTGGGTTCGCGCCGACGTGCTCAGCACCGGTGACCTCAACGTGTCCGGGACGACCATATTCGGTGAGGGCGCCGGTGCCCGGGCCATGCAGCAGTTGTTACTGGCAGGCCCGGACCCTCGCGAGCTGACCGAGGCCCCGGTTACTTGGCTGGTCGTCGAGTCAGGCACACCCGGTGCGATGGGTGCGGCAGCCCGCACCCTGGCCGGGCTGAAAGCCAGCTTTCACGATGCCGACCTGGCGTTGTATCGCGTCGGGCGCTGCGTCGACGGCGCGTCGGCCGGCCGGCGCCGCGCTGCGATCGCCGCGCATCTGGCGTGGCTGGCAATGCTGATCGCCGGAGCCGCCGCCATGGCGGTGAGCAGCTTGCGGCGGTTTTCGAGTCGCGACGACCGCGCAGTGATACGCATTCCCGGCGAGCAACCCGAAACGAACTAGCCTGGCGTTACTCGACGGACCTCGATCCGCCCGTCCGCTTCGCGCACATCGAGCACCGGTTGCCCGACAACTGCCGGTCCCTGCAGCACTGTGCCGTCACGAATGTCGAAGCGCGAGCCGTGACACGAGCAGGTGATCACGTGGCCGTCCAGCTCGCCGTCGCTGAGCAGACAGCCCCGATGGCTGCAGCGGTCGTGCAGGGCGTACGTGTGTCCGTCGTGCCGCGCCAGGAAGACCGGGGTGTCTCCGACGTCGACGGACCGCGGTTGGCCGTTGGTCAGGTCCACTTTCGTTTCGACACCCGTCCACTCGTCAGGACCAGGGTCGAATGCCGTCTGGTTCATGCCCACTCCGCGGACGTAGGCCATGTGCCCGCCCAGGTAGCCGCTGCCGCCGAGCGTCGCCGCACCGGCTAGCGCGAGCACCGCACCACGGCGGTGGGCGCCGCGTCGGCGAGCGAGCAGGGAGGCGCCGTACAGCAGCACGGCAAAGACGTTGCCCGCGGCGTGCACCAGGCCCACTCGACGGACGCCGTCGTCGGAGAGTTCGGTGTCGGCCCAATCGCTGAAACCGGTGATCGCCGTGGGTGCCGTTGCGGCGATGCCCACCGTGATCAACCGCTGCGCTGCCGTTCGGCCGGCGCGCGGAGCCAGCAGATCCAGCAGCGACGCCGACCAGAACGATCCGATCACCAGGTCAGTCAAAGGCGGATGCACCGGGTGGCCCAGCCAGGTTCCGCTGATGAAGTCCTTGAATGGTTCCGCGCCGACAATCTCGCGCACCTTTTTGCCGATGGTCTGCGCCGGCGCATCGAACACGTCCGCCTGCTCGAGCGTGTCGATCAATGGCCGGGTTGGTGTCGAGACAGGCACAGCTGCACTCCCTTCAAGCGCGAGTGTCACGGGCAGTACCCGGTTATCGGTTATTTACACCGTTTTGCGGCGGTCTGGCACGGCCGGGGAAATGAGCGTCGCGGTTGCGCCTGTCGGGCGAGGATCAGATGACCCCGTGCACTCGATGACCGGCGTGCACCGCGTCGAGCACGCTGAGCAACGCGTCGGCACTCTGCTGCCACGAGAATTCACCGCTGCGAATCTGCGCCTTGCCGCCGAGCTGCTCCCGCAGCACCCGGTCGGCGAGCAACCGTTCGAGCCGATCCACCAGCTCGGCGCGATCGTTCACCAGGATGCCGGTCACCCCGTCGACGATCGAGTCCGACAGGCCCCCGGAGCGTCGGTAGCCGATCGTGGGTACGCGGTGCTGGGCGGCTTCAATGACCGCAAGCCCCCAGCCTTCTTTCCGGGACGGCAGCACTTGCACCCAACAGCGTTGCAGCAGCTGATGTTTGGTGATGTCGTCGACGTGGCCGTGAAAGGTCACGGTGTCGGATATCGCAAGCTGCGCCGCGTGGTCGACCAGGCGCTGCCGCCACCAGCCGTCGCCGACAATGTCGAGATGCACGCCAGGCATCCGGTAACGCAGCACCGCCACCGCCTCCAGCGCATCCTCGATCTGCTTGTGCGGCACCAGACGCGACAGCACCACGACGCGGGGAGTGGGCGAGCGCGGCCCGTCCAGCGACCCGGCCGGTGCGCGGTCGACGCCGTTGCGCACCACCGCGATGCGCTCGTTGTCGACGCCGAGATCGACGAGGTCGCGGACCGACGGCAGCGACACCGTCAGGTACTGGTTGCGCCGGTGCGCCCGCGGCGACAACACCGATTCCACGAACCAGCCCAGCCGGCCGAGCACCGGTCCGGCCACCGGCCACTGCTCGCGGTGACAGTGGTGGACCAGCACCGCGACCCGTCGTCCGTACACCAGCCGTGCCAGGAACGGCAGCCCGTTCTGAGTGTCGACGACGACGTCGGGCCGCGCCCGCCGCAGTGGTCCGAGCCCGAGCCGAGCGCCGACCAACGCAGCCAGCGCCCGCAGGTACACCGAATAGCGCCCGCCCGCGCGGCTGATCCGGACCCCGTCGATCACCTCATAGCGGGGCGCACCGGGGTACCGCGCGGTGCGCAGCGTGACGGTGACACCCGCGGCTGCCAGCCGGGCGCCGATGCGTTGCAGATACGCTTCGCTGCCGCCGCCCTGCGGATGGCCGGTGTCGCGCCAGCACAGCAACAGCACCGCGCTGATCCCGAGTGCGCCTCGGAGACTATGGCCCGAAGGCTCACTGTGCGCGGCAGACATCGATTGACAGACTAAGGGGATCGCGAGCGCGGCTGAAAGCCGGGCGAAGCGGGTCGCCGCCCAACAGCCCAGCGGGGATCGCGAGCGCGGCTGAAAGCCGGGCGAAGCGGGTCGCCGCCGAATGCTGCTGCGTAGGGTGGCATCGATGGACGCCACCGACGTCTTCGGGCGCCGGGCGACGCTGTCCCGGTCGCTGAAGCTGCTGTCGGAATTCCGCCACGAGCAGTCCGATCCCGCCCGCTTCTACGGCGCTCTGGCCGCCGACACCGCAGCGATGGTCGCGGATTTGTGGCATGGCCTTTACGGGGAATCTCCGACAGGCCGCAGCGTGCTCGACGTCGGGGGCGGGCCCGGTTATTTCGCGGCGGCTTTCGCTGACGCAGGCATCGGATACATCGGCGTGGAGCCGGACCCGCGGGAGATGCACACTCCGGCGCAGACCGTCGCCGCAAGCCCGGGCTGCTTCGTACGGGCCTCGGGGACCGCGCTGCCGTTCGCCGACGACAGCGTGGACATCTGCCTGTCGTCCAACGTCGCCGAGCACATACCCCGGCCCTGGCACCTGGGCTCCGAAATGCTGCGGGTCACCAAGCCGGCGGGTCTGACCGTGCTGTCCTACACGGTGTGGCTGGGACCGTTCGGAGGACACGAGACGGGCTGGGCGCATTACCTCGGCGGGGCCCGTGCCGCCGCGCGGTACGCCCGCAAACACGGTCATCGGGCGAAGAACGACTACGGGTCCTCATTGTTCGCGGTGTCCGCGGCGGCGGGGCTGAAGTGGGCGGCGAGCACCGGGGCGATGATCGCGGCTTTTCCCCGTTACCACCCGCGTTGGGCGTGGTGGATGACGTCCGTGCCGCTGCTACGAGAATTCTTCGTAAGCAACTTGGTGCTGGTCTTGCGGCCGACAGCCACCGGCGATGCGACTTGACTGAAACGTGTTCTCGTTTTCGCCGCCGCTGAGTAGGGTGGCGTCCATGACCGTTAGCCTCAAAAGCGAATACGACAAGCTGTTCATCGGTGGGCAGTGGATCGCGCCGTCGACCGACGAGGTGATCGAGGTGCACTGCCCGGCCACCGGCGAGTACCTCGGCAAGGTGCCGGCTGCGGCCGCACCCGACGTCGACGCTGCCGTCGCGGCTGCGCGCAAAGCCTTCGACCACGGCCCGTGGCCGTCGACGCCGCCCAAGGAGCGTGCCGCCGTCATCGCCGGCGCACTCAAATTGCTGGAGGAGCGTAAGGATCTGTTCGTCCAGCTGCTGGCCGGCGAGACCGGGCAGCCGCCGATGACCGTCGAGACGATGCACTGGATGAGCTCGATGGGCGCGCTGAGCTTCTTCGCCGGCCCAGCGGTCGACCAGGTCAAGTGGCAGGAGATCCGCACCGGCAATTACGGACAGACGGTTGTTCGTCGTGAGCCGGTCGGGGTGGTCGGCGCGATCGTGGCGTGGAACGTGCCGCTGTTCTTGGCGGTCAACAAGCTGGGCCCGGCGCTGCTGGCCGGCTGCACGGTGGTGCTCAAGCCGGCCGCCGAAACACCTCTGAGCGCCAACGCACTGGCCGAGGTGTTCGCCGAAGCGGGGCTGCCTGAGGGTGTGCTGTCGATCGTGCCCGGCGGCATCGAGACCGGACAGGCGCTGACCTCCAACCCCGACATCGACATCTTCACGTTCACCGGCAGCTCAGCAGTGGGCAAGGAGATCGGCAGGCGAGCGGCGGACTTGCTCAAGCCCTGCACGTTAGAGCTCGGCGGGAAGTCGGCGGCGATCATCTTGGAGGACGTCGACTTGGCCGCCGCGGTCCCGATGTTGGTGTTCTCCGGGATCATGAACACCGGGCAGGCCTGCGTGGCGCAGACCCGCATCCTGGCGCCACGCGCGCGGTACGACGAAATCGTCGACGCTGTCGGAAATTTCGTCAAGGCGCTGCCAGTGGGTCCGCCGACGGATCCGGGCGCTCAGATCGGTGCGTTGATCTCGGAGAAGCAGCGCGCCCGGGTCGAGGGCTACATCGCCAAGGGCATCGAGGAGGGTGCGCGGCTGGTATGCGGCGGGGGGCGGCCCGACGGTCTGGACGACGGATTCTTCGTCCAGCCCACCGTCTTCGCCGACGTCGACAACCACATGACGATCGCGCAGGAGGAGATCTTCGGGCCGGTGCTTTCCATCATTCCCTACGACACCGAAGAGGACGCGATCAAGATTGCCAATGATTCGGTGTACGGCCTGGCCGGCAGCGTGTGGACCACCGACGTGCCGCACGGCATCGAGATCTCCGAGCAGATCCGCACCGGAACGTACGCCATCAACTGGTATGCCTTCGACCCGTGCTGTCCGTTCGGCGGCTACAAGAACTCCGGAATCGGTCGCGAGAACGGGCCGGAGGGCGTTGAACACTTCACCCAGCAGAAGAGCGTGCTGATGCCAATGGGCTACACCTTGAGCTGACGGCAGCTCATCACGTCACAGCAGGACTGACGAGTAGCCTGGCGCGCGGCCCTGCGACGGGGTGCCGCCGTTACTGCCGTGTCCGCACCAGGTCTTTTTGACTCGTAGCTGACTACCGATCGCCGATTCCTGGCTGCGCGGTTGTTCAACCGATCAGTCAGCCCGCATGCTGACGCCACCTTATTATGCTTTTTTGCATAATCTGTGGGGACTCTCGTTTGATCGTTACCGTATCGTAATGCCGGTTTAGCTGCACTTTTGCGAGGAAACACCCGCCCTGGCTATTTTGCACTTGCCTAATGCGTCGGCCGCGGGCTATGGTAACTTACATAATTGGTGGGCTGGAGTCTCTAGCGCACACGCATCAGATAGGCCGAATGAACATGTGGATGATCGAGCTCAACATCGCCGGCCAGCGGTTCACCCGCGAGATTCCCCGATTCACGCGCACGTCGTTGCGGACCGCCCGTTTCCGCCCCCTGACGGTGCACTGGCGAGTACCTCAGCTTCGCCACCCGCACGCCGCCTGACGGTCGACGTTTGAGGAAGTCAGTCGACATGTCAGCGCCGACGCGTGCCGTACGCGGGCCGAGGGGCACCACCCGAAACAAGATGATCATCAGTGCTGTCGACGTGTTGCGCGAGCGCGGCGCCGCCGGTGTCACCATTGATGAGGTCTTGGCGCGCAGCGGAGCACCGCGCGGCTCGGTCTATTACCACTTCCCCGAGGGCCGCAATCAGATCCTCACCGAGGCACTGCGTTACGCCGGCGACACGATCACCGCCACGATCGACGCCACCGTCGACCGCGGTGCCAAGGCCATGTTGCGCGACTTCGTCGAGTACTGGCAACACCTGCTGGCCGACAGCGACTTCAACGCCGGCTGCCCGGTGGTCGCGGTCGCGCTCGGCCCGGCCAATGACGAACCGCAACTGACCGCCGAGGCCGGAGCAATACTGGGACGCTGGCGCACCGCGCTGAGCAGGGCGTTCGTCGCCGACGGGTTCGATGAATCCGATGCGGCCTCGCTAGCCGTAATGGCGATTGCCGCGCTGGAAGGCGCCGTCGTGCTGTGCCGCTCGACCCGCAACTCCGAACCTTTGCGTGACGTACACAAGCAACTCGAATTCCTGATCAAAGCAAGGGAATTCGTCCGCCGTAACGGCCTGAGCAACCAGTAGCGCCAGCCGCGGGTCAGTCGCTGGCCGGCAGCGGCTTGGCCTCCTTGATGCTCAAAGCGGCGTCACCGATGGAAAGCGTTCCCGCGCCTGCCTTGGTCACCAGCACTTCGGCGCCGGTGTCGTCGACATACCGCTTACCCATCACGTTTCCGCCGGCGAACGCCGGATCGAGTTCTCCGCTGCGCGGCGCGTCCATGTCGACCATCGGGACGCCGCCGCAACGCAATTGGTCAAGGCTGTCAGCGGTTCTGACGACGATCACCTGGGTGTCGCACACCTGGCTTGCCAGCCGGGTTCCGTTCTTGATCATGGTGTGTCCTTAAGACGGATCGCTTACCGGTCGCTGGCTGCGCAGTCCTTCGACGAGTTCGCGGCGCAGCACCTTGCCGGTCGCGGTGGTGGGCAGCTCGTCGCGAAACACTACTCGGTCGGGGGTGCGCGATCCCCGCAAACGGCCGCGAACATAGTCGCGCAGCTCGTCCGGATCGGGCTCGGCCCCGGCCACCGGCACCACCACGGCGACGATCGCGTGACCCCACTGCGGGTCTTCGACGCCGACCACGGCGACGTCGCGCACCTGCCGATGTTCGATCAGCACATCTTCCAGCTCGGCGGGCGCGATGTTCTCGCCGCCCCGGATGATGGTGTCGTCGCTGCGCCCGCCGATGAACAGGTAGCCACCCTCGTCCAGCATCGCGATATCGCGGGTGGGAAACCAGCCGTCGGCGTCAAGCACCGAACCGATTCCGGCATACCGCCCGGAGACCTGCTCGCCGCGGACGAACAATTCACCGGTGTCCCCCGGTTCCAGCACTATGCCGTTGTCGTCGCGGATCTGCACCTCGACGCCGGGTACGGGCTGACCGACCGAGCCCAACCGCCGCGCGACGGCAGGGTCGGTGGCGGATAACGCGCGGCGGTGATCGTCGGGGGTGAGGACCGCGATGGTCGAACTGGTCTCGGTCAACCCGTAGGCGTTGACAAATCCGACCTCGGGCAGCAAGTCGAGCGCCCGACGAACCAGCGGCAGTGCGACCTTCGATCCGCCGTAGGCCAAGTTGCGCAACGACGGCAGACGTTGATCGCCGTTCTCGAGCACGCTGACGATGCGGTCGAGCATGGTGGGCACCACGGTCGCGGTGGTGACCTGCTCGTCGTTGATCAATTTCACCCAAGCTTCCGCGTCGAACTCGGGCAGGTAGACCATGGTGCGGCCGGCATAGAGATTCGACAGCGCGGCGCCCACACCGGCGATGTGATAGGGCGGCACGCAGATCAGTGCGGCGTCGCCGGGTTCGGCGGAAGCGAATTCGACGGTGCCGGTGACATAACTCGTCAGATTGTTGTGGGAGAGCTCGACCGCTTTGGGCAGCGACGTGGTACCCGAGGTGAACAACACGACGGCGACGGTGTCGGGATCCGGGAAGTGCTCGACCGGATCGGCGCGCCGGGCGGCCGTCAGGAATTCGGCAGAGCTCAACACCTGATCGGTGGAGTCGATGGTGTCGCGGTAGCGGTCGTCGGTGATGATCAGCGGCTTTGGCAGTCGATCGATCAGCGACTGCACGCTCCGGCCGGACAGCCGGTAGTTGATCGGTGTGAAAGCCCGCCCAGCGCGGGCGGACGCGAAGATCAACAGCGGCAACATCTTTCCGCCGACGCCGACGTAGGCCACGTGCTCGGCATTCGAGGCGGCGACCACACCCGCGCCGCCGGCGGCCAGATCGCTCAGCTGCTGCGTGGTCCACCGCGCATCTCCCGAGACCACGGCAACTCGATCCGGGTTGTCCGCCGCCGCCATCTCCAGGAGTAGGGAAAGGCTCATAGTCGGTTGTCTCTGCGCTCGACGTGGTGCGACCTCATCAGGCTCGAGGCGGAGATCAGGTGCCCGTCCAGCGGGGCGGCCGCTTCTCGGCGAATGCGACTGCGCCTTCTTTGGCGTCGTTGGAGCCGAACACCGGCATCAGGATTTTCATCTGCTCGGCGAACATGGTGTCCGGGCTCCAGCCGCGGGACTCGGTGATGATCCGCTTAGTCGCTGTCACCGCCAGCGGGCCGTTGGCGGTGATTTTCTCGGCCAACGCGATCGCCGCCTCCAGCGCTGCACCCGGCTCGGCCAGCACGTTGACCAAGCCCAGCGCGTGGGCCCGCTCGGCGGGCAGGTGATCACCGGTCAGCGCCAACTCCATGGCAACGGCGTACGGAATGCGCTGCGGCAGCCGCAGCAGACCGCCCCCGCCTGCGACCAAACCGCGCTTGACCTCGGGAATCCCGAACGCCGAATCCGTCGACGCCACAATCAAATCGGTGGCCAGCGCCAACTCCGTCCCACCGGCCAGCGCATACCCCTCGACGGCCGCGATCAGCGGCTTGGCCGGCGGACGTTCGGTGAATCCCAGCCCCCGACCCTCGACGACGACGTTCTCGCCGCGTGCGAACGCCTTGAGATCCATCCCGGCGCTGAACGAGCCGCCCGCCCCGGTCAGGATGCCGACCGACAGCTGCTGATTGCCGTCCAGTCGGTCCATCGCCTCGGCCAGGGCGTGGCTGACGGCGCCGTTGATGGCGTTTTTGGCCTGCGGCCGGTTGATCGTGATGACCAGAATGCGGTCGCGCTGCTCGACCAGCACCTCGGGTTCGGCTTCGGATTCGCTCACCCGGCGATGGTATCGGGCCGAACGATGTACGTCGGCCGCCGCTGTCAGCTTTTTTCTTCACCGGAGCTGTACCGCACCGGGCAGCTGTTCCCGGTCACGGTATCGAACACCATGGCCGCCAATGGTTTCACTTCGTAGTAGCGATGGACGTAGCCCTGCGCATCGGGCGCGGTCGTGCAGGGCCCGTGGGGGCACACCTCTTTGACCGGCCAGGCCAGCAAGACGATAACGGCTACCGCGGCGGCCGCGATCAGAACAGTTCTGACTTTCCGCACCCGTTCACTCTCCTCGGCGAGCGACAGCTTCGAGCGGGTTCTCTTAAGTCCGCATTGTCGGCCCGGCTAAGATCACAGCAAATCCTTGCTGAATTCCAGGGGAGATGTTGACCGCCGGCGATATCGAGTCCACTGAGACTTCACCCACCGAGACATCGAAGTGGGATCCGGGGCTGACCGAACGGGTCATCGGGTGGCTGCGTCCGCTGATCAAGGGGTACCACCGCGCCGACGTGCGAGGCCTCGACTCCTTCCCGCCGGGCGGCGCGCTGGTGGTGTCGAACCACTCCGGCGGGCTGTTCCCGATGGACGTGCCGGTCTTCGCCACGGGCTTCTACGAGAAGTTCGGTTATGACCGGCCGGTCTACACGTTGAGCCACGACATGCTGTTCAACGGCCCGCAGGGCGGATTTCTGGTGCGCACCGGGTTCATCCGGGCCAACCACGAGAACGCCGACGAGGCGCTGCGCTCGGGTGGAGTCGTGGTGGTTTTTCCCGGCGGCGACTACGACGTGTATCGGCCGACCCTGTCGGAGAACACGATCGACTTCGACGGCCGAACCGGCTACGTCAAGGCGGCGCTGAATGCCGGTGTGCCGATCGTGCCGGCCGTCGGGATCGGCGGACAAGAGACCCAGTTGTACCTGTCCCGCGGCGAGGGTCTTGCTCATCTGCTGCGGCTCGACAAGCTGATGCGGGTGAAGATCCTGCCGATCTCGGTGGGGTTCCCGTTCGGACTCTCGGCGGTGCTGCCGGTCAACATGCCGTTGCCGTCCAAGATCGTCATGCAGGTACTGGAGCCGATCGACGTGGTCGCGCAATTCGGCGAGAAACCCGACATCGACGAGGTCGACGCGCATGTTCGCCACGTCATGCAACAAGCGCTCGACAAACTGGCCGGCGAACGTCGTCTTCCGGTGATCGGCTAAGAGGACACAGCCGATGGCAGGCCCGGCCGCGCTGACCCGTATCACCGATGCCGGGGGTTTGCTTGCCACCATGGTCCGGGCCGGGATCATTGCACCGCTCCGGCCGGACAAGTACTGGCGGATCGCCGCGGCCGCCCGCCGCGAACAGCTCTCGATGACCAGCGGTTTCGCCATGTCGGCGCAACGCTGCCCGAACCGGGCTGCGTTGATCGACGAGCTGGGCTCGCTGACCTACCGCCAGCTCGACGAGCGCAGCGATGCGCTGGCGGCGGCACTGCAGGCGTTGCCGGGCGGTCCACCGGCCGTGGTGGGCATCATCTGCCGCAACCATCGGGGTTTCGTCGAGTCGTTGATCGCGGCGAATCGGATCGGCGCCGACGTGTTGTTGCTCAACACCTCTTTCGCCGGCCCGGCGCTGGCCGAAGTCGTCGATCGCGAGGATGTGGATGCGATCATCTACGACGAGGAGTTCGCTGATTCGGTGAACCGTGCCGTCACCGACCGGCCGAGGACCACCAGCATCGTGGCCTGGACGGACCACCGCGGTAGCCACGAATACACCGTCGAGAAGCTTGTCGCGGCGCATGCCGGGGAGCGGCCGGCGCTGCCGCAACGCAAGGGCAGGCTGATTCTGCTGACGTCGGGAACCACCGGCACGCCTAAAGGTGCAGCGCGTACCGGTGGCGGGCCCGGCGAACTCAAGGCGATTTTGGACCGGGTGCCGTGGCGGGCTGAGGAGACCACCGTGGTGGTGGCCCCGATGTTTCATGCCTGGGGTTTCTCGCAGCTGGTGTTCGCCGGATCGCTGGGCTGCACGGTGGTGACCCGGCGCAAGTTCGACCCGGAGGCGACGCTCGAGCTGGTCGACCGGCACCGCGCCACCGGGCTGGCCGTGGTGCCGGTGATGTTCGACCGGATCATGGAGCTGCCCGACGCGGTGCGGCGCAAATACAGCGGGCGTTCCCTGCGGTTCGCCACCGCGTCGGGATCTCGGATGCGCCCCGATGTCGTCATCCGGTTCATGGACGAATTCGGCGACATCATCTACAACAACTACAACGCCACCGAGGCCGGCATGATCGCGACCGCGACACCCGCGGACCTGCGGGCCGCGCCGGATACGGCCGGAAGGCCGGTCCCGGGCACGGAAATTCGCATCTTCGACGACCAATTCCATCCCGTGCCCACCGGTGAGGTCGGCCAGATCTTCGTGCGCAACTCCAGCCAGTTCGACGGCTACACATCGGGCACCACCAAGGACTTTCATAAAGATTTCATGGCCTCCGGGGACATCGGCCGGCTGGACGAGGACGGGCGACTCTATGTCGTCGGTCGTGACGACGATATGATCGTCTCCGGCGGCGAGAACGTTTACCCGATCGAAGTCGAGAAGGCGCTGGCCGCTCACGCTGATGTCGCCGAGGCTGCGGTGATCGGGGTTGACGACGAGCAGTACGGCCAGCGGCTGGCGGCGTTCGTCGTCTTGAGCGGTGGCGCGGACCGCGCGCAGGTGACGGCGGCACTCAAGCAGCACGTGCGGGAGAACCTGGCCAATTACAAGGTGCCCCGCGAGATCGTGGTGCTCGACGAGTTGCCGCGCAACAGCACCGGCAAGATTCTGCGAAGCGAGCTGCTCGCTCGTGTCGACGGGCAGCCGTGAGTCACTTCAGTCACATCAGCCCCGGGTCCCGGGTAGGGGCCGACGTGCCCACCTCATAGCGACAAAGCCGGACCCGGTCGGCAGGTTGTCGCTGCGAGGTGGGCACAACGTCTATCCCCGCCCGGCAACGACGGATGTGACGGCTGTGACCGGCTCAGACCTGGGCCATTGCGGATTCGATCACCGTCAAAGTGTCGGAAAGCCCAGCCGCGCGGCGAATTTCGACGAACTCTTCTATCATCGCCTCGGTCACTTCGTGCGGATCGTCAACGGTCGCCCCGTCTGCCAGCACCGAGATGTTGAGCTGGTCGACGTAGCTCCACACCGTGATGTTCAGGCCGCTGCCGGCCGTCAGCGGGCCCACCGAATAGATCTCGGTGACCAGCGCACCGCCGACCCGACCACGTTCGCGGGGACCCGGCACGTTGGACACGGTCAGGTTCAGCACCTTGTTCTGCCCGTCCCGGGTGGACAGCCAGCGGAACAGCGACTCCGCACCGGCCGGCGGCATGTAATTCGACCACCGGCTGACGAGTTCCGGTCCCATCAGGTTGTGGCTCTCCTTGGCCGCGGCCGCCGCTTCCCGAGCTTCGGTGACCCGCTGCAGCGGGTCCTCGACGTGCGTGGGCAACGCCACCAGAACACCGCTGAAGCGGTTGCCGGAAATCCGGTCGGGTGAGAAGTCGTAGCTCACCGGCACCGACGTCAGCAACGGATGGTCTGCCTGACCGTCGTAGCGCAGCAGCAATTTTCGCAGTGCGCCCGCCGACGTGGCCAGCACCAGGTCGTTGATCGTCGCTCCCAGCTGCTTGCCGGTCTCCTTGACGTCTGCCAATGCCAGGGTGGCGGTGGCGAACCGGCGCTCCGGGGTGATCATGTGGTTGATGAACGTCGGCGGCGGGGTGAAGGGCCGGGTCAATTCGGGGGACAACTTGCGTGGGCTGCGGCGCACCCGGTTCACCCCCTGCGCGGTGTATCTCAACGTTGCCGGCACCCGGCCGAGGTAGCGCAGATGGTCGCGGAACGCCGAGCGGACCAACTGCCCTCTGGTAGGGGCGGGGTCGGTTTGATAGTCGCCGTGGTCCGACTCGGCGCCGGGTTGAAGGTCCATGCCCCGGGCCATCAAATTGGCGGAGGCGATTCCGTCGGCCAGCGCATGGTGGATCTTGCCGAGCACGGCGATCCGGCCGTTGGCCAGGCCCTCCATGAAATACATCTCCCACAGCGGGCGGCTGCGGTCGAGCGGGGTGCTGGCGATCTCACCGATGGCCTCGTCCAGTTCGCGCCGGCCGCCCGGCGTCGGCAACCGCCACGGCCGGATGTGGTAGCCGAGGTCGACCTCGCAGTTCTCCCGCCACATCGGATGATGCAGCTTCCACGGGATGGTGACGAGCTGGTATCGGAACGGGTCCAGCTTGTACAGCCGGCTGTGGATGACGCGGCGGAACGCGTCGATGTCGAAGTCGCGTCGCTGGGGATCCAGCTCTATCACGGCGAGCTTGAGAGTGTGCATGTGCACGTTGGGGGTCTCGCTGTAGAGCAGAAACGCATCCCAGCCACTGAGCCTCTTCACCGCGACCTCCCTTCGGCAGGGACCCTATAGTCGGCAGGAACTCAGATAACCTCTTGGGCGCCAATCGGCGGCCGGGTGCGGTGCACCTGGTTGAGGAACAACCCCACCGCGGTGGCCATCGCACCGGTGCGGGCTCCGTCGGTGAGGTCGAATCCGTGCCCGGCGCCGGGAAGTTCCATGTAACTGACGACCGAGTGCGACGCATCGCGGAGCCGCTCGACGAAGCTGCGCGCCTGCTCGACCGGGATGACGGTGTCCCGGCTGCCGTGAATCACCAGAAACGGCGGGGCTTGCGGGTGCACCCGGGCGATGGGCGAGGCTTTGCGGAACACGTCGGGGTGACGGCAGATGGTGCGTTTCACCACCACCCGTTCCAGGAAGTCGACGAAGCGGACGCGCTCGGCGGTGGAGCGGTCTTCCCAGTCGTAGCGACCGTAGATCCCGACGACCGCATCCACCGCGGTGTTCGAGTTCTCCGGCAGCACATCATGGAAGTCCGGATCGTTACCGGTCAACCCGGCCAGAGCGGCCAGGTGGCCGCCGGCTGACGTGCCGGCCACCGCCACGAAGTTGCGGTCACCGCCGAACTTGTCGACGTTGGCGCGGGCCCAGGCGATGGCGGTCTTGACGTCGACGATGTGGGACGGCCACCGGTGGTGCGGCGCCACCCGGTAGTCGATCGACAGGCACACCCAGCCTTGCTCGGCCAGATGCGACATCAACGCATAACCCTGCAGGGCGCGGCCGCCGTGCACCCACGCGCCTCCCGGCACGAAGAGCAGCACCGGTGCCGGACCGGCCGGAAGATCTTTACGACGCCACACATCGAGCAGTTGGGTGGGATGCTCGCCGTATCGCACCGACGACCGGTAGAGGTGGCGGCGGTGGCTCAGCGCCCGCCACACCGGCGGTGTCCGCTCGGGAGCCGGCCAACCGGTGGCCAGGTCCTTGGCCGGCACGATGCCGCGCAGGGCGGCTTCGGACACTAACTGCGTCTTGTCGCGGTCGGTGCGCCGGATCTCCTGGACGCCCGGAGTGAACCACGACTTCGCCGCCGCGGAAATGAGTTCGGGCATCACTCGAGCGCCCCAGATGCTCATGGCGGTCAGCCCGCCCATCGGCTCCAGACGCTTGCCCACCACCGGCAGCGAAGCCGACGCAACACTCAGCGCCAGCATGTAATCGGCCGGCCGGGCCCGCAGCAACCATCGCACCCGGGTGGCCATGGTCGGTCCGGGATACCGGGTCGCCGGTCGTACCATCATGCGGGGACTGTACCCCGCTAGGTTGGCGACAAACGGTATTCGCCTCAACTTCCGCCCTCACCTCGGCATATGCGCGAATAAGCGCTGCTCATTCGAATTGCAGCCCCGAGTGGACCGGTGGTATGCCATCACTGTGACGGGTCGGCAGGTGCGGGCGAATTACGGCGCATCCCTGTCCCCGGATGCGACGGTCTTCGCCCACATTGTCGACGACGGCGGCTACCCGCGGGCTGTGCAGCGTTTCCTGCGGGGCTGGCGGGCGAGCTCGTCGCGGGACGTGGTGCTGCCGATCGACGGCCCGGTCACCCGTGTGCTGCACTCCCCCGACGACCGCTGGCTGGCCTGCGAGGTGGCCCCCGAGGGCAGCACCTGCACGCAGATCTGGATCGTCACCACCGATCCCGACGATCCCTCGGCCTGGCGAATCGACGGCCAGGACGACGGCACCGCCGAGCTGGTCGGCTGGGACGGCACTCGGGTAGCGGCCATCCTGACGGGCGAGAACGGTATCGGCTCGTCGTGCCTGATCGACCCATCCAACGGCAATCGTGTTGTGCTGGACAAACGTTCGGGCGGCAGGCTCGTCGACGCCTGGTCCGGCGCTTCGCTGGTGCGGGTGGGACCCCGGTGTTACCACGAGTTGATCTTGCTGCACGGGCTGATCGAATCAGCCTTGCTGCCACCGGATCCCGGGTCGAGCACCGACACCGGCATCATCCTCGACGACCATCATCCCCGCTGGATCCGATACGGCCCGACCGGCGAAAACACCAGGCGGTACCACCCGCACAAATTCTTCGACGTGAACAGTCCGGACGGCTATGTGCGCGCGCTAATCCGAAGCGACAACGGCTGCGACCATTTCCGTCTGCTGGAGATCACCGCCACGGCAGACGGTGTGGTGTATCAGGTGGTGGCCGAACGGCCGGACCACGATCTGGACGAGTTTGTCGTCAGCGACGACCTCACCACCGTCGCACTTTTGTGGAACATGCACGGTGCCAGCGAGTTTCAGACTTTGTCGCTGCTGGATTACACGCTGCAGGAGCCGATATCGCTGCCCGGTCCGGTGGCCGGTGAACTGTCGATCAGCGCGACCGGGTCCATGGTCGCGATGACCGTGCAGGGCCCATCGCTGCCGCGCACGGTGGAACTGGTGGATCCGCGGTCGCGCGAGTGGGTTCGCATCGACCGTGAACCCAGCCGCGGACCGGTAGTCGTGGGGAACGGCACCGACCCCACCTGTGAGCTGATCACCGCTCGCGACGGCTTGGCGTTGCCGAGCTGGCTGCACCGGCCGCCGCCCGGCGTACCACCGATCGGGGCGGTGGTGTACCTGCACGGGGGCCCGGAGGGGCAGGCCAGGCCCGACTACAACGAGCTCTTCCCCACGCTGCTCAACGCCGGGATCACGGTGCTGGCGCCGAATGTGCGCGGCTCCGGCGGGCTGGGGCGGTCCTTCATGCACGCCGACGACAAGGAGAAACGCTTCGCCGCGATCGACGACGTCGCCGACTGTGTTGGTTTTCTCCTCGAGCGCGGCCTCGCCGACGACAACCGGGTGGCCTGTGCGGGGTGGTCCTACGGCGGCTTCCTGACCTTGGCGGCGTTGACATTTCACCCCGCCTTGTTCGCCGCCGGGATCAGCATCTGCGGCATGAGTGACCTCTCGACGTTCTACCGCACCACCGAACCGTGGATCGCTCAAGCTGCGTACTCCCGGTACGGGCATCCGGTCTACGACCGTGAACTGTTCGAGGAACTCTCACCGCTGCGCCGTGTCGACGCACTGACCGCGCCGCTACTCGCCGTGCACGGCGCCCACGACACCAACGTGCCGCCCACCGAGTCCGAACAGATTGTCGAGGCGCTGCGTGCGCGAGGCCGCCCGGTGCGCTACTTGCTCTTCGACGACGACGGACACGGCATCGACAAACGCGAAAACCGCGAGGTGCTGGTTGCCGCCGTCAGCGACTGGCTGATCACCAGTTTCGCCGCCGGCGCGGCGCGCCCGGCGATGTCCGGGCGACTGAAGCAAGGAGTAGCCGATGGTTAGCGACGATCTGCGACAGCGCCGTCTCGAGGTCATCGAAGAGCACATGGATACCGAGGTGACGCACGACTTCGAGCGCACGCTGGCGACATTCGACGGCCGGCCGCGCTACGAGATCATGGCCACCGGGCAGATTTTCGACGGCGCCGAACAGGTGATGGGTTACTACCGAACCACCCGTACCGCGTTCCCTGACCAGCGTCACGACAACGTCCGCTACCACGTCGCCGACGACGCGGTGATAGTGGAGTTCGACCTGCTGGGCACCAACCTCGGTGAGTTCTACGGATTTCCGCCGACCGGCAGGTCGTTCGCCGTCCCGGTGATCGCGGTGTTCTTCTTCGACGCCGACCTAATCGTCAATGAGCGGATCTATTTCGACTCGGCCAGCCTGGTGACCCAGATCGGGCGGGCAGAGCTGCTCGCCCACGCCGCCGCGGCCGGCGGCTGACCCGGCCGCTCAGCCCGGTGCGGCGCGCCGACCGTCAGCGCTTGATCTTTCTTGCGATTCCCGCGATCCTGACAGCGTGACCCCTCGCGAAAAGCCGTCGCGCGGGATTCTCGACCCGGTGGCGAAACGACTGAAGTTGCCGTTCGGCACGCCGGAGTTCGTGGACAAGATCATCGCCGGAGCGGAGAAGGAAGCGGGCCGGCGCACCCTGCACATGCTGATCACCACTTGGGACTTCGCCGGTGGTGGACCGTTCGCCGCCGGTGCGGTCGCCGGAGCGGGCCTGGCCAAGACCGCCGATCTGGTGCAGGGGCTGTTCATCGGCCCGATCTTCGACCCGCTGCTCCGGGCCCTGGGCGCCGACCACATCAAGTTCCGCGCCTCGTTGTGCGCGTCTCAGGTGGTCGGTTTGGGCATCATGCGGTACGCGCTCAAGGCCGAGCCGATCCACTCGATGGATGTCGACACGCTCGTCGACGCGGTGGCACCGACGCTGCAGCGCTACCTGATCGGTGACATCTCCTAGCTGCACGCGAGTCATCCCGCGGGGTACGCCAACTCACCACCGATCACTGCCGCAGTCACCATGTCGGCGTCCAGTTCGGCCAACGCGGCCGCCGGCGGCAGCGAAAGCACACAGAGGTTCCCGGGTTGTCCGGCTGCGACCGCACGCGGCTGAGCAGGGCGATGCGGTTGGCCCAGAAACATCGCCAAAGCTGCCCGCGCCGATAGGCATTCGCCGGCGTTGAGTACCGCGCCGCCGGGTGTGGCGCGGCGGACGGCGGCGCGCATGGCCGCCCACGGGTCGTCGCCACCGAACGGCATGTCGGTCGACAACGCCACCGCCACACCGGCGTTGCGCAGCGATGCCACCCGCCACAGCTGACGGTGCTCGTCGGCCGGGACATCAGCCAGATACTGATCACCTCGTTCGGCCACGAAGTTGGGCTGAGTCACCACGGTGACCCCGAGTCGGCGAAGCTCGGCGATGGCGTCGTCGGGCACCATGGCGGCGTGCTCGATGCGGTCACCCGGATGGGCGCCGGCCTGCTGCAGCGCGGCGATCGCCACCAGCAGCTGGGCAGCGGTGACGCAGTGCACCGCCACCGTTCCGCCCGCCCGGTGCCGGGCGGTGATCCAGCCGGTGAGCTCGTCGAGGTCGAGCTCCTCGTCCCGCAGAATCCGCTTGCCGGGCGCCAGGAAGTGCACCTCCTGGCGCAGTTCACCACGGCGCCGCAACTCGACCACGTGCACGATGTCGGCGGCATCGAGGTCGGGTGTGGCGTCCGTGACTGCGGTGACGCCGAAGCGCGCCAGCCGCCGGCTGATGTCGGCCAGGGTGATGTTGCCGCGCGGCTCGCCGACCGACCAGCTCCGATCCGCGCTGCGCAGTCGGCCGTCGGGATGGCCGGCCAGCCCGATTCTGGTCAGGCCGGCCGAGTTGAGGGTCCACTCCAGGCCGCTGCGGTGCTGCACCCGCACCGGCACCCTTGGGGCGAGCGAGTCCAGCACCGTGCGTTCCAGCGGACCGGCTACCGATTCGTGATAGCCGACGGCGCGGATCCAGCCGTCGGCGCCGACCCGCGCGCCGGCCAGTGCCCGGGCCAAGTCGTGCCGGTTGCGCACCTGCGGCGGGCCCACCTGCAGTGAATTCTCCGCAGCGGCAGCCGAATAGAGGTGCACGTGGTGGTCGTGCAGGCCGGGCAGCACGGTTCCGCCCGCCGCGTCGAACACCTCCTCGCCGCGCCGCGGCGTCAACCCGTCGGCCACCTCGGTGATCTGGCTGCCGACCCTGACGTCGACAGGCCGGCCGTCCAACAGCATCGCACGCCGGATCAGCATGCGGCGCAGAGTCTTTGAGACGCCATGCGGTGCACCGCCGCATTGTCGGCGCCCGGCGGTGCCGCCGGGGAGGTAGGCGGCGGCCGCGGACCGGCGACCGGCACGGCAAGGTCGGTCGACATGCGGGGCAACGCGGCATATCTGGCGGACACCGCCGACATCGACACCTCGATCAGCTCACCGCCGCCGCGGCGCAGCGACTCAGCTACCGCCCGCGCCGCCTCCAAGCCGCTCAACGGGTCGGCAATGGCATCGCCGCAGAACACTGGCCCGGCGGGTCCGACGCCGACCAGTCCCCCGGCGACCGCGGCGTCGTCACCGAATGCCGGGCGCTCCGGTTGACCGCGATGACCGGTGATGCGCAGCCAGATTCGGCCGGGCCGGGCGGGCACCTCGCCGGGACCCAGCCGGCGGCGCTGCAGGGCCGCCGGCCGAGACCCTTCGATGACGATGTCCGCGGCTGCCAACAGCGCCCGTAGCGCGTCGGCGTCAGCGTCGAAATCGTAGAGGACGCTGAGCTTCCCGGCGTTCATCCAGTCGAAAAAGGCGCGCTGACCGCGGCGGGTGCCGTCGGGTCGGGCCGGGCTTTCCACTTTGACGACGACCGCCCCTGACCGGGCAAGTAGCTGCCCGCACAGCGGGCCGGCCCATAGTGACGACAGGTCGGCGACCAGCAGCTGATCCGGCCGACGCGCCTCGGCACGGGCGCCGGCAGGTCGCACCACCGGATCACCGGCGGTCGCCTCTGCCAGCGCCGCGGCGGCGATGTCGAGCAGACGAGCACGGGCGACCACCGCGTCGGCCGACCGGGTGCTCACCCAGGTGCCCAGCGCCGGCCACGGGTCGCCGGCGGCCGTATCGACGCGCAGCAGCGCGGGGATGGCCGCGATGTCCTCAGCGCGGGGCAACGCGATGGCGCACCAGCCGTCGGCGGTGGCGAGCAGCCGGGTGGCCCCACCGGCCGAGATATCACCGCGCCGGTGTAGCCCGAGCAGCGCGGCACGACCGGCCAGGGTCGTGGCGGCGTCCACGTCCACGCGCAGCAGGCGGGCGATGTCGGCCGCCACGTGGCGGGCTTCGGCCAGCACGGCGGCGCGCGAGAAGTCCGGCGGCCGGTCGGGCGCGCCGGTCAGCGACGCCAGGCCGCTGCGGGCCCAATCCGCTGTCTGGATCGTCGCGCCCGAGTCCACGTTCACCATTGTGCGCAGCACCGCGTCAGAAGTGCCGCGCCATGAACCGCCAATCCAACACTTTCCGGTCCGGTTCGGTGTGCGGGTTGCCGACCGCGTAGACCAACGACCGCAACCCGAGCACGCCGCCGTGGCCGGCCGGTTCGGCGGACTCGACGTGCAGTTCGCTGTAGACGGTGTCACCCTCGTGCACCGGACCGATGTGATCGCAGGATTGCCAGCCCAGGACCATTACCAGATTGGGCAGCAGGCGGCTGGCTTGGGCGAGGGCCAGCCCGATGGTGTGTCCGCCGTACACCAGGCGACGGTCACCGGTGCGTGAATCATGATGTATCGCAGCGATGTTGAGCGTGAGGCGGGCCAGTTCGGGGGCACAGCTGACCACGTCGGCGCTGCTCTGTAGTACCGTGCCGGCAAGGCTGGCGTCGAAATGGTCGCCGGGCACCCGCGTTCGGAATGCTTCGGCGTTCCAGCCGGCGGTCGGATCCGACACCGGCGCCAGTCCGTCGGTGCCGAGGCTGGTCAGGTCGTCGTGGTAGCCGGTGCCGTCCCCTTTCGGGCTGACCGGCAGCATGGCGCAACGGTAGAAGTCGAGCACCAGCTGGTCGGCCTGGTCGATGGTGGTCATTCGCAGCGCGGCCACTCCGGTGGGCGCCCGTCCCGGCTTGGCGGTGTTCGCCCGCAATCCCACCACCTCGGTGCGGGTGTACAGGGTGTCGCCGATGACCGGGAACCGATGAAAGTGGAGGCCGCGATAGTACAAGTTGGCTTTGACCCGCGCAGTGGCCAGCGTGCTCTGACCGATCGCCACATCGCACACCAGCGCCGGATGCGCCAGAGCGGCGGGCGCACCGACCACGGCGGCCGCAAGCCCGGCGTCCAGCGCCAGCCGCAGCCGATCACCGACGATCGCCTGATGCAAGGCGGCCATCCCCGGCGTCAGCGTCATCGCCGGCGCCTTGTCGAAGACTTGCCCGACCACGAGGTCGTCGAAGTACGGTCCGCCGCTCATCGCACCTCCGGCAGGGTCAAAATGGCGTCACTATTGGCAGGAATGGGCTTGCGAATCCTGACACACGGAGGCGACGAATGAGGGCGGGACTGTCCGACGAGGAGCTGCTGCTGGTCGCCACCGTGCGCGACTTCGTCGATAAAGAGGTCAGGCCGACGGTGCGGGAGGTTGAGCACGCCAACATTTATCCCGAGGCATGGATCGAGCAGATGAAGCGCATCGGCATCTTCGGCCTGGCCGTCCCCGACGAGTACGGCGGCTCGCCGGTGTCGATGCCCTGCTATGTGCTGGTGACCGCCGAGCTCGCGCGCGGCTGGATGAGCTTGGCCGGGGCGATGGGTGGGCACACCGTTGTTGCCAAGCTGCTGTCGTTGTTCGGCACCGAGGACCAGAAGCGTCGGTATCTGCCGCCGATGGCGACCGGCGAGCTGCGCGCCACGATGGCGCTCACCGAGCCGGGCGGCGGTTCGGATCTGCAGAACATGTCCACCACCGCTTTGCCCGACGGGCCGGTTTTGGTCGTCAACGGGTCCAAGACCTGGATCAGCAACGCGCGTCACTCGAAATTGATTGCGCTACTGTGCAAGACGGACCCGGCCGCCAGGCCGCGACATCGAGGTGTTTCGGTGCTGCTCGTCGAGCCCGGCCCCGGGTTGACGGTGTCGCGTGATTTGCCCAAACTCGGCTACAAGGGCGTGGAGAGCTGTGAGCTGTCGTTCGACGATTACCGGCTGCCCGTGTCCGCCATTCTCGGTGACGAGGCCGGGCGCGGCTTCGCGCAGATGATGAAAGGATTGGAGACCGGTCGCATTCAAGTGGCTGCCCGTGCGCTCGGGGTGGCAACAGCGGCGCTGGAGGATGCGCTGGCCTACGCCCGACAGCGGGAGTCCTTCGGCCAGCCGATCTGGAAACATCAGGCCGTCGGACACTACTTGGCCGACATGGCCACCAAGCTGACCGCCGCCCGCCAACTCACCCGCTATGCGGCCGAACGGTACGACAGTGGCGAGCGCTGCGATATGGAGGCGGGCATGGCCAAACTGTTCGCCTCCGAAGTGGCCATGGAGATCGCGTTGAACGCCGTTCGAATCCACGGCGGCTACGGCTACTCCACCGAGTACGACGTCGAGCGTTACTTCCGGGACGCGCCGCTGATGATCGTCGGCGAGGGCACCAACGAGATCCAGCGCAACGTTATCGCCGGCCAGTTGGTCGACCGTGGCGGGATCTGAGGTTCTTGGGGGCGGACCGACCGGTTAACCGATCGCGTCGACCAAACCCCAGCGCAAGGCGGTCGCCGCGTCGATTGTGTCACCGGAAAGCACCAGATACGCTGTGCGCCAACGGCCTATCCTTCTCGTCACACTCACGGTGCCGCCCGCTCCCGGGATGAGTCCCAAGCTCAGCTCCGGTAGACCGAACACCGCATCCTGCTGAGCGGTCACCCGTCCGCAGAAAGCCGCCAGCTCCAATCCGCTGCCCAGCACCTGACCGTGCACTTCGGCGCGGCAGGCCGCACCGAGGCGGGCGGTGAGCAGGTCGAGGACCAGGGCCGGGCTGTGCCGGGTACGTGCCAGATGCGCGGTAGCCGGATCAGCGAAGCTGCCAAATTCGGCGAGATCGCCGCCGCTGCAAAAGGACGGCCCGTTGCCGCTGAGCACGACTTCGTCGACCGAGGGGTCGAGTTGCGCTACGGTCAACGCCTCCAACAACTCTGCACGTGCGTCGTTGGAGAACGCGTTGTGCCGTTGCGGCCGGTTGAAGCGGATCCGCAGGCTGTCGCCGTGGCGTTCGGCCAGCACCGGGTCGGAGAGTTCGGGCAGCGGGGCGGGATCCCGGTCGGCAAGCCACCGCCGGAATTCGGGTCCGGCCTGCAGCGTGGAGTAGGCCAGCGACTCGGTCAGCACCGCTGCCAGGGCGGGCCCGCTCGGATCGACCGCTCGCAGCACGTCGTCACACACGGCGGCGGCTGTAGGCCAGCGGTCGACGCGGGCTTTGAGGCCGGCGACCGCCGAGCCGATCGATGGGACGGTGATCACCCGATGGTCTTCCGAGGCGTCCTCACTGAGCGTGAATGTGGCCTTGTCGAGCCATGATTCGGCTGCACGGCCGAGCGATCCGACGGCAATGACGGGAACAGAAAGCCGCGCAGCGTCGAACGCATCTGTTGGCGTGGTGAGATCGACGACGCGCAATGTCATTTACGAATACTTCTCGACCAGCCCTGTCTTGAACAGCTTCCCGGTGTCGCTGCGCGGCAACTGCGCTTCGAAGGAGATTGACCGCGGACATTTGTAGTGGGACAGCCGGTCACGCAACCAGGCCAACAGCTCGTGACCGAAGTCGTCACCGCGGTCGGCGGGGTCGACAGTCTGCACCACTGCCTTGACGCTTTGGCCCATCTCCTCGTCGGGAATGCCGAATACCGCCGCGTCGAGCACCTTTGGGTGAGTCACCAGGAGGTTCTCTGCTTCCTGCGGGTAGATGTTGACGCCGCCGGAGATGATCATGTGGTGACGCCGGTCGGTGAGGTACAGATACCCTTCGTCGTCGAGGTAGCCGACGTCGCCGACAGTGATCCAGCCGTGTTCGTCGCGGGAGGCGGCGGTTTTGGCTGTGTCGTTGAGGTACTCGAAGTCATATCCGCCCGCGAAGTAGATCTGGCCCGGCTGGCCGCTGGGCAGCTCGTTGCCGTCTTCGTCGAGGATGTGGATTTGGCACGCCATCGGCTTGCCGACCGAGCCGGGATGGGCCAGCCACTCCTCGGCGCTGATCAACGTCGAGCCGATCGCTTCCGACGACGCATAGTATTCGTCGACGATCGGCCCCCACCAGTCCATCATCTGCTTCTTGATCTCCACCGGACACGGCGCCGCGGCATGCATCACCCGCTGCAAGCTCGACACATCGTACGAACGACGCACCTGCTCAGGGAGTTTGAGCATCCGGGTGAACATGGCGGGCACGAATTGGCCGTGCGTCACCCGGTAACGCTGAATCGCCTCCAGGCATCCTTCGGGATCGAACTTCTCCAGCACGACGGTCGTGATTCCGCCGGCCTGAGCGTTCATCGACCACACCGACGGCGCCGTGTGGTACAGCGGCGCCGGGCTGAGATATACCGAGTCTTCAGTCATCCAGTACCCCACCAACGCCGACATCATGCCCGGCGCGTCGGCCGGCGACACGTGCGGCAGTCGGCGCTTGATTCCCTTGGGACGCCCGGTCGTTCCCGACGAGTACTGAAGTAGATCGCCTTCACGTTCGTCGTCGATCGGCGTATCCGGGTGGACGGCTACACACTCCGGGTAGCGCTCCCACCCGGGCAGGTCGTCGTCGGCCATCATCAGCAACCCCGGCAGACCGCCAGGCAGCTGCGGCCCGAGGTGTTCACAGGTCTTCCGCAGCGCCGCAGAGCCGACGATCGCTTTAGCAGCGCTGTTGTCGACGATGTAGGCGGCCTCCTGCGCGGTCAGGTGGGTGTTGATGGGAACGTAGTAGAGCCCGCTGCGGCGCGCCGCCCACATGACGGCGTGCATGTGCTCGTTGTTCTCCAGGAGAATCGCGACCGCGTCGCCTTCCTGTAGACCGGCGCGCCGAAAGTGGTGGGCCAGCCGGTTCGCGCGGGCTTCGAGCTCGTCGAAGGTGATCACGGTGCCCGAGGGGTGCAGGATGACGGCCGGTTTCTCGGCGCCGAGATGCGGGCGGATCTGCATGCGCAGACTGTACCGCCGGAAAAGTTGACGGGTGTCAATCGGTGGTGTCGGGCAGCAGCAGTGCGCTGTCGCCGAACTCGTGCCACAGATAGTTGTGCCGGACCGCCTCGGCGTATGCCGCGGCGACCAGGTCGGCGCCGGCGACCGCTTCCAGGAGCAGCAGATGGGAGGCGCCGGCGTCGTGCCACCCGGTGATCAAGCCGTCGACCACCCGCGCCGGGCGGTCGGGTCCCAGCACCAGGTCGGTCCACCCGGCCGCGGGCCGCACCACGCCGTCGGTGTCAACTGCTGATTCGAGCGCGCGAGTCACGGTGGTGCCGACGGCGATGACCCGTCCGCCGTTCGCGCGGACCAAGTTCACCACTGCCGCGGTGATTGGCGGCACCTCGAAGCGCTCGTGGAACGGTGGCTCACCCGGCTCGGCGGAAGACACCCCGGCATGCAGCGTGACCGGCGCGATCATGACGCCGGAGGCCACCAGTTCGGTGGTCAGCCCGGTAGTGAATGGCCGCGCCGCACTGGGCATTTCGGCGCTACCCGCCCGCAGAGCGAAGACGGTCTGGTAACAGCGCAACGGCCATTGTCGAGGCACATAGGGATACCGGATCGGCCGGCCATGGCGGCCGAGATAAGACACGACGCCGCGTTCGGGGCCGTGGAGCACCACGCGGGCAGTCCACAACCGCGCGCCGCCGACATCGGGCATCGGATAGGAATGTTCGACGACGAGGGTGCTTCCGACGGGCAGATCGACGCGGTCACCGGAACGCACGTCGGGCAGGTGGCCGGTGGCATCGCCGGGCGGCCGCAGCTCCACGACCCAGATGTCTTCTGCCACAGCGGTGGAGAAGTGCACGACAACGGGTTGGCCGGCGCGAATGCCGTCGACCGCGGCGGGCAACGTGCGAGAGTTGTTGACCACCAGAAGGTCACCTGGGCGCAAATACCGCCTCAGATCGGTGAATAGTGCGTGGCTGACACCGCTCGTGCTCGCGACCATCAGCCTGACTTCGTCACGCGCCACACCGTGTGCTTCCGGCGGCTCGCTGGCCGCTACCGTAGCGGACCGATCGAAGTCAGTGTGCGGGCTGGCGAGTGTCATCGGCGTACTCCGGCCGCGGTCAAGTCTGCGGCACGATAACGCCCGGCAACAGGGCGGGTGTCGAGCAGGTGCAGCAGTGCGGGCACCACCGACTCGGGCTCGGGGCGATCCGAGATGTCTTGTCCCGGAAACGCCGCTTGGTGCAGCTGGGTGCGCATGTCGCCGGGGTCGAATGCGTAGAACGCAACGGCGGGCACTTCGACTGCCAGCACTGCCGACAACTGATCCAAGGCCGCTTTCGACGAGCCGTAGCCGCCCCAGCCGGGGTACGGCTCGACGGCGGCGTCTGAGGTCACATTGACCACCACGCCCGTGCTGTCGACGAGCGCGGACAATGCCTGCTGAATCAGCGCCAGCGGTGCGAACACGTTGGTCGCGTACACGGCATGCAGGTCAGCGGCGCGGTAGTCGGCCAGGCCGGGCTGCGGACTGGGACCGAGTCGACTGGCGTTGTTGACCAGCAGGCGCAGCGGTCCCGCCTCGACAGCCGCGCTGATCAACGCCGCTCGATGGGACGGGTCGGTGACGTCTCCGCGCAGATGGATCAAGCCCGGTGGATCTACCGTGTCGCCAACAGTGTTGCAGTCTGCAGCGTTGCGGGCGTCGCCGACGACGACCCACCCGCGCGCCAGTAACGCTGCGGCCAACGCCCGTCCGAATCCACGTGATGCGCCGGTGACGATCGCCACGGGTGCGCGCTGCTCTGCACCGGATAGAACTTTCCTTGAATTGGTCATACCGGCATACTGGTAGTTGAAGTTAAGTTTAAGTCAATGATGAGTGAGGCAGGTCACATGCGCGGTGAAGATCTGCTGACGGTCGGTGAGCTCGCGCAGCGAAGCGGGTTCGCGGCGTCGGCGATTCGCTTCTACGAGAAAGCCGGGCTGATCACCGCGTCGCGCACCGCGGGCGGACAACGCCGCTTTCAGCGAAATGTGCTGCGGCGCTTAGCGTTTATCCGCGCGGCACGCAACGTCGGGCTGACTCTCGAGGAGGTCGCGGCCGCGCTGGCGAAGCTGCCCGACGGTCGCACCCCGACTCGCACCGACTGGAGCCGGTTGTCGAAGGACTGGCGGGCCCGCCTCGATGATCAGATCGCCGGTCTGACGGCGCTTCGCGACAACTTGGACTCCTGCATCGGCTGCGGTTGTTTGTCGCTGAAGCGATGCGCCATCTACAACCCGGCCGATTCGGCGGCCGGTTCCGGTCCCGGTGCGGTCTATCTACCGAAGTCGCTGCGCCCGGTGGCCACCGGCCGCGACGGAGGTTGACGCGTGCCGGTCAGTCCGCGTCGGACAGCCGCTGTTTGAGCGAGTCGAATTCGTCTTTGACGCCGGTTGGCAGTTTCTCACCGACGAACTCGAACCACTCCTCGATCATCGGCAGTTCTTTGCGCCACTCGCCGGCGTCGACCCGGAGCGCTTGGGTCACATCGGCCGGGTCGACGTCCAAGCCGTCCAGGTCGAGATCGTCGGCTGTGGGCACGATGCCGATCGGGGTGGACTGGCCGCCGGCCCGCTGTTCGATGCGGTCGACGATCCACTTGAGCACCCGGCTGTTCTCCCCGAAGCCGGGCCACAGGAACTTCCCGTCCTCGCCGCGGCGGAACCAGTTGACGAAGAACACCTTCGGCAGCTTGGACTCGTCGGAGTGCTTGCCCAGGTCGATCCAGTGCTGGAAGTAGTCGCCGACGTGGTAGCCCAGGAACGGCAGCATCGCCATCGGATCGCGGCGCACCGCGCCGACCTTGCCCTCGGCGGCCGCGGTCTGCTCGCTGCCCATGGTGGCCCCCATGAAGACGCCGTGTTGCCAGTCGCGGGCCTGGGTCACCAACGGCACGGTGGTCTTGCGGCGGGCGCCGAACAAGATGCCCGAGATCGGCACACCCTGCGGGTCGTCCCACTCCGGCGCCAGGATGGGGCATTGCGACATCGGCGTGCAGTAGCGCGAATTCGGATGCGCCGCGGTCGTTTCGGTCTCCCGGAAGTACCAGTCGTTGCCCTTCCAGTCGATCAGATGATGCGGGTCACCCTCCAATCCTTCCCACCACACGTCGTTGTCGTCGGTGAGCGCCACGTTGGTGAAGACGGTGTTGCCCCCGGCGATCGTGCGCATGGCATTGGGGTTGGACTTCCAGTTGGTGCCCGGCGCGACGCCGAAGAAGCCGAACTCCGGGTTGACCGCGTACAGCCGGCCGTCCTTGCCGAAGCGCATCCAGGCGATGTCGTCACCGAGTGTCTCGGCGCGCCAACCGGGAATGGTCGGCTGCAGCATCGCCAGATTCGTCTTGCCGCAGGCCGACGGGAAGGCGGCGGCGAAGTAATAGGCCTTGTTCTCCGGGGAGATGAGCTTGAGGATGAGCATGTGCTCGGCCAGCCAGCCCTCGTCGTGCGCCATGGCTGACGCGATTCGCAGCGAGTAGCACTTCTTGCCCAGCAGGGCGTTGCCGCCATAGCCGGAGCCGTAGCTCCAGATCTCCCGGGTCTCAGGAAAGTGGGTGATGTACTTCGTCTCGTTGCAGGGCCACGGCACGTCTTCTTTTCGGGTGCCGGACCCGTCTACCAACGGGGCGCCGACCGAATGCAACGCCTTGACGAAGAACCCGTTGTCGCCCATCTTTTCGAGCGCGGCGGCGCCCATCCGGGTCATCACCTTCATCGACACCACGACGTATTCGGAGTCGGTGATCTCCACGCCCAGCTTCGGATCGTCAGCGCCCAGCGGACCCATGCAGAACGGCACCACCCACATGGTGCGACCCCGCATACATCCGCGGTACAGATCGGTCATGATGGACCGCATCTCGGCCGGGTTCATCCAGTTGTTCGTCGGCCCGGCGTCGATCTCGCGCTCAGAGCAGATGAAAGTCCGCGACTCCACCCGGGCCACGTCGGAAGGGTCGGACAACGCCAGGTAGGAGTTAGGATGCTTCTTCTCGTTCAGCTTCGTGAAGGTGCCGGCTTCGACAAGTTCTTCGCAGAGTCGCTGAAATTCCTCGTCGGAGCCGTCAGCGAAGACGACGCGATCCGGCTCGGTCAGCTCGGCGACCTCCGCCACCCAGGACAGCAACTCCTGATGGTTCGTCGGCGCGGTATCAAGACCGGGGATGGTCGCTGAGGTCATCGAACTCAACTCCTGCGTTACGTGTGTGCGAACGGGCAACGAACTTCGTACCCGCGTTTTCGGTAGCCCTAAAGACAGGTTATCGCCTGTCGTATACCCAAAAGGGTCCGGGTTTGTATCAGCTCACTCACAGGAACGATTCAGAAGATCGGTCAAGCGCGCAGCGAAAACCGCTACCCGTCACCGGTGACCAGCTCAGCGTCGGTGCAGCTGACACCCGCCGGCGCCGCCGCCGTGACCACCCCGTCGCGGACCTCGACGCAGGGGACGGGTGCCGAATCGGCCAACTCCGACCGGATCCGGCGCAGCGCGGCCCGCAGCGCCGGCAATTCTCGATCGCGCGACGCCGCGGCCCGTGCATCTGCGATGGCATGCTGGCGAAGTTCGGCGTCGAAGCTGCTGACCTGCTCGGCCACCCGGGCGGCATGCTCCTCGTCTCGGCCACTGAGGCCTGCGGTCAGCGCCGACTCAGCGGCCAGGACCCGGGTGGCGACGAGCTGCTCTGCCGCCGTGCGCAGCGAGGCGGTGAGTTCGCCGACCCAACGGTCGAGCACCGCGCGATCGTGCAGCAGGCTTCGGGTGGCCACCACCCAAACCGTCAGCGCCAGCCCGACCGCCCCGCAGGCGACGAACCCCGCGACCGTCAGGCGCGGGGCCACCCCTGCCAGCAACCGGGTCAGTGTCAGCGCCACGCCCAACCCGAAGCCGGCGCCGAGCATCATCATCAGCCGGGTCTCCAGCCGCCGGGACCGCAACGTCAGCCGGGGAAAGTCGACCTTCGGCGGCCTGCACACCGGTGGCAGATATTCGGTCAGTTCAAGGGCTCGGGCCAGGTCAGCCAGATGTGTCGTGCAGCCTTCGCCGACTTGAGCGACGGCCTCGTCGGCGCGGCCGCGGGCGTAGGCCTCGAAACCCGGCAATTTGCGCCGGGTCACGGCCGCCGCGTCCTCCTGCAGTTCGGTGCGGACTGAGGCGCATCGATTACGGGCGAAATAGGACAGTTGGAGCCGGGCCTGCTGCACCTGACTGCGCAGTGCGATTGTGCGTTCCGATTTCGACAGCCGTCGTTCCCGCAGCGCGGTGCTGCGCTGCTCGCGCAGCGCCGTGATCCGTGCCCGCCGACCAGCGCCTTCGGCCTCGCGCTGACATCGCGACACCATCTCCTGTAGCCGCGACTCCCACGCTCGCAATCGGTTCCGCCTTGAGACTCCGGGTGCCGCGAGGCGCTCGCGGAGGGCGGTCACCAACTCATCGACCCGCGGCTCGCCCTGCTCGGGGGCGGCGGCGACACCGACCCAGTGCATCCGCCGGTAGCGCTGGGCAAAGAGGGCCAGCGCCTCCCGGTCGGCGGCCAGCACCTCGCGCCACCGCCGGTGCAGGTCGATCTTGGTGACCGCGCCGATCACCACGTCGGTGTCGGCGACGGCGGTGTCGATGAGCGCACAGTCGGAATCGGTCAGCACGGCCGCTGCCGACACGACGACCACCACCGCGGTGGGCGCGTGACCCGCGGCCAGTTCCTCCGCTTCAATGAAGGTGTACTCCGGCAGCCGCCGGCCGAGCGCGGCCACCACGGAGCTCACCCCGGCCAGCCACGGACCCGTCACCAGCACCGCGTCTATCCGCTGCACCGTCGGTGTCGCCAACCGGGGCGCGATCCCAGCGAACTCGGCGTCCACCTCGGCGACCGGGTCGTGCACAGAGGGGATCACGGCGCTCCTCCCGCCTGCGACCACAGTCGAAGCGAACCGCGGGCAATATCTGCGCCGCACCGGCGGTGCAGCGCCGCCGGTGCGGCGCGGCTGTAGCGCTGCCACCGCACCGCCCGCCGCAGGTGCACGGCCCGGCCGCCGGACCGGTCTACTCGTGCTCCGAAACCCTCGACGACGTCGACCGCAGCCGCCATCCGGGCCAGCACCGTCTCGTCGCGGCGGAGAAAGTCGTCGATGCGGGCATCGAGGACAGCCAACGTCTCCAACTCCGCGGCGGCATCCAGGACGCGGCGGTATCGCGCTTCGACGCCAAGTCCCTCGAGTCCGGCCAGCACCGCGTCGATCCCGCTGCCTTGTCGCAGCAGGGCCCTGACCGCGGCCGCGGGTGTCTGCCGCCGGATGCCGTCGACCGCGAGGGCGATGCCGGACAGGTCGAGGGTCTCCAGCAGGCGCCGGCGAACTGCCGCCGCGACCGGATGCGCACTTCGGAGAAAGTCATCCGGGGAGCCAACGTCGGCCGGGTCGGCGGCGAGCGAGTGCAGCGCGGCCCACAACGGGCCGTCCAGCACCTCGTCGAGCGCGGCGACGGCCAGCAGCGCGGTCATGGGCAGCACCGGCACTCCGGTCAGTTCGGAGTATCCCGCGCAGGTGGTGCGCGCCGCGGCACCGGTCAGGTCGGCCTTGTTCAGCACCCCCAACACCGGCCCGGGGGCCGCGGTGATGGCGTGGCGGTCTTCAGGTTTGACCACCTCGGCCAGCACGTACACGGTGACCTCGGCAGGCGGCCCGGCCGTCGTGACGGCCAGCCCGGCTCCTGCCAGGGCGCGTTCCACGGTGCTACACCCGACACCGCGCCGTCCCTGGGTCGCCACCCGCAGCGGCGCGACGATCCGTTGGGCGATGGCCGTCAGGCGGACGTCGGCAACCTCGTCCGCGAAGCGTGCCAGCTCGTCGGCGAAAAGCTGGTGTCCCGGTGTGCTCATCTGCCGCCTGGTGGTCTCGCCGTGCTCCTGCCCCGATTCCCAACGGCATGGTGACACTTGGGCCGCCGAGACGCGAGCCACCACTCCTATTGGAGGTGCAGTTAGCAGCAGAAGGCAACTGTTGGGTATCAATCTGCACCACAGGGCGGCTACATCGGTGGTTCGTGGGCCACCATGGACAAGTGCATGCGCAGTGCGGGGCAGCAGCGGCCACGTCGCCGGAACTGCCCGATACGGGCGTGCCGACGCAGCGCGATGGCGGATATCCCCGCGTGTACAGCTTCCGGTCGCGGCGCTCCGCCCTGTCGGGTTCCCAGCAGCAGACGTGGCAGCGGCTATGGCCGCAATACGGGTTGGACGTTCCCCGGTCCGGGGACGCGCAGGCGCGCACCGCCCCACCGCTGGACACCGACGTGTGGTTCGGTCGCCAAGCGCCCCTGGTGCTCGAGATCGGCTGCGGAGTGGGCACGTCCACCCTGGCAATGGCGCAGGCAGAGCCAAAGACCGACATCATCGCGGTGGACGTGTATCGCCGCGGGCTCGCCCAGCTGCTCTGTGCGCTGGAACGAGAGAACATTCACAACGTCCGGCTGATCCGCGGTGACGCGGTTGACGTGCTCGACTACCTGATCCCCTCCGGTTCGCTCACCGGGGTTCGAGTCTTTTTTCCCGACCCCTGGCCGAAAGCGCGCCATCACAAGCGCCGCCTGTTGCAACCGGCGATCATCGCCCTGATCGCCGACCGGCTGCAGCCCGGCGGCGTCCTGCATGTCGCCACCGACCACGCCGGATACGCCGCGCACATCGCTGAAACCGGGGACGCCGAGCCGCGGCTTCGCCGCATACCGCCAGGGCGCAGGCAGGTGATGTCGGTCACCCGACCGACGACCAAGTACGAGGCGAAAGCCCGGGAAGCCGGCAGCGCCGTCACCGAGCTGCTCTGGGAAAGATACGAACCGTGAGCATGACGCAAGAAGCGACCACCGAAACCGCCCACCCCGCGCCGGCCCCCTCGGCGCAGAACCCGGCAGGTGCGGAAACCAGCGTCGTCGCGGGCACGGCGGGACGGGTACTGCTGGTGTGGGACGCCCCCAACCTCGACATGGGGCTGGGCTCGATCCTGGGTCGCCGCCCCACCGCGCTGGAACGGCCGAGGTTCGACGCGCTGGGCCGCTGGCTGCTGGCTCGCACCGCTGAACTGGCCGGCACCCGGCAGACCGTGTCGGTCGAACCAGAGGCCACGGTCTTCACCAACATCGCGCCCGGCAACGCCGAGGTCGTTCGACCCTGGGTCGATGCCCTGCGCAATGTGGGCTTCGCGGTGTTCGCCAAGCCTAAAGTCGACGACAACAGCGATGTGGACCTCGACATGCTGCACCACATCGCGACGCGGAGCGCCGAGGGCCTGGCGGCGCTGATGGTCGCCTCCGCCGACGGGCAAGCCTTCCGCGAACCGCTCGAGGACATTGCGCGCACGGGGGTACCGGTGCAGGTGCTCGGATTTCGCGAACATGCGAGTTGGGCGTTAGCTTCGGATAGCTTGGAGTTTGTCGACCTGGAGGACATCGACGGTGTCTTCCGGGAGCCGCTGCCGCGAATCGGACTGGATTCGTTGCCTGAGCAGGGCGCATGGCTGCAGCCGTTCCGGCCGCTGTCGGCGCTACTGACCTCGCGTGTGTGAGACTGGACAACCAACGCGCGGGTCGCTAGAGATCCAGTAAGGAGATTGCGTGTTCGCCTGGTGGGGTCGACTCGTGTACCGCTACCGGTTCATCGTAATCGGGGTCATGGTGGCTGTGTGCCTCGCCGGCGGCATCTTCGGACTCAGCCTCGGCAAGCACGTCACTCAGAGCGGCTTCTACGACGACAGTTCGCAATCGGTGAAGGCGTCGGTGCTGGGCGACGACACCTACGGCCGGGACCGCACCAGCCACGTCGTTGCCACCTTCACCGCCCCACCCGGCAAGACCGTCGACGACCCGGCCTGGTCCAAGCAGATCAACGACTCGCTCGACAGCTTCGCGAAAAGTCACTCCGATCAGGTGCTGGGCTGGGTCAGTTACCTGCGGGCACCCGATAGTCCCGACCCGCGTGTCCGCGGCATGGTGAGCGAGAACAAGCAGCACGTCTTCGCGTCGATCGCGCTCAAAGGCGACGACGACGACACCATCCTCAACAACTACAAAGCGATCGCGCCCGACCTGCAGAAGCTCGACGGTGGCAAAGTCGAACTGGCCGGCCTGGAACCGGTGGCCAGCGGCCTGACCGGCACCATCGAAACCGACCAACGGCGGATGGAGGTGCTGGCGCTGCCGCTGGTGGCAGTGGTGCTGTTCCTGGTCTTCGGCGGGGTGATCGCCGCGTGCTTGCCGGCGATCGTCGGTGGGCTGGCCATCGCCGGCGCGCTGGGCATCATGCGCTTCATCGCGATCTTCGGGCCGGTGCATTTCTTCGCCCAACCCGTGGTGACGATGATCGGTCTGGGCATCGCCGTGGACTACGGGTTGTTCGTGGTGAGCCGGTTCCGGGAGGAAATCGCCGAGGGCTATGACAGCGAGGTCGCCGTTCGGCGCACCATGATGACCGCCGGGCGCACCGTGATGTTCTCAGCGGTGCTGATCGCCGTCTCGGCGGCCAGCATGCTGGTGTTCCCGCAAGGTTTTCTGAAGTCGTTGACCTACGCCACGATCGCGGCGGTCATGCTCTCGGCGATCCTGTCGATCACCATCCTGCCTGCGGCGCTGGGCATCCTGGGCCGCCACGTCGACGCGCTCGGCGTGCGCACGCTGCTGCGGGTGCCGCTGCTGCAGGAGTGGAAGATCTCGCGCTCTTACCTGGAGTGGCTGGCCAATCTGCTGCAGAAGACCAAGACCCGCGAAGAGGTCGAGCACGAGTTCTGGGGCAAACTGGTCAACCGGGTGATGAAACGGCCGCTGGTGTTCGCCATCCCGATCGTGGTCGTGATGATCCTGCTGATCATCCCGTTGTTCAAATTGGAACTCGGCGGCTTCAGCGAAAAATACCTTCCGCCAAGCAATCCGGTGCGCCAGGCGCAGGAGCACTTCGACAAGCTGTTCCCCGGTTACCGCACCGAGCAGGTGACGTTGGTGATCCAGAGCACCAATCACACCAAGGTGACCGACCAGCAGGTCGCCGACATCCGCAACAAGATGCCGACCAACGGGTTCACCGAGAAGACGTGGGACGAACGGAGCTGTCCGACCGTCGCGGACAACCCCTGCGTCCCCGGCCCCAACGGCACCACGCATCCGAAGGACGACACCGTCCGGGTGATCCAGAACGGCCTGGTCAACGCCAACGACGCGAAAAAGAAGATCGCCGAGCTGCGGGCCATCACGCCGCCCAAGGGCCTCAACATCATGGTCGGCGGCACCCAAGCCCTTGTGCAGGACAGCATCCACGGCATCTTCAACAAGTTGCCGCTGATGCTGGTCGTCCTGCTGACCACCACCACGCTGCTGATGTTCCTGGCATTCGGGTCGCTGGTGCTGCCGCTTAAGGCAACGATGATGAGCGCCCTGACCCTGGGGTCGACCATGGGCATCTTGACGTGGATCTTCGTTGACGGCCACTTCGCGACGTGGCTGAACTTCACCCCGACGCCGCTGACCGCCCCGGTGATCGGCTTGATCATCGCGGTCGTCTTCGGTTTGTCGACCGACTACGAGGTGTTTCTGGTCTCGCGGATGGTCGAGGCCCGAGAACGCGGCATGTCCACCGCGGAAGCGATCCGGATCGGCACGGCGACCACCGGTCGCATCATCACCGCGGCGGCCACCGTCCTGGCCGTGGTCGCCGGCTCGTTCGTTTTCTCCGACCTGGTGATGATGAAGTACCTGGCGTTCGGGTTGATGGCCGCGCTGCTGCTGGACGCCACGGTGGTGCGGATGTTCCTGGTGCCGTCGGTGATGAAGTTGCTCGGCGATGACTGCTGGTGGGCTCCGCAGTGGATGAAACGCCTGCAGAACCGCATCGGGCTCGGGGAAATCCATCTGCCCGACGAGCGCAAGCGGTCGGCGGTCAACAGCGGGCGGGTCAGCCGGCCGGTGGCGGCGCCGCGCAGTCTTGCCGCCAAACCACGGCCACCGCATGACCCCACCCATCCCGGGGTGACGGTTCCGCCGCGTCCGCGCGTCACCGCCCAACCGGAGATCAAGTCGCCGGCCGCGCCGGACACGCCATCTCGCGCGCAGACCACCCGGATGCCGGCCGCCGGTGCGGGCGACGAGCCGGAGCCGAGGACGGCACGACTCACCACCCCCCAGAACGCCCCGAATGTCCCATCACCCACCGGTGCGCGCAGCCCTAAACCGACCCCGCCACCCGACCGGGAGATCGAATCCTGGCTCAGCGAACTGCGCTCGACACCGCCCAAGGCCGACGGCCTTTCCGACGCTCGTCGACCGACTGAGCCACCAAAACCGTCTGCCGAGGAAACCCGAGCCATGCCGACGTCGAGCAGCCACCCGGCCAAGCAAGAGCCGGCCGACGAAGCCGGCGACATCACCGCCGCGCTGCCCACCCCCCCGCGCGCCGACGACGACGCCAGCGCCGCCACCGAGAAGCTGAACACGTCCGGCAACAAAGGCGCCGACGGCGAAAAGCCCCGTCCCCGCCGGGGCGGCGGCCTCAGCGCGCAGGATTTGCTGCGCCGGGAAGGCCGGTTCTAGGGGTCAGCCGGAACCTTTCGCGACGGCTTCGCCGGCGCGGTCATCGGGCTCCGAGCTCGGCTCGATCCGATCGGGTTCGGCCTGCACGATCGCCGTCGCGTCATCCGTTTGTGCCGCTGCCTCGGCCGACGGATCCGGGGCCAGCAGCACTTGGAACGCGTTGTTGAGGAACGCCACGGTCGGCACCGCCAGCAGAGCGCCGACGATGCCGCCCAGTACACCACCGCAGGAGATCGCCAAAACCACCGCGAGAGGATGGATCGATACCGCGCGGCCCATCACCAGCGGCTGCAGAATATGCGCCTCCAGCTGATTGACGGCGACCAACAGACCCAGCGTGATCAGCGCGTATACCGCCCCTTTCGCCAGCAGGGCGACGATGACGGCAAGAAAGCCGCTCACCAGGGCACCGACCAGCGGGATGAAAGCACCCAGGAACACCACCGAGGCCAGCGGCAATGCCAACGGCACACTCATGATGGCCAAACCAGTGCCGACTCCGGCCGCATCGACGAACGCCACCAGGAACGTGGCGCGGATGTAGGCAATGAGCGACCCGTACCCGGACTGGCCAGCCGCGCGTACCCGGTCACGCGCGCCGGCCGGGACGATCTTCGTGACGTACTGCCAGATGTTGCGACCGCCGTAGAGAAAGAAAATCAGCGTAAACAGCGTCAGCAGTGCGGCGGTGACAATCTCGGTGATGGTTGCCGCCGTTGACAGTGCGCCGCTGGTCAGCTTGTCCTGGTTGTTGCGCAGCGCCTCGATAGCGGCATTGCCCGCGTTGTCGATCTGCTGTCGGCTCAGATGGGCCGGCCCTTCGACCAGCCACCTGCGGGTCGAATCGATGCTGCGCTCTATCTGCGTCACCAGATCGGGCAGACCCACGACGAACTCGCTGATGACGAAGGCCATGATCCCGCCCAGAACGGCGAAACTGCCGAGCAAGACCAGCGCCACCGCGCCACCGCGCGGAACGCGGTGGCGGTCCAGCCAGTCCACCGGATGTACCAGCAATGCGCTCAACAGCAGGGCGAGCAGCAGCGGAACGAAAATGACTTCCAGTCGCTTGAAGGTCCACAACAAAGCGACCACCGCGGTCAGAATCACCAGCAAGCGCCAAGTCCAAGCCGCGGTTTTGCGGACGAGGGGTTCGACCGCGTCGGCGTCCCGGGTCGACGACATGAGAAACAGCCTATCCATAGCCAAGCCTGATGCCGGCTGTTCCCCGACGCCGACACCCCGACGAGCCAAGCGGCGCTGCTGCTGCGACCTGCGCAGCTACGCTAAGCACGTGTCGCACGACGCGCCGGCCAACGGGGCCCTTCGTCGGCAGGCAGAGCCTGTGCGCGGCAGATACTGGTGGCTCCGTTGGGCGGTGTTGGCCGTCGTGGCGATCGTGCTCACCGCAGAAATCGTGCTGGTGTGGGATCAGCTGGCCAAGGCGTGGCGAAGCCTGTACGGGGCCAAGTGGTGGTGGCTGGTCGCCGCGGCGGTTGCGGCCGGCGCCTCGATGCACAGCTTCGCGCAGATACAGCGCACCCTGCTCCGGTCGGCCGGCGTCGATGTCAAGCAATGGCGATCCGAAGCCGCGTACTACGCCGCGAACTCGCTGAGCACCACGCTTCCTGGTGGCCCTGTTTTGTCGGCAACGTTTCTGCTGCGCCAGCAACGTCTTTGGGGCGCGTCGACCGTGGTGGCGTCGTGGCAGCTGGTGATGTCCGGCGTGCTGCAGGCGGTGGGTTTGGCCCTGCTCGGACTCGGCGGCGCCTTCTTCCTGGGCGCGAAGAACAACCCGTTCTCGCTGCTGTTCACCCTCGGCGTCTTCGTCGCGCTGCTGCTGCTGGGTCAAGCGGTGGCGTCGCGCCCCGAGTTGATCGACGGCATCGGTGTTCGGGTCCTGTCGTGGGTCAATTCGATCCGCGGCAAGCCAAGTGACACCGGCTCGGAGAAGTGGCGTCAGATGCTGCGGCAGCTGGAGTCGGTGAGCCTGAGTCGCCGTGATCTTTCGGTGGCGTTCAGCTGGTCGTTGTTCAACTGGATCGCCGATGTGGCGTGTCTGGGCTTCGCCGCGTATGCCGCCGGGGACCACGTGTCGGTGGCTGGGCTGACGGTCGCGTACGCCGCAGCCCGCGCGGTCGGCACGATACCGCTGATGCCGGGCGGTCTGCTGGTGGTGGAGGCGGTGCTGGTGCCCGGGCTGGTGTCCAGCGGCATGTCGTTGCCGAATGCCATCTCGGCGATGCTGATCTACCGACTGATCAGTTGGTTACTTCTGGCGGCCATCGGCTGGGTGGTGTTCTTCGTCGTGTTCCGCACGGAGAAGGTAAGCGCTGAGGCCGACACCTGCTCGACCGACGTAGCGGACATTGCTGCCAAGGATCCCGCAACAGACGCCGACCGTGGCCGACCCAACAACGGCGGCGCCGCACTGCAAGGTCCGCTGCCCCCGGTCAACCGGGAGGCCGGGCCGGCTACCTGACCGCGGCCACCGACGGTGCCACCGGCTGCGCCGGACTGCCCGCGGGCGATCCACCCGGCAACCCCGGGAGTCCACCCGGAAGACCACCAGCCTGTGCGTTCTGAACAAAGCCGAGCGCCTGGGGAATCGAAATCGGCAGTTTGCACCGGGTCGATAGGCCGACCAACGGCTGCGAGATTGCCTGCAGGTCACCCGCCGCCTTCGGGTTGGCACCGAGGTAACTCTTGAGTGAGTTGACCGAATCAGGACCGGCGGGCTGCCGCAACACACTGGTCATCGCCTGGTTGGTATCAGGGTGCGAGTCCAGGTAATCGCCCGCCGACTTGGCCACCGAGCCGATCGTGCGGGCCATTTCGCTGGCCGCGCAGGGATCGGGTGCACCGGCCGCTTTCGGGGCAGCGACATTGACGGTCGCTGCTCCACCGAGCGCGGCAGCGGTCAGTACGCTCAGCAGCCCGTACCGCAGGGCGGCAGTCGTCGTTTTCATCAGATCACTCCTGGGATTCGTGGCATCAGCGCAGGGCCACGGGACCGCGGCGAACGGCGTCTGACCGACCTGCAGAAGGCCACCGACATCGTGCCATCCGGTGCGGCGCCGCTGCCAATTCACCGCGTGAGTCTGCTCCCAGTCGAGGTGAGCGGCCGCCCGCGCGATACCGTTTCCGCTGCGTCTCGCGTCGGCGCCGATTCGGTGTCATCACAGCTCAAAGCGCATAAGCCGCCTTTCCCGACCGGACACTGGGGTAGGCTCACGGGCACGCAACGCGGCAGAACGCGGGGGAGACAACATCCAGCAGTTCATGATGCGCCTGAGCGGCTACCTGCGCAGATACCGCTGGCTGGTCTTCACAGGATGGTTGCTGGCTCTGGTCCCGGCGGTCTATCTCACGCTGACCCAAAGCGATCATCTGACCGGCGGCGGGTTCGAGGTCGCCGGCTCGCAGTCGTTGCTGGTGCACGACGAGCTCGAGAACCATTACCCCGACCAGGGCGCGTCCGGGCTGGCTCTGGTCGCCGCACCCCGGGCCGACGCCACCTACCAGGACATGAACGGCGCGGTGGCGTTCCTCAAACAGGTGGCGGGCGAAGTATCCAATGTGTCGATCGTCGCCGACCCCCGCCAGCCGGCTCCGCAACCCGACCGTCCGTACGTGGTGTCGCTGCGGGTGGACTTCAACAACACCGGCGCCAGTGACGTCGCCAAAAACCTGCGAAGCAAGGTCGGAGTCAAAGGCGATCAACCCGGGCAGATCGAGAACGGACACGTCCGGCTCTACGTCATCGGGCAGGGCGCGCTGAGCACTGCGGCAGCGGCGAACACCAAACACGACATCGCGGCGGCCGAACGGTGGAATCTCCCCATCATCTTGATCGTGCTGCTGGCGGTGTTCGGCTCGCTGGCCGCTGCCGCGATCCCGCTGGCCCTCGGGATCTGCACCGTCGCGATCACCATGGGGCTGGTTTATCTGTTGTCGACGTTCACCACGATGTCGGTGTTCGTGACGTCGACGGTGTCGATGTTCGGCATCGCTCTTGCCGTCGACTATTCGTTGTTCATCCTGATGCGCTTCCGCGAGGAGCTGCGGGCCGGCCGCCAGCCGCAGGACGCGGTGGATGCGGCGATGGCCAGCTCCGGGCTTGCGGTGGTGTTGTCGGGGATGACCGTGGTGGCGTCGTTGACCGCCATTTATCTGATTCACACCCCGGCGCTGTCGTCGATGGCCACCGGCGCGATCCTCGCGGTCACGGTGGCGATGCTCACGTCGGCCACCATGACGCCGGCGGTGCTGGCGACCTTCGGCCGGGCGGCGGCCAAACGGTCCGCCGCGTTGCACTGGTCGCGGCGACCGGAGTCCACGCAATCGCGGTTCTGGACGCACTGGGTCGGCTGGGTGATGCACCGGCCGTGGGCGTCAGCGCTGGCGGCGTCGGCGTTACTCGTCGTTTTGGCGGCACCGGCGCTGTCGATGGTGCTGGGCAACAGCTTGCTGCGGCAGTTCGACTCCACCCACGAAATTCGCGGTGGGGTGGGAGCGGCCGCGCAGGCTCTTGGACCCGGTGCGCTGGGACCGATCCAGGTCCTGGTGACGTTTCCGGCCGCCGACGCCTCCGCGGCCGGAAACCGTCAGACGCTCAACACCGTCGGTCATGAGTTGGCCGGCGCCCCGGACATCATCGCTGTCTCGCCGCCGGTCTTCGCCAACGACAACAGCAGCGCGTTGTTCAACGCGGTGCTCGCAGTGGATCCTGAAGACATGGCGGCCCGGCATGCCGTCGCCTGGATCCGAACGCACCTCAACGCCGCACCTGCGGCAGCGCCGGTCCGCATCGATGTCGGCGGCCCTACCGCGCTGATCAAAGACTTCGACGACCAGGTGGCGAGAACCGAGCCGCTGGTGCTGCTGGTCGTCTCACTGATCGCCTTTGTGATGCTGCTGATCTCGATCCACTCGGTGTTCCTGGCGTTCAAGGGCGTATTGATGACGATGCTGTCCGTGGCCGCGGCCTACGGCAGCCTCGTGATGGTCTTTCAGTGGGGCTGGCTGGAGAAGCTGGGATTCCACCCGATCACCTCGATCGACAGCACCGTCCCCCCGCTGGTGCTAGCGATGACGTTCGGGTTGTCGATGGACTACGAGATCTTTTTGCTGACCCGGATCCGGGAGCGGTTCCTGCATTCGGCGGATACCCGCGACGCCGTCGCGTATGGCGTCAGCAGCAGCGCCCGCACCATCACCAGCGCGGCGCTGATCATGATCGCAGTGTTCATCGGCTTCGCTTTCGCCGGGATGCCGCTGGTGGCCGAAATCGGAGTGGCGTGCGCTGTGGCGATCGCGGTGGACGCCACCGTCGTTCGACTTGTGCTGGTGCCGGCGCTGATGGCGATGTTCGACCAGTGGAATTGGTGGCTGCCCGCCTGGCTGGGCCGGGTACTGCCGTCGGTTGACTTCGAGAAGCCGCTGCCGATGGTGGATCTCGGCGACGTCGTGATGATTCCCGACGACATCTCCGCGGCAATGGTGCCCAGCGCGGATCTGCGGCTGGTGCTCAAGTCGGCCGCACGACTGAAAAGTCTTGTTCCCGAGACGATCTGTGTAGCCGATCCGCTGGCCTTCACCGGATGCCGGCGCGGCGGCGAGGAGCGGGGACGGGTCAACGGCACTCACGCGCCGAGTCACACGAGGGTCCTTGCAGGCGCGGCCGGCAGCCCCAACGGTGACGCCGGCGCCCGCAGGCCCGCCAACGGGATACCGACCCGCAACGGCAGAAGCCGGACCGTGTCACGCTCCGCCCGGCCGGTGCACCCGGTGACGGTGTGGCGGGGACGACTTTCGGTCGCCCTCGATGCGGTCCAGGCTGTCGGCGACACCGGCGGCCACCCGGTCGTGCAGCGGCGCAGCCCGATTGAGACCACCCACATCCAACTGCCCACCGGCGACCGGCTGCAGATCCCCACCGGCGCGGAAACACTGCGCCTCAAGGGCTACCTGATCATGTGCCGCAACGCCAGCCGTGATTACGCCGAGTTCGCTGAGCTGGTCGACGCGTTCGACGCGGAGACCGCTGCGGTGGTGTTGTCGGGAATGGATAGGTATTACTCTTGTCCTTCACCCAGGCGACACTGGGTCGCCACCCAGTTGGTCCGCCAGCTCGCCGATCCGCAGCCGTCCGACGATCACGGCGACAGGTCCGAATCCGACTCGACGGCAGACTGGGAGAATGTCAGGCAGCGCTGCCTGTCGGTGGCGGTGGCGATGCTGGAGGAGACGAGGTGACGTTGGCATCCGACCGTCGCCCCGGTGCCGTGCCGGAGCGCTCCGAAGGCCGTCAGCATTCCGCCGAGCAGCCCGTCGAGTTCTGGCCCACGTCGGCAATCCGTTCGGCGCTGGAAGGCGGCGACATCGTCATCTGGAAACGCATCGCCGTCGCGCTGAAACGTGACCCGTTCGGGCGGACCGCCCGCCAGGTCGAGGAAGTGCTGCACGGCGCCCACCCCTACGGCGTCTCCAAGGCGATGTGGGAGGTGCTGGAGCGGGCCCGTGCTCATTTGGAGGCCAACGAACGCGCCGAAGTGGCTCGCCATGTCCGGCTCTTGATGGATCGCTCCGGGCTCGGCGAGCAGGAGTTCGGCTCTCGGATCGGCGTATCGGTCGACGAACTGGCCGCCTACCTCGATGCCAGGAAGAGCCCGTCGGCCGCACTCATGATCCGGATGCGCCGACTCTCGGATCGGTTCGTCAAGGTCAGGGCCCGGCGCCCACCCGGCGGACTGCCCCCTCAATGATTGACGGTCAGCCCGATACCGTGGAGCTGCAACGCATCCTGCGTGAGACACGCAGCGTCGCGGTTGTCGGTGTTTCGGACAAGCCGGCGCGGCCCAGCTACGGCGTCTATACCTACCTAACCTCGACCGGCGATTACCAGGTCTATCCGGTGAACCCGATGATCGCCGAGATCAACGGTCAGAGGGTGTATCCGAGCCTCGCCGATCTGCCGGTCGTACCCGACATGGTGGACGTGTTCCGGCGGCTCGACGAACTGCCGGCGGTGCTCAAGGAGACGCTGGCGCTGCGCCCGCGACCGAAAACGCTGTGGCTGCAGCAGGGTCTGTGGCATGAGCAGGTGGCCCGGGACGCCGCGGCTGCCGGCCTGCAGGTGGTGATGGACCGCTGCCTGAAGATCGACCACGCCCGGCTGTTCTGATCGGCGTCAGCGCCCAGATGGCAGCCATGGTCGTCGACAACGCGACATCACGACCACGGCGGCAATCTCGCGAATAGCCCGGCGGGGCTTGGCTAGCGGGCGTTGATTGGTGACACGTCCAGCACCAGCCAGCGACTTTGGTTTTTGGTCAGCGTGATGCGCAGCGCGAGCACTTGGCGGCTGGGCGGTTGGCCCGGCGCGTTCTGGGTGCCACGCAGCACCACGGCCACACTGGCCGCCGACCGCCCGAGCGCCTCCACGCCAGCCGCTAACGTCTCGCCTCGCGCGGTGACCTCGCGGTGCGCCAAATCAGCTGTCGACTTCAGCAGTTGGTCCCGGAACGGCTTCGCCTGCTCGGGCACCATCAATGCCGCCGCCCGATCAGCCGCAGCCGAGGGGTCCTCAGGGGTGAACGTCGCCGTGGCTTCGGCCATCTTGGTGGCGATTCCCACCACCTCGGTCCAATCGCCTGTGATCTCGCGATCCGATGTCGTCCAGTGCTGGTAACCGGTCCACACCGCGGCCACGAGGGCCGTCGTGCAGAGCCCGACGACAGCGAGCCGTAAGCCGGGCGTTTCGTCGTCGGTGCCGACCGTTACCGAATCACGGCGCCACAGCGCGCAATTCACTACGACACCTTCGACGATCAGCACTATGAGTATCGAGCAGAGCGAAACCCACCACACCGGCCAGCCGAGAACGATTCCGATCATCACCAACGCGGCGATCGCGCCGATCGGCGCGGCGACGTCGAACGCCAGCACCCGCCAAGCGTTTCTCACCGGATCGACTCCAGCCGTGAGACAAGCAGTTTGCCGCCCACCTCGGAGACGTCGAGTCGCAGGTCCCAGTGCACCGTCTGCGGTTTGCCGGCGAGAGTCTCCGCGATCGAGGTCGCGATCACCATGACCGTGTCGGTGCGGCGGGCGTCCGGCAGGGGCACCTGCCGGTCCGATCCGGGCGGTCGGGTATCGGGCTCGACGACGGGATCGTGGCGCACTGACTGCACCGCCACCGCCTCGACCCGGCCGGAGCTGTGCGACTTGAGCCGCTGCACCACCTCGCGATAGGGCTGTATCGCGGGGTCGAAGTCGACATTGAGTTCACCGACAGTCTGATCGCGCAACCGCGCCAAACTGGCGTCGACATTGTCGGAGTTCATGTTGATCAGCACGCCGGTCCAGTCGGCCGCGGTTTGCATGATGCGGGTCTGGTAGACGCGCTCGTCGACATCGCTGCGGTGCGCCGTCCAGATGACCGCTGCCAGCGCGAGCGCGGCCACCGAGAGCGCCCCGAGCACCGCCGACGCGAGGCCGTAAGGCGAAAGGACCCCTGCTGCCGGCGAGCCGTCGGCGGCGTCGGCGGCAGCCTCGGTTTGATCGGCCTCGGGCATGGCCGTGAGGGTACCGGCAGCAGAACTGGAAGGATGGCGGGGTGACTGTCGAAACGATGCGCTCCGGCCTGGACTTGAGCTATGTCGATGCCGCTGCCCGACCCCAGGACGACCTGTTCGGCCACGTCAACGGACGCTGGTTGGCCGACTACGACATTCCGGCCGACCGGGCCACCGACGGCGCATTTCGCTCTCTGTCCGACCGGGCCGAAGAGCAGGTCCGCGACCTGATCATCGCCGCCAGTGAAACCGGGGCGGCGCCGGGCACCGACGAGCAGCGCATCGGTGATCTCTACGCCAGCTTTCTGGACGAAGAGACCGTAGAACGGCGAGGCGTTCAGCCGCTGCTCGACGAACTGACCGCCGTCGACGATGCCGCCGACCCCGATGCGCTTGCGGGCGTCGTCGGCGTCCTGCAGCGCACCGGTGTCGGCGGCGGAGCGGCGGTGTACGTCGACACCGACTCGAAGAACTCCACCCGCTACCTGCTGCACGTCAGCCAGTCCGGCATCGGCCTGCCCGACGAGTCGTACTACCGCGACCCCCAGCACGCCGAGGTGCTCGCCGCCTACCCCGAGCACATCGCCCGGATGTTCGCTCTGGTGTACGGCGGCAGCGCCGAAGACCACAGCGACACCGCGAGGCGCATCGTGGCGCTGGAGACCAAGCTGGCCGCCGCGCATTGGGACGTGGTCAAACGACGCGATGCCGAACTCAGCTATAACCTGCGCACTTTCACCGATCTGGCGGCCGAAGCCACCGGCTTCGACTGGACCCGCTGGCTGGTCGCATTGGGCACCTCATCGGATGACGCCGCTGAACTCGTTGTGCGTCAACCTGATTACCTCGCCGCGTTCGCGTCGCTCTGGGCCGGCGAGGCCTTCGAGGATTGGAAGGATTGGGCGCGTTGGCGTTTGATCCACGCACGCGCCGGCATCCTCACCGACGCGCTGGTGGGCGAGAACTTCGAGTTCTACGGCCGCCGGCTCAGCGGTACCGAGCAGCTCCGCGACCGCTGGAAGCGAGGGGTCGCGCTGGTCGAGAGCCAGATCGGGGATGTCGTCGGAAAGCTCTATGTGGAACGTCATTTCCCCCCTGACGCCAAGGCCCGCATCGACAGCTTGGTCGACAATCTGCGGGCGGCCTACCGGGTCAGCATCAGCGACCTGGATTGGATGACCCCGCAGACCCGTCAGCGCGCGCTGGCCAAGCTCGACAAGTTCACCGCCAAGGTCGGGTATCCGAAGACCTGGCGGGACTACTCCGAGCTGGTGATCGAGCGCGATGACCTGTATGGCAATTGTCTTCGCGGCTATGCGGTGAACTCTGGGCGCGAGCTGGCCAAGCTCGGGGGTCCGGTCGACCGGGACGAGTGGTTCATGACGCCGCAGACCGTCAACGCCTACTACAACCCCGGCATGAACGAGATCGTCTTCCCGGCAGCCATTTTGCAGCCGCCGTTTTTCGATGCCGAAGCCGACGATGCGGCGAACTACGGCGGCATCGGCGCGGTCATCGGCCATGAGATCGGGCACGGCTTCGATGACCAAGGCGCCAAGTACGACGGTGACGGCAACCTGTCGGACTGGTGGACCGATGCCGACCGGGCCGAGTTCGGTGCCCGCACCCGGGCGCTGATCGAGCAGTACGACCACTACATACCCCGCGATCTCGACGACGGTGATCACGGCTCAGTGCACGTCCAAGGCGCGTTCACCGTCGGTGAGAACATCGGTGATCTGGGCGGGCTTTCCATCGCGTTGCTGGCCTACCAGCTGTCGCTGAACGGCCAGCCGGCCCCGGTCATCGACGGCCTCACCGGTGTGCAGCGGGTGTTCTTCGGCTGGGCGCAGGTGTGGCGGACGAAATCCCGGACGGCCGAGGCCATTCGGCGCTTGGCGGTCGATCCGCACTCACCGCCGGAGTTCCGCTGCAACGGCGTCGTGCGCAACATCGACAGCTTCTACGACGCCTTCAGCGTCGCCGAGCACGACGCGCTGTATCTGGACCGGCAGCGCCGGGTCCGGATCTGGAACTAGCCGCTGCCTTCAGCGGTGTTCGCCGGGCCGGGCCCCGCCACCAGACGCAGAAGTTACGTCTGCCAGTCGTTGGAGCCGTCGTTCTTCGAGTAGGTCCCGACCGAGTTCTTCACCACGATCGGATCACCGGTGCCGAAGTTGTCGATGAACCACTTCGCGTTGGTCGGGCTGATGTTGATGCAACCGTGGCTGACGTCCCGTTTACCTTGGTCGGCAACCGACCACGGCGCGCTGTGCACATAGTCGCCGCTGTTGTCGAACCGGACGGCGTCGTTCACCGTGACCTTGTAGCCGTAGGTCGAGGTAACCGGCACGCCATAGGTGGACGAATCCATCACCACCGAGGGCTTCTTGTCCAGCACGTAATAGGTGCCGTTCGGCGTCTGGTGCCCGCCGGCCGCCATACCCATCGACATCGGGAAGGTCTTCTCCACGGTGCCGTTGCGGGTGATCGTCATTTGATGGGTGGCGTCGTCCGCCGTCGCCACCAGCGTGTCTCCCGTGCGGAAGTCCGACATGGTGCCCGCGGCGTCCACGTGTACGGCGGTGTGGGCGGGCCAGAAGTTTATCGGCCGCCAGCGCACCTGGGTCGGGGTCAGCCAGTAGAACTTGCCGGGCACCGCGGGGGTCGACGAGATGTGAATCGCCTGCTCGGCCATCCCCTGGTCGGCGATGGGCCGCGCGAAGTTGATGATGATCGGCTGAGCGACACCCACCGTCGAGCCGTTGACCGGGTTGAACGACGGCGGCACGAACGGCGGTTCGCCGACGAACGGCTGCGGGTTCTGTCCGGCGGCCTCGGTCGCGGCCGGCTGTGCGGCTGGCACTGCCGGCGGCACCGCCAGCGGGTCGGCCGGTGCCGGTGCAGGCAGGGGATCGACGGCCGGGGGTGCGGCGTCCGGTGCCGGCGGCGGACCCGCGTCGGCGGCCGCCGGGTCACCGGGCGGCGGCGGCTGGTCCGGATCGGCCCAGGCCGGGCCGGTCCCAAGGGTGAGCGCCAGCGCCAATCCGGTCGTACTGAGAGCGGCGAGCAGCGTGCTCCCGGTCGGTCGCGACATCTGCGTACCTCCAGTCAAAGTCTCACCCAGTGTGGCATAACGCCGCGGAACAGTTTTCGCGCCGGCCGCGCCCGCGAGCGCAGTTAGGCCCCGTGCTACGCCGTTGACCTGCTGTCTTTATCCCTGACGCGGCCGCGTTCGTTACCGTCAGCGGGCGACGGGCACGTCGAATACGTGTCTGTTGACTGCCATGACCACCAGTACGACACCGACCAACACCGCCGAAGCCGCCAGCATCGCCGGCACACTACGTTCGACCAGTAGGCCGCCGGTCAGGGACCCAGCGACGATGCCGACCTGGAAAACCGCCGTGTACAGCCCCGAAGCCCCGTCGGGATCGTCGCCACCGGCGCGCATCGCCGCAGCCTGCAGCATCGGCGACACCCCGTTGGCGGCCGCGCCCCACGCGGTGATCGCACCGGTTCCCAGCACCGCCCCCACGGTGGTCGGCCCGTTACCGAACGCGAGCACCGTCAGCAGGACGAAAATCGCCCATACCGCGGCGGTGCAACTGACGATCGCCAGCCTCGGCCGGCGGTCCAGCGGCCGCGCCACCAGCGGCATCGCCCCCAGCCCGGCGATGCCGTAAGCGGCCAGCAGCCACGCCAGGTTGGGCTCGCGGACCCCGACGACGTCCCGGATGATGACGACGATGTAGGTGTAGGAGATGTAGTGGCCGATGACGGCGACGAGCGTGAGCACACTGATGACGATCAGTGGCCGGTTGCGGTGATGGCGCGCGCCGCGTCCGACGGCAGTGAGCTGCTGATCCGTCAGCGCCATCCCCGGCAGCGTCAGCCAAGCCGCCAGGGTGATCAGCGCAGCGGCCACGGTGGCCGATGCGACCGCCACCCGCCAGCCCCACAGCGAGCTCACCGCCGCGGTCAGCGGGCTGCCCACCACCACCGCCAGGCCGATGCCGACGTAGATGACCGTGGTCGCTCGTCCGGAATGGCTGGCCGGCACCAGCCGGGTGGCCATCGGCGCGACAATGGCCAGCAGCACGCCGTGGAAGACCGCGCAGAGCACCCTGCCCCCCGCCAGCACGGAAAAGTTCGGCGCCACCGCGGAGATCGCCTGCGACACCGTGAGGCAGATCAACGCGAGCAGCAAAGCGCGGCGACGCGGCCAGTGCGCTGTCCAGCGCACCAGCGGGATCGTCGTCACCGCCGCGACCATCGCATAGCAGGCCAGCAGCACGCCCACCTTCAGGACACTGACGTGCAGGTCTCGCGATATCGCCGACAGGGCGCCGACTGGCAGGATCTCCACCGTCACGTAGATGAACGCCGCACCGGCCAGCACCGCCAGCTGCGCAGCTATGCGCGGCGTCCAGGGTCCGTTACGGCCGGGCCGGCTGGCTGCGGCGATCACCGGCGCAGCGGGGACCGACGGCCGATCCGGCCGCGCGGCTCCGTGCGTACGCAATGCCGCCACGGCGACCACTCAACCATGGTCCGGCCGGTATCCGGGGGATCAGGAGCGGACGAGTCGTGCGATCGCTGCTGACGCCTCGGCCAGCTTGGCGTCGCCTTCGTCGCCGCCCTGGGCGACCGCGCGGCTCACGCAATGGCCGAGGTGCTCGTCGAGCAGGTTCAGGGCCACCGACCGCAGAGCGCTGTTGACGGCGCTGATCTGGGTGAGGACGTCGATGCAGTAGTTGTCCTCGTCGATCATGCGGGCGATGCCCCGGACCTGGCCTTCGATCCGTCGCAGCCGCTTGGCGTAGTTGTCCTTCTCCGACGAATAGCCGCGTGTCGACGCCATTTAGCCTCCCAGCATCTTCGTCATCTGATCGACTTCGGCCTGCTGCGCGCTGGCCATTTTGTTGGCCATCGCGATGGCATCGGGATTGTTGCCGTCGTGGGCCTCGGTCTTGGCCATTTCGATCGCCCCCTGATGGTGACTGATCATCGACTGCAGCCACAACTTGTCGAAGTCGGCGCCGTTCAACGTGCCCAGCTTGGTCAAGGTGGCCTGGGTGACCATCCCGGTCATGGCGGTGTCGGCGGGTCCCTTGGTGTCGGAGTCAGGTTGAGTGCTCCACTGTGTCACCAGATTCGCGAGTGACTTAATCTCCGACATCTGGATGTCGGAGATGTTGCCGGCCAGCTTTCCCAGGTCGGGATTGGTCGAATGGGCCGGCACCATGGCCGCCAGGTCGGCGCCCTGCTGGTGGTGGGGGATCATGTGGGTGGCGAACACCACATCGGCGCGGTTGTGGCTGGACGCCTTGTCTTGCGTCGACTTGTTCCCACAAGAAGTGAGCACCAAGGCGGCGATCAAAGCCGTCAGGGCCACGGCAGGCCGGCCGAAGCGAGTTTTCATGGCGTCAGAATACTTCAACCTCCATACCCCGTCGGGGTATAGGGTATGTCGTTTGGGCAGGCATAACGCCGCGAGCATACTTGGATGATGACCCAGACCGCTGACTATCCCCCGACGGCGGCCGAAACGCCACCGGTCGACCTCAAGCCCCGCAGCCGCGACGTCACCGACGGGCTGGAGAAAGCGGCCGCGCGCGGCATGCTGCGCGCGGTCGGGATGGACGACGAAGACTTCGCCAAACCGCAGATCGGGGTGGCGTCGTCGTGGAACGAGATCACTCCGTGCAACCTGTCGCTGGACCGGCTCGCCAAAGCGGTCAAGGAGGGCGTGTTCGCCGCGGGCGGCTATCCGCTGGAGTTCGGCACCATCTCGGTTTCCGATGGCATCTCGATGGGTCACGAGGGCATGCACTTCTCGCTGGTGTCCCGCGAGGTGATCGCCGACAGCGTGGAGACCGTGATGCAGGCCGAACGGCTCGACGGCTCGGTGCTGCTGGCCGGCTGTGACAAGTCACTGCCGGGGATGCTGATGGCCGCCGCGCGCCTGGACCTGGCCGCGGTGTTCCTCTACGCGGGCTCGATTCTGCCCGGGCGGGCCAAACTGTCCGACGGCACCGAACGCGACGTCACCATCATCGACGCGTTCGAGGCGGTCGGCGCGTGCGCCCGCGGGCTGATGCCACGGGAAGACGTCGACGCGATCGAGCGGGCCATCTGTCCGGGCGAGGGGGCGTGCGGTGGCATGTACACCGCCAACACCATGGCCAGCGCTGCGGAGGCACTGGGAATGTCGCTGCCCGGCAGTGCGGCACCGCCGGCGACCGACCGCCGGCGCGACGGCTTCGCGCGCCGCAGCGGACAGGCCGTCGTGGAACTACTGCGCCGCGGCATCACCGCCCGCGACATCCTCACCAGGGAGGCGTTCGAGAACGCGATCGCCGTCGTGATGGCGTTCGGCGGGTCGACCAACGCCGTGCTGCACCTGCTGGCCATCGCCTACGAGGCGGACGTCGAGCTCTCGCTCGCCGATTTCCGCCGGATAGGCGCGAAAGTGCCACACCTGGCCGACGTCAAGCCGTTCGGCCGGCATGTGATGTTCGACGTGGACCGGATCGGTGGCGTGCCGGTGATCATGAAGGCGCTGCTGGATGCCGGGCTGCTGCATGGCGACTGTCTGACAGTCACCGGGCGCACGATGGCAGAAAACCTCGCGCACATCGCACCACCGGACCCCGACGGCAAGGTGTTGCGCGCCGTGGACAACCCTATCCACCCGACCGGCGGGATCACGATCCTCGGCGGCTCGCTGGCCCCCGATGGTGCGGTGGTCAAGACAGCGGGTTTCGACTCGGAAGTGTTCGAAGGCGCGGCAAGGGTCTTCGACCGGGAGCGGGCGGCGCTGGACGCCCTGCAGGACGGCACCATCACCGCCGGCGACGTTGTCGTGATCCGCTACGAGGGACCCAAGGGCGGCCCGGGAATGCGCGAGATGCTGGCGATCACCGGCGCCATCAAAGGCGCCGGCCTGGGCAAAGATGTGCTGCTGCTGACCGACGGCCGGTTCTCCGGCGGCACGACCGGCTTGTGCGTGGGACACGTCGCGCCCGAAGCGGCGGACGGCGGCCCGATCGCGTTTGTGCGCGACGGTGACCGGATCCGGCTCGACGTCGCGAAGGCGACCCTGGAGGTCATGGTCGACGACGACGAGTTCGCCGCGCGCCGAAGTGATTTCACGCCACTGCCGCCGCGCTACACCAGCGGCGTGCTGGCCAAGTACGTCAAACTGGTGGGCTCGGCCGCGGTGGGCGCCGTCTGCACCTAGGCGCCCGGGCCCACCTTGGCGCGAGCGCGCGTGTTTGTCCACGACACGCCGAGCGACGCCGGCATTCTGCGCACGCTCGCGTCGGGGAAACGACGGGGAACGTCGGCTAGTTGACCAGGGCGAGGGCGAAACCGTCCCACTTTTTGGCGCCGACGGTCTGCAGGACGACGGTGTCGAGCTGCGGGTGCGCGCCCATCAACTCCAGGGTCCGGCGGACGGCCTGCGCCGCGCTGTCCTCGGGCTCAGGTGACACCACGCGCCCCTCACGAATCACGTTGTCGGCCACGATCACCGAGCCAGGGCGGCTCAGTCGCACCGCCCAGTCCAGATACGCCGGGTAATTCTCTTTGTCGGCGTCGATGAACGTCAGATCGAAGGGGCCACCGGTCACCGCGGGCAACGTCTCCAGCGCAGCGCCGACGATCACCTCCACCTGATCCCCGACCCCGGCGCGCTGCAGATTGGCCCGCGCCACCGCGGCATGTTCCGGCTCGTATTCCAACGTGACGACGCGGCCCTGCGGCCCCACGCCGCGCGCCAGCCAGATAGTGCTGAAGCCGCCCAAGGTGCCGATCTCCAAGACCTGACGCGCCTGAATGGAAGCGGCCAACACCTTCAGGAACTTGCCTTGCTGTGCAGAGACCGCGATCGGCGGCAGCCCGGCCGATTCACTGGCTTCCATCGCGGCCGACAACGCCGGGTCGTCACCGATCACCGTGCTGTCCAGAAACGCGTCGACATCCCGGGCGGTGAATTGCTGGCTCATTTTTCCCACGCTAGCCCCGCGACGGAGTTAACCCTGGGCGGGCCAGCGGATAACACACCGCAGCCTCAGTGCTTTACCACATACCCGTAGGGGGTATAAGATCGAGACGTCTACCTCAACACAGAGAAGGGTTCTAGCAATGAGCGGTTACGAGACAGGGACTCTGCTGACCTGCGGGCACGAAGGCTGCGGCTGCCGGGTGCGCGTCGAGGTGCCATGTCACTGCGCCGACGGGAATCAGGCCTATCGCTGCACCTGCGGAGACGAACTGGTCGCCGCACAGTAACGGCCTCACCGCGGGGTCGAGGTCGCGCGGCGGGTCACCGGCCGAACGTGCGACCGGTCAGGTCGACCTGAGCCGTCAGTCGAGGCTCCACCGCGGACGCACTGATCGCCACGGTGTAGGCGCCGCCGTCGATTCGCCAGCTGCCGGCGCTGCCGTCGTAGCTGGCCAGCAGCCGCGGATCCGCCTCGATGGTCACCCGGCGCGAGTCGCCGGGCTCCAGCTCGACTCGCTGATAACCCAGCAGCCGCTGCAGGCGCTGATCCGGGCGGGCGTTCAAATACAGCTGCGGAACATCGGCCCCGGCCCGCTCGCCGGTGTTGAGGACTGTGAAGCTGGCGACGACGGTCTCGCCGCCTGTCACCGTCAAGTCCCGGTACTCGAAGCTGGTGTAGGACAGACCGTGTCCGAACGCGAACATCGGGTTGTGTGCCTGCTGGGCGAACCACCGGTAGCCGACGTCGGCTCCTTCGCGATACTCGATGGCGCTCGGTGTCCCCCACACTCCGCCCGGAACTACTAACTCCGGTCGCGGAGTCTGATGCAGACCGAGCGGGAAGGTCACCGGCAGCCGGCCCGAGGGATTGACTCGGCCGGTGATGATTTCTGCGATCGCCTGGCCGCCGGCCTGCCCCGGATACCAGGCTTGGATGATTGCGTTCACCGATTCCCGCCACGGCATCGCTATCGGGTTGCCGGTTTCCAGAACTACCACGCTGTTCGGGTTGGCTTGGGCAACAGCGGATATCACGGCGTCCTGACCCCAGGGCAGCGACAGGTCCAAGCTGTCACGGCCTTCTCCTTCGACGCGTATCGCGAACACGATCGCGATGTCGGCGTGCCGGGCCGCCAACGCCGCCTCAGCGGGGCTGATACCGGGGTCGAATTCGATCCAGCTCTGCGGCAGTGTTTTTCGCAGTTCCTCTAGTGGGCTGCTCGGCAGCAGGTACAGATTGCGGCCGATGCCGGCCACGCCGGGCGCCCCGAGCGGGATCACAGCAGAGTATCCCCCGGGCGGAACGACAGCGCTGGAACCGCATCCCGTCGGCACCCCGACCTGCGAGCAGCCGCCGATGACGGCCACCCGTGGCGAGGTGTCGGCCGGCAGCGGGAGCAGTCCACGGTTCTGCAGCAGCACGATGCCCTGCCGGGCGATGTCCAATGCAATCGCGTTGTGCGCAGCCATATCCGGCGCCGGCAGCGCATCCCAGCGGCTTATTCCGACCGCATACACCGAGCGCAGGATTCGACGCACCATATCCGACAGCCGCGTTCTGGGCAGCCTGCCGTCGGCGTACGCCGCGCGGAGCCGGTCGGTGAACGCCTCGGCCTGCCAGAAGACAGCGTCGATCTGCGCTCCGGATTCCTGGTCGAGGCCTTTCAGAGCGCACTCCCAGCTCGGTGTCGCGCCCCAGTCCGACATCACCCAGCCCGGGAAGTGCCAGGCGCCTTTCAACACGTCGTTGAGCAGCAACTCATTGGCGCTGGCGTAGTCACCATTGACCTTGTTGTAGGCGGTCATCACGGCGCCGGGCTGGCCGCGCTCGATGGCGATCTCGAACGCCAGCAGATCGGATTCCCGGTGCGCGTCCGGGTCGATGACGGCGTCAAGCCAGTTCCGGTTGCTCTCATTGCAATTCAGCGAGAAATGCTTGACCGTCGAGATCACACCCTGCTCTTGGATCCCGCGGACCGATTCTGCGGCCATCGCGCCGCTCAGCAGGGGGTCTTCGGAGAGATATTCGAAGTTGCGGCCATTGCGGGGATCGCGGACCAGATTCATGCCGCCTGCCAACAGCACGTTGAATCCTCGGCTGCGTGCTTCCCGCCCGATCGCGGCGCCCGAGGAACGCGCCAGCTCGGGGTTGAAAGTGGCTGCCAGCGCCAGCCCGGCCGGAAGTGCGGTCGCGGTGTCGCCCGGTCGGTAACCGGGGTTGGTGATGCCGAGGCTGGCATCGCTCATCCGCAGCGCCGGCACCCCGAGCCGCGGAATCCCCGGCACGTATCCGGCACTGCCGGGCACGTCCGAGGGAAAACGGTCATCGGGAAATGGCAGGAAGTCGCTGGCGCCCATGACGCTGAGCAGCAGTGAAAACCGCTCGTCATCGGTCAGCTGTGCCTCGATGTCGCGGGCAAGGGTATCGGCTTCCCTGTCAAACCTCACCGACTCTGCCTGATTGTCCGGTTCCTCCTCGGGCCGCTGCCCGGCCCGCATCGTCACCGACTCTGCCTGATTGTCCGGTTCCTCCTCGGGCCGCTGTCCGGCCCGCATCGTCAACTGACGCCTTCCTTGGCGTAGACCACCCGCAGCACATGTCCCAGCTCGGGCCCCATCACCAACTCGGCCAGCGCGCACATGGTAACCACGAAATCTGGACCGTGCGCCGGCTGGGCAGCGCTCAAGTGGTGCGCGATCTCATGCAGCACCACCAGCTCACGCATCGCCCAGTCCGCGGTGTCGCGGTCGGGCACCGCGATCACCCCGATGCCGTCGCGATGCTCGTAGTGCGCGGCGGATGCCGCCCGCCGCGCCCGAACCGCCAACGGGGACACCGCCGGCCAACGCCGGCGCACCGCAGGCAGCGACAACACGTCATCCACGTAACGCTGCACCGACGTCAACGAGGCGAAGCGTCCTTCCGGCGGGAGTGTCAGCTGCGTACCGAAGAACTCGATGACCTGCGAGCCGTGCTCGGCGGCCCGGTCGAACATGGTCCGGACGAAGTCCTCAGCCGCATAAACCCTGCCGCGCTGCGTATCCCGGGCGGACGAGCGCGCCGCGGTCACCGGTTCAGCGCGGTCCGCGACGACGACAGCTCCGGACTGCCTCCCAGCCGAGCCCGCTTGCCCGCTCGGTCCCCGGCACGTCGCGCCGCCGACGAATACCCCGCCGTGGCGCTTTGCGCTCGCCAGGTGCCCCGCGCGGTCGATGCACTGCGGTAGTAGTCGCGCAGCTCGATGTCCTTGTCGCGCAGCGCGATCACCGTTCCTGGTGCACGCCTGCGGTCCTGCTGCACGTCTCGGCGGGTTTGCTCACGCGCCTCGATCAGCCGCTGGCCGATCCGCGCCCCGAACGCGAGCTGAAAATTGAGCCGGGCGGTGATCGTCGGTGTCGGCCGATGCGAACCCGAGGCGATGTAGGAATCCGAAGCGCGCACCATCTGCACCACCAGGCTGGCGTACAGGGCGTGGCTGGCGTCGATGTCCTCGGCGAAGCCGTAGGCGTAGACGAACGTCGCGTTCGACGCGACGTCGCAGCGCACGTCGTTGGCCGAAGCGATCATGACGAACAGCTGGACGTAGGTGCGCAGGCCCCTCGTTCCGGCCGTCCCAATGGTGACGGTGCGCTGCACGGGCGCTTGGGCGGCGGTGCGTGCACCCGCATGCGCCCGGGCCACCGCCAAGTCGATAGACGTCATGGTGGCCAGCCGTTGCGCCGCCGCCATGAAAGCCTCGGCTTCGTGCACGTTGTCGGTGCCTTCGGCCTGCCGCAACAGGGCGGCGATTCTCGCCAGCATCTTGTCGTCGCTCATAGCGCCAAAACTACGGGACGGTCACGACATCCCCGGTCCAGCGTGCCCGGCGCGGACGACCTCACCGGCGCTGCTGTTCACAGTCGCGCATTGATCCACGAAACGACATCGTCGAGCACCTGCGCGCGCTCCGGCTCGTTGAACACCTCGTGATACAAGGCGGGATACTCCTTGAGCTCGACGTCCGACGATCCGACCACGTCGACCAGCTTGCGACTACCGCCGACCCCGGTCAGCCGGTCTTGCGAGCCATGCACCACCAGCAGCGGCGCGGTCAGCGCGGGAGCCCGCTGCGGCATCGTCTCACCGACCAGCAGCAGCGCCCGGGCTATGCCGGCGGGCACCTTGCCGTGGTGCACCAGCGGATCGCTGTTGTAGGCGGCCACCACCGCAGGGTCACGGGATATCGCCTCGGAGTCGAGTTCCTGCACCGGCAATCCCGGCGCGACGACGCCGAGAGCCTTCGCGGCGAACACCAACAACGGCGACACGGCCTGCTGCGCGGCCACCGCCGGTCCGGACAGCACCATCAGGTCATAGTTATCGGGGCGCTCCACGCCGTAGGCGAAGACAATGCCGCCGCCCATGCTGTGGCCGAGCACGATGCGTTTGCAGCCGGGGTGGTCCTTGGCGGCGATGCCCACCAGGGTGTCGTAGTCCCCGATGTATTCGGAGATGTCCTTGAGCAGCACTCGTTTGCCGCCCGATCGGCCATGACCACGATGGTCGAGCGCGTAGGTCACCAGCCCCGCCTCGCCGAAACGTTGCGCGACGTGGTCGTAGCGACGGGCGTGCTCGCCGAGCCCGTGTGCGAGAACCACCACAGCCCTCGGCGTGGACGGCGGGGTCCACACGTCGTAGACGATGCGCACACCGCCGATCCCCTCGAACGTCCGCTCGGCGCGGGTGGTGGTCACCAGGGCAGCGTAGACGCACCGGCCCGCTCTTCTTGTCACGCTGCGCGGCTTACCGGTCGCAAAGCCGCGGCCGTGTCACACCGGATGCGTAATCTTTGTCGGGTGAGTCTGCTTGCCGAAGGCGTCGACGGTGAGTTCTCCGCGCAGGCGGAACCTTACCGGCGCGAACTGCTCGCCCATTGCTACCGGATGACCGGGTCGTTGCACGACGCCGAAGACGTGGTGCAAGACGTCTACCTGCGCGCCTGGAAGGCCTACCACCAGTTCGAAGGCCAGTCGTCGGTACGAACCTGGCTGCACCGCATCGCGACGAACGCCTGCTTGACCGCGCTGGAGGGCCGCCAACGTCGCCCGCTGCCCAGTGGGCTGGGCGCTGCCAGCGCCGACCCGAACGCCGAGCTGGTTGCGCGGACCGAAGTGCCATGGCTGGAGCCGCTGCCGGAGCCGTCCGGCGATCCCTCGGCCGCGGTCGAGTCACGCGAGTCGGTGCGGCTGGCGTTCATTGCCGCACTGCAACACCTGTCACCTCGACAGCGCGCGGTGCTGCTGCTGCGCGAGGTGCTGCAGTGGAGGGCCGCCGAAGTCGCTACCGCGATCGGGACCAGCACGGCCGCGGTCAACAGCCTGCTGCAACGGGCGCGGGCCCAACTGGAGGCGGTGGCGCCCAGCCTTGAGGACCGGCTCACCGCGCCGGACTCCGCGGACGCCCGAGACCAGCTGAGCCGGTATATCGAGGCGTTCGAGGCCTATGACATCGACCGGCTGGTCGACCTGTTCACCAGTGAGGCCATCTGGGAGATGCCGCCGTACGTCGGTTGGTATCAAGGCCGCCAAGCGATCGCCACCCTGGTGCTTCGGCAATGCCCTGCCCAAGCGTCCGGCGATATGCGCCTTATTCCCGTGATCGCCAACGGCCAGACAGCGGCCGCGATGTACATGCGCGAGGGTGATCAGCATCTGCCGTTCCAACTGCAGGTGATCGATCTGACGCCCGGCGGAGTGTCACACGTGGTCGCCTTCTTCTCCCCCACCCTGTTCGCAAGATTCGGTTTGCCGGAACGGCTTTGACGCCTTGAGTGGCCAGTTATGCCACGCGTCCGGTCACGAAGCGATTGATAACTGGCCACTCGGCACCGGCCTGGCGGAGTGCGCGGCACGTTCGTGCGACAACAACGTCCGGGCGGTAGCGAAGCAAATCACTACTGACCCGCACGATCAGCCAGCCTACTGCGGCGAGCTCGCAGTACCGGTCGATATCGGCCGTGCGCTGCGCCGGGTCGGTCCAATGTTGGGCACCATCGAACTCGATGCCGACCCGCCACTCGGGATAGCCCATGTCGATTCGCGCGAACGGATACCCGATGTCGTCGAGCACCACTATCTGCGTCACAGGCTTGGGCAAGCCTGCACGCAAAAGCAGCAGGCGAGTTCGGGTCTCCTGCGGAGATTCCGCTCCGCCGTCCATCAGTGCAAGTGCCACGCGGAGCTGCACTAGGCCGCGAACACCACGATGCCGCTGTGCCAGGCCGTCAACGTCGACCGCCCTGAGCTTGGTGGCGTTGGCCAATGCGTCGAGCCGAATCACGGCGCTGGACAAGCCTTTGCGCCGTCCCAGATCGAACGCAGTCCGCGCGGGCGTCGTCACCGGTATGCCGTCGAACGTGCATACTTCGTCGTCCAGCAGTTCGTCGCGGTGAACGAGGATGCCGGTCGCCGCTTTTCCGTTACGGCGGCACAGCTCTGCTGGATGCCTCGGGTCGATCCAACGCGTTCCCAGCAGGGCGGCCGCTGACAGGCCGGCGACAGTAGCCGTGCGTCCCGACCATAGCCAGGCGGCTATCCCGCGCGTGGCAGCAGTGAGTTGATGGCCGTCCGGAAGGTAGACGTTTCGGTAGATGGCCTCATGCCGGCTGACCAGCGTGCGCCGTGTCACCTTCCCTGCCGCCAAAGCCTCTGTGCCGAGGAACGGCCGATCCTGACGCGGCATGCCCAGACTCTGTCACCCGGTAATGACTCACGTGTGCCGCATTTCCGTATGGTGTGCATAGCGACGCGCTCGAGTGGCCAGTTGTGGCACGCAATTTCGCAAGCGGTGTGCGTTAAGTGGCCACTCGGCGAGGACAGAGTAAGGTGACGTCGTGGCTGTCCCGACAGAGGTCCGGCGTGCGGCCGACCGAGCACTGACCAGCACGCCCTGGCTGAACTCCCGGCATTCGTTTTCGTTCGGTGATCACTACGATCCGACCAACACTCACCACGGCCTGCTGTTGGTGAACAACGACGACATTGTGCAGCCCCGCAGTGGTTTTCACCGCCACCCGCATCGAGACATGGAAATCGTGACGTGGGTGTTGTCCGGCGCGCTCACCCACCAGGATTCGCTCGGCAACCAGGGCGTAATCTACCGCGATCTCGCGCAACGAATGTCGGCGGGCAGTGGCATTCTGCATTCGGAAAAGAACGACTCGCCCACCGAGCCGGTGCATTTCGTACAGATGTGGGTGGTACCCGACGAGTCCGGAATCGCACCGGAGTACCAGCAGCAGGACATCGACGATCGCCAACTGGCCGGGCAGTTGGTCACCATCGCCTCGGGTATACCTGGCCGCGATGCGGCGATCACGCTGCACAACCGCCACGCCGCGCTGCATGGCGTCCGCCTGCAGACCGGCGCGGCCGCCGACTTGCCCGCGGCACCATATCTGCACCTGTTCGTCGCCCGCGGCCGGGTCACGCTCGAGGGCCACGGGATCCTGGAGGAAGGCGACGCTGTCCGGTTCACCGGTTGCGACGGGCAACGGGTGACGGCCGTCGAACCCGCGGAGATCCTGGCGTGGGAGATGCACGTCGCGCTGGGCGGCTGACCGCCCAGCCGGCGCAGTCGCAGCGCGCCTTCGGAACGACTCGGCGATTACCGCGACCGCCTACCGGGCATACCTGCAGGCACTGGTCGTTCGACTTGCTTTCGCCACCGTGGAGGCAACCGGCGGCCCGCTCGCCTTCGGAAAGGACGGAAATCATGCTCACTCTCAGTGTCATCGGCTGGATCATCATCGGCGGTCTGGCCGGCTGGATCGGCAGCAAGATCATGAAGACCGACGCCCAAATGGGTGTGCTCCTGAACATCGTGGTGGGGATCGTCGGTGGATTGATCGGCGGGTTTCTGCTGCGTGGCTTCGGTGTAGCCGTGGACAAGCATGGCTGGATCTTCTCGTTCCTGACGTGCCTCTTGGGCGCGGTGATCCTGCTGGGCATCGTCAAGCTGGTGACCGGGCGCCGGGTTTCGCGCTGACGGGGCGCTGGGCGACCGACGCCGACCGCAGGCGGCGGTGCTGACGGGTTCTGCCGGGCCTGAAATGAGCCGTCGAGCTCCCGCATAAGGTGGGGCCGACAGGAGGAGGCCCTATGTCCCACCCGCACGCACGTCACGCCGCTCCCGACCCCAGGGCGACCCGAACCGCGCGGTTCTGGGTGGCTCCGATCGTCATCACGTTGCTGTTGATGTCAGCACTGGCCGCGCTGTACCTGGGTGGCATCCTGCGGCCGGCGGCCAGCTTGCACAAATTTCCGGTCGCGGTGGTGAACGAGGACGCCGGTCCGGTGGGTGCAGAAATCGTCGACGGCATGAAGTCCGGTCTCGACCACGACAAGTTCGACCTGCGCGCGCTCACACCGGACGAGGCGGTCCGCCAGTTGAACAACGCCCAGATCTACGGTGCGGCGGCGATACCGCCGGATTTCTCGGCGACGCTGGCCTTACTGCCGTCCGGTGCGATGAATCCCGGAGACGCCGATCGTCCCATCATCACCATCAACACCAACCCGCGGGCCGGCACACTGGGCTCCAGCATCGCCAGCCAGGCGCTCAACGAGGCGTTGCAGGTCGCCGACCGCAAAGTGGGAGAGCAACTTTCCGCCCGGGTCGCAGCCAAGACCGGCGATGCGCCGGTCCCGGGCGCGGTACTTCTGATCCTCACCCACCCGATCGAAATCACCACGGCGGCACACAATCCGCTGCCAGACGGCACCGGCAACGGCCTGTCGGCATTCTACTATTCGTTGTTGTTGCTGTTGGCGGGCTTCACCGGCAGCATCGTGGTCAGCACACTGGTGGACTCGATGCTGGGTTACGTGCCTGCTGAATTCGGGCCGGTGTACCGATTCGCCGCTCAAGTGCGGATCTCTCGCTTCCGGACCCTGTTGATCAAGTGGGCGTTGATGGTAGTCCTGGCGCTCGTGACATCCGCCGCCTACATGGCGATAGCCCACGCGCTGGGCATGCCGATCACGCACGGTGTGCAGCTGTGGCTGTACGGCGTATTCGCCATCGCCGCAGTGGGTGTCACCTCCAGCTCGCTGATCGCGGTGCTGGGCACGATGGGCCTGCTGGCGAGCATGTTGATCTTCGTCATCCTCGGGCTGCCGTCAGCGGGGGCCACGGTTCCGCTGCAGGCCGCGCCGTCGTTCTTCAGCTGGCTTGCCAAATTCGAGCCGATGCACCAAGTGTTCCTGGGCGCTCGAGCGCTGCTCTATCTCGACGGCCGAGCCGACGCCGGCCTCACCCAAGCGCTGACGCTGACCACCATCGGCCTGATCATCGGACTTCTGTTGGGCGGCATCGTCACTCGGCTCTACGACCGCCGCGGCTACCACCGGATCTCACCCAACGCGGAGACGACGTCGACGGCCGACCCGACGAACGAACCGCAGACGCCCACCGAGCCCGAGGTGCCCACCGCAGCCGCTGACGGATGATCAATTTTCGCTGTCGGTGCGGGAAAGCCATGTAGCGGAACGTGATTCATTGTCAGCCGAAGCGTCACGCAGCTGTTACATAAGTTGACACTGATGTCTGAGAGGTTGATCCTTTTCTTTGACATTCCCGCTGCGAAGGGGCGCCAGTGCCAAGTCTTGCCGTCGCATGGCGCCGCACGGTGGCCGGCGCAGCGGTCTGCGCGGTGCTCGCTGCCGGCACCAAGCAGGGCGTGGCCCGCGCCGCGGCGGCCGACATGCTGGCCGACGCCATCGCCGCGACGAAGGGCTCCTACCTGGTCTACAACTTCGGGGCGGGTCATCCCATGCCGCTGCTCAACGCGGGCGGCAGCTGGTACGAGATGAACAACGGCGGCCACCTGATGGTCATCAAGCAGGCGTCGCAACGCCTGGAACCGCACCTGTTGGTGGACACCCATGCCGGAGCTCAGGCCCGGTGTGAACGAATGAACGTGCGCACCGGCGACGGGTCGCTGCAGGCGTCGGAAATCTACTCTCCCGTGCAGGCCTGGCAGATCCTGGGCCAGCCGACTATCGCGGTCAACGCGAACTTCTTCGACATCCGGGGGCAACAGCGCGGCTCGTGGCGGTCCACCGGCTGCTCGTCACCGCTGGGCGCCTACGTCGACAACACCCGAGGTCAGGGCCGGGCCAACCAGGCGGTCACCGGAACGGTCGCCTACCCGGGCAAACCGGGACTGTCCGGTGGTGACGATCACTGGCTGCCACTGGCGACCATGATCTTGCCCAGCAGTGGTGCGCCGTCGGTGGTGTGGCCCCAAGGCGGCAAGAACGGCGACGACTTCAACGCCGCCGCGCCGGTGCTTCAGGGCTTGGTCGACAAGGGCGCCAAATTCGTCGCGGTGAGCGGGCTCGGGTTGATGTCTCCCGGCAACACCGGGCAATTGAACGACGGTGGGCCCAGCGCGGCGCGCACGGCGCTGGCCTACTCCAGGCCGACTGACGAAATGTTTGTCTTTCAGGGCGGCAACTACACGCCGGACAACATCCAAGACCTGTTCCGCGGCCTGGGCAGCGACACCGCGGTACTGCTGGACGGCGGCGGTTCCTCGGCAATCGTGCTGCGCCGCGACAGCGGAGGCATGTGGGCCGGGGCCGGGGCGCCGCGGGGATCGTGTGACACCCGGCAGGTTCTCTGTGACGCCCACGAGCGCGCCCTGCCGGGGTGGCTGGCTTTCAACTAGGCCGGCGCCGGCGGGCCGAACAAGAAGATCAGCAAACTCACCGCCACCACCGCGGCGGCCAGCGCGATCACCGGAGCCACGGTGACCAGCGACATCGTCGCGCCGACAACCGCGCCGCCGCACATGGTCAAGATGACGCCGTAGCGCAGCGGCGCCCGGCTCCGGGTCCCTCCCGCCAGTCTGCTGTCGAAACCAATGCTGACGATCGTGGTGGTCAGCACGGTGGTGGTGAGCTCGGAGATGCCGAACCGGCGGGCAGAGGCGTTCTGGACGCCGAACGTCAGCGCCAGCCCGGCGATCAGAATAAATTTCGTCGCGTCGTGATAGCGCAGCACCCCGGCGCCGGCCAGCAGCGCCAACGTCGCCAACAGCGCGACCTCCATCCCCAGCGCCGCGGTGATCCAGTGCCGGAAATCCTCGAGATGGCGGGCCAACCGGCCACCGACGACGGTGCCGATCAAAAATCCCACGACCGCGACGACGGCGGCCGTCAAGTCCACACCGGCGCGGGGAACGAACCAGAAGCCGAGGAAAATCACGTTTCCGGTCATGTTTGCCACGAACAGGTGACCGAGGACCAGCAAGCTGATCGCATCGACCATTCCGGTCGCGAACGTCAACAACAGCAGAGCCGTCACCGTCAGTCGTTCCGACACCGGTGACGCTACGTGCAGTTGGGCCAGACTCTTTCGCTGCGATGGCACCGCCGCGGACCCTACAGCTGCGGCGTCAGGTCCAGCGAGGTGATGGTCGTCATTCGAGTGACCAGCCAGCGGGCATGGTCACGCTTCATGAACAGCCGGTACGACAGGTACCGCAGCGCCGGAATGTTCTGCGTCATGGGGCTTGTCGACGTGGTGTTGGTGTAGACCATGGCGACCGCGTTCGGACCGTCGAGCGATTCGACGGCCGCGCCGGTGACCACTGTGCTGTTGGTGACCTGAGCCTGCTTGTTGGGTGCGACGAGAGCATCGACGAACTTGCGATATTGCGCTTCGAAATCACCGCTGAGATAGGTGGCCGCGCGGTCGCCGAGTTTGTCCAGGTTCTGCGGCGTGTAGGTCCACAGCGTCGTGATCGCGTCGGCCGCGGTCCGCGCAATGTTCTGCTTGGTGACGACGGCCACCCGATCGCGCACGAAGGTCTGCCCCGCCGCAGCCGAAAACGCCGCCGAACCGACGAACAACGTGGCCGCAATCAGGACCGCGGCCGCAGTGCCCTTGCCCGCCTGTTTTCGGACGCGCACCGCTTGCCCGTCCGGCTCGGCCGCTTCGGTGCCGGCCTCTTCGGTCTGTTCGGCTGATTCGAGTGTCGCGTCTTCATCGGCGTCGGCGGATTCAACCGCTGCCTCGGCGTCGTCCGTGGCGGCCTGGTTGGCGGTGGTGTCAACGTGTTCGGAATGTCCGGCGGCAGCGTCATCGCGGTCGGGAACCGCTGCTGTGGTCACCTCCTCGGCGTCTGCCGCGGCCGGACCTGGATCCGGAACCGCGGCAGGGTCCGCACTGGGCCGCCGCCTTCTGAATGAGTGCCTGCGCTTCGGCTGGTACCCGGTATCGACCTTGTCGAGCACGGCGGGGCTGTCTTCGACCGCTTTCGTTTCTACCGCGGAACTCCCCCGCGCTTCGTCGTCACGGCCTTCGGTCAGATCACCTGCGACAGGTTGCTGATCTTCCACGCGCTCCCTTCCTGCTGAGCCGTTGCCACCCAACGATCGGTGTTGTTGAACTCCTGCTTGCCGTCCGGAGTTTGCAACGTGACCTGGGTCGCTACCAGCACGGTGGCGCTACCGTCGTCGTTCCACCGCTCCACACCGGCTTCGAGGATGACGCCGGTGGTCCGATCGCCTTCGGCGATCTCGATCAGGATCTCGTTGGCTTTCTCGTTGTACTGCTTTGCGAAATCGCCTGTCGCTTCGGCCAGTATCCGCTTCATGTAGTCGTTGGCATTAAACGGGTCGACGGAGGTGAACTCCGTCATGAACCTTGACACGTAACTCAACACGGCGCGATCTTTCTCGGCTGCTGAATCGCTGCGCAGATGCGAGTCCAGCATCAAAGCGCTGCCGGTGATCGCGGCCGCCATCAGCGCCGCGGCGACTGTGGTCAGAAACGGTAATCCGGTCAACCGCGGCCGACGCAGTCGGGACCGCCACCTGAGCCCGCGCTGCGGCCCCGGCGCCCGACTCGCCAGCAGTGGCTGCTCATCAGGGTGAATCTTGCGGCGCGGACTCATTTTCCGCTCGCAGCCGGCGCCGGTTTCGTCAACACGGTCAAATCGTCCACCCGCCAACGGGCATCCGCACCTCTGGCGAATTTCACCCGAACGGTTGCGGTGATGAAGCGCTGCTCCGGCGGTAGGCCGCGCTCACCACGCAGGAACACCAGCATCGATACGCGATCCGACGCCGCGGGTTGCAGGACTGCGGTGTTGGTCACGAAGTACTCGTTGAAGACGGGATGCTGCTGCACCGCTTGTTGTTGCTGGACCAATTGCGGGCGGTAGTTGTCGGTGGTCAGCGACTGGGCGTGCGCGAAATCGTCGTGCAAAGTCTTCGGATCATAGGAGAGCATCTCCACGACCATCTTTGGTCCCTGCTCGGACACCTGCTTGCTTGCTCGGGCAACCGCCCACTGGGGCCGGGACACCACCAGCCAGGAGATGGCCGTACCGGCCAGACACAGCGCAGCCGCTCCCAGCACCGCGATCACGGTCAACCGTCGTACCCACTGCAGCGGCGCCCGTTGAGCGACGGTGCGCACTTCGGTCCGTACGAGTAGATCGGCGAAGGTGCGCCGGCGGTCGTCCCACAGCGGCCAAAGCCAACCCACCAACGCCGACGCTGTGTCCAGTAAGTGGGCCAGATCCCTGAGCACCAGCCGCCACGGACCGACTGGAGCACCATCGGGTCGGACCACGGCGATCCCGACAACGGCGCGGCCCAGGCTCCAACCGACCGTGCTCGGCAGCACCAGCCGGTTGACCAACGTCAACAGGATGACCAGTCCCGCGGCGACGGCACAGATCCACCACCACTGGCCTCGTGAGGGCACCGTCAAGGCGGACAGCGCCAGCGTCGTCACAACGGCGACCGCGGGCACCACGTCGATGCCGAGGGCGCAGGCGCGTCGATGCCACCGGGCCGGCGGGTCGGTTTGTGTGGCGTCCCGAACAGTTGGCGTGGTCTCGGTCTTCTCGACCACCGCCGTCACTTCGCCACCTGGTCGAGCTTGGAAATCTTGTACTGGTCGTCCGCGCGCGACATCGTGACCCGCAGTCGGTAACCCTGTTCCTGACCTTGCACGGACGAGTTGGTCACCTTGGTGCGCAGCGCGACCAGCACGTCGACGGAACCGTCGGGATTGTTGCGCTCCACCGCCGCGCGCATATCCGACACTTCAACACGCGCGTTGGCGGCCTGATAGGCCTCGGCGAGCATGCCGCTGTACAGCGCGGCCTGCGCACCGAAATCGCCGGTGGAGCATTCGATGATTCTGCGCGCGGCATCGGCCATGGCAGCCGTGTCCGGCGCCTGAGTCGCCGCGACACAATCCTTAGCAGCCTGTATTGCCGCCGCGTCGTTGCGCGCGATGCTCTGACTGTCCAGATGGAAACGCAGTGCCAGATAACCACCGAAACCGCCACCACCGGCCAGCAGCACAAAAAGCGCTGCGATGGCAATCAACCAACCCCGACCCAGTCGGGACGGGATCGGCTCGCCGACCACCGCCGCGTCGGCCTCGTTCCCGTAGCCGTTACCGTCGCCGAGCTCTGCTTCCGACTCGGCGTCGGCCTCGGGTGTGATATCGGGGCCCTGGTCGGCGTGGTCCTCGGATTCCGTCGGATCCTTGAACGTCACCTGGCAGCTGAGCTGATCGGCTGCATCCCCGGACGCCGTTGAATCATCGGCGGTTTCGGTGCTGGTCTGGTCGGCTCCGCCCTCGGATTCTGCCGAATCCTCCGGCGTCACCTCGGTGCTGGTCTGGTCGGCTCCGCCCTCGGATTCTGCCGAATCCTCCGGCGTCACCTCCGGGCTGGTCTGGTGGGGCGTCAATTCCGAACGCGACGAGTCGTCGGCATCGGTGAGGTTCAGCGGGCGCTCGGCGCCAGCATCTCCTTCCATCCGTCGTCTCCTGTGTTGCTTGAGTTCTGGACCGAATACTTGACGCCGTCCGGCCCGATCAGTTCACCGCTCTGCGGACTGTAAACCGCCGTGGGCGGACCGGCTGGATTGTAGAGGCAGGGGTTGGGCTGCTGCCCGTTGCACTGCACGCTACCTGATCCCGGTCGTTGCAGCGGATCGTTCTTCGGCGGTGGCGTTCCCGGCACCTGGTTGGCGGGGGCGGGGTTGAGGCCGGTGTTGACCGAGGGCGCCTGTTCGACGATGCCCGGCGTGATCGGCTGATCGCATCGAGCGCCCGGTGCCGGACAGTTCTTGAGCTGGTTGGGATCGCCGTACCAGGGGTTGGTGCCCAACGGAACGTACGGCTTGGGGTCGCGGCACTCCCGCGGCGTCGCGGCCCGCTTTCCCGGGACATCGACGCAGGGGAAGTTGCGTGCTCCGCGCACGCTGTTGGCGGGGGTGTCCTTGGGGATCTTGCAGTACAGCCCGTTCGGCACCTGCATGTCCCTGGTATCCGCCGGCGAGCGCCACTCCGACGCCGGAATGAAACCGGTCAGGCATGGCGGAGGCTGATTGATCGTCGTCGCCACGTCGAGTGCCGCCAGGTTGGGGTAGGGCGCCCCCACCGTCTCTGCGATCGACCCACCTTGCGGCAGGAACACGAGGAACTGTTCGATCCCGGTGTGATAGCGCTTGAGCATTTCGATGACGATCGCGAGGTTGGCCAGCGTCTGTGGCAGCGACTCCCGCACGTCACCGAACGCCGCGGCAATTTGGTCGGCGGTCGGCGCCGCCTGGGACAGGATGCTCTGTACGTGTCCGTCGTTCTGCGCCGTCTGCGCGGCGAGGCTGTTGAGGTTGCGAGCCCAGCGCTCGATCGCACTGCCGGAGTTGACCTGGCTGTCCAGCACCGGCGAGGAGTTCTGGATGAGGTCGTTGACATCGTGGATATTGGTCTTGAAATTCCCGACAATCTGCTGGGTGGCATCGACCAGCCGTTGCAGTGCCGGCCCTAAGCCCCCGACGGATTGCGCGGTCTCGTTGAGCAGCTCGGCGATCTTGTCTTGCGGCAGGACCGACAGACCCTTGTTCGCGGCATCGAGCAACGGCCCGATTTCGGCGGGCACGGTGGCCTTGTGGATGGTCGACCCAGGCGCAAGGTCTTTGCGTGGGTTGCCCGGCGACACCAGGTCGACATACTGCTCACCGACGGCCGACACGGAGTGCACCTGGGCTTGCACATCGACCGGGACCTTGTAGCGGCTGTCGATACTCATAGTGGCCTGCGCGCCCTGTTCGGTCGGCTGGACGTCGGTGACCTTGCCTATCGTGACGCCGCGGAAAGTCACGTTCGCCGTCTTGTACAAGCCTCCCGACGCCGGCAGATCGGCCTTCAGGTCGTATCGGCCGACATTCAGCAATGTGGGAATCTGCAGGTAGTACACCCCGAGCACGAGCACAGCGATGACCGACATGATGACGAACAAGATCAGCTGACGGCGGACGAATTTGCTCATCAGCAGTTCCTATCCGCTCTTTCGACCAACGGTCCGCCGGGGGCATCGTTCGGGTTGGGCGTGTAACGGACGTCCGGAATCATCGTTTCCGGGTCGCGGCCGAAGGATTGCTCGAGCGCCCGCAGAGCACCGGAAAGTCCGGTACCGGTCAAGAATGCGTTGTCGTCGGCACTGTAGGTCACGTCCAGCATGATCGAGATGTTGAAGTAGTCGCCCCGGAAGACTTGCGGCGCGGTGTCGACGTCGAACGGCTGCGTGAGGATCAGTTTCAGCGCACCGAGCAGGTCGGGAGAGGCACGACCGAGCTCCCGCAGCGGGCACTGGAGTGCCTGCAGATCGGTGTGCAGACTGCCCCGCACCGCCCCTAGGTATTGCGCGGCGGCACCGGAGATGCGGCCCAACGAGTCGCCCGCGTTGATCAAGTCGCGGATGTACTTGGGATCCGCCAGATACTTGATCAGCGGCGGGACGTCGGTCAGCACCCGGTCGATGACATCGTCACGGCGACTCACGTAGGCCAGCAACCGGTCGGTGGAGTCGATGGCGTGGTTGATGTCATTGCGTTGGTCGTTGACCTGGCTGACGAAGAGGTCCAACTTTGTCAGGAAATCGTGAATCTGCTGTCCTCGGCCTACGACGACGTTGTTCAGTTCGTTCTGAAGCCGTTCGAGGTTCGGGATACCGCCGCCGCGCAGGATCAGTGCCAGGCTGGCCAATGTTTGTTCGGTGGTTGGGAATGCCGACGAGTTCGCCAACGGGATGGTATCGCCGGGACACAACTGCAGCTGGGACTTGTCGTGCTTGGACTTGTCTTTCTTCTGGGCGTCGCACGATATCAGCTGCGGTGGTGTGTTGGGCGGTGCCGCCAACTCCACGTGTTGGGAACCCAGCAGGCTGGTCTGCCCGATCTTGACAGTGGCATTCTTCGGAAGCTTGACGTCTTTGTTCAGCCCGAGCGTGAGCGTGGCGACCCAGTTCTTTAACTGGATACTTCTGATTGTTCCGACGTAGACATCGGCCACCTGGACCCGGCTGTTGCCGTTGATCGCCAGCGTGTCCGGCATCTGCACGTCGATCGAGTAAGAGCCGGACTCGTTGCCCGGGCCGCCCGGAATCGACACGTTGGAGATGCCGCGCCAGCCACAGGAAGTCAACACCAACGCCAGCACCAACAGGATCAGCCCCTGCCAGGCTCGGTGGCGAAGGAGCGCGATCGCCCCCCGCACCGGTGACCGCCGGTTCGCCACACTCCTCGTGTTCGTAGCGTTCGTCGCCCGCCTCACTGGCCCGCTCCCATCTCAGCAGGCAACGGTGGCCCGGCCGGTGCCGGGGCCGGCCCCGGCGCCGGCCCGGGCGTCGGAGCCACCGGTCCCGGACGCACTTCCGGCCCCGGCGGCGGTGGTGGTATGGGCACCTGCGGCGGGTTCTGGCCGATGACCGGCGAGGGACTCTCGTCGTACGCATTGGGGTAACCCGGCGGGGTCTGCAGATTGGACTGCACCGGCGGGATGTCCGGGCCGCCCATGAGTTCGGCCAAGGATTCGGGAGTCAGCAGCCCCGCCGTGGTCGGGCCCACCTTGACGCCTTGCATACCGGGCGCGGTGATCCAGCCGGTTTGGGTGTTCTTGTGCGACGTCGGGGTGTCCGGCACCCAGATTCCCGGGACGGTGGTGTCCTTGTATCCGTTCGGCGGCTGCAGGCGCGGCTCGGAGTAGGCGATCTCCTTCGGTGTGGTCTCGGCGGTGCTGAACAGGTTCAGGCCGAACGGCAGGTAGTTGAACTTGATCGCATCGAGAATCGGCGCCAGGTATTGCGCGCAGAGCTCGGCGGATTCTTGGTAGCCGGCCCGGCTGCCCGCCTGAATCGAGCTGCAGATGAACTGCATCGGGTTCGCGAAGTTCACGATCGCCGGGATGGCGACGATGGCGCCGTGCGACGGGTGGTAGATGGTGTTGAGGTTCGCGACTCCTGTGGGCGCGGCGTGCAGCAGAGTCTCCAGCCCGTCCAACGAGTTGGGTTGCACCAGTGTGGTGGTCACGTCGCCCAGATTGTTGATGTCGTGGGTCAGCACTTCGCGGTTTTTGGCGATGAACGGCCGCACCGTGGAGAGCAGGCCGTCGAACTGCTGTAACGCATTGGCAAGATCATGGTCAGAGCGGGTCAATCGGTCGGTGAACTGCGCCAGGTTCTGATTCAACGCCACGAATTGCGTGTCGTCTTGGTGCAGAGCATCGACGAACATCGCCAGGCTGCGCACCACCCCGAAGAAGTCGCCCCGACCCTCGTTGAGCGCCGTCAGCGCCCGCGACAGGTTGTCGAAGGTGGTGTTGATCTGTTTGCCTTTGCCGGCCAGGTTGTCGGCGAAGGACTCGATGACATCCCCGAAGGGCCCCTTGGGCTGGGCGGGTGTGGGGCCGAGCTTGGTGATGATCTTGGAGATGCTGTCACGCAACTGGTCGAACTCGGTGGGCACCTGGGTGCGCTCGATCGGGATCACCGCGTTGTTCGCCAGCACCGGACCACTACCCGTTATCACCGGGCCGTTGTCCGGCGACTCCAGCTGGAGGGTGCGCGACGCCACCAGGGTGGGATTGAGGACCACCGCCAAGGCATCGTTTCGGACCTTGTACTCGTTCTCGTAGTGAAAAGTCACCTTCATCTTGTCGCCGGCCGGCTCGATCTTGTCGATCGCACCCACCCGGAAGCCCATGATCTGGACCTTGTCGCCGGCATAGAGCGCGTTGGTCTCCGGGAAGTAGGCGGTGACGGTGTTATTGGTCAGTTTCTGGAACAGCCGCCAGCCGACGAGTGCCGCGAAAAGCGCCAGCACGATGATCACCGTCGCGATGATGATCGCCGCCCGTGACAGCTTCGGGAGCCGCAGGTTGTGAATGTCGAAGATGGTGCTCAATTCTGGCTACCTCCTCCAGCACCGCTGCCGCCACTGCCGCCGGGGGTGATCAACGGGGCGGGCACCTGCGCTCCCGACCCGGGCGGTGCCGGCGGATTCGCCGGGTAACCCGGCGCGAATGTCGACGGTGGCGCTGCGGGACCGGCCGGCGCCAAGTTCTCCGTTCGCGAACCCGGCGGCGCGTTCGGCGGCAGCGGTACCGGAGTGCCCGGCAGGTCTGGTGCCGGCTCTCCTGGCCGCCCGGCGATCGGGATTCCCGGTGTCGGGGGTAAACCGTTGGGGTTCGGCGGCGACGACCTGACGTCGGGCACCCCCAGAAGCGGTCCCGCCAACGGGCCGAAAGGACCCAAGTTCTGGTCGGTGCCCCCACACGGCAGCGGGTTGCCGGGCCGGGGCAGGCCGTCGGCCGGCGGGGTGAACGAGCACGGTGACCCCGGCGCGACAGCAGGACCCGGGTGGTCCGGGGTGCCCTCCAGCACCGGCGGAGCCGGCGGTGGCGCGCCGTTGGGGAACCGGGTTCCGTTGGGGTCGGGGAACCGGAATTCCGGCAGCCCCGCATTGCGGTAGAACTGCTCCGGGTCGATACCGCGTTTACGGAACGCCGCGTCGACGTAGGGCTGCAGGAGTTGGTACGGAAGAATGTTGGCTATTTGCACCTTGAAGTACGGGCCCGACGCAATGGTCTCCCCTAGTTGTACGACGTTGCGGGCGCCCCTGGTGATGCCGTCGGCCAGATCTTGCTTGCGCTCGTTGAGTAGGTCGCTGACCGTGCGCAGTTGCTCCAACACGTGATTGATGTTGGGGTTGTTGTTGATCAGCGTTTTCACCTGGGCCGAGAAATCGGCGATGTTGCCCAGCAATGCGTCGATGGCCTGCCCGCGGGCGTTCATCGCCGCCAGCAGAGTCTTGGTGTTGACCAGCAGCTGGTCAATCTGCCTACTGCGGTTACCCAGCACGCTGGCGACCTGGTTGGCTTGCGCAAGTAGATGTTTAACCTCTTCGTCGCGCTTACCGATGGTGTCGGCGAACCTGGCCACCCCCTCGAGCGCGGGACTCAAGTTCGGGTTCGTCGCCTTGATGGTGTCCGACAGGACGGTCAGCGACCTCTTGACGTTGTCGATTTGCGGATCGGTAAGGGAGGCCGCGTTGGTGACGTCGTTGACGGCGGTGTACAGCTGATACGGCTGGGTGCTCTGCCCCATCGGGATGAGTGCGTTGGGGCGCAACATCTTTGTTCCCCGCGGCTCGACCTCCAAGACCCTCTTGCCCAGCAGGGTGTCGGTGCGGATCGTCAGTCGGCTCTCGGAGCCGATCGGCTTGCCGCCGGTGGTGAACTTCATCTGGATGTGGTCGCCGTCGATTTTGATCGACTGGATGACACCGACGTTCAGGCCGGCGATGCGCACCTTGTCGCCTTTGTTCATGCCACCGGTGTCGCTGAACTGCCCGTAATAGGCCGCCGTAGCGAACAACATCGGCACACTGGTCATGGTCTGCCCGAAAGCGACGACCATCGCCACCACCGCCAAGCCCATGAGCCCGATCCGCATCCGGTTGGGCGGTTCCAGCGTTCTCATTGCGGCGTGCACCTACCTGTCGGCTGCTGGAACAATCGCACCGTGCGAACCGGACCACCAGGCTGAAGTCCGTTGAATTTGAGCGTGATATCGCAGGAATAGAAATTCACGAAGTCGCCGTAGCTGCCGATCGCGCGCCCGATCTTGTCCAGTGCGATCGGGGTCCTGTGCAACTGGTCAGCGTACAGATCACGTTGGTCGATGATCGGTTGCTGGACCGCCTCGAGGTAGTTCAGCGTCTTGTGCAGCAGGGTTTGGTTGTCGGCCAACAGGTCAGCGACTGCGCCGGTGCCGTTGCTGATGTTCGCGACGTCCGCCGCGAGGCTGTCGGAGTGATCGGCCAGGCCGGCGACCAGCTTCGAGAAGTTGTCGACGGTTTCGTCGAACTGCTTGCGATGCCGGACCGTGGTGTCCAACACGATATTCAAGTTTTTGATCACCTGGCCGATTGCCTGGTCGCGGTCGGCGAGGGTGGAGGTCAGCGACGCGGTCTGGGCGAGGATGTCGTTGATCGTCCCGCCCTGTCCCTGGAAGATGGTGATGATGGCCGTGGTGATGTTGTTGACCTTGTCCGGAGACAGCGCATGAAACAGCGGCTGGAAACCACCGATCAGCGCGTCGAGATCCAACGCCGGCTGAGTGTGCGCCAGTGGAATCATCCCGCCCGGGGGCAGCTGTTGGGCAGCGCCTTCGGCCTTGCGGCAACCCGGGTCGCCGACGACGTCGGCGCAGCGCTTGAGTTCTAGGTAACGGTTGCCGATCAAGTCGAGGTAACGAATCTGGGCAGTCGTCGACTGGTACAGCGGTATCGAGCGGTCGATGTCGAACTTCACCTGTGCCCGGTGGTTGTCGTCAACCAGCTCAATACTTTTGACTTTCCCGATCTCCACCCCGGAAGCGCGCACGAACTGGCCTTCGCGCAGCCCACTTACATTGCTGAACTCAGCGGTGTAACTGTTCGTCCGGTCGAAGCGGATCTGGCCGAACACCACGATGATGGCGACGGTGAAGAACACCAGCACCACTCCGACGATGGCGAGCTTGACGATAGTGCCTTTGTTGCTCATGGGTTGATCGTGTTATCCCCTACCTGACGGCCCCAGACGTATTCGATCGCGTAGGGCGAACCAACTTCGAGGTGGTTGTAGGGCGCGACGCTGTTGCCGCTGTCCATCACCAGATACGGCGCCGGCCAGAAGTCGCGGGTGATCGGCTGCCAACAGCCGGGCGCACCGCCGGGGCCGCCCTTGGTGTTGATCCGAGGCAAGTTGTCGGGATAGATATAGGGGTTGGGCGCCCCGTTGATCAGTCCGGCCGGTGAGGCCGCCAACAACGCCGGGAAGAACAGGCTACCCAAGGCGAACGCAGGGTTCAGGAGTAGCCCGGCGCCGGAAAGCAGCTCAGACTCGGTCCGCAGCGAATAGCCATTGCTGCCGCCGGTGAATGCGGCGACCTTGGGTTCGACGTCGTGGTAATTGCGGATGGTGCAGTACAGCTCAGGGCTGTATTCATCGAGCAGCTGAGCGGTGGGCACCAGATCGGAGGCGCCGCGCACCAGATACGGCCCGCCACGCTCGATCACGTCACCACCGGTGTTGCCGAATCCGACGGCCGCCATCAACGCTGCATCCAGGTCGTCCTGCTGTCGGTTGAGTGTGCGTGCGGTGATCACCGCATCACTGAGGAAGTCGAAGAAGTCTGGCGCGGCGTTACCGAAGGTGTCGGCGAGAGCGGCGAACTGCTGAATGTCGTGACGAACCAGAGGCTGCTGCGGGTTGACGTCGTCGAGGACCGCGTTGGCGTTGATGATCGATTGACCCAGCTTGTCGCCCAGACCATTCAACGCTTCGGCTGCGGCGCCCAGTGTCAGGTTCAGCTTCACCGGATCGACCTTCTCGGCGATCGAGCTGATGGTCTGGAACACCGTGTTGATCTCGGTCGTCACGCAGTCGGGCTTCAGCGCGATTCCGTTGGATATGGGGGGCGGTGGGCAGGTCCGCTCTTTCGTGGCGTCGATATCCGCGGGGTGATCCGGGGCCTCCTTCTTAGGCGTCAAGTGTCCCGACGGGTGTGCCGGGGTGGTGAGCGACACATACTTGCCCCCGAAGACGGTAGTCGCCTTGATCTCGGCATCCACGTTGGCCGGAATCAAGTAACAGCCTTTCGACGACTTACCCGAACCCCCGCAGAAGCTCGGCGAGCTCTTCATGTACTTCTCGGTGATCTGCAAGGTGAACAACGCTGCGGGCTTGCCTTTCGCGTCAGTCACCTCTTTGATCTCGCCGACCTTGCCGATCTCGACCCCGTTGTAGGTGACTTTCGACCCCGGGTCCATCACCAAGCCAGCGCGCGTCGAGAGCAACGTCAACTCGGTCTTGGCCGTGAAGGCACCCCGGAACTGAAAGAAGACCAGGGTAAGGATGATCGCGAAGATCACCAGCAACCCGAGACCCACCAGCTTGTAGGGCGGACTGCTGATTTTGTTTTCTTTGCCTTCCGGAAACGTCATGGCGGCTACACCGTAAGGGCGAAGTTCGGATTGACGCCGTAGAGCGCCAACTCGGCCAACAGGATGACGAGCTCGACAGAGACCAGCGAGAAGCGCATCGACCGGCCGACGCCTTCACCCACGCCGACTGGGCCGCCGCTGGCGTTGTAGCCGTAATAGCAATGGGTGATCATGATGATCGCGGCCATCAGAATGACCTCCCCGAACGACCAGAACACGTCCTCGGGACGCAAAAAGGTCCGGAAGTAATGTTCGTAGGTGCCGTGCGACTGGCCGTACAGCAAGGTGGTGGTCACCTGGGGTGACAAGAAAGTCGCGATCATCGCCATCGCGTAGAGCGGGATGATGACGATCAGCCCGGCGATGATGCGAGTCGACGCCAGATACGAAATCGACTTGACACCCATCACTTCCAGCGCATCGACCTCCTCGGCGATGCGCATCGCACCCAACTCGGCGGTCGCGCCGGCGCCGACGGTGGCCGCAAGGGATACGCCGGTGACGACCGGGGCGGCAAGGCGGACGTTGACAAACGCGGAGAGAAATCCGGTGAAGGTTTCCAGGCCGATATTGCCCAGCGAAGAATAACCCTGAATGGCTACCAGCGAGCTGCCGGAGAGCGTCACGAAACCGACGATCGCGACGGTGCCGCCCACGACGGCCATGGCACCGGTGCCCATGCCGATCTGGGCGATCAGCCGCACCAACTCCTTGCGGTATTCGCGGATCGCGTGCGGAATGTTGGCGACGCTTTCCACCGCGAACCAGGACAGCTCGCCGGCCTTCTCGAACCCACGGCCCGCGGCGCCGCCATAGCGGCGCACATTCTCCGTTGCCCGCGGGAAACGCGATTTCAGGACGGCAGCAGTCGACATGTTATTTGCCCGTTCCGAACCGCACACCGATGGTGGTCAGGATCACGTTGACCGCGTACAGCGCCACCACACAGAGCACCACGGTCTCGTTGACGGCGGTACCCAAGCCTTTCGAGCCGCCGCCGACGGTGAGACCGCGGTAGCAGCCGACCAGGCCGGCGATCAGTCCGAACACCGCCGCCTTGACGGTGGCGATGATCACTTCGGGCAGGCCCGTCAGGGTGGTCAGCGTGGCCAGGTAAGCCCCGCCCGAGACGTTCTGCAGATACACCCCGAACACGTAGCCCCCGACCAGGCCGACGGTAATGACCAGGCCGTTGAGCAGCGTGGACACGATCGTTGCGGCGATGACCCGGGGTACCACCAGGCGGTAGATCGGGTCGATGCCCAGCACTTCCATCGCGTCGATTTCCTCGCGGATCGTACGCGCGCCCAGGTCGGCGCAGATGGCGGTCGACCCGGCGCCGGCCACCACGAGCACCGTTGCCAGCGGGCCGAGCTGGGTGACCACCCCGATCCCCGCGCCCGCGCCGGACAGGTCAGCGGCGCCGACCTCCTTGAGCAGGATGTTGAGGGTGAAGATGAGCAGCACGGTCAATGGAATCGAGACCATGATCGTCGGCAGGAACGCGACCCTGGTGATGAACCAGCACTGTTCGATCACCTCGTTCCATTGCGGTGGCCACTTGAAGAACGATTTGCCGGTCAGCACACACATCCGGAAGAAGCCGCCGACGAGCGTCAGCGGGGTTCGTACCCGGTCGCGGACCAAGCCAGCGACGTCCGTCGACTCCGTCACCGCCGCCCCCTCACCACGGAACCACCGGTGCCGCGGCGCAACGGCCGATCTTGTCGCACTTCGCCTCCCTCGCCCGGCCTAATGCGTGAGCCCCGACTCCTTACTCGCAGGTAGTGAGCGGGACCACAGGACTGTACCCGATCGTCCGATGGGCCGGAGCCGCATCCGCACAATTGAACCTCCGGAGACCTCAGAGTGAAATTTTCGTTACCGTCAGTTATTTGCTGCGCCCTGATCATCTGCTGCTCAGCCGTTTTCGGGGACGTTCGGACCGATCAGGGGGCCGCATACCGCGCCCGCAATTCGGTCTTGACGACCTTGCCCGCCGGGTTGCGCGGCAGCGCATCCACGATTTCCAGACCCTTCGGGTGCTTGTAGCGCGCCAGTCGTTCGGTGAGGAAGTCGTCGAGGTCTTCCAACCGCAGATCACCTTGCGCGACGGCCGCCACCGCGATCGGAACCTCGCCCCACTTGTCGTGCGGACGTCCGATGACGGCGACCTCGACGATGCTCGGATGACTGGCGAGCACGTTCTCCACCTCGGCGCAATAGATGTTTTCGCCGCCGGAGATGATCATGTCTTTCTTGCGGTCCACCACCCACACGTAGCCGTCCTCGTCCATCCGCACCAGGTCGCCGGAATGGAACCAGCCGCCGGCGAACGCCTGCGCGGTAGCCTCGGGGTTGTTCCAATAGCCGCTCATCAAAGTCGGTGCGCGATAGACGATTTCGCCAACCTCGCCGACCGGTACGTCGTTCATGTCTTCGTCGACGACACGCGCGCAGACGGTAGGTATCACCCTGCCGACCGAACCGCGTTTCCGGATCGCGTCGTCGCCCAGCAGCGTGCAGGTGACCGGAGACATCTCGGTCTGTCCGAACGCGGCGAGAATTTGGGCGCCGGGAAAGCTTTCCGACATCTGCCGAAGCAACGTGTCCGACGCCGGGGCGGCTCCCCAGGAGATCACCCGCAGCTTGAGGTTGCGCGGTTTCGCCCGTTGGGCGGCGCAGACCGCCTGCCATTGAGCGGGCACCAGAAAGATGCCGGTGACCTTTTCCGCTTCCAAGACGTCCAGCAGGTGTCCGGGATCGAACGCGCCAAGCGGATGGATCACCGTCGGGGTGCCGAGCAACATCGGGGTGAGCATGTTCCCGACGCCGGCGATGTGGAAGAAGGGCACACCGATGAAACCGATGTCGTTGTTGAGGTCGGCGCCATGGGTGTAGAGCCCCGTCATGGTCTGTCCGGTCAGGTTCGTGTGGGTCAAGACGGCACCTTTCGGCCGCCCGGTGGTTCCCGACGTGTACACGATGAGCGCCGGCGATTCGTTCGAGATGTCCACCGGCCCGGGCGGTTCGACGTTTTCGTCGAGCAAGTCCTCATAGCCCAGCGTCGCGTCGTCGCCTGGCGCTCCGGCGACGATGATCGTGCTCAGCAGTGGTTCGACGTCGCGCACCCCGGCCGCGACCGTGGCCAGCACCGGTTCGGTGATGACGATGCGGGCTTCGCAGTCGGCGACGAGATAGGCGATCTCGGTCGGGGTGAGCCGGAAATTGACCGGGACCGCGATCGCGCCGAGCATGTTGGCGGCCAGCACCGACTCCATGAACTCGGTGCGGTTGAGCATCAGGATCATCACCCGGTCCCCGTAGCCGACGCCGCGGCGGCTGAGCGCGCCGGCCAGCGCGGCGACCCGGGTGCGCAACTGCGCCCAGGTCACCGTGGTGCCCAGGAAACGCAGAGCCGGCGCCTGCGGTTGCATCAGCGCGTGCCGTTCGAGTTGGTTGACCCAGTTCTGCCGTCGGGCCAGATACGGTTGTTCGGCGGCGGCCGCCGATTGCGCGGTCAACGGGTGAAGCCCTCCCGGCCCGCCAGCTGTTCGGCGCGACGTTTGAGGTTGTCGGCGAGGTAGTCCAAGGCATCGTTGGCGATCTTCTTGACCATCATTTTGGGCACCGCCATGGTGGGCTCGATGTCCATGTCCACCGTCAGCAAGCTCACGGCGCCGATCTCGACGACGCTGAACAGCTGCTCCTGCTTGGCGAACAGATCACCCTGCTGCATGACGGTCTGAATCTGGTTGGCGCTCGGGTAGTACACCGCCTGGATGAAGGTGCCTTCGAACCCCTCGTACACCGCGTCCAGACGCAGTTGGCTGGGCCGGCCGTCGTTGTAGCGGGCGAGCACCCACAGACCTTTGATCTCGGAGTTCCACTGCGGGTATGACTCGAAGTCGGCGACGATGGCCATGATCGAGGAGGCGTCGGCGGCGACTTCGACCGTCTTGCTCACGATCGGCATTGGCCGAGCTTACGTCCCGCTCAACCGACGCAGGCCGTCGCCAGCAGCGCCCGGATGGCTTCCGGGATCGGTACCGGCTGGTGGGTGGTGCGGTCGACGTAGACATGCACCCAGTGCCCGAGCGCAGCCGCCGGTTGCGGCTGATCTTGGGTCCCCTCCTCGGCGGCCTTGAACACACCAAGCCGGTAGGTCACGCTGGTGCGCCCGAGCCGCGTCACCGCCAGGCCCACGGCCAGTCGCTGCGGGAAACGCAGGTCGGAGAAATACCGGCAGCCCGATTCGGCGACGACGCCCTGCGCCGCCGTGGTGACCGGGTCGATGTCGACGCCTACGTTGATCCACCCGTTGATCGCGGTGTCGAACAGTTGGTAGTAGACGGCGTTGTTGAGGTGACCGAACATGTCGTTGTCGGCCCACCGGGTCAGCACCGGCCAGAGCACCGGGAAGTCGCCGCGGGTGACGCGAGAGGGTGTGGGCGGAACCGACGTCATGGTTGTATTCGACCATGACCGACATCCGCGGTGCGGTGCTGGAGCGCATCGGGTCACCCCGGCCGTACGCCGATTCCCGGCCGATCAGCATCAGCGACGTCGACCTGCTGCCGCCGGGCGACGACGAAGTGCAGATCCGCATCGAAGCGGCCGGTGTCTGCCATTCCGACTTGTCGGTGGTCGACGGCAATCGGGTGCGGCCGACGCCGATGCTGCTCGGCCACGAGGCCGCGGGAATCGTCGAACGTGTCGGTGCTCGCGTCGCTGACCTGGCCGTCGGCCAGCGGGTGGTGATGACCTTCCTGCCGCGCTGCGGTCACTGCGCGGCCTGCGCCACCGACGGTCTGACGCCCTGCGAACCGGGCAGTGCCGCCAACACCGCGGGCACACTGCTCGGTGGCGGGATGCGGCTGACCAGAGGCGGCCAGAGTCTCTACCACCACCTCGGCGTCTCTGGGTTCGCCACCCATGCCGTCGTGCACCGGGCCAGCGTGGTGCCGGTTCCCGACGACGTGCCTGCGCCGGTGTCGGCGCTGCTCGGTTGCGCGGTGCTGACCGGCGGCGGCGCGGTGCTCAACGTCGGTCGCCCGCAACCGGGTCAGGCGGTGGCCGTCGTCGGCCTGGGCGGGGTCGGCATGGCGGCGGTGATGACCGCGCTGGCCTACGACGACGTGCGCGTCATCGCTGTCGATCAGCTGCCCGAGAAGCTCACCGCCGCCGCAGCGTTGGGAGCACACGAGACCTACCGCCCGCAGGCAGCGACGGACGCCGCCGTCAAGGCCGCGGTCGTCGTCGAGGCCGCCGGTCATCCCGCCGCCCTGCAGACAGCGATCGGCCTGACCGCACCCGGCGGGCGGACGATCACCGTCGGGCTGCCGCCGCCAGAGGCGCGAATCAGCGTGGCGCCGTTGGGTTTCGTCGCCGAGGGCCGATCGCTGATCGGCAGTTATCTGGGCTCGGCCGTGCCGGCGCGCGACATTCCCAAGTTCGTCGAGCTGTGGCGCTCGGGCCGGCTGCCGGTGGAATCGCTGGTGTCGTCGACGATCACCCTGGACGACATCAACCTCGCGATGGATCACCTGGCCGACGGCAACGCGGTGCGCCAACTGATCACGTTCTGATGACCTCGGCCGAGTGTGCTGTCGACGCCGAAGCGGCGTGGCGGGTCGGCGGAGTCAGGCTCGACGGCTTTGAAGCTCGGCAAGCACTTCCTCGGTGTGCTCGCCGAGCTCCGGAGCGACGGATCGCGGCGACCACGGCGTGCCGTGAAAGTCGGCGGGCGTCGCGACCATCGGGACGACACCGGCACCGCTCGGCACGTCGACGAGACCACCGGCGGCGTGAAACTGTTCGTCGGCGACCACGTCTTCGAGGGTGTTGACCGGCGACCAGAAGAAATCGGGTTCGTGGGCGAAGATGTCGGCCCACTCGGCGAGCGGTCTGGTCGCAAAGATCGCGTCCAGTTCGGCGATCAGCGCCACGGCGTTGGCGGCGCGCGACCGGGCATCGGCGAAGCGCGGATCGGTGAGCCAGTTGAGCCGGTTCACCGCCCGGCACAACGGCGGCCAGTGCCGGGCACCCTGCAGGCCGACGATCCAGAACCGGCGTCCGTCGGCTGCGGCGTAGTTGTTCATGCATGGGTTGCCCATCGACTCCCGCTGCCCGACGGCGATGGGTTGGCCCGTCATCACAAAGGTGTTCAGGTCGAAGCTGACGGTGTAGGCGCCCTGCCGATACAGCGAGGTCGTCACCAGTTGCCCGGCGCCGGTTCGATCCCGCGCCACCAACGCCGCACAGATCGCCGCGGCCAGTGACATGCCGGCTGAGTGGTCACCCATCCCGCCGCGCTGAAACGGCGGCGTGTCACCGGGACGAGTCAACAGGTGCGCCACCCCGGCCCTCGACCAGAAAGCCGCGACGTCGTAGGCGGCCCGGTCGGCGTCCGGGCCGGTTTCGCCGTAACCGGTGATCAACCCGTAGACCAGGCGAGGGTTGTCAACAGCCACCGATGCAAAGTCACAGCCAAGGCGCCGCAACGCACCAGGACGCACATTCGTCACGAAAACGTCAGCGCCGCGGATCAATTCGAGGATGGCGGCACGACCACCGTCGGTGGTCAGATCTAGGACGACGCTGCGCTTGGAACGGTTGTCCATCTCGAACGGCGGGCTGGCGTCCAGGTCCAGGCCGAGCATCCGGCCGAACAAGCGTCCTGGGTCACCGGTCGGCGGCTCGACTTTCACCACGTCGGCGCCCCAGTCGGCGAGGATGCCTCCGGTCGCCGGACCGGCCACCCACACCCCGAGTTCCACGACGTCGACGCCTTCCAACGGTCCGGCCATGCTGGCATCCTCTCGTCGGGTGTGCGGGCTAACCTCCTCTCACTCAACATGAAGGTGGTGGCGAACTATGACGCTGGTCGCCGGTCACGGCCCGCTTAGTCGAGACCCCGCCGGGTGGTTCTCGGCGCCGATGCCGTCCGAGGTGGTCTACATAGAACCCCATGCCCGACGGGTTCAGGCTTTCCGCGGCGAGCGCGCGGTGCTGGACACCGAACGCGCGCTGCTTGTGCACCGGCGGGATCACCCCCTGTCGTATGCGTTCCCGACAGATGAGGTCGACGGCCTGCCCAGCCGGTCCGTTCCCGAGGCGCCGGGCTTTGTCCAGGTGCCATGGGACGCCGTCGACAGCTGGCTCGAGGAAGGCCGCCGGCTCGTGCACTACCCGCCCAACCCGTATCACCGGGTGGACTGCCGCCCCACCAAACGGCGGCTGCGGGTGGTCGTCGCCGGGGCCACTTTGGTGGACACCGACGACACCACGATCCTGTTCGAGACGGCGCTGGCGCCTCGCCTCTACGTCGATCCGGTGCACGTCCAGCTTGACCTGCTGCGGCCAACCGAGACGTCGACGTACTGCAATTACAAAGGGGCGGCCCGGTATTGGTCCGCCGTCAGCGGTGACACTGTCGTCGCCGACATGGCGTGGAGCTATCCCGATCCGCCCGCCGAAAGCTCACCGATCGCCGGTTTCTTCAGTTTCGACGCCACCCGCGCCGAGGTCATCGCCGACCTGCCCGCCGGTTCGAAGACCCGCCGTTGCTGACGGTTTACAGCCGCGCCTGGGTTTTGATCGCGGTGTCACTGGTACGCAGTGGGCGGATCAGTGCCTCCTGGCTGAACGAGGCGATCAGCGCGCCCTCCTCGGTGTGCACGGCGCCGCGGATGTAGGACATGCCCGCACCCACCTGCGTGCTTTCGTGGGTGTAGAGCAGCCAGCCAGTCCAGCACACCGGTTCGTGGAAGCTCACGGCCACCGTCAGCGGTGCGGTGGACACCGTCAGGTGCGACTGACTGGTGCCGATGCCCTCGTGCGCTCGCATCGTGGTCGAGATGCCCAAGTGTCCGGTGAAGTACGCGATCAGCGCCTTGGCCAGCTCGTCCCGGGCCGGAATCGGGTCGTAGTTCACCCACGCATACAGCTCCGGCGGTCCCACCTCGTCGGGACTGTTGACGTCGACGACGTCGACCAGCCGCACTTCCCGGCCGGCCATCGGCATCGACGCCGGGTAGGCCTGCGCGGGTCCGGCCACCTCCGGGCGGCGCAACTGGTGGCGGATGACGTCAGCCGACGGCACGTCGGCGAGCACGGTCACGGTGATGCACCTTCGCCCGTTCTGCTGCACCGAGACAACGGCGGTCGCCGTCGTGCGACCTTCGTGAATCACATCGACAGTCAAGTCGAGAACCGGGCCGGCCAGCACCGCGCGGGAGAACACGGCGTGCGCCGACCGGATCGACTTGTCCGAGAAGCGCTTGGCCACCGCCACGATCGCCTGCGCCAGCACCTGGGTTCCTTCGACCACCTGCCGCTCGTCGGCTCCAGCCCCCCGACCGGCCAAGCTGGTGTCAGCGGTGAAGCGGTCCGCGGCGCCGGCGTGCGCGTCGAACAACCGCAGGAGGTCGGTGACCGACCAGCGCGCCTGCCCGGGATCCGTCGCCACCCAGCGAGCGTGACACCCGCGCCGCATCTTTGTACAGCGGGCCGCCTCTCAACCCCGGTCGATGACCAGGGTGGCGAAACGGTCGATGGTTTCCAGGGCGTGGCTCAGACTGTCACCGGGCAACCCCACCTGCAGCCAGGTGACACCGAGACCGGCCAATCGCTCGGCACCGGCCAAATACGCATCGGCGTCGAAGTCGTCAGCTGCGGGGCTGCCGCCGTCGAAGTTGCTGAACGCCACATCGATGTGGGACATGTCGCGGTCGGCGTCCTCGATCCGGCGGCGCAAGTCGGCCAACGCCCGGCCCAGCCGCTCGACCGAGTCGATGGCCGCCGTCCCGGCGGTGTGGGCCAGACCGGCCGGTGCGGGGAAGGGGCACCAGCCGTCGCCTTTGTCCGCTACCCGCTGGCGGGCGGCCGCGGTGTTGCCGCCGATCCAGATCGGCGGGTGCGGTGTCGTCACCGGTCGCGGATGTGCGGTGATCCCGCGCGCGCTGAAGTGCCGGCCCTCGAAGGAGAGATCATCGGCGGTCCAGATCGAGCGGATGACGTCGAGTGCTTCGTCGAACAGTTCGGCACGCTCGTCGTAATTGACGCCGAGGGCGGCGAACTCGCGCTTGAGGTAGCCAACCCCGACCGCCAGGGTGAATCGGCCGCCCGACAGCACGTCGAGCGTCGCCCCGGACTTGGCCACCACAAACGGGTTCCGGTAGGGCAACACCACGATGTTGGGCACCAGCCGCAGCGTCGAGGTCCGGGCAGCGGCGAAACCCATTGCGACGAAAGGGTCGAGGGTGTCATGACCGCCGGATTGCAGCCATCGTTGTGTCGGAGCCGGATGGTCGGTGAAGCCGAAGCCGTGGAACCCGGCGGCTTCGGCCGCGGCGGCGACGGTCGCGATACCGGCGCCGCTCACCAGTTCGGGGTTGTAGGGGTGGGTGTGCATCGGGTGGGTGATGGTGAACCGCATCTGTCCGCCTCCCGTTGCTCCGTGCCGAAGTGCTGCTGTCAACATAGTGTTTGACACTTCGGGGGCGACTTGTAACGGCCGGATGGCCGGCACGACCCCGTCCAACCCTCTTTCGTCCTGCGTTTTACGGTCTGCTGTGCCCGAAACCCTGTGAGCAATCACAGAAATTCTTAAAGTGCGGGTATGTATTCGACGTCGCTGGACGAGAGCGAGACGTCGACGCAGCAGCGCATCCTGGAGGCCACCGCCGAGGTGGTCCGCCGCAACGGCAGGCGGAAACTCAGCTTGTCCGACGTCGCCGCGCAGGCCGGTGTGTCCCGTCCGACGCTGTACCGGTGGTTTGCTTCAAAAGATGAATTATTAAGTGCTTTCGCACTTTACGAACGACAGGCCTTCCAAAGCGGGTTGGCTGAGGCGACGGCCGGTCTGCGCGGCGTGGACAAGCTCGACGCGGCGTTGCGATTCATCGTCGACTACCAGAACTCGTATTCGGGTGTGCGGATTGCCGATATCGAACCCGAGCATGTGATCACCGAGTTCACCCAGGTCTACCCGCAGATGCGAGCCGGATTGCAACGCCTGCTGCCCGGCCCGGGTGGTGCGGTGAAAGCGGCGACCGCGATCCGCGTCGCGATCAGCCACTACATGGTGCGAAGCGACGACGCCGACCAGTTCTTGGCGCAGATGCGCCATGCGGTCGGGATCACTCGCCGTTACTGAAACAGCACCGCGGGGTTGAGATATCCCGTCGGGTCGAACGCTGCCTTCACCGCGCGCATCGCCGCGATGTCTGCCGGCTCGCGCGACATACCGACATAGGCCCGTTTGCGGCTGCCCACGCCGTGCTCGGAGCTGACGTTGCCGCCGCACTGTGTGATCAGCTCCATGACGGCCGTGTACAGGTCGGCTTCGGCGTCGATGGGGCAACGCAGCACATTGAGGTGCAGGTTGCCCTCGGCGATGTGGCCGAACAGCACCGGAAGCGCCTGCGGTGCGTGCCGGCGGATCACCGTGTCGGCGGCACCGGCGAACCCGTCGACCGCGGCCAACGGCAGCGACACGTCGAACTTCAGGGGCGGCCCGTACACGCCGAGCACGTCGGTGATCGCCTCCCGTACCCGCCACAGCCGTTGCTGGGCGCCGACGTCCATCCCGACCGCGGGCTCGGTGCAGGTCGAGACTTCTGCCAGCGCGGCGGCGAGCCGCTCGGTCTGGTCGTGGTCGCCGGCCAACTCCACCAACACCAGCCATTCGCCGGCCACCGGCGCGGATGTGCCGGCGTGCTCGCCGGTCAGGGCGGCGGCACGGCCGTCGATCAGTTCCAGTGCGGCAATCCCGTCCAGGTCGCGAAATAGCCGGGCGGCATCGATGACAGCACCGAGTTCGGCGAAGCCGCATACCGCCGTGAGCCGGTGCGCCGGGGTGGGACGCAGCCGCAGATCGACGGCGGTGATCACTCCGAGCGTCCCTTCGGCGCCGACGAACAGGGCGGCCAGGTCGTAGCCGGTGTTGTCGGCGCGCACCCCGGAGTGGCGACGCAGCACCGACCCGTTGGGCAGCGCGACGTCGAGGCCCATGACCTGTTCGGCCATGTTGCCGTACCGCACCGTGCGCAGCCCGCCGGCGTTGGTGGCGGCCATGCCACCGATCGTCGCGGTGTCGCGCGCGGCCAGGTCGACACCGAATAGCAGCCCGGCAGGGGCCGCGGCGCGTTGCACCGCGGCGAGTGTGGCACCGGCTCCGACCGTCAGGCGCCGTTCGGCGGCGTCGACCTCGCCGACGGCGTTCAGCCGCTCGGTGGACAGCAGCACATCGTCGTGGTGGGGAACGGTGCCCGCCACCAGCGACGTGCGCCCGCCCTGCACGGTGACGTTTGCGCCGGTGTCGCGGCAGACGGCCAGAACCTCGGCGACCTCGTCCACGCCGGCGGGCCGCACCAACAGCTGGCCGCGGCCGCGATACCGGCCGGTGTAATCCACACTGCGGCTCTCCAGCACTGCCGGATCGGCGCTGACGTGACGAGCTCCCACCACTGCCGCCAGGCTTCGCAGCACGGCCATCCCGGCTCAGAACCAGCCGGAACGCATCTCGAGTGTGGTGCGGTCCAGGCTTTCCAGCAGATCGAGTTGCGCGGCGGTTCTGGGCAGTTCGTACCGAAAGAAGAACTGAGCGGTGTGCCGTTTGCCGTCGTAGAAATCGCCGCTGTGCCCGTTCGATGCCAGCGACTGCTCCAGCCACATCCACGCGATGGTGACGTGACCGAAGGCTTCCAAATAGACGGCGCTGTTGGCCAGCGCGGCCTCGATGTCACCGGATCCGAACATCGCCGTCGTCACCGCGATCAGCCGGCGGCTGACCCCGTCGAGTTGGCCGGCCAAATCGGCGAAGTCACCGCCGGCCGCCTGGGCCGCGACGACGGTGCTCGCCACCGCTTCGTTGAACGCCAGCAGGGCGGCGCCGTCTCGTTGGGTCACTTTGCGGCCCAACAGGTCCAGGCTCTGGATTCCGTTAGTGCCCTCGTGGATGGGATTGAGCCGGTTGTCCCGGTAATGCTGTTCGACGTCGTACTCGCGGGTGTAGCCGTACCCGCCGTGCACCTGGATCGCGAGATTGTTCGCCTCCAGACACCATTGCGACGGCCAGCTTTTGGCGACCGGAGTCAGGATGTCGAGCAGCAGCGTCGCGTTGTCGAGTTCGTCGGCCGACTCCGCGGTGTGTTGGATGTCGATGAGCCGCGCGCAGTACAGGGCCAGCGCCAGGGCCCCCTCCACATAGGACTTCTGCGCCAGCAGCATCCGTTTGACGTCCGGGTGCTCGATGATCGGGATCTGCGGCGCGAGGAAGTCTCTGGACGTCACCGGGCGCCCTTGCGGCCGCTCCCGGGCGTAGCGCAGCGACTTCAGATAGCCGGTGTAGCCCAGGGCGATCGCGCCCATGCCCACACCGAGCCGGGCCTCGTTCATCATGTGGAACATGTAGGCGATGCCACGGTGCGGCTCGCCGACCAGGTAGCCGACGGCGCCCGGCTCGCCACCGGGACGAAACGCGCCCTCGCCAAAATTGAGCACCGTGTTGGTGATGCCGCGGTATCCCATCTTGTGGTTGAGCCCGGCCAGCGCGACGTCGTTGCGCTCCCCGGTCGACCCGTCTCGGGCGACCAGGTGCTTCGGCACGATGAACAGCGAGATGCCTTTGGTGCCGGCCGGACCGCCGGCGATCTTGGCCAGCACCAGGTGCACGATGTTCTCGCTGAGCTCGTGATCGCCGCCGGAGATCCACATCTTCGAGCCGAACAACCGGTAGCTGCCGGGGTTGTCGCGATCAAGCTCGGCCCGGGTGGTGATGTCGGCCAGCGACGACCCGGCCTGGGTCTCCGAGAGGCACATCGTCCCGAGGAATCGACCGGCCAGCATCGGTTTGACGTAGGTGTCGATCTGCTGCTCGGTGCCGAACTTCGCCACCAGGTTGGCGTTGGCCATGGTCAGCATGACGTAGCCGGCGGTGCTGACGTTGGCCGCCGAGAGCCACGCGAACCCCGCCTGGGCGACGGTGGCGGGCAGCTGCGCGCCGCCGAGTTCCTGGTCCATGGCCATGCTCAGCAGATCAGCGCCGGCGAAGGCGTCCAGGGCCTGCTTCACCTCCGGGATCACGGTGACTTTGACCCCGTCGAAGCTGGGTTCCTGGGCGTCACTTTTCTTGTTGTGCGGGGCGAAGTAGCGAGTCGCCAGCGTTTCGCACAGGTCGAGCACGTCGGAGAAGGTTTCGCGGGAATGGTCGCAGAACCGCTCTCGCTTGGTCAGCTCGTCGATGCGCAACCACTCGAACAGCAGGAAGTCGAGGTCTTGCCGCGAGATTAGGTCGGAGTGCATGGCTTCACCGTAGGCGTCCCTGCCGCGAGCGCCCAGGTCGCTCACCGGATGACGCAAGCGCCGCCATCAACCGGAATCACCGCCCCGGTGATGTAGGTGCTGGCCCGGCTGGCGAGGAAGACGGCGATGCCGGCCATGTCGTCTGGCTGGCCGATGCGGCCCAACGGCAGGAATGACCCGACCGCCTCTGCGCCGGCGCTCAACAGCTCTTTGGTCATGCGGGACTGGAACAGCCCGGGAGCGATCGCGTTCACCAGGATGCGCGGTGCGAGTTCCCCGGCCAGGTGCTGGGTCAGCATGTGCACGGCGGCCTTGCTGGCGCTGTAGGAGAAGTTGTTGCGGCCCCGCCCGGGCGCGACGATGCCGTCGATGCTGCCGGTGTTGACCACCCGCGCCGGATCGCCGTCGCTCGCACCGGCGGTCAGCATCGGCACGAGCGCCCGGGTGAGCAGGAACAACCCCTTGACGTTGACGTCGAAGACCTTGTCGAAGCCCGATTCGGGAAACTCGTCGAACGGCGCCCCCCACGCGGCGCCCGCATTGTTGAACAGGGCATGGATGGCGTCTTCCCGCTCGGCCAGGCCGGCGGTGAGCGCCTCGACACCCGCGGCGGTGCCCAGATCGGCCGGGATGGCCGTTACCGGGCCGAACGCCGACAGCTCGCGCACCGCGGCGTCCAGCTCGGCTTCCTTGCGGCTGGCCAGATACACCCGGGCGCCGGCCTGCAGCAGTCCGCGCGCGATCATCACCCCGATACCGCGGCCACCGCCGGTCACCACCGCGGCCTTTCCGTCCAGCCGAAACAGCTCGGTCACCGGTCCCGACATCAGGGGTTCTGTCCGGCTGTCTGAATGCCGGTGCCGAACCCCAGCGGAGAGTCGACGCGGATGGATTCGTCGCGGATCAGGCCACGCAGCAGTGCGGTGCTGAATTCGGCGGCGATCTCCTTGGCGCTGCGTCGCCCGCTCGGCCGCAGCCAGCGGTAGCTGCCCAGCGTCATCCCGATGTAGCCCAGCGCGAGCACGTGCGAGTCGCAGTCGTAGAACTCCCCGCTGGCGATCCCGCGGTCGATCAGACCGTGCACGTGCTCGTAGACCTGGGTCTCCTTCTCGCCGATCTCCGCAACCTGCTCCTCGGTGAACCATTCGGTGATGTAGGGCTGCTCCTGGAAATACACGGCCGCCTGCTCGGGGTTGCCCGCGATCCCGGTGAGCAGCCGGATCGTGTACTGGTACAGCGCTTCGCGGGCCGTCCACGACGGGTCGTCGTGCACCGCGGCCAGGGTGCCCTCGGCCGCCCGCCGGTAGATGTCGAACAGGATCAGCGATTTGCTGGCGTAGTAGTGATAAACCGTCGCCTTGTTCAGCCCGACCACGTCGGCGACGTCGTCCATGCGGGTGCCGTGGTAGCCACGCGCGGCGAAGAGCTTGGTCGCAACGGCCAACAGCTCCTCGCGGCGGCTGAGCCCGTTGGGCGGGCTGGCGTCAAGTGGCATGTCACCTCATCTCGCGTGTCAATCAACTGGTTGGAAGTCTATGCAACGCGCTGGGCAGGGTTGACCGATGGGACTAGACTTCACGGCGACGACAGTCGCGACTCGTAAGAGGTGGTGTAAATGGACCCGGACCCCAGCTACGACATGTCCGACGAGATCCAGTTCTTCCTCAACTACGCCCTGTTTGGGCTGCGTGGGGTGGTCGACGGCAACGGCTATCCGCCCCCGGCCTACCCGCCGGTCTGATCGTCGAGACCGACGGCGGCGCCAAGAAAATCACCAGAACCGGCGCTGACGTCGATCTCGCTTGAGCCGGTTAGAGGGCTTTCAGCTCTTCGGTCACCTGCGACACGGATTTCTTGGCGTCACCGAACAACATCGTGGTGCCGTCGGCGTAGAACAACGGATTGTCGATGCCCGCGAAGCCGGAGTTCATCGACCGTTTGAGGACGATCACCGACCTCGACCTGTCCACGTTGAGGATCGGCATCCCGTAGATCGGACTCGACGTCTCGTTGCGGGCCGCCGGGTTGGTGACGTCGTTGGCACCGATCACCACGGTTACGTCCGTGCGGGCGAATTCGTCGTTGATGTCGTCCATGTCTTTCATCGCGTCGTAGTCGACTTCGGCCTCGGCGAGCAGGACGTTCATGTGCCCTGGCATGCGGCCGGCAACCGGGTGGATGGCGTACTTCACCGACACCCCGCGGTTCTCCAACAGGTTGGCCAGGTCCTTGACGGCGTGCTGCGCCTGCGCCACAGCCAGGCCGTATCCGGGCACGACGATCACCTGATTGGCGTAGGCCATCTGGATGGCGGCGTCGGCGGCCGACGTGGACCTGACGACCCGGTCCTCGCCGCCGGCACCGGCGACCGCGACGCCGCCGCCGCCGCCGAAGCCACCCGCGACGATCGCCGGGATGGAACGGTTCATCGCCTTGGCCATCAGGTTGGTCAGGATGGAGCCGGACGCGCCGACGATCATGCCCGCGACGATCATCGCGGTGCTGTTCAACGCCAGGCCGGCCGCGGCGGCCGACAATCCGGTCATCGCGTTGAGCATCGAGATCACGACCGGCATGTCGGCGCCGCCGATCGGCAGCACCACCATCAGCCCCAGCACACCGGCGGCGACCAGCAGCCCGATCATCCACCACAGTGACACTCCCCCGCTGCCGGGATGGGCGTGGACACCGATGACCACGGCGGCGCCGACCGCCGCGGCGAGCAGCAGCAGGTTCAGCGGTTGCTGCCCCTTGCCCAGGCCGATCGGCCGGCCGGAGATGATCTCCTGCAGCTTCCCGAACGCGATGATCGAGCCCCAGAACGAGATCGACCCGATGATCGCGGCGAACAGCGACGCGACCACGATGTGCACAGTCGGTGACTCGCCGTAGCGGAACGCCGAGAACCCGGAGGTCTCGATGAACTCGGACAGCGCGATCAACGCCACAGTCCCACCGCCGACGCCGTTGAAGGCGGCCACCAACTGCGGCATCGCGGTCATCTTGGTCAACCGAGCCGGCGGAACGCCGAGCACCACGCCGACGACCAGGCCCGCGATGATCAGCGGCCACTGAGTGGTGTGCCGAATCAGGATCAGCGTCGCCGCGACGGCGATCGTCATGCCGACCGCGGCGATCAGGTTGCCGCGGACCGCGGTCTTGGGTCCGGTCAGCCCCATCAGCCCGTAGATGAACAATGCGAACGAGATGACGTACAGAACTGTGACCAAGTAGCTCATTTCGCGGCCAAGTCCTCGGTTTTGACCGGCGCCTGCCGCTTCCCTTTGAACATGCCCAGCATGCGGTCGGTGACGATGAACCCGCCGATCACGTTCAGCGTGCCGAACACCACGGCGACGAACAGAATGATCTGCAACGCCGGCGACGGGTGCTCGATCCGCCCCAGCACCAGCAGCGCGCCGAGCACCACGATGCCGTGGATGGCGTTGGTGCCCGACATCAACGGGGTGTGCAGCGTGTTGGGCACTTTGGAGATCACCGCGAAGCCGACGAATCCGGAGAGCACCAGAATCGCGATGTTGGATAACAGTTCGCCGTACATCTAGCTGTCCTCTCCGCCGGCTGTACGGGTGACGCACGCCGCCGCGACGACCTCGTCGCCGAAGTCGGGGGCGAGCTTGCCGTCTTTGATCAGGAGATCCAACAGCGCGGTGATGTTCTTGCTGTAGAGCTCGCTGGCGTGCTCGGGCATGGTCGCCGGCAGGTTCAGCGGCGAGGCGATGGTGACGTCGTGCTTGACGACGGTGCGGCCCGGCTCGGTCAGCTCGCAGTTGCCGCCGGTTTCACCGGCCAGATCCACCACCACGCTGCCGGGCTTCATCCCTTCCACCGCCGCCGCTGTCACCAGCCGTGGCGCCGGGCGGCCCGGCACCAACGCGGTGGTGATCACCACGTCGAAGCCGGTGATCGCCTTCTCCAGCGCCTGCTGTTGCTGCTCACGTTCTTCCTCGGTGAGCTCACGTGCGTAGCCGCCCTCGCCCGCGGCGTTGATGCCGACGTCCAGCCACTGTGCGCCGACCGAGCGGACCTGGTCGGCCACCTCGGGCCGGACGTCGTAGCCGGTGGTCCGGGCGCCCAGCCGCTTGGCCGTCGCCAGCGCCTGCAGTCCGGCCACCCCGACACCGAGCACCAGCACGGTGGCCGGTTTCACCGTGCCGGCCGCTGTCGTCAGCATCGGGAAGAACCGGGTGGCCTCCGAGGCGGCCAGCAGCACCGCCTTGTAGCCGGCGACGTTGGCTTGCGACGACAGCGCGTCCATCGCTTGAGCTCGCGAGATGCGTGGAATGGCCTCGAGTGCGAACCCCTGCACGCCGGCCGCGGCCAGCGCTGCGATCTGGTTGTCGGCGTTGCGGGGTGCGAGAAATCCGACCAGGGTCTGACCGCGGCGTAGCCGGCTGACCTCGTCGGCGCTCGGCGGGGCCACCTTCACGACCACCTCGGCCGCCCAGGCGTCGCCGATCGTCGCGCCTCCGGCGGCATAGAGCTCGTCGGGAAGCAGCGCTCTTTCGCCCGCACCGGACTCGACGACGACCGCCACACCGCTGGTCACCAACGCCGCGGCCGCCCGGGGGACCAGTGCGACGCGCCGCTCGTCGGACCCGGACTCGGCGACCACCCCCACCGTCGTCTGAGTATCTGTCATAGCCGGATTGCTCAGCCTTCCCCTCTCGGACCGGCCATCGCTCGGCCGGTGCCTCGCCGAGCCTAACTGGTGCCCCATTCACCGATCGGCGGCCATCTATCTGCACTTGCCCGTCCGGACGACGTACGTTAACCGCTGTGGTTGCAGTCAGATCGCTGGTCCTGCTGTTGTGTCTGCTCCTGGTCGGCTGTAGCCGGCTGACCGGGGGCAGCCCGGAACGCCAGCAGCGCGCCAGCGGACCCGGCGGGCCCATCCAGCCCGCGCAGCTCGATCAGCTGCTGACCAAGTCGGCCGCGTTGTCCGTCGTGCCGGGCGTTCCGCTGATCGAATACGACCTGCAGTCGTCCCTTTTCGTCGGTGCCGACCCGGCCGACTGCCACGGTGTGGTGGGCTTCGGCCACTTCCCACTGTTTCCCACCGATTACACCGGCCGCGAGGCCCGTACCCAGATGGATCTCGGGCAGAACCAGCATCAGCTGCTGGAGGTGTCGGCCACCTACCCGACCGACTTCGACGCCGCGGCTTTTCTGGACTCACTCCGGAAGAAGGTCACGACCTGTCAGCAACCGGTGGCGGCCTGGGGTGACGACCAGAAGAGAGTAACGGTCAGACCGGCGCCGCTGATCCCCGAATCGTCCGACATCGCGCACTGGGCGACCACCTTGGTTGGTGATCAGTGGATCTGCGACTTCGCGGTGGTCGCGCTGGCCAATGTTGTCTCCGAGATCGTCACCTGCTCGGCTGATCGGTCAATCGACAACCAGGCGATCACCGCCGGGCGCCTGAAGAAGATCGAGGAGCTGCTCAACTCGACCGCCTGATCGCGTCACCACAGCGGAAAGTCCTGGCCGTGGTCAGCCCGCTGGCGCGGGCCGAACAGGCGGCGCTCGGACTCTTCGATCGCGACGTCGTTGATGCTGGCTTCCCGTCGCGACATCAGCCCGGTGTCGCTGAACTCCCAGAGCTCGTTGCCGTAACTGCGCCACCAGTGGCCGCCCGCGTCGCGGCATTCGTACTGGAAGCGGACCGCGATGCGATTGCCGTCGAAACTCCACAGCCCTTTGCGCAGCGCGTAGTCGCGCTCGCGCTGCCACTTCTGCGTCAGGAAGGCGACGATCGCGCGGCGTCCGACGAGGTGCAGCTCCCGGTTGCGCCACTGGGAGTCGACGGTGTACGCCCGGCTCACCCGCTCGGGGTCGCAGCTGTTCCAGGCGTCCTCGGCAGCCTGGACCTTCTGCAGCGCGGTTTCACGGGTGAACGGCGGTAGCGGCGGCAGCGTCTCGGTCACGACTTTTATCGTCCCGCAGCAGCGCGTTTCCCGCAGTGTCCTATCGTGGCGGGCATGGACTTCGAGATGTCGGCCAAGGCCAGCGACTACCACAAACGGCTGTCCGACTTCATCACTGAGCATGTCTTTCCGGCCGAGGCCGAATATGAGCACTACCGCCTCGAAGCCGGTCCCGACGACCACACCGTGCCGCCGGTCATCGAGGATCTGAAAGTCAAGGCCAGAGATCGCGGGTTGTGGAACCTGTTTCTGCCGGCCGAGTCGGGCCTGACCAATCTGGACTACGCACCGCTGGCCGAGTTGACGGGGTGGAGTCTGGAGATCGCACCCGAGGTGATCAACTGCGCCGCGCCGGATACCGGCAACATGGAGATCCTGCACATGTTCGGCACCCAGGAGCAACGCGAGGACTGGCTGCAGCCCCTGCTCGACGGCGACATCCGCAGCGGCTTCTCGATGACCGAGCCGGCGGTGGCCAGCAGCGATGCCCGGAACATCGAAACCACCATCGCCCGCGACGGCGACGACTACCTGATCAACGGTCGCAAGTGGTGGACGTCGGGAGCGGCGGACCCGCGTTGCAAGATCCTCATCGTGATGGGCCGCACCAATCCGGACGCGGCCGCGCACCAGCAGCAGTCGATGATTCTGGTGCCGATCGACACCCCCGGTGTGACGATCGTGCGTTCCACACCGGTGTTCGGGTGGCAGGACCAGCACGGTCATTGCGAGGTCGTGTACGACAACGTTCGCGTCCCGGCCACCAACCTGCTCGGTGCGGAGGGCGCCGGATTCGCGATTGCCCAGGCCCGTCTCGGACCGGGCCGCATCCACCACTGCATGCGGGCCCTCGGCGCCGCTGAACGGGCGCTCGCCCTGATGGTCGACCGGGCGCGCAACCGGGTGGCGTTCGGCCGGCCACTAGCCGAGCAGGGCGTCGTGCAGCATTCGATCGCCCAGTCCCGCAACGAGATCGACCAGGCCCGGCTGCTCTGCGAAAAAGCCGCGTGGACCATAGATCAGCACGGCAACAAAGCGGCGCATTTGCTGGTCTCGCAGATCAAAGCGGTCGCCCCGCAAGTCGCCTGTGACGTCATCGACCGGGCTATCCAGGTGCACGGTGGCGCCGGCGTCAGCGAGGACACACCGCTGGCCCGCCTCTACGGCTGGCATCGCGCGATGCGCATTTTCGACGGGCCGGACGAGGTGCACTTCCGTTCGATCGCACGAGCTGAGATCCGCCGCGAGCAGAGCACTTTCGCGGCGGCGGTCACCTGAGGTGGATGCCGGGGTCCGCGAACTGCAGGGTGCCTGGAACTTTCGTGACGTCGCCGACAGCACCGGCGGGTTGCGACCGGGGCGGCTGTTCCGCTCCAGTGAGCTGAGCCGGCTGCGCGCCGAGGGCCAAGACGAGCTGCACCGGCTGGGCATCACCGATGTCGCCGACCTGCGGGCAATGCGCGAGGTCGAACGGCGCGGACCGAGCCGCATTCCCGACGACGTGCACCTTCATCAGCTGCCGGTCCCCGACGTCGCCACCGATCGCAATTCCGGTGATGACGCCGCCCCGCACGAGCATGCCTGGCAGCGGATGATGACCGAGAAACCCGATGGGGAATCGGTGGTCGATGCGGCGGTGCGCTACATGGTTGAGGAATACCGGAAATTTCCCACCCGCAACGGCACGCAGCGCGCCGTGCAGCAGGTCATCTCGCTGCTCGCGTCCGGCCGTTCGGTGCTGACCCACTGTTTCGCGGGTAAGGACCGCACCGGCTTCGTCGTCGCGGTGGTGCTGGAAACCGTCGGAGTGGACCGGCAGGCCATCGTGTCCGACTACCTGCGCAGCAACGACGCCGCACCGCAGTTGCGCGAACGACTACTGGAGCTGGTAGCGCAGCGCTCGGAAGCGGAGCTGACCGAAGAGGTGCTGACTTTCACCGAGGCGCGGCTTTCCGACGAGGTCCTCGGCGTCCGCCCGGAATACCTGGCTGCGGCCCGGCACACCATCGATGAGCAGTTTGGCACGTTGACCGCCTATCTGGACGACGCGGGCGTCAGCCAGGCCGACCTGGACCGGCTTCGCCGCGAGCTTCTGGGCTGACGCCGCAGCCGACCGTCGGCTGAAGAATTCGCAAGAGAAACGTAAGAGTTCCCTAGACGTAGCCTCAGCCCAGGGTGTACAACATACGTACAACTGGCGCGCCGGGCAGCTTGCTGCGCGACGAAATGCCACCGCTCACACCGTCACCCAGCGTCGGGGAGGTTGAAATGTCGGGTCGTAAGCTTCGCTGGCTGACCGCCGGATTGTTCGCCAGTGGCAGCGCCGGCCTATTGACGCTGACGGCCATGATGAACTCGGCGTTCGCGCTCGGGGATCCGGCGGGCGTACCCCTGCCGCCGAATCCGGCCGACATCGGCTTGGTCATGGGTGGCAGTGGCCTCCCGATTCCCACCGCGCCGTATGTGGGCGGCGCGAATTTGGGCTTCATCAACGGTTTCGGCCCGGACCAGTACCCCGCCACCTACCCCGGTGTCCTGGCCAACGGCCTGTTCACACCGGAGGGGCTGTACCCCCTGACCGGCGTGAACACGCTGCATTTCAACGACCCATCGGGTCCGTTCACCGCCTTCAACGTCCTAACCGGCGGCACCCCGTTCACTATCGACGGCTTGCCGGATCAAAGCACCTCGGTGGGCCAGGGCCTGTCCATCCTGAACTACAACATTCTGGCCGACTTGGGAGCCGGCCACACCTCGACGGTGTTCGGCTACTCCCAAAGCGCCACCATTTCCGGCCTCGAGCAGTCGATCCTGCAGTCCGAGCACGTGCCGCAGGGCGATGTGAATTTTGTGCTGATCGGTGACCCCAGCGCGCCCAACGGCGGCCTGCTGGAGCGCTTCAACGGTTACGAGACCATCAACGGTGACACGCACAGTCTGCCGCTGCAGCTGCCGAGCCTCGGATTGAATTTCGACGGCGCCACCCCGGCCAGTGACTACACCACCTCGATGTACTCCCTGGAATACGACGGGTTCACCGATTTTCCGCGCTACCCGCTGAACTTCCTGGCCGACGTCAACGCGTTCCTGGGCATCGAATCGCTGCACGGCACGTACCTGAACCAGTTCATCGACACGGTGTACCCGCCGGCGGATCTGACCGGGGGTCCGACGGGCGCGGACGTCGCCGGTGCCCTGCTGTTGCCGGGGTCGCATGCTGCCGGGATCACCAACCCCGATCCCTGCGCCGACTGCCTCACCAACTACTACATGATCGACACTATCGACGGGCATCCCATCACGGCGCCACTGGTGTCGCTCATCGACAGCTTCAGCAAGCCGCTCGGTGATCTGCTGGGACCGGACCTGACGACGTTGATCAACCTCGGCTACAACAGCACCGGCGATGTCGGCTGGGCCGCCACCCCGGGCTCGCCGGCGGATGTCGCCACCCCGTTCGGGCTGATGCCCAACATGACCAGCGCCGACATGACCCAACTCACCACCGAGCTGACCAATGGCTACAACAGCGGCCTGGCCGCATTCGAGAACGATCTGGCCACGGGCACGCCGCTGTTCACGTCATCGCTGGGAAGTCCGGCTGCATTACCCGACCTGACGACGCTGCCGTCGCTCACCGAGATCGTCAACGCGCTGTCCAGCGTGGCCTCGACGGCCTACGGCACACTGCTGCCGACGGCAGACATCTTCAACGCCCTGCTGACCAGCGTGCCGGCCTACGACGCGACCCTGTTCGCCGACAACCTCGCGACCGGTGACCTGACCGACGCGTTCGGTCTGCCCATCGCGGCCAACACCGCGCTGGACACCCTGGCCGCCGGATTCGAGGTCGAGGTTCTCCAGCACGCGAGCGACGCTATACAAGCAACGCTGAGCGGCCTGTTCTAACCGCCCGCCAGAGAAGTAACCGTTGGCCAGGCGCCGCAGCGGGCCAACGGACCGGCAAAGCCGTCACACAGTGGGGAGGACGTGATGAGTGGCCGCAAGCTGAAGTGGCTCACAGTCGGGCTGTTCGCCAGTGCTGGTGCCGGCCTGCTAGCCATGACATCAACGATGACGGCGGCGCCCGCACTCGCGGACACCCTGAGCGGCGTCAGCCCTGACGCCTTTCACGACGGCGGCGAGATAGGGCTGGTGATGGGTCCCAGCGGATTCCCGGCGCCCGCCGACAGCTACGTGACGGCCGCCCAGAATCTGTATCTGGGCCCTTACCTGGGCCTGCCTTCCGGTGCCGCTCAGCCACTGACGACGCCAGAGGGGTTGTACCCGGTCACCGGCGTCAAGAGCCTGCCCTTCGACACCTCGCTCGCCCAGGGCGTGACCACCCTGGACCGCGCGATCGGCCAGGACCTCGGCGTCTACGACCATGTCGACGTGTTCGGGTACTCCCAGAGCTCCTCTGTCTCGTCGGTGGAGATGTCGCAGCTAGCCCATGAAGGGGGTGTCTCGCCGAACGATGTCTCCTTCGTCCTGGTCGGTGATCCCAACAACCCCGACGGCGGCATGCTGGAACGCTTCGTCGGCGTGTCGGTGCCGAGTTTCGGTGTGACGGCCAACGGCGCGACGCCCAGCGACCTCTACCCCACCGACATCATCACCAACGAATACGACGGTTTCGCCGACTTCCCGCGATACCCCATCAACCTGCTGTCCGACCTCAACGCCTACGTGGGCATCATCTTCGGGCACGCTCTGTATCTAAATCCGTTGCCTGATGCCGTTGTGCATGACTTAGGCACGTTCGGCCAGACCACCTACGAAATGGTCACCACGGACAGTCTGCCGTTGCTCGACCCGGTGCGCTGGCTACCCGGCGGGAATCCTCTGGCGGACCTGCTGCAACCGGATCTTTCGGTGCTGGTGAATCTGGGCTACGGCAACATCTACCAGGGTTGGGACACCCAGAACGCACCCGATGTGCCGACACCGTTCGGCCTGTTCCCGACCGATCTCAATCCGACTGACGTCTTCAATGCACTCGTCCAGGGCATTCCCGAAGGGATCGCCAAGGCCACCGCTGACATTCAGGCCGGACAGTGGACGGATCTCTCTACGCTGTATCAGTTAATCGATGCCGCACACACCTTCGGCCTCACGCCGAGCGACACCCCGACCCTCACCCAGATCCTGGAGGCCGGAGCTACCTACTTCAACGGGGATGTCGTACCTACCCCTATCGACTGGTCCTCGCCGACCGACATCGTCAACGGTCTCACCAACATCGTCTCCACCGACGCCTCAGTTTTGCTGCCGACGTTCGACACCTTCACCGCGCTGGGCGTCTCGCTGCCCAACTACGATGCCAGCTTGTTCCTGGACAACCTCGAGGCCGGCAATCTGGTGGCTGCTCTAGGCGATCCGATCGCGGCCGACATCGGCGTTGCGCCGCTGCCGTTAGGTCTGGAATTGGCGGTACTTGGCGAGGCGCTCGCTTCCAACGCCTACCAGCTCATCGGGGGGCTTTAAGCTAAGGTTCGAGCACGACCTTGCCGAGCACCCCACCGTCGGCAAGGCACTGCAGCGCCGCGCGTCCGTGCGACAACGGGAATCGTTGCGGCGCAGGTGGTCTCAACCCGCCTGAAACCAATTCGCGCACGCCCCACGCGAACAGCGCCGCCGAGCCGGGCACTGCGTTCAGGTACTCACGTTACGCAACGCCGAGCACCCCGGCGTTGCGCAGCAGCAAGCGGTTCACCTTCACGCTGGGTATGGCGCCCGCCGCGAATCCGATCACCAGAAGCTTGCCGTCGATGGCCAGCACCCGCACAGCATCGTCGAAAGCCTGCCCACCCACCGGGTCGACGACGATGTCACAGCCACGACCGTCGGTGATCTCACGCACCCGCTGAGCCCAGCCGTCGGTCAAGGACAGCACCACATCGGCGCCCAGCGACTCGACGATCCTGTTGCGCCCGTGCGGTGCACCATCGCGATCACCTGGCCGGCGTTCATCGCTTTGGCGACCTGGACCGCCGCCGAGCCGACCCCGCCGGCAGAGCCGAGCACCAGCACCGTGTCCCCGGGCCGCATCGCGGCGCGGCGGGCCAGCGCGAAATACATCGTGTTGTAGTTCACCAGCAGCGACACCGCTTCGGCGTCGTCGAGCTGCGCAGGACTTCGGGTGACGTTGGCCACCGGAACGGCCACCTGCTCCGCATAGCCGCCGAGCATCCCGAAAGCCGAAACCCGCTCCCCCACGTCGAAGCCGGATTCGTCCGGCGCCCAGCGCACGACGCCGGCGACTTCCATGCCGGGCACGAACGGCGGCGGCAGCTTGAGCTGGTAGGCGCCCCGGCTCAACAGCAGGTCGGGTTTACAGACACCGGCGGCCCGCACGTCGATGACCACCACGTCCTCGCCGGGCCCGACGTCATCGACGTCGGTGTACACCAGTCCGGCAGGGCCTGAGAGTTGCTGGACTACACAGGCATTCACCGACAGCGCTTACCGGATCGCGAAGTTGGCCTGCTGAGCACCGGACAGGTCGTCGATCTCGGCCCAGTGCCCGGCCACCTCGTCCACCGACGGCGGGCTCTTGAAGGTGACGCCCTCGTTCTGGAACAGCGCGGCCCGCTGCACCTTGCCGCCGCCGACGATGAACACCGAGCCGGTGTCGGGCACCTCCTCGGTGCACAGATAGGCGACCACTGGCGCCACGAACTCCGGGGTCAGGTTCTGCAGCACCTCCGGCGGCAGGATGTCCTCGGTCATCCGCGTCGCCGCGATCGGGGCGAGCGCATTGGTCTTGATGTTGTACTTGGCGCCCTCCTGAGCCAGCGTGTTGATCAAGCCCACCAAACCGAGTTTGGCCGCGCCGTAGTTGGACTGACCGAAGTTGCCGAACAGTCCGCTGGTGGAGGTGGCCACAACCACCCGCCCGAAGCTCTGCTCACGAAAGTGCGGCCACGCGGCGCGGATCACGTTGTAGCCGCCGTAGAGATGCACCTTGAGCACCGCATCCCAGTTCTCGAACGACATCTTGTGGAACGTGCCGTCCCGCAGAATGCCGGCGTTGCTGACCACCCCGTCGACCTTGCCGAACTCGTCCAAGGCGGTCTTGATGATCTTCTCCGCCGCCTCGGGCTCGGCGACGCTGTCGTAGTTGGCGACCGCGCGACCGCCTGCGTCGCGGATCTCGGTCACCACGTGGTCGGCCATCGCCGAACCGCCGCCGGTCCCGTCGCGGGCCCCGCCGAGGTCGTTGACCACGACGCTGGCGCCTTCGCGGGCGAGGGTCAACGCGTATTCGCGGCCCAATCCGCCACCGGCTCCCGTGACCACGATGACACGATCCTGCACTCCAGGCATGAACTTCCTTTCCGGCTATACGGTGCGGGCTAGAAGAGTCGGCGCGCCAACTTCTGCGCCTTCTCTGTATACGGCGGGTAGATCATCTTCGATAAGTCGGGTCGCGTCGGCTTGGTCATCACCGCCTTGCGGTGGCTGAACTCCTCGAAGCCCCACCTGCCGTGGTAGGCGCCCATGCCTGAGGCACCGACGCCGCCGAACGGCAGCTTGGCGGTCGACACCTGAAAGGCGAGATGGTTGACCAGCATGCCGCCCGCCGGTACCTCTCGGATCACCCGCTCCCGCACGGCGCGGGTTTTGGTGAACAGGTAGGCCGACAGCGGCTTGGGTCGCGCGTTGACGAATCGTATTGCCTCGTCGAGTGATTCGAACGAAACGATCGGCAGGATCGGTCCGAAGATCTCGTTCGTCATCAACGGTTCGTCAGGATCCGGGTTGACGACCACGGTCGGTGCCAGGCGCAAGTTCGACGCGTCGGAGTCACCGCCCAGCGCGATGCTGCCTTTGGTCTGGGCCAGGTAGTCGGTCAACCGGTCGAATTGACGTTGGTTGACGATGCGCAGTCCACTCGGCTCTTTGGAACGGAACGTGATGATGGCCTCGCCGATCTTGGCGACGAGTTCGTCGCGGATCTTGGCGTCGGCCAGAACGTAATCGGGCGCGATGCACGTCTGTCCACCGTTGAGCAGCTTGATCCAGGCGATCCGCTTGGCCGCGACGTCGACATCGGCATCCGCGGCGACGATGACCGGGCTCTTGCCTCCGAGTTCAAGAGTGACCGGGGTCAGGTGTGGCGCCGCGCCCTCGTACACTTTGCGACCGATCTCGGTGCCGCCGGTGAACAGCACCCGGTCGAATCCTTGCGCAATCAGCTCTTGGCTCACCGCGCCGTCGCCCTCGACAACGGCGATCGCGTCGGGGTCCAGATAGCGCGGCACCAGTTCGGCCATCAATTCCGAGGATGCCGCAGCGATCTCAGATGGCTTGAGCACCATGGTGTTACCCGCGGCGATCGCGCCGACCGCCGGGCCGAACGTCAAATAGAAGGGGTAGTTCCAGGCGCCGATGATCAGCACCGTGCCGTACGGCTCGTACTCCACCCAACCTCGCCCGGGCAGGTGCGCGAGTTCGAGCAGCCGGTAACGGCGGCGCATCCACCTCTTGACATGTTTGGCCGCGTATCGCGCCTCACCCGCGGTGCCTGCCGAGTCGGCGAGCCAGGCTTCGAACGGTTGGCGGTCGAGGTCTTCCTTGAGCGCTTCTGCGATCTGCGCTTCGTTCTCCACCATCATCTTCTCGAGCGCGCGCAGCTGAGTGCGCCGCCACTGCACATCCCGGGTCTTGCCGGTGGCGAAGGTTCGCCGAAGACGCGCCACGGTTTCGGCGATTCCCGACGCAGGAGGGGCAGTGATGTCAGCAGGCTGGGCAGCGGCTTCGGTGGTCATGAGTTTCCTTCCCGACCGGCGAAAACTCAATCCTAGTCAGGCGCCCATTCGGGCGACAGCCGCCCGGCAGAGGCCGGCGGGGACTAGCTGCGCTGGGCGGTGACGAAATCGGCGAACGCGTCCCGGTCGTCGGCCATCGGCACGCCCTCGACCCAGCGCCCCAGGCGGCGCATCTCGTCGTGCGAGTGTTGCGCGGTGGCCCGCCACCCGTGGTCGTTGAGCCACTCACCCACCACCGCGCGATGCTCGTCGTGGTAGATCAGTGTCTGCACGTCGACCGTTCGCTCGAAGCCGAGTTCGTCGGCTACCTTCTCGAACCGTTCCCGCATCTCCTCACGCCGGTCGTCGGCCTGGCGCGCGGCGGTTTCCACCGCGATGCGGCTGCCCGGCGCACTGAGCTCGGTCACCTGCTCGAACAGCCGGTCCTGGGCCTCGGCGGGCAGATACATCAGCAACCCTTCGGCCAGCCACGCGGTGGGCAGGGCCGGGTCGAAGCCCGCAGCGCGCAGCGCGGCCGGCCAATCCTGACGCAGATCGACGGGCACCTCTCGCCGGTCAGCCGACGGGGTGACGCCGTGGTCCGCCAACGTGTCGGACTTGTAGGCAAGCACCTTGGGCTGGTCGATCTCGTACACCGTGGTCCCGGCCGGCCACTGCAGCCGGTACGCACGAGAGTCCAGTCCCGAGGCCAGAATCACCACTTGACGGATCCCGGTCGCGGTGGCGTCGGTGAAGTAGGCGTCGAAGAAATGCGTTCGCACCGCCTGATAGCTGCGCATGTGGTGAAAGATCGCGGCGGTCTCCGGGTCGATGTCCTCCAGCCTCGCGGTCATCGATTCGTCGAGCATCGTCTCCCACACCCCGGTGCCGGCTTCGCTAACCAGAATCCGGGCATACGGATCGTGGATCAGCGCATCGGGCTTCTCGGATTCGATGGCACGTCCGGCGGCCACCATCACCGCCGTCGTTCCGACGCTGGTGGCGATGTCCCAGGTGTCGTCATGGGTGCGCATGCTGCTCATCGGAATCCCGCTTTCTGCCGAACGCGTCGGGCGATCAATGGGCTGCGGCGAGAAGCGCCCGCACCAGCGTGCTGCGGACGGTCTCGTCGACGAGGTCCTCGGGTATTGCCCGGCCGAGCCGCGCCATCTCATCGCCGTTGCTGACGGCGTGCACCTGCCAGCCGTGCTCGCTCAGCCACTGTCCCGCGTCGGCTCGCTCGGTGTCGATGTAGGTGAGCGTTTCGACGTTGACGTCGATGCCGAGTCGCTGCCGCATCCGTAGCCAGCGTGCGCGTCGCGCCGCGCGGCGGTGCTCGGTGTCGCCCGACCCCAGCTGAAACGCTTCGACGGCGACCTGACTGCCCGGGGCGCTGAGTTCGGTGAGCAGCTGGAAGAGGCGATTCTGCGCCTCGGCCGGCAAATAGGGCAGCAGACCCTCGGCCAGCCAGGCGGTCGGCTCACTGGGATCGAAACCCGCGCCGCTCAGCGCTGCCGGCCAATCCTGGCGCAGGTCCACCGGAACCGCGTATCGCATCGCCTTGGGGACAGCACCATGGGATCGCAAGGTGCTCTCTTTGTACTCCAGCACCTTCGGCTGGTCGATCTCATAAACCTTGGTGCCGGCAGGCCAGTCCAGTCGATACGCCCGCGAATCCAGCCCTGCCGCGAGGATCACCACCTGGCGCACGCCGGTGCCGACCGCGTCGCGGAAATAGTGGTCGAAGAAATGGGTCCGCACAGCCTGGTAGTCGCAGGCAGTGCGATGCGCGCGGCGGCCGTGTTCGTCGTCGCCGAGCCACTCCAGGTCGGGGCTGGCAAGCCGCCGCCATGCCGGCCCGGCCGCCGACGCCAGGACCGGGGCGAACTCGTCGCGGATCAGGGGATGCGCCGAGCCGGTTTCGACGGCGCGGGCGGCAGCCACCATCACCGCGGTGGTGCCGACGCTGGTGGCGATATCCCAACTGTCGTCTGCGGTGCGCACCGAGCGCATGTCGTCGAGTTCAGTCATCCCGTGCACATGCTACTCAATAAGTTAGGCGAACTATTTGGTGCTGTGCGCTAGATCACTGCGGCGCGTACCCGTTCTCGCGGCACCGGAGATTGCCGGCCATCAACTGCTGCAATTGGGCGGTGACGGCCAGCATCTGCTGGCGGCTGCCGACGAAGCCGGCGTAGAAACCGACACCACACAACACCGCCAGCAGCATCTCGGTCAGCGACACCACGTCGGTATCCGCTGCCAGCTCGCCGTTGCCGACGGCCTCGTCGATGGCGCGGGTGAGGAACTCGCGAGTCGTGCGCAGCGAATCGGCTTCGGTGCGGCACAGTTCGGGATGCCGCCGGGATTCCAGCACGGCGGTGAGCAGGAACGCGGCCGACGAGGGGTGCTCGGAGTCGTATCGGGCGGCGGCGGCGATGAATTCCGACAGCCGGTCGATCAGCGTCGTCTCCTGCTGGGCCCGCTCGACGGCGGCGGCGACGATCAGCGTGTTGGTCTGCTCGACCACCTCGAGGTACAGCATCTGCTTGTTGGCGAAGTAGTGGTTGATCGCCGGCCTGGTGAGATCGGCGCGTACCGCGATGGCCTGAAACGTCGCCGCCGCGTAACCGCGCTCGCTGAACACCATGCGAGCAGCCCGCACGATGCGCTTTCGCGTATCGGCCGCTGTCGCTGCAGGGGGCCGTCCGGGACCCCGGCTTGCCGTCGGCGGCACATATAAATTGTGCCACAGATCACACTCGGTGCGGCTGCTGTTCACTTCTGCGGCGTCCGGAAGCTCTGACCGTGCACTGATAACGCGGCCGGTCATGGCCCGGGCGGAAGCGATGAGGCCGGTCCGGTGCCGAAGAGGCACTCGGCGTATGACGTTTCCGCCACGGCCTGGGCGTACTGCGGCCGGGCGCTAGCCGTGGCTGACCGACACCGCTGACATACCTAAGCTGACTTCGCTCGGTTACTGCCCGTCTCGGGCACTGCCGGCTGCATCCCGTTCGGTGCTGGTGCCTTCGTGCGCCAGCTGACCGCCGGCGTTCTCCAGATGCGCCCGCACGAACCACTGGAATTTCTCCAGCTCGGCAGCGTGACCGATGAGGATGTCCTGGCTGACCGGATCGAGTTCCTCGGTCTCGGCGATCCCTTTGCGGGTGTCCTCGACGACTCCGGTGTAGACCAGGTCCAGCGCCGCCAGGTGCGCCTGAACGGTGTCACGGCCGACCGAGTAGTCGTCCCACGAGCGGTCTTTGATGATCGCGCCGGGAGTGCCCTGCGGTGACGCACCCAGAGTGGCGATGCGCTCGGCCACCTCGTCGGCGTATCCGCGCACCAGCTTCACCTGCGGGTCGATCATCTCGTGGACACCGATGAAGTTGGGTCCCACCACGTTCCAGTGCACGTGCTTGAGCGTCAGATGCAGATCGTTGTAGGTGCTCAACTGCTTCTGCAGCAGTTCGGCTATTCGCGCACCCTGCTCCTCGGACAAGCCGGGAACGGTGAACTGTGTCATCGAATACTCCTCAAGGTCGCAGGCACGGCCAACGCTCCCCCGCATACCCGAACACCCCAGCCGATAACCGGCTATAAGGCGCGAATATTCTGTACCGGCAGCCGGGCCCCGCGTCGTGGTTCGTATGCCAGCCCGCTGGCTTCCAGCAGGCGCACCACCCGGTATCGGTGCGGACGCAGCGGCTCGAGCAGTTCGACCATGGCGGCATCGTCGACGGGCCGCCCGAGCAGTGTCCAGCCGATCATCTTGGGAACGTGATAGTCGCCCACGGACAGCGCATCGGCGTCACCGAACGCCCGCTGCGCGGTTTCGGCGGCCGTCCACACCCCGACGCCCGGCAGCGAGGTGAGCGCATCGCGCGCCCGGTCCACCGGCCACGACACCAGCCGTTCCACCGACGCCGCCCGCTGCGCACAGGTGACGACCGTGCGGGCCCGCCCGGGGTCGACGTTGGCACGATGGAACTCCCACGACGGGATGCTGCGCCACACCTCACCCGACGGCGGCACCCGCATCCGAGCCGGCGCGGGACCGGGCGCCGCGCTCCCGTATTTCGTCACCAGCAGCCGCCATGCCCGGAAGGCGTCGGCGCCCGGCACCCGCTGCTCGAGCACCGCCGGGATCAACGCTTCCAGCACCCTGCCGGTGCGGCCGAGCCGCAGGTGCGGTACCCGCTTGTGTGCTGCCGCGATCGTCGGCTGGCAGGGCGCGAAGTCTGACGCGTCGTCGTCCGCGCCGAGCAGGACCGGCAACGCCTCGACGAACTCTTCGGCTCCGTCGCCCCACGCCGTGCAGCCAACGGCTCGCGGGCCGCTGCGGCTGATGCGGGCCGTCACTGCTCCGGTCGCCAGCAGGCTGGTGCGCCAGATCGCGCCGTCGAGCGAACGCTGAAAGCACGGGTCGCGCGGGCCGCGCCGCAGCGGCGCCAGAGTGATGCCCGGGCTGACCACACTCGGGAAGTCGACGGTGCGAACGCAAATCGTGGTCTGAATCGACCCATCATAAGTTCACCGTCGCGGCGGCGCTCGCACCGGCGGAGATGATTGACCGTTCAGTGCCCCCAGCGTCACTATGGCGAATGTGACCCGCGCCGTCGACGATGCAGAGCGAAGCGATGCGGAGGAGCGGCGCCGATGACCACGCCGTTCGACAGCCCGCAGGCCGAGCTGGCGTGGATGTTTCTGCAGTGCCTCGGCGACGGCGACGTCGACGAATGCTTCGAGTTGCTCAGCGACGACTTCGACTACTGGAGCATCACCACCCGGACCTCCGTCGGCAAAGCCGCCCTGCGCCGCCAGATCGAACGCCGCAAACAGCAGGTCGAGGTCACCCTGGAGCTGCTCCGGTGCATCGACCACGGCGACAGCGTGGTGGTCGAGGCTCAGGGAGAGGGCGTCACCACCGCCGGTGTGCGCTACGACAGCCCGTATGTGTTCATCTTTGAAACCCGCGACGGCCAGATCGTCTCGGTGCGGGAGTACAGCGACACCCGGCTGGCGGCCGAAGCGTTACCTCACCCGGCCCCATGACCGGTGTCGACGCTGATGTCTGCCTTGTTCGGATAGAACGCGACGTGGCCGGCGATCGCCGCGACGGCCGGGTACGGCTGCTCGTAGGTCCAGACCGCGTCGTCGACGGTGCCACCACTCCCCGTGGTCACGTGGTAGTAGCTCGCGTCGCCCTTGAACGGGCAGTACGTGCTGGTCTCACTGCGGGTCAAAGCATTTGAGACCACATCGGCGATCGGAATGTACTGGACCACGGGAATACTGGCCTCTTTCAACCCGAGGGCCGCGTGGGTGTCGGCGACGACCTCGCCGTTGATCCGGACTTGAACGCGCCCGTTGGTCGGCTCAATGGTGATCGGGTGGCCGGCGGTAGGTTCCAGGACTGGTCGGTGGCTCATCGTGCATCTCCTCACGTACGGATAGCGGGTGCAACACCGGCCGGCCCAGATGATTCCCGCATTCAGCCCAGGGCCGAGGTCTTGCCTTTGGCGCGTCGCAGCTGCGCCCAGAACCGGGCGGCTTCACGAATGGACTCCTCGACCGGTCTGGGCTGCCAGCCCAATTCGCGCACGGCCTTGCCGTGGTCGACCGGAGCTTCGGCGCGCATCATCCGCACCGAGGCCAAGCTGAGCTCGGCGTCTTCGCCAGTCAGGCGGGCTTTCAGGCTGCCCAGTGCGCCGAGCCCGTACAGCACCGGCACCGGGATCGCCCGTCGCGGCGGAGCCACCCCGGCTTCGTCGGCGGCGATCCGCACCACCTCTTGTAGCGGGATCATCCGTTCGGAAATCAGATAGCGTTCGCCGTTGCGGCCGCGTTCGGCCGCCAGGATCAGCGCTCGGGCGGCGTCGTCGACACCGACGACTTCCAGTTGGACGCCCTTCATGGTGAACGGCAACTTGCCGAACACCGCGCCGGCGATGAACGCTCCGTGCGGGGTGCCGCCCCAGTCACCGCTGCCGTAAGTCGTCGAGACGCACATCGCGACGGCGGGCAAACCCTCCCGGGCGGCACACCGCAGGACCAGATCCTCGGCTTGCACCCGCGACTGCACGTAGGGGGTGAGCCGCCGGTCGGTGATCCGGTCCTCTTCGGTCGCGACATGGCCGCGCCGCCGGCCCACCGTCGCATACGAACTGGTGAACACGAATCTGCGCAGCTCGGCGTGCTGCGCCACGTCGAGAACGTTGCGGGTGCCCTCGACGTTGGTCCGAAACAGCGGAGCCGGGTCGCGCAGCCAGGCCCGGGTGTCGACCACGCAGTAGTAGACGTCGTCGCACCCGTCCATCGCTGCGCGCAACGTGTCGGAGTCGAAGACGTCACCGTGAAACCTGGTGACCGACAGGTCGTCGATGCCGCGGGTGTTCGCGGCCGGTCGCACCATGGCCCGCACGTCCGCGCCGTCGGCGACCAGCTGACGGGTGACATGGGAGCCGAGGAACCCGTTGGCACCGATCACCAGCTTGGGCGCCCGAGTCATGCCCGGCTCCTGTCCTGGCCGCCGTACTGCCGCATCCAGCGCGCCGCGTCGGCGTCGAGTGTGCCGAGCTGGCGAGCTTTCTTGCACCATTTCATTCCCGCCGCCAGGAACCGCAACGGGTTGTAGATGTCTTCTTGGCGGCACCACCGGTGATCGCCGGCGTAGGTGATGATCGAAATGTTGGTGGCGCTGATGATGGTGCCGTCGCCGGGGTCGGCCATCGGATTGTCCAGTTCGCAGATGATCCGGCCGGTGGATTCGTCGATGACCGACCACAGCGACGGGAAGGCGGTCATGTGGCTTCCCGGAAACGTCGTCATCGTCGCGTGAATCCACTTCCGCACTTGCTCGCGGCCCTTCATGGTGCCGGCGGCGTGTTCGACATATTCGACGTCGGCGGTGTAATGCTCGACCCAGGTGTCCCAGTCGCGGGTTTGGGCGGCGCGGGCGACCGTCGCCTCGAATCGCTCGAATGCCGCCGACAGCTCTTCGCGGCTGAACAGATGGGTCGTCACCCGAGCACCTCACGGGACGTCAGCGGCCGAAAACGGTGTGTAGCCTAGCAAGGTGGTGCCCAGCTGTTGCTCGAAGGAGGAACGACAATGAGCAACTACCAGAAGGCGATCTTGGCCGGTGGCTGCTTCTGGGGGATGCAGGACCTGATCCGCAGACAACCCGGCGTCGTGTCGACCCGTGTCGGGTACACCGGCGGCCAGACCCCGAACGCGACGTACCGCAACCACGGCACCCACGCCGAGGCCATCGAAATCGTCTTCGACCCGGCGCGCACCGATTACCGGTCGCTGCTGGAGTTCTTCTTCCAGATCCATGACCCCACAACGAAGAACCGGCAAGGCAACGATGTCGGCACCAGTTACCGGTCCGCCATCTTCTACGTCGACGACGACCAGAAGCGGACCGCCTTGGACACCATCGCCGATGTCGAGGCCTCCCGGCTGTGGCCCGGCAAGGTGGTGACCGAAGTCAGCCCCGCCGGTGACTTCTGGGAGGCTGAACCGGAGCACCAGGACTACTTGGAGCACTATCCCAGTGGGTACACCTGCCACTTCGTGCGGCCCGATTGGAAGCTGCTGCGGCGCGCCGCTGTCGACCACTGACCGCCCACCTAGCCGTTCAGCGTTGACGGCGCTGCACCACGATTCGCCCGCCGGCCTTCGGGGTGTAGGCCACACCGCGGGCATGCCACTTCTCGTCCGGTGCGATGCTGGGCTCGATTTCGAACTGGCGCAACACCGTTCGCAGCACCACATCCATTTCCATGTTGGCGAAGGCGGCGCCCACGCAGCGCCGGGTACCCCCGCCGAACGGGATCCAGGCGAAAGACGACGGCTTGGCGCCGATGTAGCGTTGGGGCTCGAAACGTTCCGGGTCGGGAAACACCTCGGCGTTGCCGTGCAGCTGCGCGATGCTCACGATGATCGAATATCCCCGCGGGAGCGACCACTGCCCGAGCTCGTATCGCGGTGCGTAGACGTGGCGGCCAGCAGCGTCGATGACGGTCCGGTTGCGCTGCACCTCGAGGATGGCCGCCTGGCGCAGCTCGTTCTCGTCGGTGGCGGCTTCGTCCGCCAGCGCGGCCAGGACGTCGGGATGGCGGGTGAGGCGTTCGAATGCCCAACCCAACGTGGCCGCCGTGGTTTCGTGCCCCGCCGCGAGCAGGGTCAGGAGCTCGTCTCTGATCTCCTTGCGCGACATGACTGAACCATCGTCATAGGTACTGCGCAGCATCAGCGCCAGCACGTCGCTTCGGTTCTCGAAGTTCGGGTCCGATTGCTCGTGGGTGATCAACCTGTCGATGACGGCGTCGTATCGGCGCCGCCACTCGATCAGCCGGCCCCACGGGCTGTAGCGACCGTACGTGCGCGACGGTGCCGGCAGCTGGGCGAGTCGTGAGCCCAGCGTGACCCACGGTGGAATGATGCGTCGCAGCTCGTCGAGTTCGGTACCTTCAGCGCCGAACACCGCCCGCAGGATGGCGTTGAGCGTGATCCGCATCATCGACGGAAGCGTCGGGAACGATTCGCCGTCCGGCCAGCCCGCGACCTCGCGCAGCGTCTCCTCGACGACGATCTGCTCGTAGTTCTTCATGCTTTTGCCGTGGAAAGGTGGCGCCAGCAGACGTCGGCGCTGCCGGTGATCGTCGCCGTCGAGCGCGAAGACCGAGCCGGTGCCGAGCAGCCGGCTCAGATTGGGCTGAATGTTGCCCAGAATCTCTGGGCCCGTAGTGAAGACCTGCTTGGCCAGCAGCGGATCGGCGACCACCACGGTCCGGCCGTACACCGGGATGTTGAGCGTGAAGGCGCCGCCGAATCGGGCCGTCATCTGGGCGATCAGCTGGCGACGAGCGAGCGAGAACGCGAATCCCTGCAGCATTTTGGGTAGCCGGGGCGCGGGCGGCAACGCGGCGACCGGAGCTACGGTCGCTTCACTCATGGCGCAATTCGAGCCCGAAAGGCATCGTTCAACGGTACCGGGTGGCTGTGGGCGCCGAGTGGCCGCCAGGGTCGTGATCCTTCGAGAATCACGACCCTGGACGCACTCTGAGCGCGGGCGACTCAGGCGGCGAGCGGAACGGACGCGCTGGTCGGCTCTGCGGAGACAGTCCGCTTCTTGGTAGGCAGCGCCAGCTTGACGATCTTGCGGACCACCGTCCCGAATTGGCGGGGCAGCGAACCGGCGTTGTAGGGGATGCCGTAGCGCCGGCAGATGTCGCGGACTTCGGGCGCTATCTCGGCGTAACGGTGAGCCGGCATGTCCGGGAACAGGTGATGCTCGATCTGGTGTGACAGGTTGCCGGACAACAGATGAAAGAGCTTGCCGCCGGTCAGGTTCGCCGAGCCGAGCACCTGACGGAAATACCACCTGCCGCGCGACTCGTTCTCGGTCTCCTCGACCGAGAACTCCTGCGTGCCGTCCGGGAAGTGGCCGCAGAAAATGATCATGTAGGACCAGACGTTGCGCATCAGGTTGGCCGACAGGTTACCCGCGAACACCAGCGGCGCGAACGGCCCGGCCAGCAGCGGGAACGCGACGTAGTCTTTCATCATCTGCCGGCGGGTCTTGCGCCAAATGCCCTGCAGCACCTCGCGTTTGTCGGCGACGGTGATCTCGCCGACCCGAATCCGTTCGGTCTCCAGCTCGTGCAGCGCAACGCCGTACTGGAAGAGCACCATCAGCAGGAAGGCGTAGACCGGGTTGCCCAGGAAATAAGGCTCCCAGGGCTGGTCCTCGCTCATCCGCAGAATGCCGTAGCCGATGTCGCGGTCCATTCCCACGATGTTGGTGTGGGTGTGGTGCATGTAGTTGTGCGAGTGGCGCCACTGGTCGGCCGGGCAGGCGGTATCCCACTCGAACGCCTGACCGGAGATGGCCGGGTCACGCATCCAGTCGTACTGACCGTGCATGACGTTGTGGCCGATCTCCATGTTGTCCAGGATTTTCGCCAGCCCCAGCATCGTGGTGCCCGCTAACCAGGCCGGCGGCAGGATACTTGCGAACAGCAGGGACCGACCGCCGACCTCCAGCGCGCGCTGTGCCTTGATGACTCGACGGATGTAGTCGGCGTCGCGTTCCCCGAGCTCGGCCATCACGCGTTCCTTGATGGCGTCGAGTTCACGTCCGAAAGCGTCGGCCTGCTCGGCGGTCAGGGTGATCTTCGGGTGTGCCATGGTTACTCCTCTTTCTCGATTTCACCGCACAGTCGAGTAGTTCGGTGGTGTCTAGAGCGCCAGTTCGACGTCGCCGACCGGTACGGACACGCAGATCTGCACGTCTTCTCCCGGGTTCGTCGAGACGCCGCCGGTGGTCAGATTGCGCACGACGCCGGTGGTCTTGCGCCGGGTGCAGGTGTGGCAGATACCCATCCGGCATCCGCTTTGCGGTGCCAGTCCGGCCGCTTCGGCCTGCTCGAGCAACGAGCGCCCGTCGTCGACGACCTCGATGCCGCTGTCAGCGAAGCTCACTCGCCCACCGGAGGGTTTGGCGGGCAGCTCGGCGGAAAATCCCACAGTGGAAAGTCCTACAAAGGACTCCGACTGCGCGCCGGGGTACTGATCGCGAACTGATCGCACCAGGGCCGGCGGACCGCAGACGAACACCGCGTCCGGCGACGGCATGGCCGCGGCCAGATGGTCCGGCCCGAAGCGTCCGTCGAGTTCACCTGACCCGGCCCGGGTGTAGCCGTGCAGCACGCGAACCCCGGGCATTGCGGCCAGCTCGTCGCGATAGCACGCCTCGGCCGGAGTGCGCGCGTAGTGGATGAATGCGATCTCCCCGTCGTGGCCTTCGGCGACCAGTGTGCGCAGCATCGCCAGCACGGGCGTGATGCCGCTGCCGCCGGAGACGAACAGAATTCGACGCGGCCGCCGTTGCGGTAGCACGAAGTCACCGGCGATGCTGCCCAGCTCGAGCACCATTCCGGGACGAGCCTGCTGGTACAGGTAAGTCGAGACGAGGCCCCCGTCGTGTCGGCCGATGGTCAGCTCGAGGTGGGAGGTCGCCTCGCCGTTGACGGGCGAATAGCAGCGGGTGTGGCGGCGCCCATCGATCTCGACGGTGACGTTGACGTACTGTCCGGCCTTCCGGCCCGCACCGCGGAAGGCCGCGTTGGGCGACAGGATGAGGGTGACGCTGCGCGGAGTGGTTCGCCGAACCTCGACCACCTTGGCGCGAGCTACGCCAAGCGTCCAGGTCGGCGTCACCAGCTCGGTGTAGCGGTCCACGCCGTGCGGTCCGGTCAGCAGGTCGACCAGTTGTGAGCCCAGAACCCGCCTTGTCAGGTTTTGAGTGAACATGCGTACACTATGTGGCCTCCCAGCTCGGATCGTCAAGCGTTTCCGCAGGTCTGTGGTACGATTCACAACAGTGAACATGCGTACGCCCAGCTCACGTTCGCGACGGTCCGGGCTCGAGCGTGTGCGGGAAAGCCCCACTCGGGTGGAACGTAAAGAGGCGACCCGGCGCTCCATCGTCGCCGCGGCGCTCAAGCTGCTCGGTGACCGGAGCTTCAGCGGGTTGAGTCTGCGCGAGGTCACCCGGGAGGCCGGCATCGTGCCGGCGGCGTTCTACCGTCACTTCGAGTCGATGGAGGCTCTCGGTCTGGTTCTGATCGACGAGTCGTTCCGGACGCTGCGCGACATGCTGCGCGGCGCGCGCGCGGGCAAGCTGGATCCCAACCGGGTGATCGAGTCGTCGGTGGAAATCCTCGTGGCCAGCGTCGCCGAGCGCCGCGAACACTGGCGCTTCATCGGTCGGGAACGCTCCAGCGGAGTGACGGTGCTGCGGTACGCCATCCGCACCGAGATCCGGCTGATCACCTCGGAGCTGGCCACCGATCTGGCCCGTTTCCCCGGACTCAGCGCATGGACCACCGAGGACCTCAACATCCTGGCGACCCTGTTCGTCAATTCGATGATCGTCATCGCCGAGGCCATCGAAGACGCCCAGAGCGCGGAGGCCCTGGAGGAGATCCGGCGCATCGCCGTCAAGCAACTGCGGATGATCGCCATCGGTGTCGCCGGCTGGCAAAGCACCCCGTGAGGCGCTGGTGGCCACCCGAGTCCGCGATCTGCTCAGCTCCGCGACGGGATCGCTTCGCTATGAGCCGGTCGAGAAGCGCCTGCGTGCATACCTTGACGGCGAGCTGGTGGCCGACACCGCCGCCGGACTGCTGATTTGGGAACCGCGTCGCGTCGTGCCGACGTACGCGGTGCCCGACGCGGATTTTTCGGCGCAGCTGCACGAGGCGGGACACGGCGAGCTCAGCGGCGATTCGATGCTCACCCCGGCCGATCCGTTCCGCGCCCACAGCTGCCCCGGCCGGGTCTTCGACGTCGGTGTCACCGGGGCAAGGCGCCCGGCGGCGGCGTTTCGGGCCGACGACCCGGATCTGGCCGGCTATGTGATCCTGGATTTCACGGCTTTTCAGTGGTGCGAGGAAGCCGAGCCGATCGTCGCGCACCCGCATGACCCGTTCAAACGGATCGACATTCTGGCCAGCACGCGTCACATCCGCATCGAATCGGAGGGCCGCCTGCTGGCCGAGTCTTCCAGTGCGAAGCTGTTGTTCGAGACGCTGCTACCGATTCGGTTCTACCTACCCCGCAACGACGTGGTGGCTGACCTCGAGCCGACCGACACCGTCACACACTGTGCCTACAAGGGTCGGGCATCGTACTTCTCGGTGCCCGGCGGCCCGGCCGACGTGGCGTGGACCTACCGAGATCCGCTGCCTGACGCCGCAGCGGTGAGAGACCGGATCGCGTTTTTCGACGAGCGGGTGGACGTGATCGTCGACGGACAACGCCGGCAACGCCCGGTCACCCACTTTGCGCGCTGACGGCGGGCGACCGCTTAGAGGATTTCGGTCTCGTCGACGACCTCGAACAACGAGTCGCCGTCCTCCGGGGCGCCGTCGATCTGGCCGCGATGCGCCCGCCCGGGCGGCTCGTCGTCGATCAATTCACCGCCGACCGCATCGTCGTCGACCGGTTCAACCGTGATGTCGACGGGTTCCAGGTCCGGTTCTTCCGCGGCGAGCCTGGCGTCCAGCGATTCGCCTTCACGCTCTTCGCGTTCGGTGATGCCGAACTTGTTGACACCGCTCCAGCCCTCAGGCGGGTCGACGACGATGTCCCCGTCGTCGTTGTGTATTTCGTCGGAGTCGGTGGATTCGCTCTGATTCAGGGTGTATCCGGGGCCGCCCTCCTCGGGCTGGTTCGAGGCGTCGAACACATCACCGGAAGTTTCACTCGTCATGGGCCCACGATTGCCCGTCGACTCAGGTCGCTAAACGGATCCCCATTGCGGGGCGCGCCACATCGGCCACAGGGTCGGCCCGCCGTCGGGCAGCACGATCTCCCCGGTGACGGTGAAGCCGAAGCGCTGGTAATAGGCCACGTTCTCCCACTTGCTGGATTCCAGATAAGCCGGGCAGAACTCGGCGTCGCAGCGGTTCAGTCGCGAACGCATCAGCGCCTGCCCGAAGCCCTTGCCCCGCACCGTGGGGTCGCTGCCGATCGTCGCGAGATACCAGTGCGGCTCCTGCGGGTGTTGACTTTCCATGAGATTCAGCAGTTCGGCGAGTCGGCGTCCGACCGCCAGCCGAAAACCGAAGCTGCGGATGAACGTCGGCGTCATGGCCAGTTGCGCACGCAGCGAGTGTTTCCACCGATTCGGCGGATCCCACAGCGTCGCGGCGCCGAGGCGGGGTCCGTCGCACGCCACTTCCACGCCACCGCCGGACAGGTGATGGTGGCGGGTCATCGCCGCGAAGAATGCGGCCAGCCGGACTGTTCGCGAACTGTCGTCGGACAACATCCACATCGCGACCGGATCGTCGTAGAAGGCGCGTCCCAGGGTGGCCGACAGGGGACGAACGTCGGCTTTGCGTGCGCGGCGAACCTCGATCGTCACGTTGCCAGGTTAGATGCCGCACCGTCGCGGCCTAAGCTCGAGGACTGTCAGCAGCGAGCGAAAGAGCGTAATCGTGTGGGATTTCCAAACCGAGCCGGAATATCAAGCGAAGCTGGACTGGGTCGAACAATTCATGGCCGACGAACTCGAGCCGCTGGATCTGGTAGCGCTGGACCCCTACGACAAGAAAGATCCCGACACCCTCGCGGTGCTGCGGCCGCTGCAACGCCAAGTCAAAGACCAAGGATTATGGGCCGCTCACCTGAAACCGGAACTGGGCGGTCAAGGCTATGGCCAAGTGCAGCTTGCGCTGCTCAACGAAATCGTCGGCCGCTCTCGCTGGGCGCCGTCGGTGTTCGGTTCGCAGGCACCCGATTCGGGCAACGCCGAGATACTGGCGATGTTCGGCACCGCGGACCAGAAAGCCCGCTATCTGCAACCGCTGCTCGACGGCCACATCACGTCGTGTTATTCGATGACGGAGCCGCACGGCGGTTCAGACCCCGGACTGTTCGTCACCCGCGCCCAGCGTGACGGTGACTGCTGGTTGATCAACGGCGAAAAGTGGTTCTCCACCAACGCCAGACACGCCGAGTTCTTCATCGTCATGGCTGTCACCAACCCCGACGCGCGGACCCGCGACAAGATGTCGTTGTTCATCGTCCCGGCCGATACGCCCGGTCTGGAGATCCTGCGCAACGTGGGCGTGGGCGTGGCGGACGGGTCAGCGTCGTCGAGCCACGCCACCCACGGTTACGTGCGCTACACCAATGTCCGGGTGCCCGACGACCACATCCTGGGCGGCGAAGGGCAGGCGTTTGCGATCGCCCAGACCCGGCTGGGTGGCGGCCGCGTGCACCACGCCATGCGCAGCATCGCTCTTGCCCGGCGCGCGTTCGACATGATGTGCGAGCGCGCGGTATCACGCCAGACCCGGTTCGGCCGACTGGCCGACCTGCAGATGACCCAGGAAAAGGTCGCCGACAGCTGGATTCAGATCGAGCAGTTCCGGCTGCTGGTGCTGCGCACCGCCTGGCTCATCGACAAGCACCGCGACTACCAGAAGGTGCGTCGTGACATCGCCGCGGTCAAAGTCGCCATGCCGCAGGTTCTGCACGACGTCGTGCAGCGCGCCATGCACCTGCACGGCGCGCTCGGTGTCTCCAACGAGATGCCGTTCGTCAAGATGATGGTCGCCGCCGAGTCGCTGGGCATCGCCGACGGCGCCACCGAGCTGCACAAGATGACGGTGGCACGCCGCACACTGCGCGAATACCAGCCGGTGTCAACGCCTTTCCCGTCGCAACACCTGCCGACCCGGCGCGCCGAGGCTCAAGCCCGGCTGGCCGAGCGTCTCGAGCACGCGGTCGCCGAATTCTGACCGACGCTCACGAGATGTAGCGGACCACGCTTTCGGCGACACACGCCGGCTTGGGTGCGCCTTCGACCTCAACGGTGGTCGACATGATCGCCTGCACCGCACCGTTGCCGAGGTCCTCGACGTCGACCAGCGAGCTGCGGGCGCGGACCTTCGACCCCACCGGCACCGGGGCCGGAAAGCGAACCTTGTTGAGCCCGTAGTTGATACCGAGCTTGACACCGTCGACGGTGTAGATCTGGTGCTGCAGCCTCGGCAACAGCGACAGCGTCATGAACCCGTGGGCGATCGTGGTGCCGAACGGCCCCGTGGCGGCCTTCTCCGGGTCCACGTGGATCCACTGGTGATCCCCGGTCGCGTCAGCGAAGAGGTTGACGTCTTCCTGAGTGATGGTCACCCAATCGCTCGCCCCGATCTCCTGGCCTTTGGCGTCGGCGAGTTCGGCGACTGACTTGAACGTGCGCACTGTGTTCTCCTCTTCTCCGGCTGGGGACCCCGGCTGGTGACCATAGTGCCAGCGCGGCCGCAACGGCAGTGCCCCGCGTCACCTTTCGCCCTGCCGATGTTTCGCGCTTGTCGGCTATTGGGTAGCCCGGGCGCGTATTCCGATAGAGGCAAACACAAGGCGGACACAGGCCGACACAAGGCCGTGGAAGGACGAAAAGAATGACGGGACCCAGAGACGACAAGCCGGAGTCGGACGTCGAGCCGGAGGACCACGAGACACGATCTCGGGCCGGCAAGGGGGCCGACGACGGCACGTCCGGCGAAACGGGCGCCGGGGAGGACGGCACCTATGTGGGTGCGACGGGACCCGACGATGCTCTGGACGTCGGCGAGACCGGGGCCGAGGCCCGCAGCCAGCGCGGGTAGGCGCTGAGCGGGTGAGGCTGCTGCTGCTCGCCGACACCCACGTACCGCGGCGGGCCCGGGATCTACCGGCACAGGTCTGGGATGAAGTCGCCGGCGCGGATGTGGTGCTGCACGCCGGTGACTGGGTGGTCCCTGAGTTGCTGGACGAGTTGCAAGCCAGGTCTGCGCGGGTGGTGGCGTGCTGGGGCAACAACGACGGACCCGAGCTGCGAACCCGGTTGCCGGAATGCGCGCAGGCCACCCTGGCCGGGTTGCGTATCCGCGTCGTGCACGAAACCGGTGCGGCGAGCGGCCGGGAGGCCCGCATGTCGCGCTGCTATCCCGACTGTGACGTGTTGGTGTTCGGCCACAGCCACATCCCGTGGGACAGCACGACGACGACGGGTTTGCGCCTGCTCAACCCGGGATCCCCGACGGATCGGCGCCGTCAACCGTTCTGCACCTATATGACGGCCACCGCGGCCGAGAACACCTTGGCCGACGTGGTGCTGCATCGCCTCAGCAAATAGCTCGCAAACAGAGGTATCATCGGTGCAGTGGAGTCGTCCGCTGACCTGACCGTCGAGCTGTTCAGCGTCGTCGGACGATTTCGCCGCCAACTGCGGCGCTCGGCCGGCCGCAGTTTCGACTCCGCCCAACTCACCGAGTCGCAGGCCGAGTTGTTGCGGCTGGTGGGGCTCCGGCCGGGCATCTCGGTCAGCATGGCGGCCGGGGAACTGGGGTTGGTGGCCAACACCGCCTCGACGTTGGTGTCCAAGCTGGCCGGTGCGGGCCTGCTGGTCCGGACCGTCGACACCGAGGACCGGCGCGTGTGCCGACTGCGGCTCTCCGAGCCGGCACAGCACATGGTGGATGCCTCGCGAGCGGCCCGCCGGGCACTGCTGACCGACGTGCTCGGCACCCTCGACGGCGGTCAAATCGCGGCTTTGGCCCGCGGATTGGAGGTACTTGACACGATGACCCGAACACTGCAGGAACGCTCGACATGACCCGCGTCGAACCGATGGCCGTCGCCTGCCGGGGCCTGACCTACCGCTACGGACAGTTCACCGCCGTCGACGACGTCGACATCGCAGTCCGGAGCGGAGAAACGATGGGCCTGCTGGGTCCCAACGGGGCGGGCAAGACCACCTTGGTCCGCATGCTGATCACACTGACTCCGGTGCAGCAGGGTGAGCTGCGCATCTTCGGTTTGGACACCCGCACCCACGCTTCGGAGATCCGCAACTCGATTGGCTATGTGCCACAGCAGCTTTCGATCGAGCCGGCGCTGACCGGCAGACAGAACGTCGAATGGTTCGCGCGGCTCTACGGCGTTCCGCGTGCTGACCGCCGCGGTCGCGTCGACGAGGCGCTCGCGGCGATGCAGCTGCTCGACGTCGCCGACCGGGTCGCCGCCACCTACTCCGGTGGGATGGTCCGTCGGCTGGAGCTGGCGCAGGCCCTGGTGAACCGGCCGTCGCTGCTGATCCTGGACGAACCGACGGTAGGGCTTGATCCCATTGCCCGCGACGGTGTCTGGGAGCAGGTTCAGCGCATGCAGGCGGAGTTGGGCATGACCGTCCTGCTCACCACCCACTACATGGAGGAGGCCGACGCCTTGTGCGACCGGGTCGCGCTCATGCATCGCGGCCGGCTGCGGGCGATCGGGTCGCCCGCCGAGCTGAAGTCGACCGTCTCGAGCACTGCCACGCTGGAAGACGTGTTCCGCCACTACGCCGGGTCCGACCTGCGGGAGGACACGGCCACCGGGCGCATCCGCGACATCCGCTCGAGTAGAAAGGCCGCCGGCCGTGTCGGTTGACCAGAGCCAGACCGCGGGTCCGGCGCCTGCCGCGCTCGGCTGGCAACGTCTGCGCGCAACGTCGTTGGCGGTCAGCGCCTTTGCGATCGTCGAGGTGCAGAAACTGCGTCACGACCGCACCGAGCTGGTGACCCGGATGGTGCAGCCGGCGTTGTGGCTGTTGGTCTTCGGCACCACCTTCAGCCATCTGCGTGTCATCGACACCGGATCGGTGTCCTATCTCGGTTTCCTGGCACCCGGGATCATCGCGCAGTCTGCCCTGTTTATCTCCATTTTCTATGGCATACAGATCATTTGGGATCGAGACGCCGGAATATTGGCCAAACTCATGGTCACCCCGGCGCCGGCTGCGGCGCTGATCACCGGCCGGTCGTTCGCCGCCGGTGTGCGCTCAGTCGCCCAGGTCATCGGCGTATTGGCACTGGCGTACCTGATGGGAGTGCACCTGACGGTCAACCCGCTGCGGATCCTGGCGGCGATGGCGGTGGTGGTGCTCGGCTCAGTCTTCTTCGCGTGCCTGTCGATGACGTTGGCCGGACTGGTCCGTAACCGTGATCGCCTGATGGGCATCGGGCAGGCGATCACGATGCCGTTGTTCTTCGCTTCCAACGCGCTGTACCCGGTCGACGTGATGCCGGCCTGGTTGCGGGTGTTCAGCACGGTCAACCCGCTGAGCTACGAGGTGAACGCGTTGCGCGCGTTGCTGATTGGCACACCTTTCAATCCGCTGGACACCGTCGTTCTGCTCGCCGCGGCCGCGCTGGGAATCGTCACCGCCTCGGCTCTGTTGCGGCGACTCGTGCGCTGAGGTCCGAGTCCGGCCCGACTCTCAATCGTTAGCCAACTGCGACGTCACGCCGCGGTGGCGACAGGCGACCCGGGGCATCCGCTTGTGTTTCACTGCCCAGGACAGCAAGTCGACCGCCTTGCGCGGCAGATGAAAGTTGGGATGGGTATTAGCGATGAAGTTCGTTGAAAGATTGCGTGGCGCAGCGGCAAGCATGCCGCGCCGGCTGACGATTGCGGCCGTCGGGGCCGCGCTGTTGCCCGGGCTCGTCGGCGTTTTCGGCGGCTCGGCTACTGCGGGCGCCTTCTCCAAACCGGGTCTGCCAGTTGAGTACCTGCAGGTGCCGTCACCGTCGATGGGGCGCAACATCAAGGTTCAGTACCAGGGCGGTGGACCGCACTCGGTGTACCTGCTCGACGGGCTGCGCGCCCAGGACGACTACAACGGTTGGGACATCAACACTCCGGCGTTCGAGGAGTACTACCAGTCGGGTCTGTCGGTGGTCATGCCCGTCGGTGGGCAGTCCAGCTTCTACACCGACTGGTATCAGCCGTCCCAAGGCAACGGCCAGGATTACACCTACAAGTGGGAGACGTTCCTGACCAGGGAGATGCCCGCCTGGCTGCAGGCGAACAAAGGCGTGTCCCCGACCGGCAATGCGGCAGTGGGTCTTTCGATGTCCGGCGGTTCCTCACTGATCCTGGCGTCGTACTACCCGCAGCAGTTCCCCTACGCCGCATCGCTGTCCGGCTTCCTGAACCCGTCGGAAGGTTGGTGGCCGACGATGATCGGCCTGGCGATGAACGACGCGGGTCATTACAGCGCCAACAGCATGTGGGGCCCGACGAGTGACCCGGCGTGGAAACGCAACGACCCGATGGTGCAGATTCCGCGACTGGTGCAAAACAACACGCGCCTCTGGGTGTACTGCGGCAACGGCACACCCACCGACCTCGGCGGCGACAACATGCCGGCCAAGTTCCTAGAAAGTCTTACGTTGCGGACGAACCAAACTTTCCGGGACAACTACGTGGCCGCCGGCGGCAACAACGGGGTGTTCAACTTTCCGGCTGACGGCACCCACGACTGGGCGTACTGGAATCAGCAGCTGGTGGCGATGAAACCCGATATCCAGCGGGTGCTGGGGGCAGGGTCGAACGCCAGCTGACGCTGTCACGCATCTCCCAGCGGCGCAACGTGGCGCTGCTGGGAGATGTCGTCTCCGGGGTCACTTCCACAGCGCACGCCGGTCGACATACAGATACGTGTATCCGGTGGTGAAAGCGCAGACGACACTTGCTATTGCGAGCATGGACGACCCCCCGGTGGACGAGCTGATGAACCCGCCGCCGGCCGCGCCGCCGGTGAAGCTGGCAAACAGCAGAAAATACCCCAGCCAGTCGGCGAGCTCCCCGCCGTTGAGGTGACGTTCAATGCCCTGCCCCATCTTCACCAGCGTCCCGGTCACATAACTCAGCGGGATCGACACCTCACCGTCTTTGGTGAAAGTGGTGTTCAGGGCGCCGATGCCGAACGTGACGAACGCGATCGGCAACAGCGGCAACGGTCGCGCATCCCCGCCGCACACCGTGACGTCGAGGACCGCGGCGACGACGAGCGACAAAGTGGTCAGCACGGTGGCGCCGTGCGGGCGCGCCGACCACAGCCACCGCCGGCCCAACGATGCACTCACCACCCCCGCGACGAACGCCGCAATCAGCAGCGCCGCTGATATCGCCAGCCACTGTTCGGCGCGGAAATAACCCAGTACCGCCCGCTGAGCATTTCCGGTCATGAATGTCACGAAATACCCGGACGAATGCAGGAACGCCGTAGCACCTAACAGGCCAGCCAACGCCGACAACACCCAGGACAGCTTTTCTTCGCTGTTGAACCTGCCGCGAATCACACCCAGAATTTTCGCAGACCGCGGATATGGCACCGCCGTCGTCGCGGGCTTTCAGGCCAGATTCCTATGCGGTGGTGAGACGCGTGATCGCCCGAAGCGGTATCGGCAGCCAACCGGGCCGGTGCCGGGACTCATAGCCGGCCTCGTATACCGCCTTGTCGAGTTCGTAAGCGCCTAACAGCAACGCCGAATCGCGCGGATCGGTGCCGGACGCCGCGGTGTAGCCGTCGCAGAATGCGCTGCGGTTGCGTTCGACCCATTCGCGGGCGCGCGCGGCGAGCTGTTTGTCGGTTGACTGGTCCACCAGCGGGCCGTAGGCGGCGTACTCGTAGGAGCGCAAAACGCCCGCCACGTCCCGCAGCGGAGAATCCGGGGCGCGTCGTTCCTCCAGCGGCTGCCCGGGTTCGCCCTCGAAGTCGATGAGCAACCAGGTTTCGGGTGTCCGCAGCACCTGCCCCAGGTGCAGATCGCCGTGCACACGCTGCACCGTCATGGTCTCGCCGGTGAGTTTGCGGAACCGGTCTTCGATCGTCGCAGCGTAACGCGTGAGCTCGGGCACCGACTTGACCGTCGCGGAGAGCCGGCCGAGCACGGTGTCGACGGGGAAGGTGGCCTGCGACGCGCCGAGCTGGTCAGCCAGGGTTGCGTGCACCGACGCAACGGCCTCGCCCAGCCGGTAGGACTCGCCGGCGAAGTCACCGCCGACCTCGTACGCATACAGGTCGCCCTCGGCGAACAGGTCCCGCACGCTGGCGGTGGCGGTCGCCCAGCCCTCCGCCGCGTTGGCCGCATACGCGGTCACCATGCCTAGCGGGGTGGGCGCGTCACCGGCCGAACCCAGCTCGTAGGACCCCAGCAGCCGGGCGACATGCGGGTTGCCGCTGCGGCCCAGGACCCGGTTCAGCTCGATGTCGGGGTTGATGCCGGGGCTCACCCGACGGAACATCTTCAGGATGGCCTCTTGCTCGAAGATCACGCTGGAGTTGCTCTGCTCGGCCTCGGAGACCCACGACGGTACATGCAGCGGCAACGAGACGTCGGGCTCGCGGGTGAACTGCACGTCGCCGCGGCTTTCCGACGAGTCGATCAACTCGAGCAGAAACCGGGTGGCCGCCGGGTCGTACAGCGCGTCGTAAGCGGTGCGGCCGTTGTCGCTGCCGATGGTGGCGACGGCGCTGTACTCGGGGACCGGCCCGGAATCCCATCTGACGAGGACCTGATAGCGCTCGGAGGAACCGTCGCTGTAGCGCGCGTCGACCAGCACCAGCTCGAGGTCGTCGCGCAGGGTGATCACCAGGCCGGGCTCGGCCGAGGACAGCTGCCGGGTGCGCCCGGCGTACCACCGTTGCTGCGGGAGCCACTCCGAGAACGGCAAGTTCATTGCGTCTCCTCAGACTCGCAGAGCTGGAACCAGTAGAACCCATGGCCCGGCAGGGTCAGCAGGTACGGCAGCTGACCGATGCGGGGAAAGACCACGTGCCCGGTCAACTCGACCGGCGTGTAGGTGTTCCAGTGCTGCAGATTCAGCTCGATCGGCTGCGGGAAGCGGGACAGGTTGTTGACGCACAACACCACGTCGTCGTCGGATTCCCGCGCATAGGCCAGCACCGACGGGTTGGAGCCGCCCAATTCCCGGAACGTGCCGGTCGCAAAGGCGTCGTGCCGGCGGCGCACCGCGAGCATGGTGCGGGTCCAGTTGAGCAACGACGTCGAGGTGTCGCGTTGGGCCTCGACGTTCACCGTCTGGTAGCCGTAGACCGGGTCCTGACTGGGCGGAACGTAGAGCCGGCCGGGATTGGCGGTGGAGAAGCCGGCGTTGCGGTCCGGGGTCCACTGCATCGGTGTGCGGACCCCGTCTCGGTCACCGAGCCAGATGACGTCACCCATGCCGATTTCGTCGCCGTAGTACATGACCGGCGAGCCGGGCAGCGACAGCAGCAGCGCGGTGAACAGTTCGATCTGGTTGCGGTCCTTCTCCAGCAGCGGAGCCAGCCGGCGGCGGATGCCGACGTTTGCCTTCATGCGCGGATCTTTGGCGTACTCGGCGTACATGTAGTCGCGCTCCTCGTCGGTGACCATCTCCAGGGTCAGCTCGTCGTGGTTGCGCAGAAAGATGCCCCACTGCGCCATCTTCGGAATGGGCGGCGTCTGGGCCATGATCTCCGAGATCGGGAAGCGTGATTCACGGCGGACCGCCATGAAGATGCGCGGCATCAGCGGAAAGTGAAACGCCATGTGGCATTCGTCGCCGCCGGTGTCCGCGTCACCGAAGTATTCGACGACGTCGCTGGGCCACTGGTTGGCCTCGGCCAACAGCACGCGACCGGGGAACTCGTCGTCGACCACCTGGCGGACGCGCTTGAGAAATGCATGCGTCTCGGGCAGGTTCTCGCAGTTGGTGCCCTCGCGCTCGAACAGGTACGGCACGGCGTCCAACCGGAACCCGTCGATGCCCAGATCGAGCCAGAACCGGATGACGTCGAGCATTGCCTTCTGCACGGCCGGGTTGTCGTAGTTCAGATCCGGCTGATGTGAGAAGAACCGGTGCCAGTAGAACTGGTGCCGAACCGGATCGAACGTCCAGTTGGAGTCTTCGGTGTCGACGAAGATGATCCGCGCGTCGGGGTACTTGTCGCTGTCGTCGCTCCATACGTAGTAGTCGCCGTAGGGCCCGTCGGGGTCGCGGCGGGACTCCTGAAACCACGGGTGGGAGTCCGAGGTGTGGTTCATCACCAGGTCGGTGATGACCCGGATCCCGCGACGGTGCGCGGCGTCGAGCAGTTCGACGAAGTCGTCGACCGTGCCGAACTCGGGCAGCACCTTGTAGAAGTCGCGGATGTCATAGCCGCCGTCGCGCAGCGGTGAGTCGTAGAACGGCGGCAGCCAGATGCAGTCGATGCCGAGCCACTGCAGATAGTCGATGCGTTCGGTCAGGCCGCGCAAATCCCCGAAGCCGTCGCCGTTGGAGTCGTAAAACGCCCGGACCAGCACTTCGTAGAACACCGCGCGCTTGAACCACGTGGGGTCGGCTGGGATTTCCCGGGCGTCGGGGAAGTCGTCAGCGTTGGGGTGTTCCACCACCCCGGCCTCGATGTGACTGCCCCCTGCGGGATCGTGCTCGACGCTGTCGCTGATCTTCCTCGTCAAGTCCACGAGCCTACAGGTACCCGACCGCACACACAGCAAACACTATGCGGGCCAAACGAATTGACCACCGTAAATAGTGGGCTGTGTCACGGCTGTCAGCCGGGCGGTCCGGGCGCCAACGTCACCGGGACGTTCCGTGACGCGCCCGGTTCGTCTTGGATGGCCAGCGTGACCGAGTCGCCGGGATGGTGCTGGTCGAGGATGTTGGTCAAGGCGGTGGCCGAGTTCACCGGGCTGCCGTTGACCGATGAGATCACCGCCCCTTGGGTCAGCCCAGCGCCCGCGGCCGGCCCGTCGGGGATGATCTGCTGGATCACCGCGCCGCCGCCGCGCGCATCGGAAACGCCGACCCCGAGGAATCCGGTCGGACCGATGTGCACCGTCGAGGAGGCGGCACCGGAGCGGATCTGACCGGCGATCGCCATGGCCTGGTTGATCGGGATGGCGAACCCTTCCCCGCGCCCCAACCTGAAGTTGTCCGAGGCGGCGGTGTTCACGCCGACCACCTGGTTGGAGCTGTTGACGGTCGGGCCGCCCGAGTCCCCGGGCCGGATGGCCGCGTCGACCTGGATCAGACCGTTGAGCGTCTCGCTGCTCCCGGTCAACGAGTCCGACGCGGTGACCGTCTGGTTCAGACCGGTGACCCGCCCGGCCACCGCGCTCGGGGTGCCGCCGGCGCCGCCGGCGTTGCCCAGGGACACGATGGGGTCACCGACCGCGAGCTGCGACGAGTTGCCGATGTTGGCGACCGGAAGTCCAGAGGCGCCGCCGAGCTGCACCACGGCGATGTCCTGGGTGCGGTCGTAGCCGATCACCTCGGCGGGATAGGTCTGCCCGTTGCCGATGTCCCTGGCGGTGATGTCGGTTGCTCCGGCGATCACGTGGTTGTTGGTTAGCACGACACCGCCGGGATCGATGACAATGCCGGTGCCGGCGCCGACCGCGCTCTGGTAGCCGAGCTTGGTGTCGATGTCCACTATTTCCGGGCCCACCTGCGAAACGGTCGACAGTGGGTCGAGGGGCGGCGCTGGTGCCTCATGCAAAGGGGTGCGCGGCAGGATCGGCGCGGCTTGCGCCGGTGTCGCGGCTAACCCCACCCCGACGACAGCCGCGATACCGAGCAGGCACGACGACCACCTACGTTCCGATATGTGGCGGTGGTATTGCGTCATTCCGTCACCTCCGATAGGCGTAACACTCAAATTCTGCCGCAGCGGTCCAGAGCGGCGGTGTGCTTTCGACTCTCACCCTAGTCACGACCAGTCGAGAATTTCTCACCGAGATCGCGACCAGCAGGCATTCAGCGGTGCGCGGGCTCCGAATAACCACTCGTCGGTTGGGCAAACTGAATTGCGTAACCGCAGAAAACCGCCGCGACGGTGCCGCCGGATCGCCCTGCTAATCGGCCGTGGCGGTCGCCGAAAAATCGGCCCGTATCGTCAGCCGGGAATACCGCATGCGTCAGCTACGAAAGGACGGTGGCTTGATGGGCGTGCTCGACGCATTCCGACTTGACGACAAGGTCGTCATTGTGACCGGCGCGTCGTCGGGACTCGGCGTGTCGTTCGCCCAGGCGTTCGCCGAGGCGGGCGCCGACGTGGTCCTCGGGGCGCGCCGGGCGGATCGGCTGCAGGCGACCGCCGGGCTCGTCGAGGGCAGCGGGCGCAGAGCGGTGTCGGTGCAGACCGATGTCAGCGTTCCCGAGCAATGCCGGCGACTCGTCGACTCTGCGTTGGACGCTTTCGGCCGTGTCGACGTCTTGATCAACAATGCCGGCAAGGGAACCGCCGTTCCGGCGACCCGGGAAACCGCCGACCAGTTCCGGGCGGTGATCGACGTCAATCTCAACGGCTGCTATTGGATGGCGCAGGCATGCGGACGGGTGATGGGACCGGGCAGTTCGATCGTCAACATCGCCAGCGTGCTGGGCATCACGACGGCCGAACTGCCGCAGGCCGCCTACAGCGCGAGTAAATCGGCCCTCATCGGGCTCACCCGTGACCTCGCCCAGCAGTGGGGCTCCCGCAAAGGCATCCGGGTCAACGCGCTGGCGCCGGGCTTCTTCGCCTCCGAGATGACCGACGAATACCGGCCAGGTTATCTGGACAGCCAGGCGCGCCGGCTGGTGCTGGGCCGCATGGGCGATCCGGCCGAACTCGCCGCCACCGCCGTCTGGCTGGCGTCAGCGGCGGGCGGCTATGTCACCGGCCAGACCATCGTGGTCGACGGCGGCCTCACGATCACCTGAGGCGCCACGATGGTCGACTTCGACTTCCAGGCCCGCTTCGCGCAGGCGCCGGTGGCGCGACTGGCCACGATCAACTCCGACGGCACGCCGCACCTGGTGCCGGTGGTGTTCGCGGTGCGCGGCGAGATGATCTACACGGCCGTCGACGCCAAACCGAAAACCACGCGGCGACTACGCCGTCTGGCCAACATCGCCGACGAGCCCCGCGTCAGTTTGCTCGTCGACGGCTACTGCGACGACTGGGCGCAGCTGTGGTGGGTTCGGGTCGACGGTACTGCGACCATCCACCACGACGACGACGTCATGCGCACCGGCTATCAAGCGCTGCGGGCCAAATACCCGCAGTATCAGTCGGTTCGACTCGACGGCCCGGTCATCGCGATCACCGCGCGGCGCTGGCGGAACTGGCACGCCTGAGCTGCGGTCGCGCGGTACCCCGGACAGTCTTGTGCTCCCCGGCCCCGAAGGGAAAAGTGACGTAGGACACCTACGCCGCAGTAAAAGGAAGGACCGTCATGGCAGACAAGGCGACCAATTCCCAGACTGCGGGGGCCGCTCCCCTCGCGGATAGTCCAGCCGCCGTCCGCAACGTGGTGTTGGTGGGACCGTCGGGCGGCGGGAAGACGACCCTGGTGGAGGCTTTGTTGGTGGCCTCTGGCGTGTTGTCCCGCCTCGGCTCCGTCGTCGACGGCACCACCGTGTGTGACTACGAGGACGCGGAGGTACGCCAGCAGCGTTCGGTGGGGCTTGCCTTGGCGTCGTTGTCGCATGACGGCGTCAAGGTGAATCTCATCGACACCCCCGGCTATGCCGACTTCGTGGGCGAGTTGCGCGCCGGGCTGCGCGCGGCGGACTGCGCGCTGTTCGTGATCGCCGCCAACGAAGGCGTCGACGAGCCCACCAAATCGGTGTGGCAGGAATGCGACCAGGTCGGCATGCCGCGCGCGGTGGTGATCACGAAATTGGACCACGCCAGGGCGAGCTACCAGAGCGCACTGGCAGCGACCCGACAAGCATTCGGCGACAAGGTTTTACCGCTGTACCTGCCGACCGACGGTGGCCTGATCGGCTTACTTTCGCAAACCCACTACGACTACAGCGGAGGCCAACGCAGCACCCGCCCGCCGGACCCGGCCCATGCCGATCGAATCGACGCGGAGCGCGGAACTCTGATCGAGGGGATCATCGAGGAATCCGAAGACGAATCGTTGATGGAGCGGTATCTGGGCGGCGAGGACATCGACGAGTCGGTGCTCATCGAGGATTTGGAGAAAGCGGTCGCGCGGGGCTCGTTCTTCCCGGTGCTGCCCGTCTGCAGCAGCACCGGCGTTGGCACGGTGGAGCTGCTGGAGATTGCCACCCGGGCGTTTCCTTCGCCGTTGGAACATCCGCTGCCGGAGATCTTCACGCCGCACGGCGCGCCGCGCAGCGATCTGGCGTGTACCGCCGACGGACCGCTGCTGGCCGAGGTGGTCAAGACCACGTCCGATCCCTATGTCGGCCGGGTCAGTCTGGTCCGGGTCTTCTCCGGGACCATCAAACCCGACGCGACGGTGCACGTGTCCGGCCACTTCGCGTCCTTCTTCGGTGCGGCGGCCGGAGCGGCGAGCCCGCACCCCGACCATGACGAGGATGAACGCATCGGGAACCTGTCGTTTCCGCTCGGTAAGCAGCAGCGGCCGGCTCCGGTCGTCCTGGCGGGTGACATCTGTGCGATCGGCCGGCTGAGCCGCGCCGAAACCGGAGACACCTTGTCCGACAAGTCCGAACCGTTGGTGCTCAAACCGTGGAGCATGCCGGCGTCGCTGCTGCCGATCGCGATTGCGGCGCATGCCAAAACTGATGAGGACAAGCTGTCGGTCGGGTTGGGGCGGCTGGCCGCCGAGGATCCGACACTGCGGATCGAGCAGAACCCGGAAACCCATCAGATCGTGCTCTGGTGCATGGGCGAGGCACATGCCGGTGTTGTCCTCGACGCCCTGGCCAATCGATACGGGGTGACGGTGGATACCGTGGCACTGCGGGTGCCGCTGCGGGAAACGTTCGCCGCGAAGGCGAAAGGCCACGGCCGCCACGTCAAGCAATCCGGTGGGCACGGCCAGTACGCCGTGTGTGACATCGAGGTGGAGCCGTTGCCGGAAGGGTCCGGCTTCGAGTTCTGCGACAAGGTGGTCGGTGGCGCCGTGCCGCGGCAATTCATTCCCAGTGTGGAAAAAGGTGTGCGCGCTCAAATGGACAAGGGTGTGCACGCCGGTTATCCGGTGGTCGACATCCGAGTCACCTTGCAAGACGGTAAGGCTCACAGCGTCGATTCGTCGGATTTCGCGTTTCAGATGGCGGGGGCGCTGGCACTGAAAGAGGCCGCAGCGGCCACCAGGGTCAGCCTGCTCGAGCCGATCGACGAAATCTGCGTCTTGATTCCCGACGACCTGGTGGGCGCGATCATGGGCGATCTCTCCGGGCGCCGTGGCCGGGTGTTGGGCACCGACACCGCCGGCGCTGACCGCACCGTGGTGAAAGCCGAAGTTCCGCAGGTCGAACTGACCCGCTACGCCATCGACCTGCGCTCGCTGTCGCACGGCGCGGCGTCGTTCACCCGTTTCTTCGTTCGTTACGAACCCATGCCCGACTCGGCCGCCGCGCGGGTGAAGCCGGCCGACTGAGCCACCGGCGCGGCCGCCCGGATCGCCCCGGCATCACGCGAAACAGTGCTGGTCGCTGCGGTCCTGCGCCGTCAGCCGCCCGAAGCCAGTTTGCTGAATCTGCTGTCCGGGTACATATCGGCACATTATCGTGAGATCTCCTGGTCGCCATCGTGAAGGGACTACCGGCCGTGCGTAGCGTGATTCGGCTCGTCTTGCGGGTGGGGGCAGTAACGGTGGGGTGTGCGGCGATGACGCTGTCGGCGTCGGGCAGCCCCGGTGTGGCGGCGGTCGCTCCGCCGATCCCAGAACCCGTCGTCGCATCGGTTCAACCGTCCGCAGGTGCCGTGGTGGGTGTGGCCCATCCGGTGATCGTCACCTTCACCGGACCTGTCGCCGACCGCCGAACCGCCGAACGGTCCATCACCATCAGCTCTGCGCGGCGACCGAACGGCCACTTCGACTGGATCAACGACGCTGTGGTGCAATGGGTTCCAGACACCTACTGGCCTGCCCACAGCCATGTCGCCGTCGACGTGCACGGCTTGTCGACCGGCTTCGAAACCGGCTCGGCGGTGCTGGGCGTCGCCGATGTCACCGCGCACACGTTCACCGTCAGCGTCGACGGTGAGACGCTGCGCACCATGCCGGCGTCCATGGGTAAGCCCAGCCGCCCCACCCCACGCGGTTCCTTCACCGCACTGGAGAAGCAACGCACCGTCACCTTCGACTCGCGGACCATCGGTATCCCGCTGAGTTCCTCGGAGGGTTACCTCATTCAAGGGCAGTACGCCGTGCGCGTCACCTGGGGAGGTGTCTACGTGCATTCCGCACCGTGGTCGGTGGATTCGCAGGGATACGCCAACGTCAGCCATGGTTGCATCAATCTCAGCCCGGACAACGCCGCGTGGTACTTCGACACCGTCCACGTCGGTGACCCGATCATCGTGCAGTGACCGTCGCCGCCTGACCGCAAACCTCGGTCCCGGTGTCGTACTGGGCGCACCGGGCGATGAAAGACGTTTAACAGCGACAAGGTTGAGGGACATTCAGATGGCTCGGAGGGCGATATGACGTCGATGAAAGCGCGTGCGGTGCGGTTCGACCGCTACGGCGACCGGGACGTGCTGTATGTGGCCGACATCGACTTGCCGTCCCCCGGCCCGGGTGAGGTGCTGGTCGAGGTGCGGGCGGCCGGTATCAATCCCGGCGAGGCCGCGATCCGGACGGGCGCGCTGCACGAGATGTTCCCGGCCACCTTCCCCTCCGGTGAAGGCAGTGACCTGGCCGGCTTCGTCACCGTCCTGGGCCCGGGCGTCACCGAGTTCACCGTCGGCGACGAGGTTCTCGGGTTCAGCTCCACCCGTTCCAGCCACGCCACCCATACGGTGGTACCGGTGCAGCAACTGATTGGGAAGCCTTCCGACTTGAGTTGGGAGGCAGCAGGATCGCTGTACGTCGTCGGATGCACGGCATACGCCGCGGTTCGTGCGGTGGCGCCGCAGCCGGGCGAGACGGTGGCGGTGTCGGCGGCCGCCGGCGGGGTTGGCAGCCTGGTCGTACAGTTGTTGGTGCAACGGGGAGCCCGAGTACTGGGGATCGCGTCGAAGAACAGCGCCGAGTGGCTGGCCGACCACGGCGTCATACCTGTCGAATACGGTGACGGGCTTGCCGATCGCCTGGCTCAGGCCGCACCCGAGGGGATCGACGCCTTCATCGACCTGTTCGGCCCCGACTATGTGCAACTGGCCATCGACCTGGGCGTGGCACCTGACCGCATCGACACCATCATCGCGTTCGCGAAAGCCGGTGAAGTAGGCGCCAAGACGGAAGGCAGCGCCGACGCGTCGACACCGGAGGTGCTGACCGAAATGGCAGGCCTGGTGGCCAGCGGAGCGGTCGACTTCGACATCGCCGCCAGCTATCCGCTGGATCGGGTGGCCGACGCTTTCGCCGAACTCGAACAGCGTCACACCCACGGCAAGATCGTGCTGGTACCGTAGTCATCGTCACCGATATTTCTGCGGGACAACAAGACTCGGTTGGTCAGCCGATGCCGGCCTGCACGAGCCTGACGATGACAAGCCCGCAGGCAACCACCAGGTAAGCCCGCAGCGCGAACAGCCCCGCCCGGCGCGCCGGCGACATGGCCGGTCGGTCCAACGTGGCCAGCGCGGGTGCGGTCCAGGCGGCGCGAACCTCGTCGCACACGGTTTTGCGTTCGGCGCGGGTCAGCTTCGGCAGCTCGTCGAGCTCCTCGACTTGTTCGAGGTCGAGCGCGCCGAACGGCACGGTGTCTTCGGCCGCCCGCCGCTTGGCGTACCAGCCGACGACGATCACCGCGACAGCACTGACCAGACCGATGCCCGCGCCCACGCCCAGGCAGGTCAGCAACGTCACGGCCGACAGGGTGGGAAAGAACGTCACGACGGTCAGCATCAACGACAGGACCACCAATGACCACACGATCAGCCAGGCGACGGTGTTCTGACGGAAACTGTTGACCCACGGCCCCATGACTGCCCGGTCGTTGCACAGTAAGACGAGAAAGACTGTCGCCGAAGGCAGTAGCACACCGGCAAGCGCCTGAACTCCTTGGGTGATCAGACCCAGGATGTGATCGGGACTGAATGCCACCGCGGCTGATACGCCGAGGACCACCGCGTAGCTGCCGTAAAACAGTGGCGCCTCGGTGATCTTCCAGTGCAGCGAATGCGGCCGGCCCAGCGAATCGCCCAGAGCGTAGGTGGTGGCCAGCCCCACACAGTTGGCCCCGATGAGCGAGGCGTCGAGCAGGATGACGGCGAACAGCACACCGACCGTGTGCCCGACGTGATCCGACAAGTGCCAGGCGACCGCACCGGCGTCGGTGAACCTACCCGCTGCGGCGGTACCGTCGAGGCCGAAAGCCGTGGCCGCCATCAGCGCGAAAGCTCCGCCCATGACACCGACGATGCCGATGACCAAGTCAGCTCGCCCGTACCGGATCCACCGCGGAGTGATGCGCTTGTCGACGACGTTGGATTGCTGGAAGAACAATTGCCACGGTGCGACGGTGGTGCCCACAATCGCCATGACGACCATCAGCACGGCGGGGTCGGATCGGCCAGGAAGCTGCGGAACCAATCCGTGCATGCTGGCGGCAACGTCGGGATGCACGGACAGCGCCAGCGGAATGAGCGCGATGTTCACCGCGATCAGCACGAACATCAGCTGCTCCCAGCGCCGGAACGACCCCCCGGCCACCACCGCGAACAGCAGGACCGCGGCAGCCGGTATCGCGATCAGTTTGGGACAACCCAGAAACCCCAGCGCCAGCGAGACCCCGATGAATTCCGTCACGATCGTCAACGCGTTGAGGATCAACAAATCTCCGACGCTGAACGCACCCCAGAACTTGCCGAAACGCTGGAAGATCAGCCGCGCGTGCCCCACCCGGGTGACCGCGCCCAGCCGCAGCACCATTTCCTGGTTGACATAAAGCACCGGGATCAGCAGCACCAGCGTCCACAGCAGCTTCATCCCGTAGTTCTGCCCGGCTTGCGAGTAAGTCGCCACACCGCCGGCGTCGTTGTCGCCGACCATCACGATCAAGCCGGGCCCGGTGATCACCATCAGCATCCGCAGTCTGTGCCAACGACTCCGGCCGGTACCGGGCTCGTCACGCCGGATGCGACCGAATGCGCCGACGATGTCGCCGACATGCGCGGTGTCCACGACTGCCGCGTCCGCTTCCGAGGGCAACGGCCCGGGTCCGGTGCCTGCCGGCAGTGCAGCCGAAAGGGAAGTCATTTGCTATCTCGCAATCTGGCCGTGAGCCGATGCTGGTGCTGAAAAGACGGCGCGCGAAACAGCGCAGCGTCGAACGAGAGCTGTTGCGCGAGGCAACATCTAGAGGAGAAGCCGGCCCGCGGTGCGGGCGCAGCCAGCTACCCGCTGACCAGATGCCAGCGGGTTACAGCCGAGGTCGGTGGCGTGGCGACCGTCAGACGGCGCGGAATGCGCCGGAGTCGGATCGGGACGAAACGGACATCGGATAAGGATGTGGACTGTCGCTCTGACTCATCTCGCCCTCACCTCCTTACGGCCGAGACACACGGGGGTGTCGTCAATAGGCAGGCACGCCAGGAGATTGCGTCCGACGATCGAGCCGACGGACGCGCACCCCTCTCGTCAAAGCTTCGGCACTGCACGGCGTATCCGGACCAGCGGTCCGGAAGCCACTTGGGCTCAACCCTTATGCCGGGAAGAGCTGTCCTGACCCGGGGCGTCTCTCGACGTTCGGGGTCAGTGGCCTGTATCCGTGCAGACGCCTCACCTAGCGAGGTGCTTGCCACTACATGGTGCCCCGCAATGCTACTGGCGTCAAACGAATACGGGAAATCCGCCGGAAGTTTTCCGGTGCGCTAGCGCAGGGATTCCTCGAGCCACGGCGTCAGCCATTTGACGCCTTCTTCGGTGAGGTGCACGCCGTCGCTGCGCACCTGGACACCGTCGACCTTGGCCGTGTAGACCCCGCCTGGACACAACTTTTTGTTCAGGTCGAGAATCCCGACATCCGGGTGCTGGACGATGGCGTTGCGTAGCAACGTGTTCCACTCGTCGACGCGCTCGGGCTGATCTTCGGGCCACAAGCTGCCGTTGGGCTTCTCACCGCGGCGGCTGTAGGGAACGGTGGCCACGACCAGCCGGGCGCCGGTGGCGGAAAGGATTTGCACTGCGCGTTGCAGCTCCTCGGTGAGATAGCCGTCGAAGGACGGGTCACCGATATGGGTCCACCTGCCCTCGTTGACCCGGTCGACGGTCTCCCAGCGGCCGATGATCAGCAGCGCCACGTCAGGCCGGTCGTCGGCGATCTGCGCCGACCACCTGCTGGGCCAGGAGTCGCATTCGGGTTTCGGGTCGAGTGTCTGGCCGAGGTATTTGTACGGGCCGCCGCGCACCAGGCTGCAGCCGATCACGGTGTGGTCCACGAAATCTACGCCGGGGGTTTCCGGCAGGTAGTGCATCAGCGTCCACGCGATCGAGTCGCCGAAGACCGACACGGTGAAGGCGCGGTCAGGGCTTCGCTGCGCCGCAGGCCGGGCGGTGTGCGGGTTGACCGCCGGTGCAGCCGACACGGCGGCCACGGCCGAGATTCCCGGGGGCAGACTGCCGTCGGGTGCCGTGATGGAGCTGTTGGGCACCGGAACGATCAGCATCGTCACCGCCACCGCGCTGGTGATCGTCGCCCCCGCCAACGGCAGCAGGGGGACCCGCAGCGGTCGCCAGCGCCGAATGGGCTGTTCGATCAGCCACCACGACGCCGCCGCAGCCGCCACGGTGACGACGCACCGGGCCGTGAATAGCGGTGTCCCCGACCATCCGGTGCGTTCACCGTTGACGACCATGAAAGCCGGCCAGTGCCAGAGGTAGACACCGTAGGAGATGGTGCCCAGCCCCACCAGCGGGCGCCAGGCCAGCACCCTGGCCACCGCCCCGCGCTGGTCGAGCGCCACCGGGGCGATCACGGCCACGGCCGCGATCGCCACCGCCGTCAGCACACCGTGCTGGAAGTCGCGGGCGCTGCCGGTGGCGCGGTGCGCGGCGATAGCCAGCGCCACCATGCCGAGGACCGGCAGCAGCCGGGCGACCCGCCGGCCCCAGCGCGACCGGATCAGAGACCAGCCGCGGTTCAGCGCTGACCAGTCCGCGACCAGCAAGGCCGCGGCCGCCGCCCCGATCAGGAGCGCCTGCGCGCGGGTGTCCGAGCCGAAGTACACCCGGTTCCGGGTGCCATCCGACGCCAGCCACAGCGCGGCGGCCGCCGAGCCCAGTGCTCCCAGGGCCGCGACCAGGACCGCGCTGAACCGCACGGTTCCCACCGTGGCCCACTTTTTGCGGCGATGCGCCAGCGCCGCCAGCGCGACCGTCAGCGTGATCAGCAACAGCGGCCACACGAAGTAGAACTGCTCTTCCACTCCCAGCGACCAGGTGTGCTGCAGGGGTGACGGCGTGGCGCCCTGGGTGAAGTAATCGGTGTGCTGGCTGACGAATCGCCAGTTGGCCACCCAGAAGAATGCGGCGACGGCGTCACCTCGCAGGTTGGCCACCGCTTCTGCGGGAAGTAGCTGACGCACTGCAGCGACTGTCAGCACCAGCAGCACCAGCGCGGGCAGCAGTCGCCGGGCGCGACGGATCCAGAAGCCGGTCAGGTCGATCCGACCGGTGCCGCCGAGCTCGTCGAGTAGCAGTGCGGTGATGAGGAATCCGCTGAGCACAAAGAAGACATCGACGCCGATGAAGCCGCCGCCCAGGCCGGGGACACCGCCGTGGTCGGCGACCACCAGCGCAACGGCGACCGCCCGCAGGCCGTCCAGGGCGGGAATGCCGGGTCGGCGTCGCGGACCGGACCCGGCGCTACGGCTCCAGGTCGCCGGCCGGCGCAGCTTGGTAGCCGGTGCTACCCAACGGCGTCGAGCATCACGAACCGGCGCGGCGCGAATCCTGGCCGGTTCGTTGCTAGCTCGTTGCGTCTGCTGACCAGCTGGCCGCAGGACGCGGGTGTTGCCGCCGATACGTCGAGGTCCCTCTCTGCCGAAATCACGCAAAGCTTAGAGCTGGCGGGGCCGCCTGAGCCTGCGACACGGCGGAGGCCGGACCGGCTATTCGCCCGCGGCGCGTGCCGGTCAGCCATTGACGTCGACGACGATGCGGCCGCGCACTTCGCCGTTCAGCAGTTGGCCGGCGGTCAGGATCGCCTCGGGCAGCGGAATCTCGTTCGCGATGGCATCGAGCTTGGCGGCGTCCAGGTCGCGCGCCAGGCGTTCCCAGGCCGCGATGCGCCGCCCGGTCGGCGCCATCACGCTGTCGATGCCGAGCAAGGTGACGCCCCGCAGGATGAACGGCGCCACCGTGGCCGGGAAGTCCATGCCTTGCGCCAGCCCGCAGCAGGCCACCGCACCGCCGTAGCGGGTCTGCGCACACGCGTTCGCCAAGGTGTGGCTGCCGGCCGAGTCGACGACGCCGGCCCAGCGCTCTTTCTGCAGCGCCTTGCCGGCCTGGCCGAGCTGCGCGCGGTCCAGCACCGTGGCCGCACCCAGGTGCTGCAGATAGCCCGCTTCGGCGGCTTTACCGGTCGCGGCGACCACGGTGAAGCCGGCCGCGGCCAACAGCGCGACCGCGATGCTGCCGACCCCGCCGGTCGCGCCGGTCACCAGGACCTCGCCTTGGTCGGGCCGCACACCATGGTCCACCAGGGCGTTGACGCACAAGGACGCGGTATAGCCGGCGGTACCGATCGCCATGGCCTGCCGGCAGTTGAACGCGGGCGGCAACGGCACCAACCAGTCACCGTTGATCCGGGCGCGCTGAGCCAGCCCGCCCCAGTGCGATTCACCGGCGCCCCAGCCGTTGAGGACAACCCAGTCCCCCCTCGACCAGTTGCCGTGTCCGCTTTCGGTGACGACACCTGCCAGGTCGATTCCGGGCACCATCGGGAACGTGCGCACAATGGGCGACTTGCCGGTGATGGCGAGCGCGTCCTTGTAGTTCAGCGTCGAGTACTCCACGTCGACGCTGACGTCACCCTCGGGAAGCTGCGCCTCGTCCAATGTGGTGACCGCGGCCGACTGGACCTGCTCGCCCTGCTCAATGAGGATTGCGGAGAACATAGGAGGTTCGTTCCCTTCTGGACCGTGGGCAAAACTAGCGCGAGCAGCCCCGCCGCCAGAGTGCCCCAGGTTAGGATCGAGCCCACCCGCAGCGCGCTCGAAGTGTGCCTGTCGTGGGTCTTCACCCTGAGTCGTCCGGGAGCGCCGACGATGTCGCATGAGGATCGACCGCGGTTCGCCGATCGGGCGGCCGATCGGGCCGCTGGACGAGCGGCCGACGCTTATGCGCGCGGCTGGTGGGTCCGATCCACGCTTGCCGACTCGCTGGCCGACGCTGCGGCCAACACACCGCAGCGGGTATTGGTGATGGACGGGGACCGCCGCCTGACCTGTGCAGAGCTGCACGAGCAGGCGCAGCTGCTGGCGCAGGCACTGACAGCCCGCATGCCGGCGGGATGCGTGGTGTCGTTCATGCTGCCCAACTGGTATGAGGCGGCGATCGTGTACCTGGCGGCCACCCTGGCCGGGATGGTGGTGAACCCTATCCTGCCGTCGCTGCGGGAACGCGAGGTGCAATTCATTCTCGACGACACCGGCAGCCGAATGGTGTTCATCCCACAGCACTTCGGGCGCCACGACTACGCGTCGATGCTGCACCGTGTCACCGCGCGGTCCGCTGACCCGCCCGAGGTGGTGGTGCTGCGCGGCGACGGCTCAGCGAGTGCGGGCCAGACAGCTTTCGAGTCGCTGATCGACCAGCCGCGCAGCGGGCCCGCGCTGCCTACGCTGGATCCCGATGCGGTGCGGATGATCCTGTACACGTCGGGAACCACCGGACGCGCGAAAGGCGTGCTGCACAGCCACAATTCGATGCACGCGCTGATCCGCCAGATCGGCGAGCACTGGCTGGTGGAGCGGGGCGACCGGTTTCTGGTTCCGTCGCCCATCGCCCACATCGGCGGCTCGATCTACGCCTTCGAAGCTCCGCTGCTGCTCGGCACGACCGCGGTGCTGATGGACCGCTGGAACGCCGAAGACGCCGTAGCGCTCATGGCATCCGAACACTGCACGCATATCGCCGGTGCCACCCCGTTTTTGGAGCAGATCGTCGCAGCGGCCCAGCGTTGCGGCACCCGCCTACCCGACCTGAAGTTGTTCGTCTGCGGGGGCGCCTCCGTATCGCCGTCGTTGGTCCGTTCTGCGACACACTATTTCGAGCACGCGATCGTCACACGGGTATACGGCTGCACCGAAGTACCCGTCACGACGGTCGGCTCCCCGCTCGATGCTCAGCACGCCGCTGACACCGACGGGCACCCCGGTGCGGCCGAGATCAGAATCGTCGCCGACGGTCACACCGGCGCCGACGGCGAGATCCGGGCGCGCGGCCCTCAGATGCTCGTCGGCTATGTCCACCGGCAAGACGAAGAAGAGGCATTGGACGCCGAAGGGTATTTTCGCACCGGGGATCTGGGCCGCTGGGTCGACGACCAGTACCTGCTGGTCACCGGACGGGCCAAGGATCTCATCATCCGCAACGGGGAGAACATATCGCCGAAGGAGATCGAGGACGTTCTTGCCGGTCACCCGGAGATCGCCGAGGTGGCCGTCGTCGGGGTGCCGGATGCGCGGACCGGGGAGCGGGCGTGCGCGGCGATCGTGCCGAAAACCTCGACCGCGCCGGATGTCGCCGCGATACGCAGCTACCTGCAGGCGCACGGCCTCGCCACGTTCAAAGCGCCCGAACAGGTCGTCGTCTGGGATGCGCTGCCCAGGAACGACGCGGGAAAAGTGTTGAAGCAGCTGATCAAAGCGACTTTGGTGGAGGCGGACGGGTGACATGCAGGTAGCGATCGTGACCGGGGCCAGCGGAGCGATTGGTTTCGCCTGTGCCAGAAAGCTTGCCGGCCGGGGGATGGCGGTTGTCGGGACGGGTCGCGACGAAGGTCGCCTGGCCGCGTTACGGGATGCGGTCGACGATGCGGCGCGGGTGGCCACCCTGGCGGTGGACCTGACCGACGACGATGCGCCTCGCCGCATCGTCGATGCTGCCGTTGCCCGATGGGGCCGGGTCGATTTTCTGATCAACAACGCCGGGATCGGCAGTCCCAAGCCCTTGCACGAAACCGATGACCAGACGCTGGACGCCTTCCTGGACTTGATGCTGCGGGCACCGTTTCGCCTGGCGCGAGAAGTGCTGCCGCACATGCCGCCCGGTTCGGCGATCATCAACGTCACGTCGACTTTCGCGGTGGTCGGTGGTTTGCGCGGCGGCGCCTACGCAGCCGCGAAAGGGGGTCTGACCGCGATGACCATGCACATCGCCTGCCAGTACGGATCGCAGGGGATACGGTGCAACGCGGTGGCTCCCGGTGTGATACCCACGCCGATGACCGAACACCGTCTGGCAGACGAGCGTTTTCGCCGGCTGAACATCGAGATGACGCCCCATCAGCGGCTGGGCACGGTCGACGACGTTGCCGGCGTCGTGGAGTTCTTGTGCTCGCCCGGCGGCAGTTTCGTCAACGGTCAGACCATCGTCGTCGACGGCGGGTGGAGTGCGACGAGATACCTCTCGGAATACGCGCTCACCTCGCAGTGGACGGCTCGGTGACTTGTCGGCTCACGCCATGTCTCTGCGGGCGAGCGCCTCGACGAACGCTGTCATCCGCGCGCGGGTGTCGTCGGACAGCCAACTGGCAAGCACCTGCGCCTGCAAGTCGGCAGCGGCATCAATCGCCGCGTGCACCGGCCGGTGCAGTTGACGTTTGGTGAGCGCATACGCACTTGGCGAATACGCACCTAGTTCGCGCGCGGTCGCTGTCGCCCGGGGCAGCAGTTCGCCGGCCGGTACCACTGTGTCGACCCAGCCCAGGACCGAGGCGGATTGCATGTCGACGGTCTTCGCCTCCAGCGCCGCGCGGCCCGCCGACAACCCCATCGCGAAGCGCGCCGTTTCCAGCGCGGCCACCGGGAACGGAACACCGACCGCAACTTCGGTCAGGCCGATTGTGCCCGCCGACATGAGGCGTACATCAGCGCACATGGCGAGGACGCAGCCACCTGCGATGGCGTGGCCGTTGATCGCCGCGACCACCGGCGCCGGGTGGTCGAAGACCGCCAGCACGGCCTCGGAGATGGTGGTCAGGAATCGGCTGGTGTATTCCGGACCGCCGTCGATGATTGCCTTGAGGTCGACACCGGCGGAGAAACATCGTCCGGCGCCGGTGATGACAACCGGGCCCTCGATGCGACGCATCGTGGTGAGTACGGATTCGAGCAACTCCAGATCGCAGGTGTTCACCGGCGGATGGTCGAACCGAACGGTCGTCACGCCGTCGTTGCGCTCCGTGGTGCATCGGCTTGGCTGCATGTCAGTGTCTTTCGTGGTCGGTCATCGGGGTCTGTCCGTTTTCGAAACGCCGGCGGATATTCGCCAGCATCTCGACATGCGCCTTGGCCGCCTGCCGCGTTGTCAGCGCAGCCAGCGGTGCCGGTGCGGCGATGCGCAGCCGCTCGACCAGCCGGGTGCCCCCGTCGACCGGTTCGAAAGACACCGTGCCGTCTAGCCGTACCCGCGGGAACTGACGAGCCGAGGTGCTGACGTCACCGGTGGCCGGGACGCGTACCCGGGCGCAGTACCGGATCGTAAGGTGCCAGCGCCACAGCGGTATTCGGTCTGTGATGCGGTAGGTCTGCTCATAGCCGTCGCTGGTTTCCCGACGTGACACGGTGCGTACGGAGACGATCAGGGGGTGCAGCTGCTTGAGGTTTTCCAGGGTGACGTAGAAGTTGCGTACGTCAGCGGGTGCTGCCGGCACTTCTTCGGTCATCATGTGCTCGACAGAGACACTCCAGAAACCCACAGTGGAATCACTAGTCCATCGATCGGCCGTGGTCCAGCCCGCCGCACCGGCAAGAATGCGTGACGATCGGTCTGCCAGGTGAACCGCGGGGCGAGCCGGTGTCAGCGCAGCAGGAAGTGGGCGCCCAGTTCGGTGCGAAGGTACTCGGTGCGCCACCAGATCAGCGCGGCGAACAACAGCACGGCGGCGCCGGTCACCCCGGCCTGGATGAGATTGCGGCGCAGCCGGGGCGCATATACGTACGCTGCCGCGACCGTGGTGCCGGTGATCAGCCCGCCCAGGTGGCCTTGCCAGCTGATCGCCGTCGAGCTGACGGCCGGCGCGACCAAGGTGAAGACGAGGTTCACCGCGATGACCAACGCCACCCAGCGGACGTCGAGGTTGAGTCTGCGCAACACGATGAAGGCGGCGCCGAAGAGCCCGAAGACCGCGCCCGATGCACCCGCGGTCGCGGTGTCGAGCGGCGACAGCAGGTAGGCGACCACCGAACCGCCGAGGGCGCTCAGCCCGTAAAGCGCGCCGAACCGCAGCCGCCCCAACGACATCTCCAACGGCGGCCCCATCACGTACAACGCCCACATGTTGAGCAGCAGATGGGTCAGGCCGTAGTGCAGAAACGCCGAAGTGACCAGGCGGTACAACTCGCCGTCGGCAACAGCGGGCGGCCACAGCGTGAGGTGGCCCTCCATGGTCGGCGACGCGGCTTGCAGCACGAACACCGCCGAGTTGACGGCGATCAGCACGTAGGTGAGAAGCGGTGCGCCCGAGCGCAGCCGTCCGCCGAACCGGGTGCGCGCCGGCGGCGTTGCGTGCGCGCCTGCCCGCACGCACTGCACACACTGCTGGCCCACCGTGGCGTCGCGCATGCACTCACCGCAGATGTAACGGTCGCAGCGGGTGCAGCGAACATAGGATTCGCGATCGGGGTGCTGGTAGCACGTCGGCGGCGAGTTGCTCGGCGGGTTGGCGGTGGTCATCGTCGTGGTGTCCCTCAGCGGCCGGTCAGGCGTTCCAGCTGTTCGGGATAGCGGGCCCCTTGAACCGTGACTGCCTGTGTCGCGCGGTCGAGTTCGTGGACGTCGTCCATGCCCAGCTCGATCTCGGCCGCTGCGGTGTTCTCTCGCAGGCGATCTGGGCGCCGGGTGCCGGGGATGGGGACGATCCACGGTTTCTGGGCCAGCAGCCAGGCCAGGGCAACCTGGCCCGGCGTACATGTGCGAGCCTGCTTGCGCCGCGCAATGTCGGTCAGCAGGTGCACCAATCGGATGTTCACCGCGAGCGCCTCGGGCGCGAACCGGGGAATCGTATTGCGGATGTCGGAACTGTCGAACCGGGTTTCTGCGCTGATAGCTCCGGTCAGGAATCCTTTGCCCAGCGGGCTGTAGGGGACGAAACCGATGCCGAGTTCTTCCAGCGCGGGCAGCACGTCCTGCTCCGGCTGGCGCCACCACAGCGAGTATTCGCTCTGCACCGCCGTCACCGGCTGTACCGCGTGAGCGCGACGGATCGTCGCGACCGACGCTTCCGACATCCCGAAGTGCTTGACTTTTCCTGCTGCGATGAGTTCTCGCACGGTTCCGGCGACGTCCTCGATGGGCACTTCGGGATCGACCCGGTGCTGGTAGAGCAGGTCGATCGCCTCGACTCGCAGCCGCCGAAGCGACGCGTCGGTGACACGCCTGATGTGCTCAGGCCGGCTGCAGACGCCCAGCCCCCGGTGCGGGGCGCCGAACGCGAATCCGAACTTGGTGGCGATCACCACGTCGCTGCGGAACGGCGCGAGCGCTTCGCCGATCAGCTCTTCGTTGACGAACGGTCCGTACACCTCGGCGGTGTCGAAGAAGCGCACACCGGCCTCGACCGCGGACCGGATCAGCGCGATCATCTCGTCGCGATCGCCGGCCTGGCCATAGCCGCCGCTCATTCCCATGCAGCCCAGACCGATCGCCGAGACGTCGAGGCGGCCACCGAGGGTTCGCGTCTTCAAGCCGGCTCCTGTCGAACGGTCACGTCCAATACAGTGTGCGCGCCGCGGGTAGCGTCGCTGCCAGCTCTGCTTCGAACCAGCTCCGCAACTCGCTCATCGCGGCTTTCGGGTAGACGTACTTCGCCGACCCGAACTTGCCGAACTTGCGGGTACGCGATGACTCGTCCATCTCGAGCTTGGTCCGGGGATACCAGTTGAGCAGCACGTCTTTGCTGGTCGCGGTGAAGCGGTGGGTGATGCATTCGACGGTCAGGTCTAGGGCGGGAAGGTCGGCAACGGCGTCGGCGAAATCACGCAACAGCGCGCCGTAGCGCTCGCGCCACTGCGGTACCGGCATGATCGGGGCGATGGTCAGCCCGACGCGATAGCCGCCGAGCGCCAGTTCGCGCAACGCGGCGATGCGCTGTGGCAGCCGCGCGGTGCCCCCTTCGAAGCGGCCGGCGACTTCGTCGGCGTTGACCGACAGCCGCACCCGGGTGCGACCGGCGTGCGGCAGGTGCAGCAGCGGTGCGACGTTGTCGTACTTGGTGGTGAATCGGAGTCCGACCGGCGCCGCCCAACGGTGGGTGCCGACGTGCGCGATGATCGCGGACAGCGAGCCGGTCAGATGCTCCAGCGCCAGCGGATCGGTGTAGCAGGACGCTTCGAAGGTGGTTCCCTCGTCGGCCCGCTCCGGTGACGCCGAGGTGATGGTGCCGCGTCCGACATAGTCGTCCATTCCGTCGAGGATTTCCGGCAGGTTTGCGTAGACGCGGGTGATCGGAGGTCCGGACAGTGACCCGGCGAGGTAGCAGTACTGACAGTGGGCGGGGCAGCCTTCGGCGAGGTCGATCCGCCAGTCCGCGCTGGGCGGGATGGGCTGCAGACGCCGCTTGCCGGGCGGTGCAACGACGACCGCGAGGGTGCGCTTGGCCAGCGCATAGGCAGCACGGTCGGTGTCGGCGCGCAGCGGCGGCAGTCGATCACCTGGCAACACGGTGATGTCCGAGACGCCGGCCGCTTCGCAGCGGGCGACGATGTCGGCGCCGTGCGGTAACTCGGCCGCCGATTTGGTGACCAGCACTCGTGCCGGAGTCCACAGCGTGGGGGTGTGCGGTTGACGTGACGGTGCCGGAGCGGCGGTGTGAGTCGAAGTCATCGTGGCTGGTTCAACGATGCCCGCAGCCGCCGGATTCCCTCTCACCGCTCCGGTGTCATGACCCAGCGGATACCACCGACCAGCGCACGGCCGGCCACCCGGGTAACCGTCGCCTCCAGCGGAGGCACGTAAGGCAGCAGCAGCGGCAACCGCGCCCACGCCGGCAGCATCGCCACCGACGTGGCGGCCAGCACCCCGTAGGGCAGCCGGGCGGGCAACATCAGCGGCGGGGTCAGCAACAGGAACCGGGCGGCGTCGCGAGCAGCCGGCGTCCCGCGCAGTTCGGGGCGGTACGCGTCGATACGTTCGCGCACGGCCGCTTCGGTGCGGGGCGGATCGGGCACACCCAGCGCGGCGGCGACCACGGCCATGTCGGCGACGTAGCCATCGCGGCCGGCCTGGTCCAGCGGCGCGGCGCCGTACAACTGGTGTGCCAACAGAAAACTGTCCACTTCGGCGATGTGCACCCACTCCAACAAATGTGGATCCGCGGCCCGGTACGGCCTGCCGTCCGGCGCCACACCGTGCACGTACTCGTGGATGCGCCGGACGTGGTCCACCGCTTGATCGGCGGCGGCGGCGGTGCCGAATGTGGTTGTGGCCAGGAACGTGCTGGTGCGCTGCAGCCGGCCCCACGGGTCACTGCGATAGTCGGAGTGATCCGCGACGCCGGCCATCGCCAGCGGATGCAGCGACTGCAGCAGCAACGCCCGCAACCCGCCGACGAACATCGACGCGTCGGCGTGCACCCGCCGGATGGGACGGTCTTCGCTGAACCACCGGGGGCCGGGTGTGTTGTGGATACGCTCACGGGCCGCGGGCCCCTCCGGACCGGCCACCATCGCGAACAGTCTGCTGCCCAGGTCCCGCCGGACCGCGCCGACCGCCGAGAACATCGTCATACCGCCACGCTACGACGCCGGCGTCGGTGGTCGCCATGTCAGCCGCAGCGCGCGGGACGCGAAGTCAGGCGGCGTAACCGTGTTCACCCATGCGACGCTATCGAGGACTATTTGTAGAAGGTGTTGGGTAAGCGCCGTAGTTTCATCCGGCGCCACCGCCGATGACTGGAAGATTAAGGGTAAAAGCGATGAGGGTTCCCGGTGTGGGTGCCGTGGTCAATGGCATGGCCGGTGGGGCGGGCCGCGTCCTGCAAGCCGGGATGCACGGTGCGGCGGACGCCGCGGTGGCGATGCAGCTGCTGACCGATCCGGTCGTGCGATCGGTCGGCCAATCGACGGGTCGCATGCTCGGAGGGGGCGCTTCGGCCAACGGTAAAGCCGCCCCCGCGCCACCGCCGGTGCGCTGGCGCAGTGGACACCGGGTGCACTTGGACCTGGACCCGCTGTTGCCGTTTCCCCGCTGGCATCAGCATGCGGACGACCTAGAAGAGCCGATCCGCAACGTCCCAGGGGTCGCCAGTGCTCACGTCGAGGGGGCGTTGGGCCGGCTGGTCATCCAGCTCGAGGACCACGCCGATGACGACGCGGTGTTGGCCTCGGTACGCGAAGCGGTGTCCTCGGTCGCCGAGCGCCTGGAGGCGGCGGGCGGGCCGGCCCGGGCCGACTCGGCGCCTCGCACCGCGCCGTTCGCCGATCCCGGAAACCCGCTGGCGATCGCGGTGCCGCTGACCGCAGCGGCGATGGACGTACTGGCGATCGGCGCGGCGGTCACCGGCTGGTTCTCCCGGCTGCCTGCGGCCCCGAAGACGGCCCGCGCCGCGGCTGCCCTGGTCAGCAACCAGCCGCGGTTGGTGTCGGTTCTGGAGTCACGGATCGGCCGGGTGGGCACCGACCTCGCGCTGGCCGCCTCGAGCGCGGTGGCCAACGGGCTGACTCAAGCGGTGGGCACACCGCTGCTCGACCTCGCCCAGCGTTCCCTGCAGATCTCCGAGGCGGCCGCGCACCGCGAAGTGTGGCGGCAGCGTGAACGCCAGCTCGCGTCGCCCAAACGGCCGCAAGCTCCGGTGGTGCCAGTCATCTCGTCCGCTGGTGCGGATGCCGCCAGCGCCGGCGAAGCATCGCACGTCGTCGTCGACGGCGCCGTCGACGCCGCGATCGACACCGCCAAGGGGGCCACCGCCGGGCCGGTCGAGGAGTATGTCGACCAGGCCGCGAACGGCGCACTGGTGGCCGCGGCCGGTGCGCTGCTCGGCGGCGGTGGCGCCCACGACGCCGCCGGCGCTGTGCTGGCCGCGGTGCCCAAGGCCGCGCATCTGGGCCGTCAGACGTTCGCCGCGGTGCTGGGGCGCGGGCTGGCCAACGCCGGCCAGCTGGTCCTCGACCCGGGCGCGTTGCGCCGGTTGGACCGGGTGAACGTCATCGTCATCGACGGCGCGGCGCTGCGCGGCGATGCCCGCGCGGTGCTGCATGCGCGCGGCGACATACCGGGTTGGGATGAGGACCGGGTCTACGAGGTGGCCGACGCCCTGCTGCACGGCGAGCAGGCACCGGAACCGGACCCCGACGAGTTGCCCGCCACCGGCGCCCGGCTGCGCTGGGTGAAGCAGGGCCCGTCGGCCGCGCCGGCGCAGGGCTTGGAACGCGCCGAGCTGGTGGTCGACGGCGACTGCGTCGGCAGCGTCGACGTGGCGTGGGAGGTGGACCCGTTCGCGGTGCCGCTGCTGCAGACCGCGCACCGGACGGGCGCCCGGGTTGTGTTGCGCCATGTCGCCGGTACCGAGGATCTGTCCGCCAGCGTCGCCGCCGCGCACCCGCCGGGCACACCATTGCTCAGGCTGGTGCGGGAACTGCGCGCCGACCGTGGACCGGTGCTGCTGATCACCGCGCTGCACCGGGACTTCGCGTCGACCGACACGTTGGCGGGGCTGGCCATCGCCGACGTCGGGGTGGCCCTCGACGACCCGCAGGCCGCCACGCCGTGGACGGCGGACATCATCACCGGCACCGACCTCGCCGCAGCGGTGCGCATCCTGTCGGCGCTGCCGGCGGCGCGGCAGGCCAGCGAATCGTCGGTGCGGCTCGCCAAAGGCGGCACCACGCTGGCCGGGCTGTTGCTGGTCACCGGCGAACCGAGCGCGCCACTGCACCCGCTTGCCGTGCGCCGCTGGCTCAACCCGGTCAATGCGGCCGCGGCCAGCGCCCTGGTGTCGGGTGCGCTTTCCGCAACCAATGTGTTACGCCGGCCCGACCCGACCCCCCAGCCCCTGACCGCGTGGCACGCGCTCGACCCCGAGATCGTCTACTCGCGGCTGTCCGGCAGCACGCGGCCGCTGGCGGTCGAAACCGACACCGCCTGGTGGCGTCAGCGCCTCGAAGATCTGTCCTACAGCCCGGTGGTGGCGCCGCTGCGCAGCCCGGCACGGCGGGTGGGGCGGCTGCTGTCGGCGACGCGGGCGGAATTGGCCGACCCGCTGACCCCGATCCTCGCCGTCGGCGCGGCGGCGTCGGCGATCGTCGGCAGCAATGTGGATGCGCTGCTGGTCGCGGGCGTGATGACCGCCAATGCCATCACCGGCGGCGCGCAACGGCTGCGGGCCGACGCGGCGGCCGCCGAGTTGTTCGCCGAACAGGACCAGCTGGCGCGTCGCGTCGTCGTTCCAGTGGTGGCAACCACCCGGCGGCGGCTGGAGGCGGCCCGCCGTGCCGAGCGCACGGTGACGGTGACCGCGAGCTCGCTGCGCCCGGGCGACGTCATCGACCTGACGGCCCCGGACGTGGTGCCGGCCGACGCTCGGCTGTTGGTGGCCGAAGACCTCGAGGTCGACGAGTCCTTCCTGACCGGTGAGTCGCTGCCGGTGGACAAGCAGGTCGATCCGGTGGCCGCGACGGACACCGAGCGGGCCAGCATGCTCTTCGAGGGCAGCACGATCGTCGCCGGGCAGGCCCGGGCCATCGTGGTAGCCACCGGCAGCGCCACCGCGGCGCAACGGGCGATCGCGGCGGTGGCCGATGTGGAGTCGTCGGCAGGCGTGCAGGCGCGGCTGCGGGAACTGACCAACAAGGTGCTGCCCCTGACCCTGGCCGGCGGAGCGGCCGTCACCGGGTTGGCGTTGCTGCGCCGGGCGTCGCTGCGCCAAGCCGTCGCCGACGGTGTGGCGATCGCGGTGGCGGCCGTGCCCGAAGGGCTGCCGCTGGTGGCCACCCTGGCCCAGCTGGCCGCCGCGCAGCGCCTGACCCGGCGTGGAGTGCTGGTCCGGGCGCCGCGCACCATCGAAGCGTTGGGCCGCGTGGAGACCGTGTGCTTCGACAAGACCGGCACGCTCACCGAGAACCGGCTGCGGGTCGTTCGGGTGGTCCCGGCCGCCGTCGATCCGTCCGGTCCTTTCCCCGGCCCGGCCGATTCGGGAGCCGCCGAGGTGCTGCGCGCCGCCGCCCGGGCATGCCCGCAGCCGCAGAACGGCCAGGGACACGCCCATGCCACTGACGAAGCCATCCTGTCCGCCGCGAATAAGGTGCTGGAGCAGGACGATTCGGAGTGGACGATGATCGCCGAGGTGCCCTTCGAATCCAGCCGCGGCTACGCCGCCGCCATCGGCACCGACGAAACCGACCGCGGTGAACCGACGTTGATGCTCAAAGGAGCACCCGAGGAGATCCTGCCGCGCTGCCGGTTCAGCAAGCCTGCCGCCGACCGCGAGCATGCCGAATCGGTGGTGCTCAGCCTCGCCGATCAGGGTTTGCGGGTGCTGGCCGTGGCCCGGCGCGGCTGGGACGAGGACGCCACCGACGAGTCCGAAACCGACGCCGACAGCGTCGACGCGGCCGCGCAAGATCTGGAGCTGATCGGCTACGTCGGCCTGGCCGACACGGCGCGGCCGTCGGCGCGCCCCCTGATCGAAGCGCTCGGCGACGCTCAGCGCAAAGTCGTGCTGATCACCGGCGACCATCCGGTCACCGCCCGCGCGATCGCCCGTCAGCTCGGCTTGCCGGAGGACGTGCAGGTCATCACCGGCGCCGAGTTCGCGGCCCTGGACGAGGACGCCTGCACCAGGCTGGCAGCCGACGTCCAGGTGTTCGCCCGGGTCAGCCCCGAACAGAAGGTGCAGGTCGTCGCGTCGCTGCAGCGCTGCGGACGAGTGACCGCGATGGTCGGCGACGGGGCCAACGACGCCGCCGCGATCCGGATGGCCGACGTGGGCATCGGCGTGAGCGGCCGCGGCTCGTCAGCCGCCCGGAGCGCAGCCGACATCGTTTTGACCGAAGACGACCTCAGTGCGCTCCTCGACGCGCTGGTCGAAGGCCGCAGCATGTGGAGCGCGGTGCGGGACGCCCTGACCATTCTGGTCGGCGGCAACATCGGCGAGGTGATTTTCACCATCATCGGGACCGCGCTGGGCACCGGCCGGGCCCCGATCGGCACCCGCCAGCTGCTGCTGGTGAACCTGCTGACCGATATGTTCCCGGCGCTGGCCGTCGCCGTCACCCCGCAGCATCCCGAACCCGAGCGAACCGATGGTCAAACCGAGGAAGAGCTCGAGGCGGCGCGGCGGGAGTACCAGCGCGCCGTACTGAGCGAGCCGACACCGTCGCTGGACGCGCCGCTGATGCGGCAGATCGTCAGTCGCGGCGTAGTCACCGCGGCCGGTGCGACCGCGGCCTGGGCCATCGGCCGCTGGACACCCGGAACGCAGCGACGCACGGCGACAATGGGATTGACTGCACTGGTCAGCACCCAGCTGGCGCAGACACTGCTGACCCGCCGCCACAGCCCGCTGGTGGTCACCACAGCCCTGGGCAGTGCGGCCGTGCTGGTGGCGATCGTCCAGACCCCCGGGGTCAGCCACTTCTTCGGCTGCACGCCGTTGGGTCCGGTGGCGTGGGCAAGCGTGGCAGGTGCGACCGCGAGTGCGACCGCGATCTCGCTGTTGGCGCCCAACTGGCTGACGAAGAACGTGGCAACGGTGGTGCCGCCGGACGCATCGGTACCGCTGCCCGTCACCCCGGACGAAGCCCCCCTCAGTTACACCGGGGCGCCGCTGCTGCGGGTCGTGCCGTCGGTCGACGGCCAGGCGTAAAGCCTGGGCCGCTCCCGTGTGGAGGTCATTGCTGGGCCTCGCGTTTGTCGATGACATGGCGTTGCCATAGCCGCGCCGCGCGGTCCACCGGTCCCGCCAGCAGCACCGAGGCGACTTCGGCGGAGAACGTCCAGGGCGGCGCAATGGTGCGCGGTCGCTTGATGATCGCTTTGGCGATGACGTCGGCGGCCTGATCGGCCGACAGGCCCGGAAGGCGGCGCAGCATCGGCGTCGGCTCGATCATCCTGGTGCGAACCAACCCGAAGTACACTGAGGTGACGTCGACGCCGTCGGCGTGCAATTCCGGTGCAACACTTCGTAACCAGCGGTCGAACGCGCCTTTGGAGGCCTGGTAGGCGCCCCACTGCGGGCCGGGCGGGACCCGCACGCCGACGCTGGACACATTGACGATGTGCCCCTGGCCACGTTCCCGCATGGCCGGCAGCACACCGAGCAGCAGGCGGATCGGCCCGAGATAGTTGATGTCGATGGTGCGCTGGAAATCGTGCGGCCGGTCGTACTGGTGGTGCAGCGATCGGCGCAGCGACTTGCCGGCATTGCTGACCACGATGTCCAGCGGCCCGTGCTCTTGGGTGATCCGGTCGACAAGCGCGCTGGTGGCGTCGGCGTCGGTCAGGTCGGCGGGGTAGGCCACCGCCCGGCCACCGCCCGCGCTGATCGCCGTGACGAGGTCATCGAGCCGGTCCGCCGACCGGGCGACGGCAAGCACCGTCGTTCCGGCGGCGGCCAGCTTGCGGGCGGTCGCCTCGCCGACGCCGTAGGACGCGCCGGTCACCAGCGCGGTCTGGCCGGAGACGACCGCGCGTAGCTTGCCGAGGTCGGCCACCCCCAGCGGGTTGACGATTCTGTCGAGGGCTTGTGCTGCCAGACTCATTCGAGTACCTGTCCCGCCCACTCAACTCGCCGCAGGATTCCCGGCGAACCACGCGGCAGCAACACCCCGCGTCACCGGCGGCGGGAAGTGATCGGTCGGTGCGCCCAGCTGACCCAGTTGCACCGTCCACAGCGGCGAAGCTCGATCGAAGCAGGTGCCGGGACCGGCGCTGGGAAGCCAGAGCACGGCCAGGTTGGAGCCGGGATCGCCGCAGCCGTAGACGCCGACGTATCCGTCGTCCCGCCCGCCCCAGCTGCCGCCGTTGCGCAGCAGACAGCGGGTCCCGTCGTCGAGCACGACGGCGAACGGGTCCGGCGTCGCGGTGGGTTGCACCTGCGGGAGCTGACCGGCGTAGGACACCCGATGCAGCTGCGCAGACCACGGATCGCCGACGCACAACAGTGATTCCGGGGTGGAGGGCCAACAGGTGCCGGCGCCGGCGGCGGTGGGAGAGCAGTAGTAGATGTCGTTGGCGACGGCCGACGGCGAGGGGGTGGTGCAGTCGGTGACGACACTGGCGTTGTCCTGCGGTGGCGCTTCGTGATAGCCGTTCGCCGGTTCGCCGTTCGGGCCGACCGCGACGACGTTGGTGATCTGGGTTGAGGCCGGGTCGGCCACGGCCGGCGCCGCCGTCGGGATCAGCATGGCCGCGACGGGGAGCAGCGCCGCCAGGGCACGCGGCACCGCTGTCGTCCTCGCGTCGTTTGTGAAGCTCCGCACTGAGCTGACCCTCCCGTGACGGCCGTTCGCGTTAACCGGTCCTCCTGGAGAAGGGTAAACGAGTGATCAGTCTCCGATGAAGCCCTTGTTGCGCATCAGGAAATCCGGCAGGAAGCCGTCGTGCGGAATCTCGAGTGATGCGTGGTGCGTCGGATAGCGGCCGCGATAGACATTGCTGATCGTCGGCTCGGCGAGCAGCCGGTCGATCAGCGCCTCATCGCCGGTGATCGCGGCTAGGACCAGCGAATGCCGCAGCGGCGCAACACCGGCCTGCGGTGACCACCCCGACACCCACACACATGGAAAGGGCAGCTCGGTGTTGAGGGTGTCGACGTCGGGCTCGGCCATCACGTGAACAGCGGGCCGTAGCGCCGCACAGCCGCGTCCCAGCGGAGCGACCACTTGATCCGCCCCGAGCACCGGTGTGGTGCCGGCGGCCTTGGCCGCCAGATACCCGGCCAGCGTCTGCGCCTGCGCGATGGGCACAGTGGGCAGAACGGCCCGCTCGTCGTCGACAGGCAGCGGCTCCAGCCACGCCAACCGTTCGCCAATCGCCCGGGCCAGCGGAACCGGATCGCCCTGGCAGAGCACCGCGGTGGTGTTGACGCACGCCGTCCCGGCCAGACCGGCGACCGAGTCGACGATGACGTCGACATAGTCGCGCCAATCGCGATCGGCGGTGATCACGATCTTGCTGCGTCCCGGCCCGTTCACCATGACCGTCGGATCGGCGGCGTATTTATCGACGACGTCTTGGCCCCCGTACACCGTCGCCACGTCGGCTGCCTGCACCAGCTCGTCGGCTGTGCGGTGGTCAGTGGGCAGGTAGACCACATCTTCACCGCGAAAACCGTTGTGGCGCAGCGCTGTGATCAACCGGTGCGCGGTCAGCGGTTCGCGCCGCGAGGGTCGCACCGCCACCCGGTATCCCAGTGCGAGCGCCTGCGGCCACAGCGCGTGGATACCGGGACCGTTGCCCGCGGCCAGAACCGCCAGCACATCTGCACGCCGCGTCCACACCGCACCACCATGGGCGACCCGCTGCTCGCGCCAGTCAAGCGCCGCACGCGCCGGCCGCGCCGGCGACGCCGCCTCGGACGCCGTCGCCACACCCTCCGCTACCCTGCGGGCGCCGGCGCGGGTCACTGCGACCGGCACCCCGGAAATCTGGCTGGCCAGTTCGACGTAAGCGTCGAAGGTCAGTCCCGCGACCTCCGCGGTCAGGAAAGCGTCGGCCGCGGCGACCAGCGCTGCGCGGCGCCGCGCAGCCGGCATCGGGGCCACCTTGTGCTGCGCGGCAATGCTGCGCGCGACGTACAGCGGCGGCACGATGCTCAGTTCGGCCACCGGCACACCGGCTGTGCTCACTATGGTTTCGCGGTTGCGGGTGCGGTAACCACCGGTCGGGCCCAACGCATCGATGCACAGCAATTCAGCGCCGGCGGTTGGCTGTTGACGCAGCATGTCAGTACACGCCTTCGATGACGGCCTCCCCGTCGAACGTCGGCACCGGCCGCACGGCACTGACCGAATCGCTGAACGCCGATGCGGGGTTGGGCAATCGGAGCGCCAGATCACGTTCTGCGTTGTTCGGTATGAACATGCCCTTGCTGATGTGGTCCATCACCACCTGGCCGATCTCTCCGTAGGGCACCGGCTCGCCGGTGTCGGGGTTCACCACCCGGAAGACGACGTAGGGCGCCCGCGGGTCGAAGACGAACGAATCACCGTCGACGGTGCGGGTGACCGCTTGGGATAACACCATGGTGCTGCCGTAGGCCATGGTGATCGTGGTGGCCGGAAAGACGTCGCGCAAGATGTCGAGGGTGTCGGCGTCGGCGTGCGCACCGCTGAGCAACACATAGCGGATCTTGTCGTTGACCAAGTCCACCGCCTGATCCCGGCGGGCGATCGCCTCGAGCAGCGGCGGGGTGGTGTGCAGATTAGCCACCGTCTGTGTCTGCAGCACGAACACCGCCTGCTCGACGACGTGATCGACGTAGGCCGCGACTTCGGCCGCCGCGCCGCGGCCGGCGGCTTTTTTCACCCAGCGGGGATCGATGTCGATCGAGTGACACACCGAGCCGAGCCGCTGGGCAACCAGCCTCGAAAAGTAACCCACGCCGTGCGGACCGCTGGGCATCAGGCACAAGAACCCCGCGCCGCGGCGAAAACCACCCGCGGCGAAGTCCTGGGTCTGCCAGTCGACCACTTGCGCCACCCAATCGGGCATCTGCACAGTGCGTTTCGGAGCTCCGGTGGTACCACCGGATTCGAAGATCAAGGGCACCGGCGGCGGCGAGCCGTACCCACGCGGAATCAGCTCCTCGACGGGCGCGTGCCGCAGCTCGTTGACCAGATTGGGGAACAACTGCAGGTCGGCGAAGGTGTTGACGTCGGTCAACGGGTCGAACGGGAGCGTTTCGGCGGTGCGCAGCCAAAACGGCGAACCGGTGTCGGGGCCGAAGTGCCAGCACATCGCGGCCCGCAGATAGGCCTCGTGGTCGTCGACGGGCACCGGTCGGGGCACGTCCAACAGCGAGAAGTCGACGGTTAGGTCCGAGGTCATGCGATCGATCCTGTCCCACTCTGAAGCAGCCGGGCAATCGCCGCGATCGGTAATTCTGCGCCAACTCTTGGCGATTGGCGCTGTCAGCGCGCCCTCGCATACCCGTCTGAGCCGACCCGGCTCCATCGAGATTGCGCCGGCCGCGTCGGTGGTGTGCCCTCCCACGATGTGGGGCGGTGCCGGCATCCCACCGGCACCACTGAGCCGCTTGTTATACTGGCTAAATATTAGCCTTGCTCATTGTCATCGAGAGGAACGCATGCCGCGCACAGACAACGACACTTGGGATCTCGCGACCAGCGTGGGTGCTACGGCGACCATGGTGGCCGCGGCCCGCGCCATCGCCAGCCGGGCACCGCAGCCACTGATTCACGATCCGTTCGCCGAAGTACTGGTGCGCGCGGTCGGTGTCGACTTCTTCACCCGGTGGGTCTCCGGGGATCTGCACGTCGCCGATGTCGACGACCACGAGTCGGGCTGGAAGCTCGAACGCATGCCCGACGCGATGGCCGCCCGCACGCAGTTCTTCGACGACTTCTTCCGCGCCGCGACGCAAGCTGGGATCCGTCAGGCGGTGATCCTGGCCGCCGGCCTCGACGCGCGCGCCTACCGGTTGCCGTGGCCGCCGGACATGACGGTCTTCGAAATCGACCAGCCTTCGGTCGTCGAGTTCAAGACCGCCACCCTGGCCGGGCTGGGCGCCGCCCCGACGGCCGACCGGCGGGCGGTCGGGATCGACCTGAGAAACGACTGGCCGGCCGCCCTGATCGAGGCCGGGTTCGACCTCAGCCGACCCACCGCGTGGATCGCCGAGGGCCTCCTGGGCTATCTGCCACCGGAAGCCCAAGACCGCCTGCTGGACAACGTCACCCGCTGCAGCGCGCACGGCAGTCGACTCGCCAGCGAAGCGGTGCCCGGCATGTCGACGGCGCGGATCGACGAAATGCGCGAGACGATGCACCGGGCCAGCGCGAAGTGGCGCGAACACGGGCTGGACCTGGACTTCGCCGACCTCGGCTATGTAGGTGAGCGCAACGACGTGGCCACCTATCTGGACGGGCTGGGCTGGCAGTCGGTCGGCACACCGATGAGCGACCTGTTGGCCGACCACGGGCTGACGGCAATACCGCAGACCAACGACTCGGTGTCGGTGGCCGATACCGTCTACTACACCTCGGAACTGCAGCAGGGGTAGGCGAGCGCAATGGATTCCGCCCCGGGCCGAGGCCTCAACGACGTCGTCACCCGCTTCTGGAGCTTCGCGGCACCGGCCTACAACCTGCCGGTGCTGCAACGCTGGATCTACCGTCCGGCCCACGACGAGGTGATCGCCCAGCTGCGTGCCCACCAGAGCCGCAAGATCGCCGACATCGCCTGTGGCACCGGGATCCTCGCCGACCGGATCGAGCGGGAACTGCAGCCCGACCAAGTGTACGGCGTGGACATGGCCGACGGCATGCTCAACCAAGCCCGCTCCCGATCGACTCGGGTGCAATGGTTGCGGGGACCGGCCGAGCAGCTGCCGTTCGACGACGCGGCACTCGACGCCGTCGTCACGACGTCGGCGTTTCATTTCTTCGACCAGCCGGCTGCGCTGCGGGAATTTCACCGGGTGCTGGCGCCGGGCGGGCTGGTGGCGATCGCCGCTCTGAGTGCGCGGCAGCCGCTGCTGCAGGGTCCGGTGGCCATCAAATGGAAGCCGGCGCACCACGCGTCACCGGCGGAATTCCGAAAGCTGTTCGAGGGCGCCGGGTTGAGCATCCGCGACCAGCACCGGATCCGCCGGCCGATCTGGACCCGGTTTGTTTCGGATCTGGTGACTGTCGGCGTCAAGAGTTAGCAACTTAACGAGAAAGGTCCCGCTTGACGGGGCGGTCACCTCCCGGCGCGGATCGTGCGGCCGAAAAGTTGTCGGACTTCGCTGCGATGATGTGGTTATGTCGTCGACCGCAACGTATGGCTCTGGGGTAACGCCTCGTGGCCAGCGCCTTGACGTGTTGTTTGAGGAGTTGGCGGAGTTGGCCGGTCAGCGCAACGCCATCGACGGGCGCATCGTGGACATCGTGGCCGAGTTGGAGCGCGACGAGCTGTGGGGCGCCACCGGTGCCCGCTCGGTGGCGGCGCTGGTGGCCTGGAAGCTGGGCTTATCCTCCACCACCGCGCACACCCTCACCACCGTCGCGCACCGAGTGCAGGAGTTTCCGCGCTGCACCCAAGCCCTGCGCGAAGGCCAATTGTCACTGGATCAGGTCGGGGTCATCGCCGCGCGCGCCGGTGCGGGATCGGATCAGCATTACGCGAAGTTGGCGCAGGTCGCCACGGTCAGCCAGCTGCGCACCGCGGTCAAACTCGAACCGCGCCCCGAACCCGATCCCCGCCCGCAACCGCAGCCCTCGATCACCAAAACCCACAGCGACGAGGATTTCAGCAGTTGGCGCATCACCTTGCCGGCCCTCGACGCGGCGACGTTCGATGCTGCCCTGGCCGCGCACCGTGATGCGCTGATCAGCGAGTGGAAACACGACCGCGCCAAGGACGACCATGCATCCGATAGCGTGCCGCCGATGCCGGGCACCGTGGAGGCGTTTCTGCGGCTGGTGGAGGCCGGCTGGGACGCCGAGGCCACCCGGCGCCCCCACGGCCACCACACCACCGTGGTGGTTCACGTCGACGTCGCCCAGCACGCCGCCGCCCTGCATCTGGGTCCGCTGCTGTCCGACGCCGACCGCGGTTATCTGACCTGCGATGCCACCTGCGAAGTCTGGTTCCAGCGCGACGGCCAACCGATCGGTGCCGGGCGCAGCACCCGCACCATCAGCCGGCGACTGCGCCGCGCGCTCGAACACCGCCACCCCGCCTGCGCAGTGCCCGGCTGTAGCGCCACCCGCGGCCTGCACGCTCACCACCTGCGGCACTGGGAAGACGGCGGCCCCACCGAGCTGCACAACCTGGTGCTGCATCTGCCCCTACCATCACCGGCTGCACCACCGCGGCGCCATCACCATCACCGGGCCCGCCGACCAGCTGACCGTCACCGACGAGGACGGGCCAACCACTACACCCAGGATCCCTGGCACACCCACCTAAACGTCCCCCACCCGCCGTGCCGCCCTACCCCGGGCCCACCGGCGAACGCGCCGACTGGTGGTGGTACGACCCCTACGAACCCCAACCACCACCAACACCCAACTGAAGTTGCTTAGCAGCACACCGTATCGTGGCCGAAATAGGTTGCGGCATAACTAGTCTCGCGTGTACCACCCGGCTCTATTGGATCTCGACAGTCAACCCCGACAACCACCCCGCCGCCCAGCCGATACCCAGGCCCCTCACCAAGAACCCGCCGACCGGCCCCACCATATGCGCATTGGCAGGACCTGCGGGGACCAGCCGCGTCGCGCGCCACTTGTTGTTGGCCAGGTGCAGCTCAGTTCTCCAGCCAAGGGGACGCCTTCTCGTGACCGCGCGCGGGAGTGCGCCGGTTGTTTTCAGATTCGCTTTATTGAACACGCCCTCGCTCCACGGCTGCCTGTTGAGTGTGAGCCGGCCGCCGTCGTCAGGAGGGTGTTTGTCCCGAAGCGTTTTGCTCGTCCTTAGTGCCTGCCCGGTTCAGCACACATTCTCCGCCGATCTCTGTACGGTGAGCCGGGGACAGCCGGGCGGCGGCACCACGGCCCAGACGGCTTCGCGCAAACGAAGCAGACAGAGCCGCCCTTGACACCATCAAGCCGACTCAGAGCAGCCGATTGGTTCGCCGAGGTCGGGAGGGCACTGGGAGGGCCGATGACAAAACGGGGTGAGCGCGCCGTCGTCTGCGGTGCCGGTATGGGCGGGTTGCTCGCCGCCCGGGTGCTGTCGGATTTCTACGACGCGGTCACACTGGTCGAACGCGACAAGTTGCCGGATGACACCGCGCCGCGGCGCGGGGTTCCGCAGGGAAGGCACTTCCATGTGCTGTGGAGTCGCGGCTCGCGGGAGCTCGGGCAGTTGTTCCCGGGCCTGCTCGACGAACTCGTCGCCGCGGGCGCGACCGTGTGCGATGACGGCGACCTCTCGCAGGTGTCGATCCGGGTGGCCGGACACGAGTACAACCGGTCCGGCAAATTCTGCGACCCGGCTGCGGTGGTCGTTCACCTGCTGAGCCGGCCGCTGCTGGAGTCCCAGGTCAGGCGGCGGGTCCGCGCCATCGACAACGTCGAGATACTGGATGGTCACGACCTCGTCGAGCCGATCGCCGCTCAGCCGCACAAAGTCACCGGCGCCCACGTGGTCGACCGCGACACCGGAGTCGAGCGGCGCCTGGACGCCGATCTGGTGGTCGATGCGATGGGCCGCAGCGCGCGCACCCCGGCGTTCCTCGACCACCTGGGCTACGGCCGGCCAGTCACCGAACGCTCGCTGGCCAATGCCAACTACGCCAGCCAGTTGATGCGCCTTCCGGCCGGGGCCATTCACGAGAAGATGACCTTCGTCGTACCTGAACCGGAACGACCCACTGGCGGCGCGTTTTCGGTATACGAGCACGACACCTGGATCTTTACCGTCGCTCGCCTGGCCGGACAGCAACCTCCGGACAACCTGCCCGCCATGCTGGCCTCGGCCGCACAGTTCGCGCCGCCCGCGGTGGTGACCGCACTGGAGCGCGGCGAACCGCTGGGCGGGGTCGCGGTGTTCCGTTACCCTGGCGGATTCTGGCGACGCTACGACAAGATGCTCCGGTTCCCGGCCGGCATGCTGGTGTTCGGCGACGCCATCTGCAGCACCAATCCCATTTACGGCCAAGGCATGACGGTGGCCGCACTCGAGGCCGTCGCCCTGCACGAAGCTCTGGAACAGGCGAATGGTGATCTGAGTCGGCGCTTCTTCGACGCCACCGCCGAAATCGTCGGTCCCCTGTGGGCGTCCAACCAGTTCAACGACCGCTACATGAGCAGCCCGGACCCGCGCCAGTCGGTGCCCAAAGACCTGATGGAATTCCGGGAAGTCGTGCTGACCGCGGCCGAGCACAGCCCCGCCCTCACCGAAAAGCTTTTCCGGTCAATGAATCTCATCGACCCACCCACCGATTACAGCCCCCTTCTTCGCTGAGGTCTAATCTGCGGAGTCCGCGGAAAGCAGCACCTGCAACGTCTCCCGCAGTTCACCCAGTCGTCGCTCGCCGAGCAGCTGCTGCCATTGACGCTCCAATTTCTCCGCCGCTGAACGCATCACGCGCAGCACTCGGCGACCGCGGGGGGTCAGCTGAATGAGCTGGGCGCGGGCGTCGGCAGGATCGGGCATTCGAGTCACATACCCGTGACGTTCCAGCGGTGTCACCGCTTGGGCAATGGCTTGCCGACTCACCCCGAGCCGCTCCGCGAGATCCGAGGCATGCAGCCCGCCGGCCGCCAGCGGCAGCAGTGCCACCGACTGCGCCGGCCGGATACCGTCAAGCCCGGCCGCGGCGAAGGCCGCCCGCAGATGTGGCCGTTCGGAGGCGGCTACCCATTGCACCAAGGCCGGCACCGTCGGCTCCCGCTGAGCATCAGCCCCTGCACTCATGGCCGAGAGTCTGCCATCATCAACGAGAATGACAAGTAGCTTGTCAAACTTCGGGTGGGCTGTCACGATATGAGCTATGCGGTTTCGACGGCGTCGTGTTCTCGGCGGCTGTCTTCTCGGGCTTGTTGTGCTCTTGGCCGGATGTCACGGCGGTCATGCGGCGCGGGCACCCGGCGCCCACCCGATCCCGGTTGGACAGTCCACCCAGACCGTCGAGTCGGGCGGAGTCAGCAGGTCCTTCCGGCTCTACCGACCGCAGGGGCTGACCGGTGCGGCACCCCTGGTGGTGATGCTGCACGGCGGCTTCGGCACCGGCGCGCAGGCCGAGCGGTCATACCACTGGGACAGCGAAGCCGACAGCGGTCATTTCCTGGTCGCTTACCCCGACGGCCTCCACCGAGCCTGGAACGCTGGAACATGCTGCGGCCAACCGCAGAACGCAAACGTCGACGATGTCGCGTTCATCACGACCATGGTGTCCGCGATCGAGAAGCAGATCCCGATCGATGCGCAACGCGTCTTCGTCACCGGCATGTCGAACGGCGCCATGATGGCGCTTCGACTGGGGTGCCAGACCGACCTCTTCGCCGCCATCGCACCCGTCGCGGGCACCCTGGTGACGGAGTGTTCGCGCGCCCACCCGACGTCGGTGCTACAGATCCACGGCACCGCCGACGACCGCGTTCCCTACAACGGCGGGCCGGGTAAAGCGGCGAACGGGCACGTGCGGGTCTACGGCCCCTCGATAGCCGCGGTCAACGCGACCTGGCGTTCCATCGACGCATGCGGACCGCCCACCTCGAACACCACCGATTCGGTCACTACCGATACCGCGGCCTGCCCGAACGCGCTTGCGGTGCAGCTGATCTCGCTAGCGGGCGCCGGCCATCAATGGCCGGGCGGCGTGCCCAGTCCGCTCGTGGAGAAAGTCGCCGGAATGCCCGGCCCGTCAACCGCGCTGAACGCTACCGACACCATCTGGAAATTCTTCAGCCAACACCACCGCTGAGCCGGCCATCGCGGTTCCGTAGCATCGACGACGATGGTGCCGGCGACGACTCAGCGGTAGGCGGATGACCCACGACATCCGTGTCCTGCACTCCGAACACGACCTGATCGCCGCGGCCAACATCTTCCGCAGCGCGATGGTCGGATTCCCGGCACTGCCCGAGCTGTCGCCCGGCCGAATCGTCACGCTGTTGGAGCCGGGCCGCACCCTGGGAGCATTCGTCGATGGACAACTCGTCGGCACCGCTGACGCCGCTGGCAGCGGACTCACCCTGCCCGGCGGAGCGATCGTCGACCACGCCGCGGTCAGCCACATCGGGGTGCTGCCGTCGTTCACCCGCAGGGGAATCGCCTCGGACCTGATCAGTCGTCAACTGCACGACATCGCGTCGCAAGGCGAGGTTGTCGCCACGTTGCGAGCCTCGGAGGCAAGGATTTACGGCCGCTTCGGCTACGGCGTGGCCAGTTGCTCGCACACCGTGGAGGTCGCGACGGGCCGCGCGACGCTGCGTCCGGAGGTCGGCCAGGGCGGCCCGGTGCGACTGCTCGACCCAGACGAGGCCTGGGAGGCGCTGCCCTGGATCTACACGGCGAACCGACCGGCGAGGCCGGGAACATTGGGCCGGCCGGCGGTCTGGTGGCAGAGCCTGCGGCTGCGCACGCAATCGTCCGTCGGCCCACGATACGTTGCGGTGCACGGCGCGCCGGGAGCGGAGTCGGGCTTCGCCCGTTACCGTCCCATCGACACCGAGAGGTGGTTTGTCAGCGACCAGCGGACTGTCGTCGTCGAGGACTTCTTTGCACCCACCACCGAGGCCTACCTGGGGCTGTTACGTTTCCTGCTCAATCTCGATCTGGTTGACCGCGTGATGTTCTGGATGCTGCCGGTCGACGATCCGCTGCCCTGGCTACTCACCGACCGGCGAGCGGCGCGGGTCACCGCGGTGCACGACGAGACGTGGCTGCGGGTGGTCGACGTGCACCGGGCGCTGGCCTTGCGCCGATACGACGGCGACGGCACCGTCACGCTGTGCCTCAATGATCCGCTGCTGCCGGCCAATTCAGGAACTTTCACGGTGACCGGCGGTGGAGCAGAACCGACCGACGGGCCCGCCGAGTTGCACATAAGCGTCGAAGGGCTGGGCGCTGTCCTGCTCGGCGGCACAACCTGGCACGGTCTTGCTGCGGCCGGGCTGGTCCGCACCGACGATTCATCGGCGCTGGACCGGGCCGACCGCCTGTTCGCGGTGAGCCAGGCGCCGCATGCCGGGTTCTTCTTCTAGAGCCGGAGCGGAGGGAGGAATTCGGGTTGATCGTCATCGTCGGCGCGGGGATCTGCGGTCTCGCCGCCGCCTGCGAGCTGTCGCGGCGCGGGGAAGACGTGGTCGTGTTCGAGCGTGGTGAGCCGTTCGCCGAGCAATCCACGGGTCTGGCGCGGATTTTCCGCATCGCGCATCAGCGCCCCGCGTTGTGCCGGCTGGCCCTGCAGGCCCGTGACGGGTGGCAGCGCTGGGAGGTCGAGCTGCAGGTGGGTCGGCTTCTCGGGCCGGAAGGTTTCATGGCCGCCGGACCGCGCGAGGGCACCGCAGCGGCGATGCACAGCGCCGGTGCCGAATTCCGCTGGATCGACCGGCACGAGATCGGCACGCGGATTCCGTTTCTGGTCGCACCGTGGGAAACCGGGATCTTCGACCCGCTGGGCGGAAGCCTGCGTATTCGCCGCGCGCTTCGCGCGTTGGCGCGGCGTGTCACCATCCGCCCGGGCGAAGTAATCCGGGTTGACGACGACGGTTCGATCACCTTTGCCGACGGCACCGTGGAGCGGGCCGACCAAGTGCTGATCTGCGCCGGAGTGCAGACGTCGGTGTTGTTCGGCCCGCTCGGCGTCGAGTTCGGCCCGCACACCCGCTACACCTATGCCGGCGCCGACGCCACCGGCGCCGCCTGCCTCTCGGCGCCCGAGGGCTACGGCCTGCCGCTGGGCAGCACGGGCCGCTGGGCGTTCGGGCAGGAGGTACCGGACGCTGAGACGGTCGCGGCGTTGTTCCCGTCCCTCGAGCCGGTCGGTCAGGTGGACTGTGTCACGGTTCAGGCCCCGTGGCTCGACGCCGGCGGCGACGGGTGGGCGGTGGCACGCCGGGGCCGCGTCGTCGGTTTCGTCGGTGCCAACCTGATGAAGTTCGGGCCGCGCCTGGGTGAATTACTTGCCCAGGCGGTGCTGGCCGACGAGCCGCCCGGCGAGCTGACCCGACTCGATGTCTGATCGAAAGATGTTATGCCGCAATTAAAGTTCGCTTGGCAACGCCGACGACGCTGAGTCCCCCCAGGCGGCGCCAGGAGCGAATGGCGTGGCGGGTGAGGTCGACGATCCCGGCAGGCCCGCCGTCCTCGGTTGCCAGCCGGTGCGCGCGCAGCGCATTGCCGGTGACGGCGTCCAGGGTGTCCCAGTCGTCGGTATCGACCAGTGCGGTCGACTGATGCGCAGCGCGAACAGCGTACAACTCGGCACCCTGTGCTGTCGCGCCGACCTGCCGGGCGGCGCGGGCCGCGTCGTCCCAGGCGGTGATCGGTGGCGTCTCCCCGGGCAGGAGCCGGGAATGCAGCTCGGCGATGCGCGAGATGGCCTGTGCAGCAGCGGTATCGGCGTATCGGATCACGCCCCACGGCGGACTGGTCAGCAGTTTGGAAACCCAGGTGTGGATGACGTTGTTGCTGACGTCGACGGTTCCCACCGTGAGCCAACCCAGGTCGAGCACCAGCACGCTGTCCGTCGGCGACAGGTAGCCGTCGGGCCCGGCGAGCAGGTCGTTGCACAACTGCACGAAGGACGCCAGCGGACGAGCCGAGGTCGCCGGGAAGTCGGTGATCTGCTCGTCCCCGTTGATGTAGGAGATCGCATTCATCGCACAGCCCTTGCCGGATCCTTGCTGATGCGATCCCCGGGCGAGTCGCAACGGGTGCGTGATGCGTTCCAAATCCATCGCGACTGCGGTCCTTTCGAGGGCCGGTGGGGTCCTTTTGGTGCTGGCAGTCTACGACCGGCGGATCACCCGACAGGCTGCGACACTCGGCGACATCCCCTGCCTTCACCACGCATTCACGCGTGCCGCAGCACCAGCAATTCACCGGTCACCGTGTGGTTGCCGAGCAGCTCCGCGATCCGGTTGCTCTGCCGTTCGGCCAACCGCCAGGCCTCCGTCTGGCCGTGACGCTCGGCGAGGGTTTTCTCGACGGCGTCCACCTGCTGATTCCAGCTGTCCGGGATGGCCGGCAGCTTGGCCGTACCCAGCCACTGCTCCACGCGCAACGAGGCGGCCTCCACCAAGCGCACCAAGCCGTCGGCCGTCGGAAAGTGGTTGGCCTGCAACTCGTCTGCGGGTATGTCCCGGCGCGCGACGAACACCAGCAGTCCGATCGGTCCGCCGCGGCGCACGGTGCGCCGCAGTTCCGCCAGCAACTCCGCCTGGTCTGCCGTCGTACACAAGACGCCCAACGACCAGGCGGCGTCGAAACTCGAGTCGCTCATCGGCAACACCGAGCCGTCGGCGCGCACCACCGGGAACCCGAACAGTCTCTTCGCCGCACGGCATGCGCCGGCTTCCGGTTCGGCGAGGATGGGCCGCACGGAGCCACACTGCGCCGCATACGCGGCCGGACCGCCGACGCCCGCACCGCAGTCCAGCAACACGTCGCCGGGCGCCACACCCATGTGTTCGATGAGCCAGTCCAAAGCGGCCGGACTACCGCTGCCCCGGCACCCGGCCGGCACGTAGTAGTCGGGACCCAGGTCGGCCGCGACCTGCGCGGTCCACTCCGCGACCGTATCGAACTCCGCCTCCATCGCTTCGGTCACAGAGCCTCCTCCCGAATCCGCCGGCCGACCTCCGCTTTGATCTCCGCGCCGGCGCGGGGACCGGACGCCGATGCCAGGCCGGACACGTTCACCCCATCGACGCCGTCGATCTGCAACAGCACCCGGGCTTCGTCGACAGCGGCGTCGATCCCCGCCGCGACCGGGTCAACAGCAGTCAGTACCTGTTCGGTGACGCGGTGGTCGAGTTCGAGACCGGGCAGGCCCTGCAGCACCGCCGCCGAGACGCTGTCGGTGAAAACCGCGACAGCGGCGATCACCGGAATCGTCAAACCGGCCGACCGCGCCGACGCCATGAATTCGGTGACGATCTGGGGGAAGGGCACATGGTTGAGTACCGCCAGGCTCGCGCCGGCTCGCTGCTTTTCCACCAGCCGCGCCGGGCGGGCCTGGCGCGGCGGGGCGGTGGGTGTCTCCGGCGCCGCGGCGACCACGCCGACGGAGGCGGACAGCGAGATCAGGCGCAACCCGTCCAGGTCGAATGTCTGCGTGACATCCGGCCGGACGTCGTAGCCGCGGCCATCGCCGGTCACACACAACGCGGTGTCGACGCCGATACTGCGCAACCCTCTAAGTTCCTGCTCGAGCACCACCCGGTTACGGTCGCGGCACGACAGCGTGATCCACGGCACCACACCAGCGTCGAGCAGCAGCGAGCCCATCAGCGTGGGGGGGAAGTCCGGTTTGTTCTGATGCTCGCCGACCAGCACGGCGTCACACCCCGGGGCGAGGACGGCCGCTGTTGCCGCGACGTCGTCGCGATCGAACGGGGTGCAGCTGAAGTCGGTCAGCACCAGCGGCGCGCGGACCGGCCGCAGTGCCGGCTGCACACCGGACCAGGGCACCACATCGTCGAAAACGCACGGGTCCGGGGTCATTTCGCAGCGGCCGTCCGGCCGCACTCCGCCGCACGGCCCGAACTCCATCCGTTTCGGACAATCCGACATCGTCGACAACGTCGCCCCTTGCATCGGTACTCGCAGGCATGTACCCCGCGGGCCGCGTGCGCAAGCGCGCCGTTGCCGTACCGGAGCCGGCCCGGTGTGAGAAACCCGGGCCGGGGTATTCCCGGCGGTGTGCCTCTCACTCGCCCGCTCGCCCAGCAGGTCCGGTTCCGCTGATGGCCGACACCCAACCGATACCCGAGGATCTGCGCCGATTGGCCGCGGCGCATGGGGTGGCCAGCTCTTACCGCAATGAGCGGCGCGAACCGGTGGAGATCGACGCCGACGTCCTGATCAAGGTGCTCGGGCTGCTCGACGTCGAGGCCGGCACGGAAGCCGACCGGCGCCGTGAGCTGGCCCGGCTGGCCGAGCTGGACCACGCCGGCGCGCTGCCACCAACCCTCGCCGTACGCGTCGATGAGCGCCCGCAACCGCTGCCCGGGGCTGCGTTGCTGGTCGGCGAGGACGGCGGGCAGACCGAAGTGCGGGACGAGCTGCCCGCCGACCTGCCGCCGGGCTGGTATCGGCTGCACACCCGCGATGGGCAGGAGTCGACGCTGGTGGCGGCGCCGCCGGAGGTGCCGCCGGCCCCGGCCACCTGGGGCTGGATGCTGCAGCTGTACGCGCTGCGCTCGGCCCGCTCGTGGGGCATCGGCGATCTGGGTGATCTGCGGGAATTCGTGAATTGGACCGCCGCCGAGCACGGAGCCGGTGCGGTGCTGCTCAACCCGCTCCTCGCCCCCGGGCCGACGCATCCGGTGCAGCCCTCGCCGTACACCCCGTCCAGCCGCCGCTTCGCCAACCCCCTGGCGCTGCGCATCGAAGACCTGGAGGCGTACCGCCGCGCCGACCCGCAAACCCGCGCGGAGGTCGACGCGCTGCGGGTGTCGGCGAGTATCGAGCGGATCGATCACGACCTGGTGTGGGCGGCCAAGCGGTCGGCCTTGGAGTTGTTGTGGCGAAGCGAGAGCCGGCCTTCGCCGCTCGATCAGCCGCCCGGCTCGGGACCGGCCGAGGGGCTGCGCGACTGGGCGACCTATTGCGCGTTGGCCGAGCGGCACGGCGGCCGCTGGACCCGGTGGCCCGAACCGCTGCGTGATGTCGCTGCTCCGGCCGTGACGGCGGCGCGCGAAGAGCTCGCACCCAGAGTGGCCTTGCACGCCTGGATTCAGCAACGCTGCGCCGAGCAGCTCACCGCCGTGCGACGCGCCGCGCAAGACGCCGGGATGGCCCTGGGGGTGTTGCACGATCTGCCCGTCGGTGTGGACGCCGAGGGCGCCGACGCGTGGGCGCTGGCCGACGTGCTCGCCGCCGGGGTGAGCATCGGCGCCCCGCCGGACAACTTCACCCCGCGCGGCCAGGACTGGGGACTCCCGCCGTGGCGACCGGACCGGCTCGCCGCCACGGGGTACGCCGCGCTGCGGGACATGCTGCGCGCCGTCCTCGCCCACGCCGACGGGCTGCGCATCGACCACGTCGCCGGTCTGTGGCGGCTGTGGTGGATCCCGCCCGGCGACGGCCCCGACCGCGGCACCTATGTGCACTACGACGCCGACGTCATGCTGGCGGTCTTGGCGCTGGAGGCGCATCGGGCGCACGCCACCGTCGTCGGCGAGGACCTGGGCACCGTCGAACCGGAGGTCACCGAAGCGCTGGCCGACAACGGGATGCTGGGCTGCGCGGTGTCCTGGTTCACCCGCGACGAGTCCGACGCCGACCAGCCGCTGCTCCCGGCGGCCAAGTGGCCGGCGCGGGCGGCGGCGAGTCTGTCCACCCACGATCTGCCTACGGCGGCTGGTTTTCTGCGCGGCGAACACGTGCGGGCACGCGCGGATCTGGGCCTGCTCGACGACGTGCCGGCCGAGCAGGCCTCGGCCGCGAAGGAACGCACCGAATGGCTGGAGCTGTTGCGCTCCGAAGGACTGCTGCCGCCCGATCCGGACGAGGCCGATGATTCAGTGATCATCAGCGCGATGCACCGGTTTTTGGCCTCGACCCCCAGCCGGCTGAAGCTGGTGTCTCCCTACGACGTGATAGCCGAAACCCGGCAGCCCAACCTGCCCGGCACGATCGACGAGTATCCGAACTGGCGGCTGCCGCTGCCGGAAACCATGGAGCAGCTGCAGGCCGACCCGCGGGTCGCCGAAGTCACCGCCGCCTTCCGCGAGGCGACCGCCGGTTGATCGGTGCTTCGCTACGGCATCGCGGTCGGCGTGACACCGGGAGTGCCGAGCCGACCGGCGAGCCACGGCAATGTCGCCGCGAAAGCCGTTGCCGCCGATGGCCAGTCGTGCCGTCCCGGCAGATCAACGACCGTGCAGTCGATGCCGTTGGCCGCGCCCAGCCGGCAGAGTGACTCGGCCGCCGCCCGGCCCACGGCCGGACGCTGACCGGCGTTCTCGTCGGGCGCGGGACCGGGCACCGCGAACACCCCGGAGAGGTCGGTGTAGCGGCCGTGGCCGGCGATGACGGTGCGCGGATCGAACCGCAACCACGCCGTCTCGTCGCCGCCGAAGAGCCGATCGATCGTCTGCGCCCGGGTGCCTGCGTTGGGAGCGATGTCGCCGCCGATGTCGACGAACGCGCGGAACACTTCGGGATGCATCACCGCCAGGTCCACCGCGCACGTCCCGCCGGAGGAAAATCCGACCACCCCCCACCGGGTCGGTCCGCCGAGCCCGAACGTGGCGTCGACATCGGGGATGACGTCGGCGGTCAGGTGATCGGCGGCGTTGCCCCGCGAGCCGTTCACACATTCGGTGTCGGCGGTGAACGCGCCGGTGGCATCGGCGAAGACGGCAACCGGGGCGTTGCCGGAGTGTGTCGCGGCGAACGCGTCCAAAGTAGTCACAGCGTCGCCGACGCGGATCCAGTCCGCTGTGGTGTTGAACTCGCCGCCGATCATCAACACGGCGGGCAGCTGCGGCGGCGTGCGGCGGAACCAGGCCGGGGGCAGGTACACCCATTCACCGCGGTGGCGAAACCCCGACGCCGTCGCGCCGGTGCGGACCGAGACGACCGCTCCCTGATGCGGCACAACGCCATTGCGTCGCATGGCCTCCGCGGTGCGCCGATCGACTTGATCGGGTAGCGGGCCGTTCGTCAGTTGGCCCCACGCGGCCTGAACGGTCGGCAGATAACCCAGCCAGGCGTTGATGGTCAGTCCGGTGCAGAGCAACGAAAACGATGCCGCGAAAACCGCCGCGTTACGCCGCCACCACCCGGCACCACGCCAGCCGACGACGGCGATCACTCCGGCGACACCAACAAGTGACACCCACAACCACATCTGCCATGGCGGCGGCTCACTGGCGAGCCCGAGCGTGCCGTAATACCAGTGCGCCAGTAGGCCGATGGACACACCCACTGCCGCGGCCAACGGCACCCACCGGGTGAACCAGTGGCGTCGGGTAGCCCGGACGGTCACATACAGCAGAGCCGCGGCGGTGATCAATTCCACCGCCGCCGGAATGGTTCCGTGCATCAGCGAAGCACGGCCGACGTCTCCCGCGACGCCGGGAGCCAGCGCCCCTGCCAGTGACACCGGCGGCTCCTTTCCCTTCTGCCAGCTCTAGATACCCGCGGGCGCGGGCCGAAAACGTCGGTTTGTGAGGGCAAGCGGCCAGCGGCGCCGGCTTGAGTTGCCGAATTACGGCAGACTCAATTGCTTCCGCCGATGTATCTCTGTTACTCGATCGTGGCCGACACGTGCTCCTTGTTGGTTAGGTTTACGACTCGGTTGATCTAGTGCTTGCCGCACTCGGGCGGTTGTCGGCGGGCATCGGATTCCGAGGACGAGGCGAGAGGGATATATGGATTTCGAGGGCGCACACACCCGGGGTCTGATGACACTGGCTCGACGGGCACTGTGGGACGGCGACGTCGACAAGGGAATGCTCTGCACGGCCGCGATCAAAGTCATCGACAACCCGCCGCGGGACGGCATTCTGCGCAGCCTGGCTGACCACGTGTGTCAGGCCGTCTTCGACTGGGCTTGCTTCGACGGCTCGCCCGCGCGGCTTCAAGGTGTCGTCGAAAGCTATCGGACGGCGTCTCGCGCCCTGCACGTCGAGGAGCAATTCAACAAGCTGTGACGGGGTATTGCACCGGTTCGCCCGTCAGCTTTCGCGGTTCGGCGTCTCGTCGGCGGGGTAGTTACCGGCCATGAATCTGAAACATGTGTTGGGCAGCGTCGAGGGGATCGAGGTTCTCGACGGGCCGGCCGAAGCGGGATCCCGCGTTGCCGAACGGGTGATCGGCCACGGCCGGTTCGGGCGAGCGCTGCGCGGGTCGTGGCTGGGCCACCCCGTGCACCCGCTGCTGATCACGATCCCGATCGGCACGTGGATGGTCTCGGCGGTCTTCGACCTGGTCTTCAAGGACGTGGTCACCGCGCGGCGACTCCTTGCCGTTGGCTTGGCGGCAACCCCGCCCACCGTGCTGGCCGGCTGGGCCGACTACACGCTGCTGGACCGGCGACAGCAGCGCGTCGGGCTGGTGCACGCAGCCTCCAACGCCGTTGGTGTAGCGATGTTCTCGCTTTCATGGCGGGCTTACCGACAGCAACGGCTCCGGGCGGCACGCGCATACACCCTGCTCGGATTGACCATGCTCGGCATCGGTGGGGCTTTGGGCGGCCACCTGTCCTACGCGCAGGGAGCCGGCATGTTCCGGTGGCAGCCGGCGCGTGCCGTGACGCACCGCAGCCCGGCCGAGCACCTCCGCGCCGCCTAGTCCCGACGCATCGAGAAACGGCGGTGCGTATCGGCGTGTGATGCGCCGACGTCGGCGCGCTACTGTGCTTTAGTTCGCCTTGGCGAACCCGCCGACGAAGAATCCGAGAAGGTCATGACCACTGCAGCAGAAACGTCGGCGATCGAATCCCGGGTCGGCCACTACTACCAGATGGACGGCACCTACCTGGTCGGCCGCGAGAAAATTCGTGAGTACGCCCGGGCCGTGCAGGACTACCACCCGGCGCACTGGGATACCGGCGCGGCCGCCGAGTTGGGCTACGCCGACCTGGTGGCGCCGCTGACGTTCACCTCGGTGCCGGGCATGACCTGTAACCGCCGCATGTTCGAATCGGTGGTCATCGGTTACGACACCTGGGTGCAAACCGAGGAAGTGTTCGAGCAACACCGCCCGATCGTCGCCGGCGATGAGCTGCGCATAGATGTCGAGTTGTCGTCAGTGCGTAGGATCGCCGGCCGAGACCTGGTCACGGTGACCAACACCTTCACCGACACTGCCGGCGAGCGGGTGCACACTCTGCACACCACCGTCGTCGGCGTGACCGCCGAGGACGTCGACCCGGCGATCAAGACGGCCGTGCGAAACGCGATGATGCACGACGTCGACATCCTCGCGATCGGCGAATCCGACGAGCTGTACGAGAAGACGGTGCGCCCCGAGGGCGAGGTCCGGATCACCCAGGGCGGCGCCACCCGCACGCCCGGGACGCCGTCGTTCGACGACGTGCATGTCGGCGACGAGTTGCCGGTGCACCACACCCGGCTGTCGCGCGGCGACTTGGTGAATTACGCCGGGGTGGCCGGGGACGCCAACCCGATCCACTGGGACGAAGGCATCGCCAAGCTCGCAGGGTTGCCCGACGTGATCGCCCACGGGATGCTCACCATGGGACTAGGGGCGGGATTCGTCTCCGCCTGGTCGGGTGATCCCGGCGCGGTGACCCGCTACGCGGTGCGGCTGTCGCAGCCCGCCATCGTCTCGGCGGCCGAGGGCACCGACATCGAGTTCAGTGGCCGAATCAAGTCACTGGACCCGGACACCCGCAGCGGTGTCGTCATCGTCGGCGCGAAGTCCGGCGGCCGCAAAATCTTTGGCTTGGCGACGGTGACCGTCCGCTTTCCCTGACCTGGCGGCGAGCGTGGCCGACCGTTAGCTCGACCGCTGGCCGCGTCATTCCTGGCGCCGCGCGTCCCCATACCGGGTGTCGTCCCCAAAGAACACTTCCTGCGCGAACGCCGCATACGAACTCGGGTTGGTCAGCGCCTGACCGGTGGTCAAGTTCGCGTACGCGATGCCCCCGGCCACCTCGTGGGTCACCCCGTTGATGGTGGCACCCGACCATTCCGGGATATCGAGCACGGACGCGGCGTCGGGGAAAATGAAGTGCACCGCCTCGTGAATCATCACCGCGGCACGGCCGTTGGGTCCGAAGTTATGGCTGAATTGATCACCTACCTCGGTGAGCTGCTGGGCGCGAGTCTGGGCGGGAAAGCTCAGACCGGGCGACCACTGGAAGCGGTCCGGGATGGCGAGCAACCGATTGTTGACCGCCGCGAAGTTGTTGGTGATGGTCTGCAGCTGATCCGGCGACGGCGTGGCCGTACCGAAGTGATGACCTAGCGCGGTCTGCACCGCCGGCGCGTTCGGTGTCGTCAACGCCGCCTGGGCGGCCCCCACCCAGGTCAGCGCCGTATCAACGGCCGGGCCAGCATCCAACAACGGAAAAAGACCCGGCCACTGGGTGACCACGTCGAAGGGGTCGGTCACGGTGCCCTGCGCGGTCGCGGCGTCGAAATCGTAACGGAGGTAGCCCGGAGCGGCGACGGTGAACGCCCCAGCGGAACCTTCGGCCACCGGACTGCCATCGCGATCGACGAAGTATTCCAACGTCGTGAACACATAGCCTTTACTGGCAAACGCGCCCTGACCGGCGATCACCCCGTCGAATTGATCCTCGAATGGTGGGTTGGTGTGCCATTCGGCGGAGATGAACCGCGGATATCCGGGGGACACCTGGTTTGCCGTCCAGTCGAAGCGCACATACTGCGGCCCGTTAATGAAGTAGCAGAAGCCGATTTTGGTGCTACGGCCCGGCAACACCGCACTGTACGACGTCCACCCGGGCGGCAGTCCCCAATTCGACTGAGTATCGGCCGCTGGGCTGTCCACGCCCAATCCGGCTTGATTCAATCGCACATACTGGCCGTCGCTGAACACATACACGTAGGGCGAAAACGCCTGGCGGCCCCGCAGAGCGCCCTCGATCGTCTGGTCGAATCCCGGGGGAAAGGGCAACGCCGAGAGACGTTGCGGCTGGCCTCCCGCCGTGGCGCGGTTCGCAACCCAGTCGAATTGCACCGCCCAGCCACCGGCGAACACCAACCCCACTGTCGAGGTATCACCTAAGTCGGGCAGGGATCCATCGATCTGCGCACCTGTGGTCACAACGCCTCCACTTACTCATCATCGAATCGATGTCGCGGCCGGGGGGACACTCATCGTAGGGGCAAACATGGGCGGCCGGGCCCTTGGACGACCCGCATGTCGGCAGGCGACGAGGCCGCCATCACCGCAGCTGAGATCTTCACCACGCCGGGGAATAGGTGCTCGCCGTGAATCGTAATGTTGCGGTGACGTGCCGGCGAGAACCGCAATGCCGCTGCCGGTGAAGTCATCACCGCACCGCCGACACGACAGGAACGAAGACCGGAGATGGGCATATTGACGCCACTGAGCGCAGGTAGGACTGGCAGGGTGGTCAACGTTGCGGCCGGTTGGGTCGCCGCGGTGGTGCTGGCGGTGACGCCGATACTGGGCGCACCGGCGGTGGCCCGAGCCGATGACGGCTCCTGCCCCGACGTCGAGGTGATCTTCGCCCGCGGCACCAACGAACCACCGGGGGTGGGAGCGACCGGCGAGGCATTCACCGACGCACTCACCAGCCGTCTGCCCGGCACGTCGGTCGACGTTTATCCCGTGGACTATCCCGCCTCGCTGGATTTCCAGCGGGCCAGTGATGGGATCGTCGACGCTGCCAACAAGGTGGAAAACGTCGCGTCCACCTGCCCGAGCACCGACATCGTCCTCGGCGGCTATTCCCAGGGCGCCGCCGTCGTCTCCTACATCACCGCCGACGGCATCCCGGACGGTTATCCGCTACCGCCGGGCATCGACGGCCCGCTGCCACCGAGCACCGCTAACCATGTCGCGACCGTTGCCTTGTTCGGTAAGCCGTCCAGCGGGTTTCTGAATCTGGTGGATCGCAATGCCCCACCAATCACGATCGGCCACCTTTACGTGAACAAGACCATCGATCTCTGCGCGCCCGAGGATCCGGTGTGTGCCAGCAGCGGGTTCAGCCGGGCCGCGCACAGCGCCTACCGATTCAACGGAATGACCGATGAGGCGGCGGATTTCGCGGCATCTGCCGTCAAAAGCTCGCGCTGAATGACACGCCGACTCAGCCGGTGTGTACCTGGCGGGCCAACGCTGCGGTCGCCGAACGCAATTGGTCGGCGGACGTGAGCGGTGCCGAGAAACCGGCCCGCGTGTAGGCCACACCTCGCGGAGTGTGCACCCGCAGATCCAAGCCGTAGCGGTCGACGCCGGTGCACACCGCGGCGTCCGTGTCGGGGTAACCGCCGAGGACCCGCGACATCACGGCAAGCGCGTCGGCGTGGTCGGTGTTGAGGTGGGCGATCGCCCTCGCCGCGACCGGGGCGACCGGGTCTGGCGACGCGGCGGTGTACTGCTCCCCCGACGCCGAGTCCATCCGGCCGTAGCCACCGACCCACCGCACCCGCTGAACGTCGAGCACCCAGAGGGTGAAGTCGCTGAAGTCGACGTAGATCCGGGCGCCGGGCACCGCGTTCAGATACGCGGCCCGGACCGCGTCGCGTTCGGCGGCCTGCGGCTCGAACACGCGCCCTGCCAGAGTTATTCGAGCGCGGGCCAACGGATCGGCATCGGTACTCGCCGCGACGATCGACAAGCTGGCGCGCGGGTCGCCGGACAGGTTGCGGCCGTGCTCGGCCAGGTGCGATACGCACAGCACCGGTGCTGCGCCCAGCAGCCCGTAGGCCACGAACGACGCCCACGGATCACCGTCACCGGTCAAGGTCGCCAACGTGCCGTCGTTGCCGGCCGCGGCGATCGTGCGGGCGTGCTCCGCCGCCGACGGGCGGATGGCGCGGGCCGGCGGCGTCAGCGGCGCGGCCATGGTCGGCGCATCGGCGGGAGCGCCGTGATCGCGAGTCGACATCGAAGCCAGGTTATCTCGCAGCTCTTTCCAGGGAGGCCGCGCGTCAAAGATCCGTGCTGCGACGGGATAGTGCTTCTGCAACCTTCTAACTCAAGTGTCTCATCCGTGAAAATCCGGATCAACTCAGCGGCTCGCACCAACCCCGCAACACCCGCACGATCCGTCCAGCCCGGCGCTGAATCGGGCAATCACCGCGGTCTTGCCGACACCGGCCTCCCCGCGGAGCAGCACCACCCGCCCGGCACCGCAACTCGCACGCCGGGCCAGCCCGGCCAACTCGGCCAGCACATCCTGACGCTCCAGCAAGCGCTGCACCGGAACTCCTGCTTTCGCCTTCACCATCAGCGGCTACCGCACCGCTGCCGCAGAATTCGCAAACTTCCCGATCCGCTACCGCCGACCGCCCCGCGCACACTGTACGGCCGAGAAGCCACCGCCGACAGAGCAGTTGCACATGGGTGTCATACGGCTCTTACTGTAGCCGGGCAGCTCCTACGGCGCCCAAGAACAGCAAATTGCCGTCCCGGCACCGGTAAAAGCGCCGATGCGCTTACGTCAGTGCGCCATGTTGGCGAAGCGCGACAAATGCAGTTGGTGCGCGACGGTCACCGTCTTGGTCGGACCGTTACGGTGTTTGGCCAGAATAAGATCCGCCTCACCACCACGCGGATCGTCGCGCTCGAACGCATCGGGTCGATTCAGCAGAATGACCATGTCCGCATCCTGCTCCAAAGATCCAGACTCACGCAGGTCCGACAGCATCGGCTTCTTGTCCGTGCGCTGCTCGGGCCCACGGTTGAGCTGGCTGATCGCGATCACCGGAACCTCGAGCTCCTTGGCCAAAAGCTTTAGGTGCCGCGAGAACTCGGACACCTCGACCTGCCGTGACTCGTGGCGCTTCCCGGAGGTCATCAGCTGCAGATAGTCGACTACGATCAGCTTGAGATCCGCTTTCTGCCGCAGTCGCCGGGCTTTGGCCCGGATCTCCATCATCGTCAGGTTCGGCGAGTCGTCGATATACAGTGGCGCTTCGCTGATTTCGCTCATCCGCCGGGCCAGCCGGGTCCAGTCGTCGTCACTCATGCGGCCCGAACGCATGTCGGCCAATTTGATTTTCGCCTCGGCCGACAGCAGCCGCATGACGATCTCGGACTTGCTCATCTCCAGCGAGAAGATGACACTGGCCAGCCGGTGCTTGATGGAGCAGGACCGCATGAAATCCAGCCCCAGCGTGGAATTGTGCGTCGGCACCATGCCCCGCCCCGCCAGATACAGGTGCGCGGGGTTGTCCACCTCGACGCAGCGCACCGGAACACTGCGCACCCGGCGCACCGCGTCGAGTTGCAGCACCGGCGCCATCAACGTGGCGGTCGCGCGCCGCCCGGCATACCGGGCGATCGATCCGGCCGCGGCGATAGTGTCCAGGCCGCAGCGCAATTGCGCCGTGGTGCGCACGCCGTACCCGGTGGGCCACTGATGGTCGGCGTCGGCCACCATGACCGTGCCATCGGAAAACTCGACCTCGTAGCACGGCCGGCCCAGCAGCACGTCGGTCGCCGCCACCACCCGTGTGGACTGACCGTCCGCGCCCAGCAATTCGTCGCCGACCGCGACATCGCCCATCGTCGTCCATCCGCCCGGTGTCGGCAGCGGGGTGTCCAGCGCGAGCGCCTTACCCACCCCCGGCCGGGCCGCCACGATGATCATCTGCCCCGGGTGCAGGCCGTTGGTGACGTCGTCGAGTTCGGTGAAGCCCGTCGGCACACCGCGGGCCAGCCCGCCGCTGGACGCGATCGCGTCGATCTCGTCCATGGTGGGCTGCAGCAGGTCTTCCAGCGGGATGAAATCTTCGGAGAGCCGCCGGTCGGTGACCTCGTAGATCTCGGCCTGCGCCCGGTCGACCACCTCGGCGACGTCTGACCCGTCCGCACCGGCGTAGCCGTATTGCACCACCCGGGTGCCGGCTTCCACCAACCGGCGCAGCAGCGCCTTCTCGGCGACGATGCCCGCGTAGTAGCCGGCGTTGGCCGCCGTCGGGACCGTGGAGATCAGGGTGTGCAGATACGGCGCGCCGCCGATGCGGCGCAGCAGGCCGCGGCGATCCAGTTCCGCCGCGACGGTGACGGCGTCGGCCGGCTCGCCGCGCCCATAGAGGTCCAGGATCGCGTCGTAGACGTTCTGGTGAGCCGGGCGGTAGAAGTCCCCGGGCCGCAACCGTTCCAGCACATCGGCGATGGCGTCCTTGCTCAGCAGCATCCCGCCGAGCACCGACTGCTCGGCCGCCAAGTCCTGTGGGGGCTGACGGCCGAAATCCTCACTGGGTGCAGCCGAATCCACTCCGGGGTATCCGACGTCGTCGACCACTGCCAACGGAGCTCTCACCTCCTCCGGCCACACCTCGAACACCCATTCGAGGTCGCTACTTCGAACTGTAAGTCACGGCGCCGACATCGCTCGATCAATCCGCCCCTTGCGCCAGACCGGGATGACGCTAAGCGTTGCTGGGCCCTACACCAAGGGGGGATGTTGGCGAAGTTGTGCATGGGGTGTGCATAGCCGCCGCAGTTGTGTTGAGCCGGGTGTGGACAACCTGTGGATAGTGCTGTCGGGCTCGCGCATCAGCCCAGGCAAGGGGCTCAGAGCAGCGGTAATCGCGTGTGGATGGCAATCTCTTCGGCGTGTCCCGGCGGGTTGCCGCGCCGGGCGTGTTGCGTTTCGTCGCGTTATTCGCGGCGTTAACGCACAGTTACGTTCCCTGTTCGGCGCAGCCCGCCACGAGTTCGCCAGCGTGTTGCCCGCGACACGCCGCTCGGTGGAAAACGGGTCCTCGACGAGCCCGCCAGACCGACGTGCTAGCCGGCCGCCACGACGTCCAGCGCCACCTCGACGTCGACGTCGGGATGCAGATGCACCGAGACCGGGTGGCTACCGAGCGCTTTGATGTGCGCGCGTGGCATCCGGACGATGCGCTTGTCCAGGTTCGGTCCGCCGGCATTCTTGATCGCGGCGACAACGTCGCCGGCGGTCACCGAACCGAACAGCTTGCCGGAATCGGCGGCGGCCTTCACCGGCAGCGCCACGGTGCCCAGTGCCTCGATGGCCGTCTTCAATTCGTTGGCGTGCTCGAGGCCGCGCACCATCTTGGAGTCGCGCGCGCGGCGGATGTCGTCGGCCTGCTTCTGGGCGCCACGGGAGGCGACGATGGCCAGGCCGCGCGGCAGCAGGAAGTTGCGGCCGTAGCCGTCTTTGACTTCGACGGTGTCGCCGACGGCGCCGAGATGCTCGACGTCAGCGGTCAGGATCAGCTTCATGGTGTCAATTCCGTTCTCGGGTCAGCGTGCTGAGGACGTGAACGGCAACAACGCGACCTCGCGGGCGTTCTTGACCGCAAGCGCGATGTCACGCTGGTGCTGCACGCAGTTGCCGGTCACCCGTCGCGCCCGGATCTTGCCGCGCTCGCTGATGTAGGTGCGCAGCAATGCGGTGTCCTTGTAGTCGATCGCTTGGCCCTTTTTGGCGCAGAACACGCATTTGCGTGTCTTGACCGGCTTCTCGGGCGCCGGTCGCCGCTTGTTGGATTTCGCCATGGCTCAGTCTCTTTCGTTCTGTCTGTCAGGTTCGCGGGGCTGGCCCGCGATGGTGTCAGAAGGGTGGTTCGTCGTCCCCGCCGCCGAATGACCCCGATGCCGGGGCGCTGCCCCAGGGATCGTCACCGGATCCGCCGCCGGTCTGCGCGGGGGCGCTGCGAGACCCACCGCCGGCACCGAACCCTCCGCCTCCGCCGCCGCTGCGGCTGGCCTTATTGACCTTGGCCGTGGCGTAGCGCAGCGACGGCCCGATCTCGTCTACCTCAACCTCGACGACGGTGCGCTTCTCGCCTTCCCGCGTCTCGAAGGATCGCTGCTTGAGCCGGCCGCTGAGAATCACGCGCGAACCGCGGGTGAGACTCTCGGCCACGTTCTCGGCGGCCTCACGCCAGATGTTGCAGCGCAGGAACAGCGCCTCGCCGTCTTTCCATTCGCCGCTCTGCCGGTCATAGATCCGTGGCGTGGATGCGACGGTGAAGTTCGCGACGGCCGCGCCGGACGGAGTGAACCGCAGCTCGGGGTCAGCGGTCAGGTTTCCGACGACGGTGATTGTGGTGTCACCAGCCACGAGGTCCTCCTGGGATCGGCGGGTGAGCTCGGCGTTCCGGACGCGGCTCATCGCAGAGCCTACGCAACACCTCTGACGAGGGGTCGACGTTCATCGACACGCTCAGTGCTTGTCGGTGCGCATGACCTTGGTCCGCAGCACCGACTCGTTCAAGCTCAGCTGACGGTCGAGTTCGGACACCGTGGCCGGCGCTGCCTTGACGTCGATCACGGCGTAGATGCCTTCGGCGTGCTTGGCGATCTCGTAGGCCAGTCGGCGTCGACCCCAGATGTCGACCTTGTCCACCGTTCCGCCGTCCTTGCGGATGACGTTGAGGAAGGTCTCCAGCGACGGGGCGACGGTGCGCTCGTCGAGGGTGGGATCGAGGATGACCATGATCTCGTAGGGACGCATGGGACCTCATCACCTCCTATGGTCGTGTGCGGCCACGGTGTATCCGTGGCAGGAGGGTCGCCTGCGTCGGCAACCGTGCCAGGCTACCGGATACCGCGCCGGCCCGCGAAATCAGCGGCTTCGGGCCGCCATGCCGGGCTGACCCGTCGTCTGCGCGCCCAGTGTGCGGTCAGGGTTTCGAGTGTGCGTCCAGGGCGGAAAATCCTCGCTTCGCTTCAAGGGATGGATGCAACAGTTGGTGGTTCGGTCGGGTTGGACAGTAGTTCGTCGAGGGCCTCGGCGGGGGTTTTCCAGTTCAGCGTTTGGCGGGGTCGGTTGTTGAGTTTGGCCGCGACATAGTCGAGGTAGTCGGCGGGAAATACCGACAGGTCAGTGCCTTTGGCAAACCATTGGCGCAGTAGTCCGTTGGTGTTTTCGTTAGTGCCACGCTGCCACGGGGAGTGCGGATCACAGAAATAAATGTTCAACTCGGCGGCTTCGGCGATGGCGATGTGGTTGGCCATCTCCTTGCCCTGGTCCCAGGTCAGTGTGCGGCGCAGCATCGCCGGCAGCTGCGCCATCTTGGCCACAATGGCGTCCTGAACGGCCAAAGCACCATGGTTGTCGGGTAGGTGCAGCAGCATGGTGAATCGAGTGCTGCGCTCGACCAGGGTGCCGATCGCCGAGCCTGATTCGGTGCTGCCCATGATCAAGTCGCCTTCCCAATGGCCGGGCACCGCGCGGTCAGCCACCTCGGCGGGGCGCTCACTGATGTTGACCATGTTCGGGATGCGGCCCCGCCGCTCACCGGGACTGTTACGCGGTTTGCGCAGCGCCCGCCCGGTGCGCAGGCAGCGATGAATGTCGCGGCGCAAATGACCGCGTCCTTGCACGTAGACCGCCTGATAAATCGCCTCGTGTGACACCCACATCTCCGGGTCGTCGGGGAAATCGCGCCGCAGCATCGTCGCGATCTGGCCGGGACTATGGAAATCGTCTAACCGAGTCTGCACCTCATCGCGCAACTTCTCGTTATAAGCCAGCTTGGCTGGCTTAGGTCGACACGCACGCTCATCGGCGCGCGCCTGCGCAATTGACGCCCGGTAGAAGACCTGCGCCGTTTTGCCGCTCTGGCGGGCGCCGAATGCTTGCTTGCGTCGATAACCTGACTTGCGTCCGTCGTAGCAATTACGGACACCGTTGGCGTCGATCTCACGTTTGATCGTCGACGCCGGCCGCCTCAGCCGGTCACCCATCGACTGCAACGATTCGTTTGTCCTAACCCCAATCTCGATTTCGACCCGGTCTTCGAGGGTCAGCCTCGGCCGCGGGCCACCGCTCTTGGGTTCACATAGCCGTGGTTTCACGCCACCAGCATCAGCAAACCAACGCAAGCCAGAACGTTCCGACACGCCGACGGCAACACCGGCCTCCGCGGTGCCATAGCCATCACCGATGTGAACCCAGAACTGACGGACAACAGACCTCAACGGCGGACGCGGCACGGCAACACTCCTCATCGGACGTGTTGCATCGATCGCTTGATTGCGCCCTCACAGTCGCCGCCCTGGCCGCACACTCGGCGCCTCGGCGCTAAGGCACCAAGGCACTAAGGCGCCCGGCCGCGGTGCCGTCCTGGCCACACGTTCGGCGCCACGTGGCGGAGCCGGGAGCCCGGGCGCAACCACTCAGGCAGCCAGGGCGGCGGCGCGTCGGCGGCGCGGTCGAACACTCCTCCTGCCGGATCGTCGACGCGACCAGCCCAGCGGACCAGATCCTCGTACGGCCGGTAGATCTGACGAATCACCAACGCGCACAATGCCAGCACCGCGACGTCACGCAGCAACACCACCGCGGTGAACCACTGCTCGGGCAGTCCTCGGTTCGCGACGGGATAAAGGTAGTACATGCGTGGCACCCACACCAGGGCGTCGATCGTCATCCACATCAGCAGGACGCGTCGATGCGGCAGCGCCAGCACCGCCAGCGGCACCAGCCACAGCGAGAACTGCGGACTCCACACCTTGTTGGTCAACAAAAACGCTGCCACCACCAAAAAAGCCAGCTGCGGCACCCGGGGCCGCAGCGGAGCGGTGAGCGCGACATAACCGATCGCCAAGCAGCACAACAGAAATAGCGTCAGCACCACCGCGTTGAGCACGGTCGGCGGCTCCCACAAACCCAGCGCGGGATCGAAGCCACGCCAGCCGGTGAACGACTTGACGACGTTGTACAGCGAATCCATGTCGTCGCCGCGGCGGGTGTTCAACCGGAAAAATTCCGACCAGCCGCGCGGAAACAGCAGCATCACCGGCAGATTCACCAACAGCCAGGTGCCTACCGCGAACGCCGCGCTGCGAGTCACCTCGGCCAGCCGCCCGGTGCGCAGACCCAGCACGAGTAACGGGCCCAAGAACAACGCCGGGAACAATTTGGCCGCGGCGCCCAGCCCGATCAGGACACCGGCCAGCATCGGCCGACGGCGTGCCCATGCCAGCAGCCCGCCGATCGCCAAACCCGTCGCCAACGCGTCGAAGTTGGTGAAGACCTGGAAGATCAGTATCGGCGATGCGGCTACCAGGGCCGCATCCCACACCCGACGGCCCGCCAGGCCCGCGGCGGCCCACACCGTCGCCAGCCACGCCAACGCCAGACCGAGCGCGGCGACGTCGAAGAAGACCACCACTTCGGCCACCACCGGCACCGCGGTCACCTTGCTGAGGGCGGTGTAGGTCTTGGCCAACGCCATCGACACGTACTGGTAGATACCGGTCAGCACCGGATACTCCATGTAGCGGATCGCCGGCCGTCCGTCGTAACGGATCTGTGGTGTGCCACTGGGATCGGTTTCGACCCAGCTGGACTTGTACGGAAATTTCCCGTCGCTCAACAACTCCGCGCCGTAGAGCGGCACGGTGTCGGAATAGCACAGCTCGTAGTAGGCACGCTGGTTGTCCCAGTTGGCCACCCGCTGATCACCCGACCCGGTCCCGGTGCTCTGCAGGCACGGCGCCTTGGTCGACCATCCCAGCGCCAGGAACAGCAGGGCGAGCAGGAACATCACCCGCACCGGTGTCAGCAGGGGCGTGCGCCCGATCAGCGCATGCCGCCCCACCGGTCCACCGATGACATTCGCCAGGGCTGCGCCGAGAAGATCGGTGCGGCTGGGGCAGTCCCGGTTGTCGGCGGAGCGCAGGTCGGCGGCCAGCGGCAGCGGGGAGATTGCTGCCGCCGCGGTGTCCACCTCCGTCACGGCGGCGGCGCGGGAGCTTCCGGGCCTCCAGGGGACGGACCGACCGGAGCGGGCTCGGCGGGAACGGTGGTGGGCGGACCGACCGGAATGGTGATCCCGGGGGCCACTTCGATGGTGGGCTGGATGACGGTTTGCGACGGCGGCGCCTCGACCCGCCGCGGCGGGGCCGGCGCGGCCGGCACTCCGGCGTACCCGCCGATCGAGGTCGGCTTGGGAAACGACTCGCTGTCGGTGCCCTTGAGGGCACCGTCCATGGTGGACTTCCAGATGTCCGACGGCAGGCCGGAACCGTATACCGGCGAGCCCCACTTATTGACCAGCGGCTTGTCGTCCTTGATGGTGCCGACCCACACCGCCGTTGACAGCGAGGGCGTGTATCCGACCATCCAGGCGTCCTTGTCGGCGTTGGTGTCACCGAGTTGGGTGGTGCCCGTCTTGGCGGCCGACGGCCGGCCGCCGGCCAGGTTGTGCCCGTTGGAATAGCCCGCTATCGGCTGCATCGCCGCGGTCACGTTGTCGGCGACGCCTTTGTCGATGCGCTGGTCGCCGCTGTTGTCTGAGGTGCCCGCATCGAAGAGCACCTGGCCCTCGGCGTTGACGACCTTCTGCACGAAATGCGGTGCATGGTAGATCCCGGATGCGGCCAGCGTCGCGTACGCCGACGCCATGTCGAACACCCGGGTTTGGTACTGGCCCAGCACGATTCCGTTGTTGGGTGGTCCGCCCTGGCCGTCCTCGGACAGGGTGTGCGGAACCCCGGGAAAGCTGTCGGCGATGCCGGTCTGATGCGCGGCGTCCGCGACGTCGACCGGACCGCGCTTGAGCTTGAGCATCAGCCGGTAATACGACGTGTTCAACGACCGTTTGAGCGCCTCGGCGATGTTGCAGGTGCCGCAGCTTTCACCCTCGACGTTGGTGATCTTGATGCCGTCGACGGTCAGCGGTGAGCTGTCGATCTGCGTGCCGAGTCCGATGCCTTGCTCGAGCGCGGCGACGAGCGCGAACACCTTGAACGACGAACCGGTCTGCAGACCGGCTTGCGCGAAGTCGAAACCGTTGGCGTCCGAGCCGCCGTAATAGGCCTTGACCGCACCGGACCGCGGGTCGATCGACACCGCCGCGGCTCGCATGTCGGGGTCTTGACCTTGCAAATACTTCGACACCGCCGTCTCGGCGGCCTGCTGGGCTTGCGGGTCGATGGTGGTGGTGATCTGCAGGCCTTGGGTATTCAACGTCCGTTCGTCGATGTTGAACAGGTCGAGCAGCTCCCTGGTCACCTGCCGCTCGATCAGCCCGTTGGGGCCGGTGGTCTGATTCTGTTCGCGGGCCTTCTCGGGCGGCACGGTGGCCGGGAACACCTGCGCGGCGCGGTCACTCTGCGTCAGCGCCTTGGTGTCGACCATCCCGTCGAGCACCCAGTTCCAGCGTTTGGTCGCCCCTGACAGGTCGACCGCGGGATCCAGGGTCGAAGGCCGCTGAATCAGCGCGGCCAGCAGCGCCCCGTCGGCCACCGTGAGCTGCTCGACGGGCTTGTCGAAATACGCCTTGGACGCCGCGGCGATCCCGTAGGCGCCGCGACCGAAATAGATGATGTTCAGATAGGCCTGCAGCACGTCGTCTTTGGGCCACTCCCCCGACATCTTGGTGGCGATGACGAGTTCTTTGGCCTTGCGCATCAGACCGCTCACCCCGGCGCGCTGCGAGCCCACCAGCGCGTTCTTGACGTACTGCTGAGTAATGGTCGACCCGCCCTGGGTATCACCGCCGAACAGGTTGTTCTTCACCGCCCGCGCGAAACCGGTGAAGGAGAATCCGGGGTTGGAATAGAAGTTGCGGTCCTCGGCGGCGATCACCGCCTGGCGCACGTGCACCGGCACCTGGTCGAGGTTGACGTCGACTCGGTTGCCCTCCGGCGGCACGATCTTGGCCAACTCCGAGCCATCGCTGGCCAGCAGCGTCGAGACCTGATTGGTGCGGATGTCACCGGGTTTCGGCACGTCGACAATGAGGTAGGCCATGGCGAAGGTGATGATCGGCAACACCAGCACCGCCGCCGCGGTGATGTAGATCGCCCGACGAATCCACCGCCAGTTGGTCCGCTCGAACCAATCGCCGACCACGTGTTGCAGTCCGGGCAGCGGCGGCTTCGGCGGGCGGCCGCCGGGACGGGGCCGGGTGTGCAGGTGCTGCTCGGGCCGCGGGGGTGCCGACGGTGCGCCGTTCAGCGCAGCCGTCACCGCCTCGATCGGGTCGCGTTCCAGCGGCTGGGCCGGGGGTTCGGTGTCCAGCGCCGCCCTGACCGCCTTGATCGATTCGTGCTGAGCGTCATCGCGGACCGCGGGAATGACGGTCGTCAGCCGGTCATCGGGCGGTACCGGCCGCTGCCGGCGGGGTCCCGGCGACTTTGCGGAACGGTTGGGCGCGTCGTCCGCCGCTGACCTGGGCGGGACGCCACCAGTTGTCGGGTCGTGCGGGCCTTCGTTATTCACTGGCCGTACGGGTGCTGTTGCGCGCTGTTCGCGACCCCTTGGGTGGGCGTGCCGCGCCCAGCACGTACGACTTGACCAGGTGATTCCAGCTGCAGATCCGGCATACCTCCACCACGTGTACGGAGAACTCTTCGTAACGCGACGCTAGCAACACCAGTTCCTCCGCCGTGCGCGCTGAGCCCGACACCGCCCCCAGGTGGTCGCCGAACACCCACGACACCAGGGTGAGCTGCTCTTTACGGCAGATCGGGCAGAGGACCGGGCTGAGTTTCCCGTGGAACTTCGCGGCTCGCAGCAGGTAGGGGTCGGCGTCGCACACCTCGGTCACACCGGTGCGTCCGGAATAGACCTGGGACAGCAGCGAGCGGCGCCGCAAGGCGTAGTCCACCACCTGTCGCTGCAGTCGCATGGTCACCAGAGTACGTCCGGGTTGCGGTTGTGGAGGCTCGGCCCGGATATCTCCGGTCGGAGTTTCCGCGCCTACCGGCCCGACACGAAATCAACTGAGGGCGAGCCGAACCGTGCCATTCGGGCTAGGACGCGCTGGCTTTCCCGACGCTGGGCAGGAAGGCACTGCGTACCGGTCCGGCCGGCTTTTCACCGGCCCGTTCGCCGGCTTTCGCCTCGCCGAGCAGCCCCGCGCGAGCCAAGATCGGGCGCACCCCTTCACCGAAGCTGTACGCCTCTTCCAGGTGCGGATAGCCGGACAGGATGAAGTGATCCAGGCCCAGCTGTGCGTATTCGGTGATGCGGTCGGCAACCTCCTGGTGCGAGCCGACCAGGGCGGTGCCCGCGCCGCCGCGCACCAGCCCGACGCCGGACCACAAGTTGGGGTAGATCTCCAGGCTGCGTGCGTCGGCGCCGGCGGTGAACTGCCCGCCGTTGGCGTGCAGTTGCCGCATCCGTCGTTGCCCCTCGGACTCCGACCGGGCCAGCGCCTGTTGGGCGGCGGTCACGGTGCGCGGGTCCAGCGCGTTCAGCAGCCGGTTTGCCTCGGCCCAGGCCTGCTCGGAGGTGTCCCGGGCGATGACATGCAGCCGGATGCCGCAGGACGGTGCGCGATGCTGCGCGGCGGCCAGGCCCCGGATCCAGTCGAGCTTCTCGCGCACCTGATCGGGCGGCTCGCCCCAGGTCAGGTAGGTGTCGGCGAATCTGGCGGCGACCTCACCGGCGGCCGGTGACGAACCGCCGAAGAAGACGGGCGGCACCGGGTCCGGACGGCGCGCCAGCGCGGCCTGGTCGACCCGCAGGTGTTCTCCGGTGAACGTGACCGGATCGTCGCTGGTCCACAGTTGCCGGACGATGTCGAGGAACTCGGCGCAGCGGGCGTATCGCGCATCTTTGGCCAAGAAGTCGCCGAACGCCCGCTGCTCGGTGCTTTCGCCGCCGGTCACCACGTTGAGGAGCAGCCGGCCCTGCGACTGCCATTGGAACGTGGCCGCCATCTGCGCGGCAAGGGTGGGGCTGATGAGCCCGGGGCGCAGCGCCACCAGAAACTTCAGCCTCTCGGTGCGCTCGATCAACATCGCGGTGGTCAGCCAGGCGTCCTCGCACCACTGGCCGGTCGGCGTGAGCACCGCCTCGAAGCCGTTGACCTCGGCGGCCCCGGCGAGCTGGACGAGGTACTTCAGGTCAGCCGGCCGGTCGCCGTGCATCGTGCTGCCGTGCCCGCCGGCGATCAGGTCCCGGGAATCACCGTAGGTCGGCAGGAACCAGTGGAAATGTATCGGCACAGGTCCCTTATGCCCGGCGGACAGGTTGCCGCACAGGCTTGCAGCCATCGTGATTGCAAATCCGAGCCGGCCCCGCCGCCCGCGGCCGAAAAGCCGGGGTGTCGGTGAGCTGAACGAACACCGAACAACCGCTGGTGTGGTGGCGAATATATCGGGACGATACGATGGCCCGAGGCGTTAAAACGTCCTAACGGAACGAGCAAAGGAGGTGACTCGGTGCTGGAACTCGCCATCCTCGGCCTCTTGCTCGAGTCACCGATGCATGGCTACGAATTACGCAAACGGCTGACCGGCCTGCTGGGTGCTTTTCGCGCCTTCTCGTACGGCTCGCTGTACCCCGCCCTGCGGCGGATGCAAGCTGAGGGGCTGATCGCCGAAAACGCCGCTCCGGCCGGGACACCGGTGCGGCGGGCCCGCCGGGTCTACGAGCTGACCGACACCGGCCGGCAGCGGTTCGGGGAACTGGTGGCCGACACCGGTCCGCACAACTACACCGACGACGGCTTCGGTGTTCATCTGGCTTTCTTCAACCGCACCCCCGCCGAGGCGCGGATGCGCATCCTGGAAGGCCGCCGGCGTCAGGTCGAGGAACGCCGAGAAGGTCTGCGTGAAGCAGTTGCGCGGGCCAGCAACTCATTCGATCGCTACACCCGTCAGCTGCATCAGCTGGGGCTGGAATCCAGCGAGCGAGAAGTGAAATGGCTCAACGACCTCATCACCGCCGAGCGGGTGGCGCAAGGTCGCGCCGAGCAACTCTGAAAAGTCAAGCGATAAAAGTTCGAGCAAGAAGTTAAGGAGAACGCCCTATGAGTGAGTACGAGGCGCTGGAGGCGCCAGGCGCTCAGCACGATATTCGAGTCGCCATTGTCGGCGTCGGCAACTGCGCATCCTCACTGGTCCAGGGCGTCGAGTATTACCAGGACGCCGACGAGGCGTCGTCGGTACCCGGCCTGATGCATGTGCGGTTCGGGCCGTATCACGTCCGGGACGTGAAGTTCGTCGCCGCGTTCGACGTGGACGCCAAGAAGGTCGGGTTCGACCTCTCTGATGCGATATCCGCCTCGGAGAACAACACCATCAAGATCGCTGACGTGCCGCCGACCAACGTGGTCGTGCAGCGCGGCCCGACGCTGGACGGCATCGGCAAGTACTACGCCGACACCATCGAACTCTCCGACGCCGAACCGGTCGACGTGGTCCAGGTGCTGCGCGACGCCGCGGTCGACGTGCTGGTGTCCTACCTGCCGGTGGGCTCGGAGGAGGCCGACAAGTTCTACGCCCAGTGCGCTATCGACGCCGGCGTGGCGTTCGTCAACGCGCTGCCGGTGTTCATCGCCTCCGACCCGGTGTGGGCCAAGAAGTTCACCGACGCCGGGGTGCCGATCGTCGGCGACGACATCAAGAGTCAGGTCGGCGCGACGATCACCCACCGGGTGATGGCCAAGCTGTTCGAGGACCGGGGGGTGCAGCTGGACCGCACCATGCAGCTCAACGTCGGCGGCAACATGGACTTCCTCAACATGCTCGAGCGCGAACGCCTGGAGTCCAAGAAGATCTCCAAGACCCAGGCCGTCACGTCGAACCTGCAGCGGGAGTTCAAGACCAAAGACGTCCACATCGGCCCGTCCGACCACGTCGGCTGGCTCGACGACCGCAAATGGGCCTACGTGCGGCTGGAAGGCCGTGCCTTCGGCGACGTCCCGCTGAACCTGGAATACAAGCTCGAGGTGTGGGACTCGCCGAACTCGGCCGGCGTCATCATCGACGCGGTGCGGGCGGCGAAGATCGCCAAGGACCGCGGCATCGGCGGACCGGTGATCCCAGCGTCGGCGTATCTGATGAAGAGCCCGCCGCAGCAGCTGCCCGACGACGTCGCGCGCACCCAGCTCGAAGAATTCATCGCCGAGGGCTGAGGTCCGCTGTTCACACCGAACGTCACGCCAGCGCAGCGTTCGGCGACGGCTGTCACTCTGGCGTGACGCTCGGGCGCAGCTCGTAGAGTCTGATGTCGTGGCCGAGATCACCGACGACGACCCGGCCGGGCTGTCCGAGTTCGATCTCCTGCCCGAAAACGCCGAGCAGGCCGGCGTGACCGGTCCGTTGCCGCCCGTGCGACGGGTCGAGGCGGATACCGCCGACGGCGTGATCAGCGCACTGCTGTGGGGTGACCGCCCGCCGCGGATCGTGTTCCTGCACGGGGGCGGGCAGAACGCGCACACCTGGGACACCGTCGTGGTCGGACTGGGTGAGCCGGCGCTGGCCGTTGACCTGCCCGGTCACGGCCGGTCGGGCTGGCGCGACGACGGCGACTACTCGCCGCAGCGCAACGCCGCGACGCTGGCGCCGGTGCTGCAGCAGTTCGCCCCGGACGCCGAGCTGGTGGTCGGCATGTCGCTGGGCGGGCTGACCGGGATCCGGCTGGCGGCGACGACGCCCGAGCTGGTGCGCGAGCTGATCCTGGTCGACGTCACCCCTTCGGCACTGCAGCGGCACGCCGAGCTCACCGCCGACCAGCGCGGCACGGTGGCGCTGATGCAGGGTGAGCGGGTGTTTCCCAGCTTCGCGGCGATGCTGGAGTTGACGGCCGCCGCCGCACCGCACCGGGATCAGAAATCGTTGCGGCGCGGGGTCTTTCACAATTCGCGCCGCCTCGACGACGGCAGCTGGACGTGGCGTTACGACGCGATCCGCACCATCCCCGACTTCCCCGCGCTCTGGGACGACGTCGCCGCCATGGCCGCACCGGTCACCCTGGTGCGCGGCGGCGCCTCCGGCTTCGTCACCGACGCCGACGCCGACGAACTGAGCCGGCGCGCGACGCACCTGCGCGCGGTGCGGCTGGTGGAGAACTCCGGCCACTCGGTGCAAAGCGACCAACCTCGGGCATTGACAGCGATCATCGGCGACGTGCTGGTCAGCTGAGCGCCCCATCGACCCGCTACCGTGAGAGTGTGAATTCCGCGGAAAGTCGCATACGCGTCGGCGTGCAGCTTCAGCCACAGCACGCCCCCGACTATGGCCAGATCCGGAATGCCGTCCGGCGTTGCGAGGACATCGGTGTCGACGTCGCCTTCAACTGGGATCACTTCTTCCCGCTCTACGGCGACCCCGACGGCGCGCACTTCGAATGCTGGACCATGCTGGGCGCCTGGGCCGAGCAGACGTCGCGGATCGAGATCGGCGCCCTGGTGACCTGCAACTCCTATCGCAATCCCGAGTTGCTCGCCGACATGGCCCGTACCGTCGACCACATCTCGGGCGGCCGGCTCATCCTAGGTATCGGATCAGGCTGGAAGCAGCGGGACTACGACGAGTACGGCTACGAGTTCGGGACGGCCGGTGGCCGGCTCGACGACCTGGCCGCCGCCCTGCCCCGCATCAAAAGCCGCCTGGCGCAACTCAACCCGTCGCCCGTTCGTGAGATTCCCATCCTGATCGGCGGCGGCGGCGAGAAGAAGACGCTGCGGCTGGTCGCCGAACACGCCGACATCTGGCACAGCTTCGCCAGCGCGGACGAGTACCCGGGGAAGTCCGATGTGCTGGCGCGCCACTGCGATGCCGTCGGCCGAGATCCCGCCGCCGTCGCACGCTCGGCCGCGGTCACCGGTGACGGCGCGGACGCTGACGCGTTGACCGCCGATGCCGAGGCGCTGGCGGGGCTGGGGATCACGCTGCTCACCGTCGGAACGACCGGCCCGGACTACGACCTGACGAAGGCCGAGGCGCTGTGCCGGTGGCGGGACACTCGCTAAGACACCCACGCATGCCCAAGAAGTACGGGGTCAAAGAGAAGGACCAGGTCGTTTCCCACATCGTCAACCTGGTACTGACCGGCAAGCTGCGCACCGGCGACCGTATCGACCGCAACGAGATCGCCGAGGACCTCGGCGTCAGCCGCGTCCCGATTCAGGAAGCGGTCGTGCAGCTCGAACACGACGGTCTGCTGCGCACCCGTTATCACCGCGGGACATTCGTAGAGCGTTTCGACGAGGCCGCTGTCCTCGAACAGCATGAGCTGTACGGCATGCTCAACGGTATTGCCTCGGCGCGGGCTGCTGCCGACCCGACGCCGGCGGTTCTGAGTCGGCTCGACGCGCTGTTGGGTTCGATGCAGAAAGCCAAGGAGTGGCGGGGCTTTCAGGACGCCGCGTGGCAATATCGCGGCACGATCGCCGATCAGTACGCCGGTCCGCGACTGCACGCGGCGATCCGGGCCGCGCAGACATTCCTACCACGGGCATTCTGGTTGACCTACCGAGACATTCACCGCCAACTGTTGCCGTTCTACGAAGAGCAGAACGCGGCGATTCACCGGCGCGACCCGAACGCCGCCCGCGCGGCGTGCCTCGGCCGCTCCCAGGTGATGGCGGAGGCCATGCTGGCCGAGCTGGTTCGGCGCCGCGTGTTCGCGCCGGCCGATCGCTGACGGTGGTGAGTCTCATCGGTCGGCTGCGGCGCATCCTGAGCGCGCTGGCCGTCGTCCTGCTGGTCTGCGGGCTGGGATTGGCCGCGCCGGCGGTCGCCGACCCCGATCAGTGTTCGCCGTCGGGAATCGACGGGGCGATCGCGTTGCCGCGGAAGTTGGCCACCGCCAACCGGCCCAACGAGGACAAATACACCACCCCCGACGTCGAGTCGCTGCGGGCGGTGGACATCGGCCGGCTGGGTCTGACGACGCCCGGCACCCTGACCGTCGGCACGCTGTCGCAAGCCCCGCCGACGAGCTGCATCAACGCCTCGGGTCGGTTCACCGGTTTCGACAACGAACTGCTGCGCGCGATCGCCAAAAAGCTGGGCTTGCAGGTCAACTTCGTCGGCACCGACTTCGCCGGGCTGCTGGCCCAGGTGGCGTCCGGCCGCTTCGACGTGGGTTCGGCGTCGATCACCGCCACCGACGCGCGTCGGCGCACCGTCGCGTTCACCAACGGCTACGACTTCGGCTATTTCTCCCTCGTCGTGCCCGCCGGCTCCCCCATCACCGCCTTCGATCACCTCGCCGCAGGGCAGCGCATCGGGGTGGTCCAGGGCACCGTCGAAGACGCCTACGTCACTGAAACCCTGCACCTGCAGCCGGTGAAGTTTCCCGACTTCAACACCGTCTACGCCAGCCTCAAGACCCACCAGATCGACGCCTGGGTGGCGCCGGCGATGGAGGCCCTGAACGCCGTGCACGCCGGCGACCCGGCCGCGATCGTCTCGCACACGTTCAGCCTCGGCAACTATGTGGCATTCGCGGTCGCCAAAAACAACCGGCCGCTGCTGGCGGCGCTGAACGCCGGACTGGATGCCGTCATTGCCGACGGCTCCTGGTCGCAGCTGTACACCGACTGGGTGCCCCGTCCCTTGCCGCGCGGCTGGAAGCCGGGCTCGAGGGCCGCCCCGCAGCCGCATCTGCCCCCGTTCGCCGCGATCGCGGCCAGCCATCACCGCGCGGTCGACGAGCCCGCCGCGCCGAAGTCCACGCTCGACCAGTTGGTGGACTCGTTCTTCGACTGGGACCTGTACCGAGATGCCATCCCGGTGCTGCTGAAGACCGGATTGCCCAACACGTTGATGCTGACGGTCAGCGCCAGCGTCATTGGCCTGGCGCTGGGCATGGTGCTGGCGGTCGCCGGCATCTCGCGCACCCGCTGGTTGCGCTGGCCGGCACGGGTGTACACCGACATCTTCCGCGGGTTACCCGAAGTGGTGATCATCTTGATCATCGGCTTGGGTGTCGGGCCGGTGGTCGGCGGCGTGACCCACAACAACCCCTATCCGCTCGGCATCGCCGCGCTGGGGTTGATGGCCGCTGCGTACATCGGCGAGATATTCCGCGCCGGCATTCAAAGCGTCGAGCCCGGACAGCTGGAAGCCGCCCGGGCCCTCGGGTTCAGCTATCCGGAGTCGATGCGGCTGATAGTGGTGCCGCAAGGTGTTCGCCGGGTGCTGCCCGCCTTGGTCAACCAGTTCATCGCGCTGCTGAAGGGGTCCGCCCTGGTGTACTTCCTCGGCTTGATCGCCGGGCAGCGTGAGCTGTTCCAGGTTGGCCGCGACCTCAATGCGCAGACGGGCAGCCTGTCGCCGCTGGTGGCGGCGGGGCTGTTCTATCTGATGCTGACCATCCCGCTGACTCATCTGGTCAACATCATCGATACGCGGCTTCGCCGGGGCCGCGCCGCCGCAGAACCGGAGGACGCCTTGGACCTGATCACCACCACCTCCGGTCAGGAGATGACGTGACCGTTGACGCCGCGCCGCGCACGCCGGTGTCGTTGCAAGCCAAAGACATTCACCTGTCGTTTGGCACGTCCGCGGTGCTCCGCGGCGTCGACCTCGACGTGCCGGCCGGTGACACGGTGGCGGTGATCGGGCCGTCGGGGTCGGGCAAGTCGACACTGCTGCGGGCACTCAACCGGCTGTACGAACCCGACCGGGGCGACATCCTGCTCGACGGCCGGTCGGTGCTGCGCGACGACCCGGACCGCTTGCGTCAGCGCATCGGCATGGTGTTTCAGCATTTCAACCTGTTTCCGCACCGCAGCGTGCTGGACAACGTGACACTGGCTCCGCACAAGCTGAGACGGTTGCCGGCTGACGCGGCGCGGGAGCTGGCGCTGACCCAGTTGGAACGGGTCGGACTCAAACACAAGGCCGGGGCGCGGCCCGGCACCCTGTCCGGCGGGCAACAGCAACGGGTCGCCATCGCCCGCGCCTTGGCCATGGCGCCGCAGGTGATGTTCTTCGACGAAGCCACCTCGGCCCTCGACCCGGAGATGGTCAAAGACATCCTGGCGCTGATGGCCGATCTGGGCGCCGGCGGGATGACGATGGTGGTGGTCACCCATGAGATGGGCTTCGCCCGGTCGGCGTCCGACGCCGTCGTGTTCCTCGATCACGGCAAAGTGGTCGAATCGGGACCACCGGAGAAGATCTTCGACGCGGCGGAAACCGATCGGCTGCAGCGGTTCTTGTCCCAAGTGCTCTAAGGCCGTCGGCCCATTCTGCCGGTCTGGCCGGCCAGATTAGGTTAGACTGGCGAATTATGGCGGAGAGCAGGGCCGTTGCTCCGGAACTGACCGAACTGGCCGAAGGCCTGCACCGTGCGCTAGCCAAGCTTTTCGCGATTCTGCGCCGCGGCGACCCCAGCGGGGGTCCGGTGGCCGGTGAATTGACCTTGGCGCAGCTGTCCATCTTGGTTACCTTGCTGGACCAAGGCCCGATTCGGATGACCGATCTGGCCGCGCACGAACGGGTGCGCACTCCCACCACCACGGTGGCGATCCGCCGGTTGGAGAAGATCGGCTTGGTCAAACGGTCACGTGATCCCTCCGACCTGCGAGCCGTGCTGGTCGACATCACGCCGCGCGGCCTGGCGGTTCACCGCGAGTCACTGGACAATCGACATGCGGCCCTCGCCGCGATGCTCAGCCAACTCACCGAGTCGGAGCTCGACACGTTGACCAAGGCGCTGGCGCCGCTGGAACGCTTGGCCACCAGCGAGCCGGCCGCCAACTCCGAGGACACCTCGGCCACCTCCGAACACGGGTAAACCGGCTACGGACAGCATCTTTCGATGCTGCATGCCCGGTGGACGGCGGCGACCCACCGGTGCTGCCCTAAGCTGACGGGTATGCCGATCGCACTCATCACCGGCGCCGGGGGCGGTATCGGTTCGGCCATCGCCACCGCCCTGGCTCCCACGCACAGTCTGCGCCTCGCCGGGCGGCCCTCGCCACAGCTCGACGCCATCGCGCAGCGGCTCAAAGCCACGGTCTGGCCGCTGGATCTGACCGACACCGACGCGATCGCGAGCAACGCCGACGACCTGGACGAGCTGGACGTGTTGGTGCACAATGCCGGCGTCTCGCACCCCGCCCATGTCGCCGACTCGAGCGTCGCGGACTGGCGGGCCACGTTCGACGTCAATGTCCTTGGCCCGGTGGCACTTACACTTGCGCTGCTACCGGCGCTGCGGCGGTCGCACGGTCACGTGCTGTTCGTCAACTCCGGCGCCGGACGCAACGTGCTGCCCGGGATGGCGTCCTATTCGGCCAGCAAGTTCGCGCTGCGCGCGTTCGCCGACGCATTGCGCCAAGACGAGCCGGCGCTGCGGGTGACCACCCTGTATCCCGGCCGCGTCGACACCAGGATGCAGCGCGAACTGGTCGCGTTCGAGGGCGGCGACTACGACGCGGCCGCCTTCCTGCGACCGGAAACGGTTGCCGCCGTGCTGGCCGGTGCGGTAAGCACCCCACCGGACGGCGACGTACACGAAATCGTGCTGCGGCCGCACTAGACGACCAGATTCACCAGCCGGCCGGGCACCAGGATCACCTTCTTCGGCATCGCCCCGGCCAGAAAGGCCTGCACCTTCTCGTCGGCCAGCGCGGCAGCTTCCACGGTGTCGGCGCCGGCGTCGGCGGCGACCACGATTCTGCCGCGCACTTTGCCGTTGACCTGAACCGGGTATTCGACGGTTTCTTCGACGAGGTAAGCGGGGTCGGCGACCGGGAACGGACCATGCGCCAGCGACGCGGCGTGACCCAGCCGGTGCCAGAGTTCCTCGGCCACGTGCGGCGCCAGCGGTGCCAGCATCAGCACCAGCGGCTCGACCGCCGCCCGCGGCACCGAGTCGCGATGCTGCTTGGTGAGGTGGTTCGTGTACTCGATCAGCTTGGCCACCGCAGTGTTATTGCGCAGCGCCGCAAAGTCATCGGCCACCCCGGCGATGGTGCGATGCAAAATCCGCAGCGTGTCGTCGGCCACTCGCGCGTGCTCGTCGACCCGGATGTCACCGGTGTGTTCGTCGACTACCAGCCGCCAAACCCGTTGCAGGAAGCGGTACGCGCCCACTACGTCTTTGGTGGCCCAGGGCCGCGATGCCTCCAGCGGGCCCATCGACATCTCGTAGACGCGCAGCGTGTCCGCGCCGTAGTCGTCGCAGATCTCGTCCGGGGACACCGAATTCTTCAGGCTCTTCCCGATCTTGCCGAACTCCTGGAACACCTCGATGTCGCCGTCGGCGGTCGGATAAATAAACCTTCCGTCACGCTCGATCACCGCAGCGGCCGTCACATACGCCCCGCGGACGTCGGTGTAGGCGAACGCCTGTATGTAGCCCTGGTTCACCAACCGCCGGTACGGTTCGCGGGAGCTGACGTGGCCGAGGTCGAAGAGCACCTTGTGCCAGAACCGGGCATACAGCAGATGCAGCACGGCATGCTCGACGCCGCCGACGTAAAGATCGACCCCGCCGGGGTCGTCGGGCCCGTGCTCGGCCGGGCGCGGACCCATCCAGTACGCCTCGTTCTCGGGGGCGCAGAACCGCTCGGTGTTGTGCGGGTCGGTATACCGCAGCTCGTACCAGGAGCTGCCCGCCCACTGCGGCATCACGTTGGTGTCGCGGGTGTAGGGCTTCAACCCGTCGCCGAGGTCGAGCTCCACATGGACCCACTCGGTCGCCTTGGCCAGCGGCGGCGACGGCTCGCTGTCGGCGTCGTCGGGGTCGAACAGCACCGGCGAGTAGTCCTGCACGTCGGGCAGGACGACCGGCAGCGCGGCTTCGGCCAGGGCGTGCGGGCGGCCGTCGCTGTCGTAGACGATCGGAAACGGTTCGCCCCAATATCTCTGCCGCGCGAACAGCCAGTCGCGCAGCTTGTATTCGATGCGTGCCCACCCGCGACCGTCGCGTTCCAACCGGCGGGTGACGGCCGCTTTGGCCGCGGCCACCGACAGTCCGTTGAGGTCGCCGGAATTGACCAAGACACCGTCCCCGCCGTAGGCGGCTTGCGAAACGTCGCCGCCGGCAATGACTTCGACGATCGGCAGGCCGAACTCGTGGGCGAATTCCCAGTCCCGCTGGTCATGCGCGGGCACGGCCATGATCGCACCGGTCCCGTACCCGCCCAGCACGTAGTCGGCTATGAAGATCGGCACCGCCGCGTCGTTGGCCGGGTTGGTGGCGTAGCAGCCCAGGAAAACCCCGGTCTTGATACGGCTTTCCTGCCGTTCCAGGTCCGATTTGGCGGCGATCGTGCGGCGGTACGCTGCCACCGCCTCGGCCGGGTTCGCCCACCCCGACGTCCATCGTGGGTCCACATCCTGCGGCCAGGCCGGCGCGACCAAGCGGTCGACGTGAGGGTGTTCGGGTGCCAACACCAGGTAGGTGGCGCCGTAAAGCGTGTCCTGGCGGGTGGTGAAGACTTCGACGTCGACGGTCGCACCGTCGGCCGTGGCGGCGGCGAACAGCACCGCAGCGCCGGTAGAGCGACCGATCCAGTTGCGCTGCATGGTCTTGACCTTGTCCGGCCAATCGAGCAACTCCAGGTCGTCGAGCAACCGATCGGAGTAGGCCGTGATTCGCATCATCCACTGCCGCAGGCGTTTACGGAAAACCGGGAAGTTGCCGCGTTCGCTTCGGCCGTCGGCGGTAACCTCCTCGTTAGCCAGCACGGTGCCCAACCCTGGGCACCAGTTGACCATCGAGTCCGAGCGGTAAACCAGTCGATGTCCGTCGATGACATCGGCGCGTTCACCGGCCGCCAGCGCGGCCCACTCCCGGCCGTCGGTCAACTGCCGTACACCGGAGTCGAATTCAGCGATGAGGTCCCCGATCGGCCGGGCCCTATTGGCGGCGGTGTCGAACCAGGCGTTGTAGATCTGCAGGAAGATCCATTGCGTCCAGGTGTAGAACTCAACGTCGGTGGTCGAGAAGGTGCGCCGGGTGTCGTGGCCGAAGCCCAGCCGTCCCACCTGGCGGCGGAAGTTGACGATGTTGGCTTCGGTCCGAGTCCGCGGGTGGGTGCCGGTTTGCACCGCGTACTGCTCGGCAGGCAAGCCGAACGCGTCGAATCCGAACGCGTGCAGCACATTTCGGCCTATCATCCGGAAATACCGCGCGTAGACGTCGGTGGCTATGTAGCCCAGCGGGTGCCCGACGTGCAGTCCCTCACCCGAGGGGTACGGAAACATGTCCTGCACGAACAACTTATCAGCGGGCAGCGGCGAACCGTCCGCCGGCGCCAGCGACCCCACCGGATTGGCCACATTGAACGTTCCGCATTCGGCCCAATTGGCCTGCCAGCGGCGCTCGATGCGATCCGCCAGTTCGGCGGTGTATCGGTGACGCGGCGCATCGCGGTCCGCGTCGGCGGTCGCCTGGTCGGCGCCGGGCAGCACGCGGGGCGAGTCGGTCACGTGAACAGGGTATAAGTACGCCGGCGCCGGGCCGGCCGGCCACGGGTTGGTCTCGGTTGGATTGCAAGGCGATGAGAGGTCGGTTCCAGGTCGATTCCAGCCCTGGTAGCAGCCGATCGGCGGTGGTTACAGTCAGCCCCTGACTGCTCCTGTTCTTGCCTGATGATCCGGAGGGGACCGACGCCCATGACGCAGATGGCCCGCAACTGGCGGGTTTTGGTGGGGGGTGTGATCGTCGGCGTCGTCGCCGCTGTGGGCTTGGCCACCGCGACGGCATCGGCGGAGCCGGTGTATCCACCGGTGCCCAGCCCGGCGCCGCCGCCGGTCGCTCAACCCGTCACCGTCGTACCGGGGGCTGTTGCGAACAGCACACTGGGGATTGCGCCGACCCCCGGGTTTTCGCCGTTGCCCGCCGGAACGGGGCCGGTCGCGCCGCGGACAGCACCCGGTCTGGTCGAATCCCCGGTGCCGGCCAGTGCGCCCGTGGCCGCGCCACCGCAGCCGACGATGATCCCGGCGACGACCGGCACCATCCGGGACTACCTGCAAAGCAAAGGCGTCCAGCTGGAGCCGCAGAAACCCGAGGGTTTCCAGGCGCTCGACATCACCCTGCCGGTGCCGCCGCGCTGGACACGGGTGCCCGACCCCAATGTGGTCGACCCGTTCGTCGTCATTGCCAACCGCTCCGGCAGCAGCTTGTACACCTCGAACGCACAGTTGTTGGTGTACAAGCTGATCGGTGACTTCGATCCGCAGGAGGCGATCATTCACGGCTTCGTCGACAGCCAGCAGCTGACCGCATGGCGAACCACGGGCGCCTCGCTGGCCGACTTCGGTGGATTCCGCTCGTCGATCATCGAAGGCACCTACCGGCAGAACGCGATGATGTTGAACACGTCACGGCGTCACGTCATCGCCATCGCCGGCCCGGACCGCTACCTGCTGTCGCTGTCGGTGACCACTGCGGCCAATCAGGCTGTCGCCGAAGCACCGGCGACCGACGCGATCGTCAACGGCTTCCGGGTGGCTGTGCCGGGCTCTGCACCGGCGCCCACACCCGCACCGCCACCGCCGGTCCCGGTTCCGTCGGCCGGCCCCGCTGTTCCGGCGCGCTAGACACCGTCAGGCCGGCGCCGCCGGCTTCCCGTCGCCTCGTAGGGTGAGGCATGCTGATCGCGGGTCTTTTGTGCCTGTGCGGAGCCGTCGCCTGCGTGACCTCGGGGCTTCGGTCGGCGACGCGACGGGCGGCCGACGATCCGGTCAAGTTGCTCGGGCGGGCGCAGGCGCCGACACGGTTGGCGGCCGCCGTGATGTTGGCCGACGGCGGCGCGGTGGCGCTGACCGCCCCCGGCGCCGCGGTGGTGCTCGTCGTCATCTGTGTCACCGGGGCGGTCGGGACCGTGGCGGCCGGCGCGTGGCAAAGCGCGCGCGCCGCGTTGGCCGGCGAACCGGTCTGCATCGGCGACTGTGGGGCGTGCACCCGGGTGTGCCGCTGACGCACCCAGGACGGATCCGGCTAGTTCCTGCTGACGTCGATCGGGTGCGTGGCCAGCATCGACAACGGCAGCGGCTGGCGCCGCAGCACCCGGCCCCACAGGTCGACTCTCGGCTTGACCAGAACGTCGGACGGCAAGCCGGACAACACGATCCAGTCATTGCGCTCGATCTCGCCGTCCAGCTGGCCGATGGTCCAGCCCGAATAGCCCGCGTAGATCCGCACTCCCTCGAGCAACGGGGCGACGCCGTCGGGGTCGGCGTCCAGGTCCACCATCGCGACGCGTCCCGCGACATGACGCAAGCCCGGCACGCCGCTGGGGTCGGCGCCCACCCGAAGAGCGCCCAGGCACAGCGCCGCATCGCGCTTGACCGGTCCGCCGATGAACATCGTCTTCGGCTTGGCCGCCAGTTTCGCCCACTGCGGCAGCACGTTGTAAACCGCGGTCTCGCTGGACCGGTTCAGCACCACCCCCAGAGTGCCGCCGTCGTTGTGTTCGACGACGTAGATCACGCTGCGGCGAAATGTCGGTTCGAGCAGATCGGTGTTCGCCAGCAGCAAGGTGCCCGCGCGCACCCGATGAGCGGTGGGTGCGACATAGTCCTCGGGATCTTCGGGCTGCGCCACCACACCATCATGGCACCGGGCATGCTCTCGACGGCGCACAAGCGCGGCGCGGAAACAGATTTGTACTGTGAACGGCTCCGGCCGGGCGATGTTCGGTCCTGCGGTCAATCATGAGTGTGGGTCGAGTGATTCGCACGACGGCGCCGGCCGACGTCTGGCGGTCGGTGCGTCAACTGCCCGATTTCCGGCGCCTGCTGCAGGTGCGGCTGGCCAGTCAATTCGCCGACGGGTTGTTCCAGTCCGCGCTGGCCGGGGCGTTGCTGTTCAACCCCGAGCGGGCCACGGCGCCAATGGCGATCGCCGGCGCGTTCGCGGTGCTGTTCCTGCCGTACTCGCTACTGGGGCCGTTCGCCGGGGCGTTGATGGACCGCGTCGATCGGCGGCTGGTGCTGGTCCGCGCCAATGCCGGCCGGTTGCTGTCGGTACTGGCGGTCGGGGTGTTTCTGATGGTCGGGGCCGACGACATCGCGGTCTTGTGCGCAGCCTTGATCGCCAACGGGTTTTCCCGCTTCGTCATGTCCGGGATGTCGGCGGCACTGCCGCATGTGGTGCCCCGCGAGCAGGTCGTTGCGATGAATGCCCTGGCCACCGCGACGGGGTCGATCGCCGCATTCTGCGGCAGCGTCTTCATGCTGGTGCCGCGCTGGTTGGTTGGGTCCGGCGACAGGGGCGCCGCGCTGATCATCTTCTGCGCCGCTCTTCCGATGTCGATCGCCTTGCTGTGGTCGACGCGCTTCGCGGCTCTGGTCCTGGGGCCTGACGAGACGAAACGGTCGATTCACGGATCGGTCGCCTACACGGTGATCACCGGTTGCTCACACGGTGTGCGGACGGTACTCGAGCGGCCTACCGTGGCCGCCACCCTCGCCGGTTTGGCGGCTCACCGGATCGTGTTCGCAATCAACACGCTGCTGGTGCTGGTGCTGGTGCGGCAGCCCACCGTCGTGACCGGTGGTCTGACGACGGCGGTCGTGTTCGTCGCGGCGACCGGAACCGGTTCCTTGACGGCCAACGCGTTGACGCCGCCGGCGGTGCGGCGCTGGGGCCGCTACGCCACCGCCAACGTCGCGCTGGCGACCGCGGCCGTCGTGCAGATCGCCGGAGTCGAGCTGTCCCTGCCGGTGCTGGTGGGGTGCGGGTTCTTTCTCGGCGTCGCCGGCCAGACGGTCAAGCTGTGCGCGGATACCGCGATGCAGATCGACGTCGATGACGCCCGGCGCGGCCACGTTTTCGCCGTGCAGGACGCGCTGTACTGGATCGCGTTCACCGCGGCGATCACGGTGGCGGCGGGTGTCATCGCCGACGACGGGCGCTCGCCGGTGTTAGTGCTGGCCGGGACGGCGGTTTACCTGGCTGGGCTGGTAGTGCATGTCGCGGTCGGTCGCCGCGGTCGTACGGCGGGATCAATAAGGTAGTCGCATGGTGGCTGCTGCAGCGATCGTGGCTGACCTGCGGGCGGAAAGCGACGAGCTCGATGCACTGGTCAGCGCGCTCCCCGATGACCGGTGGGCCGGGCCGACGCCCGCGCCCGGCTGGACCATCGCACACCAGATCGCGCATCTGTGGTGGACCGACCGGGTTGCGCTGCTTTCGGTGAGCGACCCGGCGGCGTTCGGCGAGGTGCTGACAGCCGCAGCCAACAACCCGAACGGCTTCGTCGACGCCGCGGCCGAAGAAGCGGCGGCCACACCTCCGGCTGACCTGCTCGTCGATTGGCGGCTCACCCGCAGCCGGCTGCACGAGGCGTTGCTCGCCGTCGCCGACGATCGCAAACTTCCCTGGTTCGGGCCGCCGATGAGTGCGGCGTCGATGACGACCGCTCGACTGATGGAAACCTGGGCACACGGGCTCGACGTCGCTGACGCCGTCGGCGTCACACGCCGCCCCACCGCGCGGCTGCGCTCGATCGCGCACCTGGGTGTCCGCACCCGCGACTACTCGTTCATCGTCAACGGTCAGACTCCGCCGACTGAGCCTTTCCGCGTCGAACTGACCGCACCCGATGGCACCACCTGGTCGTGGGGACCGACCGACGCGGCGCAGCGGGTCACCGGGCGCGCCGAGGACTTCTGTTTCCTGGTCACCCGGCGTCGTCCGCTCGGCGGGCTCGACCTCACCGCGCACGGCGACGACGCGCAGAGTTGGCTGCGAATCGCCCAGGCTTTCGCCGGCCCGCCGGGCCCCGGGCGATGAGCGCGTGCAACGCGCGCCGGTAGGTCCGCGAGATCGACGCTGGTGTCGGAAATCGCCACAGATTAAGCACTGGCGTCGATCTCGGCGCAGGAGCCGAACCGCGGCAGCGCTACAACGTGCTCGCCGCGTCGGCGCTGCCGTCGCCGTCGCTGTCGGTCAGCTTGACGTTCCAGCGTCCGTCGCCGTCAGTGTCGACATAGCCGGTCGCGCCGGTGCCGTCGGCGCAGATCACATGATCGGCCAGCCCGTCGCCGTCGAAGTCGACCAGCCGATCGTCGACCTGACCATCGCCGTCGAAGTCAACCAGCGGGTCACCGGTGTGTTGGACACCGTCGAGTCCGAACCAGCGCAATCCGCCGCGATCCGTCCCCAGCGTCCAGGTCCCGGATCCGTCGTCGGTGAAGTAGGTCTCCAGCGTGCCGTCGTTGTCGAGATCCAGCACCGCGTGGTCGGCCATCCCGTCGCCGTCCAGATCGGCCAGCGCATCGTCGCGCATCCCGTCGCCGTCGAAGTCCAGCGCGATCGCGTCCAGCCGGCCGTCTCCGTCGACGTCCACGTCGGGCTCGCCGTCCCAGATCGCCGCCGCACCCTCACCGGCACCCAAGCAGTACTCCATGAGCAGTTCGACGCCGCAGCGCAACTACCGGTTCCCGCGGCTGTCCCACCAGGACAGCAATTCGGCGGTAGCCTCCTCAGGCGTCAGCGGACCGCGGTCCAGGCGCAGCTCCTTGAGGTACTGCCACGCCTCGCCGACCACCGGGCCCGGCGGGATGCCCAGGATCTGCATGATCGCGTTGCCGTCGAGGTCCGGGCGCACCCGCGCCAAGTCCTCCTGAGCGGCTAGCTCGTCGATTCGGCGCTCGAGGTCGTCATAGCTGGCCCGCAGCCGTGCGGCGCGGCGCGCGTTGCGGGTGGTGCAGTCGGCCCGCACCAGCTTGTGCAGCCGCGGCAGCAGCGGTCCGGCGTCGGCAACATAGCGGCGGACCGCCGAATCGGTCCACTTGCGGTCGCCGTACCCGTGAAATCGCAAATGCAGATACACCAGCTGCGACACATCCTCGATGAGCTGCTTGGAATACTTCAGCGCGCGCAGCCGCTTGCGGGCCATCTTGGCGCCGACCACCTCATGGTGGTGGAAGCTCACGCCGCCGTTGGGCTCGTGCCGCCGGGTCGCGGGCTTGCCGATGTCGTGCAACAGCGCGGCCCAGCGCAGCACCAGGTCGGGTCCACCATCAGGCGGCGGGTCTTCCAGCTCGATCGCCTGGCGCAACACGGTCAGCGAATGCTGGTAGACGTCCTTGTGCTGATGATGTTCGTCGATGGCCATCCGCATGCCGCCGACCTCGGGCAGCACCACCTCACCGAGGCCGGACTGCACCAGCAGGTCCACACCGGCGACCGGTGCGTCACCGAGCAGCAGCTTGTCCAGCTCGGCGGCCACCCGCTCGGTGGTGATCCGCGCCAGTTGCGGCGCCATGTCCTCCAGCGCCGCCCGGACCCGAGGCGCCACGCTGAACCCGAGCTGGGAGACGAACCGGGCCGCACGCAACATGCGCAGTGGATCATCGCCGAAAGACACCGACGGCGGCGACGGGGTGTCCAGCACACGGCTGCGCAGCGCAGCCAAACCGCCGACCGGATCCATGAAATCGCCCGCGCCGCCGGGTGTGACGCGCACCGCCATCGCATTGACGGTGAAGTCTCGCCGTAGCAGGTCGCCCTCGATGCTGTCGCCGAATTCGACCTGCGGGTTGCGCGACACCTGGTCGTAGCGATCGGCGCGGAAGGTGGTGATCTCCAGGCGCCGACCGCGCTTGCTGACGCCGACGGTCCCGAACTCGATCCCGGTGTCCCATACTGCGTCCGCCCACGACCGCAGGATCTGCTGCACCTGTTGGGGCCGGGCGCCGGTGGCAAAATCCAAGTCCGGACTGAGCCGGCCCAGCAGGGCGTCACGCACCGACCCGCCGACCAGATACAGCTCGTGGCCCGCCTCAGCGAACACCGAACCGAGTTCGCGCAGCAGGTCGGAGTGCCTATTCAGCGCGACCGCGGCAGCGGCCAGCAGAGCGGCGTCGGCAGCGGTCTCGGGCACGTTCGTTGAGCCTAATGGCAACGGTGACCGCCCGGTTGAGAAGTTTACCCGCGGTCCGGGCCGTTCTGCTGATGCCCGGTCGCACGTCGGGCTCTCGGCGAGTGAGCCGAGAACGCCCAGACGTGCCAGCTACTATCGCTTGGGTGTCGGACGGCGAACAAGCCACCCCTCGTCGGCGCCGGGGCAGGCGCCGTGGTAGCCGGGCGGCCGGTCCTGCCGAGAAGCAACCCGCGGCGGAAACACCCGCAGCCGAACCCCGGCGGTCCGGCTCGACGCGTCGCGGACCCGAGCGGCTGCGGACCGTACACGAGACCTCCGCCGGCGGACTGGTCATCGACGGTATCGATGGGCCGCGGGAAGACCAGGTGGCCGCGCTGATCGGGCGGGTCGACCGCCGTGGCCGGATGCTGTGGTCATTGCCCAAAGGACACATCGAACTCGGCGAAACCGCCGAGCAAACCGCCATTCGCGAGGTCGCCGAGGAGACCGGAATCCAGGGCAGCGTGCTGGCGGCGCTCGGCAGCATCGATTACTGGTTCGTCACCGAGGGGCGCCGAGTACACAAGACGGTGCACCATTACCTGATGCGGTTCTCCGGCGGTCAGCTATCCGACGACGACGTCGAGGTGGCCGAAGTGGCGTGGGTGCCGATCGGTGAGCTGCCGTCGCGGCTGGCGTATGCCGATGAACGCCGGCTGGCCGAAGTCGCCGACGACCTGATCGACAAGTTGCAGGCCGACGGGCCCGCGGCACTGCCTCCGCTACCGCCCAGCTCGCCCCGGCGACGGCCGCAGACACATTCGCGCGCCAACAACCGCCGCCTCGACGAACCTGCACCGGGCCGGAAGAACGGTCGCGGTCCGTCGCCGTGACGGACCGGCTCCGGTGGGCCGCCGTCCGGCGCCTCGCCGTAGTGGCCGGCATCGTCGCCGGCCTGGGGGCTTTTCTCGCCGTCCCCGCGGCGCTTCCCCGCGCCGGCGCCGGCGAGCCCGGCGCGACACCGTTTCTGCAGGTTCGGGTCGACCAAGTCAGCCCCAACATGGTCACCACAACCAGCGACCCCGTGGTAACCGTGACCGGAATGGTGACCAATGTCGGTGATCGTCCGGTTCGCGATGTGATGGTCCGGCTCGAGCACGCCGCGGCCGTCACCTCCTCGGCCGCGCTGCGCACCACTCTGGACGGCACGACGGACTCATACCAACCGGCTGCGGACTTCCTCACCGTCGCAACCGAGATGCAGCGGGGTCAAAGCGCCGGCTTCACCTTGTCCGTTCCGCTGCGATCGGCAACCGGCCCGTCGCTGGACATCCGACAGCCCGGCGTCTATCCGCTGCTGGTCAACGTCAACGGCACGCCTGACTACGGTGAACCGGCCCGGCTGGACAACGCCCGCTTCCTGCTGCCGGTGGCCGGTGTACCACCCGATACCACCGACAGGTCCGCCGACGCCATGAGTTCGGTGGTCGCGCCCAACACCTCCAGCCCCGTGCAGGTGACAATGCTGTGGCCGCTGGCCGATCGACCGCGGCTGGCGCCCGGCGCTCCCGGCGGCACCATCCCGGTCCGGCTCAGCGACGACGAGCTGGCGACGTCGTTGGCCGCCGGTGGTCGGCTGGACGTGCTGCTGTCGGCAGCCGAATTCGCGACCAGCCGCGACGTCGACCCCGACGGCGCCGTCGGCCGCGCACTGTGCCTGGCGGTCGACCCCGACCTGCTCGTCACCGTCAACGCGATGACCGCCGGCTACGTCGTATCCGACTCCCCCGACAGCAAGGCCCAACAGCCGGGAACGCCCACCCACCCGGGGACCGGGCAGATCGCCGCGGCGGCGTGGCTGACGCGGTTGCGAGCGCTTGCGCATCAGCTGTGTGTGGCCCCCACGGTGTACGCCGAAGCCGACCTGGACGCTCTGCAACGCGCCGGCGATTCGGGACTGAGCGCGGCCGCCGTGGACAGCGCCGGCGACATCGTCGATCAAATCCTTGGCGTCACCTCGACGCGGGGTGCGACCTTGATGGGCGACGGCCCGCTGACCAGCCGCGCCGCCGATCTGCTCAACGCCGACGGGCCCACGGTGGCGATAGCGGCCGCCGGTTTCTCCGGGCACGAATCGGGCGGTGGTGCCACCGCCGACGTCACCCCGCGACGGGTGGCCCCGCACGTCACGACGGCACCGTTCGATCCTGCCGTCGGCGCCGCGCTGGCAGCCGCGGGCACCGACCCGGTCGCGCCGACCTATCTCGACGCCGCGCTGGCGGTGCGTCTGCGACATGACTCCGCCGCCGCTCGTCGTCAGGACGCTTTGGGATCCATGTTGTGGCGAGCGTTGACGCCCGACGTCGAGACTCGCCTTCAGATCCTCATGCCACCGGCGGCATGGAGCCTGGCGGCCGACGATGCCCAGGCCATGCTGAGCACCCTGGCGACCACCATTCACTCCGGTCTGGCGGCGCCGCGGCCGCTGCCGGCGGTCATCACCGATACCACCGCGACCACTCGAGGACCGCAGCCGCCGGACACCCAGACGATTGCGCACGGCCGTTTCGACGACGACGTCATCGCCACGATCACCGCCAATGCCGGCCGGCTGTGGCGGCTGACGTCGGCACTGACCGTGGACGGCCGCACCGGGCTGACCGGCACCCAATACACTGCGCCGCTGCGCGAGGACATGCTGCGCGCAGTCAGCCAATCCGACCGGCCGGATACCCGTAACGGCCTGGCGCATCAGCGCATGGACATCGTCGATCACACCATCGACGATCTGCTGGGCGCGGTGACGATCGTCAACCCGGGCGGTTCGTACACGCTTGCGACCGAGCACAGTCCGCTTCCGCTGGCGCTACACAACGGACTGGCGGTCCCCGTCCGGGTCCGTCTGCAAGTCGACGCCCCACCGGGCATGTCGGTGACAGACGTCGGTGAAATCGAACTGCCGCCGGGATACCTTCCGCTGCGGGTGCCGATCGAGGTGAACTTCACCCAGCGGGTCGCGGTCGACGTGGCGCTGCGCACCCCCGACGGCTTGTCGCTCGGCGAACCGGTCCGGTTGTCGGTGCATTCCAACGCCTACGGCAAGGTGTTGTTCGGGATCACGCTGACGGCGGCGGCGGTGCTGATCGCGCTCGCCGGACGCCGGCTGTGGCACCGCTTCCGCGGTCAGCCGGATCCGGCGGATCTTGATCGCCCCGACCCCGCCGACGCGCCGCAACCACACAAGGGCAGGCCGGCGGAGCCGGGCGAACCCCCGGCCGGTCCGCGGATGCACGAAGAGCACCGGGTATGAGAGCCGCGGGCCGACACGCCGCGCCGGTGGCGCAGCTACCGCCGCCACCCGCGTCGGCGCCGGCACGATCGTCGGCGCGGCCCGAACTCTCCGATGCCGCGCTGGTCTCGCGGTCGTGGGGAATGGCGCTGGCGACCCTGGTCAGCCGCCTCACCGGCTTCGCCCGGATCGTGCTGCTGGCCGCGATCCTGGGCGCAGCGCTCACCAGCGCCTTTTCGGTGGCCAATCAGCTGCCCAACCTGGTCGCCGCGCTGGTGCTGGAAGCGACTTTCACCGCAATCTTCGTTCCGGTGCTGGCCCGCGCCGAACAGGACGACGCAGACCGCGGCGCGTCGTTCGTGCGCCGGTTGGTCACCCTGGCCACCACCTTGCTCGTGGTCACCACGCTGCTGTCGGTGTGGGCTGCGCCGCTGCTGGTGCGTGTGATGCTGGGTCATGCTCCACAGGTCAACGCGCCGTTGACCACAGCGTTCGCCTACCTGCTGCTACCCCAAGTCCTGTTCTACGGCTTGTCGTCGGTGTTCATGGCCATTCTGAACACCCGCAACGTGTTCGGGCCGCCGGCGTGGGCGCCCGTCGTCAACAATGTGGTGGCGATCGCCACCCTCGGCGTGTACCTCGCGGCGCCGGGTGAGCTGTCGGTTGATCCCGTCCGGATGGGCAACGCCAAGTTGCTGGTGCTCAGCGTCGGCACCACGCTCGGGGTCGTCGCGCAGGCCGCTGTCCTGCTGGTGGCGATCCGCCGCGAGCACATCAGCCTGCGTCCGCTGTGGGGCATAGACGCGCGCCTCAAGCGGTTCGGGGCGATGGCTGCCGCCATGGTCCTCTACGTGCTGATCAGCCAGCTGGGGCTGGTGATCGGCAACCAGATCGCCAGCACGGCCGCCGCGTCCGGCCCGGCGATCTACAACTACACCTGGCTGGTGCTGATGCTGCCGTTCGGCATCGTCGGCGTCACCGTGCTGACCGTGGTGATGCCGCGGCTGAGCCGCCACGCCGCCGCCGACGACCTTCCCGCCGTGCTCGCCGATTTGTCGCTGGCTACTCGCCTGACGATGATCATCCTGATTCCGATCGTGGCGTTGATGACCGTCGGTGGAGCGGCGATGGGCAGCGCGCTGTTCGCCTACGGCCACTTCGGTGAGGTCGACGCGGGATATCTCGGCGCGGCGATCGCGTTGTCGGCGTTCACACTGATCCCCTACGCGTTGGTGCTTTTGCAGCTGCGCGTGTTCTACGCGCGCGAGCAACCGTGGACCCCGATCGTCATCATCGTCGTGATCACGACGGTCAAGGTGGTCGGCTCGCTGCTGGCGCCGCACCTCACTGGCGATCGCGAGCTGGTGGCCGGCTATTTGGGCCTGGCCAACGGGCTCGGCTTCTTGACCGGCGCAATCGTGGGCTACTACTTGCTGCGACGCGCGCTGCGCCCGCCCGGTGGCCAGCTGATCGGCGTCAAGGAGGTCCGCCCCATCCTGGTGACGATTGCCGCGTCACTACTTGCCGCTCTTGTCGCCCATGTCGCGGATCGGTTGCTGAACTTCACGTCGCTGACCAGCCGTGGCGGTGGCGCCGGTTCGTTGCTGCGGCTCGCCGCGCTCACCGTGATCATGGTGCCGATCATCGCCGCAGTACTGGTTCGCGCCCGGGTGCCGGAGGCGCAGTCGGCGCTGGCGGTCATCCGCCGCAGGTTCGCCAACCGAGTCACCACCGCGGGCGCTGCGCTGGGCGATCACCCATCCGGCGGCCGACGGGTCACGTACTCTGAGCAGAGGAATTCGTCAGCGCCGGGCGGGCATTGGGGCCGGGAGCCGATACCGCGGAAGCTTCCCCCATACTTAGCCGGGGCAGGCAGAAGGAAAGGACCGGAGGTGACCGATCGCCCATCGGACAGCGCCGCGTCCACGCCACCGGCGGGGTTCGACGAGCCGCCTTCTCCTCGGGCTGCCTCTCAGCCCGCATCGTCACCGGCGGGGCTGGATGGGCCACCTCCTCCTCGGGCCGACGACTTCCAGCCCGACATCCCAGCTGATTTCATCCTGAGCTCGGGAGCAGCGCCAGCACCGCCGAAGTTCCCCAACGGCGACTTGCCGGGCGGCTCGCCCGACGATCCGCTCCTGGCCTCCGCACCGCTGATCGCACCAGCCGAACCGGTCGCAGCACCGTCGACCCACGATGACGATGTTCACCTGGTGCCCGGGGCGCAGATCGCCAACGGCCGCTACCGCTTGCTGGTTTTTCACGGCGGTGGTCCACCCCTGCAGTTTTGGCAGGCGCTCGACACCGCGCTCAATCGGCAGGTGGCCCTCACCTTCGTCGATCCCGACCGCGCGCTGCCCGACGACAAGCTGCGCGAAATTCTCTCGCGCACCATGCGGCTCGGCCACATCGACAAGCCCGGAATCGCCCGGGTGCTCGACGTCGTCCACACCGGGGCCGGCGGACTTGTGGTGGCGGAGTGGGTTCGCGGCGGTTCGCTGCGAGAGGTGGCCGACACCTCGCCGTCTCCCATCGGCGCCGCTCGGGCAATGCAGTCGCTGGCCGGCGCCGCGGAAGCCGCGCACCATGCCGGGGTGGCCCTATCGATCGATCACCCCAGCAGGGTGCGGGTCAGCATCGAAGGCGAGGTGGTGCTGGCCTTTCCGGCCACCATGCCCGACGCCACGCCGGAGGACGACATCCGCGGCATTGGCGCCGCCCTCTACGCCTTGCTGGTCAACCGCTGGCCGCTACCGGAAGCGGGGGTGCGTAGCGGGTTGGCCCCGGCGCATCGCAACGCCAGCGGTCAGCCGGTAGAGCCCAGCGCCGCCAATCCCGACATTCCGTTTCAGATTTCGGCGGCGGCCAGCCACGCGGTTCAAGAAGACGGTGGTATCCGCAGTGCCTCCACCTTGCTGAACCTGCTGCAGCAGGCGACCGCGGTGGCTGATCGCACGGAGCTGATCACACCGGTTCGCGACCAGCCGCCGGCGCGGCCGGGCCGGGGCCGATTCGGCTCGTCAGCGCCCATGGACGAGGAGACCCGCGCCCGGCGCCGCCGCAGCCTGACGATCGGAATCGGCGCCGCGGCCGCTGTGATCGTCGTGGCCCTGTTATTGCTGGCCTCGGTGCTGGGCAAGGTTTTCGGCAACCTCGGCGGTGGTCTGGACAAAGACCAGCTCGGGTTGAACGCGCCCTCGTCGACGAGTTCGGACGAGGCCGGTGGTGTCGCCCCGGGCGGCACCGTCAAGCCGGTCAAAGCCACTGTGTTCTCGCCGGGTGGTGACGCCGACGAACCGGGCCAGGCCGGTCTGGCGATCGACGGCAACCCGGCCACGTCCTGGTCGACCGACACCTACCACGACGTCACACCCTTCCCTACGTTCAAGAACGGTGTCGGCCTACTGCTGCAGCTGCCCAAACCGACCGTGGTCAGCGCCGTCACCGTCGACATCTCCAGCACCGGAAGCCAGGTGCAGATCCGCTCGGCGCCGACGTCGTCACCGGCCAAACTCGACGACACCACTGCATTGACCGCACCGACGGCGGTGCATCCCGGCCACAACAGCATTCCGGTCAAGGCGGCGTCACCGACGTCGAACGTGCTGGTGTGGATCTCCACCCTGGGCAGCACCGACGGCAAGAGCCGCGCGGCGATATCGGAGATCACCATTCAAGCCGCTTCTTGATTTCGCGACCGTTCACCACTGGCGTCGAGGTGAAGTGCCGGTGGTCGGCCGATTCGTTACTGTCCGGCCGTGGAGTTGCGGGCAGCGCGGCAGGAACGTAGCGACTCCGAGCTGCTGATCGCCCACGTCGCCGGTGATCGCTACGCCTTCGCCGAACTTTTTCACCGGTATCACCGCCAGTTGCACCGGCTTGCCCAGCTCAGCAGCCGAACCCCGGAGGACGCGGCCGACGCCTTGCAGGACGCCATGCTGTCCGCGCATCGCAGCGCCGGGTCCTTTCGGCACGACGCGGCGGTCAGCAGTTGGCTCTACCGCATCGTGGTCAACGCCTGCCTCGACCGGCTGCGGCGTGGCAAGTCGCATCCGACCGCTCCCTTGGACGACGTGTATCCGGTGCCTGATCGAACCGGCCAGGTGGAGACGGCCATCGTGGTGCAACGGGCGTTGATGCGGCTGCCGGTAGAGCAGCGCGCCGCGGTGGTCGCCGTCGACATGCAGGGGTATTCGGTTGCCGATGCGGCACGCCTGCTGGGCGTGGCCGAAGGCACGGTCAAAAGCCGGTGCGCGCGGGCTCGCGCCCGCCTGGCCGCGGTGCTCGGCTACCTCGAGGCCGACGCTCGAGCCGATGAAGTCCACCGTCCGACCGGCTAGCTGACAAGGTCTGGCGAGCGGCCCAGCCATCACGGACACTGAGGCGGATGGGTACCGACGACGCGGGAGCTGACCAACCGCTGACAGCGGACCAGCTCGCCGATCTGGAAGCCGGTTCACTCGGCCACGACGCCGGCTCCGCTCCCCCGGTTCCGGCAGCCGTCGTCAACCCTGTCCGGGCGGAACTGCGGTCAACACCCTCGCTCGCCGGTGGTCGCGCCGCGCACGCGGTTCGGCCCGGCGCTCCTCCGGTGCGGGCAATCGCGGCCGGCGCCGGTGTGATCGCCGCCGTGCTGGCGATCGGTCTGGGCACCGCCGCGCTGCTGCATGCGCGCACACCGGCGCCGGCCGCGCCGGTCACCGCGCAGCACATCACGGTGCCGCCCCATCCGTCGGTCATCCCGCTGTCGGCTGCGCAGATCTTCGGCCTGCTCGACCGCAACCCGGACTACGGCCCGCTGAGCGACGAGGGGCGGCGCTCGGCGTGTCTGCGCGGGCTGGGCTACCCGGCCTCCGCCACGGTGCTCGGGGCCCAGCCGGCCACCGTCAACGGGCTGCCCGTCGTGCTGCTGGTGCTGCCGGACGACAGCCCCGACACGGTGGATGTGGTGGCAGTGTCACCCAAATGCAGCTCGGCCGACACCGGGCTGGTAGCCGACACGGTGGTCCGCCGACCGCAGTAGCGAGGGGAACAGCAGCGCCTAGGCTAGCGTTCCTACCCTTAGTTCGCTGTCACACTCGCCCACTCGGCGTACTCGAAAGGTTCGAATGATCTCCCCGACCCCCGTGCACGACGTCATTGTCATCGGTTCCGGGCCCGCCGGATACACGGCGGCCATCTACGCCGCGCGCGCGCAACTGGCACCGGTGGTCTTCGAGGGCACGTCGTTCGGTGGTGCGCTGATGACCACGACCGAGGTGGAAAACTTTCCCGGCTTCCGCGACGGCATCACCGGCCCGGAACTGATGGATCAGATGCGTGAGCAGGCAATGCGCTTCGGCGCCGATCTGAGGATGGAAGACGTCGAGTCGGTGTCTTTGGAGGGCCCGGTCAAGTCGGTGCTCACCGCCGACGGCGAGACCTACCGGGCCCGGGCCGTCATCCTCGCGATGGGCGCGGCCGCCCGCTACCTGAACGTTCCTGGTGAGCAGGAATTGCTGGGCCGGGGCGTGAGCGCCTGCGCCACCTGCGACGGGTTCTTCTTCCGCGACCAAGACATCGCGGTCATCGGCGGCGGCGACTCGGCGATGGAGGAGGCGACCTTCTTGACCCGGTTCGCGCGCAGCGTGACGATCGTGCACCGCCGCGACGATTTCCGGGCGTCCAAGATCATGCTGAACCGCGCACGCAGCAACGACAAGATCCGGTTCATCACCAACCACGTCGTCGTCGCGGTCGAAGGTGACACCGGCGTCACCGGGTTGCGGATACAGGACAGCCGCAGCGGCGCGGAGTCCACCCTCCCGGTCACCGGTGTATTCGTCGCAGTCGGTCACGACCCGCGTTCGGGGCTGGTGCGCGGTGCTGTGAACGTCGATGCCGACGGGTACGTGCTCGTGCAGCAACCCACTACGAGCACCTCGCTGCCGGGCGTATTCGCCGCCGGCGACCTGGTCGACCGCAGCTACCGGCAGGCCATCACCGCTGCCGGCACCGGCTGCGCCGCCGCAATCGACGCCGAGCGCTGGCTGGCAGAACGCGCAGATTCAGACGACACCGAATTGACCGATGCCACCGGGGCCAGCACCACCGGCATCGATCTGATAGGAGCACAGCAGTGACCAGCGCTGACGACACCACCAGCCCCGTCGAAGTCTCCGACGCGTCGTTCGCGGCCGCGGTGCTGTCCAGCAATAAGCCTGTGCTGGTTGATTTCTGGGCAACGTGGTGCGGTCCATGCCGGATGGTCGCCCCGGTGCTGGCAGAGATCGCCGCGGAGAAGGCGGGCCAGTTGACCGTGGCGAAGCTCGACGTCGACGCCAACCCCGAGACCGCGCGCGAATTTCACGTCAATTCGATTCCGACGCTGATCCTGTTCAAGGACGGCCAACCCGTCAAGCGGATCGTTGGCGCCAAAGGGAAGGCGGCGCTGTTGCGGGAGCTTTCCGGCGCCGTGTAGCGCTGATTCGACTCGTTCGCCTGGCCTTTTCAGGAAAATGCCGGGCTTCTGCGACAATACTGCCTAACCTGTCAAGCAATCGGCAGCTGAAGTCTGCATTGGCTCACGGAGGCCCGGGATGTCGAGTCCGCGCCGCGACAACGGCGACACGCTGCGCTGCGGTGACCGCGGTGCGGCGGTCACCGAGATCCGCACCGCGCTGGCTGCGCTGGGGCTGCTCGACAGCGCCGACGATGATCTCACCACCGGAAAGCACGTGGCGCTCGACGTTTTCGACGACGAGCTCGACCATGCCGTCCGGGCCTTTCAGCAAAATCGCGGTTTGCTGGTCGACGGCATCGTCGGCGAAGCAACCTACCGCGCGGTGAAGGAGGCGTCCTACCGGCTCGGCGCGCGGACGCTCAATCACCAGTTCGGCGCGCCGATGTACGGCGACGACGTGGCCACCTTGCAGGCCAGGCTGCAAGATCTCGGTTTTTATACCGGCTTGGTCGACGGCTATTTCGGCTTGCAGACGCACAACGCGCTGATGTCGTATCAACGGGAGTACGGTCTTTACGCCGACGGTATTTGTGGCCCAGAAACGTTGCGCTCCTTGTATTTTCTGAGTTCTCGAGTGACCGGCGGCTCACCGCACGCCATTCGTGAAGAAGAGCTGGTGCGCAGTTCGGGCCCCAAGCTGTCGGGTAAGCGGATCATCATCGATCCCGGTCGCGGCGGCGCGGACCACGGGCTGATCACGCAGGGCGCGGCCGGGCCGATCAGTGAAGCAGACATCTTGTGGGACTTGGCAAGTCGGCTGGAAGGCCGGATGGCGGCCATCGGCATGGAGACTTTCCTGTCCCGGCCCACCAACCGCAGCCCGTCGGACGACGAACGCGCCGCGACGGCCAATGCCGTCGGGGCTGACCTGATGATCAGCCTGCGTTGTGCGACGCAAGCCAGCCCGTCGGCGAATGGCGTCGCCTCGTTTCACTTCGGCAACTCGCATGGATCGGTTTCGACGATCGGCCGCATGCTTGCCGACTTCATTCAACGAGAAGTGGTGGCACGTACCGGTTTACGCGATTGCCGCACCCATGGGCGGACGTGGGATCTACTGCGGCTGACCCGGATGCCGACGGTGCAGGTTGACGTTGGCTACATCACCAATCCCGCCGACCGGGGCATGCTGGTCACTTCGCAGACCCGCGATGCCATCGCCGAGGGTATTCTCGCGGCGGTCAAGCGCCTGTATCTGCTCGGTAAAAACGACCGGCCCACAGGCACTTTCACGTTTGCCGAGCTGCTTGCCCACGAGCTTGCGGTAGAGCAGGCCGGCCGGCTGAGCGGTTCCTAGCCGGCCGCCTGCAGCTGCGCGCTCTCCAGCAACCGTTCCAGCGCCGCCTCGACCTCGGCCTTCCAGCCCAAGCCTTTGTCCAATTCCAGTCGCAGCCGGGGAAAATACCGGTGCGGCGCCACGACGACGAACCCGACATCTCGCAGGAAGTCGGCGGCGATCACGCACCGGTCTACTGAACAGTCCCCGACCGAGTCCAGCACCGGTTGCACGTCAGGGTCGCCCGCGGGGTGGTCCAACAACTCGGCTACGTCTTCGGTGCGACCGAACGCCTCCAATGCCCGGACCCCGCGCCGGACAAGTTCGTCGACCACACGGCCGATGAGACTGTAGGGCAGATCGTCGATGGCTTGGCCCGGCTCGACACCCATCGACGTCAACAGCACTGCGTCGGCAGACACCGGTGCGGTGGGAAAGCGATGCGCTCGCGGCACCGCCCGCGGCGGGGCGTACAACACATATCCCAGGCACGGTGGGTCACTATGACCACCCTCGGCGGGGACCGCGGTCGCCATCTGACCACACGATCCCCACTCCAGCATCACCATCGACAGCCAGGCCTCTTTTTCGAACTCGGGATCGGAAAGATGGTCTTCGTTGCCGAGGGTGGCGGGGTCGACCTCCCAGAAAACGCAGCGGCGGGCGTGCTTGGGCAGCTGCTCGAAGGCTTCGAGCCGCAGCGGCGTAATTCGAGCAGACATCAGTCTCCTGGGCCTCCGTGCAGTACTGCAACCGGTGGCCCTGCTTGTCCCAGGGCTATCCTGGAAGGCCGTCGCAGGGCGCTGGCTTCCGCATCATTCCGCTGATACGCACACCAGCAACCTCTCTAGGATAAAAGAGTTGGTCTCGACGAGCCAGTGCGCTTTGCCGATCGGTTACCCGGCTGACTGCGCAATCGAAATGCGCGCGCCCGCAGGCCTTTTGTGGCTGGCGACCAGCGTCGCCGCCGCACTGATCGCTGCAGCGTCACAGTGACGTAACGGCATGGTGTCTGTGGTCAGCCGTTCGACGCCTGCATCAGACCGACGATGCGCTGGAGATCGTCGACCGATCCGAACTCGACGACAATCTTGCCCTTGCGTTTTCCGAGGCTGACCGTGACGCGGGTGTCGAACGCGCCGGAGAGCCGCTCGGCGACGTCTTGCAGCCCCGGCATCTGAATCGGCTTGCGCCGCGGTGGTGTCGGTGTCGTGACGTTACCGCGATTGGCCAGGGTGACCGCTTCCTCGGTGGCGCGAACCGACAACCCCTCAGCGACGATGCGGGCGGCAAGATCTTCCTGAGCCTCGGGCCCCGCCTCCAAAGACAGCAGCGCGCGGGCATGCCCTGCCGACAGCACACCCGCCGCCACGCGGCGTTGCACCGCGATCGGGAGCTTGAGCAATCTGATCATGTTAGAGATCAGCGGACGCGACCGGCCGATGCGGCCCGCCAGTTCATCGTGGGTGACACCGAACTCGTCGAGCAGCTGCTGATAGGCCGCGGCTTCTTCCAGCGGGTTCAGCTGTACTCGATGGATGTTTTCCAAGAGTGCGTCGCGCAACAGGTTGTCTTCACCGGTTTCTCGCACGATCGCCGGGATCGCGGTCATGCCGGCCTGCTGCGCGGCCCGCCACCTCCGTTCCCCCATGACGAGCTGATAGCGCTGCTCTCTCGTCGATCCGTCGATCGATCTGACTACGATCGGCTGCATCAAGCCGAACTCTTGAATCGAGTGCACCAGCTCGGCCAGTGCTTCCTCGTCGAAGACCTGTCGCGGCTGACGGGGGTTACGTTCGATCAAGCTGGGGTCGATCTCGCGGTACACCGCACCCATCGGCGTGGCAGTTGACGGTACCGGCCCGCCTATGACGACATCGGCTGCCGCATCACCCAGCCGCGGCCCGAAGACCGCGGGTCCCGACCCCGCTTCGGCCGGCCCAGTGGGAATCAGCGACGCCAAGCCGCGCCCGAGCCCGCCCTTCCTGCGTGATGCCTGGTTCATGCTCGTCCCTCCGCGGATGATGGGTGATCGCGTTCGGCCAGTTCCCGACTGGCGTCCAGGTAGCTCATCGCCCCGCGCGAGCCCGGGTCGTAATCGATGATCGTCATGCTGTAACCAGGTGCCTCGGAGACTTTGACGCTGCGTGGGATCACCGTCCGCAACACCTTGCTTCCGAAATACCGCCGTACCTCTTGAGCCACTTGGTCGGCCAGCTTGGTCCGGCCGTCGTACATGGTCAGGATCACGGTGGTCACTTCCAGGCCCGGGTTGAGGTGGGCCTTGACCATCTGGATGTTGTTCATCAGTTGGGACACGCCCTCCAGCGCGTAGTACTCGCACTGGATCGGAATCAGGACTTCGGGAGCGGCGACGAGGGCGTTGATGGTCAGCAACCCGAGAGAGGGAGGGCAGTCGATAAACACGTAGTCGAAGCCCAGCTGGTCGATCTCGGCCAGCGCGGTGCGAAGCCGGTTCTCCCGCGCCACCATGCTCACCAACTCGATCTCCGCGCCGGCGAGGTCGATCGTGGCCGGTACACAGAAAAGGCGCTCGCTGTGCGGGCTGGGTTGCAGGGCATCCTGCAGCGCGATGTCGCCGAGGAGAACTTCGTACGACGACGGCGTGCCGGAATGGCGGTCGCCGATACCGAGCGCGGTGCTGGCGTTGCCCTGGGGATCGAGGTCGATGACAAGTGTCCTGAGGCCCAGGACGGCGAGCGCGGCGGCCAGGTTCACCGCCGTCGTCGTCTTGCCCACGCCGCCCTTCTGGTTGGCGATGGTGAACAGTCTGGGTTGGCGGGGACGGGGCAAGTGGTCATGGGTCGTGTGCAGCACCTGCATTGCGCGTTTCGCGGCGTCGCCGATCGGAGTATCGAACTCGGTGGATGTTTCACGTGAAACATTCCCGGGCGTCCCTGCCGGCGCCCATCCTGACCCGTCGAGCTGAGGCGCCGAAGGAACCTGGCCGGGGCTTGCGCTCATCGCGACTCCTTGCTCGAGGTCTGCGCCGAGCGCCGGCCCGGCGCCGAGGCTCTGCGTCGGACCACCACTACCGTCGCGGGCGGACTCACGTCCTTCGCGCCACATGCCACTACCCTGGCATCTGCCGCGCCCGCAGAGATCATCACACGCCGGTGTTCGCGCACTTCGGCCGAAGCTCGCTTCCCCTTGATCGCCAGCATTCGCCCGCCGGGCCGCAACAGCGGCAGGCTCCACCTCGTCAGCTTGTCCAAGCCGGCGACCGCCCGCGCGACGACCGCGTCACTGCCGCTCAGGCGATCACGAACCGCCGCCTCTTCCGCTCTCCCCCGGACCACGTCGACCGGCAACTGGAGGTTGTCGACAATCTCGACAAGAAACTCGGATCGTCTCAGCAACGGCTCGAGCAGTGTCACCTGAAGGTCGGGCCGCGCGATGGCCAGCGGTATTCCCGGCAGGCCGGCGCCGCTGCCCAGATCGACGACCCGATCGGCTGGCTCCAGTAGCTCGGCGATAACCGCGCTGTTCAGCAGGTGTCGGTCCCAGAGCCGCCCGACCTCCCGCGGACCGATAAGGCCGCGCTCGACGGCGGGTCCTGCCAGCAGTTCGGCATAACGCTCGGCTAGGCCGATTCGCCCGCCGAACACCTTTGCCGCGACTTGCGGCGGTGCGGCGACCGGATCGACATGTTTCACGTGAAACATTCCTCCGTCCTCCACCGCACGTCGTGCTGAACTACATGGCTGTAACTCGGTCAGTCGAGGAGGACGACGACCCGGCGTGCCGGCTCTGCGCCCTCGCTTTCACTGTGCACGCCGCGCACCACCGCCACGGCGTCGTGCACGATTTTGCGCTCGAACGGTGTCATCGGCGCCAACTCCTCGCGCTCCCCCGTCTCGAGCACACGTTTGGCGACCTTGTCGCCCAGCGCGGCCAACTCGTCGCGCCGGCGTCTACGCCAGCTGGCGATGTCGAGCATCAACCGGCTCCGGACGCCGGTCTTCTGGTGCACCGCCAGGCGGGTCAGCTCCTGCAAAGCGTCGAGCACCTCTCCCTTGCGGCCCACCAACTTGTTCAGGTCCTCGCCCCCGTCGATGCTCACCACCGCACGGTTACCTTCGACGTCCAGATCGATGTCGCCGTCGAAGTCGAGCAGGTCCAACAACTCCTCGAGATAGTCTCCGGCAATTTCCCCCTCGGCCACCAGCCGCTCTTCGAGGTCACCGCCTTCCACCGCACCGGGTGCGTCCTCAGCACCTTCTTCGAGTTCTTCCGGCGATTCCGCGTCCGTGTCGTGCTCGGTGGTATCGGCTTCGGTCATACCCGTCCCTCCTCATCCATATTCCAAAGACTTTGTGCGGCCGCGCCAATCGCGTGCACCCGCCGCCTCGGACCGATCGCTGCGGTTGCCCACCGGACGATCGGTCGCCCGGTCAGCGTCTGCGCTTTTTGGGCTTGGCTCCCGGTCGCGGCGCGCGGCTGCCCGAAGTGCCGCCGCGGGCGACCTGATTCGACTTGGTGGCGGCCCTGTCGGCGGGCTGCCCGTCCGCCGGCGCGTTGGACTCTGCGTTCTGCTGCCCGTCTCCGTTGACCACCGCAGCCGCTGGGCCAGCCGGCCTGGGCGACTTGCTCGCCCGCTTGGGCTTGGCTCCCGGCGCGGGCGCGTTGGCGGCGCGGCGTTCCAGGGCCTCTTGTTTCTTGGCTTCTTCTTCCTTCTCGAGTTTTCCGAAGACATAGTGCTGCTGGGCGAACGTCCAGATGTTGTTGGAGAACCAGTAGAAGATGATCGCCAACGGCAGAAACGGGCCACCTACCACCACACCGAGCGGAAACACATACAGCGCCAGCTTGTTCATCATTGCCGTCTGTGGGTTGGCGGCCGCTTCCGGGCTCTGTCGGGCCACCGAGGCGCGGCTGTTGAAGTAGGTCGCGATGCCCGCCAGGATCATCACCGGCACACCGACCGCGATCACCGCGGGGCGACTGAACATGGTGAACGCGGCCAGACTGGAGCCGTGCTGGTTCATGGCGGCCCCGAGGGGAGCGCCGTGCAGATTGGCGGCCAGGAAGTGCTGGACGTCGGCGGCGGAGAACACGTAGTTTCCCAGCCGCTTGTTCTCGTCGACCGAGAGCCCGAGTTGGCCGAATCCGGTACCGGTGCGGTTGAACGAGCGCAGCACGTGATACAGCCCGAGGAAGACCGGGATCTGAACCAGCATCGGTAGGCAACCCAGGACCGGGTTGAAGCCGTGCTCGCGTTGCAGCTTCTGCATCTCCAGCGCCAGGCGCTGGCGGTCTTTCCCGTATTTCTTCTGCAGCGCCTTGATCTGCGGCTGGAGCTCCTGCATCTGGCGCGTGGTCTGGATCTGCCGGACGAACGGGTGGTACAACAACGCGCGCAACGAGAACACCAGGAACATCACCGACAGTGCCCACGCGAAGAAGTTGGTAGGCCCCAGCACGAACGCAAATGCCTTGTACCAGAGCCACATGATGGCCGACACCGGGTAGTAGAAGATGTCGAGACTGAACCAATCAAACAAAGGACGCACTCTCCCGTCGCTCTACTGGGGCGCCGCAGCGTTCGGGTACCGGGTCCCAGCCTCCCCGATGCCACGGCCCGCATTTGGCAAGCCGCACCGCCGCCAGCCAGCTGCCGCGGGCCAAGCCGTGCTGGCCGAGGGCTTCAACGGCGTATTGACTGCACGTCGGCATGAACCGGCACGTCGGTAACCGCAAGGGCGACACCGTATGGCGGTACAGCTGAATCAAGGAGATCAGCCCTCGCACCACAGCGCTGGTGACCACCCGGAAGGGCGCGCTCATCGCCTCGGTCCCATCTGCTGATGAGCTCGCTTCAGGCCGACTCGCAGTTGGGTCGTCAATGTCGCCGACGATGCCTGCCGACTGGTCGGCAGCGCGCGGACAACCAGGTGTTCGGTGCGGTCGAGATCTGTGAGCATGCTGCGCACGACATGGCGCAGTCGCCGCGCCACCCGATGGCGCTGCACCGCCGATCCCACCGATTTCGCCACGATCAGCCCGACCCGGGGTCCGTTCTCCACACTGGTCACATCGCCGCCGCGCCGCGCGTGCACGACGATGTCCGGCTGCACGGCTCGTACCCCGTGCCTGACCGCCGCGTTGAAGTCAGCCGATCGCCTCATGCGATTCTGTGCGGGAAGCACCGCTTTCAATACCTAAAGTCAGATCACGCGGTCAGCGACCGCCGCCCCTTGCGCCGCCGACTGGACACGATGGCGCGCCCGGCGCGGGTGCGCATACGCAGCCGGAATCCATGCACCCGGGCTCGACGCCGATTATTCGGCTGAAAGGTCCGCTTGCCCTTGGCCACGGCTGTCTCCTTTGGTGATCTGCCGCCGCAATCCCTGGCTCACCCGTCGGACCCGAGGTCCGCAAGCAATGCCGGATGAGTCGTGGCAGACTCGCTGTCTCGCTGGTAGCCGGCGCGGTCTCCGAGCGACCCCCGGTTCGCAGCCGTATCGCCAACATTCGGGCGACTGTTCGAGGGTACTGATGACCCGGTCGCCGGGTCAAACCAGTCGGTTTCGGCCATCGGCGTCGAGGACCGTGGCGGCCGGCCACTACTCCCCCGAACGCCCATCTGCTGGTGTCAAGTCACTTCACCGGAATATTGCAGAACTGTTGGCACGTGCACGGAAAACTGTTAGCTTCAGGCAATGCCGTTCCAGACCGGAACGGCGCCCGAAAACGAAGCGACGGTGGCGGATCGGGTGTCTGGCCGGACAACCGGTATCGGATATCTTGAGTGCGCCAACCCCGCGGGCCGTCCTCGATAGACCGCGGTGCGGTGACAACCGCCCTGTCCACACCTGTGGATAAATATGTGGACAGTCCGTCGTCGCATCGGTGGCAGCGCCTCGACCGGGAAGCGGGGGATCCGTCGTTGACCGATGATCCCGGTTCCAACTTCACGATGGTATGGAGCGACGTCGTCTCCGAACTCAACGGCGAGACGCAAGGACTCCACCCGGGCTCCAACGGCGAAGCGCTGGCCACCGCACTGACTCCGCAGCAACGCGCCTGGCTGAACCTCGTTCAGCCACTGACCATCGTCGAAGGATTCGCCCTGCTGTCCGTTCCCAGCAGCTTTGTGCAGAATGAGATCGAACGGCACCTGCGGACCCCGATTACCGACGCGCTGAGCCGGCGGCTCGGCCACGAGGTGCAACTGGGCGTGCGGATCGCGCCGCAGTCGTCCCAGGACGGCGAGGCTGACGCGGCGGCCCCAGCCGTCGACACCGCCATGGAACCCGACGAAGTCGACGAAGACAGCGAGGCGCTGGCCAGCGCCCACGAGGATTGGCCGACGTACTTCACCGAACGGCCCCGCAGCCATGATCCGGCCGCCGCCTCCGGAACCAGCCTCAACCGGCGCTACACCTTCGAAACTTTCGTGATCGGCGCCTCCAACCGGTTCGCGCATGCCGCCGCGCTGGCCATCGCCGAAGCGCCGGCCCGCGCGTACAACCCCTTGTTCATCTGGGGCGAATCCGGACTGGGCAAAACACATCTGCTGCACGCGGCCGGGAATTACGCTCAGCGGCTGTTCCCGGGCATGCGGGTCAAATATGTCTCGACCGAAGAGTTCACCAACGACTTCATCAACTCGTTGCGTGACGACCGCAAAGTCGCCTTCAAACGCAGCTACCGCGATGTTGATGTGCTGCTGGTCGACGACATCCAGTTCATCGAAGGCAAGGAAGGCATCCAGGAGGAGTTCTTCCACACCTTCAATACCCTGCACAACGCCAACAAGCAGATCGTCATCTCCTCCGACCGCCCACCTAAGCAGCTGGCCACTCTGGAAGACCGGTTGCGAACGCGGTTCGAGTGGGGCTTGATCACCGACGTCCAGCCGCCCGAGCTGGAAACCCGGATTGCGATTCTGCGCAAAAAGGCTCAAATGGAGCGTCTCGCCGTTCCTGGCGACGTCCTGGAACTGATCGCCAGCAGCATCGAGCGAAACATCCGAGAGCTCGAGGGCGCGTTGATCCGGGTGACCGCGTTCGCCTCGCTGAACAAGACTCCGATCGACAAAGCGTTGGCCGAGATCGTGCTGCGCGACCTCATCGCCGATGCCAGCACCATGCAGATCAGCGCGGCCACCATCATGGCGGCGACCGCCGAGTACTTCGACACCACGGTCGAGGAGTTGCGCGGCCCCGGCAAGACTCGCGCGCTGGCCCAGTCGCGGCAGATCGCGATGTATCTCTGCCGGGAGCTCACCGACCTGTCGCTGCCCAAGATCGGCCAGGCGTTCGGCCGCGACCACACCACCGTGATGTACGCGCAACGCAAGATCTTGTCAGAGATGGCCGAGCGTCAAGAGGTCTTCGATCACGTCAAAGAACTCACCACCCGTATTCGACAACGCTCCAAGCGCTGAAGGCCTCGTCGAGCCTGGTGATCCTGCCGAGAACTGTTATGGGCGAACCCGATGTCCACAACGTTGTGGACAACCGGTCAACCGTGCCGCGCGGATCGGGGATTGTCGTGCACAACCGGCCGTTCTCCCCATCGACGCACACACTGCACACAGCGCCGAATCCTATGGTGCACAGCCCGAAAACGCCGCGAACAGCAGCGATCACGGGCTGTCCCCAGTTCGCACAGGCCTTAATACTGTTACTGAGATCTCTTCATCTCTTCTTCTTTGAAGAATGGGCTGGGGATATCTGGTACCCCCGCGCCGGGGACGGTGTCACCGATGTCGATTAGCCTTCCAAATGGCGTTGGAAGCTCTACGCTCGCCAAGGCGGCCAGGCTGACTTTCGAGGTCGTTGGCTGAAGGGATTGAAGGGACCGCTGATGGATGTGGCGACGACAAGAGTTGGCCTGAACGATCTGAAGTTTCGGCTGGTACGTGATGACTTCGCCGATGCGGTGGCGTGGGTGGCCAAGAACCTGCCCACCAGACCTACGGTGCCGGTCCTGGCCGGGGTCCTGCTCACCGGTTCCGACGGCGGCCTGGTGATCTCCGGCTTCGATTACGAGGTATCTGCCGAGGTTCAGATTGCTGCCGAAATCGCTTCTCCAGGAAGCGTTTTGGTGTCAGGACGACTGTTGTCCGACATCACCCGAGCGCTGCCGAACAAGCCGGTCGATTTTCACGTCGACGGCACCAGGGTATCGCTGACCTGCGGAAGCGCCAGATTCTCACTGCCGACGATGGCCGTCGAGGACTATCCCACGCTGCCCGTACTGCCGGCGGAGACCGGCACGCTGCCGGCCGATCTGTTCGCCCAGGCGATCGGTCAGGTCGCCGTGGCCGCCGGCCGGGACGACACGCTGCCGATGCTGACCGGCATCCGGGTGGAGATCTCGGGTGCGACGGTGGTGCTGGCCGCCACCGACAGATTCCGTCTGGCTGTGCGCGAGTTGACATGGTCGGCGGCATCACCGGACATCGAGGCGGCAGTGCTGGTCCCGGCCAAGACGCTGGCCGAGGCCGCGAAAGCCGGCACCGACGGCTCAGAGGTGCATCTGTCGCTCGGCGCGGGTTCGGTCGTCGGCAAGGACGGGTTGCTCGGCATCAGCGGTGACGGCAAGCGCAGCACCACGCGGCTGCTCGACGCGGAATTCCCGAAATTCCGGCAGCTGCTGCCCGCCGAACACACCGCGGTCGCCACAATCGGCGTGGCCGAGCTGACCGAGGCGATCAAGCGGGTTGCTCTGGTCGCCGACCGCGGCGCCCAGGTGCGGATGGAATTCGCCGAAGGACTGCTGCGGCTTTCCGCCGGCGCCGACGACGTCGGGCGAGCCGAGGAAGATCTGCACGTCGACTTCGCCGGGGAACCGTTGACTATCGCGTTCAATCCGAACTATCTGACCGATGGGCTGGGTGCGGTGCACTCCGAGCGGGTGTCGTTCGGTTTCACGACTCCGAGCCGGCCCGCGGTGCTGCGGCCGGCGTCCGCCGACGAGGTGCCACCGCACAACGGGGCGCCCTTCCCGGCCGTCGAAACCGAGTATGTGTACTTGCTGATGCCGGTGCGATTGCCCGGGTGAGGCGTCCGCGGTGTACGTCCGGCACCTGGGGTTGCGCGACTTTCGTTCGTGGGCGCAGGCTGACCTGGACCTTGCACCCGGACGGACCGTCTTCGTCGGCCCCAACGGCTACGGCAAGACCAACCTTGTCGAGGCGCTGTGGTATTCGGCGACCCTCGGTTCGCACCGGGTAGCCACCGACGCGCCGCTGGTGCGGGTGGGTGCCGAGCGGGCGCTGGTCTCGACGATCGTGGTCAACGAGGGACGCGAATGCGCAGTGGACCTCGAGATCGCCACCGGGCGGGCAAACAAAGCACGCCTGAACCGCTCGCCGGTGCGCAGCACCAAAGAAGTGGCCGGGGTGCTGCGTGCGGTGTTGTTCGCTCCCGAAGACCTGGCGTTGGTGCGGGGTGACCCGGCCGATCGCCGCCGCTATCTCGACGACCTGGCGACGATACGCCGGCCCCGAGTGGCCGCCGTGCGGTCCGACTACGACAAGGTGCTGCGCCAGCGCACCGCGTTGCTCAAAACGCTGTCCGGTAGCAGGCATCGAGGCGACCGCGGTGCCCTGGACACCCTCGACGTGTGGGACGCGCGCCTTGCCGCCCACGGCGCCGAGCTGATGAGCGTTCGGATGGACCTGGTTAATCAACTGGCGCCGCAAGTGGCCAAGGCATACCAGCTGGTGGCACCGGGACCGCGTGCGGCGGCGGTCGCGTACCGCCCCAGCATTCCTTCAGAGCCCGGAGCAGGGATCGATGTCGACACGCTGCAAGCGGCGCTGCTGACCGCACTCGCTGCACGTCGCGACGCCGAGCTCGAGCGCGGGATGTGTCTGGTGGGTCCACACCGCGACGACCTCGAGCTGGTGTTGGGTGATCAACCCGCCAAAGGCTATGCCAGCCATGGTGAGTCGTGGTCGATAGCGTTGTCGCTGCGGCTGGCGGCCTACGAGCTGCTGCGGGCTGACGGCGGCGAGCCCGTTCTGTTGCTCGACGATGTGTTCGCCGAGCTCGACGCGGCCCGCCGCCAGGCGCTGGCGACGGTCGCCGCCGCGGCAGAGCAGGTGCTGGTCACTGCCGCGGTCGCCGACGACATCCCGGCCGGCTGGGATGCGCGGCGGGTGACGATCGCCTCGCGAGACGACGACAGCGGACGGGTGTCGGTGGTGCAGCCGTGACAGAGCCGCCGGCATCCGATGGCCGTGATGCGCAGTCGGCCGCGATGGACCTGGTCCGGCGCACCCTGGCCGAAGCCCGAGCCGCCGCGCAGCTGCGCGGAAAGAATGTCGGTCGCGGCCGCATTGTGCCGCCGCAACGCCGGGTGGCCGGCAGCGAACGCCGCCGGCGCTGGTCGGGGCCCGGGCCGGACTATCGCGACCCGCAACCGCTCGGCCGGGTGACCCGGGAACTGGCCAAGAAACGCGGATGGTCGCCGCGGGTCGCCGAGGGCACGGTGTTGGGCCAGTGGCCCGCGGTGGTCGGGCACCAGATCGCCGACCACGCCACGCCGGTCGGTTTGACCGATGGTGTGCTCAGTGTGGCGGCCGAGTCGACGGCCTGGGCGACCCAGTTGCGGTTGATGCAAGCGCAAATTCTGGCGAAGATCGCCCATGCCGTGGGTGACGGGGTGGTGAAGTCGCTGAGAATCACCGGCCCCGTGGCGCCGTCATGGCGGAAAGGACCGCTGCATATCGCCGGCCGAGGCCCGCGCGACACCTACGGTTGAGGCGCTCACAGCTGCAGCACTTCGTCGGCTGAGAGCCGCCTGGACGGTTTGAAGGCGTAGCGCAAGCGTCAGGACACGCCTTCGGGCAAATTGTCGAACACACGGCACGGATAGCTGTGCAGAAACGCGTTTGGAAAGTCGGTGCGGCCCCTATGTGACGGTAGACTGGGCGAAGACCCTGCTGCGGTGACCCGACCGCTCGCATGTAACCCCCGAGGAGAGCTACCGATCGTGGCTGCCCAGAAAAAGAAGGCACAAGAGGAATACGGTGCGTCATCCATCACGATTCTCGAGGGCCTCGAAGCGGTCCGCAAACGCCCGGGCATGTACATCGGCTCCACCGGCGAGCGTGGTCTGCACCATCTCATCTGGGAAGTAGTCGACAACGCCGTCGATGAGGCGATGGCCGGATACGCGACCACCGTCGACGTAGTGCTGCTGCAGGACGGCGGAGTCGAAGTCGGCGATGACGGTCGCGGCATTCCGGTGGGCATGCACGCGTCGGGAATCCCCACCGTCGACGTAGTGATGACCCAGCTGCACGCCGGCGGTAAATTCGATTCGGACTCCTACGCCATCTCCGGTGGGCTGCACGGTGTGGGGGTGTCGGTGGTCAACGCCCTTTCTACCCGGCTCGAGGTGGAGATCAAACGCGACGGCTACGAGTGGTATCAGTGCTACGACCACTCGGTGCCCGGCACTCTCAAGCAGGGCGAGAAGACGAAGAAAACCGGCTCGACAGTGCGCTTTTGGGCCGACCCTGATGTTTTCGAAACCACTGAATACGACTTCGAGACCGTCGCCCGCCGGCTGCAGGAGATGGCATTTCTCAACAAGGGACTGACCATCAACCTGACCGACGAGCGGGTCAGCCAGGAAGAGGTCGTCGACGAAGTCGTCAGCGACACCGCCGAAGCACCCAAATCGGCCGAAGAGAAGGCCGCGGAATCGAAGGCCCCGCACAAGGTCAAGCACCGCACGTTTCACTATCCGGGCGGTTTGGTCGACTACGTCAAGCACATCAACCGGACCAAAAGCGCAATCCACTCCAGCATCGTCGACTTCTCCGGCAAAGGCACCGGCCACGAGGTCGAAATCGCGATGCAGTGGAACGCCGGCTACTCGGAATCGGTGCACACCTTCGCCAACACCATCAACACCCATGAAGGCGGCACCCACGAGGAGGGTTTCCGCAGCGCGTTGACGTCTGTGGTGAACAAGTACGCCAAAGACCGCAAGCTGCTTAAAGACAAGGACCCGAATCTCACCGGCGACGACATCCGCGAAGGGCTGGCCGCGGTCCTCTCGGTCAAGGTCAGTGAGCCGCAGTTCGAGGGCCAGACGAAGACCAAGCTGGGTAACACCGAAGTCAAGTCGTTCGTCCAGCGGGTGTGCAACGAGCAGCTCAACCATTGGTTCGAAGCCAACCCGACCGACGCGAAAATTGTTGTCAACAAGGCGGTCTCCTCGGCGCAGGCACGTATTGCCGCCCGCAAGGCCCGGGAGTTGGTGCGGCGCAAGAGCGCCACGGACCTGGGTGGTCTGCCCGGGAAGCTGGCCGACTGCCGCTCCACCGATCCGCGCAAATCCGAACTGTATGTGGTGGAGGGTGATTCGGCCGGAGGGTCGGCCAAAAGCGGGCGCGACTCGATGTTCCAGGCGATCCTTCCACTGCGCGGCAAGATCATCAACGTCGAAAAGGCCCGCATCGACCGCGTCCTGAAGAACACCGAAGTGCAAGCCATCATCACCGCGCTGGGCACCGGGATCCATGACGAGTTCGACATCACCAAACTGCGCTATCACAAGATCGTGCTGATGGCCGACGCCGACGTCGACGGCCAGCACATCTCCACGTTGCTGTTGACGCTGCTGTTCCGGTTCATGCGGCCGCTGATCGAAAACGGACACGTGTTCCTGGCCCAGCCTCCGCTGTACAAGCTGAAATGGCAGCGCAGCACACCGGAATTCGCCTACTCCGACCGCGAGCGCGACGGCCTGCTGGAAGCCGGGCAGAAAGCCGGCAAGAAGATCAACAAAGACGACGGCATCCAGCGCTACAAAGGTCTGGGCGAAATGGACGCCAAGGAGTTGTGGGAGACCACGATGGACCCGACGGTGCGGGTGCTACGTCAGGTCACCCTCGACGACGCCGCGGCCGCTGACGAATTGTTCTCCATTCTGATGGGCGAGGACGTCGAAGCCCGGCGCAGTTTCATCACCCGCAACGCCAAAGACGTTCGTTTCCTTGATGTCTGACCGGCCGCTGCCTTCGCTCGCCACTAGTACGAGGAACCAATGACAGATACCACGCTGCCACCGGGTGACGACTCCGTCGACCGGATAGAGCCGGTCGACATCCAGCACGAGATGCAGCGCAGCTACATCGACTACGCCATGAGCGTGATTGTGGGCCGGGCGCTTCCGGAGGTGCGCGACGGTCTCAAGCCGGTGCACCGCCGGGTGCTGTACGCGATGTTCGACTCCGGGTTCCGTCCGGACCGCAGCCACGCAAAATCGGCGCGCTCCGTTGCCGAGACGATGGGTAACTACCACCCGCACGGCGACGCGTCGATCTACGACACCCTGGTCCGGATGGCTCAGCCGTGGTCGCTGCGCTACCCCCTGGTCGACGGGCAGGGCAACTTCGGCTCACCGGGTAACGATCCCCCGGCGGCGATGCGATATTGCATCACAGGCGATGCGCTGGTGGCGCTTCCCGAAGGGCAATCGGTGCGAATCGCCGACATCGTGCCCGGCGCGCAGCCTCACAGCGAAACGACAATAGACACCAAAGTCCTTGACCGTCATGGTGAGCCCGTTGTCGCGGACCGGCTGTTCCACTCAGGTGACCACCAGACATACACAGTCGCCACCGTCGACGGGTACAGCGTCACCGGTACCGCAAACCACCCGTTGCTCTGCTTGGTGAATCTCGGCGGTGTGCCGACGCTGCTGTGGAAGTTGATCGAGGAAATAGTCCCGGGCGATCATGCGGTGCTGCAGCGACGCGTGATAGGCAGCGAGTGTGCGGGTTCTGTACGCGAATCCAAGAAAATGACGTCGACAACCCCCACACTCGACGTTCCTGGACTGCATGACTTCCTGGCGGCACATCGCCATGACCCCGACGCCAGCACCATCGCCCAGGAGCTGACCGACGGTCGGTTCTACTACCCCAAGGTCGCCAGCGTGACCGACGCCGGCATCCAGCCGGTCTACAGCCTCCGCGTCGACAGCGACGATCACGCATTCGTCACCAACGGGTTCGTCAGCCACAACACCGAGGCGCGGCTGACCCCGCTGGCCATGGAGATGCTGCGCGAGATCGACGAGGAGACAGTCGATTTCATCCCCAACTATGACGGCCGGGTGCAGGAGCCCACGGTGCTGCCGAGCCGGTTCCCCAACCTGCTCGCCAACGGCTCGGGCGGCATCGCGGTCGGCATGGCGACCAACATCCCGCCGCACAATCTGCGTGAACTGGCCGACGCCGTGTTCTGGGCGCTGGACAACTACGACGCCGATGAAGAGACCACGCTGGCCGCGGTCATCGAACGCGTCAAGGGTCCGGACTTCCCCACCGCCGGGCTGATCGTGGGCTCGCAGGGCATCGGCGACGCCTACAAGACCGGTCGCGGGTCCATCCGGATGCGCGGCGTGGTCGAGGTGGAAGAGGACTCCAAAGGCCGTTCCTCCCTTGTCATCACCGAGCTGCCGTATCAGGTCAACCACGACAACTTCATCACCTCGATCGCCGAGCAGGTGCGTGACGGCAGATTGGGCGGCATCTCCAACGTCGAGGACCAGGGCAGTGACCGGGTTGGCGTGCGCATCGTCGTCGAGCTCAAGCGTGACGCCGTCGCCAAGGTGGTGCTGAACAACCTCTACAAGCACACCCAGCTGCAGACCAGTTTCGGCGCCAACATGTTGTCGATCGTCGACGGGGTGCCACGCACGCTGCGGCTCGACCAGCTGATCCGCCACTACGTCGAGCACCAGCTCGACGTCATCGTCCGGCGCACCACCTACCGGCTGCGAAAAGCCAACGAGCGGGCGCACATCCTGCGCGGGCTGGTCAAAGCGCTCGACGCGCTCGACGAGGTGATCGCGCTGATCCGAGCCTCGGAAACCGTGGACATCGCCCGCGCCGGCCTGATCGAGCTGCTCGACGTCGACGAGATCCAGGCCCAGGCCATCCTCGACATGCAGCTGCGGCGGCTGGCCGCACTGGAACGCCAGCGCATCATCGACGACCTGGCCAAGATCGAGGCCGAGATCGCCGACCTGGAAGACATCCTGGCCAAACCCGAGCGGCAGCGCCGGATCGTGCGCGACGAGCTGGCCGAGTTGGTGGACAAGCACGGCGACGACCGCCGGACCCGGATCGTCGCGGCCGATGGCGAGGTCAGCGACGAGGATCTGATCGCGCGTGAAGATGTCGTCGTCACGATCACCGAGACCGGATACGCCAAGCGCACCAAGACCGATCTGTACCGCAGCCAAAAGCGCGGCGGCAAAGGCGTGCAGGGCGCCGGACTCAAGCAAGACGACATCGTCGCGCACTTCTTCGTGTGCTCGACGCACGACTGGATTCTGTTCTTCACCACCCAGGGCCGGGTGTACCGGGCGAAGGCCTACGAGCTACCCGAGACGTCACGGATAGCACGGGGGCAGCACGTCGCGAACCTGCTGGCCTTCCAGCCCGAAGAACGTATCGCGCAGGTCATCCAGATCCGCAGCTACGAGGACGCCCCCTATCTGGTGCTGGCGACCCGCAACGGGCTGGTGAAGAAGACCAAGCTGACCGACTTCGACTCGAACCGGTCCGGTGGAATCGTTGCCATCAACCTGCGCAACGGGGACGAACTGGTCGGCGCGGTGCTGTGCTCGGCCGACGCGGATCTGCTGCTGGTCTCGGCCAAAGGCCAGTCCATCCGCTTCTCGGCGACTGACGAGGCACTGCGGCCGATGGGCCGTGCCACGTCCGGGGTGCAGGGGATGCGCTTCAACACCGACGACCGGCTGCTGTCGCTGAACGTGGTCCGCGACGGCACGTATCTGCTGGTCGCGACCTCCGGCGGTTACGCTAAGCGCACCGCAATCGAGGAGTACACCCCGCAGGGCCGCGGCGGCAAAGGCATCCTGACCATCCAGTACGACTCGCGGCGCGGCCGGCTGGTCGGGGCTTTGATCGTCGACGACGACACCGAGTTATATGCCATCACCTCCGGCGGCGGGGTGATCCGCACCGCGGCGCGACAGGTCCGGCGCGCCGGACGGCAAACCAAGGGCGTCCGATTGATGAATCTGGGTGCGGGCGACACACTGTTAGCCATCGCCCGCAACGCCGAAGAAGCCGGGGTAACCGACGAAGAGCTGGGTAGCTAGCCTGATGACGATGCGGGGCGCAGTGCGGCCCGAGGAGGAATCGGGCAATTAGACTCAGCCTGATGGGATGCGGTCCGCAGGTCGGGCCGAGGTAAACATCGGGGCAATTGACCGCCACCGCCCGGAAGGACCCGGGCGCATACGTAAGGAGCCGGGGTGACTTCACCGAACGAGCCTGGATCGTCCAGGCCCGGCGACGGTCAGGGCAATCGCAACGGTGCGCCCGACCAAGGCGGCGCGCATCGGTCCGTTACGGGAGCGGGCCGGGTTAGCGACACCGGCGAGGTCCCGCCGTGGCAGCGCGCCACGCCACGGTCGCGGCCAGCCCGGGCCACCGCGGACGCCGCCGCCCACACCGACTCACGCCCGGCCGCCCAACCCGATGTGGAAGCCCGCGTGAGCCGCTTCATCTCCGGTACCGCCGCACCCAAGGCCTTCCAGCCCTCGTCGGCGACACGCCCCGCTGCCCCGACCGAGGAGGCCGAGGGGTCGGCACCGTCGTCGCCACGGACAGATGGCCGGCATGCCGAGGCCTACGCCAGCGAGCTGCCCGATCTGTCTGGGCCGCTGCCGCGAGCCGGACACCGCAAAACCGCCCCCGAGCCCGGTGCGGACGCTCCGACCGAGACGACGGTCCGCCGGTCCCCCGCCGCGGAGAACCGTGCGCCGGTTTCATCACGCCGGTCCCGCGGCCCCGTGCGGGCGAGCATGCAGCTGCGCCGCATCGATCCCTGGAGCACGATGAAGGTGTCGCTGATCCTGTCGGTGGCGCTGTTCTTCGTGTGGATGATCGCGGTGGCGTTCCTTTACCTGGTGCTGGGCGGCATGGGCGTGTGGAGCAAGCTGAACAGCAACGTGGGTGATCTGCTCACCAACACCGGTGGTGGCGGCAACGGTGAACTGGTCTCCAGCGGCACGATTTTCGGCGGCGCCGTGCTGATCGGTCTGGTCAACATCGTGCTGCTGACTGCGATGGCCACCGTCGGCGCGTTCATCTACAACTTGACGACGGACCTGATCGGCGGTGTCGAAGTGACGTTGGCGGACCTCGACTAAGCCGGCGACCAGCGCGAGACGATGATCGTGTTTGGGCCGCGGACGTCGATTGCGGTAATCTCGGCGCTCGGCCATGTGGCAGAACGGGCCTATAGCTCAGGCGGTTAGAGCGCTTCGCTGATAACGAAGAGGTCGGAGGTTCGAGTCCTCCTAGGCCCACACCATGTCTGCACTACGACGAACCGCCAAAGTGCTGCTCGCGATCGCGGCGATTGCGGTGATCGGGGCGGTGGCGTCCCGGCGCGGCGTCGAGGTGTGGCACATGGCAGCTGACCAGCCCACTGGTCGCGAACCGGGGCCTTAGCTCAGTTGGTAGAGCGCTGCCTTTGCAAGGCAGAAGTCAGGGGTTCGAATCCCCTAGGCTCCACAGAGCGAAATCGACGGGGTAGCGCGGTGCTGGCTACTCCGACAGCGTCGACCTTCAATCCCGGCGATATCCCGGCTCCGATCTGCTAAATTCCGCCCTTATTGCCGTTGCATAATCGCGACGGCAAGCCGTGGGTTCCAAGTGCCGAGTTGCCACTCATCCGGCCGCAGGTGCCTTGCGGATGCTTCCACCGGCAGGGAGCAACGACATGGTGACAAAGCCGCGGCCCTCGAAGGCACGACGACCGCGCAGCGGTGGGTCAACTTGTCGCGTTCGGCGTGCCGGGATAGCGACGGCGTTATCCGCCGGCGCGCTGGCAATGATGATGACGGCGCCGCACGCCACCGCAGACTCGACAAGCGCATATCAGCCGGCGCTCGACAACCTCCTCGAGGCGATGCAGCAGGCTGTCGCCTATGACTCCGCGCTGCCGTTCGCGACACCGGACAGCGACGCGATGCTCATGACTGGCCTGCAGAACACCAACTACGAACTGCTGTCAGCCGGGCTGTCCAGGGTCACCGAACTGTTCAACGGAGTGTTCTTCCAATCCCCGGAAGCGGTGGCCGGGGATGCCGCCGACTCCCGGCAGTACTTTCAGTTCTTCACCCCCGACATCTACTATCACGTGACCGATGGCCTGGCGCCCGACGCCACCTACCAGCTGACCGGCACGGTGGGCAAAGGCACCGAAGGTCTGGCCATCGCAACCGAAGCGGTCACCGGTTCGACGGCCGTCAGCAAGGACAGCCTGGAGCTCGATCACGGTCTGGTCGTCAACCCCGACGGCACGTTCACCGTCGACATCGGCCCCACCGAGCCAGCTGGCGTGCTCAACTTCATCAATGACACCGCAGCCACCACCAATGGAGATGCGTCTCTGTTGATTCGGGACATGCTCGGCGGCTGGGCTCAGGGCCCCGGTAGCTTCACCATCCGCTGCGTGTCCGACTGCCCGGCATTCTTCTCCATACCCAGCACGGGCATATTCCCCGGCGCGGACGAATCCGGCACGCTGACAACGACTTCGGTGACGCCGATCACCTCGGTCGACTCGTTACTGACGACGCTGTTCACCGCCTTCGGCAACATCGTCGGACCATTCAACCAAGAGAACATGGGCCTGGCCGAGGTCGCCGGCATCGAGCTGCCGGCCAATACGATGAGTCCACTGGCTCCCGAAACCAGCGTGTTCGCGACGGGCCTGCCAAGTGCTGAGGTCTCCGGTGGCAACTTCGACCTGGATCCTGGCGAGGCGCTGATCGTCAAGGTGCCCGACGTGGCGGCCGGCTACAGCGGCATCGAGTTGATGAACGTGTTCGGGGCGACGCTGCCGTCCACCTTGGCGCAGACCACGTTGAACAACACCACGGCTTTCGCCGATTCTGACGGCTACACCTACTACGTGGTCAGCGCCACCAACCCGGGCGTGGCGAATTGGCTCGACAGCAACGGCGTTAGCAGCGGCGAGATCTTCGCCCGCTTCGAGAACTTGCCTGACGGTGCGAACCCGGCCGGGCTACCGGTGACGACCGAGTTGGTGCCGGTGGCCGACGTGGCCAGCTACCTGCCTGCTGACACACCCACGGTCAGCCCCGCCGAATACGCCGCCGATATGTCGCAGCGCGTGTTCTCCTACGACTACGCCCTGGATGCCTCCCGGGAGAACGCCCAGCCTGACTGGGTCACACAGGAGCTCATTCTGCACGGGTTGCAAGGCGTGCTGGGCGCCAGCAATTTCGACGCGGTGTTCGGCAGCGAACCGGCCACTCCCCTGGAGCTGCGGTTCACCCCGGCGCTGACCCCGGATTGGGCGACCGTCGATCACGACCTCGTCAGCAATCCGGTCGTCAGCCTGGAGGCGATTGGCAACGCCCTGCCCGTGGCTGCCAGTGACGTCAGCCTTCCTGCGGAATTGGCCGTCGGCGACAGCGTGCTTTCGCTGCTACTGCCTCAGCAATTCGAATCCCTGCTAGACGAAACGGTATTGGACCCGAACACCGGCATCGTCGGCGGAATCCTCAATGCCCGTGACGATCTGGCAACCGCGGTGCTGACCGCTAATAACGACTTCCCGGCTCAGCTGGGCAGTTTGGCGACAACCGAGTGGGCGAGCATGCCGGAGCTGCTTCAGGCGAACGGAAGTTCACTGCTGGCCGATCTGAGCACGATGCTCAATCCCGCCGAGTGGTTCTCCCTCTGACACGATCGGGTTCATTCACCGTCGAGGCCGGCTCGAATGTTGCTATTTCGCCATGGCCCCTAGCGTCACGGAGTGGTCTGCACATCCACGCTGGGCGGGCGCGGTGACGGCTCCGGACGCGAGGAGCGGCGGATGACCGAGAACGCGGCGGCGCCGGCCGCGAGCACGGATGCGGCGGCGGCGGCGATGATCCACGGACGCTTGCCGCGCGAGCGTCGGCCCTGCAGCGCCGACGGCAGGTTGGTCACTACCTGCTGCGCGGCGGCCAACTCTTGGGCGACCGTCTCCTGCGCGGCGGCCAGCTCCCGCGCCAGCCGCCCCTCGCGGTATCGGCGGTGCAGAGCAGACGCACCGGTCCGGGTGGAGCGGGCTCCCAGCTCGACGAGGCCGCGCGTGACATCCGCCGGACCCACCACCGTGTAGACGAGGCCGCGGGCCAGTCGCTGTTGCGACGTCAAGGGGGCGGTGGTGTTCGCGCTCATCTCGCGCCTTTCTGCTCAAGGGGCGTCGAAGAACTTTACCTATTGCCAGCACCGCCACGGTGGCGGACCGGACGAGCCGACGTGGCCACGCGAACAGCGTCACACCTAGCGGCACCCATGACGGGAACCGTTCGTGGCCAATGGCAGACTGTCTGGTCGTGACCACCAGCTCCCATCAGACCGCCACGGCAACTCTGCACACCAACCGCGGTGACATCAAGATCGCCCTGTTCGGCAACCACGCGCCCAAGACTGTCGCCAATTTTGTCGGTCTGGCGCAGGGAACCAAGGAGTATTCGACGGAAAACGCCTCGGGCGGCACATCGGGGCCCTTCTACGACGGAGCGGTGTTTCACCGTGTGATCAACGGCTTCATGATTCAGGGCGGCGACCCGACCGGGACCGGTCGTGGCGGGCCAGGGTACAGGTTTGCCGACGAGTTCCATCCCGAACTGCAATTCGACAAGCCCTACCTGTTGGCGATGGCGAATGCCGGCCCGGGAACCAACGGTTCGCAATTCTTCATCACGGTCGGGCAGACGCCGCACCTCAACCGGCGCCACACCATCTTCGGCGAGGTGGTCGATCCCCAATCACAGAAAGTCGTCGACAATATCGCCACCACCGCCACCGACCGCAACGACCGTCCGAGCGAACCGGTCGTCATCGAGTCGATCACCATCTCCTAGCGATCAGCAGCCAGGCTCACTCAGGTTGGGAGCCGGTGTAACCCGCTGCGGTCAGGGCGTCGAGGACGGCCAGCGGCTCGGTTCCTAGATCCCAGCGGGTGAATACCAGCAACTGGCCGTCCACCGTGTCGATTTCTAGTAGACGGACCTTGCGCCCTATCCGGCGGAATTCGGTGATGCGGACCAGTCGCAGCTGTGCACGCGTCAGCACCTGCCCATGCCACCACCCCCGCACGACGAGCCCGTCTGGGATCATCGCCAACTTCGGCCGGGCCCGCCACGAGACTCCGGCGAAGCCGATCAGGCCAACTCCGGCAAGCCCCGCCAGCAAGCGGCCGGGCACGTCTGTGACAAGGAACACACTGAGCAGCGCGATCGTCGCACCAGCGACACCGCAGGCGGCGATGCCCGCCGTGCCGGGTGCCCAGGAGGTTTGCTGGCGACGGCTTTTATCGCCGTTAACCACGACGGATGCCGTTATCCACAGGCGCTATCCACAATGGGGATGAATCACACGCGTGTGATTGCTTGACCGGACGGTTGCCGATGCAGTAACGGCGTGCGGCCAAGATGAATGCATCGCAACGCGCCGATGGCTCAATGCCACCGCATCGTGAGCAACAGTCCGCTGATCATGAACGCGAAGGCGATCGCATAGTTCCACGGGCCCAGGTCGGCCATCCAATTAAGCGCGGCCGGTGCGTCGGTGCCCGTCGCAGCCAGCTGAAATACCATCAACCAGACCAAGCCGACGAGCATCAACCCGAGAAACAACGCCACGAACCAGACACTCGACGGGCCGGCCTTGACCTTCACCGGAGTGCGGCTCACCGCCGGGGCGGTGAAATCGCTTTTCTTGCGGACCTTCGACTTCGGCATCGATACCTCGGACAGTTGAGCAGGACGGTGTCACGATAAGCACGTCAATGGCGACGAGTTTCGGCTACGAGACTAACCCAACCCGGGTCCTGATCAGCGAACGGAGATCAGATGGGCGGCCCGTTCGCCCGGCTCTTAGAGCGGTGGCGGTCGAACCGGCCCCTGCGGGGCTCCCCGTGGCGGCTCGGAGTGCCCTTGGTGTGCCTACTGGCCGGGTTGTTACTGGCCGCCACCCACGGAGTCTCCGGCGGCAGCGAAATTCGTCGCAGCGATGCTCCGCGCCTCGTCGATCTGGTGCGGGCGGAGCAGTCGTCGGTCGCTCGGCTCAGCGCCGAACGTGCCGCCCTGGCAGCCAGGATCGACTCCACGCACGGGCGGTCGACGAACCGGGCGTTGGCCGCCATGCTCAACCGGTCCGCGGAGCTGTCCCTCCAAGCCGGTCTGGTCCCGGTTCACGGGCCGGGGCTGGTGGTGACGCTGACCGATGCTCAGCGCGATGCCAACGGGCGCTTCCCGCGGGACGCGTCGCCTGACGACCTGGTGGTGCACCAACAGGACATCCAGGCGGTCCTCGATGCGTTGTGGAGTGCCGGCGCCGAAGCGATCCAGATGCAGGATCAGCGCCTCATCGCCACCTCGGCGCCCCGCTGCGTCGGCAACACGCTGCTGCTCAACGGGCGAACCTACAGTCCGCCCTACACCATCGCCGCAATTGGTGATCCGGCCGGAATGCAGGCGGCGCTGGCCGGCGCTCCGCTTGTCACCCTGTACAAGCAGTACGTGGTGCGGTTCGGCTTGGGCTACGACGAAGCCGTCAAATCTGATCTGCGGATTGCCGGCTACACCGAGCCGGTGCGCACGCACTTTGCTGCGCCGGCGGGGCCCGTCGGTTACTGACGGCGGTAGCCTGTCACGGTGCGGATCTTGGTTGTCGACAACTACGACAGTTTCGTCTTCAACCTGGTGCAGTACCTCGGCCAGCTCGGGGTGGAGGCCCAGGTGTGGCGCAACGACGACGCCAGGCTGTCCGACGTGGCCGCGGTCGCCGCGGACTTCGACGGGGTGCTGCTGAGCCCGGGACCGGGCACGCCCCAACGCGCGGGTGCCTCCATTCCTCTCGTCCACGCCTGCGCCGGCTCCGGCACCCCGCTGCTGGGCGTCTGCCTGGGCCACCAAGCCATCGGCGTCGCGTTCGGTGCCACCGTGGACCGCGCCCCGGAGCTGTTGCACGGTAAAACCAGCAATGTCTTCCACACAAATATCGGTGTGCTGCAGGGCCTTCCGGATCCGTTCACCGCGACCCGGTATCACTCGCTGACCATCCTGCCGGAGACCTTGCCCCCGGTGCTCACGGTGACCGCCCGCACGCGCAGCGGGGTCATCATGGCGGTGCGGCACACCGAGTTGCCGATTCACGGCGTGCAGTTCCATCCGGAGTCGATCCTCACCGAGGGCGGGCACCGAATGCTGGCGAACTGGTTGGCGTGCTGTGGACAGGCGCGCGACGACGCCCTGGTGCACCGGCTGGAACACGAGGTGCGCAGAAGCACCCGCGACGTGCGGCCGCTGGCGGCTACTGACCGAACTTCAGCGTGATGTTGGCGTCCCGGTTAAGGGCTTGTCCAGCCGCCGGGCTCTGATACAGCACCCGGGCGCGCGACGGGCCGCCGGCGTCGACGTCGGCCCCCTTGACCAGCACGCCGGTCCAGCCCAGCGCGCGGAGCTGCGGTTCAGCATCGGTCCAGAACATTCCGGACAGGTCGGGCATCAAAAACTGGTTGCCCTTGGAGACCTGCAACTCGATCACCGAGTCCAGTGGCACGGTGGCGCCGGCGGCTGGATTGCTGCCGAGCACGTCCCCGGCAGGGCGCGGACTGTCCACCGGAGTCTGGCTGATCTTGGTGAAACCGTAGACGCCCAGGTTCTTCTCGGCGGTGTCCACCGTCTGGCCCACGACGTCGGGAATCTGCTTGGTCGCCGGGCCGGTGCCGACGATGATCGTGATCTCGTTCGTGATCGCCGAGGTCTGGTTGGCTTGCGGGCTGGTGCCGACGACCCGGCCGTTGAGTTCCGGCGTCGACGGCGAATTCACTTCCTTGAACCGGCTGAAACCGGCCATCTGCAGCTTCTTCACCGCGTCGGAATAGGTCAGCGACGACACGTCCGGCAGTTCGCGTTGTTCCGGCCCGGTCGAGACGTTGATGGTGATCTCGTCACCGGCGGCGACCGAGGCGTTGGCGCGGGGGTCGGTGCCGATCACGTGGTCGGGCTGCACCTGCGAATCGGGTCGTTGTTGAGTGCGTGTCTTGAAACCACGGTTCTGCAGTGCCGCGATGGCGTCGGCCGACAGCTGACCGCGTACGTCGGGCACCTGGACGTTGCGGGTATCGCTGCCGAAGCCGTTGATCAATATGGTGACCACGACGGTCAGTACCGCCAGCACCGCGACGGCGATCAGCCAGCGGCCCACCGACCCCACCGTCCGGTCGGTGGTGAAGTCGAGTTGTTGGCGCGGCAGCGCATCGGTGTGTGCGCCACCCGAACCCGTGCCCGGAGTCGACGACAGCAGCGACGTTCGTTCGGCGTCGGTGAGCACCTTGGGCGCTTCCGGAGACTCTCCGTTGTGCACCCGGACGAGGTCGGCGCGCATCTCGGCCGCAGTCTGGTACCGATTGTCGGGATTTTTGGCCAACGCTTTGAGCACGACGGCGTCAAGGTCGGCCGAGACGCCCTCGTGCCGTTGTGACGGCGGGACCGGATCTTCGCGAACATGCTGATACGCCACCGCGACGGGCGAGTCACCCACGAACGGGGGCTGCCCGGTGAGGATTTCGTACAGGACGCACCCCAACGAGTAGACGTCGGAGCGGGCGTCGACCGGGTCTCCACGGGCCTGTTCGGGTGAGAGGTATTGCGCCGTCCCGATCACCGCCGCGGTCTGGGTGACACGGTTGCCGCCGTCGGCGATGGCCCGCGCGATACCGAAGTCCATGACCTTGACCGCATTGGTGGTGCTGATCATGATGTTCGCCGGTTTGACGTCGCGGTGGATGATGCCGTGCTGGTGGGAGAAGTTCAGCGCCTGGCACGCGTCGGCGATGACCTCGATCGCGCGTTTGGGCGGCATCGGACCATCGGTGTGCACGATATCGCGCAGCGTCACACCGTTGACGTATTCCATGACGATGTAGGGCAGTGGCCCGGCGGCGGTCTCGGCTTCCCCGGTGTCGTAGACCGCGACGATCGCCGGATGGTTCAGCGCGGCGGCGTTCTGCGCTTCGCGCCGAAACCGCAGATAGAAGCTGGGATCTCGGGCCAGGTCAGCGCGCAGCACCTTGACCGCCACATCACGGTGCAGGCGCATGTCCCGGGCCAGATGCACCTCGGACATGCCGCCGAAGCCGAGGATGTCCCCGAGTTCGTACCGGTCGGACAGGTGGTGCGGGGTGGTCATTGCGGCGTCCCGATGCGCGGCGGGTCCGCGGGATGAGGTTGCCGCAACGGGGTTATCCGGTCGCGCGCGGGCGACTTGCCCGGCCGTTGCTGGGGTCTTCGGTGGTGCGCCGTGCCGCCCGACGGCTGCGTGGACGCGCCCGAACTGCCCGGTGCCGTGCTGGACGGGGTATCGGTCTGGGTCACGGTGGGGTTCGACGGGTTCGACTGCCCGGTCTCGCCGCGGGAGTTGATGACGATCAGCACCGCGATGATGATCGCCAAAGCTCCCAGCACCCCCGCGGCCCACAACAGTGCGCGCTGACCGGAGGAAAAGGTACGCCGCGGCGGCGGCGGGCGGTGACCAGCCGACGCGGGCCTGGACCGGCGGGCCGCGGGAGCCCGGGCGGTGGGCGTGGCGGCCGCTCGGGCCTGCACCCCCGGAATGGCGGCGGGCGCGGCCCGACCTGCCTGCGATGCCTGGCTGCTGGGCCGCGGCGGTCGGCGACCGGCGCGCACCGCGGCGACGGCGTCGGCGAAGGGACCGCCGCTGCGGTAGCGCATGCCGGGATTTTTGACCAAGGTGATCTCGATGAGTTCCCGTACGTTGGGCGGCAGTTCGGTGGGCAGCGGCGGTGGCGGCTCTTTGATGTGTTTCATCGCAACTGTCAGCGCGCCATCACCGGTGAACGGGCGCCGTCCCGACACAGCCTCGTAGCCCACCACTCCCAGCGAGTACACGTCGCTGGACGGGGACGCGTCGTGCCCCAGAGCCTGTTCGGGGGCGATGTATTGGGCGGTGCCCATCACCATGCCGGTCTGGGTGACCGGTGCGGCGTCGACGGCCTTCGCGATCCCGAAGTCGGTGATCTTCACCTGACCGGTCGGGGTGATCAGGATGTTGCCGGGTTTGACGTCGCGATGCACCAAGCCGGCGGCGTGCGCCACCTGCAGCGCGCGGCCGGTTTGCTCGAGCATGTCCAGGGCATGGCGCAGCGACAGCTTGCCGGTGCGCTTGAGCACCGAGTTGAGTGGCTCGCCGTTGACCAACTCCATCACCAGGTAGGCGGTGTGGCCTTCACCGTCCATCTGGGTTTCGCCGTAGTCGTGCACGCTGGCGATGCCGGGATGGTTGAGCATCGCGGTCGTGCGCGCCTCGATACGGAACCGCTCGATGAACTCCGGATCAGAGGAGAACTCGTTTTTGAGCACCTTGACCGCGACCCGCCGACCCAGCCGGCTGTCGACCGCCTCCCAAACCTGGCCCATGCCGCCGGTCGCGATGAGGCGCTGCAGCCGATACCGGCCCGATAGCGTCACACCCACTCGCGGGCTCATGGTCCTCCCTGAAGCGCGGCTTCGATCACGGCCCGGCCGATCGGCGCAGCAAGCGCGCCACCGGTCGCGGACAGCCGGTCGGCGCCGTCCTCCACCAGCACCGCAACGGCCACCTTCGGCGCCTGCGCGGGTGCGAACGCGATGTACCACGCGTGCGGTGGGGTGTTGCGGGGATCGGTGCCGTGCTCGGCGGTACCGGTTTTGGATGCGATCTGCACGCCGGGGATGGCCCCTTTCTGCTGTGTGACTTGCTCGGCGCCGACCATAAGCTCTGTTAGCTTAGCCGCGACCTGCGGTGACACCGCACGGCGCTGCTGGTGGGGCGCGGTGGTCCCGATGCTAGCTAGGTCCGGGCCCTGAAGGCTGTCCACCAGGTAAGGCTGCATCGTCACGCCGCCATTGGCGATGGTCGCGGCCACCAGCGCGTTCTGCAGCGGAGTCAACGCGACATCTTTCTGCCCGATACTCGACATGCCCAGCGCGGCCGCGTCCGGGATCGGCCCGAGCGTCGATTCGGCGACTTGCAGCGGGATCGGGTCCAGCGCGCTGTCGAGCCCGAAGGCTTGCGCGGAACTGCGCAGAGCGTCGGTACCGGTGCGCAGTCCCAGCTGCACGAACGCGGTATTGCAGGACCGTGCGAAGGCCTCGCGCAGCGACACCGTCGGTCCGCCGCCGCAGGGCGTATCGCCGTAGTTTTCCAGACTGGCGGTACTGCCGGGCAACGGAATGCTCGGCGCGGAGGTCAACTGGTCGTCCTCGGTGGTTCCCGACGCAAGCGCGGCTGCGGTGGTGATCACCTTGAAGGTGGAGCCCGGCGGGTAGGTCTCGGTGATGGCGCGGTTGGTCAGCGGGGACGCCGGGTCGTCGCGCAGCCGCTGCCACGCCTGCAACTGCTCGCCGGCATTGTGCGACGACAACAGGTTGGGGTCGTAGGCCGGTGAGGAGATCAACGCCAGGATCTTGCCGGTGGCGGGCTCCAGCGCGACGACGGCGCCCTTGCACGGCCGGCCGCAATCCTGCTGCATCGCGTCCCAGCCGGCTTGCTGAACCCGGGGGTTGATCGTGGTGTCCACGTTGCCCCCGCGGGGATCGCGGGCGGTGAAGAAGTCGGCCAGCCGGCGCCCGAACAGCCGCTGATCGGATCCGTTGAGGACGGGGTCCTCGGCCCTCTCCAGCCCGGTGCTGGAATAGCGAAGCGAATAGAAGCCGGTGATGGGCGCATACATTGGCGGGTTGGGATACACCCGCAGGAAGCGAAACTGGCTGTCGGTGGCCACCGAGTAAGCCAGCAGTTGTCCGCTGGCGGTGATCTGGCCCCGCTGCCGCGAGTACTCGTCGAGCAGGACCCGCTGGTTGCGCGGGTCGGTCCGCAACCCGTCGGCGGTGAAGACCTGGGTGAGGGTGGCGTTGAGCAGTAGCAGCACGGTCAGCGCCATCACAGTCACCGAGATGCGGCGCAGGGAGGCGTTCATACCCGCTCGATCACCTCGGTGCTGGCGGTCGCGATCGGCGTCTTGGTGCGCGCCCGGGTGCGCAGCGGGCGCCGCGCCGCGTGCGAGATCCGCACCAGGATCGCCAGCAGCAGATAGTTCGCCAGCAGCGACGAGCCGCCGTACGACATCCACGGGGTGGTCAACCCGGTCAGCGGAATGAGCTTTGTGACGCCGCCGACGACGATGAACAGCTGAATGGCCAAGGTCGACGCCAGGCCCGCGGCCTGGAGCTTGCCGAAGCTGTCACGCACCGCGATCGCCGTGCGCAAACCGCGCACGATGACAATCGTGTAGAGCATCAAGATGCTGGCCAAGCCGACCAGCCCGAGCTCTTCGCCGAACGCGGCGATGATGAAGTCGGTCGATGCCGCGGGCACGGTGTCCGGTTGACCGTTGCCCAGTCCGGTGCCGAAGATCCCCCCGGTGGCGAAGCTGAAAAGCGACTGCACGATCTGATAACCGCTGCCGTCCGGATCGGCGAACGGGTTCAGCCAGGTCTGCACGCGAACCCGGACGTGGTCGAAGGCGAAGTACGCCGCCACGCTTCCCACTGCGAACAAGAGCAGGCCCAGCACCACCCAGCTGAACCGCTGGGTGGCCAGATAAACCACCACCAGAAAGGATGCGTACAGCAGCAGCGACGTTCCGAGGTCTTTTTCGAAGACCATCACGCCCACCGAGATGACCCACGCCGCCAGTAGCGGCGCAAGGTCGCGCGCTCGGGGCAGATCCATGCCGAGCATGTGTTTGCCGGCGCTGGTGAATAGGCCGCGTTTGGCCACCAGCACGGCGGAAAAGAAGATCAGCAGCAGTATTTTGGAGAATTCGGCGGGCTGAATGGAGAAGCCGGGCAAGCGAATCCAGATCTTTGCACCGTTTTGTTCGGACAGCCTGGTGGGCAGCAGCGCCGGGATCGCCAGCAGCACCAGGCCGGTGAGCCCGCAGATGTACCCATAACGCGCGAGCTGGCGATGGTCTTTGAGAAAGGTCACCGCCGCCGCGAACGCGGCCACCCCCACCAACGTCCACAGCATCTGCTGATCGGCGCTGGGACGGGTGTGACCGCCCACGGCGCTGTCGGCGAGATCCAGCCGGTGGATCATCACCAGACCCAGACCGTTGAGCAAGGCCACCACCGGCAACAGCAGCGGGTCGGCATAGGGGGCGTATCGGCGGATGGCCAGATGCGCGCAGGCGAACAGAGTGAAGAAGGCCAACGCGTAGCCGGCCAGGTCCCAGCGCAGAGCGCGCTCCTGGTCGGCCTGCACGATCACCAGCGCTGCCGCGATGATCACGGTGGCGAACGTCAACAGCAGCAGCTCGGCGTTTCGCCGATTCGGCAGCGGAGGTGTTACCGCGACCGGCGCCTGAGGCTGCGTCGTCATGCCGCTTCGCGGCAGGCGGTGCCGGGTTCGGATGCGGGTGGTGGCGTCGCGGTCGGCGCGGGGCCGCTGGTGCGCGGGGCCGGGGTGGCGGCCGGCTTGCTCGGCGCGGTGCTGCCGCGCGGCGGCTCGGCCGAACCAGATGGTGCGGGGGACGCCGACGGCGTCGGGCTCTTGCCCGGGGCCGGTGACGGCGAGACCGGTGGAGCCGGTGTACACAGCGGGATCAGCGTCAAGCCTTGCAATTGTTTCTTCGCACCGTCGAGATCGGCGTACGGTAAGCCGGTTTTGACCAATTCCTGGCTGGACTGGTTCAGGTCCGCCATCTTCAACGGCCGGCAACCCGGCGCTTTCCCGTCCTGCGGGTAATGCTCGCTGCCGCCGGTCACACAGCCGACCAGCCATGGCTCCTGCAGGGACACGCCCAGAAACGAGCCCCGTATCCCGCGCATGATGCTGACGGTGCCGCCTGCGTCGGCGACGTAGTAGTAGCCCCGGATGACGGTGCGCCCGATCGCCAGCCCGGCCAGCACCACCAGCACGACCAGCGTGATCCCGATCGCCAGCCGGCGCCGCGAGTAGCGCGGGCGGGCGGGAGTTTCCGGCGGCGGCGCCACCCGTTTCGCCGGAGCTTTGCGCGCATTGATGGCCGACGCTCGGCCGGCCGAGGTGTTGGGGCGGGTCTGTTGGTCTTCGTCGCCGGACACCGCCCCGGCCAAGATTGGCTGGGTCTGCCCGTAGTCGTTGTCGACGACGTCGGCGACGACCACGGTGACGTTGTCGGGGCCGCCGCCGCGCAGCGCGAGTTCGATGAGGCGTTCGGCGCTTTCGCCGACGTCTGGAATCTTGAGGGCATCGCGGATGGTCTCGTCGCTGACCGGGTCGGAAAGCCCGTCGGAGCACAACAGGTAGCGGTCGCCCGGGCGGGCCTCGCGCATGGTCAGCGTGGGTTCGACCTCATGGCCGGTCAGGGCCCGCATGATGAGCGAACGTTGCGGGTGGCTGTGCGCCTCTTCGCGGGTGATGCGGCCTTCGTCGACGAGCGTTTGCACGAAGGTGTCGTCTTTGGTGATCTGCGTGAGCTCACCCTCGCGCAGCAGATAGCCGCGGGAATCGCCGATGTGCACCAGCCCGATGCGGTTGCCGGCGAACAGTATCGCGGTGAGCGTAGTGCCCATGCCCTCGAGCTCGGGGTCCATCTCGACTTGCGCGGCGATCGCCGAGTTGCCCGCCCGCACGGCGGCGTCGAGTTTTCCGAGCAGGTCGCCGCCGGGCTCGTCGTCATCGAGGTGAGCCAGCGCCGCAATCGCCAGCTGCGAGGCCACCTCGCCGGCTGCATGGCCGCCCATCCCGTCGGCCAGCGCCAGCAGCCGCGCGCCGGCGTACACCGAATCCTCATTATTGGAGCGCACCAGCCCGACGTCGCTGCGCGCCGCATAGCGCAGGGCCAGATTCACGGGCGCAACTCGATCACCGTTTTGCCGATCCGAACCGGCGTTCCAATCGGAACTCGTACCGCCGTCGTCACCTTCGCCCTGTCAAGGTAAGTGCCGTTGGTCGATCCTAGATCCTCCACATACCATTCCGAGCCACGCTGTGATAGTCGCGCGTGCCGGGTCGAGGCGTAGTCGTCGGTCAGCACCAAGGTGGAGTCGTCAGCTCGTCCGATGAGTACCGGTTGGCCGCTGAGGCTGATACGCGCACCGGCCAGAGACCCCTCGGTCACCACGAGGTGACGCGCATGCCGACGTTGCCGCGACGGCAGCAGGCCGCCCCGCAACGGCAACCCGCGGCGCACCATGACGGCACCCGTCGGAGCGTAGATGTCGGTGCGCAGGATGCGCAGCACCGACCAGATGAAAACCCACAGCAGCAGGAGGAATCCGGCACGCGTCAGCTGCAGTACGAGTCCCTGCATCTGGCGTCCCTCCAGTCCTGGCGCCGTCTCCGCGCCCGCGAGAGCGAGCACGTCAGCAACGTCACGATACTTGGACGGCGCTCGACGCGGGGGGAAGCACGTAGCAACGCCCTCGCGGCGGCTCAGTGAAAGTGGACGATGATCTCCGAATGGCCGAGCCGGATCACATCGCCGTCGGCCAGCTGCCATTCCTGCACCGCCGAGTTGTTGACCGTGGTGCCGTTGGTGGAGTTGAGATCCGACAGCAACGCCACTTGTCCGTCCCAGCGGATCTCCAGGTGCCTGCGCGAGACGCCGGTGTCGGGCAGGCGGAACTGCGCATCCTGGCCGCGGCCGACGATGTTGGTGCCTTCGCGGAGTTGGTATGTCCGGCCGCTGCCGTCGTCGAGCTGCAAGGTGACGGTACTGCCACCAGCGGGATAGCCGCCCTGCCCGTATCCGCCGTAACTGCCCATCTGGGTTTCGGAGTGGCCGAAGTCGTATCCGCCGGGCGCCTCACCGTAACCGCCGCCGGCGGGCTCGCTGTAGCCGACACCGCCGCCCGGCTCGCTGTAACCGCCGCCGGCGGGCTCGCCGTAGCCGCCGCCGGGAGGTGCGTACACCCCGCCACCGGCATCGCCGTAGCGGTTGTAGTCACTGGAACCATAATCTTGGCGGCCATACCCCTGCCCGCCCTGATAACCCTGGTCGTAACCCACGGCCTGGTCCGGGTAGGAGGGACGTTGCTCCGGCGGGTTGTATCCGGCGTCGTCATGGCGAGCCGGCCCGCGCCCGTAGTCGCCGTATCCGGGTTGTTGCCCGCCGGGTGGTCCGTAGCCGCCGCCCTGACGGTAGCCGGGGTCATATCCTTGGCCACCACCCTGGCCCCCGCCTTGACCGCCGCCTTGACCGCCGCCATAGCCGCCGGACTGACGCTGCTCGTAGGGCGGCTGAAAGCCGCCGGGGGCCCGCTCGGGATAGCCGCCTTGGTCGGGATAGCCGCCCCGCTGCTCGGCGTAGCGGCCCTGGTCGGCGTAGCCGCCTTGGTCGGGATATCCGCCCTGGCCCGGGTAGCCCCGCTGCTCGGGGTAGCCGCCGCGCTGCTCGGGGTAGCCGCCGCCCGGGTCCTGGTAGCCACGCTGGTCGGGATAGCCGCCTTGTTCGGGGTAGCCGCCCGGCTCGGGGTAGTTACCGCGACCCGGGTAACCACCGTGATCGGGGTAGCCGCCCGGTTCTGGGTAGGAGCCCGCGTCCGGATAGCCGCCCTGTTCGCCGGGGCGGGGCGACGGATAGCCGCCTTGCGGTGGGTAGCCACCCGCTTCCGCGGGATACCCGCGAGCGTCCTGGCCACCGCGTGGGTCTCCTTGCGGAGGGCCGTAACGGTCGTCGTAATAATCGTCGCCGGGCCGCCCCTGCCCCTGACCACCGCGGTAGCTGGAATCTTCCGTCATGACTGGTACTCCTGGTTCTGCGCTGAACGCACTCTGTGATTGTGGCGGGGCAGGGTCGCCGGCCGGCGGGCGGGGCGCGGCGTCGGGATTGACAGCACCGCGGGCGCGGAACTGGCCGGTGTGCAGATTCGGGTTTCGTTCGAACCGAACGACCACCTCACCATACGTTTGCCATCCTTGCTCGCCGATGTATCCCGTCAAGTGTTTGGCAAAGGTGTCCGACGTGAGATCAGGGTCGGCGGCCACAATCTCGTAGTCGTGTACTCCGAGAGTAATAACGTATTCGTTGGGCGCCAAAAGGCGTTTCCCCTGAAGAGACCGAACTCCGTCGGCCGCTTCCCGGCGCAGCATGGTTTCGACTTCTTGCGGCACGATCGATCCGCCGAATACCCGGGCAAACGCATCCCCGACCGTCGCCTCCAGTTTGCGTTCGATGCGCTGAACCAGCCCCTTCTCGCTGCTCATCTCCGGCGCCTGCCTCACTCAAGTCCTTCGCTCCCACGCGTGTGAGCCGCGAACTTGTCCTCAGCATGGTATCGGGACGGCCCGGCACTGCGGCACTTCGGCAATCGTGAGAATCGTGTCGGTGCAGGTCAACCGTGTGCTGGGCGGGGTCGGCACCGGGTGGACAACGCCTCGGTGCGCGCGGGGTGCGCGGCGGCGAAAATGGTAGGCTGCACCGGTTGTTCGCAGGGCGAGTGGCGGAATGGCAGACGCGCTGGCTTCAGGTGCCAGTGTCCTTCGGGACGTGGGGGTTCAAGTCCCCCTTCGCCCACCGTTGTGACATGTCGGATCATCGCCCACCTGCGTTTGACTGACGCGGTCAGGACGGTCCCGCGCGCAGCGCCACTTCAGCCGCGGCGGCGATGCCTTCGTACCACGGCTCGCCGTGTCCGGGAAGAACCGTCTTGACGCCCGTATCGACCAGCGCGGACAGCGACGCAAGCGCTTCGGCACTGTCGGCGGTCGCCGCGCCGGACACGATCTGGGGACCGGCGCCGCCGGTGTAGGGATCCAGTGTCACCAGCGCGTCTCCGGAGATCACCGCGTCGCGGTCCGGCAGATGTAACGCGCAGTGCCCCAGGGTGTGACCGGGAGTGAACACCACCCGCGGCCGGCCGGGCACATCGAGCTCGGCGCCTGCCTCGTAAGGCTGCGTATCGGAGATGCCGCGGACGAAGAACGCACCGGCAGCCGCCATCTTCGTCAGTACCGGCACGGACCTCGGATACCGGAGCGGGTAGCGCAGCCGGTTGCGTTCGTGCTGGTAGCGGTAAGGGTGCGCGGCGAGGAACTGATCTCGGGAGTGCACCCATACCGGCACCTGCCACTGCCGAAAGGCCTCGCGCGCGGAGCCGACGTGGTCGAAGTGGGCGTGCGTGAGCACCACAGCCCTGACGTCGCGGGCCGAGCGCCCGAGATCAGACAGCGCCGACTGCAGTCGGCGAAACGTTGCCGGCAAGCCGGTGTCGACGACGGTGACCCCGGTGTTGTCTTCGATCAGGTAAACGTTCACCGCGGCGTGCGCCAGGCGGTGTACCCCGTCGACGACGTTGCGTTCCAGCATTGCGCCCGCCTACCCGATGGGTCTGGGCCACAAACACCGCCGGTGGGTTGTTACCTGCCGGCGACGATCCGATATTGCGCGGCCATTTGCTGCTGAACGTCCCGCTGGTCGCTGGAGAACGCGGTGAACGCGTAGCGGCCCGCCCGCGCGACGCATTTGAACGCCCAGTCGACCCGCTGCACCGAGAGCGGGTCGTTGGGGTCCGCGTGGTCACGGGGCCGGGCGAAGCATTGGGCTCCCGGGAAGCCGGTGATCCCGGTCTTCGAGTTCCTTGTACGCGTCGCTGCCGCCGACGTACTGCATGGCGATCCACAGCTGGCCCTCTTCTGTTTCGCCGCGGGTGCACTGCAACCACGTTGGGATGGTCCAAGGTGGCGGCAAGGTCGGCTTCGCGGAGGAATCGGGTCCGGAAGGCCGGGTCGTGCGAGAGCTCGGAGCTGAGAATTTTCAGGACGTCGCGGCGCGGCAGCACTGGGTTCGCGGCAAGGTACACCGTTCCCATACCGCGAGAACCCAGCACCTTTTGGATGCGGTAACCGGAGACCAGTGTTCCCGCGCTCAGCACCACGCCGCCGAACCTAACCTAATCTGCGGCCAGAAATGCGGCGCAGACGCGTCAACCTCGCGGCAGAGTCTGAGCCCACTGTTTCAGTTCCGGAGTGACCGGATCGACGATGCCGCTCAGATCCGAATGCTTGTCCAGCACCTTGGCCACCATCGGGCACACCGCGACGATGCGCATGCCTTCGTCGCGGGTAGCGGCCAGCGCCTGCTCGATGAGGATGGTTCCCAATCCGCGGCCACCGAACTCGTCGTCGACCTCGGTGTGGTAGAACACGCGCTGGTTATCCCGGTCGGCGATGCAGGCGTGCCCAACGGTCCTGCCCTCGACGGCGATGCTGAACTCGCCTGGACCGGGGGTGACCTCGGTTGCGGCGCCTGACTTGTCGGTGATCACAGCTGATCCTTCCTTCGCAACCGATGAGCCCGGAGCGGCGTCACCCGATCGCTGCTTCCCAGCAGATCACATGTCGAGTCCGAAAGGCACCGGCAGAACCGGGTCACGCCGCCGAGCGCGGGGTGGTGTGCATGGCCGGAAGGTGGAAGACGGTGCGGGTCACGGCGACGGCGTCGCCTTCGCGCCGGGTAAGCAGAGCGGCGTTCTCGGGCAGCTGGCGGGAGTTACTCTCACCGGCAGCGATGCGGCGTAGTACATCGAGTGCGCGCGCCAGTTGCTCCCGCTTGCGGTATCGGCCTCCGCGCAGCTTTGCGCCGGTCCACACGGTGGTCGGTCGGCTGGGAAATGCAAGGTCTTCACCCGTAAACGCTCAGCTAGATTTCGCACTGTTTATCGTGCGGCACCCCAAGATGATCACAGCGCTGGCCGCGGACCGTGGCCAGCAGCCGTAATCTCGGCGCTGGTGCTCATGCCTTGATCACCACTGAAGTAGTTGCAGCGCATAGTGTTTCGGTACTTTCACGCAAATTTGCGACACGTTCCTAGTCAACGTCGCAGCGAACTTGATTGCGCTCGTCTTAACCAGGATCGCGCGGCGCACACACAGGTACCCTTAGCTCGTGGCGATCTTCGGTCGGATCAGCGCACGCCAGCGGCTTCGGCGGGCGACCCAAGAAACGCTCGCCTCCCCCGTCTTCAGACCTGTGGTGGATTGCACCCCTTGGGTGATTGGTGGGCTCTGGCCTTCCGAACTATCGACGATCACGCCAGAAACCGGCATTTCCGCCGCACGTCTAAAGAGGGATTTACATCTCATAACCGATTCGGCGAACCAGCAACTGCGCAGCCTGCGCGCGGCACCGATGCCTGCCTCGGTGCGGCACACACAAGAAGCGCGAATCCTAAACGCTGCGCGGGGATTCGCCGCCGCACGAGTCGAGCTCACCGTTCGCCAGGTGCGCACGGCGGCACTTCACATTTACTCGGCATTGCCTGACGACGACACCGTCAGCAACGCAGAGCTCGGCGAAGCGGAGCGACGCGACTTCGCCGAGGCAGCACACGCGATCGCCGACGCGGCCCCCGACAATGCGCCGGAGGAGAGGCCTACTCCCCCGCGCGGTGGTCGCCATCGCGCGCCGGTGTCCGGTGACGAGGATGGGCCCGACCAGTTCGTGCCGCCCGCCGGATCGCTGGAACGAACAGCGCTCGACAGCGACGCCGCCGACTCGACCACCGCACCACCCGTCGACCTCTCTCTCCCCCTCCCCTCGCCCGACTCGGATAAACCAACGACCTTGTTCCCAAACGCGTTGACCGACATGACGAAAACCAGCGCTGTGCCGACCGAGCACAAGTTCGATGATGCAGAGCTCCGGCAATTGCTGCAGTACGTCGCTCGTCAAGAACCCGCCTTGCGCTGGTTCGTCGCTGAGCGCGAAGACGGCGCAATACTGGTGGTCACCGATTTGGCCCATGGCTGGATACCGCGAAATATTCTCCTGCCCGCGCAAGCGCGGCTGCTAGAGCCGCAGCGACGTACCAGCACTGCGGCCGCGTGGCTGGGCGTCACGACCCAGTCGGTGGCTTACAGACCGGGTGATCCCATCGGCTGGACCGCCAACTTGAACATCCTCGGATCCTCATCGCGACCCCGCGAGCTTCCCGCGGTTAGTGACCTCGGCTGGGTGTTAAGTCGGGCCACACGGTGGCGGGGCGGCTTGCCACCGATGGCGCACGTCTGGGCCAGGGCCGGTGCGGCAGATATCGGTCTGGGCGCAGGCGAATTGGACGTACTGCGAGTGCATCTCGACTCAGCCGAACATCAGCTGCTGGCTGACTACCCCAACGTCGAGGAGATGGTTTTGCTCAACTGTTTGTTGTTGGCCGCCACGGAGGCGCTGGCCTCCGGGGATCGGACGTGTGCGAACTATCATTTCGCCTGGTTTCAGGCGCTAAGTGGAGGGCCCGCCGACCGCTGGTAGCCCGGCCGCCAGACGGTCGAGTTCATGTCCTAGTTAGGTGGTAACGGCTCCGCACGAAGATCGGTACCCGTTTGTCATTAAATCCGCGGAAGGTTCTCGGTCAACGGTGACGAATTCCGTAGTGAATTGAACGACTCCAAGGCCTGAGCGCCGCCTTCTCTGCTCCTTCGCTGAACATATTGATATTCAAGCGATGGTCATCAATCGAACGAATCATCAGATGGCCGATTCCGCGAGGCCCGCGCGGACTCGGCGCCGTTCAGTTACGGTGCCGGTCAAAGCCGCCTGATCTTCAAATGTGGACTTTTCGGGACGACTGGATCGCGTGTTCAGAGGCAACGGATCGACCCTATCCACGGTGGTGCGACTCGCTCGTCGAGGGGCGCTCATAGGTGAATTCGCGGCGGTCAGCGTTGAAGTGCACTGTGCCACCGCCATGGGCTTTGAGCTCACGGAACATACGGTGGCCGTCGAGGATGGCACGCTCCCAGCCAGCGGCTGTGCAAACCCCTACTTCGAAACCACGGGTCATTGGGGTGATGGTGTTGGGTCGCCGTGCGTACTCTTTGAGAGCCCGACGCAACGATCAGGGAGGCCTTAGACCGATACTGCGAATCCGAGTCCGTGCTGAAGATACTCCACGATGCGGGAGGAATAGGGGTTCAAGGCCAGGCCGCACCGTCTTGGTCGCCCAGTTCGCCCACGTGGTCGCCGAGCAACCATGGCGAGCGTTAACATCTACGCCGTGACGGGTTCGTGGGAGACGCCGCCGAACTTCTCAGAGCGGGCTGCGCGGGTTCCCCCGCAGTATCACGAAGCTGGTCACCACCAGCCCTACTCGTTGTCGGGAACTATGCGTATTTCGGATATGGTCACACCGCCGAAAATCCCGCCTGGGTCGGGATGGCGCAAACTCTTATACGAAGCATCTTTTCGTACGCTCAATCTCGGTGAATCGCCGGCCGAACGACGTTACCGGGATTTACGCACTCGGATACGCCGCAATATCCGTAGGCAATATGTCATCGGTGTAATTTCCGGCAAGGGCGGTGTAGGCAAGACCACCATGGCGGCCTGTATCGGCGCCGTCTTTCGGGAATGCCGGCCCGATACGGTTGTCGCGATCGACGCCGCTCCCGGGTTCGGAACCTTGGCGGGGCGAATCGCGGAGACCGCGCACAGTGATTACGCCGCGATGTTGAACGACACTGAGGTGCAGGGCTACAACGATATCCGTCAATACTTGGGTCAAAACAGCGTCGGGCTCGACGTGCTGGGCGGCGATTCCGCAACCGACCGGGCGCCGGTTTTAGTGCCGTCGATGTTTACCGCGGCGCTCACGCGGTTGCGGCGTTCGCACACGGTCATCGTTATCGATACTTCCAACGACCTTAGTCACCCCGTGATGAAGGCTGTTTTTGATGCCTGTGACAGCCTGCTATTTGTATCGGGGCTGACCGCTGACACCGCCTTGCCGGTCACGCGCACGGTCGATTTAATGCGATCGATGGGTTATGCCGAATTAGTATCCCGAAGTATGATCGTGCTGAACGACAGCCGCAACAACTATGATTCGCACGCGCGCACGTATTTGACCCGCGGTTTTGAGATGTCCGGATTAGCAGTCGACTTCATGCCCTACGATCCGCACCTGGCTAGGGGCGGTATTATCGAGACACAGCATGCTTTAAAAAAGAAAACTCGACTGCGGCTCTTTGAGATCACCGCCGCACTGGCCGACCGCTACAGCTCCGATGATCCGTCGTTCCGCACCCCAAGCCCGGCAAGACAAGCGCCACCGGACATTTCAAAAATAGCAGACGTAAATGCCGCCGACCGCAGTGGTTGACCGGTGGCCGCGCAAATGGGTGGCCGCCCAGCACCGCAGTGACAAGGGCTCGGTGACGGTCGAGGATCTCGAGACCCTGCGCACCCAGGACATCACCACGGCGGTGATGAACGCGTGCGCGGAAAAACGTGTGCCGCTCGGGGTTTGATCACACCGCTCACCGGTCGACGCCGGCCGCCGGCAGTGGATCGAATCGGAAAACCGCGATCCGGCCGGCCAGCGCCTCGAATTCGTCGGGAGTGCCTGCGGTTACCATGCCGGATCGCTTGGCGAACGCGACGCCGACCGGCACTTCGACCGGATAGACCCGCAGAACACGTCGTGCTTCGTCGGCGCCGAGTTCGACGATCTTGACCCGCTGCGATCGGCGGCCCCGGCGCAGCACGCCGCTTCCCGCGGCACGCGCGTTGGCGGCCCAGTCCGACCCGGGATAGCCGGCCACCGCGTACAGGCTGCCCTGGAACTTGAACGGCGTCATGGGGGTGCTGCGCAACTGCCCCGATTTGCGACCGGGCACGGTCAACACCTGCGCCGGGCCGGTGGTCAGACCGAACTTCTGCACGGCCGTCACCACCTTGTTCATCGGTTTGAGGTAGCGCGGTGGGCGGGGGTTGGACATGTGCCTGCTCCTTTACGGTGTGAACAGATGACGGTGCCGCGACACCCACTGGCCGAACGTGGTCGCCGGCCGGCCGGTGATCTTCTCGACTTCGTGGGTCACCAAAGCCGGCTTGTCCACCGTTTCGGCGAGCATCGCGGTATACGCATCGGCGAATCCTGCGCCGAAGCCGAGCTGGACGAAGCGTTCCCGCATGACGTTCGGCGGCACCTCGTGGTATTCGAGCGGGCGGTTCAATACCGCGCCGACGACCCTGACAAGCTCGGCGTTGGTGCACGCCTGCGGTCCGGTCAAGGGAATCTTGCGGCCCAGGAGCTCGTCGTGCAGAAGTGCCCGCGCCGCGACGGTGGCAATGTCGCTTTCGGCGATGGGGGCGACCGAAGCCGCAGCGAAGGGGCCGGCGACGGCGTCGCCGCAACGGATCTGGGGACCCCACATCCCGGCGAAGTTCGTCGCGAAAAGCGCGGGTCGCAAGCTCACCCAGTTCAGACCGGAGTCCTCGGCGAGTTGCTCGACCTCCTTGTTGCGGTCGCCGCGAAACCGTGACGGCTGCCGCGAGAGGTCGTCGTCGGCGTTGATCGCCGACAGCGCCACCAGCTTCCTGACCCCGCTGCGGCCGGCGTGGCGAACAATGTCGGCCAGCTGATCACCTAACGCGCGGGAATTGAGAAAGACGGCCGACGCCCCCGGCAACGCGTCGGCAGCTGAGCTGACCAACTCCACGCCGGCGGGGAGGGCGGCCGTCTTGAGGTTGCGGGTCACTGCCCGGACCCGGCCACCGGCCCGCAGCAGCTCCGATATCAACGGCCGGCCTACATTGCCGGTCGCTCCGGTGATCACGATCGTCATGGCAGTTCCTTCCTGCGAGTTCTGCAGTCAAGGACGCTTCGCCGGTGGGAAAAGTTACAGTCAGAACCGGTAACTTTCGGCGCCACCACCTCGTCCTGTATGTCATGAACCGACACCCGGCCGCACAACACGACGCCCTCGCCGACGCGTGGCGGCGGCACCGGGCGTATCTGGTCAATCTCGCCTACCAGATGCTGGGTGACGTCGGTGATGCCGAAGACGTTGCGCAGGAAGCCTTTTTGCGGTTGTCGCGTACCGACGCAGGTACGCTCGACGACGTCCGTGGCTGGCTGACCGTGGTGGCCGGTCGGCTCTGCCTGGACCACCTGCGTTCGGCCCCGGCGCGATATGAACGGCCGGGCGACGTCGAGCAGGCGCCGTTACACCACCCTCGCCTGACCGACCCCGCCGATCGGGTCACCCTCGACGACGAGGTCAGTGCCGCGATGCTCGAAGTGCTGCGCAGACTCAGCCCGGGGGAGCGGGTGGCGTTTGTGTTACACGACGTCTTCGGTCTCCCGTTCGACGCGATCGCCCACACCGTCGGCCGCCCCGCCGGTACCTGTCGTCAGCTGGCGCGGCGCGCGCGGCAGAAATTCGGCGACGCCCGCGCGACGACCGTTGAGGTGGCGATCGCCGAACACCAGGTCGTCACCGACACGTTCATCACCGCATGCGCCACCGGTGATTTCGAGGCGCTGGCCGCCGTGCTGGATCCCACGGTCTGGGGCGCGGCGACGCTTCTGGTCGAACCCGCCGCCGGACCCCAGGTCAATCACGGACGCCGCGACGTGGCGACCAACCTGCTGCAGTATCTGGGTCCGGGCGCGGTGCTGGTCACCGGTCCGGTCGGTCAGCCGGCATTGCTGGCGTTCGCGAACCGACGCCTCTTCGCCGTCATCACGTTGACGATCCGCCAAGGGCTCATCACCAAAATCGAGGCCATCGCCGACCCGTCGGCGCGAGGTACCGGTGCCGGCGTTGCGCAGTGACCGGTTCGCCCGCAGCCGCGTCGATGCGATGATCCCAGTAGGAGGTCAGCCATGCGATACGTACGCGACGAGGTGGTGCACGCCGCAGCCGAGCGGGTGTGGCAGCTGCTGGTCAACGTACAGAACTGGCCGGCATGGACAAAGTCGATGCGCGAAGTCAAGCGTCTGGAACCCGGCCCGCTCGCCGTGGGCAGCCGCACACGGGTGACTCAACCCAGGGGCCGGCCGATGGTGTGGACAGTGACCGAACTGGAGCCGCACCGCAGCTTCACCTGGCGGGCCGGACAGCCCGGGCTCTCCTTCGAAGCGGGGCACCGGATCGACGTTGCCGGTGGCCAGGTACGGACCACGCTGGAGTTCGTGGCGACCGGCCCGTTGGCCTGGGTGGTGCCTGTCGTCGCAGGTTCGAGGATCAGGACCTGGGTCGACATGGAAAGCGCGGGCCTGAAGCGCGCCGCCGAGCAGCCCGATTGACGCGGTCGGCCGACTCAGCGGCGTTCTCGCCCGCCGTCGGGCCGGGACGCGAAGTAGCCGGCGATGGTCGCGGCGATCTGCAGGAAACGCCGCCGGGTGACGCGGGCCATCTCGCGGCGCACGTCGATCACTCCACCGGGCCGCAGGTGCGGGTCGAACGGCACTTCGACCACCGTCTGGCCCCGGTCGGTGAACTGGCGTGCCAGCAGCGCCCGGGTTCGCCTGTCGGCGTGGCCGTCGGAGTCGTTGAGCACCACGACGCTGCGCTGCAGCAGACCGGTCTTGCCATGCTCGGCCAGCCACTCCATGGTTTGCGCGGCCGCCGAGGCACCGTCCGCCCACGGTGACGACACCACGATCAGCGCGTCGAGATCACGAAGCGCTTCCTGCGTGACCGGTGCATCCATTGAAGAGCCGCAGTCGACGATCGAGATCGTGAAGTGCCGGTCCAGCCGCAGCGTGGCTTCCCGGTAGATCGCGGGGTCGAGCACCCGGCGCGGGCCGGCGGCCGCGTCGCCGGCCAGCACGTACAGCCCGGCGGAGTTGTTGCCCACCCGAGCGCTCACGTCGGAGAACGACCGCAGATTCTTGTCGGAGGCCAGCTCCCAGTACGACCCGCTGGCTCGCGGGTCGATCCGGCTGCCCAGGCGGCCGAATGCGGTGTCGGCGTCCACGGCGACCACCCGGTCCTGTCGGCGCAGCTGGGCGAAGATCGACCCGACACTGGCAGCGATCGTGGTTTTGCCGACGCCGCCTTTGCCCAGCACGCCCACCTTGTAGGTGCCGCGTAGCACCGATCCGATCGCGGCTTCGAACTGGGCCTCCTGACGTTCGGCCGGCGATGGACCCAGATTGACCAACCCGAAGGTGCCGACCAGCACCAGGTGGCGCCAGCCGCGCGCCGGTTGCGGGCGTTGCCGGGCCACCGTCGGCCGTCGCGCGGAGCCGCCGGCCGCTCCGGCAGGCGGGGCCGGTGCGCTGTGCCGGCGGCGACGGGGACTTGTCGCGGGCGGGCGGGCAGCCGCCGGCGGGCGCAGGGGAGGGGACTGCGGGTAGATCGGCGGTGGGCCGGGGCGCAGTCGTGGCGGCGGTGGCGGTGGCGGTGGCGGTGGCGGTGGCGATGGCGGTGGCGGTGGCGGCTCGGCGGGTGCGCCGGAAGGCGCCGGCCGAAAACGGTCCCGCAGGAAGTCGTCGCGCTCGGTCATGGGCGCCCCGAATTGCCGCGGCAGTCTCGCATCACACGATCAGTATCGGCCACCGGCCCGGTGCTGCGTGCGGGTGACCTCTCGACCCGTGATTGCGGCACCACGGCGCGGACACAGCAAACAGTTGTCCGGCGGATTCCCGCGCAGGGCGAGGACGAAGGCCATCGCAGGCAAAGGCAAGGTGAGGCACCGGCCGGCGTCGTGCACGCCGAACCGGTTTCGCGGCGGTAAATACCACCTCCGGCGACCGGTTACTATTGACAAAGTTGGCATGTCAGGCGGTTTTTGTCATATCGTTTTACGACTTGTCGAAACCGGGCAACGGCCACCGTTCAGCGCTGTACGGACGCATCCCCCGAGCGGATCATCGCCACGTGGCGAAACATCTTCATCGACAAGACCGATGGGGTCTCGCCCGCGCGAGGGGGACGCGGCACCGCCGGAGCCAACCGTGACATGCCGTCCAAACGTCTGCTGAAGGGTCAGGTGGGAATGGCGCCCAACCGCTCGCGGTCTCAGGGCCTGTACAACCCCGCATTCGAGCACGACTCGTGCGGGGTGGCGATGGTCGTCGACATGTACGGCCGGCGCAGCCGCGACATCGTGGATAAGGCGATCACCGCGCTGCTCAACCTCGAGCACCGCGGCGCCGCCGGCGCCGAGCCGCACAGCGGTGACGGCGCCGGCATTCTCATTCAGGTTCCGGACCACTTCCTGCGATCGGTGGTCGACTTCGAGTTGCCGCCGGCGGACAGCTATGCCACTGGCATCGCGTTTCTGCCGCAGTCGTCGAAAGACGCCGCGGCGGCCTGCGCCGCGGTGGAGAAGATCGTCGAGGCCGAGGGCCTGCGGGTGCTCGGCTGGCGCAACGTGCCTACCGACGAGTCATCGCTGGGTGCGCTTTCTCGCGACGCGATGCCCACTTTCCGGCAGGTCTTCATCGCCGGCGCCACCGGGATGGATCTGGAACGCCGCGCCTATGTGATCCGCAAACGCGCCGAGCACGAGCTGGGCACCAAGGGCCCGGGGCAGGACGGGCCCGGCCGCGAAACGGTCTATTTCCCAAGCCTTTCCGGTCAAACCCTGATCTACAAGGGCATGCTGACCACCCCGCAGCTCAAAGCGTTCTACATCGATCTGCAAGACGACCGGCTGACCAGCGCGCTGGGTATCGTGCATTCGCGGTTCTCGACGAACACCTTCCCGTCGTGGCCGCTGGCCCACCCGTTTCGGCGGATCGCCCACAACGGGGAGATCAACACCGTCACCGGCAACGAGAACTGGATGCGTGCCCGGGAGGCGTTGATCCGCTCCGACGTCTTCGGTACCTACGACGACGTCGACAAGCTGTATCCGATCTGCACGCCCGGCGCCTCGGACACCGCCCGCTTCGACGAGGTGCTCGAGCTGCTGCATCTGGGCGGCCGCAGCCTCGCGCACGCGGTGCTGATGATGATTCCCGAGGCATGGGAGCGTCACCCCTCGATGGATCCCGCGCGGCGCGCTTTCTACCAGTACCACGCCTCTTTGATGGAGCCGTGGGACGGCCCGGCGTCGATGACGTTCACCGACGGCACCGTCGTGGGAGCCGTGCTGGACCGTAACGGCTTGCGACCGTCGCGGATCTGGGTCACCAAGGACGGTCTGGTCGTGATGGCCTCGGAGGCCGGGGTGCTGGACCTCGACCCGTCGACGGTGGTTCGGCGGATGCGACTGCAGCCGGGGCGGATGTTTCTGGTCGACACCGCCCAGGGCCGCATCGTTTCCGACGAAGAGATCAAGGCCGAGCTCGCCGCCGAGCATCCTTACCAACAGTGGCTCGACGACGGCCTCATCCCGCTCGAGCAACTCCCGCAGGGAACTTACGTGCGGATGCCCCGTCATCGCATCGTGTTGCGCCAGTTGGTGTTCGGGTACACCTACGAGGAACTCAACCTATTGGTCGCGCCGATGGCGCGCACCGGTGCCGAGCCGATCGGATCGATGGGCACCGACACTCCGGTTGCGGTGTTGTCACAGCGGCCCCGGATGCTGTTCGACTACTTCCAGCAGTTGTTCGCGCAGGTGACGAATCCGCCGCTGGACGCCATCCGCGAAGAGGTGGTGACCAGTCTGCAGGGCACCGTCGGCCCCGAAGGTGACCTGCTCAACCCAGGCGCAGATTCGTGCCGCCAGATCTCGCTGCCACAGCCGATTCTGCGCAACCACGAACTGGCGAAGTTGATCAACCTGGACCCCGACGTCGCGGTCAACGGTCACCGGCACGGCCTGCGGTCGAAGGTGATCCGCTGTCTGTACCCGGTCGCCGAGGGCGGCAACGGACTGAAGGAAGCGCTCGACGAGGTCCGGGCGCGAGCCACTGCGGCGATCGCCGACGGCGCCCGGATCCTCATCCTGTCCGACCGGGAGTCCGACGAGAGACTGGCTCCGATCCCGTCACTGCTGGCCGTCTCGGCTGTGCACCACCATCTGGTCCGGGAACGCAGCCGCACCAAGGTCGGGCTGATCGTCGAGTCCGGCGATGCCCGCGAAGTGCACCATATGGCGGCGCTGGTCGGTTTCGGTGCCGCGGCGATCAACCCGTACATGGTGTTCGAGTCGATCGAGGACATGCTGGATCGCGGTGCGCTGGAGGGGCTCGACCGGGAAACCGCTCTGCGGAACTACGTCAAGGCCGCCGGCAAGGGCGTGTTGAAGGTGATGTCGAAGATGGGCATCTCGACACTGGCGTCCTACACCGGTGCGCAACTGTTCCAGGCCGTCGGCGTCTCGGAGAAGGTGCTCGACGAGTATTTCACCGGATTGACCTGTCCCACCGGCGGTATCGCGCTCGCCGACATTGCCGCCGATGTGGCGAGCCGACACGCGCTGGCCTTCCTCGACCGGCCCGACGAGCGGGCGCACCGCGAACTCGAGGTGGGTGGTGATTACCAGTGGCGCCGTGAGGGCGAGTACCACCTGTTCAACCCCGACACCGTGTTCAAGCTGCAGCATTCCACCCGCACCGGCCAGTACCGCTTGTTCAAGGAGTACAGCCGTATGGTCGACGACCAGAGCGAGCGGATGGCGTCACTGCGCGGATTGTTGAAGTTCCGCGACGGTGTGCGCCCGCCGGTCCCGCTCGACGAGGTGGAGCCGGCCACCGAGATCGTGAAACGCTTTGCGACCGGGGCGATGAGTTACGGTTCGATCTCCGCCGAGGCGCATGAGACGCTGGCCGTCGCGATGAACCGGCTGGGTGGCCGCTCGAACTGCGGTGAAGGTGGCGAGGACGTCGGCCGCTTCGAGCGTGACCCGAACGGAGACTGGCGACGCAGCGCCATCAAACAAGTGGCGTCAGCCCGGTTCGGTGTCACCTCGCACTATCTGACCAACTGCACCGACATTCAGATCAAGATGGCACAAGGTGCCAAACCTGGTGAGGGCGGCCAGCTTCCGGGGCACAAGGTGTATCCGTGGATCGCCGAGGTGCGGCACTCCACACCCGGTGTGGGCTTGATTTCACCACCGCCGCACCACGACATCTACTCGATCGAAGACCTGGCGCAGCTCATTCACGACCTGAAGAACGCCAACCCGGCCGCACGCATCCACGTCAAGCTGGTCTCCGAAAATGGGGTCGGCACGGTGGCTGCCGGCGTATCGAAGGCCCATGCCGATGTCGTGCTCATCTCCGGCCACGACGGCGGCACCGGGGCGACTCCGCTCACCTCGATGAAGCACGCCGGCGCACCGTGGGAGTTGGGCCTGGCCGAAACCCAGCAGACGTTGCTGCTCAACGGCTTACGCGACCGCATCGTGGTTCAGGTCGACGGCCAGATGAAGACCGGTCGCGATGTGATGATCGCCGCACTGCTCGGTGCCGAGGAGTTCGGCTTCGCCACCGCACCGCTGGTGGTGTCGGGCTGCGTCATGATGCGGGTGTGCCATCTGGACACCTGTCCCGTCGGGGTGGCCACCCAGAATCCGGTGCTGCGGGAGCGGTTCAACGGCAAGCCGGAATTCGTGGAGAACTTCTTCTTGTTCGTCGCCGAAGAGGTGCGCGAATTCATGGCCCAGTTGGGCTTTCGCACCATCAACGAGGCGGTGGGTCAGGTCGGGTCGCTGGACACCACGCTGGCGCGAGCGCATTGGAAGGCGCACAAGCTCGATCTCACGCCGGTACTGCACGAGCCGGAGTCGGCGTTCATGAACCAGGACCTGTACTGCAGTTCGAGCCAGGACCACGGGCTGGACAAGGCGCTGGACCAGCAGCTGATCGTGATGAGCCGGGAAGCGCTGGACGCCGGTTCACCCGTTCGTTTCTCCACCACCATCAGCAACGTCAACCGCACCGTCGGCACCATGCTCGGTCATGAGCTGACGAAAGCCTATGGCGGTCAGGGGTTGCCGGACGGAACCATCGACATCACCTTCGACGGGTCCGCGGGTAACAGCTTCGGGGCGTTCGTGCCCAAGGGCATCACCTTGCGGGTCTACGGCGACGCCAACGACTATGTCGGCAAGGGACTTTCGGGGGGCCGGATCGTCGTGCGCCCCTCCGGACGCGCTCCGGAGGGCTACGTCGCCGAAGACAACATCATCGGCGGCAATGTCATCCTGTTCGGGGCGACCAGCGGTCAGGCGTTTCTGCGTGGGATTGTGGGGGAGCGGTTCGCGGTCCGCAACTCCGGTGCCCACGCGGTGGTCGAGGGAGTCGGTGACCACGGCTGCGAATACATGACCGGAGGGCGGGTAGTGATTCTGGGACGCACCGGCCGTAACTTCGCCGCGGGTATGTCTGGCGGCGTGGCTTATGTCTACGATCCGGCCGGCGAGCTGCCGCCCGACCTCAACTCCGAGATGGTCGACCTCGACGAGCTCGACGGCGCGGACACCGACTGGCTGCACGGCATGATTCAGGCGCATGTCGACGCGACCGATTCGGCGATCGGCCGGCGCGTACTCGACGACTGGCCGTCGCAGCAGCGCCATTTCGCCAAGGTGATGCCGAGGGACTACAAGCGGGTGCTGCAGGCGATCGCCGAGGCGGAAAAAAGCGGTAGCGATGTCGGCCAGGCTGTGATGGCGGTGGCTCATGGCTGATCCGGCAGGCTTTTTGAAGTACACCCAGCGCGAAACCCCCAAGCGCCGGCCGGTGGAGTTGCGGCTGCGCGACTGGAAAGAGGTCTACGAAGAGTTCGACCGCGACGTCCTGCGCCACCAGGCGACACGTTGCATGGACTGCGGGATACCGTTCTGCCACAACGGGTGTCCACTGGGCAACCTGATTCCGGAGTGGAACGACCTGGTGCGTACCGGTCGGTGGCGCGACGCGATCGAACGGCTGCACGCGACCAACAACTTCCCCGACTTCACCGGCCGGTTGTGCCCGGCGCCGTGCGAGTCGTCCTGCGTGCTGGGAATCAACCAGGATCCGGTCACCATCAAGCAGATCGAGCTGGAGATCATCGACAAAGCCTTCGACGAGGGTTGGGTGCGCCCGCTGCCGCCGGACGCGCTGACCGGCAAGACGGTGGCCGTGGTGGGCTCTGGCCCCGCCGGTCTGGCCGCAGCACAGCAGCTGACCCGCGCCGGGCACCGGGTGACGGTGTTCGAGCGCGCGGACCGCATCGGTGGTCTGCTGCGCTACGGCATTCCGGAGTTCAAGATGGAAAAGCGCCATCTGCAGCGGCGCCTGGACCAGATGGCGGCCGAAGGCACCGAGTTCCGCGCCGGCGTTGACGTCGGGGTCGACGTCACCGCCGACCAGCTGCGTGCCGACTTCGACGCGGTGGTGCTGGCCGGTGGCGCAACCGCCTGGCGCGACCTGCCGATTCCCGGGCGCGAGCTGGACGGTGTCTACCAGGCGATGGAATTTCTGCCGTGGGCCAACCGGGTGCAGGAGGGCGATGACGTGCTGGGCCCCGACGGGGAACCGCCGATCACCGCCAAGGGCAAGAAGGTGGTGATCATCGGCGGCGGGGACACCGGGGCCGACTGCCTGGGCACCGTGCACCGCCAGGGCGCGGCCAACGTGCACCAGTTCGAGATCATGCCGCGGCCGCCGGAGATCCGACACGAATCCACGCCGTGGCCCACCTACCCGCTGATGTTCCGGGTGTCGTCGGCGCATGAAGAAGGCGGCGAGCGGGTGTTCTCGGTCAACACCGAGGAGTTCGTCGGCCGGGACGGCCGGGTCACCGCCCTCAAGGTGCACGAGGTGATGATGGACAGCGGCAAGTTCGTCAAGGTGGACGGCTCGGACTACGAACTCGAGGCCGATCTGGTGTTGCTGGCGATGGGCTTCGTCGGGCCGGAGAAATCGCCGCTGCTGACCGATCTCGGGGTGGGGCTCACCGAGCGGGGCAACGTCGCCCGCGGTGATGATTACGAGACGTCGGTGCCGGGCGTTTTCGTTGCCGGCGACATGGGCCGCGGCCAGTCGTTGATCGTCTGGGCGATTGCCGAGGGCCGGGCGGCGGCGGCCGGTGTCGACCGCTACCTGATGGGCCGCAGCGCGCTCCCAGCGCCGGTCAAGCCGACGACCGCAGCCCAACGCTAGGCCGGCTTTAGTCACTTTGGCCCCACCAGAAACATCTGATACAGTGCTCGGCGCGTCTTACTTCGTTTGCCAGAAGTTAGGTGTCTAATAAATCCACGCAGGGCGCCGCGGTGGTGTGGGGCCCAGGTGAATTGGCCACCCACAGGAGATCGCCGTGTACATGAATCCGATAACCCGGTCGCGGATGGGACGAATCGCCAGGTCGTGGTTCCGGCACCCAGTCAAGAGCCGCGAGTTCCCCGCCCGGCACGAACGCCTGATCACCGCTGAAGAACTGTTGCGCTTCGCCGTGTGACGGCCCGCTCACCGAGCGCGGCGCTGTGAGCCGCGTTTGCTGAGCTTGCCCGACCCGTGACCTCGCGGAATTCTCGCCGAGATCTCGAGGTCAGGCGTTGTCCGACAGCCCCGAGTCGCGGATCGCCTCGGCCAGCGGCTCGAGGAGCGCAGGGTCATGCGGGGTGGGGATGTAGACGATCCCCAGGTCCAGACCCTCGGCGGCCAACGCGGCGGCATCGTCGATGACTTTCTGAAAGTTGTGGTCGTCGTCGAGACGAAGGTGCGCCGACAACAGGATCTCTTTTGGATCGCGGCCGATATCGGCACAGTGCGCGGCCAACACGTCACGCTTGCGCGCGAACAGCTCCGGTGGGCCGCCGACGAAATTCCAGTGCTGGGCATAGCGGGCGGTGATGCGCAACGTGCGCTTCTCGCCGTTGCCGCCGATGCAGATCGGCGGATGCGGCCGCTGCGGACCCTTGGGCTCGTTGCGGGCACCAGTGAGCTGGTAGTACTTGCCGTCGAAATCCGTTGTCTCCCGGCTCAGCAGGCTGGTCAACACCTGGCACGCCTCTTCGAAGCGGTCGAAGCGTTCCTTGATGCTGCCCAGCTCGATCCCATAAGCGCCCGACTCTTCTTCGTTCCAGCCCGCTCCGATACCGAGCTCCAGGCGTCCGTTGGAAATCACGTCGAGCGCTGCGGCCATGTTCGCCAGCACTGCCGGATGCCGGTAGTGGATGCCGGTCACCAGGGTGCCCAAGCGAAGACGGGTGGTGGCCTGTGCCAGCGCGGTCAGGGTGGTCCACCCCTCCAGGCAGGGACCCGTGCTGTCGGAGAAGATCGGGTAGAAGTGATCGAACGTCCAGCCGGACTCGAAGATGTCGATCCCGTCGGCCGCCTGCCAGACCGCCAGCATGCCCGGCCAGGTGGTGTTCTGCGGTGAGGTCTTGAACGCGAAGCGCATGACTCGACGGTAACCGCACCCCCGCGACGGGCACACTGGAGCCATGGATCCGGTGCTCGCCCTTCGGCAGGTCGCCTACTACAAGGACCGGGCCCGGGAAGACCCGCGGCGGGTGATGGCCTATCGCAATGCCGCCGACATCATCGAGTCCCTGGACGAGCAGGAGCGGGAACGCCACGGGCACGCCGAGAGCTGGCAGTCGCTGCCGGGCATCGGGCCGAAAACGGCCAAGGTCATCGCCCAGGCCTGGGCCGGACGCGAGCCCGATGCGCTGGTGGAGCTACGAGACACGGCAGGCGATCTGGGTGGTGGCGAGATCCGCGCCGCCCTGCGAGGGGATCTGCACGTGCATTCCAACTGGTCGGACGGATCGGCGCCGATCGAGGAGATGATGGCGACCGCGTCGGCCCTGGGCCACGAGTACTGCGCGCTGACCGACCACTCGCCGCGCCTGACCATCGCCAACGGTTTGTCGCCGGAGCGGTTGCGCCGGCAACTCGAGGTGATCGACGGCCTGCGGGAGCAGTTCGCGCCGATGCGCATCCTGACCGGTATCGAGGTCGACATCCTCGAAGACGGCACTCTGGATCAGGAGCCCGAGCTCTTGGAGCGACTGGACATCGTGGTGGCCAGTGTGCACTCGAAGCTTTCGATGGAATCTGCCCCGATGACCCGCCGCATGGTGCGTGCGGTGTCCAACGATCACGCCGACGTCCTCGGGCATTGCACGGGCCGGCTGGTCGCGGGTAATCGCGGCATCCGCCCCGAGTCGACGTTCGACGCCGAGGAGGTCTTCACGGCCTGCCGGGAGCACGGCACGGCGGTGGAGATCAATTCCCGTCCGGAGCGGCGTGATCCGCCGACCCGGTTACTCGATCTGGCGTTGCAGGTCGGCTGCGACTTCAGCATCGACACCGACGCCCATGCGCCGGGTCAGCTGGACTTCCTCGGGTACGGCGCGCAGCGGGCCCTGGACGCCGGGGTCCCTGCGGACAAGGTGGTCAATACGTGGCCGGTCGACAAGCTGCTGGCCTGGACGACTTCCTGAGCCGTGTCGGCGGTCGAGTGGCCACTTATGTCACACGGAATGTCACGAAGCGTGCGATAACTGGCCACCCGAGGCTTGAGAGCACCCACTCAGTCCGGCAGGTGTGGCATCTCCAGATCGTCGCCGCGGCCCACCAACACCGCCGGCGTCAGCGCCGACCTGCCGTAGCGGCGGCGCACCTCGTCGATCGCCGAGTCGATGACAAAGGGCCGCGTCTGGGGTTCGCCGAACGGCAGGGCCAACTGTTCGGCGCCGCTGCGGTCGATCTCCGCGACCGCGAAGCCGACCAGGGTCAGTCCGCGCTCAGCGATGAGCGGGGCCGCGGCGGCGACGAGGCGCCGGGCGGTGGCCAGGATCGACTGCGTCGACGAGGTCGCCCACGGCAGCGTGCGCGATCGGGTGGCCCTGCTGAAATCGTCGAAACGCAGTCGAAGCACGACGGTGCGCCCGGTGCGACCGGCTCTGCGCATCCGGGTCGTGATCCGGTCGATCAGCGCGACCACCACCGCGTCGAGGTCGACGGCCGACATCGTGTTGCCGCTGCGTCCCAGCGCGCGTTGCGCTCCCACTGAGCGCCGGCGATGGCCGGTGGTCACCCGGCGACGGTCGAGGTTTCGCGACAGCGCATACAGCTGACGACCCATCGCCCGACCCACCAGCGACGCCAGCATCGACTCGCTGAGGTCGGCGACGTCGGCGACCGTCCGCAGGCCGTGGGCGTGCAGCCGGTCAGCGGTCTTGGCGCCCACACCCCACAATCGGCCCACCGGCAGCGGGTGCAGAAACGACAGCTCCCGTTCCGGCGGCACCATCAGCAACCCGTCCGGCTTGGCCTGTTGACTGGCCAGCTTGGCCAGGAATTTCGTGCGCGCGACCCCGACGGTGATCGGCAGTCCCACCCGGGCGCGGACGTCGGCCCGCAGCTGCGTGGCGATCTGCACCGGTGTGCCCGACACGCGGGCCAGGCCGGCGACGTCGAGGAACGCCTCGTCCACCGAAATAGGTTCGACGACCGGCGTGGTGTCGCGGAACACCTCGAACACCGCCTCGCTGGCCTGCATGTATGCGGACATCCGCGGTGGCACCACGACGGCGTGCGGGCACAGTCGCCGCGCCTGCGCACCGCCCATCGCGGTGCGAATTCCGTAGGCCTTCGCCTCATAGCTGGCGGCCAGCACTACCCCGCCACCCACCAGCACGGGTCGGTCTCGCAGGGCCGGGTCGTCGCGCTGCTCGACGGACGCATAGAAGGAATCCAGGTCTGCGTGCAGAATGGACGGCTCACCCACACCTGCGTACACGAACATATGTTCGCATGCGTGGGCTCAGTCCGCCACCATTCCAGCGTCCCCGGCCGGGCGGACCGCCCCGCTGTAAATGCTGCTGACCCAGATGTGCGCCAGGGTGTCGACCACCCGGTCCCGGCCGACCGCCGGCTCTTCGGCCGACAGGGTCGCCATCATCATGCGCTCGTTCATCTGGTTCAGCGAGGTCGCCAGGTCCACCGCCGGGATGGTGTCCGGCGCCGCCCCGCGGGCACGTTCGGCACCGATGATCACTGCCGTCGCCTCGATCCACCGCTGCATGAAGCCCGACCAGACGGCGCGGACTTCGGCGCTGGTGGTCAGCGCCTCGGCGCCGGCCCGGGCTACGGCCTGGTGCGTGCCGAACGTCGTGAAGAAAGCTTCGATCCCGCTGCGCCACACCCGGGCCGGATCGGTCGGCAACCGCTGAACCGCCCCTTCGAACTCCGAATCCGCTCGCGCGATCAGCGGCTCCAACAGCGACAGCAGCACCGCCTCTTTGGACTTGAAGTAGAAGTAGAACGTCGGTCGAGAGATCCCGGCGCCCTTCGCCAGGTCGTCCACGGAGATCTCGGCGAACGAGCGCTCATGCAGAAGTCGCTCAGCGGTCGCGAGGATGGCATGCTCACGATCGTCGCCCGACGGGCGCGTGCCGCGGCGGCCGCGCAGGGCTCGGGTCGTGCTGCTGGTCGCCACGAGAGCGAGTTTACATGCTGTCGAGAGAATCAACATAGTGTTGACCCAATCGACACAGTGTTGATAAGGTGGCCGCCATGACTGAACACCTTGACGTCGTCATCGTCGGAGCCGGCATTGCCGGCGTCAGCGCCGCCTGGCACCTTCAGGAACGCTGCCCCTCCAAGAGCTACGCGATCCTGGAGAAGCGGCACACCATGGGCGGCACCTGGGACCTGTTCCGCTACCCGGGCATCCGCTCCGACTCCGACATGCACACATTGGGTTTCCGCTTCGAGCCGTGGACCAGCGACCAGTCCATCGCCGACGGCCATCTGATCCTGGACTACGTCAAGAAGACGGCAACCAAGTACGGGATCGACAAGCACGTCCGCTACAACCAGCGGGTGACGAAAGCCGCCTGGTCCAGCGTGGACAACCGGTGGACGGTTCACACCGTGTCCGACGACGGGGAACGCACCGTCACCTGTTCGTTTCTGCTGGTGTGCACCGGCTACTACAACTACGAGCAGGCGTACAACCCGACGTTCCCCGGCGCGGAGGACTTCACCGGCACGATCGTCCACCCCCAGCACTGGCCCGAGAACATCGACTACGCCGGCAAGAACGTCGTCGTGATCGGCAGCGGCGCCACCTCGGTCACCTTGGTGCCCGCACTGGCCGACTCCGGCGCCAAGAGCGTCACGATGTTGCAGCGTTCTCCGACCTACATCATCTCCCAGCCCGATCACGACTTCCTGGTCCGCAGACTGTCCTGGCTGCCGGCGGACAAGTCGTACTCCATCGTGCGGTGGCGCAACGTGTTGTTGCAGTCGTCGCTGTATCAGCTGTGTCAGAAGTACCCCAGGATGATGCGAAAAGTTCTGATGGGGTTGGCCAAACGACAGCTGCCGCAGGACTATGACGTCGAAAAGCACTTCGGCCCCAAGTACAACCCGTGGGATCAACGGCTGTGTCTGGTGCCCAACGGCGACCTGTTCCGCACCATTCGCCACGGCAAGACCGACGTCGTCACCGACACCATCGAGCGCTTCACCGCCACCGGCGTCGAACTGACGTCCGGCCGCGAATTGCCCGCCGACATCATCGTCACCGCGACCGGTCTGAAGCTGCAGCTGTTCGGCGGAGCCACAGTCGAGATCGACGGTGCGCCAGTGGATCTGAGCACCAAGATGGCCTACAAGGGCATGATGCTCTCGGGGATACCCAACCTGGTCTACACGGTCGGCTACACGAACGCCTCCTGGACCCTCAAAGCCGATCTGGTGTCGGAGTTCGTCTGCCGGTTGCTGAACTACATGGACGACAACGGGCTGGACACGGTCGTGCCGGAGCGCCCGGAGTCGGATGTCGAAGAACGGCCGTTCATGGAGTTCAGTCCGGGCTATGTGCTGCGCTCGATCCACGAGCTACCCAAGCAGGGCTCGCGCACCCCGTGGCGGCTGAACCAGAACTATGTCCTGGACGTGCGGTTGATCCGGCGGGGCAAGGTTGCTGACGAAGGACTGAAGTTCGCCCGGCAGCCCGCGGCGGTAACGGCTTAGCGGCTCGCGGTGTGCGCGCCGGCCACGACGACGATGCCGTCGTCGTCGCTGTAGGCGATGTCGCCAGGGACGAAGGCCACGCCGCCCAGACTGACCACGACGTCGCGTTCGCCGGCGCCGGTCTTGGTGCTCTTGCGCGGGTTGGTTCCCAGCGCTTTGATCCCGAGGTCGATGTGTCGCAGCGCGGCGGCGTCCCGAACCGCGCCGTGCACGACCAGCCCCGCCCAGCCGTTGGACCGGGCCAACTCCGCGATGACATCGCCGACCAGCGCGGCATGCACCGAGCCGGCACCGTCGATCACCAGCACGCGGCCGGCGCCGGGCTCGGAGAGCACGGTCTTTACCAGCGCATTGTCTTCGTAACACCGCACGGTGCTGATCGGTCCGGCGATCTCGGCTCGGGCGCCGAACTGCCGGAACTGAAGGTCGCAGCTGCGCACGTCGGCCCCGATGTCGTCGACCAGGTCAGCGGTGGGCCGAAAGGTGACGGTCACCGTGCCCGGCCGGCCGGCACGGCCGTCATCCGCGGCGGCGCAGCTGACGGGCCAGCAACAGCGCCAGCAGGCTGATCGCCACCGCGACCGCCAAGGGCAGCGGGGAGCGCCCGGCCGCCGGCGGCGTCGGGTCTGTGGACACCGGGTTATCGGCTCGGTCCACGGTCGACTTCGCCTGTGCGGCAGCTTCTTTGGCCGCGGTGGAAAGGTCGCCGTTGGTTTCGGCGCGCTGCGGGTCGGTCGGTCTGACGGATGGTTCAGGCCTGGCGGGCGGGGCCTTCTTGGCAGCCTTCTTGTCGGCCGGCTTCTTCTCCGCGGCTTTCTTGGCGGGCGCCTTGCTCGCCGGCGCTTTCTTGGCCTGCCCCTTTTGAGCCTTCTGCGCTTTCTTGGGTGGTGCTTTCTTCGCCGGTGTCTTCTTGGCTTCGGGCGCTGCCGGTGTGAGAGGCGTCTCGGTGGGTGGCGGTGGGGGCGGCGGAACCGCTTTGTCCGCCGGGGCTGCGGGCGGCGGGACTGCCTGGTCCGCGGGTGGCACGGGTGCGGTGTCGGGTGTGTCGTCGGGCCGATCCTGCGGGTCTGCCATGCGGCTGCTCCTCGCCCTTCCTCATCGGGTACACCAGTCGCGTAGACCAGCAGTCGCATACATCATGCCAAAAGAGGCGCTGCGCTGATCCGCCCCGGTTCCACGGCCTCAGCTTCGTCGCCGCAGCAGAGCCCACCCGGTCAGTGCGCCCGCGAGGCTGAGAGCGCCGAGGACAACCGGCCAGACCGGTATACCGCCCGGGCCGCCGCCACGGGGAACCGCCGGACCGGGCCGGCCGGCACCGGCCACCGTGAGCCGGAAAGACCACGATCCCGAAATTGGGTGTCCATCGGCCGACGTCACCCGGTAGTGCACGCGGTAGCTGCCCACCGGCCCCAACGGCCGCACCGGCACGCTGAGCACCGCGCCCTGCACCTGGGCCTGTCCCGACGACCACAAGTTGTCGTCCGGGCCCACCAGGGTCATCGCCGCAAAAGCGGCCTGCAGCGGCTCGTTGAAGGTGGCGCGCACGGTTCGCGGTCCGACGGTGAGCGCGGCGTCCTCGGGCGGATCGGCGCTGATGCGGGCGGCATGGCCGAAAGCGACGCCGGCACCGGCGGTGATCGCCAGCGTCAGTGCCGCCAGCAGCCCCGCCACAACGCCCATGAATCTGCTCATGACCGGCCGTCTCACCGGCGGGCCACCGCGGTCAGGCGTCCAACCCGAGCCGCGCCATCAGATCGGCGTCGACGCCGTCGAGCTGTCGGGAGATCGCCGCGTGCGCGGTGCGCCGGCGGGTGGCGGGCATATTCTCCGCGGCGGTGACCGCCGCCGCCAAGTCGGCGAGCCGTTCGCTGATCGCGGCCATGAACCGCTCCGTTTCGGCGTCTTTGGGCTTCTTGTCACGGACCAACCGCAGCGACTGTTCGGCTCCGGCGATGCGGGCCGACAGCCGCGCGCCGTGCCCGGAGAACTGGCCGATCTGAGCCAACGGCACCCCGAGGCGGTCAGCGCGGCGCTGGTCGATGAGCCCGCGTGCCGCGATGGCCGCGCGGTAGACCACCGGCACGACGATGGGGGCCAGCAGCCGGGACACCGTGAGCAGCCGCCGAATCCGCGTGGGGGACAACACTTTGCCCTCGCGGACTGCTTTCAGCTGCGCCTCGGCGGCTTTCAGGGCAGTCCGGTCGCTGTCTCGCTGTGCTTTCAGCTCCGCCCGGAACTTCTTGGCTGCGGCCTGCTGGGCGGACTTGATCCGCCGGGCTTCGTTTTTGGCGGCCAGCTTGGCTTCCAGCCTGGCGCGGGCCCTGATCGCACGGGCCTCGGCACGACGCATCGCGCGGCTCTTTCGCTTCCCGAACAGACCCATCCGCGGCCGCCTCCTGAGTTCTCGTCGACTATCGCGGCGCGTGCGCGATCGGTGACCAACCCTAATCGGAGCAGCTCGTCGAGACCCCGTCAGGTCAGGGCAGCAGACCCGCTGCTAGGCGTCCAGGTGTTCCTTGCGGCGCAGCTCCTCGACCCGGTGCACGATGTCCTGCTGCGCTTCGGCGGATAACCCCGCGGCGCGCAGTGCGATACGCCGGACGCCTTCGTCGCGCATCGTCGCCAACCACGAGAGCTCTTTGTCCAGCTTTTCGTAATACTCGTCGTCGGTGAAATAGGCCGGCTTGATGCGGAAGAAGTTGGCGAGGGCGGCCATGGTCGTCGACGACGGATTGGTGCGGTTGCCCGACCGTAGTTGCGAAAGGTAGGGAGCTGACATCGTGACGCCTTCTGCCTTGAGCGCGGCAATCACCTCAGCAGACGTGTGCGGCCCGCGACCCGGTGGATAGACGGTGTCGAACAAGCGATTGAGGCGGGCAGCGAACGTCGTGCTCATCGATGTGACCTCCACCGAACGGGAGAAGCGATTGGTTGCCTAGGAAGGTTTGCTGATCATCGTAGCGACAGTTCTGCCGACAACCAAGTGCAAACCCATCTACAATTGCCAACGACGCGCGTATCGGGCCGCTCGAACAACGGCGCAGCGGTGTGCGGCCGGTAGTGAGCCTCAGACACAAGACGCAGCAAGACAAAATACGCCGCTTTCGGACGAGGCGTCATTGCGAAATGACGGCGCGCCTCGCCAGCCGGCGATCACTTCTGCTCGCCGGCAACCAGTGAGCAACACCGGTGCAAGCTCGAGACAGGTTTGCTGTGATAGCACATTGCGGTGGTCCGGTCAGGCTCGTCGGGATACCGCGACCGGTCGCTGACGGTCGACTTTCGTGTGCGATGCCCGTGCGCCGGTTCAGATCACTGCCCGCCGACGAGATGATGGCCTGCCAGGGCGCTAGGCGGCAAGCAGCATCGCCAACACCGCGGTGTCGGGGTGGCTGATGGGGTCGACTCCGACGCGGGAGACCATGGAGGTGATGGTGCCGTCCGCCTCGGCCTCCACCCAGGCGGCTCGATGCTCGAGTCCCAGATAGGGCAGACCGGGCAGCAGCACACATCCCGACGCGGCGCCGCTGCATTCGGGCAATGACGGCGTCGTCTCGGACGGAGGATGCAGCATCAGCAGTGCGGGCGGCTGATGGTCAGCGAAATATCCTGGCCGGATGGCTGATTCGCCCACAACCGTGCCCTCGGCCATCACCAGTCCAACCGTTCCGGGATGCGGAGCGTCCGGCAACTCTTCACGTGCTCCGAAAACCGTTGTGGTCGAGAGCAACCCGGGCAGTGAAGCGACGCGGACCGCCACCATCAACAGCTGCGCCCACTCTTTGGTCGAATCGGGCCACCGCCCTGAGATCACAAACCCTTTCAGCGCACCGCGGGAATGGAACGGCGAAACCTCCACGGCTGACCCGGGACCAGTGTCCATTGCACCCTCCGTGACCGGATAGCCTCTGTCAACACGCCGGTGGGCTGTCAGCCCAGCATGCGTCAGGCATCGACTACCCGCAAGCCGACACGGGCAACCAATCGCAACGACCGAGGGCGCCGCGCAGACTGCGCGACGCCCCCGCCCGACATTGTCGGCAGTGCTACCCGGTGATCAGTCCTTTGGCCTGTGAAATCGCCGCCGCGTAGCGCGACTGAACTTCAGCCCAATTCACCACATTCCAGAACGCCTTGGTGTAGTCCGCCTTGACGTTCTTGTACTGCAGATAGAAGGCGTGCTCCCACATGTCGAGAAGCAACAGCGGCACGGCGCCCAGCGGAAAATTCGCCTGGTGGTCGTATGCCTGGAAAGTCAGCAGCGTGTCACCGAGACTGTCGTAGGCGAGCACCGCCCAGCCCGAGCCCTGGATGCCGTTGGCGGCCGCGCTGAACTGAGCGCGAAACTTGTCGAAGGAGCCGAACGCCTCGTCGATGGCGGTGCCAAGGTCACCGGTCGGCTTGTCCCCGCCGTCGGGGGACAGCACCTTCCACCACACCGTGTGGTTGACGTGGCCGGCGAGATTGAAAGCCAGGTTTTTCTCGTTCAGCAGGATCGCGGAGTGCTCGTCATTGGTGCGCGCCTCGTCGAGCGCGGCAAGCGCACTGTTGGCGCCCTTGACGTATGTGGCGTGGTGTTTGCTGTGGTGCAGCTCGTTGATCTGACCGGAGATGTGCGGTTCGAGTGCGCCGTAGTCCCAGTCCAAATCGGGCAAGGTGTATTCAGCCACCGGGTTCCTTCCTTGATCAATTGCATGTTGCTGGAGTTCGCAGGGTTACCGCCGTAGACAACCTGGCTGGGATCAAATGTAGTCCACCCTGCTCCAACACTGCGGCCACCGCAACAACCGGTGCGATGTCCCGGGCGGGGTCTTGCGGCGCCCGTCAGAACAGAACGATGACGGTGAGGACCGCCAGCAGGACCAGGGCGATCAGGCCGGCGCGCAAACCGGCCAGCAGATACGAGCGACTACACGCGGCCGAGCCGGGATACCAATGCGGCGCCGACCCGGCCGGGCGCGGTCCGATCGGTTGGGTTGCCATCACGCCAGCCTGACCAGCACGTTCAATCCTGTCCCAGTGAGTTGAGTCACAAGTGTTCGGTGCTCGCGATCATAGACCTCCGGCGTGCGACCAGCAAAGTTGCGCGGCGGCCTAGCGGTTGACCAGCGCAATTGCCGCACGAGCGCGGTCGGATCAAGGTCCCCATCGAGGTGTTCACCGCCGCGTGCCACGACCGGCAACGCCGGCGCGGCGGGACCCGAACGGGTGTCACCGGCTCGTGGCGCCGGCTGACGGGCCGACTGGTCGGCCCCCGGCGGAATTCGCTCGGCGCCCGCCGAGCCTGTCGATGACCCGTGGTCCAGCGGTGCGGGTTATCCACAGGTGGGCCACCGGCCGCCCCTACTGACGACGCGTCAATGGGTGTCGCCAAAGACGTCAGCTTGTGTATAAACCTGTGGAAACTGTGGATAGCTGTTGGTAGCTGTGCCCGAGGACCAGTGCCCGCAACGGCCGTCGCGTGCCAAGATCGACTCCATGGACGCTGAATCGCCGGTTGCCCAGGTCGACGTGGTCGACCTTCCCACCGAATTCGGATCGGCGGCACTGCTGCTGGACGTGCGCGAAGACGACGAGTGGTCGCGCGGCCACGCCGCCCACGCTCTGCACATTCCGATGGGAGAGGTGCCGGTGCGGTTGGCAGAAGTCGACCCCGATGCCGATGTGTTCGTCATCTGCCATGCCGGGGGCCGCTCCCAGCGGGTGGCGCAGTTTCTCCAGCACAACGGCTACCGCCCCGCCAACGTCAACGGCGGGATGTTGGCTTGGGCCGCAGCCGGGCGACCGGTTGTCACCGACACCGGCGCACCCGGAACGGTCTGACCACCGACGGCGTGCAATTGGCCGGAATCGCCTAGGCTGATGCGGTGATTCAGCAGTGCTCCGGTTGCGGCACGCGCTGGAACGTGCGCGACCGCCAGCGGGCGTGGTGCCCGCGGTGCCGGGGAGCCTTGCTGCCACCCACCGAGCCTGGTCCGCAGCGCGGTCCGCAGTGGGGCCCGGGCACTGCCGGCCAGAGCACACCGACGCGCCTGCCGTCCGGCTACCGCTGGATCGCGGTGCGGCCCGGAGCTCCGCCGCCGGCCCGGCCGCGGCGACGCCCGTTGGGGCCGACCCCCAAGTATCCGGTGATGCCGCGGTGGGGACTGGTCGAGCAGGTCGGGCAGGGTTTGCAGGTCGATGCCCCGGCCGGAGTGGCCGCGGCGTCACCGGCGAATCACGCGACGCTGGTGGCGCCGGCGCGGGTGACGATGGCGGCGACCCTGGTGGTGCTCGGCGTCGCGGCGCTGGTCCACCTGGTTCGGTACGTGCTGCTGGTGATCAATCGCAACACCTTGCTGAACCCATTGGTCGCGGCGTCGGCGCTGTGGCTCGGTGTGGCCGCCAGCGTGGCGGCGGTCGTGGCGACCATCGTGTGCGCGACCGCGTTGACGCGCTGGCTGATCGCGCGCCGGGCCGCGGCGTTCGGGCACGCCGGCCTCAGCGAGTGGCGCCGCAGGCGGGCGTTGTGGGCCGGTTGCCTGCTGCCCCCGGCGGCCGCGGTGTTGGTGGCCCTGGCGCTGGCCTTCTGGCTGGCCACGCGTGAGGAACCGCCGAGCTGGGCGCTGATGGCCGGTTGTGTGGCGCTCGGCGTGCTGCCCCTGGTCGCGTCGTTGTGGGCGCTGGTGTACCTGCTCGAGCTGGTGCACGCCGAGGGTCTGCACCACCGGTTGGGCGCGTCGATCTGGTTGTGGTGGTCGTTGTGGATGGCCAGCAGCGCAATGGCGGTGTTCGCGACCGAAACCAGCTTCGCCCGGGACGCGCAGGGCATCGCGAACAACACCGCGGCAACCATCGGCGCCTATGTGCTGGCTGCGGTGGTGGTGATCGCCGCCGCCCGGGTCTTCGAGGGTTTCGAGCGCAAACCCGTCGAACGGCCGGCGCACCGGTGGCTCGTGGTCGGCGACGACGGCTCACCTGAGCCCGTGTCGGCAAGCCGTGTTGAGTTGGAGGGCCAGGAACCGGCAGCATAGTGCTATGTCGTGGGCCGAGGAGGTGCTCACCGGGCACCCTTTTGTGGTCGCGCACCGAGGTGCGTCTGTTGACCGGCCGGAACACACCCTGGCCGCCTACGACCTGGCGTTGAAAGAAGGTGCCGACGGCGTCGAATGCGATGTCCGGCTGACCCGCGACGGCCACCTGGTGTGTGTGCACGACCGCCGGCTGGATCGCACGTCGACCGGAGCCGGGCTGGTGAGCACGATGACGCTGGCGCAGCTTCGTGAGCTCGAGTACGGCGCGTGGCATCGCAGCTGGCGACCGGACGGCGCCCACGGTGACACCGGTTTGCTGACACTGGATGCGCTGGTGGCACTGGTCATGGACTGGCAACGGCCGGTGAAAATCTTCATCGAGACCAAACATCCGGTTCGCTACGGCGCACTGGTGGAGAGCAAGGTGCTGGCGCTGTTGCACCGGTTCGGCCTGGCCACCCCGGCGTCGGCCGACCGGTCCCGGGCGGTGGTGATCTCCTTCTCGGCGATCGCGCTGTGGCGGGTTCGACGGGCGGCGCCGTTGTTGCCGACGGTGCTGCTCGCCCGGACACACCAATATCTGACCGGCACGACGGCCGGCACGGTGGGTGCCACCGCGGTGGGCCCGTCGATCGCGATGCTGCGCGAGCACCCCGAACTGGTTGATCGCGCCGCGGCGCAGGGCAGAGCGTTGTACACCTGGCACGTCGACGAGGTCGACGACGTCCGCTTCTGCCGCGACATCGGCGTGGCATGGTTCGCCACCCACCATCCGGGCCGCGCCAAGGCCTGGCTGCAGGGGGGTCTGACCGGGGCGGGCCGCGACTAGCCTGCGGTATCCGCCGTCAGGGCTGTTCGTCGAGGACCGTCGCCGGCACCGGCGCATCGGCGGCCAGCGCGTCGAACAGCCGGCTGGCCGCGTCGTGATCCCACACCACCACCGAACCGGCGTCGCTGCCGGTGAACTCGCTGATCGGGACGGTCAGCGTGGTGGGCGAGCCGTGCAGAGCCCAACCCAGTCGGGCCAGCGTCCAGGTGTGGTCACCGGCGTCGACGGTCAGGACGTCGGCCGCCGCGTGGGGCACCGCGTACCAGCGCCAGGGGTTGAGCCATACCGCCGGACTGCTCAGCCTATGCAGCAGCGCCGACATGAAGCGTCGCTGGTTGACCATGCGATCCAGATCGGCGCGCGGGGTGGCGCGGGTCCGGACGTAGCCCAGGGCGGCGCGGCCGTCCAGGCGCTGACAGCCGGCCGGCAGCTCGATCCCGGCCAAGGGATCGCTGATCGGCGCAACGGGGCAGAGGGTGACTCCGCCCACGGCGTCTACCAATGCGGCGAATCCGCTGAAGCCGATCTCGGCGAAGTGGTCCAGGCGCACGCCGGTAGCCTGCTCCACCGTCCGCGCCAGCAGCGCCGGCCCGCCCAGCGCGTACGCGGCGTTGATCTTGTCTCGGCCGTAGCCGGGGATTCCGACGTAGGAGTCACGCGGGATGGACACCAGGGTGGGCGCGGTGCCGGAGCCGATGGTGGGGACGTGCACCAGCAGGATGGTGTCGGTGCGCCCGTTACCGATGTCGCCGCCGGTGGTCAGGGCCTGCTGCTGCTCGACGCTGAGTCCCTGGCGGCTGTCCGAACCGACCAGCAGCCAGGTGGTTCCGCGGCTCGGGGCCGGCCGGCCAGGGTAGTCGGCCAACACCGCGGTGCGGTGCAGTGACCGGTCCCACCACAAGGCGCCACCCAGCACGCCGGCGCAAGCGAGCAGCACGGCGATCACCACACTCAGCGCGACCATCTCGGCCCGAGCGCGCCAGCCGCGCGGTCGCCGTCGCCGCCGTGACCGGGAAGGGGTGGCGTTGCCGCCCGCCGGGTTTCGGGGGTCGTGGCGCGCCCGGGCCGGGACATTCGGCGGTGCGGGTGGACGCGGCGGGGAAACCGGTCGCACCGGCGGCGGGCGGTGAGCGCGGCCGATCACCGGCGACGGTTCGGGTTCGGACACTGGGAACGTCCGCCGCTGCGGTGATCGGTCGCCGTCCATCGGTCATCAACGTACGTCGCCGACGGCGGCCCGGGCGAAAAGCCGCTAGCGAAGCCAGCTGAGGTGGCGGGTCAGCAGCGCATATCCGACGAACGCAATGCTGTCGATGAGTGCGTGCGCGATGATCAGCGGCCACAGCCGACGGCTGCGCTGCCAGGCGCAGCCGAACACCAGTCCCATCACGACGTTGCCCAGGCCGGCGCCGAAACCTTGATAAAGGTGGTAGGCGCCGCGCAGCACGCCGGAGCAGGCCAGCGCCACGGGATTGGTGACCCGCAGCTGACGCAATCGGGTGAGCAGGTACCCGACGACGATCACCTCTTCGGCCCAGCCGTTGGCGAACGCGGTCACGACCAGCATCGGCAGCCGCCACCAGGTATCGCGTAAGCCGGACGGGACAACCGACGCGTTGACCCCGAGCTTCCGTGCGGCGACATACAGCGCCAGTCCCGGCAGGCCGATCACCGCGGCCAGTGCCAGACCGCCGAGCAGGTCGGCGCGCCAGCGCAAGCGGGTCAACCCGATCCGGTCCGGGCCGGTCCCGCTGCGCCACAACAGGTAGACCGCCAGGGCGCCCCAAGCGATCAGCTGGGCGGCCACCGCCAGATTCAGCCCCAGGTCGACCAGGTCGTAGTACGACCGCTTGGGGTTGAGCGGAACTTTTTGTGCACTCAGATTGCGCAGCACCGAGTCCGCAAGCTCCAGCAGTGCGGTGACAGCGCTGAGGCCGAAGGTGACGGCCAGTACCACCGTGATCTCGATTTTGGCGGCACGATCGGGCAGCGTGTCACCGCTGGGCCGGCCGGGCTGCGTCGTCATTCCGACACGGTAACCGCAGCGGTGCTGACCGCGGATCTACCGGCGGGACCGCAGCCCGTTGGCGAACGGGCAGCCCAGCAGGATGCGGATGGCCCGGCCCAGCCCCGCCAGATCGTCGACCGGCGTGTTGAACGGAAGCCGGACGTCACGGTCGCCGTCGTCGCGTTCAACGCGCAGCCACATGCCGTAGCGGTCGAGTCCCAGTGGGCGGATCTGGCCGCGCCGCAGCGGGGCGGGCAGCCGGGCCGCCAATCGGGCGATGACGTCCGGATGTGCCGCGTCGAGGTGCCGCAGCCAGCGTTCCTCCAGCCGGGAGAGCGGGTCCGGCTTCGCGCCGAGCAGGGCGGCGACATCCACCGACTCCGCCCCGGCGGCATCGGTCACCACGACGGACTCGACGACCAGCCGTGACAGGGCGTAGCGGGCGTCGCCGTCAGCGGCCGGTGCCGATCGCAGCGTCTCGATCTGCAGCAGCGCGGGGTTCGGGTCTTCGGCGGCGATCATGTCGAGCAACTGGGGGACGGCGGAGTGCGGGACCGGCTGCAGGGTGCCGCGGATCCATATCAGGCGGCGCACCGGTTCGCGCAGTGCCAGCGGTGCATAGTCGGCCAGTTCGAGCACCGCTGGGGCACCGGTCGGGTGACCTGTCGGGCCGGGCACCGGAACCGCGACGGCGAAGGAGCCGTCCCGCATCAGGTGATGCAGTTCGGTGGTCACCGGTGGGTGGTGTTCTGCCGCGAGCAGGGCCAGGCCGGGGCGCGCGCAGACGGTGCGGACCCGTTCCGCCATGGTCGGAGCGAGGTGGGCAGTAAGCATCGGGCACTCCTGGAAGTTAGGTGAGCCTAAGTTAACTTCTGCAGGGGAACCGCGCAACAACCGCGACCGGATAGGGTTTGACGGTGGCCCGCATCGCGTATCTCGGTCCGGAAGGAACGTTCAGCGAAGCGGCGCTGCTCCAGATGGTTGACGCGGGTTTGATTCCGGGGCGCCGGCCCGGCGCCTGCGTCCAGCCGCTGCCGACCGAGACCACCACGGCGGCCCTCGATGCGGTGCGCGACGACACGGCCGACTACGCGTGTGTGCCCATCGAAAACTCCATCGACGGCTCGGTGACGCCGACGCTGGACAGCCTGGCGATCTGGTCGCCGCTGCAGGTCTTCGCCGAGATAACCCTCGACGTGGCGTTCACTATCGTCGTCCGGCCCGGCCGCACCGCCGCAGACGTGCGGACGCTGGCGGCCTTCCCGGTGGCCGCGGCGCAGGTCCGGCGCTGGCTCGCCGCTCACCTGCCGTCCGTCGAGGTGCGGCCGGCCAATTCCAATGCCGAGGCGGCCCAACAGGTCGCCGCGGGCAGCGCGGATGCCGCAGTCAGCTCGCCGCTCGCCGCGCAGCGCTTCGAGCTCAGCGCGCTGGCCGAGAATGTCGTCGACGAACCCAATGCCCGGACCAGGTTTGTCCTCGTCGGACGCCCGGGTCCACCGCCGGCCCGCACCGGCGCTGACCGCACGTCGGTGGCGCTGCGCATCGACAACGTGCCAGGCGCGCTGGTGGCGGCGCTCACCGAGTTCGGCATCCGCGGCATCGACCTCACCCGGATCGAGTCCCGGCCGACGCGTGTCGAGCTGGGCACCTACGTGTTCTTCCTGGACTGCGTCGGGCACCTCGACGACGACGCGGTCGCGGAGGCGCTCAAGGCTCTGCGCCGGCGCTGCGCCGACGTGCGATACCTGGGGTCGTGGCCGACGGGTGTGCCCGCGGGTGCGGAGCCGCCGCCGTCTGACGAGGCAACGCGCTGGCTGGCCGGCCTGCGCCACGGCGCCGCCCCGGACGAACGGTTGCGCCCATGAGTGGCCGGCTGGTACTGGTGCGGCACGGCCAGTCGTACGGCAACCTCGAACGCCGATTGGACACCCGGCCCCCCGGGACCGAGCTCACGGCGCAGGGACAAGAACAGGCGCGCGTCTTCGCGCGCAACGGACTCCACCGACCGGGTCTTCTGGTGCACTCGGTGGCGACCCGCGCGTCGCAAACTGCCGCCGAGATCGGCGCCGAGCTGCACCTGCCCACCCGCGAAGCCGCCGGCATTCACGAGGTGCAGGTCGGCGACCTGGAGAACCGCGGCGACGACGAGGCGATCGCCGCGTTCAACCGGATCTATGAACGCTGGCACCACGGTGACCGCGGCGTGCCACTGCCGGGCGGGGAGACCGGTGATGAAGTCCTGGACCGATATGTGCCGGTGCTGACCGATCTGCGTCTGCGTTACCTCGACGATCACGAGTGGTCCAAAGACATCGTCGTGGTCAGTCACGGCGCGGCGATTCGGCTGGCCGCAGCGGTACTGGCGGGTGTGGACGCCGGTTTCGCGCTCGGTCACCATCTGGGCAACGCCGAGTCGGTGATACTCGCACCGATCACCGATGGGCGCTGGAGCTGCGTGCACTGGGGCGCTCGCACGCCGCCGTTTTATCCCGAGGATGACGCCGGCTCAGTGGTCGACGCGGTCGAATCCGGCGCCGACCCGATGGGCTGAGCAGCGCGTCGTCACCTCCCGCGCTCAGGCCGGCCGTCGATCAGGTCGCGGAACCGCGCCGCCGGGAAGACGCTCGCGCCCACGGCATGCACACGACGGGCCAACGCGGTGTCGGAGGTCACGACGGTGAGCTGCTGTGGCTGCCCGTCGGCCTGCACCAGCCGCACGATTTCGTCGTCAGCGGAATTCCTCGCTGCCGAAGGCGCGTGTGCTACCTCCAGGACCGACGAGCTGAGCGGCGGCGACGGGGGCTGTTCGAACACCACCGTCACCTGGTGTCCTCCGGCGCGCGCCCACCGCTCCACCCGGCTGACCAGGTTGGCCGCGGCGGCCGGGCGGTTGGTCCACCAGCCGTCCGGTCGGGTTCCGATGACGTTCATGGCGTCGACGATCCAGCGCACGACACGACGCTACGGCTGCGCTGCTTAGGACGGCCGGTTGCCGGGCATAGCTGATCCATGACCGACGATCCCGGGCAGGCGCCGCGTGAAAACCCCGAGAAGGACCAGTCGCAATGGGTGACCGGCGACGAGCCGATGACCGGGCCGCAGCGCAGCTATCTCAACACGCTGGCACGCGAAGCCGGCGAGGACGTTCCCGACGACCTGACCAAAGCCCAGGCGTCCGAGCTCATCGACAAGCTGCAGCAACGCACCGGACGGGGCCAGGGCTGACCCGCGCGGCAACCGGCACGCCGCCACCGGCGGCGCCAACCGGTGTTCAGGCCTCGGCCTGCACTCTGGCCGCTACCGATCCGACCAGCGAGCGGACGTCCTCGGGCGAGATGCCATCGCCGCAGATGCTGGCGTTGATCACGACGTTGTTGCGGGTGGTCATGCCGGTTTGGCAGCCCCACCCCTCGCTGCCTTCGTCGGTCCTGGACACGGTGATGGTGCCGTTGTCCTCGATCGGTTGGCCCACCCTGCTGAACCGGTCGTAGTCCGCGGGGTCGGTGCGGTCGCGCAGGTTGATGCTGCGCCCGCTGCAATCGCGCCCTGCGGCCACGGTCTTGCCGTACATCGCGCCAGCGCTCGCCGCATCGGGGTAGGACACCACGGCCAGCCATGCCGCGCGCTCTCGGTCGGTGTTGGTTCCGGTCGGGACGAGCGACTCGGTACGGGTGGCGGTCCATCCGCTGCCTTGGAAGAAGTCGTCGTTGCCGACGCCCACCGCTCCGACGCAGTCCTGGTCGACGATGTGATCCTCGTACAGCCGTTCCGAGCGGTTGAATTGGGCGTTCGGTCCGGTTCCGGCCGCGGCGGCGAAGTCGCTACGGCCGGGCAGCAGCGCTGCCAGGGCTGTGACCGGCACCGGTGCGACGTTGCTGGGCGGTGGCGGCGTTGGGGGGGCCGAGTGAGCGAGCGGGTGACCGCTGGCCCCGCGGGACGACGTGACGACGGCGATGGTGACGACGACGATTACACCGAGCAACGCGGCCGTCGTCACCGAGATCCACCACCAGCGAGGGGGCCGCCGGCCCGGTCGGTGCGGCGACCAGCCGGTGGCGTCAGGGCGGCCGGGGTGGGAAAACACCGCAGCCGGCGCGCCAGGCGGTGGGGCGGGCACCGGTCGCGGGCCCGGGGGGACGGGCGGAAAGAGAGGTTGTGCCGGGCCCCACCGGCGCACCGGTGGCCCCGGCACCGGGGGCGCCGCGACATATTGCGGGCCGCTCGGACCGCCCGCGAAGGCCGGCCCAGATGGCTGCGAGGCCCACATCGTCGGACCCTGACTCCTCATTGCCCGTCCCCTTTTCATCGGCCGTGAAGCGTTGCAGTGCTTCATATACAACCAGCTCTGAAATCATTAACGCAACGGTTTTAGCGTAGCATGCGGTCCGAGGGCTACTCAAATAGTGGTTGAGCTGGAGTTATGCGACGACGGCGGGCGTCCGCCGCGATGCAAACATGTTCCAAACCGCAGCAACCGCTATGGAGTTACCGCCGAAGCTGGTGGGAGGGCGGCTGCGCCGGTTTCAGTTCGCCGCCAACTGCCACGGTGCTGACGCCGTCGAGGTGCTGCAACCGCAGCCGACCGCATCGCAATCGATGACGAAGGTGTGTCGCAGCTGCTCCGGGCTGTCGCACCCGTCGTCGGTGCACTCCGGCCGGCGCAGCGGGTGTCGGATGACGGTGCCGTGGCAATGATCCAAGCCGGCGTGACAGTCGCGACAGGCTGCGCTCATGGGCTGTTCCTATCACCTGAGCCCGACACACCGCGGATGCCGCGCCCGGCAGCCGCGGGCGGGTCCGAAATCGATCGGCGTCAGTCCCAGCCCAACTCGTGTAACCGGTCGTCGTCGATGCCGAAATGATGAGCGATCTCGTGGATCACCGTCACCGCCACCTCGTCGACGAGGTCGTCGTCGGCGTCGCAGCAATCGAGCAGCGCCTCGCGGTAGATGGTGATGGTGTCCGGCAGCGATCCCGCGTAGTGGGAGTCCCGATCGGTCAGCGCCACGCCTTCATACAGCCCGAGCAGATCGGGTTCCTCGGGGTGGCGGTCCGCGACCAGGACCACCAAGTTGTCGAGGGCGGCGGCCAGCTTCTCGGGGATCAGGTCGAGCGCGTCGCTGACCAGTTCGTCGAACCGTTGGGGGTCCATCCGGACAGCCACCGGACTAGCCTCCGGGCGGGGGCGCGTCCGGTGCGGGCGGCAACCACGGCAGCCCGGGCGAAACGGCGGGTGGCGCGTCACCACCGGGTGCCGGCGCCGGTTCGCCGCCCGGCGGTGCCGCCGGCGGCGCTGCGGGGGGAGCGCCCGGCTGGTTCGGGAGGTGCTGGTTGCTCGGCCGCGGCTGCTGGCTCGGCGTCTGGCTCGGTGCAGCAGGAGCCGGGGCCGGGGCGCTGGGTGCCGGTGCAAGGGTGGGCAATTCGATCGGCGGTATGTTGAGCCGCTCGGGAGGAATGTCCGGCGGCGGGATCGGCGGCTGACCGTTGATCAGCAGCCCGCCTTTGGCGCTGTTCAGCAGGGTCGCCCAGCCGCCGTTGCCCAGGGTGGCGCCCACGCTGCAGGCGACCTCCCGGCTGCCGGCCGACCAGCTGGTCAACGACACCGTGCTGTAGATGAGGGTCAGCGTGGTCTGCCGCAACTGAACGGGTGCGAGGTAGGTGTCGGTCAAGCGGGTGCAGGAATCCTTGATGAACGCGTCTTGATCGGCTTCGGGGGGCAGCGCGTCGGGGAACTTCTCGGCCAAATTGACGCTGCCGGTGACTTCCATGGCGTGCGGCGCCGCGCAATCGACCGGGACATCGGTCGGTTGGTTGGAGGTGGGGTCGATGCCCAGACAGGTACCGGCGGGCCACACCTTGGACTGGTCGACGTCGGCCACCTTGCCTTTGAACGCGATCTGTTGGTTGGCCGGCCCGGGCAGTTCCAGGCCGCACAGCATGCGGCGCTCACCGGCCTGCCGCCACGCCCGGTCGCCGGACCAGAGCATGCCGATGGTGAATTTGCTGTTGGGATCGAATTTCGCGCCGAGATAGCGGCGTACCGCCGTCTCGCACTGCTCCTGGCTGATCTGTTCGATGCGGGCGGCGGACGGCGGAGCAGCGTCACGGCCGTATTCCGAGCCCGGGAAGGTCCGCATGTCGATCGACTCGGCGACTTCGAAGCGGTGGTCGTTCTTGCAGTCGACGACCGTCGCGGCCTCGGGCATGCGCTCCGGCCACATCAGACAGTCGCCGCCGGTGGCGTGGTTGAACGCGTCGTTACCCCGGACCCCGGTGCTGGGGACCGGGTTGATGTAACCCGAGAGGCGCCCGGAGCTGCCGTTGCTGATGGAATTCGCGGTGATCAAGCCGGCGATGAGCAGTCCGCCGAGCGCGGCCAGCAGCAGCGCCCGTCTGGTCGACGATGCCCGGAAATTGTGCAGCCAGGCAGCCCGCGGCGACCGCTGTACTGGCGGGTCGGCAAGCGAACGTTCCTGCTCGGGTGCGTGCAACATCGGCTCTATTCTGACAGGCTCAGCGAGCAGCGTGACAGTTGTTACGAATGTGATGCTGTGTATGGTCAGGCCGTGATCGACCTGAAGTTGCTGCGCGACAACCCTGACGCCGTCCGCCGCTCACAGGTCAGCCGCGGCGAGGACCCCGCCCTGGTGGACGCGTTGCTGGCCGCCGATGCGGCCCGGCGCGCCGCAATCGCGACCGCTGACTCTCTGCGCGCGGAGCAGAAGGCCGCCAGCAAGCAGGTGGGTGCCGCCTCCGCCGAGCAACGCCCGGCACTGCTGGCGAAGGCCAAGCAGCTGGCAGCGGAGGTCAAGGTGGCGGAGGCGGCGCAGGCGCAGGCCGAGGCGGAGTTCACGACGGCCCACATGTCGATCTCCAACGTCATCTTGGACGGGGTGCCGGCGGGTGGCGAGCAGGACTACCGGGTGCTCGACGTGGTCGGCGCACCGGTGCCCATCGTCGACCCGAAGGACCATCTCGAACTCGGGGAGTCGTTGGGCCTGATCGACATGGCGCGCGGGGCCAAGGTGTCGGGGTCGCGGTTCTATTTCCTGACCGGCCGGGGGGCGCTGCTGCAGCTCGGACTCCTGCAGCTGGCGGCGCGCCTGGCCACCGACAACGGGTTCACGCTGGTGATCCCGCCGGTGCTGGTGCGACCCGAAGTGATGTCGGGCACCGGATTCCTCGGCGCGCACGCCGACGAGGTGTACCAGGTGCAGGCCGACGACCTGTATCTGGTGGGAACCTCCGAGGTCCCGCTGGCCGGCTACCACGCCGACGAGATCCTCGATCTGTCCCACGGGCCGCTGCGCTACGCGGGCTGGTCGTCGTGTTTTCGCCGGGAGGCCGGCAGCTACGGCAAGGACACCCGCGGCATCATCCGGGTCCACCAGTTCGACAAGGTCGAGGCCTTCATCTACTGCGCACCCGAGGACGCCGAAGCCGAGCATGAGCGGCTGCTCGGCTGGCAACGGCAGATGCTGGCGCTCATCGAGGTGCCCTACCGGGTGATCGACGTCGCCGCAGGCGATCTCGGCTCGTCAGCTGCCCGCAAGTACGACTGCGAAGCGTGGCTGCCGACCCAGCAGGCCTACCGCGAACTGACATCGACGTCGAACTGCACCACGTTCCAGGCGCGACGGCTCGCCACGCGGTACCGGGATCCCGGCGGCAAACCGCAGATTGCGGCCACCCTCAACGGCACCCTCGCCACCACCCGCTGGCTGGTGGCGATCCTGGAAAACCATCAGCGGCCCGATGGCAGCGTCCGGGTTCCCGGCGCGCTGGTGCCGTTCGTGGGTGCCGAAGTGGTGGAGCCCGCTCGCTGATCGCGCGGGTGCGGGCCGGCCGTCAGTCCGCGGACGTCTTGTGGGGGCGCGGCGGGGGATAGACCACTCGGGCGATGGTCGCCGACAGCCATCCGATCACCCAGCCCGCGAACAGCACGCTGACGTTGTGCCGGGTGGAGTCGCCGGCGAACACCCAGACAGAAGTCAGAAGGACGGCCCACACAACGGCGCAGCTGACGCTGTAGGACGTGTATGTCGCATACCGTGCGCGCACGCTATCCCCTCCCGGTCAGGCGGTGGTCAATTCGCGGTCCGCCGTGTGCCGTCGCTGCCGTTCAATGGTGGCGAAGTAGAAGGCCAGCGGAAAGGAGAAGCTGGTGAAGAAGCTGCAGACGAAGTACAGCCACGGCCGTCGGATGCCGCGTCGGTAGCCGTCGACAATTGAAAACAGCGGCAGCAGAATCACATTGGCGATCAAGTAGTCCTCAGCGGCCGATCCGGCGGCCGGGTTGGCGAACTGCAACCGGATAAAGTTGGGGTAACTGCCAGGTCCGCGAAACAGGTTTCCGCCCGCGCTTGCGTTCTCGACGACGAAGCGAACGTTGAAGTACCAGCCCAAGCCGATCGACGCGATGCCGACGGCGTAGTAGACGCATTCGAGCGCGGTGAACGCCCGCCCATCGGCTGGCCGGGTGAAGATCTGACGATTGGACACCACGATCAAGCCGAAGACCAGCAGTCCCAGTAGCGCGTGCACCAGCAGCGAAATCATCCCGGCAGTGTCGGCAACTTCCGGTGCCTTGTCAATGACGCGGACGGGCCGCCGCCCGGTCAAGGCTTGCTGTTCAGCAACTCGTCCAAGAGGGCGGTGAACTCGCGCGGGTCGGCCGGCGAGAACGCCGGACTCGGCCGGGTGCCGGGCACGTCGAGCGTGATCAGGGTGGACTTGAAGGGCCGTCGCACGTCCAGGGGCAGCCACCGGCGCAGGTCCGAGCTGCCCCAGATCCGGAACCGATGCATGAACCAGCCCAACGGCTCGGCCTTGAAACCCCGCACGGTGGCCAGCGGGATGATCTTGGCGGTGCCGGACGGAAAGTGGTAGCGGCGCAACGTGATCGCCTCCCGGTCCAACTGGACCAGGCCGTCGTCGTACTGATGTATCGGTGCGCTCAAAGCCGGTCACACCGGAGCTCGTGGCCGCGGGTGGTCAGGCAGCGGCCCGATGTCAGATCCCATTGCCAGCCGTGCAGGTTGCAGGTCAACGTGTTGCCGTCCACCACACCGAACCTGGACAGGTCTGCTTTCAGATGCGGGCAGCGGCGCTGTATCTGCCAGCCTTCCATGTTGATTGACGCCGTGTCGTCGTGAGCTTCGGCGAACCAGCCGTCGGCGTAAGCGATTCGCTCGTCGGTGAGACATTTGAAGAACGTATACAGGTACTCGTTGTAGCCGCCGACCCGCCACGCTCTGAAACGCGTCGACAAGAAGATCGTGTTGACCCAGTCCGGTTCGTTGTCCCGCAACACGGTGCGCACCAGTTCCGGCGGGATGGCGAAGCCGTACCGGAACTTCTCGTCCGCGATGGGCTCACGCACCAGACGTTTGGGGAAGTCGAGGACGATCTTCTCGCGATGGCTGCGACTCTCCAGCACCAGCTCGACCGGATAACCGATGCCGTCGCAGATTTCGTCGCTGGCCAGCATGATCGGCTCGAACACCGACCGCAGCGGCTCCAGGAGCGACTCGCCGGACCCGGCCGACCAGCCGGCTTTCGTCGCCGCCAGCAGCGGCGCCTTGCGCGCAGCGTAGTCGGCGATGTACGCCGCCTTGCCGGTGCTGAAGATCGCTTCCACCTGATCGGCCGGCATCGGGTGCTCGATCGAATCGAGCCGCGAGCCGGTGAATGCCCCGGTCGTTCCGGGAACCATCAGCAGACCACGGTCATGGCCGTGCGCGCGCATCTGTTCTAAGAACACCATCTGATCGGGGAAGATGTTGGCTGGATCGCCGCGGTCGTCGTTGAGGTGGCGCAGGTCGGGATCCAGGAAGCACGGCGGACCCGCGGACGGGATGACCCAGCTGGCGCCCACCTGCGCGATGTACTGGCGGGCGCGATCCATCTGGCGCTGACGTTTCTGGGTGCCGAACGCCGCTTTGGCCCGCGCAGGCATGTCGTAGACCATCGGGTACCAGATCGCCCCGGAATACTGCAACATGTGCACGTCGACGTGGCCGAACTGCGCGTCGAGTAGGTCCAGGTCGACCGGTCTCGCGTCGTTCATGTTGAAAACCGTTGTGACGCCGTCGGACACCGCCAGCGCCGAGTCGCCGATCGGTCCGTCGGCCGGCGCCCGCAACGCGATGATCATGATGTCGAGATCACCTTGCGCACCGCTGAGCCGGTGCTTGACCGAGTCGCTTGTTTCGACGAACCGGTGAAAACCCAGTTCCTGCAGTGCGTTGCGCAGGTCGGGCACCGGAAAGTCCGGCAGCAGCACCACCGCGTCTTTATTGACGTGCGTGTCGAGCAGCGCGGCGTCGAAGTGGTCGGAATGCAGATGCGAGACGTAGAGGTAGTCGCACTGACCGAGGCTGTCCCAGTCCAGCGTGCTGTTGTCCGGAAAAGGGAACCACGAGGCGAAATACGCCGGATTGAGCCAGGGGTCGCACAGGATGCTGCCCGCGTGGGTCTCGATCAGGAAGCCGGCATGGCCGACGCTGGTGACCCGCACTGATTGCCCTCCGACGCGTTGACTTGCCCGCGTCGAGCTTAGCGGGACATTTCGTTGCGCCGTCCTCCGGCGGCCGGCCGAAAGCCCAGCTAACCGCACAGCTGCGCGCGTTTTATCTGCTCGGCAGGATGATCAGCTGAATCAGCACCGGGCGCGACCGCAGCTGGTCCGGGCCGGCAAAGGGCTCGAGGCACCTGGTTAGTCTGGGAGACTGTGGAACCGGTATACGGAACTGTCATCCAGTTGGCCCGCCTGACCTGGCGCCTGCAGGGATTGCGATTCACCGTCAGCGGCGTCGAGAACCTGCCGGCCTCCGGTGGAGCGGTCGTGGCCATCAATCACACCAGCTACTTCGACTTCACGTTCGCCGGGCTACCCGCCTACAAGCAGGGGCTTGGGCGCAAGGTGCGGTTCATGGCCAAACAGGAAGTGTTCGACCACAAGATCACCGGGCCCATCATGCGCCGGCTGCGCCATATCCCGGTGGACCGGGAAAGCGGCGCCGCGTCGTTCGATGCGGCCGTCGAGATGCTCAAGGCCGGAGAACTGGTCGGCGTCTATCCCGAGGCGACGATCAGCCGCAGCTTCGAGATCAAGGAGTTCAAGTCCGGTGCCGCGCGCATGGCGATCGCCGCGAACGTGCCGATCGTCCCGCACATCGTGTGGGGCGCCCAGCGGATCTGGACCAAAGACCACCCCAAGCGGCTGTTGCGCCCCAAGGTGCCCGTAGCGGTGGCCGTCGGCGAACCGATCCAGCCGACGCTGCCGGCCGGGGAGCTGTCCGGGGTGCTGCACTCCCGGATGCAGCGGTTACTGGAGCAGGTGCAGATGGATTACGGACCGCATCCGGCCGGGGAGTACTGGGTGCCGCACCGGCTGGGCGGGGGCGCTCCGTCACTGGGCGACGCCGCCCGACTCGACGTCGAGGAAGCCGGCCGGCGGGCAGCTGCGCGCGAGGCGCGGGAGCGGCCCGAATCTGCGGGCGCGGCGGAATGAGCGAAGTGGAGCCCGTTTTCCGCGCCCTCGAGATAACGGCCAAAGCGCTGACCAAAGCGCTCGGCACCGCGATCACCTACGAAGGCATGGAGCACATCCCGGCCAGCGGTGGCGCGGTGATCGCCATCAATCACACCAGCTACGTGGACTGGCTGCCGGCCGCCCTCGCGGTCCATCAGCGCGGGCGGCGGATCCGCTATCTGATCAAAGCCGAGATGCAGCAGGTCAGAGTCGTCAACTTCCTGATCAAGCACACCAAGACGGTCCCGGTGAACCGGGAGGCCGGCGCCGACGCGTACAACGCAGCCGTGGCGCTGCTGCGCGCCGGTGAGGTGGTGGGACTGATGCCCGAGGCCACGATCAGCCGCAGCTTCGAATTGAAGGAGTTCAAGACCGGCGCGGCCCGGATGGCCCTCGATGCGCAGGTGCCGATCGTCCCGCTGATCGTGTGGGGGGCGCAGCGGATCTGGACCAAGGATCATCCGAAGGATCTGCGGCGCAGCAAGATTCCGCTGACCGTCGCGGCCGGCGCCGCGCTGTCGGCGACCGCTGACGTCGACGCGCTGGAAGCGCGGCTGCACGTGCAGATGACGGAGTTGCTGCACCGGGTCCAGGACCGGTATCCGCACCCGCAGGGCGCGTACTGGGTACCCCGGCGACTGGGCGGCGGTGCACCCACGCCCGCCGAGGCCGCGATGCTCGACGAGACGGAACGCGCCAGGCGGCGCGCCGACCACCGGCGATGAGGAAGACTGGTGGGTCAAGGCGAGGTTCGTCCAGGGCCGCGCGCGATCCGGGCCTACCGGATAAGAGGAGCGACAATGGCCAATCCGTTCTATCGGTTCGGGGAGATCGTTGTCCCACCGCTGATCGCGGCCAACGGAAACAAGATGGTGTTCCAGGGACTCGAGCATCTGCCGCAGCGCGGCGGCGCCCTGATCGCGGTGAACCACACCAGCTACCTGGATTGGCTCCCGCCGCTGTATGCCGCCTACAAGCGGGGCCGGCGGCTGCGGTTCATGATCAAGGCCGAAGTGCAGGACTCACCTGCAGGCAAGTGGATCATCAGACACGCCAGGCTCATCCCGGTCGACCGAGAGTCGGGTGCGGATGCCTACGCGGTGGCGGTGCAGCGGCTACGGGAAGGTGAACTCGTCGGCGTGCACCCCGAGGCCACCATCAGCCGCAGCTTCGAGCTGAGGCCCTTCAAAACCGGCGCGGTGCGGATGGCGCTGGAAGCTCCTGTTCCGATCGTCCCAATGGTGGTGTGGGGCGCACACCGGATCTGGCCCAAAGACCATCCCAAGCAGGTGATCCGCAACAACGTTCCGATCGTCGTCGCCGCGGGTCAGGCACTGCAGCCGGTGGGACATGTCGACCAGCTCAATGAGCACCTTCGCCGTGCGATGGAGCGGTTGTTGTACCGGGTGCAGGAGGAGTATCCGCATCCCGAAGGTGCCTACTGGGTGCCGCGGCGCCTGGGCGGCAGTGCGCCCTCGCCGGATGACTCCAAGCAGCTGCGCGCCGCTGAGCTGTTCGAGCGGGCCCGCAAGCAGGAGTTCGAGCGCAGCCACCGGCAGGACAAGCACCGTTGGTGACGTCGCGCCGCCGACCCAGATCGTGGCGATGACACTGCCGGCGCTCATCGCCTGCGATGTGGACGGCACGCTGATCGATGATGACGAGAACATCACCTCACGGACCCGCACCGCGGTGCGGGCCGCCGTCGCCGCCGGCGCCCACTTCGTTCTCGCCACCGGGCGTCCGCCGCGGTGGGTGCGGCCGGTGGTCGACGCGCTGGGCTTCGCGCCGACAGCGGTCTGCGCGAACGGTGCCGTTGTCTACGACCCGGCCGCCGATCTGGTGCTGTCGGCCCGCACACTGCCCGTGGAAGCGCTGAGCGAGCTGGCCGAGGTCGCCACCCGCCTCATTCCGGGGGCCGGGCTGGCGGTCGAACGGGTCGGTCGCAGCGCGCACGACAGCGCCACCCCGCAGTTCATCAGCTCCCCGGGCTATGAACACGCCTGGCTGAACCCCGACAACACCGAGGTGTCCATCGAAGACCTGCTCAGCGCGCCCGCGGTCAAACTGCTGATCCGCAAGGCGGGTGCCCGCAGCGCGGATATGGCCGCCGTGCTGGGCAAACATCTCGGGGACGCGGGCGACCTCACCTATTCCACCGACAACGGGCTGGTGGAGATCGTGCCGCTGGGCATCAGTAAGGCCACCGGGGTGGCGGAGGTGGCCGGACCGCTGGGAATCAGTGACGACGACGTGATTGCCTTCGGTGACATGCCCAATGACGTGCCGATGCTGCTGCGAGCCGGTCTGGGTGTGGCCATGGGCAACGCCCATCCCGAGGCGCTCGCCGCGGCGGACGAGGTGACCGCGCCGAACACCGAGGACGGAGTGGCGCGGGTGCTGGAACGCTGGTGGGCGGCCGGGCAGGGCCCGGCGAACGCCGCGGTAGGAAGCTAGCCCGGGTGCACCGGCGGCGAGAACCGCTCGAGCTGGATGGGTGGGCCGTCCGGCGAGGGTGGCGGTAGCTGCTCGGCGACGCCGTCGATCACCCTGATCACGGCGCCGCTCTCCCGGTCGAAGTTCAACGTGCCGTGCGCGAAATTTTGCTTGACCCATTGCGGTTCCTGGATCTCCGCGCTCGTCGGCAATCCCAGCGCGCCGCGCTCATAGCCCAGCGCTGCCCAGGCCTGATAGATCGAGCCGGTGAGCGGCTCGGCGCCGGTCTCCGGCGACCAGTACATCGCGCCCTTGTCGAAGGTCGCATAGCGCGTCAACCCCGCACCCGTCCCCTCGGGTGAGGTGGGCGCGCCCAGCGCGCTCTCCATGCCGCCCATGGCCTGCCACCGTTCGTAGATCGCGCCGCCCTGCAGGGCTGCGGCGACTTCGGCGGGACCGGGCGGCTCTTTGAACCGTGCCGCCAGGTCCCGGATCTCGTCGATCAGACCGTAGGCGACGTTGCCCGGGCAGTCGGTGGCACCGACGTCGCGGTGGGTGAAGATGGCCGGCAACGTCAGCGACGCACCGCCGGGAAAGCGGGTGAAGGCGCCGCCGGCCGAGGCGAGCGTGACGGTGCCCTTGGGGTTGACGCCGTCCAGGCTGAGCCGCCAGCCCAGCAGCCGCCCGACGGTGCCCAGCTGGATCGGCGTCGGCGGCACCTCGTCGAAGTCGCCGATCATCGCCACTCCCCAGGTGTCACGGTTGAAACCCCCGGTGTGCGAGCCCTCGACAGGTTTGTCGATTCCGCCGGACCGGCCTTCGAACACCTGCCCGTACTTGTCGACCAGCGCGTTGTAGGCGATGTCGCACCAGCCCAGCGTTTTGGTGTGGTAGGCGTAAATAGACCGCACGATCTCGGGCGAATCCTGCGGGGTGTAGTCGTTGCTGCCGGCAGTGTGGTGGATCACCGCTGCCCGAACGCCGCTGTCGTACACCGTGGGTCCGCAGCGCATCGACTCGTCGGCGCCCCACTGGGCCCGGCTGATGATGGTGGGTGGCTGACCCGGCGCCAGGACCGCGCTCGGCGGGCTCCACTGGGTGTCGGCCGGCGCCTGTGGGGGAGTGATCAGTACCGCCGAGATGTTCTGCGGCAGAGGCCGTTCGGCGGTCACGGGGACATACCCCAGCGGGCGCGCCGTGCTACCAGCCGGTATCGGCGCCGATGTCACCGGTGCGCCGTCCGGCCGGGTCACCGCGATCTGCACGGTGGTGGTGTTGCCGACGAACACCGGGTCGGTGCCGTGCGGGCCGGTTGCCGATCCGCTCGCCGCGTCGGGCCCCAGTGTTTCGGCGTCGTACCAGGGGCCCCAGGCGCCGTCGACGCGCTTGGCGCGGACCCGAGCCGTGGTGCCCGTCAAGTCTCCGCCGGTCAATGCAACCATGGAAAACGGCCGCGGGGAGCTGACTTCGCGGACCGTGACACCGCCGGTGAGACCGACCAAGGGCTGCTGGTTGAGTTCCACATCGCCACCGCGAGCCGCCGATGGATCCCGTGCCGGTGCGGTCGCCCACGGCAGGATGACGGCCGTCGCCACGACCGCGGTGAGCAGCAACGGCGTCGGACGACGGGACGGCACGCCCTGATGTTACGAGTGTGTCAGGTGTTACCGATGATTCGACACGATACTAGTGTGATCAAACGGCACGGCACCGCAGAGCGCGGACGCCGGCTTGGCCGGACCCAACTCTGCGGTGCCGTTAGGGAGGTGGCCGATGCCGCCTGCCGTCCGGCGGTTTACGTGCCCGGTGCGGGTGCCGGTATCGCCGGTGCCGGAATTGCCGGTGCCGGTATCGCGGGAGCCGCCGCGCCTGGCGCGGCGCCCTGGGCGGCTTGGCTGATCGACGGCATCACCACGCCCTTGAGCAGGTCGATGACCTGTCCCACACCCAACTGCTGCACCGCACTGCTCAGGTCGCTAACCAAGCCGCCACTGCCGCCACTGCCGCCACTGCCGCTGGTGGCGGTCGGGGCCGCGCCCAGCGATGGATCGCCGTAGATCGGGTAGGTACCGTCAGCGCCCGGGTCCAATCCGACCGGGGCGCCGATCGGAACTTCACCGGGGGTGGCCAGGCCGGGCGTCGTGCTCACCGGACTGGTCAGCGCCGAGGGGTCCAGCCCAGGGGTGGACAGACCCGGGGCCAAGCCGGGGGTCGCGGCACCGGGCGTGGCCAGGCTGGGGTCGGTAAGCCCGGGAGTCGCCGCCGACGGCAGCGCGCCGGGCGTGGTCAAGCCGGGCGTCGCCGCACCCGGCGTGGTGAGGCCGGGCGTGGTCAGCCCCGGCGTCGCGAGACCAGGTGTGGTGAGACCAGGTGTGGTGAGACCGGGCGTGGTCAAACCGGGGGTCAGCCCCGGTGTGGTCAGTCCGGGACTGGTCAACCCCGAAGAGGCCGGCGAGCCGCCGGTCAGGCTCGGAATGCCGGGCAGGTTGATGCCGAACTGGGACAGACCCTGCGACAGCGCCGACATCAGGTCGTTGGGCAGATCGGTCATCACCGCTGCCCGCACGAACTCGTGGTGTTCGGGCGCCGGCTTGGTGTCCGCCGCCAGCTCGGACAAGGCGACAAAAGCGAAAGGACTTGTGACGGCCAGAGCGGCGACTGCACTCATGGCCGTCGAGAGCCTGCGTCGACGTCGGTTCGGCACGAAAGTCTCCTCAATGTGGACTACGGATGTAGTTGTGGTGCGTCTAACTGCGCCACGTTGTCGATGGTACGGATGTTGCCAATGTGACTGGAGTGGTGATATCGAATCGTGAGGCAATCGCGACGAAGGTGACCCCTTTGCGCCCGACGGGCGCGCCCGAGCGCCCCCCGGGTCGGTTTCCGGGTGACTCTGCGTCTGCGTGCGCGGGCTCACCGACCGGCCGGCAAGACGGGGGCGTCGACTCAGCGCTGCGAAGCAGGATATCGCCGCCCGGTCCGATACCCTAGGCAACCGATGACTTCTCCTTCCAGTCGCTTTGACCTCTATGTCGTCGGCTCCGGATTCTTCGGCCTGACGATCGCCGAACGCGCCGCCACCCAACTCGACAAGCGGGTCCTCGTCGTCGAGAAGCGCCCGCACATCGGCGGGAACGCTTATTCCGAGATCGAGCCCAAAACCGGAATCGAGGTGCACAAGTACGGCGCGCACCTGTTCCACACGTCCAACAAGCGGGTATGGGACTACGTCCGGCAGTTCACCGACTTCACCGGCTACCAGCACCGGGTGTTCGCGTTGCACGACGGGCAGGCTTACCAGTTCCCGATGGGGCTGGGCCTGGTGTCCCAGTTTTTCGGGCGCTATTTCACTCCGGACGAGGCGCGCCGGATGATCGCCGAGCAGGCCGCCGAGATCGACACCGCCGACGCCCAGAATCTCGAAGAGAAGGCGATTTCGCTGATTGGCCGCCCGCTCTACGAGGCGTTCGTCAAGGGTTACACTGCCAAACAGTGGCAGACCGATCCCAAGGAGCTGCCCGCGGCCAATATCACCCGGCTGCCAGTGCGCTATACCTTCGACAACCGCTATTTCAACGACACCTACGAGGGTCTGCCGGCCGACGGCTACACCGCGTGGCTGCAGAAGATGGCCGACGATGCGCGTGTCGAGCTGAGGCTGGACACCGACTGGTTCGACGTGCGAGACGGCCTGCGCGCGCAGTCGCCGTCGGCCCCGGTGGTCTACACCGGTCCGCTGGATCGTTACTTCGACTACATCGACGGGCGATTAGGCTGGCGCACACTGGATTTTGAGGTCGAGGTGTTGTCAGACCGCGGTGATTTCCAAGGCACCCCGGTGATGAACTACAACGATCTCGACGTGCCGTACACCCGCATACACGAGTTCCGCCACTTTCATCCCGAGCGTGACTACCCGGCCGACAAGACGGTGATCATGCGCGAGTACTCCCGCTTCGCCGAGGACGACGACGAGCCGTATTATCCGATCAACACCGAGGCCGACCGTGCGTTGCTGGCCGCCTACCGGGCCAGGGCTAAAGCGGAGACCGCATCGGCGCGCGTGCTGTTCGGCGGGCGGCTGGGCACCTACCAATATCTGGATATGCACATGGCCATTGCGAGCGCACTGAATATGTTCGACAACATCTTGGCGCCGCATCTGCGCGACGGCGCGCCGCTCGACGAGGGCGTGCGCACATGACCGCGGCGACTGATGCTCAAAGCGTTGCAGCGCAACGGGACAGCTTGCTGGCCCGGGTGATTCTGCCGCGTCCCGGCGAACCGCTCGACGTGCGCAAACTCTACCTGCAGGAGTCGACGACCAACGCCCGGCGCGCGCACGCGGCGACCCGCACCGCCCTGCAGATCGGTGCGGAGTCCGAGGTGTCGTTCGCCACCTACTTCAACGCCTTCCCGGCCAGCTACTGGCGGCGCTGGACGACCTGTGAGTCAGTGGTGCTGCGCGCGGAGCTGATCGGCAGCGGTCGGGTCGACGTGTACCGGACCAAAGCCACCGGCGCCCGGATCTACGTGGAGGGCTGCGCGTTCACAGGCAGCAAAGATCAGCCCGCGCTGCTCGACATCGAAGTCGGCCTTGCGCCGTTCGAAGACGGCGGCTGGATCTGGTTCGACATCACCACCGGCACCGAGGTGACAATGTGCAGCGCCGGCTGGCACGCCCCAGTGCCGGCGCCCGGGGTGGCCAACATCGCGGTCGGCATCCCGACCTTCAACCGGCCCGCCGATTGCGTGAACGCGCTGCGCGCGCTCACCTCCGATCCGTTGGTGGACAACGTGATCGGTGCGGTGATCGTGCCGGACCAGGGCACGGCGAAGGTCCGTGACCATCCGGACTTCGCCGCGGCGGCCGATCGGCTGGGCAGTCGATTGTCGATTCACGACCAGCCCAACCTCGGTGGTTCGGGCGGCTACAGCCGGGTGATGTACGAGGCGCTGAAGAACACCGACTGTCAGCAGATTCTGTTCATGGACGACGACATCCGCATCGAGCCGGACTCGATTCTGCGGGTGCTGGCGATGCACCGCTTCGCCAAGACGCCGATGCTCATCGGCGGTCAGATGCTCAACCTGCAGGAGCCGTCGCACCTGCACATCATGGGCGAGGTGGTGGACCGGCAGAACTTCATGTGGACCGCCGCCCCGCACACCGAATACGATCACGACTTCGCCAGAGACGCTTTGAGCGACAACCACTCTCGCAGCAACCTGCTGCATCGGCGCATCGACGTCGACTACAACGGCTGGTGGACCTGCATGATCCCGCGGCAGGTCGCCGAAGAACTGGGCCAACCGCTGCCGCTGTTCATCAAATGGGACGACGCCGACTACGGGCTGCGCGCCGCCGAACACGGCTACCCGACCGTGACGCTGCCGGGCGCCGCGATCTGGCACATGGCCTGGAGCGACAAAGACGACGCCATTGACTGGCAGGCCTACTTCCATCTGCGCAACCGGCTGGTGGTGGCCGCGATGCACTGGGACGGCAACATCGCCGGCCTGATCGCCAGCCACCTCAAGGCAACGCTGAAACACCTTGCCTGCCTCGAATATTCGACAGTGGCGATCCAGAACAAAGCCATTGACGACTTCCTGGCCGGGCCGGAGCACATCTTCTCGGTCCTGGCTACCGCGCTGCCCGAAGTGCACCGGATCCGCAAGCAGTACCCCGACGCGGTCGTGCTGCCGGCGGCCAGCGAGCTGCCGTCGCCGTCGCAGAAACACAAAGCGATGAAGCCGCCGGTGAACCCGCTGGCAATCGGGTACCGGTTGGCCCGCGGCACCCTGCACAACGCCACCAGGGCCGACCCGGCCCACCATCGGCGTCCGCAGCGCAATGTGCCGACCCAGGACGCGCGGTGGTTCCTGCTGTGCACCCTCGACGGGGCCACCGTGACCACAGCCGACGGCCGCGGCGTCGTCTTCCGGCAGCGTGACCGGCGCAAGATGATGTCGCTGCTGCGGCAGTCTCTGCGCCGGCAACGCCGGCTCGCCCGCCGGTTCGACGAATTGCGCACGACCTACCGCGAAGCCCTGCCGGTGCTGTCCAGCAAGCAGAAGTGGGAGTCAGTGCTGTTGCCGGGGAACGACGTGCCCGGCAGTGCCTGACTTCAGGGGCGAAACGCCATCGACACGCGGCGAAGTAGCGGCCTTGGTGGCCGTGCAATCCGCCTTGGCCGGGCGTCCGGGCGTGCTACCTGCGGCACGGGGGCTGTCCTACTTCGGCGAACACAGCGTCGGCTGGGTGGCGGTGTCGCTGCTCGGTGCGGTCCTGGTGCCGCAGCGGAGGCGGGCCTGGCTGCTGGTCGCGGTGGGCGCGGTCGCCGCGCATGCGGCCGCCGTGGTGATCAAGCGGCTGGTCCGGCGCGAGCGTCCGCACCATCCGGCGGTGACCGTCAACGTCGGCACACCGAGCCGGCTGAGCTTCCCGTCGGCGCACGCCACCTCGACCGCGGCCGCGGCGATCCTGCTGGCCCGGGCCGCCGGCGGGCCGCTACCCGCAGCGGTCATCCCGCCGATGGCGCTGTCCCGGATACTGCTGGGTGTGCACTATCCCAGTGACGTGGTCGCCGGAGTCGCTGTCGGTTCGGCCGTAGCGATCGCGGCTATCCGGCTCGACGAGCGTGCCCGATGAGTGAGGACGTGGCACAAGTGAGCGAGTCGCAGGCCAACCTGGTGGCCGGGGTCATCAGGGCGATGCGCCCGCGGCAGTGGGTGAAGAACGTCCTGGTGGTGGCCGCGCCGCTGGCCGCGGCCGGCCGCGGCATGCACTACGACCGCGCCGACGTGCTGATCGACGTGGTGAGCCGGGTCGGCGTCGCGTTCGGGGTGTTCTGCCTGGCTTCCTCGTCGATCTATCTGATCAACGACGTCCGCGACGTGGAGGCCGACCGCCAGCATCCCACCAAGCGGTTCCGCCCGATTGCCGCCGGTGTGGTGCCGGAATGGCTGGCCTACACCCTGGCGGGGGCACTCGCGGCGGTGTCGCTGGCCGTCGCCTGGTGGCTGACGCCCAGCCTCGCCGGGGTGATGGCGGTGTACCTGGTGATCCAGCTGGCGTACTGCTTCGGCCTCAAACATCAAGCGGTGATCGACGTCTGCATCGTCTCGTCGGGCTTTCTGATCCGCGCCATCGCCGGCGGCGCGGCCACCCACATCCACCTGTCGCAGTGGTTTTTGCTGATGATGGCGTTCGGGTCGCTGTTCATGGCGGCCGGCAAGCGGTACGCCGAGCTGCAGCTCGCCGAGCGCACCGGCGCAAAGATCCGCAAATCCCTGGAGAACTACACCAGCACCTACCTGCGGTTCGTGTGGACGATGTCGGCCACCGCGGTCGTGGTCTGCTACGGGTTGTGGGCGTTCGAACGGGATGGTGGTTCGGCGCGCTGGTTCGCGGTGTCGATGGTGCCGTTCACCATTGCGATCCTGCGGTACGCGGTCGACGTCGACGGTGGACTGGCCGGGGAACCCGAGGACATCGCGCTGCGCGACCGCGTCCTGCAACTGCTGGCGTTGACCTGGATAGGAACCGTTGGTGCTGCTGTCGCGTTCGGCTAGCCCCAGAGCAGGGGCTCCGAGGAACGCTGCCCGCGCCGGGGTGCCAGTTCGGCGATTCGATTTCGCATCCGTCGGCCGCCCGGTCTTCCCCTACCACCGCACCGCGCGGGTCAGCCTGTGGATCAGCGTGGCCGTGGTCGCCGTGCTATTCGGCTGGGGGGCGTGGCAGCGACGCTGGATCGCTGACGACGGCCTGATCGTGCTGCGGACCGTGCGCAACATGCTGGCCGGCAACGGACCGGTGTTCAACGCCGGCGAGCGGGTGGAGGCCAACACCTCGACGGTGTGGACCGTCATGCTGTATCTGGGCGGTGTGGCCGGCGGCCCGATGCGCCTGGAGTATGTGGCGCTGGCCTTCGCCTTGGTGCTCAGCGTGTCGGGGATCGCGTTGGCCATGCTCGGGGCGGGCCGGCTCTACGCGCCCAACCTGGTCGGCCGTCGCGCGGTGATGCTGCCGGCCGGCGCTTTGATCTACATCGCGGTGCCGCCGGCACGCGACTTCGCGACGTCTGGCCTGGAGAGCGGCCTGGTGCTGGCGTACCTGGGCCTGTTGTGGTGGATGATGGTCTGCTGGTCGCAGGCGCCGCTGGGCCGGCCGGAGGGCCGGGCGTTCACCGCGGCGCTGGCCTTCGTCGCCGGTTGCAGCGTGCTCATCCGGCCGGAGCTGGCCCTGATCGGGGGACTGGCCCTGATCATGATGCTGGCCGCGGCGCGCGGGTGGCGTCGGCGGGTGCTGATCGTGGTGGCCGGCGGACTGCTGCCGGTCGGCTATCAGCTTTTCCGGATGGGTTACTACGGTCTGTTGGTGCCGAGCACGGCGCTGGCCAAGGATGCGGCCGGCGACAAGTGGTCTCAGGGCTTGATCTACCTGTCTAATTTCGACCGCCCGTACGCACTGTGGGTGCCGGCGCTGCTGGTCCCGGCGCTGGCGCTGGTGCTGTCGATTTCGGCCGGCGGCCGCACGCGCGCCCGGCGACCGTCGCCGTCCCGTGTCGGCCGACCGGCCCGCGCCGTGCAGAACCCTTCGATGGTGGTGTTGTTCATCACCGTCAGCGGTCTGCTGCAGGCGCTTTACTGGATCCGCCAGGGCGGCGACTTCATGCACGGTCGGGTCCTGCTGGTGCCGCTGTTCTGCCTGCTGGCCCCCGTCGCGGTGATTCCGGTGGTGTTCCCCGAAGGCAAGCGGTTCTCCCGGGAAACCCGCTATGTGCTCGCCGGCGCCGTGAGCGCGCTGTGGCTGGCGGTCGCCGGCTATGCGTTGTGGGCGGCCAACTCGTCGGGGATGGGCGACGACGCCACTCGGGTCACCTACTCCGGCATCGTCGACGAGCGGCGGTTCTACGCCCAGGCCGTCGGAAAGGCGCACCCGCTCACCGCCGCGGACTATCTGAACTACCCGAGAATGCGCGCGGCGCTGGTGGCGATCGACAACACACCGGGCGGTGCGCTGTTGCTGCCGTCAGGCAACTACGACCAGTGGGACATCGTCCCGGCCGTCGCACCCGCTGGAAACGGTGCTTCGTCAGGACCGCCGGCCGTAAAAGGTCCGCACACAGTGTTTTTCACCAATCTCGGCATGCTGAGCATGAACGTCGGGCTCGATGTGCGGGTGATCGACCAGATCGGCCTGGCAAACCCAGTTGCGGCTCACACCGAGCGCCTGCAACACAGCCGCATCGGCCATGACAAGAATCTCTTCCCGGACTGGGTCATCGCCGAGGGGCCTTTCCTGTATGTCCCGCCCTACCTCGACCCGCAATGGGTCGTGCAGGCCAGGGCGGCGCTGAAGTGCCCGGCGACCCAGGCGGTGCTGAGCTCGGTGCGCGCGCCGATGGGCCCGCGGCGATTCGTGTCCAACCTGATGCACGCCGCCCAGTTCACCTCCTACCGCATCGACCGGGTGCCGAGATACGAGTTGATCAGGTGCGGGCTGGACGTGCCGGAAAGCGGCCCGCCATACACCGGATTGCCGGCCGCGGGACCATAATCGCCGAAGCGTTACAAGATTTTTTGCCGCGCTCCGCCCGCCCCGGTCACCCGGCGGCCAACCCGCTCCCTGCGCGACGCCCAGCAACCTCTCACATGGCGGCTCACCGGCACGCAACCGCTTCGGAGCACATCTGATCGGGCGGCATCGGCGCGCTCCGGCAACCTGGGATCGCCGCGGTCGGACCCGCCCGGCACCGGCTGCGCCGGGTGCACTCGAGGAGCAGTTGGCCGCGTCGATGTGGTTGACTACACGGGCACTGCTGCGCCGCAGCCAGGCTGGCGCATGCAGACTGACCGAAACAAGCATGGGTTGACGAAGGATGAGGAAGCAAGGATGAAGCTGGTTGACAGGGTTCGTGGCGCGGTGCGCAGTATGCCGCGCCGACTTGTTGTCGGCGCCGCGGGTGCGGTTCTGCTGCCGGGTCTGATCGGGATCGTCGGGGGCTCGGCGACGGCAGGGGCGTTCTCCAAGCCCGGTCTCCCGGTTGAGTACCTGCAGGTGCCGTCGGCGGGCATGGGCCGCGACATCAAGATCCAGTTCCAAAGTGGGGGAGCCAACTCGCCGGCGGTCTACCTGCTGGACGGCCTGCGCGCCCAGGACGACTACAACGGCTGGGACATCAACACCCCGGCCTTCGAGTGGTACAACGGGTCCGGACTGTCGATCGTGATGCCGGTGGGTGGCCAATCCAGTTGGTACACCGACTGGTACAAGCCGGCCTGCGGCAAGGCGGGCTGCAGCACTTACAAGTGGGAGAGCTTCCTGACCAGCGAGCTGCCGTCGTACCTGGCGTCTCAGAAGAGCGTCAAGCCCACCGGCAGCGCTGCGGTGGGTCTGTCGATGGCCGCGGCCTCGGCGCTGAACCTGGCGGTTTACCACCCCAGCCAGTTCGTCTATGCGGGCGCGATGTCCGGGCTGCTCGACCCGTCGCAGGGCATGGGTCCGTCGCTGATCAACCTGGCAATGGGCGACGCCGGTGGGTATAAGGCCGCGGACATGTGGGGCCCGAAAGAGGACCCGGCGTGGGCGCGCAACGACCCGTCGCTGCACATTCCGGAGCTGGTTAGCAACAACACCCGCATCTGGATGTACGTCGGCAACGGAAAGCCGTCGGAGCTCGGTGGTGACAACCTGCCGGCCAAGTTCCTGGAGGGCTTCGTGCGGACCAGCAACATCAAGTTCCAGGACGCCTACAACGCCGCCGGTGGTCACAACGCGGTGTTCAACTTCCCCGAAAACGGCACACACAGCTGGGAGTACTGGGGTTCGCAGTTGAACGCGATGAAGCCCGACCTGCAGCAGGCGCTGGGCGCCACGCCCAACGCCGCTCCGGCCCAGGGCACCTAAGAACAGAACCACGATCAACGGCGGCGACCCCTACGGTCGTCGCCGTTGATCATTTCCGCCCTCCGCGCCGTACCCAGTGTGATTCACTACCTTGCGGGACGGGGCCTGCGCGGCAAGCCGGTGCTGTGCGAAGACGAGTGAGGTGGACATGAGAGGTCTGGCGATGCTGCTGCGGGGGTTGTCCGCCGCGGTGCTGACGGTCGGGATGTGGAGCGTCTCCGCGGGCAGCGGAACTCCGGCCCGCGCAGCGGGTTACGAGACCCTGATGGTGCCCTCGGCGGCGATGGGCCGTGACATCCCGGTGGCGTTCCTGGCCGGCGGGCCGCACATGGTGGTGCTGTTGGACGCCTTCGACGCCGCGCCCGACGTCAGCAACTGGGTGACCGCCGGCAACGCGATGAACACGCTGGCCGGTAAGGGCGTTTCGGTGGCCGCACCGGCTGGCGGTGCCTTCAGCATGTACACCGACTGGGAACAGGACGGCAGCAAGCAGTGGGACACCTTCCTGTCGAGCGAGTTGCCGGACTGGATGGCGGCCAACAAGGGCCTGGCGCCCGGCGGCCACGCCGCCGTGGGCGCCGGGCAGGGTGGCTACGGCGCGATGGCGCTGGCCACCTTCCACCCTGACCGGTACGGCTACGCCGGTTCGATGTCGGGATTCGTCTATCCATCGGAAACGTTCACGAACGGCGCCATCGTCGCCGGTTTCCAGAACTTCGCCGGGATCGACTCCTACGGCATGTGGGGGGCGCCGCAGCTGGGCCGGTGGAAGTGGCACGACCCCTGGGTGCACGCCGAGCTGCTGGCGGCCAACAACACCCGGGTGTGGCTGTTCAGCCCGAACGGCGGCGCGGCCAGTGATCCCGCCGCAGTGTTCGACGCCAGCCAGACGGCCGGTAACGCCCGCTTCTTCTACCAGCAGTACCGCAACGTCGGCGGCCACAACGGGCACTTCGACTTCCCGGGCGGCGGCGACAACGGCTGGGGATCGTGGAGCTCGGAGCTCGGCGCCATGTCCGGCGACATCGTCGGCGCCATCCGCTGACACGCCCCTCGGTGGGAGCGGTCGCCGGCCAGGCCGGCATTCTGCAGCCGGTACCGTGAGAGGGTGCAGCAGAGACTACGACGACGGCCGCAGCAAGCCGCGCCGCACGCTTCCGCTTCAGCCGACCGGTTCTGCTAGCAGCAATGGCGAAAGACTCCGGGCGAAAATCCCGGCCCGCCCCGCGGCGCCGACGGCACCGCACCCTGGCCCTGACCGCCGCCGCCGCGGTGGCGCTGCTGGTAGCGCTGGTCATCGCGGCGGTGGTCGCACTCGTCCGACGGCACGGGTCGGCGCCCACTGCCGTGCCGCCCAGCATCGTTCCGCCGGCGAGTAGCTCGGGCCAGCCGGCGAAGCCGCGGCCGGCGTCGCAGGATGCCAGCTGCCCTGACGTCGCGCTGATCTCGGTTCCCGGCACCTGGGAGTCGTCGCTGCAGGACAATCCGCTGGCCCCGTCGCTGTTCCCGAACGCGTTGCTGCTCAATGTCACCCGGCCCATCGCCGACCAGTTCCCGGGCAGCCGGGTTGAGGTGTACACGGTTCCCTACACCGCCCAGTTCCACAATCCGTTCACCACCGACAATCAGATGCCCTACAACGACAGCCGCGCCGAAGGAACCCGCGCGACCGTCAAGGCCATCACCGACATCGCGGCTCGCTGCCCGCTGACCAGCTATGTGCTGATCGGTTTCTCGCAGGGTGCGGTGATCGCCGGGGATGTGGCCAGCGACATCGGTAACGGCCGAGGACCGGTCGACCAGGATCTGGTGCTGGGCGTGACGCTGATCGCCGACGGCCGCCGCGAGCAGGGTGTGGGTCAGGACATCGGGCCCAACCCGCCCGGGCAGGGCGCCGAGGTCACCCTCTACGAGGTGCCGATCCTGTCCGGGCTCGGATTGACCATGACGGGCAGGCGGCCGGGCGGATTCGGCGCGCTCAACGATCGCACCGAGGAGATCTGCGGGCAGGGCGATCTCATTTGCGCCGCCCCGCAGGAGGCGTTCAGCCTGGCCAACCTGCCCGCAACGCTGAATCAGCTGGCCGGCGGGGCCGGCCAGCCGGTACACGCGCTGTATGCCACGCCGCAATTCTGGAATCTGGACGGCCAATCGGCCACGCAGTGGACCCTGAATTGGACGCAGAATCTGATCCAGAATGCGCCACATCCCAAACACGGATGACGCACGGCCGCGCCGAGGCTTGCGCCCAGCTAACTGCTGGATCAGACACAGGGCTCGCTACACGACGATTCAAATCAGAAGCGGTACCTTGTGATTTGGTCACCGTCGCGCCACCCCGTAACATATTAAGGAAGTAATAAGAACAGCTGTGGTCGTTGATCGGCTCGATGGTGACGTAGCTGCGCTACGCAGCTTCGCACATCAGCCGGATCTGACACTGCCGCGGCAAGGACGTGAAGCGCCCGGTGGGCCGGCACAGCGAGATAAAGACATAGCGGCGTAACCCGGCAGGGCCGAGACACGTGCTCTTGACAGGAGAAAAAACAATGCCAGTGGCGTATCACAACCCGTTCGTCGTGAACGGACGGATCACGTTCCCCGATAACGCCAACCTGGTTCGGCACGTGGAACGGTGGGCGCGGGTGCGCGGCGACGCACTGGCGTACCGGTTCATCGATTACTCCACCGAACGCGACGGAATCGCCCGCGATATCTCCTGGTCGCAGTTCGGGGCCCGGAACCGCGCGGTGGGCGCGCGCTTGCAACAGGTCACCCAGCCCGGCGATCGCATCGCGATCCTGTGCCCGCAGAATCTGGATTACCTCGTCGCCTTCTTCGGGACCCTCTACGCCGGACGCATCGCGGTGCCGTTGTTCGACCCGGCCGAGCCCGGTCACGTCGGCCGGCTGCACGCCGTGCTCGACGACTGCGAACCGGCGGCGGTGCTGACCACCAGCGACTCGGCCGAGGGCGTCCGCAAATTCTTCCGCAGCCGGCCGGCCAAAGAGCGGCCCCGCGTCATCGCCGTCGACGCCGTGCCCAACGAGGTGGCCAGCACCTGGGAGCTGCCCGAGGGCGCCGACTTCGACACCATTGCCTACCTGCAGTACACCTCCGGCTCCACCCGCGTCCCGACCGGTGTGGAGATCACGCACCTGAACCTGGCCACCAACGTCATCCAGGTGCTCACGGCGTTCGAGGGCAAAGAAGACGATCGTGGTGTCACCTGGCTCCCGTTCTTCCACGACATGGGCTTGATCGCGATCATGCTGTCCCCGGTGCTGGGCCGGTACAACACCTTCATGACGCCCGCGGCGGTCGTCCGCCGGCCGATTCGCTGGATGCGCGAGCTCTCCCGCGAGGACCCCGCGTCGCCAGGTGACGTCTACTCCGTGGCGCCGAACTTCGCGTTTGAGCATGCCGCGGTCCGGGGCGTGCCGAAAGAGGGCGAGCCGCCGCTGGACCTGAGCCGGGTCAAAAGCATCATGAACGGCAGCGAACCGATCTCGGTGGCCTCGATGCGCAAGTTTCATGAAGCGTTCGGGCGCTTCGGGCTGCGCGATACGGCGATCAAGCCGTCCTACGGACTGGCCGAGGCGACGTTGTTCGTCTCCACCACTCCGATGGAGGAGCGGCCGAAAATCGTCTACGTCGACCGGGAGCAGCTCAACAATCACCGGTTCGTCGAGGTGACGGCCGACGCGCCTAACGCCGTCGCGCAGGTATCGACCGGCAAGGTCGGTCTCGACGAGTGGGCGGTGATCGTCGACAGCGAGACCGCCACCGAACTACCCGACGGACAGATCGGCGAAATCTGGCTGCACGGCCAGAACATGGGGGTGGGGTACTGGAACAAGGAGCAGGAGACCCAGGAGACCTTTAAAAACATCCTGAAGTCGCGGACCAACTCGTCGCACGCGGAAGGAGCCCCCGACGACGGGCTGTGGGTGCGTACCGGCGACTACGGCACCTACTACGACGGCGGTCTGTACATCACCGGCCGGATCAAAGACCTCGTCATCATCGACGGTCGCAACCACTACCCGCAGGACCTGGAGTTCTCGGCACAGGAGGCCAGCCGCGCACTGCGCACCGGCTTCGTCGCGGCGTTCTCGGTGCCGGCCAACGAGTTGCCGCGAGAGGTGTTCGACAACCCGCACATCGGGTTGACCTACGACGCCGATGACACGTCCGAGCAGCTGGTCATCGTCGGCGAACGCGCCCCTGGCGCGCACAGAATGGACCAGGCACCGATCGTCGACGACATCCGGGCCGCCCTCGCCGTGCGGCACGGGGTGACCGTCCGCGACGTGCTGCTGGTGCAGGCTGGAACGATCCCGCGGACCTCCAGCGGCAAGATCGGGCACCGCGCCTGCCGGGAGGCCTATTTGAACGGCAGCTTGCGTCGCGGCGTCGCGTCGCCAACCGCCTTCGCCGGTGAGAACAACTGACACGAAAAGCCATGACTGAGACACCCACTGACTCCGCCGTGACGTCCGCCGCGAACGGCTCCACGCCGCCCGGTGCCGCCGCCGGTACCGGCATGACCGTGCCCGAGATGCGCGAGTGGATGCGCAATTGGATCGCCAATGCCACCGGGCAGTCGCCCGACTCGATCGACGAATCCGTCCCCATGGTGGAGTTAGGGTTGTCGTCGCGCGACGCCGTGGCGATGGCCGCCGACATCGAAGACCTCACCGGTGTGACGCTGTCGGTCGCGGTCGCGTTTCAGCATCCTACGATCGAGTCACTGGCCGCGCGGATCATCGAAGGGGAGCCCGAGCCGGACACCACGGGCGACGACAACAGCGACTGGACGCGCACCGGGCCGGCCGAGCGGGTCGACATCGCGATCGTCGGGCTGTCCACCCGCTTCCCGGGCGACATGGACAGCCCCGAGGAGACGTGGCAGGCGTTGCTCGAAGGCCGCGACGCCATCACCGACCTGCCCGAGGGCCGTTGGTCGGAATTCCTCGACGAGCCGCGGCTGGCCGGGCGGATCGCCAAGGCCCGGACCCGCGGTGGCTATCTCAAGGACATCAAGGGGTTCGACTCCGAGTTCTTCGCGGTGGCCAAGACCGAAGCCGACAACATCGATCCGCAGCAGCGGATGGCGCTGGAGCTGACCTGGGAAGCGCTCGAGCACGCCCGCATCCCGGCGTCGAGCCTGCGCGGCCGGCCGGTCGGTGTGTACGTCGGCGTGTCCAACAACGACTACGCGATGATGGCGGTCTCCGATCCGACGGCGGCCCATCCGTATGCGATCACCGGCACGGCCACGTCGATCATCGCCAACCGGGTGTCCTACTTCTACGACTTCCGCGGCCCGTCCGTCGCCGTCGACACCGCCTGCTCGAGCTCGTTGGTGGCCGTGCACCAGGCGGTACAGGCGCTGCGCAACGGCGAATGCGATGCGGCGGTCGCCGGTGGTGTCAACGCGCTGATCACGCCGGCGGTCACGCTGGGCTTCGACGAGATCGGTGCGGTGCTGTCGCCGGACGGCCGGATCAAGTCGTTCTCGTCGGACGCCGACGGGTACACCCGCTCCGAGGGCGCCGGCATGCTGGTGCTCAAGCGGGTCGACGACGCGCGCCGCGACGGCGACGAGATCTTAGCCGTCATCGCCGGCAGTGCTGTCAACCACGACGGCCGCTCCAACGGCTTGATCGCGCCCAACCAGGATGCCCAGGCTGACGTGCTGCGTCGCGCCTATAAAGACGCCGGCATCGATCCGCGCAACGTCGACTACATCGAGGCGCACGGCACCGGCACGGTGCTCGGCGACCCGATCGAGGCCGAGGCCCTGGGTCGCATCGTCGGCAGGGGCCGGCCCGCCGACCGGCCCGCGCTGCTCGGTGCGGTCAAGACCAACATCGGGCACCTGGAGTCGGCGGCCGGTGCGGCCAGCATGGCCAAGGTGGTGCTGGCGCTGCAGCACGACAAGCTGCCGCCGTCGATCAACTTCGCCGGCCCCAGCCCGTACATTGACTGGGACGCGATGCACCTGAAGGTGGTCGACACTGTCGCCGACTGGCCCCGGTACGGCGGCTATGCGCTGGCCGGTGTCTCCAGCTTCGGCTTCGGCGGTGCCAACGCGCACGTGGTCGTGCGTGAGGTCTTGCCGCGCGACGTCGTTGACAAAGAAGCGCGCGAGCCCGAATCGGAACCGCAGCAGACGGAACTGAATCCGCCGCAAGCCGACCCGGCGTCGTCGTACGCCGGAATCCGGTTCGACGACTACGGCGAGTTCATCGACGACGAGTATCTGGTGGCGGCCGACCACGACGCGGAGCCTGAGCTGCCCGGTGTCACCGACGAGGCGCTACGCCTCAAAGAGGAGGCGCGCCACGAGCTGTCGGAGCAGGAAGCTTCGCAGCCGTGGATTCCGCTGGCGGTTTCGGCCTTCCTGACGTCGCGAAAGAAGGTGGCCGCCGCGGAGCTGGCCGACTGGCTGGAAAGCCCGGAAGGGCAGGCGTCGTCGCTGGAGTCGGTCGGCCGGTCGCTGTCGCGGCGCAACCACGGCCGCTCCCGTGCGGTGGTGTTGGCCCATGACCACGACGAGGCGATCAAGGGGCTGCGGGCGCTCGCCGAGGGCAAGCAGCGCCCGAACGTCTTCAGCGCTGACGGGCCGGTCACCAACGGCCCGGTCTGGGCGATGGCCGGTTTCGGCGCCCAGCATCGCAAGATGGGCAAAGACCTATATCTGCGCAACGAGATCTTCGCCGAGTGGATCGAGAAGGTCGACGCCCTGATCCAGGACGAGCGCGGCTATTCGGTGCTCGAGCTCATCCTCGACGATTCACACGAGTACGGCATCGAGACTTCCAACGTCGTCATCTTCGCCATCCAGATCGCACTGGGCGAGCTGCTCAAACATCACGGCGCCAAACCAGCCGCGGTGATTGGTCAGTCGCTGGGGGAGCCGGCGTCGGCCTATTTCGCCGGCGGGCTGTCCTTGCGGGACGCCACCCGGGTGATCTGCTCACGCTCGCACCTGATGGGTGAGGGCGAAGCGATGCTCTTCGGTGAGTACATCCGCTTCATGGCGCTCGTCGAGTACTCCGCCGACGAGCTCAAGACGGTGTTCGCGGACTTCCCCGGCCTTGAGGTGTGCGTCTACGCCGCACCCAGCCAGACCGTCATCGGCGGTCCACCGGACCAGATCGACGCGATCGTCGCCCGCGCCGAAGCCGAAGGCCGGTTCGCCCGCAAACTGCAGACCAAGGGCGCCGGTCACACGTCGCAGATGGATCCGCTGCTCGGTGAGTTCGCCGCGGAGTTGCAGGGCATCCACCCGTTGACCCCGACGGTCGGCATCTTCTCCACCGTTCACGAGGGCAGTTACGTCAAACCCGGCTCGCAGCCCATTCACGACGTCGACTACTGGAAGAAGGGGATGCGGCACAGCGTCTACTTCACCCACGGCGTGCGCAACGCCGTGGACAGTGGGCACACCACCTTCCTGGAGCTGGCGCCGAACCCAGTCGCGTTGATGCAGATCGGGCTGACCACCGCGGCTGCGGGGCTGCACGACGCGCAGCTGATCGCGACGCTGGCCCGCAAGCAGGACGATGTCGAGTCGATGATTTCGGCGATGGCCCAGCTCTTCGTCTATGGGCACGACCTGGACATCCGGACGTTATTCTCCCGAGCCGGCGGACCGGGCGACTACGCGAACATCCCGCCGACCCGGTTCAAGCGCAAAGAACACTGGCTGGACGTCAGCTTCTCCACCGGCAGCAGCGTGGTGGTGATGCCCGGGGCGCATGTCGCGCTGCCCGACGGCCGGCACGTCTGGGAGTATTCGCCGCGCGGCTTGACCGACCTGCCCTCCCTGGTGCGATCTGCGCTGGCTGAAGTGCTTCCCGACGCGCAGCTGACCGCCGCGGAGCAGCGCGCCACCCCGGGCGAAGGATCCCACCTGGTCACCACCATGACCCGGCATCCCGGCGGCGCCTCGGTGCAGGTGTACGCGCGCATCGACGAATCCTTCACCCTGGTCTACGACGCGTTGGTCACCCGCGCCGGTCAGGGCGGCATGGTGCTGCCCGCGGCCGTCGGCGCCGGAGCGGCGCTGTCCGCGGCGCCGGCGATCGCGGCCGGTACCGCCGCCCCCGCCGCGGCGCCCCAGCAGACGGAGGAGGAAGCGGGAGCGGAAACGCTGACCGACAGCCTGACCAACCGCTACTTCTCGGCCAGCATGGGCAAATGGTCGCCCGACTCCGGCGAGACCATCGCCGAGCGCCTGGGTCTGATCGTCGGCTCAGCCATGGGTTACGAGCCCGAAGACCTGCCCTGGGAGGTGCCGCTGATCGAGCTGGGCCTCGACTCGCTGATGGCGGTGCGGATCAAGAACCGCGTCGAGTACGACTTCGACCTGCCGCCCATCCAGTTGGCGGCGGTGCGGGACGCCAACCTCTACAACGTCGAACAGCTCATCTCCTACGCCGTCGAGCACCGCGACGAGGTCGCCCAGCTGCACGAGCACCAGAAGACGCAGACCGCCGAAGAGATCGCCCGGGCGCAAGCCGAGCTGGTCAGCGGCGCCAACGCGGCGTCGCTGGTCGCGCCGACACCCGACCCGCAAGCCGAGCCCTCGACGCAGTCCAACGGGGCCGCGGCGCCGGCCGCCGAGTCGCAGGTGCCGATTCCGCCGCCGCCGACAGATCCGTCCGGCCCCACGCCGGTCAACGCCGAGCCCGGCGCCGAGGTGCCCCAGCAGCAGGCCGTCACCAACGCGCTGAACTCCGACGTGCCGCCGCGCGACGCCGCCGAGCGGGTCACCTTCGCCACTTGGGCGATCGTCACCGGCAAGTCACCGGGCGGCATCTTCAACGCGTTGTCCCGACTGGACGACGACACCGCCGCCAAGATGGCGCAACGGCTCTCCGAACGTGCCGACGGACCGATCAGCGTCGACGACGTCAAGGCCGCCGGCACCATCGAGGCCCTGGCCAGCACGGTGCGCGACTACCTGGAGGCCGGTCAGGTCGACGGGTTCGTCCGCATTCTGCGGGCCCGCCCGGAGGGTTCGACCAAACCGCCGGTATTCGTGTTCCATCCCGCCGGCGGGTCGACCGTGGTCTACGAGCCGCTGCTGAACCGGTTGCCGGCCGACACCCCGATGTACGGATTCGAACGAGTCGAAGGCACCATCGAAGAGCGCGCCGCCCAATACATTCCGAAGCTGGTCGAGCTGCAGGGCGACGGGCCGTATGTCCTGGCCGGCTGGTCGCTGGGCGGGGTGTTGGCCTACGCCTGCGCGATCGGGCTCAAGCGGTTGGGCAAAGACGTCCGCTGGGTCGGGTTGATCGACGCGGTGCGCCCCGGTGAAGAGGTCCCCCAGACCAAGGAGGAGATCCGCAAGCGCTGGGAACGCTACGCCCGGTTCGCCGAGAAGACGTTCAACGTCGAGATCCCGGAGATCCCCTACGAACACCTCGAGCAGCTCGACGACGAAGGCCAGGTGCGCTTCGTTTTGGACGCGGTGCAGCAGAGCGGGGTGCAGATTCCCGGCGGCATCGTCGAACACCAGCGCACGTCGTACCTGGACAACAGGGCGATCGACACCGCAGAAATCCAGCCCTACGACGGCCATGTCACGTTGTACATGGCCGACCGCTACCACGACGACGCGATCATGTTCGAGCCGCGCTACGCCGTGCGCCAGCCCGACGGCGGCTGGGGCGACTACGTCGCCGATCTGGAAGTGGTGCACATCGGCGGCGAACACATCCAGGCCATCGACGAGCCGATCATCGCCAAGGTGGGGGCCCACATGACCGACGCGCTCAGCGCGATCGTGCCGGCCAGGCAGTCGGCGGAGGCGGCGCAGTGAGCACCAAGACCACCGCCGAGCTGCTGGCCGAGCTGCACCAGAAGCTGGAGCTCGCCAAGGAACCCGGGGACCCGAAGGCGATCGCACGTCGCGACAAGAAGGGCCTCCCCAGCGCCCGCGCGCGGGTGCACGCCCTGGTCGACCCCGGCACGTTCATGGAGATCGGCGCGCTGGCGCGCACGCCCAATGACCCCAACGCGCTGTTCGGCGACGGCGTCGTCACCGGGCACGCCCTGATCGACGGCCGCCCGGTCGGGGTGTTCTCCCATGATCAGACGGTCTTCCAGGGCACCGTCGGTGAGATGTTCGGTCGCAAGGTGGCCCGGCTGATGGAATGGTGCGCGATGGTCGGCTGCCCAATCATCGGCATCAACGACTCCGGCGGCGCGCGCATCCAGGACGCGGTCACCTCGCTGGCCTGGTACGCCGAGCTGGGCGCCCGCCACGAACTGCTGTCGGGAATCGTGCCGCAGATCTCGCTCATCTTCGGCAAATGCGCGGGCGGGGCGGTGTATTCGCCGATCGAGGACGACCTCATCGTCGCGGTCCGCGACCAGGGCTACATGTTCGTCACCGGCCCCGACGTGATCAAGGAGGTCACCGGGGAGGAGGTCACCCTCGACGAGCTCGGCGGCGCGGACTCACAGGCCCGGTACGGAAACATCCACCAGGTCGTGGAATCCGAAGCCGCGGCTTTCCAGTACGTGCGGGACTTCCTGTCGTTTCTGCCGTCGAACTGCTTCGACCAGCCACCGACGATCAACCCGGGCCTGGAGCCGGAGATCACCCCGCACGACCTGGAGCTCGACACGATCGTGCCCGACTCCGACAACATGGTCTACGACATGCACGAGATCCTGCTGCGGATCTTCGACGACGGAGACTTCCTGGATGTGGCCGCCCAGGCGGGGCAGGCGATCATCACCGGATACGCCCGCGTCGACGGCCGCCCGGTCGGCGTGGTGGCCAACCAGCCGATGGTGCTCGGCGGGTCGATCGACAATGAGGCCTCCGACAAGGCGGCGCGGTTCGTCCGATTCTGTGATGCGATGCAGATCCCGCTGGTCTTCGTGGTCGACACCCCGGGCTTCCTGCCGGGTGCCGAGCAGGAGAAGAACGGAATCATCAAGCGCGGCGGGCGCTTCCTCTACGCCGTCGTCGAGGCCGACGTGCCCAAGGTGACCATCACCGTCCGCAAGTCCTACGGCGGCGCGTATGCGGTGATGGGCTCCAAGCAGCTGACCGCCGACTTGAACTTCGCCTGGCCGACGGCGCGAATCGCGGTCATCGGTGCCGAAGGTGCGGCGCAGCTGTTGATGAAGCGGTTCCCCGACCCGACCACCCCCGAGGCGCAGCAGATCAAAAAAGATTTCATCGAGGGCTACAACCTCAACATGGCGATCCCGTGGATCGCCGCCGAGCGCGGCTTCATCGACGCGGTCATCGAGCCGCACGACACCCGGTTGCTGCTGCGCAAATCGCTGCACCTGTTGCGCGACAAGCAGATGTTCCGGCGCGTGGGCCGCAAACACGGCCTGATACCCGTATAGCGCTATTGCCGCGAGCGTGCGTGTCAGTACGCCGACACGCCGTGACTGGCGTACAACTACGCACGCTCGCGCCCGGCGCGCGACTGCACTGCCCAGTGGTGTCCGCGTCACCCATCTGACCATGATTGGATACCACTCATGCCTGACACGGGGGGTTACGGCTGGCCGGATCGCGGGCCGGACAGCCGCCGAGCGACTGAACCTGCATGGTTCCAACCTCCCGGTTCGGCGTATGCGAATTCTGCAGCAAACGGGGGTTGGCCTCCGCCGCCGCCGCAACCCGGTCGCCCGCGGCGCGCGCACGGGGTGATGCTGGTAGTCAGCGCGCTGGCAGCGGTGATCGCGCTGGTTGTGGCAGGTGTCGTCGTCTGGCGGTCATCGCACACAGGATCAGCCGGTGGCGGCGGGCCGGTGCCCGGCCAGTTGACCCGAGAGTTTCCCACGGCACCGTCGGTGGCGTGGAAGGTGACCGCCGATCAGTTGGGTGCCGGCGCATTGACGCTGAGCTCAGCCGTGGGAGACGGCTACTACGACTTTCCACCCGCCCTGGTCGACGACGGTGGCATCGCCGTCTCTGTGGCGGGAGCCGGTGACGCTACCGGGAACAACCACATGGTGGCCGGTGTGAACATGGCCACCGGGAGACCGTGGACCACACAATTCCGGGCTACGTGTCCGCCGCAGATTGTCGGACATGTCATCGCGTGCGAGTCGATGTCCGAAGATCAGCAGCAGCAGTACGCCTTCATCGATGTACGGAACGGCACCCAGTCGGGCACAGCGGTGGCTCCGAAAGGTATTAACGGGGCGGCGGCGTTCGACGGCCAGGCACTTTATCTCACCGGCAGCGATGCCCAAGGATCTGCGATGCGCGTGACGAAGCTCGACGGCGTCGGCCATCTGGTCTGGTCCGTGAACCCCGACGTGCCCATTTCGTCGGGGCCGGGCTTTGCCAACACCACCGTCGCGCGGGGTCTGGTCGGTGCGACGATGAACGGTACTGCAGTACTGTCTGCCGGCGACGGACACCTGATCTCCAAAAACGTCGGCGCCGGTGAGGTCCTCGCCGACGGCAGCCTGGTCGGTGCCGCGGGTTCCAACAGCCAGGGGAACCCGGGCGGTTATGAAGTGGTGCATCCGAATGGGACGACCACCGAACTGCCCGCCCTGGAGAATCCGCTGAACGGCTCGGACGGACCAACGCAGCAACAGCCGGCGATCACTTCGCGGGACCTGGCGGGAATGGTCGTGGTCGGCGGTCGGCTGTACCGCCCGGGCGCCACCACCTCGACCTGGGCAGCCGCGACGTGGATGAGTCGCGTCATTGTGGTGACCGATCGCATCACCGTCGGCGTGACGGATAAGGGCGCATTGCAAGGCTTTGACACCACAAGCGGGCAGCTGGTGTGGACTGGGCCCGACGGCGCAGTGGCGGCGAAGACCTCCAGGTTTGCCGATTCTGTGGTCACCGACGGTAGTCGCATCATCGCGCTTGCCGACGACGGCACCATCACTGCCGCAGATGCCGCAACGGGCACCGTCGAATGGAGAATGCAGGGCCCGACCCCGACTGCCGGAGCGAGCTACTACCACACGGGGTCGGAGATTCCGCAGGCATACCTTTACCCGGCGGGTGACAAATTCGTCGTCGTCACCGGCGACTCCATCACCGCGTACGGCGCGACCGGTGGCGCTGCGCAGGAACCGGGATCCAGCGCGGGTCACGCCACTACCCCTGCGGACCAGAACGGCGCTGGCTACTACACCCGCTGTGGCAGTGCACCCATCTTCACGCCGCAGAGGTTCCGAACCGCCAGCGGCGGGCTGGTGGTGACCATGAAGGTGACGGCGACGTGCCCCGGCGGCGACGTGCTCGGCGCATCTGGCACCACGTTTACGATTCACGACAGTGCCGGCATAATTGCCTCTGGCACATTCGATTTCAGCTCAAATCCGATAGGCATCGCGCCGGCGCGCGGTTTGGCATCGGGTTCTGACGGTGGCGGCACGGTTGTCGAGCTGACGTTTCCGCCGGGCTCGTTCTGGCGACTTCCGGACACCCTCGGAACCGACTCAGCGGGTGTCGACTCCTCGGCGGGTACGGTGGCGAAGCCTGGGATCCTGGTCGAGTGCGAGCGGCCGAGCGGCGGCGCTCAGCAGGCGACAAGCGGGGCAACGACACCCTCGGCGACCGCAAGCTCGGGTTACACACCGTCCGGGACCGACATCGGCGGTAACTGTTCGGCGGCACTGCGCAGTCAGGCCGACAGCGACCGGTCGTTCATCATGACCAGCCTCAACGGGCACTGGCTCGCGCAGCTCAGCTCCAAACACGCCGGCTTGGTGGCCGACGGCAAAGTCTGGGACGACTGCGCGATCCTCCACGAATTCCTCGCGCTGCGTTTGCGATTCAACGACGTGCGCATGCTGTGGAGCAACGAGTGGTCGGTGTTCAGCGATCAGGGTTGGTGGGTCACCGTGGCCGCTGCCACCTTCCCGGGCCCAGATGACGCGAACGCTTGGTGCCGACAGCAAGGCTTCGACAACGAGCACTGCTTCGCCAAATTGGTCAGCACCTCGGCGGGCCCCGACGGTTCCACCCAATACTGGAACTGACCGGTGTCAGAGTCGTGCCCGCGTTTCGCGTCGTGACGCAGGTGACGGCACCGCTTGACTAGCGCAGATAGTCGGCGAGCGCGTTGCCGATCGCGGCGGCGCCCATCGCGTTGGGGTGCAGCGGCGCCGCGGGATTCGCGGTGAAGAACCCTTCCACGTACCGCTGGTTGGGGGCGGCGCACATGTCGTGGCCCACCGACAGCGGGCGGGTGTCGAAGAAGCTGACCTTCTTGTCGGCGGCCAATCGCTGCTGCCGGTTGTCGAGTTCGTCAACCTTCGCCTGGAAATAGTCGGCATCCTCCGGCAGTACCGGCTGGTCGGCGAAGCAGCCGCCGGGCCGGATGTAGGTGGGATAGCCGACCAGGACGATCCGCGCTCCCGGCGCCTTGGCGCGGACATCGTCGATCATCGCCGCCCACGCCGGCACGTTGGCCTCGATGGCCGCCGAGATGCTGTCAGCGCCGTCGCTGACGAACTTGTCCTTGCAGGGCGGTGCGTCGAGCGAGGCCGCGTAACACTGCGACGCGTCGGACGCCAGCCCGACGTCGTTGCCGCCGATGGTGATCGTCACCAGCGTGGTGTCGGGCCGCAGCGCCTCGATCTGCGGGGGTTCGGCGCCGTCCGACGTCTGCTGCGCCCTACTCGTGATGTCCGCTGCCGTCGCGCCGCTGCAGGTGACGTCGGCGAGGCTCGTCGGTTTGATGCGCCGCGCGAGCACCGCGGGGTAGTTGTTCGTCGACTTCTGGCAACCCGGCGGCGGCGCGGGATCCGGCACCTCCGGCTCGGCCGCGACCGAGTCGCCCATCGCGACGTAACGGATCGGCGTGGGTGGTTGGGCGTTGGTCGCAGTAGGCGCGCTGCACGCGACGACGAAAGCGCCCGAGAGCAACGCCGCTGCAAGCGCTGCGCGTAGGTCAGCCACCGGCGTCGACGATCTGCCCGGCAACGTCGATGAGATCGTCCCCGACGACGTCGGGCTGCGGGCCCAGCGGGATCAGCGCCATCGTCGGGCGACGCACGAACGCAGCCCGGCAGCCGGCCGCCAGCGCCCCGGCGACGTCCCAGCCGTGCGCGGCCACCAGCCGCACCTCGCTCAGCGCGACGCCTAAGGATTGGGCCACATGCTGGTAGGACTCGGCGCGCGGCTTGAGCGCGCGAACGTCGTCCGCAGACAAGATCGCATCGAAATGTCCGGCGAGGCCGGCGTTTTCGAGCGCCTCGGTAGCGGACTGCAGCGGCGAGTTGGTCAGGGCCACCAGGGTGAAATCGCTCAGCCGCTCGAGCGCGGGCACCACATCGGGGTGTGCGGGCAGCCGGCGCAACTGGGCCAGCACCTCCTCGGCGCCACCGAGATGCAGCATCGTCAAAGCCGCGCGTTGCGCGCTGGGATAATCGATGTAGTCACCGGTCAGCCCACCGACAAAAGAGTTCTGCAGCATCAGCTCAAACCAGCGCCGGCGGATATCCGCACCGCCGAGCAACGGATCCAGCACCGCAATGTCGAGCAGGGTCTCGTTGACGTCGAACGCGATCACCGCCACCAGCGCGAGCCTAGGGTTTGATCCGGAGCTTGCCCGGCGCCCACCAACCGCTGCGGGTGGCGGTGCCCAACGTCAACTGGCCCGGCTCGGCGTTGACGATCGTGTCGAACTTGCGCAGCGAGCCCCAGTCCCGGCCCCAGTCGCGGGACAGGTAGGTCGACATGACATGCGCGCGCAGCAGGATGTCGGTGATGCCCAGCAGGCCGCCGTTGACGCCGTCCTGCCAGGTGTCGGTGTCCTGCTTCTTGGCGTTGTAGTCCGGGGTGATGCGGAACTTCGGGATGTCGGTGACGCCGTCGACGTGCAGCATCGGCTGTTGGCACGGGAACGCCAGGCCGACCGCCCAGTCCAGCAGCACCGGCTGCGACGAGCCGACGTACTCCTGCAGCGAGCGCAGCTCCGGCACCCGCGGCGGGGTCACCGCGATCCAGTCGTCGGGAGTCAAAGACAGGTCCTCGGCCACCAACCGGACCGCGACGGCGTTCGCCGGGATCTGGGAGCGGGCGAAGCGCAGGTTGCGCCACACCTTGGGCTGTTCCCCGTACAGGTCGTAGGGCATCAGCCGCCGGCCAGCCGGAACAACGTCCCCGCCAGGACCAGCCGTGCCGTACTCCAGCGCGACGGTCTGCCCGGCGGTGTAGCCGTGCAGCACGCTGCGTCCAGCGATCTTGCCCGCCGCCGACACCACAAGCAGCGGGTGTCCGTCGTCGGGTTTCGGCAGCTGGTACCACGCCGACGTCAGGGTGCTCTGCTGTTGTGGGCCGGTGGCGTAGCTGCCGGCCAGCGGAACCCGCGCCGGGTCCAGGCCGTAGGGCAGCGGCACCGTCGAGCCGTTGATGCCGGGCGTGGTGAGCTTGGTCGGCGCATCCCAGTCGTAGTCGGTGCCCGGCTGCGGCACCGACGTCAACCGGACCGCCTCTGCCAGCGTGCGTTCGGGTACCCCGCTGGGCGTGAACCCGACCGGGTTGACGCCACCCAGCGGTCCCAACTGGCCGTAGTTTCCCGGCAGCGGCGCCATGAATCCGGCGTTGCTATCGGGCTCGACGAGCACGTCGTCGGCCAGTGCGCAGCCACCGGTGAATTCGCGCAGGTTCGCCCAGCCATTGGAGTAGGTCGGGTACTGGCGCACGATTCCGGCCACCATCGACGCGATGAACACCAGTGCCATGAACCCGGCCGCCAGCGGTACCGGCGCTGCCGTCACCGCCCGCGCCAACCAGCCCTCACCACGATCGCGCGACGCGAAATGCAACCAGGTTGCCCAGAGCGCCGCGATCGCAAAGAGGGCGAAAAGCATTGTGCTGACCGTGATTCCCGCGACTCTCGGCATGGCGCTGTTGAACGGCACGCCGTAGCTGGAGACATACCACCAGCCGTTGAAGGTGGCGAAACACAACGCCAACACGAACAGCACCGCCGCGGTGAACGCCATCCGGTTGCGCGACCAGCGCAGCACCTCATGCGATACCAGCACCGTCGTCAGGGCGGCCATCGCCGCGCCCACCGCGGCGAACAGCCCGAAGTGGTGCACCCACTTCGTCGGGGTGAACATCAGGAAGAACATGGTGCCGAAGATGACGCCCATCAGCCGCCACGCCGGCCCGCGCGCCACCCCGGGAATCCGCTTGCGCCGCAACATGATGAACACCGCGGTGAACAGGCACAGCGCGGTGATCAGGAAGCCGAACCGGCGCGACAGCGAACCGTCGACGGTGGGCAGGATGAGGTAGTAGTAACGCAGGTTCTCGGTGTACCAGGCTTGGCTCGGGCCGATCGCGGTGCGAATCCTGGTGGCTTCCAGAAACGTTGACAGTGTCTGGTCGGCGAAGACGACGGTGAGGATGACCGTCCCGGCCGCCAGCATCGGGGCCACCAGCGGCCAGGTGCCGACCAGGCGATGCCTGCGCACCAGGATCCGCAGGATCGGGCGGCCACCGGCGACCAGGGCGGCCACCGCGATCAGGCCGGTGGGTTGCACGCCCAGGGTGAACGCCGCGGTGATCACGGCCAGCGCCGCGGGGGTGAGCCGGGAGGCGCACATGGACCGCTCGATCAGCACGTAGGTGATCAGGGACCCCAGCGCGATGATCGGTTCGGGACGAAGGCCGTTGTTGAACGGCATCCACGCGGTGAGCAGCACCAAGCCGGCCGCCCAGTTGGCGGCGGTGCTGCCGGTCACCGCCGGCCCCAGCCGGGGCAGCACCTCCCGGGACAGCAGCAGCCAGCAGACCAGCCCGGCGACCAGGTCGGGCAGTCGCATCCAGAGGCTGCCGTCGCTGACGTGGGTCATCAGCGCCAGCAGGTTGTAGTACCAGCCGAACGGGTCTTCGGGGCTGCCGAACCAGCGGAAGTAGTTGGACATGTAGCCGGCGCGGTCGGCGACCCGGGCCATGCCCAGGATGTAGCCGTCGTCGGAGGAATTCGCGCCGATCAGGTGCCACAGCAGAAATCCGGCGATCACCGTGGCATCGACCAGCGTGAACTTTCGCCACCGGGTCGGAATCAACCGGTGCAATCGGCGCCCGTCCAACTGGTCCAGGCGCCACAGGGCGACCAGCGCGACGATGGTCGACAGGATCGCGCCCACCATCGCGAGCAGTTTCAGGGTGGTCGGCGTGGTGGAGAACCGGGTGTCGATCGTCGCCGAGAGCCGCAGGCCGGCCGGCGCTGGGCCGGACAGGTCGGTGAACATCCCGACGATCTGCGGCCGCAGGTTGGGGTCGGCGAAGCCGCCGTGCACCGGCTTGCCGGCCGGGTCGGTCAAGCCGACCACGGTGGCGAACGTCCCGGCGCGGGTGGAGGTGATCTCGATCTGCTGGCACTGCGGAGACGCCGCCTGATCCCGGGGCACACTGGCGATGACCACATTGCGGTCGGTGACGTCGACACGCTGGCTGCTGGCGACGACGAACAGCGCGTTGAGCGCGGCGTCCTTGCCCTTCTTGGGTGCGGTGCTCAGCACCACCCCGCCGTCCGGCGGTAACGCGCGCACCACCGAGCACGGCACGGTGGCCGTCACGTCGACCGGGGTCAGCGAGATCAGCGGCGCTGTGACGCTGTTCAGCTGACCGTTCTGTGGCCAGTTCAGCGCCGCGGTGGTCTGCACCACCGGCAGCAGCGGTGTCGCGACGGACAGCAGGAAGCCGAGCAGTCCCGCGATCGTCGCGACCCAGCGGGTCGCCCGCACGTTCGTGCGGGTTGCGGGCGGCGGCGCGGTGGTCGCCGGCTTCTCCTGATTGATGACGCTCATGGCAAGGCTCGAATCGGTCCTGGCCGGCTCCAACCGGGCACTGTGATCACACCCTGTTCGATCGCGGCGTCCGGCGCCTGGTCGGCCGGCACCAGTCGGTAGTACTGCTCGATGGATCCCCAGTCGCGATACCAGTCGCCACGAAGGTACGTCGCGACAGTCGAGGTGCGCAGCATCGCCTGAGTGATCAGGAACGGACCGCCGGCTTCGCCGGACTGCCACCCGTTGGACGACGCCGCCGTCTGCTTGTGGTCGGGCAGGATGCGGTATTGCGGAAGTTCGGCGACGCCGAGGTGTTCGGCAAAGGGCCGCTGGCAGGGGAAGTTCGCGGCGGTCGCGATGTCCATCAGCACCGGGGTTCGCGAGCCGATCAAGTGCTGCAGGGTCTGCAGCACCGGAACCCGCGGCGGGGTGAACGCGAACCACTGATCGGAACTGAGGTTTGGGTCGTAGGCCACGATGCGTGCCACGTTGGCCTCCGGCGGCGCCCAGGCCAGCGGGAACCGCAGGTTGCGCCACGCCGGTTCGGGTCCGATGTCGATCGGCTGCACCTCCCCGAGCGGCTGCGTGCTGCCGTCGGGGCGAGCCACGCCCCACTGCAGTTTCAGCTGTTGCCCGTAGGTGAAGGTGCCGTCTTCCTGGTAGGACCAGATGGACCCGGCGGCGGAAACCACCACGAGCGGTCGGTCGGGGGTACGGGCCGGCAGCTGATACCAGGCCGACGTCGCGGTGGCGGCCAGCGAATTCTCGCCGTAGCTGCCGAGCACCGGCGTGCGTGCCGGGTCGAGGTCGAACGGTAGCGCCGCGTGCGACCCGTTCACTCCGACCGGGCCTTTCCCGCCGGCTGTGCCCGCGGAGTCACTCATGGTGGCGTTGGGTTTGTTGGGCGACGCGTCGGAGTTGACGACGCCGGGTTTGGTCACCACCGGGTAGGACCTCAGGTCATCGCCCACCCCGTCCGGGGTGAAGCCGACGGGATTGGCGCCGCCCAGCGGGCCCGCCGAGCCGAACTGCTGGCCGGGCACCGGTGCGAGCGAACCGGCGTTGGGGTCCGGCTCGGCCAGCACGTCGTCGGCCATCGCGCAGCTGGTCTGGGCAAGCGCCGAAGCAGTGGCCGCCGCGTTGGCTTTGGCGGTGGTGTAGAGCGGGTAGCGGAAGACGGCGCCCTTGGCCAGCGAGCCGACTTCGCCGAGGACCATGATCGTGGCCACGACCAGCAGCGGGGTGGAGGCCAGCACGCGGTTGCGCCGGTTGTCTTTCACTTCGGTATGCCCGGCGTAGTCCATCCGGAAGTGGTACCAGGCGCCCAGCAGTCCGGTGAGGATCGACAGCGCAAGGAACATGCTGGTGACGGGATGGCTGGCGATGACGGGCTGGATGTTGTACCAGGGGACCCCGTAGTTGTTGACCTCGAACCAGCCGTTGATCCCCGAGGTCGCCCAGGCCAGCACGAACAGCAGCGCGGTGACGTACAGGGTCAGGTTGCGGCGGCTGTGCAGGCCGATGCGGGCGAAGACGAACGCCGTCACCGCGCCCAGCGCACCGGCCAGTCCGGCGAATGCGCCGAATTGCACGGCCCATTTCGTCGGGGTGAACGTCAACAGCAGCAGCCCGATCGCAGTTGTGCCGATCAACCGCCACGCCGGCCCGCTCGCCACCCCCGGAAACCCGCCGCGCCGCAGCAGGACCACCAGCACCCCGAACAGGCACAGCAGCAGCACCAGCACGGCGAATCGCCGTGACATCGAGCCTTCGGCGTTGCTCTCGACCGTCAGGAAGTAATAGCGAAGAAAATCCTGGTACCAGGCGATCGTCGGCCCGACCTTGTACTTGATGCGCGCTGATTCGGCGACCGCGGCCAGCGTTTGGCTGCGGAACACCACCACGATGATCAGCGTGAACGACGCCGCCAGCACCGCCAGCGGGGCCATCAATCCGTCGCGCGCCCGGCGCCGCCGGACTACCCCAGCGATGGCGCGCGCCCCGGTCAACAGCGCGGCGACGGCGATCAGCCCCTGTGGCGCCAGCGTCGCGGTCAGCGTCGCCACCACCACCGCGATCGCGGCGAAAGCCAGCGCCCCGGTCGCGATGGCCCACTCGACCAGGACCCAAGTGACCAGCACACCGAGTGCGATCAGCGGCTCGGGCCGCAGGCCATTGTTGAACGGCAGCCACGCCGCCAGGAACACCGCGCCCGCGGTGAACACCGCCACCGGATTGCCCGCCAGTCCGCTTCTTCCGGGTCCCAGCCGCCGCAGCATCCAGTGACCGATGATCAGCCAGCAGGCGATGCCGGCCAGGGTGGCCGGTAACCGCATCCACACGCCGGCGGTGCTGACCGACGCCAATTTGGACAGCAGGCTCAGATACCAGTCGAACGGCGCTTCGGTGGTCCCGAAGTAGCGGTAGTAGTTGTCGAGGTATCCGGCTTTGGGTGCGAGCCGGGCGATGGTCAGGTTGTAGCCGTCGTCGGACGAGGTCGCGCCGATGACGTGCCATACCAGCAGTGTCGCCACCACTGCCGCGTCGGCCAGCCAAGTTGCTGTGCCGGCCCGCCAGAACCGGCTACCGGGCGGCCGATGCCCCGATCGGCGGTCCAGCACCGCGAGCGCGGCGATCGCGGTCAGCACGGCCAGCACGCCGAGCACCATCGCGGCTTTCTTCAGCGCGGTCGGTGCGGTGATGAACCGGGTGTCGACGTCGATACGGGCCGACAAGCCTGGCTGCGGCGGCACTGTCAGATCGGTGAACAGGCCCCCGACCTGTGGCTTCTTCTCCGGCGCGAGCATGCCGGCGGCACCAGGGATACCGACGAAGTCAGCACCGGCGCCGCCGCCGTTGGCCCACAGATGCAGCACGCTGCAGGCCCCGGCATTTACCGCCGGCCGGGGTGCCGCCGCGGCTTGCGAGTCCCGGAACGCGACGACCACGGTGTCTTTGCTGGCCCGCACGAACAGCCCGCTCTTGCTGGTCTGGAAGCCGCCGGCGGGCAGGGTCGACAACACCAGTCCACCGTCGGGCGGAAGCGTGGCGATCGCTGAGCAGGGGATGGAGACGTCCAGCGCCTGCGGCGCTCCGGCGACCAGCGGAGCGGTGATGCCGGTGATATGACCGTCGGCTGTGGTGCCCTTCGGCCACACGATGGTGGCGGTGGTCTGCTTGACCGGTAGCAGGGCGACCGCGCTGCACAACAGCACACCGCCGAGGCCTGCCACGACGGCGATTAGCCGCGCGATCCGCAGCCTCGATCGCTCATTTCCGTCGTGGGGCACGAGGCTCGATCGTATGCGACGCAACTAGGTGCGGTGGCGCAGCAGGGCCGAGGTCAGGCGGTGTTGCTGACGCGCCGCGCCCATCCTGCGCCCAGGGCGGGCTTTCCGGGCAAATCACGACCGTAGACGCAGGGTTGACGCCGTGACCGCAGACTCGGCACGCGCGGCGGGAGGCTCGCAGACTCGGCACGCGACGGCGGGAGGCTCCCCGCCGGCGTTAGTGGCGCAACGGTGCCGGGCTCCACAGGCCGCTGCGGGTCGCCGATCCAAGGTCGAGGCGGGCCGGCACCGCGTTCGGGTAATACGGCGTGAGCTGTTGCAGCGCACCCCAGTCCCGGAACCAGTCGTTGTTGAGATACGTAGGCACGGTGGTGGCGCGATCCAGCAGTTCGGTGACTCCCAGTGGCCCGCCCCCGTTGTTGTCCATCACCGGCGAGTTGGCCTCGGCGCCGAAGCGGTCCGGCAGGATTCGCCACTTGGGCCCCTCGATGACGCCGTTGCGGTGGTCGAAGGGACGCTGACACGGAAACGCCAGGCCGACCAGCCAGTCCAGCAGCACCGGATCGGTCGAGCCCACCACGTCCTGCAGCGTGCGCAGCTGCGGGATGCGCGGCGGGGTGAGGGCGATCCAGTGCTGCGGCGCCAGGTCGTCGTCGTCGGCAATCACCCGTACCTGGGTGGCGCTGCGCGGCACCGCGGCCAGCGGCGCCCGCAGGTTGCGCCACGCCGGTGCCGCGCCGACGTCGCCGAAGCCGATGGCACCGGCCGGTTTCCCGTCGTCACCCGCCCATTGCACCTGGACCTCGCCGGCGTCGAACCGGCCAGCGGCCGACACCACCAGCAGCGGGCCGGCTTTGTCTCCATCGGTCCTCGGCGGCAACCGGTACCAAGCCGAGCGCAACTTGGCGGGCACCTGCACACCGGAGCGCCAGCTGCCCAGCACCGGCACCCGGGCCGGGTCGAGGTTGTACGGCAGCCGGGCGCTTGACCCGTTGATGCCCGGCGCGGCGGTAGTGCCGCCCTCGGTGCCGGCTTCACTGCTGGTCACCAGACCGTCGTTGTCGAGCAAACTGTCACCGGGACGTTCCATCACCGGGTCCGCCGAGACGTCGGCGGGGATACCGTTGGGGTCGAAACCTTCCGAAAAACCCGCGGCGAGTGCGTCTTTGCCCGGCACGCCGACCGGGCTGAGCATGCCGGCGTTGGGGTCGAGCTCGACCAGCACGTCGTCGGCCAGGCCGCAGGTCTTACCCGTCACTGCCTCCAGGTCGGATCGGCCCACCGACCACGCCGGGTACTGCTGGATCATCGCCAAGGTCAGCGACAGCACCTCGAAGAACACCAGCACCCAGGCGGCGATCGCCAACGGTGACTGCAGATATCGCCCGAGCACCGCACCCCGGCGGGTGGGGCGATCGCGCGGCTCGGAGCGGTCGTTGTTGGCGAAGTGGAACCACGCCGCGACCAGCAGGGTGAGCACCGTCAAACCCAACAACGCGGTGGTGAAGCCGAACTTCCACTGCGGAAACGAATTGAACCACGGCACACCGAAGTTCGACACGTACCAGTAGCCGTTCACGCTGGCGAACGACAGCGCCGTCACGAACAGCACCGCGGCCGCGACCATGGTGCGGTTGCGCCGGGAGCGCATCGCGGTGGCGGTCACCGCGATCGCGGCCAACGCGCCCAACGCCCCGGCCAGCCCGGCGAACACCCCGAAGTGGTGGGTCCACTTGGTGGGGGTGAACATGATCGCGATGAACGAGATGATCGTGATGCCGATGATGCGGCGGGTGGGCCCGGCCGCCGTGCCGGGGATCCGCCCTTTGCGCAGCGACATCGCGACCGAGACCGCAAGAGCCAGCAGCAAAGCCAGCACCGCGAAGCGGCGGGCGACCGACCCGTCGGGGCTGGCCATGAAAAGCCGCTCGTAACGGATGTGTTCGTCGAACCAGCTCAAGCTGGGCCCCACCGCCCGCTTGGCCATGCTGGCCTGCAACTCGCCGGCAAAGGTCTGATCCCGGAAGATCAGGATCACGGTGACCGCCGCGGCCGCCACGATCGGCGCCAGCAGCGCCAGCACCCCGAACCTCTTGGAGCGCCGGGCGATGATGGTGCGCAACGGGCCGATCGCTACCAGCAGCGCGCCGATGGAGGCGATGCCCGTCGGGCCGGAGAACAGCGTCAGCCCGCCGACGATGCAGGCGACAGCGACCGGCAGCAGCCGGCTGGTGGCCACCGCCCGTTCCACCGAGCACCAGGTCAGCAGAATGCCCAGCGCGATGATCGGCTCGGGGCGCAGGCCGTTGTTCAGCGGCAGCCAGAACGCCAGGAAGACACCCGCCGCCGTCCACGCCGCGGCGCGGGAGTGCTTGACCGCATGGCCGAGTCGAGGAATGACCTCACGGCTGAGCACCCACCAGCAGGTCAGCGCGATGACCAACGTGGGCAGGCGCATCCAGACGCTGGCGGTGCTGACGTGGGCCCACAGCGCCAGCAGGTCGTAATACCAGCCGAACGGCGCCTCCGGGGTGCCGAACCAGCGGTAGTAGTTCGCCATGTAACCGGCGTGTTCGGACACCCGGGCCATCGTCAGGATGTAGCCGTCGTCGGCGGTGTTGGCCCCGACGAAATGCCACCACACCAGTACCGCGCTGACCAGGACGTCCAACGCACCCAGAGACCACCAGCGCGGCGGCAGGAAACGGCGGTGCCTGGTGCCGTCGGCACAGTCCAGGATGTGCAACGCGACCAGCGCGGCGAGGGTCAGTACGACACCGAGCACCATTGCGGCCAGCTTCAGTGGTGTCGGGGCGCTGCTGTAGCGGGTGTCGACGGTCGCCGAGAAGCTCAGGCCCGGCGGTGCGGGTCCGGCCAGGTCGGTGAAGACGCCGACGATCTGCGGCCGGAAGTCGTAGCCGCCCCGCTCACCGCGCAGCGGCGCGCCCGGATGCTCGGCGTTGGGGCCTTGGGTCAGGCCGACGAACTCGCCGGTCACCCTGTCGGCGTGAGCCACGAACGTCAGCCGCTGGCAGGACGGGCCGAGTACCTGGCTCAGCGGGGCGACCACCACCGGGGTGTTGCGTACCACGACCACCAGGTCGTCGTTGGCCCGTTCGATGAGCAGGCCGCGATCGACAGCCTTGGGCGCCTGCTTGGGCACTGTGGACAGCAGCACGGTTCGGCCGGCGATCGGCGGGCCGGCCAGGCCGGCGGCGGCTTGACAGGGGATGCTGATGCGCAGGTCGGTGGCGACGTAGCCGATCAGCGGCGCCTCGACGGTGCCGAAGACGCCGTTCTGCGGCCAGTTCAGCTGCGCGGTGGTCTGGTTGACCGGCAGCAGGGGAGTGGCGATCGCCAGGACCGTACCGAGCAGACCCGCGACGACGGCGACGAGCCGGGCGGCCCGGTAGTTGCGGGTGGCCCTGTCCGGCTCGGTGGTCGTGTCCGCCGGGGCGGTTTGCGGGTTCGTCTGCGCGGAAGTCAGAGAGCGCCGCTCATCCTCACCGTCCCCTCGCACAGTTGGGGCGCCCCCTCGCTTCGCATCGTCGCTGGCCGAGCTTGTGCGCCGCTCCTCCTCATCGCTTCGCTCTGTATCGTCGCCGGCGCGCGTCACGGAGCTAGATGGTAGTTGCCCGTCAGGGGTGGTTTCGGTTGCCATCAGTCACGACTCGCCGGTGCGCGGATTGCCAGCACGAACGGTCCGATGGTCTGCACGGTGAACCGCGGGTCGGCGAACAGCGCGGCTTTGAACTCGACGGTGTAGCGCCGCACGTTGGGCTGGTTGGGGTAGACGTCCTCGGCCAGTCGCAGCGTGTAGGTGGCGGCCGAGCCCGACCCGGTGCCGCGACGCATCAGGAACACCGTCGGCGGCGGCCACGGCAGCGTGTCCAGGGCGTGGATGAACTGGTCGGCGGTCTTCAGTTTCGCCCAGGCCGCGATGCTGGCGGCGCGGGCGTCGAACTGCGCCAGCGGGTTGGCGTAGTGCGACGTGAGCCCTTGAAAGCCCAGGTAGGGATAGTAGGCGAGGAAACTGTAGTCGGCGGTCAGCACGATGGTCTGGTCGCGTGGTCTGCCCGTCGCCCCAGTGATGACGGTGTCGACCGCTGGGTAGTACTTCTCCGATCCGGGTGGGCGCCGGTCGCCCCGGTGGCCGTCACCGTCGGTGTCGGTGTAGGCGACCGTGATGTCCGGCCGCAGCACACCGGGAATGTCCTGGCTGAAGCCGATCGCTCCGATCAGCCCGACCGCGGCGGCGGCAGCTAGCACACCGCGGCCCCAGGCCCGGTCCCTACCCTGGGACGCCACGGCACGCGTCAGCTCGATGAACCCGAACGCCCCGGCCGCGGCCAGCAGCACGGTCAGCGTCGGCTGCAGCCGAAACGACAGCAAGGTGGTGCGCGCCAGCGTGGTCACCATCGACAGCAGCGACCAGAGGTACACGGCGAGCACCGCGATTCCCAGCGCGGCCGCGCGCGTCGACGATCGAGCCCGCAGCATCAACCACAGCGTGCCGAGCAGGCACAGGGCGCCGAGCAGGGTGAACTGCAGCATCGGGAAGGTCAGTTGGGCACCGTCGGCGGGCAGATAGTGCCAGGCGCTGCCGGTGTCGCTGACGGGGTCGTGGGCCGCGCGCAGCAAGAAGGGCAGCCAGGTGGTGGCGGCGATGCATGCCGCGATGACGGCGATGACGGCCAGCCGCAGCAGCGGGTCGACCATTGCCCGCGGACCGCCCCGCCGCCACCGGGCAGCCGCCAGCAGCAGCGCCATCGTCACCACGGTGAACGCGCTGTAGGCCAGCAGCAGGGTGTAGAACGTCGCGGTGAACCCGAGAAACACCCCGGCGCCCGCTACTGCGGCCCAGCCCCCGCCGAGCGTCACGCCAGCGTGGCGTTCGCCGTCCGGCGTCACGCCGACGTGACGCTCGCCTGCGCGCAGCCCGGACCAGGTCAGGACCAACACCGGCGGCAGCAGCACGGTGATCATCGCCGAGTACGGCTCCGGTGAACCGTAGGCCAAAGTGACTGCCGCGGTCGCTGTCGCCACGATGAGCGCGTACTCGAACCGGATCATCCGCCACCACAGCACCAGTGCCACCGCGACCGCCATCGTGATCGAGGTGATGGCCCAGGGTTTGTACATCTCCCACCCCGGTGTCCCGATCAGCGCCGCCGCCCGGCCGCCGATCCAGAACCAGCCCGGTGGGTAGAAGGCCGGCAGGTGCGCGTAGGTCATGTCACGCAGCGCGGGGCTGTCGGTCAGCCGGGTCAGGTATTCGGTGCGGAACTGCTGATCGACAGAGATGCCGAACAGATACAGCTTGGTCGCACCCAGTGGCATGGCCAGCGTGACGACGGTGAATGCGGACAGGAAGAGCAGCGCCCCGTAGTGCGCCGCCAGCCGAGCGGCCCGCCGGCCGCGGCGCCACACCCATCCGCTGAGCACCAAGCCCAGGAGGCAACCCACCTGCCCGACGGTGGTCAAGGCGTGCAGTTGGTTCGACGACGGGTAGGCCGGCCACTGCACGCCGGCGACCGCCACCAGCGCAACCACGGCGACCACCACGGCAACCGCCGCCGCCAGAATCATCTGGCCGACGCTGGCCAGTGCGTTTCGCATACTCAGATGGGCAGCTTGCGGAAGATCGGGCGCGGAACGTGTCGCAACACCATCATCACGTAGCGAAACGCGCCCGGCGCCCAAACCAATTCCTTACCTTTCGCCGACGCGGTGACCGCCAGGTTGGCGACGTACTGCTTATCGACGGTCAGCGGCGCTTCTTTGATGTGCGCGCTCATCCTGGTCCGCACCTGGCCCGGCCGGATCACCAGCACCCGAACACCGTACTCGCGCAGGGCCTCGGACAGGCCCAGGTAGAAGCCGTCCAAGCCGGCCTTGGTGGAGCCGTAGACGAAGTTCGACCGCCGCACCCGTTCACCGGCCACCGTGCTCATCGCGATGATCTGACCGAAACCCTGCGCGCGCATCTTCTCGCCGAGCAGCACACCCACCGAAACCGCTGCGGTGTAGTTGATTTCAGCAATCTGAACGGCTTTGCGCTGGTTTCGCCAGAGCTCTTCGGCATCACCGAGCAATCCGAACGCGACGATCGCGACGTCTACATCACCGCCGCTGAAGGCGGCCTCGATCACCTGGGGGTGGCTGTCGGTGTCGACGGCGTCGAAGTCGATCAGCTCGACCGATTTCGCGCCGGCAGCGGTCATCTGCGCGACGGCGTCGTCGCGCCCGGGGTCGTCCGGCAGCGCAGCGAGCACGATTCGCGCATGCGCGTTCTGCAGGTAACGCTCGCAGATAGCCAGGCCGATCTCCGAGGTGCCGCCGAGCAGCAGAATGGTCTGCGGGTTGCCCACCGCGTCTAGAACCATGGGCGCACCACTACAGCAGCTCCAGACGTCGAGCCATGTCGGAGGCGAACACTCCGGTCGGATCGGCCTTGCGGCGCAGGGCGATCCACGAATCGATGCGCGGATACATAGCGTGGAAGACCTCTGCAGTGGTGCGGGATTCCTTTCCCGTGTACAGCCGCCCGCCGAATTGCAGGACGCGGCGATCGAGCTCGTTGAGGAATTCGTTGAGACCCGGTTTGATCGGGAAGTCGACGCAGACGTTCCAGCCCGGGATGGGGAAGCTCAACGGCGCACGGTTGCCGGGGCCGAAGAGCTTGAACACGTTGAGGAAGGAGTAGTGGCCGGAGCGCTGAATGTCTCTCATGATGCCTTTGAACTCCTCGACCGCCTCGGTCGGCACCACAAACTGGTATTGGCCGAAACCGGCTGAGCCGTAGGCCCGATTCCACTCGCCGACCATGTCCAGCGGGTGATAGAACTGCGTGAGGTTCTGCGCCTTGCCGCGGTACGACCGCGCCTTGCGATACCACAGTTCGGTCATGGTCTGGAAGACGAGCTTGTTGGCAAGACCGTTCGGGAACACGTCGGGCGCGGTGAAGAATTGCGGAGCGTCGAATCGCAGCGGGTTTCGCCGCAGCTTCTCGGGCAGCTGGTCGACTTTCGCCAACGAACCTCTCGAGATCACGGCGCGGCCGAGCTTGGGCGGCGCGCTGATCGCGTCGAACCATGCGCTGGAATAGGTGTAGTCGGCCTCGCTGCCGTTGCTGTGGAACGCGATGGTCTCGTCGAGGCTGTGGGTGACGTCGCCGTCGGCGATGAAGTACGCCGACTCGGTCGGCGTCATCGCGACGGTGGCGCGTAAGACGATGCCGGTCAGCCCGTTGCCGCCGACGGTGGCCCAGAACAGCTCGGCGTCCGCGCCGTCCGGAGTGAGGTGGCGGACCTGTCCGTCGGCCATCAGCAACTCCATCGACCGGACATGGTTGCCGAAACTGCCCGCGCTATGGTGGTTTTTGCCGTGGATGTCGTTGGCGATCGCACCGCCGACCGTGACCTGCCGGGTGCCCGGCAGCACCGGGACCCACAACCCGAACGGCAGCGCCGCCTTTATCAGCTGGTCCAGGCTGACGCCGGCGTCGACGTCGACCAGCCGGGTGTCGGCGTCGATCGAGTGGATGCGATTCAAGGCGGTCATGTCGATGACCAGCCCACCGCCGTTCTGGGCGTTGTCGCCGTACGACCGCCCCAACCCGCGAGCGATCACCCCGCGCCCGCCGGAGTCGGCCGCGCGGACCACCGCCTTGGCGATGATTTCGGGGTCCGGCGTCGACAGCACCTGTGCCACCGACGGGGCGGTGCGGCCCCAGCCGGTCAGCCGCGCCGCGGTGGTCGCGGATTCGGTGGTCAGCATCGACACAGAGGCTACCGCCTGCGCGCCGTCGGTCAGCGCAGGCGGAAGATCACCGAGCGCTGCACGACGAAGTTGATCACCGACGCGGTGCCCTGAGCGAGGATGAACGCCGCCAGCACCGCCCACGGATGCCGGTGGTAGGCGAATGCGTGCAGGCAAACGTGGTTGATGCCGACCTGGGTGGCGAAGGTGATCGCGTAAAGCACCATGACAGCGACGAACCGCGCGGTGCTCGGCGCTGCCTGGAAGGTCCACCGCCGGTTGATCAGATAGGCGGTGAGGGTGCCCGCGACGAAGCTGGCCGCTTTCGCCGCATCGATCTGCAGGTGCAGCACCAGGTCCAGGAACCGGTACAGGCCGAAGTCGACGACGGCCGACAGTGCACCGGTGACAACGAAACGCCACACCTGCGTAGCGAGCGGCAGCGGCGGGCGCACCGGCGCGATCTCGGCCATCGCGGGAAGTGTACGTGTGTACTCGCGCCGGCCTTCGCAGGCGCGGTACACCCTCACCTCCTCGGGTGCCTCTCAGGTCCGTCGGCGACCCCGGCTCCCGCGGAGAGCGTCTTTGACCTTTTCGCCGGCGTCCTTAAGGTCCGATTTGGCTTGCTCGGCCGCGCCCCGGTCCCGGAGTTCGGCGTCGCCGGTGGCCCGGCCGATAGCTTCTTTTGCCTGGCCCGCCAGCTTTTCCACTTTGTTCTTGGCCTTGTCGGTTGCGCTCATCGACGAGTCCTCCTTGATCGGCAGCATTCACGCCCGCCGGTGGGTTCGGCCAATCGGCGGACGCTCACCATAACGCGTGACTTCAAGTAGCCGACTACTCGAATAAATCTGGAGTTGACGTCAGGTAGTGACGATCGTCGGGCCGGCGTCGTTGAATTCTCTCCATCAGGCACACGGGGGTGCGACGGACACGGCTATCGGCAGAGGGACAAGGTGTCATTGGCGCTCGGACGGCCCGGGCCGTCGACAGTGGCGGATGGCGCTATGCAGGCTGTCGGTCGGGTGGGTTGCGGGGACGCACCGGAGATGGTCGCCCTCAATTTGCCGAAGCCGTGCGGGACGCCGCCGAGGCGATCAAAATTATCTATTATTCGGAACCTGCTTCTGGGGGATCACGGTATGTTGCTGCGGACGTTTAAGGGCCGGAGCAAGCAAGTTATGACTACATCGGTCAACCCCGACCACATGAAGCGGCAGCAAGAACAGCTCTCAGATACGGCTCAGAAATTTCGAGCCGCGACTGTCGCCGTGCCGCGCGGCACCGAACCCGTCGCAAGTACGGGGGGTTAGCCGCGTGTTCACCTTCACTGAAGTCACCGGTTTCGGTGAAATACTTGCACTGGTTTTGACGCTGACCGCAATTGCGTTGTTTCTCACCGGGCAATTCCTGCCGAGCTGGCTGCTGCTGGCGCGAAGCCTCCCGCGGCACGGCCGTATGAATCTGACGTGGCAAGCGATGCTGACCTTATGTGGCCTGCTGGTGCGCGGTATGCAAGTCCTTTCGTTGCATAAAGCGGCGCGGCTGCGAATAGAGATAGAACTCGTCAATCCGTTGCCTGATCCTCCGCTCCGCTTGAATTACCGCAGCAAGCAGGATTTCCGTGAAGCCAAAAAGGAATGGAAGAGCGCGAAACATGCGTGGAAGGATCACGTGGACGCCGCAATGGGCGCGCTTGTGCACGAAGAGGAAAACGACTGGACGATCGATATCGACACCTGCACGCCACTGATCGAGGACAACGATATTGTCCGCTATTTCAATGCCTTGAACAACCAGCTGCTGCGGCCCAATCAGCAACCGGTCTTCCTGTCCAAGATCACGATCAGATCCGGTTTCGTCACACCGCTGCACCTGTTGACCGGCGTACTGGCGCGATACGAAGACGACTGGCAACCGATCGTAGAGGGCTACGGCCGGTCCATCATTCGTCCCGGGGACCCCTACCGGTACCGCGCGCCCCGCAAGATGCAGGCGTTCATCTTCGACTGCTGGCTGCTCTGGGGTCCCAGTATCCCGGTCTGCACCTGCCCGGAATGGCATGGGGAGGTCGCCCTGCAGTACGGCTACGGCGACGAGAACAATTCTCTCACACTGCGCAGTTCCTCGCCGGAAGTCGTCCGCACACTCGCTCGGCAAAATGGGCTGGACCTCGACGGATTCGCCCTGCGGGCCCGGGTGACCGGCACGCTGAAGTGGGGTCCGGCGCTCGGCGACACCGGTTTCTGCCCGGCACAGCACGCCATCTGGCAGGACAACCGAATTGTGCTCGACATCATCGGTGAGGCGCACGGCATCCGCCCGACCGGCGGTACCGAAGAACAAGTATTCGCTCAGTACTACTCGGCTTATCTGTGGGTCATCTTCGTGATGTGCGATGCCGAGACCGGGGAGCCGCTCAACCCCGAACACAAGTGGCGAGATCTCATCCCGTTCTTCGTGCACGGAAACATCGCTGACCGTCAGGCATATGACTTCCATTCCAGCGCTCTTGCTCGCGGTGTCCTCGAAGGCTGTCTGCAGTTGCTGCAGAATGAGTCCAATCTGATGCTGCGCTTTGTATCGGCTATCGACGAAACGGCCTGCGGGTACGAGATGCTGTATGCGATGCCTACCGAAATCACCGTTCGCCAGAAAATGATGACTTTCGCGAAGGAAGCCGAGGCGACGTACGAGGGCGGGACGGTGCTGCAACGGCTGATACTGGACTACAATCCGGAAGAACCGTTCAAAGACGGTGATTACTCGGCGTGTGCGCTGCCCGGCATAGTCAACGCATATTACGGCGAACTCAGAGAGGAACAGCCGACTTTCCGCGAATTGCGCTTCGCCCGCAGATCCGACCTCGAGCTGCTGAGAAGTTTCTACCACGACTGCTTTGTTCCCGAGTTTCCCAACCCGAACGAACGCGAGTCATTCGAGGTGATCGAGAACTATCTGCGGCTGAAAGACACCGGCTGGTACAACAAAAACAATTACCACGTCGTCGTGTTGCTCGATGGGGACAAGCCGATCGGCGGGTCGATCGCGGACTACCTCGACGAACCCAACGCCGGGGTGATCGAATACTTCGTCGTTCAACCCGAGCACCGCGGGCAGGGACTGGGCCGTCGCCTTTTGGAAGAGACCGAACGGCTACTGCACCTGGACGCGGACAAAAGCCGTAACCGCCCGCTCGACTGGATCATCGCGGAGATGGACGACCCCTACGTCACGCCCGGGCCGACCAGCGGCACCGACCATTTCGCCTTGGCCCGGATCTGGCACAACATGGGCTACAAGCTGCTCGACTTTCCCTACCTGCAGCCGGCGCTGTCCGGCGACAAGGAGCCGGTCAGCAATCTGTGCATGGTCGCCAAGACCTGCTCGCAGCGGTTCACCGGTAACCACGTCGCCTCCACCGACATGAAGGTCTTGCTGCGCGAATACCTCAGTTGGGCCATGCGCATCCAAACACCGGAAGACGACGCGATGTTCACCAAAATGGTGACCTTCATCGAGGCGTCCGACACCGTGAACCTGCTGAGTTTCGGCGACTATCTGGGCTGGCAGAAAGAGGCCCACCTGCATATCAACGAGGTGATCACCGATCAGGATCCCGAGCTGGACGAGGCCATCGCGGTGTACGAAACGGTGTTCCGCGACACCGACATCGCGATAGCCGGCAGCGAATTCCGGAAGGCGTTTCGCCCTGATGGCCTGGCCTACCGGCCCGGCTACCGCTATCACCTGTGGACGATTCGCCAGGAATCGGTCAAGCAGTGCGCGGGAATAGCCTCGTTCTTGACGATGCCGAGCGCCGGCTTCGCCGGATACATCGGGTTCGTCGGCTCGCTGCGCGGGGCGGGCAAGCTTCGCCACATCATGGCGCGCGCCGAGGAGCGGATGGTGCGCGACGGTACGCGCGCGCGCGGCTGGTACATCGAATGCGCTGGAGACATCGAGCGGGACATCTTCGTGAAGGTCGGCTTCTGCGAACTCGACGTCGAGTACCTGCAGCCGATGCTGCCGGGGGGCAAGAGCGAGCCGCGCACCGATCCGCTGCACCTGCTGTACAAGCCGTTCGGGCGGGTCTACGAAACGCCGACCATCGCGAAAACGCAGTTCCTGCAAGCTGTTCGCGAGATCTACCAGGCTGTGTACGACGTCCCCGACCCAGCCGGAGACGAGATGTTCACTAAGCTCGCCGCCTCGCTGGCCGGCGTTGACATCGTCAAAGCCAAAGTCACAGCGGGTGCGTCGTGACAGTGCGGACGGCCGGCTTACCGGTCACCTACAAAGGGTTGCGGTCGGGGACTGTCAGCCTGGCCGGAAATGTCGTCATCGCCGTTTCGGCTGTCGCACCCGGTTACAGCCTGGCCGCGACGCTGGCGGCCGCGGTGGCTGTCGCGGGCGCCAAGACGCCGGCGGTGTTGATCATCGGTTTCATCCCGATGATGCTCATCGCTTTCGCGTTCCGGGAATTGGCCAACGAGACGCCGGACTGTGGCTCCACTTTCACCTGGGTGACCCGCGCCTTCGGGCCGTGGCCGGGCTGGCTGGCCGGCTGGGCGCTGGTGATCTCCTCCATGGTTGCCATCGGCAACGGTGCGCAGCTGGCAGCCCTCTACGCGATGGACGCGCTGCACCTCACCAAGATCGCACACTCACTGACGGTGCAGATCGCGGTGGGCGGAGCCGCCGTCGTCGTGTTGATCCTGCTGTGTCTGCGCGGTATTGAATACACCTCGCGGACGCAAGCACTCCTGCTGGGCCTGCAGTTCACGATGCTGTTGCTGGTCAGCGTCGTTGCTTTGGTGAAGGTAGCCACCCACCACGCGGGGCCGCAGGCCGTCATGCCGCAGTGGAGTTGGCTGTCGCCCACCGGCCTTTCGGCTTCCGCGATTGCCACCGGCAGCATCCTGTGCGTGTTCGCCTACTGGGGTTGGGACACCTGCCTTTCGGTCTCGGAGGAAACCAAGAGCCCCCATCGGAACCCCGGCCGGGCAGCGGTTCTGGCTACCATCCTGATTGTCAGCACGTATGTGCTGGTGAGCTTTGCGATCCAATCTTTCGCCGGTTTCGGTGACCACGGCATCGGTCTGAGAAACCCTGCGATCACCAGCGATGTCGGTCCGGCCAAGCCCAACGACGTTCTGAGCATTCTGGGCAACCCGGTTGTCGGCAGCCAGCTGGCCGTCCTACTGTTGCTCGCCATCAGTTCGTCGTCGCTGGCCTCCGTGCTGAGTTGTCTGGCGCCGACCGCGCGCACCACGCTGGCGATGGCGGTCTATCGAGCCATACCGCAACGATTCGCGAGGGTGCACCGCCATTACAAGACGCCATGGTTCGGCACCATCGTGATCGGGGTGGGTGGCTTCTCGATCTATGTTCTGATGGCCATCTTCAGCCAAAACTCGTTGCCCGACATGGTCAAATCCCTCGGGCTGGTGGTCGCGTTCTACTACTCGATGACAGCGTATGCGTGCGTCTGGACCTACCGGCGAACGTTGCTCGCCTCGGCGCGGAACTTCTGGCTGCGGGGCGCGCTGCCGCTCGTCGGCGCACTGGCGATGACATGGGCGTTCGTGCAGAGCGTCATCGACCTGTACCCGGCCGAGAGCGGCAAGCCACATCTGGGACCGGTTTCGGCGGTCTTCCTCATGGGCACCGGGCTGCTGTTGATCGGTGTCCCGTTGGCCGCGCTGTGCACCATCGGCGGGCGCGGGTTCTTCAGCGGCAGGACCCTCAACGCGGCAACCAAGATCACCGTCGTCGACGTCGACAGCCGGCCCGTCGTCAGCGTGGGAAGCGATTCCCGATGACGGGCGCCATCCGCTCACCGTTTCCGATTCGCCCCACGGCTAGGAGAACGACATGACAATCGGGCACCAGGACACCGGGGCAACTGCCGATGCCGCGGCGACGATCGCCGCGCAACGCGCCGAAATCGAGCGTCTCCAGCGGCGCATCGCCGAGGACCGTTTCGCGCAGGATCTGCGGGACGCGCTGACCAGAGCATCCGCGACCGGCACCATCGCCGCGCCGGTCGGCTACGAGCACCTGGTCCACTTGATCGTCGTCACGGCCGCCGACATCGTCGAAGCCGAGGCTGCCGCGCTGTTCTTGTTCGACGCTCACCGCCGCCACCTCACGTTGGAGGCCGTATCCGGCGATAAGGCTAGGCCCGTGAAGGACTTCCGCGTACCTCCCGGCCACGGGGTGGTCGGCATGGTAGCAACGACCGGACAGCCGATGGCCATTTCCGGCGCCGACGAAGATGTCCGCGAACACTCGTACCTCTCCCAGGCTGTGGGTTACGCACCGGAAAGCTTGTTGTGCGTGCCGCTGTCTTTTCAAGACCGGGTCATCGGAGTGCTGGGCGTGATGGACAAGAATGGCGACGAGACCTTCAGCGTCAGCGACATGGAGGCCATCGCCATGTTCGCCCACCTGGCCGCGGTCACTGTCGAGCAGTACCGGACCGAGACCAGGCTGGGCTCGCTGCTGGTCGAACTGGTCCAGGCTATCGACGGCGTACCGGATTACGACCGGCAAGGTCTCACCGAGCAAGCCCGCGCGTTCACCAAAGACCTGGGCCGACAGCACGGCTACCTCAGCGCCCTGGAGCTCGCTGCGTTGGTACACGAGATCGTGCAGCACGGCGGGACAGCGAGCAAGGCATGCAAAGGCATCCTCAAGAGCTTCGCTCAGTTTCTGCGGACCCAAAATGTGGCGGCCGATGAGCTGGGAACCGTGTCATGGTGAAGACCATTCCCCCGGATCATGCACAGGCGTTCATCGGATCCAATCTGGTCACCATCGACGCGCTCGACTGGATCGACCTGGTCACCAATTGGGCGTGGGGCGGCAGCTCCGGAGAGGGTGTGAAGGTTGCCGTGATCGACAGCGGCATCGACGCGACGCACCCCGACGTCGGCCCGGTGCAGGGATACGTCGCCATTCACGACGAGAACGGACACCTCGTCTATGACACCGAGCCGCACACCGACAGCGTCGGCCATGCCACCGCCTGCGCCAGCGTGATCCGGTCACTGGCGCCGGCCTGCGAGCTGTACAGCGTCAAGGTCCTCGGAACAGGCAACACCGGGATGGCCCCAGTGTTCGCGGCCGGGCTGCGATGGGCGCTCGACAACGGCATGAACGTGTGCAATCTCAGCCTGGGCACCAGCAATCGGGAATTCTTCGGTCTCTTCCACGAGCTGGCCGACCGCGCCTACTTCCGCAATATCGCGTTGATCACCGCGGCGAACAATCTGCCGTTTCCCAGCTTTCCGTCGCTGTACTCGTCGGTGGTGTCGGTGGCCTCCCACTCAGAACAAGATCCGTACACCTTCTACTACAACCCGAACCCGCCGGTCGAGTTCGGAGCGCTGGGCATCGACGTCCGGGTGGCGTGGATCAATCACACCCACATCACGGCGACCGGGAACAGCTACGCCGCGCCGCACATCACCGGTCTGGCCGCCAAAATCTTGGGCAAGCACCCCAATCTGACGGTGTTTCAGCTCAAGACGATCCTGCGCGAGTTGGCGGCCAACGTCGACCGGGCGAAGGTCGAGCCTTCGCCGCACCTGCTCGGGGAACGATCCACCGGCGCGGCGGAGAGCAACGCATGAGCATCCACTGTCACCGATCACGGCCGCAGCGGCTGTGTTGATCTGAACCGCGAAGCGAATAGGACTCAGATCTCGTGCCGGCCGTTTACGATCCCACCGCCCTTCGCCAGGTCGCGCTGTTCGCCGGCATGGCCACGTCCGAGCTTGCTGTGCTCAACAAATTGATGCGGCAGCACGTGTTACCGGCCGGCGCGCGGATCCTGATGACCAATCAACTCGAAGACACCGCGTACATCGTGCAGACCGGAGTCGTCAAAATTGTCGTCGACCAGGCCGACGGCACCGAGCTGGTGCTGGCGCTGTGTGGGCCGGGCGATGTCATCGGCGCACTGACCCTCGGTGAAACGCCCGACGGGGCCCACTCGATCCTGCCGCTGGAGGAAACCAAACTGCTGTGGATCGACCGCAAGGAATTCGAGCAGTGCCTGCAGCGGATGCCGGCGCTCAGCGCGAACCTGTCGGCCGTGCTGGCCCGCAGAGTGCGGTTCGCCCATGATCGCATCGAAGCGATGGCGGGCATGGATGTGCGAAGTCGTCTGGTTCGCCACCTGCTTTTGCTGGCACGTCAGTATGGTCAGCCGACGAACAACGGGACCGAGGGCGCGGTGCGTATTCCGCTGCGCCTGACCCAAGGTGACTTGGCGAACCTGGTCGGCGCCTCACGGGTTCGGGTGAACCAAGCGGTCAGTGAACTGCGCCGGCGCGGAACCTTGGCGAACAGCGGGGATCACTGTGTGGTGATCAAGGACATGGCGGCGCTGGAGCGGCTGCGGTGAGATCGGGTCGAGCCGATTCAGCAAACTCCAACGAGCGTGTTGGCGGCGGACAAAAGCGGTGTTAAAGAGGCGACAGGAAGGAGTCTCATGTGGCCGCTTCCACTGTGAAAGATTCATCACACAGCTGTCGCGATAGTGATAGCCCATGTTTTCAGATCGTGGTGCAATTTCCTGGCCATGATCGTGCAAGGTGATTGCCGAATTAGGTGCAACGGAAGGAAAACAATATGGCAATTCTGTGTGGTATCGGCGAGGCGGGTATGTCGCTTTACGACATCCCGGACAACGACCTCTCCAACTACCAGTTGAAGACTCGTCCGCTGGACGAAGAGGCCCGCAACAAGCTGTTCCCGAACAAGGAACAGCCCAACAAAGATGACGCGCACGGGGTGGTTCCCGTCGCAGCGTCAGGTGGTGATGTGCAGGGGTTCGGCACCAACGACATCTGCTACGTCACCGACGGCTACGGCGACTACGTCTGGTGGTACTGCTAGCCCGACCGCATGGAGGCGGGGGATGCGCCGCTAGGCGTGTCCCCCGCTCCTTCGCGCACTCGAAGAAGAGAGGCCATTCACCGATGGAAGGTGTCGCGTTGTGACGGCGCCGACGGGACACACTCCGCTGACCGCCGCGGTCGACGCGGCGACGGCCCTGCGCGAGGACGGCCGCCTGCACGACGCCGTGGCGCTCGCCCAAGACGCGCTCGCGCGAGCCCGCTCCGAACCGCTCGAGGTGCCGTTCACCGACCGCGTCCAGCTCGCCCTGACGCTGAGTGATCTGTATCTGGCGCAGGGCCAACGCGATCGTGCCCAGCACCTGCTGGTCACCGAGGCGGCGTTCGCAGAACACATCGAGACGCTCACCCGCCAAAGCGGCTCCCCGGCGCAGGTCCGTGCTGCCGCAACCGGCCGGATGCGGGTGCAGGACCGGGTGACACAGATGACGCTCGTCGGTCAACCGGCACCGACGATCGAGGTGGCGGACTGGGTGCAGGGCGGACCCACCTCACTTGCCGAACAGCTCGGCAGCGTGGTGCTGCTGGAATTCTGGGCAAGCTGGTGCCGTCCGTGCCTGGCGACGTTTCCGGTGCTGCGCGAGTGGCACACCGGCTACGCCGGTCAGGGGCTGGCCATCGTGGCGTTGACGCGCTACGTGCTGCCGCAGCGCTGCGACGCCGACGCCGAGCGGGCCCGGCAGCGCGAGGCGATCGATCAGACGATTTCCCACCGCGGCCTCGGCTTCGCGGTGGGGATCGCGCCGGACGGACGATTACAGCAACGGTACGGTGCGACCGGCGTCCCGGCGTTCGCGCTGATCGACCGCGGCGGGGTGGTGCGCGGGGCCTCGTCGCTGACCGACAAAGCGGAATTGGAAAAGGCAATTGTCAGTCTGTTGAAAACTCCGGGCTGACCGCCGAGGCCGGCGTAATGTCATTTCGACGCCGAACAAGGCACCGCAATTATTTTTTTAACACCCGGGGCGCGTCGAGGCGATGAGAAGGGATCCGTGGCACGTGACCAGCAAATCGACAGGTCCCAGTTCTGACAGCACAGCCCCGGCGGGGGTGGCCGCCGCGAATCGGCCGCCCGGAGCGCTGCCGGGGCAGCCGCAGGCTGCCGGCGCGCTCCTCAAAGCCGGGCCGCCCGGCGCTCCCGGGGGTCTGTCGCTGCCGACGATGAGTGCCCTCACCGCCATTCGCCGCAGCTTGCCCATGCTGCGGGCGGTGCGCGGCACAGTGGAGCTGTCGGTCGTGCTCGGCATGCTCGTCTCGGGTCTGCCCTTCGTCGTCAGCGCGGCGCAGGGGCCGTTGACGGCCCTGCTCGGCCGGGCCGAGAAATGCGGCGGCTTGCACCGAATTTGGCGACTGTACGAGCCGTTCTTCAGTCGTCAGCAAGGTCCCGGCGCCGCTCCGGAAAGATGTGCGGCGGCCGGTTCGGCCGCGCACGGCTCGGGGTTGATGCACTTGCTGGCAACACCATTGCCTTTCGGTGTGCTGCTGGCCATCTGGGCGGTGGCACTGGTGCTGCAGCAGGTGCTGGCGTTCGGCCGCGCGTGGGCCGACGCACAGGTTCAATGGCGACTGATCACCGACATTCGCCAGCGCGTGCACGATCACCTGGAATCGCTGTCGCTGGACTTCTTCACCGGCACGCCCAGCGGCATGCTGATGCAGCGGATCCAGATGGAGACGATGAGCGTGCAGTCGCTGCTCTCCGACTGTCTGATCTCGCCGGCTATCGACTCGACGGTGCTGGTGGTCGCGTTGGCCTACATGGTGGGACAGTCCTGGCAGATGACGCTGGTGACCCTCGCGTTGTCGCCGTTCGCCCTGATGACTCTCGCCTGGGGTGGGCGCAGGCTGCAAGACGCCACCCGGCGAATGGTGATGAGCAACCGTCAGCTCAACGGCGAGCTGGGGGAGACGATCAGCGGCATCTCCGACATCCAGGTCTTCGATGCCGAGGAGCGGCGCAGCGAGCGTTTCTTGGAGGCGAACAGGGCGGCCGCGAGGAACTCGTCGATGATGCTGGTCTGGGCGCAGGTGGGCATCGAGAGCACCGGCATTTTCGTCGGCTTGAGCACCGCGCTGGTGCTCATCGTCGGCGTGGTGTTCAGCGGAACCGGCTTCGTCTCGTTGGAACCGTCCACGCTGCTGCAGTTCGTCTTCCTGGTGCCGACGACATTCGCGCCGGCACAGCGGATCATTCAGGCCTACACCAAATACAAGTCGATAATCCCGCAGGTCGCCGCGACTTATCAGCTGCTCGACACCAAACCCTCGGTGGCGGACCATCCCGGTGCCGAGGTGCTGGGCGAAGTGCACGGCAACATCGTTTTCGAGGACGTGGTCTTCGGCTATTCGAAACAACAGAAGATTCTTCAGGGGTTTTCGCTGTCGATCTCTGAAGGTGAGACCGTGGCGCTGGTCGGCCCGATCGGCACCGGCAAATCCACGGTGATGAATCTGCTGTTGCGGTTCCTCGACCCCGAGCGGGGCCGGATTGTGCTGGACGGCCACGACATCAGCCAGGTGACGCTGGCTTCGCTGCGCGAGCAAGTCTCCAAGCTGTCCCAATTCCCGTTCTATCTCAAAGACACAATCCGCGAGAACGTCCGGCTGGGTCGGCAGGAGGCGACCGATGCGGAAGTCGAGGAGGCCTGCAAACAGGCGCTGATCCATTCGGTGATCGTCGACCCGGCCAAAATGCCGAACGGCTACGACACCGTCGTCGACGTCCAGGTGCCGTCGGGAGGCCAGAAGCGTTTGATCGCGCTGTCACGGTGCTTGCTGCGCAAGCCGGAAGTGCTGTTGCTCGACGAGCCCACCGAGAATCTCGACGTCGACGAGCGGTTGGCGATCACCCGGGTGATCCGCGACTACGCCCAGGACCGGACCTGCATCGTGATCAGCCACGACATGGACTTCATCAAGGCTGTCGCGGACCGCATCGTCGTGCTGGACAAAGGCCGCGTCGCCGAGGACGGCACGCACGAGGTTCTGATGGCGAGCGGCGGACTGTACAAGAAGCTGCACGAAGCCCAGAACGTGGACCCGGCCCTGGTCCGGGGAACCGCTGCGCCGTCGACGCCGGCAGTCGCCCCGCCGATGGGTGCCGGCCCGGTTCCGGTCGGGGCGCCGCATGGGGTCCCGGTAAGCGGTCACGGCCCGCTGACATGACGGGCAGCAACTCGACAAGTACGTGGTTGCGGGTGCTACTGCTGCTGGCCGCGGTGACGCTGGTCTTGCCCGGTGCTCAGCGACCGGCCCCACCCGCTCCGACGGTCGCCGCCATCGGCGGCCCGTACGGGAACCTGTTGGCGCACTCGACCGACCTGGGCGCGGCACGCGACGGCGACGTGCAAGTCGTCGTGGCGTTGGCCGGTACCACCCGCCCGGCCGGGCTGCTCGCCTGGGCCGATCACCGCGGGCTGTCGGCGCGCTGGCGACCGGGCGAGGACTGGGCGGTCATCTCCGGCGGCGCCGACAAGGTGGCGCAAGCGTTCGAGGTCAACGTCCACGACTACCGCACCGGCGACGGCCACGTGTTCTACGCCGCCGCCACCCAGCCCGGCATTCCCCGGCAGCTGCGCGGGCAGGTGACCGATGTGGGGCGGATCCTGGGTTACGGCCGGCGTGGGGTGGTCACCAGGCCGACACCGCCGTTGGACGTGCCCAAGCCCGGAATGACGCCGCCGGTGATGATGACCGCCTACAACGCGACTCCGCTGGCCACCACCGGCAAAGGCCAGACCATCGCCTTCTTCGAGTTCGGTGACTACGACACGTCTGATCTGCGGGCCTACGCCCAGCGTTTCAACCTCGCGGACTTCAATATGGCGCCGCCGATCGGCGGCATGCCGCCGCACAACGACGCGACCGGCGAGACGATGATGGACCTGGAGGCCGCTCACGCGGTCGCGCCCGACGCCCAGCTCGTCGTGGTCAACGCCACCAGCTACTTTCCGGACGACAACTACCGGTGGTCTCAGGTCGAGACGATGTTCGACGCGGCGGACAGTCGCTACCCCGGCGCGGTGTGGAGCTCGTCCATCACCGTCGGGCCGTGCGACCAGTTGCTGAAAGCTCTCGACGCCAATCCGGCCCGCTCGGCGCTGGCCCGTGCGGAAGCCCATGGCACCTCGGCCTTCGACGCGGCCGGGGACACCGCTGGTTTGGAATGCAAGCAGGACATCGAGGGTCACTGGGGTGCTGCGCCCACAGGTGACGACATCGGGCTGGATTCGATGGCGTCGCTGCCGGAGATGACCGACGTTGGCGGTACCACGCTGTCCACCGACGCCAAGGGCCAATGGGTGTCGGAGGAAACCTGGGTCGACTATGCAATGCAGCAGGGTACCGGTGGCGGCATCTCGGCGGTGTTCACCCGTCCCGCGTGGCAGAGCGGCCTGTCGGTGCAGCAGGACACCCAGAACCCGCCGCACCGGCTGACGCCCGACGTGTCCGCCGTCGCCGACGCGGTCACCGGGATGCTGATCAGGTACGACAACAAGTGGGTGATCATGGGCGGCACCTCGCTGGCGGCGCCGATGTGGGCCGGCATGGCGGCATTGATGAATGAGTACCTGCTGTCCCACGGCGGCCGCGCCCTCGGCGACATCAACCCGCTGCTGTACCAGGCGGCCGAGAGCGGAGCCCGGCAGCCGGCGTTTCACGATGTGACCCTCGGCGGCAACGACGTCTACACCGCCGCGTCGGGCTACGACTTGGTCACCGGCCTGGGCACACCCAACGTGGACAATCTGGTGCACGACATCCTCGACATTCAACGAGCTGGCAGATGAGTACGGCGCCTGAGACCCCTGGCGGCGGCCCGCCCGCCACACCTGCGCAAATGGTGGCGTGCCGGGTGTGTGGCACCGAGGTGCCCACCGGCGGCTTCTGCGGATTCTGCGGGGCACCCCTGTTCCCGCAACCGGGTCACGGCCCGAATTGGCTTCGGCTGCGCACGTTCGCCGGCGCGTCGGGTGAGCATGTGCTTCGGCTGTCGGTGGTGAGCACGCTGTTCCCACACCTGGCCCACCGGTCGCGGGAGGCGTTTCGGGTGGGGCTGACTGTGCTGGTGCTCCTGTTGCTGGTGCTGGCGCTGGTGCGCTGGCAGGCACCGTTGATTGCGGTGTGCGCGTTGGGCATCCCCCTGCTGTTTCAGTTGTACCTGCAGGAGTGCGACGTCTACGACGATCTGCCGGTGCGGTTGCTGGCGCTGACCGTGGTGTTGGGCGCCGCGCTGGGTGTGGGCTGGGCGTTGTTGACCGGACCGATGGTGGCGCAATCGTTTTCGGTGGCCGTCGGAGTCGGTCCCGCGGTGACCGCGACCCGGGTGTGGCGGGATGGGCTGGGTGTCTCGGTGGGCGGAGCGCTGCTGATGCAGGTGCCCGCCGTGGTGGTGCGGTTGTTGCGCCCGCCGATGCGCGAATCGTTGGACGGCTTTTTGATCGGCTCGCTGGGCGCGATGGCCTATATCGCCGCGGCGACGCTGACCCGCCTCGTTCCGCAGCTGTCCACCGGAGTGCGGGCCGGCAACCGCAACGTCGGCGCGTTGGTGATTGAGGCCGGGATTCGGGGAGTGGCGAGCCCGCTGACTGCCGCAGTGGCCGGCGGCATGGTCGGTGCAGCACTGTGGATTACGCGGCGAGTAGGCGGCGGTCATCGGGCGCGGCTCGTGACAGCGGTGCTGCCAGCGGTCGGGGCGGTGCTGGTCATCTATGCGGTGCTCGGACTACTGGATACCGCACCGTTGGCACCCTGGGTGCTGTTGGTGTTCCAGCTGCTGGTCGCGGCCGGCGCTATCCTGGCGTTGCGGGTGGCGATTCACTTGTCATTGCTGCACGAAGCCCAGGACCTGCTGCAGGGACCACCGCTGCTGTGCCCGGAGTGTCACCACGTGGTGCCCGATATGGCGTTCTGCCCCAATTGCGGATCTGCGACCCGCGCCTCGTCGCGATCGTCCCGAGAAGCGCGCCGCGTCACCCGGCCACAACCCGTCGACCATCCCTCGGAGACACCATGACGGCAGCGCCCCGACCCCCTGCTTACCCGCCCTACCCGCAGTACCCGGCTTATCCGGCGTGGCCCGGTTACGCAGTGCCGTCGCAGTCGTACACCGCCCCGCCGATACGGCACACATCTCACCGCCGCGTGCTCGTGATCCTCTTCATCGCGTTGTTCGCGGTCGCGGCTCTGGTCAGCGCGGCGGCATGGGCCCTGACCCCGGCTGCGCCGCAGTACAAATGCCCGCCCAACTGCGGGCAGCCGCCGACCCGACCGCCGCACGACCCGGTGTCCGAACCACCGAGCGGGCAGCAACCCGCGGCCCCACCCAGCGCACCGGGCGCCGCGCCGCCCACGGTGGCGGCGGGCCCACCGGTGTCGACCTACCCGCTGTTCAGTCCCGCCGACGGCGCATTCACCGTCCAGTACCCGAAGAACATCACCACCGGCCCGATTACCGTGACCGATACCCTGCAGCCCAACGGGGTGGACGTCCAGTTCGGCGACATCGACGGGCACGTCACCTATTTCGGTCAGCCCGCCAACAACCAGTCGGCGCGGGACATCGCCACCGGCCTGATCCAGCAGAATTACCCCGGGGCGCAGTTCAGCTACCAGATCAGCCAGGCCATGGTGGGCTATCAGCCCGGCTACGGGGAGGTCGACGACTACACCCCGCAAGCGCCGACCAGCAGCTACACCAAGGAACGGGTCGTGGTGCTGGTCGCGGTGAAGAACGATTACGCCCTCGTCGCCACCGCCAGCGGCCCCTACGTCGCGTTCCAGCCGGCCACCAAGGACAACCCGAACGGGCCCGGCGTGACCGACCACCCGTCCGGGACCAGCCTCGGCCTCGCCGAGCGAATGGGCCAATTCATCAACAGCTTCACCTGGAAAGGCGACCCGGTCCGGTCGGCCGCCGGATAACTAGCGGCGCCGCGACCGCGGATCAGTTCGCCGCGGTTTCGAACCGTCCGACCCGCCAACCGCCTTCCCCCACCAGCTGCAAGTAGCTCTGATGATGCTGCTCCAGCGAGCCGCGGTGACCGACGCTGACCACGATCGTGCTCGGCAATCGGGCGCGCAGCAGCTGGTAGATCGCGAACTGCAACCCCTCGTCGAGGGCCGAGGTCGCTTCGTCGAGGAACACCGCCTTGGGTCTGGTCAGCAGCACCCGCGCAAACGCGATGCGCTGCTGTTCGCCGGCTGACAGCACCTTGGCCCAGTCCGGCGACTCGTCGAGCCGGTCACACAGGTGCGGCAGGAAAACGTCGGTGAGCACCTCGTGCAGCTGGTCATCCGCGAGATCGCCCGCAGCGGCGGGATATGAGACCACCGCCCGCAGATCACCCAGCGGCAGATACGGCAGCTGAGAGATGAACATCGTCTCGTTGCGACCTCCCGGTCGAGACCACACGCCGCTGGCGGCGGGCCACAGCTCCGCCAGGCTGCGCAGCAGGGTGGTTTTGCCGGTACCCGACGAGCCGGTGATCAACATCGACTCACCGGCCTGCAACTGCAGATCGAGGGGATCGATCAACTGCTCCCCGGCAGGGGTGCGGACTTCCACCTGCGCCAGCTCGACGGCGTCGTCACGGCTCGGCTCGGTTCTCAGTGACGGCAGCCGGCGGGCCCGTTCGTTGGCCTCGACGAGGCCGTGCAGTCGGATGATCGCGGCGTTGAAGCTGGCGAACTGGCTGTAGCTGTTCCGGAAAAACGACAGGCCGATCTCGATCTTGCCGAAGGCGGTGGCCGACTGCTGAACATCGCCCAGCTTGATGGCACCGGCGAACAGCCGCGGCGCCTGCACCACCAAAGGCAGTGGGACGATGCCCTGGCTGACCGACGAGTTCCAGCCGACCAATCCGAGAGTGCGCCGGACGTAGCGCCGGTAGTTGGAGATGATCGCCGAAAATCTGGTGCTCAGTTGTCGTCGTTCGGCGTCTTCGCCGCGGTAGAAGCCGATCGCTTCGGCGGCGTCGCGCAACCGCACCAGCGCGTAGCGGAACGCCGCGTTGGTCTGCTCGTTGCGAAAGCTCAGCCGGATCAGCGGACGGCCGATCCAGAACGCCACCACCGTCGCGATCAGCACGTAGGCGACGACGATCCAGAACAAAGCCCGGTGCAGCTGGTAGCCGAACAGCGTCAACGGTCCGGACAGCTTCCACATGATGGTGGTGAACGACGCGACCGACACCAGCGCATCCACCGCGCCGAACAGCAGGATGTTCTTGGTGAAGTAAGTCGGGATGTTCGGGCCAATGCCGACGCCGGTGGTGAAAATGTCGATGTCTTGCTGAATGCGTTGGTCCGGATTGTCGATGGCCGGTTCGGTGAACCGGCCGCGATAGTAGGCGTAGCCGGTCAACCAGTCACCGCTGAGCCGGTCGGTCAACCACATCCGCCACCGAATGATGAAGCGCTGAGTCAGGTAGGTGTCGACGACGATCTGTGCGATGTGGAGTGTGGCCAGCACGCAGAAAATCCCAACGGCGGCCCAGAAGCCGTGTTCGCCAGACCTGCGCTGCGCCGGGTCATGTGCGCCCACGCCCTGGAACGCTACTTGCAGGGCTGAATATAGGTCGTTGCTGAAGTAGCTGAGCAGCACTTCGAGGCGTACCCCGGCGATCACCGAGAGCAGCAGAACGGCCAGCATCATCCATCGCGACGCGCTGGCCGCACCGGTGAAGTAATTTCCGGTGACTCGCCAGAACCGTTGTCCCCAAGCGGTATAGCGACTGAGGAGGAACGCCAGCAGCAACACACAACCCGCGCTGATCGTCCATGCGCTGAGCATCCAGATCAGCGACGCGACCAGCTCGTTACCCCAGTCGATCGACGGGCTGAACCTGTGCACCTGTCTACCCTCCTTCACCCGAATTCACAGGAATCGCTTGGGCACGACTGTGCTGCGTCGAAAGCGACCGGAGACGAGTATCAACCGCTGTCTGAATCTCTCACACACCTGGGGGCGACGCTGGCACCTGAGGCCCGGATCCGGCCGGTTCGAGTAGTCCGATACGTAGCTGCTGCGCCGCGGGATATGAAACCATCACAGTGTTGGGAGTCGTTCGCGGCAGAGGTGTGAAAGAGGTAGGAGATGTCCCGCCCGGTTGACTCTTCTAATTCCGTACGGCCGGGCCGGCCGTTGCCGCGGCTGTCGTCTCCGGTCGACCAGTTGTCCGGGCACGTCGAAATCGCTGTGATCGGCTCCGGCTACGGCGGCGCCATCACCGCGTCTCGATTGGCGCGCGCGAAGAGACAAGTGTGGGTCTTAGAACGTGGGCGCGAACTGCACCCCGGTGAATTCCCCGACACTCTGCCGGAGGCCGCCGGGGAGGCGCAGCTGCACAACGGCTCCGGGCACGTCGGAAGTCGCACCGCGCTCTACGATATGCATGCCCATGGTGACATGAACGTGTTCGTCGGGTGCGGGCTGGGCGGGACGTCGCTGATCAACGCGAACGTCGCATTGCGGGCCGACCCGCGGGTGTTCGAGCGTTCCTGCTGGCCGGCGGAGCTGGTAGCTGACGCGTTCCGGTTGGAAAGGTGCTACGCCCGGGCCGAGGCCATGCTCGCGCCGCAACCGGTGCCCCAGCGCGGTGTAGCGCTCGCGAAAGTGTCGGCACTGGAAGCCTCGGCCCGCGAACTGCCCGGTTCTCGTTTCTACCACCCACCGATCAACGTGACTTTCGACGAGCGGGCCAATGCCGCCGGGATACATCAGCCGGGCTGCAATTTCTGCGGTGACTGCGTGGCGGGTTGCAACGTCGGCTCGAAGAACACCGTCTTGATGAACTACCTGCCGGATGCCGTCGGGCACGGCGCGAAGATCTTCACCGAAATTTCGGTGCATCACCTCAGCCGCGTCGAGGGCCGCTGGCAACTGCATTGCGAGTTGCTGCACACCGGCCGGGAGCTGTTCGGTGCGCAGATGGTCACGATCACCGCCGACGTGGTGGTGCTGTCGGCAGGCACGCTGGGGTCGACCGAGATTCTGCTGCGCAGCCGAGACGACGTCTCGCTCCCCGACACCATCGGCACCCGGTTCAGCGGCAACGGCGACGTGCTGGCGTTCTCGTACAACGGTGACCGCCACATCAACGGTATGGGTTGGGGTGCCCACCGCCCCAATGAGAAGGCGACGGTGGGCCCGTGCATCGCCGGGATCATCGACCTGCGCGACGGCGAACTCGACCGGGGCATCGTCATCGAGGACGGGGCGATCCCCGGCGGGCTCGCCCCGTATCTGCCAGTGCTGTTCAGCCTGTCCGGCGCTGCCTTCGGAGTGGACACCGAACCGGGCATCGGCGACGAATTCGCCGAGCGCATGCGCGAATTCGAGACGCTGGTCGGCGGCCCGCATGTGGGGGCTCTGCGCAACACACTGACCTACCTGGTCATGGCGCACGACGACTCCGACGGGCGCTTGGAGCTCGACGCGGACGACCGCCTCACGGTGCATTGGCCGGGCGTCGGCGACAAGCCGATCTTCACCTCCATCTCCGAGAAACTGCTACGTGCCACCGCGGCGCATGGCGGCACCTATGTGAAGGACCCGCTGTGGAGCGAACGCCTCGGTAAGCGGTTGATCACGGTGCATCCGCTCGGCGGCTGCCCGATGGGCGCCGACGCCGGCACGGCGGTGGTCAACCACAAAGGCCAGGTGTTCACGGGGAATTCGGGTACCGACGTGCACGAATCGCTGTACGTGTCGGACGGCGCAGTCATCCCTTGTTCGTTGGGTGTCAACCCGTTGCTGACCATTTCGGCGCTGGCCGAGCGGACCGCGGCCATCCTGGCCGAAGACCGCGGCTGGACTGTCGACTACGACAGCGCGACACCGGAGCTTCCGCAGCAGCCGAGAACAATCGGCATCCGGTTCACTGAGCGCATGACAGGGTGGGCAGCGTCCGGCGCTGACATTCCCGCCGACTACCGCCGAGCCGCCGACGCCGGGAAGAGCGCCCACCACCCGGTTTCCTTCGTGTTGACCATCACCACCGACGACCTGGATGAATTCCTGCGCAACCCGAATCATCTGGCACGCATGGCCGGAACTGTGACAGCGCCCGCATTGTCCACCGAACCGATGCAATCCTTCGGTGGAGCGTTCAACCTGTTCATCCGCGATCTCGACGATGCCGGGATGGTGCACATGCAATATCGCACCCGGCTGCTGACCGCCGACGGACGCCACTTCTTCCTGACCGGCCACAAGAACATGGGCCATGACAGGCTGCGAGACCTCTGGTCGGCCACCACCACGCTGTTCACCGCCATCCACGAGGGCGACGACGATACCGGCCCGGTGGTGGCTCGAGGCGTACTCACCATCCGAGCAACGGATTTCGCTCAACAATTGCGCTCCATGCGCGCCACCGGAACGATCAACATCCGTGAGCAACTCGACGCTCAGACGAGGTTCGGCACCGCGTTCGCCGCCGAGTTGTTCGACATCTACGGCCCGGTGGCGACCCGTCGGGTGCGGCTGATCGACGACGACGCACCGCCACGCAAGAAACGCCCACTGCGCGCACCGGCACCCAAGCTGTACCCATTCACCACCGATGACGGGGTGGATCTGCTGCTCACCCGATACCAGGGCGGCAGCAAAGGACCGGTGATGCTGACCCACGGACTCGGCGTCTCCAGTCTGATCTTCACGATCGACACCATCGACACCAACCTCGTCGAGTACCTGTGCGCCAACGGCTACGACGTGTGGCTGCTGGAACTGCGGGCCAGCATCGCGTTGCCGGTCTCGCAAACCCAGTATTCGGCTGACGACATCGCCGAGCACGACTACCCGGCGGCCGTAGAGAAGATCCGTCAAATCACCGAGGCTCCCAGTGTTCAGGTGGTGGCCCACTGTTTCGGGTCGACCACCTTCATCTGCGCCATGCTGGCCGGGCTGCAGGGAGTCCGGGCCGCGGTCTGCTCCCAGGTGGCGACCCACATGGTGGTGCCGTCGGTGACCAGTATCAAGTCGGGCCTGCATGTGCCGGATGTGCTGAATCGGCTTGGGCTGCATACGTTGTCGGCTGAAGCGCACAGCAGGGAGCGCTGGTCGGAGCGGGTGTTCGACCAAGCGCTCGAGTGCTGGCCGATGCGACATGAGGACAAATGCGACAGCGGCGTGTGCCACCGCATCTCGTTCCTGTACGCGTTGCTGTACAACCACGACCAACTGAACCTGGTGACGCACGACGCCGCGCTCGCCGAGATGTTCGGGGTCGCCGGCATCACCGCATTCCGGCATCTGGCGGCGATGGTCCGGCACGGCACGGTGGTCGGCGCCGACGGTTCGGACCGATACATGCCGCACCTCGATCGGCTCGCGCTGCCGCTGACCATCATCCACGGTGCGGACAACGCCTGTTTTCTGCCCGAGAGCACCGCGAAAACCGTTGCCGCCCTGACAATGACGAACGGGCCCGACTGGTACCGCCGTCGCCTCATACCGGGTTACGGTCACATCGACTGTATCTTCGGTGCGCGGGCCGTCATTGACGTCTACCCGCACATCCTGCAAGGCTTGCAGCCCACGGCGACACTGTGACCGGGAGCGCCGCCAAGGTCGACGCAGTCGTCGTCGGGTCTGGCTTCGGCGGGTCGATAGCGGCCTGCCGGCTGGCGCAGGCGGGGCGCACGGTTGTCGTCCTGGAACGCGGTCACCGCTATCACGCCGCCGATTTCCCGCGCGACGTCACCAATGTCGACGCTCTGCTCTGGCGGCGGAAACGATCGGGACAGGCCACCGGCCTCTACGACGTGCGCTTCTTTTCCGCGCTGGGATGCGTGGTGGCTGCCGGCGTGGGCGGCGGCTCGTTGATCTACGCCAACATTCACGTTCGGCCCGACCCGATGATCTTCGACGACCCGCGCTGGCCGGACGGCACCGATCGGGCGGCGCTCGACCCGTACTACGACCGCGTTGCCGACATGCTGAAAGTTGCGCCGGTTCCTGCAGTGCTGCCGCTGCCCAAACGCGAGGTCTTTCACGCAGCCGCCGGTCATCTCGGCCGTGAGGTGTTCGACCCCGACCAGGCGGTGCACTGGCCGGCTCACCCCTCGTCGGGCACACCGCCCGCCGATGCCTGCCAACTCGTGGCCGAATGCGAATTCGGTTGCCGGGTCGGGGCCAAACGCACAATGGACCGGACCTATCTGGCTGAGGCCGAACGTCATGGCGCCGCCGTGCGATCCGGACGTCTGGTGGTCGGTCTGCGTCCGGTCTCCGGCGGCTACCAGGTGGTGCACCGGGATTCGGTCACAGGAGCAGAGGAGGTGACGCTGGCCCGGCGAGTGGTGCTCGCCGCCGGGACACTGGGCAGCAACGAACTGCTGCTGCGCAGCCGCGACCAGCAGCGCTCCCTGCCGGCGCTGAGCCCCATTCTCGGTAACGGCTTCTCCGCCAACGGTGATTTTCTCGGGTCCATCCATAAGGCCGCCGTCGATTTCGAGCCACACCGCGGGCCCGACGTGACGTCGGTCATGCGGTTCTTCGACCATCCTCCCGAATTCACGCTTGCCGCACCGACCTTCAACGAACCGGTGATGGAAGCCCTTGCCGCCATGGGTCAGCCGTCGGCGCGCATTCTGCGCCCGATCGCCCCGCTGCTGTGGCGGGCCATGCCCGCGCTGCTGCCGTGGCTGTTCGCGCACGGTGCCCTGTCCAAACCGTTGACGCTGCTGGCGCCGGAGAAGCTGGAATGGCGGGAATCGACGAACCTGTTCGCCATCGGACGGGACAACGCCGGCGGCCGGTTGCGTCTGACCAACCGGGGCCTGGACATCGTATGGGACTACCAGGCCGAGAACGCCGCGCTGGTCAAGCGAATGCAGCACGCCATGGAAGAGATCTGCGACTTCTACGGTGGGCGTTTCGCGCCGATCGTGATCTGGAACGCCTTTCGCCGGATCTTCTCGGTGCACCCGTTGGGAGGGTGCCGATTGTCCACCCACCCGTCCAGCGGCGTCGTCTCGCCGCACGGCGAAGTGCACGGGTATCCCGGTCTGTTCGTCGCCGACGGCTCGGTGATTCCCACCTCGTTGGGTTTCCACCCCGCCATGACCATCTCCGCGCTCGCCGAGCGCACCGCCGCCGCGGCGGTGGCCAGCTACTGACGTCGCGCGAATCGAGGCCTCCGACATGCTCGACGCCTTATCCTTGGCTCTCGAACAGTCGGCACTGAGCGTGGAGTGACTTATGGGCGCTGCAGCGTCATGTCCGGCCTGCGGCGCCGACCTGGCTCCGGGTGCCCGCTTCTGCCATGTGTGCGGGACGCGGCAGGCCGAGCAGCGCGGGCCGTCGGAATTCAAGCAGGTGACGGTGCTGTTCGCTGATGTGGTGCGCTCGATGGACCTCGCCGCGGCGCTCGAGCCCGAGCGCTACCTCGAGGTTGTCACCGAGCTGGTCGATCGCTCCGCGGTGGTGGTGCAGCGCAACGGCGGCATGTTCGACAAGTTCACCGGCGACGGCATCATGGCGCTTTTCGGTGCACCGGTGGCACTGGAAGACCACGCTCTGCGGGCCTGCCGGGCCGCGCTGAGCATTCAGGAGGAAGCAAAACGCTTGGCGCAGGAGGTGGCCGACCGGGACGGCGTCACGTTGCAACTTCGGGTCGGCTTGGATTCGGGTCAGGTGATCGCGGGCGGAATCGGATCGCTGCCACTGACCTATACCGCCGTCGGCCAGCACGTCGGGATGGCGCAGCGCATGGAGTCGGTCGCCCCGCCCGGCGGGGTGATGATCACCGAAGCCACCGCCAGGTTGGTCGAGGACACCACGGTGCTCGGTGAGCGGGAGTTCGTGCATATCAAGCATTCCGACGCGCAGGTGTCGGCGCTTCGCCTGCTGGCGGTCAAGCAGCCCCGCAGTGACGTCGGCCGCACCGAGACGAAAATGGTGGGCCGGGATTGGCAGCTCGTTGCGGTGCATGGCCTGTTGGAGCAGGCCATGGAAGGGCACGGCAGCCTATTGGGCGTGGTGGGATCACCGGGTGTCGGCAAGAGCCGGCTGGTGCGCGAGGCCGCGGCGATGGCCCACGATCGCGGTGTCGAGGTCTTCTGGGGTTTCTGCGAGTCCCACGCCAGCGAAGTCCCGTTCCATGTCGTCACCGATCTGATGCGGGCCGCTTTTCGCGTCAGTGAGCTCGACGACGCGGCGGCGCGTGAACAGATCCGCTCACGGGTCCACGACGCCGACGAGCAAGACCTGCTGCTGCTCGATGATCTGCTCCGTATCCGCGACCCGAACATCGCGTTGCCCAAGATCGATCCCGACGCCCGGCGACGGCGGCTGAAGGCACTGGTCAACTCCGCGTCACTGGCGCGCGACAAACCGGCCGTCTACATCATCGAGGACGTGCACTGGATCGACGAGGTCAGCGAGTCGATGCTGGTCGACTTCATCATGGTGGCGCCGCAAGCCTCGGCGCTGGTGCTGATCACCTACCGGCCGGAGTATCACGGCGCGCTCACTCAGATAGCGGGCGCCCAGACGATCGCGCTCACCACGTTGACCGATGCGGAGATCTCGGCGCTGATCGACGACCTGCTAGGGCCGGACCCGTCGGTTCGCGCGCTGGCGGGCCGCATCGCGACGAGCGCGGCCGGTAACCCGTTCTTCGCCCGCGAAATCGTGCGTGATCTGGCCGAGCGCGCTGTCCTTCGCGGCGTCAACGGCGCCTACCTGTGTGACGAGGACCTCGCCGAGATCAGCGTCCCGCCGACGCTGCAGGCCGCGATCAGCGCCCGCATCGACCGCCTGGCCCCGGCGGCCAAACAGACACTCAGGGCCGCCGCCGTCGTCGGATTGCGGTTCAGCCCGGACCTGCTGTGCAGCATCGGAATCACTCCGCGACTCCAGGACCTGGTCGGTGCCGAACTGATCGACCTGTTGACCCTGACTGCCCGCGAGGAGTATGTCTTCGCCCATCCCCTGATCCGGGCGGTGGCGTACGAATCGCAGCTGAAGTCGCACCGCGCCGAATTGCACCGGCGCTTGGCCACGGCGATCGAGCAGCGTGACCCGGGATCGGTCGATGCCCATGCCGCCTTGATCGCCGAGCACCTGGAGGCCGCGGGTGAGCTTCGCGACGCCTACAACTGGCACATGCGGGCGGGGGCGTGGTCGATGAACCGCGACATCGCCGCGGCGCGGCTGAGTTGGGAACGGGCAAGTCATGTCGCCGACGGGTTGCCCGTCCACGACCAGGACCGGATCAGGCTGCAGCTCGCTCCTCGTACGCTGCTGTGCGGAACCGCGTGGCGGGTCCACGCGTGCATCGCCGGCTCCCGATTCGACGAGCTCCGTCAGCTGTGTGTGCTGGCCGACGACAAAGCCGCGCTTGCCGTCGGGATGGCCGGGCTGGTCGTCGAGCACATGAACTGCGGGCACCTGCGAGAGGCGTCCCAGGCGGCGTCGGAAGACATGGCGCTCGTCGAATCGATCGGCGATCCCGCACTCACGATCGGACTGTCCTTCGCGGCCATCCAGGTGAAAGTTGAAACCGATGAGATCGATGACGTGATGCGGTGGGCCGAGAGGGTCATCGAGCTGGCCGACGGCGACGCCACCAAAGGCAATTTGCTGATCGGCTCACCGCTGGCGCTGGCGGTCGCCACTCGCGGCTTCGCTAGGTGGGGGCTCGGTCAACCGGGATGGCGTCAGGACTTCGAGCAGGCGACGGAGATCGCCCGCAGCGTCGACCCGCTGTCGCACGCGATCGTTATCGCCTACAAGTATGTGAGCGCCATTCCGACCGGTGTGCTGCTGCCCGACCAGGCCGCACTGGACGAGATCGAAGATGCGCTGCGCGTGATCGAGCAGACCGGTGACGACTACGTGCTGGCCTGGGTCCGGTTGGCGCTCGGTCTCGCGCTGGTCCACAGCGACGGCCCCGACCGGGTACGCGGCTTGGCACTGCTGGAGCAGGTCAAAGACATGTGCCACCAGGGGCTCTACACGCTCACCGAACTACCGATCGCCAGCCTGTACGCCGCCCGCGAACAAGCCCGCAGCGGCGACCGTGACGGTGCGCTGCCGCTGATCCGCACGGCCGTCGAGGACCTGTTCACCGCAGGCCAGCGTGGGTGGAGCCGGCCGGCCACCCGGGTGCTGGTCGAGACGCTGCTGGAAACCCCCGACCAGCATGCCGTGCAGGAAGCCCGGGCGGCTGTCGAGCGGCTGGCGGCCACCCCCGCCGAGCACGGTGGCACGGCGATGCGCGAAACCGTCTTGCTGCTGCTGCATACCCTGCTGGCACGGGCCGACGGCGACCAAACCGCCTATCGCGAATTGCTCGGCCGGTACCGGGAGAGGGCCGAAACCAATGGCTATGAAGGGCATCTCGCTGTGGCGGACGCTTTTTCATGACGAACTCCGAAATGCGTGACGAAGCGCTGAACAGCCGGTGGAGGCGGCTGCGTCATCAGTGGAATGTCAGCTTGAGCGCCGTCGAGCAGTCCGCGGTGATCTCCTGGGCGACGTTCACGGTCGTCTTCACCGGGCTGCGGGCGTTGACTCACTGGATTCATGGCGGGCACGGTCCTCGTGGCGGCGGGATCGTTGTGGGTGATCGGCATTTGCACCACTACAACATCGGTATCGCGTTGCTTTCGGCGATCGGTGCGGTCGGCATCCGGGGAGCAGACGTGCACCGGCGCCATCCCGTGGTGGCCGTTGGGTTCGGGGCGGCGAATGCGCTGATCGTCGACGAGCTGGCGCTGCTGCTCGATCTCGAGGACGTCTATTGGAGCGCCGAGGGACGCAAAAGCGTCGACGTTGCCGTCGGCGTCATCGCCGCGGGTGCCACTTATTTCGCCGGGTACCGGTTCTGGCCGCGCGGTCGCCGGGCCTGGTCGACTCGGCGCCAGCACCACGCCTGAGCTTCACCTGCGCTTGGAGGCCTGCAACTCGGCTTGTCCTGAGCCGTTGTCCAGGCGGGTGTCCAGGCCGCCGGGTTCGGTCATCCGGCGGTGATCATCTTCGCTGTGCCCCCGCTGTCCGTCGCGCAAGGCGTCGAAGATCGCCAGGCCCTGCCCGACTAGACCGGTCGTCAATTGCCCCAGCCCCTCACTGCCGTTCAGCACGGTCAGATTGGCACCCGCCAGGCCGCGTGCGGCTTTCTCGACGATCTCGGGCAGCTGATCGATGAGGGTCTGATCCAGCGCGACCCGGTCGTATGACGCGGCCGCCTCGGCCTGGATCTTGATCTTCTCCGCGTCGGCCACCGCCAGGATCCGGACGCGCTCGGCTTCTGCCTCTGCCGGCTTGACCACCTCGGCGACCAGCTCCTGCTGCCGCAGCTCGGCGGCCCGCTCAGCCAATTCGGTGCGCATGGCCAACACCTCGCGCTGTGCCTGCGCCTGGGCCAGGGGCCCGGCCTGTGCCGCTTGGGCCTGGGCCTTGTCGACTTCGGCTTTGTACTGAGCCTGCACGATCGCCGTCTGGCGGGCGAACTCGGCTTGGTTGCGCTGCGACTCCTGCTCAGCTTCGGCCGCCTTCTGGTTGGCCTGCGCCTGGGCGATCTGCGCCTGCTGCTGAATGGCCGCATTGTGCGGGGCGGACATGGCGGTGATGTAGCCGAGGCCGTCGTCGTCGATCGATTGGATCTGCAGCGCGTCGACGGTCAGGCCGATCCTGGCCATCTCCTCCTTCGAACCGTCGAGGACCTCGGTGGCGAGCTTCTGACGTTCCCGAATGATCTGCTCGACGGTCATCGAACCGATGATCGAGCGCAGGTGACCGGCGAAAATCCGCCCGGTGAGCACCGACATCTGATCCTGGTCGGACAGGAATCGCTGCGCCGCGCTGATGATGCTCTCGGTGTCGTTGCCGACCTTGAACGCGATCACCGACCGCACGTTCAACGTGATGCCCTGCTGGGTGACGCACTTCTCGGCGACCTCGGCTTCGCACATGGCCAGCGTTAGGAACCGAACCTTCCGGAAAAACGGCATGATGAAGGCGCCGTGACCGGTCACGACGCGGAAGGGCGCATCGCCTTTCGTGCGTGCGCCCGAGATCAGCATCGCCTCGTCGGGATCGGGAACCTTGTAACCGAGCATGCTGAAATCCTCGCACGGTGTGCCGACGCTGGCGGTCAGTAATCGAAATCAGTCCACGGCTCCACGACGACGGTGCGGGATCCGCGTACCTCGACCACCAAGACGTTGGTGCCCTTCGGCAACGGCTCAGCCGACCAGGCCAGGTAGAGCTCTCGGGCGCCCCGCACGGTGAGCAGCACCTCGCCCGCGCCGTGGGCGCCGCGGGTCGCCACGACCAGCGCGCCGACGGATCCGATCACCGACGTGTCGCTCATCAGTCGCATACTGCCCGCTGTAACCCGCGCGAACCAGAAAGCAGGGTTGTCATTCTCGTCGAAACCACCGCCCGCACCGCCGTTTGGCGGTCGAGCGCGCACCGCCGACCGTTAAACCCAGTACGGCACCCTGGCGCGGTACTGGCGCATCGCCATCGCGGCGAGCAGCCACCCCAGGGCGGTCAGGGTGAGCACCACCAGCCAGTGCCGCAGCTCCTGAGGAGCGCCCAGCAGCGGTGCTCGCACGATGTCGAGGTAGTGCAGCAGCGGGTTGAGCTCCACGATCTGCGCCCAGCGCCCCGCGCCCTGCTGGCGCAGCGTCTCGTCGTTCCAGATGATCGGCGTCATGAAGAACAGCAGCTGCACAACGGAGAACAGCAGCGGACCGATGTCGCGGTAGCGGGTGGCCAGGATGCCGAAGCACAGCGACACCCACACGCAGTTCAGCACGATCAGCGCCAGGGCGGGGACGACGGCCAAGTCCGCCCAGGACCAGGGCTTCGGGTAGAGCACAGCGATCACCACGTAGATGACGATGTTGTGCGCGAACAGGATCAGCTGCCGCCACACCAGCCGGTAGACGTGCACCGACAAAGGCGTCGGCAGCTGCTTGATCAGCCCCTCGTTGGCGACGAACACGTCGGCGCCCTCCAGGATCGCGGCGTTGATCAAGTTCCAGATGATCAGGCCGAGGGTGACGTAGGGCAGGTGCACCGACAGCTGCAGGTGAAACAATTTGGAGTACAACCCACCCATCGCCACGGCGGTGGTCCCGGTCGCGATGGTGATCCAGAACGGTCCCAGCACCGAGCGGCGGTACCGCTGTTTGATGTCCTGCCAACCCAGGTGCAGCCACAGCTCGCGGCGGCGGTATCCGTCGATCAGGTCGCGACGAGCACGGGCCAATGTCCTGGACTGGCTGGCGGCATCGGCTAAGACCATATGTGTCGCTCCTCCTCATCGCCTCGCTCTGCATCGTCGCCGCCGCGCGTCACCTGCCCTCCTCAGGTCGCCGGAACCGCTCACGGCGGCCCAGACGGCGCAACCGAACCCACTCGAGCAGACCCGCGGGGTCACGGCGCGACACCAGAAAAAACCAGCCGAACCGCAACCACTCCTGCGCGAGCAGCCGGCGCAGACCGGGCTGCGACAGCAGATAGCCGCGGTTGCGGTAGGTGAAATACCGCTTGGCGGGGTCCTCGGGATACTGCGTGTGCATGCGGCCGCCGAAGATCGGTTTGAACTCCGCCGATCCGCAGGGATGCAGATAGGACGCATCAAGACAGGTCCCGAACGGTAAACCGGACCGCACCAGGCGCCGGTGCATCTCCACCTCGTCGCCGCGGATGAACAGCCGCAAGTCGGGCACCCCGATCGTCTCCAGCGTCGACGCGCGAAACAGCGCCCCGTTGAACAGCGATGCGATCCCGGGCAGCAAGTCCTGACCGGGCTCGGTGCGCAGTTCGCCGACCCGTCGGCGCCAGACAAAACCGCGGCGCAGCGGAAACGCCAGCCGCTGCGGGTCTTGCGCGTTGCACACCATCGGCGACACCTCGGCCAGCCGATGGTGTTCCGCGCAGGCGAGCAAGGTGGCGAGCACCCGGCTGTCCTGCGGATGCCCGTCGTCGTCGGCCAGCCAGACCCAGTCGGCGCCCCGCGCCAGCGCGTGCAGCATGCCCAGCGCGAACCCGCCTCCGCCCCCGAGGTTCCGGCGCGAACCCAGGTACGTCGTCGGAATGGGCTGGCCCGCCACCAGATCCCGGACCCGGTCGTCGGCGCCACTGAAGTCGTTGTCGACGACGATCAGGTGGTCCGGCAGCCGGGTCTGGGTGGTCAAGACGTCGAGCGACTTCGCCAGTTCATCGGGACGGCGGTGGGTGACGACCACCGCACACACCGAGTCATTCATCGACCGTCGCCCGTCGCCGCGAGCTGTTCACCGGTCTCGGCCAGCACGTCGCGCACATGGCGGGCGGCGTCCTCACCCTCGTAGGCGCGCACCACGTCTTCGATGCCGCCGGTGAGTTTGACCGTCCCATGGTCGATCCACATCGCGGTCGTGCACAGCCGGGCCAGGAACTCGTTGGAGTGGCTGGCGAACACCAAAATCCCGGAGCGTTCCACCAGACGCTGCAGCCGGGATTGAGCCTTCTTCAGGAAGTCGGCGTCCACCGCGCCGATGCCTTCGTCGAGCAGCAGGATCTCCGGATCGATGCTGGTCACCACGCCCATCGCCAGCCGCACCCGCATGCCGGTGGAATAGGTGCGCAACGGCATCGCCAGATAGTCGCCCAGCTCGGTGAACTCGGCGATCTCGTCGACCTTGGCCAACATCTGCCGCCGCGTCTGCCCCAGGAACAGGCCGCGGATGATGATGTTCTCGTAGCCGGAGATCTCCGGATCCATTCCGACACCAAGGTCGAACACCGGCGCTACCCGGCCGGTGACCGTGGCCGATCCCCGCGTCGGCTCGTAGATGCCGGACAGCAGGCGAAGCAGCGTCGACTTGCCGGCCCCGTTGTGGCCGACCAGGCCGACCCGGTCACCGAGCGTCAGGGACATGGTGATGTCCCGCAGCGCTTCGACGACCACGACGTTGGAGTTGTTGCGGCCGATCGTGCCGCCGGCTTTGCCCAAAAAGGTTTTTTTCAGCGACCGCGACTTGGCGTCGAAGATGGGAAACTCCACCCACGCGTGGTGGGTCTCGATGTGAGCACGGCCCGGCATCTGCTTACAGGTATTGCCCGGTGCCGGACTGACCGGGTCCGCCGGGCCGGCTGAAGCCCGGCGGCAGCGCGCCCTGGCGCATCTGCTCGAGCTGCGCGCGGGCCGCCATCTGCTGGGCGAACAACGCGGTTTGGATGCCGTGGAACAGCCCCTCCAGCCAGCCGACCAACTGTGCCTGCGCAATGCGCAGTTCGGCGTCCGACGGGGCGGCGTCCTCGCCGAACGGCAGCGTGAGCCGGTCGAGTTCGTCGCGTAGTTCGGGTGCCAGTCCCTCTTCGAGCTCACGGATGCTGGTCGCGTGGATGGCGCGTAACCGGTTGCGGCTGGCCTCGTCCAGCGGTGCCGCCCGCACTTCTTCGAGCAGTTGCTTGATCATGGTCCCGATCCGCATCACCTTCGCGGGCTGCTCGATCAGGTCGGTCAGCGACCGATCATCGGAGTCGGACTCATGCCGCCCACCGGGTGCGGCATCGATGTCGCCGATGATCTCGATGCCGTCGTCACCGTTGCCGATACTCACTGCGGTCCCTCTCCTCGTGAACGGCCCGGTATGGCCGCCGTCAAAGGCTTGTCAATGCCTGTCGGATCCCGTCGCGGGTTCTTTTCCGCGCCATTCGTAGATCGCGGCTCCACCGTTGTCGTAGATCTTCGCCCACGACTTCGATTTGTCTAGCGACCTTAGCCCGTCCGGGATGACGAACCCACGCACGATGGGCGCGCTGAGCAGCACGTAACGAATGTTGAGTACCCGGACGGCGTCCCGGGCACGTGGATCGGTGTCCGCGTCGTCGGCGTACGCCCAGAAGATGAACCGGTAATAGCCCGGCCCCTGCTGAAAGGGATAGTCGTAGTGGGTCCACAGCGGGTGCAGCCCAGCCACCGCGTACATCCACGCGGTGCCGTCGGTGTTGCCATTGCCGATCAGCGTCTGCCGCGCCCCGGGCAGCGTCGCCAGATACGCCATGGCGTCCAGGTCTTTTCCGTTGACGATCACCGAGTCGTACTTGTCGCCGAAGAGGAATCGGTGCCGGGGAAAGTAGTGCCACGCGCCGGCCACGCTGATCGCCACCGTCAGCACCGCCGTGGTGACGGACCACACCGGCGCGGTCACCGGCCGCTCGGTGAATCTTGCGCGCCGTCGCCACCGACAGCAGGGCGATCGCCAACAGCGCCACCCCGGCCATCGGTGTCAGCAGCAGGGTGGTCGCCGCGGCCAGCCGGCGCGGGTCTTTGTAGAAGAACTCACCGAACGCCCCGGCCAGCGCGCCGACCGGACCGCCCAGCGGTGTTCCGGCGTCGACGTTCACCACCACCAGCAGCAGCCAGACCGCCAGCGGCCACCAGATCTTTTTGACCAGCAGGATGACTGCGCCGACGCCGGTCAAGCCGAACAGGGCGTACTGCACGGGGAAGTCGTTGAGGTGCCGGGAGTGCTGGAACACCGCGTCGAACAGCCCACGTTTCTTGCTGAGGTAGGTCAGGTAGGAATGCCCGGCGATGATGTCTTCCTGGGCTCGGACGCTGATGAATTGCGGCAGCAAGATCAGCGCGGTCGGCACCACGACCGCCGCCAGGGTGGCCAGGTCGGTCGGCCGTCCCCGCACTGGTCGCCACAGTGCCTCCAGCAGCCACCACGCCGCCAGGAACAGCACCACGACGACGCCGCCGGTGATGTGCACCGAGAACACTCCGGTCAGCGCCAGCACCGCCACCGGGATGCGGTCGCGGTGCCGCAACGTGGAGGTGATCAGTACGAACGTCGGCGCGGCGATGCCGTAGGCGGCCAGGTTGGGCATGGCGGCGGTGTCGAATTCGACGTAGGGCACCGCGGTGAACGAGGCCGAGAGCGCCGCCGCCGCGGCCGCCGCTGCGGCGGTGCGCCATTCACTGGTGTGAGTTCGCAGCAGCCGCCAGGTCAGCACCGCGGCACTCGCCGGGAACAGCCACACCGCGGCCGCCAGCGAGCTGAGGGTGTAGCCGGTGGTCGGCGCCGCGCCGGTCAACTGGCAGAACACCGCGGCCAGCGCGTGAAACGCCGACGGGTAATAGAGCAGCGCGTGCGTCTCCACGTTGCGCAGCTCACCCATGTGTGTCGACGACGCCTGGCCGGTGTCGAGAATGAAGCGCACGGTGTTCGCGTGCCAGACCGCGTCCCAGGTGCTGGGGATGGACTGCCAGTGCGGGATGCCGCGCACGGCTGCAAACCCGATCAGCACCACGCCCAGCATCACCCCGGCGGCCACCGTCAACGCCGGTCCTCTGCCGGCCGCCCGTGATTCGCCCTCGGCGTCGCGATACCGGGCAAAGATCACCGCCAACACTGCCGCCGCGACGGCAACCACGGCGAGGCTGGCCAGCGCCGTCCAAGCGTTCCAAGGGATTCCGAGCGCACCGAACGGGATGATGGCAAGCGCGACGACCCCGTAGGTCAGGGCCGGGGCAATCGCCAGGGTGATCGGCCAAGTTAGCTGCGCGATGCGCGCGACGATGGCACCGGGCAGGATCAGTAACAGCAGCGCCATGACGATTCCGCACCCCAGCCCCACTGCACTAGTATGGCTGCCCGGGTGACCTGGCTCGGGACGGCACGTACCTGGGCGCCCGCGTTACCGTCACGAGTCGCACACTGGCGGGAACTCTAAGGTGGCTGGCATGGCTTACGACGTCGCCCGGGTGCGTGGACTACACCCGTCGCTGGGGGACGGATGGGTACATCTGGACGCGCCCGCCGGGATGCTGATACCGGAATCGGTCGCGACCACCGTCTCGACCGCGTTCCGGGGTTCCGTCGCCAGCACCGCCGGTCCGCATCCGTCGGCGCGCCGCAGCGCAGCCGTCCTGGAGGCGGCGCGTTTGGCGGTGGCCGACCTGGTCAACGCCGATCCGCGCGGCGTGGTGTTGGGCGCTGACCGTGCTGTGCTGCTGTCGTCGCTGGCTGACGCGTCGTCGTCGCGGGCCGGGCTGGGTTACGAAGTGCTCGTCAGCCGCATCGACGACGAGGCGAACATCGCTCCGTGGTTGCGTGCCGCGAACCGCTTCGGCGCCAAAGTCAAATGGGCCGAGGTGGACATCGAGACCGGCGAGCTGCCGACCTGGCAGTGGGAGAGTCTGATCGGCAAGCCGACCCGGCTGGTCGCCGTGGCCTCGGCGTCGGCCACGTTGGGCACGGTCACCGACCTGCGCGGAGTGACCAAGCTGATTCACGATGTCGGCGGAATGGTCGTCGTGGACCATTCCGCAGCCGCGCCGTACCGCCTGATCGATATCGACGACATCGAGGCCGACGTGGTGGCGGTGAACGCGGTCAGCTGGGGCGGTCCGCCGATCGGGGCGCTGGTGTTTCGGGACCCGGTGCTGATCGACTCGTTCGGCTCGGTGTCGACCAACCCGTACGCCACCGGCCCGGCGCGCCTGGAGCTGGGGGTGCACCAGTTCGGCCTGCTGGCCGGTGTGGTCGCCAGCGTGGAATACCTTGCCGCACTGGACGAAACAGCCCGCGGTAGCCGACGCGAACGGTTGGTCGGCTCGATGGAGTCCGCCGCCTCGTATCTGGACCGGATCTTCGACTACCTGATGGTGTCGCTGCGCTCGTTGCCGTTGGTGATGGTGATCGGCCGGCCCGAGGCGCACATCCCGGTGGTGAGCTTCGCTGTCAACGACGTGCCGGCCGATCGGGTGGTGCAGCGGCTGGCCGACAACGGGATCCTGGCGATCGCCAACGCCAGCTCCCGCGTGCTCGACGCAATCGGGGTCAACGACATCGGCGGCGCGGTCACCGTCGGGCTGGCGCACTATTCGACGACGGGCGAAGTCGATCAGTTGCTGCGTGCGCTGGCGTCGCTGGGCTGAGGCGGTGATCCTGCCGAACGTCACGCTGGGATGACGGTCGGGTGCCACGGTCACGCTGGCTTGACGCTCGTGGACAGCTAGTCGACGGTCAGCACGACCTTGCCGGTCACGTGCCCCCCGTTGAGCAGGCGATGCGCTTCTGCGGCCTGGTTGATCGGCAGGCGCTCCCCGATCACCGGACGGACCCGACCGTTGGCGAACATCGGCCACACCGAGTCCACCACCGCTTCGACGATGACGCTTTTGCTGTGGGGGCCGTTGGTGGGCCTGCCCCGCAGCGTGGTGCCGATCACCCGGGCACGCTTGCTCAGCAGCTTGCCCAGATTCAGTTCGCCTTTCACACCGCCTTGCATCCCGATGACGATCAGCTGACCGTCGCTGGCCAACGCATCGATGTTGCGGTCGAGGTAGCCGGCGCCGATGATGTCGAGGATCACGTCGGCCCCCGCACCGTCGGTTTCCTCGTGTAGACGCGCCACGAAGTCCTCGTCGCGGTAGGAGATCGTGATTTCGGCGCCCAGTTCGCGGCAGAACTGCAGCTTGCTCGCCGACCCCGCGGTGACCGCCACTCGAGCACCCGCCGCCCGGGCGATCTGCACCGCATGGCTGCCCACCCCGCTGGCGCCACCATGGACCAGCACAACCTGCCCGCTTTGCAGATGCGCGGTCAGCACCAGGTTCGACCACACCGTGCACGCAACTTCCGGTAGACCCGCGGCGTCATGAAGATCGACACCGTCGGGAACCGGCATCACCTGCCCGACCGGAACGGCCACATACTCGGCGTAGCCGCCGCCCGCCAACAGGGCACACGCCGGTTGCCCGACCGACCATCCCGCGACGTCGTCGCCGACGGCGGCGACGACGCCGGCCACCTCCATGCCGAGGATCTCGCTGACGCCCGGCGGCGGCGGGTAGTGGCCCGCGGCCTGCAAGATGTCGGCGCGGTTGACACCGGCGGCACTGACCCGGATCAGGACCTCGCCGCGATCGGGCCGGACATCCGGGACCTCTTGCCAATGAAGTCGATCGGCGGATTCGGCGACAATCGCATGCATGGGGACACGCTACGTCGAGGTACGTCTTTCCTGCTGACCACCTGCTGCCACCCCGCATCGCTCGCGGGGAATAACCGGGTAGCGGGGCCGCTTGCTCACGGAAGCCGACAGGGAAGGTTCTCGGATGAAAATTGGAATCGCCACCTTCGTCAACGACGACACAATCGACACGGTGTCGCTGGCGCGTGCGGTCGAAGAACGCGGATTCGAGTCACTGGTGATTGCCGAGCACACCCACATCCCGGCCAGCCGCGAATCACCCTACCCACAGGGCGGTGAACTGCCGAAGATCTACTACCGCACACTGGACCCGTTCGTGACGCTGGCAGCGGCGGCGGCCGTGACGTCACGGATCGAGCTGTTCACCGGGATCGCGTTGCTCATTCAGCGCGACCCGATCATCACCGCCAAGGAAGCGGCCAGCATCGACTTGATCTCGGGCGGCCGGTTCGTCTTCGGCGTGGGCGCCGGCTGGAACATCGAGGAGCTGCGCGACCACGGCACCGACCCGAAGACCCGCGGGGCGCTGCTCGACGAGCGCATCGAGGCCATCAAGGCGCTGTGGACCACCGAACCTGCGGAATTCCACGGCAGGTTCGTCGATTTCCCGCCCGCCTACAGTCGCCCCAAGCCGGTACAGCAACCCCATCCGCCGATCTTCATCGGCGGCAACTCCGACGCCACGGTCAAGCGGGTGGTCCGGCATGACGCGGGCTGGATTTCCAATGCGCTGCCGGCGCCGCAGCTGGCCAAGCGTATAGACCAGTTGCGCGACGCCGCCGGTCATGACGTTCCGCTGGCGATGTTCGGCACCCCCACCGACCTCGACTACTGGCGCGCCGCCGAAGACCTCGGTTACGCCCAGGTGGCGTTGCTGCTGCCGACCCGTTCGCGCGATGAGTCGCTGCGACTGCTCGACGGCTACCGGGACCTGGTGAGCCAGTACCGCCCCTAGCTGCCGCGAAAGCTTTGCACAATGCAATACTCTGCGGATGGCCGAACATTTCGGTGATCTGACGCTGTACCTGCGTGCCGTCCGGGTGTTTGCCGCGCTCGCCGAACGCAGCGCGGAATCGGTGGGGCTGACACTTGCCCAGATGCGGCTGCTGTTCACCGTGTCCGACCTGGGAGTCGCCTCCTGCTCGGCAGTAGCCGCCCGCCTGCACGTCAGCGTGTCTTCGGTGACGCGGTTGATTGCACGCCCAGCGATGTTGCCGTTGGTGTCGCGCAGCGTCAGCCCAACCAACGCGTCGGCGGTGGATCTGGAGCTGACAGCGAAGGGGGCCGCAACGATTCGACGCGTCACCGCCAGCCGGGAACAAGTCCTGCGTGCCGCGGTGGCCGAGCTGGACATTCAGACCGCTTCGGCCACCGCTCGGGGGTTGGCAGCACTGATCGCCGGCATCGGTGACCAGGTGTTGCCATGAGTGCACGCCTGGCGGATTTCACGGTCGACCGGCGGATGTTGCTGACGACAGCCCTGGCACTCCCGATCGGCGCGCTGTCGGCGGGCGCGGCGTGGTGCCTGCTGCGGCTGATCGGCCTGGTCACCAACCTCGTTTTCTATCAGCGCTGGGCGGTCGATCTGGTGGCACCGGGAGCGCAGCACCACCCGTGGTGGCTAATTTTGGGCGCTCCGATCGGTGGTGGTGTGGTCGTCGGCGTCATGGCGCGGTTCGGGTCGGAGAAGATCCGTGGTCACGGCATGCCCGAGGCGATCGAGGCGATTCTCACCCGGGGCAGCCGGGTGGACCCGAATGTTGCTTTCCTGAAACCAGTTTCGGCGGCCATCAGTATCGGCACCGGCGGTCCGTTCGGCGCTGAGGGACCAATCATCATGACGGGCGGCGCGCTCGGTTCGATCCTCGCGCAACACCTGCATCTGACCGCCGACGAACGAAAAATTCTGTTGGTTTCCGGTGCGGCGGGCGGTATGGCGGCCACCTTCAACTCTCCACTGGCATCCATTCTCCTGGCCGTCGAGCTGCTGCTGTTCGAATGGCGGCCGCGCAGCTTGGTCCCGGTCAGCGCCGCAGTCGCGGTGGCGACGGTGGTCCGCCAGTTCATTCTCGGTGCCGCGCCGGTGTTTCCGGTGGTGGGACCACTGCCCGGGATGCATTGGCCCGTCGATGCGTTGGCGCTGGTCATCGGCATCTGCGGCGCCACGGTTGCCATCGCCGCGACCCGGTTGGTGTATCTCGCGGAAGACGCCTTCTCGCGCCTGCCGATTCATTGGATGTGGTGGCCGGCGATCGGTGGCGGCGTGATCGGTTTGGGCGGGCTGATCGAGCCGAGAGCTCTCGGCGTCGGCTACGACGTGATCGGGGCGCTGCTCACCGGCCAGGCCACTCTCTCGTTGATCGTCGGCATTCTGCTGGTGAAGACGACGATCTGGTCGTTGTCGCTGGGATCGGGCACCTCAGGTGGCGTGCTGGCCCCGGTGTTCATGATCGGCGGTGCGCTCGGAGCGCTTGTCGGGCAATGGTTCCCGCCGGTCTTCCCGGGATTCTGGGCAATCCTGGGGTTGGCCGCCGTGGTCGGTGGGGTGATGCGGTCGCCGTTGACCGGAATCGTGTTCACCCTCGAACTCACGCACGCCTGGCCGGCGATGTTCCCGCTCACGATCGCCTCGATCACCGCCTACGCCGCGTCGGTGCTTGCGCTGGACCGATCGATCTTGACCGAGAAGATCGCCCGGCGCGGACTGCATCTGACCCGCGACTACACCACCGACCCATTGGAGACCTTCTTCGTGGCCGACGTCATGCATGCCGAGCCCGCACCTTCTCCGGCCGGCGGCATCGTCGAGCCCCGCGACACCTTGCGGCACGCCGCGAACGTGCTTGCCGGAGCGGGCGGGCTGCCGCTCAAAGTCGTGACACCAGACGGTGCGGAGCAGGGTCACCTACTCCTGCAGGATCTGTTGGTGGCCCACCTGCACGACCTCAACGAGGCGACCGACCGCGCCCGTCACTTGTTCGCCCCCGTCCCGAAGGTCTCCCGACGCAGCACTCGTCGGCATTAATATGACGTGATGGAAGGCCTCATCGCTGGCCGGACGCCGGGGGACATGCCGGGCCTGGACATCGCTGAACAGAAATCGTGGCAGAACTTCCTGGATTGCGGCCTGCGGTTGTACGCGACGGTGAACCGCCTGCTGACCGAGCAGCACAAGTTGTCGCTGTTCGAAGTCCGCGTACTCGAGCTGCTCGACAACGCGAAGAACGGCTCGGCCCGGATGGGTGATCTCGCGGAGGCGTTGCCGTCGCTGCCGAGCCGTTTGACGCGGCAGATCGGTCGTCTGGAAGCGCAGGGACTGGTGCGCCGCGGCGCCAGCCTCGATGACCGCCGCGGCGTGGTCGCCAGCATCACTGAGGATGGCCGGACCGTGGCGCGCAAAGCGATGGTGACCTACGCCGAAAGCGTGCGGACTTACTACCTCGGCCAATTGTCACGCACGCAGATGGCCGCGGTGGGGGAGAACTGCCGTCGGATCAGCGTCGCGCTGAAACGCGCTGAGCACTCGGCGAAGCTCGGCCGCTTCTGAGCCAGGGCTACGCTTTACGGCGGTGGCGTGGCAGAGCGGCCTAATGCACTCGCCTTGAAAGCGAGAGACGGCGAACACCGTCCGGGGGTTCAAATCCCTCCGCCACCGCTTCTGGGAACCCGCTCTCGCCGAACGTGCACTGGCCGCGAACTTTTCGACGGCCGTCACAACTACTGCACGCTCGGCGCGCGCCCACCGGTCAGTGCAGGGTGGGCGCGTAGCGCAGCACGGCCCCGATCCCGTCGGCGGGGGCGAGCCGTTCGTCGGTGCGCACCAGCGCCGCCCCGATCGACACCGCGGCGAAAGGCAGCGCCTCGTCGGCACGTAACGTCTTGGCCGGCGCTGCGCCCTGCTCGGACAGCACCTCAGGTGTCGGGGCGATCGTCGTCAGCTCTGCGTCGGCGACCACCGTGGCGTCTCCCAACTCGCCGATGATCAACGTCTCGACCGCGCCCTGCCGCAGAGCCGAACACACCGGACCAAGACCTTCGGCCGCCAGCCCGGAGTGCCGGCCAATCTCGGCGGTGAACGTCGCCCCGATGTCGTCGAGTTCGGCGTTGCGGCGTTTGCCCAGCTCCGCCTCGATAGCCTGCTCCACCTCGTCGAAGTCGTGTCCGCTGTGACGCGCACCGACCTGCAGGGCAATAGCACGGTCGGCGACATGCTGCGCAAGCTCAGCCTGGAAATCAGCACGTGACCGCACTTCGCCGACGATGAAGACCAACTCGGCCGCTGTCTTGTCGACCAGCTCCGCCACCCGATCAGCTGCTGCCCGGGTGTTCTTCCTGGCGGCTTCTTCCGCACGGCGCTGAGGTTGGTCGTACCCCGAGGATTCTGCCCCGGCGGCCTTATGCACCGGATGACCGCCGCCGTCGACGGTCTCCGAGCCCAGGTTGCCGTTGCGGTAGAGGGTGATATCGGCGCCGGTGTGGTCGACCGACGCCAGGACGTAGGTGGGAAAATCCATCCCGTGCTCGACGATCGGCACCAGGTACGGCAGTTCGGACACCCGCACGACGGCGGTGGCGGCAGGACGCAGCAGATGCTCGTTGATCACGACGCCGTCCGCACCTGCGACGATCGCTCGGCCGCTGCGGCCGACCGGCGCCCGTAGGTTTCTCACCGCGTCCTCGATGTCGGCGACCACGGTCCGCTCGATGCCGTGTTCGAGGAGCTGCTCACGTACGCCCCGCCACTTCAGGTCGAGCTGGGTCTCGGCGTCTTCGGTGTCGTGGGTGTCTTCGAAATAGATCGATGCGAAGGGGCTCTTGGTGGTCAGCAGCTGACGGAAACGGTCGGCATTCATGCCCACTAGGGTGCCCATCGATCAGACCGACAAACTAGGCGCGGTCGCCTTCACTGTCGTCGAAGAAGCGCCAGTCACCCTCGGCTTCGACTTCCATCCGCCAGCCGAGCTCGCTGTTGTCGGCTTGCTGATCGACAAACCAGGCGTGAGCGTCGTCGGCACTTTCGATGTCCTTGGTGGCGACAACCTCGCCGTGAGGGTTGAGCACTCGGTAGGTAGCCATACCGCCACTGTTTCCCCGTTGATCGGGATCCCAACCGTGAAGATCGCCGACGCTATCCTTCAGTCCGCGGGATCGTGGCGGTGATCGTGTCGAGCAACGCGCCGTAGCGTTTAGCTTCGGGGTCCCTGCCCGGCTTGCCGGTGCTGACCAGCCCGGCTGCCAGCTTGCGTTCCGGATCCGCCCAGATGGCGATGTTCGTCAGGCCCAGGTGGCCGAAGGCGGCCGGCGCGTTGCGCCCGAACGGTCCGAACCTCGTCGACCCCAGCATGAACCCGGTACCCCAGCGCAGCGGCGCAAGTCCCACCGCGAAGTCGGGTCGCAGGCGTCGGCACTGCCGCACCGCACCCCGAACCGTCTCGGGCCGCAGCACCTCGACACCGTCGAGTTCGCCGCCGCGGCGCAGCAGCTCGGCGAAGCGCGACAGCTCGTCGGCGTTGGAGACGGTGTTCGACGACGGGACCACGGTGGTCAAGAAGAACTCGCTGTTGGTGATCGGGATCATCTCGTGCACCGTTCCGCCGATGGCCCTGCGGAACGCTGCGGCGATGGGCGCCGGGAGCGGTCGGCCGGTCGCGTGGCTCGGGGCGACCAGCGGGACATCCTGCTTCGCGACACCGAAGTTGGTCCACCGAAACCCCAGCGGGTCAAGGATTTCGGTGGCCAGGATGTCGCGGATGTTCTTCCCGGTGGCCGCCGAGACGATCTCGCGCATCAGCGGACCCCAGGTCAGGGCGTGATAAAGGTGCAGGCGACCCGGCGGGTACAGCGGCTTGAGGTTGCCCAGTTGTTCGCGCGCGTATTCGCTGTCGTCGGCGCGGTTGAGATCCGGGGTGGGCCCGGTGGGAAACGGCACCCCTGCGCTGTGGGTCAGCACGTGCCGGATGGTGGTGCGGTGCTTGCCGTAACTGGTGTAGGAGGGCAGGTACTCGCAGACCCGGTCGTCGAGGGCGAACACGCCGCGTTCCACCAGCATGTGCACGACGGTGGCGGTGATCGCCTTGGCCGAGGAGTACACGCAGAACGGCGTCTCCGGGGTCACCGGTACCTTGTCGGCGTCCGAGGGGTCGGTCGGAGCGTTACCCCAGCCGTGGCCGATCGCGCGGTTGAGCACGACCCGCCCGTCGTGCCGCAGGCACAGCTGGATCGCCGGGTGCATGCCGGCCTGATACCAGTACCGGACGGCCTGCCAGATGCGATCGACAGCGGCCTTCTCGATCGTGGTGTGATCCTCGTCGCCGACGGCCGTGACGGCATCCAGGTCGTCCGGCACGCGGATCCTGCCATCTGAGGTCATCGGCGCCGCTTCTCCTCATCGTCCCCTCGCAAAGCTGGGGTGCCCCCACGCTCTGCATCGTCGCCGGCGCGGGTCATAAGTTCGCTATTCCCCGCTGAATTGCGGGGCGCGCTTGGCAAAGGTCGCCGAGATGCCCTCGGTGAGGTCCTTGGACGGCAGGAAAGCCGCGTTCCACGCCGCGACATAGCGCAAACTGGCCGACACCGACGAAATGCGTTGCTGGTCAAGGACATCTTTGATGCCCTGCACAGTCAGCGGCGGGTTGGCGGCGATCTCGGCGGCGGTGTCGTGGGCGGCGGCCAGCGTGGCGTCGGCGTCGGCGAACACGTCGTTGACCAGGCCGATTTTCTCCGCGCGCGCCGCGTCGATGTCTTTACCGGTCAGCGCAAGTTCACGCAGATGCCCGTCGCCCAGGATCAGCGGTAGGCGGGCCAGGCTGCCGACGTCGGCGACGATGGCCAGTTTGACTTCGCGCACCGAGAACTTGGCGTCGGCGCTGGCATAGCGGAAGTCCACGGCGGAGATCAGGTCGACGCCGCCGCCGATGCACCAACCGTGCACCGAGGCGATGGTCGGAGTGCGGCAGTCGGCGACCGCGGTGATCGCTTTCTGCATGCGCTGGATCTCGGCGTGGAACTCCGCGCGCGGCCGGGCCAGCGCGCTGTCGGCGAGCAGCGGCGTAAAAGATCCGCCCATGGCGGGCACGTCCAGGCCGTAGCTGAAGTTGCGACCGGAGCCGGTGATGACGATCGCCCGAACGTCCCGGTCGGCGTCCAACTCGGTGAACAAATCCGGCAGCTCCGACCAGAACGCGGGTCCCATCGCGTTGCCCTTCCCGGGACCGATCAGAGTCACCTGCGCGACCTGGTCCTTGGTCTCCACTGTGACAGATTCATATGAGTCGACCATGGACAGACCGTAGCCTGGCAGCCATGCCGTCTGACTTGCGACCCGGTCCCGACTCTCCACCGACCGACGAGTTCCACTGCGCCGAAGCGGCGCTGGGGGTGCTGCAGCGGGTCCTGCACCCGATCTCGCGCGAAGAGCTGTCGCGGCAGACACCGTGTCCGGAGTTCGACGTGGCTGCGCTGACCGATCATCTGCTGAAGTCGATCTCTTCGGTCGGTGGCGCGGTGGGCGCTGACTCTTTGCCACGCGCCGCGGACGACTCGGTGGAGCGGCAAATCATCGCGGCCGCCCGGCCCGCCCTGGATGCGTTGCGCCGCCGGGGATTGGACGACACCGCCAGCCTCGGCGCCAACGAGTTACCGGTGCGGGTGCTCGCCGGCATCCTGTCAGTTGAATTCCTGGTCCACGCTTGGGATTACGCGGAAGCCACCGGACATCCGATCGACGTCGCCGATTCGATGGCCGAATACGTGCTGGGTCTGGCGCACGACATCATCACTCCGCAGGCCCGTTCAGCGGTGGGCTTTGCGCAGCCGGTTGACTCGCCGGCCGACGCCGGCGCCCTGGATCGATTGGTCGCCTTCACCGGCCGGCAGCCGGCCGGCAGCTGACTCTTCCGCCGATCCTGCGGTGACGGCGTCGTTTCTCGCCGTGGCCGCTGCCCAGACGCAGACTGGGCGCCCTGACCGCAGAGTCGACGGCCGGCTACACCCGTTCGAGATAGAAGTAGTAGAGCCGGCCGCCGTTGAGGGCGAACTTGCCGTTCATGATCCCCATGACGGTGTTGTCGTCGATGCGTTTGAAGTGATCGTGCGTCGGCTGACCGTCGTACACCATTGTGGCGGTGACCTCGCCGCGGAACTCCTCGAGCCACATCGTGGCCTCGCCCTTGCCCAGCTCGGTGTTGGAGTACTTGGTGCCGTCAGCATCCAGGCACACCAACGGTTTGACGTCGGCGGTGGAGTTGAACGTCTTGCCGAACCAGCGGGCCTGTTTCAACGCGGCGTTCAACTTGTGGTCGGTGTTGAACCCGTGGCCTCGCCACTCGCCCAGCATGCTGTCGATGGTGGCGGGCGTCAGGGTCGCCCAGTACTCGTCGAGTTCGGCGTCGCCGATCAGCTCGGTGCGTTCGACGAGTTCGACGAACTTCTTGCGGGCCGAATGATCGCTCATCGCTTCACACTATGGCGCCAGTCCCGTGCGAAGCGCAGCAGGACATCGTTTTCCGGCGGCGCCCCGATGGTGACCCGCACCCCGTCGGTGCCGTAAGGCCGGACCACGATCCGTGCGTTGGCGGCCTGGCCGACGAAGTCGAGCGTGCGCGGCCCCAACGGCAACCACACGAAATTTGCTTGCGACGGCGGAAGTTCGAACCCGGCGTCGCGCAAACCCGCACTCACCCGCGCCCGTTCGGCGACGACGGCGTCGGTGCGTGCCAGCAGTTCGTCGGCGGCGTCGAGCGAGGCTATCGCTGCGGCTTGGGAGATGCTGGTCGCCGTGAACGGGACGTAGGCTTTGTCCAGCGCGGTGATCACATCGGGATGCCCGACGGCATAACCGACCCGCAGGCCGGCCAAACCGTAAGCCTTCGAAAACGTGCGCAGCACAACGACGTTGTCGTGATCACGGGCCAGGGCGAGGCTGTCGGGCAACATGCCGTCGCGGATGTACTCGACATACGCCTCGTCGATGGCGATCAGGATGTGCGGCGGTACCGCCTCGACGAAGCGGACCAGTTCGCCGGGTTCGACGACCGTCGAGGTCGGGTTGTTGGGATTGCAGACGAAGATCAGGCGGGTGCGGTCGGTGACCGCGGCCAGCATGGCCGGTAAGTCGAAGGTGTGGGCAGTCAGCGGCACCTGAACCGGAATGGCGCCGGCGAGCCGGACCTGCAGCGGATAGATCTCGAAGCTGCGCCAGCCGAACAGCACCTCCTCGCCCACCGAGGCGCTGATCTGGATCAGTTGCTGGCACAGGCTGACCGAACCGCAACCGACGGCGATGTGTTCGGGTGCCCAACCGCCCGGTCCGCCGGCTCTCCCGGAATTCAGGTGCCTGGTGAGCGCCGACTTCAGCTCGACGCAGCCGTTGTCCGGGTAGCGGTTGACGATGTCGGTGGCGTGCTCGATGGCCGCGCGAACGCTGGGCAGCGGCCCGGGCACGGTCTCGTTGCTGGCCAGTTTCACCGCACCCGGCACCGTCTTGCCGGGCACGTAAGCGGGCAGTTTCGCCAGCTCGGGGCGCAGGCGGGCGGTCACGTCGACAGCATATGTCGACCGATGACCACCCCGTCCGGCTTGTCGCCGCCGGGTCTGATTGCCCGACTCCTCCTCGGGCCGTTGTACGGCCCGCATCGTCGCCGGGCTGGCGTCGGGTACCCTCATGAAGTCCAGGGAGGCGTGCCAGAGCGGCCGAATGGGACTCACTGCTAATGAGTTGTCCTCTTACCGGGGACCGGAGGTTCAAATCCTCTCGCCTCCGCCGAGACAACTGAACAGGCGCCCGTAGCTCAACGGATAGAGCATCTGACTACGGATCAGAAGGTTGGGAGTTCGAATCTCTTCGGGCGCGCGTAGGTATGAAGTCCCTTCAGTCAATCAAGAAGGTTCCGGGCACTGTTGACGAAGGTGTGATTTGAACATATGCCGGAGATGTCACGTTCGCCCGGCCGCCCAATCCCGAGTCATGCAAACATTTCTTAAAGACTGCCGCTGGGGGCGCTTCTTGCTTTTGCGCGGCGACATGATCAGTTCCTACGCCGATGCCTACGGCGAGTGGAGCGAGCTGGAGGTGTCCCTGTACCGTCGCCTGCTCAAACCCCACGATATGGTCATCGAGGTCGGCGCCAACCTCGGCCTGCACACCGTGCCGCTGGCAAGGATCGTCGCACCCGGCCAGGTCATTTGCTTCGAGCCGCAGGGGCCTATATTCAACATCCTGTGCGGCAATCTCGCGCTCAATAACCTGATCAATGTCCAGCCCCACCGTTTGGTGGTCGGTGAGCACCGAGGGCTTGTCAACCTCGAATCCACCAGCTACGACACCCCGTGGAACTACGGTGGGTTCTCGGTCACGGCAGGCTTCGGCAGTGAACGCCCCTTTCCCGGCGAGTTGAAATCCGAGCCGACGTCGGTCGTCGCCCTCGACGAGTTCCCCCAGACTGCAAGCCTTCCGCGCCTCGATCTCCTCAAAGTTGACACGGAAGGATTCGAGCTGGGCGTACTGCGCGGCGCCCATCAGCTCATCGCGCGCACGCGACCGATGCTGTTTGTTGAAAACAATAATCCCGGCAGCGGCGACGATCTGATCCGGCATATCCGCGGCCTGGGCTACGACTGCTATTGGTACCGCACTGAGCGCTTCCAGCGCGATAACTACAACGGTGTTGATCGATCGGCGCCGGTCGTCGGCAACGGGGTCGCATGGAATCCCTTCGGGTGGGACGTCAACATGGTCTGCTTTCCTGAGGGCGCCGCGCCTATCAGCGGTCTACCGAAGGCGGAGAGTTTTGCCCAGCTCGTTCGCGGTCAGGTACCGCTGATCGAAACGCTGCCCTGACGCCAAAGGCCGCGTCGATGTGGTCAAAACGCCGCCCCGCTTGACCCCGCTGGCCTGATCCGGCGCGGACCGCACATAGCCGCGGCCAGTGCCGCAAAGCAACTACACCTGGTCGCGTCCTCGTGTGCTTATACCTTTGTTAACGTGCGGTGGTGTCCTGGTCGATGGGGATCCGGGATGTCGCAAAAAGGTTCTGATGAGTGGCGGGCCGCTTCGCGGGACCAAAACCACGGCTCATCGTAGGGATCTCGCCTCCGATGCTGCTGCTTCCGGACCGAACTGGCGAAACCAGCCGGTCGAGCAACGCGCGAAAATGCATGGATGGATTTCGCGATGCGCTACGACCGGTGGTACCGCCCCGTGGCCACCGTGATCGGCTTGGGACCCAAGCGAACCGTGATTCGGGTCGCCGACGGCACACTGCAGATCAGGCACGGCTGGGCGTTCCGTCTTGATGTCCCGCTCGAGAACATCAGGTCGGCGCGGCTCTGGCCGAAGCGGCCGTTTGCCTGGGGTGTACACCCGGGTGGGGATATCTGGCTGGTCAACGGCTCCCGAGATGGCATCGTCGAACTTGTATTCACCCGGCCCGTCACCTCGAAGTCGGTCAAACTGATGGCCAATGACTGGGCCGAAGTGCGCACCTTGTACCTGAGCCTCGAAGAGGCGGAGAACTTCGTCGCCGCCGTGAAGGCCGGCAGTTGACCTGCCGAGCGCTCAGCCCGTCACAGCTCGTCGGAGAAGTCGGCGGTGAGCCAGCGGTCCGGGCGAACGGTGAACAACACACTGTCTTGGCCCTCAAGACTGCGTACGAAAGCGCGCCCGGCCTCTTCTCCGAGGTAGCGGATCGCGATTTCCTCGCGCGCATCCAGCGGGGCCGGCTCGGTGGTGTCGACGACAGTGCCCTCCACGACGACGTATTGGTACGGCGGCTCTTCGCGCTGGACGACGATCGTGACGGCACCGGCTCGCTTGATCAGCTTGGCCTTGCGGGACTTTACGCCGGTGCTGAGACGAATGTGCTCGCCGGGAACGTAGTCATACCAAATCGGCACACTGGCCGGCGGCCGGCCATCGGTGGCCGCGACGGACAGCACCGCCACGTGTTTTGCTTCGAGAAATCGTTCACGCTCGGTCTCGCTGAAAGCAGTCATGCGGCTTGCGAACCCGGTAACCCGGCTGCATATTCCCGTCGACGCGCAGCGCAGCGCCGGGGCGCGTGTTTTCACCCCACCGATGTCGGGTAGTTGCCATCCGAAGTGCGTTACAGCAATGACGATTTCGGTCGAGGAGCTCACCATGACGGCGGATGAACAACGCAACATCGACCTCGTCCGCGAATATATCGAAACCTCCTATACACCCGGCCGTGCCAGCGCCCAGGCGGTCGCGCATCTGTGTGCGCCGGACAACCGCTTCATCGCGCCCACCACCTTTCCCGAGGTGCACACGCTCGAGGACTATGCCGAGGACCACGGCCGACTCATGGAACAGGTGGACAATCTCCGCATCGTCAGCTTCGACGTCCTATTCGGCTGCGGCGATCGAGTGTGCGTGCGTTACACCGCGGAAGGCGCGCATCTGGGCCGTCCTCACGGCGACATCGAGCCGACCGGTCGCACGGCGCGCTGGTCGGCTGCGGCGCTGTTTCAGGTCAGTGACGGGAAACTGGTCGAATTCATCAAAGACTGGAACAAGTTGTCGATGTGGGAGCAGCTGGGCTGGCCCATCGACGAGTGCCGTACCCAGCAATAGCACGCTGGTTTCATCCCGCGGGATGTCGGTCCGGTGACCGCTCCACCGGCCGTCGGAACAGCATGTCGAGCGTGGTCCCCGCCGCAGTGCCATCCAGCTCGACCTGCTCGGTCACCGCGCGGATCAGCGGCAGTCCGCGTCCGCGCAGGGAGGGGCCGGTGGCCGGTACTTTCCACGAGCCGTGGTCGACGATGCGCACCCGCAGATCGACGCCCTGGAATTTCACTTCGACGCAGATTTCGCCGGGACGCTCACCGCGGAAGGCGTGCTCGACGCTGTTGGCGCACGCCTCGTCGACTGCCAGCACGATGTCAGCGACCATCTCGTCGTCGATCGAGGCCGACCGCAGCCACGCGGTGACCTGCCCGCGGACTTCGCGCAGTCGTTCGGCGGTGGCGTCGGTGCGGACGATCAACGGAGCCTGCGGCCGGTGGTACACCACGATGGCGACGTCGTCGTCGTATCCCGTTGCGGGCGCGAGTTCAGCGAGCACCGTGTCGGCGACCGCGTCGATCGGCAACTGCATCGAGGTGTTCACCACATCGGCGAGCCGGGCGATCCCGTCATCGATCGACGCGCCCCGTCGCTCGACCAGACCATCGGTGTACAGCATCAATCGCGAGCCGGGCGCCAATTGCTGAGAGGCTTGCGGGCGAGCGTCACGTTGGCGAACCGCGAGCGGCACCGATTGAGCGCCGGTGAGCAGGATGGTGTCACACTGCGGTGCGGCCAGCACCGCCGGCGGATGACCGGCACTGCTGTACCGCATCACGCCGGACTCGGTGTCCAGTATTGCCAGAAATACGGTGGTACAGAAAGCATCCGGGATCAGTGCTGCCGCCGCATCGAGCTGCTCGAGCAGCCTTGCGGGTTCAGCACCGGTCAACAGCAGGGCCCGCGCGGAGCTGCGCAGCTGACCCATCACTGCGGCGGCGGGCAGGCCGCGTCCCACGCAGTCACCCACGATGATGCCGATCCGGTGGTCTGCGACCGGCAGCACGTCATACCAGTCGCCGCCGATCTCCAACGGCGGGACGGCCGGCTCGTAGCGGACGGCGAAACCCGGCGGCGGCTTCGTCGACGGCAGCATCGCGCGCTGCAACGTCATCGACGTCTCGCGGGCACTCTCGAACTGCCGCACATGCTGGATCGCCAGGCTGAGGTGCCCGATGAGGACAGTGACCAACAGCCGATCCTCGGCATTCACCCAGCGGGGTACCCGAAGCTCCAGCCACAACGCGACGTCGCCCGCACCGGAAAGCAGCGTCACGACCCCGCTCGACTTGCCGGGCGTCTGTGGCCACTCGACTTGCTGCACCGTCAGCGGCAGTTGGCTGCGCGCTTGCAGAAACGTGTTCTGCAGCAACGGGTCCAGGTCATGCCAACTGGTTGCCACCGGCTCACCGGCCACCTGCACCGACGGCTCCTCGCCGCCCGCCGGCCACGTCACTGCCACCACCCGTTGGGCATCGATTGCCAACCGGCACTCGTCGAGGGTGATCGACAGCACCTCAGCGACGCTTCTGGCGACTCCGATGGCAGTGGCCAGGCGCAGCACCGCGTTTTCCCGGGCCGCGAACGCCCGTTCCGCGGTGACGTCGCGGATTGTGCCGACGAACACACCGCTGCCGGTGCCGAGCCCGGTGACCGCGTTGATGCTCACAGCCACCCATGCGAGGTGGCCGTCTCGGGCGCGAATCGGTGTCTCGTATTGCACGCGGCCGTCCTGCACCAGGCGGGCCTGTTGCTGGCTGGCCGCCTGCTGGTCGACAGTCCACGGGTGCGGCCAGCCGTAGGGGAGGTCTTCCGCGCCGTATCCGGTGATCTTGGCGAAGGCGTCGTTGAGCTCGATCACCACACCGCTGTGGTCGGCGACGAAAAAGCCTTCTTGCAGCGAGTTGACCACGGCACTTCGAAAATCGTCGCGATCGGCCAGATCCTGCGCGCGGGCCCGCTGCTCCTCGTATCGCTTTGTGCCGTCGCGGAATCCGCGGGTGACGACGTCGAGCGCGGCCAGGGTTTGCAGCAAAAATTCCAGCGCGGCCGGTGCGTCGCGGCTTGAGGTGTCGGCGATCTGCTCGGCCAGCCGAAAGTGTTGCTCGACAATGTCGAGCATGCTGACCTGGTCTTCCAAGGCGCGACGGCCGAGTTCGTGACCGACCGCGAGGTTGTCCTCGTCACGAGTCTGCAGGTAGGCGTGTAACGCGGCGGCGTAGTGGACAGCGAAGTCGCCGGGAGCCGTCATGGTGAGGTGCCCCGGTGCCGCGCGGTGAGCACCAGCGCGTCGTCGGTGTCCTTGCGGTGGCCACGGAGGATCTGCTCGGCGATGGCCTTGGCGGGGGCGGCGAAATCGATGCTGTCCAGGAAATTTGCGGCGATACCGTCGCTCGCCAGCACCAGCAGGTCCCCGGTGCGCATGGGAACCGTTTGGGTGTGCAGGGTTTCCGGCATTCGATAGCCGACGATGCCGCCACCAAGCCGCGCTGACGATTTGACTTCTGCGCCGACCGGGGATTTGGCCACCAGGTCGGCGGAGACATTTCCTATTCCGGTCCAGGTGAGCAATTCTGCCTCGAAATCGATCCGGGCCAGCGTCATTGCCGCACCCCGGGTCTCGGCCAGCGCCCGATGGCAGAGCTGGACAAGCACTCCGAGCGGTTTACCCGAGTTGCGGCGCAGCACCTCCTCACCGCACCGCGCCGCACGCGCGGCTTCATTGCCGTGACCCAACCCGTCGAGAACCCCGAAAAGCGCTGCGGTGCTGCCGATGTCGAGGGCCACCGGTTGATCACCGCACGCTTCCTCGCTAAGGAACGGGCGGGCCGCCGCGGCCCACTCGATCGGTCCTAACCGGCCTCCGTCAACGGCCATTGGGCGGAACCCATTTCCACATCTCGACGATCGTGCCGCGGCCCGGTGCCGATTCCACGATCAGCTGGTCCATCAGGCGGCGAGCGCCGGGTAAGCCGAGACCCAGCCCACGGCCGGTCGAGAAGCCGTCTTCCAGGGCCCGTTCGATGTTGGAGATGCCCGGACCGTTGTCTTCGGCGCGAACGACCAGTGCTCTGCGACCGTCTCGGTCGCTCAGCGCAATTCGGATGGCTCCGCGGCCGGCGTAGCTGGTGATATTGCGGGCGATCTCGGAGATCGCCGTGGCGATCATCGTCACATCGGTCAGCGAAAAGCCCAGGTCGCGAGCCAGTTCGTGGCCGGCATGACGCGCGGCGAGGATGTCGTTCGAAGTCACCACATCGACGACGATGTCACCGGACACCACTGCGTCCATCCGTCGATTTGGCTCGCCCGCGTTCCCGATTCAGCAGTGCCAGGCCCTCTTCCAAGTCCAGGGCGGTATGCATGTCGTCGAATGCGATCCCGAGCTGAACCATCGCGAAGGCCACCTCGGGCTGCAGGCCCACGATCACCGTGTCGGCGCCCCGCAATCGCGTCATGCGCGCGATCGTCTGAAGTGATCGAGCGGCAAAGGAATCCAGCACGTCGATCGCGGTGATGTCGACGACAATGCCCTGCGCCCGGTACTGAGTCACGCTCTCCATCAGCCGCTCCCGGAAGAGCTCGGTGTCGGAATCGGTGAGGGCGTTGCGGACCGTCGCGATGAGGATGTGTCCCTGTTTCAGGATCGGTACTGGCATGAGATCTCCGCGGTGACCGCGGCTTAGCCGGTTTGCTCGCCGGTGCGGGTGACTTCGTAGCCAAGCAGGTGTTCGGCTTCTTCGATACCGCCTTGCAGATCACCGACCGCGTTCATCTTCGACAGGTCAAGCCCGATCGTGACCAGGGTCAGAGCGATCTCCGACGACAGGCCGGTGATGATCACGCTCGCGCCCATCAGCCCCGAAGCGTCCACCGTCTGCACCAGATGATTGGCCACCGTCGAGTCGATGGTGGGAACGCCGGTGATGTCGATGACGACGACCTTGGCACGATTGGCCCGGATCGCCCGCAGCAGCTGTTCGGTGACCTGGCGGGCACGTTGGCTGTCCAAGACACCGATGATCGGCAAAATCAACAACTGCTCACGAACCTGCAGCACCGGGGTGGACAGCTCGCGGATCGCTTCTTGCTGCTGGCGGATGATGCGCTCGCGCTCCTGCACGAAGCTGACCGCCACGGTGTTGGCGATGCGGTTGGCGGCTGGCTCATAAGCGTCGAGCACCCGGTTGAGCATGTCGAAGTCGGACTGGTATTTCTCGAACAACGATCGCGCGAGCACGTCGCGCAGCAGCAGCACGATGCCGACGACCTCATCGGTTTCCACGCCCCGCGGAATGATGCGTTCGGACAGGTCGCGCGCGTAGGCCTGCAGGGCTTCCACGCTCCCCGTTTCGAGCACCTCGACATAGTTGTCGTAGACGGCGGTCGCCTCGGAGAACAGCTCCTCCGGCGTCATCGCGGTGAGCAGTTCGGCCTCGGTGATCCGGCGGGCCCATTCCTCTCGCAGCGCCGTCCGATTGTGCCTGAGGTGCTGAACCAACTGCGGCAGCAAACCTTCGGCGGAGATACCGGGGGCCTGGATACCTGGGCTGGCGGTGGCCAAACCGGTCGTCACGTCGGACATCTGACCTCCTACAACGCGGTCGCGCCCCGCACTACGCACACCTGTATTGCGCCAACACTAACCCTGACGGAGGGCCGAAAACATTGAAGTATCATTCTCACACCGTGCACGGGCGGGTTAGGCTCAGGACTACCTTCGCCCGAAGCGATCGGGCTTAAGACGGAGGACGGCTGTTGTCATCTGCGGATGCGATCACTACTTCAGTGGCTCACCGCGATGGCGTCGCCGTTGTCACAGTGACCGGTGAAATCGATCTCAACACCGCTTCGGCGTTCGAGTCCGCGATCACGACCGCTCTTGCCGACGCCCCGACGGTGCTGGTAGTCGAGCTTTCCGCGGTGCAGTTCATGGCCTCGGTCGGCCTGCGGATCCTGGCGACGGCCCGCGGACGCCTCGACGAGTCGGTTCAACTGGTGATCGTGGCGAACAACCCGGCAACCCGGCGTCCCATTCAGTTGACTGGACTGGACAGCATGTTTTCGCTCTACCGGACACTGGGTGACGCGTTGAGCGCGGTGGGGGCCAAAGCGGATTAGCACTGCAACCGTGGTGGCCGACGACTGATCGTCAGCGTTGCCGCGGGGTCAGATGCGCGAAGTCGACACACTTAGGGGATGCATGACTTACCAGAACGACCCACGCTGGCAATCGCCACCGAGTGCTCAGCCGGGGACGCCGGCTCTCGATCCGTCGTACGGCCAACCGGTACGGCAGCCCGGCAAATCGATCGGCCCGATCGTCGCGATTCCTTTGGCGGGTGTCTTACTCTTTGCCGCGGGCTTTTTCGTGCGGATGCAAATACTGTTCGCGGTGGGCCTCATCGTCGTGGTCGTCGGGCTCATCGTGGTCGTGGTCGCGGCCGTGACCCGGAGCGGCTCATCGAGTCAGCCGCCGCAGCCCTTGGCCTACACCGAGGATGGCCGGCCGGTCTACCCGGTCATCGGCTACACGCCGGAGGGCACACCGATCACCGCCGATCGTGCGATCGGTTACCGACCGCACAATCCGCAGACCAATTCCCTGGCTGTCACCGCTCTGGTACTCGGTTTCGTATTCCCCTTACTAGCCATCCCCATCGGACATGCGGCGCGTTCGCAGATCCGCAGAACGGGCGAGCAGGGTGGTGGAATGGCGTTGGCAGGGTTGATACTCGGTTATCTGAGCCTATTCGCCATCGCCGGGGTGATCATCTTCTTCGCCTCGGTCATACACGGCATCCGGTAAACCATCGGCGCCGACCTCGCGCATCAAGTCAGCGACTCGTCCATCAGCATCAGCGCCTGCTCGAATAACCGCACGGTAGCGGCGTGCAGTTGGTCACCGACTTCTTTCTGCGCCTTCCCGGCGCAGGCCCGTGCCAGCGTGCCTTCGATGACGATGCCGAGTTTGAAGCACGCCAGCACCGTGTACCAGGTGATGTGCGACAGGTCCCGAGTGGTGTTACGGGAATACCGCTCGAGCAAGTCACGTGGGCCGGCCAATCCGCCCCTGTCGGTGAGCGCGTGGCCGAACACACTGGAGCCGTCCGATTGCTGCCAGGTGGCCAGCAGCCACCCCAGGTCCAGCAGCGGGTCGCCGATGGTCGACATCTCCCAGTCGACGATGGCGACGACATCCGGTCCGGTGCGCGAGAACATCACATTGGCCGCGTGGTAGTCGCCGTGCATGATGCCTGGCGTCCATGCCTGCGGTCGTCCCCGGTCGAGCCATTTGGCGACATCGTCGATTCCCGGGATGTCCGGCCCGGGATAGTTGTCGAACTCCTGATACGATTCCAGCTCCGAAAGCCACCGCGGCACTTGACGTTCCAAAAAACCCGTCGGTTTGCCGAAATCGGCGAGGCCGACCGAGACATGGTCGACGGCGCCCAGCTTCGCCAGGGCATCAGCCATCGACAGCCCCATCCCAAATCGCACGTCGGCGTCGGCGGCATGCAGCGGCGGCAACCCCTCGCCGGCGTTGAACCCGTCGACCGGCTCCATCAGATAGAACACCGCGTCGCCCAGTACCGAGGGGTCAGCGCATGTGGCGATCAGCCCTGGATGTGGCACCTCGGTGCTGGCCAGCGCCGCCAGTACCCGGGTCTCTCGAAGGATCACCGTATTGCTCCGCGGACGCAGATGCAGCGGCCCGCGCCGCAGCACATACTCGCGGCCAGACCTGGTGAACCGCAGCATGATGTTCTGAGTTCCGCCGCTGATTTCACGAACGTTCTCCAGCGGTCCGGCACCCATACCCTGCTGAGACATCCACTCAGCCACCGCTTTCAAGTTCTCCACCTCAGTGAAACTACTCGGCGTGTTCCATCGCCGGCTGCACCCCGGCTCGTTCACAGCCGAGCGGAGTACTGTCGGCGAACCGGTTTGTCAGCCGATGTGAGGAACGAAGATGCAGCGCACCGACGACGACTCCTGGGACATCACCGAAAGTGTGGGTGCGACCGCGTTGGGTGTCGCGGCAGCGCGGGCAGCCGAAACCGAAAGCAACAATCCGCTGATCGAAGACCCGTTCGCGCGGATCTTTGTCGAGGCGGCAGGCCGGGGCATGTGGAGTCTGTATCTGGACCCGGCGCTGACGGCCGACCTCGGCCCCGAGCTGCAGGCGCAACGGCAGGCGATGACCGATTTCATGGCGGTGCGCACGGCCTTCTTCGACGAATTCTTTCTCGACGCCGCGAACTCCGGTGTCAAGCAAGTCGTGATCCTCGCCGCCGGTCTGGACTCGCGGGCCTGGCGGCTGCCCTGGCCGGATGGAGTCACGGTCTACGAGCTCGATCAGCCCAGGGTGCTGGAATTCAAGTCCGCAACCTTGCAGCAGCACGGCGCCGCACCCCGGTCGAAACTGGTCAATGTAGCCGTCGATCTGCGCCACGACTGGCCAACAGCGTTGCAAGCCGCGGGATTTGACGCCGCACAGCCAAGTGCGTGGTCCGCCGAGGGTTTGTTGCGTTACCTGCCTGCCCAAGCACAGGATTTGCTGTTCGAGCGCATCCATGCGCTCAGCCCGGCCAGCTCCTGGGTCGCCGCGAATGCGCCCAGCAGGGAAGCCATCGACCCAGACCGCCTGCGGCGTCAGCGCGATCAGATGCAGCGGTTTCACGCGGCTGCGGCGCACTTGGTGGACACCGATCTGCCAGACGTCGACGCCCTCTGGTATCAGGAGGAGCGAACCGACCTCGCCGACTGGCTGCACAACCATGGCTGGGCGGTGTCGGCGGCGACCATGGGTGAGATGCTGACTCGGTATGGCCGCACCACCTCAGACGAGGACTCAACGCCGCCAACTGTTTTCGTATCCGCGCAGCGAGCCGCAAGTTGCTGACGTGTCGTCGGAAGATAGGGCGTAGCGCCCGGTAGCCGTGCGGCTGCCGTTTCGATCACCCAGGGCAGGGGTAGGCGAGCTGTGACGTTTCCGCACCTCATGCGGCAGCGACGGAAAGAGGTGACGATCAATGACCGACACAGCACCCGACCAGGGCGTCCCAGCAGAAACGCCGGAGCGGCTGTCGCCCAGCGAGCAGCCAGAGCGGTTGACGCCCGCCGAGCCCCCCGAGCGGTCGGCCCCGCAAGAACCACCGCCTGCCAGAACCCCCGGACTAGACACGACGCCCGACGACCTGCGAAGGGAGCTGCACATGCGCGCCGAAGAAGGCGACGAATCGATCAACGACTACGCCGACCAAGCTCGACAGACTCAGAAAGAAGTCACCGGGCCTCACACATCGTCGTGGCTAGGAAAAATACTCCGGTTTTTCGGTTCCGGACGAAAAGGCGGTACCGAGAGCGGCGGAACTCATTAGCCCAGCGCCCAAGGAGCGCTGCGGGCACCGTGACCCGTCACTATTAGTCATGTTTGGAATATTGCGACCGGGGTATGCCAGTCCAACTTCTGCAGTGCAAGCGCTATGGAGGTCAAGATGCGGTATGGCGGAGCTATCAGCGCGATTGTTCTGGTGTGGCTGTTGATCGGGGTGCTGGCTGCGTGGCAGCGGGACTACTTCAAAAACGGTGACGCCAGCTGCGCGACAGCGGGAAATGTTGCCCTCACGGTACTAGCGGGGCCACTCAATTACGCGGGTGTGAACCCGAAAGTGAACTGTCCCAACTTGCCGCAACCGAGTTCGATGCCGGCACCCCACGCCGAGAGTCTTTTCACAACGGAGGCAGCATGATTGCCCTCGGCGTCATCCTCATCATCTTGTACATCGTGTTCAAAACCATTAAATGGTTGTTCGTATTGGGCGTCGTGTTGATCGTCATTGGCGCTGTCTTATCGCTTCTCGGCCGTGTCGGTCGACCGGTCGGCGGCCGGCGCTACTGGTATTGATCCGACTGATACTGATTCGAAAGGCTCTCGCTACACAAAGGTGAGACCAATGAATGGCACCAGCAGCGAACATAACCGAAAGGAAGCTGTCATGATCGTTCTCGGCATCATCTTGCTCGTGGTTGGAATAGTGGTTCCTTCCCTTGCAATCCTGAAGGTGATCGGCGGCATCTTGCTCGTCGTCGGCTTGATTCTTCTGGTCCTGGGCCAGGTCGGTCGCCCGGTGGCCGGCCGACGCTACTGGTACTGACAACCGCACCCGGCGCGCATGCCATCACACCGGCTGGTGGCCTCACAGCGCGCGCATAGGATCGGCACAGGCCGGGCTCATCGGCTCGCGGATACTTGGGAGTTGTGAGTCAGTCCAAGACCTCGGTCGAGAGAGTCGTCATGCGGCGGGCCGATGGTGACCCGATCAATGTGCTGGTTGTCGACGACGAAGTCGTGCTCGCCGAGATGGTGTCGATGGCGCTGCGATACGAGGGCTGGAACATCGCCACTGCCGCGGACGGATCGTCGGCGATTGCGGCGGCTCGGGCGCAGCGCCCCGACGTCGTCGTCCTGGACGTGATGCTGCCCGACATGAGCGGGCTGGACGTGCTGCACAAGCTGCGCGAGCAGACCCCGCAGCTGCCGGTGTTGTTGTTGACCGCCAAAGACGCAGTCGAGGATCGCATCGCCGGTCTGACGGCCGGTGGCGACGATTACGTCACCAAGCCGTTCAGCATCGAAGAGGTGGTGTTGCGGTTGCGTGCGCTGTTGCGCCGCACCGGGGTGACGACCGTGGACAGCGGCGCACAGATCGTCGTGGGAGATCTGGTGCTCGACGAGGACAGTCACGAGGTCACCCGCGGCGGCGAACCGATCGCGTTGACGTCAACCGAGTTCGAGTTGCTGCGGTTCATGATGCGCAACTCCAAGCGGGTACTGAGCAAGGCGCAGATCTTGGACCGGGTCTGGAGTTACGACTTCGGGGGCCGCTCCAACATCGTCGAACTCTATATCTCCTATCTGCGCAAAAAGATCGACAACGGGCGCGCACCCATGATTCACACGCTGCGCGGCGCCGGTTATGTCCTCAAGCCCGCCCGCTAGTCTGCGGCGGGCCTGGTCGCTTCGTCTGCGGTTGCTGGTCGGGCAGGTCGTCGTCCTGGCGATAGTCTGTCTGGGCATCGCCGCCGTCACCGAGGCGGCGCTGTATCACCACCTGGTGGCGCAGCTCGACAGCCAGCTACGGGGCGCCTCGCATCGCTCCGCGGCGATCTACGGTGAGCCCATTCCTCCCCCCGCCCCGTGGCGGCGGCCCAGGGTCCCCATGCCGGGTCCGGGACCACGGTTCCTCGACGCGCCGGGCCAGCCGGCCGGCATGGTCGCGGCGGTGGTGAGCGGTGACCAGACGATCGAAGCGGGCTACCTGACCAGCAGTGGTTCCCGGGCTGCATTGACCGACTCCGCCAAGGCGCAACTCGAGGCGATCGCCACCGACCGCACGCCGGAGACTCGAGATCTCGATGGTCTCGGCCGGTACCGGCTGATGGCCACCCCGTCACGCCGCGGCAACGACGTCATCGTGACCGGTCTGTCGATGTCGGACATCGACGCCACCTCGATCCGGGTCCTGCTGATCTTCGGGGTGCTCACGCTCGTCGCCTTGGCCGCTGCCACCGGGGCCGGTGTCGTGATCATCCGGCGGGCCCTGGCGCCGCTGCGGCGCGTCGCGCAAACCGCGCAGGAGGTCGTCGATCTGCCGTTGGACCGTGGCGAGGTTGCATTGCCGGTGCGGGTGCCCGAGTCGGACGCGAACCCGCATACCGAGGTCGGCCGGCTGGGGTCCGCGGTGAACGGCATGCTCGACCACATCGCGACCGCGCTGTCGACGCGCCAAGCCAGCGAGACCCGCGTGCGCCAATTCGTCGCCGACGCCAGTCACGAACTACGCACACCGCTGGCCGCGATTCGCGGATACACCGAACTGGCGCAACGGATGCATGAGGACACCGACGCCGTCACACACGCGATGAGCCGGGTGCACTCCGAAACCGAACGGATGACGCATCTTGTCGAAGACTTGCTGCTGCTCGCGCGGCTGGACTCCGGGCGGCCGCTGGAGCGCGAGCCGGTCGACCTGTCCCGGGTGGCCGTCGACGCGGTCAGCGATGCGCATGTGGCCGGGCCCGACCATCAGTGGGAGCTCGACCTGCCGGCCGAACCGGTCGTCGTGCCCGGCGACCCGGCGCGGCTGCACCAGGTGGTGGCCAATCTGTTGGCCAACGCCCGCATCCACACCGGCCCGGGGACGCTGGTGACCACCAGGCTGGCCACCGACACGACGCAGTGCGTGCTCAGCGTGAACGACAACGGGCCCGGCATCGACGCGGGGTTGCAGTCAGAAATCTTCGAGCGGTTCGCCCGCGGCGACTCTTCCCGTTCCCGCAAAGGCGGCAGCACCGGCCTGGGTCTGGCGATCGTTTCGGCAGTGGTCAAGGCGCACGGCGGCACCATCGCGGTGCAGAGCCAACCCGGCCATACCGAGTTCACCGTACGTCTGCCGCTCAGCGTCCGCGCCTAGCACTCAGCCACGCACACCCCCTACGCTGGGGCCTTCAGGGCCCCGGGGGGTTTAAGCTGCTGGGATACCCAGCACCACCGAGCCGCGCGATCGGTCGCGGGCCAATGAAACACGCTCAGCGGCACGGTGATCGAGGGCTCAAGGAGGTGACCACCGTGTCCAAGGCGGATTTGGCGGTTTTACTCGCGCTCGGCGCCGCATTGGCGTCGGCGCTGGGCGGTGTCGTGCGTCAGCGATCGGCGAAGGAGATCACCGACGAACCGGTCGGCGCGCTGCGCCTGTTCCGCATGTCGTTGAGCGACAGCCGGTGGTGGCTCGGCGGTGGCGGAGCGGTGGCCAACTACGCGTTACAGGCCGCGGCCCTGGCGCTGGGATCGGTGATGTTAGTGTCCGCGCTACAGGTGACGGCGCTGCTGTTCGCGCTGCCGATCTACGCTCGCGTGACCCGGCACGCGGTGACTCGCTGGGAATGGATGTGGGCAGTACTGCTGGCCGCCGCGGTTGCAGTGGTGATCAGCGTCGGCGACCCCGACGTAGGCCACTCGCGGGCCTCGGCACAGACATGGGCAGTGGTGGTCGCCGTGATGGGCCCGCTGATGGTGCTCTGCGTTCTAGGGGCGCGGATCTCGTCGGGTACGGTGGCCGCGGTGCTGCTGGCGCTGGTGTCGGGATCGTCGATGGCGCTGTTCTCGGTCCTGACCAAGGGCGTGGTGAAGGTACTGGAACACGGCCCGCTGACGGCGCTACGCACCCCCGAGTTCTATGCCTGGCTGGCCATCGCGGTGCTCGGCATGGTGTTTCAACAGGCATCGTTTAGATCCGGCTCGCTGAGCGCCGCCTACCCGACGATGACAGTTGCCAAGCCGGTGGTGGCCTGGCTGCTGGGCATCACGGTGCTCGGTGAGACTCTGCACGCCGATGGTGCGGAGATGTTTGTTCTCGCCGCAGCGGTGGTGCTGACGATCGTGGCGACTGCGGCGCTGGCGCGCGGAGAGGCCGTCGCGGTGGTAAACAATGCCGCTCAGGAAGTTCCGACCGGTCAAGCTGCCGACGCGTCGACGCGCTGAAGAAGAGCGCGACCACCTGATTGACCGGTTCTTCGCCGCTACGACGACGGTGATGGCAGTGTCGATCGCGTGCACCAGAAGCCTCCGACCACCGTCATCGAATCGGCGCACCGGAACCACCTGCACGCCCTACCTCTCGACGAAGCAACTGATTTCGAGGACGCCGACCGCGGCTTCATCGCCGCGTTGACACCGTGTGTCATCCGCGCGGCTGACGGTCGGGTGGTCTGGGACAACGATGTCTACTCGTTCCTCGCCGGCGAGGCGCCGAGCTCGGTGCATCCCAGTCTCTGGCGACAGTCGACTCTGGTGGCCAAACAGGGCCTTTACGAGGTGGTGCCCGGCATCTATCAAGTCCGCGGTTTGGACATCTCCAACATCACCTTCGTCGAAAGCGAATCGGGCGTCATCGTCATCGATCCGCTGGTGTCCAGCGAAGTTGCCGCCGCCGCCTTGGCGCTGTACCGCACCCACCGCGGTGACCGCGAGGTCGTCGCGGTGATCTATACCCACAGCCACGTCGACCATTTCGGCGGAGTGCTGGGCGTGACGTCACATGCCGACGTGGACGCCGGCAAGGTCGCGGTGCTGGCGCCGGAAGGCTTCATCGAGCACGCGGTGCAGGAGAACGTGTACGCCGGTCCGGCGATGTTGCGCCGCGCCAGCTACATGTACGGGGTGCTGCTGGCACGCGGCCCCCGCGGCCAGGTGGGCTGCGGCCTGGGACAGATACCGTCGACGGGAGAGGTGGCCGTGATCGTCCCGACGGTGACCATCGCGAGCACCGGTGAGGTCCACACCGTCGACGGTATCGAGATCGAGTTCCAGCTGGCACCGGGCACCGAGGCGCCCGCGGAGATGCATTTCTACTTTCCTCGATTCCGTGCCCTCTGCATGGCCGAAAACGCCACCCACAACCTGCATAACCTGCTGACTCTGCGCGGCGCACTGGTACGCGACCCGCACGCATGGTCGGGATATCTGACCGAGGCGATCGACACTTTCGCCGACCGCACCGATGTGGTGTTCGCCTCGCATCACTGGCCGACGTGGGGCCGCGAGCGCATCGTGGGATTCCTGTCGCTGCAACGCGACCTCTATGCCTATCTGCACGACCAGACGCTGCGCTTGCTGAACCAGGGCAACACCGGCGTCGAGATCGCCGAGACGCTGCAACTGCCGCCCGCATTGGACGGCGCCTGGCACACCCACGGCTATTACGGATCGGTGAGCCACAACGTCAAAGCCATCTATCAGCGCTATATGGGCTGGTTCGACGGCAACCCGGCACGCCTGTGGCCGCATCCCCCCGAGGCGCTTGCCGGCCGCTACGTCACCGCGATGGGTGGAATCGACCGGGTCGTCGAATTAGCCGCCGAGGCCTTCGACCAGGGTGACTTCCGCTGGGCCGCAACGTTGCTCGATCACGCGGTGTTCGCCGACAGCACCCATGGGGCGGCCCGTAACCTCTTGGCCGACACGTTCGAGCAGCTGGCCTACGGAGCGGAGAACGCCACCTGGCGCAACTTCTTCCTGTGCGGGGCAACCGAGTTGCGGGACGGCAACTTCGGCACGGCCGGCCAAGTCACCTCGCTGTCACTGGTGTCCCAATTGACACCGGAGCAGATCTTCGACGGCCTGGCGATCAGCGTCAACGGTCCGCGCGCATGGGACCTCAACCTTGCGGTCGACATCGTCTTCGCCGACCTGCAGTCCAACTATCGACTCACCTTGCGCAACGGCGTACTGGTGCACCGTAACCTTGCCGCCGACCCGGCAACAGCAGACGTGACAGTGCGCGTCGCCGACAAGGCGCGGCTGTTTGCAGCAGCGATGGGTGACCTCGACTCGCCTGGCCTGGAGGTTTCCGGCGATCAGGGCGCCCTGCAGGCGTTCCTGGGTGTCATCGACCAGCCCGACCCGGCGTTCAACATCGTGACGCCGTAACACCTCAGCGGGCCCGGCGTGTCACCCCCAGGCCCCGCAGGCAGAATCGCGCCAAGTGTTCGATGTCGGCGGCGATGGGCCGCTCGGCGCCATCGAGGTGACGCCGCATGAATGCGGCGGTGGTGTTGAACACCGCGTCGGCGTCGCGGTCGACGTCGGTACTTCCCAATGCGGCGACCGGGTCGGTGAGCAGGTCGCGCAGCGGCTGCATGATCTCGTCGCCGGCGCTGCGCGGAGTGCCGCCGGCGAACAACTGGCCCGCCGCTGCCCGGCTCATGCTGATCAGGTGTGGATCGGCGAGCTGGGCCAGGGTGCCCTCGACCCAGCAAGCGACTTGATCCGCCGGCCCGGATGCCTTGGCCATCTGATGCCGCAGATACGACACCACGATCGCCACGCCGCGCTCCATCACCGCCAGGATGAGGTCGTCCTTGCCGGCGAAATACCGGTAAAACGCCTTGTTCGACGAGCCGGCCTCGGCGATGATATCGCTGACCCGGGGAGGCTCCGGGGCCATCCGCTCCATCACCCGCACGGCCGCTGCCAGGATGCGTTCGACCTCCTCGGTGGCAATCCGCTGGCGATCGTCGAGCGCTCGTTCGACAGCTGCTGCCACCCGGCTGGTCACGGCGAAACCGGCACTGCCGGAATGCGTTCGATGAGGTCACCATATTTGGCTTTGGCGGCTTGCACCCGGTTGTCGAGCAGCTCGTCAGGCCACTCCGGGTCCTCCGTCGGGTAGTCCTTCAGCAGCATTTTCGCCAGGTTGACCTTGTGCGCCTCGGTGGGTCCATCGGCCAGCCCGAGCGCCACACCGCCCAGCAGCACCGAGGTCAACGGCAATTGATCGGTGACCCCTAGCGCGCCGTGCACCTGAATCGCCCGCAAAGCAATCGATTTGAGCACTTGCGAAGCCAGGATCTTGCAGACCCCGATCTCGATTCGGGCGGCCTGCTCGCTACCGGTGTCGATCAGCCAGGCGGCATGCAGCACGGTCAGCCGGAAGGACACCAGCTCGCTGTAGGAGTCGGCGATGAAGGCCTGCACCAGCTGCTTGTCGGCGAGCGAAGTTCCCTGGGTAAAACGGCTTTTCGCCCGGCGCGCCATCATGTCGAGGGCGCGTTGCGCCATACCGATGGACCGCATGGCGTGATGCAACCGGCCGCCGGACAGCCGCGTCTGCAGGATCGAAAATCCCTGACCGGCCTCGCCGAGCAACGCCTCCGACGGCACCCGCACCTGGTCGTAACGCACCAGCGAGTGGCCCGCCTCGTGCGGATGGGCGCCGGTCAGGTGGTGGGTGGCTTCGATGACCAGTCCCGGGGTGTCCGCCGGGACCAGGAACGTCGACGCCCCTCGGTGCACCGGGACGTCAGGATTCGTGATCGCGACGACGATGAAGAACGACGCGACAGAGGCGTTGGAGGAGAAATACTTTCGTCCGGTGATCACCCAGTCGTCACCGTCCTGCACGGCGCGGGTGGTGAACACCCGGGGATCGGAGCCGCCCTGCGGCTCGGTCATCGAGAAGCAGGAGAAGATCTCACCGGACAACAGACCGGCCAGGTAACGGTCCTTTTGGTCCTGGGTGCCGAACCGCGCCAGAACCTCGGCGTTGCCCGTGTCCGGCGCCTGCGTCCCGAAGACGATAGAGGCCCAGGGACTGCGGCCCAGGATCTCGTTGATCAGTGTGAGCTTCACCGCGCCAAACCCTTGCCCGCCGAGTTCAGGACCCAGATGCGGCGCCCACAGTCCTCGATCGCGGACCTGCTGCTTGAGCGGATCGACGATTCGCCGCCGCTCGTCGTTCAGCGGCAGGAATTCGCAGCCGGGAAACAGCACCTCCAGCGGTTCGATCTCCTCGCGTACGAACTCCCGGATCCAGTCCAGCTTCTGACCGAACTCCGGTTCGGTGGAAAAATCCCAGGCCATCGTCCTACCTCCTGCGGTGTTGGCGGCGACCCGCCGCTAAGGGATGCCGCCGTCGGACCGCAGAATCGAGCCGGTCGTGAAGCTCGACGCGTCCGACGCCAGGAACAATGCGGCGCCGACAATTTCAGCCGGAGATCCGGCGCGCTGCAGCGACAGGTGGCCGAATGGGTTCCGCGTCGCCTCATCGAGGTTCCAGGCCTTGCTGACATCGGTCAAAAACGGGCCTGCCATCAGCGTGTTGACCCGCACCGCCGGCCCGAACGCCCGCGCGAAACCCTCGGTCATGGCGTTGAGCCCGGCCTTGGCCGCGGCGTAGGGCACGATGTCCGCGCCGGGACGTAGCGATCCGCTGGAGCTGACGTTGATGATCGAACCTCGGCCGGCTGCGACCATGCGCTCGCCGACCAGCGCCGACAACCGGAATGGACCTTTGAGATTGAGGTTGACCACCGCATCGAAGAGCCTCTCGCTCACGTCGGTCAGGGTGTCATAGAGCGGCGACATCCCGGCGTTGTTGATCAATGTGTCTATTCGGCCGAACCGGTCATAGGCTGCGTCGACCAGGCCGTCGAGTTCGGCCCAACGTCCGACGTGCACCTGGTAGGGCATCGCGGCTCTGCCCGTCGCGTCCTGAATTTCCTGCGCGGTGGCAATGCAGTTGTCCAGCTTGCGGCTGGCGATCACCACGTCGGCGCCGCATTTCGCCGCCCCGAAGGCCATCTCCCGCCCCAGCCCGCGGCTACCGCCGGTGATCAGCACCACCCGATCGGTGAGGTCGAAAAGCTGCTCGGCGTAGGACATTCAACGATCTTTCGTCGGCAACGCCTGTGCGAGGTGGGCAGCTGCCGCGATCAGGCGCAGGATCAGCGGCCCCAACGCCGCGCTGACCTTCGAATCGACTGTTCGGCTGCGGACACTTGCCGCGTACGTCTTCTCCAGCACGATGCCGAGCTTCCAGTTGGCAAGCACAAGGTAGTAATCGATGTTCTCGGTCGAAAGCCCGCTGATGTTCTCGTAGTGCTCGAGCAGTTCGCTGCGGGTCGGCATGCCGGTCAGGTCCAAGTAGAAGCCATCGGCGCGCGGATGTTCGCCGTCGTAACCCAGCAGGCACCACGCCAAGTCCAGCAGCGGGTCGCCGACTGTGGTCATCTCCCAATCCACGATCGCCACGAGCCTCGCGGGTGCTCCGTGGGCGAACATCACATTGGCGAACTGATAGTCGCCATGCATGATGCCCACCGGGTGGTGCGCCGGCCGATTGCGGCGCAACCAGCCGGCGGCTTCGGCAAGGCCTGGAAGGTCGCGCACCCGATACGCGTCGAGGAAGGCCAGCCAGCGATCGACTTGGCGTTCGTGAAACCTGTCCGGGCGCCCGAAGCCTTCGAGCCCCTGCCCGCGCCAGTCCACCCGGCCCAGCTTGGCGGCGCCCTCTACCAACTCGAACGCAAGGCCCCGGCGTTGGGCCGCGTCGCTCGCGAACACAGCGGGCCAACCGCCGTCCATCGGGCTCCAGCCGTCGATCGCCTGCATCACGTAGAAGGGCACGCCGAGCAGATCACCGGCATCGTCGGCGGCGATCAGCTCGGCGTGCGGCACGTCGGTGCCGGACAATGCCCGCACCAGTCTTATCTCCCGCCGCATGCCGTCGATTCGAGCAGCATCGGCGGATTTGCCGGGCATGCGCAGCACCATCGCTTGACCGGCGCGTTCGACTCGGTAGAGCGCGTTCTGTGAGCCACCGCGCAGCGGTTGAAGAACCAGAGGTTCTCCGCTGCCCGGAGCGTCCCTGGCGTCCAGCCATCGGCCGAGGATCACCGGGTTCAGCCGCGGGGCGGCGCCTATCACGCTCACCCGAACACCTCACTCTCGGCGTGGAGAATAGCATTCTCCCACATCGAGGAAGGGTGAATCAGCGGCCGGCGTCAGATCGTCCGCAATTGCCAGGCGGGTGCGACGGCGGGCGATTTCAAACCGCGTGGTGGTGCACAAGCCGGGTCGAGCTCAGCACCTGCGTAGATTGCCCACGATGAGTGGCTTGCCGGCATACCACCGCTACGGTGAGCACCACCTGTTGGCACTGACGTCAAGGACCCCATGCAACTGCTCCTGATCCGGCACGCGTTGCCGCTGCGCACCGACCACGGGCAAGGGGCCGACCCGGCGCTCGCTGACGCCGGCTATGTGCAGGCGAAGCGCCTTCCGGCCGCGCTGGCCCGGTTTCCCCTGAGCCGGGTGGTGAGCAGCCCGCAGCTTCGCGCGCGCCAGACTGCGGAGCCGGTCGCGGCGGCGTGCGGTTTGGACATCGAGGTCGACGAGCGATTCGCCGAGTACGACCGCGACATGCCGGTGTATGTCCCGGTCGAACAGATCCGTAAGGAGAATCCGCGGGAATGGGCGCGAATGGCGCAGGGGCAGCTGCCCAGTTCGGTGGATGAGGCGGGTTTCCGCAAACGCGTCGGCGCCGCCCTGGCCGATGTGGTGGACCAGGCGGAAGCGGAGCAGACCGTGGCAGTCTTCAGCCACGGCGGCGTGATCAACGTGGTGTTGCACGAGATTCTGGGCACCCGACGGTTGCTGTCGTTTCCGGTCGACTATGCGTCGGTGACCCGGTTGCTGTACTCGCGGTCCGGCGAGGCCACGGTTGCGTCGGTGAACGGGACCGAGCACGTCTGGGATCTACTGCCCCGCAATCAACGGTGATCGGATCGGCCGGCTACTGCCGCCCCAGCACGTCCTTCTTTGCCGCCCGCCGCAGTTGAAGAATACGGGCGGTTCCAGCCAGGACGGTGATCAATCCGCCGCACACCGCTGCCAGCAGGATCGCGACGCCCAACTGCAGACTCCAATGCGCACCCAGGAAAGTGAAGTCGGCTGGGCGTGGGTTCTGCACGATGAAGATCAGCAGCAGGATGAGGACCAGCATGCCCACCGTCAGCGCTGACCACGTTGCGGCGGCGCGGGTGAATCTGACCGTCTCTGGTGTCGCCGCTGCATTGACGGGCGGCGCCTGGGCCGGCGTCGTCGAAGCTCGCTTTGGAGGCGATGCGGAAGGATCGGTGGTCATAGTGTCATCAGTGCCCGTTCCCGTGCAGGAAGAAACCAAAATCGCGCCGCGAATACGCTCGTCGAACCGACTCGGCGGCGTGCACGTTTTGCCGATAGTGTCGGCTGCTATGAAACTGCTGCGACGATGTGCGCGCAGCACCGCAACTGTGTTGGTGGCGACCGCGTGGCTCATCACGGCTTGCGGCAGTTCCAATCCGCTCGGCGGCGTGGCCACCAGCGTCAAATCCATCGTCGTAGGCTCCGCCGACTTCCCGGAGTCCAAGGTCGTCGCCGAGATCTACGCGCAAGCGTTGCAAATCAACGGCTTTCAAGTGGGACGGCGGTTGGGTATCGGCAGCCGCGAAAGCTACATCCCGGCACTGAAAGACCATTCCATCGACCTGGTGCCGGAGTACATCGGAAACCTGCTGCTGTACTTCGCTCCGGACGCCACGGTCACCATGCTCGACGCCGTGGAGTTGGAGCTCTACAAACGGCTGCCGGGGGACCTGTCGATCCTGACACCGTCGCCCGCCTCCGACACCGACACCGTCAGCGTCACCGCCACGACCGCAGCGTCGTGGAACCTGAAGACAATCGCCGACCTGGCCGCGCACTCAGCCGACGTGAAGTTCGCGGCGCCCTCGGACTTTCAGAGCCGGCCGTCCGGATTGGCGGGGTTGCGACAGAAGTACGGGCTGGACATCAAGCCCGCCAACTTCGTCGCGATCAGCGACGGCGGAGGCGCGGTCACCGTACGCGCATTGGTCGGCGGGACGGCCACTGCCGCCAACATCTTCAGTACCTCGCCGGCCATCCGGTCGAACCACCTCGTGGTGCTCGACGACCCTGGGCACAACTTTCTGGCCGGTAACATTGTGCCGCTGGTCAATTCGCAAAAGAAGTCGGATCTGCTCAAAGATGTGCTCGACGCGGTGTCGGCCAGACTGACCACGCCGGGGCTGGCTGACCTGAACTCCTCGGTGTCGGGTAACTCCGGCCTCGACCCTGATCAGGCAGCCCGCAACTGGCTCCGCGACAACGGATTCGAACACCCCGTGAAGCAGTGAGGCGAGAACGCCGGTGATCAGCTTCGACAAGGCCACCAAGGCTTATGCGGACGGTACCGTCGCAGTCGACAGTTTGACCCTGGAAGTGCCGAGTGGCAGCTTGACCGTCTTCGTCGGACCGTCGGGGTGCGGTAAGACGACGTCGATGCGGATGATCAACCGGATGGTCGAACCGACCTCGGGCACCGTCCGGGTTGACGGTGCGGATGTGTCCGCCGTCGACGCGGTGCAGCTCCGACTTCGGATCGGCTATGTCATCCAAAACGCCGGCCTGATGCCGCATCAGCGGGTGATCGACAATGTCGCGACGGTGCCGGTGCTTCAGGGTCAGACCCGCCGGGCAGCGCGTCGGAGCGCATACCGTGTGCTCGAACAGGTCGGTCTCGAATCCAAGCTGGCCACCCGCTATCCCGCACAGCTGTCCGGCGGCGAGCAGCAACGCGTCGGCGTCGCGCGGGCACTGGCCGGTGATCCGCCGATTCTGCTGATGGACGAGCCGTTCTCGGCCGTCGACCCGGTGGTCCGGCGGGCGCTGCAACGGGAGATCCTGGCGTTGCAGGAGACACTGCACAAGACCATCGTCTTCGTCACCCACGACATCGACGAGGCGGTCCGGCTCGCGGACATGATCGCCGTCTTCGGGCCGGGTGGTGTTCTGCAACAGTTTGATGATGCGCCGCAGCTGCTTTCGCGGCCGGCAAACGACTTCGTCTCCAGATTCATCGGTGCCGGCCGCGGCTATCGCTGGTTGCAGCGACTCGACTTGACCGGCTTGCCCATGCATCGGATCGGGCGGGTCTTCGAAACCGACATCTGTAGCGACCGGGAGTACCTGGAAGACGGCTGGGCGCTGGTGGTCGACCCGGACGGCGCGCCGCTGGGCTGGATCGATGCCGACGGTGTTGCGCGATATCGCAATGGCGCCCCGCTGTCCGAAAGCGTGGCCGGCGCTGGTTCACTTCTTCGTCCCGACGGGAATCTCAGCCAGGCGCTGGACGCGGCGCTGTCGTCGCCGGCGGCGATCGGTGTGGCCGTCGACGACAACGGAAAAGTCGTTGGCGGAGTGCTCGCCACCGACGTGCTCACCGCGCTGGATTCTCAACGGAAATCCTGAGCATGCACTACCTGATGACCCATCACAGCACCGCCTGGGCACTGACCGTGATTCATCTGCGACTGTCGTTGGTGCCGGTGCTGATTGGGCTGGTGATTGCCGTACCGCTGGGTGTGCTGGTGCATCGCACAACGACGCTGCGGCGGCTGACAACCGCGGCCGCCAGTGTGGTGTTCACCATCCCGTCGCTGGCGCTGTTCGTCATGCTGCCGCTGGTCATTCCCACCCGGATCCTCGACGAAGCCAACGTGATCATCGCGCTCACTCTGTACACCACAGCACTATTGGTGCGGGCGGTTCCCGAGGCACTGGACGCCGTGCCGGCGCAAGTGTGCGACGCAGCTACCGCGATCGGATACAAGCCACTGGCACGAATGGTGAAGGTCCAATTGCCGCTGTCACTTCCGGTGTTGATCACGGGGCTGCGGGTCGTGGTGGTGACGAACATTTCGATGGTCGCGGTCGGTTCGGTGATCGGGATCGGCGGCTTGGGCACCTGGTTCACCGAGGGATACCAGGCAGACAAAAGTGATGAGATAGTCGCCGGCATCATCGCGATCTTCGGACTCGCGGTAGGCATCGACATAGTGATCATGCTGGCCGGGCGGCTGGCCACGCCGTGGGAACGTGCGTCGAGCAGCCGCGTTCGTCCGCGACTGCGGGAAGCGCCGATCGTGGGCGGCGCGCGATGACCTTCCTGGTTCACGCGTTGGCGTACCTGCTGCACGCCGACAACTGGCTGGGTCCGGTCGGCTTGGCGGCTCGAACGTTGGAGCATCTGGAGTACACCCTGGCCGCCGTTGGCCTTTCGGCGTTGATCGCTGTTCCGGTCGGGCTGGTAATCGGGCACACCGGCCGCGGCGCGCTTGTGGTGGTGAGCGCGGTCAATGGGTTGCGCGCGCTGCCCACCCTGGGTGTGCTGTTGTTGGCCGTGCTGTGGTGGGGGCTGGGGTGGCCGCCGGCGATCGTGGCGTTAATGCTGTTGGGAATCCCGCCGATTCTGGCTGGCACCTACGCGGGAGTATCCGCCGTCGATGCCACAGTGGTCGACGCCGCTCGGGCGATGGGCATGACGGAGAAGCAGGTTGTGCTGCGGGTTGAGTGGCCCAACGCGCTGCCGCTGATCCTGGGCGGGTTCCGCACCGCGACGTTGCAAGTGGTTGCTACTGCGACGGTGGCCGCCTACGCCAGTCTCGGGGGCCTGGGCCGGTTGCTCATCGACGGCATCAAGGTGCGTGAGTTTCATCTCGCGGTGGCCGGTGCGCTGCTGGTGGCCGTTCTGGCGCTAATCCTGGACGCCGTGCTGGGGTTCGCGGTGTGGCTGTCGGTGCCCGGCACGGAACGCCTGCGTCGGCGCCGGGACAGATTTCCGCTGCCGCCCGCCGAACTGGGTGGGGGTGACTGGGCTGCGAAACCGGCGGCCGCGCGCCTAGAGTAGTGCCGGTGAACCCAGCTCAGCCCAACGCGACGACGAACTCGTTTCCGACGATGTTGACCTGGCGGGCGCCCGACGCCTTGCGCTTGGAATCGGTGCGGGTGCAGTTGTCGGGCAAGCGAATCAAAGCCAATGGCCGTATCGTGGCCGCCGCGGCGGAGACGCATCCGGCGTTCGGCGTGTACTACGACCTGCAAACCGACGAGACCGGTGCCACCAAGCGACTCGGGATGACCGTGACGCTCGCGGAACGTGAGCGCCAAATCGCCGTCGCCCGCGACGAAGAGAACATGTGGCTGATCACCGACCATCGGGGTGAGTCGCGTGCCGCTTTCGGCGGCGCCCTGGACGTCGACGTCCTTTTCAGTCCCTTCTTCAACGCATTGCCGATCCGGCGCTGCGGTCTCAACGAGGAGGCGAAGACGGAGACTTTGCCGATTGTCTACGTGAGTCTGCCGGACATGGCGATCGACGCGGCCACGCTCACCTACAGCAGCGCCGGCCCGGACAATGGCAACGAGATCAAACTGCAGTCACCGGCCGCCGATACCGTCGTCACAGTCGATGCCGACGGTTTCATCGTGGAATATCCAGACTTGGCAGAGCGGATCTGATCACACCACCGGCTCGGCCGGCTGCGGCCAACTCGTCGCGCCAATTCGGTGCGCCGATGAAGACGGTCACGATATCGGGACGGGAAAAGCTGTCGTAGCGGATCCGAGCTGCGTGCCCGGCTTCCACGAGCTCGCCCACCGAGTTGTTGTGCAACAACGCATCTCGTGCTCGACTGAGCAAGTCGATGCTTCGGTCCAGCGTCGGCAGCAGTTGGCCGGCGTTGGCCTCGCACATCGCCCGCACCAAAGCGGGTGCACTACCCGCCACCCGGGTGGCATCGCGGAAGGAGCCGGCGGCTAATGCGAAGGCCAGTGGCACTTCGGCGGCGGTGACGGCGAGAGCTTCGGCCAGCAGGTGGGGCAGATGCGAAATGGCAGCCGCCGCGGCGTCGTGGTCTTCGGATTTGGCGGGCACCACCACCGATCCGCAGTCCAGCGCCAGCGACATCACCGTCGTCCACACTCGGGGGTCGACATGGTCGTCCACGGACACCACCCAGGGCGCCCCGGTGAACAGCCGGGCATGACCGGCGGCCCAGCCGGAGTGGGCGGTACCGGTCATCGGGTGGCCGCCGACGAATCGGGCCTGCAGTCCGGCAGCGGTGACTTCGTCGAGCACCGCTCGTTTCACACTGGTGACGTCGGTCAGCGGGCAGTCCGGTGCCGATTCGGAAATACGCGCCAGCAGGATCGACAGTGCCGGCACTGGAACAGCGAGCACAATCAACGCCCCGGTGTCGGCCGCCCGATTGAGAGTGACGGCGATGTCGATGGTGGCGTCGAAACCGTCGAAACGGGCGGCCTGCACACCTTCGACCGAGCGGTTGTAACCGAACACTTCGTAGCCGGCCGCGGCAGCCGCCCGCATGATCGAGCCGCCGATGAGACCCAACCCCAGCACGCATACCGGTGTCTTGGAAACAGGGCCCGCCACACCTCAAGGTTGGCACATTCCGGGCGGCGAGGTGCTCCGGGCAAATTCGAACGGCAGTGCTGATCGAGCGGGCGTTCGCTGGTCAACCGCCTCGGTCAGGGACTAGCCTAAGCGCCCATGGGAGCACAGCGGGCCTCCGCCCAAGGCCCGTCCGCGGACACGCCGGACGGCTTTGGTGTCGCGGTCGTCCACGAGAGCGGCCAGTGGCGGTGCTCTGCCATGCGTCCGAAGGTGTTGACGAGTCTGGCGGCCGCCGAGACCGAACTGCGTGAAATCCGCAGCGCTGGAGCGGTGTTCGGATTGCTCGACGTCGACGACGAATTTTTCGTCATCGTGCGCCCCGCGCCTTCGGGGACCAGGCTGTTGTTGTCGGATGCGACTGCGGCGCTGGACTACGACATCGCCGCTGAAGTGCTGGAGAACCTGGACGCCGACATCGACCCGGAGGACCTCGAAGACGCCGAGCCGTTCGAAGAGGGTGACCTGGGTTTGCTTTCCGATGTCGGGCTACCTGACGCGGTGCTCGGTGTCATCCTCGACGAGTCCGACCTCTACGCCGACGAGCAACTGGGCCGGATCGCCCGGGAGATGGGCTTTGCCGACGAGCTGTCGGCGGTGCTCGATCGCCTGGGTCGGTGATCGCAAGCGCGGCGGAGCCGGGCGCAGCGGGTCGCCGCCAGCAGCCTAGGTCGGTGATCGCAAGCGCGGCGGAGCCGGGCGCAGCGGGTCGCCGCCAGCAGCCTAAGTCGGTGATCGCAAGCGCGGCGGAGCCGGGCGCAGCGGGTCGCCGCCAGCAGCCTAAGTCGGTGAGCACCGACGAAAGCCTGATCCAGGCCGCTCTCGCCGTCGCCGCCACTGCAGGACCACGCGACGTGCCGGTCGGTGCAGTGGTGGTCGGTGCCGACGGGGTCGAGCTTGCGCGGGCGGTCAACGCGCGGGAGGCGCTGGGCGACCCGACCGCGCACGCCGAGATCCTTGCGCTGCGGGCGGCGGCCAACGTGCTGAGGGACGGTTGGCGACTGGAGGGAGCCACGCTGGCGGTCACGGTCGAGCCGTGCACCATGTGCGCGGGTGCACTGGTGCTGGCGCGGGTCGCGCGGCTGGTGTTCGGCGCCTGGGAGCCGAAGACGGGCGCAGTCGGCTCGCTGTGGGACGTGGTGCGGGACCGACGGCTCAACCACCGCCCCGCCGTTCGGGGCGGTGTGCTGGCCGACGAGTGCGCCGGCCTGCTGGAGGACTTCTTCGCTCGGCAACGGTTGGGGTAAGTGCCGGGGGGTTCGGTAAGCTGCCAGGCGGTGGCGTGTCCGAGCGGCCTAAGGAGCACGCCTCGAAAGCGTGTGACGGGTAACCCCCGTCCGAGGGTTCAAATCCCTCCGCCACCGCCAGCATTACCGCAGCTCAGAAATTCAGAGCTGCCTCATTCCATGAGCCTCAGTCTGAGCACATCTCCGCCCCGAGGTATCGGCGCTGGAAGTCACTGGCAACGCGTGTACCTCACTCCCAGAAAGCGTTCATGGGTTGGGCGTACGTGTCGTTGGCAGTGAGCGGAGGCAGACTTTCCGGCGTTGGACGCAACGTGTCTTCGATAGTCGTCATCAAGCTGTACTGGTTGTAGTAGGCGTCGGTGGTGAAGTGGCCGGGTTGCATCCCCCCAGCCGTCACGGCGTCCTGGTTTGGGATGACGATCATCGGGACGTGGTTGCCCTCGTTGCCGAAGCCCAGTGACAGGTTGTTGTTGTCCTCGTCGAACGTGATGATGATCGCGTCCTTCTCGTTCAGGTCAGTCCAGGTCGGCGAGTTTTCGATGGCCGACACCTCTTGCTGGACGAACTGGTCGCCGGCCGCGACGTTGTATTGATGGTCGGTGAACTGGCTGGTCACAAATTGGAGAAGGCCAGAAGGAGTGTCGATGGGTCCTTCCATGTTGTGGTTCTCGTCGGCAGCGATCCAGGTGAACTCCGGGAAGTTGCTCGGGTCCTTGAGATCGGTGGACAACTGATCCAGCGGGAGCAAATGATCCTTCAGGTATTCGGGGGAGTTGTCGTAGACGGAGTTGAACTGGGCGAAGGGTAGTTGGTCGACGTTGTAGTTACCCGATGACACGATGTCACCTGCTTGGGGCATGCTCTGCGCGTAGCCGGCCCACGTTACGCCCGCGTGATCCATTTCTTGCATGAGGTTAGGCGCGTCGATGGCGTTCCCGGCAGGGTTGTAATCGATGCCGAAATCGGATCCGCCCAAGATCCGGAAGTAGTTGGGGTCGCTGGGGTGGCCCAGCGCGTAGTAGTTGTCCGCATATCCGTCGGTGTTGATCAGGCTGTTGATGTAGGGCGCGTTGGGGCTGCCGACGATGTCGTCGGTGCCCTTGTTCTCCATGTAGATCAGGAACACGTGATCCAAATGGCCGACGTCGGACGCCGGTGGGGTGAGGGTCGCCGGCATGAGGCTTGGATCGCCGACGGTGAACGACTCGTTGTCGGCGTAGGCACCGTTGTAGTTGCCGAGGAACGGGTTCTGGTCGGTAAAGGTCGTGGTCACCTGCGCGGAGGTGGTGCCTACCGGGACCGTTCCCGAGATGTCGCGTTCCTCGAACCCGGTAAATCCTAAGCGATCCCACACCGTGACCGGGTTGAGCGAGTCGGTGCCCAAAACGTCCCCATGGGCGTCGAGGAAGCTGACCTGCACTGTGGCATAGGACGCGTTCAGGCCTTGGCCGCCGAGATCTGCACTCAGCGTGAACGGCGTTCCGGCTGCACCGTCGAGGTCGACCGTTTGGCTGAGGGTGGACGTGGCCACGGGTCCGCCGCCGGCGAAATCGTCGCCGCCCCCCGGCGGTGCGGTCTGTGGAAAGTCGAAGAACTTCGGGAAGGGGAACGAGAATGGCGACGGGTAATTGCCCTGAGTGCCGTAGGCGATCACGGTCGGAGTGCCCGTTTCCGTCCAGCCCGGAATGGTCACCCCGCTGTAGCCCGAGCCGGACGGGTCGGCGTCTTCGAAGCTGGGGTCGACCAGCAAGTTCTGGCTCATCGGGTGCGCGTCGGCGCTGTCACAGATCAACCCACATCCACCGATGGTGAGACCGGCTCCGGGATCGACCTGGTTGATCCAAGCATTGAGTGCGGTGTCAACCTGCTGACCCAACGGGCTGCTGATCCAGTCCTGCTCCAGTCCCTGCAACCAGGCATCAGCCGGGCTGGCCGCAGCCACCGAGCTCACATCGGCAGCACTCGCGCCCAGGCTGCCCAGCTCCGGAATCGCGGCGGAACCGGCAGCCAGATCGCCCAACGAACCCGTGATCGCGTTGACAACCTGGTCGATGATCACGTCGAACGCATCGGCACGGGCCGCGGGCGCAGACACCAGCGTCCCCAGCCCCGACGCCAGAAACGCGCTGATCGCGCCGGTCAACACGGCCGCACGCCGACGGCGGCGTGCCATCGCCTTCCGTGAGGTCGGGTTTTCCTTCGACGGACCTCGATGAGCCATGGCCTGACCTTCCTCAGCCGTTGTAAAGCACGTGGGCATCGGTTGCGTTGCGGGGCTGCGACGCCTCCGCTCGACAATGTTCAACTGGGCCGGCGAGGCCGAGCGCTGGCAGTCGACGCGTGCCACCACGGAGACGGAGCGACTCTTCGACCACGCGCACTGTCGGTGCCCTCAGTGATTCCGCCGTACGTCAAAGACGGCAACCATAACCTCGCCCCTTCTACTTAGGGCTTACCGGAAAAAGACTCGAGCCTTAAAATACATTAAGCAGAAGCTGAGGGTTCGGCTATTGCACGAAATTCAGCGAGCTCATGTCCGCACAAGACATCTACACCCAGCTAAGTGCGGGGAGCCGGGGAACTCATCGCGTCTGTTCCTACTTTCTGTGACGCGCTTGCCTAGCCGCTCGTCGCCGACAGACTTGAGCGATACCCCGCCTGGAGCTTCAGAAAGTTAACAGTTAAGATTTTTGTTGCGTTTTCCAGGAGGGGCCAGAGCCTCGCGCCGATGAGTCATCGACCTGTGGAATGCGTTGCCGTACAGAGGTTTCAGCTGTACGGCACTGATGTCGGCTTTTGAGATCGGAGATCATCGGGTGCAAGATCACATACGGGTTGGTGCGGCTGTTGTCGGCTTGGGTGGCGCGGTCGCGACCACTGCGGTTGCCGGCGTGGAGTTGATGAAGCTCGGCATGTCCGGCACCGACGGGCTTCCGCTGGTATCGGTGCCAGGGCTGGTGCCGTATGAGTCGCTGCGGTTCGGCGGGTGGGACATCAACGGAGACGACCTGGCCAAAGCCGCGCACCTGCACCGGGTGCTGGAACCTGCCCAGATCGAATCGGTGGCGACTTCGCTGGAGCAGATCGTCCCCCGGCCGGCGGCGGCTGACCCCGCGTTCTGCCGGCGGGTGGTGGGCGGGAACGTCATGAGCGTGGCACCGCTTCGCAAACGGGTCGAGCACATCCGCCAAGACATCCGAGACATGCGCGAGCAGCAGCGGCTCGACACGATCGTGGTGGTCAACCTTGCGTCGACCGAATCCTTGCCCGACACCGGTGCCGCCACCCTGGCCGACCTGGACAGTTTCGAGCGCGGCCTCGACCAGGACGATCCCGCCATCACGCCCGGCATGTTGTACGCCTACGCCGCGATCAGCGAACAGGCCCCTTACGTCAACTTCACACCTAGTCTGGCCACCGATGTGCCCGCGTTGACCGAGATGGCCGAGCGTTACCGCGTGCCGATCGCCGGTAAAGACGGCAAGACCGGCCAGACGCTGGTCAAGACCGTCCTTGCGCCGGCGTTCCGGTCCCGGTCCTTGCGGGTCGAAGGCTGGTATTCCACCAACATCCTCGGCAACCGCGACGGTCAGGCCCTGGACGATCCGGATTCGCTGCGCAGCAAGTTGACCACCAAGCAATCCGTTCTGGACTCGATGCTCGGCTATTCCGTTGACAGCCACATCGTCCGGATCGACTACTACCGGCCCCGCGGCGACGAGAAGGAGTCGTGGGACAACGTGGACCTGCAGGGGTTCCTCGGCCAGCGCATGCAGTTGAAGGTCAACTTTTTGTGCCGGGACTCGATCTTGGCGGCGCCGCTGGTACTCGAACTCATTCGGCTGCTCGCCGAAGCACAACGTCGCGGTGAGAGCGGCGTGCAGGAGCAGTTCGGTTACTTCTTCAAGGCGCCGGCGACGCGCAACGGAGCCCAGCCCGCACACGGGCTGCATGTGCAAGAACAGAAGCTGTACCAGTGGCTTGATGGCCGGTGAGGCCGGTGCCCACCGAAACGCCACTGGCAGCCGACCGGCTCGCCGACACGGTGGGCCTGTTCACCGAGCTCGGCGATCTCAAGCACCTCCGGGCGGCCGGTGTCACCGGATCGTGGGCGCAGGCCGCCTTCGTGCGGGCATGGCATGCGTTGGTCAGCGGTGAAGATCCCGAGCGTGTCGCCGACCGCGAATGTGCTGCAGCGCTGGCGGCCGCTCGGCTGGCGCCGTTGGACGGCCCCGCGCTGATCCGCTGCGGGCTCAGCTGGGAAGAGGCCCGCACAGTGATGGGTCGCGCGATGGCAGAGGTTTCGGTCGTGCTGCATCCGGCTGCGGCGCAGCGGGCGCGCGCCGCCCTGGCCGAGACGAGCGCGCCGGAACCGGCACCACCCCCGCCCGACGTGACGAACCCGTCCTTTGTCACAGCCCTGTGTGAGCAGCCCCGCGCGGGCGCCACCGCACCCGGACAGCCTCGGCTGATGGCTCTGCCGACCGAGAACCACGCCGAGCACTGTTGGGCGGTAGCCGTCTACGGCGCGTTGCTGGCACCGGACTTTCATGCTCAGGCCAGCGCGGTCTTTCTGCTCGGGTTAGCTCATCACCTTCACAACGCGGTCTTGCCCGACGCCGGTTTCCGTGGCGAGATGCTGCTCGGCGAGTTTCTCGAGCCGACGCTGCAACGCTTGACCCGCAGCCAGCTCGACCAGCTGCCCGCAGCGCTGGCCGGGCGCTTAGACGCTCTGTTGGAACTGCGGGCAGACGCCGACACCGAGATCGGTCGGGCGTTTCACGCCGCGGACGTGCTCGATCGGGTGCTGGAAGTGCACCACCAAGCCCGTGTCGCGACGTTCACCGCGCAACAGGCCATGGTGGATCTGCAGATTGTGCACGACTCACCGGTCTCGGCGTTTCATCACAGCGTTCTCCACGCGGCGGGGCTGAATCCTTGACCGGTTTGATCAGTCCCTGCAACGGAGCGGCTCTGACGAAGAGCCGCAACAGCACCCTCGACGACGGAGACCGCCGCTGGCCGGTGGTCGCCGGCATTCCCTGGTTGCGGGTCGGTCGCGACGACGTGCGAATACGTGCCGTTGCCGCGCTCGACGCCGGTGATGTCGCCACTGCGGTCGCGGTCCTGCTCGCCGACAACGATGACTGGTGGGACGAGCCGGCACCCTCGCTCAAGCAACTCAAAGCGGCGCTGAGCGCCCGCACGCTGCGCCAGGCCGTCGGGCTGCTCGGCCTCGGCAGGGTCGGCGACTACCTCGTTCATCGCTGGAGTGACCCCAGCTGGCTTGCGCTGTTGGGCATCACCGCGGCCCACCCCCCGGGGAATAGGCCGGTGATCGACCTGGCCTGTGGCGCTGGCCATCTGCTGCGCCATCTCGCCTTACATGGTTACGACGACCTCACCGGGGTCGACGTCGTGTTCTCCAAGCTGTGGTTGGCCAGGCGCTTCATCCTGCCTCGCCAAGCGCCGATCCAGCTGGTGTGCGCCGATCTCGGCGCGCGATGGCCGGTCGTCGGCGACAGCTCGGCGAACTATGTCGCCTGCCACGATGCGCTGTATTTCTTCGCCGATAAGCCGGCGCTGATCGCGGCGGCCCAGGCACTGGCCGGCGACGGTGCGGTGGTCGTCGCGCATTGTCACAACGCCGACCATCCCGCGGGGAGCGGGGGAATACCGCTGACACCGCGGTCGTGGCGCGAGTTGCTGCCCACCGCAGTCTGTTACACCGAGGAGGAGTTGCGGGCGGCAACGGTCCAGGCCCGGTTGCCCGAGCCCGCAACCGAGCAAGCACTGCGGGACACCGAAGCACTCGCGCTGGCCGCCGACGCCGCCCGCACACCGGCGCAGCCGGCGTTGTTGGTCCCGGCGCCCGAGGCGGTGCTGCAGCTCAACCCGCTCTACTCTTTCGGCTATCGCCGGTGGCCCAGCGAGCGGTGGGCGCAGGAGTACGCCGCACAGGCCGCGGATTACCTTCCCGCGCAGCTCGGCTCGCAGGTGAACCCGGTGCGCCACCGAGTCTTACTCGACCTGCCCGAGGACTGGTGAGCCGCGGTGGCCGTCGGCTGGGGTGTGGTGGGCTGCGGCTGGGTCAGCCGGGATTACGTGATTCCCGCTTTGCGGTCCCTGCCGGACCTGCAACTCGTCGCCGTCTACGACACCGACCCGGCAGCCGGGCAACACCTCGGCGCCGAACAGACGGCGAGCCTCGAAGCGCTGCTCGACCGGCCCGAGGTGGACGCGATCTATGTCGCCACGCCGAACGATGCTCATCCTCAGGTCGTGACCGCAGCCGCCGCGCGCGGTAAGGCTGTGCTGTGTGAAAAACCGCTGGCCGCTGACCGGTTCGGAGCCCGATCGGCAGTCTGCGCCTGCCACGACGCCGGGATCGTCGCAGGCACCGCCTTCGACCAGAGGTTCCATCCGGCCCATCAATGTGCGGCTGAGCTGATCGCGGGCGGCGCGGTGGGTACCGTCACCGCGGTGCGGATCGTGTACGGCTGCTGGCTGCCGCCGCAGTGGAGCGGCGATGGGCAGACGCGGGAGAATTGGCGGACTGATCTTATCCGCGCCGGGGGTGGCGCAGCTGTCGACCTCGCACCGCACGGCGTCGACCTGATCGGCGTGCTGCTGGGCGAGGACCTCTGCGAGCTGACTGCCGTCACCGCCCGCCGAGTGCATGCCTACGACGTGGAGGACTCCGCAATGCTCGCCGGCGCCACGGCCGGTGGCGTCCTCGCCAGTCTGCACGTCTCCTATGCACTGCCCGAAACACTGCCGCGTCGGCGACTCGAAATCATCGGCACCGCCGGACAACTGGTAGCGGTCGACACCATGGGGCAGACGGCCGGCGGTGCTCTGCACCTCGTCGACAGCGCTCAGGGCCGCACCCGCGTGCTCGAATTCGACCGTCGCCGTGGGCCCTTCGCCGGTCAGCTCGCCGCGTTCTCGCAAGCGGTCGCCCGCTGCGAACCATGGCGCTGGCCCCTGCAGCGCGATCTCGAGCTGCACGAGCTGCTGCTCGACGCCGTGGCCCCGCAAACCAGCAGGCCCATCGAGCCTGACGAGTCGATCCTGGAGATCCCGTGCCGCTGAGCCTGTACTCCTGCGCGAATTGTGGTCACTGGCAACGCTGGTTCGCGCCACCACCGAATTGCCCGGTCTGCGTCGACGTCCGGAACGCGCTGCCGCCGGACGGATGGCACTTCGTCAGCGAATCGGAGGTGCAGGCAGAGCACGAGACCGTATGGAGCGAAGTCGCTTCCGGGGTCGTCGGCTTTGGCTGCGCGCCGCAGCTCGGCCTGGGCAGCACCGGCTGGGTGATCGAAACCGACCGCGGTCCGGTGGGCTGGGAGGCGGCCGGATACTACTCGGCCGCCGCTCTCGAGGAGCTGCGGCGACGGGGCGGGTTGGTAGCACTGGGAGCCAGCCACGTGCACGGCTACGGCGCGCTGTGGCAATTGCAAGATGCGCTGGCGCCGCCGATCGTGGCCATCGGAGTCGACGACCTGTCTTGGACGAAAGCGTTTCGGGTGACCTGGCCCGTCGACGAGCGGCTGGAATTGGCCAACGGGCTGACGGTTCATCGCAGCGGTGGCCATTTCGCGGGCCACAACGTGCTGCACGACGAGCATCGCGGGATACTGTTCTGCGGCGACGCGCTGAAAGTCGACCTTGACGCCGACGGCAGTCCGGTGGCGTTGTCGTGCCATAAGGCTTTCCACGCACAGATCCCGTTGTCGCACAATGAGGTTCGACGTGTCCGCGAGCTGGTCGCCGGCCTCGACTTCGAAGCTGTCGCTACGCCGTTCGAGTACGCGGCGCCGGTCACCACCAAACACGTCCTGGCGTTGTTCGACCGTCAGCTGGCAGGACAACCCGACTCCCGGCCCATCCCGCTGCAGGAGTTGGTGTGAGCACCCACTCCCGGCTGAGCCCGCTCGACGGGTTGCGGGCTGCCCTGCCCGACGGCGGGTTTGGTGACTTCGACCTGTCGGGTGCCGACCGAACCGGCGTGCCGGCGGTCAACGCCGACTTCGCCGCCGCGGGCTGGCCACGAGAGCACGCGTTCGGGTACGGGACCAACCACCGGCAAGCCTGCATCGGTGCCTACGGGGAACTCGTCGAAGCGGTGCTGCTGCACCAGGCTCTTCAGGATGCGCAGCCCCGGCGAGCGTCCCACTCCGAGCTGGTCAAAACCACCGGCTCACGGGCCGTGGTGGATCCGCTCACCCTGGCCCTGCCGGCCGGCACCACCTATCACCCCGACCAGCCGCGGCACTGGCTGACCGCCACCCGGTGGCGCACCGGTGAGCACGTGCTGGTGCCCGCCGAGTTCTGCGGCTCGCAATCGGCGGACATCGCCTGGCAGCCACGCGACGAGCAGCTGATCACCGTCATCACCAACGGATCCGGGGCCGGTGACAGCACCGCCCGCGCCGTCTCGCACGGTCTGCTGGAGCTGCTTCAGCGCCACGGCAACACAACCGCTTTTCGGGCCATGGACGCCGGTGTCGTCATCGACCTCGACGCAGTCACCGACCACGACACGATCGCCATCCTGGGCCAACTGCGCAGTGTCGGCATCGAGCCGATGGCGAAGCTGGCGTCGACTGAGTTCGGTATACCCGTGGTGCATGTCGTCGCGGCCGACGAGGATCCCGCCACGCCGCCGCTCGCGGCCACAGCCTGCGGCGAGGCCGCGCACCCCGACCGCCACGCCGCCCTGCGCAAGGCCGTTCTGGAGTACGCAGCGGCGCGGGTCCGCAAGATCTTCTCGCATTCGCCGCTCGACCAAATCCGGCATCTGGCTCCAGCCAACTACTGGGCGAGGGAGTTCGCCGAGAACTCCCCGGCTCAGGAGCCGCGGGCCATGGCCGCCATGCTCGAGTGGTCGACGCGCACCGCAGCACAGCTGACCGACCTGCTTCGTCCGGTGGTGCTTGCGCAACACAGCACAGTGGCGTTCTCGGCACTGCCGACGGTCGCGCCGGGCTCGCTCGACGACCCCGAGGCGTTGCTGACCGACCTGCTGGAGCGGCTCACCGATCTCGACGTGCTCGTCGTCCTCGCCGAGGCCGGGCCGGCGGTAGCGGCGAAAGTGATTGTGCCCGGGCTGGAAGCCGAGACGATGTCCTATGGGCGCATCGGTGAGCGGGGCGTCGCGCGGCTGCTCTCGCGGCACACTGACCACGGAATGCTGGCCGGCCTCGGCGACCCGCCGCACCCGGGTGCGGCCCCCGTCGCGCTGACCGTCGGTGCTCGCGAACGGTTGGGCGGTCCGGCGTGGCTCGACCTGGCCGCGGTCGACGCCGTCGTCGGGAACCTGTACCCGCTGTATCGAGAGCCGGGACGGCACGCGCTGGCCAGGGCCGCCGGATGAGGCTCCGTTACGGGTACAACACCAACGGTCTCACGTCGCACCGGCTCGACGACGCCCTCGCGTTGCTCGCCGACACCGGCTACGACGGGGTGGCGCTGACCCTGGACGTCGCTCACCACGATCCCTTCGCTCCGGACCTGGCGGGGCGCACCGCCAAGCTGTCGCGCTGCCTCGACGAGCTCGGACTGGCCAGCGTGGTCGAGACCGGAGCCCGCTTCCTGCTCGATCCCCGCCGCAAGCACGAGCCCACCTTGGTGTCGCCGACCCCCGAGGAACGGGCCCGACGGGTGCAATTTCTTTCCCTGTGCATCGACGTGGCGGCGGACCTCGGTTCGGAGGCCATGTCGTTTTGGGCGGGGCGGCCCGCGCCCGGCCTCGATGCGGGTAGCTGCTGGGAGTGGCTGGTCAGCGGGGTGAGCCGGGTCGTCGATTATGCCCAGGCACGGGGGGTCGTTGCGGCGCTGGAGCCCGAGCCCGGCATGCTCGTCGAGGACTGCGACCAGTGGGCGAAACTGGCCGAGTTGGTGCCGGGCGTCACGCTGGCCCTCGACACCGGGCACTGCATCGTTGCCGGCCACTGGGAGCCCGCCGACGCCGTGCGCGGCTTCGCCGACCGGCTGGGCACCGTCGCCATCGAAGACATGCCCCGCGGTCGCCACGAGCACTGTGCGCCCGGCGAAGGTGACATGGACCTGGCGGGCGTGCTCGGTGCGCTGCAGGATGTCGGCTACTCGGGTCTGGTCTGCGTCGAGCTTTCCCGCGACTCCCATCGCGCCGACACGGTGGCGCCGGCCGCGCTCGCCGCCCTGCAACAGGCGGCGGGCCGGCAGTGAGAATCTGTTTCCTCTCCCGGCGCTACTGGCCGGCGGTGTCGGGGATGAGCGCCTACGCCGAGAACCTGTTGCGGCACCTGGTTCACGCCGGCCACCAGGTGACGATGGTGTCGCAGTACCGCGGCGATCCGGCAGGCCGGGCCATTTATGGCGGCGGACCGCCTCCGCCGGAGCGGGTGCCGGCCGGCGTCGACGTCGTCGCGCGCGAGTCGGTGGGAGAGCAGGTCGTCGGACACGGAGATCCGGCCGACTTCGAGCGCGATGTGACAGACCTGTGCGACACGGTGCTCGCTCTGCACCGCCGCACCCCGTTCGACATCCTGCACGCCCAATACGCCTATCCCACGGGATATGCCGCGTTGCAGGCGGCGGTGGCCACGCAGCTACCCACAGTCGTTTCCGTGCAGGGTGGTGACGGGCACTGGGTGGGCACCTGCTGCGCGACGCACCGCGAGCTGGTCCGTGCCGTCTTCTCCGGTGCCGGGGCGTTGTTGATCGGTTCTGAGTCGTTCGCTGCTGAGGTGTGCCAGCGTCATGACGTCGACCCCGGCCGGTTCACCGTGGTGCCCGGGGCGACGGACACGCAGCGGTTCAGCCCCGACCGTGAACCCGGCAGTCTGCGAGAACCGGCGCGGCTGCTCTACCACGGGCGGATCGACATACGCAAAGGCGTGCTGGACTTGCTGACGGCCCTGCGGCTGCTGCTCGACACCGGCCGGTCCGTGCGACTCGTCATCTCCGGCGTCGGACCTGATTCGCAGCGTCTGGCCGACGAGGTTCGAGCGGCCGGTCTCGAAAACAACGTCGACCTGCGCGGGTACGTCGGCTATCACGAGGCACACGTGATGTATCGACACGGTGACATCTTCGTCAGCCCAACCTATGCCGAGGGTTTCTCCAACACGATCCTGGAAGCGATGGCCAGCGGGTTACCGGTGATCTCGACCGACGTTGTCGGCGTCAAGGACTGCATCCGATCAGATGACAACGGCCTCCTGGTGCCCGCCGCACAGCCAGATGCGCTGGCCGCCGCTATCGATCGGCTGCTCGACGACGACGTGCTGCGCAAGCGCTTGGCGCAGTCGGCGCTGGCGGAGGTTCGTCGGCGTTGGTCGTGGCCGGTGGTCGCGGGCCAGATCATCAGCGTTTATCACCGGCTGTTGTCCGGTCCGCCTTCGCCGCCACAGTTGATAGATCCCGACATCGACTTCGACTGCCGCTTTCGGGCCGCACCCCATCTGCTGTGACGACGGAGAACGACGCCATATGACCCCGCGCGCGGTAGCTGTCAGCCCGCATCTCGACGATGCGGTGTTCTCCGCCGGCGGCGCGATCGCCCTGCTCGCCGACGCGGGATGGCGGGTCGAGCTGGTCACCTGCTTCACCGCCTCGGTAGCTTCGCCGACCGGCTTCGCGTTGTCCACTCAGCTCGACAAGGGTCTGGACGCCGACGTCGACTACATGGCTCTGCGCCGCGCCGAGGACGCCCGCGCGGCGGCGATCCTCGGAGTGCGCCCGGTACATCTGAGTTTGGCCGAGGCACCGCACCGCGGCTACGACAGCGCGAGCCGGTTGTTCGAGGGGGTGCGCGACGACGACGAGGCCCCCGCGGCGCTGCGCGAGGCGCTGATCGGAAAGCTGCACGATGCCGACCTGGTCCTGGCGCCGCAGGCCGAAGGCGCTCATGTCGATCACGTCGTCGTCGCCGCGGCGGTCGCTGCGCTTAGCCCGGGCGCGCTGTGGTGGCGAGATGTGCCCTACGCGCTTCGCCTGCCGGCCCGGCCCGGTACGACGACCGACGAGGTCGCCGTGGACATCTCGGCGGCGCTGAAGCGCAAGGTGGCCGCCGCCCACTGTTACCGCTCGCAGCTCGGCTTTCAGTTCGGCGGGCCCGAACCCGCGGCCAGTGCCTTGGGCGAATGGGCGACAGCCGAGGCGGCGCGCGCTTGTCAGGGATCGGTTGCCGAGGTGTTCACCGCTACGGCGGAGCAGTCCTGGCCGAGCGGGCTCGACGTTTCAGCGAATGAGATCGCCCAGGACTGAACCCCTTTGAGATTCCGGTGACCCGTAGATTCGCTGAGGTCGCGGTACCGGTGATCGGGTTGCGTCGCTTTCGATCGACTGGGTGACGTTTCGCGCTTTAATGGGCTGATGGACTTGATGGCGCCCACCGATTCGGTTTTCCTGCTGGCCGAGTCGCGCGAGCACCCGATGCACGTCGGCGGCTTGCAGTTGTTCGAACCGCCGGCGGACGCCGGCCCGGAGTTCGTCCAAGAGCTGCACGAGGCGCTGATGTCGAACGAGGACTTTCAGCCGACGTTTCGCAAGCGCCCGGCGCGGATGCTGGGCGGTATCGCCAACGTGGGCTGGTCGTACGACAAAGACGTGGACATCGACTACCACCTACGGCGATCAGCACTGGCGCAGCCTGGGCGGGTACGAGAACTGCTCGAACTGACCTCCCGACTGCACGGCAGCCTGCTGGACCGGCACCGCCCGTTGTGGGAAACCCACTTCGTCGAGGGCCTCAACGACGGCCGCTTCGCGCTGTACACCAAGTTCCACCACGCGCTGGTCGACGGCGTTTCGGCCTTGAAGCTGATGCAGCGGTCGCTGTCGACCGATCCGCACGACCCCGAGGTGCAGGCGATCTGGAACATACCCCGGCGACGGCGCTCATCCGGCGGTTCGTCACGGCTGCAGGCGCTGACCCAGGCGGCGGGCTCGGTTGCCACGATGGGGTTTTCGGCCGTCTCACTGGCGCGGGCGGCGTTGTTCGAACAACAACTGACGCTGCCGTTCGTCGCACCGCGCTCCATGTTCAACGTCCGCATCGGCGGCGCGCGCCGGTGCGCGGCCCAGTCCTACTCCCTGGACCGGGTGAAAAGCATCAAGCAAGCCGCCGGCGTCACTGTCAACGATGTCGTTCTGGGCATGTGTGCCGGCGCGCTGCGGTACTACCTGATCGAGCAGAACGCGCTGCCGGACGCCCCTCTGGTGGCGATGGTTCCGCTCAGCCTGCGCGCCAAAGAGGAATCCGACAGTGGCGGCAATATGGTCGGAGCCATCTTGTGCAACCTGGCCACCGACACCGAAGACCCCGCCCAACGGCTGCAGACGATCAGCACCTCGATGCGCGGCAACAAGAAGGTGTTCTCCGAGCTGCCCCGGCTGCAGGCACTTGCGTTGTCGGCGTTCAACGTTGCGCCGTTGGCGTTCATGCCCGTTCCCGGCTTCGTCTCGACTGCGCCACCGCCGTTCAATATCGTCATCTCCAATGTGCCGGGGCCGAGCGAGCCGATGTATTGGCACGGTGCGCGACTCGACGGCAACTACCCGATGTCGATCGTCACCGACGGGTTGGCTCTGAACATCACCTTGGTCAACAACGGCGACAACCTCGACTTCGGTCTGGTCGGGTGCCGGCGCAGTGTGCCGCACCTGCAGCGGCTGCTGGTGCATCTGGAGATCTCGCTCAAAGAACTGGAACGTGCGGTCGGCCTCTGACCCGTGCCACGGCTGAGCGCGGGTCTGCTGCTGTACCGCGTCGACGACCGGCCGATCGAGGTGTTGTTGGTGCATCCCGGCGGTCCGTTCTGGGCCACCCGAGACGATGGCGCGTGGTCGATCCCCAAAGGGGAATATGTCCTTGGCGAGGATCCTTGGCTTGTCGCGCAACGGGAGTTCACCGAGGAAACCGGTCTGGTGGCGCCGGCCGGGCCGCCAGTCGGCCTCGGCGAGGTGCGCCAACCGGGCGGAAAGATCGTCACCGCTTTTGCCGTCCTGGGAAATCTCGACGTCACCGACGCGCACAGCAATACTTTCGAGATGGAGTGGCCCAAAGGGTCGGGGCGCATCCGCAGCTTCCCCGAAGTCGATAAAGCCGGATGGTTTTCGCTACCGCACGCCCGAACGAAAATACTCAGAGGACAAGTCCCGTTCCTGGATCGACTGGTTACGCGCGGTTGACCGGTCCTTCGGTTCATACCGGTTCATCCGCCCACATCGGTGCCGGTATCTTCGGTGGACATGCAAACGGTGCGCACGCCCGACGACCGATTCGCCAATCTGCCTGGCTTCCACTACGTTCCGCAGTACGCCGACGTAGCCGACGATGACGGCGGCACGCTACGGATGGCGTGGGTGCAAGACGGGCCCGCCCACGCCGATCCGGTGCTCATGCTGCACGGTGAGCCGTCGTGGTCTTTCCTGTATCGGAAGATGATTCCGGTACTGGCCGATGCCGGTCACCGGGTGATCTGCCCCGATCTGGTCGGGTTCGGTCGCTCCGACAAACCGACCCGGCGCGAAGACCACACCTACGCCCGGCATGTCGAATGGATCCGCGCGCTGGCCTTCGACGTGCTGGATCTGCGCCGGGTAACCCTGGTGGGACAGGATTGGGGCGGGCTGATCGGGTTGCGGCTCGCCGCCGAGCATCCCGACCGTTTCAGCAGGCTGGTAGTCGCAAACACCGGTCTGCCTACTGGTGACATCCCGATGCCCGAGATCTGGTGGCGGTTCCGGGAGGCGATGCAGAGCCGACCAGAACTCGACATCGGCTGGTTTGTCCAGTCGGGTTGTCAACGACAGCTGAGCGACGCGGTTCGCGCCGGCTATGACGCGCCTTTCCCCGACGACAGCTACTGTGCCGGGCCGCGCGCGATGCCCGGTTTGGTCCCGACGGCACCGGACGATCCCGCGGCGCCGGCCAACCGGTCAGCGTGGGCCACGTTGTGCGCGAGCCCGACACCGATGCTGGTGGCCTTCAGTGACAGCGATCCCATCACCGGCGCGATGGGCCCCATCTTCGCGCGGCAGATGGCAGGTGCCCGCGGCATCGACCACCCCGTGATCCGCGGCGCCGGACACTTCCTGCAAGAAGACGCCGGCGAGGACCTGGCCGCTCGTATCGCGGAGTTCCTGCGCTGACAACGATGCCCGAGACCGCGGAGCCGCAAGAATTACTCGCCCGGTTGCTGAACCCGGCGAGCCGTGCCGACCCGTATACGCTTTACACGCGGTTGCGCGACCGCGGGCCCGTGCAGCTGCCCGCGGCGAATCTCACCGTGTTCTCGACCTACCAGGCGTGCGACGACGTGCTGCGGCACCCGTCGTCGTCCAGCGACCGGCTCAATTCGACGATCGCGCAGCGGCAAATCGCCGACGGCGCGACGCCCCGGCCGCTGGGGCCGCCCGGATTCTTGTTCCTCGACCCGCCCGACCACACCCGCCTGCGCCGGTTGGTCAGCAAGGCTTTCGTCCCCAAAGTGGTCAACGCGTTGCAAGCGGATGTCACCGCCCTGGTCGACGGGCTGCTCGACCAAGCCGCCGAGCGGGACCAGTTCGACGTGGTCACCGCGCTTGCCTATCCGCTACCGGTAGCGGTCATCTGCCGGTTGCTCGGTGTGCCGCTGGACGACGAACCGAAGTTCAACCACGCATCGACCTTGCTGGCGCAGGCCCTGGATCCGTTCATCAGCTCCGACGACGAACGGCCGGCCATCATCGCCGAGCGCATGCGGGCGGGTCGATGGCTGCGCGAATACTTGCACGAACTGGTCGAGCAGCGCCGCCGGCGACCTGGCGACGATCTGATGTCGCGTCTGATCGCCGTCGAAGAGTCTGGTGACCAGTTGAGCGGGGAGGAGATCGTCTCCACGTGCAGTCTGCTGTTGATCGCCGGCCACGAGACAACGGTGAACCTGATCGCCAACGCCGTGCTGGCGATGCTGCGCGTCCCGGGCCAATGGGCCGCGCTCGCCGCCGACGCCGGCCGGGCGCCGGCGGTGATCGAGGAGACCTTGCGTTATGACCCGCCGGTACAGCTGCTCGGCCGAACTGCTTTGCAGGACATGACGATCGGGGACACCACGGTCGTCAAGGGTGACTCGATGATGCTGCTGGTGGCCGCCGCGCACCGCGACCCGGCCGAATTCGACCGGCCCGACGTCTTTTACCCGGACCGCGGATCGGTTCGGCACCTGGCCTTCGGCCGCGGCCCGCACTTCTGCCTCGGCGCGCCGCTGGCCCGGCTGGAGGCCGGTGTAGCGCTGTCGGCGGTGACGGCGCGTTTCCCGCATGCGAGTCTGGGCGGCGAGCCACAGTACAAACCGAATGTCACGCTGCGGGGACTTGCGGCGTTACCGGTGTCGATCTGAGCTCGGCGACACGTGCAGGCCGGGCACGATGTCACCGAGGCTGACCGTGGCCGGGCTGTCGAGCTGCTGGTAGGTGCATGAGCGGGGATCGCGATCGGGCCGCCAGCGGTTGAATTGCGCTGTGTGGCGGAACCTCTCCCCTTCCATATGGTCGTAGCGGACCTCGACCACCCGCTCGGGCCGCAGCGGCACGAAGGAGAGGTCCTTGCCGGCGTTCCACCGGGAGAACTCGTTTTTGCGGGGTGTGCGTTCACCGGCTTCCTGGGCCGCCCAGTTCCAGGGATGGTTGTCAAACTCGGTGACCAGCGGCTGGAGCTCGCCGAACAGGCGCCGCCGTTCGGCCATCGGAAAGGCCCCGATCACGCCTACCGAGGCCAGCTGACCGTCGTCGCGGTACAGCCCGAGCAGCAGCGAGCCGATGGTGTCGCCGCCGGACTTGTGTACCCGATACCCGCCGACTACGCAGTCGGCTGTCCGCTCGTGCTTGATCTTGAACATGACCCGCTTGTCTGGTTGGTAGCCGAGGTTCAGCGGCTTGGCGACGACGCCGTCGAGGCCGGCGCCCTCGAACTCGTCGAACCAGCGCTGCGCAGTCACCAAGTCGGTGGTTGCCGGCGTGACGTGCACTCGCGGCCCCGAATCAGCCAGCGCGTCGACGAGTGCCGCGCGCCGCTCGCTGAACGGCCGCCGGGTGTAGTCGTCGTCGCCCAGAGCGAGCAGATCGAACGCGATGAAGGAAGCCGGCGTCCGCTCGGCGAGCAACCGCACCCTCGAATCAGCGGGGTGGATGCGTTGTTGCAGCGCCTCGAAGTCCAGGCCGTGGTCGGTCGGCACGATGATCTCACCGTCGATCACGCATCGTTGCGGCAACTCGGCTTCGACCGCGGCCACCAGCTCGGGAAAGTAGCGGGTCATCGGCCGTTCGTTACGGCTGCCCAACTCCACTTCGTCGCCATGGCGGAAACAAATCGACCGGAAGCCGTCCCACTTGGGCTCGTAGGACGCACCCGGGGGGATCGCCGGAATCGATTTGGCCAACATGGGAGAAACCGGCGGCATGACGGGCAGCTGCATGCGCTCATTGTCGCGTCTCGGCGCTCATCGGCCGCCGGCGCGTGCTGGAATCGCTGGTATGGCTGTTGCTGCCGAGGAACTCGACGTCGACGGGATCGCGGTTCGCTTGACCAACCCGGACAAGGTGTACTTCCCTCACCTCGGCTCCCAAGGCACCAAACGCAAGCTCGTCGAGTACTACCACGCGGTCGCGTGCGGGCCGATGCTGCCAACGTTGCGGAACCGGCCGACGCACCTGCAGCGCTTCCCCGACGGGATCGACGGCGAGGAGATCTACCAGAAGCGCATTCCCAAATACCGCCCGGACTACCTGGAGACCTGCCGAATCACCTTTCCGTCCGGACGATTCGCCGACGCGCTGAAGGTGACCCATCCGGCTGCGATCGTGTGGGCCGCGCAGATGGGCGCGGTCACGCTGCACCCATGGCAAGTCCGCTGCCCCGACACCGAACATCCCGACGAGCTGCGCATCGACCTGGATCCCCAACCGGGCACCGGGTTCGAGCAGGCCCGCGCAGTCGCTGTCGACATTGTGCGTCCGTTGCTAGACGAGCTCGGCCTGGTCGGCTACCCGAAGACGTCCGGCGGACGCGGTGTCCACATCTTCGTGCGGATTGCGACCGACTGGGATTTCGTCGTCGTTCGCCGGGCCGGAATCGCGCTGGCACGCGAAGTGGAGCGCCGCGCGCCGGATGCCGTGACCACGTCGTGGTGGAAGGAGGAACGCGGCGCGCGCATCTTCGTCGACTTCAACCAAAACGCCCGTGATCGCACCTTCGCGTCCGCCTACTCGGTGCGACGCACCTCGATCGCGACCGTGTCGACACCGCTGACGTGGGCCGAGCTGGCCACCGCGGACCCCGACGAGTACACCATCGCCACGGTGCCGGACCTGGTACGTCACCGCGACGACCCGTGGGCGGCCATGGATGACCACCGGCACTCCATCGCGCCGTTGTTGGAGATGGGCGCGGCCGACGATGCGCGCGGACTGGGCGACCTGCCCTATCCGCCGAACTATCCGAAGATGCCGGGCGAGCCCAAACGGGTGCAGCCCAGCAAAGACCGCGATTTGAAGAACCCGGACCGGCGAGATCTACGCTAGCGCCATGAATTCAGCCTTGGGGCATTGACGTCGATCTCGGCGCCCCGGGCGGAGCTCAATTGCCAAGTCGGTCGAGTTCGTCAAGCTCTCTGTCCAGGTCCGCCAACTCGCTCGCCAGGTGCCGCATCTGACGTGCGACAGCAGCTCGCCGCTGTTCGAGCTGCGCGCGGCGCTCTTCCCGGCCCACGTTGTTGGGCGTATCTGTCTGCATGATGGTCGCTCCCGCGGGTGTGGCCGGTCAGCCACGGACTTCGGGAAAGTGTGTGCTTCATCGACGGGATTGGCCAGACGGCACCGCAGGGAAAAACACAACTGACGGGCAACCGACACCGGACCGTTACGGTTTGTGTGACCCCGGGAGAAAGGACCTGACGCGTGGCCCTCAGTTTCGCAGATGTCATCGGTTCTAAATATCTGTTGCTGACGACCTTCACCAAGGACGGCCGTCCCAAACCGACGCCGATTTGGGGTGTGCCCGACGGTGATCGACTCCTGGTCATCACCGACGACAACTCGTGGAAGGTGAAGCGCATCCGCAACACCCCGCGGGTGACCGTCGCCCGGAGTGCAGCCTTGGGCAAGCCGAAAAGCGACGAGGTCGAGGCGGTGGCGCGGGTGCTGCCGAAGTCGGAGACCCGGCGGGTCTACAACGCCGTGCTCAAGCGCTACTGGTATCACGCCTGGTGGTTCTACGCGCACACCGTCGTGCGGGGTGGGATCGACAAGGTTCACGTTGGTCTGGAGGTCAAGCCCGCCTAGATTTCTGTCACCATAAAAGGGTGGGCACCGCAGTGCTGCTGGGGCTGACGCTTCTGGCTCTCGGCATCGTGATCGATCGGCTGTTCTGGCTGAAACGGTGGCTCAACCGGGTGCCGCCTGTCGTCGACCTGCCGAAGCCGCCGGAACCGATCGAACCATCCGAGCAACGCTGGGATTCTCCGGCAGCCGACCGAAACACCGATGCCAAGAGGCCCGATGGTCCCGACTGAAGGCGCGATACTTCTCCCATGACAATCCCGTTGCACCGGCAAAGATCGAGGTGGATGGCTGCTCTGGCCGTCGCCGGTTTGTGCGTGCTCGCAAGTTGCGGGAACAGTCACGGCGGCAAAGCGGCAACCACGACGTCGACCACACCCCCATTCATCGCGCCTCCGATCCAGGAGCGGGCGCTCGACGGGCTGCTGCTCAGCCCCGAACAAGTGAACACCGCGATGGGCGCAAACGGGATGGCCGTCACCAAGAATCGCACTTCGATGTCTGACGACAGCGCGACGATGGAGCCCAAAGAGTGCCTTGCCGTCGACGGCACGGCGCAGGCCCAGGTGTACGCCGGTAGCGGCTTCACCGCCGAGCGCGACCTCGCACTGCAAGACGGTGACAACTTCAACCACTACGCCGAGCAGGCGGTGGTGTTGTTCCCTACCGCGAAGCAAGCCGGCGCCTTTGTCGCGAACTCGGCCAAGCAGTGGCCGTCCTGCCACCAGTACACGCACATCCAGAGCAGATCCCAGTGGACCGCGGGCCCCATCTCCAACGCCAACGGGATCGTGAGTGTCGTCGTCACCGAAAAGGACGCCAAAGCTCCCGGCTGGGCCTGTGGCCGCGCGCTGGCGGCCAGAAACAACGTCGTGGTCGACGTCAACACGTGCAGCGCCAACCCGGGCACGTCGGCGGTCGACATTGCCAATCAAATCGCGGGGAAGATCGCCGTCTGAACCGGCTCGATTCGGTCGCATCGGGGCCTGCGCCGAGTCGTCACCAAAGCGTTATAGTTACGGCTATGCGCGCATCCCGTCTCCGCAACCTTGTCCGGGCCGGCGTTCTGGTGCTGGCCTTCGGCGTCGCCACGGTGGTTGTCCCGAAGGCCGCCACCGCGGACTCGACCGACGACTTCCCGATACCGCGGAGAATGATTGCGACTACCTGCACCGGCGAGCAGATCCTCGCCGCGGCAAGGGATTTCACTCCGGTGTACTACGAGCGGTACATGAATGACTACCGGAACCATCCCAACGTTCAGCAGGCAACCCAGGACAAGGTGCACTGGTTCTACTCGTTGACTTCGGCGCAGCGCCGGGAATACTCCGACAACTTCTATCCGCCGCTGGGCGAAGGCGGCGATCCGCTGTGGTTCGCCTGGCCCAACCACATGAAGATCTTCTTCAACAACAAGGGCGTCGTCGCGAAAGAAACCGAGAACTGCATGAACTACCCACCGAACGACATGTCGGTGTGGGATTGGTGAATCGGTAGCGCTTCGCGATCGGACGGGGCGAGAAGCCCCACGCACGTGGCGCTTACCAGGCGGGTCAGCGCGGGTGCGAAGTCGAGATTCCAATCCGGCGGCAGCTCGGGTTCCTCGGCGTACGCGTCGGTCAACCCTTGCGGGGGATGGGCGAGCTGCCATAACGGGGCTGCCAGCGAGTAGGCGGCAAGCAGCGTGTCGAAGGCGCCGGCACGGCCCAGCGCCGGCAGCGCCTGCTCGATACCGTCGGCGATCGACACCGCCGCCGCCGTGCTGATCCGCTTGATGTCCAGGACCCGCTCCGCTTCGACCTCGTGTTCCAGATGAAGGTGCAGGTTGGCCAGGAGGTCGCAGAACAACGGGTCGGCGGCCAGACCATTGGCGAGGGTTTCAGCGACCCGCGACGGCGACATCGGCCCCGGTTCGCGCAGTCGGGCGCAAACCGTGTCCGCCCAACGCACCCAGCCTTCGCCGGCGATGTGCAGCAGCATCTCTTTGTGGGAGGTGAAGTATCGGCGCACCGCCGAATAGTGGACCCCGGCTCGGCTGGCGACGGCGGTCAACGTCACCGAGGCAACGCCGCTTTCCAACGCCAGCGAGCGAGCGGCTTCTACCAGTGCCGCTGCCCGCTGACGCTTCTTGTCCTCGGTGCGGGCGCGCTGGAAGCTGAGTTGCGCCACCGGCAGAGGATAACGCACATAATGTGATTTGCGGCCGCGAAGCGGAGGCGGTAGCGTCCCCTTACGCACGCAATATGCGTTAGAGGCTGCAGAGCGCGTGGGGGAAGGAGCTGACGAATTCCGGTCACCGGCATGATTTACTCGTCACGATCCGGTCGCGCTCTTTCCGAGGCGCCCCTCGCTTGAGGCGATCGCCGATCAGACATTTTGCCACCGCTTGATCCGTCTGTGATGCCGCCAACTGGAGGCGCGCGGAGCCAAGTCGGACACTTTCGAATGAGTGACGAGTAGCCGGTCATGAAATGTTCGAGCGCTAGAGGGGATTTTGATTATCAGGATTTTGCGGCGGGTCTGGATACCGCTGGTGATCTTGGTAGTGATCATCTGCGGGGGGTACACCGTGTCTCGGCTGCATGGCGTTTTCGGCTCCGAGAAGCGTCCCTCCTACGCCGACAGCCCCAGCGAAGACACCAAGCCGTTCAATCCCAAGCAGCTGACATACGAGGTTTTCGGTCCTGCGGGCACCGTGGCGGACATCAGCTATTTCGACGTGAACTCCGATCCGCAGCAAGTCGACGGAGCAACCCTGCCGTGGACTTTGAAACTCACGACCACCCTGCCCTCGGTGGTGGGCAACATCGTCGCGCAGGGCAATAGCAACAGCATCGGCTGTCGCATCCTGGTCGACGGCGTGGTCAAGGCCGAGCGGGTCTCCCACGAAGTGAACGCCTACACGTTCTGCCTGCTGAAGGCTGCATGACCACCCACCGGGCCGGCGCCACCACCGTCGAACGGCCCTTCATCGCCCGCACCATCCGGAATCTCTCGCTGCCGATCATTCTGCTGTGGCTCGGGATCACGGTGCTGGCCAGCATTGGCGTTCCGCCGCTGGAAGAAGTCGGCAAAGACCGCTCGGTGCCGCTGAGCCCCAAGGACGCTCCGTCGGTACAGGCGATGGAGCTGATGGGCAAGCTGTTCAAGGAATCTGACTCCGACAGCGTCGTGATGATCGTGCTGGAGGGCGATCAGCCGCTCGGTGACAGCGCACATGTGTACTACAACAGCCTGATTCGGCAATTGACCGCCGACTCCCAGCATGTGGAACACATCCAGGACTTTTGGGGCGATCCACTCACCGCCGCCGGATCGCAAAGCCCTGACGGCAAGGCCGCCTACGTCCAGATCAATCTGGCCGGCAACCAGGGGCAGGCCAAGGCGAACGAGTCCGTCGCCGCGGTTCGCCAGATCGTGAGCCGAACGCACGCGCCTGACGGGGTCAAGGCCTACGTCACCGGCCCTGCAGCGCTGGTCTCGGACATGAACAACAGCGGTGACAAGACGATCATCAAGATCACCGCACTCAGTGTGACGGTGATCGTGTTGATGCTACTGCTGGTTTACCGCTCGATCATCACCGTGGTGCTGCTGTTGGTCATGGTGGGTATCGAATTGTCGGCCGCCCGGGGCATCGTCGCGTTCCTCGGGTATCACGGCTGGATCGGACTGTCGACGTTCGCGGTGAATTTGTTGGTGTCGCTGGGGATTGCGGCCGGAACCGACTACGGAATCTTTTTCATCGGGCGCTATCAAGAAGCGCGCCAGGCGGGCGAGGACCGCGAGTCGGCGTTCTACACGACTTACCGCGGTGTGGCCCACGTTGTCTTGGCGTCCGGTCTGACCATCGCCGGCGCGGTCTTTTGTCTGCACTTCACCCGGATGCCGTACTTCCGCACCCTCGGTATTCCGTGTGCGGTGGGCATGTTGGTCGCGGTCGCGGTGGCGCTCACGCTGGTCCCCGCAGTGCTCAACGTCGGCAGCCGCTTCGGGCTGTTCGACCCGAAGCGCCGCATCCGGGTGCAAGGGTGGCGCCGGGTAGGTACCGCGATCGTGCGTTGGCCCGCACCGATTTTCGCGGCCACCTGTGCAATCGCCCTGGTCGGTCTGCTGGCGTTGCCCGGCTACCGGACAAACTACAACGACCGGGCCTACATACCGCAGACCATCACCGCCAACCTGGGATATGCGGCGGCGGAGCGCCACTTCTCGCAGGCGCGGATGATGCCGGAAATCCTGATGCTGGTCGCCGATCACGACATGCGTAATCCGACCGACTTTCTGGTGTTGAACAAACTGGCCAAGGGCGTGTTCGCGGTCCCCGGCATCTCCCGGGTGCAATCGGTCACCCGGCCGGAGGGCACGCCGATCGAACACACCTCGATACCGTTCCTGCTCAGCATGCAAAACGCCGGCCAGGTGCAGAACATGAAGTTCCAAAAAGACCGGATGAACGACATGCTCAAGCAGGCAGACGAGCTGGCCGCGACCATCGACACCATGCAGCGCATGTACAACCTGATGCAGCAACTGTCGACCACGACACACAGCATGGTCACGAAAACCAAAGAGATGACTCAGATCACCGACGAGCTGCGAGACCACATCGCCGACTTCGACGATTTCTGGCGGCCCATCCGCAGCTACTTTTATTGGGAAAAGCACTGCTACGACATCCCGATCTGTTGGTCGTTGCGGTCGATCTTCACCGCGCTGGACGGGGTCGACGAAATCAGCGAGAAGCTGCAGGACCTGACCAAAGACTTGGACACCCTCGACAGCCTCATGCCGCAGCTGATCGCGCAGTTCCCCTCGATGATGGCGACGATGCAGAGCATGCGGACCATGATGCTGACCATGCACAGCACGATGTCCGGGATCTTCAACCAGATGGACGAGATGAGCGACGATGCCACCGCCATGGGCAAGGCTTTCGACGGCTCGAAGAACGACGACTCGTTCTACCTGCCGCCAGAAGTGTTCAAGAACGCTGACTTCAAGCGGGCCATGAAGTTGTTCTTCTCGCCAGACGGTAAGGCGGTGCGAATGATCATTTCGCACCGGGGCAACCCGGCGACGGCGGAAGGCATCGCGCGGATCGATCCCATCAAGCAGGCCGCAGAGGAGTCGCTGAAGGGCACCCCACTGGAAAGCGCCAAGGTGTATCTGGCAGGCACCGCCGCCACCTTCAAAGACATGCGAGACGGGTCCCACTACGACCTGCTGATCGCCGGAATCGCTTCGCTGTGCCTAATTTTCATCATCATGCTGGTGATCACCCGTAGCTTCGTTGCGGCGTCGGTGATCGTTGGCACGGTGGCGTTGTCCTTGGGCGCTTCGTTCGGGCTGTCCGTGCTGGTCTGGCAGTACATCTTCGGTATCGAGCTGCACTGGCTGGTATTGGCGATGTCGGTGATCGTGTTGCTGGCAGTGGGTTCGGACTACAACCTGCTGCTGGTGTCGCGGTTCAAAGAAGAGATCGGGGCCGGCTTGAAAACCGGCATCATCCGTGCGATGGGAAGCACCGGAAAGGTCGTCACCTCAGCCGGATTGGTGTTCGCGTTCACGATGGGATCGATGGTGGTCAGCGACTTGCGCATCATCGGTCAGGTGGGGACGACAATCGGGTTGGGGCTGCTGTTCGACACCCTGATCGTGCGCTCGTTCATGACCCCGTCGATCGCCGCCCTGCTCGGCCGCTGGTTCTGGTGGCCGATCAACGTGCGACCGCGCCCGGCCAGCACGCTGCTTCGCCCCGCCGGACCCCGGCCACTGGTTCGAGCGCTTCTGCTTCCCCGGGACGGCGAGGCGCCGACGGCTGAGCTGTCGCGCTCAGCTCACTGACTCGTCGCGTCTACTCGTGCAACAGCAGTTCGCGGACCACCGGACGCGGCGCATACGGCCGAAGTAGCTGACTAGCCGGCCGTTCGCGCACCCGTTGTGGCCACCAGAACCAGCGGCCCAGCAGGGCAGCGATCGACGGGGTCATGAACGAGCGCACCACAAGGGTGTCGAACAGCAGCCCCAACCCGATCGTCGTCCCCACCTGACCGATGACCCGCATGTCGCTGAAGATGAACGAGGTCATCGTCGCCGCGAACACCAACCCGGCGGAGGTGACCACCGCACCGGTACCGGCCATCGACCGGATGATCCCGGTCCGCAACCCGGCGCCGATCTCCTCCTTGAATCGGGAGACCAACAGCAGGTTGTAGTCCGACCCCACCGCGAGCATCAGGATGACCGACATCGCCAGCACCATCCAGTGAAGTTTGATGCCGAGGATGTACTGCCACATGAGCACCGAAAGCCCGAACGAAGCGCCCAACGACAGCAGCACGGTGCCCACGATGACCAGTGCGGCGATCACACTGCGCGTGATGATCAGCATGATGATGAAGATCAGGCTCGCCGCGGCCAGGCCCGCGATCATCAGGTCGATCGCGGAACCGTCACGCATGTCCTTGTATGTCGCCGCGGTGCCCCCCAGAGACACCCGGGCGCCCTCCCACGGCGTTCCCTTGATGGCTTCGTGCACCGCCTTCTTGATGGGATCGATGTGCGAAATGCCTTCGGGGGTCGCCGGGTCACCCTCGTGGCTGATGATCAGGCGGACGGCCTTGCCGTCGGACGACAGGAACTGCTTGAGGCCGCGCTTGAACTCGGGGTTTTTGAAGGCCTCCGGCGGGAGGTAGAACGTGTCGTCATTCTTGGCCTTATCGAAAGCCTCGCCCATGGCGGTCGAGTTGTCCGACAGGGCCGCCGTCTGGTCGTTGATGCCGGCCGTCGTCGCATAGTTGGACAGCGTCGACTCGAGGTTAGTCTGCTGGCTGGCGATCTGCGGAGGTATCAGCTCCAGCAGCTGGGGCTGAATCTGATCCAGGCGGTCCAGGTTCGAGCTGAGTTGCTCCAACCGTTCGCTTAACTGGTCGATGCCGTCCAGCGCGTCGAAAAGGGATCGCAGCGCAAAGCAGATCGGGATGTCGTAACAGTGCTTCTCCCAATAGAAATAACTGCGCAGCGGCCGGAAGAAGTCGTCGAAATCGGCGATGTGGTCACGGAGCTGCTCGGTGATGGCAACCGTTTCTTTGGTGATCAGCGTGGTTTGATGCGTGGTGTCGCTGAGGTCCTTGGTGACCTGGAACTGGCGGTGCAGCACTCCGATCGTCTTCTGGATCTCGTTGGCCTGCGACAAGATATCGCGCGCCCGGTCCTGCTGATAGTGCATGTTCTCGATCTGGTTGCTGTTCTGCTGGCTCATCGCGAATGCCAGCGTGCTGTGATCGAGCGGAGTCCCCAGCGGCCTGGTGATGGTCTGCACCCGGGCGATACCGGGGATGTGGAAGACAGCTTTCGCGACCTTGTCCAGGATGAGGAAGTCCGCAGGATTGCGCATGTCGTGATCGGTCTCGATCATCAGCAGTTCCGGGTTGAGCCGCGCGTTGGAGAAGTGCCGTTCGGCGGCGTCATACCCGACATTGGCCGGTGTGTCCGACGGCAGGTAGTTCCTGTTGTCGTAATTCGTCTTATATCCCGGTAACGCCAGCAAACCGACAAGGGCAATCGCGGCGGTCGCAGCGAGGATGGGCGCGGGCCAGCGGACGATCGCGGTGCCCACCCGTCGCCACCCGCGGGTCCGCATCGCGCGTTTCGGTTCGAACAGGCCGAAGAAGCTGCCGACGGTGAGAACCGCAGGGCCTAGGGTGAGCGCGGCCAGCACTGCGACGAGCATCCCTATCGCGCACGGTGCGCCCAGCGTGTTGAAGTAGTTCAGCCGGGTGAAGTGCAGGCAATACATTGCGCCGGCGATGGTCAAACCGGATCCCAAGACGACGTGCGCCGTTCCGTGAAACATCGTGTAGTACGCCCGTTCTCGGCTCTCACCAAGTCCGCGCGCCTCTTGATATCGGCCGAGGATGAAGATGGCGTAGTCCGTCCCAGCGGCGATCGCCATCAGGACAAGCAGGTTCACCGCGAACGTCGAAAGCTCGATGATTCGGTAATAGCCCAGAACGGCAACGATTCCGCGCGCCGCTGCCAATTCGAAGAGCACCATGACCAGCGTCAGGATGACGGTGACGATGGAACGATAGACGAACAGCAGCATCAAGAAGATCACCACGAACGTGATCGCGGTGACCTTCTTGACGCCTTTGTCGCCGGCGTGGTTCTGATCTGCGGTGAGCGCGGCACCACCGGTGACATAAGCCTTGAGACCCAATGGCTTCGGTGTGTCGTCGACGATTTTGCGGACGGACTCCACCGAATCGTTGGCCAGGCTCTCGCCCTGGTTACCGGCGAGATACACCTGGACGTAGGCCGCTTTACCGTCGGTGCTCTGTGAGCCCGCCGCTGTCAGGGGGTCGCCCCAGAAGTCTTGGATGTGCTGGACGTGCTTGGTGTCTTGCTCGAGCCGCTTGATCATCGTGTTGTAGAACTGGTGAGCCTCGGGACCGAGCGACTTGTCGCCTTCCAGCACGATCATGGCCGACGAGTCCGAGTCGAACTCGTGAAAGACCTTGCCGACACGCTTCATCGCCTGCAGCGACGGTGCATCACTCGGACTCATCGACACCGCACGCTGTTTACCGACCTCTTCCAGCTGCGGCACCGCAACGTTGGTGATGACCACCAGTCCCAGCCAGAGCAGCAGTACCGGCACCGCGAGCCGGCGGATCGCGTGCGGTAAGAAAGGCGGGATCAGCGGCTGGGAGACGGGCTGCGGCTCGGTGATCTCGGTGTCGTCGGTGCTGGTCATGCCGATTTGTCCAGGCAGAAGGTGTACGCACGCACTTCGTTTACTTGCCTCTCGTTCTTGACGACGCCGTCCACCGTGATACGGCAGCCGATCGAATTACCGCTGCCCTGCGCGACCAGGTTGCCGGTGACGGCGGGCAATGTCGTCGTGATCGTGAGCGACCACGGCAGGGGCACGTCGAGGACCTGCTGCGGCTGGGCCTTCACATCCAGGTAATTGATGGTCGCCACATTGCCCGGAGAGCCCCAGACCTCGAGAACCAGGACCTTCGGGTTGAACGGGACGATGTTGTCGTAGCTCGAACCGGAGTCGGAGCTGTTCCCGTGGACGCCGAAGATGCCGTGCAGCCGGTAAACGCAGAACCCGGTGACCGCGACGACGGCCAAGATCACCAGCAACACCCACACCCGGCGGGCGGCGCCGCCGACAACGGACTTTCTGGCCCGCTGCTGCTTGGCGCGCTGTTGCGCAGCAATCTTGCCCGCGACATTCTCAGGCACGTCGACGCGCTTTTCCGCGCGCCGGCGCAACTGCTCGGTCAACGTCATGGGCTGCCTCCATCCTTAACGGGGGCGAAATCCAACCAAATAATTAGCTTGTCACAACCTTAGCTACTCTAATGGCAGCAGCGGAAGGTACGCCAAACGGCAACTCCGACGCGGACTTGCCGGGCAGCCCGGCCAAAGTGAGAGGTACGATCCAGCCCATGAAGGCAACGATGTCCGCGCTCGCCGCGATCGCCGTCGCGATCGGTCTGGCCGCGCCGGCAGATGCCGACCCCGACACCGATTTCGACAAGCAGCTGACGCAATACGGCATCTACGGCCCGCACGACTACAACCCGTACCTCGCCAAGATCGCCTGCCGCCGGCTGGGTCAGGGCGTCGACCCGGATGCGGCCGCCAGCGCCCGCTTCCTGTCCCACAACCTGCCGCGCGGTACCACCCAGGTGCAGACCTACCAGTTCCTCGGTACCGCCATTACCACCTACTGCCCCGACCTGGCGCCCAAGCTGCAGAACATTCCGGCCGGCTGACTACTCGTCGACGGCGACTCCACCGCGTGCCCGCCTGCGGCGGCGCGAGCCTGCTGACTTTCCGGTCGGACGCCGGTTGCGCAGACCCGCGCGGGGTGCCTCGACCGCGATGGTGTCCTCGGCCACGGGCAACTCGTCGGCGGCGGCGACCGCCACCGGTTCAGGCTCGGGGACCGGCGTTTCCTGCTCTTCGCCGCTTTCGGTCTCCGTGATCGTCTCGGTGTCGCCGGCGCTCGCGGCTTCGTCGACGCTCTCGGCCTCCTCGGCGCGACCGCGACGGCGCCGTTTGGGCTTCTCGGCTTTGGGCGGCTTGGGGGGCTTCGGCGTCGGTGGCGGCAGTGCGGCGACAAAGGAGAGGTAGAACGCAACGATCCCCAGCACGGCGACGGCGGCGGCCGCCCCGTACCCGCCGAACAACCACTGACCAGCCTTGTCGATGCTCACCCACAGCTCGCTGATCGCGGTCCCCACGATCAGCACCCCGGCCAGCACATGCGCCACGATCGAAGCGGTCCGAAGTCTCAGCGCGAGCTGCGGTGTGCCGTACTCCGGCTTGCCGGTGCGCAGCAGGGTGAACACCACCGGTAGCGCAGCCAAGCCGATGAGCAGGCCACAGGTGATCCGCCCGGTTGTCCCGACCCCGGGGCTCACCTGACCCATCAGCTCATACCAGCGCGGCAGCACGCAGAAGTAATAGAGGGCACCAGCGAGGATCGAAAACGACGCGTGCCACAGGATGGCGACGTTGCGTCCCAATACTCCTCCTCGAGCCGAGTGCGCGGAGGATGCGGGATTTGAACCCGCGAGGGCTGTTAACCCAACCCGCGTTCCAGGCGAGCGCCATAGGCCACTAGGCGAATCCTCCGTCGGCCATGGTAGCCCGGCGGTGAGTCCGGCCGTCTCAAGGCCCGGCAACTGACAACTGCACCCGAAACCTCGGGTACTACACTCGCTGTGGACCCCGCGCGGCGTCTATCCTGTGAACTCCCCCAGGGCCGGAAGGCAGCAAGGGTCAACGGGCTCTGGCGGGTGCGCGGGGTCCCCCACTCGCAGCCAGCCGGAAAGGCGCATGGTGTCGTTCCACACGCTGAGCCCAGCGGAGCTGGCGGCTCAGCACTCCCGTAACCAGCAGGACTACGCCGACCTGCAGGCATTGAGACTCACATTGGACCTCACCCGGGGCAAGCCGTCACCGGAGCAACTCGATTTGTCCAATGCGCTGCTCGGCCTGCCCGGAGCCGACTACCGCGACGAGGGCGGCACCGACACCCGCAACTACGGCGGCCTGCACGGGTTGCCCGAGCTGCGTACGGTTTTCGGGGAGCTGTTGGGCATCGCGGTGCCCAACCTGATCGCCGGCAACAACTCCAGCCTGGAGATGATGCACGACGCGGTCGTCTACTCGATGCTGTACGGCGGGGTGGACTCGCCGCGGCCGTGGAAAGACGAGCCGGTAGTCAAATTCCTGTGTCCGGTCCCCGGCTACGACAGGCACTTCGCCATCACCGAGACGATGGGCATCGAGATGATCCCGGTCCCGATGCGCGAGGACGGCCCGGACGTCGATCTGATCGAAGAGCTCGTCGCCGTCGACCCCGCCATCAAAGGTTTGTGGGCCGTACCCGTGTTCGCCAACCCCACCGGCGTCACCTACTCCTGGGAAACCGTCCGGCGGCTCGTGCAAATGCGCACCGCCGCCAACGATTTCCGGCTCTTCTGGGATAACGCCTATGCGGTGCACACCTTGACGCTCGACTTCGTCCGGCAGGTCGACGTGCTGGGCCTGGCCGCCGCCGCCGGTAACCCCAACCGGCCGTATGTCTTTGCATCCACCTCGAAAATCACCTTCGCCGGCGCGGGGGTCAGCTTCTTCGGTGGATCGCTGGGCAACATCGCGTGGTATCTGCAGTACGCGGCCAAAAAATCCATCGGCCCGGACAAGATCAACCAGCTGCGGCATCTGCGGTTCTTCGGTGACGCCGACGGTGTTCGGCTGCAGATGCTGCGACACCAGCAGTTGTTGTGGCCGAAGTTCTCGCTGGCGTTGGAGATACTGGAAAAGCGGCTGGGTGACGCCAAGATCGCCTCCTGGACCGAGCCCAAGGGCGGCTACTTCATCAGCCTCGACGTGCTGCCGGGCACGGCGCGCCGCACTGTCGCCCTGGCCAAAGACGCCGGAATCGCCGTCACCGAGGCGGGCGCGTCGTTTCCCTACCGCAAAGACCCCGAGGACAAGAACATCCGGATCGCGCCGACGTTCCCCTCGATCGACGACCTGCGCAACGCAATCGACGGGCTGGCGACGTGCGCGCTGCTGGCGGCCACCGAGTCGCTGCTGCGCGGGGCGCCCGTCGGACAGCGTCGGTAGCCTTTTTCCGTGGCTCTCTACCGCAAATATCGGCCGGCTACGTTCGCCGACGTGGTAGGCCAAGAACACGTCACCGAGCCGCTGTCGACCGCCCTGTCCGCCGGCCGCATCCACCATGCCTACCTGTTCTCCGGCCCGCGCGGCTGCGGCAAGACGTCGTCGGCGCGCATCTTGGCCCGGTCGCTTAACTGCCAGGAAGGGCCCACCGCCACGCCATGCAGCGTCTGCGACTCCTGTCTGGCGCTAGCCCCGAACGGACCGGGCAGCATCGACGTGGTCGAACTCGACGCCGCCAGCCACGGCGGCGTCGACGACACCCGTGAGCTGCGGGATCGGGCGTTCTACGCGCCGGCCCAGTCGCGGTACCGAGTGTTCATCGTCGATGAAGCGCACATGGTCACCACCGCGGGGTTCAATGCGCTGCTGAAGATCGTCGAGGAGCCACCCGAGCACCTCATCTTCGTGTTCGCCACCACCGAGCCCGAGAAGGTGCTGCCCACCATCCGGTCGCGCACCCATCACTATCCGTTCCGGCTGCTGCCGCCGCGCCGGATGCGTCCGTTGATCGAGCGGATCTGTGAGCAGGAAGGGGTCAGCGTCGACGACGCGGTGTACCCGTTGGTGATCCGCGCCGGCGGCGGTTCGCCTCGCGACACCCTGTCGGTGCTCGACCAGTTACTCGCCGGCTCGGAAACCGGCGCAGGCGGTGACCGGGTGACCTATCAGCGCGCGTTGGGCCTGCTGGGCGCCACCGACCTGGCGCTGATCGACGAGGCCGTCGACGCCCTGGCCGCCGGGGACGCCGCGGGGCTGTTCGGCGCGGTCGAGTCGGTGATCGACGCCGGTCACGACCCGCGGCGGTTCGCCACCGACCTGCTGGAGCGGTTCCGCGATCTCCTCGTGCTGCAAGCGGTTCCCGACGCCGCCGCCCGTGGGGTGGTGGACGCACCGGAGGACGTGCTGGAGCGGATGCGCGACCAGGCCACCCGGCTCGGTCCGGCGACGCTGACGCGGTTCGCCGAGGTAGTGCAGGCCGGGCTGGGCGAGATGCGCGGCGCGACCGCGCCGCGGTTGCTGCTCGAGGTGATCTGCGCGCGGCTGCTGCTGCCGTCGGCCAGCGACACCGAGTCGGCGCTGCTGCAACGGGTCGAGCGGATCGAGACCCGGTTGGAGCTGTCGATCCCGGCCGAACCGGCGCCGGCAGAACCGGCGCAAACCAGGCCTCCGGTTGCACGGCCGGCGGAACCCGAGCCGCCACGCCAGCTGCCGCACCCGAGCCGGAACCGGCACAGCCGTCGGCACCGGCGGCCGCTACTGGTCAACCCGGCGCGGCTGCGGTCCGAACGATATGGCCCACCGTGCGCGACAAGGTACGCCAGCGCAGCCGCACCACCGAAGTGATGCTGGCCGGAGCCACCGTACGGGCGGTCGAGGGCAACACGTTGGTGCTCACCCATGAGTCGGCCCCATTGGCCAAGCGGTTATGTGAGCAACGCAACGCCGACGTGATCGCCGAAGCGCTCAAAGATGCGCTCGGGGTGGACTGGCGAGTGCGCTGCGACACCGGCGCGCCGGCGCAGCAACCCGCGGTGGCGGCGCTGGTACCCGACCGTGACTCAGTACACGACTCGGTTCGGCGGGCAGACGAGGACAGCATGCTGGCCGAGGCGGGGCGTGCCGACGAGTCTGCGCCGCGCCGCGACCCGGAAGAGGCCGCACTCGAGCTGTTGCAGAACGAACTCGGCGCCCGCCGCATCGACTGACTGCTCCGAACCGTCGGCTCGGCTAAGGCTGCCACCACGGGCGCAGCGGCAAGCCGTTGGCCCCACCTTCCAGCTTCGTTGCCAACACGTGATGCAGCTGAATATTGTTCTGCTCGAAGGCGACTCGAGACGCCGCCATGTACAAACCCCACACTTTGGCCGTGGCCAGGCCGACCTCCCTGACCGCCTCGTCCCAATGGTCGACAAGATTACGACACCAGTCGCGCAGCGTCATCGCGTAGTGATCGCGCAAGTTTTCCTCGTGCACCACTTCGAGGCCGACATCCTGGATTTCGGAAATGATGCGCCCCGACCCGGTCAGCTCCCCGTCGGGGAAGACGTAGCGGTCGGTGAAACTGCTCGCACGGTAAGTGGACTTGTTGTCGCAGCGAGTGATGCAGTGATTCAGCAGCAAACCGCCAGTGCGCAACTTCGCTTTGAGGAAGCCGAAATACGCCGGATAGTTCCTGACCCCGATGTGCTCGGTCAGTCCGATGGACGACACCGCGTCGAACATGCCCTCTTTGATGTCCCGGTAGTCGGAGTGCCGCACCTGGGCCAGTCCGTCGAGGCCTTCGTCGCTGATCGCCTGCTGCGCCCAGGCCGCTTGCTCGGCGGACAGCGTGGCGCCGATCGCGCGGACGCCGCGCCGGGCGGCATAGCGGACCATCCCACCCCAGCCGCACCCGACGTCGAGCAGTCGGTCTCCCGGCTGCAGCCGCAGTTTGTCGAAAATCAGTCGATACTTGTTGTCCTGCGCCTCTTCCAGCGTCGCCCCGGGATGCGGGTAGACCGCGCAGGTGTACGTCATCGACGGCCCGAGCACCCATTCGTAGAATGCGTTCGAGACGTCGTAGTGGTGGGCGATGGCGTCAGCATCACGAGTCTTACTGTGCCGCAGCCCTTCAGCTATTCGGCGCCAGCGCGGTAACGCCTCCTGCGGCGGGGGCGCCGCCGGCACCAGATGTTCGATCCCGATCGAGCGGATGATGGTGGCCAGCATGCGCGGCGACGGTCGGTCGAACTCGAGTCGGTCGGCCATCAGCTTGAGCAGCTCGTACGGATCACCCGGATGCACCCCGCGGGCCTGCATGTCACCTGAGACGTAGGCGCGGGCCAAGCCCAGTTCGCCGGGCGCGGTGGCCAGGTAGGTGGTGCCTCGGGGGGTGAGCAGGTCCAAACCCAGCACGGCGTTCGGCGGGCCGGCAATGCTGCCGTCGTACGCGGTGAACTTCAACGGCTGCTTGCCGCCACCGCAGAAGACGGCCAAAATCTCGGCCAGGCTCATCTTTCCGGCCGTGGTGGGCGCGGGCTCTCGAATTGTCGTCATCGCCGCTGCACCGCCTTTGCGTAGAGGTCGAGAAGACGCGAATCGGGATCATAGGTCTTCTTCACGGTGTTGTAGGCCTCGCCGCCGTAGAGGTCATCGAATTCTTCACGGGTGTAATAGGAGTCCGAATAGAGCGATTTGTGGCCGTCAAGCTCGCTCACCTTCGCCTCGATCAGCCGATTCGTCGCGCCCTCGCCCGCACCGACCGGCACCGATGACCAGAAGCCGACGTTCACGTAGGTGTGGGCTGGACGGATGGGATACAACGGCCAACCGTCGTGATCGCGTAATCGCAACGGACACAGCCAGATCGGGGTGATGGATATGTTATCGAGAAACCAGTGCAGAAATTCGGCGGTCCGGTCGATGCCCACCTCGATGTCTTGCACCACGCGCTCACGAGGCGGGCGGTCGTGGCGCTTTTCGATCCGGTCGGCGATACCGAACCGCTGGTCGGCTGCGACCAGCTTCCAGTAAAAGCTGCTGCGCCGGTACCGCCGCGGCCACCAGCGACGCAGCCGGCGGTTCTGTGCGCCGAACGAGCGGGAGCACCAGAACCAGTCGGTGTCCCAACGCCACAAGTAGTCGTGGATGGTCAACCGGTCCTCTTTGACGCCGGTGTCATGCTGGATCGACCGGTAATAGATGTCTTGCCCGGTGTAATCGCTGACCGGACCGGGCGTGGCGGTCCGCACGCCGACACACAGATAGCTTTCCTCGGCGCTGAACACGACGCCGTCGAGATAGTCCACCGGCTGGCCGTCCAGCCCGCCGGTGTCGACGATGCGATCCATCGCCGCCACCATCTCGGTCAATGACCGAAACCGGACATGGCGCAGCGCCACGAACGGCTTGACCGGTTCCAGCTCGATCCGCAGCCGCGTCGAATAGCCGAGCGTGCCATAGGAGTTGGGGAATGCGCGGTACAGATCGGTGTGCTGGTGCGGCGATGCGGTCAGCAGTTCGCCTGCGCCGGTGAGGATGTCCATCTCCAGCACCGATTCGTGCGGCAATCCGTTTCGGAACGAGGACGACTCGATGCCCAGGCCGGTAACCGCCCCGCCGAGTGTGATCGTCTTCAACTGGGGAACCACCAGCGGCGACAGGCCGTACGGCAGGGTGGCGGCGACCAGACGTTCATAGCTGCACATGCCGGCAACGTCGGCGGTGCGGGCTGCCGGATCGATCGAGATGACGTCGGTCAGTCCCGAGGTGTCCAGACCGGGAGCGTCGCTTTTGACGCGGGCGCGGAACAGGTTCGAGGTGCGCTTTGCGAGCCGGACGGAGGCCGACGTGGGGATGGACCGATAACTCGCCAACAGCCGGTCGACCCCCGCCGCATGCGCCGTCTGTTCGGATGCAGAAGCAGGCATCAGATGTAGCTTAGTCACCGACAGCAGCCGACGCACCCGCGCGGCAAGTCATGCCAGCACATCCACAGCAAAGGAGTCCGCCTGATGGGACAGGTCAGCGCTGCCAGCACCGTCTTGATCAACGCAGACCCCAAGGCGGTGTTGGCGGCCGTCGCCGACTACCGGAACGTCCGCCCGAAGATCCTGTCGTCGCACTACCGCGACTTTTCGGTACTCCAAGGTGGTCAGGGGCAGGGCACCATCGCCAAGTGGACGCTGCTGGCCACCAAGTCCAGGGTGCGGCAGGTGCAGGCCAGCGTCGACGTCGCCGGGCACACCGTGATCGAGAAGGACGCGAACTCGACCCTGGTGACCAATTGGACGGTGGCCCCGGCCGGACCGGGGTCCAGCGTCACCGTTAAGACCACCTGGGCCGGTGCCGGCGGAATAAAAGGATTCTTCGAGAAGACGTTCGCGCCGTTGGGGTTGAAAAGGATCCAGTCCGAGGTCTTGGCCAACCTCAAGAAAGAAGTCGAGGCGCTGCCCGCTGGTTAGCGGGCCTGGCCCTGCGTGGCGAGGAAGCCTGTTACGCCTTTGGTCACCGCGTCGGCGTACTTCTGCCGGCCCGACGGGCTTTCCATCAGGGCCGAGTCGACGGGGTTTTTCATGTTGCCCAGCTCGATCAGCACCGACGGATACTGCGCCAGGTTGAGTCCGGCCAAATCCGAGCGTCCGTACAGGCCGTTCTGGCCGATGTAGTTCGCCGGGGGAATCCCCGAGCCGGCCAATTGGTCGCGCATGGTGTGGGCCAGCTGCACCGCGGGGCCGGCCTGGGCCTGGTTCAGCGGAGGTGCCGAATAGTTGACATGGAATCCGCGCCCGTTCGCCGGGCCTCCGTCAGCGTGGATGCTGATGATCGCGTTGGGTCGCAGGGCGTTGGCCATCGCGGCGCGTTCGTCGACACAGGGCCCCAACGCGTTGTCGTTGCCGCGTGACATCGCGGTGCGCACGCCGAGAGCGTTGAGCTCGGAGCGGATCAGCAGAGCGGTGTCCCAGGTGAAGGTGTGCTCGGGATACCCACTGGCCGACGAGGTGCCGCTGGCTTGGCAGTCTTTGGTGCCGCCGCGACCGTTGGGAACCTGGCGGCTGATCGATGCGTCGTTGGCGCCGTTGTGGCCGGGGTCGATGAACACCACCATGCCGGCGATGGCGGCGGTGGCTGTCGGCATGGCCCACGTCGACGCGGCGACGAGTATGCCGGTGATCATCGCAATACCGACACGCGGGCAAACTGGTACTCGCACCGCGCCACGGTAGCCCGGTGCCGTCTACGCTGGGTGTTCCGAACCGCCCGACCGTCTCGGACGAGACGATGCCGAAACCAAGTTGAGACACGACGAGGGGATTGTCATGCAACCGGGAGGACCGCCCGACATGTCGGCGCTGCTGGCGCAGGCACAGCAGATGCAGGAACAGCTGATGCAAGCCCAGCAAGAGCTGGCCAACACCGATGTCACCGGTCAGGCCGGCGGGGGACTTGTGCGGGTGACGGTCAAAGGCAGCGGGGAGGTGGTCGCGGTGACCATCGACCCCAAGGTCGTCGACCCCGACGACGTCGAAACCTTGCAGGACCTGATCGTGGGAGCGTTGGCCGATGCGTCGGCGCAAGTCAATGCGATGGCGCAGCAGCAGTTGGGCTCGGTGGCCAGTGGGATGGGCAGCGCGCTCGGGCTGCCGGAGTCCTGACCTGTACCGCCATGTTTGAAGGGCCCGTCCAGGACCTGATCGACGAGCTCGGCAAGCTGCCGGGCATCGGGCCGAAGAGTGCCCAGCGCATCGCCTTTTATTTGCTGTCGGTCGAACCACCCGACATCGACCGGCTCACCGCGGTGCTGGGCAAGGTCCGCGACGGCGTGCGGTTCTGCGCGGTCTGCGGCAACGTCTCCGACGACGAGCGCTGCCGGATCTGCGGCGACCCGCGGCGAGACGGCTCGCAGGTTTGCGTCGTCGAGGAGCCCAAGGACGTCCAGGCCGTCGAGCGCACCCGGGAATTTCGTGGGCGCTATCACGTTCTGGGCGGGGCGCTGGATCCGCTGTCCGGCGTCGGGCCCGAGCAGCTGAGAATCCGCGAACTGCTCACCCGCATCGGTGCACGGGTCGACGGGGTCGACATCACCGAGGTGATCATCGCGACCGATCCCAACACCGAAGGGGAGGCGACCGCCACGTATCTGATGCGGATGCTGCGTGACATCCCCGGGCTGAGCGTCACGCGGATCGCTTCGGGGCTGCCGATGGGTGGTGACCTGGAGTTCGCTGACGAGTTGACCCTGGGACGGGCGCTGACCGGCCGCCGCGCCATGGCTTGACGGCTTTGGTTCTTCGCCGAAGCTGACGTTTCGCAGGCCGGCACTCGTACTTTTCCTGCGAAACGTCGGTCTCGGCATGTCGGTGCTGGCGGGCACGATGCGGCGATGGGGAAGGTCTTCATCGGCAGTGAGGCCGTTGCGGCCGGTCGGGTGACTAGGTACGAGCTGCACCGGTGGTATCGGACTGTCTATCGCGGGGTTTACATCGCAGAGGATGTGACACCTACGTTGCGAGATCGCACCGTGGCCGCCTGGCTGTCGTCGCGGCGTCAAGCCGTGATCGCCGGTGTGGCCGCATCGGCGCTGCACGGCGCCAACTGGGTTGACCGCGACTTCACCGTCGAGGTGGTGTCGAGCAGCACTCGCCCCCAGCGTGGCCTGATTGTGCGCGACGAGAGGCTCGCCGCCGACGAAATCACCCGGGTCGTTGGCCTGCCGGTTACCACGGCCGCGCGCACGGCATACGACCTGGGGCGGCGCCTGCCCCGCGGCGAGGCGGTCGCCCGGCTGGATGCCTTGGCGCGGGCGACGCCGTTCTCCAGCGAAGACGTCCTGCTGCTGGCCAAGCGTCACGCGGGCGCGCGCGGGCTGCGAAGGCTGCATGTGGTGCTGGCGCTCGTGGACTCCGGAGCCGCGTCACCGAGGGAGACCTGGCTACGCCTGCTGTTGACCGACGCGGGACTGCCGACGCCGACCACTCAAGTACCGGTTGTCGACGGCTACTGGCCAATCGCGTTCCTCGACCTCGCGTGGGAGCAGTGGAAGGTGGCCGCCGAATACGACGGTGATCAGCACCGCAGCGACCGCCGGCAATACGTCAAGGACCAGGGACGCCTGCGCAAATTGGCAGCGATGGGCTGGATCGTCGTCCGAGTGATCGCCGAAGACCGACCGGACGACGTGATCCGGCGGGTGCGTGCGGCGCTGATTACCAGGGGCTGGCGGCCGTAGGCGGTCAGTGGACCTGTTCGGCCAAGGTGTTGGCGAAAGTCGAGTTCAGGTACTCGGTGGCCGCGTATCCGCCCGTGTGAAGCGCCGTGAGAACGTCGGCGTCGTCGACGATGACTGTTGGACCTTGGAAATCCGGAAACTCCCGCGGCCCTTCGGTTCCTCGATCACTGGCGTCTCGCTGCACGACCAGTACGTCGGTCCTGGTCAAGATCTCGCCGATCTTGGGGATGCCGCTGGTGATCTGCACCTCGTCGCTGTAGCGGAAACCCAACCCTTCGAGATAGGAAGCCGTGTAGGACTTACGTGGGATGCCCTGGACGACGACCAGAAGTGCCTTGACCGCCAGCACGGTTTTGCTGTCGAAGGCCGGGTGTTGAGCCCGCAGGTTTTCTTGCTGAGTACGGGCGTTGTCGAGCAGTTGTTGAGCTTTATCGCTTCGGCCCAAGATGCGCCCGACCCACGCCAGGTGCTCTTGCCAGGGCCAGTCGGTCCCGAAGATGCCGCTGGGCCGGGTGATGGTCGGCGCGATCGCGGCCAGCTTCTCGTAGGTGGCGTCGTCGATGCTGTCGGTGGCGATGATGAGGTCAGGTCTGGCGGCGGCGATGGTGAAAAACGCATTGCCACGCAGGCTCGACAGCAGTTTAGGGGTACCGGTGACGAGCTGCTGCTCCCAGCTGGGCAGCGGTAGTCTCCCGTCGGGAATCGTCATCACGACGGGTTGCACACCCAGTGACAACACCGCGCTGCCGTCGTTGGCGCCGACGGCCGCCACCGCGTGCGGCTCGGAATTCACGCGAGTGGTCCCGTGCGCATGCGTGAAAGTCTGCGCTGCATAGGTGTGGGCCGAAGTGCTCGAGCCGCCGCCATGTCCCCAGCGCAGCGCGGCGACGCTGGCGCCCGCGGCAATCAGCAGCGCAACGGTCGCTGTGGCTATCCAGCGGCCCCGCCGGCGTCGCCGTGGCGGCTGACCGGGCCAGCCGGGAGGTCCCCCGACCGGCGGCCCGGCCACGTGGTGGCTGTCGAAGTAGCCGCGAGGTTGGGTCACGCCGGGGCCGGGCCACGCGCTGCGGACCGACGAGGTTGGCTCGTCGAGCGCGTTGGCGGCGGCATCGGCGAAATGACCGGCGCTCTGGTAGCGATCCGACGGCTGCTTTGCCATCGCTCGGGCGATCACTTCGTTCATCCGCTCCGGCACCCGCGGCGCGTAGTCGGTGACCCGCGGCGGCGGCGCAGCCAAGTGGGCCGCCATCACCGCGGCAACACCGCCGGAGGAAGCGAACGGCGTTTGGCCGGTCAACATCCGGAACAACGAACAGCCCAACGCGTAGAGGTCGGCGCGCCCGTCGACGGGCCCGGCGCCGAGTGTTTCGGGCGCCGCGTAGGCGATGGTGGCGAGCACCGTGCCGGTAGCGGTCAGGCCGATGCTGTCGTCGAGCGCACGCGCAATCCCGAAGTCAGCCAGCAACACTCGCTCGTCTTGGGCTGTCAGCAAGAAGTTGGCGGGTTTGACGTCGCGATGAACCAAGTTGCGCCGGTGAGCGTAATCCAGCGCCTTGCCCACCTCGGCGACGATTCGGACCGCTCGCTCTGCTGTCATCCGGCCTTCGTCGACCTCTTTTTGCGCGTCGCTGCCGGCCACGTATTGCATGGCGATCCACAGTTGACCGTCCGGCGTTTCGCCCCGGTTGTAGACGGTGACGACGTTGGGGTGGTCCAGCGTCGCGGCCAGGTCCGCCTCGCGAATGAATCGGGCTCGAAACGCCGGGTCTCTCGACAGTTGTGGGCCCAGTACCTTCAACGCGTCCCATCGGGGCAGGACGGGGTTGGCGGCTAGATAAACCGTGCCCATGCCGCCGGCGCCCAGCACCTTCTCGATCCGATAACCGGCGATCATTCCCCCGGCGCTGAAGGTCACGACGTCACCTTGCCGGCCCGCAGCCGTTCGCCACGCAGCAACTCCACCTCGGGCAGCTTCAGCGGCGGCAACGAGCCGACCACTTTGGTCAGCAGGTAGTCGGCCAACTCGGGATTGCGGGCCAGACAAGGGCCGTGCATGTAGGTGGCGACCAGGCTGCCTTGCACCGCACCGTCGATGCCGTCTCCGGCACGATTACCCACACCCCTTTTCACCGCAGCCAGCGGCGACACGGCCGGACCCAGCACGGTGCCACCGCGATGGTTCTCGAAGCCGGTCAACGGCTGCCGCACCCCGGTCAGCAGCGGCGTGCTGACGACCTCACCGATCGTGCGGGTGGCCTGCGGTGTGGTGGTCACATCGAGCAAACCGACGCCGTCGACCCGTTCCCCGGCCGACGTCTCGTACCAATGCCCTAGTACCTGGATGGCCGCGCAGATTGCCAGAACCGGTGCGCCGCGGGCGGCGGCGCGCTGCAGTCCCGGATGCCTGACGAGATGGCGGGTGGCCAGCCGCTGTGCGTAGTCCTCCGCCCCGCCCAAGGTGTAAAGGTCGAGGCTGTCGGGTACCGGGTCGGCCAGTGTGATTTCGACGATCTCGGCGCTGATGCCGCGCAGGCGCAGCCGCTGCCGCAGCACCACGGCGTTGCCGCCGTCGCCGTAGGTGCCCATCACATCGGGTAACACCAGCCCGATCCGTACCGTCGACTCAGCCACGGCGCGCCAACTTACGGTGCAACTGCAGAAAAGCCGTGTAGTTGGCGACGACCTCCACCGGTCCCGGCGGGCACGACGCGATAGCTGCCACGGTGTCGTGTACGAGGGTGTGTTGCACGCCGGCGTAGCCGAGCCGCACCGCGAGGTCGGTACCGCGCTCACCGGCGGCTACCACCGCGATGCCTTCGAGGTGCTCGAAGCGCACGTCCCACAGCCAGGACAGGTCCTCACCATCGGGTACCTGACCGTTGACCGAGATGACCACACCCGCGGCGCTGCGGTCGACCATCCCCAGCGCCTCCTGCCAACCAGCCGGATTCTTCGCGAGCAGCAACCGGGCGCTGTGTTGACCGACCTGCACCCTTCGATAGCGCCCGGCGACCTCGTCGACGGCTGCCGCCGCCGTCACCGCGGCCGCCGGTTCCGCTCCCAGCGCGACGGCGGCCGCGACCGCTTGAGCGGCGTTGCCGCGGTTCACCGTCCCGGGCAGGCGCAGCCGCATCGGCAGAGTCAGCCCGTCGGGCCCGTAGAGGTTGTCGTCGTCGAACCACCATTGCGGGCTGGGCCTCTTGAAGTCGGTGCCCGTCGAATACCAGTGGCTGCCATCGCGCCTGATGACCTCACCGCTGCGTGGGCAGCTGATTGAGTCGGCAACCCACGAGTTGCCCGCCGCCACCCACACCACGTCGGCGTGGTCATAGGCCGCCGACGTCATCAGCACGTCATCGCAGTTGGCGACCACAGTCGTCTTGCGGTGCCGGGCCAGGCCGGCACGCGTCTTGCGGTGCCGGGCCAGGCCGGCACGCAGCGTCCGTTCGATGACGTTGATTTCGCCGACCCGGTCCAGCTGGTCGCGCGACAGGTTCAGCAGGATGACGACGTCGGCTTCCACCGCATCCAAGACGTGCGGCACGTGCATCTCGTCGACTTCCAGGGCAGCCAGATCGGCGTTGCGGTTCGCCGCCAGCGCGGCCACCAGACCGGCGTCCATGTTGGCGCCTTCGGCGTTGGTGGCCACGGGTCCCAGCGTTGAGAGTGCCGCCGCGGTCATCCGGGTGGTAGTGGACTTGCCGTTGGTGCCGGTGACGACGACGACGCGCCGGCCGATGCCGAGCTGTCGCAGTATCGAGCGGTCGAGGGTCATCGCGACCAGGCCGCCGATCATGGCCCCGGCTCCGCGGCCGGTCACCCGGGACGCCCACCGTGCACCCGCTCCGGCGGTCAGCGCGAGGCGGCCGCGAGTCGTGATCACGCGCGCAAGTTTAAGGGCGATCGCAAACTCGGCGTCTCGCCGAGTGCAGCGGGTCGACCTCATCGGATCACGTGGGAGCGCGTCGCGTCCACTGCTCGCATTGACTCCACGACACGGCCCACAGCAACCAAGCGATGTCGGCCCGGCGTGCCATTCTCATGGCGTGAGCCACACCTGGGGCCGGCCGGCCGGCGATAGCGGCACAGGATGGGCCGTCGTCGATGTCGAGACCTCCGGGTTTCGGCCCGGGCAGGCCCGGATCATCAGCGTGGCCGCACTGGCCGTCGACCCGGACGGCCGAGTCGAGCAATCCGTCGTCAGCCTGCTCAACCCCGGGGTGGATCCCGGACCCACCCACGTGCACGGTTTGACGGCCGCCATGCTCGAAGATCAGCCGCAATTCAGCGACATCGCCGGCGACCTGGTCGAGCTGCTGCGGGGCCGCACCCTGGTCGCACACAATGCCGCGTTCGACTACGCGTTTCTTGCCGCCGAGGCCGAGGCCGCCGGCTGTGAACTGCCGGTGGACACCGTCATGTGCACGGTCGAGCTGGCGCGGCGGTGCGGTCTGGGTGTGGAGAATCTCCGGCTGGAGACGCTGGCGGCGCATTGGGGCGTCGCTCAGCTACGCCCCCACGACGCGTTCGACGACGCTGTGGTGCTGTCCCGCGTGCTGGCGGCAGCACTCGAGCGGGCCCGCGCTCGCGACGTGTGGCTGCCGGTGCGGCCGGTGACGCGCCGCCGCTGGCCCAACGGTCGGGTCACCCATGACGAGCTCCGGCCGCTGAAGGCGCTGGCGTCCCGGATGTCGTGCCGTTACCCCAATCCGGGCCGGTATGTCGGCGGCCCTTTGGTGCGAGGAATGCGGGTGGCGCTGGCCGCTGAAGTGCAACGCACGCACGACGAACTGCTGGAGCGGATGCTGCACGCGGGGTTGGCCTACCGCGACGCCGTCGACGCCGAGACGTCGCTGGTGGTCTGCAACGAGGCCCGGCCCCGGCGGGGCAAGGGGTATCTGGCGCTCGAACTAGGCGTGCCGGTGGTGGGCGATGAGCAGTTCATGGAGTCGGTGGGTGCGGTCGTCGAAGAGGTAACTGACGAGCAGTTCGCGCTGTTCTGAATCTCAGCACTGCGCATATTCGCCACGGCCCTGGGCGTGGTCGATGCAGTTCTCGTAGCTGATCCACATGCTGAAAAGGAAGATCGATGCTGCCAGCACCACCGCGCCGACGATGCTCATCAGGATGCCCAGCACGATGCCGGTGACGGTAACGCCCTTGTTGGCGGCCTGGCCGCGCCGAATCCGCATCCACGCGGCAATCCCGGTTGCGATAGCCGCGATGCCGAGACCGAGTCCGACGGCCGGCAACCAGAAGAGCACCGCCGCGCAAATGCCCAAACAGAGCGACGTGGTGCCCAGGTCATTTCTGGGCGCCGCGAACAGGGGGCGGGGTGCAGGGTATATCGGCTGGCCCCAGTACGGCGGCCCCGTCATCCCGCTACCCACGGCAGGCTCGGTTCACCGCCGACACCACCGCGCGCAGCGACGCGGTGGTGATCGACGGGGCTATGCCGACGCCCCACACGGTCTTGCCGCCGACCGACGCTTCCACGTACGCCGCGGCTTGCGCGTCGTCACCAGCGCTCATCGCGTGCTCGGAATAGTCCAGCACCGCCACATCGAAGCCGACGTGGCTGAGCGCGTCGACGAACGCGGCCAGCGGCCCGTTACCGGACCCGCTGATCTCGGTCTCCGTCCCGTCGATCTTGACGGTCGCTTCGATGCGGTCGGTGCCCCCGTCAGTCTCTGAAGCGATCACCCGCTGGCGAATCCGCTCCAGCGGCCGCACCGGCGCCAGGTATTCCTCGGCGAACGCGTCCCACATCTCCTTTGGCGAGACTTCGCCGCCCTCACCGCCGGTGCCCTCTGCAATCTTTTGGATCACACTGCTGAACTCGATTTGAAGCCGCCGCGGCAGTGCCAGCCCGTGATCGGCCTTCATGATGTACGCCACCCCGCCCTTGCCGGATTGCGAGTTGACCCGGATCACCGCCTCATAGGTGCGGCCGACGTCGCGGGGGTCGATCGGGAGATACGGCACTTGCCACAGCATGTCGTCGACGTCGCTGTCGGCTTCGTCGGCGGCCACCTTCATGGCGTCCAGTCCTTTGTTGATGGCATCCTGGTGGCTGCCCGAGAAGGCGGTGTACACCAGATCCCCGCCGTACGGGTGCCGCTCGTGCACCGGCAGCTGATTGCAATATTCGACTGTCCGCCGCACCTCGTCAATATTGGAGAAGTCGATCTGCGGGTCGACGCCGCGGGAGAACAGGTTAAGGCCCAGCGTCACCAGGCAGACATTGCCGGTGCGCTCGCCGTTGCCGAACAAACAGCCCTCGATCCGGTCGGCGCCCGCTTGGAACCCCAATTCGGCTGCCGCGACGGCGGTTCCGCGGTCGTTGTGCGGATGCAAGCTCAAGATGACGGAATCGCGGCGTCTCAGCTTCCGGCTCATCCACTCGATCGAGTCGGCGTAGACGTTCGGGGTGGCCATCTCGACCGTCGCTGGCAGGTTGAAGATGATCGGGTTGTCCGGCGTGGGTTGAATCACCTCGCCGACGGCGTCGCAGACCTGTTTGGCGTATTCCAGTTCAGTGCCGGTGTAGGACTCCGGCGAGTACTCGAACCGCCACCGGGTGCCGGGGTATCTGGCGGCCTGCTCGACGCATTTTCGGGCACCGTCGGTGGCGATCTGCTGCACGGCCGCCCGATCCGCCCGGAACACGACGCGCCGCTGGAGTATCGACGTCGAGTTGTAGAAGTGCACGATCGCTTGCGGTGCGCCCTCGCAGGCCAGGAAGGTCCGCTCGATCAGCTCCGGTCGGCACTGGGTGAGGACTTGGATCGTCACGTCGTCGGGGATCGCGTCCTGCTCGATGATGTCGCGGACGAAATCGAAGTCGGTTCTGCTGGCCGAAGGGAAACCAACCTCGATCTCCTTGTAACCCATCCGGATCAGCAGCTCGAACATGCGCCGCTTACGCGCCGGGCTCATCGGATCGATGAGCGCCTGGTTGCCATCGCGCAGGTCGACCGCGCACCACATCGGTGCTCGGTCGATGACGCGGTCCGGCCAGGTGCGGTCAGCCAACCGGACGGGTTCTACCTCTTCGGCGAAGGAACGATAGCGGCCGGTCGGCATCGCCGACCCTCGCTGGAAATTCCAGGCGGGCTGATCCTGATGCGCTGCGCCGGCGGGTTTGGTGATCGCGCGTACCGAGGTGAATGCGTCCGGCGAGTCGGCGGAAAAGCTGGTCACGGTGTTTGCTCCGGGGGTGAAGGGACCTCAGACCGGCGCATCGCAAACGCCCGCGACGGGAAGCCGGTCTTGGTCAGACCCCGCCGCGGCGTTCGAGAAGGAGCACCCGCTGCACGTCCTGCACTTTACCGCGTCTGAGCCGAGTGCGATAACAGGTGATTCGAGCGGCGAGGGACTAAGCGGCGCTGATAACGTCTCTTCGCTGACTAAGGAGTCGCAATTAGCCGGATGCGTGCCCCGAAGGAGCAACAGTGCGGTCACCGGCAAGAACGCCGTTGTGCTCTCTGATTAGTGCCGACAGTTCTGTTCTGTTGTTCAAATCCAGCCTTGACATCACACGGTAGATATGACCCTCGACGGTGCGAACCGAGGTGGTGAGCGTTTCGGCGATCGCCTTATTTGAAAGACCCTGCGATAGAAGGTTGACAATTTCCCGTTCGCGGATTGTCAATGACAGCGGTGAGTTCGCGGCAACTACCGCGGGGCTTACGGCGCCGCAGGAGTCGGCGATGCGGCGAGCCCGGCCGCTGGCGGTCAGTGAAGGTCCGCGGCGGTGTGCACGACGATAGGAGAGAGAGGCTTGCGCCGCGGAATCAGCCGCCGCCAATAGGTCGCCCATTGCCTCGAAGTCCTCAGAGACCTCTGTCAAAGCGTCGGCGTTATCGTCGCTCGCGGCCCGCGCATATCGCGCTGCCAGCGGTGCCCGTGGACCCTCGACGAGGTCAGCCAGCTGCGTCAGCCTGTGCGCGAAGGCGGTTTCGCCGAATTGCACCGCCGTCTGTAGGCACAAGACCTCACGCGCCAGCTGATGGTGACTGCGTGCGAACTCCGCTGCCTGGCGTGCTAATCGGCGAGCCTCCGACAACCGGCTGCGGGCGGCGGCGACCCACGCGGCGCTGAGGAGATATTCGGATTCCACAAACGCAAGGGAGGGATGCCGACTGGCCTGAACCGTCTCAAGGGCCCGCAGCGCCCCATCGACATCTCCGGAGCGCGCCAGCGCTTCGGTGTAAACGATCCTGAACCGGTGCAAAGCACAGGTGATGTCTCCACGTACCGTGAAATCATCAAGGGCCAACCGCAGACACTGGAGGGAAGTCGCCAGGTCACCGGCACCGAGAGCAGCCATGCCGGTGATTGCTGTGGCGACTGATCGAGATACTCCCGGCACCTTAAGACACTTCTGATGCGTAGAGTCAGCCGCCTCGACGGCCTGGTGAATGCATCCGCCCAGAACCATTGCGACGACGTGATACTCGGTCAGGCGTATGCCGTGGTACGCGGCGTATGGCGAGTCACATGCCAGCGCGTAGCCTTCGCCAGCCGCCACGGCCGCCTGATTCGGACGCCCCAGTTCACCGAGTGCGATGACTTCAGCCCAAATGGCGACGAGGGCTTGGAGCGCCGGGAGGTGTGAGCGATCGACCGAGCCTGTTAATTCAGCTACCTCCGCGGGTCGCGCCGCCATGGCCAACTGGATGCAACGAAACGCGTGCAGTTGATCCGCTAACGGTCCTGCCGCTCGAATCAGTCCCTTTTCGATTACCGTCCAAGAATCTTCCGGACGACCGAGCGGCCAGAGAAGGTTCGCCGCCCGTAGATGAATGACCTTTGCCAAGGCCGCCTGCGGCAGGCCTTCATCGTTGAGGCTGTTCAAGACCTTCTCGGCCTCGCACCCGCGGTTCAAGAGAATAAGGGCATGCGCGTGCAACATTACGGAGTCCAACAGTCCGCCGGCCCTGACCGCCGCATCGGCCAGTCGTTCGGCCAGCTCGACATCAAGTCGCAGGATCGCTGCTTGCGCAGCGCGTAAAAATATCTCTCCGTCTGGCTCGAGGTCTGATTCAAGCCATAGCAGGCCGAGCCTGAGAGGGTCGAAGTGACGTGTTGCGTCGATCGTTGTCATGGCTCTGGCGGCTCGTCCCCGCAGCCGGCGCAACCGTAGTCGGCCCGACTGCTCGAGACGAACTTCGCCGTAGAGCGGATGCCCTACCGAGACGAGGTCGGTCGCCGACGAGGAAACCGCGATCAGTCCGCGATGCTCTGCTTCTTCGATCAGTTCCGCGCTCGCCAGCGACATCAAGCAGCACCGTTCGATGGGTTCGGCGACTGCCACTAAATCGACAACTTCGCGGAGGCCCTCGCTGACCGCACCGATGTGTAGCTCGACTAAGTCGGTGAGCGTCGGCGACACCGTCACTTTACCGAGCCACCGCCACTGGCCATCGTCGTTGATCAGTCGGCCCGCGTTCAGCTCCTGTTCTACGAGATGACGCAGGAACAACACATTCCCGCGGCTGAATCGCCACAGCCGATCAGCGCACTCGGCACTAACCGGCCCCTTCAACGAAGCCTGAATCAGTGCACTTAGTTCCGGACGCGACAGCGGTTGGAGTTCAAGGCGACGCAGGTGGCCGTCCTTCCACAACGCAGTCACGGCGTCGGGCGCCGGTTCACCGGAGCGACTTGTGGTGATAACGGTCGCCAACTTTCGTAGCACCAACTGGTGCAATACGCATGCGGATAGATCGTCGAGAAGATGCGCGTCGTCCACGGCGACTAGTAGTGGCGAGTTGGCTTTCACCGACGTCACCGTCGCGATGACGTGGTGGACCAGCTGCAATGCGTTCCCGTCGACGCCGTCTGTCCATTGAGCGAAGGAGCCCAGCGGGATAGATCGGGCGCTGCGCGTCCCGACTACCCATCGCACTGCCCAACCCATTTCGGATGCCGCTGTCACCGCTTCTTGAGCCAGACGGCTCTTACCGACGCCTGCGGGCCCAGCAATGGTCACCCCGGAATATCCTCCGCTCTCAGCGAGCGCTTCTGCGATTATTCCGAGTTCTTCATCCCGACCGGTGAGCGTCCAGGCGGCGCCCATAGCAGGTGATACTAAGACCCGTGGCGAGATGATCGAGGGTTTTCAGGTTTTACTCAGATTCGAGCGCCGTTGAGGTTGGAGTTGACACGAGGGTCGGTGTCGGTGACCGTTCTATAAATGGGGTGCCCCGGTGAGTGCGATATTGCCTTGCTGCATTCCGCGGTTGGGCACCGCAGCGATATTTTGTGAGGCATACAAGGTTTCGGAAGTGAAGTTGAAGTACCCCAGGTTTTGAAGTACCCCAGGTTTTGTTCCTAGTCGGTTGCGAGGGCCGGGGTTGGCTGGCTCGCGGGGTGTGAGGCGCCGGTGAGGGCGGCCTCGTACTCGGCTGGTGGAACGTAGCCGAGGGTCTTGTGCAGGCGTTCCTCGTTGTACCAGAACACCCATTGGGCGGTGGCCAGCTCGACGTCGTCGATGCAGCGCCACGGTTTGCCACGGTTGATCAACTCGGTTTTGTAGGCGGCGTTGACCGCCTCGGCGAGGGCGTTGTCATAACTATCGCCGCGAGAGCCCACCGAAGGGGCGATTCCGAGCTCGCCAAGACGGTCGGTGTATACCAGCGATAGGTATTGGGTGAATTCAACTGGTCGTCGCAACACCTCAAGTGTGGAGGTGTCGGATGGGCAGGCCTGCGGGATGGATGATTACGCGGACGGGGCGGCCGGGGATGCGTTCGCCGGGGTGTCCGCCGATCCGTCGCGATCTGGAGCGGTTGTTTTGGGTCAACATCGCGCAGGGGTTGACCGGTGAGGACGCGGCTGTGGCCTGCGGCGTGTCGGGACCAGTGGGTTCGCGTTGGTTCAGAGATCGTAGGGGCATGCCATCAATGCAGCTCACCGCCCTGTCGGGCCGATACTGTTATTCGCCGAGCGTGAGGAGATCGCGTTGTTGAGGGCCCAGGGGCCCTCGGCGTGCGTGAGATCGCGCGCAGGATCGGGTGAGCGCCCTCGACGATCTCGCGGGAGCTGCGGCGCAATGCCGCAACGCGCAGTGGAACGTTGGCGTATCGGGCGTCGGTGGCGCAGTGGAAGGCTGAGTTGATGGCGCGCCGGCCAAAGCCGGCCAAACAGACAGTCAACGCAGAGCTGCACCAGTACGTGGCCGATCGGCTCGTCGGAATGATTCGCTTGGCCGACGGCTCGTCCGTGGTGGGGCCTGCGGCACCGCAGTGGAAGGGCCGCAATAAGGGGCGTCGACAGGACCGGCGATGGGTGACGGCGTGGAGTCTCGAGCAGATCGCTCATCGGTTGCCGGTCGATTTCCCCGATGATGGATCCATGCGGATCTCCCATGAGGCCATCTACCGCTCGCTGTATGTCCAGGGGCGCGGCGCCCTGCGTCGAGAATTGGTGGCGTCCTTGAGAACTGGATGCGCACTCCGTGTGCCGCGGGCTCGTGCCCGGCAACGCGCCGCCGGACACGTGAGCGCCGAGGTAATGATCAGCCAGCGTCGGCCGGAGGTCGAAGATCGCGCGGTTCCAGGGCACTGGGAGGGAGATTTGATCATCGGGTCGGACCAGACACCGTAGCCGGCCATTCGCGGCAGGTGCAGCAGCATCGTGAACCTGGTGGAGCGCTCCACCAGTTCGGCGATCGGCACCCTTATCGCTCCAGTCAAGAATGGCCCCGCATTGGGCGGCTACGGCGCCCAAGCCAGTGAAGGACGCCATCGCCGCCAAGATCACGACACTGCCGGGGAATCTGCGTCAAACGCTGACCTGGGATCGCGGAAAAGAACTGGCCGCACACGCCCAGTTGAGCATAGACACCGGAGTGCAGGTGTACTTCGCCGACCCGCACAGCCCGTGGCAGCGGGGAACGAATGAAAACACCAATGGACTGCTGCGGCAATACTTTCCGAAGGGAACAGACTTGTCGCGCTGGGATGCCGAGGAGATCGACGCCGTCGCGATGGCACTCAACAACCGCCCTCGCAAGACACTGAACTGGAGAACACCAGCCGAGGCTCCCAACGAGCATCTACTATCGGTTCAATCAGCCGGTGTTGCGACGACCCGTTGAACCTGGGCTGCGATCCGCGGTCGGAATGATGAACTAACTCAGATAGATCGCAATTAGCCTGCCACACAGCATGGTTGAATGCCTGCAGAGGTAGGTCCTCGGTGCGCATATTGGCCGCGACGGCCCAGCCGGCGATCTTCCTGCTGCAGGCGTCGGTGACGAAGGCGGTGTAGCAGAAGCCCTGCCAGGTGCTCACAAAGGTGATGTCGACGACCCACAACCGGTTCGGGGCGGCCGCCTTGAACTGCCGGTTGACCAGATCAGCCGGCCGTTGCTCGATCGGATCGGTGATCGTGGTGAACACTGGGTTGCCGCGCTGGAGCCCGCGCAGTCCGGCCTTGCGCATCAACCGGCGGGTCTGCTCGCGACCCACTTGCCAACCCTGACGCTTCATGGCCTGGTGCATCTTGAGCACCCCGTAGCACGAGTAATTCGTCTCGTGCACGGCGCGCAGGTCGGCGATCAGCTGCTCGTCGCGGATCTCACGGTCGCAAGCCGGACGGGTCTTGGCCGCCCGATAGCCTCGGGATGTGAGGAATCCAGTGATTGCTGCCCGCAAGACACGGCAAATGAGCTCGACCCCGAACTGATCGCGGTGGATGTCGATAAAGGCGATCATTTCGTTGCGGGGCGGTCGAGCTCGGCTGCAAAAAACGCTGATGCAGCCTTGAGCACCTCGTTAGCTCTGCGTGTTTCGGCGAGCTCACGCTTAAGTCGGCGGATCTCGGCGTGCTCTTGACTTGTCGTTCCGGGGCGCTCACCGGCATCCACCTGCGCCTTGCGACGCCACCGGCGCAGCGACTCCTCCGAGATACCAAGTTTGCTCGCAACAGACTTAATCGCCTCAAACTCCGAGATGTCTGAGGCCTCCATCATTGTCTCCACCAACCGCAACGCACGCTGCCGAAAATCCGGCGAATACTGACGGGGCATGCTTCCAATCCTCCTATAGGGATCGGAACAAAACCTGGGGTACTTCAAAGTTGATTCGGACGTCGTTGCCGGCAACCGGGAAAGGCAATTGCTTCGGAGTCGCGAGACTTCGCGGCCGGAAGATGGTGTTGAAGCCGTTGCCCGTATAGGTCCCGCTGAACTGATCAAGTGGGCCGAGCTTTGGCGGGGGAGTCACATCTGCGGTGCCTCACTCTAACTCTTCCTTCGACGCGGGTGACTTATCGAGTTCTGCGAAGAGCTTGTTACGAGCGACGACAAGCAGGGTTTGCAGTCCTTCGCCCTCGATGTCGAGATACTGGCATATCACATCATCGGCAACGCCGGCGTCTCTTAACCGCATGGCGAGCGAATGGGCGTCCGGAAGCCTTCTCAGTGCGGCTTCGTAGCGGTCGGTCGAGTGATCGCTCATACGCCGATTGTGCGCCGCTTAGTAACCTGGCGATGAGTAGTCGACTACTCGATAACTCAAGATATGCGGTTCCACCAGCGTCGATGCGACTAGCCGACCGAAATGCGGGATGGGCAGCTAGTCAACGGAACCTATTAACGCCGTACGCCCTCATGCATAGCAGTACCCTTCCTGCATGCCGTTGAAGAACGGAGAAATCTTCGCGGGCTACTTGATTGAAGGGTTCCTTGGCTCGGGTGCCATGTGCGAGGTCTATCTTGGCCGCCATCCTCGGCTGCCTCGGCTCGACGCGTTGAAAGTTCTCCCCTCGGCGTTGACGAACAACGGGGAGTTCCGGCGCCGTTTCGAGCTTGAGGCCGACTTAGCTGCGACGCTGTGGCACCCGCACATCGTCGGCATTCACGATCGCGGCGAGTTCGACGGGCAGCTGTGGATCTCTATCTCTATGGAATACGTCGAGGGCACCGACGCTGGGCAGCTGCTGTCCAGGAGCGGCCAGGCAGGCATGCCGGTAAATGAGGTGCTAGACATAGTGACGGCCGTCGCGGACGCGCTCGACTTTGCTCATGAACGTCACCTGCTGCACCGTGACGTCAAGCCGTCAAACATCCTGGTGACGCCACCGAAGTTAAACCGGCGCCGGATACTCCTGGCCGATTTTGGTATTGCGCGACAAGCAGATGAAGTCACCGGCCTCACGGGAACCAACATGTCAGTAGGTTCGGTGGGATACGCGGCCCCTGAACAGCTCATGGGTGAGCGACTTGACGGGCGCGCCGATCAATTCGGGTTAGCGGCGACCGCCTTTCATCTACTGACCGGCAGGATGCCGTTTCAGCACTCGAATCCCGCTGTCGTGATCAGCAAGCAGCTAACCGCCGCGGTCCCGCGGCTCTCCGAGTGTCGCTCGGATTTGGCGAACCTGGATCGCGCATTGTCAATTGCCCTCGCCAAAGACGCTAGCCAGCGGTACCCGCACTGCCTCGATTTCGCCGACGCGTTGCGCCGGGATCACACCCGGTCTCACACCCGCTCCGTTGCAATTGCCGACGACACGGGCTCCCGGAAGTTGCCCACAGCCATGCCGCCGGCACCGGACGACACCAGAGGGATCAACCTGCCACCCCCGGCCCATGCGAAGCCCGGGGGCCACTCCGCTGCGACGAGGGCGGTGAACCTTCGACCGGCTGACGCTGTTGCGCCCGAGGCGACAAGGGCCATCAGGGTCCCACCAGCTGCCGCACCAGGGGACCGCTCCCACGCGACGAGGGCCATGAACATCCCCCGCGGCGACCGCCCGACTAAAGAGTCAAGCCGGCGCTGAGCCGGTAAGCGCTCCGGCGGTGGTTCGTCCCGCCCGACCCGACACCCTCGGCGACCGTCCCGCCAGCAGCGGCCCACCGGCTCGCCAGGCACCGAAGAAATCGGTCGACTCGGAGTTCAAGACTGCGATATGGATTTTACTGGCGGTGCTTGCGCTGATGGCGGCGGTCATCGCTGCGGGTATGGTGTGGTGGAAAGTCGCCCAGACCGGTGCACCGCTTCCGCACCCGACCGTAATTGAGTCGTCCATTCCGATGGGGCCGAGCGAGGGCGTCATCAAGACCAAGGCTGCACGCTGACCGCACCGAATCTTTTGAGGCATGCTCACGCAAACTACGTGCATAAGCGCCGCATGCCAAACCAGGCGCAGGTGGTCGCTGGTAGCCAAGCCAGGGGGTGTTCTCCGATTGTCATTCCGGTCATGCAAATCAGCCTCGCTACCCATTTGAGGTGAGTGCAGAAACGAGGGCATAAACGTCCTTGGGCGTCGCAACTTTCCCCCGCGCAAACTCCTCCTCGAGATACCCCTTACGCGCGTGGAGAGTATCTGGCGACCGTCTTCAATGTTACGGGCAAGCTCGCCAAGACTGCGCCCCCCGTTGACTTTCCTCCGCTTTTGGTAAAGATTTGTATCGTGGGTCGCGAAGTATGGGTGGCAGGATTCCCCTCTTTTTATGGTGGGGCAGATACAGAACTCGATCATTTGACGACTTATTCCGCAATAACGATGTAGCTGTCAACCTCGTGCCGATGTTTGGCGCCGATCAAGCAATGATCGCGAGCGTGCGCAATCGTGGTTGCGCCCTCCACGAGTATCGGGCCGGCGTCTTTCAGGGCCGTACAGTAGTTAGCTTCTGCAACGGGGAGTTTCTTCGCCTATTGCCCGAGATAATGAACGCTGGCCCGCCCGCGCGGGTCGTCTGGTTCAACTGTATGACTTGGCTTTTCGAGGGCGAACGCGATGCCCATCGTCATGGATGGATCGATTACTTTGGGTTTCAAAGCCGCTATCAATGCGAAACTTTGATGCCTCAATTAACCGCGATAAGACCGGTTGACACCTTCGACTACAAACCGTATTTCAATACCAGACGGGTGCAGCCTGATTACCAGGAATGGGAGGGTTTCTACCGAATCGGACGTATCTCCCGCGACGATCAGGGCAAATTCGCTTCCGACACCTGGCGGATCTTCGATCGGGTTTTGGTGCCTGCTTCGCTTAAGAAGCAAGTTTATATCTTGGGCTATGGGGAAAATGCAGCAGCGAAGTGCGGGCCGCCGCCAGCTGGGTTGGATTGGCTTACATGGTCGCCGAACTCCATTTCGGCAGACCAGTTTTATAGGACTATCGCTACGTTAATCCATAAGACTGGTGGCTTTAAAGAGTCCTACTGTCGGGTCGTCGTCGAGGCTTACGCGCATCATGTAGTGCCCATCGTCGAGCATGACTCTGCTTTCCGAGACATTCTCAATCATGGCGAAACCGGTTTCATGACTTCCGACTCGGATGAAATGAGTTATTACGCTAGTCTATTGGCACATGACCCGATGCGACACCGCCGCATGGCGGAAGCCGGACGGCGCTACTTGGAGCAGGTGATTTCCCACGAGCAAGCGTGCTGGAAGCCTTGGATCGAAATACTCTGACGCCCTGCCTTGACGGTGGGCAAATATTGTGTAGCTGAACCGCGCCGCGATGCACGCGGGATAAAGGGCTTGCTCGAAAGCGATGCGCGCGCGGCACACCGCAAAACTATAAGGTTTGGCGCGTACTGCCTCAGCCTTTCCCATTATCGCTTATACTCTTAGTGCTAACTTGTAGCAATAGGATTCTCAGTTTTGGCTCCACTGCATTCGATTAGTTTTGCCGTCAGAATTATCTGGCTAAGTGTACAATGGATTGCCATGTGCATAACTTGTCTGGGATACAGATCTTGTCGCGGGAACCATTGGCCTTGTGTGGTGATGCTTGAAGCGCCCGGCAGTCACCGCTGTTTCCCTTTCCACTAGCGCGCTCGACGCCGAGTCGAATTGGAACGTCTAGTCTTTTCCATAATTCGCAGATAACCTTGAGATCAGCTTGCCGTCGAACCAGCACTGTGCAGCGACAATGCCAACACTCTGCTTCTGGAGACGCGGAACACCCTGCAGCACAAATACATTCGTTATCCGGAAAACCGCGGTGTACTGTCGTGTTGGCTCGAGCGCAAAATCCGCGTACCGGCCGCCGACGCGCCCACCCGAGTGGCCGAGCGTTCGCCTCGAGTCGGGTTAATCGGAGTCGACGACCGAGTCCGTCGAGCTGCAGCGGCGTCAGCTTCCGGGTTCGCCGCCAGGTCGCTGTCTACCCCGCGGACACAGACAACCGCCTCGCGCCGCCCCGACGCGTGCGCGCCCGACAACAACCGTGGGAGCCGGCCGTGCCAGTCGAAATCTCGTATCCAGGTGTTTACCTTCAGGAAGAACCAAGCGCAGTTCACACGATAACGGGCGTTCCGACGTCGGTCGCCGCTTTCGTCGGCTACCTGCCCCGGGGGCCAGTAAATCAAGATGCTGCGTGGGTAGCTGGTCGGATTTCGTCCGCACGTTCACATCCGGGCCTGGGCCTGTCGATCTGGACTGAGATATGAACAACGCCGTCTGGCTTTTCTTCTTTATTGGAGGCTCGGATGCCGAGGAGTCCGGGCGGGCAGCCTTGTATTTCTCAGAGGCCAAGGCCAGGATCCAGGTGGCAAACAATTTCATCTTTCAGGTGATGTTGAAAGGGGTGGGCCAACTCATTCAGGGTAAATGTATCCAGTTAAATGCGGCGGTTATGCCACCGGCCTCGAGCTCGTCGAGCCCCCAGTTTGTTGAATTCCAGTTCGTCGAGCTCCAGCCCCAGAGCGCGCCAACTTTCGCCGGCTTTGTCCGACCTGCCATTCAGACTCGCCGCCTGAAATCTGGGCTCCTGTCGAGAATGACATGGTTCTGACGCAGCAATCAGTTCGATCGAACTCAGTGCATCCGAGTATTTCAACTTCTCCGGTACCGCCACGCCGGGACATGCCCACGGTAGGCGCATTCTCGTCAGCCCGCCAGGCAGCCGGCTCCAGCTCGTCTAATTCCAGTTCCAGTTCTAGTTCCAGTTCTAGTTCCAGCTCCAGCCCGCTGGCTTCAGTTCCAGCTCATCCGTGCGCCAGCATCTCGGTTCTACCCCCGCCGCCGACACCTCGACTCGACGTCCTCCAGCTTGACATCACGGGCGCTGGCGTCCACGCACTTGACGCTGTGGACATCTTCAACATTCTGTGCCTGCCGAAGCCATCCGATGAGGACTATCAGCCGGACGATCTGAGCGGCATCGCCGCTTACTGCGCGACCAAACGCGCCATGCTGCTTGTCGACCCGCCGAACAGCGTATGGCGACGATTCACACTTGGAGTTCGAAAAGGCCATAACCCGATATCCGCAAAAAATTTACGCGGCGATCTACTTCCCGAGCACGTCGGCAAACCGCTGACGCGGGTTCCATCACGACGGGTGGTGCCGCCGAGCGGCACCATCGCCGGCGTCTATGCGCGGCCAACGACGCGAAGCGGGGGGTGTGGAAAGCGCCCGCGGGCATCGCCGCCAGCTTGATCGGCTCGAGTATTCGCCACAATGAATGACGACGAGAACGGCATGATCAACCAGCTCGGCATCAACGGGCTGCGGAACTTTCCGGTCGACGGACCTGTCATGGGGTGCGCGCACCAGCCGGCGCCGACGCGCTGGCCGCAGTGGAAATACATTCCGGTGCGCCGGACCGCGCTCTACATCGAGCAAAGCCTGAGGCGCGGATTGCAATGGGTGGTGTTCGAGCCGAACGGGCCGCTGTGGGTCGCAGATCCGCCTCAACGTCGGCGCCTTCATGCACAATCTGTTCATGCAGGGCGCGTTTCAGGGAGCAGACCCCGACAGGCGTATCTGGTCAAGTGCGGCGAAGGCACCACCTCGCCCTACGACATCGACCGCGGCATGGTCATTATCGTGGTCGGGTTCGCACCGCTCAAGCCGGCGGAATTCGTGATCATCACCTTGAGCAGCTGGCCGGCAGCTTCAGACTCCTAGAGCTACGTCACCATGGGCCGATTCAGCGTCAACGCAACAAGACTCGATCCTTACAAGAACTTCAAGTTCCGGTCAGCTTCGACGGCCGCACGTGTCGCCGGGTCAGCAAGGTCAGCGCTCTGAAACGCTCGACGGAGGTCGTCGAGCACCACGACGGCGGCGACGGATCAGCTCCCACAAGTCGCCCGGCCGGACCGAATACGAACCGATCACCCTTGAACGGGGAATCACCCATGACACCGACTTCGAGAAGTGGGCGAACAACGTGCGGGACTACAACAACGCGCAGGCGGCACTGCCGCCGGACCGCAAGGAAGTATCCCTGCACGACTCCGTAAGGACATCCACATCGACGTCCTCAACGAGGCCGGCCAAAAGGCGATCTCCTATCACGTCTTTCGCTGCTGGGTCTCCGAATACCAGGCGCTGCCCGATCTCGACGCGAACGCAACGCGGTCGCCATCCAGCACATCAAGATCGAGAACGAAGGGTGGATCCGGGACGGGCGGTGACCGGGTCCACAGAGCCCACTTTCGACGACCCCGCCTAACCGGCGATGGCGCGGACACCTGACTCGACTGCGCTTCTCGACGCCTGGGAGGCGGCTCTCTGCGAACCCGCAAGCGTTCGGCGCCCTCGCTACTGCTCTCGCTGAACTGGCATAACTCGCCCGAGGAATCGGTTCGACCATCGGCCAAACCGATTGCCTGCTCTTTGAACTATGCAACCTGCTGTTCGGCCCGATGCTCAGTGTGTATCGGTGTGCGGCTCATGCGCGCAAACCGTCGAATTCGCTATCAGCACAGCCGATATCATTCCGCCGGCCCCGGCGACCGTTGTCGCCGGCGTCGAGCTTCTCGACGGTCCGCTGCAGTGCCGCCCGCCGGTGAACTCCGATGTCAGTGAGTTGCTCGGTGCGGAGCCGATGACTCGCGCCGGCTGCTTCGGCAATGCGTCATCACCAACGGGGGCGCACGCGATCGTTGCCCGAGAGCGACTGTGACCGCGCGCTTGAACAGTTGGCCCAAGCAGATCCGGGCGCATCGATCGAGATCGCCATCGACTGCCCGTGTGGTCATCACTGGACCGAAGAATCGACATCCGCACTTACCTGCTCACCGAACTCACTGACTGGGCCGTCTGCACCCTGCGCGATGTTCACCGCCTAGCGTCCCGATACGGTTGGTCGCAATGCGCGATCCTGCGAATGTCACCGTGGCGCAAGCGTATCTACCTCGACGCATGCGAGGGCGCATGACCAGCCTAGTTTCACGATTTTTTTCCCGGGAAGCTCCTGGCCGGAATTCGGCCACGGCCGCGCTCGCGATAGAACCGAGCCCGAGGCCTATCTCGGCGGCGGCCCGGCGGGAATCGATTCGGAGTACGGCGAGGAAGGACTTCTCCCGACCGCACACCAAAGAGACACGCTCATCCGCGGCACCCAGCCGACCCCGCCGCAACACCGGAGGTTGCCTCCGACCCTGTTCGCGCACAAACGTTCCCACTGCCGGCCACACGCCCGCTCGCAGCAGTGCGGCTTACCGCACCACCGCACCGGCGCCACCCGAGAGGCATCGTTGGAACAGCTCCCCGACAGCGACAATGCCCACGAGGTCCGCCGGCCCTGCGTGAAGCATAGGTTCGGGCCCGGCCCACCGAAATCGTCACCTGCCCCGTCCTCTCACCCACGCCGGCACGTCGCCTGGCACCGGACGATCGCCGAAGTGACGACGTCGCCGTACCCGTGCAGCCGGCGGCGATAGTCGAATGCGGTCAGAGCAGCAATCCGTTCACGGACGGCATCCGCATGCGCGGCGCGAGCCGACGACTGCCGCGCCGGGGCAAGAGTCGCAGCCACCCGTGGCTTCCCCCCGATCGGCGACGTCACCGAACCCGTCCGTCGACTTGCCCGCTGAGACCGACGTTGGCGTTGCACATGGCTCGGCGAATCCGGAGCTCATCCGCGCCGCCGCTCACCGCGTTCGTTCCCCGGATGCGGTGGTTCGCCAACGATCTCCGATGCGATCGCCGAACCCGCGCGGAGCGAGACCACCGAGGTAATCGTCCATATCGACCGCATCGACGTCCGGACGGCCTCGAGCACCGCAGCACCGCCTTCAGAGCCACGCCGCCCCCGGGCGGCGCCGACGAGCGCTAGAGCTACTGCGCGCACGGTCACGGGGCGCGGACAGATGAGCAACGATAAGGCGATCGCCGCGGTCACCAAAACGCTGCAGTTGCACCTGTCCAAGCAGCTGTCCACAGAGCACGCGCTGCCTGGCGCGATCGTCACCACCGAACCGCCCGACAAAGCCAGACCCGCCGCCGGCGCCGGGCGGCAACTGAACCTGCGTCTCTACCGCACCTCGATCAACGCGGCTTTTGGCGACGACTTACCACCTGGCGTCGGTGGCGACCCCGAGCCCGCCCTGCCGCTGGTGCTGTCGTATTGTGACCGCCTACGGCGACAACGACGACGAGGTGGAAAGCCACCGGATCCTCGGGCTGGCGATGAGCGCCTTGACCGACAGGCCGCTGCTGTCGCGTGCGGAGATCGCTAAGGCCTTCCCCGGGATCGAGCTGGAGAACCAGGTCGACGGGTGCGCATCACACCCCATCCGATCCCGATGGACGAGATTTCGCGGCTGTGGGCCACGTTCCAGACGGGATACCGGATCTCAGTCGCTACTAGCCTCGGTCGTGCTCATCGACAACTCACTGCCCGCGGGAGCTGGGCCGCCAGTGCTCGCGCACGGCGCGAGGGGCACGGGACCCACCGCCGACGCCGCCTTCCCACCGTTCGTCACCCACGTACTGCCCCCCAACGGCCTGCCCGCCGCGCGGGCCGCGACGCGGTCCGCCTCGTCGGGAGGGCGCTCGGCGGCGTCAGCGCGGTGCAAGCCAGCGGCGCTGGCCTCACCGCACCACAGACGCTGGTCGCTAGCGATATCTCGGACACCGGCGTGACGGTCACCATTCCCAGTAGCGGCACCCTGCTTCCCGCGGGCACGGTTCTGCTCACCCCCAGGGCCCCGGGGATCGAGGCGCCGGCAAACACCGTGGCGCTAGGGATCGCTCCGACTCTGGTCATCAAGCAGCCCCGACTGAAAGCCAAACTGGACAACGGTGCCGCAACGGTCACCGTGGGTTGCAGCCCGCCGGGCTGTCCGCCCGACCCGGGCTGCCCGACCAACCGGGGCAACCTGGCCGACCGGGCTGCCGGCGAACCCGTTGCCCTCATCGTCGGCGACCGCATCGTCGCGGGCACCGCGCAAACCGCAGCCGCCTCGAGTCTGCATTTTCAGCTCTCCCGATCACCGCCGGAACCTATCTGTTGCGGCTGCGCGTCGACGGCCAAGACAGCGTCCCGATCAACGTCACCGACCCGCTCGCCTTCGACCAGACCAGACCCTGGTGCTGACATGAGCGCCGACACCGCCCAGATGACCACCGACGGGTGGGAGGCGCTCAACAACGACTACCTGTCGGCGGGATGGAATGGTTCAGTGCGCGGCTTAGCGACCCGGACGCGGCCACGCCCGGCTGGTGGCAACAGGAGCGCTGGTCCGCATCGCCGGTACCGCCGGCACTGGAGGTGCTCGGCGACACGTTCGGACTGTCCCGGTTCGAGCGGCTGACGCTGTTTTTGGCGGCCTCGAAGGAATGGGGCTGCGACGTCGACGGCCTTGGCAAACCCTGGCGGTTGCGCTTCGAACCCCGATCCCGCCTGGGACGTGGTCTCATCGCAACGCCCGCTGCGATATTGGCGCCTGATTCAAGTTCATCGCAGCCCGCCGGCGGCACTGATGGACGCGCCGATCACCGCGGACGAACGCATCGCCAACTACCTGAAGGGACTTAACCTCCTCGAAGCTCGCCTGGAGCACTTCGTGCACCCCGCGAATCGCCGTCCACCTCGCTGACCGCAAGTCAGACTGCAGCCGCCGAGGAGATCCTCGCGACGTTCCACGATACCGACGAATCCGCGGCGGGCCCGGTCGAACTCGTCGGCCCGACCAAGAGATCCTGCGGGCGGTGCGGTCGCCGCCGGGACGGCTATGGGTCGTGATGTCTATGAGCTCATCGGGGAAGGGATTTCGGTTTCCGGACACGATGCCGCCGAACTGATCCGATTGTGGGAACGAGAAACGATCCTGTCCCCGCTCGGCCCCTACGTCGACGTCACCGAATTGGACCGGGCGAACCACGACACGCTCGCGTCCTGGTTTGCCGACGTGCGGGGTCGTGTTGGTGGGCTGCCGAGGGATGGCCGCTGCCGCGCCGCCACCTGCGTCTCATCGACGCGCACCGTCCCAGTCCCGATGAGCAGGAAGACCTGTGGCGCAACGCCCTTGATCCGCAATCTCAACGTCGCGAGGACCTTCCGGCGCTGCTGTCGGGGCGATTGAACCTCTCGCAGTTCGCGATCGGCCGGGTGATCACGTGTGTGACTACACGCGGCGGCACCGACGCGCTCTGGCACGCATGCAAAATCAACGCCCAGCCGCGCCGGAAACATTGGCTGCCCGCATCGACCCGGTCGCGCATTGGCAGGCCCTGTGCTGCCCGACCGTGAGATGCGCGCGCTCGGCTATCTCGTCGCCCAGGTTCGCGGCCGCAGCACGGTGTTGCGGCACTGGGGATTTGGGGAACGGGTCACCCGGGGCAACGGCGTCACCGCATTGTTCACCGGGCAATCCGGGACGGGCAAATCGCTGGCAGCCGAATTCGTCGCCCACGAACTGGATCTGACCCTACCGGGAGGATCTGTCCGGGGTGGTCAGCAAGTACATCGGCGAGACCGAACGCAACCTTCGGCGGGTGTTCGACGCCGCCGACGAAGGCGGGGTGCTGCTGCTCTTCGACGAGGCCGACGCGCTGTTCGGCAAACGCAGCGACGTCAAGTCAGCCACGACCGCTACGCCAACATCGAAGTCAACTGCCTGCCGCACGCATGGAGGACGATACCGGCATCGCGATCCTGACCACCGACGAGCGCCATGCGATCGACCCGGCCTTCCTGCGCCGCCTCAGATTTGTGGTCATCTTTCCGTTCCCCTCACCGGCCGAGCGGAAAGCTATGTGGCTGACGGTTTTTCCGGAACGAACACCTGTTCAAGACCTCGATGTCGACCGGTTGGCCACACTGGCGGCCAGCGCGGAATGATCCGCAACATCGCCCTGAATGCCGCCTACACCGCCGCGGGCAACGGCGGCCGGGTGACCACCAAACTCGTCTTGAGCCTGACGCCCGCGGAGTTCGTCAAGCACGAGCTGCCCGTCACGAGACGACTTCGACCTCGGTGGAAGGCGCCCGGCATGAAGGTACGGCTCGACACCGACCGCCTGATCCTGCACGAACAGTCCATGTCCCGCCGGGAGCGCATCGCGGTGAGCGAAGAGATCAGTCGGGAGGTGAGCCGTCTGCTGCAGCATGGCGCCACCGCGGACGCGGACCGCCGATCACTGCCGCCGGTCACCACGCAGATCGCCGCGGCGATCACCGCAGCGTCGCCGCCACCGCCGGCGCCGCGAATGGGGCGACGCCGATGACCGACGGCAACGAACTGCGGCCTAAGATGCTGCGCGGCGGCTTGGTGCAACTCAATGACACACCACCAACCGTGTTGAACATCATTGCCTTCCAATACAACCCCGACACGCTGACGCGAACGCTGACACCGCGCGCTATCGGCGGCGAACCGGGTGACCGGCTGGAGGCGCTACGTCTCACCGGCCCGCCAAAGGAGACCATCAAGCTTGAAGCCGAATTCGACTTGGAAGAGGAGTACCCCCAATTTGTCGCGGCGCCTTACTTGTTGGGGTCGCTTCCGTCCAATGACATCCCCTCACCCCCTGATAAGACCACCCAGTCGGTGGGCCGGCTGACCACCCTGGCCGTGCTCGAGGCGCTGATCACCCCGACAACAGCGCAGCTCGAGGACGTTGACAACTTGTTCGCGGCCGGCCAATTTGAAGTCGCACCGGTGGAGGCCCCGCTGACTCTACTGGTGTGGGGTCCCAAGCGCATCGTACCGGTGCTGCTGACCAGCCTCACGATCACCGAGGAGGCGTTCGGCCCGCGGTAACCGCAGCCGATCCGCGCGAAGGTGTCTTTGGAGTTCAAAACCCTCACCAGCAGCGACTTTTCCGCTGGCAGCGCCGACGAGCAGCGGATTTGGCCTACCGCAAATACAGCGAAACGTTGGCCAAAGTCGCCTACACGACCGACACGAACCCGATGGGAATTGAGCACATCACATGACCGTCAGCCGCTACCAAAGCGTCGGCACCGCCACGATCATCTCGGCCGGCGGCCACCAGATCCCGTACTTGCGGCGGCGTTTCCTGGCCCCCGTCGACGCCCCGCCCCGGCACGCGTACACGTGGTCCGCGCCGGCGAATTGGGTCGCCCCGACCTCCTCGCCGCCGCCGAACTGAACCAGCCCGAGCAGTCGTGGCTGCTGGCCGACGTCAACCCGGTGATGCTGGCCCAGCGAACTGTGCCGAAAGGTGGGGCAACCCGTGCGGGTCCCGAAGTCATCCGGGCTAGTCATCGGACAGACCAATGCCCAGTGAGATCACGCTGGGCCTGCTGGTGGGCAAGACGCCGAATCTCCCCCCCCCCCTTCAACAGGTGATCAAGTCGCCGCAGTCGGCTCTACAGCTGGGCGGGGCGCTGCACCCGGCTCCTCAACAGGTGATGGAGTCGCTGACCCAGGTCCAGGTCAGCGTCGCCGCCAAGGGCAAAAGCGGCTTTGATCTGTCGTTCGCGGTCAGTAAATCCTCGCCGATCATCACCGACTTGCTGCCGCAGGGTTATTTCGACCCGCCGACCCGAATCGTCATCACCGTCACCATTCGCGGCGACAAGACGGTGTTGATGGATGGGGTGATCACCGCTCAGGAGATGGTGCCCAGCGATGAGGCCGGCAAGTCGGTGTTGTCGATCAAGGGCCAGGACGTCAGCCAGATGATGGAGCTCATCGATTTGAGCGGCCTGCCGTACCCGTGCATGCCTGCCGAGGCGCGGGTGGCGCTGATCCTGGCTAAATACATCCCGTTTTACGGCATTATCCCGCTGATCGTGCCCAGCGTGCTGCTGGACGTGCCCAACCCGTTAGACGAAATCCCAGACCCAGCCGGGAATCCGACCTCGACTACGTCGTAAGCCTCGCGCAGACGGTTGGATACACGTTTTTCATTCAGGCCGGTCCGGTCGTCGGGATGAACCTGGCTTACTGGGGACCGGCACTGCGCAACCAGGCAATCGCGTCGGTGATCGCGGCGCAGGCCTCGTTGATCGAGTCGACGATCGGCCAGGTAGCCGGCGCTAACGTCGCCGCCTCGGCACGGATGCTGAGCAGCCAGCTCCCGTTTCTTTCCAAGCCCGACCCGATCGCCATCGACTGGGACGGCTGCAGCAACGTCGAGAGCCTGCAGTTCGGATTCGACGGGACCCAAAAGACGCTGTGGGTGGTTCTGATCGAGGGCAGCACAATGCTGCCGATTCCGATACCGATTCCGGTGCCCGACATCACTCCGCTGAGCCCTCCGCTGGGCCGGAAGAGCCCGACGCCGTTGAGAATCGCACCGATGACCGGCCTGGGCGGGTACAAACCGTGGCAGGCGGCGGGATCGCATTGGGCCGCGCGGCCGAAAACGCCAACGTGGTCAATGGCCAGGGCACCCTGGACGTGCTGCGGTACGGGGCAATCCTGCCGGCCCGAACCCTGGTGGACGTCAGGGGTGCCGGCATCACCTATGACGGCCAGTATTTCGTGGAAAGTTGCACCCACACCATCAAGCCGGGCTCTTATAAACAAAGCTTCACACTCAGCCGCAACGCCCTGATCGCCGGGACCGGTCCGCTGTCAAACCTGTTTGGCTACGTGACGTCACAGCCGGGATTGAGCGCGGTTCGCCCCGACCGACCCGGGTCCGCCGCCGACTGTGCCGGGGTTACCGCCGTTGCCGCCGGGGCCCGTCTTGCCGTCGGACCCCTCGGCCACCCAGGGCCGCACCGTCCCGCTGCCCGCATCCATCTGAGCGCACGAACGAACAAAGGAGTTACGAGATGATCCAGCCGCAAGACGAGGAAAACAAGGGCACCCTCGAATCGCTCGGGTACGCCGAATCCTTCGTTGGCCACACGGGTCGCAAGTTCTACGGCAGATACCGCGGCAAGGTGGCCGCGAACGTGGATCCGTTGGGACAGGGCAGGCTGTCGGTCACCGTCCCCGACATGTTAGGGCCTGTTCCCGAAGATGTGGGCGCGGCCCCGGTTCCGTTCGCCGGGCCGCTGATGGGCACCTACGTGTGCCCCCCGCCCGTCGGTGCGGGAGTGTGGGTCGAATTCGAGCAGGGCAACCCGGAGAAACCCGTGTGGGTGGGGGCTGCTACTGGGACGACCAACCGGTGCCTGCCGAGGCAGGGCTCATGGCCAACGCGGCCACCAAAACCGGTCCCGCCACCCCGTTTATGACCCACGAAGTGGCCAGCGCCGGCACCGCCGTCACGCAAGTGCCTCTTCCGCTTCCGGTCACTCCCGTACCCGGCACCGTGACCCATTACTCGCAGGGCGCCTCCATCACGATCGGCCCGGCGGGAATCACCCTGTTCGCGGCGGGGACGATGATCAAGCTGGGCCCGGACGGAATCACCGTTGTGGCACCCAAATTCACAATCGGTCCCGCATGCGCGTTCAGCGTCAACACAACGCACTTGACGGTGTTGTGAACCATGTACATCAGCTACCCGTATCAACTCGACCCGCGCGGGCACACCGCGGTGACGGCCAGCTTGGATGACCACATCCGCCAGATGCTCGAGCAGGTACTGCTGACCCGGCCTGGCGAACGGGTCAACCGGCCCGATTTCGGCTGTGGGCTCGCCGACCTCGTCTTCGAGCCCAACAGCGTCCGGCTGGCCGCCGCGCTCGAAGTCACCGTCGTGGCCAACGTGGGTCAGTGGCTCAATGACCTCATCGCGTTGCGCAACGTCGACATCGAAAGCCAAGACGAAAAGCTGCTCGTCAATCTCAGCTACGTCGTCACCGCCACCGGTGAGCCCGGAAATGCAACTCTGGCACTTTCCACACCGACATGAATCAAATGCCCGCCGACCCCACGATCGCGACCAGCCTAAGACCGCCGCCGCGAGGTGCGTGCACGCCACCACAATGGGCTGGACATCGTTGAGGCGCAAGAGAATCGGCGCGGGCTCACGCTGATGTTCCTCGAGCAGGCACCCGCACACATCGGCCCGGCCAACATCCGCATCGACGCGCCGCCCACCCAGCCGGGCATCACGGTTACCTCGGTGCGGCGGTTGCCCAGCTCCGATCCGAAAGGCTACGCGACCACCTGACCGCCGAGCTGTCGGGCACCGGCGGCGAAGGTGTCTACCAGGTCCACTTGGTCGAAACCCGCCCCGACGGCCCGACCGAGCACCACGCCGCTGCGCGGCCCCGATCCTCGATTCACCTCGTGCACAATTCGATTCGATCTCGACAACCGCCCTCGGCGCCCACAGTCGCGAAGCTGGCCCCATCACCGCCGCCGACGGCCGCCCCGAGCTACCTGGCCCGTGATTATCAGGGCCTGCGCCAACTGCTGCTCGACCGGCTGGCCCAAGACGTGCCCGGCTTGGCCGATCCCACGCTGCCGACATGATGGTGATGCTGGTGGAGCTGCTGGCCTTCCTCGGCGACGACCTCAGCTACTACCAAGACGCCGTCGCGACCGAGGCATATCTGGAGACCGCCCGCCAGCGCACGTCGATCCGCTGCGATGCGCGCCTGGTCGGATATCCGTTCCACGAGGGCTGCCACGCGCGCGCGTGGATCGACGTCAACGTCAGCGACGACTGTGACCTGGCCCTGCGCGATGTGTCCTTCCTGGCGCAAACACCGGCTGCGACATTGACCTTCACGCCGCTGCAGCCCAGGCTTCCGGCGCGGTATGGGCCCGGCGAAACACCCGCCGGTCAGCACCCGTGGGGCGCGATGAAGCGAATGCGCTGCGCGCACAACGATATTTGGCTGTGGGACTGGGGCGAGAGCAGCTGCTACCTGCCGGTGGGCGCCACGCAGGCGACACTGGCCGAACCGGATGACAAAACTTACCAGACGCTACATCTAGCGCCCGGCTACCTGGTCGATGTTCGAGGAGATCAAGGGCGCCGACGGCGGACCGCCCGACGAGACGCACCGCCACGTGGTGCGACTGACCCGGGTAGCGCGCACCCGCGACCCGCTGCTGGGCCGCGGCCTGGTGGAGATCGAATGGGATGCCCTGGACGCTTTGCCGTTCCAGCTGCCGGTCACCATCCCGTCCGCCGACCCGCGCAAGCCAACGCGGTGCTCGGTCGCCCACGCCAACCTCATCTTGGTCGGCGAGGGCGCCAGGGTCACCGATGCACGGCCAGCGCCCGGTTGGACCGGACCCTACACCGACCGGACCTGACCTGGTTGTGCACGTACCCCGATCTCGACCGGGTCGCCGTGCATCAGGCCATCCTGCTGAAGAACCTGTATCACTCCTGGCGCCGCCACATCGCCGCCTGGCAGCGACAAACACGCGAGGGCGAGCCGCTCGACGAGCACCAATGCGCCGAACTGGCCCGCCAGTTCGGCCGCGACCTCATCGACGAGGTGGGCCTGTGCGGTGACCCCGACATCGCCCCCGAGGAGCGGGCCGAGATCGACGCCGCGGCGCTGTGGGCCCTGTTGGCCCGCGCCGAAGACCTGCTGGAAAGCCGGATCCGCCGGCTGCACGTGCTGTCGAGGCTGGCCGCGGCCAGCGGTCCGCTCAGTGGCCCGCTGCTCGCCGAGATCCGCCACGACTGGGGCGAGGAGATCACCCACGGCCTCGACCCCCACCACCCGGCGGCGTGGGGCACCGCGGTCGAGGCCACCACCCAGGACCCCACCACAGCGCAGCCGCTGCTCACACTCGTCGACGCGGCGCCCACCGACGGGCAGCCGCCGACCCGGTGGGAGGTCACCACCGGCCTTCTCGACGCCGAACCGGAAACCCCCCGCGTCATCGTCGAGATGCAAGACGACCGCAGCGCCGCGCTTAGGTTCAACCCGGGTCACCGAACCGCAGGCGCGGTTCGTCACCACCTACCTCGTCGGTAACGGCTCAGCGGGAAACGTGGCCGCCGAAACCATCACGTCGCCCACCGGCGCCCCCGACGCGGTGACCTCGGTCCGCAACCCGCTGCCCGCGACCGGAGGCCAACACCCGAAACCCTCGATTACGCCAGACGCGCAATTCCGGGGTGCTACCTCGACAACCAAGCCCGGGCATCTACCCCCGCGGACTACGCCGCGATCACCAAGAAGCTACCGGGTGTGCGCAACGCGGCCGCCGAGCTGACCTGGAGCGGCAACCGGCTTTCCATCCGGGCTGCGGTGCAGCCGGCCTTCGGGGAAGACCCGCCTGCGGTGCTGCTCGCGCGCGTGGAACACGCCCTGTTCCCGGCTTGCCGCATCGGGCACGACCTGCACGTCACCGCACCCGATTATTGCCCCGTGCTGATCGGCCTGAAGGTGCAGCTAGACGCCTACGCCGTGCGTGACGTGGTTCGCGAACAGATCGCCGAACTGCTTGGCAGCGGGGCGCTTTCCGACGGTGCGCCGGCGTTCTTCAACCCCGCGCAGTTCAGCTTCGGGAGATCCGCGCCTTCGCAAGCGCGCTGGTCAACGCGGTGCAGCAACTCGACGGTGTGATATCGGTTTCGGTCAACTTGCTGCGGTTCCTCACCCCCGGCCCGGGCGCCCCCGCGGCGGCGCTGCCCGCCGCCTTGCGGGTGCCTGCGACGGCGATCATCCGCTGCGACAACGACCCGGCGGCACCCAAAAATGGCTACGCCCAGCTCACGACGGTCGGTGGACGATGACCGATTCTGTTTCACGCCAACAGGTTCCGGTGCCACTGCACTACCGGCACGCCGACCGCGCCCAGGTTCTGGACGCATTGATCCGCAAGCTGGTGGTGGGACCTCCCGGTTCGGGCCTGACGACCAAGTCGCCGACTGATCCCACATTGGCGCTGCTGGATTGCTGGGCGACCGTGGCCGACGTCATTGACTTCTACCAGGAACGCATCGCCACCGAAAGTTTTCTCGACACCGCCACCGAGCCAGGCTCGGTGCTGGCGCTGGCCACTTTGTTGGGCTACCGGCCCCGCCCCGGCCTGGCCGCCAGCTGCTGGCTTGCCTACACACTGGTGGACGACCCCATCAACCCCACCGACACCGCAGTCTCGTTGCCCAAGGGTCAACTTGTCCAGTCGATCCCGACCGCCGGGCAGACGCCGCAGACATTCGAAACCAGTGAGGATGTCGTCGTGCGGCCGAGCTGGAACACCTTGCCGGTGAAAAAGACCATCCCGGTGGTGATCGATGACGGTACGGCCACATATCCCGACCTAGTGGTGTCTGGTGCCACCTCGCCGCTCAAGCCCAACGACGTCGTGCTAATCAGACCCGCGTCGCCATCGAAGCCCGTGGTCGTGCGGGTCGCCGGGGTCACATACGACTTCACCGCCAACACCACGACAGTCGCGCTGCAGCAACCCGGTCCTCCCGAGCACGCCGCCGCCAGGCAGGATGACCGGGCACCGGGCGACATCATGCTCGACAAGACCCAAAAACTGTTCGGCCCGCTCAAGAGCGCGCCCTCGGTCCCGCCGCCGCCGGGGAAAGGATTTTCCCGTAAACCCGATGAGCTGTTTCCGCTCGCGCCGGGCGCTAACGCGGGTCGCGGGGAGCTGTCCGACACCCGGATCAAGCTATTAGCGGCCTCGCAGCCGCGGCTGTCCAAGGCGCTGTATCCGGCGCTGGCGAGCAGCACGATCGGCACGCCCCCGGTGGAATCGGCCCATGGCTTGCTGATCAGCACCGCTCCGTTCGGGGTGCAGATTCCCCCGCGGCCACGTTTCGACCGCAACGGGCAGCCCCAGCCCGCCGAGGATTGGCCTATCGAAGACACCCAGAGCTTCCGGCTAATTTTCGATCGGCCCGACGGGAACTTCACCTTTCGCGGGGCATCCATCCATGTCAAATCATTGGCCGGGTCGGGCAACGCTACGGTCAGCGACGGTGCCGTAACTCCGAACCCTATCGGCAAAACTCACATCACCATCGACCATGACCAGACCACAATCACCTTCGAACCGGTCAGCGCGAGCGACGCCGCCGGCGGCAATGGCGGCACCGGGGATTCCCCGGCTGCGCGAGTCGAAACGATCACCGTAACCTTCGACAAGGACAACAGCATCAACAACATCAAGGTGACCAACGCCGGGTCGGGGGCCACCGTCTCGGCCTCACTCGACGATGCGGTCGCCGCCGCCAATCCCGCGGCGAACCTGCCGGCTCCGTCTGAAGCACAGTCGGGGCTGTTCTTGCGAGTCGAGCTTGTGGTTCCTCCTGCGAGCGCCGTCGCCGTCGCCGAGCGGTTTCTCGGTCGGAGCTCCGCTCACTTCATTGTCGACATAGTTTCGGCCCTGCCGTTGGCCGACACGAAAACCCTGGACCTCAACGAAAAGCGCGACGAGATCATCGCGGGCAGCCATGTCGTCATCGGCACCGCGTCCCCTGCTGCGCCCACCCATTCGGACTCAGACCGGTTCTCCTATCCCGTCGTCGCGAAGGTCCTCAGCGCCACCCCGGTAGGGGTCAACCGCTACGGCATGAGCCCCACTGTGACCCGCCTGGTGCTGGATTCCGACTATGTGGACCCGAAGGCGCCGCCGCGACTGCTATCTGAGTTGCGGCCGTTGACGGTTCACGCGCAGTCGGTCGATCTCGATCTGCGACCCGTGCCCATCACCACGAGCGTCTTTGGTAATCAGATCGACGTCGACGGTTTGCATCCCGGAATCGAGATCGGCCACCGGCTGATACTCACCGGCACCCGCGCCGACCTGGGCGACAGCACCGTGCAGGCCCAAGAGCAGATCGTGGTCTCCGGCGTGAAGCAGAGCGCCAGTGCCGGCGAATCGCCCTACACCACATTCACCCTGGACACCGGACTGTCATACGAATACAAGCCGGAGACGGTGCAGCTATATGGCAACGTGGTGCCTGCCCACCACGGCACGACGATCACCGAACCGCTCACCCCGACCGGAAATCCCGCGAACCCGACGTTCACCTTAGCCCAAACGCCGGTGTTTGCCGACCCATCCCCCGGAGCGGCCGGATTCACCTCGACGCTGACGCTGGTCATCGACGGGCGCACCTGGACATCGGTGCGGCGGCTGGACGCCAGCACCCCGCCGTTCAGCTACATCACCGGCAGCGACGCGCAGGGACACACCACCATCACCCTGGGCCAGCCGCTGCCGCACCCGGACAGCAACGCCGTCGCCACCTACCGGGCCGGCTTCGGCGGCGCCGGAAACCTCGCGGCCGGACAACTCACCCAGCCGCTCACCCGCCCGCTGTCGGTGGCCGCCGTGACCAACCCGCTGCCGGCCTCCGGGGGCGCCGACCCCGACGGACCCGACGTGGTGCGGGCCAACGCGCCGCGCGGGCTGCAGGCCCTCGATCGAGTCGTGTCCGTGCAGGACGCCGCCGACATCGCGTTGAGCTGGGCCGGAGTCGGCAAGACCGCAGCGACCCTCACCACCGACGGGGACGGCGAAATCGTCGCGGTGACTGTCGCGGGCGTGTCATCGAGCCCACTCGATGACAGCGATGCGCTGATCGAGGGTCTGCGTGCCGCGCTGCCCGCCGCCGGCGATGTCACGGTCCCGATTCGGGTCATACCCGCCGCGGTCAACCTGATCGTATTGGCCGCTGAGATTCACCACGACCCCGCCATCAACTGGGACACCGTCGACCATGACGTGCGCAAAGAACTCACCGACGCCTACGGATACGACCGCCGCGGCCTCAACGAGGAGATCGTCATCAGCGACCTCATCGCCGTGATCCACCGCGTCGAGGCCGTGCGATCGGTCCGAATCACCGGCCTGGGGCTGATCGGCGCCAACGCCGAACCCAACGGCGTGGCCAGCTTCGTGCCCGGGCCCCCCGACACATCGATCCCGGTGGTCGGCGGCCCGACCCCGACCATCCCCGTCACCGACGGTCGTATCCAAATCACCGGCGTCGCCTACATCACCGACACCGTCGCCGACACCGTCATACTTGCCGAGCAGGAGGTCTGACGATGACGACCCCCGACCGCGTCTACAACCTGGTCCCAACCATCTACAAGGTGCGTGACCAGGAGCTCGGCGGGCCCCTGCAGCTACTGCTTTCCGTCATCGAAGGCGAACTGGCGTCCATCGAATCCGACATCGCCCAGCTCTACGACGACATGTTCATCGAGACCTGCCAGGGGCGGCTGATCGACCACTTCGCCGACCTGGTCGCCGTGCACCTGCCTGCACTCACCCCGTCGCAAACCGACCCCAGCAGCGAGGCGACCGACTGGACATCCCGGCGCCATCAGGTCGCCAACGCCATCGTCGCGCGCGCCGCCAAGGGCACGCTAGCCGCCCTGGAACGCGTCGCCGCCGACGCCACCGGGTGGCCGGTCCGGGCCATCGAGCAGGGGGTTTCCGTCGCGGTCACGCAATCGGTGTGCTACCGCCACCCCCGTCGCGGCCGGTTGGTAAACACCAACGACGACGCGCCGGTGATCAAGCTCGGCTCCCCGTTCAGCACGGCGTCGGCGTTGCTGGACGTGCGCCGCGGCGACTCCGCGCTGACCAAGCCGGTCGGGCCGCATCCAACCACGGTCAGGATGTCGCTGTGGCGCCAAGACGTCAGCCACATCCACCGAGCGCCGGCCGCCTGCGTCAATGACGATAACCACTACACCTTCGATGCGCTGGGGTACGACCGGCAACTGGCGGTGGCCCCGACGCCGCGCCGGCCCGGCACCGCCCCGGCCGGCGACCTGGATCTTCCGGTGCCGATCACCCGACGGCAGCTGCGGCGCAACCTAGCCGACTACTACGGCATCGACCGCAGCGTGTGCGTCTACCGGGGTCGCACGCCGATACCGCGCCATGACATCGTGGTGGCAGACCTCAGCAGGTGGCGCAGCGACCCCGAATACGGTCAGGTTGCGCTTGACCCGCAAACCGGGCGCATCGCGTTTCCTGAAACCCAGGAGGCCGAAGAAGGCATCTGGGTGCGCTACCACCACCTGGACGTGGATGTCATCGGCGCCGGCGGGGTCGCGGCGGCGTCACCGGCGGACGATCCCACCGTGGCGCTGCTCCAAGTCGCCGCCGATGCCCAAGACACCACCGTTTTTGATTGCGTCAACGCCGCCATCTATAGCTGGCTCGCTTCCACCGGTGATAAGAGGCCCGCACATGGTGTGATTGAAATCCTCGACAGCAGCGTCTACGAGGAGGATTTCGACATCCGCCTCGAGGCGGGCCTCCGGCTGGACATCCGCGCCGCCGCGGGGCAGCACCCGGTGCTGCGCTCAATTGACGAACAACACAACCGGCCCAAACGGCTTCGCGTCGAAGGACAACCGGCCGCAGGGCAGACCTGCCCGCCGACATTGACCCTGACCGGTGTCACCATCGCCGAACACGCGCTGGAACTTAAGGGCGAATTCGGCATGGTGGCCATTGATCACTGCACCATCGTCCCGGAACGCGCCGACGCCGAGCGGCACCATGTCGCCGTCGCGGTCACCGCAATGCCTTGCCCGGTCACGATCACCTCCAGCATCATCGGCGAGATCCGCGTCACCTCACCGGAGGTCGGAAACGACCCGATCGCGCTGTCGATCAGCGAGTCGATCATCGACGCCAGCCGCCACGAAGGCCACGCGGTATGCGGCGCCGAGGACCGGCCGGCATACGCGGCGCTCAGCCTTGATCGCTGCACTCTACTCGGCGACATCAACGTTTTCGAGACCACCGGCGCCAAAGACAGCATCATCACCGGCCGCTTCTTCAGCCGGCGACGCCAAGTCGGCGAGATCCGCTTCTGCTACCTTCCGCAAGGTTCGCACGTCCCCCCGCGCATCGGCTGCCAACCCGACGGTGCGATCAAGAAAGTGGACGACGACCTGGCCTCGAAGCTGATCGGTCAGGCCGACGCCGACTGGCTGCGCAACACCGAGCCCGCGCGGGTGCGCCCGAGATTCGACAGCACCGGGTTCGGCAGACCCGGCTACGGCCGCCTTTCCCTGGACACCGCGACCGAGATCACCCACGGCGCCGAAGACGATGGCGAGCTGGGCGCATTCCACGACCTGTGGGAAAAGCGGCGCATCGATGACATGACGACCCGGCTGGCCGAATTCACCCCGATCGGTGTCGACCTCGACATTGTGTTTGAAACCTGAGGAGCTGGCATGTACGGCGATTTTTCTCGACTCAACTTTGACCGCGCCAAGTCCTACACCGCCGCGTGGAGCCAGCAGGGCCGCATGCAGCTCGACTCCGACTTCAACGAGCAGACCGCGATTCTGCTCGACTATATGCGTACGCTGGCAATCGATTTTATGGGACCCGCCGGGGGCAACACCGACCCGCCCGCAGGGTTCGAGGTCTCCCTCACGAATAGCGACGTGTCGCTGAGCACCGGGCACTACTATGTCGCCGGAATCCGCTGTCAGAACCCGGCATCGAACATTGACGGCACCCCGATGCCGACCACCTACACGGCCAAACAGCTCGACATAACGTCCGACGACAAAACGTATCTTGTATACCTGCGGGTCTGGGAGCGCAGTGTCAACTTTCTACAAGATCGGGCGCTGCTGGAGCCCGCGCTTGGGCCGACATCGCCGGACACCACCATCCGCAGCCAGGTCGTGTGGTCGCCGGCGATCATTCACAATCCACAGACGTGGAAAGACGCCGCCCTCACCGAGGTCGACTATGCCGCCGTCGACAGCCTATTTGCGACTAACGAACCACCCACAGAAGAAGGACCCCGATAAACCCCAACCACAGGCCACCCTCCAAGCCAGTCCCACCGACGGCTACACCGCGCTGGAAAATGAGCTCTACCGCATCGAGATCCATCGCGGGAACGTCCGCGGCGGCAGTCCGACGTTCAAGTGGTCACGCGACAACGGCAGCGTGGAATTCGGGATCCACAGCTGCAAGGGCGATTCCGTGCAGCTATCCGGCACCGGTCTGCCGGGCCGCCCCAAGCTGGAGGTAGAAGACTACGTGGAAGTGATCCACAGCTCCTGGCAACCGTTCGACAGGCATGCGATCGGCCCGCTGTACACCGTGACGAAGGTTGTCGATCAGACCGTGACCCTCAGCGGCGACGTCCAGGACTCGGCGACGCCGCTGCTGCTGCGGCGCTGGGACGGGCCGGAATCCGACGACGGCATCGCCGTTCCAGACGACGGAACTCCTGTGCCGCTGGAGAACGGCATCGAGGTGACGTTCGCCCGCCCCGACGAGGCGCGTTTTCAGCGCGGTGACTTCTGGCTGATTCCCGCGCGCGCGGCGACCGGCCGGATCTACGGTCCCACCACCCAGCCTGGCGGCGCACCGCCCTACGGCCCGGCGCGCCACTTTGCGCCATTGGCCCAAACCAACCTGCAGGCCGATAAGGGTCCCCCCGACAAACGAGTCAACGATCTGCGCTCGCTGTTCACCCGGCTGGCGTGGCCCATAGCCGAGCAGACACAGTGATGGCACGACAACTCACCCACACCGAGCGGCTTGCGCTGTTTCAGCGACAGCAGCAGCACCGCAAACGCACACAATTCGGTTTGCTTTCACCGGTCACCGCCGCACAGCCGCCGCAGACGGAGCAGCCGACGCAAGAGCGCCAGGCAAGGACGCCGACATCCCCGATTTTCACTACGCCGCAGCCCAAACAGGCCGCCCCAGATCGCACGGTGCGACTACGCCTACGTGTCTTGTACGGACCCGACGCGGAAGCCGAGTTTGAGCTTCCGCTAGGCGAATTCGTGATCGGAAGGGCAGACGATGCCGACCTGATTCTGACCGACGACACCGTGTCACACCACCATGCGAAAATCGTCGTCTCAGAGCGAAGAGCGACAATCGAGGACCTGCGCTCCCGGAACGGCACCCGGCTGCGCGGGGTCATGCTTCGTGGCGTGGCGATCCTGGGGCCCGGGGACCGGGTAACCGTCGCCGAGACCGAGCTGGGGTTGAGGCCGGTGATCAGCGTGGATAGCGCTCGAGTTTCAAGTGCCGGCGACGAATTGCTGGCTGGGAGTGACCACGGCGATCAGCCCTCCCCAATTGCACGTGCAGGTCGAAGCGTCGGTCAAGACCGGAACGCCGTTGACGCGAGTGGTCAGGGAGCCCGGAGTCCACGGCGTGGTCGTCACGGGTACACACGGCGCGGCATTGGTGGGAGGCTTCACCGCGGGGTTCGTGGGGCTTACACACGCGCCGAAGCTCGCAATGTTCACCAGCGGCTTGAAATCCATGATGGTGCACACCGGGGCCGTGGCAGTGACGGGCCCGGGGGTGGCGGCTGTGATCACCGATGGTGGCGCTGGTTTGAGGCTCATTGTGCACGTGACCGCAGAGCCGGTCGTGACGTTGAAAGGCATTCGAGGCACCTCCCTGGAACCGCGGACCGAAGATGTGGCCGAGCGGTTTTTTCCGCATTTGTGGAGAATAAGGTGTTTCGACGATACTCAAATCATCCGTCTGTATGCGAGTTTCGGCAGACGGAGAGCTACCCCAGGGCAGTCTCCTCTACTGAAGCGGGAGACATTCGTTAGCTGAAACCAAGGCACGACGTCCACTAAATCCCTTCGAGCAGAGGCCGAACCGGCACGCGGGCGGTGAGCGGATCGTGGCCGACAAGATCGCACGGGGACGAGGTGCCGTCGGCCGTGGGAGGCATGTTACTTCCAATGACACCGAAGTGACCGGCATCGCGACCGCAGGTGACCCTGCTGTCGCTTACCTCCATTCGGGCTACGCCGATGTCGCTTCGACCCTATATGCAGCAAGCGCCAGGGACGTTATCCGGCGCGCGGCGCCGGTAGTTCTACTGTGCGGTTCGCGGAGGTGCCGGGATCAGTCACGTGTGAACGAGTTGAAGTGACCGAGTTCGCTTCGTCCCAGGTCCACGACGAGAAGTGCGCATGCGGCCGGTCACCACGGGCCGGCGGCAAATGCGCTGAATGCCAACGGCCGCTGAGCATCCTGGGCCTCCAGTTCCGCCGGAACCGTGCCGACACTCGCTGGTGCGCCCACCGCCCCGGCGGACAGGACGACGTCTTCGCCGTCCCGCGCGCCGGCCGGCGACCTCGTGAGCATCCCCGTCCGCCGCCACGGGGCCCTGCCGCCGATCCTGCGCAAGCCGGGCGGGCGGTGCGCCTGCGGTGGCATCGACCCGATCGGCGAATGCGAAAGCTGCCGGGAGGGGGCGCGACGCCGAGTCCGCCCCGGCGGTCTCAGCGCCCCCACGCCGGCCCCGGCCGCCCCAGCCGTCTCCGGCCCGGCCGCGCTGCCCGCGCGCGACCGGCTCGTGTCCCAGCCGGGTGACACGGTGGAGGTCGAGGCGGACCGGGTTGCCGCCGAGCTTGTGCGACCTACCCGGCCGGGCCTGCGGCCCTCGCCCGTCGGCGGCGCGCCCGCCACTGCGCCTCTGATGCGCGCCGCGAACGCGAGGGCCACCGCGGCCCCGGCGCGGTGCGTGGCGCCCGAGCGCCCGTGCTTGTCCACCGCTCGGTCCGGGTCAGCCGCTAGACGGCGGCACCCGCGCGGCGATCGAGCCGCGGCTCGGCAAATCGCTGGCCGGCGTCCGCATCCACTCAGGCCCGGCGGCGGCCGCCTCGGCCGATGGCCTCGGCGCCCGGGCGTTCACCATCGGCCACGACATCGTGTTCGGCGCCGGCGCCTTCGCGCCCCACACGAGCTCCGGCCGCCTGCTGCTGGCCCACGAGCTCGTGCACGTCGCCCAGGCCCGCAGCGCGGGCGCACAGCCCGCCGTGCTGCGCCAGGCCTGCGGCCACGACGGCCAGCAGCACGGTGCGGCGCCGGCGGCCTTGCCGTGGACCCTCGTCGACCTCGCCACTGACGCCGTCATGAGCGTGGCCATCGACGACATGGAGTCATCCGCGGCCTGGCTCCGCGCTTTGGCGGCACGTGGGTCTCCCAGGTCAGCACCCCTCCGAACCCCGTCAAGTTCGGCGCGGACCGCGGGCGCGTCGACGGGATGAAGGTGGAGCTCGGCTCGACGCTCAAGCTGGAGGTGGTCGAGGTGAAGGCGCGCAGCACGCAGTTCGCCGGTGGCTGCGCTCCCACCCGGGAGGCGCAGGGGTACGTCACGGTGCTGAACCGGATCGCCTCGCGCGTGGTCGCCCTGTCGCAGGCCGTCGGCAACGCTGGGCTGGCCAAGGATCTGCGCGCCGCCGACCAGGCGCGGCTGCTCGCGGCGGGCATCGACCTTAACGACCCGCTCACCCGGCAGGCGCTGAAGTTGTACCGCAGCCTTCAGAACAAGCTCGGCCCGCTGCCGGTGTTCACCGCGATGACGACCACCGTCAACGCCGACGGGACGCCGGACAACACCTACGACGTGATGAGCGTCATCGCCGAGTGCACAAAGAGCGAGTGCAAGGGCGGCAAAGGCGGGGTCGAAGACCCGGACCCTCGGCTTCCAGGTCAATGCAGCGGGCGGCGTTTCTTACGGCTGCCACGATACGAAGTGCGCCTGCGACGAAGAGGAGCGGAAGAAGGTGCGCAAGCCGGTCCAGAAGCCCCAGCAGGTGCCGGTGACCGATACCCAGAAGACGGGCCAGCCGCGCGCGTACGACCCTGCCCAGAAGGATCGCCCCGGGGATCCGACGCAGACCCCGGCCCAGGATCCCAAGCAGATGCCGGCGCATGATCCGACGCTTCCCGTCGTGGTCGGGGTGGGCGGCGCGGGCGTCCTCACCGCCGGCGCTGTCGCCTACGCCCGGCACCGGGCGGCGCAGATCGCGGCGCGTGAGGCGGCGGAGCTGGCCGCCCGGCAGGCCGCCCAGGCCGCCTGGCGCCGCGCGGCCGAGGAGGCCGCCGCCAAGCGGCTGGCGGGCAGGGCCGCGGGGAAGGCCGCCGGAAAGGCCGCGGTGTACGTCGAGGTCGCCGCCGCGGCGGCGCTCCTGATCCTCTACTCCGACCGTGCCGAGGCGAAGGTGGGGCCGGGCGAGTCCCCGATCCAGACGCTGTACAAGGCGATGACCGCGAACGGCAATCCGCCGAGCCCGGAGCTGAAGCAGGCGATCGAGAGCGATCCGGTGCTGAAGGAGCTGGCCGAGCGAGCCGCCGAGTCTGGCGACGCGGGCCCGCTGAACGAGGAGGCGATGAGGCGGGTGGTCGAGATCCTGCGCCAGCACCCGGACGAGTTCAGCCCGGACGATCTCGAGATGCTTGCCCAGGCCTCGCATGCGGCCGGCTCCGGGGGCTCTATCAAGACTGCCGAGGACCTGCGGCGGGCGATCGAGAAGGCGCGTCAAGGCGCCAAGTCCGGATCGAAGCCGGGCGCGCCAGGGCAGACGGGCGGCGCCGGTACCCAGCCCGCCCCGGGCCAGACGGGCCCCCCCGCCACCCAGCCGGGCGCCCAGGGCACCCAGCCAGCCACTCAGGCCCAGGGTGCCACGGCGCCCACGGACGAACGGGTGCCGCCCGGTCTGAGCGACAAGGGCCGCGCCATGCTCCCGCAGTCCGGCAGCCCGCGCCGCCGTCTTCTGGACGCGATGATCGGCCGCAGCGGCAGTGCGCTGGCGGTGACCGACGACAGCATCAAGCGGTTCCTGGGCACGGTCCCGGAAGATCTGACCGCCGGGGAGTCGACCACGCTGATCGGCCAGCTGCAGGCGATCGAGGGCGAGAGCCTGGACGAGGTGATGCGGCGCCTCGGCGCCTCGGTCAAGGCGATGCGCGACAAGCGCAAAGGGGGCACCGGCGGCGACGCGAAGCTCGAGCCGAAGTCGCACGGGGCCCCGGCGCCGGCGAGCACCGGAACGCAGCAAAAACCCGCGACGCAACCGAAGCCCGGGACTCAGCAGAAGCCCGGGACTCAGCCAGAAGCCGGGGGCAAAACCTCCCGCACGCACCGGCGGCGCGTCCGGGGCCAAGTCCGACGCCGCCAAGGCGGCCGAATAGCATTACCGCGAGGGCGCCCTCAAGCTGATCCACGCGTTCAGCGGCTGGCCTCCTTGGAGCCGGGCAAGCTGCGGGTCCTCGGCTACGACCCCGACTGGCATTTGGGGATCTGCGTTTTGGAGTGGGCCGCAGTTCGCCTTGGCCGGCCAGCCCGAGCGCCATCAGGGCGATATACGTCACCGTCAGGATCACGGACAACAACGGCACCCTGGCCGACCTGGTCCGTTGCGTCAGCACTGCCGCTCGTCCTCGATGACGGCTCCGAGGTCGACTTCGTGTCGGTCGGCAGAGCCGCGGTCGCTCTCCGACGTGCGATCTGAGCCCGCCGGCGCCGCCTCACTTCGGCCGCCTTGAACGAACAAGCTCCGTGAGCCGGTCTAGCCGCCTGCCGGCGCCTCGGCCGGGCTGAGCATCTCGAGCAGCGCCTGCACCGCGCCGGGGGCGAACTGGCTCTCGGTCAGCTGCCGGTACTCGGCCAGCGCTGGCTCGCCGCCGCGTGGGCTGGTTGAGTCCGGAATTCGCGTCATACGCGTCGGCGCTTGAACAGGTGTGCGGATTGAGCGTCGATCTCGAAGCGATCTTCCTCGTTGAGCAGCTGCAAATCGAATAACTCGTCCGCTAGCGGGGCCGACCGGGTCGCCGACGACCGCGCTGACCGTCGCGCTGCCGTCCTCTTGCGCTGGTAGGCAGCGCCAGTGCGCTGATATGCGACGAGATCGTAGCGGAGGCTCCCGCTCCATTCACGATGCCGCGCAAAGCGCTGGGTGCTCGGCGCCGGCCGAGCGCTGGCAGGCGCGCGTACGCCGTGCGCAGCGCCTCGAGATGATCGCGGCGCTTGAGGTTGAGCGGCTCCGCAGTGAGCTGGGCGAGCCAGCCTCCGGCGACTCGGCGAACGGACGCGAACGTGGCGTCGCCGACGAAACCGATCCGTGTAGCGGCCGCGTCGCTGAAGTAATTGACCCACCCTAGGCGCCGCAGCACGTCGCGCGGCAAATCTTCGCCGATATCGAGGCGCGGGAGGCCCGAGAGCGGCACGTCGCCGCTAGCGGGCGCGATCACCTGCTCGACGATCGTCGCATGCGCCGAAGGCGGGGGAATCATCGCCCAGTGTGCGGCCAGCGCGGCGGAGAAGTGCTCGAGTCCGTTGCCCGCCTGCGTAGGGTCTACCGGCGGCAGCTCGCCGTGGATGTGGAGCTCGTCGATGCCACCGGGCGCGAGTAGGCCGGGCTCGACCCTTCCAGTCAGCGTGGCGTGAGGTTGGCGTCGTCCGGCGTGGCGAGAAAGGGCAGGGCGCCGCGCGGGTCGCTCGCGAGATACGCCGCGCGGTCGTGGTCGTGCGGGATGCGCGTACCTTCGGCAGTAACCTCGTAATTCAGATGGATCGACCACGCGGCTTCGATCGCGCGGATTGCTGGCTCGGCGCGCGTGGAGCCCCGCTCGAGAGGCGACGCAAACGCGTCGAGCAGGAGCTCGCTCAACATCTCAGCAGCTGGATGTCGAGGCCGGGCGAGTATCCCTTGATCGCGCGGTTGTGATCCCCGCAGCGACCGCGCAGGCCGACCTTGAAGCTCTTGCCACACGTGCGAGCGATCAGCAGCTCGTCGAACAGGCTGTACGCGATGTCGCGTGCGATGCGCACCGCGCATCTCGGGATCCTGGTAGATCGTCGCGTAGCTCCAGGCGTGAGCCTTAATCTCCCACAACGCGCCGGAGGCATCCACGGCATCGAACGCCTTGCCGGAGATGCACACGTCCTTGCCCTTGTAGGCGGAGATCGTCACCGAGTCGGCGCAGCGGGTTGTGCCTGCGCGCGAACTTCGAATCGCCGCCCTTGCGCGGGATCGGTACCGGTTTGCACGAGCGGTCTTTGATGTTGCACGAACGCTTTTCGTCTTCGGGCTTCTCGTCTTTGTCCACGTCGGTGTCCGTGTCGACCTTCGGACTCGTTTTTGGATCACCTTCGGGGAGGGAGCGACCTGCGGCGCGGCCTTAGTCACGGCCTCGACGGCCTGCCTGAGAGCGTTCCATTGCTTCTCGAGCTCGGCCATCACCTGCTTGAGGTCCTCGATCTCGATTTCCATCCCTGTCGGGCTTGGCGTCGCTAGCCACTGAATCAACCCGATGCCCACCTGGACGGCGATGGCCGGGCCAACCGCTCCGAAGCCCATGCCCATGGGTGCCTCGGGCGCTGGCGTCTCGATGACTACTGGCGCTGGTTCAAAGACTTGTTCCGGCGCAACAACTGGCGCCGGCGCCGGCGACCACACCGGGCCGACCGGCGTCGTGACCGGCGGCGTGCTCACGAATCCCACGATTCCGGTGGCCGGCGCGTCCTTCACGCGCCCGCACTTCTGGTAGCCCTTGAGCAGAGCCTCGGCGGTGGTTAGCTTGCTGCCCATCGCGGCGCGCACGTTGTCGTACTTCGCGTCCTTCAACAGCTCGCGCCACACCTGGAGGCGCACCATCCACTGACCGATCAGGAGCGCGTGTTCGTCGTTCGAGCACTCCTTCCTGGGGAGCATCCGGCGCACGACGGGCGCCGCGTCGCGCGCCGTCACGCTCGCCGTGTGGCCAACTAGCACTCGCTCACCGGCGACATCGGCCTCGGCTTCGGCAGCCGAATCGGGCGCTCCGATCTCGACGCCGCCCGGTTTGGCGGTGCCGCGGTACTGAAGAACGTGGGCGAGCTCGTGCGCGAGCACGTGGCGTCGCTGCGCGGTAGGGGCCTGCGCGTCGCCACCGAGCACGACGTGGTTCCGTAGGTGAACGCGACCGCCCCGAAGCGGCGCGCCGAACTTACTGCCTCGGCGCCTTCGTGAACGCGCACGTGCGCGAGGCTCCGCCCGAACCGCGGCTCGAAGAAGTTGCGCTCGCCGGTGCCGAGCGGCTGCCCACCGGGAACCGGCGGCCCTGAGCGCCGAGCATCAGGTCGCTGCTGGACGACATGGGGGAGCTCGTGCTCGAGCAGGTGCGTGCCTGCCGGGGTGTGCGGCGCGTAGCCGCCACGCTCAAAGGCGACATGGTTGCCGATCGTGAACGCGCGTCCTGAAAGTGCACGAGTAGCCGACGTTGACGGGTCGTCATGATGGACGCGAACGTGCGACAAATCAACCCCGAACTGGCGAATCATGCGGCGTCGCACTTCCGGTGCCAGCGACTCCCCGGGAGTGTTCCGCATCGCCTCGAAACGACCGCCGGTCCGCGGAATGAGAGCGACCCCGCCTCCGCCGCTAATCGGCTTGTAGTGAACTACTTCCTCTTCGTCGCCCGCGCACGTCGCGCAGTCACAACCGCCCGCGCACGCGCGCTGCACCCGCGCCGGCACCGTGCGGAGCGGCCCTACGTTAAGGCTGCCAACGATGGCGTCCCCAGCCCGCTCGGCTTCTCGCTCGTACGCGTCACCCGCCCGCCCGATAGTCAGCCGGCTCGGTACCGCGGGCGCAAGCCGCGATGGAGCGGGCTGCAGCTCATGCATGGCAATCCAGCCTCGCCATCATAGGAACATAGCGTTTACTGCGATCGTCGGTGGTTTGATTTCCCTCGATAGGGCAAAGATTCCCGAGGTCGCCGGCGACGTGAAAGCCCTGGGGGGGCCGCTGCCTTGAGTCAGTCGCACTGCCGACCGTGTGACGATCGGGCCGGCAAGCTCAACGGCACCTAAGCCACCTTTACCACGCCGGCGGGGTCTCCGTTGTGGCCGCGCATGGGCTGGTACGCCGCGATCACGACACCATCAATCAGATACGCCCACCCCGAGCCCACCATTCGATCGGCTGCGGCAGTGCATGCTGCCGACGCCACGCCACAGCGCCACGCACGGAGTCAGGCGTGGTAAAGCGGGCACGTCGGTCGTCCGGGCGGCCGCGGCACACGGCCCCCCCAGGAAGATCTGCCGCCGCCGGGACTGTCCTTGGTAGGTGGCTTGACTACGCCTAAAATGCGGATTCAACGCCTACTAAAACGGTTCATATGCCAGAACACGATCAGCTGACGCCGACGCCGACGCCGGCGCACGTCGCACCGGTCCGTGCCGGCACCCTGAAAGGGCAGCAACGGCTCGCATGGTCGCAGGTTGTCGACGTCATCAGCTCTGACGGCCAGGCACTCGACCAGGAGACACAAGCCGTGGTGGAGCATCGGTTCGGCCGAGACTTCAGCCAGGTCCGTGTTCACACCGACGCCACAGCAGCCGCCTCGGCGGAAGCCGTGGGCGCTGCCGCCTACACCTACGGCCACGACATCGTGTTCAACCGCGACCAGTACGCGCCGCACCTATCGAGGGGACTGGGACTGCTTGCCCACGAACTCGCTCACGTCACACAGCAGAGTCGCGGACGAGGCGCAAGCGACACCGTGCTGGACCGCTGCGGTCTCGAAGACGACGCCGATAAGGCCAGCCGCGACATCGCTCGCCCGGGCCGAACCGTGGCGGTGGCGGGTACCGCCGCGCCCCACTTGGCCAGGCAGGACAAAGACCGGACCGCCAACCAGCGCGCCGCCCAGTCCGTCGTAACCCGACCGGTTAGGCGCCGTCACACCTATCGAAAGTCGCCATGTGCCACCGGGACCGGCATCGGTCACTTTGATGAAGTCGAATACAACGCGGAAACAAGAGAATTCACCGTTACGGTGCGACCCACCTTTCATTTCCTGCCATTTCGAGCAGCCGATTATCCGCGTGAGGTCAGAGAAGACCCGAAAGCGCTTCGCAACGCGGAGCAGGTTTTTGCTCAGAAGAACGAGGCGTTCATCGGATCGTTCGTTCGCCAGGCCGAATCATGGGGCGGCCATCACGTCTTCTACTGTCACGAGCCGCCGCTCATCGGCGCGCACGCCACCGTACGCGTCGACGTCGATCTGACCTATGCGAAATCCTCGCCGTCAGCTTCGAGTATCTCGACGACGAACGTGACCGTTATCGAAAAGCACGAAGGCGAACACACCCACGGCTCGGGATCGATGGTGGTCGAACTCGACGAGAGTGTCGGCTGGCGTTACGACTCGGCGTCCAACGCCATGGTGCCCGAGAGCGTCGGACCCTTCGAAATCCCTCCGGGGCTCGGCGAGGGTGGTTCTGTACCCGGCGGTTTGCCCGGCCTGCCCAGGCCGCGGCCGGCGGCTCTCGACAAGCAGTTGTCGCTCGCCCACGAGCTCGGGCACGTCTTTGGGCTCGGCGATGAATACGTCCAGAAAAGCAAGGCGGGCTATGGCCGCGGCGACCCGGCGCAACACAGCGCCCTGGCCGCCTCGATGCTGCACATGACCGTGGAGCACGGAGGTGACAATGCGATGATCATGGCTCAGGGTATGGAGATTCGCCCCCAACACGGCGTCACATTCCTCGCGGCGCTCAGAGACGTGACCGGCCTGCGCTGGGAATTCGATCCACCGTCGTAAAGATGAAGGACAGCTACGTCTTCGCCTATGCGATCGCGGTATGACGCTTCGCGCCTAAAAATTCGCGCATCGAAAACATAAAGTGGACTAATGGGCCACTAACGCGGAGCTCTCGCGTTCAGTGGGAACCGGTCCCAACGCTCGCGGCGGAGCAGTTCGTACTGCTGCGGAAAGAGCCGCAGCGGGTACCTGGGCATCGGTATTTGTCGGTATGATCGGGCCGTTGAGGGTAATGGCGAACGCTTTGAAGTGGTGCGCAGCGGTGTAAGGCACCGGGAGCGGATGCGAACTCCCGCGACGGGGCGTGAGTTGGCTTTTGGTACGCCAAGACCCGCATCAACCCGCGCTGTGGCGAAACGTCGACCGATAGTTCGGCAGGAACTCCGGCGTGCCGCGGGCCAGGTTCGCGGACGGGACAAGCTCCAGGCGCTGTCAAAGTCGACGCGGAAGTCGATGGAAATGCTCAGTTGTATGCAACCCGCGGCGCAGACACTGTGGCGCGGTGCTGGGATCGGTACCGCTGCGCCGTAGCATCAGCGACGTAAGGCTATCGGCGCCGTCACAGGAGCCGAATCAGAGTCGCTAGTAAGCGGATCCGACATGAAGTGGCCTTTCGTAGCCACGTGTCGTGTCCAGCGTAACCCGTCCCACCAACGGGACTCGTATCGCCGCGTGGGATCGGAGTACCAGGCGCCGGGCGTTGTCGGTGCCTTGGCTTTTCGGACGACCACTTGTTCGACAGGCGCAGTGCTTGGCGCGGACTCAAGTAGCGGCAAGCCATGGCCCAGCCGGATCGCGCCGTAGAGATCGAACTTGCGTTGCCTCTTAAGAAGTTCAATGTCCTGTACCGCAAGCGATCCGCTGGCCGTGCAACTACCGGATTTAAGTTCCGTCAGGCGGCCTTGCTTGACCACCGCGATGACTCCGGCGATGGTCAAGGCGATCTCGAACTCCATCTCAACGGTAGCGATCGTCTTAACGTCGAGGTACATGTCGACGCTCGGATGATAGCTGGACTCGATCTTGTGAGTCGTCAGCGTCACCAGTTCCTTACTTTCCCGATTGTCACAAGTACGGCGAGCGGCTTTCTTCAGCGCGTCGTACTTCTTCCATCCGGCGGCGGCGACATCGGCCAAGTTGACCGACATGAGTCCGGTTGTCGCGTCCGCGAGTTCGTGCCTGGCGAGGTCGGTGAGGCAGGTAGGGAAAAGACCTGCAATCGTGCCGCGCTCACGCATCACCCGCGCCAGTGCCTCCACCGGTTCGCCAGATACTCCATCGAAGAATAGGTCGCGCACGGTCGCAGACTCATTAAGTGCGGTAGTCATCATCCACCTCGCTGACGGTTTGGGTGCCCACATCGGCATGGGCTTGCAGTCGCAGGGCGTGCGTGGTCTCACCGTGTTCTGGGGTCTCGCGCGTCATCACGACGGGACGACCGCCGGCACGCGAGACGGCGGCGTAAACACGTGAAGTCGGCTTGGGTGACCGCCTTTTGCGCCAGTGACGGTAGCCCATGACTGCCAGGCCACTGATGATCAGCACGACCAGCCAGGCTGCAACTCCACCCCATCTCGCCGGGGGCGGAAGCTTCGGCGGTTCGGAAGGGATTGTCTGCGGGTTCGCGGTCGGAATTGTGCCTGCGACGACGAGGGTGAAGCCGGCGGTTGCGGCCGCCGGACCGGCGGAGCAGGAGGCGCGCACGGCATGGCTGCCGGCCGGGCGCTGGCTGGGACAGAGATCGAGGTTTCGAAATGGCCCGACGCGTCGGCAGACGGGTTGGCCAGCGGTTGACCGTCCCAAGACAGCTGCACGGTTTGAGATTCGGTGCAGATCCAGCGATCACCGCTTACTTGCACTGCGTCTCCGGGCGCTCCTCTGGTCGGCTTGAGCGTCAGGGCGGCAGACGCGCTGACTGCAACCGAATCTTTGATCACCGTGAAGGATTGACTATCGGTGATGTCGGCGTGGTTGCGGCACGATGCCACCACGGTGTGCTGGCTGATCGACGCGTCGGCGGGAACCGTCAGTGGTACCGAGAACGCGCCGGACGGGCCGTCAGCTAACAAGGTGTTGCCGTCCCAGAGGAGTTGTACGTGGTCGTTCTCGCAGGTGAAGCCGGTACCGTTTGCCGTCAACTGTGAGCCGCGCAGTCCCTGGTTCTTGTCTAGCGTCAGGGCCGGCTGCGGGATCGGAAAGACTTTAAACGGCGCCTTGGCGCTCGCTTGCCCGCAGACCGCGGTCACGGTGTGCTCGTCGTCGGGTGAGGCGGCAGCCGGCACTTCGAAGGTCACGGTTGAACCGTTTGCACCTGGCGAGGTCTGCAGCGGCTGTTGATCCCACCGCCATGACATGGTCTGCCGGACGCTCGATCCGCCAGGGCATGCGCCGAAACCCTTCGTAGTGGCTGTGACCTGCGTTCGGGGGACACCCTCCGCGGGCAAGAGCAGAAGGCTCGGTTGTGAGGTCACCTTGAACGTTGCTGTGTCATCAATGTTTCTAAAGCCATCGCATGATGCGGTCACCGTGTATTCACCGGGCGTCGCACCCTCCGGCACTGTGAATTTGACCGAGGCACTGTCTGAATCGGTGGACGCGCTGTAGTGGCCGAAGTGCCAGTTGAACGAGATATTCAGCCCTTCAGCTACGGCGAAGCGGAGGAGGCACGCTTCGGCTCCCGTCGCGGTGGCTGTGATGGACGTTCCGGGAATCCCTTCGGTGGGTGAGAGCGCGAGGTGCAGATGCTCCTGGACCGCGGGCAAATCTGCTGAAGATGTGGTGGGGGTCGCCGACGTTTCGGAGCTGCTCGACGGAGACGGTGAAGGAGACGTGGGCGTCGGCTCGGCACGAGCCGCCCCGCTGCAGATGGCCGTCAGCGACATTGCGACACCTACCGCAAAAATGAGTCCGCCGCTGAGCCATTCGGTGCGTCGTTCGGCCCTCTTAAGACGGGTGTTTCGCGCCGCGTGGTTCAGATAGTGCCTCGCGGACCGGGAGGCAACGAAAACCACTTCTTCCTGGTGTCTCCGAACACCAGGTACGACTGGTGCCACCCTCGCAGCATCACACCCTTCGTGTGCGGAGACTTGAGTATTCGACTACTCAAATCGGCCAGGGCGTTAGGGGACGGTGCGCACGAGCAGCGCAGGCCACATCGACGCCCAACCGGGCGCACGTATTCTGTTGTGTACTCAAGATCAACCGCGATAACCGAAAGGGCAGTAGTGGCGCTCGTCGTGCAGAAGTACGGCGGATCCTCGGTGGCCGACGCCGACCGGATCCGCCGTGTCGCCGAGCGCATCGTCGAGGCCAAGAAGCAGGGCAACGACGTCGTGGTGGTGGTCTCGGCAATGGGCGACACCACCGACGGCCTGATGGAGCTGGCTCAGCAGGTGTGTCCGGCGCCGCCGGCCCGCGAACTCGACATGCTGCTGACCGCCGGCGAACGGATCTCGAACGCGCTGGTCGCGATGGCCATCGAGTCGTTGGGCGCGCAGGCCCGATCCTTCACCGGGTCCCAGGCCGGTGTCATCACCACCGGCACCCACGGCAACGCGAAAATCATCGACGTCACCCCGGGTCGGCTGCAGGCCGCACTTGACGACGGGATGATCGTGCTGGTGGCCGGTTTCCAGGGCGTCAGTCAAAACACCAGGGACGTCACCACACTGGGTCGGGGTGGTTCGGACACCACGGCGGTGGCGCTGGCCGCCGCACTGGGCGCCGACGTCTGCGAGATCTACACCGACGTGGACGGCATCTTCAGCGCTGATCCGCGAATCGTCGCCAACGCCCGCCACCTGGGTACGGTCACCTTCGAGGAGATGCTCGAGATGGCTGCCTGCGGCGCAAAGGTCTTGATGCTGCGCTGCGTCGAATATGCCCGCCGCTACAACATTCCGGTGCACGTCCGATCGTCGTACTCGGACAAACCGGGCACCCTAGTTGCCGGATCGATCAAGGACAAACCAGTGGAAGACCCCATCCTGACCGGCGTCGCGCACGACCGCAGCGAAGCCAAAGTGACGGTAGTCGGGCTACCCGACATACCCGGCTATGCGGCAAAGGTGTTCCGGGCGGTGGCCGACGCTGACGTCAACATCGACATGGTGTTGCAGAACGTCTCGAAAGTGGAGGACGGCAAGACCGACATCACCTTCACCTGCTCTCGTGACAGCGGCCGCCTCGCGGTAGAGAAGCTGGATTCGCTGAAACATGAAATCGGCTTCACCCAAGTGCTTTACGACGATCACATCGGCAAGGTGTCGCTCATCGGTGCGGGCATGCGCAGCCACCCGGGCGTCACCGCAACCTTCTGCGAGGCCCTGGCTGCCGTGGGGGTGAACATCGACTTGATCTCCACCTCGGAGATCCGCATTTCGGTGCTGTGCCGCGACACCGAACTCGACAAAGCCGTCGTCGCGCTGCACGAGGCGTTTCACCTCGGCGGCGACGAGCAGGCCACCGTCTATGCGGGGACGGGTCGCTGAAGTGGTCGCAATAGGAATAGTCGGCGCCACCGGTCAGGTGGGCCGGGTGATGCGGGCCCTCCTCGAAGCGCGCGACTTCCCGGCAACAAGTGTCCGGTTCTTCGCCTCCGCTCGCTCCCAGGGCCGAAAGTTGGCGTTTCGCGGCCAGGAAATCGAGGTCGAGGATGCCGAATCCGCCGACCCCGCGGGCCTGGACATCGCACTGTTCTCCGCTGGGGCGACGATGTCGCGGGTGCAGGCGCCGCGGTTCGCCGCCGCGGGTGTGACGGTGATCGACAACTCCTCGGCGTGGCGCAAGGACCCGGACGTGCCGCTGGTGGTCTCCGAAGTCAATTTCGACAGGGACGTCAAAGACGCGCGGACCTTGCCCAAAGGCATCATCGCCAACCCGAACTGCACCACGATGACCGCGATGCCTGTGTTGAAGGTGCTGCACGACGAAGCCGGGCTGGTCCGCCTGGTGGCGTCGACCTATCAAGCGGTATCGGGCAGCGGCGTGGCCGGTGTGGCCGAACTGACCGGGCAGGTACGGGCGGTCGTCGACGGCGTCGAGCAGCTGGTCCATGACGGCAGCGCCGCGCAGTTCCCGGCGCCGAGCACCTACGTCGCCCCGATCGCCTTCAACGTGATCCCACTGGCAGGCAAGCTGGTCGACGACGGCTCCGACGAAACGGACGAAGATCAGAAGCTGCGCAACGAAAGTCGCAAGATCCTCGGTATCCCCGGTCTTGCGGTCAGCGGAACCTGCGTGCGCGTTCCGGTGCTCACGGGCCATTCGCTGTCCATCAACGCCGAGTTCGCACAACCGCTCTCACCACAGCGCGCCCGCGAGCTGCTCGACGGTGCCCCAGGGGTGAGGTTGGTCGACGTGCCGACGCCGTTGGCGGCCGCGGGAATCGACGAACCGCTCGTTGGCCGGCTGCGCCAGGATCCCGGGGTGCCCGACGGACGCGGACTGGCGCTGTTCGTCTCCGGCGACAACCTGCGCAAAGGGGCAGCGCTGAACACCATCCAGATCGCCGAAATGCTGGTTGCGGCATTGTGATCCGCGGGTGAACTGGGCATCCGTCACCGCGGCGGCTGCCCTGTTTCTTGTTGCGTTACCCCGGTTTCCGCTTGCCGGTGCCGATCCGCCGGCGCCGATCCCGCAGCCCGTGCTGCCGCAGTTGGCGCCGGGCGAGGTGATGCGGATCGGTCCGACGGCGGGCACCGGCACACCCACCGGCGATTACGGCATCGGGGCCACGGATCTATGCGAGTTCTTAGAATTCCCGGCCGAGGTTCTGCAAGTCTGCGGCGACAGCTTCGCCGGCCAGGGTGTCGGTTTCGGTGGCTATTACTCTCCTGTCGCCCTGCGCGTCGACACCGACTCGGTCGACGACGCCGAAGGGGTCCGCTACACCGGCGTCACCGGTGTCTGGGAACCATTGCTGGCCGATCCGACGCCGCTGGGCGACTCGCAATTGCCCAGCGGCGTGGTACAGATCAACCGGCAGAATTATTTGCTGATCACCACCACCATGAACCTGGTGCCGCAGACATCGCGACTGGTCAAAGCCGAGGTAGCACACGGTAACTGGCAGACAGTCGCGGGCTCGTCGCGCGATGCGTCCTACCAGGGCGGCCGGCAGTCACAGATCAGCGGCTACTACGATCCGATACCCACGGCTGAGTCACCGACCGGGTGGGTGTACATCGTCAGCGACAACTTCGACCGCAGCCAACCGGTGCAGTTGTATCGGGTGACACCAGAAGCCTTCACCGATCGATCCCGGTGGCAGGGTTGGGCGGCCGGCCCCGACGGCGGGTGGAACAACACGGCAACACCGTTGTGGGGCGACATGATTGGCGAGATGAGCATGAAGCAGGTCGACGGCCTGTCGGTGCTGTCGTACTTCAATGCCAGCACCGGGAACATGGAGGTACGGGTGGCCGACGACCCGACGTCGCTCGGCAGCGCGCCGGTCACCACGGTCGTGCAGCACGACGAGTGGCCTGATCCGGCGGAAAGCCTGCCGCCCCCAGAAGACAACCGGCTGGCCCAGCCCTACGGCGGATACATTTCACCCGGCTCGACGGCCGACGAACTGCGGGTGTTCGTCAGTCAATGGCACAACAGCGATCCGCGGGCCCGCGCTCCGTACCGGGTGATCCAGTTTGCGGTGAATCCGTTCAAACCCTAGTCAGCAGGGGTTTTGCGGCGTCCGTCCGCAGTCCGTCCGCAACAGTTCCGAAGACTTGCTCAACGAGGCTTGCCGCCGCGTTCCTCGTCCGGTCGCTGGCGTCCGGCCAGAGATCCCATAGGTGTCCAGCGTGACGCTCGGCGAGGAGATGCACACACCGGTCGCTTCGTCGTTCTTGGTATTGGGCACTCGCCGACTAGGCCGAGGTTGCCCCGAGCCACCTAAGCGCCACGCAGCGCAGTTCCCTCGTCGGTGCGGTCCTGATACGGACGCATACTGAAAGAGCGTATGACCAGCGCGGAGATTGTATCGCTTGAACAGCACGTATACCTTGGATAATTGACTACTTACCAACATTGGTCATACGCTCGAGGCTTAGATGTCGATTTGACGTCCGAGATGGACTAGCGGAAAGACAGGAAAGTCAATGAGCGCGAGCAACGCCGCCCCTAACGTTTTCGAAGCCGGGCTACCGACGTTCAGCTACCACCTCAACGCCACTCCCCACGACGTCCTCGAAGACGTCCGAACTGCACAATCGTGTTCGCCCATCGCCATCGGACCGCTCGGTCCGGAGGTGCTGTCCTACGAGATGGCTCGCGACTTGTTGCGCGACAACAGATTCCGCCTGCCACCCGGTGTCACCCTTGCGGCGCAGGGCATCACGTCGGGTCCGTTGTTCGACAAGATGGCGAGCAGCCTCCTAGGCCTAGACGGTGCGTCACACGTCCGGTTGCGCAAGCTGGTATCCAAAGCGTTCACTCCCCGCGCAACAGCGCGTCTCCAAGAAACGATCCAGGACGTGGTCAACGGGCTGATCGACCAAGTGGTGGACGCCGGACGGTGTGACGTCGTGACCGACATCGCGTATCAGTATCCGACCCCGATCATGTGTGCGCTGCTCGGTGCGCCGCGCGAGGATTGGCAGTTGTTCGCGGACTGGACTGAGGAGATTTTCAAGGCCCTCAACTTTCAGCCTGATGTCAACTTCGATGAGGCGGCGATCATGCGCGCGTGGAGCGAACTCGACGCCTACGTGGACGACATGGTCGCCGCCCGCCGAGACAACCTCACCGATGACCTGCTTTCAGAACTCATCCGTGCGGAAAGCGACGGTGACCGGCTCAATCTCGATGAACTCCGCATGCTGGTGGCCGGGTTCTTGATGGCGGGAACGGATACGACGCGAAACCAACTGTCGGCGTCGGTGCAGGTGCTCTGCGAGCATTCGGACCAATGGGCGAAGTTGCGCGACCAACCAGAGCTTGCGATGCAGGCGGTCGAGGAAAGCATGCGCCATTCGCCTGCGGCCTGCATCGTGCCGCGAGCCGCCGTTGACGACGTCGAGTTCGGTGGGTACACATTCCCGGCAGGAACCTTCGTCCTGGCCAACACCTTTGCGGCCAACCGGGACCCAGCAATTTACGATGATGCTGACCGCTTCGACATCACGCGCAACGACGTCCCCGCGATTCTGACCTTCGGCGGTGGTGCGCACTACTGCCTCGGGGCGAATCTCGCACGTCGGGAGCTCGCGGAGGCACTCACGGTCCTCACCCGCCGCCTCCACGACACACATCGCGTTGGTCCGGCTCCGTGGAAGCCCCTTCTGGGAATGACCGGCCCGACCACTCTTTCAATTGAGTTCACCAGCGAACGGCTCGTTGCGGCGGATGCGTAGTCGTGGCTGGGCGGGATCGACGCCCTCATCGGACGAGGAAGCCATTTCGCGCATCCTCAGTGCGGTAGACGTGGAAATCGCCGAGCACGGTGCGGCGATACGCCTTGCCGACGTCGCACGCAGGCTCGGAGTCACCCGCCAGACGGTGTACCGCTACTTTCCCAATGCCGACGCGCTGCTCATCGCCAGCGCAATGCGTGCCGTCAACGGTTTCATCGACCAAGTGGCAAATCACGTCGGCGGCGTCAAGGACCCCGTGACCGCAATCGTCGAAAGCGTGTCCTTTGGAATCGAGAACCTCGTTGGTGATCCACAGTTGGAGAATCTGCTGACCCGGCGAGATGAGGGTGAAGCCGCAACCTCGCTGGCCTCCGACACGGCCATCACATTCTGTTTGTCCGTCTTCCACCGCTTCGACGTCGATTGGCAGCTCCACGGATTCGACGCCACCGCCCTCCGAGAACTCGCCGAAATGACCTTGCGCACCGTGCAGTCCCTTCTGACCGACCCTGGACAGGAGGCGCGTGAGGGGCTCGCGTTACGTCGCTTTCTCACTCGATGGTTGGGCCCAGCAATTCTTTATCCGAGACTGACGTCGCTGTCGCTCGACGGCCAAGACGAAAAAGCCGATGGGGGTGGGGGTACGCCCCTTAGCTTCCCCTCCTGACCGACTCACATGGCCAGCGGCAGCGCAGCCGCCCCCGTCGAAGCTGATTAGACCGGCGTCAGCAGGTCTGGATTGGGTGAGCAGGGGTCACACTCACGTTTGTCAGGACGTCTCCACTGTGAAGGCATGTCGGCACACCGTTCACGAGGTAGATAAGCCCCTGCGATGCCGGTTTATTGTTGGCCTGCTGCTGCTGCTGGAGTTGTTGTTGGGCCTGATCGGCCGCGTCTTTGACCTCGTCGACGGCCTTTTCCGCGGGATTGCCCTGCCCCTGGCACTGCTGATCGGTGCCCTGCCCGTCGGCGCCCTGTTGATCGGAGCACTGCTGGCCACCGTCTTGTGGTTCGGCATATGCCATCGGCGCGCCGGCCAGCAACACCGCCGCCGCCACAACGAACGCCCTCGTCACACTCGGAATGCCCGGTTTGATCGTCATGCTCGTGTGCCCTCCCCGTCAGAAATAGTCAACTTCCACTTTCGGACGTTATTCGGTCGGTCCAGCAAGTGATACAGGGATTTCCCTGGCAATGACACCGGCACCTGCCTCGCTACCAGTCGGCCCGTCCCTAGGAGAGTGGGGGCGCCATCACGTCCGCAGCAGTGTCACAATCGGTTCTTTGCTGCAATTACCGCCAACGTCACCGACCTGCAGTAATTAGCTAAGCCGGCTTTCGCCAGCATTGCCAAACGTCAAGGAACGGGTTCACTGTGAACCCCTTCAAACCCGACTGACCGAAGCCCAAACCGACGCCTCAGCATTCACAGCGGTTACATAACCGGCACATAGTGAGAGCTAGTGATTCCCCGCGGATGATTCAAATCATGAGTGAAACACCAGAAACCCCCACTGTGCGGAGTACCGCAGCCGGTACCCCCGCCACCACAACGCCAGCGCCGGTCAAACGCAGCCGGCTCTACCAAGTAGCCGCCTGGGTCGTGATCGTCGCCGGCATCCTGTACATCGTCACGACGATCTTCTTCGCCGGTTTCAAAATCGCCGGCCACCACCGCCACCACCACCACGGGCAGCATCACCCCAGCGCGATGATGCATCACCGTGGACCGGGCGGCGGCCCGCGCAGCGGACCAGGCGCACCCGGTGGACCGGGCAACGCCGTCCCTGGGCCCGGCCAACCGCCGGCGTCCATCGCTCCATCCACTGCCGCACCCGCCCACTGACGCAGGCGGTCACCAACCACAACCACGAGCCCGGCGCCCAAGCGGCGCCGGGCTCCTCGTTTCACGACCCGCGCGAACTGGGCATCATCGAGGTATGACCGAAACACCCGATCCTGCAGTCCCCCCGACCGCTCCCGCCGCTGCTGCACCGCCGACGCATGGCGAGCACTCGAACCGGCTGCTGTATCAGGTGGCGGCCTGGGTCGTGATCGTTGCGGGCATCGTCTTTATCGTCTCGGTGATTTTCTTCTCTGGTGTCGCGGTCGGCCGACACCACTACTGCCCGCACGGCATGTACGGCCCCGGCGGTGCCCCAGCCGCGCCGCCCGCCCCGCCCGGTCCACCGAGCCCGCCGGCCTCCCAGGGCACGCCGCCGCCTCCTCCGGCGCCTCCCGCCCCACCGCGCTAGGGCCGCCGGGCACCCCTTCTGTTCGATCAGTGCGATTGGCATGATCGAGCCCATGAGCATCGAAGCCATCTACACCGCAGAGTCCACCGCGACCGGAAGTGGCCGCGACGGTCACGTGAAGTCATCCGATGGTCACCTCGACCTGGATACCCGCCCACCGAAGGCGCTGGGTGGCAGCGGCGACGGCACCAACCCCGAGCAGCTGTTCTCCGCCGGTTATGCGGCCTGCTTCCTTAGTGCGCTGCGGCTGGTGGCGGGCAAGTCGAAGGTCCGGCTGCCCGACGCCACCGACGTGACGGTGCAGATCGGCCTCGGCCGCACCGCCGAGGGTGGTTTCGGACTGACCGGCGACATCGTCGCCAACCTGCCCGGATTGCAGCAGCAGGATGCCGACGACCTGGTGCAGCAGGCTCATCAGGTCTGCCCGTACTCCAATGCCACCCGTGGCAACGTCGAGGTCGGCGTTGCGGCCAAGATCTAGCCTCGCGCTCCTGATCGTCGGCACCATCGTCACCGCGGGCGGGGGAGTGGTGGTCGCTCCGAGCGCGGCCGCGCGCCCCTCGGACCCGGGCGTGGTCAATTACGCCGTTCTCGGAAAGGGGTCCGTGGGCAATATCGTCGGCGGCCCGATGCGGGACGAATCCCTTTTCACCGCACCGTTTCAGGCGTATTGGGTCGACGATCCGGTGTGCAACAACTGGGCGGACATCGGGTTGCCCGAGGTTTTCGACGATCCGGACCTGGCGTCGTTCAACGGTGCCACCACCCAGACCTCGGCGACCGACCAGACTCACCTCGTCAAGCAGGCCGTTGGCGTGTTCGCTACCGCTGATGCCGCCGGTCGCGCTTTCCACCGGGTCGTCGACAGAACCGTCGGATGCGCTGGGCAGACCACCGCCGAGCACCTCGACAACGGCACCACTCAGGTGTGGTCTTTCGACGGCGGACCATCGACCGACAACGACGCCGCCTGGACCAAGCAGGAAGCCGGCACCGACCGCCGCTGCTTCACTCAAACCCGGCTGCGCGAGAACGTCCTGCTGCAGGCCAAAGTCTGCCAGTCCGGCAACGGCGGCCCCGCGGTCACCGTACTGGCCGGGGCCATGCAGAACTCCCTCGGTCAATAACTGCTCACGACGACAAGGTGGCTACGCTGAAGACTCCGTCGTGGGCGGCCCGGAGGGATCGGTGATATGGCGTTCGCCGTCGCATCACAGTTGAATCCCGCGCGCCGGGCCGAGACCGAGTTGACCAGTTCCTCGGACGCCATCAAGCACGTCGCGGAGACCTGCTTGTCCGACGCGCCGCTAGGACGGGTGGGGCTGGAAGTCGAGGCGCACTGCTTCGACCCGCTCGAGCCGGGCCGCCGGCCGGGCTGGAACGAGATCAGCGACGTGATCGACTCGCTGCCGCCGATGCCGGCCGGCAGCGCGATCACCGTCGAGCCCGGTGGTGCGGTAGAGCTGTCCGGGCCGCCCGTCAACGGCGCGCTGCCCGCAATCGAGGCGATGATCGACGACCAGGCGGTGCTTTGTGCCGCGTTCGCCGACGCCGGCTTGGGATTGGTGCTGCTGGGCGCCGACCCGTTGCGTGCGGCGACTCGCATCAACCCGGGTGCCCGCTACCGCGCCATGGAGCAGTTCTTCGTCGCCAGCCACACCGGTGCGGCCGGCGCGGCGATGATGACGTCGACAGCGTCGATCCAGGTCAATCTGGATGCCGGACCGCCGGCGGGCTGGGCCGCGCGGGTGCGGCTGGCGCATGCGCTAGGGCCCACGATGATCGCGATCGCCGCCAACTCCCCGCTGCTGGGCGGCCAGTTCTCCGGCTGGCTGTCTACCCGCCAGCGGGTGTGGGGACAGCTGGACTCCGCGCGCTGCGGACCGATCTTGACAGCCAGCGGTGACGATCCGGGCACCGATTGGGCCCGCTACGCGTTGAAGGCGCCGGTGATGCTGGTCCACACCCCGGACGCGGTGCCGGTGACGCAGTACGTTCCGTTCGCCGACTGGGCCGACGGCCGCACGCTGCTGGGCGGTCGGCACCCGACGGTCGCCGACCTCGAGTACCACCTCACCACGCTGTTTCCCCCGGTGCGGCCCCGCCAATGGCTGGAAATCCGCTATCTCGACAGCATTCCCGACGACGTGTGGCCCGCGGTGATCTTCACCCTGGTCACCCTGCTGGACGACACGGACGCCGCGGAGGTCGGCGCCGCCGCCGTCGAACCGGTCGCGGCGGCCTGGGATACCGCCGCCCGGATAGGGCTGCGCGACCGGCGGCTGCACACCGCGGCCAACCGGTGTGTGGCCGCGGCCGCAGAACGGCTGCCGACCACGTGCGGCCCCCAGCTCAGCGACTCCATGCAACGGTTGCTTCGACTCGTCGAGCAAGGCCGCTGCCCCGGTGACGAGTTCTCCGACGCGGTCATCGCCCGCGGCATCGCGCCGACGGTCTCGCGACTGGCCCGAGGCCGGTGTGAGTAGCCGCGAAACACTGGCCCGTGACTTGGCGCGGGCACGGGAACGGACGCTGCGGCTGATCGACCTCGACGACACCGAACTGCGCCGCCAGTACGACCCGTTGATGAGCCCGTTGGTCTGGGATCTGGCGCACATCGGCCAGCAGGAAGAATTCTGGCTGCTGCGGGGTGGCGACCCCAACCGGCCTGGGATGCTGGCGCCGGACATCGACGGCCTCTACGACGCCTTCGTGTACTCCCGCGCCGCCCGCGCGGACCTGCCGCTGCTGTCCCCGCGCGCGGCGCACGCTTACTGCCGCGATGTCAGGGCGGCGGCGCTGGCGACGCTCGACGCCTTGCCCGCCGACCCGAGCCCATCTCGGCCCGACGAATTCGTCTTCGGCATGGTCGTCAGCCACGAGCATCAGCACAACGAGACCATGCTGCAGGCCCTGAATCTGCGCGCCGGGCCGGCGCTGCTGCACAGCGCCGCGGTGCTTCCGCCGGGTCGCCCCGGCGTGGCCGGCAGCTCGGTGCTGGTGCCGGGTGGTCCTTTCGTGCTGGGCGTCGACGGCGCCGACGAACCACTGTCTTTGGACAACGAACGCCCCGCCCACGTGACCCACGTCGACACCTTCCGCCTCGGGCAGGTCCCAGTCACCAACGGCGAATGGCAGCACTTCGTCGACGACGGCGGATACCGCCAGCGGCGATGGTGGTCGACGCGCGGCTGGGAGCATCGGCAAAAAGCCCAGCTGACCGCACCACAGTTCTGGCGGCCCGACGGGACACGCGTCCGGTTCGGGCACGTCGAGGACATCCCTGCTGACGAACCCGTGCAGCACATCACCTACTTCGAAGCCCAGGCCTACGCCGCCTGGGCCGGCGCCCGGCTGCCCACCGAGATCGAGTGGGAGAAAGCATGCGCCTGGGACCCGCACCGCCAGCAGCGCCGCCGGTATCCGTGGGGCGACGACGAGCCCACCGACGCCCATGCCAACCTCGGCGGTGCGGCGCTGCGACCCGCGCCGGCGGGCGCTTACCCGGCCGGGGCGTCGGCGTACGGCGCCGAGCAGATGCTGGGTGACGTCTGGGAGTGGACCAGCTCGCCGCTGCGGCCGTGGCCGGGGTTCGCGCCGATGATTTACCAGCGCTACTCCGAGCCCTTCTTCTTTCGTGACTACCGGGTACTGCGTGGGGGATCGTGGGCGGTCGACGCGGGCATTCTGCGGCCCAGCTTCCGCAACTGGGACCACCCTTATCGGCGGCAGATCTTCGCCGGTGTGCGCTTGGCGTGGGATGTCGACGACATCGGAGCTGCCGGCTGATGTGCCGTCACCTCGGCTGGCTGGGCCGCGAGATCCCGCTGTCGCGGTTGGTGTTCGATCCGCCGCACAGTCTCGAGGTGCAGTCGTACGCGCCGCGCCGGCAAAAGCACGGCTTGATGAACGCCGACGGCTGGGGGGTGGGCTTCTTCGACGCGACGGTACCGCGGCGCTGGCGCAGCGCGTCACCGTTGTGGACCGATGCGTCCCTGGCGTCGGTCGCGCCCGCGTTACACAGCCATTGCGTCGTGGCGGCGGTGCGCTCGGCGACCGTCGGCATGCCGATCGAGGTCTCCGCGACCGCGCCCTTCACCGACGGCACCTGGCTGCTGTCGCACAACGGCATCATCGACCGCGGTGTGTTGCCGCTGAGCTCAGCGGCCGAATCGATCTGCGACAGCGCGCTCCTTGCGGCCCTGATCTTCACGCAAGGTCTGGACGCGTTGGGCCGGGTCATCGCCGAGTTGGGTGCCGCCGACCCGCACGCGCGGTTGAACATATTAGCTGGCAACGGATCTCGGCTCCTCGCCACTACCTGGGGTGACACCTTGTCGGTGCTGCGGCGAGAGGACGGCATAGTGCTGGCCAGCGAGCCCTATGACGACGATCCGGACTGGACCGACGTGCCGGACTGTCACCTCGTCGACGTCACCCGCGATGGCTTGACGATGACCCCGCTCGACGCCTCGAAAGGACGCTGATGACGCTGTCGTTGTCCAACCACCTGGCCGCAGACTCGGCATATCAAGCACTGTGTCGCGATGTGTCAGCCGGCTTGCGACGTTTCCCGAAGTCATTGCCACCCAAGTGGTTCTACGATGCGACCGGCAGTGAACTGTTCGACCGGATCACCCGGTTGCCGGAGTACTACCCGACCCGGGCCGAGGCCGAGATCCTTCGAGCCCGGGCCGGCGAAATCGCTGCCGCCACCGCGGCCGACACGCTGGTGGAGCTGGGCAGCGGAACATCGGAGAAGACCCGCACGCTACTTGGCGCGCTGTCCGATACCGGTTCGCTGCGAAAGTTCATACCGTTCGACGTCGACGCCGACATGCTGGAAGCCGCCGGGGCCGCCATCGCGCGCGAGTATCGCGGCATCGAGATCGCCGCGGTCTGCGGTGATTTCGAGGAACATCTGACCCACATCCCCGACGGCGGGCGCCGGCTGTTCGTGTTCTTGGGGTCGACCATCGGCAACCTCACCGCCGGACCGCGGGCGCAGTTCCTGGCGTCGCTGGCCGCGGTGCTGCGCCCCGGGGACGGCCTGCTGCTGGGCACCGATCTCGTCAAGGATGTCAGCCGGTTGCTTCGCGCCTATGACGACGCCGCCGGGGTCACAGCGCAGTTCAATCGCAATGTGCTGGCGGTGATCAACCGGGTACTCGACGCCGATTTCGAACTGCGGTCCTACGCGCATGTCGCTCGCTGGAACGACGACGAGGAACGCGTCGAAATGTGGTTGCGCGCCGACCGTTCTCAACAGGTTGAAATAGGCGCCCTGGACATGACCGTCGAATTCGCCGCCGGTGAAGAGATGCTCACCGAAGTGTCGTGCAAGTTCCGGCCGGAAGCGGTGGCGGTCGAGCTGGCCGAGGCAGGCCTGCGACGAACCCACTGGTGGACCGATGCGGCCGGCGACTTCGGCTTGTCGCTGGCGGTGAAGTGAGTGAACCAGGCACGCTGGGTGATCGGTGGCGCGCGGCGCGACCCCCGGCCGCCGGTCTGCACTTGGACAGCGCGGCGTGTTCGCGGCAGAGTCTGGCCGCGCTGGATGCCGCCGACCGGCATGCTCGCGATGAAGCGCGATTCGGCGGTTATGTCGCCGCGGAGGCCGCCGGAGCGGTGCTGGACGCCGCACGAGCCGGCGTCGCGACACTGGCCGGCATGGCCGACGCCGAAGTGGTGTTCACCACCGGATCGCTGAATGCGCTGGACTTGCTGTTGGGTGCCTGGCCGCCGGGCAACCGGGTGTTGGCTTGTGTGCCCGGTGAGTACGGGCCCAACCTGGCCGTCATGACCGCGCACGGGTTCCAGCGCCGAACCTTGCCGGCCGACGAGGCCGGCAGGGTTCAGATCGACCAAGCGGCAGTCACTTTGGCCGCCGAACGACCCGCCTTGGTGCACCTGACCGTGGTAGCCAGCCATCGCGGTGTGGTGCAGCCATTGACCGCAATGGCGCGGCTCTGCACCGAGCTGAACCTTCCGCTGGTGGTCGATGCGGCTCAAGCGCTGGGCCACGTCGACTGCGCTGTCGGACCCGACGCGCTCTACGCCTCCTCCCGCAAGTGGATGGCCGGCCCGCGCGGTGTCGGGGTGCTCGCGGTGCGAGCGGCGTTGCTGCAGCAGCTGCGGCCGCGGCTGCCGCCGCCCAGCTGGCCCACGCCGCCGCCAATGGCTCAGCGGCTGGAATTCGGGGAAGCCAATGTTGGCGCCCGAGTAGGGTTTTCAGTAGCGGTCCACGAGCATCTTTTGGCCGGCCCGCCAGCAATTCAAGCGCGGCTGGCCGAGGTGGGCCGCAGTACCCGGACTGCGTTGGCCGGGGTCGCCGGGTGGCGGGTGATCGAGCCGGTGAGCGAGCCCAGCGCAATCACGACGCTCGCACCGCTCGGCGCAGCGGTTCCGGCGGCGGTACGAAGCTGGCTGATCGCCGAGCGCCAAATAGTGACGACCTCAGCGACGCCTGCGCGGGCACCGCTGGAGTTGACCGGACCGGTACTGCGGGTCTCCCCGCATGTCGACATCACCGACGGTGAATTGGCAGCTTTTGCCGAGGCGCTGACGGCGGCGACTGCCGCCACCACCTGATAGGTCAGCTCGCCTTATGGGCGGTCAACAGATAAGCGGGGAATTTCATTCGACCCTTGTCGTCCTTCGGGTGGGTCGGGAATTCGAGACCCGGGCCGCCGGATTCCGGCATCGCCGGGATGTTTGACGTGGATGAAGGCCGGCCGGATTTCGTCGATCTTCCAATGTCGTTGCACCGCGGTGCGCAACTCGTCTTCATCGACTTCGTTGGGCTTGGTCTCCAGCTCGGTCGGGAAAGCACCTCTGGCGAACACCAGCACGAAATAGCGCGCCCCCGGTGCCGCCGCCCGCAGCACCGAGCGCAGGTAGCCGTCGCGCCCGTCGACCGGCAACGAATGAAACAGCGTGCTGTCGACGACGGTGTTGAAGCGGCCGTCATAGCCGCTGAACGAAGTGATGTCCGCCTGGACGAAGCTGGCGTTGGTCAATCCGCGCTCACGCGCCGCCTTGGTGGCCGCCTCGACCGCTGTCGAAGTGAGGTCCACACCGACGACGGTGTAGCCCTCGGCAGCCAGCGCCAGCGACAGTTCTGCGAAGCCGCAACCGGCGTCGAGCACGTCGCTGCGGAACTCACCAGCCCGGATCAGCGCGGCCAATTCCGGTTGCGGCTCACCGATATTCCACGGCGGCGGCCCTCCAAAGCCACTCTCTTGGCGATACGCGCTGTCCCAGTCCATCACTTCGTCGGCCATGCCGCCAAGCTACGCCGCAGGCAGCGACTCAGCGCGAGGCCGCAGGTCCGGCCCGCAGGATGGCCGCGAGGTCCGCTCGCGACTTTGCACCCACCCGTTGACAGGCGCGGTACACGTGGCCTTCCACGGTTCGCACCGACATCACCAGCCGGTCAGCGATCTCCCGGTTGGATAAGCCGTTGGCGACCAATTCGATGATCTCGCGCTCCCGGCTGGTCAACGGAACTCCTACCGGGTTGCGCAACGCCGGGGTGGACAACCCGCCGCACGAGTCGGCAAGTTCCCGTGCCAGCGCCGCGGCGTAGAGCGCTCGTTTGCGTTGTTGGGCCCGGCTGAAGGCGACCGCCGCCTGAGCGGCCACATCCGCCGCGGTGGCGCGGTCCCCGATCGCGCGGTAGTCGCTCGACGCCGTGAGCAGGCCCTCACCGTCACCGGCCAGCAGCGATTCCAGATGCCCGGCGATGATGCCGGCCAGTGGCAGCGACAACGCGTCGGCGAGTTCGCGCGCGCGGGCGGCATCGGTGGCGTCACCCCACTGGGCGGCCGCCTGCAGGCAGGCCAGTTCATGCGTCGGCTGATTACGGGCTCGTGCCTCCCGGGCGGCCGCACGCACCGTGGCGACAGCCTCGGTCAGCGATCCGTTGGCGGCGAGCGTCCATCCGGTGGCCAGCTCGAAGGCGGTCCGCATGAACACATAGTCGGGGGGTACGCATTCGCGGGCCTCGCTGAGCGCCTCGTTGGCCTCGGCCGCCTGCCCGAGCTTGGCATGCGCCTCGGCAAGGGCGAAACAGCTCGCCGGGCGCAAACCCGTTGTGACGCCGTGTTTCTGAACACCGGCGAGCGCTTCGTGCAAAAGCTGCGCCGCCTTGGGCACGGCGCCGCCGGCCAGTTCGGCATGGCCCAATAGGAACGCGAGATTGGCGAAAGCCAAGCCGGGCAAATCATTCGCCGATTCGGCGATCTCGGCGGCCGATCGGACGCATTCGTCGATACGACCTGTCAGCCGGCACGCCCGGGCGTAGACGCTGCCGAACCAGAACCGCATGTGTGAGGCTTGAAACGACGTGATGGCGCGGTTGAGCGCCGCCGCGGCCACCGCGGTCATATCGTCGACCTCCCCGAGGGCGCCCATCGCCATGATCAGCGCGACCGATGCCATCATCGCGTGAAAGTCGGACAAAGCTTCGAAGCCCAGTGCGGCACAGGCTTTTTCAACGGCAACGTCGCAGCGGGCCAACACCGCGTCAAGGCAGGCTTCGACCGCGGTGCGTTCAGCGTTGTCCGCGTCCGATTCGGCGCTTGTTGCGAGCTCGGCCAGGATGGCCGACGGTTCGCTCGACCGGCCCAGCATCCAGATCTGGTTGGCCGCGCGTACGGTCGACCAGCGGTGCCCATCGGGGGGGTTTTCGGCCGTCATTGCCCGCAGCAGAGCTTCGGCTTCCTCACCACGGCCAGCCAGCACCAGATTCATCGCCCGCAGCCCGGCAGCTTCCCGGGCACCGGCTCGGGCCGCGGCTCCGGCGAAGCGGTCGGCCAGTGCCAAGTCGAGCAGCGTCATGGCATACCGCGCTGCCTGCAGAAAAAGATCTGCGTCGGGTGCAGTGTCGGATTCCAGGGTCAGCAGTGCCCGCCGGACCACAGCGTGCATGTCGGCGTCAGGATCCTTGGCCAGCCGGCGCGCCAGCCGACCGCGGATCCGCGACAAATACAACTCTCCTGCCGTCGCGCGACGCAGCTCGGCAAATAGCGGGTGCGCCAGCCGGGCTATCAGCTTTCCGTCACTGCGGTCCACCGTGATCAGCCGCAACTGCTCAGCCGCCTCGAGGTCCCGACGGCGCACGAGATCGCGCAGCACGTCAACCGCGAGCGGTTCGCACTGTGACAAGGTATCGACGACCAGCGCCAGACCTGGTGTCAGACGGCTCAGCTGCCGACCCACCATGTCTCCGATGTGAGGCGACACCGCGACGTCTTCGTCCCAGATCCAGACTCCTGCGACTTGCCGTATCCGGCCGGCGCCGACTTGGTCCCGTAGCAGTTGCCGCACGAATAAGGCATTTCCGCCGGTCAACTTCCAAAACCGTTGCGCGCTGCGGGTATCGACTACTCCGCCGAGAATGTTCTCGATCATGGCGCGGGTGGCGACGGCTGACAACGGCTCGAGATCCAACCGGCTCAGCGGCCCGTCTTTCCACAGCGCTGTCACAGCGTCCGGTTCGTTGCCGCCCGTGCGCAGGGTGACGACCATGCGCGTTGCGTGCGACTGGGCCAGTTGGTGCACCACATGGGCGGACAATCCGTCCAGCAGGTGCGCATCGTCCACCCCGATCAGTTGCCGCCCCCGCCGCTGGGGAGTGTTGAACGAATCGATCAGGCGCCGAACGCTGGACAGCGGATCGGAGGTCACCTCGCTCAACGAGGTGCTGAACGCGCCCAGCGGGAGTCTGCGGGCGGATTCGGTGCCGACGATCCACGTTGTGTGCTCGCCGGAGGCTTGGGCGCGCACCAGCACCTCACGGGCAAGCCTGGTCTTGCCCACGCCGGCGGCTCCGATGATCACCACGCCGGAATAATTGCCAACCCCGCCCAGCACGCGGCGAATAGCGGTCAGTTCGCCGTCGCGTCCGGTCAGCGGATCGCCGCTGATCACGCGCCGACTATAACCCGGAGAGCCAAACGATTCGGCATGGGATGTCGGTGTTCTCGTCGGTGTGGTAGCTGGCACAGACCCGGTGGTAACCATCGGCCACCTGCAAGGGCACGCCGCTGCGCAGGTCGCCACGGACCAGCAGGATCGGTGAAAGTGCTTTGCCCTTCTTGATTTTCTTCAGGTCGGACTTGACGTGTGGATTGTCGACCGGCAACAGCTGCAGTCGGGAGGCGCGCAGGATGTCTTTGGCTTTTTTGTAGACGATCGAAGCGGACTTCAAGTCGCCGACGAGAGTGTCGACGGCGGTCTGATCCGCCAGCAGCGCCAGGTAGTCCATGGCGGCGGGATAATCATGGTCGTCGGGTTCGGTTTTCCATTTGACGGGCATGCGCGACACCCTATGCGGGATAGTCCCAGGTGTGCACCGGCTCGTTGGCATGCATGTGCCGGCAGTATTGCCGCAACATCTCCGCCAGCGCGGCGGGTCGTGTCATGCCCTGTTGTTGCAAGGCTCTGACGGTGCCTACCTGCCACGCCGCGCCGTTCCGCCCGGTACGGGCCCGGCCTTCGATCACCGTGAGAAACCGGTCCCGCACCTCGGCGTCCACACCCCAGGTTCGCAGACCCTCGTCGGCCATCGGCAGTAACTGACGGCGCACCAATTCACCGATATCCACCTCGCCCAAACCCGGCCAGTACAGGCGCGCATCGATGCCGCGCCGAGCCGCTTCGAAGAAGTTCGCCTGGGCTGCAGCGAAACTCATCTTCGTCCACAGCGGGCGGTCCTCTTCGGAAAGCGATCGCAACAGGCCGAAGTAGAACATCGAGTTGGCCAGCATGTCGACGACGGTCGGACCGGCCGGCAGCACCCGGTTCTCTACCCGCAGATGCGGCCGGCTCACCCCATTCACTTCGTCGACGGCATAGACCGGCCGGTTCCACCGGTACACCGTGCCGTTGTGCAGCCGCAGCTCCGACAGCTGCGGGATGTGTCCGGCGGCGAGCTCAGCCACCGGATCCTCGTCGGACAACTCCGGCAGCAGGGACGGGAAATAGCGGACGTTCTCTTCGAACAGGTCGAAAATTGAGGTGATCCAGCGTTCCCCGAACCACACTCGTGGTCTTACACCCTGCGCTTTCAATTCGTCGGGCCGGGTGTCGGTGGCCTGAGCGAACAACTCGATGCGAGTCTCCGCCCAGAGCTCATGGCCGAAGAAGTAGGGCGAGTTGGCACCGAGCGCCAGCTGCGGACCGGCCACCACCTGCGCCGCATTCCAGTTGGCGGCGAAATCGGCGGGTGACACCTGCAGATGCAATTGCATGCTCGTGCAGGCAGATTCCGGTGCAATCGACGGATAGTAGAGGCTGAGCGGCTCTGGTCCACCGATGTCGATCTGGATGTCCTCGCCGCGGGCGGTGAAAATCGATTCGTTGAGCGCCGCATATCGCATCGACTCACTCATCCAGTCGGCGGCAAGGTGTTCGGGCATCAGCGTCGGCAGGATGCCGATCATCACAATGTGGGCGCCGTCGGAGTTGGCCTGGCGTTCGGCCACGTTCAGGCTGGCGCGGACGTCGGCTTCCAGCTTCAGTCCGGTGCGTCCGGGCAGCTCGCACGGCGGCACATTGAATTCAATGTTGTAGGCCCCGAGTTCGGTTTGGTAAGCCGGGTCGGCGATGGCCGCCAGCACATGCTGATTGGACATCGCAGGCTGGTAGTCGGCGTCGACGAGATTACATTCGATCTCCATACCGGTGAGCTGCCGCTCGAACTCGAAACTGGACTGGGCGAGCATGGTCTCGAAGACGTCGAGGCACAGCTGAACCTTGCGCCGGTACTGCTGCCGGTGTGCGCGGCTGTAGACGATGCGTTTGATTTCTTCGCCCACACCGCTGATGCAACAGGCTCACCGACCGCTGCGCAACCGACTGGCGACCACTATCTGCGGGCGCGGCCGCAGCGGCAGGTCGAATCCGCCGCCACGCAACTGGATCCTGATGGCGGGGTCGGCATGCTCGGCCAGGGCCCGCAGCGCCGACGGGCTGTAGGCGCGCAGCGAACTGATAAAACCGTCGTGACAGAGCGGAACCGTGACGGCCAGTGGCAAAAACCCCGCGAGTCGCAGGAGGTGCAGGGGTGCCGCCGGGCGTGCCAAGTCGATGATCAGTAGCTTCTTGGCCGCCCGGGTGCCTTCGGCGAACACTCGCGAGGCCGGCCCGGGCGGCAGGTGGTGAAAAGACATCGCGAACACCGCGAGGTCGTAGTACTCGTCGGGCGCGTCGATCGCGGCGGCATCCATTTCGCGCACTATGGCGCGCGGATGGTTGCCGAGGTCACCGGCGGCGATAGCCGCCACCGAGCTGGGCTCGATGTCGGTGACCGTGACGCGGGCGGTCGGGTGTTGCTCGAGCAGCGCTCGCGACAGCGCGCCGTGCCCGGAGCCGAGTTCGAGGATCTTGGGGTCTGGCACATCGGCGATTTCGTCCAGCGCGATGCGGGCGAACTTCTCGTGGTGGCCGAGCAACCGTCCGAAGCGGTCCAGCGAACGCACGACGGTGCGCTTGAGGGCGTCGACGTCGTCGCGGTCCAAATACTCCTGCCGGTCGGTTTCCAGCCACCGGTCCAGGCACGATGCCCGCGGACCGCCGCGCGGCATTCGCTCAATGTCTCCGGTTTGCCTTCCCATGTAGACCATCATGAACGATTGCAGCGCAACGCCGTCATGAAGGAGATCAAGTGGCCGAGCCGGGCGAATTCATAGCCGCGATCGACCAGGGGACCACCAGTACACGCTGCATGATCTTCGACCACGACGGCGCGGAGGTGGGCCGGCACCAGCTCGAGCACGAGCAGGTGCTGCCCCGCGCGGGATGGGTAGAGCACAACCCGGTCGAGATCTGGGAACGCACGGCTTCGGCACTGACCTCTGCCATGAACGCCACCAACCTGCAGCCCACTGAGCTTGCGGCACTGGGTATCACGAACCAGCGCGAAACGACGCTGGTGTGGAATAAGCGGACCGGCAGGCCCTACTACAACGCGATCGTCTGGCAGGACACCCGGACCGACCGCATCGCAGCGACGCTGGAGCGCGATGGTCGTGGTGAGGTGATCCGCCGCAAAGCAGGTCTGCTGCCGGCGACCTACTTTGCCGGCGGCAAGCTGCAGTGGATCCTGGAGAACGTCGATGGGGTACGAGAAGCCGCCGAACGCGGTGACGCCCTCTTCGGCACCTGCGACACCTGGGTGCTGTGGAACCTGACCGGTGGTTCCCGCGGCGGCGTGCACGTCACCGACGTCACCAACGCCAGCCGGACCATGCTGATGAATCTCGAGACGCTGGACTGGGACGACGAGCTGTTGTCGTTCTTCTCCGTCCCGCGGGAGATGTTGCCGTCCATCGCATCGTCGTCGCCGACGCAGCCTTACGGCGTCACCTCCGACAGCGGGCCGCTCGGTGCCGAAGTCCCGGTCACCGGGATCCTCGGTGACCAGCACGCGGCGATGGTGGGTCAGGTGTGTCTGACCCACGGTGACGCCAAGAACACCTATGGCACCGGCAACTTCCTGCTGCTCAACACCGGCGACGAGATCGTGCGATCGCGCCATGGCCTGCTGACCACGGTGTGTTATCAGTTCGGCGACGCCAAACCCGTTTATGCGTTGGAGGGTTCGATAGCAGTCACCGGCTCCGCGGTGCAGTGGTTACGCGACCAGTTGGGCATCATTGGTGGCGCCGCGCAAAGCGAAGCGCTCGCTCGTCAGGTCGACGACAACGGCGGGATTTATTTCGTGCCGGCGTTCTCCGGCCTGTTCGCCCCGTACTGGCGATCCGATGCCCGCGGCGCGATCGTCGGCCTGTCGCGGTTCAACACCAACGCTCACCTGGCCCGGGCCACGCTGGAAGCGATTTGTTACCAGAGTCGCGATGTCGTCGACGCGATGGCGGCGGATTCCGGTGTGCACCTTGACGTGTTGAAAGTGGACGGCGGTATCACCGCCAACGAACTGTGCATGCAGATCCAGGCCGATGTGCTCGGGGTGGACGTGGTGCGCCCGGCGGTGGCCGAGACCACCGCACTCGGCGCGGCCTACGCGGCGGGCCTGGCCGTCGGATTCTGGGCCGATCCAGAAGACCTGCGGGCCAACTGGCGCGAAGAAAAGCGGTGGACACCGGCATGGAGCGACGACCAGCGTGCGGCCGCTTACTCCGGCTGGCGCAAGGCGGTAGACCGCACGCTGGACTGGGTCGACATGGGGTGACCGGTGTCAGTCGGTGTCGGTTTCGCTCAGAATCGTGTAGATCTCGCGGCGGGCGTTGTTCAAGATCTCGACGATGCGCTGCTGCTGCTCTGGGCTGGCCGCGTGCGCCGACTGCGCGACGGCGCCGAAGAGCTGGCCCAGCGTGGCCCGCAGGTTGACATGACCAGGGTCGACATCCTCGGTGATCTGGTCCCACGGCGGTGTTCCGACTTTCTCGGAGGCCTCTCGACCCTCGGTCGTCAGCTCGAAAAGCCGCTTACTGCCTTCGGATTCGGTACCGACGATCAGTCCTTCGTCGACCAGCAGCTGCAGTGTCGGGTACACCGAGCCCGGGCTGGGCCGCCACAGGTCCTGGCTGCGTTCGGCGATCTCCTGGATCATCTCGTAACCGTGCATTGGGCGCTCGGCGAGCAGGGCCAGGATGGCAGCGCGGACGTCGCCGCGGCGACCGCGACGCCCATGCCCGGGGCCGCGGCGCCTGCCGCGCGGGCCGGGTCCGAAGTTGAATCCGCCGGGTCCGAATCCGCCGGGTCCGAAGCCACGGCCGAAGCCTGGTCCGAACCCGGGACCGAAACTAGCGCTTGGGCCCGCGTCGTGGCCGCGCAAATGGTCACGGAATTCTCGACGCGCCTGGCGTCGATGCTCGTGGGTTTTGCCGGCGAAGGAGCCGGCAAAAGGGCCCGCGAAGGGGTTGAAGGGTGTGTTCATGTGGTGTCTCGTTTCTGGAAGAGCGGACGTACGATACGTCGCCGATACGTCACGATATATCGTTAAGAGGCGCCTGGCAAGTTCTGGTTTGTACTGACGGGCGGTCGGGTAGCACCGGAGTGATGGACGAGGAAAACACCAATCTGACCCTTGCGCGTGGCGGCGCCGGGACTGCGACCACCGCCGGGGAGCGGCCGGCCGGTCGACCCCGGCTGCGGCTGTGGGTCAACTGGATCCTGGCGTTGCTGACGATTCCGGCAGCCGCGGTCGTGTTGGTCTTCGCAATCGGCGCGATGATGAGCACTGCGGCCTGCAGCGACAAGCAGTGCCCGAACTTGGGTCCCAGTTGGATCAGCTTCGACGTGCTGTTCTGGGGTGCTCCGGCGGTCGCGCTGGTGGCGATCGCCATTTCCTTCGTCACCGCCCGCCGGCGCTGGGGCATCGTCGTACCGCTGTGCGCCCTGGCGCTGTTGGGTGCGGACATCGCCATTCTCTCGGTCACGGTGCTGCAGTAGCTGCAGCGCCGTGTCAGCGCGGTGGGGTGAAGCCGTCCGCGGCGACCGTTGTCGACGTCGGGGCCGGCGGCCAGTTGCCCGCTCCGGCCGGTGGCGGCCATGGCCCCGGCGGGGGAGGCGGGTTCGGCGCCGGCCGCAGCCGCGCCAACTCCCTGCGGTGCCGCTCGGCGAGGACGGCCGCCAGCATTAGCTGCGGTGGGATTCCGGGCGGAGGCGGGGGAGCGATGCAGGCCACCACGTCGCTGGCGATCCGATATGCCATCTGCTGGCGTAGAAGCGGATCGAGTTGGCCTGCGCGAGCCAGGAATTGCCGGGCCAGTTCGGCTTGGTGCGCACTTAGGCCAGTCAGCTGCAGGGACGACGCCCACCAGGCCAACGACGGGGGCATCAGCGGGGGCGGCGGTAACCGCGGCCCGCGCTCACTGACCACCACCGTGCCTGCGAACAGGTCGCCGAGGCGTTTGGCCTTGGGCGACAGCAGACTGCAGATCACCGCAGGACTACCCAGCAGCATCCAGATCTCGATCACCGACGCCAGCGCGCGAAACAGGGCTTGGCGAAACCGCTCCGGTCCGCCGTCGTCGGACACCACCCGCAATCCCATCACCAGCTTGCCCACCGATCGGCCGCGGGTCGCGGTCTCCAGGACGAGCGGATAACCGAGAAACAACAACACCGAGAAGATGATGAGGATCGCAGCGCTCAGCGCGTCGTCGAACGCCAGGCGGGTGGCCGCCCACAGCATGACGGCCAGCAGATAGCCCACCACGATGATCGTGATGTCGATCAGCGCGCCGACCGCTCGCACCGGCAGTTGGGCGATCTGCACGTCGAGCACGACGGCATCGCCGGTCACCACCTCGGGCATGTCGCCGACGCTACCTTCTACCAGCTGAGCCGACCCGCTGCGCCCGGCTTCGCCGCGCTTGCGATCGGCTCGTACCCTGCAGCTTGTGGACGTCGATGCGTTCGTGGTCACTCACCGTGATACCTGGGACCGGCTGGAGTGGCTGGTTCGGCACCGCCGTCAACTCACCGGCGCCGAGATCGACGAGCTTGTCGAGCTTTACCAACGGGTGTCGACGCACTTGTCGATAGCGCGTTCGGCAACGTCGGATTCGGCTTTGGTGGGCCGGCTGTCCGCTCTGATCGCACGTGCCCGTGCTGCGGTCACCGGTGCGCACGCCCCGCTGAGCTCCGAGTTCGTCCGGTTCTGGACGATGTCTTTCCCGGTGGTGGCCTACCGTGCGAGGCGGTGGTGGTTGGCTACCGCCGTGCTGTTCTTCGCCGTCACCGTGGTCATCGCATGCTGGGTGGGCGGCAGTCCCGAGGTGCAGTCCACGCTCGGAACGCCAAGCGATATCGACAATTTGGTGAACCACGACTTCTCGTCCTATTACCGTGAGCACCCCGCGGGTTCCTTCGCATTGCACGTGTGGGTGAACAACTCGTGGGTCGCCGCCAGGTGCATCGGGTTCGCGATTGTCCTGGGTCTGCCCATCCCCTACCTGCTGTTCGAGAACGCCGCAAATCTCGGGGTCACGTCCGGTTTGATGTTCGCCGCCGGCAAGGCGAATGTGTTGTTCGCCTTGCTGGTTCCCCATGGGTTGCTGGAATTGACCGCGGTCTTCTTGGCCGGTGCGGTGGGAATGCGTCTGGGCTGGTCGGTGATATCACCGGGCAATCGCCCGCGGGCTCAGGTCCTGGCCGAGCAGGGCCGTGCGGTCGTCGCGGTCGCTGTCGGACTGGTGGTGGTGTTGTTGGTATCCGGGCTCATCGAGGCGCTGGTGACGCCGTCGCCGCTGCCGACGTTCCTGCGGATCGGCATCGGGATTGCGGCTGAGGCAGGCTTTCTCAGCTACGTCGGTTACTACGGACGGCGAGCCGCCCGCGCCGGGGACACCGGTGACATCGCCGACGCGCCGGATGTGGTCCCCACCGGCTGAGCGGGAGCTCTCGCCGGTACCTCAGAGCCGCCCGGCGGCTTTCATCGACAGGTAGCAGTCGGCTAATGCAGGAGCGATGTCGGCGGGCGGCGCATCGACCACGTCTACGCCCAGCTTGCCCAGCCGGGACGCAATTGCCCGCCGATCGTTGCGGGCCCGTTCGGCCGCCGCCGCGTCATACACCGCCGCGGCATCGCCGCGGCCCATTGCCAGCTGCTCGACCCGCGGATCGGCCACCGCTGCGATGAGCACCAGGTGCTTCGCCGACAGCTGCGCCAACACCGGTAGCAGTCCCTCATCCAGCGCGGTTGAATTCAAGTCGGTCAGCAAGATCACCAGCGACCGCCGTCTGCTGCGTTGCATGACCGCGGAAACAATTGCCGGCCAATCTGATTCGATCAGCTCCGCCTGCAGCGGGGCCATCGCGTCGACCAGTTGCGCCAACAACTCGGTGCGCGACGCCCCGAAGACGCCGGCTTGTGCAATGCGGTCGTGGGCGAGGAAGTCGACGTGGTCGCCGGCTCGCGACGCCAGCGCAGCCAGTAACAATGCCGCGTCCATCGACCAGTCCAGCCGGGGCCAGCCGCCAGGGTCGGCCGCGGTCGGATCGATACCGACGCGTCCGGCCGCGGTCCGGCCGGTGTCGAGTACGACCAGTACCCGTCGGTCCCGCTCGGGCCGCCAGGTCCGAACCACCACATCGGCGCGGCGGGCGGTGGCCCGCCAGTCGATCGACCGGACGTCGTCGCCGACGACATATTCTCGCAGCGAGTCGAACTCGGTGCCCTGCCCGCGCGTCAGCGTCGGCAGCAGTCCGTCGATCTCACGCAGCCGTGCCAGCCTGGACGGCAGGTGCTTGCGGGACAGAAACGGTGGCAGCACGCGTAGCTGACCGGGCACCGCCAAGTTGCGTTGCCGGCCGGCCAGGCCGAGCGGCCCGATCGATCGGGCGGTTACCACAGCAGACCGCTGATCGCCGCGGCGAACCGGCCGCAGCACTGTGTCGAGTTGCGCTGTCTGCCCGGCAGCCAAACCGACGAGGTGGACCCTGGGCTCGGGGCGAGTACTCGGGTTCCAGGCGTCGCGCAGGAGTCCACGAAACCGTCGGCTGCCGCCATTGCGGATCAGCAAGCGGCAGTTCACGTGTGCGCCAAGGCGGGCAGTCTGGTTCTGCGCGCGGCTGATTTCCAAAGCGCGCGGAGGTGCCGCCAAGCCGGCGTCCAAGAGGACCACCGCCGCCAGAGCAACCAGCAACACCACGAAAGTCGTTGCCGGCCAGTGTGAGAGCAGAATCGGGAACACGCACAATAAGGCGACCAGCCCGCAGCGTCCGGTCAGGACCACTAGCGAGGCACCGGAACCGACGCCAAGATTCCGTCGAGAACACCGTCGGGCGTGGCGCCTTCCAACTCTGCCTCCGGACGAAGCGCTAGCCGATGCCGTAGGGTCGGGCGCGCCATGGCTTTCACGTCGTCCGGGGTGACGTAGTTGCGTCCGGACAGCCACGACCATGACCGCGCGGTGGCCAGCAGGGCGGTGGCACCACGGGGTGACACACCAAGCCGCAGTGCCGGGGAACGGCGGGTGGAGCCGACGATGTCGACGATGTACCCGAGTACCTCGTCGGCGACCAAGACCTGACGTACCGCGTCGCGGCCGGCTGCCAGGTCGGCTGCTGTGGCCACCGGCGCGATGGCGGACAGATCCTGTGGGTCGAAGCCGTGCGCGTGTCGGCCCAGGATGGCGATTTCCGCATTGCGCTGTGGTAGCGGCACATTCAGCTTCAGCAGGAAGCGATCCAGCTGGGCTTCGGGCAACTGGTAAGTACCCTCGTATTCGATCGGGTTCTGTGTTGCCGCAACGATGAAGGGGTCGGGTAGCTGTCTGGACTCGCCGTCCACGCTGACCTGGTGCTCTTCCATCGCTTCGAGCAGCGCCGCCTGGGTTTTGGGTGGGGTGCGGTTGATCTCGTCGGCCAGCAGCAAGTTGGTGAAGACCGGACCCGCCCGGAACACGAACGCCGCGGTGCGCGCGTCGTACACCAGTGAGCCGGTCACGTCGCCGGGCATCAGGTCGGGCGTGAACTGGACGCGTTTGAACTCCAGCTGCAAAGCAGCGGCGAGGGCGCGAACGAGCAACGTTTTGGCCACCCCGGGCACGCCCTCGAGCAGCACGTGTCCCCGGCAGAGCAGGGCGATCACCAGGCCACTGACGACGGCCTCTTGCCCGACGACGGCTTTGGCGATTTCAGCGCGTAACGCCAGCAATGCCTGGCGCGCCGATTCCGCCGCGGAAGCCTGCGGGGGCGCGGGTGCCGGCTGTGTCATAGGTGCGCGACCTGCCTTTCGATGTCGTCGAGCGCGTGCGCAAGGTGTATCAGATCGTTGTCGGTCTCCGGTGGCGCCCCGAACAGTGTGTGGTGGGCGTACTGAGGGGTCAGTCCGCTGCGCCCGGCGACTGCGCCGGCGATCGTCACCGGGGTAGCGTGCGCGTCCAGTCCCATCCGAGGCAGCAGCCGCTGCAGAGTTGCGGTCCGCAGTGCCCGGGCGGCGCGGTCTCGGGCTCGCCGGGACCGATACAGCCGTCCCAGGCCCTCGACGGTTTCCGACGCCCTTACCACGACGGGTAAGTCCTCGGCCACCAGCGGACCGATCCGCCGGCCCTTCCATCCGGCCAGCAGCAGCACCACCAGGCACAGCTGCCAGACCATCCATGTGACGCTGTCCGGTATCAGGTCGAAAAGCTTTGCATCGGCGTGTTTTTCGCCCTGAACGTGCTGCGGGGCGTACCACACCACATTGGGGCGTGCACCGGCGAGATTCATGGCCAGCGCCGCATTGCCGCCGTGCAGCAGGCCGCTGTTGGTCATGAAGTCGGTGCTGCCCACAACCGTGACGGTCCTGGTGCCGTCGCGGTAACGGACAACGATCCCGTCATAGCAGCGTGTCACCACCGGGTCCCCCCTGGAGGTGAAGGCGTTGCTCGGTCCGAAGTCGACCGTCCCCGCCTGGTTCGCCTCGCGAAGGTCGCAGTCGGGCTTGCTGTCCGTCGCGTTGATGCCGTTGCTGCGAAGACCCGGGGTCAGTGCGGCTCGCGCCCGTGACGTCGGTTCGACCAGCAACAGATCACCGGGCGTGCTGCCCACTCGGAGCAGCAGCCCCCGGTCGGTGACGAGTTGCGTCTGCGCGACCAGCACCAATGTGTCACGTCCTGCGGCGCGTTCGACGTCATCGACGGTGTTGGCGACAACGACCTGCACACCGTGGCTACGCAGCAGCGCCACCAAGGCATGGGCGCCTTGGGCGCCGGTGGAGTCTGGGTCCATCCGGCCACCTGGCCTTTCGGCGGTCAGATAGGCGCTGGCAGCGGCGACAGCGGTGATCGCGACCATGATCGGCAACACCCAGCGCCAGCTCCGCCAACGCCGGGCGGCGGGCGCCGACGCGCTGGTGGCCGTCACCTGGGCTGCCTCCTCGACCCGACCGCAGGCGGACGGGCCCGCAGCTGGTCGTCAAGCTCGGCGATCAGCCGGTATCCGGCTTCGGTTGCCGGTTCTTCGCCATAGGTGACGTCGTTGAACACGGCCGCCGCCTGGAAGAACTGGGCGACCAGATGAGGCAGCCGGTCACCGGCGTCTTGAGCCAGCTCACCGGCGGTGCGACCGGGGACCGGATTGAGCACCCCGCCCTCTTCTAGCGCCCGCGCCACGGCGCGCAACCGGTGCCTGACTGCCGCGGCCCACTCGCCCTGCGCTGCATAACGTTCCGCGGTGGCACGGTGTTGAGCGGCACTGAGCTGCCTGCCGTCGAACAGCGGGGAACCGGCGCCTCGGCTGGTGCGGATCGTGCGCCGCGCGACCCTGATCGCCGCGGTTATGGCGACCAGGAGCAGGATCAGCAACACGACGATGCTGAACCAGCCGCCGGGTGTCGACTCGCCCGTCTGCATCAGGCGGCTCAGCAGTTCGTTCACCCAGTCGTGGAAATGCTGCGAGGCCGACGGTTTGGGATAGATCGGCTTGGCCAGTTCCCGTTGTGCCGCCTGGTGTGCGGCCGTTCGGTCGATGTCAATTGCGGGCACCGTCAACGCGTCCTCAGTACGGGCGGGTCAGCCAGAGATGATCGGTCGACGCCGTTGCGTGCGGCCCCCCGGCAGCGCCGGTCTGCAACACCAGGTCGAACGCTTCAGCGCGGATTCGGCGGTCGGTGTAGAGCAAGACGACGACTCCGGCGGTGAAAGGTGTGGTGACGATCTGGCCGATCGCCGAACCGACCGCGCTCACCGTGGTGCCGATGAGCACTGGGACGGTCGAATGGGTGCCCACCATCAGCTGGCCGATGACCGTCAGTGGCGCCGCGACCGCACTGCCGACGACCATCACCACGAGAAAGGTCAGCAGCCGGATGCCCAATACCCGCCAGAAGCTGTTGCGTACTAAAGCGATCGACCGGGTGATCGAGTCGAGCACGGGCAGTCGTTCGAGCACGATCAGCACCGGAGCGAATGACAATACGGTGTAGAAGTAGCCCAGGACGGCGATTAATCCGAGCATGAGGGGGAAAACGACTGCGACCGCTGCAGCGCGGCCCACGGCGATGACAGCGGCGGTCATCAACAACGCGATGGCGAACAGCAGTATCACCCCGCCGGCCTCCAGTGCGGCCAGCCCGAGCAGGGCGGGCAGCCGCCCGCGGACTTTGGCCCACGACTCACCGATGGTGATCGTCGATCCGAATACCGCCCGTCCGATGATCACCGTAAGGATTCCGGCGAGCAGTATGCCGCCCAGCCAGGTGAACAGATTGCTGGCCAGGAACGGCAGTATCCAGCTGGCGTCGTTGGCTGAGTCGTCCGGGTCCGCTGTGCCCTGATTGATTGCGGTCAGGGGACCGATCGCCATGATCAGTGCGAGGGTCTGTATGACCGCTACGATCGCTGCGGTCAATCCCAGTGCAGGCTTGGGGTTGGCCCGCACGTAACCGACGGCGCCGTTGAAGATGTCGCCCAAGCTCAACGGCCGCAACGGGATTATGCCGGGTTTCAGCGCGCTACGACCAGCCGGCGGGCCATAGCCCGGCGGGGCACCGTAGCCGCGCGGCGGGCCGTAGCTCGGCGGGGGACCGTAGCCAGGCGGCGGAGCGTAAGTGGGTGGCGGCGCGTAAGTGGGTGGCGGCGCGTAATTCGGTGGCGGGGCGTAGCCGGGTGGCGGGCCGTAGCTCGGCGGGGGACCGTAGCCAGGCGGCGGGCCGTAGCCGGGTGGCGGGCCGTAGCCGGGTGGCGGGTACCCGAGGGGCGGATAGGCCGGCTGGCCGTAGCCTACGGGTGGATAGTCGGGTGGATATTCCGGGTAGTCGGCCGGCGTCATGCTCATCGGATCAAGCCGCCGTGACCTGGAATCCGGAACCGCACATCGCCCCATCCTCTCACTGCCAGGCCGGCCCCGGCGCGTAGCGTCACGATCATGGCCGAACTCAAGTCCCGCCTGCGGGCCGATCTCACCGACGCGATGAAGGCGCAGGACAAGTTGCGCACTGCGACGCTGCGAATGCTGCTGGCGGCCATCCAGACCGAAGAGGTCTCCGGCAAGCAGTCACGCGAGCTCTCGGACGCCGAAGTCTCGAAAGTGCTGGCTAGAGAGTCCCGCAAACGCGGAGAAGCCGCCGAGATCTACACCCAGAACGGCCGCGGTGAACTGGCCGCCAACGAGCATGCCGAAGCGCGGGTGATCGACGAATATCTGCCTACGCCGCTGACCGAAGCAGAATTGGCCGACGTGGTCGATACCGCTTTGGCGCAGGTCGCTGAGCAGCTGGGAGAACGGCCGGATCGCAAACAGATGGGCCTGGTGATGAAAGCGGCCACCGCGATCGCGGCCGGCAAGGCCGACGGGGCCAGGCTATCCGAGGCGGTCAAGGACCGGCTCTAACACCCGACGCCGGCGTTTCCAACCGTCGGTGGATGCTGAATCAGCTGGCCGGCGCCAGCCCGTCGGCTGTCGTGACGGTAATTCCCGCCCGACGCCGGTCCCGCAGGAGACTCATCGACCGTTTGCGCCCGTCACACCGGGGTATCCGTGATGGCATGACCCGGTTCGGCTATACCTTGATGACGGAACAAAGCGGTCCGAAAAAGCTTGTCCAATATGCTGTTTCGGCAGAGGAGCGAGGTTTCGACTTCGAGGTCTCCAGTGACCACTACTTCCCGTGGCTGGCCTCGCAAGGCCACGCGCCCAACGCCTGGACGGTGCTGGGCGCCGTCGCGCACGCCACCGAGCAGGTCGACTTGTACACCTACGTGACCTGCCCGACCATGCGGTATCACCCGGCCATCGTCGCTCAGCAGGCGGCGACCCTACAGATCCTGGCGGACGGGCGGTTCACGTTGGGCGTGGGCAGCGGCGAGAATCTAAACGAGCATGTTGTGGGCAAAGGCTGGCCCACGGCCGTGCGCCGCCAGGACATGCTGAGCGAAGCCATCGAGATCATCCGCGCTCTGTTCGGCGGCGAGATGGTCAACTTTCGCGGCGACTACTTTCAGGTCGACTCGGCCCGGCTGTGGGATCTCCCCGATGTGCCGGTGAGCATCGGCGTGGCGATGTCGGGCCAAAAATCCGTCGACAAATTCGCCACCCTCGCCGACCACCTGATCGCGGTCGAACCGGATGGCGAGCTTGTCGACGCTTGGCACACCGCTCGCCAGGCCAGCGGCATGGCCGGCGCTGGTCGGGTAATCGGCCAGATACCGGTGTCCTGGGACCCCGACCGCGACACCGCGGTGCAGCGCGCACATGACCAGTTCCGCTGGTTCGCCGGCGGCTGGACCGTCAACGCCGATCTGCCTACGACGGCGGGCTTCGCCGGTGCGACGCAGTTCGTGCGGCCTGACGACGTGGCGGACAGCATCCCGTGCGGTCCGGACCTGGACGCGATCGTCGACGCGGTACGCCCGTTCTGGGAATCCGGCTTCACCGATATCGCACTGGTTCAGATCGGTGACCAGGCTCAAGACCTGTTTCTCAAGGAAGCAGCTGAACCGTTGCTGCAAGCACTGCGGGCCGCATCGAGCAAGGGAGTCGACAATGAGTGACAAGTCGGCGGGCACGACCACGGCCCTGGTCAAGGGGCTCGGCATCGCCAGTCTGGGGCTGGGACTCAGCGAGGTGCTCGCACCCGGAAAAGTCGCCGCGATCGCCGGCGTGGACGACACCGGTAGTTCGCGGCCGGTGATCCGGGCGCTCGGTGTTCGGGAGTGCGGCCACGCCGCGGCGCTGCTGTTCGGGCCGAACAAGCTGGTGTGGACCAGGGTGGCTGGCGACGTCTTAGATGTCGCGCTGCTGCTGGCGGGAGTGGCCAAACGGCCCCGCGGCCAGCGCGGGCGAGGGCTGGTATCAGCGGTCGCCTTGGCCGGGGTCGGCGGGGCGGACCTCTACGCCGCACTGCGTACCGTGGGCAACGGCAGCACCGGTCGCCATGCCAATGCGCCTCGTCATCGCACACTGCGCGCAGCGGTGACCGTGCGACGCCGGCCAGAGGAGGTGTACCGCTTCTGGCGGGATCTGGAGAATCTGCCCGCTTTCATGTACCACCTCAAGTCGGTCACCGCCGAGTCGACGGATCGCTCACACTGGGTCACCAGCGCGCCGATCGGGCAGTCTGTGCAGTGGGACGCGCAGATCACCGAAGACCAACCGGGAAAGCGCATCGCCTGGCAATCGCTGCCGGGATCGCCCGTCGAGAACGGCGGCAGCGTCGAGTTCATCCCGGCTCCCAACGGTGACACCGAAATCCATGTGACGCTGAGCTACCACATCCCGGGCGGCGTGCTGGGGAAGGCGGCCGCCACCGTCTTCGGCGAATCCCCGGAACAGCAAGTCAACGACGACCTTCGCCGGTTGAAGCAACTCCTGGAAACCGGCCAGGTGTTGCGGTCGGACGGTTCTCCGGAGGGCACCGCCGCGATCCGGCAGATGCATCAGCATCCGGCACAGCCACGTCCGGCGGGAAAGGGAGCAGACAAATGAAAGCGACCGTGTATGCCGGGCGCAACAGCGTTGAGGTGCAGTCGGTTCCGGACCCGAAGATTCTCAACGACAGAGACGCCATCGTGCGCATCACCTCCACCGCAATCTGCGGCTCGGACCTGCACATGTATGACGGTTACATACCGACCGTCAAACACGGCGACGTGCTCGGCCACGAATTCATGGGCGAGATAGTCGAGGTCGGCAAAGCGGTGACCAACTTGGCGGTGGGTGACCGGGTTGTGGTGCCCTTTCCCATCGCCTGTGGTGCCTGCTCGGCGTGCGAACGCGACTTGTACTCGCTGTGCGAGAATTCCAACCCCAACGCCGGTATCGCCGAAAAGTTCATGGGTCACTCGCCGGCGGGATTGTTCGGCTACTCCCACATGCTCGGCGGATTTGCTGGTGGGCAAGCCGAATACGCGCGGGTTCCCTTCGCCGATGTGGGGCCGCTGAAAATTGAGGACGACCTCACCGATGAGCAGGTGCTCTTTTTGTCCGACATCCTGCCCACCGGCTACATGGGTGCTGAAATGTGCGACATCAAGCCAACCGACGTCGTCGCCGTGTGGGGCGCCGGCCCGGTGGGCTTGTTTTCGATCGTCAGTGCGTATCTCCTTGGCGCTGCCCGAGTCATCGCGATCGACCGGGTGCCCTACCGGCTGGCGCTCGCCGAGCAGCAGGGGGCGATACCGATCAACTTCGAAGAGACATCAGTGCTCGAAGAACTGCTCGACCTGACCGGCGGCAGGGGACCGGACCACTGCATCGACGCGGTCGGCATGGAGGCCCGCAACGGAACCGCCGTCGTCGACGCCTACGACCGGGTCAAGCAGGCGGCGCGGTTGGAAACCGAACGACCGCACGCAATTCGGGAAGCGGCCATGAGCTGCCGCAACGGTGGCACCATTTCGATCGTGGGCGTCTACGGCGGCATGATGGACAAGTTCCCGATCGGGGCGGTCATGAATCGGTCGCTGACCGTCAAAACCGGCCAGTGCCACGTCCATCGGTATATGCGGCCACTGCTGGAGCGAATTCGCAAGGGAGACATCGACCCGACTTTCATTATCAGCCATCACCTCCGCCTCGATGAGGCTCCGCACGGCTACGAGATCTTCAAACGCAAACAGGACAATTGCACCAAGGTCATCCTCAAACCCTAAGGAGTACAAGCCATGGCATTTCACCAATTGAACGGCAAGAGAGTTGCCATCCTGGCCGCCGACGGCGTCGAGAAGGTCGAACTGGAGCAACCGCGGGGAGCGCTGGAAGAAGCGGGCGCCCACGTGGAACTGATTTCGCTGGAGTCCGGTGAGATCCAGGCCCGAAATCACGACTTGGAGCCCGCCGGGACGTTCCCGGTGGATCGCGTGGTGGCTGACGTTTCGGTCGATGACTTCGACGCGCTGGTATTACCCGGTGGCACCGTCAACCCCGACAAGCTCCGCAAGGACGAGGCGGCAGTGTCATTCGTGCGCGACTTCGCCGACTCGGGTAAGCCCGTCGCCGCTATCTGTCACGGCCCATGGACATTGGTCGAAGCCGGTGTGGTCAACGGACGGACCTTGACCTCGTATCAGAGCATTCGCACCGATCTGCGCAATGCCGGCGCCAATGTCGTCGATGAGGAGGTTGTGGTCGACGGGAATCTGATCACCAGCCGCTCACCACGGGACCTGCCCGCGTTCTGCTCGACAATCGTGGACAAGTTCGCCGACGCACCCATCCGCGGCTGACGTGGCGTCGACCACGCGTAGCCGACTTCGTCAGTGCCTCAATGACGTTGACTACCCGGCCGACAAAGACGCGTTACTGGAAGCGGCTACCCGCAACGGCGGCGACGAGGAAACCGTTCGCGCGCTGCGTGCCATTCCGCCGGAGACGTACGCAAATCTCGGCGAGATCCTCGCATCGGTGACCATAGCCGATGATGAGCCGCCCGAACCGGTCAATCCGATCGTCGAAGAGCTGGGGGAGAACCGCGGATCCTGAGCCGCCGAACGACTGGCCCGGTTTCGAATAGGTTAATTGCGGGCATGAGTGACACGAGCCGTGAGCGCCGCGGCGATCACGACGTCGGAAGGCCCACGTGACAATCACCTACCCGGCCCCGGGCGGTTCATTGGCCGCTGACGGGGTGTACCCGCCCCAGCAGGATTCACAACTGCTGGTCGAAACGATGGAACGCACTGCGCTGATTCCTGGTCGACGGGTGCTGGATGTGTGTACCGGTAGCGGTTACGTCGCCATTGCCGCGGCCGAGATGGGCGCGGTAAGCGTCACCGCCTTTGACATCTGCCCCCGCGCGGTACGGTGCTCGCGCGGCAACGCTGTTGACGCCGGAGTCGACGTCGATGTCAGGGAAGGCTCCTGGATGTGTGCCCTCGACGACGCCCCGTTCGACGTGCTGGTCTCCAACCCACCTTATGTGCCGACGCCCCCGGAAGCCGACGATGACCTGATCCCACCGTGGGCCGGTCCGGAGTGGGCCTGGAACGGTGGTGCCAACGGTCGGTTGGTTCTGGACCCGTTGTGCGAAACCGCAGCCGACTTGCTGGCCGATGGTGGCTCTTTGCTGCTGGTGCAGTCGGTCTTTGCCGATGCCGAACTATCCCTGCAGATGTTGCGGTCAACCGGGATGAATGCCGAAATCGTAGCTTCGCAGTGGATTCCGTTCGGTCCGGTGTTGTCCGCGCGGGCGAAATGGCTAGAGCGAACCGGCCGGCTGCGAGCGGGTTCCCGAGAAGAAGAGTTGGTCGTGATTCGGGCGGACAAGCGGTGACGCGGCTGGAATCGCTTCCGGTGCAGGTGGTCCCGAACGGACCGGTGCTGGTGCCCGGACCGGTGCGCATCGAAATGCCCGGCGGCCGGATCGTGGAATCCGACCGGTTCATGGTCGCCATCTGTACTTGTCGTCGCAGCAAAGAGTATCCGCTGTGCGACACCAGCCACCGTCGGTGCCGGCCGCCGGCCTCACGTGAGCGGTCGTCGTAACGACGATTGGCCGACTTTCCAGGCGTCAATCATGCGCTGTGCCAACCGGTCTTCGACCACGGCGTGCGCACGGATACCGAACACCACGTCGTGGTCGAGCTGCGGTTCGCGAGCGACCAGGTCGCCGACTACGTTGAGCCGCACCACCTGTTCGTGCACGGCGTCGGCTTCGACGTGTTCGCGGTAGAACACGACGCACTCCGGCGGCGCGTTCAGCCGCTGCAAACCCTCGACCAACCGGCGCGAACCGGGGGGCGACGTGATCTCCGTGGACGCGAAGTGCCCGATCGCCGCACCGCGTAACCAGCGGTGCAATCCGAACATCGACATCAAATTCACCACGGCCAGCGATTCGGCCGGAACGGCGTCCAGGTAGCCGAGATAGGTGGAGTCAAGTCCGGCCGCGTCCATCAAGTCGCCGAACAGCTGCTGATGCAGGTGTGGGCCACGACCGGCCCCGAATTCGTCGAATTCGATCGCAACGAAGGACGCCTTGGCCTGACCGGTGAGACGCGGGATAGCCCACGCGTGCGGGTCACCCTCTTTGAGGTGGTACAGCGATCGATGCACGAAATACTCGAGCATCTGCTCCCAGGTCCCGGTGTCGCGGAGATAGTAGGACGGGCCGTCGCCGTCAACGGGTTCGATTGTCAGAGCGTCCATTTCGGCTTCTGCGGTGCGCTCGGGCTCGATCGGTCCGACATCGCGGCGCACTCCTGCCAGGAACACCCGCTCCAGCTGGGCGCGCAGCAGCAGCAGTGCAGGATTCCATTCCCACATCGGGTCGACGTCGGCGAAGCCTCGGTAGTGCAGCTCGTAGCACATGTAGAGCGCGAGGTGCAGATCCAGACCGTACGGATCGGAGTCACGCACCGAGGCGGCGATGTGGGTCAGCTGATCCCGCGGCGCTGGTTCGGTCAGGCATCGCCGCACCGCCATCGACAGAGGTCCGTGCGCCGGCGGAAGGCGCGGTTCAACCGAAGTCACAGGACTGGTCACGGTGTTCTGTACCCAGAATTTTGCGTCGGTCAAACCACTGACCGCCGTTGTCGATGTCGACGAGTGCCGTCGCGGTGGTTCGCCGTGAACAACTCATGACGCCGGCTCGACCATCGACCGGCTGTGGATAACACCGGCTGGTCGGCAAGTTGATGCTCCTATTTGTGTTACGGGGTCAAGAGCGTCGATGACCTCGGTGCTTAGCCACCTTCGGTAGTTAGCGGCGAGGGTGTCGTCGCGTTTGAGTCCGCGTTCGAGTCGGGAGATGTTGTTGGGCCAGACGCCGAAGTGGGCTGCGGCGCTGGTCAGGGTGATGTTTTGGCTTGTCGGGTCGGGCGTAGGTCGCTGTAGTCGTCGATCGGGCAGGGCGCGGTGAGGTGTTTAAACATCTCGCGGGCGATGGCGCGTTTGAGCAGACGCAGGACGTCTTTTTTTGAGCGATCGGCGGCCAGTTGACGGGTGGCGTAGTCGCGGGTGCGGGGATCGTGGGACCAGCGGACCAAGGCGATGCGGTGCAGCGCGTTGTTTGCGGCGCGGTCGCCGCCTCGGCAGAGCCGGTGTCGGGTGGTCTTCCCGGAGGAGGCCGGTATGGGCGCAGCACCGCTGAGTTTGGCGAATGCGGCTTCGCTGCGCAGTCGATCGGTGTTGGTGCCGGCGGTGATGAGCATTTGTGCGGCGGTGGCTGGGCCGACCCCGTAGGCGGCGCGTAGTGCGGGGTTGAGGCGAGTGATGATCGCGTCGAGTTCAGCGGTCAGATCATCGGTTTGGTGTTCGAGGAACTCGATGCGCAGGGCCAAGGCCTTGCAGGCGGTCAGGACCGCGACGGTGGTCGGATCGTCATGCGCGGGCGGTCGGCACTTGGACAAACTGTGCACTAGCCGCCGCGTGGTGCTGTAGCGGCGGTAGCGTTCGCGAAGGTCAGCCGGGGCGGTAATGAGGAGATCTTTGATCTGCTCGATGGCCGCGGTACGGGCTTTGACGGCGCCGCGGCGCGCGGTCAACAGGGCTTTGAGGGCGCCGGTGTTGGGGTCTTTGGGTACCGCCAGGCCGTGGCCAGCTAGCACCGCACGGGCGGCGCTGTAGGCGTCCAGCGGATCGGATTTGCCCTGGCGGCGGCGGGCGGCGCGGTCGGGGCGGTTGACCTCGACGACGTGTATCTCGTTGTCGTGCAGCGCTTGGGTGAAGCCCGCGCCGTAGCTGCTGGTGCCCTCGACGCCGGCGATGAATACCTCCCCAAAGCTTTGGGCCCACCGCAGGCGACGTAATAACCCGTCGGAGTGTGGGAAACTCGGCATCGCCGAGGTGCGCCGGTATCGGTGATGGCACAATGTGAATGGTTTCGAGGTGTATCGGCACCGATGACGATGCGCGTTCAGATGTCACGATGGTGGTGTCCTCTCCGTCGACTGACGTAGCGGTGGTGACAACCCGTCGGGCGGCAGACAAGACATTGATGAGAACGACCAGGCTCCTGATTAGGTCATGTCCGCCCCGCCGGGCTCTGGCAGTGCTTGCCCGCTCGTCGCTGTGAGACAAATCAATTGAAGACAACCCAATAGGGCGTCAGTCGGAGCGAGAGCCATCACCAGCGGCGAACGGGCAAGACCATCCTCACCCAAACCGCCTTAACAGAATCATGACGGCCGTCGCAGCTACAATCGAATGTATGTTCGATATCGTGAAGTCGCCGCGGGCTTTTGCGAAATTAGCTCAAGCGGATGACGCTGGCGTGGTTGCGGCCGTCACTGGCGCAGCGCAGATGCAAAACGCGATGTGCGCCCGCGAGTTGGCTGCCATCGGCGAGCTCTACGCGCGTCGGGCCCCGGAGGATGATGTCGATCGGTCGAACTGGGCGGTCGAAGAGCACGCCAACGTCGTCGCTGAGGTGGCCGCTGCATTGCGGATCGCCACCGGACGGGCTCGCGGTCGGCTTCGTTACGCGATTGCGCTGCGCGAGCGCCTGCCTCGGTTCGCCGAGGTCTTCGCTTCAGGCATCATCGATTTCCGGCTGATGGCTGCGGTGGTGTATCGCACCGACCTGGTCGAGGATCCTGTTCTACTAGCCAAGTTGGATGCGGCGGTGGCCAAGTATGCGCCGAGATGGACGCGGCTTTCGGCACCTAAACTCTACGAACGCATCGACATGTGGGTCATGCGGTTCGACCCGGCTGGCAAACGAGTCCCGCGACCCCGCAACGAGGATCGCTATGTCGAGATCGCGTCTATCGATTCAGGTTTAGCGGCAATCTGGGCGCAGCTGCACGCCTCGGACGGCGCAGCTCTCGATCGAAGGCTTGACGCCTTGGCCGGTACCGTCTGCGCGGCGGACCCTCGAACCAAGAGTCAGCGTCGGGCCGATGCACTGGGTGCGCTGGTGGCCGGGCTGAAAGTGATGCGATGCAACTGCGATTCGCCGAATTGCCCGGCCGCACAACGGCCTCGCGCGGCAGATGTCGTCATTCACGTCTTGGCCGAACAATCCACCTTTGCCGGTGACTCCTCGGCGCCGGGATATCTGCCGGGATTCGGTCCCCTACCGGCAACAGTACTGCGCGAGCTGGCCGCCACTGCGAAGCTCAAGCCACTGCTATTACCGTCATCTGACTCGGAGCCAAGGTATCGGCCGTCTGCCGCCTTAGCCGAATACGTGCGGTTGCGTGATTTGACATGTCGATTTCCAGGCTGTGACAAGCCTGCCGAGGTATGCGACATCGACAGAGAAGATGGGGAGTCACTCGCGGTGGCGGTCTGACTCTGACTTCGATTGACGCCGGTTGGTTGTCCTTGTGTGGATCTGTCGGCCCCTGGCGCGGGTGACGCGCTCGACGCCACCGACGTGACAGCTGTGACTTCATAGGAGCTTGCGCCACAAGCTGCCCATTTCTGTCGTGTCCAACCGTCAACGCCGGTGGCGCCACCCATCCACCCGAAGTAGAGGACGGCAGGTACCAGCATGACAAGCGAATCGGGGTTTCGTCACATCGTCGCGGGAGTTGATACCCATAAATTGACTCATCATGGCGCGGTGCTGGATGCGAGCACTGGGAAGTTGTTGGCAGATCGGGAGTTTGCTGCCACTTGGGCTGGCTATCGGCAACTTTTGTCCTGGATGCGCTCGTTCGGCACCGTGGTCAAGGCTGGAGTCGAGGGCACTGGTTCGTATGGCGCTGGGCTGCAGCGGTATTTGCAGGCTCAAGCGGTGACGGTGATCGAGGTGTCGCGGCCCAACCGTCAAGATCGGCGCAGGCAGGGCAAGTCTGATCCGATCGATGCGATTAATGCCGCACGTGCAGTCTTAAGCGAGTTGGCGACTACCATGCCGAAGCGCCGGGACAGCCACGTCGAGGCCGTGCGTCAAATCCGTGCGACCCGGCGCAGCGCGGTAAAAGCACGCAGGGCCGCACTGGCACAAATCCATGGCCTCCTGTGGTGCGCCCCTGAGGAGCTACGCGTGAAGTTGTCCAGCTATGACCGCGCCGCCCTAGTCACGCGCTGCGCCCGGCTGCGCGTGTCGAGTACGGCTGCTATCGACGATCCCGTGGCAGGCGCGCGTCGAATGCTGCGCCGGTTGGCCAAGCGGATCCAAATGCTCGATGAGGAGATCGCCGACGCCAACGACGAACTCAGCGCCATTTTGACCGATCACGCACCCAACCTGCTGGCCGTCAATGGCGTAGGCACTGAAGCCGCTGGGCAGATTCTCACTACCGCCGGCGAAAACAACGATCGGCTCAAATCAGAGGCTTCCCTGGCACGACTATGCGGCGTTGCCCCCATCCCGGCAAGCAGTGGAAACACCAGCCGCCATCGCCTGCATCGCGGTGGGGACCGCAACGCCAACAGCTCGATCCACCTAATCGTTGTCAACAGACTTCGCTGGCACGAGCCAACCAAGCGCTACGTCGAGCGCCGAACCCAGGAAGGCAAAACTACAAAAGACATCATGCGCTGCCTCAAACGCGCAGTAATCCGCGAACTCTGGCGAGCACTCCAAGCCGACCTACACCCCACAGGCGCTATTGACGCTGCATAGGAGCATCCACACGGTTCCGTATCCGCTCGGTCCCACGCACCCGTCGAATCTGAAACTGCTGTGCCGTTTTCACGGCGTGCACAACCGCTTGCGGCAGGCGAAATGAGTTACGCCGGACGCACCGCTAAGAGGCAACGGCGAAGAGGCGCCATTCGCCAGGAACACCCTTGAGCTCGTGCGCGCCGCGGTCCTCGAACTCGAGCCCTGAGCCGATCACCAGGTCGCGCAGCGTGCTGGACACGAGCACATCATTCGGGCCTGCTAGCGCGCTCACGCGTGCGCCGATGTGCACGCCGATTCCGCCGATGTCGTCGCCGCGGACTTCGCACTCGCCGGTGTGCAGCCCGGCGCGGACTTGGATCCCGAGCGCCTGCACCGCGTCGCGAATTGTCATAGCGCAACGGATCGCTCGCTGCGGGCCGTCGAAGATCGCGAGGAAGCCGTCTCCCGATGTGTTTACCTCACGGCCCCGAAACCGTGCTAGCTGCGAGCGGACGATGGCGTCGTGTGCATCGAGCAATGCATGCCAGTCGCGGTCACCCATCGCCGCGGCGAGTCGCGTCGAATCCACGATGTCGGTGAAGAGCAGGGTGGCGAGAACCCGATCATCGGCTACGTCAGCCCGCTGGCCGGTGAGGAACTCGGCAATCTCCTGGAAGGACGCACGCCAGTCGGGTTCGTAGAAGTGGGTGACGTTGCGCCCGGGGAGCTCGACGTATTTCGCGTCCGGTATGCGATTGGCGACGTCCTTGCCCCACTCGGGCGGAATCAGCGGGTCGTCGGTGTGATGGAGGACGAGTGTCGGGACGCGCACTGTGGGAAGCACCCCCCGCGCATCCATTTCGGCCAGCAGCGGCATCATGAGAGCGACAGTTCCTGGGCTCACCGCCCCGCGTTCCCAGCGTGCCGTCGCTGCCCGGATCTCCTCGTTCCACGGCATGTCCGGATTCATCGCATGCTGGAACTCGCCCGTCCCCCATATGTCGACCAAGGCCGCCATGGTCTGCTCGGTTGTGGGTCCGTCGGTGCGCCCAGCCATCGGATCCGCGTAGCCCTCGAGCACGACCAGCGCAGCTGTGCGCGACGGATGTGTTGCCGCGAAGAGCGCAGCTGTCGCAACCGCGCCGACGCCCGCAATAAGGACCGCTTCGCGACTCCCGAGCTCGTCGAGCACCGCGGTGATGCTATCGGCCCATAGCTCCATAGTCGGCAGCGCGCCGCCCGGGATGGGATCGGACGCTCCGGTGCCGGGCTGGTCGAAGATAATTAGCCGACCGAGCGATGTGATTGCCTGGAGCCATCCTTGAATGACCGGCTGCTCAGGGAGATGCTCGCAGTTGCTGAACCAGGCGGGGACGAGCACGATGTCGCGCTCATGCTGTTGTGACGCCCGATAGGCGACGCGCAAGTCCCCGTTCAGCGCATACCGCGTCTCGGAGAACATTGCGGAAGTGTAAGCGGAGGATCGGGTCGAGTTCCGGTGTCTTGCACGGTGCACTTAAAGCGTTCTTCGGCCAGTCCTTGCCATTAATTTTCGAAGAGCTTCTATCGTTTGGCTCCTCATTAGAAAGCGACCCGTGGCAGTTCGCTTGCACTTAGCGTGAGGTCGTGACAACAGCTGACCAAGCCGACCAAGCATCATCCATCCCCGCGTCTCGCAAACTCCTCTGCGGTGTCTACGCCGCTATCGCTGTCGCCGCGCTCTTTGGGACGTGGAGTCAGAACCTGGCCTACCTCGACAAGCCCGCCCGATTCCTGCTCGACTTCGTTAACGACTCCAAGGTCACACCGGCATCTCGATCGCTGACGGTCGACCTTCTGCTGCTTGGCCTCGCCGCAATCATCCTGACGGTGATCGAGGCCAGGAAGCACGGCGTCAAGTTTGTTTGGCTCTATATTGCAGCCGGATTCGCCATCGCGATCAGCGTCGCGTTCCCCTTATTTCTGATCGCCCGTGAGCTACGCATGGGCGCATCCGATGCGCCACGCCTCCACACGACCGACACGATCCTGCTCGCCGTGATGGCTGTTGCCGTGGGTGCCCTGACGATCTGGATAGACGTGGGGTGAGGGTCTTAAGTGTTCTTCACGAAGTCGGTGCCACACGGTTCCGTATCCGCTCGGTCCCACGCACCCGTCGAATCTGAAACTGCTGTGCCGTTTTCATCATCTGCTCAAGACTTTCTACACCGGCCCGCGCGGCTGGACAGACCGTCAATTCCCGAACGGCACAGTGGAGTGGTCGGCGCCCAGCGGTCACATCTACACGACCACACCGGTGGGCAGCGTCTTCTTTCCGGTGCTGGGCACGCCGACCGGCGCGTTGACACCATCAACATCGACGAAACCCCCGGACCAGAACCGGGGGCTGATGATGCCGGCCCGTCGCCGAACCCGAGCAGAAGACCGTGCCGCGCGGATCGCCGCTGAGCGTGGCCTCAATGAAGCCCAGTTGGCCGCGGAGAGATTCACACGGCAAAGGCAGATCGCCGCCTGCAACGATCCACCGCCGTTTTAGCGGTGCGGCAGGAACTCCTGCGCCTTGATCTTGATGCCTTCTTTCATGAGGCCGAAAGCATTTTCGTCCCCCTTGAGCACGGCGCTGGCTGCGGCCTTCATCTGGTCGAACGTTGCATGCGGCGGTACCGGTGGCACGTCGGGATCGCAGTGCACATCGAGCACGGTTGGCCGATCGGCATTCAGCGCCCGATCCCACGCTGAACTGATCTGATCCGGATCTGTCAGTGTCGCCGAGCCCAGACCCAAGCTCGCGGCGAAACCCGCATAGTCGACGTCCGGCAAGGTCTGCGACTCGGTGAACTTCGGCGCGCCGCCCATCGCCCGCATCTCCCAAGTCACCTGGTTCAGGTCGTTGTTGTGCAACACGGCCACGATCAGCCGGGGATCGGCCCACTCTTTCCAGTAGTGCGCGATCGTGATCAATTCGGCCATTCCGTTCATCTGCATAGCGCCGTCACCCTCGAACACAATCACCGGTCGATTAGGCTGAGCGAACTTGGCGCCGATGGCATAGGGCACGCCGGGACCCATCGTGGCGAGCGTTCCGGACAGCGACCCGCGCATCCCCTCGCGAAACTTTAATTGTCGCGCATACCAATTCGCCGCCGAGCCAGAATCCGCGGTGACAATGACGTTGTCCGGCAGCTTCGGCGACACCTCGGCGAACAACCGCATCGGGTTGATCGGATCGGCGGCTACTTGGGCTTCCATCGCCATTGTCTCCCACCAACGCCGCACGTTCTTTTCGATGGTCTCTCGCCAGGAGCGGTCCGACTTCCGCTGAAGCAGCGGCAACAGCGCGCGCAGCGTCGTGGCCGCGTCTCCGACGAGGTTCACCTCGTTCGGGTAGCGCATGCCGATCAGCGCGGGGTCGATGTCGATCTGGACTCCGCGAGCGCCGCCGAACGGTGGCAAGAATTGCGTGTAGGGGAAGCTGGAACCGACGGTCAGCAAGGTGTCGCAGTCGCGCATCATTTCATAACTCGGCCGCGTGCCCAGCAACCCGATCGCGCCGGTAACCCACGAAAGTTCGTCGGAGAGCACGTCTTTGCCCAGCAGTGCTTTTGCGACACCCGCGCCGAGCAGTTCGGCGACTTCGGCGACCTCGTCGACGGCATCTTTTGCACCACAGCCGATCAGCATCGCCACCCGCTCGCCGGCATTGAGCACCTCAGCGGCCTGCCGCAATCCCTCGGGCGATGGTCCGGTCTGCGGCCACTCGAATCCCAGGCTGGACGGCACCATCTTGAATTCATGTGTGGGTGGCGAGTATTCGAGTTCTTGGACATCGGAGGGGATGATGACTGCCGTCGGCGCGCGACGGGTCAGCGCAGTGCGGATGGCGCGGTCCAAGACATTGGGCAGTTGTTCGGGCACCGTCACCATCTGGATATAGTCACTGGCCACGTCCTTGAACAGGCTCATTAGGTCGACTTCCTGCTGATAGGAGCCGCCCATAGCGGTGCGTTCGGTCTGCCCAACGATCGCCAGCACGGGAACGTGATCGAGCTTGGCGTCGTAAAGTCCGTTCAGCAGGTGAATGGCGCCGGGTCCCGAGGTCGCCGCGCAAACGCCGATACGGTCACTGAACTTCGCATATCCGACCGCTTCGAACGCCGACATCTCCTCGTGGCGCGATTGGACGAACTTCGGTTTGTTGTCGGCGCGGCCCCAGGCCCCCAGCAGACCGTTGATCCCGTCACCGGCGTACCCGAAAACGTTCTCGACCCCCCACTCGCGCAAGCGCTCCAGAACGAAGTCGGCAACCGTGGCGCTTGACATCGAAGCCTCATTCCTGTGTTCGGCGCAGCAGACACCGCAGGGACTACCCATCGGTCGCCGGCCTCAGACAGGGCGCGCAGCGGCCGTCACGCCTGCGGGTGGGCGCCCAGAAAGTTGACGATGCCCTTGGTGACCGCCGCGGCATAGGACGCGCGACCGTCGGGGCTTTCCATCTGCCCCGCGTCGGCACCGTTCTTCATGTTGCCGAGCTCGACCAGCACGGCCGGGTATTGGGCAAGATTCAGCCCGGCGAGGTCCGCACGCCCGTAAAGTCCATCCGCCCCGATATAGGTCGACGGCGAAAGGCCCGTGCCGGCCAGTGAATCGCGCATAGTGCTCGCCAACGCCATCGCGGGGCCGCGCTGCGCGTCGTTCAACGGTGGGCTCGAGTAATTGACGTGGAAACCCCGCCCCCCGGGCGGTCCCCCGTCGGCGTGAATACTGATGATCGCGGAGGGCTGCATGGCGTTGGCTGCGGCGGCGCGCTGATCGACGCACGGCCCGACGCTGTTGTCGTTGTCGCGGGAAAGCTGCGTGCGCACGCCCATCGCGTTGAGCGCATCACGGATCTGCGTCACCACAGCCCAGTTGAAGCTGTGCTCTGGATAACCATCGGCGGTAGCCGTACCGGTTGTTTGGCAGTCCTTGGTGCCGCCACGGCCGTTCGGCACCTGCCGGGTGAGCGACGAATCGTTCAGCCCGCTATGGCCGGGGTCGAGGAAGACCGCCATCCCGGCAACGTCAGGAGCTGCCGAGGCGCTCGGCGAGACGACAATCGGGAGCACCACGAGGAGCGCGGCGGTGGCTCGCGAAGCAATACGTCGAACACGTGGCACCGCGAAACGGTATCAAAGCGAGTCGGGGTGGCGGGATTCGAACCCACGGCCTCTTCGTCCCGAACGAAGCGCGCTACCAAGCTGCGCCACACCCCGTGAAGCCACGACAGCCTATCGCATGGGCCATCGGACCCGCGATTGACTGCTCGAAGGGTCGGGTAACCAAAGTTCGGCGTTATCGGCGAGCCGCAAGGGCCGTTGATATGGGGCAGGTCACACTGATCGACATGGCACGACTTCCCCACAATCGGCGGCGGAAGATGTCGAGTGTCGGTGACGTTGAGCAGACTAATGAACGACGCATTGTCCGCGCGACGGAAGCGAGAGGATCATGACGTTACTGGGTGCAGTGGTGTTCGGCGGATTGTTAGGGATCGCGGTGCTGTGGCTTTTGGTGACCGCGCCGGAGAACGATGTCGACGGCGTCTGGGAGCACACGCAGTGGCAGCAGCCGGCGGATCTGGCGAGCGCCTCGGCCGGCCCGAGCCACGACGGGTTCACATCAGCGCAGTGACGCGCTCGGCTGTGAGCGGCCGCGGTTGCTAGTCGCCTCGCGGTCGCCCATAGGCGCGGCGATCAACGTCAACAGCGTCGCCTCCGGGCGGCAGCAAAATCGCACCGGCGCGAACGGCGACGTCCCGATGCCCGCCGACACGTGCAACCGCATCGTCGCGCCCCAGCGCGACGCGCCCTTGACCCGCGATCGGTCGACGCCCGAATTGGTCACCAGCGCCCCGTAGAACGGCAGGCACAGTTGTCCACCGTGGGTGTGCCCGGCCATCACCAGTTGGTAGCCGTCGGCGGCGAAGCGGTCCAACACCCGAGGTTCCGGCGAATGGGTCAAGCCCAGCCGCAGGTTGGCAGCGGGGCTGGCCGGGCCCGCGATGGTGTCGTAGCGGTCTCGGGCGATGTGCGGGTCGTCGACGCCGGCAGCGGCGATATGCAGCCCACCCACCTCGAGCTCGCGGCGGTTGTGAGTGAGGTCAAGCCACCCGCGCTCGGTGAACGCCGCCCGCAGGTCCTGCCAGGGCAGCGGTACACCGTGCACCCGGTGGCCCGGGTTGGTCAAGTAGTTCACCGGATTCTTCAGCCGTGGCCCGAAGTAGTCGTTGCTTCCGAAAACGAACACACCCGGCCGCCCCAGCAGGTCGCCCAGGGTCTGCACAACTGCCGGCACCGCCTTCGGGTGCGCCAGGTTGTCCCCGGTGTTGACTACCAGATCAGGTTCCCAGCCCGCCAGCTCACGCAACCACGCCTGTTTACGACGCTGGTTGGGTCGCATGTGGATGTCGCTGATGTGCAGGACACGTAGCGGCGAGGAACCCGGGGTGAGGACGGGCATCGTCAGTTCACGCAGGACGAACGCGTTGCGCTCGATGATCGAGGCGTAACCGATCCCAGCGACGGCCGTGCCGAGAGCGACGGCACCGGTCTTCAGGACAGCTGACATGAAGGCAGCCTACTGCGGAATCGCTATGGGGGCGGCTCGCCGGGCGGCGGCGCCAGTAGCGGGATGGTGATCGGCGGCAGACCCGGAATCTCGACCGTGGTCGAGCCGACCGGCACCGGACCCTGATTGTCAGGTGGGGGCGGTGGTGGCGGCGGGATACCGTTGCTGGTCTGAATTGTGATGATCGAACCGGGAATGGTCTGACCACTCGGCGACGTCCCGACTACTTCCCCGTAGGCCGCCGAACTGTTGACCGAGCTGGGCTGGTCGGCGACCTGGAAACCGGCGTCCTTCAGACGCTGGCGCGCACCGTCGAAGTCGAGACCGACGACAGTGGGCACCCGAGAACCGGGGCCGCCGTCGACATAACGCGGATCGGTCGGCGGCAGGTGCACGTCGCCGAAGATGGTGGCAATCGGTTTCATCGCGGTGAACCAGGTGCGCGCCGGCTCGTTACCGCCGTACAGATCACCACTTCCGCAGCGTCGCAGCGGAAACGAGCACAGATCGGACGGTGAAGTCGAGTCGTCGTAGATGTAGTTGGCCGCTGCGTATTGGTTGGTGAAGCCCACGAAACCGGAGGAGCGGTGCGCCTCGGTCGTGCCGGTCTTACCGGACATCGGCAAGTTCCAGCCTGCCGCCGCCGCCGAACCCGACGCGGTGCCGCCGCCCTGGGAGTCCTTGCTCAGCGCATTGGCGAGCGTGTTGGCCAGGCCCTCGGGAACCACCTGTTCGCAGGCCTCGGTGGCGACCGAGACCTCGTTGCCGTCGCGGTCGAACAGTTTGTCGATCGGGTTGGGTGGGCACCAGGTGCCGCCCGACGCGAGGGTAGCTGCCACATTGGACAACTCCAGCGCATTCAGCTCAAAGGGGCCCAGCGTGAACGAACCGATGTTCTGGCGCTTGATGAAGTCGGCCAGGCTCTCGTTGCTGTTCGGGTCGTAGTCGCGGGCGGAGCCCGGGTCGGCGTAGGACCGCAGCCCCAGCTTCACCGCCATGTCGACCGTGCGCTGCACGCCGATCTTCGAGATTAGCTTGGCGAACGCGGTGTTGGGTGAGGTGGCCAGCGCGTCGGTGACATTCATCGATCCCCGATAGTTGCCCGCGTTGACCACACACCACGTTTCCTTCGGGCACCCTCTGGCACCGCCGCTACCCATGCCCTTGGTCTGGAAGCTGCCCGGCACATCCAGCACCGTGTTGATGCCCATGCCCATGTCCATTGCGGCCGCGGTGGTGAAGATCTTGAAAATCGATCCCGCGCCGTCGCCGACTAGCGAGAACGGCTGGGGCCGCATCGTTTCGCCGGCGTCGGTGTTCAGTCCATACCTGCGGTTGCTGGCCATCGCCACTACCCGGTGCGAATCCTTGCCCGGACGGATAACGCTCATCACGCTGGCGACGCCGTTGAGGTCCGGGCTGGCGATGCTGTCGATGGCCTGCTTGACCGGGGCTTGCACGCCCGGATCCAAATTCGTGCGAATCAGGTAGCCGCCGCGGGCCAGCTGCTCCTTGCTGATCCCCGCGCGGGCCAGATACGCCTGGACGTAGTCGCAAAAGAATGCCCGGTCACCGGCGGCGATGCAGCCGCGCGGCAATTCGTTGGGCTGCGGCAAGATTCCCAGCGGCTCGGCCTTAGCCGCCCGCAGCGCATTCGCCTCTGCGGGCAAGTTCTCGACCATGGTGTCGAGCACGACGTTTCGCCGGGCCAGCGCACCGTCGGGGTTGGTGTAGGGGTTGAGCGAACTGGTCGACTGCACCAGCCCCGCCAACAGCGCCGCCTGCTGCCAGTTCAGATCGGTTGCGTTGACCCCGAAGTAGGTCTGTGCGGCGTCTTGAACACCGAAGGCGCCGTTACCGAACGACACCAGATTCAAGTAGCGGGTCAGGATCTCCGGTTTGGTGAACGTCTTGTCCAGCGTGATCGCCATGCGGATTTCGCGCAGCTTGCGCGCCGGCGTTGTTTCCACCGCTGCCCGCTTCTCTGCGTCGGTCTGGGCCAGCACCAGCAGCTGGTAGTTCTTCACGTACTGTTGCTCGATCGTCGACCCACCGCGGGTGTCCACGTCGCCCGAGGCGTAACCGGCCAGGCCGGTCAGGGTGCCTTGCCAGTCCACGCCGTTGTGCTCGGCAAATCGTTTGTCCTCGATGGAGACGATTGCCAGCTTCATGGTGTCAGCGATCTTGTCGCTGGGCACCTCGAACCGGCGCTGCGAATACAGGTACGCGATGGTGTTGCCTTTAGCATCGACCATCGTCGTCACGGCGGGTACGTCACCGGCAACCAATTGCGCGGAACCGTTGGCGACGACTTCAGATGCCCGGTTGGAAACCAGTCCCAAACCACCGGCCACTGGGAACATCAGCGCCGCGGCGACGACGCTGGCGAGCAGACAGCAGCCGGCCAGCTTCAGGATCGTGATACCGGTCGAGGGCCGCTCCGACATGGCTACTACAGTAGCGACGCCTCCGATTGAGCCCCCTGTCAGCGCCTCCTTCAGCGCCCCCGCAGGCTCCTCCGCGGCTCTTCAGCGGCGGTCGGAAGCTCGTTATCATGATCGGACGGCACGGCCGTCCCAAAAAAGGCAGTACCAAACTGTTGCGCAATTGGTACCTGACCACCTAACTTAGACGCACACTGAGATTTAGGTAACAGCGACCTTAGCAGTGTGGCGTAGATCGCAATCCGATCTGCACCGAGGGTTGGGGGCCGTCGTGGCGGCGGCCGGAGCGAAGGGGAGCGCTGGTGTCAGGAACACGGCCCGCGGTGCGGAAAACGCCTACAGCACCTATCAGCAGCACGTTTTATCGCGCCGATGCCGAGTCTCGCATCGCGTGGGTGTCCAAAGCCCTGTGCCGGGCTGCCGACCCGGACGAGCTTTTCGTCCGCGGAGCCGCCCAGCGCAAAGCCGCCGTCATCTGCCGGCATTGTCCGGTGATGTTGGAGTGCGGCGCCGATGCGTTGGACAACCGGGTGGAGTTCGGCGTCTGGGGCGGCATGACCGAACGGCAACGCCGCGCACTACTCAAGCAGCATCCCGACGTGGTGTCCTGGGCAGAGTTCTTCGCTGGGCAACGCAAGCACCGCAGCGCTGGCTAAGTCCTTCTCGGGCGAGGACCGCTAACTCGCCGCTGCGGCCGTCCCCGTCATCTGATCGGCGATCGTGCGAAGCGCCTCCAAGTCGGAAACGTCGAACGGCAGCGACGGCACCCCGACGATGGCCACTTTCGGGTGCGCGCCGGTGAACCGGGACAGCAACCGGATCTCGCGCTTGCCGATCAACGCACGCTCGGCGTGGATCCGCAGCACCGCTCCGGTGAGAACGGTGGACTCGTCTTCGCCTTGCGCGTGTTCCAGGGTTTCAGTGGCGTCGACGGCGCGCTCGACCGGCAGCGCGCTGAGCATCGGGTGGGTGCGGTTGAGGACCAGCCCGGCCAACGGCATCTGTTCCTGCGAGAGTCGGTCGACGAAGAACGCTGCTTCCCGCAAGGCATCCGGCTCGGCCGCCGACACGACGACGAACTGCGTACCCCGGCGCTTCAGCAGTGCGTAGGTACGATCCGCCTTCTCCCGGAACCCGCCGAAGGTGGCGTCCAATGACTGGACGAACGCGGCAGCGTCGGAGAGCATCTGCGAGCCGAGGATCGTCGACATCGCTCGCATGGCCAGCCCGACCGCTCCGGTGACCAGCCGACCGATGCCGCGGCCGGAACCCAGCAGCAGCCGCCACAACCGGCTGTCCATGAAGCTGCCCAACCGTTGGGGCGCGTCCAGGAAGTCCAGCGCATTCCGCGACGGCGGGGTGTCGACCACTACCAGATCCCAGCGGTCCTGGCTCAGCAGTTGGCCGAGCTTCTCCATCGCCATGTACTCCTGCGTTCCGGCGAGCGAGGTGGCGACTGTCTGATAGAACTGGTTGTCCAGAATCGCTTGTGCGCGTTCGGGTCCGGAGTACTGCACCACCATCTCGTCGAAGGTGCGGCGCATGTCGAGCATCATTGCGTACAGCTGGCCGGTGACCTCCGGAGCAAGCGGAACTCGTTGCGGTGTATTGCCCAGGTCCTGGATTCCCAGTGCTTGCGCCAGCCGCTTCGCGGGGTCAATGGTCAGCACCACGACGGTGCGGCCGTACTCGGCTGCGCGCAGCGCCATCGCGGCAGCGGTGGTGGTCTTGCCGACACCGCCGGCGCCGCAGCACACCACAACCCGGTTGGCGCGATCGGCCAGCATCGCGGCGATGTCCAGAGCCGGCGGCGCGGTACTCATCGGACTCCCTGTTGGGCAAGAACTTCGGACAACTCGTAGAGGCTGCCCAGGTCGATCCCGTCGGCGATGGTCGGCAACTCCAGCCGCGGCACCTGCAGGTCATCGAGCTGATCGGCGTTCTCGGCGCGCGCGGTGATCCGGGTGGCGTGCTGAATCGTCTCGGTCAGCAGACCGGCGAAGTCGGCTTCGTCGAGCTTGATCCCGGCCCTGGCCAATCCGGCACGCACGGCGTCGGCGTCGATCACGCCCTCGGCGGCCTTGGCCAGGTCCTCGGCCGGCAGGTAGGCGGGAATGTTGCGGTTGACGATCACACTGCCGATCGGCAGACCCAGCCGCGCCAGTTCCTCGATCGCCTCGACTGTCTCCTGCATGGGCAGCGCCTCGAGCAAGGTGACCAGGTGTACGGCGGTCTGCTCGGAGTGCAGCAGCTTCACCACGCCCTCACTCTGGGAGTACACCGGGCCGCCCCTGGCCAAGTCGGCCACCGCCTTGGTGACGTCGAGGAAACGCGCGATGCGCCCGGTCGGTGGCGCGTCCACGACGACCGCGTCGTAGATCGGCTTCTTGGACTTCTTGTCGACCCGGACCACCGACTCCTTGATCTTTCCGGTGAGCAGCACATCGCGCAGGCCCGGTGCGATCGTCGTCGCGAACTCGATGGCTCCGATGCGGCGCATGGCCCGTCCGGCGATTCCGAGGTTGTAAAACATTTCCAGGTACTCCAGAAACGCGGCCTCGATGTTGATGGCCAGCGCGTTGACCTGTCCGCCGCGATCGGCGGTGGCAATCTTGACTTCCTCGTAGGGCAGCGGCGGCACGTCGAAAAGCTGCGCAATGCCCTGACGCCCTTCAACTTCTACCAGCAGCACCTTGCGACCGCCGGCGGCCATCGTCAGAGCCAACGCGGCCGCGACGGTCGACTTGCCGGTCCCGCCTTTACCCGAGACGAAGTGGAGTCGAGCCTTCGACAAGCGCGTCGGCCAGCCGATATGGCTGCCGCTGATGGCGATGTCCGGTGTGGTTGCCACTAATGCAGCCTAGCCAAGGCCGATAGGCTCCAGCCATGACCCAACCGACCACTCAGTGGGAATACGCCACCGTCCCCCTGTTGACCCACGCCACCAAGCAGATCCTCGACCAGTGGGGCGCCGACGGCTGGGAGCTGGTCGCCGTGCTGCCCGGGCCGACCGGTGAGCAACATGTCGCTTACTTGAAACGACCGAAGTGAGCGCCGCTGCCCGACTCGAGAAGTTGGGCATCGAACTGCCGCCGGTGCCCAAGCCGTTGGCGTCCTATGTTCCGGCGGTGCGCACCGGCAACCTGGTCTACACGGCCGGCCAGCTGCCGCTCACGCGGGGAAAGCTGATGGTTTCGGGCAAAGTCGGCCTCGGCGTGAGCCCCGAGCTGGCTCATACGCAGGCGCGGATCTGCGCGCTCAACGCGCTGGCGGCGGTGCATTCGCTGGTAGGCATCGACGCCGTCACCCAGGTGGTGAAGATGGTCGGATTCGTCGCCTCGGCACCCGGTTTTCATGGTCAGCCCGGCGTCGTCAACGGGGCGTCGGAGCTGCTGGGGGAAGTGTTCGAGGACAACGGTGTGCATGCGCGTTCCGCGGTGGGGGTGTCCGAACTGCCGCTCGATGCACCGGTGGAAATCGAGCTGATCGTCGAGGTCGGTTAGGCACGATGGCGGACGAGGCATTGGCGCATCCGGCCTACGGGGTGTTGCGCCCGGTGACCGAAACCGCCTCGGTGCTGCTGGCCGACAATCCCGGCCTGATGACGCTCGAGGGCACCAACACCTGGGTGCTGCGGGCTGCGGGCAGCGGCGAGGCGGTGGTCGTCGATCCCGGCCCCGACGACGACGAACATGTCGCCCGGGTCGCCGCGATCGGTCCCATCGCTATGGTGCTGATCAGCCACCGGCACGGCGACCACACCGACGGCATCGACAAGCTGGTCGAGCTGACCGGTGCGCCGGTGCGTGCGGCCGGCTCGGGGTTTCTGCGCGGGCTCAGTGCTGAACTGCGCGACGGTGATGTCATCAAGGCCGCCGGGCTCACGGTGTCCGTACTGGCCACCCCGGGGCACACCGCCGATTCGCTGTCCTTCGTCCTCGACGACGCCGTCTTGACAGCCGACACCGTCCTCGGCCGGGGCACCACCGTCATCGACACCGAAGACGGCAGCCTGGCGGACTACCTGGAGTCGCTGCAGCGGCTACGCGGTCTGGGCGCCCGCACCGTGTTGCCCGGCCACGGGCCGGAGCTGCCGGATCTGGCCGCCGTGGCCACTGAATACCTCGCACACCGCGAACAGCGGCTGCACCAGGTGCGAGGTGCGCTGGCCGAGCTGGGTCACGACGCCACCGCCCGGCAGATCGTCGAGCATGTATACACCGACGTCGCCGAAGAGCTGTGGGACGTCGCCGAATGGTCGGTGCAAGCGCAGCTGGATTACCTGCGATAGCCGCGCGACTCCGCGGATTTCACCGCCTCACGGCGTGGTTGCGTCGAAAACCGCAGTATCGCGAGACCACGGAAGGTCTACCTCGCTCGGTGTCGGATGTTCGCTCGGTTGCGCCCGCGCTGCGCGCGCGCTTACCTCGCTCGGCGTCGGATGTTCGCTCGGTTGCGCCCGCGCTGCGCGCGCGCTTACCTCGCTCGGCGGGCCAGCCGCTCAGAGTCCGAGATCAGCACACTTTTACCCTCCAGGCGGATCCAGCCCCGGTGGGCGAAATCGGCCAGCGCTTTGTTCACCGTCTCCCGCGACGCCCCGACCAGCTGGGCGATCTCTTCTTGGGTCAGGTCGTGGGTCACCCGCATGGCACCGCCCTCTTGGGTGCCGAACCGCTGGGCCAGCTGCAGCAGCTGCTTGGCGACCCGGCCGGGCACATCGGTGAAGATCAGGTCCGCCAGGTTGTTGTTGGTGCGCCGCAACCGGCGGGCCAACACCCGCAACAGCTGCTCGGCGATCTCGGGCCGATCGGCGATCCACGCTCGAAGTGCATCACGGTCCATCGACACCGCTCGCACCTCGGTGATGGTGGTGGCGCTGGAGGTGCGAGGTCCGGGGTCGAAGATCGACAGCTCGCCGAACATGTCCGACGGACCCATGATGGTCAGCAGATTCTCCCGCCCATCCGGTGAGCGTCGGCCGATCTTGACCTTTCCGGTGATGATGATGTAAAGCCGGTCGCCCGGCTCCCCTTCGGCGAAAACCGTGTGCCCGCGCGGGAAATCGACGGGCTGCAGCTGTTTGGTCAGCGCGGCGACGGCGCTTGGTTCAACCCCCTGGAAGATTCCGGCCCTTGCCAGGATCTCGTCCACGTTGCCCCTTAGCTCTTGACAAACTGTGATCGCGTGGCGACGAGCCCACGCTACACAGGATTGATCCGCCGAGTCGTCGTAAACTCTGGATTCGCCCGGGAATGCTGGTCGCTGGTGTCGAACCCAACCCGGACAAACGGATCGGCCTGATGCCGGCCGCCGGTCCTGGGTGCGGTCGTCTCGAGGATCCGCTCCGTTTGCCGGCGTTGCATATGGTTCAGCGCCTCAGGCATCCCGGCGCGCGCCAGGGTGCGCACATCCACCGCCTCGGCCTGCATGAGGAACTGCGCGACGTCGCTTGCGGTCACGGTGTCGGGGACCAGAAGCGTTTCCAGCCGGCTCAGCCCGAAAGTGACCAGCATCAACAAAGCCGGGACCAAGGCCACGACCAACCACGACACAACCAGCAAGTAAACACGCCGAAGGTCTCAGCGCGATCACGATCACCTACGCTATCTCGGGTGATAGCGGGTAAGCCTTCGCCGGCCAAGCGCTGGTCCTCAGAAACCCGTACCGGCTTGGTACGGCGGGCTCGTCGAATGAATCGTGCGCTGGCACAAGCCTTTCCGCACGTCTACTGCGAACTGGACTTCACCAATCCGCTCGAACTGACGGTGGCGACCATCTTGTCGGCGCAAAGCACCGACAAGGGCGTTAATCTCACGACGCCGGCGTTGTTCGCCCGCTACCGCACCGCGCGGGACTACGCCCAAGCCGACCGCGAGGAACTCGAGAACCTGGTGCGCCCCACCGGCTTCTACCGCAACAAGGCGGCCGCCCTGATCCGTCTCGGGCAGGCTCTGCTCGAGCGGTTCGACGGCGAGGTGCCGTCGACCATGGAAGAACTGGTTTCGTTGCCCGGAGTTGGGCGCAAAACGGCCAACGTCATCCTCGGCAACGCATTCGCCATTCCGGGCATCACCGTCGACACCCATTTCGGGCGGCTGGTGCGGCGGTGGCGCTGGACCGCGGAGGAGGATCCGGTCAAGGTCGAGCATGCGGTCGGTGAACTGATCGAGCGCAGCGAGTGGACACTGCTCAGTCACCGGGTGATCTTTCACGGGCGTCGGGTCTGCCATGCGCGTAAACCGGCGTGCGGCGTGTGTGTGCTGGCCCGGGACTGTCCGTCGTATGGCACCGGCCCCACCGAACCGCTGACCGCCGCGGCTTTGGTCAAAGGCCCCGAAACCGAGCACCTGCTCGCGCTGGCCGGCCTTTGACCACGAACCGCTGGATGGCGGTGGCCGTGACGATCGTCGTCTTGCTCATCGGGGCGCTGGCCGCGCAGCTGCACCACATGTCGGCCGAGCACACCATGCCGGCCGGGTCTGGGGGCGAACGGGAGCATCGCGATGCCGACACCCCCGCGGCGCTGGCCGGTCCGCGGCAGCGCGCGGATCTAGCGCCGTGCCCGACCGGGGCTGACCAACCCAACGCCGGCGGCGCCCTTCGCGGTGTCACGGTCGAATGCGCGGCCGACGGGTCAGTCATCGACGTGGCGCGTGCGTTGGCGGGGCGACGTGTGGTGCTGAACCTATGGGCGTATTGGTGTGCGCCGTGTACCGCCGAGTTGCCGGCAATGGCCGAATATCAGCGACGCGTCGGGCCGGCCGTGCTGGTGCTGACGGTGCACCAGGACGAGAACGAGACAGCCGGTCTGCTGCGGCTAGCAGAACTCGGTGTCCGGTTGCCGACGCTGCAAGACGGGCGTCGCCGGATCGCCGCGGCCTTGCGAATCCCCAACGCGATACCCGCCACAGTGGTCTTGCGCTCGGACGGTAGCGTTGCGCAGGTCTTGCCGCGACCCTTCGGCGACGCCGACGAGATCAGCGCCGCGGTCGGGGACCTGACGCGATGAGGGCGAGGAGGAGCCGTTGAGCGCAGGGGGTACCGCCCGCTCGGGTGGGGCAGTCCCGCTGACGCCTGACGGCGTCCCTGGCTGGCTGCGTCCGCTCATCGACAATCTCGGCCGGGTTCCCGCGGCGGTTCGGCGCCGGGTGCCCGCCGACGTGCTGGCGATGGAAACCGCCGCCAAGGCGACGGCGGCGCTGCGCGGCGGCGGCCGTGACGCGGCGGTGCTGGTGTTGTTTTCCGGCCCGCAGCGAAGCCCCGACTCCGACCGTGTTCCCGACGACGCCGATCTGCTGTTGACGGTGCGGGCATCGACCTTGCGGCACCACGCCGGGCAGGCGGCATTTCCCGGTGGAGCATCTGACCCCGATGACGACGGACCGGTGGCCACAGCGCTGCGGGAGGCGCTCGAGGAGACCGGTATCGACACCAGCCGGCTGCACCCGTTGGCGACGTTGGAGCGAATCTTCATACCGCCGTCGGGTTTTCATGTCGTCCCGGTGCTGGCGTACTCGCCCGATCCCGGCCCGGTCGCCGTCGTCAACGAAGCCGAAGCCGCGATCGTCGCCCGCGTTCCGGTGCGTGCCTTCATCAACCCGGCCAACCGGCTGATGGTCTCCCGCCGTACCTTGGCCCGGCGCTTCGCCGGACCGGCATTTCTGCTGAACGAAATGCTGGTGTGGGGATTCACCGGCCAAGTGATCTCGGCGATGCTGGACGTCGCCGGCTGGGCGGTGCCCTGGGACACCACCGACGTCCGTGACCTCGACGACGCGATGGCACTGCTCGGAGACGGCGGCGGGGCTGCGCGATGACGTCGTCTCAGTGGCTTGATATCGCCGTCCTGGCGATTGTGTTCATTGCGGCGATCTCGGGATGGCGCTCCGGTGCGCTGGGCTCGCTGCTGTCGTTCGTCGGTGTGTTGCTCGGCGCGGTCGCCGGTGTGCTGCTGGCTCCGCATCTGGTCGAGCACATCAGTGCTCCGCGCGCCAAGCTGTTCGGCGCCCTGTTCTTGATCTTGGCGTTGGTGGTCGTCGGTGAGGTCGCCGGTGTGGTGCTGGGGCGCGCGGTGCGTAGCGCGATTCGCAGCGACACCCTCCGCTTTTTTGACTCGATCATCGGGGTGGCCGTGCAGCTGGTCGCGGTGTTGACCGCGGCGTGGTTGCTGCTGACACCGCTGACCGCCTCGAAAGACCAACCGGCGCTGGCATCGGCGGTACGGGGGTCCCGGGTGCTGGCTCAGGTCAATGACATGGCGCCGAACTGGCTCAAGACCGTGCCCCGGCGGTTGTCGGCTCTGCTTAACACCTCGGGCCTGCCGGCGGTGCTGGAACCGTTCAGCCGCACGCCCGTCGTCGCGGTCCAGACACCGGACGCCGCGCTGGCCAACAGCCCCGTGGTCGCGGCAACTCAGCCCAGCGTGGTCAAAATCAACTCTTCGGCCACAAGTTGCCAGAAATTGTTGGAAGGCAGCGGGTTTGTGCTGTCACCGGAACGGGTCATGACCAACGCCCACGTGGTGGCCGGCGCGGACACTGTCACGGTAGCGGCCAACGGCGCTACCATCAACGCCACCGTGGTGTCCTACGACCCGTCGGTCGACATCGCCATCCTGGCTGTGCCCAACCTGCGCGCACAACCGCTGGCCTTCGCCGACGATCCGGCGAAAACCGCTACCGACGCGATCGTCATGGGTTATCCGGGTGGCGGCGACTTCGCGGCCACGCCGGCCCGGATCCGAGAAACCATCCAGCTCAGCGGCCCGGACATCTACCGGAGTACGACGGTCAATCGCGAGGTGTACACGGTCAGGGCGACGGTGGAACAAGGCAATTCCGGTGGTCCGATGGTCGACCTCAACGGTCGGGTGCTTGGTGTGGTGTTCGGCGCGGCCGTCGACGACAACGACACCGGCTTCGTATTGACCGCCAAAGAGGTGTCCAGCCAGCTCAGCAAGATCGGCGACACGCAACCGGTCGCCACCGGGGCATGTGTCAGTTGAGCCGCGGGCCGTGCACCTGATCAAGGAATCGCATCAGGTGGCCGTTGACCTGCTCGGGCGCTTCTTCATGGCTGAAGTGGCCGGCACCGGCGACCGATATGTAGCGGCCGTGCGGTGCGTAGCGCTGGGTGCGTTCGACCGGGTCGGCGAGCACGTACGGATCGGCATCGCCGCGTAGGTGCAATATCGGGATGCCGGCCTGCTGTTTCATCGACCGCATGAACCGGCGGCCCTCGTCGCGCAACTGGCTGCGCATCGCCCAACGCTGGTACTCCAGCGCCGAGTGCGCCGCCGACGGAATTTGGATGGCCTGCCGCAAGTGGCCAATCGTCTCCGAAAAATCCTCCGAAGCAATCCATTTCGCGCAGGCACGACTTCTCACCAGGCGTTCCAACTCGTCGCCGTCACATCTGGTCAGCAACCGTTCCGGCCAGATTGGAACCTGGTAGCGCAGCAACGACGGCAGCAGCGCGCGGGCTTGGTCGCGGTGCGTCAGCGCCGATCTGCGCAGGGCGGCCGGGTGCGGTGAGCTGACCACTGCGATGGCCCGCACCAATCGCGGGTGCAACACGGCGGTGGCCCAGCAGACCAGGCCCCCGTCGGAGTGACCGATCAGCGTCGCCGACGAGTGCCCGAGCGCGCGGATCAATCCGGCGGCGTCCCCGGCGAGCGTCCATCCGTCGTAGCCACGGGGTGGCTTGTCGCTGCCCCCGTAGCCGCGCAGGTCCACCGCGACCACCCGCGCTCCGGCGAGCCCGCGCAGCTGGTGGCGCCAAGACCACCAGAACGAGGCGAAACCGTGCAGCAGCACGACCAGTGGGCGGGCCACCCGCGGGGTGGCCGCGTCAGGTCCGGTCGGCAGCGCTTCGACGACGTGGAATCGGATGCCATTAGCGTGCACGTCCAGATGCCGCCATGCCCCGCCGATGCGGGTTACCGACGGGTCCGGCGGCGCCATTCACTCGTCCGTGGGGTCGGCCGATGTGCTCCTGCGGGAGGCGGTGAGCGCCTGCTGACCGGCCTTGTCCTGGCCGGGTGTCAGTGCGGAGCGGGTCTCCTTGACGGATTCGATGGTCTGGCGCGGTCCTCGGATGCGACGCACCTTGCGGTAACCGAGCAATGCCAGCACCGCGGTGACGACGATCATGATGCCGAAGATGATCAGGTAGGCGAGCCAACGCCAGATCCAGATGTGCAACACCTCAGCGAGGAAAAAGAAGAAGAAGAAGGTGGAGTAGAACAGCAGCACCAGCGCCGAGATGAAGTAGATGCTGCCGGTGAGGCCCTTCTTGACGTCGCGGGTGATTTCCGCGCGAGCCAGTTCGACCTCGGCGCGCACCAGCGTGGACATCTGAGCTGTCGCGTCTTTGACCAGTTCACCGAGCGACGGCTCGACCGGCAGAGCGTGCGGATCGGCCAGCGGGATGCTGGTCAGCGTGCTGGGCACCCCGTCCTGGCTGCCGCCCCCGGATGTGTTTTTACGGCCAGCCTTGCTCACGGACGGTGCCTCCCGGTTCGATGTCGTCGCGGTTCATGTTGCCATGCGCTCCCTCGTCGGACGAGGCCAGGCGACGATGCGCTGAACGACCTGACGAGGGTGTGGGTCGCGTAGACTCCAGCCAGTCCCGCCGTGTTCAGTAGCGAGCTCGTCGACAGGAGTGCTGATTTGGCGACCGCGTACCGGTGTCTGGCAGCGGCGGTCACCGTACTTCTGATCTCGGTCGGTCTAACCGGACCCAAGGCGTCCGCCGACGACAAGCTTCCGCTCGGCGGCGGCGCAGCCATCGTCATCGATGGCGACACGTTCTGCACGCTGACCACCATCGGCACGGACAACACCGGCCAGCTCGTCGGCTTCACGTCGGCACACTGCGGTGGGCCGGGCGCTCAAGTGTCGGCCGAGGGCGCGCCGGCCCGCGGACCGGTCGGCACCATGGTCGCGGGCAACGACACCCTCGACTACGCGGTCATCCGCTTCGATCCGGCCAAAGTGACTCCGGTGGCCAACTTCAGCGGCTTCGAGATCAACGGGATCGGGCCCGACCCCGCCTTCGGTGACGTCGCCTGCAAGCAGGGCCGGACCACCGGTAACTCCTGCGGTGTCACCTGGGGCCCGGGCCAGGATCCGGGCACGATCGTTATGCAGGTATGCGGGCAGCCCGGTGATTCGGGCGGACCGGTCACCGTCAACAACCTTTTGGTCGGGATGATCCACGGTGCGTTCAGCGACAACCTGCCGGCCTGCGTCATCAAATACATTCCGCTGCACACTCCCGCGGTGGTGATGTCGATGAACGCGGTGCTCGCTGACGTCGCCGCGAAGAACCGTCCCGGCGCGGGATTCGTTCCTGTTCCGGCCTAGCCGATCGCGGTTACCGTCCGGCGCGGATCGCGTCGAACACACCCGGGTCGAGCAACGTCGAAGTGTCGCCGAGTTCGCGATCGTTGGCGATGTCACGCAGCAGCCGGCGCATGATCTTGCCGCTGCGGGTCTTCGGCAGCTCGGGCACGACGTGCACTTCCCTCGGACGGGCAATCGGCGAGATCACCCGCGCCACCTCGGTGCGTAACTCGTCGAGGATTTCGGCACCGACGGTGTCGGCATGGTCGGCCTGCAGGACGACGAACGCGCAGATCGCCTGACCGGTGGTGGCGTCGCTGGCCCCCACCACCGCGGCCTCGGCCACACCGGAGTGCCCGACCAGCGCCGACTCCACCTCGGCGGTGGAGATGCGGTGTCCGGAAACGTTCATCACATCGTCGATGCGGCCGACCACCCAGATGGCGCCGTCGGCGTCGTAGCGGGCGCTGTCGCCGGCGAAGTACCACCCCTGCTGGGCGAACTTCGACCAATATGTCTCGCGATAACGCTCAGGGTCACCCCAGATGCCGCGCAGCATCGCCGGCCACGGCTGGTCGATGACGAGGTAGCCGGAGACATGTTCACCGTCGTCGGGTCCGGGCTCGAGCCGGTTGCCGTGATCGTCGACGATTCGCGCTGAGATCCCGGGTAGCGGCGCCATCGCCGAACCCGGTTTGGTCGCGGTCACCCCGGGCAGCGGCGAGATCATTGCGGCGCCGGTCTCGGTCTGCCACCAGGTGTCCACTATCGGGACGCGACCGGCGCCCAGGGCGTCGCGGTACCAGCGCCACGCTTCGGGATTAATCGGCTCGCCGACCGATCCCAGCAGCCGCAGGCTGGACAAGTTATGGGCGTCGGGTGTTTGACGTCCCCATTTCATGAATGTCCGGATCAGCGTCGGGGCCGCGTAATACGCAGTCACACCGTATTTTTCGATGATCTGAAAATGGCGGTGCTGGTCGGGGTGATCGGGTGTGCCTTCGTAGATGACTTCGGTGACGCCATTGGACAGCGGACCGTAGACGCTGTAGGTGTGCCCGGTCACCCAGCCGATGTCGGCGGTGCACCAGAACACGTCGGTCTCCGGCTTGACGTCGAAGACCGAATGGTGGGTGTAGGACGCTTGGGTCAGATAGCCACCGCTGGTGTGCATGATGCCTTTGGGTTTGCCGGTAGTGCCCGACGTGTACAGCAGGAACAGCGGGTGCTCGGCGTCGAACGCCTCAGCGGTGTGCTCGGCCGGCGCCGAGTCGACGACGTCGTGCCACCACAGGTCGCGCCTGTCCGTCCACGGCACGTCGATACCAGTGCGCCGGACCACCAGGACATGCTCGATGGGGGTGTTGCCGTCTGCGTCCGGCTGGACCGCCTCGTCAGCGGGGTCTTTCAGGGACACCGCCTTGCCGCGCCGGTACTGTCCGTCGGCGGTGATCAGCACCCGCGCCTGGGCGTCGTCGATACGGGCGCGCAACGCGGTGGCGGTGAACCCTGCGAACACGACGCTATGCAGGACACCGAGTCGCGCGCAGGCCAGCATCGCCACCACCGCCTCGGGAATCATCGGCAGGTAAATGGCCGCGCGATCACCGGCGGCCAGCCCGAGCTTCGCCAGTGCGTTGGCGGCCTTGCAGACTTCGGCCTGTAATTGCCGGTACGTCAGGGCACGCTCGTCACCGACCGGTGCGCCCTCCCAGCGGAGAGCGACACGATCACCATGGCCCGCTTCGACGTGGCGGTCCACGCAGTTGTAGGCGACGTTCAGCTTCCCGCCGACAAACCATTTGGCGACGGGAGCGCCCGACCAGTCCAGGACCTCCGAGAACGGTGTGGCCCACGACAGCCGGCCGGCTTGCTTCTCCCAGAACGCCAGCCGATTTTCTTCGGCCTCGCGGTAGAGGTCTGCGGTGGCATTCGCTTGCTCGGCGAAGTCTGCGCGGGGTGGGTAGGACGACGGCGCCGCGGCAGGCGTTTCGGTCACGTGCTGAGCGTAGTCAGAGCGTGGTGAGCACCGCGGATAGGTTGGCAGCTGTGCACCCTGACCCGTTGGCCGCGTTGGTAGAGCTTCCCGGGGTTGCGGCCGCCAGCGAGCAAGCCCGCGACGCCCTAGGCAAAGCACACCGGCATCGGGCCAATCTGCGTGGCTGGCCGGCGACGGCTGCGGAGGCGGCGCTGCGCGCGGCGCGGGCGTCCTCGGTGCTCGACGGTGGATCCGGTACGCCCGGCGACCACAGCTTCACCGGCGCGCTGCGGGTGGCGCAGGCGCTGGAGGGCGGTGCGACCAACCTGGTGGGGGTGTGGCAGCGTGCGCCGCTGCAGGCGCTGGCCCGGCTGCACACGTTGGCGGCGGCCGGTCAGGTCAACGACGATCGGTTGGGCCGGCCACGCCGGCACCCCGAGGTGGGTCCGCGCCTGGAGTTGCTCGCCACGCTGGTAGCCGGTGGCACGGCGGCGCCGGCGCCGGTGGTGGCGGCCGTCGCCCACGGTGAACTGCTGGCGCTGACCCCGTTCGGTAGCGCCGACGGCGTGGTGGCGCGCGCGGTGTCGCGACTGGTGACCATCGCCAGTGGACTCGATCCGCACGGGCTGGGTGTGCCGGAGGTGTTCTGGATGCGCCGTGCCGCCGATTATCGGGAGGCCGCGCAGAGCTTTGCCGCCGGCACACCGGACGGCGTCACCGCATGGCTCAGGTTGTGCTGCCGGGCCATGAAGGTCGGCGCGCAAGAAGCACTGGCGATCGCCGACGCGTTACCGGGGCGTTAGCCAGCTGCGAATCTCGACTTCGGCCCGACCGCGGTCGCAAGACGTGAAGCGGGCGACGGTCCGATGGTTTCGGCCCGCCGCCCGCTAGCACGGAACTCGGTTACCAAGCGTGCAACTCATGGGCTGCGTGGGTGGCCTCGGCGATCTTGCGATGCATCCGGCTGTCGCCCTACCCAAAGGGCTGTCGAGACCGTCCGCTTTTCGCAATGACGCAGGCCCGCAACACTTCTGCCTTTATAGCGGCTGTAGCTCCGCGTGGGTGCCGGGTACCGTGCTGGGCTGCCCGGGTCGGGAGATCGAACCTTCTCTTCCGGACCGATCTTGGCCTTGCCGGGCTTCCGTGACTCCTTTGTACTACGTGACCCTGATCACAGCAAGGGCCAATTATGCCCCATTGGGGCCGACAACCGGCAGCCAGTTTGCTGGCTGGGTTGTCAGTCAGAACGCGAAGCGGCGCAGCAGCGAATAGGTGAGCGCTCCGGCCGCGAGCGCACTGACACCTACGGCGGCCGTCGTGGCGACCGCGGCACTCGAGGGCGCGGGGATACGGTCGCGTAGCGAGACTGGACGCGAAAAAGCCAAAACCGGCCAGCCGCGAGCGGTGGCTTCCTTCCGCAGCGCGCGGTCGGGGTTGACGACGGCCGGGTGGCCGACCGTCTGCAGCATCGGCAAATCGGTGATGGAGTCCGAATACGCATAGCAGTGGTCCAGCGGATAGCCTTCTCGAGCTGCCAGCTCCCGGATCGCCTCCACCTTCCCCTCGCCGTAGCAGTAGAAGGCGACCTCACCGGTGTACTTGCCGTCGGCGACGACCATCCGCGTGGCCATCGCGTGGGTCGCGCCCAGCGCGCGGGCGATCGGCGCGACGATTTCCTCACCCGAAGCCGATACCACCACGACGTCACGGCCGCACAGCTTGTGTCCGGCGATGAGGTCGGCGGCCTCGGCGAAGACCAGGGGCGTGACGATGTCGTGCAGCGTCTCGTTGACGATGGACTTCACCTGTTCCACGTCCCAGCCACTGCACATGTTGGTCAGATGACTGCGCATCCGGTCCATCTGATCGTGATCCGCGCCGGACAGCGTGAACAGAAATTGAGCGTAACTGGACTTCAGCACCGAGCGCCGGGTCAGCAATCCTTGGTCGAAAAATGGTTTGCTGAAAGCCAGTGTGCTGGATTTCGCGATAACTGTTTTATCGAGGTCAAAAAAGGCGGCGGTACGCGCGGCGGGGCCGGTGCTGGTCTCCGTGGGCGGTGGCGTGTGCTGCGGTCCGGCCGAGGGGGAGACGGTCACCGGCCCAGCATAAGGCGATGGCGCTACCGCACGCGCCACGGTCTTCGAGTACGACTGCTTGGGTCCGCACAGGCGAGGTCCGTCGACGCCCTCGCCGGCCTCGAATTCGCCGAATGTTCTGCATTCTCTTGCACGCATCCCTTGCGCCCACGACTCCTGTCGTGTGTATAGTAAGCATTACTCGGCCACGTGCCGAGGGTATATCAGCCCGACCCCCCGGGGCTGATATACGACGACCCTCGCCTCCTCCCCCCCTGGCGGGGGTCGTCCCTTTTCTGGAGTCTAATTTCGCACCACTAAACGCTTCTATCTCGCTGGCACCAACATCGCGAAATGGCGTTTTCGAACCGTAGTGGTGGTTCGCTGTGAACAGTTGTGCACAGTCGTCGGCTTGTCCCCAATACGGCAATCGGGCCCTGGTGTGATCGACCATCTGCGGGCACGGTCGATCGGTGACTTCCGTTCGCGGGTCGACCTCGCGCCCCACCGTCGCCGGCAGCTCCGGCGTGCTGGCCATCCTCGGTGGCGCCGGACTGCGCGACGAGCTCGATAGGGTCGCCGCGGCCGTCGGTATGCGGGTGGTGCACGCCGCGTCGCCATCCGACTCGTCGGTGAGCCGGAAAACGTGGGGTGCGGCGGCCGCTGTGGTGCTCGACGAGCCGGCGGCGACCCGGTATGGAGCTGCACCGCTGCCGCGCCGCAACCACGTTGTGTTGATCACCGACACGCCGCCCTCGACGACGACGTGGGCCGCCGCCATAGCTGTCGGTGCCCGACACGTCCTGACCATGCCCGTCCAGGCGCAAGAACTCGTTGTCGAGCTGGCCGACGCTGCCGAATCCGCCCGCGACGACGGCCGCCGCGGTGTTGTTGTCGCCGTGATCGGTGGTCGGGGCGGGGCTGGGGCCTCGGTGTTCGCGGCCGCTCTGGCGTACACCGCAACCGACGCGCTTCTGGTCGACCTGGATCCCTGGGGCGGCGGCATCGATCTGCTGGTGGGCCGCGAGGCCGCGCCGGGTCTGCGCTGGCCTGATCTGGCCCTGCAAGGCGGACGCCTGCACTGGACGGCGGTGCGCGAGGCACTCCCGCGTTACCGCGACGCCAGCGTTTTGTCGGGCACCCGAACGGGCTATGAGCTGGAACCGGAGCCGGTGGACGCCGTCATTGATGCCGGCCGCCGCGGCGGTGCCACAGTCATCTGCGACCTTCCGCGCCGGCTAACCGACGCCGCCCAAACAGCCTTGGAGACAGCCGATCTAGTAGTCGTGATCAGCCCATGCGATGTGCGGGCGTGTGCGGCCACCGCGACCATTGCGCCGGTGCTGTCCACCATCAATCCCAACATCGGAGTAGTCGTGCGGGGGCCGGCACCGGGGGGCTTGCGCGCCGCGGAAGTCGCTGAGATCGCCGGTATACCGCTGCTCGCCTCGATGCGAGCCGAACCGAGGGTCAGCGACCAACTCGAGCACGGCGGCCTGCAGCTGCGGCGGCACGCGGCGCTGGCCGCGGCGGCCCGGAGGGTGTTCGCCGTGTTGCCGGCGCAGGGCCGAAACCCTCAAGGCGAAGCGGCATGAGCAGTTCACTCATTGAGCGGGTACGGGAGCGGTTGGCCGCCGAATCGTCGCCCCTGCGGCCCAACGTGGTTGCCGCCGCGATCCGCGCGGAGTCCGGTGGAGTGCTTGGCGACACCGAGGTGTTGACCAATCTGCGGGTGTTGCAGACCGAGCTGACCGGCGCGGGAATCCTCGAGCCGCTGCTGTGCGCCGACGACACCACCGATGTCCTGGTCACCGCGCCGGACGCGGTTTGGGTTGACAACGGGAACGGACTGCGCCGCAGTTCAATCCGGTTTACCGACGATGCTGCGGTGCGGCGTCTGGCGCAGCGGCTGGCGCTGGCCGCCGGTCGGCGCCTCGACGACGCCCAGCCCTGGGTGGACGGGCAGCTGACCGCAATCGGCACCGGTGGCTTCGCCGTGCGGCTGCATGCTGTACTCGCGCCGGTCGCGGTTGGAGGTACTTGCCTGTCGCTACGGGTGCTGCGTCCCGCCAGCCAGGACTTGGCGGCACTCACCGCGGCGGGCGCGATAGCGCCGCAGGCGGCCGACCTGCTCGGCGACCTGATCGCCGCCCGGCTGGCGTTCTTGGTCTCCGGTGGCACCGGCGCCGGGAAGACCACGCTGCTGGCCGCGATGCTCGGCGCGGTGCCGGCGGGGGAGCGCATCGTGTGTGTCGAGGACGCCGCCGAACTGGCGCCCCCGCATCCGCACCTGGTCAGACTGGTGGCGCGGTGCGCCAACGTCGAGGGAATCGGCGAGGTGACCGTACGTCAACTCGTCCGGCAGGCGCTGCGGATGCGGCCCGACCGCATTGTGGTCGGCGAAGTGAGAGGCGCTGAGGTGGTAGACCTGCTGGCGGCGCTCAACACCGGCCACGAGGGCGGTGCCGGCACGGTGCACGCCAACAATCCCGGTGAGGTCCCCGCCCGATTGGAGGCGCTGGGCGCATTGGGTGGCCTCGACAGGGCTGCCCTGCACAGTCAGCTGGCCGCGGCCGTCCAGGTACTGCTGCACGTATCGCGGGACCGGGCCGGTCAGCGCCGGCTCAGCGAAATCGCGGTGCTCCGCCAGGACGACAGCGGGCGGGTCCACGCCGTGCGGGTGTGGCACGCCGAGCACGGACTCACCGATGGGGTCGCCGACCTGCGCCGGTTGCTTCACGATCGGACCGTGCGATGAACGGCTCTGCGTCGGGGGCACTGGCGTTGGCGCTCGCGGTCGCGGTGTTACCGTCGCCGCCGCTCCGTCGGCTTAGTGGTCGCGGCGCCGCCGTTCGCCGGCGCATGCCGGGCGCTTTGGCCGGGTGGATTGTGGGCGGCACCGCGATCGTGGTCGCTTTTCTGCTGTCGGTTGCGATCGCTGTTGCCGCGGCGATCGTCGTCGCCACCATCGCACTCCGTCACCGCCGCAGCCGGCACGCCAAGCGCGTGGTGGCGGAAGGACAATCGCTGCACGCTGCGGTGGAGGTGCTGGTCGGCGAACTGCGTGTCGGCGCCCACCCGGTCAGAGCGTTTTCGGTGGCCGCCGACGAGACAGGCGGCCCGGTGGCGACGGCCTTCCGCGCAGTCGCTGCACGGGCCCGGCTCGGTGCCGACGTTGCCACCGGTCTGCGCAGCGCCGCCACCGCGTCGGCCGCGCCGAGCTATTGGGATCGGTTGGCGGTCTGTTGGCAGCTGGCCGCAGAACACGGCCTGGGCATGTCCACCCTGATGCGCGCCGCTCAATCCGATATCGCCCAACGGCAACGCTTTTCGGCGCAGGTGACGGCGAAGTTGGCCGGTGCCCGGGCGACGGCGACGATCCTGGCGGGTCTGCCGGTACTCGGAGTGCTGCTGGGCGAGCTGATCGCGGCTCACCCCGTGCGGTTCCTGCTGGGCAGTCAGGCAGGCGGCTGGCTGCTTGCGGTAGGGGCGACGCTGGCGTGCGGCGGGCTGCTGTGGTCGGACCGAATCACCGATCGGGTGATGCGCCGATGACTGCAGCGGCGGTGTTGCTGGCCGCTGCGCTGTTGACCGGTGCCGGTCCTTCGACGGCGCGCACCCGCGCGGGCATAGCGGTTCGGGCGGCGACCCGGCGGCGCCGGGCTGAACGTGGCCCCGATCCACTGGCCGCTGCCTCCAGCCTGGACGTGCTCGCGGTGTGCCTGACGGCGGGAATGGCGGTGTCCGCCGCCGCGGAGGCGACGGCCCCGTCGGCACCTCCGCGGCTGGCGGCGGTGCTGCGCCGAGCCGCTGACCTGCTCAGACTCGGCGCCGACCCGGCCGCAGCATGGTCGGCGCCGCAAGCTTCGATCGACCCGTCCACCGACGCACTACTGCGCCTGGCGCGGCGCTCGGCGTCCTCCGGTGCGGCCTTGGCCGATGGTGTCACCGAGCTCGCCGCACAGGTCCGCCACGACGCGGCGCATGCCGCGGACGAAACCGCCGAGCGCGCTGCGGTACTCATCGCCGGGCCCTTGGGTCTGTGCTTCCTGCCGGCTTTTGTCTGCCTGGGCATCGTCCCCGTGGTGGCAGGTCTGGCCGGCGAGGTTTTGCAGTCCGGTGTGCTGTGAGCGGGCCTGGTGCTGCGACCGGACTCCGCGGAGTTCCCGCGGACAGCCCCAACCGAGTGAATGAAGGAGGAACAACCACTGATGCGCAACCTGATTCGGGTCCTGAACGCGCGGATGGCAACGCTTGTGGTGGACGAGACGGGGATGTCGACCGTCGAATACGCCATCGGCACCATCGCCGCCGCGGCGTTCGGCGCCATTCTCTATACGGTCGTCACCGGCGATTCGATCGTCTCGGCGCTGAGCAACATCATCAGCCGCGCACTGAACACCAAGGCCTAGCCGCTCGTGCCGGGTCGACCGCCGGCGCCAGCACGGTCGAGGCCGCGCTGGGCATCGCCGCCCTGGTGGCTGTGCTGCTGGTGTGCCTGGCAGGTGTCACCGCCGTGTCGATGCAGGTGCGCTGCGTCGATGCCGCCCGCGAGGCCGCACGGTTGGCCGCACGGGGCGACGATCGGTCAGCCGTCGACGTCGCACGCCGCGTCGCGCCCGGCGGGGCACGGGTGCAGTTGCGCCGCGACGGCGAGTTCGTCGTGGCCACGGTTGTGGCGAGGTCCAGCTTGCTACCCACGCTGCGTATCGCGGCCGAAGGCGTGTCAGCCGTCGAGTTCGGCCGCTGAACGCGGCTCGGCCACCATCGTCGCGGCCGCAATGGTCGTGGTCGTCTTGGCCGTCACCGGCGGTGCCGTCCACATCGGATCGGCAGTGGTGGCCCGGCATCGTGCCCAGGCGGCGGCGGATCTCGGTGCGCTGGCCGCAGCCGCCCGGCTGCCCGCCGGCCCGGAGGCCGCGTGCGCGGTGGCGGCACAGCTGATCCGCCGGATGCGGGCCGACCCGACTGACTGCGTGGTTCAAGGCCTCGACGTAGTCGTCACCGCGCAGGCGGCGCCGTCGCTCGCCGCCCTCGGCGCCGCGCGAGCAGCCGCCCGAGCGGGACCGGCCTAAAAGTCGCTGGACGCCGACAATGCCGCATCGGCGAGTTCTTCCTCGGTCGGCAACCGCAGGGAGATGAGTCCGGCAAAGGTCTGCTCCGCCAGTTTCACCCGGCTCACGGTCACGTGCACCGGCACCCAACCGCCATCGAAGCCGGGCAAGCGCAACACCCGCGAAGTGGACCCGTGAGCGAACTCGGTCGTCATCGAGAACATCGACCGCTCGTCATCCGGGTGGACCCGCGGCGAGTTGGCCGCGCTGCGGCGCCAGTCGTAGAACGGGCACGGCTCGTCCAGCCATTTCAGCAGCGTCCAGCTGTTCATGTCGAACACGGCGCGGTGAACGCCTGGCTTTGCCAGTCCGCTGAGTATTTGCTGGGCGAGGGAATCGACCGGCTGCGCGGCGCTGTCCCGCTCGACACGCCAGTTCATGCCACGGGCCACGAGGTGGTCGCGCCCGTCGCTGCCGGGTTCTATGGCGTGACGCGCGACGAATCCGACGGTGATCGGCCTGCCCTGCCAATCGCTGCCATCCCAGGCGGTGCACAGTGTCTGCCCGGGTTCGGGCTTGATGACCTGGGCAAGCAGTTTTCCCTCACCGGGTTTGAGCACACGAGACGGCCAGATCTCCGCGAACGCCCGGTCTTGGGCCGTCTCGACGGCCGGATTCAGGCCGTTGTTGATCAGCGACTCCGGGGTATCCGTCGCGGCGCCGAGGGTGAAGTCCCACAACAGGGCGCCCGGCACCGGCCGCTCCGGCGGCTCCGCGTCGGCGGGGCCGCTCCACACATGTACGCCGTGGACCCGGCCGTCAGGCATGGGCACCGGCTCAGTGCGGATCACGCGATCCTTTTTGGGGGTGATGCTGGTCAGGCTTTGACCGGTCTGCACCGACTCGGTGATCGCCGTGCGGATCGCGGCAAGACGTGGATTGCGCCGCAGGAAAGCGGCCAGGGGGACCAGGTTCTTGAGCGAAAAGCCCTGCGCTACCACCGCCGGGTCGTCACCGAGGGTCTCCACGAGGAGCCAGTCGTGGGCCATGCCACATGTTATCGACGCTCGGTGGCGGTCAGCCGCCGGCGATTGCGCCGATGTTTCCGGTCAACCGGAAGTGTGCCGGCCACCTTGCGCAACGCCTTCTCCAAGAGGTAGTTTCGCTGCTGCCCCCCGGCGTCTCGGGCTTTGTCGGGCTGGGAACGGATCGCGCTGTCCGACCGTTCGTTGCGTGTTGTCCAAATGTGAGCATGTTCGCGCGCCCGCTATGCGGGGGAAGCGCTGACGCCTGTGCTGACCCGAATCAGGACGAAGGCGACCGTCGAGGGGTCGGTCGTCATTCGCCGACGGGTCACGACAGACGCGGCCTCAACTCACTGACGACGAGGCGCAGCACGCCGATAGCGCCGGTCTTGTCAAGCGGTTCGTTGCCGCTGCCGCATTTGGGGGACTGCACGCAGGACGGACATCCCTGTGGGCACTCGCATGCCTCGATTGCGGCAGCGGTGGCAGCCAACCACGTATCCGCTTGGTGGAAGCCACGTTCAGCGAATCCGGCGCCGCCCGGATATCCGTCGTAGACGAAGACACTGGGCAGTGGGCCAAGCGGGTCGGGCCCGACCGCGGTGGACAACCCGCCGATGTCACCGCGGTCGCAGCTGGCCACTAGCGGCAGCAGCCCGATGGCCGCGTGCTCGGCGGCGTGTAACGCCCCGGGGATCCGCGACGCATCGATGCCGTTGTAACTCAGAGCTTCGGGAGTGATGGTGTACATGACCGCGGTGGTGGCCAGCGTGTGCGCCGGCATATCCAGGTCGACGAAGTCGATTACCTCGCCGCTGAGCCGGCGGCGCAGATATCCGATGACCCGGCTGGTGACCGTGACCGGCACCAGGCCCAGCGTGACCGCACCGAACTGCATGCGCTCACCGCGGCCGCTCAGCGCGATGTCGGTGAGTTCCCGCGCAAAGGTCGAGTAGCCGGGGTCCTCGGCATGCACGACGGCGATGCCCTCGGCGGCGTCCAGTGAATTCACCACGTAACTGTCGCCTTGGTGCAGGTAAACCGCGCCCGGGTGGACGCATGCCGGCGCTTGGCCGGCGCCCGCGGTGCCCAGCAGGCGACCAGTGCCCGCCTCGACGATGGCGACTTGACCTCCGATGGATCCCCGCACGTCCACCGCGGCGTGCGGCTCGAGCCCGGGAGTCGGGAAGTATCTGCCGGCCCGTCGGCGCAGCAGGCCGTCGTCGATCAGCGTCGCGGCAACCTGCTCGGCGTCGAGTGCTCGCACTTCGGCGTCGCCGAGTGGCAATTCGGTTGCGGCGCAGAGTAAGTGCGGTCCAAGGATATAGGGGTTGGCCGGGTCGGTCACCACCTGCTCTATCGGCTTGTCCAACAGCGCCCCGGGATGGTGCACCAAATAGGTGTCCAGCGGGTCGTCGCGCGCGACCAACACCACCAGCGAGCCCTGGCCCCGCCGCCCGGACCGGCCGGCCTGCTGCCAGAACGAGCTGACCGTCCCCGGAAAGCCGGCGATGACCACCGCATCGAGTCCGGCGATGTCGACACCCAATTCGAGCGCGTTGGTGGCGGCCAGTCCGCGCAACCGCCCTTCGGTGAACGCGTGTTCCAGCGCGGTGCGGTCCTCGGCGAGGTAACCCGCCCGGTAAGAGGCCACTTTTCCGGCAAGTTGCGGCTCGATGTCCTGTAGTCGCGCCCGGGCGGTGAGCGCAGTCAACTCCGCGCCGCGCCGGGAGCGGACGAACGTCAAAGTGTGCGCCCCCTCGGCGACCAGGTCCGCCATCACCCGGGCGGCCTCGGCTCCGGCGGAGCGTCGCACCGGTGCACCGTGCTCACCGACCAAGTCCAGCCGCAGGGCCGGCTCCCACAGCGCCACCGTCCGGGCACCGCGCGGCGAGCCGTCTTCGGTGACCTCCTCGACCGGCTGTCCGATGAGCTCGGCTGCGCTCGCCCCGGGCGACGCCGTGGTCGCGCTGGCGAAGATCACTGTGGGTATGGTCGCCGACGCCGAGTAACGGGCGCACAACCGCAGCAGGCGGCGCAGCACCAGCGCGACGTTGGAGCCGAAAACGCCTCGATAGTAGTGACACTCGTCGACCACCAGAAACTTCAGCTCACGCAAGAACACCGCCCACCGCGGATGGTTGCGCAATATCGACACGTGCACCATGTCGGGATTGGAGAACAGCCACCGAGAGCGTTCCCGTGCCAGCCGGCGAACCTCGACGGGGCTGTCACCGTCGTATGCCGTCGGCGACGCATCGCGCAGACAGGGAATCGTGGCTGTCAGCATGTGCGCGGCGCGCAGTTGGTCGTGCCCGAGCGCTTTGGTCGGCGACAAGTACAGCACCCGGGCACGGGGGTCGGTCGCCAGCGCGTCGAGAATGGGCAGCTGGTAGGCCAGTGATTTTCCCGACGCCGTCCCGGTACTCACCACGACGTGGCGGCCCGCGCGGACCAGTTCGGCAGCGGCGACCTGGTGTGACCACGGCAGTTCGATGCCACGCTCGGCGAACGCGCTGACCACGTCGGGGTGCACCCACGCCGGCCAAGACCGCGGACGGCCTGGTCGGGCGGGCTGTTCGGCAACGTGGCGCAGCGGGTTGTCGCCCGGCTCGCCGCCGGCGAGCGCCGCAGCGAGCAGTTCGCTGCCGAAAGTCACCCGATGCCCCCTTTGTTGTGCGTCGCACCTGAATTGTTCACCAGCGTCGATGACGAAATTACGTACCATGCGCTGTCGCCATCGCGGTGGACATGGTTGACTATGGGCGGTCGCGGCTTCTGTGTTCGGTAAAACTTCGCAGGATCTTTCGTTGCGACCGCATGTCCTGCGAGGGTTGGGCCGGAGTAAGTCCGGCGGCTTCACCGGGTGGCGGTCGGGGCGGGCCCGGGCACCGAAGACGGTGTACCGCACAGAAAAGAGAAGGAAAAATCGAGAAATGCCACAGGGAACTGTGAAGTGGTTCAACGCGGAGAAGGGGTTCGGTTTCATCGCCCCCGAGGACGGTTCCGCTGACGTGTTTGTCCACTACACGGAGATCCAGGGTTCGGGATTCCGCACCCTCGAGGAAAACCAGAGAGTCGAGTTCGAGGTCGGCCAGAGCCCCAAGGGGCCGCAGGCCACCGGCGTCCGCTCCATCTGAGCAACCGAATCTCACGAGAACCCCCCGCGCACTCCCTTCAACGGGTCAAGCCGGGGGGTTCTCGCTACCCGCCTTTAGGCCGGCACTCAGACCGCCATCTCCCGTCGTGGCACGGCGCGCGTCGACGGATAGCCGGCTGCATACCTGTGCTGGCTTACTGTCAGTGGCGTGGGTCAGCTGTCGTTCTTCTCCGCAGAGTCGGTGCCTCCTGCGGTTGCCGACCTGACCGGAGTGCTCGCGGCCACCGGCCAAGTCGTCACGGTCGGCGCTGGGGCCCGGCTGTCGGTTGTCGTCGACCAGCCGTGGCGGGCCGCTGCGCTGGCAGACATGATCGACCAGGCCGGTCTGCTGGCCGAGATCACCAGCACCGAGGAGGACACTCCGCTGGTGCGCACCGCCGTGGATGCCCGGCTCCGCGTCATCGCCGCCGAGTGGACCCGCGGAGCGGTCAAAACAGTGCCGCCGTTGTGGTTGCCGGGCCCGCGCGAGTTGCGGGCCTGGACCCTGGCGGCAGGCAGCCCGGAAGCCGACCGCTACCTGCTCGGGCTGGACCCGCACGCGCCGGACACCCACTCGCCACTGGCCTCGGCGCTGATGCGGGTGGGAATCGCGCCCACTTTGATCGGCACCCGCGGCACCCGGCCGGCGCTTCGAATCAGCGGCCGGCGCCGCCTGTCGCGTCTGGTGGAGAATGTCGGGGAACCGCCGCGCGACGCCCAGGCGTTGTCGGAATGGCCTCGGGTGTGACGGCCGGCTGCGCCCTTCTGCACCGAGGCCGGTTTGCGTCGGCCCGCCGGGGGTGCCACATTGTCTGTTGTCCACAGGGGGTCGCCTCGAAGCGAGCGGGTCTCCGGGCCATTGGCAATCGAGGTCACTCGAGACCGTCGGTAGAGCGGAGCGTAGGCGTAGTTGGCTGAGGCGAAGGTAAAGGACCGCGGCGGGCGCGGCACTGGCGCCCGGCGGCGACTCGTCATCGTCGAGTCGCCGACCAAGGCGCGGAAACTTGCCGGTTACCTGGGCTCCAACTACATCGTGGAGTCTTCCCGAGGCCATATCCGTGACTTGCCGCGGGCCGCTGCTGACGTGCCGGCGAAGTTCAAATCCGAGCCGTGGGCGCGGCTGGGCGTGAACGTCGACGCCGACTTCGAGCCGCTGTACATCATCAGCCCGGAGAAGAAGCACACAGTCAGCGAGCTGCGGGGTCTGCTCAAAGACGTCGACGAGTTGTACCTGGCCACGGACGGCGACCGGGAAGGCGAAGCCATCGCCTGGCATCTGCTGGAAACGCTGAAGCCGCGGGTGCCGGTCAAGCGGATGGTGTTTCACGAGATCACGGAGCCGGCGATCCGGGCGGCCGCCGAACATCCGCGCGACCTGGACATCGACCTCGTCGACGCCCAAGAGACCCGGCGCATCCTGGACCGGCTGTACGGCTATGAGGTCAGCCCGGTGTTGTGGAAGAAGGTCGCGCCCAAGCTGTCGGCGGGACGGGTGCAGTCGGTGGCGACCCGCATCATCGTGCAGCGAGAACGTGACCGGATGGCGTTCCGCAGCGCCGACTACTGGGATGTGGTCGCCGAACTGGACGCCAGCGTCTCCGATCCGGCCGCCTCGCCGCCGGTGTTCACCGCCCGCTTGACGAGCGTGGACGGCCTGCGGGTCGCTACCGGGCGTGATTTCGACTCCTCGGGAGCGGTGCGCAGGCCAGGCGAAGTGATCGTCCTCGACGAGACCGGCGCCGGCACCCTGGCGACCGGCTTGCGGGGTGGGCAGCTGACCGTGGCGTCGGTGGAGGAGAAGCCCTACACCCGTCGCCCCTACGCGCCGTTCATGACGTCGACGTTGCAGCAGGAAGCGGGCCGCAAGCTGCGGTTCTCCTCCGAGCGCACGATGAGCATCGCGCAACGGCTCTACGAGAACGGCTACATCACCTATATGCGCACCGACTCGACGACGCTGTCGCAGTCGGCGATCGACGCCGCGCGCAACCAGGCCCGCCAGCTCTACGGCGAGGAGTACGTGGCCTCGTCGCCACGGCAGTACACCCGCAAGGTGAAAAACGCCCAGGAAGCGCACGAGGCGATCCGGCCCGCCGGCGAGACGTTCGCCACCCCGGACGCGGTGCGCCGTGAGCTCGACGGCGACGAGTTCCGGCTCTACGAGCTGATCTGGCAGCGGACGGTCGCCTCCCAGATGGCCGACGCCCGCGGCACCACGCTGAGCCTGCGGATCAACGGCGAATCCGACGGCAGAGCGGTCGTATTCTCCGCCAGCGGCCGCACGTTGACCTTCGCCGGCTTTCTGAAGGCCTACGTCGAGACGGTCGACGAACTGGCCGGCGGTGAAGCTGACGACGCGGAAAGCCGGCTGCCGCAGCTCACCGGGGGGCAACGGCTCGCGGTGGTCGAGCTGACCCCGGATGGGCACTCGACCAATCCGCCGCCGCGGTACACCGAGGCATCGCTGGTCAAGGCGCTCGAGGACCTCGGGATCGGGCGACCCTCGACCTACTCCTCGATCATCAAGACCATTCAGGACCGCGGCTACGTGCACAAGCGCGGCAGCGCGCTGGTGCCGTCATGGGTGGCGTTCGCGGTGACCGGTCTGCTCGAACAGCACTTCGGTCGGCTCGTCGACTACGACTTCACCGCGGCCATGGAAGACGAACTCGACGCGATCGCCGCCGGGCACGAACATCGCACCAACTGGCTGAACAACTTCTACTTCGGCGGCGACCACGGCGTGCCGGACTCGGTCGCCCGATCCGGTGGGCTGAAGAAACTCGTCGGCGTCAACTTGGAGGGTATCGACGCCCGAGAAGTCAACTCCATCAAGCTTTTCGACGATCAGCAGGGCCGGCCGGTGTATGTGCGGGTAGGCAAGAACGGGCCGTATCTGGAGCGCATGGTGGCCGGCGCCGACGGCGAACTGACACCGCAACGGGCCAATCTCAACGACACGCTGACCCCCGATGAGCTGACTCTTCAACTGGCCGAGGACCTCTTCGCCACACCGCAGGAAGGACGCGCCCTCGGTGTCGATCCGCAGACCGGTCACGAGATCGTGGCCAAAGACGGGCGTTACGGACCGTACGTCACCGAGGTGTTGCCGGAGCCGCCCGAGGACGGCGACGACGGCGCCGCGGTCCGGAAGGGTAAGAAGCCCACCGGTCCCAAACCCCGCACCGGTTCACTGTTCCGCAGCATGGACCTGCAGTCGGTGACCCTCGATGACGCCCTGCGGCTGTTGTCGCTGCCAAGGCTCGTCGGAGTCGACCCCGGATCCGATGAGGAGATCACCGCCCAGAACGGGCGTTACGGGCCATACCTCAAACGCGGCAACGACTCTCGCTCACTGGCCACCGAAGACCAGATCTTCGGCATCACACTCGAGGATGCGCTGAAGATCTACGCCGAACCCAAACGCCGTGGCCGTCAGGCCGCGTCGGCGCCGCCGCTGCGAGAGCTGGGACCAGATCCCTTCTCGGGTAAGCCGATGGTCGTCAAGGACGGCCGATTCGGGCCGTACGTCACCGACGGCGAAACCAATGCCAGCCTGCGCAAGGGCGACGACGTGTTGTCGATCACCGACGAGCGGGCAGCCGAACTACTGGCGGACCGGCGGGCCCGCGGGCCGGTGCAGCGGACCAAGAAGGCCACCCGTAAAGCGCCGGTCAAGAAAGCAGCCAAGCGGCGCTGACCGGGCTCAGCGTGCCTCGTGCAGTATTTCTTCGGGGCTGGCCAGCTTGAGCGGGCGGGCCAACTGGGTGGGACCGGTACGCCCACGCAACGAGACGATCTCGGCGACGTTCCAGGCCAGTGCTTCGGTGTCCACCGCGCCGCTGACGGCGATCGACGAAGCCAGCACGTGCCCTTCCTCGAGCTTGGCGAGTTCGGTCAGCCGGGCGGCCTCGTTGACCGGGTCGCCGATGACGGTGTACTCGAAGCGGGCTTGCGCGCCGATGTGGCCGGCGATGGCCCGGCCCGCCGACACCCCGATCCCGAACTCGGCCGAACCGATCACCGGGATGAGCTCGTCGTGCAGTTCCCGGGCGGCCGCCAGCGCACCGCCACAGGCGTCGGGGTGCTCGATCGGGGCGCCGAAAATCGCCAGCGCGGCGTCACCCTGGAATTTGTTGACGAACCCGCCGTGCCGGCCGACGGTGTCCACCACCACCCGAAAGAACTCGTTGAGCAGGTTGACCACCTCGCTGGGCGGCCGGGTTGCGGCCAGGTGGGTGGAACCGACCAGGTCGACGAACAGCACCGCTACGTCACGCTCCTGCCCGCCCAACTCGGTGCCCCGCTCCAGGGCGCGGCGGGCCACATCTTCGCCGACGTAGCGACCGAACAGGTCACGCAGCCGCTGTCGCTCGGACAGGTCGCGCACCATGTCGTTGAACCCCGCCTGCAGCAAACCGAGTTCGCTGGCGTCGTAGATCTGCATGTGCGCGTTGTAGTTGCCGCGCTGCACCTCCCCAAGTGCCCAGCGCAGCTGCCGCAGCGGGTCGGCGATGGACATGGCCACCAGCAGCGTGCTGGCCAGCCCGATGACCAGCGCGGTCAGCGCGAGCAGCAGGATGGGTCCGAAGAGCTGATCGGCGGCGGGATGCAGCAGGGCGAACTTGTCTGCCACCACGGTGAGCACAATCGCCACCAGGGGAACACCGGTCGACAGCGCCCATGTGAGCATTTGCCGCCCGATGACGCCGGGCGTGGTGACGTTCTCCGGCAGCCCAGCCCGCAACGCGGCGACCGCCACCGGCCGCAGCACCCGCTCGGCCTGTAGGTAGCCGATGATTGCGGTCGCGGTGGCGCCCAGGCCGGTTGCCACGGCGACCACCGGCGCCGCGTGCCTGGCGACCGGCCAACTGGCCATGATGAACACCACGCCGCCCACGCTCCAGTAGCACAGGCTGATCAGCGTGCGGTAGAACGGCATCCGCAACGCCCGGCAGCGGGCCAGTTCGGTCGCCGCGGGGTCGGTGTCGGTGAGCAGGCCGTCGCGGCGTTGCCAGCGGAACACCGGCAGTAGCAGTCGCACGCTCACCGAGAAGCCGGTGCCGAACAGGACGATCAGTGCGGTGGCGAACATCAGCAGGTTCAGCGCCGGCAGATCCTGCAGCTCGATGCGGTCCCGGGGCGGCAGACCGTAGCGCAGGAAACCCAGCACCAGCAGGGCGCCGATGATGTCGGCTTGCACCATGCTCAGCGAAAAGACCGGCCAGGGGGTGCGCACCAGCCACCGGACGAATCCACCGATTCGCCCGCCGAACGCCACTGCAGAACCCACCCGCCCACCGTATCGGCGGTGCTGACACCGACGGAGCCGAAACAGGCGTTGCGGGCCGTTGATCGTCCGGTCCTGTCGACGCCGACCAGTAGTGTTGCCGTGATGTCCCGGGTGTTTTCGCGGCTCGTGGGCCAAGAACAGGTCGAAGCCGAATTGGTGGCGGCCGCGACGGCGGCCCGCGGTGATTCGGCTCACACGGTTGCCGGAAATGCCCGCATGTCGCACGCCTGGCTCGTCACAGGACCGCCCGGCTCGGGCCGCTCGGTCGCCGCGCTGTGCTTCGCGGCCGCACTGCAGTGCACGTCCGCGGGGGTGCCGGGCTGCGGTGAGTGCCGGGCCTGCACCACGACGATGGCGGGCACCCACGCCGATGTGCGGCGTGTGATTCCCGAAGGCCTGTCGATCGGCGTCGACGACATGCGGGCCATCGTGCAGATCGCCTCCCGGCGCCCCAGTACCGGTCGGTGGCAGATCGTGCTGATCGAGGACGCCGACCGGCTGACCGAAGGCGCGGCGAACGCGCTGCTGAAGGTGGTGGAGGAGCCACCGCCCTCGACGGTGTTTCTGCTGTGCGCACCGTCGGTGGACCCCGAAGACATCGCGATCACGCTGCGCTCCCGGTGCCGCCAAGTGCCGCTGGTCACCCCCCCGGTGGGCGCGATCGCCCAGGTCCTGGTCGACGGCGACGGTTTGACCAGCGAAACGGCGCAGTGGGCGGCCGCGGTGAGCGGCGGTCACGTCGGCCGCGCGCGCAGGCTGGCCACCGACCCGCAGGCCCGGCAGCGCCGGGAGCGGGCGCTGGGGCTGGCCCGAGACGCCGCCACCCCGTCGCGGGCGTACGCCGCGGCCGAGGAGTTGGTCGTCGCTGCCGAAGCCGAGGCCTCACAGCTGACCGCCGAGCGGACCGAAACGGAAACCGAGGAGCTGCGCACGGCCCTGGGCGCCGGCGGCACCGGTAAGGGCACCGCCGGGGCGTTGCGCGGTGCCGCCGGCGCGCTGCGGGACCTTGAGCGGCGGCAGAAGTCGCGGCAGACGCGGGCCTCCCGCGACGCGCTGGACCGGGCGCTGATCGACCTGGCCACCTACTTCCGGGACGCTTTGCTGATGGCGGCCGGCGCGCCCGCCGTGCGGGCCAACCACCCAGACATGGCCGACCGGGCCGCCGCCATGGCCGCGCACAGTTCACCGGAGCGACTGCTGCGCTGTATCGAAGCGGTGCTGCAGTGCCGCGATGCGCTGGCGGCCAACGTCAAACCGAAGTTCGCCGTTGACGCCATGGTGGCCAGCATCAGCCAGGCGCTGCGGGCTTGAGACTTGGGCCGGTCATTGCGGCTGCCGTAGACTCGTCCCGCCCGCCAGGGCACGCCACCTTAGCTCAGTCGGCAGAGCGGCTCACTCGTAATGAGCAGGTCAGGAGTTCGATTCTCCTAGGTGGCTCCACACACCCAACTTCGGCCGCGAGCGTGCGTGTTTGTGCGCCGACACGCCGGCTGAGGGCGGCACTGTGCGCACGCTCGAGACGTCACTTCTGCACCAGATAGCCGACCGGCCCGGCAGCGATGCACACCGCGAGCGCCGCGGTGTCGGCCCGCGCGGTGATCGCGTCACCGGCGCCGGGCAGCCGGACGAAGGTGCGGTTGAGTCCGGGATGGACGGCCACCTTGACCGCCGGGCCGTCGGACAGGGACAGCGTCACCGAGCCGTCGCTGTTGGCCAGATAGTTGAGTTCGGCGGTCCATTCCGCGGGTAGCAGCGGCCCGTCCAGCGCAAGCCGCACCGGCCGGTCGGGCTGAACGAAGTATCCGCATCGCGGCACCGGCCCCGGCGCGATCAGCCGGGTCCACGCCACCCGGGCGTCGACCAGCCGGCCCGCGCTGTCCAGCATCCGCAACTGGGTGGTGGCGGTCCCGAATTCGGGACGGTTTGGCAGCAAGGCGAACATGTGACTGGCCAGGTTTTCCGGCCAAGCCACCCGCTGCAGCACCAACGGGTCGACCTCTTGATCCAGCAGCGGCGCGTTGGAGCCGGCCCGCGCGGCGGCCAGCGCCCGTCGGGCGTGCTGCAGATACGGCTGAGCGGGATTGTCGCGCCAGGATGTCAGGAACGTCGCCGTCGAGTACAGGCTGCTGGCGGCGAACAACACCCCCAGCCCCACGGTGACCGCCGTGCGGGCGATCGACGCGTCCAGCCAGGCCGACGCACGGTTCAGCGGCCGGTTGGGCGCGGTCAGCCCGACGGCTGCCAGCAGCGCCAGCACGATCACCAGGTCAGGCAGGTACCGCAGAGTCTGCGCGAGTTCGAGCGCGGTGAAGCGCGACGACCGCATCAGATAGATCGGTGCCTGACACGCCACCGCATAACCGGCTGCCGTCAGCCACACCAGCGCGACGCGCCGCTTGCGGATCAGCGACACCGCCAGCGCCGCGGCCAGCACGAGCCAGCCGAGTATCCGCACCGCCAACGCCGGCGTCGCCCACGGTGACGCCGGTGCCCAGCGGTCCCACGTCCACGGGCCACCGGCCACGCCGGGAACGATGCCCCGGGTGATCGAGCGGCTGAGCAGCTCAGCAGTCATCGACAGGTCGGTGCTCCACCGCTGCTGATTCACCACGACCAGGTAGACGACGACCCAGCCTGCGGTCACCGCCAACGACGCCGTCCACAGCCGTGCCCCGGCCGACCACACCGTCCGCAACGCGGACTGGTCGCCGCCCACCCGGCACAGCAGCGCGGTGATCGCGAACGCGACGAACGGGATCACCGCCGCCTTCTCGAAGAACAGCAACCCGCCGAAGTACACCAGCACGCCGCTCACCGCGTAGCGCTGTGCTCCGGTGCGGACCAGCAGCACCGCGTCGGCGCTGACCCATGCCAGCGCGGCGAGCATCGGCAGCGAGTTCAGCGCGGCCGCCCACCACGCGAACCCGGGCACCGCCAACGGCGTGAACAGAGCGAACGTCAGCGGGATGAGCAGCACCGGGCGCCACCCCAAAATCACGTACAGCGCCCGCAGCAGCGCCAGTGACACGAGCAATTGCAGCACCACCAGGCTGACGGCAGGGCCGATCCAATTCAACGGTGCCAACCGGGTGATCGCTCCGGCGACCAAGTAGGCGCCCGGCATCAGATGACCGTCGTGGTCGTCGAAAAGGTAGCCCGCCGCCAGCAGGCCGTGCGTTCCGGCGCGGCCCACCAGAATCAGGTCGTCCCAGTAGAAGTAGCCGCCGAAAGCCAGCACCGCACGGACGGCGAGCTGCGCTGCGATCAGTGCCGCAGCCACCAGCGCGACGCGGGGCGGACGAGTGAGCAGGCCGGGCATACGTGCTTTCTTACCGGTGCCCGTCGTCGACGCCGACCGTCGGTATGGTGAGCCGATGCGCGCACTGGTCACCGGCGCAGCCGGATTCATCGGCTCGACGTTGGTCGACCGCCTGATCGCCGACGGCGAATCCGTCGTAGGAGTCGACAACTTCGCCTCCGGTCGCGCCACCAACCTCGAGCACTTGGCGTCCCGGCCCGAGTTCGTCTTCGTCGAAGCCGACATCGTCACCGCGGACCTGCACGCCATCCTCGATGAGCACCGTCCCGACGTGGTTTTCCATTTGGCCGCTCAGATCGATGTCCGACGTTCGGTGGCTGCCCCGGAGTTCGACGCATCGGTCAATGTGCTCGGCACCGTACGGCTCGCCGAGGCGGCCAGGAGCGCACAGGTTCGCAAGATCGTGCACACCTCCTCCGGCGGCTCGATTTACGGCACGCCAACCGCCTTCCCGACCGGCGAGGACACTCCGACCGACCCGGCGTCGCCCTACGCGGCGGGCAAAGTCGCCGGCGAAATCTACCTGAACACATTCCGGCACCTCTACGGCCTGGAGTGCTCACACATCGCACCGGCCAATGTCTATGGGCCGCGCCAGGATCCGCACGGCGAGGCCGGAGTGGTGGCGATCTTCGCCCAGGCGCTGCTGTCGGGCAAGCCCACCCGGGTTTTCGGCGACGGATCCAACACCCGCGACTACGTCTACGTCGACGACGTGGTCGATGCCTTCGTCAAGGCAGCCGGGCCGGCCGGCGGCGGTCAGCGGATCAACGTCGGCACCGGTGTGGAAACCTCGGACCGTCAGCTGCATTCGGTGGTGGCGTCGGCCGCCGCAGCACCCGACGATCCGGCTTTCGATCCGCCACGACTGGGCGACCTGAAGCGGTCGTGCCTGGACATCCGGCTGGCGAAACAGCTGCTGGGCTGGAGTCCACAGGTGCGACTTGACGACGGGGTGCGGCGCACCGTGGAGTACTTCCGCCACGCGCGCGGTGTCTAGCGCGGTTCGGGGACCTGTGCCCCTTCGAGTGCGATGGCTCGGGCCAGCCGGGCGTAGCGCAGCTCCAAATCTTTGAAACGCAGATAGGCGCTCAGGGTCGTGAAGACGAACGCGATGATCAGCCCATACAACATGAGGTCGGCACCGCGGGCCACGCCGAGCCAACGCGCGACCACGGTCGTGTCGTTGGGCCGCAGGATCGCGTAGCCCGCAGCGAAGACGAACAGCACGTAACCCACCTTGACCCACGCCCGCGACTGGGCGCTGGTCCGCGACCGCAGCAGATAGATCAGCAACACGATCACCGCGGCGATCAGCAGTATCTGAATCCAGTTCACCGTCGTCTCCTTCGTCGCAGTAACCCGTCGAAGATGATGTTGACGCCGTTGAGCAACGGCTGACCTTTGGCTTTTGAGTAGTCGGTGTAGAGCACCTCGACCGGTTCTTCGGCTACCCGCCAACGGTTTTCGTCGATGAGCAAGATGAATTCGCTGGCGTGGCTCATGCCGCTCATCGTGATCTCAAGGCCGTCGGCGACCGTTTTGTTGAACACTCGCAACCCGTTGTTGGTGTCGGTCAGCCCCAGCCGACGACCTCGTGGGCTGAGCCAGGCGGCGGTTTTCAGCACGATGCGCTTCAACGGCGGCGGCTTGCTCAGACCCGGCCGGCCGAAGCGGGTGCCGATCACCACGTCGACCCCTTCGGTGCTGAGCCGGTCGATCATGGCAATCACATCTTTGACCCGGTGCTGACCGTCGCCGTCGAAGGTGACGAAGACGTCGGCACCGGGTTGGCGACGGGCGTATTCGACGCCGGTCTGAATGGCGGCGCCTTGCCCCAAGTTGACCGGATGGCGCACCAAATGCGCTCCGGCCCCCAGCGCGATCTCGCCGGTGCCGTCACTGCTGCCGTCGTCGACACAGACGACGTGGTCGAATACCGCGCGAACATCTGCGACGACTTCGCCGATGACGCCGGCCTCGTTGAATGCCGGGATGATGATCCACACGTCGGGGTATTGCATTGTGATCTTCCACAAATTACACGGCGATCAGGCGCGGGCCCGTGCCAGCGCGCCGAGGTGGACGGCGATTCCGGCCAGTGGTCCGCACAGCAGGGCGACCACCGTGCGCGTCTGCAGCGGCAACGGCAACAGCAGTAGCAGGGAGGAGGTCACCGTCGCGCTCACCCAGCCCACGGCGTACGCCCGGTGCAGCGCCGCGGCGACCGCGGCGGCGCCGGTCAGCGTCAGCATGGCCATCGCCACCGCGGCCGCCGTCAGCCACGCCAGCAGGGCGCTGCTGGCGTGGTAGCCGGCGCCGAAGCCGAATTGCAGCAGCCATGGTCCGGCCAGTGCCGCGCCCGCCACGCCGACCACCCCGACGCCGCCGACGAGCATTGCAGGCCCGACCAGCGCGCGTAGCCGGTCGGCGCGCTCGTCGACGAAGTGTGCGATCAGATTTCCTTGCATCGCGGTCAGCGGAACCAGCAGTGGGGCCCGGGTCAGGGTGACCGCCAGGATCACGACGCCGCCTTCGGCGCCGAGCACGGCGGAGGTCGCCTTCAGCAACACCGGGAAGCCCATGACCAGGATTGCGCTGGCGCCCGCCGCGGTGATGGAATGCGCCGCGCCCCGCAGAAACGTCACGGTGCCCCCGGGGGTCAGCATCCGCGCGGCGGTACGTGCTGTCGGTGAGGAGGCCAGCATGATCAGCCAGGCCACCGCGCCCGTTACCGTCGCCCACAAAAAGCCCACCAAGCCCCAGCCGAGCACGAAGGTGGCCGCCGCCACCGTCACCCGGATCACCGCGTCGGTAACCATAAGTGCCCCGTACTGCGTCCATGAGTTGACGCCGGCAAGCATGCCCAGCAGCGTGGCATGCACACAGAAGCCGGCCAGGCCGACAGTGAGCAGCAGCACCGACAGGCCGGGTGCCCGAGCGAACACCTGAGTGCTCCACAGCGGCGAGCTCGCCGCGATCAGCACCGCCGCGGCGATGCCCACCAGCGCGGCGACTCTCAGCGGATGGGTGCGCCGCGCTGGCACGATTTCGGCGTAACGCACCGCGCGGACCTCTCGAGTGGTCTCCTGCAGTAAGCCATTCGCCGCTCCGGTGACCAGACCGAACGCGCCCCAGAACACGCCGAAGACCGAGAAGCCGGACGGCGCCAGGGCTCGGGCTGCCAGGTAGATCACTGCATAGCCGCAGAGGGCGGTGAGCGCGGTCGCCGTGGCCACCCGGGCCACGCTGCTGCGGGCGATCGGCCCGGCGGAGGCCTGCATGGCAGGCGAGGCGCCGCCGACCTCAGTCATGGCGGCAAGCCCCGTCCGGCGCGGGCATGCGGTTTTCCACAGTTTTGAAAATACTAAGAGCCGGCGCGCTGCCGCGGGAGGCCGCGGCTCGGGTCTGACAGACTGAGCGGCAGAGGGGAGTATTCCTCCGCCGCGGCGTCGTCATCACGTCGACCGCCATCGGACGACCGGCGCCGCGGGCCGTAGCGCACCCGACGGTGGAAGAGACCTCTGGTGTTTTCGCGGCCGGAGGATCTCTGCTGTGAACGTGACTGTGCTCGAGTGGATCGTCACCTTGGGCATCACAACCGCCGTTCTGACGTTCGACGTCGTCACGATCGCCCGTCGACCGCACGAACCGACGATGCGTCGATGCGCGCTGGCCCTATCCGCCTACATCGGCCTGGCTGTGGTCTTCGCCGTCTGGATGTGGGTGCTTCATGGCCAGCAGTTCGGACTGCAGTTTGTCGCCGGGTGGCTCACCGAGTACAGCCTGTCGATCGACAACCTGTTCATGTTCATCGTCATCATGGCGAATTTCCAGGTGCCCAAAACCTATCAACTGCAAGCGCTGTTCTTCGGGATCGTGATCGCGCTGTTCTTCCGCGGCATTCTCATCGTGCTCGGGGCGGCGGCGATCCAGCAATTCGCTTGGGTCTTTTACCTTTTCGGCGGTTTTCTGGTCTACACCGCGATGAGAGTGGCGCGCGAGGGCGGACACCACCCGAAGGTGCAGGAGAACGCGGTCATCCGGTTCGCGCGCCGGCGGTTGAACGTCACCGACGGCTGGGACGGCATGAGACTGTGGGTGCGCAGAGGTGCGAAACCGGCGGTGACACCGATGTTCATCGTGATCGTGGCGCTCGGCGCCACGGATCTGGTTTTCGCCCTTGATTCGATACCGGCCATCTACGGGCTCACCCGGCAGCCCTTTCTGGTCTTCGCCGCGAATGTGTTCGCGCTGATGGGTATGCGGCAGCTGTATTTTCTGGTCGGCGGCCTGCTGGAGCGCCTCGTCTATTTGTCCAAGGGCTTGGCGTTCATATTGCTGTTCATCGGGGTGAAGCTGATCTTGCACGCGATGCACGCAAACGAACTGCCGTTCGTCAACGGTGGCCACCATATTGCGGTGCCGACGATCTCGACCTCGCTCAGCCTCGCGGTCATCGTGGTCACGTTGACGGCCACCGCGGTGGCCAGCCTCTGCGCACGTCGCGTCCAGCGGACCGATTTTCCCGCGCGCGCAAGCACGGGTCTGAGAGACTGACCCGCGGAGGGGAGTATTCCTGCCGCGGTGGACCGCGGCCAAGACAATGGAAAAGACCTCTGCTCGTTATCACGACCGGAGGTCTGCTTTGAACGTAACCGCGCTCGAATGGGCGATCACGTTGGTCGTGACGACCGCAGTGCTCGCTGTCGATCTCGCGGTGATCGGGCGCCGGCCTCATGAGCCGACGATGGGGCGGTGCGCCACCGCGCTATCGGCCTACGCCGGCCTTGCCGCCGTCTTCGGGATCTGGGTGGGGCTGTCGCACGGCCACAAGTACGGCGAACAGTTCTTCGCCGGCTGGCTCACCGAGTACAGCCTTTCGATCGACAACCTGTTCATCTTCATGATCATCATGGCGAAGTTCGGCGTGCCCAAGATGTATCAGCTGCGGGCGCTGTTCTTCGGGGTGCTGATGTCGCTGTTGTTCCGCGGCGCGTTCATCGTGCTCGGTGCCGCGGCGCTGCAACGGTTCATCTGGCTCTACTACTTCTTCGGCGCCTTCATCCTGTACGCCGCGGCGAAGCTCGCGCGTGGTGAGGGAGCCGAAGCCGACGTCGACAACGCCGTGATCCGGTTCGTGCGCGCGCGCATACCCACCGCCGACAGCTGGGACGGCTTCAAGCTCTTCACCAAGCAGGGTTCACGGCGAGTCATGACTCCGATGTTCGTCGTCATCGTGGCCCTCGGTGTCACCGACCTGATGTTCGCGCTGGATTCGATACCGGCGATCTATGGCCTCACCCGAGAGGCTTACGTGGTGTTCACGGCCAACGTGTTTGCGTTGATGGGTATGCGGCAGCTGTACTTCCTCATCGGCGGTCTACTGGACCGGCTGGTGTTTCTGTCCAAAGGCCTTGCCCTGGTCATGTTCTTCCTGGGGCTGAAACTGGTGATGCACGCGCTGCGGGAGAATGATGTGTCGTTCATCAACGGCGGTCGACACCTGCCGGTGCCGAAGATCTCGAGTCCGCTGAGTCTGGGAATCATCGTGATGACGCTCGGGGTCACCGCAGTCGCCAGTCTGTACGCGACTCGCAGCCAGCCCGCCGCACAGTACGACGGGTGATTTGACGTGATTCACAACGCCTTTCATGCGCCGGCGATCGGTTCGGTTCACTGATTCCGGGGTATCCCGCCGGCCATGGTCTTCGCCGACTACCAAACCGCGCTTTATCAGCAGGGACAGCACGGCCGCCAGCCGCCGTACCCGATCGCCTTCGCTGATCTGGAAGCCAGGGCGGCCGCAGCGATGCCGCCGAAGGTACTGGGATACGTGGCCGGCGGTGCCGGCGACGAGCACACCCAGCGGGCCAACTGCGACGCGTTCAAGCGCTGGGGCCTGTACCCGCGGATGGGCATCGCCCCCGACCAGCGCGACCTGTCGGTCGATTTGTTCGGTATCCCCCTGCCGTCGCCGATCTTCATGGCGCCCATCGGTGTCATCGGTGTCTGCGCGCAGGACGGCCACGGTGACATCGCCGCGGCCCGGGCGTCCGCCCACACCGGTGTGCCGTTTTTCGTGGGAACGCTCACCTCGGACCCGATGGAAGAGGTCGTGCCAGAGCTGGGCGACACCCCGGGTTTCTTCCAGCTCTACACCCCACCGGACCGGGAGATGGCGGCCAGCTTGGTGCACCGGGCCGAAGCCGCCGGTCTGAAAGGCATTGCGGTCACGTTGGATACCTGGGTCACCGGCTGGCGGCCCCGCGACCTCAGCGCCGGCAACTACCCTCAGGTGCCCAGTGGCTGCCTCAGCAACTACACCAGCGACCCGGTTTTCCGAGCGAGCCTGCAACCCGGCGAAGACGCCACCGAAGCAGCCGTGCGGAAACTGCCCATCTTCGGCGGTCCGTTTCGCTGGGACGACCTGGAGTGGCTGCGATCGGAGACCAGCTTGCCGCTGATGGTGAAGGGCATCTGTCACCCTGAGGACGTGCGGCGAGCTAAAGACATTGGTGCTGACGCCATCTACTGCTCAAACCACGGGGGGCGGCAGGCCAACGGCGGTCTGCCCACGCTGGACTGCCTGCCCGCAGTAGTCGAGGCCGCCGACGGGCTACCGGTCCTGTTCGACTCCGGTGTGCGCAGCGGCGCCGACATCATCAAGGCACTCGCACTGGGCGCGACTGCTGTGGGGATCGGCCGGCCCTACGCCTACGGTTTGGCACTCGGCGGTGTCGACGGCATCGTGCACGTCCTGCGTTCGCTGCTGGCCGAGGCCGACCTGATCATGGCCGTCGACGGTTATCCCTCGTTGAAGGATCTGACACCGGACGCGTTGCGCCTCGTCGGATAGGCCGGCGATGTGCGGAGTGGGCGATCAGTGCTCGCCGGTCTTGAACCGTTCGACGGAGCGCTGCACCTCGGCTTCGGCCTCGGCCCGGCCCACCCATTCGGCGGCCTTGACGAACTTGCCCGGCTCGAGCGCTTTGTATTCAGAGAAGAAGTGTTTGATCGCGTCCAACTCGAAAGAGGGGACGTCCTCGATGTCGTTCACGTGATCCCATCGGGTGTCCCCGGCCGGGACGCACAGCACCTTGTCGTCGCCGCCGGCTTCGTCGGTCATCCGGAACATGCCGACCGGCCTGGCCTCGACCACCACACCGGGGAACACCGGCTGCGGCAGCAGGACCAGCGCATCCAGCGGGTCCCCGTCCTCGCCGAGGGTGTCGTCGATGAAGCCGTAATCAGTCGGGTAGACCATCGAGGTGTAGAGGAAGCGGTCGAGACGAATCCGGCCTGTGTCGTGGTCGACCTCGTACTTGTTGCGCTGGCCCTTCGGGATTTCGATCACCACGTCGAATTGCACCGTCTGAAGCTCCTTCACAGGGTCGGCTCGTCGGCTCACATCGCTGCTCCACCCTAGTGCAGCGATAGCCTCGCGCTGCCGGTTGGGCAGAATGGGCCAGGACAGTCAGGAGAGCCATGCGTCCCCCCCGGTGGCGGCGATCCACTCACGCGATCGTCGGAGTGGCCGTGCTGGCGCTGGTCGCCGCAGTGGTCGCGGCGATCGCTGTCTTCACCGGCGGCGGTCGTGGCACCTCCGGCGCGCAGACGGTGCCCGCACCGCCCGAGGCCACCGCCAAGCCCGGGATTGTGCCGGTTCTCGGCACCGCCCCGATGCCCACCGTCGGTGGGCTGGCGGCGGCGCTGGCGACGGTGGCGGCGGATCCTGATCTGGGTGTCTTCGGCGCCCGGGTCACCGACGCGATGACAGCCGAACAGCTCTGGCAGCAGCAAGACGATATGCCGCTGCAGCCGGCGTCGACCAACAAGGTATTGACCGCGGCCGCCGCTCTGCTCGCCGTGGACCGGGAGTCGCGGGTGACCACCCGGGTCGTCGCGGCCAGTGAGCCGGGGCTCGTCGTGCTCGTCGGTGGCGGCGATCCGACCCTGTCCGCGGCGCCGCCGGGGCAAGACACCTGGTATCACGGCGCGGCCCGCATCAGTGATCTGGCCGATCAGGTGCGCCGCAGCGGGATAGCGCCCACCGCGGTGCGAGTGGACAACTCGGCTTTCACCGGGTCCGGGCTGGCGCCAGGCTGGGATCCCGCGGACATCGTCGGCGGTGACATCGCCCCGATCGAGTCGGTGATGCTCGATGCCGGCCGCATCCAACCGACCACCGTGGAATCCGGGCGGTCGCTGACTCCCGCGCTCGATGCGGGACGCGCGCTGGCCAGTGCGCTGGCGCTGAACCCGGCGACGGTGACCGCCGGCTCAGCGCCGCCGGGTGCCCGCGAGCTGGCGGCGGTGCGATCGGCGCCGCTGATCGATCGGCTTCTGGAGATGATGAACGCTTCCGACAACGTGATGGCCGAGAGTATCGGGCGTGAGGTGGCAGCAGCGATGCACCGGCCGTTGAGTTTCGCCGGTGCGGTCGACGCGGTGACCAATCGGTTGGCGCTGGCCCATATCGACACCACCCGGGCCACTTTGTCGGACTCCAGCGGGATATCGGCCGACGACCGCGTGACCGCCAAGACGCTCGACGACGTGATGCAGACCGCAGCCGGGCCGGACGGATCGTCGCTGCGGGCGCTGCTGGATGTGCTGCCGATCGCCGGCGGTAGCGGCACCCTGTCCAACCGCTTCTCCGACCGGGCCACCGGAGGCGCCGCCGGGTGGTTGCGGGCCAAGACCGGCTCATTGACCGCGGTCAATTCACTGGCCGGGGTGGTGACCGACCAGAGCGGGCGTGTGCTCAGCTTCGCCTTCATCTCCAACCGCGCCGGGCCGACCGGCCGAACCGCAATCGACGCCCTGGCTGCCACATTATGGTCGTGTGGATGCCTGGCATGACCGAGTCGTCGGAGCTGACCGTAGGACACGCAGTCGACTGGGGGTTCGCCGCGACCGTCGGGCAGCGGCTGGCGCGTCCGGGCCCGCCGGCCACCGACTACACCCGGCGCCAGGTGATCGACGACCTGAGCAGCGCCGCCAAGGCGGCTGAATCGCCGGTGCGCGATGTGACCGGCCTCAACACCGACGGCGTTGTGCCGGAGGCACGCATCGTCGACCGGCCCCAGTGGATCCGGGCGGCGGCGGAGTCGATGCGGTCGATGACCGGCGGCACGGACAAGCCTCGCGGCTTCGTCACCGGTCGGCTCACCGGCGCGCAGACGGGAGCGTTACTGGCCTTCGTCGCCTCCGGGATCCTCGGTCAGTTCGACCCGTTCGCCGCCGACGGGGGTTGTCTGCTGCTGGTGTATCCGAACGTCATCGCGGTCGAGCGTCAGCTACGGGTGAGGCCCGACGAATTCCGGCTATGGGTGTGCCTGCATGAGGTCACCCACCGCGTGCAGTTCAGCGCCAATCCCTGGCTGTCCGGGTACATGGCGCAGGCGTTGAGCGTCTTGACCCACCAGCCCAGCGACGACGTGGTGCAAGTGGTGAGCCGACTTGCCGACTACGTTCGCGGCCGTGGCTCGTCGCAGGACAGTCCGGACGCGCACTCCGCAGGGGTGTTAGGGCTGATGCGTGCGGTGCAATCCGAGCCGCAGCGCGAAGCGCTCGATCAGCTGCTGGTGCTCGGGACGCTGCTGGAGGGTCATGCCGACCACGTCATGGACGCGGTCGGACCGATGGTCGTTCCGTCGGTGGGCACCATCCGCCGCAGGTTCGACGAACGTCGCCAGCGCAAGCAGTCGCCCCTGCAGCGGCTGGTGCGCGCGTTGCTGGGAATCGACGCCAAATTGAGCCAGTACACCCGCGGAAAGGCATTCGTCGACCACGTCGTGGACCGGGTCGGTATGCAGCGGTTCAACGCCGTGTGGTCGGCTTCTGAAACACTGCCCCTGCCCCTCGAGATCGAAGACCCGCAGCGATGGATCGACAGGGTGCTGTAGGTCAGCTTTCCGCGGCTGTCGCGGGGTACGCGGCCGCATACTTGGCTGACGGCGAGCGCTGGTGCGTCGCGCTTTCCGGTGGTCCGGATTCGTTGGCGCTCACGGCCATTGCGGCGTCGATGCGTCCGACCACCGCCCTGGTGATCGACCACGGCCTGCAGGTCGATTCAGCCGAGGTCGCCGCTGCGGCTCACAACCAGGCGCTGCAGCTGGGTTGCACTGAGGCACAGGTGCTGCGCGTGCAGGTGGGTTCCGAGGGCGGCCCGGAGGCTGCGGCGCGCACCGCGCGTTACCGCGCACTCGACGCAGCCCGCGACAACCAGCCGGTGCTGCTGGGGCACACCCTGGATGACCAGGCCGAAACCGTGTTGCTAGGACTCGGTCGTGGTTCTGGTGCCCGCTCCATCGCGGGTATGCGGCCACACGACTTGCCCTGGTGTCGTCCGCTGCTCGGGGTGCGGCGCATCCTGACCCGGGCGGCCTGCGAGGAGTTGTCGCTGCGGTGGTGGCAGGACCCCCACAACACCGATCGGCGGTTCACCCGCACTCGGCTGCGCGAACAAGTACTGCCGCTGCTGGAGGAGGTACTCGGCGGCGGGGTCGCTGAGGCGCTGGCACGCACCGCGACGGCGTTACGCGAGGACACTGATCTGCTCGACTGTGTTGCCGGGCAGGCGAAGGACGCGGCCATCACGGCCGCAGGACTCGACACCACCGCGTTGAGTGCCCTGCCCGGCCCGGTTCGGCGGCGGGTGATTCGGGGCTGGCTGTTGGCGGGCGGCGCGACCGGGCTCACCGACAAGCAAATCCGCGGTATCGAGACCTTGGTGACCGACTGGCGGGGACAGGGCGGCGTTGCCGTCGGTTCGGCACTGCGCCGCCAGCGGCTGGTCGTCGGCCGGCACGCCGGTGTGCTTACCCTCTGGGCCGAGGCGCTCTGATCTGCCCTGCCTTTGGCCCACCGCCGCCGGCCATGGCACGCTGTGGTCGTGGCGCATTCGGCCGAGTTGTATCCCGGCGATATCAAGTCGGTGCTGCTGACTCAAGCGCAGATCCAGACCCGGACAGCCGAGCTCGGCGCCCAGATCGGCGAAGACTTCGGCGGCCTGATTGCCGACGGCAGTGCGGACCTACTGTTGATCACTGTGCTGAAGGGCGCGGTCATGTTCGTCACCGATCTGGCGCGCGCGATTCCGCTGCCGACTCAATTCGAATTCATGGCCGTCAGCTCCTATGGCATGTCGACGTCGTCGTCGGGCGTGGTCCGCATTCTCAAAGACCTCGACCGCGACATAAACGACCGCGACGTTCTGATCGTCGAAGATGTCGTGGACTCGGGATTGACGTTGTCGTGGTTGCTGCGCAACCTGGCCACCCGCCATCCCCGCTCACTGCGGGTCTGCACGCTGCTTCGCAAACCGGACGCCGTCGGCGCTCATGTCGACATCGCCTACGTGGGCTTCGATATCCCCAACGAATTCGTCGTGGGCTACGGCCTCGACTATCAGGAGCGCTACCGGGATTTGCCCTACATCGGAACGTTGGACCCGAAAGTGTACGAGCAGTAGGGGATCAGAACAGTTCCCACACGGCGGTCACCGAGAACGTGACCGTCTGCTGGCCGGGTTCCAGCGGAACATCGGTGGCCATTGGTGTGCGGGGCGCTGTGCCCACGGGCGGCGTCGGACCCGAGGTCTCCCAGATAGACATCACGTTGCCCAGGTCGAGCCCGGTCAGATGAGCGTATTGTTCGGCACGGCTTTTGGCGTCGTCGAAGGCGCGGGCGCGCGCGTCTTTGACCAGCTGCGAGTCGTTGTCGATCGAGTAGCGCACCGAGTCGATTCTGGTGGCGTCTCCGCCGCTGCCGACGACGACGGCGAGGACATGTGACGCTGACTCCAGCTTGTGGATCACGACTCGAATGGAGTTTCGCGCGCGGTATCCGGTGATGGTTTCGGCGCCGCCGCCGTACTGCGGTTGCGCGGTGACGTCGGTGGTGGTGACGTCTTTGTGGTCGATCCCTGCGGCTGTCAACGCCGCGACGACGGCTTGCTGGCGTTCGCTGGTCTGGTTCATTGCGGCATTGACATCAGGTGCGGTGAACTCCACGCTGACGTCGGCGGTCAACGTATCCGGAACACCCTCGACCTGCCCCGTGCCGATCACCGTCACCTGACGCGGACCGTCGTCGGTATCGGTCGGATCATCTGCGGCGCAGGCTGAAAGGGCGCACACGGCAGCAGTCATCGCTGCGATTGCTGCTGCTTTGCGGGTAGGCATGACCGAACCCTAGCGGCTATCAGAGCGGCGGCTCGTCAGGCAGCGGTGTGAGGTCCGGCTCGACTGCACGCCAGTCCTCCGGTAATTCCTCGGCAAAGTTTCGAGCGCTGATCTCGGCAGCGCCGGCGCCCTTCAGTCAGCACGGCCAATGCGTCGTCGGTGATCAGACCGGTGCGCGCGATGGTCAGCCGCACGGTGCGCCACTCGGTTCGGCCGCCAAGCTGCGGCTTCATCGGTTACCGCAGCGCAGGCACGCTATGCCGGCTCAGATCCGCACTTCGCACACGACCAATCCCCCCACGTCGAAAACGGCATGACCAGTCAAGGCGAAACGAGGATCTTGCAATGCCGCTCGGGATCGACGAGAGCATCGAACGCCGCCCCCACCCCGTCAAGTCCGACCTCCCCGGTGATCATCGGAGTGACGTCAACATCTCCTTCGGCAATGGCGCGCAGTGACTCGGCGAATTCATCTGGCTCGTAAGCCAGAACGAACTGGACGTTGATTTCCTTGACGATGGCGAAGAACGGGTGCACGGTGTCCGGTTGCATGCACACACCGGCGACAACCAGTCGGGTGCCCGGGCTGGCCCGGCGCAGTATGTCATCGACGATCCCGGGCACACCGACAGCCTCGAACACCACCGCGGGCTTCACCGTGTCGAACGGTGAGCCCTGCGCGGGATCGACCGTCCGATGCGCACCAATGACAGCTGCGAGTTCGCGCCGCGCAGTTGAATAATCCGATGCGACAATACTTTCGACGCCGCGGAGTGCGAGAGCCGCGATGATGGCGATCCCGATCGGACCGCAGCCGACCACCAGCGCCGTCTCACCACGCGCAATGTTCGACTTGTTGACGGCGTGCAGTCCCACCGCCATCGGTTCGGTCAACGCCGCGTGCTTGGGATCCAAGCCGTTGGGGATCGGCAGCAGGAGCGGCGCTGACAGCAGCATCCGCTCGGCGTAGCCGCCGATAATCTTGTTGGAGTAGACGATCTGCTCGACACTGCTGCCCGACAGCAAAATTGGCAGTGATGTGACGATTGTCCCCGCAGCATAAGTGTCGGTGCCCGGACCGGCTTCGAGCACCTCGGCACTGAACTCGTGACCCATGAACACATCACGGCTCAGGTCGACGCCGGTGCCGCCGTAGTCGCCGGCCACCTCGTTGATCATCGCGAGCACTTCAGGTCCGTGAGCGGCGAAATGCAGATCCGACCCGCAGATTCCACACGAGCGGACCGCGACGAGAACCTGGCCCGGACCCGGCACCGGCTCTGGCACGTCGTCGCGCGCCACCATGCGCCCGTCGCGCAGCACCGCGGCCCGCATCAGGTCCGCCCGCTTTCGAGCTTCTGTTCGTCGGCGTGTTCGGTGATCGCTTTGACCACCGCTTGACCGGCGCGGCCCAGCAACTGTTCGCGCATGCCCTTAGCCCACTCATGCGATGCACGCGGCGCCTTCAGCTGACCCTTGAAATGAGGTATCACCTCGCGCGCGAACAGGTCGTATGAGTGATATGTGGCACCGGGGGACGCCCAGTCATGCCCGAGCGACAAGAAGGTGCCGAATCCGCCCGAGCGGTCAAGCAAGTCCTGGATGTAGGCGACGGCATCGTCCGGCGTGCCGATGCAACAGTTGCCTTGCGCGGCATAGTCTTCGACGAACTGTCGAGGCGACTGGACGCCGTCGACGAGGTTGGCCAGCGGCACGAAACCCGCCGCCCCGAAATACTTGGCGAAATCCTGCAGGCCGTACGTGCAGTCCTCGATGGCCTGTTCGCGGCTGTCGGCCAGGTGGACGATTCCGAGCACTCGCCAGTTGGCACGATCCGGCTCGTCGCGTCCCACTTTGCCGGCCTGTTGGCACACGAGGTCCCACGTGGTCTCCAGCGCCGCATAGCCACCGGGCACCGACATCGACAGTGAAAGCAGCGACGTACCCAGCGCACCCGCCAACCGCGGACCCGACGGTGAAATCATTGCCGCCGTAGCAATCTCCGGGTACGGCCAGGTGAAGGGACGGATGTGCAGCGCCGCGTCGCGCAGGGCGAACCAGTCCGAGTGCCGGTTGATTCGCTCATCCGGCTCGGCGCGGAACAGCGCGAGGATGGCCTCGAGGGATTCGTGCATCATTCGGCGCTGCTCGACCGGGTCGATGCCCATCATGTATGCGTCCGACGGCAGCGCTCCCGGTCCGGTGCCGAACATGACTCGGCCCCGCGTGAGGTGGTCGAGAAGTACCCAGCGGTCGGCCAGCATCAGCGGGTGGTGGTAGGGCAACGACACCACCCCCGTGCCGAGGCGAATGTGTCTGGTCCGCTCCGCGGCGGCGGCGATGAACACCTCCGGACAGGCGATCAACTCGTAACCACCGGAGTGGTGCTCGCCGAACCAGGCTTCGTCGAAGCCAAGACGGTCCAGCGCGACCACCCGCTCCATGTCGTATTCCAGTGCGACGGTGGGAGATTGGCCGGTCGGGTGAAACGGCGTGACGAAGACTCCGAAGTTCAGCGGGCGGTTCATCACAACTTCACTTCGGACAGGAAGTCGAGCAGGAGCTCATTGACCGCGTCGGGACGCTCCTGCTGCAGCCAATGCCCCGCGGCGGGGATGATCACTTCCCGGTACGGGCCAGTCACCACGTCGGTGACGCGGTCGCGCGGGGTAAAGCCAAGGACGGGATCCTCGGCACCGGCGATGAACAGAGCCGGCACCGCGATCGTCGGGCTCGCCGCGTCCGCCATGATTTCCCAGTTGCGGTCCAGGTTGCGATACCAGTTGAGCCCACCGGTAAATCCGGTCCGGGTGAACTCCGCCACATAGTGGTCGAATTCGTCGGCGCTGATCCAGTCCGGCAGACCGTCCGGTTCGGGCAGCCGTTCGATGAAACCTTCGGATCCCGGTGTGATCATGCGCAGCGCGGCCGCCTGATCACCACCCGTCCTCAGGCCACCCATCATGCGCCGGATGGTCTTGGCGGGGTCACTAGCCAGTTCGGCGTCGGCCACCCCGGGTTGCTGGAAATAAAGCATGTAGAAGAACGCGTCGCCGAAGATCGCCCGGAACGCCTGCGTTGGCGGCACCTTTGCGCGCGGCAATGGCGGAACACTCAGACCCACCACCGCGGCAACCCGGTCGAGGTGCAGCTGAGCGGAACCCCACACCACCGGTGCGCCCCAGTCGTGACCGATGAACACGGCTTGCTGCACGCGGACGTCGTCGAGCAAACCCACCAGGTCGGCGCTGAGTTCGGCAATGCTGTAGTCAGAAATGCTGTCCGGGCGACTGCTGCCGCCAAATCCTCGCTGGTCCGGCGCCAGCACGCGGTATCCGGCTGCGGCCAAAGCCGGAATCTGGCGGCGCCACGAGTAGGCGAGTTCGGGGAAGCCGTGAGCCAGCACGACGACCGGCGCGCCCTGCTCCCCGGCGTCAATTGTGTGCAACAGCACACCGTTGGTCTCGATGGTCCGTTCGCGATAGGGGACGGTGTCGGGCATCGTTTCACCAAAGCACACGTCAGGCCGGGTTGCGAAGCGTTCGGCGGTACCCCCGGCCAGCCCGCCGGGAACAGTAGTTCGTTGGTCTAGCGGTAACCTGAAATACTCCAGCGCTGTATCGGGAAGGACCTGGCCGGGCGCGGCCGATGCTTGATGAACCGGAAAAACACGATCCGCACCCTCACGGCAATCGGTGTCGTGCTGTTGTTGGGCTGGTCATTCTTCTATTTCAGCGACGACACCCGCGGTTACAAGCCCGTCGACACATCGGTGGCGATGGCCCAGATCAAAAGCGACAACGTCAAAAGCGCTCAGATCGATGACCGCGAACAGCAGGTGCGGTTGACGTTGAAAGGCGGCAACCACGACACCGACGGCTCCGACAAGATCATCACCAAATACCCCACCGGGTACGCCGTCCCGTTGTTCGATGCCCTGAACGGCAAGAACGCCCAAGTCAGCACCGTCGTCAGTCAGGGCAACATCCTGGGTTCGCTACTCATCTATGTGTTGCCGTTTTTGCTGCTGGTCGGCCTGTTCGTGATGTTCTCCCGCATGCAAGGCGGGGCCCGGATGGGCTTCGGCTTTGGCAAGTCCCGCGCCAAGATGCTGAACAAGGACATGCCCAAGACCACCTTCGCCGACGTCGCCGGGGTCGACGAAGCGGTCGAAGAGCTCTACGAAATCAAGGACTTCCTGTCCAACCCCTCTCGGTACCAGGCACTGGGCGCCAAGATTCCCAAAGGTGTGCTGCTCTATGGTCCGCCGGGAACCGGCAAGACACTGCTGGCCCGGGCCGTTGCCGGTGAGGCCGGGGTGCCGTTCTTCACCATCTCCGGTTCGGACTTCGTCGAGATGTTCGTCGGGGTCGGAGCGTCGCGAGTCCGCGACCTCTTCGAGCAGGCAAAGCAGAACAGTCCGTGCATCATCTTCGTCGACGAGATCGATGCGGTGGGCCGCCAGCGTGGCGCCGGGCTGGGTGGCGGACACGACGAGCGCGAACAGACCCTCAACCAGCTGTTGGTCGAGATGGACGGTTTCGGTGACCGGGCCGGCGTCATCCTCATCGCCGCCACCAACCGGCCCGACATCCTCGATCCCGCGCTGCTGCGGCCGGGACGCTTCGACCGTCAGATTCCGGTGACCAACCCGGACCTGGCAGGTCGTCGCGCCGTGCTGCGGGTGCATTCGAAGGGCAAGCCCATTGCCTCTGATGCCGACCTCGACGGGCTGGCCAAGCGGACGGTCGGTATGACCGGTGCTGATCTGGCGAATGTCATCAATGAAGCAGCGCTGCTGACGGCCCGCGAAAACGGCACCGTCATCACCGGTCCCGCATTGGAGGAGGCGGTGGACCGGGTCATCGGCGGACCGCGCCGCAAGGGTCGCATCATCAGCGAGCACGAGAAGAAGATCACCGCCTACCACGAAGGCGGGCATACCTTGGCGGCCTGGGCGATGCCCGACATCGATCCGGTCTACAAGGTGACGATTTTGGCGCGAGGCCGCACCGGCGGTCACGCGGTGGCGGTGCCCGAAGAAGACAAAGGGCTGCGCACCCGGTCGGAAATGATCGCGCAACTGGTGTTCGCCATGGGAGGCCGCGCGGCCGAGGAGCTGGTCTTCCGGGAGCCGACGACCGGCGCGGTGTCCGACATCGAACAAGCCACCAAGGTGGCGCGGTCGATGGTCACCGAATTCGGGATGAGCTCCAAGCTGGGCGCGGTCAAGTACGGCACCGAACACGGTGATCCGTTCCTCGGCCGGACCATGGGCACTCAGCCCGACTACTCCCACGAGGTTGCCCGCGAGATCGACGAGGAGGTGCGCAAACTCATCGAGGCGGCGCACACCGAGGCGTGGGAGATCCTCACCGAATATCGCGATGTGCTGGACACCTTGGCCGGTGAACTGCTGGAGAAGGAGACGCTGCACCGCGCCGAGTTGAAGGCCATCTTCTCCGACGTCGAAAAACGGCCCAGACTGACCATGTTCGACGACTTCGGTGGCCGCATCCCGTCGGACAAACCGCCCATCAAGACCCCTGGCGAGTTGGCCATCGAGCGCGGTGAGCCGTGGCCCAAGCCCGCGCCGGAACCCGCTTTCAAAGCCGCCATCGCGCAGGCGACCCGTGAGGCCGCCCAGGCGGAAGCCGACCGACCCGTCAACGGCAACAACGGATCGCACGGCACCCCCGGCCAGCGTGACGCCGCGGGCACCCGCCGCCCCACCCAGCCCGATTACGGCGCTCCGGCAGGCTGGCACGCTCCCGGTTGGCCGCCGCAGCAGCCGCCGGGCTACTGGTATCCGCCACCGCACTCGGCGCCGCCGCCGCAGTATTGGCCGCAGCCGCCACAGAATTACCCCTACCCGCCTTACCCTCCACCGAGTCCACCCGCCGCAGATGCCGACCCGGATCGGCAGGACGAGGGGGCGCGCCGGTCCAATCCACCGGCACACGGCTGACGAAGGAGGCTTCGATGGCGCAGCCCGAGTTGCGCACCGCGGTTCGACATATGCCGGTGTTCGACCAGGCCCGAGCCGAAGCTGCGATCCGCGAACTGCTTTCGGCGATCGGCGAAAACCCGAATCGGCATGGGCTGGAGGACACTCCGGCCCGGGTGGCCCGCACCTATCGCGAGATATTCGCCGGTCTCTACACCGATCCCGACTCCGTGCTCGACACCACCTTCGACGAGCAGCACGAAGAGCTGGTCATGGTCAAAGAGATTCCGCTGTACTCCACATGTGAACATCACCTGGTGTCTTTCCATGGTGTGGCACACGTCGGTTACATCCCCGGTGAAGACGGCCGCGTCACCGGCCTGTCGAAAATCGCCCGACTGGTCGACCTCTACGCCAGGCGCCCGCAGGTTCAGGAGCGGCTCACCGCCCAGATCGCCGACGCCTTGATGCGAAAACTGAATCCGCGGGGCGCGATCGTGGTGATCGAGGCCGAGCACCTCTGCATGTCCATGCGCGGGGTGCGCAAGCCCGGCGCCATCACCACGACGTCGGCGGTGCGGGGCCAATTCAAAACCGACGCTGCATCCCGAGCCGAGGCGCTCGAGCTCATACTGCGCAAGTGATCTCACCGCTCGTGCAAGTCGTGGGAGTGGTCAACGTCACCGAGGACTCGTTCTCCGATGGCGGGCGTTATCTGGATTTCGACCGCGCAGTCGAGCACGGGCTGGCATTGGCCGCCGACGGCGCCGCGATCATCGACGTCGGTGGCGAGTCGACTCGGCCCGGGGCTGTTCGCATCGACCCGGCGGTAGAGTCGGCCCGAGTGGTCCCGGTGGTCAAAGAGCTTGCCTCACAGGGCATAGCCGTCAGCATCGACACCATCCACGCGTATGTCGCCCGGGCGGCGCTGGAGAACGGCGCCCAGATAGTCAACGATGTGTCCGGCGGGCGCGCCGATCCCGCGATGACGGCCCTGTTAGCCGAAGCCGGCGCACCGTGGGTACTGATGCACTGGCGGTCGGTGTCAGCCGAGCGGCCGCATCAGGTGCCGCATTACGGTGACGTGGTGGCCGAGGTGCGGGGCGAACTGCTCGCCAGTGTCGAGAAAGCGGTCGGCGGCGGTGTTGATCCGGCCAATTTGATAATCGATCCGGGACTAGGATTTGCCAAAACGGCACAACACAATTGGGCGTTACTGCACGCACTGCCCGACCTGGTCGCCACCGGGTTTCCGGTACTTGTGGGGGCGTCGCGAAAACGTTTTCTCGGTTCGTTACTTGCCGGACCGGATGGAACAGTGCGACCACCCGACGGGCGCGAGTCGGCCACCGCGGCGATCTCCGTGCTGGCCGCGATCCATGGCGCGTGGGGAGTACGGGTACACGACGTGCGCGCGTCGGTCGATGCGCTGAAGGTGGTGGCGGCTTGGACGCACTCCGGTCTGGTTGGTGACGGTGGCTGATCGAATCGAGTTGCGAGGCCTGACTGTTCGAGGTCGCCACGGTGTGTTCGAGCATGAGCGCGCCGAGGGTCAGGATTTCGTCGTCGACATCACCGTGTGGATCGACTTGGCCGCCGCCGCCGCCAGCGACGACTTGTCGGATACCTACGACTACGGCGCGCTGGCGCAACGGGCGGCCGGCATCGTCGCCGGGCCGGCCCGCAACTTGATCGAAACCGTTGCCGGTGAGATCGCCGAAGACGTCATGACCGATGACCGGGTGCACGCCGTCGAGGTGGTGGTGCACAAGCCGCAGGCACCGATCCCGCACAGTTTCGCCGACGTCGCGGTGGTCGCCCGGCGGTCGCGGCGCGGCGGGCGTGGTTCGGTCATCCCAGCCGGCGGACAGTTATGAGCCGCGACGACGACGATGATCCCGGCGGAGCCGGGATCGAGGAGTGTCGCCCATGAGCAGGGTGGTGCTGTCCATTGGTTCTAATCTGGGCGATCGGCTGGCCCGGTTGCAGTCGGTGCTCGACGGCCTGGACGACACGCTGCGCGCGGTGTCGCCGGTTTACGAGACGGCTCCGTGGGGCGGTGTCGAGCAGGGCCCATTTCTCAACGCGGTCGTGATCGCCGACGACCCGGCGCGCGACGGGCACGGTTGGTTGCGTCGCGCCCAGGAGTTCGAGCGGGCCGCCGACCGGGTTCGCGGACGGCGGTGGGGTCCGCGGTCACTGGACGTCGATCTGATCAGGTGCTCGGTCGACGACGCCGAAGTGTTCTCCCGCGACGATGGTCTGACGCTGCCGCATCCGCTGGCGCATCTGCGGGCCTTCGTCTTGATCCCCTGGCTGGCCCTCGAACCCGACGCCGCACTCACCGTGGCGGGCGGACAGCGATCCGCCGCCGCGCTGCTGGCTGAACTCGATCCTGCTGACCGTGCCGGTGTTTCACTGACCGACTTGACGTTGAGCCCACGTCGAGCAGCGCAGGGCGTGTCGCAATCGATGCCTGATTCCTGATGGGGCCGACCCGAAAGCGTGACCTGACCGCGGCGGTGGTGTGTGCCGCGGGGCTTGGGTACCTGCTGGTGGCCCTGTTGTATCGGTGGTTCCCACCGATCACGGTGTGGACCGGCGTGTCCCTGTTGGCGGTCGCGGTGCCTGAAGCGGCGTGGGGCCGCCAGGTGCGCATGAAGATCACTGCCGGCGAGATCGGGGACGGGCCGGGGCGTCTGCACCCACTGGCAGTGGCGCGCAGTGTGATGATCGCCAAGGCGTCGGCCTGGGTCGGGGCTCTCATGCTCGGCTGGTGGACCGCCGTTCTGATGTACTTGTTGCCGCGCCGATCGAGCGTACGGGTAGCCGGAGAGGACACCGCCGGCACCGCGGTGGCGGCCGTCAGCGCCTTGGCTCTGGTGGTTGCCGCGCTATGGCTGCAACATTGCTGCAAGTCGCCGTGCGATCCCGGCGAGCCGGGTGAGAGCGCAGAGGGTTGAGCTGCCTCGACGGCGGTATGGCCGCAACCACATCAGCACCGCAATCGGGCAATCAACGCAGGTGAGAATCGCCGGAGTGCGGCGACATGCGGAGCGACGTCCGACCGGTACAGTCAGGCCATGACCGTTCTGTCCCGCGGCGGCCGGGTGCGGCGCGGCGGCCGCAGGCCGGGCTGGCTGCTGTTGACGACGTTGCTGGTTCTCGCGATTGGGGCTAGCTCGGCGCTGGTGTTCACCAATCGGGTGGAACTGCTCAAGCTTGCGGTGATCCTGGCGCTGTGGGCCGCTGTCGTCGCAGCCTTCGTGTCGGTGATCTACCGCCGGCAAAGTGACGTGGACCAGGCGCGGGTGCGTGACCTGAAGCTGGTTTACGACCTGCAGTTGGATCGCGAGATATCGGCTCGCCGCGAGTACGAGTTGACGGTCGAATCGCAGCTGCGCCGCGAACTCGCCTCCGAATTACGCGCCCAAGCCGCCGACGAGGTGGCGGCGCTGCGCTCGGAGCTGGCAGCGCTGCGCACCAACCTGGAGATCTTGTTCGAAACCGAACTCGATCAGCGCCCCGCTCTGGAGACCGAGCGCGCTGCCGGGCGGGGCTACAGCGAGTGGTCCGACACCGATAGCGCCGCAGCCGACTGGGTCTCGAGCAACCGGGTGACTTCGGTGCGCGCCGAAACCGCCTCGACTGCGTCCCAGGAGACCTCGATCATCGACGTCCCGGAGGAGCCGGTGCCGCGACAGCCCGTGGCCGAGGCTGCAAGCTCCTATCCGACTGCGCACGCACACCGGCCCCCGGAGGACTACCAGCGTGCAGCGTCGTCTTCCGCGGCTGACGTTGCCCCGGTCCCCTATGCCCCGGTTTCCGAGGAATACCGCGGCTCACATTGGCGCCCTGCCGAGCCAGAGGTCGGCACCGGTATGCCGCAACGCGCCGACAGTCGCCGCGAATATGCGCAACCGCCGGAAGGCCCGCCACCACAACCGCAACAGCCGGAGTGGTACCGCCCGTCGCCCCCCGATAGGCAATGGGCGCCCGCCGAGGCCCCTGAATTCCGGGACCCGCAGCCGGCCAACGGGAGACCGTCCATGCCGGAACCGGAGATGCCCAGTGGGCGGCGCAGCCGGCACGCCAGCCCCGTCGAAGACAAACCTGCGACGGGCTATGCGAACCCTTCGATGCAGCAGGGCACCCCGTCGCGTCATTCGGCGGAGCGTTCGAGCCTCGACGAGGGTGTCGGCTCGGCGCCGCCGCCCCCACCGGAACCGGTCGCACGGCACCGCAGCGCCGACGCCGCGCCGGACGAAGAGGGCCCGCCAACCGCTGGTCAGTCGGTAGCTGACCTGCTTGCGCGCCTGCAGGCCGAGCCGATCGGCGGTGGCCGGCGCCGACGCCGCGCCGACTAGACCCGGGGCGCACGGCGGCGCTTGATGACCGCGCTCCTCCTCGGGGCACCAAGTGCCCCGCATCGTCGCGCGACGGCGCTTGATTACCGCGCTCCTCCTCGGGGCACCAAGTGCCCCGCATCGTCGCGCGGTAATATCGCGGTGACCGTCCGGTACCCGCAATCAGGGACTGGAACGAAACAAGAGACTTGCGAGGGTCGTCTGCGATGGTGCAGTTCGACGGTTTGCGCCCGGCTCGGCTGAAAGTCGGAATAATCTCGGCCGGCCGGGTCGGCACCGCGCTGGGCGCCGCGTTGGAGCGAGCCGACCATGTCGTCGTGGCCTGCAGCGCGATCTCTCACGCGTCGGTGCAGCTCGCCCGTCACCGCCTGCCCGACACCCCGATTTTGCCGCTCACCGACGTCGCAGCCGGCGCAGAACTGCTGCTCCTGGCCGTACCCGACACCGAACTTGCCGCGCTGATATCCGGCCTGGCCGACACCTCGGCGGTACGTCCCGGCACCATCGTCGCCCACACCTCCGGCGCCAACGGAATCGGTGTACTCGCACCGTTGACCCGGCAAGGCTGCACACCGCTGGCCATTCATCCAGCGATGACGTTCGTCGGCTCCGACGAAGACACCGCCCGCCTGCCTGACACCTGCTTTGGCATCACGGCAGCCGACGACGTCGGATATGCGGTTGCCCAATCGCTGGTTCTGGAAATGGGTGGAGAGCCGTTTCGCGTCCGTGAGGACGCTCGCACCCTCTACCACGCGGCGCTGGCCCATGCCGGCAACCACGTCGTCTCCGTGCTGGCCGACGCACTGGAGGCATTGAGGGCGGCGCTGCACGGTCAAGAACTGCTCGGCCAAGAGCTTGTGCAGGAGCAGCCGGGCGGCATCGCCGAACGGATCCTCGGTCCGCTGGCCCGGGCTGCCTTGGAAAACACTCTGCACCGAGGTGAAGCCGCGCTCACCGGACCGGTCGCACGAGGCGACGCTGCGGCTGTTGCCGGGCATCTGGCCGCCTTGGCGGAGGTGGACCCGCTTCTGGCTCAGGCCTACCGCGCCAACGCGTTGCGGACCGCGCAGCGTGCACACGCCGGCGCCGACCTGCTCGAGGTGCTGACGGGGTGATCGGCAAAAAGCAGCTGCCGAAGTTCAGCGCCGGGGAGCTCAACCAGTACTCGACTCCGCGCGACGTCGCCGACGTCTGCCGGGCGCTGCGCCGAACCGGTCGTCGGGTGATGCTGGTGCCGACGATGGGTGCGCTGCACTCCGGGCATCTCTCCTTGGTTCGCGCCGCCAAGCGGGTGCCGGGCGCGGTCGTGGTGGTCTCGATCTTCGTCAACCCGCTGCAGTTTGCCGCCGGCGAGGACCTGGAGTCGTATCCGCGCTTCGTCGACGCCGACTTGACGCGGCTGCGGGACGAGGGAGTTGAGGTGGTGTTCACTCCGACGGTGGCGGCGATGTACCCCGACGGCCCGCGCACCGCGGTGGAACCGGGACCGCTGGGTGCGGAACTCGAAGGCGCCGCCCGGCCCACTCATTTCGCCGGCGTGCTCACCGTGGTGCTCAAGCTGCTGCAGATCATGCGTCCCGACCGGGTCTTTTTCGGCGAAAAGGACTACCAGCAGCTGGTATTGATCCGCCGAATGGTCGCCGACTTCAACATCGACGTGCGAGTAGTGGGCGTGCCGACCGTGCGGGAGGCCGACGGATTGGCGATGTCGTCGCGCAACCGGTACCTCGACCCGACGCAGCGAGAAGCCGCCTCGGCGCTGTCCGCGGCCTTGCTGGCAGGCGCATATGCCGCATCGGCGGGGGTCGGTGCCGCGGTCGAATCGGCTCGTGCGGTCCTGGCTGCGGTGCCGGTGATCGACATCGAGTATGTACAGGCGCGCGACACCATGCTGGGCCCGGCGCCCACGGCAGGTCCGGGCCGGCTGCTGGTCGCTGCCCGGCTCGGCGGGACCAGGCTGCTCGACAACGTCGCCATCGACATCGGTGCGGGCACCGAACGGTGCGCTGCGGTGGGATCGCACCAACCTCGTGAATCATTTTGGAGGAACTGATGTTACGAACGATGCTGAAGTCGAAGATTCACCGCGCTACCGTCACACAGGCAGATCTGCACTATGTCGGTTCGGTGACCATAGATGCCGACCTGATGGACGACGCCGACCTCCTGGAGGGCGAGCAGGTGACCATCGTCGACATCGACAACGGGGCTCGGCTCGTCACTTATGCGATCACCGGCGAACGCGGCAGCGGAGTGATCGGCATCAACGGCGCCGCAGCGCATCTCGTGCATCCCGGCGACCTGGTGATTCTGATCGCCTACGCGACCATGGAAGACCGCGAGGCGCGCAGGTACCAGCCCCGGATCGTTTTCGTCGACTCCGGAAACAAACCGATCGACTTGGGCAGCGACCCGGGTTTCGTGCCCGCTGACGCCGCAGAGCTGTTCTCACCGCGATCGAGCGTGCGGTAGCCGTGCTGCTTGGCATCGACGTCCGCAACACCCACACCGTCGTCGGGCTGCTGTCCGGATCGAAAGACCACGCCAAGGTGGTGCAGCAGTGGCGGATCCGTACCGAGTCCGAGGCCACCGCCGACGAACTTGCCCTGACCATCGACGGCTTGATCGGCGACGACTCCGAGCGACTCACGGGAGCGGCCGCGCTATCCACCGTTCCATCGGTATTGCACGAGGTCCGGCTGATGCTCGACCAGTACTGGCCGGCAGTGCCGCATGTGCTGATCGAGCCGGGAGTGCGTACCGGTATCCCTCTGCTGGTCGACAATCCCAAAGAGGTCGGCGCCGACCGGATAGTGAACTGCTTGTCTGCTTTTCACCGATACCGCACCGCTGCCATCGTCGTTGACTTCGGCTCGTCGATCTGCGTCGATGTGGTGTCGGCCAAAGGCGAATTCCTGGGCGGTGCGATAGCGCCCGGCGTGCAACTGTCCTCGGACGCGGCCGCCGCGCGCTCCGCCGCTCTGCGGCGGGTTGAGCTGGCCCGGCCGCGTTCGGTGATAGGGAAGAACACCGTCGAATGTATGCAGGCGGGCGCGGTTTTCGGTTTTGCCGGACTGGTCGACGGACTGGTGCAGCGCATCCGCGAGGACGTCGCCGGATTCGCCGGCGACGATGTCACGGTGGTCGCCACCGGGCACACCGCACCGCTGCTGCTACCCGAGCTGCACTCCGTCAACCAGCACGACCAGCACCTGACCTTGCAGGGTTTACGACTGGTCTTCGAACGCAACCAGGACACCCAGCGCGGCCGGCTCAAGAGTGCGCGCTAGTCGGCTGCGGCCTTCGTGGCCGCTCGGCCCGCTCATTTAAGCTGGCATGTCGTGAGCTTCGCCGATCCACCAGGCGCCTCGGCTGATCTTCCCGAGCAATTTCGGATTCGCCGGGCCAAGCGAGCACGCCTGATCGAGACCGGGCACGATCCCTACCCGGTGGCCGTCGAGCGCACTCACAGCCTGGCCCAGATCCGAGCCGCCTATCCCGATCTGGCGGCAGGCTCCTCGACCGGTGAGATGGTCGGGGTCGCCGGCCGGGTGGTGTTCGTGCGCAACGCCGGCAAGCTGTGTTTTGCGACCCTGCAAGACGGTGACGGAACCCACCTGCAGCTGATGCTCAGCCTGGCCAGCGTAGGGACCGACGCCTTGGCGGCATGGAAGGACGATGTCGACATCGGTGACATCGTGTTCGCGCACGGCGAAGTGATCAGCTCCCGTCGCGGTGAGCTCTCGGTGTTGGCCGACTCGTGGCGAATGGCCTCCAAATCTTTGCGGCCGCTGCCGGTCGCACACAAGGAAATGAGCGAAGAGGCGCGGGTGCGGCAACGCTATGTCGACCTGATCGTTCGCCCGCAAGCGCGGACAGTGGCCCGCCAGCGAATCGCAGTCGTTCGCGCTGTCCGGTCGGAGTTGGAACTGCTCGGCTTTTCCGAGGTCGAAACGCCAATGTTGCAGACGTTGGCCGGTGGCGCGGCGGCCCGGCCGTTCGTCACGCACTCCAATGCGCTAGACATCGATCTGTACTTGCGGATCGCTCCGGAACTGTTCCTCAAGCGCTGCCTCGTCGGCGGGTTTGACAGAGTCTTCGAACTTAATCGAGTGTTCCGAAACGAAGGAGCGGATTCTACCCATTCTCCGGAATTCTTGATGCTGGAGACCTACCAGGCCTTTGGAACGTATGACGATTCCGCCATAGTGACGCGACAGCTTATTCAACGCGTCGCAGACCAGGCGATCGGGACCAGACAACTGCCACTGCCCGACGGCAGCGTCTATGACCTCGATGGAGAATGGCCGTCGATACAAATGTATCCGTCGTTGTCGAATGCGCTCGGAGAAGAGATCACACCGGACACGACTGCCGATCGGCTGGGTGCCATCGCCGAGCGGCTCGGTCTCGAGATACCTGCGGACCGCGGCTACGGCCACGGCAAGCTGATCGAAGAACTGTGGGAACACACAGTCGGCCCCACCTTGAGCGAACCCACTTTCGTCAAGGACTTCCCGGTCGAGACAACGCCTTTGACGCGCCAGCACCGCAGCATCCCCGGTGTCACCGAGAAGTGGGACTTGTACGTGCGCGGAATCGAACTGGCGACCGGTTACTCCGAATTGATCGATCCCGTGGTGCAGCGGGAGCGGTTCGCCGAGCAAGCTCGGGCGGCGGCGGCCGGTGACGACGAGGCAATGGCGCTCGACGAAGATTTCCTGGCCGCACTGGAGTATGCGATGCCGCCATGCACGGGAACCGGAATGGGTATCGATCGGCTGTTGATGGCCCTGACCGGCCTGTCAATTAGGGACACAGTTTTGTTCCCGATTGTTCGACCGCACGGCAGCTGAACTCCGGGGGACGTTATGGTAGATGTTAGGGTTGTACACAGGGTCCTAATGACACCGTTCCTATGACAGATTAGTGTCAAGTAGACTCAATCGGAGTTTCACAGTCAGTGCACAGGAAGAAACGCGAGGATGAGCTAGTGGCGAAGAAAGTGACCGTCACCTTGGTCGATGATTTCGACGGTGAAGGCGCCGCCGATGAAACCGTCGAATTCGGGCTCGACGGAGTTAGCTATGAGATTGACCTTTCGAGTAAGAATGCCGCAAAACTGCGCGGTGACCTCAAGAAATGGCTGGAAGCGGGCCGTAGGGTGGGCGGCCGTCGGCGCGGACGCTCGGGTTCCGGGCGGGGTCGCGGCACCATCGACCGTGAGCAGAGCGCGGCGATCCGCGAATGGGCGCGTCGCAACGGCCACAACGTGTCCACCCGGGGACGCATCCCGGCCGACGTCATCGACGCCTTCCACGCCGCCACCTGACCCGGGCGGTCACCTTTCGCTCCTGGCGAACTGATCGCCGGTCGGTAGGGGAAACTTTCCCTGACTTCCTACGTTGCTTTGTTGCAGCTGCGTTAAAGCCGTGGATTAAGTGCTGCGGCCGGGCTCGCAAGGTTAGGAAGCCCGGGCAGCCGCCCACTACAGTGGATGGCAGGTACGCAGGGCCTACTCAAGGCCCACCGAAGTACCGATGTGAGGGAGAGCAGGTAGCCACCGATGTTCGAAAGATTCACCGACCGTGCCCGCAGGGTCGTCGTCCTGGCTCAGGAAGAGGCCCGGATGCTCAACCACAACTACATCGGCACTGAGCACATCCTGTTGGGTTTGATCCACGAGGGCGAAGGCGTCGCCGCCAAGTCGTTGGAGTCGCTGGGAATTTCACTCGAAGGGGTTCGCAGCCAGGTCGAGGAGATCATCGGCCAGGGCCAGCAGGCGCCGTCGGGGCACATCCCGTTCACCCCGCGCGCCAAGAAGGTCCTGGAGCTCTCGCTGCGCGAGGCGCTGCAGCTGGGGCACAACTACATCGGCACCGAGCACATCCTGCTCGGCCTGATTCGCGAAGGGGAGGGCGTTGCCGCCCAGGTCTTGGTCAAGCTCGGCGCTGAGCTGACCCGGGTGCGCCAGCAAGTCATCCAGCTGCTGTCCGGATACCAGGGCAAGGAGACCGCCGAGGCCGGCACGGGCGGTCGCGGTGGAGAGTCGGGCAGCCCTTCGACCTCGCTGGTGCTCGACCAGTTCGGCCGCAACCTGACTGCCGCCGCGATGGAAGGCAAGTTGGACCCCGTCATCGGCCGCGAGAAGGAAATCGAGCGGGTGATGCAGGTGCTTTCCCGTCGCACCAAGAACAACCCGGTGCTGATCGGGGAGCCCGGTGTCGGCAAGACCGCCGTCGTCGAAGGCCTGGCCCAGGCGATCGTGCACGGCGAAGTTCCCGAGACGCTGAAAGACAAGCAGCTCTACACCCTGGACCTGGGATCGTTGGTCGCCGGTTCGCGCTACCGCGGTGATTTCGAGGAACGCCTCAAGAAGGTGCTCAAGGAGATCAACACCCGCGGGGACATCATCCTCTTCATCGACGAGCTGCACACGCTGGTCGGGGCCGGCGCGGCTGAAGGTGCCATCGACGCGGCATCAATCCTCAAGCCGAAACTGGCCCGCGGTGAGCTGCAGACCATCGGCGCGACCACACTCGACGAGTACCGCAAGTACATCGAGAAGGACGCCGCCCTGGAACGGCGCTTTCAGCCGGTGCAGGTCGGCGAACCGACCGTCGAGCACACCATCGAGATCCTCAAAGGTCTGCGGGACCGGTACGAGGCGCACCACCGGGTGTCGATCACCGACGGCGCGATGGTCGCCGCCGCCACGCTGGCCGATCGTTACATCAACGACCGTTTTTTGCCGGATAAGGCGATCGATCTGATCGACGAGGCAGGTGCCCGGATGCGGATCCGCCGGATGACCGCTCCGCCAGACCTGCGCGAGTTCGACGAGAAGATCGCCGAGGCGCGCCGGGAGAAGGAATCGGCCATCGACGCTCAGGACTTCGAAAAGGCCGCCAGCCTGCGCGACCGGGAGAAGCAACTTGTCGCTCAACGGGCCGAACGCGAGAAGCAATGGCGTTCCGGTGATCTCGACGTTGTCGCCGAGGTCGACGACGAGCAGATCGCCGAGGTGCTGGGCAACTGGACCGGTATCCCGGTGTTCAAGCTCACCGAGGCCGAAACCACCCGGCTGTTGCGGATGGAGGACGAGCTGCACAAGCGGATCATCGGCCAGGAGGACGCGGTCAAGGCTGTCTCCAAGGCCATCCGCCGGACCCGCGCCGGGCTGAAAGACCCCAAGCGGCCCTCGGGTTCGTTCATCTTCGCCGGCCCGTCCGGTGTCGGTAAGACCGAGCTGTCCAAGGCGCTGGCGAACTTCCTGTTCGGCGACGACGACGCGCTCATCCAGATCGACATGGGTGAGTTCCACGACCGGTTCACCGCATCTCGGTTGTTTGGTGCACCACCCGGATACGTCGGCTACGAGGAGGGCGGCCAGCTCACCGAGAAGGTGCGGCGCAAGCCGTTCTCGGTGGTGCTGTTCGACGAGATCGAGAAGGCCCACCAAGAGATCTACAACAGCCTGTTGCAGGTGCTCGAGGACGGCCGGCTCACCGATGGGCAGGGCCGCACGGTCGACTTCAAAAACACCGTGTTGATCTTCACGTCCAACCTCGGCACCTCCGACATCTCGAAGCCGGTCGGCTTGGGCTTTACCCAGAGCGGCGGCGACAACAACTACGAGCGGATGAAGCAGAAGGTCAACGACGAGCTGAAGAAGCACTTCCGCCCGGAGTTCCTCAACCGCATCGACGACATCATCGTCTTCCACCAGCTGACTCGCGACGAGATCATCCGGATGGTCGACTTGATGATCGAGCGCGTTGGCAAGCAGCTCAAAGCCAAGGACATGGCAATGGAGCTGACCGATAAGGCCAAGTCCCTGCTGGCCAAGCGCGGCTTCGACCCCGTGCTCGGTGCCCGTCCCCTGCGGCGCACCATCCAGCGCGAGATCGAGGATCAGCTCTCGGAGAAGATTCTGTTCGAGGAAGTCGGCCCGGGACAGATCGTCACCGTCGACGTGGACAACTGGGACGGCGAGAGCGCCGGCGAAGATGCAGTGTTCACGTTCGCCGGAAGCCGCAAGCCGGCCGACCCGACCGAGCCGGATCTGGCGAAGGCCGGCGCGCACAGCGCGGGCGGCGCGCACTCGGCGGCGCAATAGCGCTCGAGTTGTCGAATGGGCGGTCACCCTTGCCGGGTGGCCGCCCATTTTGTTACTCGGCCGGCCGTTCGGCCGGCTGCCACCGCGTCTCGACGTGGCCCAGCTTCCAGTAGGCGATCGCCGCCACCCAGGTGACGGCGAACAACGCGACGATCGCCAAGCCGGCGTTGTTCAGGTTGATGCCGCTGATCCATGCGGTCACCGGATCGGCCCAATGCAGGTCGTCGTGCAGGATCGACACCAGCTCGATCGAACCGATCAGCAGCGCCACCGCAATCGACAGGCCGGTGATTGTCAAGTTGTAGTAGATCTTGCGCACCGGTTGCAGGAAGGCCCAGTCGTAGGCGACCGTCATGAGCAGGCCGTCCAGCGTGTCCATCAGACTCATCCCGGCCGCGAACAGCAACGGCAGCACAAGGATTGCGTACCACGGCAGACCGGCGGCAGCTCCGGTGCCGGCCAGCGCCAGCAGTGCCACTTCCGTGGCGGTGTCGAAGCCCAAACCGAAGAGCACCCCGACCGGGTAGACCTGGATCGGCCGTTTGATGCGATTCATGATCGGGCGTAGCAGCCGGGCCAGGAACCCGCGGTCGTTCAAGGCGGCCTCGAGTTCCTCGTCGGAATAGGAGCCGCGCCGAAGAGCGCTGAAAGCCCGCCAGATACCGGTCAAAGCAATGACATTCATCGCCGCGATCAGGTATAGGAAAAGCCCGGATGCCAACGTTCCGGCGAACCCGAGCGCGTGCCGGGCGGGGGAGTCGTCATCGACCAGTGTGCCGACGGCGCGGGCGCCGATGACCACCAGCAGTGCCATCACCAGGACGATGCTGGAATGGCCCATCGCGAACCAGAAGCCGACGGAGTTCGGCTTGCCGGTGTTCTTACACCGGGCCGCCGAGCGGCCCGCATCGTCGCCGTCTCGGTCTGATTGTCCGGCTTCTCCTCGGGCCGCCGAGCGGCCCGCATCGTCGCCGTCCGTCATCAGCTTGCGAGTGGTGTTGTCGATCGCTGCGATGTGGTCTGCGTCGAACGCGTGCCGCAGTCCGAACAGGTATGCAGTCAGGCCCAAGCCGATACCGAAAATCTGTCGTCCGGCGTGGTAATGCTGCGGCGCGATGACCAGCACCAAAGTCGCGAACCCCACAATGTGCATCACCGCTATCAGGCCGAGGAGCGCGGCGATCTCGATACGGTCCTGACGATTCCATGTCGAAGACAGCCTGCTTCGACCAACCATGAAGTGACCGCCTTCTCAGGGATTACGCGTCCCTGTATAGGAGGTGTGACCGGAGGGTCTGGCTTGCAGCGCGGAGACGCTGGCTACAGTGGCGCGACCGCACCGGATTAGGCACCGGTTTCCTCGCCATCACACGTTTACCGCGTCAGACGTTATACGAGTGAGGATTTTGGGGCTAGCGCTGCACAGGCAGCAACGCAAAGGCTTGCTTGATGATGCTCAGCATCCAGCCGGTCACGTCGGGCCCATGATCGCGCGGCCAATTCAGCTGAAAGCTCAGTGCCCACGGCTGTCCACTTTTGTCCACCGCGTACCAACTGAATGTCAGATCTCCCGGCAAGCCGCCGGCTTTCGCGCCGAGGTAGGACCATCGGTCACGGTCGAGGTCGATTCCCGGCACGGCGGCCAAGATTTCTTTGACCGGCGCCGCCTTGCCTACCGCGGCGGACTGAAGAGCCGCGTGCACTTTGCAGATATCCTCTGGACTGCCGTACCACTCCACTCCGTAGGCCGACGCCGGGATATGCGCGCGCACCGGATCAGGTTTATAAGTGCGGGAATTCACTTGGTCGAGAATTTGACCGCGTTCCGCTGCGTCGGCCTGCTGCCACTGCCGCCGCAGATCGGGTTCGCCCCAGCCGACGGAGAACAACTCGTACATCGTCGGAAACGGCATCATGCCGGCCGGATCATGATGCCCGGCAGCGACCAGCGCCTTCTCCACGGCGCCAGTACCGACCTTCTCTATCAGCAGGTCGGTGGCCATGTTGTCGCTTGTCGCGATCATTTTCTCGGCCGCAGTGAGAACCGAAACCTTTGCTCCTTCAGGCAGTTTGTCCAAGCCAGACGAGCCGACGGCTTTCACCTTGGCGGTGACAACCAGCTGATCATCCCAGTTCACCGTTCCGGCTTTGACGGCATCGGCGACCGCGTAGAGCACGTACAGTTTGAAGATCGACGCGAGCGGCAGCGACAGTTCGCTGTTGACGCCGGACACCCGTTCACAGCGGCTATCGGTGATCTTGGCGGCCTGGTAGGCGTAGCGAGCGTTGGTTGTCTTCAACGCGGCATCGACATCGCGCCATGAGGAGATCTTGGGTGTCTCGGTGGTGACGTCGAACCGGTCGACCAGCGTGTCGTCGCCGGTGTGGATCCTGACGTACTGTTGTGCGCCATAGGAACTGACGATGTGCAGCGTCGCCGCACCGGCTCGGACATCGATGTCGTGCAACGTGAAGGGCCGGTCCCACCAGAGCCGTTCCATGTCGCCTTCGACCGACTCCACCATGTCGGGCGTAGCCAGGGTGCGAACTCCCACCGGACCGATGGGCCAATCCGAGTTGAGCATGTCCACGGTCTGCTGTGCCCGCAGCCCGGGTGGAGTTCTGATGTCGATGCGCAGCCCCGAGTCTGCGGCGTTCGCGGACGGAGCCGGCGGTGGGGCGCAGCCTGATGCGAGGGCGGCGACCAGTGCGGCGGCGGCCGCCATCGCCGCAATCCGGCGCCGCTGGGGGCTACGCGGTGGGCTTGGCAGCAACGTCGAGCACAACCTCGAATTCGAGCAGGGTCGCGCCGGTGGCCACCGGATTCGCCCGGTGCCCGGCGTGCGCCTCGATCGCGGGACCGGTAGCCCAGGCCTGGAAGGCCTCCTCGGACTCCCAATGTGTGACGACGAAGTAACGGTCTTCACCTTTTATCGGGCGCAGCAGCTGGAAGCCGAGGAATCCGGGTGAGTTCTCGACCGCATGCGCGCGATGAGCGAACCGCTTCTCCAGTTCGGGCCCCGCGTCCGCGGGCACCTCGATTGCGTTGATCTTCACCACCGGCATGCCGTTAGGCTACCGTGCCGACGTGGCCGGCGACCTGCTGATCCATCGCGGCGGAGAGGGTCCGCCGCTGGTGCTGGTGCACGGCCTGATGGGCCGCGGTAACACGTGGTCGCGCCACCTGCCGTGGCTCACCCGGCTGGGCACGGTGTACACCTACGACGCGCCATGGCACCGCGGCCGCGACGTCGCCGACCCGCACCCGATCAGCACCGAGCGCTTCGTCGAGGATCTGGGGGACGCGGTGGGTGAGCTGGCCGTGCCGGTGCGGCTGGTCGGCCACTCGATGGGGGGCCTGCACGCGTGGTGCCTGGCCGCACAACGGCCCGAGCTGGTCTCGGCGCTGGTGATCGAGGACATGGCACCGGACTTTCGTGGCCGCACTACCGGCCCGTGGGAGCCGTGGCTGCACCGCCTACCGGTCGAATTCTCCAGCGCCGAGGATGTTTTCACCGAGTTCGGGCAAGTTGCCGGCCGCTACTTCTTAGAGGCCTTTGACCGGACCGAGACCGGCTGGCGGTTGCATGGTCATCCATCCCGCTGGATCGAGATCGCCGCCGAATGGGGAACCCGCGACTACTGGGCACAGTGGCGAGCCGTGCGCGTTCCCTCACTGCTGATCGAGGCCGGTAACTCGGTCACCCCGGCGGGGCAGATGCGGTTGATGAGCCAAATCAGCGATCGCACAACATATGTCTACGTCCCCGGTGCCGGTCACTTGGTGCACGACGAAGCGCCGCAGGTTTATCGCGACGCCGTCGAATCGTTTCTCGGCTGATCGCTAATGCTCTTCGCCGGCCAACGCGAACCGGCCGTCGGCGGTCAGTGCCACCAAACCGTCGGCGAGCAACGATGCCAGCGCCCGCTCGCGCTGTGCGGTATCGCTCCGCCACGCGACGTCAAGCTGAGCCTTTGTCACCGGAGAAATGTTGGCGCGCAACACATCGAGCAGACATCCGCGCACCTGACGGTCGGTTCCGGCGTAGCCTTGAATGCGCCGGCCCGGCGAGACCGAGGGGGGATAGCCGGCGAGTCGCCAGGCGCATTCGGAGATCGGGCACAGCCCGCACCGCGGACTCCGTGCGGTGCACACCGTTGCGCCCAGTTCCATCAACGCAGCTGAAAATTGCGGCGCCGCAGCACCTTCGGGTAGCAGCGCGACGACGTCGGCGTGGTCGCGGGTGGTCGAGGGCGCACCGGCATCAGCACAGCCGTGCACCGCACGCGCGACCACCCGCCGCACGTTGGTGTCCACCACCGGTACCGCCTGCCGGTAGGCGAAGCACGCCACCGCCCGGGCGGTGTAGCTGCCGATCCCGGGCAAGCTCAACAAGACGTCGACGTCGGCGGGCACCACGTCGTCATGGTCGCGCGCGATGACGGTGGCGCACTCGTGTAATCGCTTGGCCCGCCGCGGATAACCTAACTTGCCCCAGGCGCGCACCACATCCGCGGGGCTGGCGGCCGCGGTCGCCGACGCCGTCGGCCAGCGCACCACCCAGTCTTGCCAAAGAGGTATCACCCGTGCTACCGGCGTCTGTTGCAACATGAACTCGCTGACCAGGATCTGCCATGCACTGACGTCGGGTTCCCGCCACGGCAGATCTCGGCGGGACCGCTCGTACCAGCCGAGCAGCCGGTCGCAGGAGATAGTCACCGCCGGATGCGGCAAGATATCCGGCATGCCCAATCCCAGCCCGGTGACCGCGTGGAAAACACTCAAAGAGGGTAACGAGCGATTCGCCGCAGGCGTCCCGGAGCACCGCAACCAAAGCGTCGAACGACGCGCCAGCCTGGCATCCGGCCAGCACCCGATCGCGGCGGTCCTGAGCTGCTCGGACAGCCGAGTGCCCGCAGAGATCGTCTTCGACCAGGGACTGGGTGACCTGTTCGTGGTCCGCACCGCCGGTCAGGTCATCGACGCCGCGGCACTGGGATCGCTGGAATTCGGGGTGGCCGTACTCAACGTGCCGCTGATCGTGGTGATGGGACATCGCAGTTGCGGCGCGGTCAAGGCCACGCTGGCAGCCCTCGACGGTGGGGAGGTACCGGGCGGGTACGTGCGCGATGTGGTGGAACGCGTCACGCCCTCGGTGCTACTGGGCCGCCGAGACGGTCTGACAACGGCGGCGGAGATCGAAAGCCGGCACGTCCAAGAGACCGCCGCGCAGTTGATGGCCCGCTCGACCATCATCGGTGAGCGGGTGGCGGCGGGCGGCCTGGCCATCGTCGGCGTCACCTACGAGCTCGCCGAAGGCCGCGCTGTGCTGGGCGATTACTTCGGCGACATCGGCGAACCCGGCTAACTCCGCCGCGCGACACGCCGACGACGGTCGGACCTTGAGCGGTGACCTGGGCTTACGGTGTGAACGTGCTGGATCTCGAACCGCATGGACCGCTGCCTTCGGAGATCTATTGGCGGCGCCGGGGGCTGGCCCTGGGCATCGCGGTAGTCGTCGTCGGCGCCATCGTCGCGATCGGCGTCGCGGTCTTCGGCGGCAACGCCGGCGCCAATACCACCGCCGCGACCAAGCAGAGCCCGTCGGCGGTGCCGCAATCCCACAGCCCGATCGTGCAGCCCGAGGTCCAGACTCCGGTCCCTAACCCCGAGGCGCAGAACCCGGCCGTGACGCCCACCGCAGCCGTTCAGCCGCCGCCGGTGCTGAAAGAAGGCGACGACTGCCCCGACTCGACATTGGCCGTCAAAGGCTTGACCAACCAGCCCATGTACGCCATCGGCGACCAGCCGAAATTCACGATGGTCGTCACCAACATCGGCCTGGTGTCCTGTAAACGCGACGTCGGGGCGGCGGTCCTCGCCGCCTACGTGTACTCGCTGGACAGCAAGCGATTGTGGTCCAATCTCGATTGCGCTCCGTCGAATGAGACGTTGGTGAAAACGTTCACGCCGGGCGAGCAGGTGACGACCGCGGTGACCTGGACTGGGATGGGTTCGGCGCCGCAGTGCCCGCTGCCGCGGCCACCGATCGGCGCGGGCACTTACAACCTCGTCGTGCAACTGGGCAACCTGCGGTCACTGCCGGTTCCGTTCATTCTCGCCCCGGCGCCGGCGCCCGGAGCACCGCCGCCCGCGGGGCCTGCTGTGCCAGGTGTAATGCCGCCGCAAGTACCGGCGCAGCAGCCGGGCAACTGAGTCGGGTAGCTCAGCTCAGCGGATCGGCGATGGTCGTCTCGGCCAGCTGTGACAGATTCTCCCGCACGTGGCGGGACCATATTTCCCCGATGCCCTCCACCGACTCCAGGTCCGTGGCGCTGGCCGCCAGCAGGCCCTGCAGCGTGCCGAAAGTGCGCACCAGTAGGTCGGTGTGCGCAAACTGCAAACGCGGAATGACAGCCATCGCGCGGTAGCCACGCGCGCTGAGCGCCGAGTCCTGCGCCTCGGCCGTCGAGGGGTACCCGAAAACCTTTGCCAGCATGGTGAAGTCGAGCAGCTCGGTATCCGACAGTGCGTCGAGTTCCTCGAGGGTGGCAGCCACCTGCTCGGTCGAGGGCGGTTCGGGGTTGGCATGGTAATCGCGCACTATCAACTCCCGAGCGACGTCGTTGCCGCCGAGCAGCTCCTCCAGTTGCAGCCGCAGTTGGCGACCATCGGTGCCGAGTTCTACGGCGTCGCTGTCGATCACCAGACCGATCCGGCGGACCAACTCCAGCCGCTGCACCACCGTCATCACGTCGTGCAACGTGACGAAGTCCTCGATCTCGGCCCTCGACAGCTGCCGGCTGACTTCGTCGAATCGGGCCTTATAACGTTCCAGCGTGGCGATGGCCTGGTTGGCCCGCGACAAGATGGTGGCCGAGTCGGCCACCACATGACGTTCGCCGGCGACGTAGACGGTGACGATGTTCATCGAATGGCTGACCGAGATCACCGGATATCCGGTCTGGATTGCGGCGCGTTCGGCCGAGCGGTGCCGGGTGCCGGATTCATCGGTGGGTATCGACGGGTCCGGTACCAGCTGCACGTTGGCCCGCACGATGCGGCCGCCGTCGGTGGAAAGCACGACGGCACCATCCATCTTGGACAGCTCGCGCAGACGCGTCGGCGCGTAACGAATGTCCAGTGAGAAACCGCCATCGCAGATCGCCTCGACGCTGTCGTCGTAGCCCAGGACGATCAGTGCGCCGGTACGGCCGCGCAGGATGCGTTCCAGCCCGTCGCGCAACGCGGTGCCGGGTGCCAGCCGGCTGACGGTCTCACGCAGGGTCGGTCGAGTCGCCGGGGCGGCGCCGTTGGTGGTGGGGATGGCGGGGTTCATCGTCGATCATTTTGCTCTGCGCCCGCCCCTCGGGCAGCACATCCACCAGATAAAGCGGCGGCCGGGTGTCTCGATGAGCATCGCCGAGCTTGAGCATGTGTTGCAGGGCGGCGACGATGTTGGCCGCCTCCAGCACCCGCAGACCTCCGGGCACTGGACCGCAGCCGGGCGGAATCAGCGCCGTGGTGAAGCCCTGCCTGGCGGCCTCCGTCAGTCGGCGCTCCATGCCCCTCACCTGCCGCAGATCGCCGGCCAGGCCGACCTCACCGATGGTCACGGCGGTGCTGGGTAGCGGCATGTCCGCGTAGGCAGATGCCAGCGCCACGGCCACCGCAAGGTCCGCCGAGGGATCGGTCAGCCGCATGCCGCCGACGGTGGACAGGTAGATGTCGGCGACGCCGACCGGTATGCGAGCGTGCTTGCCCAGCACAGCGGCGATCATCGCCGCGCGAGCACTGTCGATACCACTGACGGCTCGCCGCGGGGACCCGCTCCCCGCCGGCGACAGCAGAGCTTGCACTTCTCCGATGAGCGGGCGTTTCCCGTCGAGCGTCACCGTGATCGCGGTGCCCGGCACCGGGGCGGGCCGCTGATCCAGGAAGAGCCCGGACGGATCGGTGAGGCCTTGTATCCCGTCGTCGGTGAGCAGGAAACACCCCACTTCGTCGGCGGCCCCAAAACGGTTTTTGACCCCACGAACCAGACGCAACGGTGTGTTGCGGTCTCCTTCGAAATGCAGCACCACATCGACCAGATGCTCGAGCGAGCGTGGGCCCGCAATGGCGCCGTCCTTGGTCACGTGCCCGACCAGGACCATGGCGATGTTGCGTCGTCGAGCCAGCGTGGTCAGCGCGGCCGTCACGGCCCGCACCTGCGTGACGCCACCAGTGACGCCGTCAGTCTCGGCGGTGGACATGGTTTGTACCGAGTCGACGATCACCAAGGTGGGCTGCACGTCGTCGATGTGACTGAGCACCACGTCGAGGTCGGATTCAGCGGACAGGTACACCTCGTCGTGGCCGCAACCGGTCCGGTCGGCCCGCATTCGGACCTGCCCGGCGGATTCCTCGCCGGAGACATACAACGCGCGTTGTCCGGATTGCGCCCAACGGTGAGCGGCCTGCAGCAACAGCGTCGACTTACCGACCCCGGGATCACCGGCCAGCAGTGTCACCGAGCCGGGTACCACCCCGCCGCCGAGCACCCGATCGAGCTCGCCGACCTGGGTGGGGCAATGGCGGGCACGGTGCGGGTCGACGGAATTGATCGAGAGTGGGACCGACGCCCGACTCGGCGAGCACCGGTTGGATGCGCCCAGGGTTGCCACGGCAGCCACCTCGTCGACGGTGCCCCAGGTGCCACATTCCAGACACCGGCCCACCCACTTGGCGGTGACGTGACGGCATTCCGAGCAGCGGTAGTGCGATCGTGCTTTGGCCACGCCGCGACCGTAGCGGCCGAGTCCGACAAGTTCGGTCGGTTACCGGCGCTGCTCCGGCTGTTGTTGCAGGGTGCCCTGGTCCGCGGCGATCGGCACCGGGAAGGTGACGCTTCCCGCCCGCTCGAAATCGAACGTGAACGGGTAGGTGAGGCCGTTGCTGATCGGCTTGTTCAGCGCCACGGTCGCCTTCGCGCCGTCGGCAGGCTCAACCGCGTCCACCGATTTGATGTCCGCCGCGCCGGCAGTGTTCACCATCAGCACGCCGCCCGCAGCGAGCCCGGTATCACCGGTCAGGGTGACGGCGCCGATGTCGCTGGTGATGCGGACCAGCCGGTCGGTGGTGTCCTGTGACTGGTTGGAAGCGACCAGGACAAGCTCGACCGTTTGGCCCGGTCGAATGAAGTCGCTGGTTTGGGTGGCACGGATATAGACGTTGCGCAGTGCCAGCTGCCCGATCTGACCGGCGGCGCCGTCAACGGCAGGCTCCTGGACCGAGGTCTGAGCGATCTGGCCGCTGCTGCAGCCGGTCAGCGTCACGGCGACAAGACACGCTGGCACCAACAGTGCACCCTGAGCGGTTCGCCGACGGACCCGCTGCAAGACGTTGAAGCGGCTCATCCGAAACCCTCCTGATCGGCGGTCGCGACTCGACTATGCACAGTAGTAGGAACCCGTGCGGGGTGGTTGCGCAGGGCCACCTCGCAGCGCTGTCGCACTCCGACGGGGGTGTGAAGCGGGCCTGAATCCGTTGTCTCCGAGAGAGGCTTCAATGCACGAATCTTGTTGTCTGTCAACCCCCATTCTTCCATTGCGGTGCCCCTGACCTGCACCGTTGTTCCGCACGCGTCCGGGCCGCGTGTTAGCATGGAATATCGAAAGGGGCTCGAATCACATGATTTTTAAGGTCGGAGACACCGTTGTCTATCCACACCACGGTGCTGCGTTGATTGAGGCGATTGAAACCCGGACCATCAAAGGCGAGCAGAAGGAATATCTCGTCTTGAAGGTCGCGCAGGGAGACCTCACAGTTCGAGTGCCCGCGGAGAACGCCGAGTACGTCGGTGTGCGTGATGTGGTAGGCGAGGAAGGTCTGGACAAGGTTTTCCAGGTGTTGCGTGCGCCGCACACCGAGGAGCCGACCAACTGGTCCCGCCGGTACAAGGCTAATTTGGAGAAGCTCGCGTCCGGAGACGTGCACAAGGTCGCCGAGGTCGTGCGTGACCTGTGGCGTCGCGACCAAGAGCGCGGCCTTTCCGCCGGCGAGAAGCGGATGCTGGCCAAGGCCCGGCAGATCCTCGTCGGAGAACTCGCGCTGGCGGAGAACACCGACGACGCCAAAGCGGAGATCATCCTCGACGAGGTTTTGGCCGCCGCTTCCTGAACGCCCAGAGGCTCGAGTGGTCGGAGCAGCGGGCACCGTAACCGCGGTGGTCCCGGCTGCGGGTGCCGGAGAACGGCTGGGCGCCGGTGTCGCCAAGGCGTTCTACATCATCAACGGACGGACCTTGGTCGAGTGGGCCGTTGACGGCCTGCTCGATTCGCAGGTTGTCGACCACGTCGTGGTGGCGGTCCCGGCCGAGTATGTCGACGACGCCAAGCTCATGTTGGGTGAGAAGGCCGAGATCGTCGTGGGTGGGGCGGACCGCCGGAAATCCGTGCAGCTGGGTTTGTCGGCCGCCGGTACCCCAGATTTCGTGCTGGTTCACGATGCTGCCCGCGCCCTCACGCCGCCGGGACTGATCGTGCGGGTGATGCACAAGCTGCGCGCCGGCCATCCGGCCGTGGTGCCGGGCTTGCCGGTGCCCGACACCATCAAAGCGGTCGACGCCGGCGGAATGGTTCTCAACACTCCACAGCGGGCGGCGTTGCGGGCGGTGCAGACTCCGCAGGGCTTCGCCACCGAGCTCCTGCTGCGGGCCTACCGTGATGCCGACGTAAGCAGCTGCACCGACGACGCTTCCCTGGTCGAGCAAGTCGGTGGTTCGGTATACGTGATAGACGGGGATCCGTTGGCTTTCAAGATCACCAACCGGCTGGACGCGATGTTGGCTCAGGCCATCCTGAGCCGGTGACCGTACTGCCCCGGATCGGTTTGGGAACCGACGTCCACCCGATCGAACCGGGACGGCCCTGCTGGCTGCTGGGTATGTTGTTCGCCGATGCCGACGGCTGCCGTGGCCATTCCGACGGCGACGTCGCGGTGCACGCACTCTGTGACGCGCTGCTGTCGGCAGCCGGGCTCGGCGACATCGGTGCGGTGTTCGGCGTCGACGATCCGCGCTGGGCCGGCGTCACCGGAGCGGACATGCTGCGCCATGTCCGCGGGTTAATCGAAGCCGACGGGTGGCGCGCCGGCAACGCCGCCGTGCAGGTGATCGGGAACCGGCCCAAGATAGGCCCGCGCCGGGCCCAGGCTCAGGAGGTGTTGTCCGGCATGCTCGGCGCCCCGGTGTCGGTCTCGGCCACTACCACCGACGGGCTTGGACTGACCGGCCGCGGCGAGGGCCTGGCGGCGATCGCCACAGCCTTGGTGATCGGGGTTTAGGCCGGCGCGGTAACCGCCGCCACCCCGGTAAGCTGGCACGTCGTGACCGATCGCGTCCTGCGGCTACACGACACGGCGACTGGTGCCGTGCGCGATTTCGTGCCGCTACGACGCGGTCACGTCTCCATCTACCTGTGCGGCGCCACGGTTCAAGGACTGCCGCACATCGGCCACGTCCGCAGCGGCGTGGCGTTCGACATCCTGCGCCGCTGGCTCGCCGCGCGGGGCTGCGACGTCGCCTTCGTCCGCAACGTCACCGATATCGACGACAAGATTCTGAATAAAGCGGCCGCCGCGGGCCGGCCCTGGTGGGAATGGGCGGCGACCTACGAGCGCGCCTTCAGCGCCGCCTACGACGCGCTGGGCGTATTGCCGCCGTCGGTGGAGCCTCGTGCCACCGGCCACATCACCCAGATGGTCGAGCTCATCGACCGGTTGATCGACACCGGCCATGCCTATACCGGCGGTGGCGATGTCTATTTCGACGTGCTGAGCTACCCCGAATACGGACAGCTGTCCGGTCACAAGATCGACGACGTGCACCAAGGGGAGGGCGTCGCGACCGGTAAGCGCGATCAGCGCGACTTCACCCTGTGGAAGGGTGCCAAACCCGACGAGCCGTCGTGGCCCACCCCGTGGGGACGCGGCCGCCCCGGCTGGCACTTGGAATGCTCGGCCATGTCGCGCGCCTACCTGGGACCCGAGTTCGACATCCACTGCGGTGGCATGGATTTGGTGTTCCCGCATCACGAGAACGAGATCGCGCAGAGCCGTGCTGCCGGGGACGGGTTTGCCCGCTACTGGCTGCACAACGGCTGGGTCACCATGGGCGGCGAGAAGATGAGCAAGTCGCTGGGCAACGTCTTGTCGATACCGGCCATGCTGTCGCGCGTGCGGGCCGCCGAGCTGCGCTACTACCTGGGCAGCGCGCACTACCGCTCGATGCTGGAGTTTTCCGAAGCCGCACTTCACGATGCCGTCAACGCCTACGCCGGAATCGAGGACTTCCTGCAACGGGTGCGCAGTCGAGCCGGTGCGGTCGTGCCCGGCACCTGCACCCCGAAATTCGCCGCAGCGCTCGACGACGACCTTTCGGTGCCGATCGCATTGGCCGAAGTCCATCAGGCGCGGGCTGAGGGAAACCGGGCGCTCGACGCCGGCGACCACGAGGCGGCGCTGGCCAGCGCCGGGTCGATACGCGCGATGATGTCCATTCTCGGCTGTGATCCCCTTGACGAGCGTTGGGAGTCGCACGACGAGACGTCGGCGGCGCTGTCGGCCGTCGACGTGCTGGTGCGTGCGGAGCTGCAACGCCGCCAGCAGGCCCGCGAACAACGCGACTGGGCACTGGCCGACCAGATCCGTAACCGGCTCAAAGACGCTGGGATCGACGTCACCGACACCGCCGACGGACCGCAGTGGTCGTTGGGCACTCAAGCCGATGGCCGGTAATTCGCGCCGTCGCGGCGCGGTACGCAAGCCCGGGACCAAAAAGGGTGCCACCGTCGGCTCGGGCGGCCAGCGCCGTCGCGGCCTCGAGGGGCGTGGCCCGACACCGCCGGCGCACCTGCGGCCGCACCATCCGGCGGCCAAGCGCGCCCGGTCCCAGCAACATCGACCCGCGAAACGCAGCGACGACACCGAGACCGTGCTCGGCCGCAACCCGGTGCTGGAGTGCCTCCGCGCCGCAGTTCCGGCCACCGCCCTGTACGTCGCCCTGGGTGCCGAAGCCGACGAGCGGCTGACTGAGTCGGTGACGCGCGCGGCCGATCTCGGTATTGCCATCTTGGAGGTGCCGCGCACCGACCTCGACCGGCTCACCACCAACGGGTTGCACCAGGGCATCGCTTTGCAGGTGCCGCCCTACCACTACGCCCACCCCGACGATCTGCTCACCGCGGCCATGGCTTCACCACCTGCACTGCTGGTCGCCTTGGACAACATCTCCGATCCACGCAATCTGGGCGCCATCGTGCGCTCGACGGCGGCGTTCGCCGGCCATGGTGTCCTGATCCCGCAGCGCCGCTCGGCGTCGGTCACGGCAGTGGCCTGGCGAACCAGTGCCGGTGCCGCCGCTCGGCTGCGGGTGGCCCGGGCCACCAATTTGACTCGGACACTGAAAGATTGGGCCGACCGCGGTCTTCAGGTAGTCGGTCTCGACGTTGCAGGCGATACGACGCTCGACGGCCTGGACGGCACCGACTCGCTTGTGGTGGTGGTCGGTTCGGAGGGTAAGGGACTGTCGCGGCTGGTACGGCAGCAATGTGACGTCGTGGTGTCCATTCCAATGGCCCGCGCGGGCGAATCACTGAACGCGTCCGTGGCCGCCGGAGTGGTGCTCGCCGAAATCGCCCGCCAACGCCGGCACTGATCGCCATGCCGCGGTGCCGCATTGTGCTCGCGTTGCTGCTCTGCGCCGTCGCGGTTGCCCTCGAAGCTGCCATGGCCGCGCCCAGAGCAGGATCACAACCGGACACCCTCGACCTACAGGCCCACCAGGGCGGTCGCGGCCACGCACCTCAGGAATCACTAGGCGCATTCGCCCACGCCCTCGAACTCGGCGTCAGCACTCTGGAATTCGACATCGGCATCACCAAGGACCAGCAACCGGTCGTGTGGCACGACGAAAGCATTCGAGCCGAAAAATGCGCTGACACCGGTGCGGCTTTCGCAGGCGACCCGCAGTATCCCTACGTCGGAAAGCTGGTGCACGAACTGACCGTTGCCCAGATCCGGACGCTCGATTGCGGCGCCGAGATCGCGACCCTGCCGGAGGTGTTCGCGCTCACCGATTCGTATCGGGCCGACGTCCGGTACAACATCGAAACCAAGGTGGACGCCGAGACACCGGCGGCCACCGCGGATCCCGCGGAGTTCGTCGACCTGATAGTGGCGGCGGTCAGGTCCGCGGGCAAGCTGGATCGTGTCGAGGTGCAAAGCTTCGACTGGCGGACGTTGCCGCTGGTGCGCCAAGCCGAGCCGTCGATTCCCTTGGTGGCGTTGTGGAATCAGAAAACCTACACCGCCGGTTCACCCTGGCTGGCCGGAATCGATCCCGGCATCGTCGCGAATCCGCTGGTCGGCGCCGCGCTCGTCGGTGCGAACATCGTCTCACCGGACTACGAGTCGCCGGTCGACAGGCCGTTCGTCGACCGCGCCCATGCCTTGGGTTACCGCGTAATACCGTGGACCGTCAACGACGCCGATGCGATGCGCGCCCAGATCGCGGCAGGAGTCGACGGCATCATCACCGACTACCCGGCGCTGCTGCGCGACGTGCTCGCCGAATCCCGGCTGCCGCTGCCGCAGGCCTACCGCAAAAATTAAATGCCGAGCAGCCGCGTACTGGCCCACAACGCCAGCACCGCGACAAGCAGGCTGGCCGGCACGGTACACAGCCCGAGCCGGGTGTACTCGCCGACGCCGGCCGTAACGTCGTACTGACGCAAAACCCGCCGCCACAACAGGTTCGACAGCGATCCGACATAAGTCAGGTTAGGGCCGATGTTCACCCCGAGGAGTACCGCGAGGATCGCCGCCGGACCGCTGCCCGCCACCAGCGGCAACAGGACCAGCGTGGCGGGCAGATTGTTGACGATGTTGGACAACACCGCGGCCAGAGCGGCGATGCTCAGCAGTGCGAGCAAGCCGGAACCGGCCGGCACCAGCGACCGCATGCCCGTGCTCAATCCGTTGCGCATGACCGCCTGAACCACCACACCTAACGCCAACACGAACACCAGGAACGGCACATTGACCGCGCGGACAATCTCCAGCACCGACGTTCGCCGATTCAGCAGGCTTCGCGCGGCCAGCACCGCGGCGCCGGCCAACGCCGCCCAGGCTGGTGCGACACCGGCTGCCTCGGCGACCGCAAACCCCGCGAGGGTCAGCGCGACGACCGCCAACACAAACACCGGCGGGCGCGGTGCCGGTCCGGCGTCCTGATGCTCGGGCACCACCTGCAGATCGCGTGCGAAGAAAAAGCGGAACACCACGTAGACGGTTCCGACCGTCGCCAGCCACGGCAGCGTCATCACCAGCGTGAACTTGGTGAATGACAGGTTGGCGAGGTGAAAAGCGAGCAGATTGGTCAGATTTGACACCGGCAACAGCAGCGACGCAGCGTTGGCCAGGTGCGCGCTGGCGTAGGCGTGCGGGCGCAGCGGAGCCCGCAGCCGCCGAACGGTGATGAGCACCACCGGAGTCAGCAGCACCACCGTGGCATCTAGGCTCAGCGCCGCGGTGGTCGTCGCGGCGATGCCGAACACCCGACGCAGCAGCCGTTGCGGTTTGGTAGGACCCCGCGCCATCGCCGCGCCGGCCGCCTCGAACAGGCCCTCGTCGTCACAAAGTTTCGCCAGCACCAGGACAGCGCCCAGAAAAGCGACGACCCGCAACAGGCGAGACGCCTCCAGCATCGCCTGATGGGTCGAGATGGCGCCGATCGCGATGAGGACGACGACAGCGGGAATGGCCGCGAACGCCTCCGGCCAGCCCCGCGGGCGCGCCACCGCGAACGCCAGGACGACGGCAAGCAGCAGCCCAGCCACCAGCAGCGTCAAGCTCAGCTCCAGGGATCTTCACGCCGCCACACCGTCGGCAGGTGCAGCGCGACGTCGTCCTGCGCGGCCAGCTCACCGAGTATGCGCATGGACACATTCAAGTCGTCGCTAACATAAGGCAACGCGCGCAACGGTTCTGATAACGGACGGAAGAAGTCATCCCAATGGATGAGCACCACCGCGCGCGCGCCCACCGCACGTACCGTTTCGTTCCAGTAGTCGACGAAGTATGTCCGCGGTTGCAAGCCGAGCTGACCCACGCCGAGGTAGACGACGTCGGCGCGTTGCCCGGTGAGTGTTCCCTTGACGAAGCCTGCGCTGCCCTGGATCAGCAGCCGACGGCCCGATGGTCGATGGTGTAGCAGCGTCGACCACGCCTCCCCGCACCGATAAGCCGACATCCGGACCGGCGGAGTGACCGGTGTGTCGATGTCACCGGGGAACCGGTCGGGCGGCGAATGCCGTGACTTGATCAGCGTCAACTCGAACGCGCCCAATGCAAGTGGCACACCGGATTCGGCGACGACAATCCGGTCTGCGGGCAGGCCGTACCCGCGGCCGACGTTGGCCGCCGACTCACCTCCGACCAGTCGTGCCCCGGTGCGCTCGGCCACCAGCGGCGAATCCAGTACGTGGTCGAAGTGGGTGTGCACGGGCACGACCGCCTCCAGTCGCGATACATGGGCGCGAGCCAAGCATTGATTCACCCGTGGCTTCGACGGCGCTACCTTGCGGGTCAAGACTCGCGGCAGGCTTGGCCGGGAAAAGAAGCCATCGGTCATCAATGCCGCCGACCCGTCGTCGAGCAGCAAGGTGGCGACCCCGAGCCAGGTGATCGAAAGCGGCACACCCGACTCGGCCGGCGGCACCGTGAACCGGTCGGCGTAGCGCTTGAGGTCGGGGCGGCCGGGCTTCAACCGCATCAGCAGAACGCTTTCACGTCGACGCCCTGGGCATTCAGTCGATCCCGCACCGCGGTGGCGATCTGCACCGCGCCTGGCGAATCGCCATGCACACAAACCGATTCCACTCTCACCGCGACCGGTGACCCGTCGATCGCCTTGACCTGGCCCGCGGTCACCATGAGCGCGGTGCGCTCAGCGATCACAGCCGGATCGTGCAGCACTGCACCGGGTTCACGCCGCGATACCAGTTGCCCGTCGGGCCGGTAGGCGCGATCGGCGAACGCTTCGGAGACCGTACGCAGACCGCGTAGATGTGCCTCGTCGAAAAACACCGAGCCGGCCAGACCGAGCACCGGCAGGGTGGCATCGACCAGCAGCACGGCCTGCGCAACCGCAGCCGCCTGATCCCGGTTGGTCACGATCGTGTTGTACAGCGCGCCATGAGGTTTGACGTAGCCTACGGTCGAGCCGACGGCTCGAGCCAGCGCTTGCAAGGCGCCGATCTGATAGGCGACGTCAGCCAGCAGATCGGCGGCCGTGATGTCGATGAAGCGCCGGCCGAACCCGGCCAGGTCCCGGTAGCCGACCTGCGCGCCGATCGACACGCCCCGCTCGGTGGCCGCCCGGCAGGCCCGCAACAAGCCGGCCGGGTCGCCGGCGTGGAAACCGCAGGCGATGTTGGCGCTGGTGACAATGCCGAGCATGGCGTCGTCGTCACCGAGCCGCCAAACGCCGAACCCTTCCCCTAGATCGGCGTTGAGGTCAATGGAGGCCACGCTGTGTCAGCCTATATGTCGGCATCGGCTCCGGTTGTCTCCTTGCCATTCGCGCGAACCACTCCGGCGCGCCGGTAACGTCACACGACATGAGGTCGATGCCGCGACGCCGGGCAACGCTGGCGTCGCTGGCGGCCGAGCTGAAGGTTTCGCGCACCACGATTTCGAACGCTTACAACAGGCCCGACCAGCTCTCGGCTGATCTGCGGGAACGGGTGCTGGCGACGGCGCGACGGCTGGGATATCCCGGCCCCGACCCGGTGGCGCGATCCTTGCGGACCCGACGGGCGGGCGCGGTTGGTCTGGTGATCACCGAACCGCTGACATATTCCTTCAGCGATCCCGCCGCGCTGGACTTCGTCGCCGGAGTGGCACAGTCCTGCGAGGAACTGGGCCAGGGTCTTTTGTTGGTGGCGGTCGGGCCCGGACGCGACATCGCCGACGGCAGCGCGGCGGTGCTCGGTGCGGGTGTGGACGGCTTCGTCGTGTATTCGGTGGGCGATGACGACCCCTACCTTCAGGTCGTCATGCAGCGCCGACTGCCGGTTGTGGTGGTCGACCAGCCGAAGGACGTTGCCGGGGTGTCGCGGGTAGGCATCGACGACCGCGCGGCGATGCGAGAGATCGCGGACTACGTGCTGGGGCTGGGTCACCGCGAGATCGGGCTGCTCACCATGCGGTTGAGTCGCACCCGGCGACAGGGCCTGGTGGGATCGGACCGGCTGCGCTCACCGAAATTCGGAGTGCAACGCGAACGGATCAATGGTGTCCGCGACGCGATGGCCGCGGTCGGGGCGGACCCGGATTCGTTGACGGTTGTCGAGAGCTACGAACATCTGCCGACCTCGGGTGGTAGCGCCGCCGAGGCGGCACTGCAAGCCAACCCACGTATCACCGCGTTGTTGTGCACTGCCGACGTGCTGGCACTGTCGGCGCTGGACTATCTCCGTGCGCGCGGAATCTATGTACCCGGGCAGATGACGGTAACCGGGTTCGACGGCGTCCGCGAGGCCATCAGTCGGGGGCTCACCACAGTGGCGCAGCCAAGTCTGCTGAAAGGTCGTCGCGCGGGGAACCTGCTGCACAACCCACCGCGCTCGGGTCTGCCGGTCGTCGACATGCTCGACACCGAACTGGTGCGGGGCCGGACCGCGGGACCGCCGGCCTGAGGCGTCACCCTGCCGCGCGCCCCGCGTTGCCGATCAGCAGCCGCACCGCCAAGTCCAGCCGCTTGCTGACGTCGGTCGCCGAAGCCCGCCGGGTCAGCCACGCCAGCAAATTGGACAACCACACGTCCGAGATCACCCGCGCGATGTGGTACTGGTCCTCGGTCGGTTCCCCGTCGCTCATCGCCCGCGCGAACATCGAATCGATCAGCTTCTCGACATGGTCGACCTCTCCGGCTGCCGATGCGTCGGCGAAGACGTAAGCCCGGGTCATCGCCTCTGTCAGCAGCGGATTGCGTTGCATAGCCCGGTTGAGCTTGCTGACCATGAAATGGAGCCGCTGGTAAGGGCTGCCGCCGAGCATGGCCGAGCGGTCCGTCTTGGCGTCGATGCGCTCGAACTCGCGACCCAGCGCCGAAACCAGCAGGTGCACCTTCGACGGGAAGTACCGATACAGCGTTCCCACCGCCACGTCAGCGCGGTCGGCGACAGCCCGCATCTGCACTGCCTCGTAGCCGCCCTTCGACGCGATCGCCATGGTGGCGTCCAGGATGCGTTTGCGGCGCTCCCGCTGAGCCTCAGAACCCAGTTCGGATTCGGCGAGTACCGCCACGTTCATGACCTCGCGGCGCTGAGTGTCGGACGCGCGGGGCGGATCGGCGGTGGGGGGCCCTGAAATGGGAAGCGACATGTGACGGGCAGCTCCTTCGTGTTGCGGTCCCGTTGAAAACGATACGCATGCCGAGCGTGAATCTCTCACCTCCGTGCCGCCGGTGAACTGGCCTGTGCTGCTGCGATGGCGGTCGACTTGACTCCTGATCGCTGGCACTATTAGAACACGTTCTAGTCAGACGACGACGGTCTTAGGAGTCCTACAGTGGCAGCGACCATCAGCGACGAACAGCTCGCGGCGCGGGAGATGGTGCGTGATTGGGCCGCCGGTTCGCACGCCGGCGCCGTGGTCCGGGACATCGAAGCGGGCGAGCCCGACGCGTGGCGACCGGTCTTTGATGGCCTGGCCGGGCTGGGGTTGTTCGGTGTTGCCGTACCCGAGGAGCACGGAGGCGCCGGTGGCAGCATCGAGGATTTGAGCGCCATGGTCGACGAGGCGGCTAAGGCTCTGGTTCCCGGCCCGATCGCGACCACCGCCCTGATGACCCTCGTGGTTTCCGACCCGGCGCTGCGCAGCGCACTGGCCTCCGGCCATCGCTTCGCCGGGGTGGCGCTGCGTGCCGAGCTGCGGTTCGACAGCGGCGCTGCACGGGTGTCCGGTACAGCGCCGCGGGTGCTGGGCGCCGCGGTTGGCGGCTTGCTGCTGCTGCCGGCCGACGGGAAATGGCTGGTGATCGACAGCACCGACGAGGGCGTCGCGGTCGAGCCGTTGGCGGCTACCGACTTCTCCCGACCGCTGTCGCGGGTGACTTTGACGTCGGCGCCGGCCGCTGTGCTCGACGTGCCCGGCCACCGGGTCGAGGATCTGGCCGCCATGCTGCTGGCCGCCGAGGCGGCCGGCGTCAGCAGGTGGGCGCTGGACACCGCGGTCGCCTACGCCAAAGTCCGTGAGCAGTTCGGCAAGCCGATCGGCAGCTTTCAGGCCGTCAAGCACATCTGCGCCGAAATGCTTTGTCGGGCCGAGCAAACCGCAGTTGTCGCCGCCGACGCCGCCCGTGCCGCCGCCGATGCCGACGATCGGCAGCTGTCGATTGCGGCCGCCATCGCCGCCGGCATCGGGATCGAGGCAGCCAAGGCCAACCTCAAAGACTGCATCCAGGTGCTCGGCGGCATCGGTATCACCTGGGAGCACGATGCCCATCTGTATCTGCGCCGGGCCTACGGCATCGGACAATTCCTCGGCGGCTCAGCGCGCTGGCTGCGCCGCACCACCGAGCTGACCCGCGGCGGCGTGCGCCGCCGGCTGGGTGTCGATTTGCACGAGGTTGCCGAACTGCGGCCGCAGATCTCCGCGGCGATGGCCGAGGTCGCCGTGCTGCCCCCGGACCAGCAGCGGGTGGCCCTGGCCGAGGCCGGTCTGCTGGCGCCGCATTGGCCGGTGCCCTACGGGCGCGCTGCCTCGCCGGCTGAGCAACTACTGATCGACCAGGAGATGTCGGCGGCCGGGGTGATACGGCCGGATCTGGTGATCGGGTGGTGGGCTGCCCCGACCATCCTCGAGCACGGCACGCCCGAGCAGATCCAGCGCTTCGTCCCGGCGACCCTGCGCGGTGACATCTTCTGGTGCCAGCTGTTCTCCGAGCCAGGGGCAGGGTCCGACTTGGCGTCGCTGCGGACGAAGGCGGTGCGAGCCGACGGCGGCTGGAAGCTGACCGGACAGAAGGTGTGGACGTCGTCAGCGCACAAGGCACAGTGGGGGGTCTGCCTGGCCAGAACGAGCCCAAGCGCTCCAAAACATCAAGGCATCACCTACTTCCTGATCGACATGAGCTCGCCAGGCATCGTGATTCGGCCGTTGCGGGAGATCACCGGCGACGCGCTGTTCAACGAGGTCTTCTTGGAAGAGGTGTTCGTGCCCGACGAGATGGTGGTCGGGGCGGTGAACGACGGCTGGCGGCTGGCCCGCACCACATTGGCCAACGAGCGCGTCGCGATGGCCGCCGGCACGGCGTTGGGTAACCCGATGGAGGAGCTGCTCAACTCGGTCGCCGGGACCGATCTCGATGCCGCGCAACAAGAGCTGCTGGCGCGGCTGATCGCCACGGCGCAGACCGGGGCGCTGCTGGATCAGCGCATCGCCCAACTGGCCGTCGGCGGTCGGGACCCGGGCGCGGAGTCCAGTGTGCGCAAGCTGGTCGGCGTGCGGTACCGCCAGGCGTTGGCCGAATTTCGAATGGATCTCACCGACGGGGCGGGTGTCGTCGAGGATGCGACGGTGTACGACTTTCTCAACACCCGCTGCCTGACCATCGCCGGCGGAACCGAACAGATATTGCTGACGTTGGCCGCGGAACGGCTGCTCGGCTTGCCCCGCTAGCCGCTGGGGCCGGCCGTGCGATCGACGAGCTGACGTACCGCTGCGGCGATCTGGCCCGGGCAGTCCTCCTGCAGAAAGTGCTTGGCGGGCAACAACGTCGGATCCTGCACTCCGGCGATGGTCTGGGCTTCGATGCCGTGCCGACGCCAGCTGAGCATCCGGTCTCGAGCACCCCACACGATCTGCACCGGGTAGGGCGCATCGCGGACCGCGGCGGAGTATTGCTGGCGCTTGGCCGGTGTCAGCTCGAAGCTGCGCATGATCTTCAGGAACGCCCGACCGTTGTCATCGCCCAACAACAACGGCCGCCAGCACTCGATTTCTGCGGCCGGTACCTGACGGCTCACTCCGACCATTCGCATCAGCAACACGAACATGCCGGGGATGTGCAGCGACGACAGCCACACTTCCCCGAGTCCTCGGTGCGCGAACGGCTCCATCGGCCACGGCCGGTGAAAGGTGTCGACCGCGATGATCGTGTTCAGCAGCGTGATCGACAGCACTCGTTGCGGGACGGCGCTGGCCACCTCGAAACCGATCGGACCGCCGATGTCGTGCAGCACCAGGTGGAAGCGATCCAAGCCGAGCGCCTCGATGGCGACAACTAACCAGCGGCCAAGTCCGGTCCAGCGGTAATCGGCGTCGGCGGGTCGCTCGGCCAATCCCAGGCCGGGCAGGTCGATCGCGATGCCGCGCAACCCACGGGCGGCCAGCGCGGGCACCACTTTGCGGTACAGGTACGCCGACGCTGGTACGCCGTGCACGCAGACCACCGGCGGTGCGTCGCGGGGGCCGTCATCGAGCACGAACGACGTGATGCCGTCAGCGCTGAAGGTCCGGCCCGATGCTCGATAGCGGTCCAGCAGCCGGCTGACTTCGGCGGGTGTGCGGCGCCTACTCGTCGTAGGTCACCTCGACCGAATCGGTCTCCGGGCGGGATTGGCAGGCCAGGATCAAGCCGTCGTCGAGGTCCTGCTGCTCGAGGACATCGTTGACTTCCATGTTCACCTTGCCGTTGCGCAAGGTGCAGGCGCAGGCCCCGCAGTGGCCCTCCCGGCAGGAGAACGGCGCGTCCAGACCGCGGTCGAGCAGCACGTCGAGCAGTTTGGCGCCGCGGGGCCACGACACGGTGTGGGTTTCACCGTCCAACTCCACCATCGCGGTGGCGGGCGGTTCGTCACCCTGCTGTTCGATCTGCACCGCGGCGAACGGATCGGTGTCCAGTGACCGGAACACCTCGAGGTGGATTTGCTGGGCCGGCACATTGAGCGATTCCAGGGCGTCGCGCGCGGCTTGCATGAACGGCCCGGGCCCGCAGATGAACGCGTGCCGTTCGGTGTAGGGCGCAGCCACTTTGGCCAGTGCGCCCGCAGTGGGCAGCCCTTGCAGCGACTCCAGCCAGTGCAGCACGGTCAAGCGGTCGGGGTATTTGGTGGCCAACTCGCGCAGGGCGTTGCCGAAGATCACCGAGCGGTCATCGCGGTTGGCGTAGATCAGCACCACCTGACCGCTGCCCTCGGCCAGTGCGGACTTGCAGATCGACATGACCGGGGTGATTCCGCTGCCCGCGGCGAGCAGCAGGAAATCGTCGTCGAGGGTCTTGGGCACGAAGTTGCCCGAGGGCGCCAGCACGTGGATCCGCATGCCGGGATGAGCGTGTTCACACAGCCAGTTCGAGGCGTATCCGTCGGCCGTCCGCTTGACGGTGACGGTCAGTGCGTCGTCGGTGAACGGCGAACTGCACAGCGAGTAGCACCGCGCGACGCAGCCGGTCCGCTCACTGGGGACGCGCAGCGTCAGAAACTGGCCGGGTGCGTACCGCAGCCGGTCGGCCGGTATCGGCGCGCCTTCGGGCACGGCGAACACCAGCGACCGGGCGTCCTCCGTCTCGGCGACAACCTCGGCGACCTCCAGTTCGATCACATGGCTGCCGAGCGGCTCGTCGGAAACCGCATCCGTCAAGAACGAACCCTTCCTATAGTCACAACTAGAACAGGTTACAGAAATCCATTCGTGTACCGCTACCAGCCGCAGGAACAGCCTGCTCGACACGAATCGGAACGTGTTCTAGTCTCGTGTGTTAAGCCCCGCACCCATGGAGGAGCCCGTGACGTCCATTCAACAGCGTGACGCGCAAGCCGTCCTATCCGGTATCGACGACCTGCTGCCGCAACTGGCGGAGCGGGCCCAGGCGACTGAGGATCTGCGCCGCCTGCCGGAGGAGACGGTCAAGGCCCTCGACGAGGTCGGTTTCTTCACCCTGCTGCAGCCAGAGCAATGGGGCGGCCTGCAATGCGACCCGACGCTGTTCTACGAGGCGGCGCGCAGGTTGGCCAGCGCGTGCGGATCGACCGGCTGGGTGAGCTCGATCATCGGCGTGCACAACTGGCACCTGGCGCTCTTCGACCAACAGGCCCAGGACGAGGTGTGGGGCGACGACCCGACCGTGCGGATCTCGTCGTCGTATGCGCCGATGGGTGCCGGTGTGGTGGTCGATGGCGGCTACCTGGTGAGCGGCTCGTGGAACTGGTCGTCCGGCTGCGACCACGCTACGTGGGCCTTTCTGGGCGGACCCGTCATTAAGGACGGTCGCCCCGTCGACTTCGGCAGCTTCCTGATTCCGCGCAGCGAGTACCGCATCGACGACGTCTGGCACGTGGTGGGGCTGCGCGGTACGGGCAGCAACACCGTCGTCGTCAAGGATGTGTTCGTGCCTCGCCACCGGTTCCTCTCCTACAAGGCAATGAACGACGGGACCGCCGGAGGGTTTCGCACGAACACTGCGCCGGTGTACAAAATGCCCTGGGGCACAATGCATCCCACAACCATCTCGGCCCCGATCGTCGGCATGGCCTACGGGGCGTATCGAGCACACGTCGAGCATCAGGGCAGGCGGGTGCGCGCGGCGTTCGCCGGCGAGAAAGCCAAGGACGACCCGTTCGCCAAGGTCCGTATCGCCGAGGCCGCCAGTGATATCGACGCGGCGTGGCGGCAACTGATCGGCAACGTGGGCGACGAGTACGCGCTGCTGGCAGCCGGCAAGGAGATCCCGTTCGACTTGCGAGCCCGGGCCCGCCGCGACCAGGTCCGCGCCACCGGGCGGGCGATCGCCTCGGTTGACCGGTTGTTCGAGGCTTCCGGAGCGACGGCACTGGCCAACGACGCACCGGTGCAGCGTTTCTGGCGTGATGCTCACGCCGGGCGGGTGCACGCGGCCAACGATCCCGAGCGGGCGTACGTGATCTTCGGCAACCACGAGTTCGGGTTGCCGCCCGGCGACACGATGGTGTGACTGTTCGTTGACCGCGACTGAAGAGCTCACTTTCGAATCGACCTCGCAGTTCGCTGAGGTCGACGTCGACGGGCCGCTGAAACTGCACTATCACGAGGCCGGTGTCGGTAACTCGCAGACGGTCGTGCTGCTGCACGGTGGCGGTCCGGGCGCGTCGAGCTGGACGAACTTCGCGCGCAACATCGGCGTGCTCGCCCGGTACTTCCACGTGCTGGCCGTCGACCAGCCCGGTTACGGTCACTCCGACAAGCGCACCGAACACGGACAGTTCAACCGTTATGCCGCAACGGCTTTGAAGGGGTTGTTCGATCAGCTGGGTTTGGGTCGTGTTCCTCTGGTGGGCAACTCGCTCGGCGGGGGCACGGCCGTGCGATTCGCCCTGGACTATCCCGACCGGGCCGGCCGGCTGGTGCTGATGGGTCCGGGCGGACTGAGCGTGAACCTGTTTGCGCCTGATCCGACTGAGGGCGTCAAACGGCTGGGCAAATTCTCCATGCAGCCCACCCGGGAAAACCTCGAAGCGTTCCTGCGGATCATGGTGTATGACCAGAAACTGATCACTCCTGAACTGGTGGATCAGCGTTTCGCCTTGGCCAGCACGCCCGAATCCCTTGCGGCGACTATTGCGATGGGAAAGTCTTTTTCAGCGGGTGACTTCGAGGCCGGGATGATGTGGCGTGAGGTCTATCGGCTGCGGCAGCCGGTTCTGCTCATCTGGGGCCGCGAGGACCGGGTCAACCCGTTGGACGGCGCGCTGGTCGCGTTGAAGACCATTCCCCGCGCACAGCTGCACGTTTTCGGGCAGTGTGGACATTGGGCGCAGGTCGAGAAATTCGACGAATTCAACAAGCTGACCATTGACTTCCTTGGAGGTGGGGGATGAGCATCCGTTCGCTGGGCTACCTGCGCATCGAGGCCACCGATCTGGCGGCCTGGCGGGAGTATGGCCTCAAGGTGCTCGGGCATGGTGGAAGGCAAGGGCGCCACCGAGGGCGCGTTGTATCTGCGGATGGACGATTTCCCGGCCCGGCTGGTGATTGTGCCCGGTGAGCATGACCGGCTCGCCGAAGCCGGCTGGGAATGCGCCAATGCCGGCGGCCTACAAGAGATTCGCAACCGCCTCGACGTCGAGGGCACACCGTACAAAGAGGCCACCGCCGCCGAACTGGCCGATCGCCGGGTTGACGAGATGATCCGGTTCACCGACCCGTCCGGCAACTGCCTGGAGGTCTTCCACGGTGCCGCGTTGGAGCACCGGCGAGTGGTCAGCCCGTACGGGCACCGGTTCGTGACCGCCGATCAAGGCCTGGGGCATGTGGTGCTGTCCACCCGCGACGACGCCGAGTCCCTGCACTTCTACCGCGACGTGCTCGGTTTCAAGTTGCGCGACTCGATGCGCCTGCCACCGCAATTGGTGGGCCGACCGGCCGACGGCCCGCCGGCTTGGTTGCGGTTCTTCGGTTGCAATCCGCGCCACCACAGCCTGGCGTTCATGCCGGCACCGACGCCCAGCGGCATTGTGCATCTGATGGTCGAAGTCGAACAACCCGATGATGTCGGTCTGTGCCTGGACCGGGCGCTGCGCCGCAAAGTGCCGATGTCAGCGACGCTGGGCCGACATGTCAACGACTTGATGCTGTCGTTCTACATGAAGACACCGGGCGGATTCGACATCGAATTCGGTTGTGAAGGCCGGCAAGTCGATGATCAGGACTGGATTGCCCGGGAAAGCACCGCGGTCAGTCTGTGGGGACACGACTTCACGGTCGGCCTGCGCGGCTAGCCATGCCCGAGCCGATTGACTCGCGCACGTTCCGAAGTGTGCTCGGTCAGTTCTGCACCGGGATAACCATCATCACCACCGTGCACGACGATGTTCCGGTCGGTTTTGCCTGCCAGTCATTCGCCGCGCTGTCGCTCGATCCGCCGCTGGTGTTGTTCTGTCCGACCAAGGTGTCGCGCAGCTGGCAAGCTATCGAGGCCAGCGGAAAGTTTTGTGTCAATGTGCTGACCGAGAAGCAACAACATGTCTCGGCGCGTTTCGGTTCCAAAGAAGCTGACAAGTTCGCCGGAATCGATTGGAGCACCTCCCCGCTGGGATCACCGGTCATCGACGGATCGCTGGCTTATATCGACTGCATGGTCGCCTCGGTGCACGACGGTGGCGATCACTTCGTGGTTTTCGGTGCCGTGCAGTCCCTTTCGGAAGTGCCCAAGATCAAGCCGCGGCCGCTGTTGTTTTACCGCGGCGACTACACCGGCATCGAGCCGGACAAGACCACGCCGGCGCAATGGCGCGACGACCTCGAGGCCTTCTTGACCGCCACCACCCAGGACACCTGGTTGTGACGATGCGTGACGATCACTGCACATAGTGGTTGGCAAAGCCATCAAGATTGCCGGGCCGAGGCTTAAGCGCCGAATAGGTCGGTCGCGGTCGCTGCTTGGCCAGCGCTGACGATGACCGCGGGAAGCGGTGGCCGATCAGGCTGTCGCGCTTGGCCGGAAAAGTTGTCGTAGCCCGCTGTGATGATGTGGGTATGTCGTCGACTGCAACCAATGGCTCTGCGGTGATGAGCTGTGACGAGCGGGTTGGGGTGTTGTTTGCGCAGTTGGCGGAGTTGGCCGGTCAGCGCAACGCGATCGACGGGCGCATCGTGGACATCGTGGCCGAGTTGGAGCGCGACGAGCTGTGGGGCGCCACCGGCGCGCGCTCGGTGGCGGCGCTGGTGGCCTGGAAGCTGGGTTTGTCTTCCACCACCGCCCACACCCTCACCACCGTGGCGCGGCGAGTGCCGGAGTTTCCGCGCTGCACCCAAGCGCTGCGCGAAGGCCAACTCTCCCTGGATCAGGTCGGGGTCATCGCCGCGCGCGCCGCTGCGGGATCCGATCAGCATTACGCGAAGTTGGCGCAGGTCGCCACGGTCAGCCAGCTGCGCACCGCAGTCAAACTCGAACCCCGCCCCCACCCCGATCCGCGGCCAGAACCGCAGCCCTCGATCACCAAAACCCACAGCGACGAGGATTTCAGCAGCTGGCGCATCACCTTGCCGGCGCTGGACGCGGCAAAGTTCGACGCCGCCCTGGCCGCGCACCGTGATGCGCTGATCACCGAGTGGAAACACCACCGCGCCACCAGCGACCCCGAGATCGCGCCGCCGATGCCGGGCACCCTGGAGGCGTTTCTGCGGCTAGTGGAGGCCGGCTGGGACGCCGAGGCCACCCGGCGCCCCCACGGCCACCACACCACCGTGGTAGTCCACGTCGACGTCGCCCAGCACGCCGCCGCCCTGCACCTGGGTCCGCTGCTGACCGACGCCGACCGCGGTTATCTGACCTGCGATGCCACCTGCGAAGTCTGGTTCCACCGCGACGGCCAAGCCTATCGGCGCCGGGCGCGCCACCCGCACCATCAACCGGCGACTACGCCGCGCGCTAGAACACCGCCACCCCGCCTGCGCAGTGCCCGGCTGTAGCGCGACCCGCGGCCTGCACGCCCACCACCTGCGGCACTGGGAAGACGGCGGCCCCACCGAACTGCACAACCTGGTGCTCATCTGCCCCTACCATCACCGGCTGCACCACCGCGGCGCCATCACCATCACCGGACCCGCCGACCAGCTCACCGTCACCGACGAAGACGGCCAACCACTACACCCAGGATCCCTGGCACACCCACCCACACGCCCCCCACCCGCCGTGCCGCCCTACCCCGGGCCCACCGGCGAACGCGCCGACTGGTGGTGGTACGACCCCTACGAACCCCAACCACCACCACCCAACTAGCTTCACTCCAGCAGCGCATCAAGACCGAAATTAGTTTCTGCGCAACCACTCTCGCTTGTGGGGCCCTCGCTATCCGGCTCTCCAACTCGGGCCAAGTGGGACAGCGAGCACCGTCGCTGCCCTTCGGTCGCTGTCGAGACTTGCCAATTGCCCTGACCGGCTGCGTGCGAGCTGAGCGAGGTAGGCGTCTGTGACTTGTCGGTGACGGACCACACCGTCGACCTCTACCTCAGCGAAAGAGACATTGTCGGGCCAGAACTCGTGGCGGCCCGGCGTCTCGAAGGACTAACGATTTCGTTGTACTTCGGCGTCGAAGCTCCTACGAGCAGCAATGGCGTGCTCTGGTGGAAGTTGATGTCTTGTGCACGCAGTGCCTTCGCCGGATTGAGCGCCGCCGCGGCGGCGTGCTCGGTGCTGCTCGCGCTCGGGGTGCCGTTGGCCACCGCCGGACCCAGCGCCGACAGCCAGGGCTATGTCGACTCGACGGCCCGATGCGCAACGCCCGATACAGCGGTCGCCTTCGGCAGCACAGACACCTCCCGGGTCGCGATCTGCAAGACGCCGGCGGGCCAGTACCAGTACCGGGGTGTGCGGTTGCGCGACGGCGCCAAGCTGGTCCTGCCCGCCTCACGATCCTCCGACGGTGGATATGCCGCCAACGACGACGGCTTCACCTATACGGTGACGGGGCGATCGCTGACGATCAGCCAGGGCAGCGAGGTGATCCGCCAAGATCCGATGGTGGACTATCACGAGCCGGGCGCGCCACCGGCACCGTCGGCGACGACAGCGGCACCGTCGGCGACGACACCGGCACCATCGGCCACGCCACCACCGACCAAACCGCTACCACCACCATTGCCTGCCGAAGTCGGTGGCCGCGGCCACTAGCAGCTCAGTAGCTCGGCAGGGTGAATGAACGTCCCACGGCCAGCGACTGCCTGGCGACGAATTTGCTGACCATCGGGATCCGGAGAAGTTTGATGCCGGCGTTGGCCAGCCGGCGCATCCACACCGACGACGGGTCGTCCAGTTTGAGGTTGTCGACGGCCAGTTGCTGACAGCGGTCCACGTACGGCGCAAGAACCTGCTGATACCTGAGGTACGCCGCCTCGTGGTCGCCGTGGGCGGCGCGCAACTCGTGGGCCAGCACGTATGCGCCGACCACCGCCAAGCTGGTGCCCATCCCCGAGCGGGGCGACGCGCACCACGCCGCGTCGCCTAGCAGACACACCCGTCCGCGGGAGAAGGAATTCAAGTGGACTTGGGCGATCGAATCGAAGTACACCTCCGGCGCTTCGGCCAGCCGCTGCAGCAAGTGAGAGGCTTCCCAACCCATCCCGGCAAACCGCTCGGAGAACAACTGCTTGTTGCGGTCGGTGTCCCGGTAGTCGAAGTCAAGCTCATGGTCGGTGAGATAAAAGCTGGCACGCGCAGGTTGGTCCGAATCGGTGGCCTGCAACACCGCCGTCCGGCCGGGGAGGCGGCAGGCGACGCCGCAGTGGTCCAAGCCCAGATGGTTTTCCGTATCGAAAAACCCGAAGTACTGCCCGAGTTGAGTGACGTACTGCTCTTCGGGACCGAACACCATGCGGCGCAAGCCGGAATGCAGTCCATCAGCTCCGATAATCAAGTCGTAGGTGGCGACCGAGCCGTCGCTGAAGGTCACGGCGACCTTTTCGCTGTCGTCAGACACCGCCACGACCCGGATCCCGAAGCGGTAGTCGACGTCGTCGCACACCGCGTCGTGCAGGATGCGAGCCAGATCACCCCAGAAGATCTCCAGCTCGCCGCTGATCACTTCGGCAGGTAGTCGACCGAACTCCTTGCCGCGTTCGTCGACGAGAACGAGCGGTCCCATCCGGGTGGCGGCGTTTCGAATCTCCTGCAGCAGGCCCATTTTGTCGAGCACCACCAGAGAAGGGCCGCGGAAGTCGACGGCCTGGCCGCCGCTGCGCAGTTCGCTCGCCTGCTCGGCGATCGTCACCGCATGGCCATGGCGGGCGAGCCAGAAGGCGAGGCACGGTCCGGCTATGCCACCACCGTTGATCAGGATGTCGAACGGCATCGGACACCCGAGCAGTCAATGTTTCTCAGCCACGGCTCGATTCGCTGCAGCGCCGCCACGATGTCCGATTGGGGGCCGGCAAAAGAGAACCGGACGAACGCGTCACCGCGTTCGGTGTCGAAGTCGATTCCCGGTGCGATGGCAACACCAGTGTCGGCGAGTAGTTTCGAGCAGAAGGTCATCGAGTCGTCAGTGAAGTTCGAAATGTCGGCATAGACGTAGAAGGCGCCGTCGGTGGGCGCCAGGCGGTCGATACCGATTGCGCGTAAACCGTCGAGCAGCAGCCCGCGGTTGACGGAATACTGGCGCAGATAGCCGTCAGCTTCCGCGACCGACTCCGGGGTGAACGCCGCGACCGCACCATACTGCGACAACACCGGTGGGCAGATGGAGAAATTGCCGGTCAGACAATCCACCGCACGGCGCAACTCCGGCGGCACCAGCAGCCAGCCCAGCCGCCAGCCGGTCATCGCGAAGTACTTCGAGAAGCTGTTCACCACCAATGCATTTCGCGACGTCTGCCACGCGCAACTGGTCTGCGAGGCCCCTTGGTAGACCAGTCCGTGGTACACCTCGTCGCTGATCAGCCGAACGCGCGCGTCCTCACACCAGGACGCGATCGCGGCCAGTTCCGCCGGCGGAATGACCGTGCCGGTCGGGTTTGCGGGGCTGGCCACCACCACACCCTGTACCGGCGGGTCAAGTTCGGCCAGCATCTGTGCGGTGGGCTGAAACCGGGTCTGCGGACCGCATTCAAGTTCGACGACGTCACAGCCCAACGCCGAGAGGATGTTGCGGTAGCACGGATAACCGGGGCTGCCGAGCGCGACCCGGTCGCCGGCATCGAAGCAGGCCAGGAAGGCCAGCAGAAAACCCCCCGACGATCCGGTCGTCACCACTACGTCGTCGAGCTCGACCTGCAAGCCGTAGCGATCCGCATACGACCGCGCGATGGCCTCGCGCAGCTCCGGAATGCCCAGCGCCACCGTGTATCCGAGCTGGTTGACGTGCAGTGCGGCTGCCGCGGCGGCCCGCACCGGCTCCGGCGCCCCGGCACTCGGCTGTCCAGCCGAGAGGTTGACCAGATCGCCATGGCTGCGTTGCCGTTCGGCGGCGGCCAGCCAAACATCCATCACGTAGAACGGGGGAATCCCGGCGCGCATCGCGACGCGGTGGTTCATGTCGCCCAGGCTAGAGCAGAGTGCGCGGCTGCAGCATCACCGGTCGAACACCGCTGATTCCAGTCTGCGCAGGTGCTGGCGGGGCGGGTCCAACAACTGCGAAGTTCCGTGCGCGCGTTTGAAATATAGATGCATGTCGTGTTCCCAGGTGATAGCGATACCGCCGTGTAGTTGAATCCCTTCGGCGGCCACCACGCTGAATGCGTCGCTGGCGGCCACCCGGGCCAATGACGCCGATGTGGCCGACGGGATGGCGATGGCATCGTCGACCACGGCGCGGGCGGCCTGGACCGCTACCCACAGGTCCGCCATCCGGTGCTTGAGGGCCTGAAAGCTGCCGATCGGCCGGCCGAACTGCACCCGGTCTTTGCTGTAGTCGACGGTGAGCTGCAGGCATCGGTCCGCCGCGCCGACCTGTTCGGCGGCCAAGAGGATCGCCGCCGCATCAGCGATACCGGGATCGGCGCAGAGGGGCGCGGTGCTCTGCGGCGTGACGCGCGCCAGCCTTCGGGTCGGATCCATGCTTTCGACGGGCTCGGCGGTGAATGTGGTCCAGCGGGTGAGTTTGTCGCCGCTGACTGCGACGACGACGTCGGCGATGTCACCGTTCAGCACGTAGTCCGGATCGAAGACGACCGCGCCGATCGAGGTGCCGGCGGCCAGCTGTTCCAGCGTGCCGGTATCGGGATCGTCCGCGGCCAGCAGCGCCAACTCGACCAGTGTCGTACCCAGCAGCGGCGTCGGTACCAGTCCCCTGCCCAGCTCCTCGATCACCACCGCGGCGTCGCCAAGACTGCCACCGGCGCCGCCGCAGTCCTCGGGCACCACCAGGGCAGCCGCGCCGACCTGTTCACACAGCAGGCGCCACAGCGACTCGTCGTACCCGCGCGGCGATTCCATCGCGTCGCGCACCGCTGCCGGTGCCGCGTGCTTGGCCACCAGCGCCGCCACGGTCTCACGTAGCAGCTGCCGTTCCTGCGAGAGCGTCACGTCAACGCCTTCAGCACCCGTCGGCGATGCAGCGCCGGATCCCCCCAGGCCGGCCGCAACGCCTGGACCCGCAGCAGCCACAGCGACAGGTCATGTTCGGCGGTGAAGCCGATGGCACCGTGGGTTTGCAAAGCCGACCGCGCGGCCAGCAATGCCGCGTCGGCGGCAGCGGCCTTGGCGGCACTCACATCCCGCGCTGTCTCGGGCGCCTCTGCTGCCAACGACAACGCCGCCCCGTACACCAGCGGACGGGCCAGCTCGACCGCGATGTGCACGTCGGCCAGCTTGTGTTTGATGGCCTGATACGAGCCGATCACCCGGCCGAACTGGGCACGCTGCTTGGCGTAGTCGACTGCGGTATCCAGCAGCGCTTGGGCTGCGCCGATCAGCTGCGCGGCGGTGCCCAGCGCGGCGAACTCGAAAGCCCGGGCGACGTCGGCCTGCCACGCCTGGCCGACGGGTTGCGCGTCGAACAGGCGTCGGCTGGGGTCGACCGACTCGTGCCGGTCACCGATCTGTCCTTCGCTGACCCGGCCATCCGGTTCGGCGACCAGGATCAGCCCGGCCGCATCGGCGTCGACGGCTCGGGGCGCGTACGGCGGTAACGCGACGGTGGCCAACAGTTCACCGGCCGCCAGCGCCGCGCACCGCTCGTCTTCGGCCAGCAATGTGGGTGCTAGCGCGATGGATTCGACGACCGGGCCTGGCACGCACCACCGGCCCAGCCGCTCCAGTGCGACGACCAGGTCTACGGGATGCGCGTCCAAGCCGTCGAACTTTTCGGGGACCGCCAGCGCGGTGACACCCAAATCAGCCAGTTGCGCCCATACTTTCAGCCCGGGCGCACGGTCGCCGCCGGCCCAGGCGCGTACCGCGCCCGGTACATCGGCTGCCGCGAGCGCCGCGTCGATGCTGGTCGCGAAGTCGCGCTGCTGCGCGTCGAGGTCGAATCTCATTTGGCTTTCTCCCGAGGCAGACCCAGCAGCCGTTCGGCGATGATATTGCGCTGAATCTCGTTGGTGCCTGCGTAGATCGGGCCACCGAGCGCGAACAGCAACCCGTCGGTCCACGAGTCGGCCAGTTCGCCGTCGGCACCTCGGATGTCGAGTGCAGTCTGGTGCACCGCGACATCCAGGTCGGACCAGAACACCTTGGTCACCGAGGATTCCGCGCCCAGCTCACCGCCGTCGGCCAGCCGGGTCACGGTGCCGAAGGTGTGTAGCCGGTAGGCCTGTGCTTTGATCCACGCATCGGCCACCTGATCACCGAACGCGGGGTCTCCGCTAATCTTCCACGCGTCCACCAGCCGCTCGGCGGCAGCCCGGAAGCGAGCCGGGCTGCGCAGCGACATGCCGCGTTCGTTGCTCGAGGTGCTCATCGCGGCCCGCCAGCCGTCGTGTACCTCTCCGATGACATCGGCGTCGGGTACGAAAACGTCGTCGAGAAATATCTCACCGAAACCGGTGTCACCGCCGAGCTGAGCGATGGGCCGCACGGTGACGCCGTCGGCTTTCAGGTCGAACATGAAATAGGTCAACCCGCGGTGGCGCTCGGCGTCCGGATCGGAGCGGAACAACCCGAATGCCCGGTCGCCGAACGGTGCTCGTGAGCTCCAGATTTTCTGGCCGTTGAGCAGCCAACCGCCCTCGGTTCGGGTGGCGGTGGACCGCAGCGACGCCAGATCGCTGCCCGACTCCGGTTCCGACCAGGCCTGTGCCCAGATCTCTTCTCCGCTGGCCATCTTCGGCAGAACGCGATCCAACTGCTCTTCGGTGCCGTGGGTGAACAAGGTGGGAGCCAGCATCGAGGTGCCGTTGGCGCTGGCCCGTCCCGGTGCGCCGGCGCGAAAGTACTCCTCTTCGAACACGATCCACTGCAACAAAGTCGCTTCCCGGCCACCGTACTTGCGCGGCCAGGTGATCACTGACAGACCCGCGTCGTAGAGCATCCTGTCCCAACGGCGATGCTGCTCGAAACCGTCGGCGCTGTCGTAGGACCGGGTGGGAAACGCGTTTCTGTTGGCCGTCAGGAACTTTCGCACCTCGTCGCGGAAGTCCACTGTGTCGTCGTCGAAGTCCAAATCCATCAGGGCAGCTTTCGCAATAGCGGTTTGACCACTTTGCCGCCGGCATTGCGTGGCAGCGAGTCGACGAACCTCACCGAACGGGGAGCCTTGAAATTCGCCAGAGTCTTCCGGATGTGGGTGATCACGGTCTCTTCGTCGAGGCCGCAGTCACCGTGTGCCACCACGAAGGCGCGGCCCACTTCACCGAGCCGGTCGTCCGGCACACCGATCACCGCGGCGTCCAGCACACCGTCCAAGCGGGCAAGCACCTGCTCGACCTCTGCGGGATACACGTTGAACCCGCCGCAGATGTACATGTCCTTGAGCCGGTCGGTGATCTGCAAATTGCCTGCGGCGTCAAGTCTTCCGATGTCGCCGGTGTGCAGCCAGCCCTCGGCGTCGATGGTCGCCGCGGTGGCTTGCGGGTCGTCGAGGTAGCCGAGCATGACGTTGGGCCCGCGCAGCAACACCTCGCCGGTGTCACCGGCGCCGTCGATGCGCAATTCGAAGTCAGCGATGGGCCGGCCACAGGTGGTGGCCACCGTGACCGCGTCGTCGTCGGGGCGGCACATCGTGCCGAACCCGTTGGCTTCGGTCAGGCCGTAGGCGGTCAGCACGATGTCGATATCGAGTTCGGCCTGCATCCGCTCGATCAGCACGATCGGCACGGTGGCGGCGCCGGTGACGGCGAATCGCAGCGACGTCAGGTCGTGCTGGCCGCGGTCGGGGTGGTCGAGCAGCGTCTGGTAGATCGTCGGCGGCCCGGGCAGCACGGTGATGCGGTGCTCGGCGACCGCGCGCATCGCCTGCCGGGCGTCGAAGGTCAGCTGCGGGTACAGGGTGGCGCCGGTCTGCAGGCAGGCCAGGATGCCGGCTTTGTAGCCGAAGTTGTGGAAGAACGGGTTGATGCACAGGTAGCGGTCGTCGCTGGTGACCTTGCCACAGGCGGCCCACGCCGCCGAACCCGCCAGCGACTGGCGGTGCGCGCACCGCACTCCTTTGCTGCGGCCGGTGGTGCCCGAGGTGAACAAGACGTCGGACATGTCGTCAGGCCGCACGGCAGCGGCCCGCTCGTCCGCGGCTGCGAGATCTGCACCGGCAGCGATGAACTCGTCCCACGTCCCGTCATCGGTGTCGACCGGCACTCGGACGATGTGGCGCAGATCCGGCAGCTCGCCCCGATCCAGGTCGCTGACCTTGTCGGTGCCGAGGAATTCGCCCATGGCCACCAGCAGCGGTGCGCCGGTGCGGGCCAGGATGTCGGTGGCTTCGGCGGCGGTGTAGCGGGTGTTGAGGGGCACTGTCACGGCGCCGGCGTACTGGGCGGCCAGGCAGGCGATGACCCAATGCCAGGTGTTCGGCGACCAGATCGCGACCCGATCGCCGGCTTCGACGCCCAGTCCGATCATCGCCGCCGCGGCACGGCGGACCTCGTCACGCAGGCCGGCGAAGCTCAGTGTGCGATCGGCGCTGACCACGGCGGGTTGCTGCGGGAGTTCGCGGGCGATGCGATCCAACACCGCAGGGGTGGTCTGCGGATCGCTCGACATCGATGCTCCCTGACGATTTGTCCGGCCCGGATGCCCGTCGGCAGTCCGGACTAACAAAGCAAGTGCTTGGTAGGTTAGCCTACAGGGGTGCAGGACGTCGAGGAGTTCCGGGCCGAGGTGCGCGACTGGCTGGCCGAGAACCTCGCCGGCGACTACGCGGCGCTCAAGGGTCTGGGCGGCCCGGGCCGCGAGCACGAGGCGTTCGAGGAGCGGCGGGCCTGGAACCGGCATCTCGCCGAGGCCGGGCTGACCTGCCTGGGCTGGCCGGTCGAGCGCGGCGGCCGCGGCCTCTCGGTCGCACACCGCGTCGCGTTCTACGAGGAGTACGCGATCGCCAATGCTCCGGCGAAAGTCAATCACTTCGGCGAGGAACTGCTCGGTCCGACTTTGCTGGCCTTCGGCACTGGCCAGCAGCAGCAGCGCTTTCTGCCGCGGATCCGCGACGTCACCGAGCTGTGGTGTCAGGGTTACTCGGAACCGGGCGCCGGCAGCGACCTGGCCAACGTGTCGACCACCGCGGTCCTCGATGGCGACCAGTGGGTGATCAACGGGCAGAAGGTGTGGACGTCGCTTGCGCATTGGGCGCAGTGGTGTTTCGTGGTGGCTCGCACCGAGCCAGGCTCCAAGCGTCATGCCGGGCTGTCGTATCTGCTGGTACCGCTTGAGCAGCCGGGGGTGCAGATCCGGCCCATCGTTCAGTTGACCGGTGACTCGGAGTTCAACGAGGTGTTCTTCGACGACGCCCGCACCGATGCCGACCTGGTGGTCGGCGCACCGGGTGACGGCTGGCGGGTTGCGATGGGCACGCTGACGTTCGAGCGAGGCGTCTCCACACTCGGCCAGCAGATCGTCTATGCGCGTGAGCTGGACAGTGTGGTGGCATTGGCCAAAAGCACCGGGGCCGCCGACGACCCGCTGATCCGGGAACGGCTGACGCGGTCCTGGGCGGGTCTGCGGGCGATGCGTTCCTACGCGCTGGCCACCATGGACGTCGAAGGAGGCGGCCGGGCCGCCGGGAAAGATAACGTGTCGAAGTTGTTGTGGGCTAACTGGCACCGGGAGCTCGGCGAGATCGCGATGGAGGTGCGCGGCAAAGCGGGTCTGGTGTTGACCGGCGGTGACTTCGACGAATGGCAGCGGCTGTACTTGTTCACCCGGGCCGACACGATCTACGGCGGCTCCAACGAGATTCAGCGCAACATCATCGCCGAGCGGGTGCTCGGCTTACCGCGGGAGGCTCGGTGACGTTATCGGTCGCGCCGACAGAAGTGGCCGGACACGGGCTGCTGGCCGACAAGGTCGTCGTCGTCACCGCGGCGGCGGGAACCGGGATCGGGTCGGCGACCGCCAGGCGCGCCCTGGCCGAGGGCGCCGAGGTCGTCATCTCCGATCACCACGAACGACGCCTCGGCGAAACCCGGGATCAGCTGGTCGAACTCGGACATGGCCGGGTGGAGAGCGTGCTGTGCGACGTCACCTCCACCGCGCAGGTCGACGCCCTGATTGCGTCGGCCACCGCGCGGATGGGCCGGATCGACGTACTGGTCAACAACGCCGGCTTGGGCGGCCAAACTCCGGTCGCCGACATGACCGACGACGAGTGGGATCGCGTGCTGGATGTCACACTGACGTCGGTCTTCCGGGCCACCCGCGCGGCGCTGCGCTACTTCCGCGACGCCGGTCACGGCGGGGTCATCGTCAACAACGCCAGCGTGCTGGCCTGGCGGGCGCAACACTCGCAGTCGCACTACGCAGCGGCCAAAGCCGGGGTGATGGCGCTGACCCGTTGCAGCGCAATCGAAGCCGTCGAGTACGGGGTCCGCATCAATGCCGTCTCGCCGAGCATCGCCCGGCACAAGTTCCTCGACAAGACCAGCTCGACCGACCTGCTCGACCAATTGTCGGCCGGCGAGGCATTCGGGCGCGCGGCCGAGCCGTGGGAGGTGGCCGCGACTATCGCCTTCCTCGCCAGTGACTACTCCAGCTACCTGACCGGGGAAGTGATCTCGGTGTCGAGTCAGCATCCATGAACCGCCGCGAAGAGCTTTTGGAACTGGCTGCGACGATGATGGCCGAACGCGGCTTGCGCGCGACCACCGTCCGCGACATCGCCGACGGAGCCGGCATCCTGTCGGGCAGTCTGTATCACCATTTCGCCTCGAAGGAGGAGATGGTCGACGAGGTGCTGCGCAGCTTCCTCGACTGGTTGTTCGCTCGTTACCGCGAGATCGTGGACACCGAGCCCAATCCGCTGGAGCGGCTGAAAGGGCTATTCATGGCGTCGTTCGACGCGATCGAGCACCGGCACGCCCAGGTTGTCATCTACCAGGACGAGGCCAAGCGGCTGTCGGCCCAGCCGCGGTTCTCCTACATCGAGGATCTCAACAAGCAGCAGCGCAAGATGTGGGTCGACGTGTTGCATCAGGGCATCGAGGAGGGCTACTTCCGGCCCGACATCGATGTCGATCTGGTCTACCGTTTCATTCGTGACACGACGTGGGTGTCGGTGCGCTGGTATCAGCCGGGCGGGCCGCTCAACGCGCACCAGGTCGGTGAGCAGTATCTCGCCATCGTCTTAGGCGGAATCACCGCCGGAAGGAGTTCGACACAATGACTCGCGTCGTGACAATGCAGAACGAAGTGATGAGGAGGAGCGACGCAAATGACTGAGGCTTACATCGTCGACGCGGTGCGCACCGCCGTCGGCAAGCGCAACGGAGCCCTGGCGGGCGTGCATCCGATCGACTTGGGGGTGGCCGCGTTTCGCGGTGTGTTCGACCGCGTCGACGTCGACCCCGCCGCGGTCGACGACGTGATCGTGGGCTGTGTGGACGCCATCGGGGGGCAGGCCGGCAACATCGGGCGGCTGGCGTGGTTGGCCGCCGGCTATCCCGAAGAGGTGCCTGGCGTCACCGTCGACCGGCAATGTGGATCCAGTCAACAGGCGATCTCGTTCGGCGCGCAGGCGATCATGTCGGGAACCGCGGACGTCATCCTGGCCGGCGGCATGCAGAACATGAGCAAGATTCCCATCGCGTCGGCGATGGAAGTCGGCAAACAGCTCGGCTTCACCTCGCCCACCGGGGAATCCAAAGGCTGGCAACACCGCTACGGGGACGAGGAGATCTCGCAATTCCGCGGCGCGGAATTGATCGCCGAACGGTGGAACCTGTCCCGGGAGGAGATGGAGCACTTCGCCCTGACCAGCCACCAGCGCGCGCTGGCGGCGATCCGCGCCGGACACTTCGACAATGAGATCGTTGCGGTCGACGGTTTCGGAATTGACGAGGGCCCGCGGGACACCACGCTGGAGAAGATGGCCGCGTTGCCCACCCTGACCGAGGGCGGCCGCCTTACCGCGGCGCTGGCCAGCCAGATTTCCGACGGTGCCAGTGCGGTACTGCTGGCGTCCGAGCAGGCCGTCAAGGAGCACAAGCTCACCCCGCGGGCCCGGATCCACCACATCAGCGCCCGCGGCGCCGACCCGGTGTTCATGCTGACCGGACCGATCCCGGCCACCCGCTACGCATTAGAGAAGACCGGGCTGTCGATCGACGACATCGACGAAGTCGAGATCAACGAAGCCTTCGCGCCGGTCGTGCTGGCCTGGCTCAAAGAGATCAAGGCCGACCCAGAGAAGGTCAATCCCAACGGCGGCGCGATCGCGTTGGGGCATCCGCTGGGCGCCACCGGGGCGAAGCTGTTCACCACGATGCTCAACGAGCTCGAGCGCACCGGCGGTCGCTACGGGTTGCAGACCATGTGCGAAGGTGGCGGCACGGCCAACGTCACGATCATCGAGCGGCTCTAGCTTCTCGCCGCGAGCGTGCGTGTCTGTGCGCCGACACGCCGTGACGTCCGTACAGCTACGCACACTCGCGACGGTAACGATAGCTACTCGACCAGCGCCGATGCCGCCTGCAGGTGCTTGATCGCCTCGCTGACGACCGACTCGATCAGCTCCGCGCACGACGGCAGGTCCTCCAGGATCCCGGCCACCTGGCCCGAAGCCAACACTCCGGCGGCGGTATCGCCCTGCACCAGGCCGGCTTTCAGCAACATCGGGGTATTGGCGGCCATCACCACTTGAGACCAGGTCAACTCCTTGCCATGCCGCATCGCGAGCCCGTCGCTGATCATCGACCGCCAGGTCATCTGTGACATCTTCTTGAACTTCGCGGCGTTACGCACTGCCGCAGCCAAACCCCTGGCCCGCGAACCGCTTTCCAGCTTTTCCACCAACCCGGTGCGCAGCACGCGGTGCGGCATCCCGTCCACCCGGGTGGTGACGACGGTTCCGTCCAGGCCCGCTTCCAGGTAACGCCGCTTGACCGCCTCGGGCACCGTCGAATCCGAGGTGAGCAGAAATCTGGTACCCATCGCCACCCCGGCCGCCCCGTAGGACAACGCGGCCGCCAGCCCTCGGCCGTCGAAGAAGCCACCGGCGGCGATGACCGGAATGTTCACGGCATCCAGCACCGACGGCAAGAGCAAGGTCGTCGCGACGGGTCCGGTGTGCCCGCCGCCCTCACCGCCCTGCATGATCACCGCGTCGGCGCCCCACGACGCCACCTTGCGGGCATGTTTGGCCGCGCCGATCGACGGGATCACCACCGCCCCGGCATCTTTCAGAGTCTTGATCAGCTCCTGCTTGGGCGCCAGAGCGAACGACGCCACCTTTACGCCTTGGCGGATCATCAACTCGACCCGGTCACCGGCGTCGGCGGCGTCGGCGCGAATATTGACCCCGAACGGTTTGTCAGTGGCCGCCTTGACCTTGGCGATCGCCTCCGCCAATTCGTCGATCGTCATGGTCGCTGATGCCAGGATGCCCAGCCCGCCCGCATTGGCGGTGGCCGAGACCAGCCGGGCGCCGGCGACCCAGCCCATGCCGGTTTGCACCACCGGATGCTCGACGCCGACCAGCTCCGTCAGTGGCGTACGCAGTCTCATGCGCGAACCTCTTTGTCGCGCAGCGTCTTCGGGTCGATCACTTCCCGGATCAGCTGCAATTCGTCAGGGTCGGGGGATCGGGTCTCGCCGGCCTGGTCGAGTCCGTGGATCTCGAAGGATGTGGCGTCGCGAACGTCGTCGGCGCTGACGCCGGGGTGCAGGGTCAGGGCCCGCATCGTGTGCTGCGGACCGCCGAAGTCGAACACCCCGAGGTTGGACACCACCCGGTGCACGTTGACGAATCGGAACGCCGGATTGCCCGCGTCCACCTTGTCGTAGCCGATGCCGGACACCACGTCGACGGCCTCGCAAAACACGCGCCGGGAATGGTTGCCGACCCAGTAGCTGGTGGCGTGGTTGACGGTGTTGCCCGGAGCGCCACGAACGCCGAACATCTGTCTGGTCGGCTGCTGCAGGGGGCCGAACGCCGACAGGTTCTGGTTGCCGAAGCGGTCAACCTGATTGGCGCCCATCACCACATGCCGCCGTCCCCAGGCCAGCGTCTCGAACACCCGGCCGAACGGCATCCATCCCTCGACGGCACCGGAGGCACCCAGAGCTGGGGTGTCCGCGAGCAGCTGCGCCTCGCCGTCGGTCAACAAGATGTCGGGAGCGAAGGTCAACCGGGCCAGCCGTGCACCGACCGACGCGACCGTCGTCATCGGGCTGACCATGATCTCACCCGCGTCGCGAAACAACTCGGCGCAGGCCAAGACACAGATTTCTGCGCGGTTCGCCGATGCCATCAGGCGTCCTCCCCGAATTCGCGCACCGCCGCCTGGTAGTCGGCTTCAGTGCCGGACAGATACGTCGAAACGAACTGCGCCCAGTCCTCCTCGGATGCCGCCGCCTGCGCGTAGTGACGCTGAAACTTTTCGTCGCGGCCGTAATCGGGTGCGGCGGTGGTGAAGTGCGCACCGCCCGGTGCCTCCACCACCGCGTCGACCATCATCCGGTTCACCAGAAGAGCTTGTGGCGGCGCCGCCTTGACCAGTTCGTCGGTCGCCACGACCCGCTCCACCGACAGGTAACGGCGCTGGGCGGCCATCAGAAACAAGTCGTCGAAGTAGGGGTCGATTCCGGTGTAGGCCGCGTTGCCGTGCGCGTCGCCGAGGTTGAGGTGCACGAAGGCGGCATCGAGCCGCAGTGCCGGCATCGCGATCAGGGTTTCGAACCCGCCGTCCGGGGTGGGATAGGGGGATTCGACGGTACGCAATTCGCCCTCCCAGAAATCCGGCACCGAACTACCCAGCCCGGCGCGGATTGGCAGGAACGGCAACCGTTGAGCAGCTGCCTGCAGCCCGCACCGCAACATGCCTTCGTCCATCTCCCGGGCCTCGATCGCCCCGCTGGTGCGCGCCCGCGCGAACCACGGGTCATAAAACGGCGGGGAGTCCAGTGAAACGAAGCCGTAATAGACACGGCGAACCTTGCCCGCCGAGCAGAGCAGCCCGATATCGGGCCCGCCATAGGTGACGACGGTCAGGTCGGTGACGTCGGTGCGCAGCAGGGCGCGCACGAACGCCATCGGTTTGCGTCGTGACCCCCAGCCGCCGATCCCTATGGTCATACCGCTGCGCAGCTGTGCGACGACATCGTCGAGGGTGGTCCGTTTGTCGGACATCACTTCTTGCCCTTCGCGGTTCTGGCGAACGCGTCCCGGTGCTCGTCGGCAACCCCGGCCAGGTTGAGCTCGAAGGTAAACCCTTGCTCCATGCGGTAACTGGAGTTGACGCGCTGCACGTCGATGAGGTTCAGCGCCTCTTTGGCCGCGCGGATCACCCGGGTGTCCTTCGCGGCGATGTCGCGGGCCACTCGCAGCGCTGACTCGTCGAGTTCGTCGCGCGGCACCACTTCATGCACCGAGCCGAAGTGGTGCAGCGTCGCGGCGTCGACAGTCGCCGCGGTGAAGAAGAGTCGCCGCATCAGATGCTGCGGTACCAGCCGGGACAGGTGGGTGGCCGCCCCGAGCGCGCCGCGCTCGACTTCGGGCAGTCCGAACGTGGCGTCATTCGAGGCCACGATGACGTCCGCGTTGCCCACCAGCCCGATACCGCCGCCCACGCAGAATCCGTTGACCGCCGCGACCACCGGGACGGCGCACTCGTAGACCGCGCGGAACGCCGCGAAGCAGCCACGGTTTGCATCGATCAGAGCGCTGAAGCCGGGCGTGCGCTGCATTTCCTTGATGTCCACTCCGGCGTTGAACCCTCGCCCTTCCGCCCGCAGGATCACCGCACGGGTATCGGGATCCGCGCCGGCCGACGTCAACGCGTCGGCAAGTTCGAACCAGCCGCGCGCCGGGATCGCGTTGACCGGCGGAAAGTCGACGGAAACCGCGACTATGCCCGGTTCAGTGGTTTCAGAGTTGATCGGCATCGGCACTTCCTGAGTCGGCTACCTAAGCAAGCACTTGCTTGGTACGCTAGCACAGTGACCGCCGCCGACGGGCCCGACTCCATCAACTTCGGACTTGCCGGGCGAGTGGTACTTGTGACCGGCGGTGTGCGCGGCGTGGGCGCCGGCATCAGCTCGGTTTTCGCCGGTCAGGGCGCCGTTGTGGTGACCTGCGCCAGGCGCCCGGTCGAAGGCCTACCGTACGAGTTTCATCGCTGCGACGTCCGCGACGACGACGCCGTCGCGGCGATGATCGACGACATCGTCGACCGGCATGGGCGGCTCGACGTCGTCGTCAACAACGCCGGAGGTTCGCCTCACGCGCTGGCCGCGGATTCCTCCGCGAAATTCATCCACAAAATTATCGAGCTCAATCTGATTGCGGCGCTGTCGGTTTCGCAACACGCCAACGCCAAGATGCAGAACCAGCCCCAGGGCGGGTCGATCGTCAACATCTGCAGTGTCAGCGGCCGGCGGCCGACCCCGGGCACTGCCGCGTACGGAGCGGCCAAGGCCGGTATGGAAAATCTCACCCAGACGCTGGCAGTGGAATGGGCGCCCAAGGTTCGGGTCAATGCGTGCGTGGTCGGCATGGTCGAGACCGAACAGGCTCACCTGTTCTACGGTGATGCGCAGTCCATCGCCGCGATTTCGAAGAACGTACCGCTCGGCCGGCTGGCCAGGCCCACCGATGTGGGTTGGGCGGCAGCATTTCTGGCGTCGGACGCGGCGTCCTACATCAGCGGCGCCGCGTTGGAGGTACATGGCGGTGGCGAACCGCCGCCGTATCTCGCCACCACAACTGCGATCAAGTAGAGGAGAAAACACATGGGTTTGGTCGACGGTCGGGTGGTGATCGTTACCGGAGCGGGGGGCGGCATCGGTCGCGCGCACGCCCTGGCTTTCGCGGCTGAAGGTGCGCGCGTGGTGGTCAACGACATCGGGGTGGGCCTGGACGGTGCTCCGGCCAGTGGCGGCAGCGCCGCACAGGGAGTGGTCGACGAAATCACTGCCGCCGGTGGCGAAGCCCTCGCCAACGGGTGCAACGTCGCGGACTGGAACCAGGCGGCGGACTTGGTCGCGACCGCAGTCGACGGATTCGGAGGCCTGGACGTCTTGGTCAACAACGCCGGCATCGTGCGTGACCGGATGATGGCCAATACCAGCGAAGAAGAGTTCGACGCCGTGATCGCCGTTCACCTGAAGGGTCACTTCGCCACGATGCGGCACGCCGCGGCGTACTGGCGTGGGTTGTCGAAGAAGGGCGAAGCCGTCGACGCCCGGATTGTCAACACCAGTTCGGGTGCGGGCTTACAGGGCAGCGTCGGGCAGGGGAACTACAGCGCGGCCAAAGCGGGCATCGCGGCGATGACGCTGGTGGCGGCGGCCGAGATGGGTCGTTACGGTGTCACGGTCAACGCCATCGCACCGTCGGCTCGCACCCGCATGACCGAGACTGTCTTCGCCGAGATGATGGCAACGCAGGGCGACGATTTCGACGCGATGGCACCGGAGAACGTCTCACCCCTGGTGGTGTGGCTGGGCAGCGTCGAGTCGCGCGACGTCACCGGCAGAGTATTCGAGGTCGAAGGCGGGAAAATCCGCATCGCCGAGGGTTGGGCGCACGGTCCGCAGACGGACAAGGGCGCGCGGTGGGACCCGGCCGAGCTGGGGCCGGTGGTCCGCGATTTGCTCGGCAAGTCACGTCCGGCCGTGCCGGTCTACGGCGCGTAGTGCCGCGCGTCAGAACGACGTGAATGCCTGACCGAAGGCGCTGGAGATGTCGTCGAAGACCGCGACGGGGAACTGAGCGATCGCGGTGTCGATTTCGTTGAGGCCGGTCTGAAGCGCGCTGTCGATCGTCACGGCGTTGCCGGTCAGAAGGGCCTCATAGATGTTGTAGTCGGCCAATTGCGGGGCCTCGACGAGGTTGCGGACATCGACGAACAGCTCTGTCGCCAACCCGGGATCGGCCGGGACGGACTGCCCGTCATAGCTGACCAGTGTCCAATCACCGGGGCTGCCTTCGACCACGACCTGACCCGTGTTGGGCAGCAGTTGTCCCGTCTTCAGTAACTCGTTGAAGACCACCGAAAAATCGGGGTTGTTGACGTTCATCAGCGTCCAGGCAGCGATGCTCCCCTCGCTGGAGACCGCTATGTCAGTGGGATTGCTACCGGTAGCAGTCTGGTCGTAGATGGCGTCAACGGCGGTGGTGAAGCGGTTGTCGAACGCGAACCCGTTGATGTCCGGTGAGCCCGGTATCGGCGTGAGCTCTGCTCCGAACACCCACGCCATCGGGGTCAGCAGATACAGGAGTCCCTGAAGGCTGTCCACCGGTGAGCCTTCGTAGATACCGGCATTGATTTCGTCGAGGCCCGGCAACGGGGGTAAGTGCACGGGGGGCATGCCGTTCAGCGCAGTCGATATGTGGTCTGCGGTTTCGACCGCTCTCAGCTCCGCCGAGGAGAAGAGTCCGGCGTAGGGGGCGTCCTGCTTGAGCAGGCTGCCGACCTCATCTGCCTGGCTAATCCCCTCCGGCGTGAGTCCCGTTCCGGGCGGCTGCGTGTCGATGATGCCCGCCTGGTTGTCCACAGACTGGCCGTGCCGGACGAAGTCCAGCGTGATCGAGTCCTCGGCCCAGGCCAGCGCGGGACCGGCGAACAGCAAACCCGTCGACACTGTCCCGGCCACCACGTAACGCAATCGGCGTCGATCGCTCATCTCTTGTCCCCCTGCCGCGCGCTGTCAGCGGATGACGCAATCTACCGCGCTCGAACGCGGATATTCATGGATTTGCGACGGGAATCAGGCCGGTTCGCAGACCACCAGCGGGATGACCCGGTCGGTGGCATCGCGGTATCCCTGATACGGCGGATACATGTTGATCAACTCGGGCCAGTACTGCGCACGCTCATCGTCGGTGGCATCGCGAGCGGTGAGCTGCAGCCGGTCGGGTCCGATCTGCACTTCCACGCCGGGATTCGCCTTCAGGTTCAGATACCAGGTGGGATGCTCGGCACGGCCGCCGAAAGACGCCGGCAGGATCACTCGGTCACCGTCACGCAAGTACAGCGTCGGAGTCGTCCGTGGCTCGCCGGACTTGCGGCCGGTCGTCGTGAGCAGCGCCGCCGGAAACCACAGCAATCTGGCGCCGAGCCGGCCGTTGGTGAGTCGGTACACCGAGATGTGGGCGCGCGCGAAGTACTTCATCGCCAGCACCACAAGACGAGAGTTGCGTATCGATTGCTTGGTCGTCACGCTGCCAGCGTAGGCAAAGTCTGCAGGCGCGTCAGGGCTCGCAGATCACGACGGGAATTCTTCGCTTCGTCCAGGACTGGTAGTCGTCGTAGGTCGGGTACATCTCGACCAGTCGAGGCCAATACTGTGCGCGCTCTTCGTCGGTGGCGTCGCGGGCGGTCAGGTCGAGCACTTCCTTTTTGATCTGCACCTGCACCTTGGGATCGGCCTTGAGGTTCAGATACCACATCGGGTTCTTGTCCGACCCACCCCTGGACGCGACGACGACGACCCGCTTGCCGTCGCGCAGGTAACACAGCGGGCTGACCCGCGGCTGCCCGGACTTACGGCCGGTCGTGGTCAGCAACGCGACCGGAATGCCTTGGAACGTGCTGCCGATGCCCTCGCCGCCGCGGCGCCGGTATACCACTGTGTTGAGCCGCGACATCCACTTGATGACGACGTCGGCGAACCGCGAGTTCAGGAACCGCGGTCGTGATTTCGAAGGCATGCCGGCTAGCGCTGAATGAACGGGCGAAGTCGGGCCCTGATGTGGTGAATGGTGCCATCCGCCGCGGGGATGACAAACGTCTCGTCGATCCGGACCGCGACGCGGCGCCCGGCGATCGCGGTCTTGGTCATAAGGTTGTACACCGCCCGCACCTCGTCGCCGACAATGGTGTATTCCGGTGCGGTGGTCGCCGCTATCACCCGGTACTGGGGGCCGCCGTTCAGACTGCGCCGCAGATGATTTCCGGAAAAGCCGGTCTTGATGCCCACCTCGACGCGAGTGCAGTCCGCAGCGAACGGAACCGCGTCAGCGTCGTGGCTGACCAGCGCGTCGATGTAGGCCTGGGCCGCCGCGATGCGCTCGTCGTCGGAGGCCACCTTCGGCGACGATGCAGGTTCGTGGCCTGGTGAAGACATCAGAACCTCACATCCGCTCGATGATGGTGCCGGTCGACAGCGCACCCCCGGCGCACATCGTGATGAGCGCGGTGCTCTGGTCGCTGCGCTCCAACTCGTGCAGCGCGGTGGTGATCAGCCGGCTACCGGTGCAACCCACCGGATGACCGAGTGCAATGGCGCCGCCGTTGACATTGACCCGCGCCATGTCGGGGTTGTGCACCCGCGCCCAGGACAGCACCACCGAAGCGAAAGCCTCGTTGATCTCCACGAGATCCACGTCGCCCATCTTCATGCCGGCTTTCTCCAGCACCTTCGCCGTCGACTGCACCGGTCCGTCGAGGTGGTAATACGGTTCGGCGCCGACGAGGGCCTGGCTGACGATCCGGGCCCGCGGTCGCAACCCCAATGCCTTGGCTTTGTCCTCGTCCATCCACAGCACCGCCGCGGCACCGTCGGATATCTGCGACGAGGTGCCGGCAGTGTGGATACCGCCGTCCAGTACCGGTTTCAGCTGGCCGAGCCCCTCGAGCGTGGTGTCACGCAATCCCTGGTCGCGGCCCACCATGTGCCGTTCGGTGGTGGGCTGCTTCTGCTCGTCGAGCACCGGTGCCTCGATCGGCGAGATCTCGCGGTCGAACCGGCCCTCGTCCCAGGCGCGCTTCGCGCGGAGCTGTGACTCGAACCCGAACGTGTCGATGTCGTCGCGGGAGATGCCGCGCCGCTTGGCGATGCGCTCCGCCGCCTCGAACTGGTTGGGCATGTCGATATCCCACGACTCGGCCCGCCAATTGCGATCGGGGCCCGCGTTGGCGCCGAGTCCCACCCGGCTCATCGCCTCGATCCCACACGCAATGCCGACGTCGATGGCTCCGGCGGCAATCAAACCGGCTAGCAGGTGGTTGGCCTGCTGGCCGCTGCCGCACTGGCAGTCGACGGTGGTGGCGCCGACCTGTTCGTCCAGGCCTGCGGTCAGCCAGGCGGTGCGGCTGATGTTGTTGGACTGCTCGGCGTACTGAGTGACACAACCACCGATGACCTGCTCTACATCGCCGGCCGGGATGCCGGCCTTCTCGACCAAAGCCTTCTGCACCGCCCCGAGCAGTTCGGTGGCGTGTAGACCCGACAACCAGCCATTTCGTTTGCCGATCGGGCTACGGGTGGCTTCAACGATTACCGGGTTACCCATGCGGCCAGGCTAGAACACGTTTCATTACTCTGACAAGCGACGATGCATTCACGCCTTTTGTCTGCGGTGGAGCCATGTTTTACTGGCACTAGAACACGTTGTAACGAGGAGTGCATTGATGCCCACCCCCAGTCTTCCCCACGGCTTCGACTTTCTCGACCCCGACGTCAACGTCAAGGGCTTGCCGGTCGCAGAGCTGGCCGAAGTACGCACGTGTCAGCCGATTTACTGGGTTGACGTGCCCGGCGGAACGGGTGGTTTCGGCGACAAAGGCTATTGGGCCATCACCAAGCACAAAGACGTCAAAGAGATCTCGGTGCGCAGTGACGTGTTCTCCAGCCAGCAGGATTGCGCCATACCGGTCTGGCCTCAAGAGATGACCCGCGAGCAGATCGACCTGCAACGCAGCGTCATGCTCAACATGGACGCCCCGCACCACACCCGACTGCGCAAGATCATCTCGCGCGGTTTCACTCCGCGCGCCATCGGGCGGCTGCGCGACGAGCTGGATGCCCGCGCGCAGAACATCGCCAAGACCGCTGCGGCGGCCGGCACCGGCGACTTCGTCGAGCAGGTCTCGTGTGAGTTGCCGCTGCAGGCCATCGCCGGTCTGCTCGGTGTTCCGCAGGACGACCGGGACAAGATTTTCCGCTGGTCCAACGAGATGACCGGCAACGAGGACCCCGAATACGCCCACATCGACCCCGCGACGTCGTCGGTCGAGCTCATCACCTACGCCATGAAGATGGCCGAGGAGCGGGCCAAGAACCCCGGCGACGACATCGTCACCCAACTGATCCAAGCCGACATCGAAGGGGAGAAGCTCTCCGACGACGAATTCGGTTTCTTCGTGGTCATGCTGGCCGTCGCCGGCAACGAGACGACGCGAAACTCCATCACGCACGGCATGATCGCGTTCTCGGAGAACCCCGACCAGTGGGAGCTGTACAAGAAGGACCGTCCCGACACCGCCGCCGACGAAATAGTGCGCTGGGCGACGCCGGTCACCGCTTTTCAGCGCACCGCGCTGGAGGACTACGAGCTTTCCGGGGTGCAGATCAAAAAGGGTCAGCGGGCGGTGATGTTCTACCGCTCGGCCAACTTCGACGACGAGGTGTTCGAGGATCCGCACGCGTTCAACATTCTGCGAAACCCGAACCCGCACGTCGGATTTGGGGGCACCGGTGCGCATTACTGCATTGGCGCTAACCTGGCCAAGATGACGATTAACTTGATCTTCAACGCCGTAGCCGACCACATGCCCGACCTCAAGCCGTTGTCGAAGCCGGAGCGGCTGCGCTCGGGTTGGTTGAACGGCATCAAGCACTGGGAAGTGGATTACACCGGTAAGTGCCCGGTCGCGCATTGACGGATTCCACAACAGCAATGGACTTCAGCCTCAGCGCCACTCAGCAGGCGGTAGCGGACGTCGTTTCGTCGGTGCTGCAGCGGGATTCGAGCTCGGCGACGATGCGGGCCGAGCAACGGCCCGAGGAGGAGTCGGGCAAATCCGGCTCTGTCTGGAGCGCGCTGGTTGACGGGGGAGTGACGGCCCTGCCGGTGCCCGAACGCCTCAGTGGTGACGGAGTCGGCTTGCCCGAGGTCGCGACCATACTGACCGAGTTGGGGCGCCACGGCGCCATCACTCCCGCGCTGGCCACCCTGGGACTTGCCGTGGTGCCGCTGCTAGATCTGGCTTCTCATGCGCAGCAGGATCGCTTCCTCGCCGGCGTGGCCAAGGGGGCGGTCTTGACCGCTGCCCTCAACGAGCCGGGTACTGCGTTGCCCGACCGGCCATCGACAACGCTTGTGCACGGCCGGTTGTCGGGCACCAAGGTCGGCGTCGGGTATGCCCAGCAGGCGGAGTGGATGCTGGTGACCGCCGACAGCGCCGTCGTGGTGGTGTCACCGAACGCCGACGGAGTGCAACTGGTACGCACACCGACGTCCAACGGCAGCGAGGAGTACACCGTCACGTTCGCCGACGCCGAGATCGCTGACGACGACGTGCTGACCGGAGCGCTAGCGGATCGGGTCAACCAGTTGGCGCTGGCGATGATCGGCGCCTACGCCGACGGACTGGTGGCGGGCGCCTTGCGGCTGACCGCCGATTACGTCGCCAACCGGCAGCAGTTCGGCAAACCCCTGTCGACTTTCCAGACCGTTGCCGCGCAGCTCGCCGAAGTCTACATCGGTTCGCGCACAATCAATTTGGTGGCGAAGTCGGCCGCTTGGCGACTGGCTGAAGGCCGTGACGCCACGAACGACCTCGACGTACTGGGCTATTGGATCGCCTCGCAGGCGCCACCGGTGATGCAAATTTGCCACCACCTGCACGGCGGCATGGGCATGGACATCACCTACCCGATGCCGCGCTTTTACTCCACGATCAAAGATTTGACTCGGCTGTTGGGCGGGCCGTCTCATCGTCTAGAGCTGGTGGGAGCGTTATGTTCATCGATCTGACCCCGGAGCAGCGCCAACTGCAAGCCGAACTGCGGCAATACTTTTCGAATCTGATATCACCCGAAGAAGCACAGCAGATGGAGCGTGACCGGCACGGTAAGGCCTACCGTGCGGTGATCCGGCGGATGGGCCGGGACGGCAAGCTGGGCGTGGGCTGGCCCAAGGAGTTCGGCGGGCTGGGCTTTGGCCCGATCGAGCAGCAGATTTTCGTCAACGAAGCCCATCGCGCCGACGTGCCGCTGCCCGCGGTGACACTGCAGACCGTCGGCCCGACCCTGCAGGTGTACGGCAGCGAGCTGCAGAAAAAGAAATTCCTGCCGGCCATCCTGGCCGGCGAAGTGCACTTCGCCATCGGTTACACCGAGCCGGAGGCCGGCACCGACCTGGCGTCGCTGCGGACCAGCGCGGTGCGGCACGGCGACGAGTACATCGTCAACGGCCAGAAAATCTTCACCACCGGCGCCCACGACGCCGATTACGTCTGGCTGGCCTGCCGCACCGACCCCGAGGCGGTCAAGCACAAAGGAATCTCCATCCTGATCGTCGACACCAAGGACCCCGGCTACTCGTGGACACCGATCATCTTGTCCGACGGCGCGCACCACACCAATGCGACGTATTACAACGACGTTCGGGTGCCGGCCGACATGCTGGTCGGTGAGGAGAACGCCGGGTGGCGGCTGATCACCACCCAGCTCAACAACGAGCGGGTGATGCTCGGTCCGGCGGGGCGATTCGCCAGCATCTACGACCGGTTGCACACCTGGGCCGCCAAGCCGGGTGGCGACGGTGTCACGCCGATAGACCAGGACGACGTCAAACGCGCGCTGGGGCAGATCCATTCGATCTGGCGAATCAACGAGCTGCTCAACTGGCAAGTCGCCGCTGCCGGCGAAGACATCAACGTCGCCGACGCGGCGGCCACCAAAGTCTTCGGCACCGAACGCGTTCAGTATGTGGGTCGGCTCGCCGAGGAGATCGTCGGCAAGTACGGTAACCCGGCGGAGCCGGAAACCGCCGAGCTGCTCGACTGGCTGGATTCGCAGACCAAACGCAACCTGGTCATCACCTTCGGCGGTGGTGTGAACGAGGTCATGCGGGAAATGATCGCGGCATCCGGCCTCAAAGTTCCCAGGGTGCCCAGGTGAGCGACATCGAGGATGCCATCGCCCAGATCAAGGCGGCGGGCAGCAGCAAGCCGCGCGTGGGCCGCGATCCGGTCAATCAGCCGACGATCAACAACTGGGTGGAGGCCATCGGAGACCGCAATCCGATCTACACCGACGAGTCAGCGGCCCGTGCCTCGGGTCATCCGGGAATTGTGGCGCCGCCGGCGATGATTCAAGTGTGGACGATGTTCGGCCTGGGTGGGCAACGCCCGAAAGACGACCCGTTGGGTCCGATCATCGAGCTGTTCGACGAGGCCGGCTACGTCGGAGTGGTGGCCACCAACTGCGAGCAGACTTACCACCGGTATCTGCGACCCGGTGAAGAAGTCAGCGTCGGGTCCGAGCTCGGTGAGGTGATCGGGCCCAAGCAAACCGCCCTGGGCGAAGGCTGGTTCATCAACCAGCACATCACCTGGCGGGTCGGTGACGAGGATGTCGCCGAGATGGATTGGCGCATCCTCAAGTTCAGGCCGCGAGAACAACCCGCGTCGTCCGTGCCGACGGACCTCGACGCCGGTGCCATGATGCGCCCGTCGGCATCGCGGGACACCAAGTTCTTCTGGGACGGCGTCAACGCGCATGAACTGCGGGTGCAACGGCTCCCGAACGGCAGCCTGCAGCACCCGCCGGTGCCCGCGGTGTGGCAGGACAGGCAAGCCCCGGTCGACTACGTGGTCGCCGGCGGCACGGGTGCGGTGTTCAGCTTCGTCGTGCACCACGCGCCGAAGGTGCCGGGGCGCACATTGCCGTTCGTGATCGCGCTGGTCGAGCTGACCGAAGGTGTCCGCATGCTGGGCGAACTGCGCAACGTAGAGCCCGCTGACGTGAAGATCGGAATGCCGGTGCGCGCAATGTATCTCGACTTTCCCGAAGGTGACACCGGTCCGGCCTGGACGCTCTATGCGTGGGAGCCGGACACATGAGCGCGCCGGCTATCGAAGTGGGCACCACATTGCCCCAGCTCACGTTGTATGGCGACCCCACTTTCATCATCTCGACGGCGCTCGCCACCCGTGACTTCCAGGACGTGCACCACGACCGCGACAAGGCACAGGCCAAAGGGTCGAAAGACATTTTCGTCAACATCCTGACCGACACCGGCTTGGTGGAACGTTTCATCACCGATTGGGCCGGGCCGTCAGCGTTGATCAAGTCGATCAGCCTGCGGTTGGGCGTGCCGTGGTACGCCTACGACACCGTGACGTTCTCCGGTGAGGTCACGGCAATCGACGACGGTATCGCCACCGTGAAAGTGCTGGGTCGCAACAGCCTTGGCGACCATGTGATCGCCACCGTCAGACTCGCCATCGGTGGCGCCTGATGCTGTCGGGTAAAGCTGCCATCGTCGGCATCGGCGCCACCGACTTCTCCAAGGACTCCGGGCGCAGCGAGCTGCGATTGGCGGCCGAGGCGGTGCGCGACGCGCTCGACGACGCCGGTCTGGAACCGGCCGATGTGGACGGGCTGACCACGTTCACCATGGACTCCAACACTGAGGTTGCGGTGGCGCGCGCAGCCGGCATCGGTGAACTGAAATTCTTCTCCAAGATCCACTACGGCGGCGGCGCCGCGTGCGCGACCATCCAGCAGGCCGCACTGGCCGTCGCAAGCGGGGTGGCCGAGGTCGTGGTGGCATACCGTGCCTTCAACGAGCGGTCCGGCATGCGGTTCGGCCAGGTGCAGACGCGGCTGACCGAGAATGCGGACTCCACCGGTGTGGACAACTCGTTCTCCTATCCGCACGGCTTGAGTACACCCGCTGCGCAGGTGGCGATGATCGCCAAGCGGTACATGCACTTGTCCGGTGCGACCAGCCGGGATTTCGGAGCCATCTCGGTCGCCGACCGCAAGCACGCCGCCAACAACCCGAAGGCGTATTTCCATAACAAGCCGATCACCATCGAGGATCACCAGAATTCGCGATGGATTGCCGAGCCGCTGCGTCTGCTGGATTGCTGTCAGGAAACCGACGGCGCGGTCGCGCTCGTCGTGACCTCGCCGGAGCGTGCCAAGGACCTCCAGCAGCGGCCGGCGGTCATCGACGCTGCTGCGCAGGGCTCCAGCCCTGACCAGTACACGATGGTCAGCTACTACCGCGCCGAGCTTGACGGCCTGCCCGAGATGGGTCTGGTCGGCCGGCAGCTGTGGCAACAATCCGGTCTGCGGCCCGACGACATCCAGACCGCAATCCTCTACGACCACTTCACCCCGTTCACGCTGATCCAGCTGGAAGAGCTCGGCTTCTGCGGATGGGGTGAAGCCAAAGACTTCATCGCCGACGGGGCAATAGAGCTCGGTGGACGGTTACCCATCAACACCCACGGCGGCCAGCTGGGTGAGGCCTATATCCACGGCATGAACGGCATCGCCGAAGGTGTGCGGCAACTGCGCGGAACGTCGGTCAATCAGGTGTCCGACGTCGAGCATGTGCTGGTCACCGCCGGCACCGGTGTCCCCACATCCGGCTTGATCCTCAGCTAAATCTTCTTCGAAAGGCCGCGGGCAGCACAAGATTCAGCTGGTGATCAGCCCACCGAGAGATCCGATGAGCCCGAGTACCGGATCAAGCAGGTTCTGCTGGACACCGGTCAGCTCCAGCAGGTTCTCGAGGTCCTGGCTCAGCGGTGCTTCCTGCGCAATGAATTCGGTGAACGGGTTGTAGTCGGCGTTGAGCGCGGTGACGGCGTTGGCGTACGGTATGCCGATTTCCTGTGCCGACCAGGACTGCGCCTGATCGAGCAGGCTCTCCAGCTCCGCGGCGTCGGGCAGCTGGCCGCCGAACAGTCCCAAGAAGTTGTTGGCGCCCTCGACGACTGCTTTGTCGAACTCGAGGCTGAAGGTGACGGGGTCGATGGTCGGAATGAGTTGCGCAGGTGTGGGATCGCCGAAGGGAATCGATCGGTCATAGCCGGCCTCGACGATCACCTGCAAAGCCGGCTGCACGACGTTGAGCCACGATTCCGGCACACCGAGGCTCCGCAGCGGATCAAGCAGCGGTAGCTCGGTGGTGGGGTTGAAGTAGAACGTGGTATCGCCGGTCACCTGCTTGACGACTTCGGTCGAGCCCAACACATAGTGGTCGGCGAAGGGCCCGGTCAGCGGCGGCGATGCCGGCCACACCGCGGGTATCTCCTCCGGCAGTGGGCCGTCCCCGTAAGAGGCGTGCGCGTAGATGATCCCGAACAGTGCGTTGAGGTCGGCCAGTTCATTGCTCGGGTATTGCGGAAAGTCGGCGAAGAAGTCGTATTGGTTGGCGATGTCGATGGTGGGAATACCGGCGTCGGTCGGCTCGGAGCCGCCGGAGCCGAACGCTGCCGTTCCCGGTATGCCCAGACCGGGGAATCGCTCGATGATGCCGCCGTTGGGGCGGTCCAGCGAGCCGAGCAGCAGGAAGGTGACGTCCGGCGGCGGCTGCCCGGACTGCATGAGCTGGATCTTCTCGTCGACCGATATAACCGCGCTCTGCGAGTACCCCTCGACGAGGTAGGGCAGGTCGGGAAAGTTCAGTTGCTCGGCGGTCATCGCGCTCTGCAGATCCGCCAGGCCGGTCGCAATCGAGGTGCTGGAGCCGGATTCGGGTGTGGGTACCAAGACTGGGGCGTAGTTCTGGCCGGTGGTGGGGTCGATGTAGTCGGTGATGATGGTGTCGAGCCAGTGGGTGCTGGGCGTCGGCATCGTGGTGCCACCCATCATCAGCGCGTTCAACACTTCGTCGGGACTGTCCGCTCGAGCGACCGAGACCATCGACTCCCACGCCAGCAACGCCATCCAAGCGCCGCCGAGCAACACGATGATCGCGAAGCGGCCCAAGCGCCGGCCAAGCCCCATGGCAACTCCCGAGAAAACGAGTGTTTGGTACTTTGCCCGAGACTCCTGCCCTGCGCAACCATGCGACGAGGTAGCTCCCGGTCGACCGTCACGCCGGAGTGACCATCACAGCCGACCGCCACGCTGGCGTGACGCTCGGGGCTGCGGCCGCCAAGATCAGGCCGGCACCAGCTCGACGCCGGACAGCACCACAGCGTTGTCGCGCCCGGGCGCCACAACTCGGGCCAACAGCCGGCCCCCGTCTTTCCAGATCGCGGCGGTCAACGTCTCGCCGGGAAAGGCCACACCCGAGAACCGTGCGCCGAACGAGCCGACGGCGCTGACATCCGAGTCCAGCACCGCATCGACCACCGCCTTGCAGGTCATGCCATAGGTGCACAGGCCGTGCAGGATAGGGCGGGGAAAACCTGCGGCCGAGGCGAACTGAGGATCCGAGTGCAGCGGATTGCGGTCACCGCACAGCCGGTAGAGCAGCGCCTGCTGGGGCAACACCGGTATCGCAACCTCGATGTCGGGCGCCCGGTCCGGCGTGCGGTCTGATGTGGACGGTCCTCTGGCGCCGCCGAAGCCGCCTTCGCCGCGGGCAAAGATCGAGCGGTGCTGAGTCCACAACATAGCGTCGTCGTCGCCGGTCACTGAAGTTTCGAGGACGACCACCGCGGCCTTGCCCTTGTCCCACACCTCGACGATGCGGCTGACCGCACGGGCGCTGCCCGACGGCGGCAGCGGCGCGGGCACCACCACCTGCTCGGATGCGTGCAGCACCCGGGCCAGATCGATCTGCACCCCCGGCCAGCTCACCATCGGCGGTTCGACCTGGTGAAAGGTCGCCGCGACACAGCCGAAAGTGGGCAGTACCTGCGGCTTGTGATCGACCACGTAGCTGAGCTCGCGGGTGTCGACCGGGTCGTTCCCGGCACCCAGTGCAAGGTTGTAGAGCTGCACATCGGTTGCGGTCCAAGAGAATTCGACCGCGCCGAACTCAGCTCCCAGTGCGACGTCGAGGTCGATCGGCATGTCAGTGCGCCTGCTGGGCGATATGCAGTGCCGCGAGGTAACCGAAGGTCATGGCCGGCCCGATCGTGCCGCCCGGTCCTGGATAGGTATGTCCCATCACCGGGGCGCTGACGTTGCCCGCGGCGTAGAGGCCTTCGATGACGCTGCCGTCGTCACGCAACGCCCGACCATGAATGTCGGTGCGGATACCTCCTTTGGTGCCCAGGTCACCCGGCACCATCTTGGCTGCGTAGAACGGCGCATGCTGGATCGAGCCCAGGTTGGGATTCGGCTTGTTGGTCGGATCCCCGTAATACCTGTCGTAGGCACTCTCGCCGCGGTGATAGTCCTCGTCGACCCCCGATGCTGCAAACCCATTGAACCGCTGCACCGTTGACGACAACTCGTCAACCGGCAAACCGGTTCTGCCGGCGAGCTCCTCGAGCGTGTCGGCGCGAACGATCACACCGGAATCCAGCCACTTGCGCGGAATGCGTTGCCCGGGCTGCAGTCCGGCGAAGATATAGCGATCGCGGTACTGCTGATCGAAGATCAGCCAGGCCGGGATGTTCTCGCCGGGCCCGGGTCCCTGACCGAACTTCCCCCCGTACATGTGATGACACGCTTCGACATAGGGCATCGATTCGTTCATGAACCGCTTGCCCGACATGTTGACGATGATCGACCCCGGTGAGTTGCGCTCGGACAGCGCGAACCACGGTGCGCCTACCAGCGGCACGGTCGGGCCCCACCAGGCATCTTCCATCAAATCCAAACTCGCGCCGAGTTTCTCGGCCGCGATGATGCCGTCACCGGTATTCGCCTTCGCGCCGACGGTCCACTCGGTGGTGATCGGCGCGCGCTGGTATTTCACCCGCATCTGCTCGTTGTGTTCGAAGCCGCCGCTGGCCAGGATCACCGCCCGCCGCGCCTTGATCAACATCGGCTCGCTGCTCTCGGCGGCGCCGGTCTCACGCACGTACACGCCCCGCACCGCGCCGTCTTCGATGTGCAGATCGGTCAGCGCGGTATTCAGCTGTACCGGGACACCGGCCTGACGCAGTCCGATCCGCAATGGGCCGATCAGGGCCCGGCCCATGCCGACCAGATTTTTACCCGTCGCCTTGGCCCATATCGTCCGGGACCCCACCTTCAGGCTGCGCAGCACGCCGCGGGGGTGCCGCTTCAGCTGATTCAACCGAACGTAATCCTGCTGCATGACAACAACGTTGAGCGGCACCTTGCCGTAAGCCGGTTCCAGGCCGGCCATGTCCGGCCCGAGCTTTGCGGCGTTGAACGGCTTCGGCTCGATTGACCGTCCGCCCGGTCGCCCGCCCTTGGCTTCCGGGTAGTAGTCGGAGTAACCCGGTACCCAGCACATCTTGAGCGGCGTGTGCTTCAGCACGAAAGACAGCATCTCCGGCCCACGCTGCAGGTAGGTGTCGATGCGTTCGGACTCGACGATGTCACCGATGATTCCGTGCAAATAGGTGCTGGCCGCTTCTGCAGTGTCCTGCACCCCGTCGCGCTTGAGCACTTCGTTGTTGGGAATCCACACGCCGCCACCCGAGCGCGCCGTCGAGCCGCCGTAGTGCGGCGCTTTCTCGATCACGATCGTCGAAAGCCCTTGGTGACCAGCGGCCAGCGCAGCAACCATGCCGGCGCCGCCGCTTCCGACCACGACGACGTCGCACTCCTGACCAGTCATGTAGAACACGTTATAGAATTGCCCGGGCCGGGCGCTACTGCACCGGTCACACCGACGAGGGGACTTCGGCTGATGCTGTCCAGCGCCACCCGCGACGAGCTGGCCGCCGACCTCGCGCAAGCCGAACGCAGCCGTGCCCCGATCGGTCCGCTGACCGCCGCAAATCCGGACATCGACGTCATCGACGCCTATGAGATCCAGCTGATCAATATCCGTCAGCGGGTTGCAGAGGGCGCTCGGGTGGTGGGCCACAAAGTCGGCCTGTCGTCGTTGGCGATGCAGCAGATGATGGGGGTCGACGAGCCGGACTACGGCCATCTGCTCGATGAGATGCAGGTGTTCGAGGAACGTCCGGTCACGGCGGCGAACTACCTGTATCCGCGGGTAGAGGTCGAGGTGGGTTTCATCTTGGCGGCCGACCTGCCGGGCGCCGGCTGCACCGAAGACGACGTGCTGGCGGCCACCGCGGCGTTGGTGCCGGCCATCGAGTTGATCGACACCCGGATCACCGACTGGAAAATAGCGTTGTGCGACACCATCGCCGATAACGCATCGTCAGCGGGCTTCGTGCTGGGCGCGGCGCGGGTGCCGCCGACCGACGTCGACATCACCGAAGTCGATGCGGTGCTGACGTGCAACGGCGAGGTTGTGGCCAAGGGCCGCAGCGATGCGGTGCTGGGCAATCCCGTCACCGCAGTGGCCTGGCTGGCCCGCAAAGTGGAGTCCTTCGGGGTGCGGCTGCGGGCCGGCGACATCGTGTTACCCGGATCGTGCACCCGGGCGATCGACGCGCGCCCCGGCGACGAGTTCGTCGCGGACTTCACCGGGCTGGGATCCGTGCGATTGTCTTTCGAATAAGGAGCGATCGCAAGCGCGGCGAAGCCGGGCGCAGCGGGTCGCGACCATATGGATAAGGAGCGGTCGAGATGACCTCAAAGGCGAGCGTCGCCATCGTCGGGTCGGGCAACATCAGCACCGATCTGCTGTACAAGTTGCGCCGGTCCGAATGGCTGGAGCCGCGCTGGATGGTCGGTATCGACCCCGACAGCGAAGGTCTGGCCCGGGCCCGCAAGCTGGGGCTGGAAACCACCCACGAGGGTGTGGACTGGCTGCTGGCCCAGTCCGAGAAACCCGATCTGGTATTCGAGGCGACCAGCGCGTACGTGCACCGGGCGGCGGCGCCCAAATATGCCGAAGCCGGTATCCGCGCGATCGATCTGACCCCGGCGGCGGTCGGCCCGGCGGTGATCCCACCGGCGAACCTGCGTGCTCATCTCGACGCACCGAACGTCAACATGATCACCTGCGGGGGACAGGCGACCATCCCGATCGTCTACGCCGTCAGCCGCGCACTGGTCGAAGACGGTGGTGTGCCGTATGCCGAGATCGTCGCGTCGGTGGCTTCTGTCTCGGCCGGGCCCGGCACCCGAGCCAACATCGACGAATTCACCAAGACCACCAGCAAAGGCGTGGAAACCATCGGCGGCGCGCGTCGCGGTAAAGCGATCATCATCCTGAACCCCGCCGAACCGCCGATGATTATGCGCGACACCATTTTCTGCGCCATTCCCGAGGACGCCGACCGTGACGCGATCGCTCAGTCCATTCACGACGTGGTGACCGAAGTGCAGACGTATGTGCCGGGTTACCGCCTGCTCAACGACCCTCAGTTCGACGAGCCGTCGGTCAACTCCGGCGGCCAGGCCGTGGTCACCACCTTCATCGAAGTCGAGGGCGCCGGTGACTACCTTCCGCCGTATGCCGGCAACCTCGACATCATGACCGCCGCGGCCACCAAAGTCGGCGAGGAGATAGCGAAGGATTCGTTGTCCGCGACAGCGGGAAGGCTGAAGGCATGAGTGCTACCGACGAAATCTACTTCAACCCGATCTGGGACGTTCGGCTCACCGATACGTCGCTGCGCGACGGGTCGCATCACAAGCGCCACCAGTTCACCAAAGACGAGGTGCAGGCGATCGTGGCCGCGCTCGATGCCGCCGGTGTGCCGGTGATCGAAGTGACCCACGGGGACGGCCTGGGGGGGTCGTCCTTCAATTACGGCTTCTCCAGGACTCCCGAGCAGGAGCTGATCAAGCTGGCCGCGCAGACCGCGAAAGAAGCCAGGATCGCGTTCTTGATGCTGCCCGGGGTGGGCACCAAAGACGACATCAAAGAAGCGCAGGACAACGGCGGGGTCATCTGCCGGATCGCCACCCATTGCACCGAAGCAGACGTATCTATTCAGCACTTCGGGTGGGCCCGTGAGCTCGGTTTGGAGACGGTGGGCTTTTTGATGATGGCGCACACCATTCCCCCGGAGAAGCTGGCCGCCCAAGCCCGCATCATGGCTGACGCCGGCTGCCAATGTGTCTACGTCGTCGACTCCGCGGGAGCCTTGGTGCTCGAGGGGGTGCGCGACCGGGTGGCGGCGCTGGTCGCCGAGTTGGGGTCGGCTGCTCAAGTTGGTTTTCATGGCCACGAGAACCTCGGCCTGGGAGTGGCCAACTCGGTCGAGGCGGTACGTGCCGGCGCCAAGCAAATCGACGGAAGCGCACGCCGGTTCGGCGCGGGTGCGGGGAACGCCCCGGTCGAAGCGCTGATCGGGGTCTTCGACAAAATCGGCGTCAAGACCGGTATCGACTTCTTCGATATTGCCGACGCCGCCGAGGACGTCGTTCGCCCGGCCATGCCGGCCGAATGTCTGCTCGACCGCAACGCGCTGATCATGGGCTACTCCGGCGTCTACTCCAGCTTCCTCAAGCACGCAGTTCGCCAGGCCGAACGCTACGACGTGCCGGCCCACCAGTTACTGCACCGGGCCGGGCAGCGCAAACTTATCGGCGGCCAGGAGGATCAACTCATCGACATCGCGCTGGAAATCAAGCGCGAGCAGGAAAGCGGTGCCGCGGCTCACCGTTGATTCCCTCCATCTACACAGGTCGTACAAAGCTAGCGCGGGTATCCTGACCTGCATGAACACCACATCGGAGACAAATAGCCGTCGCCGCGGGCTGTGCGGCCTGCTCGCCGGCGGGCTGTTAGCTGCGACCGCCGCGACGGTGATCGCGTTGCCCCTGGCCGGTACCGCCTACGCGGACCCCCCGTGCAATCAGACCGTCGGTAATTCCATCGACTCGTATCTCAAGCAGCATCCTGATCTCCACCAGCAGCTACAGGACGACTCTCGTCGAGAAGGCGGTAACGGCAACGTTACCGATTATCTGAATCGGCACCCGGATGTGCGGGATAACCTCATCAAGCTGTCCCAGCAGTGCGTGTCGTAGCCGATCAATGACTGGGCGTTGTCGGCGCCCCGCCCCGGCGACAGTGGCGAATGCTCGCCCATTGACTTCAAACTAGAACACGTTCTAGCGTCTAGGCGTGTTCAGTGAGCCGTTGGCCGCCGCGATCGCCGAAGCCGAGAAACTGGTGGCCGACGCACCGCACATCGAAAGCGAAGCCGACCTGCTCGAAGGGCTGCAGTACCTCGCCGGCTGCATCGCGGGCTGCACGCACATGGTGTTCGACTATGAGCGGTCCCACCCGTTCCTGTTGTCGGGCACCGGGCCTTTCACCAAGATGGGCCTGGACAACCCGGACACCCTGTATTTCGGCTGCCGGGTGCAGCCGGACCGCGACTATCTGGTCAGCGGCCTCCGTGGCAGCACCACCGACCTGAGCTTTCAACTGCTCGGCGGCGAATACACCAACGACAACGTCCCCGCCAGCCAGGCGGCCTTCGACGACCGTGAACTCGACATCGCCGCCGACGGAAGCTTTCAGTGGCAGATCCGGCCGACCAGCCCGGGCCAACTGGTGATCCGGGAGGTCTACGGCGACTGGTCACAGCACCGCGGCACGGTGGCGGTGCAACGGCTGGACACCGCTGGCACCGCGCCGCCGCCGCTGACCCGCGAAACCATCGAAAAGCGTTACGCCACAGCAGCAAAGCAATTGGTCAACCGAGTGAAGACCTGGTTGCAGTTCCCGCAGTGGTTCTACTTCAACATTCCCGTCAACACCATGGTGGCGCCGCGGCTGACCCCCGGTGGCCTCGCCACGCAATACTCCTCGGTCGGTCATTTCGACCTGCGTCCCGATCAGGCGCTGGTCATCACACTTCCGGTGACCGATGCCCCGTACCTGGGATTCCAGCTGGGCAGCCTGTGGTACATCTCGCTGGATTACATCAACCACCAAACGTCACTCAATGCCAGCCAGGCACAAGCCGACCCGGACGACAAAATCCGGATCGTGGTGGCCGAACAGAATCCCGGGATCATCAACTGGGTGGAAACTCTCGGACATCGTCGCGGCTTCTTGCAGTTCCGCTGGCAGCGGGTGTCACGAGAACTCACCGAAGCCGATGGCCCGCATGTCGAACTCGTCGACTTCGACGCGCTGTCTGCCGCGCTGCCCCACTACCAGCACAACAAGATTTCCGACGACGCCTGGCGGGCGCGAATTGCGCAGCGCCAGATCCAAATTGCCAACAGGATGCTGGGGTAGGCATGGCCGGGATGCTCGACGGCAAGGTAGTGGTGATCAGCGGGGTCGGGCCAGCGCTCGGCACCACGCTGGCCCGCAGATGTGCCCAGGACGGCGCCGACCTGGTGCTTGCGGCGCGCACCGCCGCGCGGCTGGATGACGTGGCCAAACAAACCACCGACAGCGGCCGGCGCGCGATAGCGGTTGCGACGGACATCACTGACGACGATCAGGTGACCAATCTCGTCGACGCCGCCCTGGCGGCTTACGGAAAGGTCGACGTCCTGATCAACAACGCCTTCCGCGTTCCCTCGATGAAACCGTTGGCCGGCACTACTTTTGAGCACATCCGCGACGCCATCGAGCTGACCGTGCTCGGCGCCTTACGACTCATCCAGGGCTTCACGCCCGCCCTGGCCGAGGCTAACGGTTCGATAGTCAACGTCAACTCCATGGTGATCCGCCACTCCCAGGCCAAATACGGTGCCTACAAGATGGCCAAATCTGCGTTGCTCGCGATGTCGCAGTCGTTGGCCACCGAACTCGGCGAGCACGGTATCCGGGTGAACTCCGTTGCGCCGGGCTATATCTGGGGCGACACCTTGAAAGGCTACTTCGAGCACCAGGCCGGCAAGTACGGAACCACAATGGAACAGATCTACAACGCGACCGCCGCCAACTCAGACCTCAAACGATTGCCGACCGAAGACGAGGTGGCCTCGGCCATCCTCTTTTTGTCCAGCGATCTTTCCAGCGGCATCACTGGGCAGACCCTCGACGTCAACTGCGGGGAATACAAGGTCTGATGACCGACCGGACCGACGTCGGCACCGTCGACGACCTGCACGCCTCGGCGACCAAGCTGACCGGGCTGGACGATTTCGGCACCGACGACGACAACTACCGCGAGGCGCTGGGCGTGCTGCTCGAGGCGTATCGACGTGAGGCGAATCTGACGCCGTTGGGCAGCAAGATGAATCGTTTTTTTCTGCGGGGCGCGCTGGTGGCCCGATTGCTTTCCGAGGCGGCCTGGAAGCAACATCCTTCCCATGCCGACGTGGCCGTCGAACAACCGATCTTCGTCACCGGGCTGGTCCGCACCGGCACGACCGCCTTGCACCGGCTCCTCGGCGCCGACCCCGCGCATCAGGGTCTGCACATGTGGCTGGCCGAATACCCACAACCACGTCCACCGCGCGACGAGTGGGACAGCAACCCGGTGTATCGCCAGCTCGACGCGCAGTTCAACCAGCACCACGCCGAGAATCCCGGCTACACCGGCCTGCACTTCATGGCGGCCGACGAGCTCGAAGAATGCTGGCAGCTGCTGCGACAGTCGTTTCACTCGGTGTCCTATGAGACCTTGGCGCACCTGCCCAGCTACAGCCGGTGGCTGTCTCAGCAAGACTGGGCACCGGCATATCGACGCCACCGCAAGAACCTTCAGCTGATCGGTCTCAACGACGCCGGTAAGCGGTGGGTGCTGAAGAACCCCAGCCACCTGTTCGCGCTGGACGCGCTGATGTCGACTTATCCCGACGCGCTGGTGGTGCAGACGCACCGGCCGGTGGAGACGATCATGGCCTCGATGTGCTCACTTGCTCAGCACACCGCCCAGGGCTGGTCGACCACATATGTGGGCACGCAGATCGGCGAGGACTCGATGGAAACGTGGTCGCGGGGTTTGGAGCGATTCAACGCCGAACGCGCCAAGCACGATCCGGCGCAGTTTTACGACGTCGACTACCACGAGTTCATCGCGGATCCGTTGGCCACCGTGGCGAACATCTATCGCCACTTCGGGCTGACGTTGACCGACGAGGCACGCCGGGCAATGGAGAAAAGTCACGCCGAGAGCCGGACCGGGGAGCGGGCACCCAAGCACAAGTATTCGCTGGCTGATTACGGGTTGACCGCAGAATCTGTCAAGGAACGCTTCGCCGGGCTGTGACGGCCTCAGCCGTCGCCGGGGGAAGGCGCGGTGCAGAACTCGTCCAGACAGCCTTCGGCCACCGCGTGCTGGATGCTGTCGGTCAGTTTGGGGCAGGCCCTGCTGCGCGCGCTGTGCACGCCGGCTGCGCGCTGCTCGGCGAAGTGGGCGCAGCGCTGCGACGCCTCGGTGTTCCATTGCACTGAGGTGTGGCCGGGTCCCAACTTCTTGACGTTCACGGTGACGTGGCAGAACCGGCAGTCCACCGGCTGCAGGCCCGAGTTCAAGTAGCGGTCGCGGTCCGCGCGGGTGGCCTCGCGCACCGCTTCGACGCGTCTCGGATTGTCGGCGAAAGCCGGTGCCTTCGCCAAGGATTCGCCACGCCGGGCCAGCGGCTTTGGCGGCGCCTCGTCGTGGCCGTCGTGCTCTCCGAGCATGGCCAGCATCGACTGCGCCAATCGATCAACGTCCGGCGGGTCGTCGTATGCCGGCATCAGGAAACCTCGGTCGGCTGTCCCTGAGACTGCGCCTGCTGTGTGAGGTTCTTCTCCACTTCGACATGCCACTTTTCGTTGGCGATGGTGGTGTCCACCTCGATTTCGAAGCGATCGGTCATCTCCGGTGTCACATCGGCGGCGTCGACGTAGAACTGCTGATACCACCGTCGCATCTGGTAGACGGCGCCGTCCTCCTCGACCAGCAGCGGGTTGTCGATGCGGGTCTTGTGCCTCCAGATCTCGACGTCTTGCAGAAAGCCCTTGCTGACACCTTCGGTGAACACGGTGGCCAGTTTGTCCGTCATGGCCTCGTCCATGCCCTTGGGCTTTTCGACGATGACGCCCCACTGCAGGACAAACGAGTTCTGGGTCACCGGGTAATGGCAGTTGATCAGAATGGACTCGGCTTTGTAGTCGCCGTAGGAGTTGTGCAGCCAGTTGATCATGAACGACGGGCCGAAGTAGGACGCTTCCGAATCCAGGTGCGCCTCACCGTAGGAGGTGCCCAGATCGTTGACGTCGGGCCGGCCGACGTTGTGCAGATACTGCGAGGCGATGTGACCCTCGAAGACATTCTTGAAGTAGGTCGGCAGGCCGAAGTGAATGTAGAAGAAGTGCGCCATGTCGGTGACGTTGTCGATGATGTCGCGGCAGTTGGAGCCTTCGATCAGAATCGAGTTCCACCGCCAGTCGGTCCACTCGTCGCTGGCGAACTGCGGGATCTCCGGTATCCGCACCTCGGGTGTCGGTGGATTGCCCTCACGGTCGTGCCAGACGAACAACAGGCCGCTACGCACATCGGTCGTCCAGGACCGGGTGCGCGCCAGCCGCGGCGTGCGCTTGGCGTAGGGCACCAGTTTGCACCGGCCGTCGCCGCCCCAGCGCCAGTCGTGAAACGGGCAGGCGATCTCGTCGCCCTTGATGGTCCCCTGCGACAGGTTGCCGCCCATGTGCCGGCAGTAGCCGTCGAGGATGTGCATGTCGCCGTGCGAGTCGGCGAACACAACGATCATGGTGCCGAATGCCTCGACCGCGTGCGGCTTGCCGTCCAGGTAGTTCTTGACCGGGCCGAGGCAATGCCAGCCGCGGGCATACCTGTCGGGCAGGATCCCGGAGTCGATCTCGCGAATGCCGGCCGTCTCGGTAACCATGACGCCTCCACTATATTGGCCACTAACTAGAACACGTTACAGTTTTCCGCCGGTGTGGTGCAACGACGGGACCCTGCACCCGTCCTGCGGTATATCTGAACGATGCCGCAGTACTCCTTCGAAGGCAGGTCACCGAAGGTCGATGCCGCCGCGTTCATCGCACCGACCGCCACTCTGATCGGCGACGTCACCGTCGAGGCGCGGGCGTCGGTGTGGTTCAACGCCGTGCTTCGCGCAGACTACGGTCCGGTGGTGATTCGCGACGGCGCCAACGTCCAGGACGGCTCGGTGCTGCACGCGCCGCCCGGAATCCCGGTCGACGTCGGCCCAGGTGCCACGGTGGCGCACATGTGCCTCATCCATGGAGCGCATATCGGCGCGGAAGCGCTGATCGCCAACCATGCCACCGTGCTCGACGGCGCGGTGATCGGCGCGCGAAGCCTCGTGGCGGCCGGCGCAGTCGTCGTCGGCGGCACCCGAGTTCCGGACGGGGTGCTGGTGGTGGGGGCGCCCGCGGTGGTCAAAGGGCCGATCGCAGGAACCGGCGCCGAGATGTGGGTGAACGTCAATCCGCAGGCCTACCGTGATCTCGCCCAGCGCTATTTTGTCGGCCTGCAGCCGATCTAGCCGTCAGACCGGGCGCGCCGTGGCCGCAGCCCGGTCCATTTCCCAATACGCGCGCAGTGCCACCATGTCGCCGGCACCATTGACCTTGTAGGTGAAGACGCCTTCCGCGGTGACCCGGTATCCGCCCGTGGTGATCAGAATGCACCCGACATTGGCCTCTTCATCCCCGCACTGATAGGTGTCGCGGAAGTCGAACTCGATGCTGTCGGTGCTGGCGATGGCTTTGTCCCAGAACGCCGCAATCGCATCTCGCCCCCGATGCCCCTTGCCGTCCGGGTCGAAAGCCGAAGGGCCGATCGGGTCTTCGACGATGGCGTCGTCGGCGAACACGTTCAGCCAAGCGGCTTTGTCTCTGACACGCACCGCTTCTCGCGAACGACACCCGGCCAGGTGTGCAGGCGAGTCGGTCATCGGTCCTGCCAGCCGGAGTGGATGTAGGTCTCGGCGAAGCGTTTCATCGAGTCTTTCTTCTTGTCCACCGGCGCATCGAAGCCCAACCCTTCGAAAACCCAGGGGATGACGATGTTGTCGGTGACGCCGGCTTCGGCGAGTTCGCGGTGGCCGTCGACTCCGAATTTGTCGATGCACACCGCCTGGAACTCGAACGGTCGGTCCGCGCGATCGTATTCGGCGCGGTAGTCATTGAGCTTGTTGATGGTCTCCGCCAACTGGTCACGGGTCATCATGGCGCTGGTCCAGCCGTCACTGACGCGGGCGGCCCGTCGCAGCGCGACGTCTGTGTGTCCGCCGACGTAGAACGGCACCGGTTCGCTGGGCGCCGGACTCATCTGCAACCGGTCGAAGTCGTAGAACTCGCCGTGGAACTCGACCATGCCGCCGCCGAGCACCAGCTTGATGACCTCGATCATCTCGTCGACGCGTGCGCCCCGCCGCTTGTACGGCACGCCGCACCATTCGAACTCCTCAGGCGCCCAACCGATTCCCACCCCGAAACCGAAGCGGTTGCCGGTGAGGTTGGCTACCGAACCGACCTGGCGCGCCAGCAGCAACGGATTGCGGGAGCCCAGCTTCATCACATTGGTGTAGAACCGCAGCGTAGATGTCACCGCACCCATCGCCCCCGCCGCGATCAGCGGATCGACCCACGGTGTGTTCTCATCCCACATCCGCGAGCCGTCCGGGGTGTAGGGATAGTCAGCGGCCGCCTTCTCCATGTAGAACAGCGAATCGGGCAGCGCGACGGCGTCGAAGCCGACTTCCTCAGCGGTGCGGGCGATGTCGATCAGCTGGTCGACCGGGCCCATCGCTATGCTGCAGGTGTACTTCATCCGACTGGTCATGGCTTGTCAGCTCCCACCACCCACATCGAGTAATATTGCGAGCCGCCGCCATAGGCGTGACCCAGAGCTTTGCGGGCACCGGGGACTTGGTGTGCCTCGCCTTTGCCCATCACTTGGATTGCCGCCTCGGCAAACCGGATCAAGCCCGAGGCCCCGATCGGGTTCGACGACAGCACGCCGCCGGACGGATTCACCGGTAATCGCCCGCCGATCGCGGTCTCGCCGGCCTCGGTCAGCTTCCAGCCCTCACCCTCGGGGACGAATCCGAGGTTTTCCAACCACATCGGCTCGAACCACGAAAACGGCACATAGATTTCGGCGGCATCGATTTCGTCGATGGGGCTGGTGATCCCGGCCGCCTTCCACAGCGCTGCAGCAGCGTCCCGACCGGCCTGCGGGCTGACCTGGTCGCGGCCCGCATACGCCAGCGGCTCGGTGCGTAGCGCGGTGGCATGGATCCATGCGACCGGATGACCATCGGCGACGCGCTGCTCGGCGATCTGCTCGTCACCGATGACCAGAGCACACGCGCCATCTGAGGATGGACAGGTTTCGTCGAACCGAATGGGATCCCACAACATCTGAGATGACAGCACCTTTTCCAGCGTGATATCGGGCTGCTGCACATGCGCAAGCGGATTCTTGGCACCGTTGAGCCGGTCTTTGACCGCGACCATCGCGCCGATGTGAGTCGGTGCGTTGGCGCGGCGGATATAGGCGCGCACGTGCGGGGCGAAGTAACCGCCAGCGCCGGCGCCGACCGGTTTGGTGAACGGCACCGGAATCGATAATGCCCACATCGCATTGGATTCCGACTGTTTTTCCCAGGCCATCGCCAACACGCGCCGATACTTGCCGGACTGCACGAGGCTGGCCGCGACCACTCCGGTGGATCCGCCCACCGAGCCGGCGGTATGCACTCGGATCAGGGGCTTGCCGCTGGCGCCCATCGCGTCGGCCATGAACAGCTCCGGCATCATGACACCCTCGAAGAAGTCCGGCGCCTTTCCGACCACGACGGCGTCGATGTCGTCGAACGTCGAACCGGAATCGGTCAATGCTCGGTCGATGGCCTCCCGCACCAGACCGTTCATGGACACGTCCTGCCGTTTGGCGACGTATTTGGTCTGCCCGGTGCCGAGTACCGCCGCAGTCTGCTTGGTCACCAGCGCCACTCCTCCTCATCGTCCTCTCGCAAGCTGGGGCCCCTTCGCTCTGCATCGTCGTGGCGCGCCATCAGGATTTCCCTTCCAGCACGGCGACCAGGTTCTGTTGCAGCGCCGGGCCGCTGGTCGCGTGCGCCAGCACACGCTGCGCCGAACGATCCCAGATATGTTGCGCCGCGAAACCGATACGCTCCAGCCCGGCGACGAACATCGGATTGGCGGCCAACGCACCACCGGAGGGGTTGACCTTGGCCGATGCCGGCAGCCCGATGGCTTCGGCGAGGATCAAATGTTGGTGGCTGAACGGTGCATGGATCTCCGCGACATCGATCGATCCGTGGTCGCCGCCGGTAGCGCCTCGGGTGGACGCGGTGGTCGACGGCGAGACGGTGAGATCGCGGGCGCCGAGCACCGGCGTCTCGATCTGGTGCTCGATTCCGCTGATCCAGGCCGGGTTTTCCCGCAGCTCGCGCGCGCGATCGTCGGCGGCCAGCACGATGGCGGCCGCGCCGTCGGTGATCGGGGCGATGTCATGGCGCCGTAACGGATCGGCGAAGAACGGGCGCTCCAGCAACTCGTCGATGCTCTTCGGTGCGGTCTCCCGGTCGACCCGCTGGGCTGCGGTCAATGACTCATACGCCACGCTTGCCATCGCCTCGAAGCTCCACTTCCCGGCGTCTAGCCCCAGGCGCGCCTGAAGACCGGCGATCGATATCGAGTCCGGCCACAGCGGGGCCACGGTGTAGGGGTCGGTTTGACGCGACAGGATGGTGCGCAGCACGCCTGCCGACGACTTGCCGAATCCGTACACCAGCGCGGTGTCGACTTCACCGGTCAGCAATTTGATGTAAGCCTCGAACAGTGCCCAGGCCGCGTCCATCTCTACATGGGACTCGTTGATCGGCGGCACCGCTCCTATCGAGTCGATCGCCGAGATGAACGAAAATGCCCGTCCGGCAAGAAAATCCGAGGAGCCAGAACACCAGAACCCGATGTCGGCCTTGGTGATCCCGAGGTCGTCGTAGAGTTGGGCGAAACACGGCATCAGCATTTCGACACCGTTGGTTGTGCCGTCGGTGCGGCGTACGTGCGGGGCGTGGGCGAACCCGACCACCGCAACCTCGCGAGCGCTCATCGCAACTGGTCCTTCACAGGTGGTGCTTGTAGGTGTCGTAGTCCGCGTCGGGTTCGCCGGTTGGCCGGAAGTACTCGATGTTGTCGATACCCGGCCCCCACTCGTCGCGTGGCTTCCACACCGCCTGGACCCGCAGCCCCATTCTGACCTCGTGCGCCTCGATGTCTGAAACCAGATGCAGGAAAGGAATATCGGCACCGTCGAGCAGCACATAGGCGGCCACATAGGGCGGCTTGATGCGCTGCCCGGCGAACGGGATGTTGATGATGGCGAAGGTGGTGACGGTGCCCTTGTCCGGCAACTCGACGAAATTGTCCAGAGCCAACCCGGTTGCAGGATCTGCCTCTCGCGCCGGGAAATACAGCTTGCCGTCACCCCCGGTGCGCGCACCGAGCAGCTTGCCGTCCTGCAGCGCCCGCAGATACGCACTTTCTGGATGCGACGCGGTGTGCTGTATCTCGAGGGTGATTGGGGTAACTAGCATTCTCACCGGATCACGGTCGTCGGTGCCGGCCGCAAGGGCCGGCTCGAATTCTTCACCGAGGGAAAAGTAGGCGATGTCGGTAATGGCGCCGACCGGTTCCTCGGCCCAGTGCGCATGCACCCGCGATCCGGTGTGAAGCCCCTCAGGGGTACCCGAGTCGACCGCGTGCAGCATAGCGGTGTCGGCGCCGTCGAGCTTGATCAGTGCCCATGCGAACGGGCGCTTCAAGGGTTGCCCGGGCAACGGGTCAGCCTGCCACGACCAGGATTCGACGGTCCCGACGCTGGAAACCTCCACCGTTGTGGTGAGCGCTTCGTAGGTCACCGGGTCGTATTCGGCGGGCGGCACCAGCACTCGGCCATCGGATCCGCGCACTCCGAGAATGCGGCGCTCGCGCAGCGCGGTGAAGAACTCACTCAGAGTGGAGCCGACCGAACGGGTGTAGTCGAATGAGAACGTCAGCGGCGCAGAAAGTGGTGGCTCAAAGGAATCGATAGGGGTGAGGCGACTTGAGCTGGCTGTCACGCTTCGAGTAGAACAGGTTCTAACTATGGATTCAAGGAGCGGCGATGAAGCTGGGTTTGCAGCTGGGGTATTGGGGGGCTCAGCCGCCGGAGAACGCCGGCGCCCTGGTCGCCGCGGCGGAGGATGCGGGTTTCGACGCGGTGTTCACCGCCGAAGCGTGGGGATCGGACGCCTACACGCCCCTGGCGTGGTGGGGCTCCTCGACCCGCCGGCTGCGGCTGGGCACGTCGGTCATCCAGCTGTCCGCCCGTACGCCGACGGCCTGCGCGATGGCCGCGCTGACGCTTGACCACCTCAGCGGTGGCCGGCATATTCTCGGGCTCGGGGTGTCCGGTCCGCAGGTGGTGGAGGGCTGGTACGGGCAGCCGTTTCCCAAGCCGTTGGCCCGCACCCGTGAGTACGTCGACATCGTCCGCCAGGTGTGGGCGCGGGAAAAACCCGTCACCAGCGACGGGCCGCACTACCCGCTGCCGCTGTCCGGTTCGGCCACCACGGGATTGGGTAAGGCGCTCAAACCGATCACCCACCCGCTGCGCGCGGATATCCCGATCATGCTGGGCGCCGAGGGTCCGAAGAACGTCGCGCTGGCCGCCGAGATCTGCGACGGCTGGCTCCCTATCTTCTACGCCCCGCGGCTGGCCGGTATGTACAACGAGTGGCTCGACGAGGGTTTCGCGCGGCCCGGGGCGCGCCGCAGCCGCGCGGACTTCGAGATCTGCGCCACCGCACAGGTGGTGATCACCGACGACCGGCCCGCGGCCTTCGCGGCGATCAAGCCATATCTGGCGCTGTACATGGGTGGGATGGGTGCCGAAGACACCAACTTCCATGCCGACGTCTACCGGCGGATGGGTTATTCGCAAGTGGTCGACGACGTGACCAAGCTATTCCGCAGCAACCGTAAGGACGAAGCCGCCACCGTGATTCCCGACGAGCTTGTCGACGACGCCGTCATCGTTGGGGATGTCGACTACGCCCGTAAGCAGATCGCGGTATGGGAGGCGGCCGGGGTGACCATGATGGTCGTCTCGGCACGGAGCACCGAGCAGGTCCGGGAGCTGGCGGCGTTGACCTGAGGCGGTTCTTGCCAGCCCCTAGAACACGTTCTAGATTAGCCAGGTGATGCGGTCAGCCGAGCACCTGCGCGTCGCCGAAGGACATCTCGACGTTGCGGACCGACCCGGACACCATCGCCCTCTTGGGCAAGCCCAGCGATGCCAGCTCCTTGGCGTAGGGATGCTCGCCGAGCCGCAGCGTTGCGCCGCCGACGCGTCCCCGCACACCGGTCACTGTCATCTCCCAGGGCACTTTACGGGTGGTGCCGTCGGCGTAGGTGTACGTCTTCAGCACTTGCGGGCGCGACGTGAGAAGCGACGGCACCGGCAGCCCACGCCGAAACTCGATGCCGGCGATGTACGAGCCTTCGGCGCTGACGTCGAAACCGAAAGTCTTGCCTTCGCGAACACTGAAGTCCGCCAAGATTTTCGGGAAACCCCAGATGGTTCGTCCCGCTTCCAGCGTGAAGCTCTGGTCGACCGGCAAGTGATGGATGAACGCCGCGGCCGAACCGAGCGCCCGCATGCCGCGCGCAGTCGAGCCCGGCGGATTGACCATCACACATGTCCCGAATTCGTGGTATCGGCCGAGGTCTCCGTCGATGTAGCGAGCCAGCATCAGGTTCACCACGGCGCGGCCGGGCCGGTGCCGGCACACCTGCAGTCCGCTGTAATCGATAAGTCGCTGCGCGGCGTCGGCATCCACCGAGAACATCGCGGTGTGCACATCGGCTTTGCGGATCCGCACCGGCATGGTGAGCACCGTCCCGGCGATGGTGTGCTGCGAATCGGGCATGCCGGCCACTGTAATGCCGATCGACGCAGATCTGGAGGCCAGTAGATGACCACGACCATCCCGGACGTCGACCTCGCGGACGGCACCTTCTACGCCGACGGCCCCAGAGCTCGCGAAGCCTACCGGTGGATGCGGGGCAATCAGCCGGTGTTCCGGGACCGTAACGGGCTGGCCGGCGCGGCCAGTTATCAGGCGATCATCGACGCCGAACGCAACCCGGAACTGTTCTCCAGCACCGGCGGCATCCGTCCCGAACAGCCGGGCATGCCGTACATGATCGACATGGACGACCCCGCCCACTTGTTGCGCCGCAAACTGGTCAACGCCGGCTTCACCCGCAAGCGGGTACGCGAGAAGGAAGCGTCGATCGCCGAGCTGTGCGACACGCTGATCGACGCCGTGTGCGAGCGGGGGGAGTGCGACTTCGTCCGCGACATCGCCGCGCCGCTGCCCATGGCGGTGATCGGTGACATGCTCGGCGTGCGGCCCGAGGAGCGCGGCATGCTGCTGAAGTGGTCGGACGACCTGGTCTGCGGGTTGAGTTCACACCTTGACCCGACGGGCCCGGAGTTTCAGACGGTGATGGAAGCGTTCGCCGCCTACACCGATTTCACCATGGGCATCATCGCCAAGCGGCGCGCCGAGCCGACCGATGACCTGTTCTCGATTCTGGTGAACGCCGAGGTCGAGGGGCAGCGGATGTCCGACGACGAGATCGTCATGGAGACACTGCTCATCTTGATCGGCGGCGACGAGACCACGCGGCACACCTTGTCGGGGGGAACCGAGCAGCTACTGCGGCATCGCGACCAATGGGATGCGCTGACATCCGACTCGGACGCGCTGCTGCCCGGTGCGATCGAGGAGATGCTGCGCTGGACGTCGCCGGTGAAGAACATGTGCCGAACGTTGACCGCGGACACCGAGTTCCACGGCGCGCAGCTTCGCGCGGGCGAGAAGATCATGCTGCTCTTCGAGTCGGCAAACTTCGACGGATCGGTGTTCGACCAGCCGGAGCAGTTCGACATTCGGCGAGACCCGAACAGCCACTTGGCGTTCGGCTTCGGCACCCACTTCTGTCTGGGCAATCAGCTGGCCCGGCTGGAGTTGAGGCTGATGACCGGCCGCGTCCTCGAACGCCTGCCCGATATGCGGTTGGCATCGCAAGGCGCCCTCCCGCTGCGCCCGGCCAACTTCGTCAGCGGCCTGGAGTCCATGCCGGTGGTGTTCACGCCGACATCGCAGGTTCGCTAGAACTTCGTCGCCGAACGTGCATCCACTGCGACGGAACCGCCCTCGAATCTCGCAACCACTGCACGTTCGGCGGCAATGGGGGCACAAGAAGGCGCGAGCGACTCGCTAGCGTCCCTGGAACTGGGGCCGGCGCTTCTCGGAGAACGCCTTCGGGCCTTCCTTGGCGTCGTCGGACAGGAACACCGTGACGCCGAGCTGGGTGTCGATCTTGAATGCCTCGTTCTCCGGCAGCCCTTCGGTTTCCCGGATCGCCTGCAGAATCGCCTGCACCGCCAACGGTCCGTTGTTGGAGATGACCTCAGCGATCTCCAGCGCTTTGGTCAGCGCCTGCCCGTCGGGGACCACGTGACCGACAAGCCCGATCTCCTTGGCCTCGGCCGCGGTGATGTGTCGCCCGGTCAGCAGTAGGTCGCAAGCCACGGTGTAGGGGATTTGGCGGACCAGTCGCACCGCGGATCCACCCATTGGGTACAGGCTCCACTTCGCTTCGGAGATGCCGAACTTGGCGCTCTCGCCCGCGATGCGGATATCAGTGCCCTGCAGTATTTCGGTGCCCCCGGCGATGGCCGGGCCTTCCACGGCGGCGATCAGCGGTTTCCTCAACCGGCGCCCCTTGAGCAGCGCGTCGATCCGTGACGGGTCGTAGCTGCCGTCTCTGAACGACTCGCCCGGCGGCCTGGCGGTCGCCGCTTTGAGGTCCATGCCCGCGCAGAAGTAGCCGCCGGCACCGGTCAGGATGCAGCACCGGATGTCGGGATCGCTGTCGACGCGGTCCCAGGCCTCGACCATGATTTGCATCATTTCGGTGCTCAGCGCATTGCGCGCCTGCGGCCGGTTCAGGGTGAGGACCAGGGTGTGTCCGCGCTGTTCGATCAGCGCATCAGCCTCGCTCAACGGTGCCCGCCTTCCCTGGAGACTTGTCAGGAACTGTAACACGTTCTAATTTAGGGTCCGTGGCCCTGAACATCGCCGACCTTGCCGAGCATGCCATCGACGCCGTGCCGGAGCGCGTAGCCCTGATCTGCGGCGACGACCAGCTGACCTACGGGCAGCTGGAGGAGAAGGCCAACCGCCTCGCGCACTACCTGATCGATCGGGGCGTCAAGAAAGACGACAAGGTGGGGTTGTATTCCCGCAACCGCATCGAGATCGTCATCGCGATGCTCGGCATCGTCAAAGCCGGCGCGATCCTGGTGAACGTCAACTTCCGCTATGTCGAGGGCGAGCTGCGCTATCTGTTCGACAACTCCGACATGGTCGCGCTGGTGCATGAGCGCCAGTACGCCGACCGCGTCGCGAACGTGCTGCCGGACACCCCGAACGTGAAGACGGTGCTCGTCGTCGAGGACGGCTCGGACAGCGACTTTCAGCGTTATGGCGGCATCGAGTTCTACGCCGCCCTCGAACAAGCCTCCGCCGAGCGCGATTTTGGTACGCGCAGCGCCGACGACATCTACCTGCTCTACACCGGCGGCACCACCGGCTTCCCCAAAGGTGTGATGTGGCGCCACGAAGACATCTACCGGGTGCTGCTCGGCGGGACGGACTTCGCTACCGGTGAATACGTCAAGGATGAGTACGACCTGGCCAAGCAGGCTGCGGCCGGGCCGCCGATGATCCGGTTCCCGATCCCGCCGATGATCCACGGCGCGACGCAGTCGGCAACCTGGATGGCGCTGTTCTCCGGCGGCACGATCGTGCTTGCGCCGGAATTCGACGCCGACGCGGTCTGGCGCACGATTCACACCCACAAGGTGAACCTGCTGTTCTTCACCGGTGACGCCATGGCCCGGCCGCTGTTGGACGCATTGAGCGCGGCCAGGGAAAGCGCCGACGACTACGACCTGTCGTCGCTGTTCCTGTTGGCCAGCACCGCGGCGTTGTTCTCGCCCAGCATCAAGGAGAAGCTGGTTGAGCTGCTGCCCGGCCGGGTCATCACCGACTCGATCGGCTCGTCGGAGACCGGCTTCGGCGGCACCAGCATCGTCGCCAAGGGCGAGGCGCACACCGGCGGTCCACGGGTCACCATCGACAAGTGGACCGTCGTGCTCGATGAGGACGGCAACGAGGTCAAGCCCGGCTCGGGCAGGCGGGGTGTCATCGCCAAGCGCGGGCATGTTCCGGTCGGCTACTACAAGGACGAGACGAAGTCGGCGGCCACCTTCAAGGTGATCAACGGTGTGCGCTATGCAATTCCCGGTGACTACGCCCAGGTAGAAGCGGACGGGACGGTCACCATGCTGGGGCGCGGCTCGGTCTCGATCAACAGCGGCGGCGAGAAGATCTACCCCGAGGAAGTCGAGGCCGCCCTCAAAGGTCACCCCGATGTGTTCGACGCGCTGGTCGTCGGAGTGCCGGACGAGCGGTACGGCCAATGCGTGGCCGCCGTCGTGCACCCGCGACCGGGCGCGCGTCCCGCACTCGGTGAACTGGACCGCTTCGTGCGCAGCGAGATCGCGGGCTACAAGGTGCCCCGGGCGCTTTGGTATGTCGACGAGGTGAAGCGCTCGCCGGCCGGCAAGCCGGACTACCGCTGGGCCAAGGAGCAAACCCAGGCCCGACCGGCCGACGAGGTGCACGCCAGCCACGTGAGTGCGTGACGGACTTCGTCAAGTCCCGTCACGGCGCGCCCGCCGGGTTCTTCGCGTGCGAAGCCGCAGGGCTGCAGTGGCTTTCGGCTGTCGACGGCGGCGTGCCGTGCGCGCAGCTGCTCGATGTCGATGCGACGAGCCTGACCTTGCGTCGGCTTGACTCGGTGACGCCCCGCCCCGACGCGGCGAAGCTGTTCGGCAGCCGACTGGCCGTCACACACGCAGCGGGGGCGGCGGCGTTCGGTGCGGGGCCCGAGGGGTGGGACGGGCCGGGATTTTTCGGCCCCCTGTCGCAGCCATTGCCGATGTCGCTGCGGCATCACCAAGGTTGGGGCACGTTCTACGCCGACGAGCGACTGGTCCCGATGACCGAGCTGGCCGCCGCGCGCCTCGATGCGTCGACACGCGCCACGATCGACTCCATCATCAGCCGCTGCCGGGCGGGCGACTTCGACGACGATGACCAACCGGCCCGGCTGCACGGCGATCTGTGGAGCGGCAACGTGATGTGGACACCCGACGGGGTGGTGCTGATCGACCCGGCCGCGCACGGCGGTCACCGCGAGGCCGACCTGGCCATGCTGGCCCTGTTTGGCTGCCCGCACTATGAGGCCATCGTCGCGGGATACCAGCAGGTGCGACCGCTGAAACCGGACTGGCGCAAGCGGATCGGGCTACACCAGCTTTATCCGCTGCTCGCACACGTGGTGCTGTTCGGTGGCGGGCACATCCCGCGGACGGCCGCCGCCGCTCGCGCCGCGTTGGCACTGTAGCGCAGCGGCTCGAGCTTGATTGCCCGCCTCGCCCCCTCGCCGCGTTGCGGCTGGGGGTGCCCCCGCCGCCCGCCGCTGCCCGGCGCGCATCGTCGGCGGGCTAGTGTCGAACCGCGATGACGATCGACGCGTGGATGCAGCATCCGACGCCACGGTTTTTGGCCAGCGACATGTTCGCCTCGCTGCGGCGCTGGACCGGCGGTGCCATACCGGATTCCGGCATACCGCTCGACACCACACTGGCCGCAATGGACGAAGCAGCGGTGCACGTGGGCCTGCTCAGCGCGTGGCGCGGCCCGGGCGGACAGGACCTGATCTCCAACGACGACGTCGCCGAGTGGGTCGGTGCGCACCCGAACCGATTCGCCGGGCTGGCCAGCGTTGACCTGGACCGGCCGATGGTGGCAGTCCGCGAGTTGCGCCGACGCGTGCGCGACGACGGCTTCGTCGGACTGCGGGTGGTGCCCTGGTTATGGGACGCGCCGCCCACCGACCGCCGCTACTATCCGCTGTTCGCCGAGTGCGTCGAACTCGGTGTGCCGTTCTGCACCCAGGTCGGTCACACCGGCCCGCTGCGGCCGTCGGAGACCGGTCGCCCGATTCCCTACATCGACCAGATCGCCCTGGATTTTCCCGAACTGGTCATCGTGTGCGGGCACATCGGCTACCCCTGGACCGAGGAGATGGTCGCCGTAGCCCGCAAACACGAAAACGTCTATATCGACACCTCCGCCTACACCATCAAGCGGTTGCCCGCAGAGCTCGTCAACTTCATGAAAACCCGAAGCGGGCAACGAAAAGTGTTGTTCGGCACCAACTATCCGATGATCCGGCACACGCACGCGCTGTCCGGTCTCGAGCAACTCGGATTTTCCGACGACGCCGTGGCCGACTACCTGCATGGCAACGCCGAGCGGGTCTTCGCACTCAACGGACGGACGGCGCAGACATGAACGGCGCGCAGGCCCTGATCAACACGCTTGTCGACGGCGGCGTCGATGTCTGCTTCGCCAACCCCGGCACCTCCGAGATGCATTTCGTCGCGGCGTTGGACACGGTGCCCCGGATGCGCGGCGTGCTGACGCTTTTCGAGGGCGTCGCCACCGGAGCGGCCGACGGGTATGCCCGGATGGCCGGGCGGCCTGCCGCGGTGCTGTTGCACCTCGGTCCGGGATTGGGCAACGGTCTGGCCAATCTGCACAACGCCCGTCGCGCCCACGTTCCGATGGTGGTCGTGGTCGGCGACCACGCCACCTATCACAAGAAGTACGACGCGCCACTGGAATCCGACATAGACGCGCTGGCCGGCAGCGTCTCGGGGTGGCTGCGGCGAACAGACAGCACCGCCGACGTCGCCGCCGACGCAGCCGAGGCCATCGCCGCCAGCCGGGCGAGCGGGCGCATCTCGACATTGATCCTGCCCGCCGACGTGTCGTGGACCGACGGCGCGGCATCGCTCGGCGGCGAACCATTACCGCGACCGGTCGAAGTGGACAGCGACGCGGTCGAGTCGGCCGCCAAGATACTGCGGTCGGGTCAAAGCACGGTCCTGCTGATCGGCGGCGATGCCACCCGCGAGCCGGGCCTGGCGGCGGCGGCGCGCATCACCGCGGCTACCGGTGCGCGCTGCTACTGCGAAACCTTCCCGGCCCGGCTGGAGCGCGGTGCCGGCATTGCCGCCGTCGAGCGCATCGCCTATTTCGCCGAAGCCGTGACGGCGCAACTCGACGGTGCCGAGCATCTGGTGCTGGCCGGTGCGACGTCGCCGGTGTCGTTCTTCGCCTACCCGGCCAAGCCCAGTGACCTGGTGCCGACGGGCTGCGAAGTCCATCTGCTGGCCGAAAGCCGCGGCGCCGAGGCCGCACTGGTGGCATTGGCGGAGGTGCTGGCGCCGGGTACGGCGGCACCGCTCGCCGCCCCCAAGCGCCCGCAGCTGCCGACGGGCCGACTCTCCGCCGCGGCGGTGGCCGACGTGGTTGCGGCGCTGCTTCCGGAGCGAACGATCGTCGTCGACGAATCCAACACCTCCGGTGTGCCGCTGGCGCAAACCACCGCCGGTGCGCCGGCTCACGACTGGCTCACCTTGACCGGCGGCGCGATCGGTTACGGAATTCCGGCGTCGATCGGTGCCGCGGTCGCGGCGCCGGACCGCCCGGTGCTGTGCCTGGAATCCGACGGCTCGGCGATGTACACGATCTCGGGGCTGTGGACGCAGGCGCGGGAAAACCTCGACATCACCACCGTGGTGTACGACAACGGCGCCTACGACATATTGCGGCTCGAGCTGCAAAGAGTGGGAGCGAACAGCACGCCCGGCCCGAAAGCCTGCGCGCTGCTCGACTTGACCGGCCCGGCAATGAATTTCGTTCAACTCGCCGAAGGCATGGGGGTGCCGGCGCGCCGCGTCGACACCGCCGAAGATTTCGCCGACGCGCTGCGGGCGGCGTTCACCGAGCCCGGCCCACACCTTATCGACGCGGTGGTGCCGTCGATGCTCGGCTAGTGGGTCACCGGCGAGCTCTCGTCAGGTTCAGCGCACCGCCCATGGAACTCAGTTGCGCGATGATGTCCTCAAGCCGCGCCCGCGGAACGTCCATGCGCCATTGCGGCACGGTGCCGGACAGACGCAGTGAACCGGATCCAAACGTCACCCCGGTCAGCTGAAGTCCGTGCGGCAGTTTCGGCAGTCGCACCGGGTAGGCGGGAGCCCGAGCCGGCAGCGGCAACCTGCGCCGCAGCAGGGCCAGGCCGCGCGGCTTCAGCCACACTGTCGATCCGTCGAGGTGAGCATCGACTTCCAGGCTGCCGAGAGTGGGTTGACGAGCCCAAAACAGCCGCGCTATCCCGTCCTCACCGATCTCCCCGGTGAAGCTCGGCATGGCCCACCTCATGAGCTCTTTCACGATGGAGGTGGGTAGCTCCAAGGACAACTCGACCGGGGCGGCGACCAGAATCGGCGGCGCGCCGGGCCGCAGGTGGACATTGTGCAAGGTGGCGACCGCTCGATCGAATTCGATTTCTTCCCAGACGATTTGGTTCGCGACAATGCGGACGTCGCCCAGTTGCCCCACCGAAAGCCCCAGCACATCGAGGCTGGAGTCGAACTCGGTGACGGTCAGGGTGATCTCGCCGTCGTCGAGCTGCACCGACAGCGTTCGACCTACGATCAGTCGGCGCAGCGTCATGAACAGCGTCCGGTAGCCGACTTCGGTCGCCGCGGAAACCGGCGGAAGGCTCGAGGCCGACGACCACAGCGACGCCAGCATTTCGACCGGACGGAGTAGGTCGCTCAGGCCTGGGAGCCCCGAAGGTGCCATGACTCCAGCATCCCCTTCTCGATGAGCAACACCCGACTATCGGCGAATCTGCCATACCGGGTCGGCACAGTCGAGACCCTCGGCCGACAACTGCCGCTTGAGCACCTTGAAAGTGGCGGTGCGTGGCAGCTCGGTGCTCACCCGCACGTAGCGCGGCCACTGCTTGGGCCCCAAGTCAGGTTGCTCGCCGAGGAACACGCTGAACTTGTCGGTGTCGAACTCGGCGCCGGGCGCCAGCACCAGCGCGGCCATCACCTGGTCGCCGACGGTGGTGTCCGGGATCGCATACACCGCTACCTCTCTGACGTCCGGGTGACGCAGCAGCACCCGCTCGATGGGTGCGGTTCCGAGGTTTTCCCCGTCGACTCGCAGCCAGTCACCGACCCGGCCCGCGAAGTACGCGTAACCCGCGTCGTCGCGGTATGCCAAGTCACCGCTGTGGTACATCCCGCCGGCCATGCGCTTGGCATTGGCCTCGGGGTCCTTGTAGTAACCCTCGAAGCGGCCAGCGCCGGTGAGATTCACCAGTTCGCCCACCACTCCGGGCGGGCAGGGAGCACCGGTGTCGACATCGAGAATGTCGATCCCCTCGGGCAGCGGTCCCAGCGCGCCGGCGGGCGTGTCCGGGGTGCGCCCGATCGCCACACCGCCCTCTGTCGACCCGAACCCGTCGACCACGAGGCAGCCGAACCTGCGGGCGAAGCGCTCGATGTCGGCGGGTGCCCCCTCGTTGCCGTAAACCGCCCGCAGCGGATTGTCGGCATCGTCGGGACGCTCGGGAGTGGCCAGCACGTACGACAGCGGCTTGCCCACATAGTTGGCGTACGTCGCTCGATAACGGCGAACGTCCGGCAGGAACTGGGACGCGGAAAATCTGCGCCGCAATACCAGTGAGCCTCGGCAGGCCAGTGCCACCGCCCATCCCACCAAGACCGCGTTCGAGTGAAACAGCGGCATCGAGGCGTAGCAGACGTCGTGCGGGCCGAGAGCGAAACGCTCGGTCATCGTCACACCGGCGATTCCGACTTTGCCGTGGCTGCACTGCACCGCCTTGGGTTCACCGCTGGTGCCGGAGGTGAAGATCAGCATGAACAGGTCCGTGTCGTGAGCGGCCTGAAACTGCGGCTGGGCATCAAAGCATGCGGCGAGTTCCTCGGCCCATTCGGCTGAATCCACGTTCAGATGCTCGATGTCACCGAGCGCCGCAGCAGAATTGGTGTCGGCCAGCACCAGCTGGCAGTCGCCATGATCGATGTCTCGGGCCAGCGCGGCTCCGCGGCGCACCGGGTTGAGGCCCACCGGGACGATCCCCGACATCCCACCCGCGACCAGCACGGTCGAGAAGAACGTGGTGTTCTCCAGCAGCACGCCTACATGCATCGGCCGGTTCGGGTCGAGACGCGACCGCAGCGCCGCCGCCAGCGCGGCGCCGTGCCGCAAGTGGTCGCGCCAACTCGTGAACGAGTCCTCGAAGTAGACGCCCCGGTCCTCGACGTCGACCAGGGGTTTCAGCAGATCCGTGACGGTGGGCAGTTCATTTGTCACGGTCAAGCAGGGACGTCCGCCAGTTCGCGACCGATTTTGAGCAGTTGACCGGTGGCGCTGCCCAGCGCGAATTCGGTTTGCTTGGCCGCCAGGAAGTAGCGGTGCACCGGGTGGTCGGTGTCGACGCCGACGCCGCCGTGCACATGAACGACGGTGTGCGCCACCCGGTGCCCGGCGTCGGCCGCCCAGAATGCAGCCGTGGCCACATCGGTGTCGGCGGGCAAATCTTCGGCCAGCCGCCACGCCGCCTGGGTGAGGGTCAGCCGTAGGCCCTTGAGGTCGATGTAGCCGTCGGCGAGCCGCTGCGCCACTGCCTGGAAGCTGCCGATCGGACGGTCGAATTGCTCGCGTGTCCGCGCGTATTCAGCGGTCAACTGCAGGCCCCGGTCGAGCACACCGAGCTGAAAGGCGCTGCGACCGAATGTCACCAACGTCGAAAGCCACCGCACCACGTCGTCGCCGACACCGATCGGCGGGTCGCTGACCTCGACACCGTCGAGCGTCAGGTGCCCGACGCTGCCCAGGCCGGTCGTCTGGATCGCGGTCACCGATATCCCGGGCGCATCAGCGGGAACCACGAATACCGCTGTCGCCGAATCCACTTCGGCCGCGACCAGGAACGCGTCGGCCACCGGGCCGAACCCGACCTGGGTGCGCGCACCGTTCAGACGGTAGTTCTCGCCGACGCGCGTTGCCTGCACCGGGCCGTCACCCATGTCGCCGTCCACCGCAACGGTGAGGATCTTCTCGCCTCGCACTGCGGGCGCGGCCCAGGCCTGTTGAACGTCAGTCGAGGCGAACCGGGCCAGCGCGCCGGCGGCCAGCACGACCGATTCCAGGTATGGCACCGCGGCCAGTTGACGGCCCAACGCGACGAGCACCGCAGTCTGCTCCAGCACGCCATAGCCACCGCCACCCACGGACTCCGGCGCTGCGGTGCTGAGAATGTCGGCGTCGAAGAGTTTGCGCCACAGCTCGCGGTCGAACCGTTGGTCCAGTCCGTCGAGCTGGCGTTGGTGCTCGGGCGTGCACACCGTGTCCACGATGGTGCCCACCAGGTCGCCGAGATCCTGAGCGGCTTCGGTCGTCGAGAAGTCCATCGTCGCTTCCGCTTTCGTTATCGGTTGGCCCGGGGCAGACCTAGAGCGACCATGCCGATGATGTCGCGCTGCACCTCGTTGGTGCCACCACCAAAGGTCAAAATCAGACACGCCCGGTGCATCCGCTCGACCCGGCCGCGTAGCAGCGCGCCCGGCGAATCCTGACGCAGGGTGGCGGCAGTACCGAGCACTTCCATGAGCAACCGGTAAGCCTCGGTGGCCAGCTCGGTGCCGAACACCTTGGCGGCCGAGGCATCGGCCGGCGACGGTGTCTGGTCGGCCGACGATGCCAGCTCCCAGTTGATCAGTTTGAGCACCTCGACCTTGGCGTGTACCCGCGCCAGGTTGAGCTGCACCCATTCCGAATCGATCAGCCGCGCACCGCCACCGTCTTTGGTGTTCTGTGCCCACTCCCGAACTTGGTTGAGACACATGATGATCGGCATGGCAGACACCAGGGCCACCCGTTCGTGATTGAGCTGGTTGGTGACCAGCTTCCAGCCGCCGTTCTCTTCACCCACGCGATTGGCCACCGGCACCCGAACGTCGGAGTAATAGGTGGCACTGGTATCTGGTCCGGCCATGGTGTGTACGGGTGTCCAGGAGAAGCCCTCCGCTGTCGTGGGCACGATCAGCATCGATATGCCGCGGTGCTTCTTGGCTTCGGTGTTGGTGCGCACCGCCAGCCACACGTAGTCGGCGTACTGGATGAGGCTCGTCCACATCTTCTGCCCGTTGACCACGTAGTCGTCACCGTCTCGCACCCCGGTGGTGCGCAGGTTGGCCAGGTCCGTCCCGGCGCCGGGCTCGGAGTAGCCGATGGAGAAATGCAGATCCCCGGACGCGATCTTGGGCAGGTAGAAGTTCTTCTGCTCCTCGCTGCCGTAGGCCATGATCGTCGGCGCGACGCTGTTGATCGTCAGGAACGGCACCGGCGCCCCGGCGACGGCGGCCTCATCGGTGAATATCAGCTGATCCATGGCAGAGCGGGCCTGGCCGCCGTACTCCTTCGGCCATCCCAGCGCGAGCCACCCGTCGCGACCCATCTGGGCAACCGTCTCGCGGTAGACGTTGCCGGTTCCGTACTCGCCTGACGTCGAGGCCAGCGCTTCGCGGCGTTCCGGTGTGACCAGCGTGGCGAAGTACGACCGCAATTCGCGACGCAGCTCCTCCTGCTCAGGGGTGTAACTGATCCGCATCCCAGCCGCCTTCCGGTTCACGCCACGGCTACTATCCGCCATTGCGGTTGTAACACGTTCTAGTCTGGGGGTCCAGCGGCTGGTATGCCGCGGCTGTCGTCGTATGGTTGGTGCGTACTTTCTTCCCGGCTGACACTTCGACGCTGGGCAGGTGAAGGAGGAAGACCGTGCGAGTGATTGTGGACCGGGACCGATGCGAGGGTAACGCCGTGTGCCTGAGCGTTGCGCCGGATATTTTCGATCTCGACGACGAGGACTACGCCGTGGTGAAGACCGATCCCATCCCGGCCGACCAAGAACAGCTGGCCGAGCAGGCCATCGTCGAGTGCCCCCGGGCCGCCCTGGTACGCGAAGACTAGAGGTATTCATAGATTGACCAGCCAACGGGACGCGACCGATCTGTCCGGGAAGGTCGCGGTGGTGACCGGCGCGGCCGCGGGCCTGGGCCGTGCCGAAGCCATCGGCTTGGCGCAGGCCGGCGCGACCCTCGTCGTGAACGACATCGCCGCCGCATTGGACGCCTCGGACGTCATGGACCAGATCAGCTCCGTCGGCTCCCGTGTGGTTGCGGTGGCTGGTGACGTCAGCCAGCGCCCGACCGCCGACGAACTACTGAGCAGTGCCGATGCGCTGGGCGGGCTGAGCATCGTGGTGAACAACGCCGGCATCACCCGTGACCGGATGCTGTTCAACATGTCCGACGAGGAGTGGGATGCCGTCATCGCCGTGCACCTGCGCGGGCATTTCCTACTCACCCGCAATGCGGCGACCTACTGGCGGTCGAAAGCCAAGGACGCCGGCGGATCGGTCTACGGCCGGATCGTCAACACGTCGTCCGAGGCAGGCTTGGTAGGACCGGTCGGACAGGCCAATTACGGTGCGGCCAAGGCCGGCATCACCGCCCTCACGTTGTCGGCGGCGCGGGCACTGGGCCGCTACGGGGTGTGTGCGAATGTCATCTGTCCGCGGGCGCGTACCGCGATGACCGCCGACGTCTTCGGCGAGGCACCCGAGGCCGGCCTCGACGGCCAGATCGATCCGCTCTCCCCTGAGCATGTGGTGAGCCTGGTCCGGTTTCTGGCCTCCCCGGCGGCCGAAGCCGTCAATGGGCAGGTCTTCATCGTGTACGGCCCGCAGGTGACATTGCTGTCGGCGCCCAGCGTGGAGCGCCAGTTCAGCGCCGACGGACCGCAGTGGGACCCCGCGCAACTGAGCACGGCACTGCACGGATATTTCGCGGACCGCGACCCGGAACTCAACTTCGCGGCGACCGGCGTCATGCAAGGGTGACCGGCCGGTAGGTCACTCACGCTTCGGCGAGTGCGTCGAGGAATGACCGCGCCCAGCGGTCGACATCGTGGGCCAGCACCTGGCGACGCAGCGCACGCATGCGCCGCCGCCCTTCTTCGACCGGCTGGTTGAGCGCCGCCTCGATCGCGTCCTTGACACCCTCGGTGTCGTGCGGGTTGACCAGGTAAGCCTGCCTGAGTTCGGCTGCGGCGCCGGTGAATTCGCTCAGCACCAATGCGCCGCCCAGGTCACCGCGGCACGCGACATACTCCTTGGCCACCAGGTTCATGCCGTCGCGCAGTGGCGTGACCAGCATGACGTCGCTGGCAACGAAGAATGCGATGAGCTCGTCGCGGGGTACCGGGCGGTGCACGTAATGCACCACCGGGCGGCCCACTTCGGCGTATTCGCCGTTGATGTGGCCGACCTGGCGTTCGATGTCGCTGCGCAGAATCTGATAACTCTCCACGCGTTCGCGGCTCGGTGTCGCCAGCTGCAGCAACACCGTGTCGTCACGCTTGGCGCGGCCTTCGGCCAGCAGTTCGGCGAACGCCGTCAGCCGCACATCGATGCCTTTGGTGTAGTCCAGTCGATCGACCCCGAGCAGGATTTTGCGAGGATTGCCGACTTCTGCGCGCAGCTCTTTGGCTCGCCGGCGCACATTGCGGTCGCGGGCTTTGCGGTCGAGTTCACCGGCGTCGATCGAGATGGGAAAGGCGCCCACTCGCACGGTGCGGGATCCGACCATCGCTTCACCCAAGCGAGCCCGGACGCCGATCGAAGCACGGGAAGTGGCCGCGCCGAGCAGCCGACGAGACAGGATCAGGAAGTTCTGCGCCCCACCGGGCAGGTGAAATCCGACCAGGTCGGCGCCGAGCAGGCCCTCGACGATTTCGGTCCGCCATGGCAGCTGCATGAACAGCTCCACCGGAGGGAACGGAATGTGCAGAAAGAAGCCGATGGTCAGATCCGGTCGCTGCTCGCGCAGCATCTTCGGGACCAGCTGTAGTTGATAGTCCTGCACCCAGACGGTGGCGCCGCGCGCGGCGGCACGTGACGCCGCGTCGGCGAACCGCCGGTTGACCTCGACATAGCGATCCCACCATTCGCGGTGATAGATCGGTTTGACGATGACGTCGTGGTACAGCGGCCACAGGGTGGCGTTGGAGAATCCTTCGTAGTATTCGGCGACGTCCTCGGCGCTCAGCCGCACCGGGTAGAGCTGCAGCCCGTCCGCGAGGATCGGTTGCTCGTCGTCGCCGGCCTCGTCCTCGACGACACCGGGCCAACCTATCCACGCGCCCCGCCGCCGCCGCAAGAGTGGCTCTAACGCGGTGACCAGTCCACCCGGACTGCGCTTCCAGGTGGTGCTGCCGTCGGGAAGGCGGTCCATGTCAATCGGGAGTCGGTTGGCGACCACCACGAATTCGGAGTTTTGGGAGCCGACAGTCTCGCTTCTCCCGGCAGCCACTCAGGTCTCGAGCTTCGACGGTCCAATGCCGAGCATCGACAGGAAAACACGGCACTCATCGGCGTCGGTGGCGTAGGCGGCCACGACCCGTCTCGCCTGGCTTGCGGTGGTGTCGGTCAGCGGTTCCACATCGCCGATCTCTGCTGGGTCAGATTTGGCTGGCATCACACAACGATAAGCGATGCGGGGAATCTGGCCTAGTCACGTGGGCTTTGACCAGCGTCGACCCACCGGCAGCCCGGTTCTGGCCGAGCCGTAATGTGCACAACGACTGTAGGGCTACGTTCAGGCGAGTGAGGTGGGCAATGGCGGTCCACGACGATGTCAGCAGCGCGGTCAACGCCGACGGCGATGCTTCGGTGGCCTACGAAACGCTCGACGAAGGTCGCATCGCCCGGATATGGCTGAACCGGCCCGAGGCGCACAATGCCCAGAATCGCACCCTGCTGGTCCAGCTCGACGAGGCATTCGCGCGAGCTGAGGCCGACGACGACGTCCGGGTGGTGATCCTGGCCGCGCGTGGCAAGAACTTCTCCGCCGGCCACGACCTCGGCTCGGAGGCGGCGCTGCTCGAGCGCCACCCGGGACCGGCGCAGCACCCGACCTTCCGTTCGCACGGCGCCACCCGCGACCCGGTCGTGGAGAAAACGCTGCTGCAGGAATGGCACTTCTACTTTCAGAACACCTGTCGCTGGCGGGATCTGCGCAAAATCACCATCGCCCAGGTCCAGGGCAATGCGATCTCGGCAGGTCTGATGCTGATCTGGGCGTGCGACTTGATCGTGGCCGCCGACAACGCGAAATTCAGCGACGTCGTCGCCGTGCGCCTGGGTATGCCTGGCGTCGAATATTACGCTCACCCTTGGGAATTCGGCCCCAGAAAGGCCAAAGAACTGCTGTTGACCGGGGACTCGCTGGATGCCGACGAGGCTTACCGGCTAGGCATGGTCTCCAAGGTTTTCCCGCTCGACGAGCTGGAAGCCAAGACGCTCGAATTCGCGCGACGGATCGCCGAACGGCCCACGATGGCGGCGCTGTTGATCAAAGACTCGGTGAACGCCGCGTCCGACGCGATGGGCTTCGCCGAGTCGCTGCGCCATGCCTTCCACATCCACGAGCTCGGGCACGCGCATTGGGCGGCCCGCAACGACAACCGATTCCCGGTGGCGCTGCCGCCGGACGTGGAGGACTGGCGCGGCGCCAAGCCGACCAAGTTGGCCCGGCGCGACGAACCGTAACGCGACGGCAATCGTCATGGTTCGATAACCGGGTGCAGCTTTCGTTCGACGACCGAACCTATCTGGTGACCGGCGGCGGCAGCGGAATCGGCCGCGGAGTCGCCGCGGCGCTGGTGGCAGCCGGGGCCCGGGTGATGATCGTCGGCCGCAACGCCGACCGGCTGGCGGCCGCCGTCGAGGACATCGGATCGATCCCGGGTGACGGAGCGATCCGCTACGAGCCCGCCGACATCACCAAGGAAGACGAGACCGTACGCGCCGTCGACGCGGCCACGGCCTGGCGTGGCCGGCTGCACGGGGTGGTGCACTGCGCAGGCGGCTCGGAAACCATCGGGCCGATCACCCAGATCGATTCCGACGCGTGGCGGCGCACCGTCGACCTCAACGTCAACGGCACCATGTACGTGCTCAAGCATGCGGCCCGCGAGTTGGTGCGCGGCGGCGGCGGCTCTTTCGTCGGGATCTCCTCGATCGCGGCCAGCAACACCCATCGTTGGTTCGGCCCGTACGGGGTGACGAAGTCGGCGGTGGACCATCTGATGATGCTCGCGGCTGACGAGCTCGGCCCGTCCTGGGTGCGGGTCAACAGCATCCGGCCCGGTTTGATCAACACGGATCTCGTTGCCGCCTCTGTGATGGCGTCGCCGGATTTGAGGGCGGACTACCGGATGTGCACACCGCTGCCCCGCGTCGGCGAGGTCGAGGACGTCGCCAACCTGGCGATGTTTCTGCTCAGCGACGCCGCCGGCTGGATCACCGGGCAGCTGATCAACGTCGACGGCGGCCACATTTTGCGGCGAGGTCCGGATTTCAGCGCAATGCTGGAACCGCTCTTCGGGTCCGACGGTCTACGCGGAGTGGTCTGAGTCGGTCGCGGCGTCAGCAGCGGCCCGGGTCGCGATGGCCGACCAGTCCAAGTGTCCGCCGCCGTTGGCCAGCAGCGTGAGGAACCGGTCACGCAGCAGGCTGGCCAATGGCAGCGGTACCTGTAGATCTTCGGCCGCGGCAAGCGCCAGCTTGATGTCTTTGAGTCCTAATACGGCGGCGAATCCGGCGGGCTCGAAATCACGGCGGGCTATCAGCTCGCCGTAGGTGTGATACGCAGGGGCGTTGAACAGGCTGGACGTGAGAATGTCTACGTATTGCAGCGGGTCGACACCGCCCTTGCTGACCAGCGTGATGGCCTCGCCGAGCGACTCGATGACCGACGCGATGAGAAAGTTGCCGGACAGCTTGACCAGATTCGCGGCCTCCGGCCGTTCGGACACCACGAAGGTGCGCTGACCGATCGCGTCGAACAGCGCCGTCAACGGCTCGAGCGCCTCCGGCGCGCCCGCGGTGACGACGAAAAGCTTCGCCGATGCGGCCGCTTCGGGACGGCCGAACACCGGGGCCGCGACGTATCGCTGATCGGCGTCGCCATGTGCTTCGGCCAGACGCGTCGACAACTCGACGCCAATGGTGCTCGACGACACATGGGTCGCACCCGGCGCCAACGAAGCGACGACGCCCTGCTCGCCGAAGACGACCGCTCGCACAGCGGCGTCGTCGGCGAGCATCGTGACGACGACGTCACCGCCGCAGGCGTCGGCGACCGTGTCGGCGGCAACTGCCCCCTCCCGTACCAGCGCGTCCCTCTTTGCGGCCGAGCGGTTGTAGACGATCACGGTGTGCCCCGCCTTGACCAGGTTGGTCGCCATGCCGCGGCCCATGTTGCCGAGGCCGATGAATCCGATGCGCATGGCATCCACCATGCCGTGTTTTTCTGTGCGGGGTGGTGAAGGATGTGCTCGGATACCGCTGCGAGACGGGAGAGCAGATGAAGCGACTGGAAGGCAACCGGGTCCTGGTGACCGGCGCGGCGTCCGGCATCGGCCAAGCCACCGTGCTGCGGTTGTTGGACGAGGGCGCCGCGGTGGCCGGCGCCGACATCGCTGCGCTGGACACCACGCGAGAGCAGGCGCAGCAGCGCGGAACCGATGACCGCCTGGCGACGGTCGAGATGAACGTCGGTGAAGAGAAGTCGGTGGTCGACGGAGTGCGCGAGGCGGTCGACATCCTGCAGGGGCTCGACTCGGTGGTCAACGCTGCCGGCATGTTGCGGGCCGCGCACACTCATCAGACGGATTTGGGATTGTGGAATCAGATCATCGGGGTCAACTTGACCGGCACCTTCCTGGTAGTGCGCGAGGCGCTGCCCCGGCTGCTGGCGAACCCCCGCAGCGCCATCGTGAACTTCAGCTCAACCTCGGCCTCTTTCGCGCACCCGTACATGGCCGCCTACGCCGCGAGTAAGGGTGGAATTCAGTCGTTCACCCATGCGCTGGCGCTGGAATACGCCAGTCGGGGCGTTCGTGCCGTCTGCGTGGCACCCGGCAGCATTAAATCCGGAATCACCGATGCGACAGCGGGTTACATCCCCACTGACGTGGATTGGTCGCTGTTCGGCAGGCTTTCGCCTATTCTGCCGACCACGCTGCAGTCCAGTGGGGCCGGCATGGGTGATCCCGCGGCGGTGGCAGGGGTAGTCGCGATGTTGGTCTCCGACGACGGTGCGTTCATCACCGGCACGGAGATTCGTATCGACGGCGGCACCCACGCCTGACAGCCGAGTGAAAAGTCAATTGACGCAGGGCACCGAACCGCCGTCGATCGGTGCACCCTGGTCCGGGCGGGGCTCGGTGGAGGTCGACCCGTAATACGATTTGGACGTCGTTGTCGTGGTGGTGCTTTCGTCTTCCGACGGTGGCGAGTAGTTGTCGTTGACGACGACTTGGATGTGTCCGGCTTTGACCGTTGAACTTTGCTGGGCGGGCGCCTCGATGCCGAGCAGGGCAGCCACATTCTGCGCGTCGCTTGACATGCCGGGACCGTAATCGACTGCGGTAAGGGAGGAATCGCCGGCGGTACGGTCACGCACCTGGCCGATGGTGTAACCGCGCTGCCTCAGGGTGTGTGACACTTCTGCCGCCATGCCAGAGATGCTGCCGGCATTGACCACGTCGACGACCGTCGACGGGTTCGGCTTGGCGGTCGCCGAGGTCGTCGTGGTGGTTGTGGTGTCGCCGAAAGCGGCTGCCACTTCTGCCTTGATCGCGGCTGGGTCGACGATGTTGACGTCTTGACCGTCGATGGTGTCGTAGCGCACCACCGGCAACGTGCGGAACTCCACCGCACCGCCGGCCAGCGCAGCCATCCGGCGGAACTGGTCTTCGTCCCAGCCGGCGGAGAGCACGACATCTTTGCGGGCCACGGCGATCAGGCCCTTGAGGCGTCCCAGATCGGTGAAGGTGCCGGAGCTCTGCAGTTGGTGCATCACCGATATCAGGAACGCTTGCTGACGGTGAGTGCGGTCCAAGTCGCCATTTTCCAGTCCATGGCGTTGCCGCACAAATGCCATAGCCTGTGCGGCGTTGAGTATCTGCGGGCCGGCGGGAAAGTTGGCCCCGGAATAAGAGTCGTAAACCGGGTGCTTGAGACACACTTGCACGCCGCCGAGACTTTGAGTCAGATCGTAGAACCCGGCGAGATTGACTTCGGCGAAGTAGTCGATCGGTATGCCGGTCAGACTGCGTACCGCGCGCAAGGTCGCCGAGCGGCCCGCTTCCCGGCCTTTGGTTTCCAATTCCTTCTGATTGCTCACGCCCTGGTTGATGAGCTGCTGCTCGACGTGCTGTTTGGTCAGCCCGTAGGCTTCCTTGATCTTGATGTGCTGATAGCCGGGCACGCCGCTGAACGGCACCCAGTCGTCCCGTGGGATGGAGAAGGCGACAACGCGGTCATCGGCGCCGACATGGACCAGAATCAGGGTGTTGGTGTTGTAGCCACCCGCATCTGAGTCACCGGCATGCAGCTGGTCCAAGATCGCGGACGGCAGCTCGTTGCCGTCCTGATCTTTTCGGGAATCGAGCCCGATGAGCAGGATGTTCATCTCACCGCCGCTGGATCGCGGATCGTCGTCGCCCAGCGCCGCCGATACCGTGATCCCGCCCAGGGCGCCGTGCGCTACCCACCACCCCGCACCGGTCAGCAGCACCGCCGCCACCGAAACCAGGGTCATGGCGCCATGGGTCAGCCTGCGGCGGGTGTGCGATCTTGTCGCGCGATGACGATGCAGGCCACCTGATCGCTTCGCGTCGACCACCACCAGCTCGACACCCCTCGGCGAGCCGGTCGATGTTTGCGGTGGATGGTGGCCGCGCATGGTGTCCAGTATGCGGTAGCTTGCTGACCTGCCGCCGGTCACGATTCGGTAAGGCTCTCAACTCGAGCCGGCCACGGAACCGGACGGTGTTGGCTCGCACCCGAACGATGGTGCGGCTTTGTTACCATCGCGCGGTGCGGATTTCGCCCGGACAAGCCGAAGTCGGCGGGCTTCGAGCTGTCTCGCGACGCGGCGTGCTCGAGTTCGCTTTGGCCGCACCGTTTCTACTCGGGCTGACTTCGCATGCCTCGCCGAAGGCGTCCGCTGCAGCCAACAAGCTCATCGATTTCACAGAGCACCTGGTCCCGGCAGATCAGATCAAATCGGCCGGCTACGACGGGGTAGTGGTCTATGTGTCACAGTCGCGACCCGGAGCGAATTTCGATTTCAAGCCCGTCACCCGCGAGTATGCGGATGCACTACGCGCGGCCGGCCTTCACATCGTCAGCAATTACCAATACGGCAAGCCCGGTTGGCCCGATCCGTCGGATTACACCCGCGGTTACGACGGCGGCGTAGCAGACGCTCATACCGCTTCACAGTTGCACGGCGCTGCGGGAGGTCCGGCCTCGGCGCCCATCTTCTTCAGTGTCGATGAAGATATCGACCACGGTGCGTGGAAAAGCGTCGGCCTCGAGTGGTTTCGGGGAATCAACTCCGTACTCGGTGTGGCACGCACTGGAATCTATGGGCATTCGCGGGCATGCGGATGGGCGGTCGAGGACGGCGTCATCGGTTACTCGAGTACTGCGGGGCATCGGTGGGCATGGCAGACGAGTGCTTGGTCCCGCGGTGAGCGCGAGCCCACGGCGGTGCTTTATCAGGCTGTGGTCAACACCCCGTCGAACCCGGGACCCGTCTTGGGCGGTACCCACGTGGATGTCGATGACACCCTTGCGACGGATTACGGGCAGTGGGACTTGAATCGGTGAGCCTGCCGGGCCGGGTTCAGCCAGTGGTGTGAACGATCAGCACGTCGATCGTTGCCCTGGTGGCCACCGCCCCGGGGACCGAGAACAACCGCCCGATGATCGCCGACCGCGCGTCCAGTCCCACGTTCCCGACAACCAGCAAATCGGCTCTGGCCTCTTCGGCGAGCGCGACCAGCGCGTCTACCGGGGCATCCTCGATCGCCCGCTCCTCGATCTCTGTCACACCGGCCGCCTTGGCCCGGTCGCGCGCGTCCCGCAGGACCCGGTAGATCGGGGAGTTCCCGCGAACCATGTAGGACTCGGCACCCAGGATGTCGGCAGCGCGCGAATCTTCCTTTTGGGGAAAGTAACCCGAGGCGATGACCAACTTCGCGTTCGACTGTGCGGCAATTTCACCGGCACGTTGGACCGCCCGCAACGACGACTCCGAGCCGTCGGTGCCGACCACCACTGTTCGGTAGGCCGTCATGTGCCCTCCCCACTCGTGCTTGCGAACTAATCGCCGAGAGTAACGCCGTCAGGCATGTGCGCTGAGAGAAATCAGCGAAACCGCTACGAAGCCCCAACGTGGCGGCGCTAGGCTGCTCAAAGCCCGACTCGTTCCAACGGCGTGCGGAAGCTGGGAATGATTCAAGATCGCGAGCAGATTGGGGCGTCGGTAGCCGGGTCAGGCTCCGACGAGCCCGGGCCAGCCGCGACGGTACGGCCGCGGCGCGGAGGTCCGAACCCGCTGGCGCTGGCGCTCGGGCCGTTCACCCGCACCGGTGGTTTTTACGCGCGTAGCTGGGCGGACTATCTGGATCGTCAACCCGGGGAGCTGCCCGCGAGGCGACCCACCCTCGGGCTGGCGGCGCAGGCATTCAGTGACGAAATGGTGCTGCTCGGCTTTCGCTTCCTGCGGTCGGCGCCGAGCGCGACCAGAGTCGAGCGGATAACCCGAGAGACGGTTGCCGCCGTCGATGTGTATCGCGCACAAGGCTGGCTGGACAACCCAGAGGGGTTCTTCGCCGCGCCACCTCCGCTGACGGAGGCATCGGTGCACCCCGTCACGAGCTTGGGGCGAAGCTACTCGCGGATGGTCTACGACAGTGGGTACGCACCCGGCGCGGACGATCCCGGCCGGGACCGTTGGTTGAGCTATACCTCGAATCGTCGCGAGTATTGCCTGCTGTTACGGCATCCTGAGCCCCGCCCCTGGTTGGTGTGCGTGCACGGCGCGGAAATGGGCCGCGCCGCTCTAGATCTCATGCTGTTCCGGGCGTGGCATCTGCACCACGATCTGGGCCTCAATGTCGTACTTCCCGTCCTCCCCCTGCACGGCCCACGGGCGCGCCGCCTGCCCAAAGGTGCCGCTTTCCCCAGCGAGGACGTGCTCGACAACGTGCACGGCGTCGCTCAGGCGGTGTGGGACATCCGGCGCTTGCTGTCCTGGATCCGGTTGCAGGAGCCAGACGCAGTGATCGGGATGAGCGGCATCTCCCTCGGCGGTTACCTCACCTCGCTGCTGGCCTGCCTCGATGACGGACTTCGCTGCGCGATCCTGGGCGTTCCACTCGCCGATCTGCTGGAGCTGGTTGCGCGCCACGCCGGCCTCAGCCACTACGACGACCTCCGCCAGATGCTGGCCTCGGCCAAGCCCATCGGCGCGATGGTCTCACCGCTGGCGCTGAGCCCGCGCGTGCCGCCGGCAGGACGCTTCATCTACGCCGGCATCGCCGACCGGTTGGTGCACCCGCGCGACGACGCCACCCGGCTCTGGGAACACTGGGGCCGGCCCGAGATCTGCTGGTACCCCGGCGGCCACACCGGGTTTTTCAGTTCGCGCCCGGCGCAGCGTTTCATCGACCATGCGCTGGTTCAGTCGGGGCTGGTGAATCCGGCGCCCGTTCCGCGTCGACGCTGATGCGCGACGACACCGTCGGGTGGACCGACATCGCGGCGCGGCTGCCGGGTCTGGTCGTCGATGCGCCGATCATTGCGCGCGGCGTGGCGACCGCGGCGTTGACCCGGCAGTCGGCCAGAACCTCGATCGGCAAGGTGTTCCAACACCGCGCGGCACGCCACCGTGACCAGGTGTTCATCAAGTTCGACGACGAGGCCGTGACCTACGGTCAGGCTAACGAGACCGTCAACCGGTATGCGGCGGTCCTGGCCGCGCGCGGTGTGCAGCGCGGTGACGTGGTTGCCATCATGTCGCAGAACTCGCCGCACACGGTGCTGCTGATGCTGGCGGCGGTGAAGCTCGGTGCTGTCGCCGGCATGCTGAACCACCACCATCGCGGCACTGTGCTCGCCCACAGCATCAATCTGCTGACCGCGAAGATCCTGGTCGCCGAGGATGACTCATTGCAGGTCGTGCAGGAGTCGGACGCAGACGTCGACGACACGATCACGGTGACACAACTCGAGCAGTTGGCCACCGGCGAGTCGATCGACAATCCCGCGGTGACCTCGTCGGTGCGGGCCGACGATGCGGCCTTTTACATCTTCACCTCGGGCACCACCGGTGCCCCCAAAGCCAGTGTCATGACTCACTATCGGTGGCTGCGCGCGCTTGGCGGGTCGGGCGCGCTGGGCATGCGGCTGAGAAGCAGCGATACCCTGTACTGCTGCCTGCCGCTCTACCACAACAGCGCGTTGACCGTGGGAGTGTCCGGAGTGCTCAGCGCCGGCGCCACACTCGCGCTGGGCCGCTCGTTTTCGGCGTCACGCTTTTGGGACGAGGTCATCGGTTACGACGCCACCGCTTTCCTCTACATCGGCGAAGTGTGCCGCTATCTGCTCAACCAGCCCGAGAAAGACACCGATCGCAGACACCGGGTACGGGTCATCGCCGGCAACGGGCTGCAACCGGACATCTGGGACGAATTCACCGCGCGCTTTCACATTCCGCGCGTCTTCGAGTTCTACGGCGCCTCGGAAGGCAACACCGGCTTCGTCAACATCTTCAACATTCCCAGGACTGCCGGCTTCTGCCCGACCCGGGTTGCGTTCGTCGACTACGACTCCGAAACCGGTGAACCGGTCCGCGACGGCAGCGGACGGGTGCGCAAGGTCGATGGCGGCAAACCCGGCTTGCTGCTGAGCAAGGTCACCACCATGCAACCGTTCGAGGGCTACACCGACGCCGAAGCGAGCGAGAAAAAGCTGGTGCGCAACGCGTTTCGGAAAGGTGACGTGTGGTTGAACACCGGCGATCTGATGCGTCCGCAGGGCTGGCGTCATGCTGCGTTCGTCGACCGGCTGGGTGACACGTTTCGGTGGAAGGGCGAAAACGTCGCGACAACCGATGTCGAGGCTGCGCTGTTGGCCAACGCTGCTGTCGATGCTGCCACCGTTTTCGGGGTACAAGTGCCCGGCACCGAGGGTCGCGCCGGGATGGCGGCCATCGTGCTCGACGGTGAGCAGTTCGACGGCGCGTCGCTGGCCGACACGGTGTACGAGCGCCTGCCGGGATACGCGGTGCCGCTGTTTGTGCGGGTGGTCGACTCGCTGGAGCACACCTCGACGTTCAAGCGGAAGAAAGCAGATCTGCGCGAGCAGGGCTACGGCCCCGGCGTCGAGGATCCGCTGTATGTGCTCAAGAGTCGCGAGGAAGGCTATGTGCCCTACTACCCCGGCTATCCCGATGAGGTGGCGGACGGCGCCCGGCCGAAGGGCTGAAGATCACCCGTCCACGTTCTCACCGAGGCGTCGCTCATGTTGTTCGAAGACGAGGAGCTGATGTCATTCCGCTGGGGATGAGCCGCACGGAACTGCGCGAGGGCTACATCGGTCTGATGCGCGTCCTTTACGAGCCCGAATTTCTACTTTGAACGGCTGGCTCGAACACCTCTACCTTGAGCAGGGATTTATGTCGGCCGGGGCGCGCAACGCTTATGGTCAGCATGTTTCGGCCAAGCTGATCACCGCAACTGAACGCCGCTCTATGCTCAGGGCATGCGCGATCGCGAGACGATCGACTCCGAGCTGAAGGCGATGGCCACCTGGCGCCATTCAGTCCGCGAGCAGGGCGGCCAACCGTCCAGTCGGCAAATCGATGCGCTTCTCGACGAGCGTCTTGGGCACCGCTCGGAAGCTCCCGAAGCGGATGTGGTTGCAGCAACCCAGGGCGATATCGACATCGTCGCCGGGCCGCACCGCGACACAACCCTTGACGCCGCACTGCACCACCGGTGGACTCTGCCGCGCCGCCTTCGCCTGCTTGCGGCCTTGCCACTTTCCCTGGTAGGTGTGGTCGCCCTCGTCGTGGTGCTGCTGAGCGTCCACGATGCGCGTCCCACGGCACAGCCGACGGTGATACCGCCGTCGGACATGCGACCCGAACCAATTGCGCCGAAACTGCAGTCCCCGGTGAATCCCAACCCTGCGCCGCTTGGCATCGTCGACCGGGCATTCATCGACGTGCTGAAACAACGGGACGTGCCAATTCCCAGCAACGACTACGCGCTGGCTCATGGGCATGCCGTCTGCGAAGACCTCTCGCGAAACGCGGACTTCGCGGAAGCCGTCCGCTCTGTGCAGCAATCGTCGATCTGGGACGCCGATCAAAGCGCTGACTTCGCTGCCGGTGCCGTCGCCTCCTATTGCCCTCAGTCCGTCACCGCAAGTCCGGACCAGGCGCAGCAGACAGTCCAGGATGCGCTTTCTCAACTCCAGGCCATCGACCGCGGTCTGCAGGGAATCCGAGACGACCTGCAGGACGCGTTGGGCCAGCCCTAAGCCGGTGATCGCCTTGCACCGGCTTAGGTCCCGCGACTCCGAATAGCCGCACTTTTCTCCGGACTGCCCTGGCCCATCGAGTTGGTGGTTCAGCGTTTGTGCAGGGCGTGACTCGATCGCCGCTGGCGGGTGACCGATGTTTCGCCACGGGTGGGCGAAACGTCAACCGGTGGTGTAAACGATCAGCACGTCGGTCTTGGCCCTGCGGGAGACTTCGGCTGGCACCGATCCCAGCAGCCGCCCGGCGACGCTGCTCAGTCCGACGTTGCCGACGACCAGCAGGTCGGCATTGACCTCCTCGGCGAGGTGCACCAACGCGTTGATGGGGGCACCGACGATCGACTTCTCTTCCACGTTCTTGGCCCCGGCTTGGTGCGCCCGCTCCCTGGCGTCCCGCAGGATGGCGTAAATGGGGGCTTCGCCGACCGTCCGGTAGTCCTCGCCGTGGGTGCTCCCTGGCGGCGCGCTCCAGCCGCCGCGTTCCTCGCGCGCGCGGTTATGCGCCGTCGCGACGATCAATTTCGCCCCAAGCTCCGCGGCGACCACGGCTGCGCGGTCAACCGCGCGCAGCGACGAGGCCGAGCCATCGGTACCGACCACGACAGTCTGATAAGCGCTCATTGCCTGCTCAGTGTAAGCGCGAGGAAGGCTCAGCTGTCAGCTTTTCGACCGGTGAGCGTTCGACCTCAGCGTTGGGGCTTCCGCACGGCCGGGGTGTCGTCGAGCCTGCACGGGATATATCGAGCGCAAGCCTCCTTCGCGACCAATCGACAGATGCTGTCAGTGTTTTGCCTGTATGAGCGAGATCGTCGCCAGTGAAGCCCGGTAAATCGAGCCCCCTGTCAGGATTGAACTGACGACCGCTCGCTTACAAGGCGAGTGCTCTACCACTGAGCTAAGGAGGCCGGTCAAACTCGCTGCCAGCCTAGCCGCGAGCCTGACGCTGGCGTGACGTTGGGCGGCTGATGCCACGCTGGCGTGACGGTCGCCAAGAGCAGTCAGCGATGGCAGCGCGTCAGCTGCCGTCGGGACCCGCGTGATCGTAGTCGACGACTCGCTGCGACCGCACCGGCCGCGGCCCCGAACGGCGCGACGGCCGGCGCCCTGGCAGAGGAATGCGATCGGCGATGTTGCTCAGCGGGTTCACCACGGTGGTCAGCGACATGACCGCGTCTTGCAGCGTCTCGATGGTCGGTGCCAGCGCCTCCATGCCCGGGGTCAGCCGGTTCAGGGTGTCGGCGACGTCGGCGAGCTGCTCCAGCGGCCCGTTGCGTGCTGTCAACTTGTCGACGAGGCCACCCTGGGCGAGCAGCCGATCAACTACCCCGTCCTCGGCGAGCAGCCGGTCGACCAACCCGTCTTCAGCGAGCAGCCGCTCGATCAGCCCATCGTCGGCCATCAGTCGATCCACCAGGCCGCCCGGTTTCAGAGCCCGCTCGAGTCCGCCGCCCTCGGTAGTCATCCGATCCAGCAGGCCATCGGGCGCGGTCAGCATGTCAACGACGCCACCCGGCCGCAGCAGGCGATCCATCGGCCCGTCGGTCGCCAACGCCCGCCCCAAGGGGGCATCGTCGTCCAGCAGCCTGGCCATCCGGTTCGCCCGGACCAGCGCGTCATCGATGCCAAGCAGTTGCGCGACCGACCCCGGTCGCGACTGACCGCTGACCTCACCGACCGTTCGCTTGGCCAAGCCGATGGCTGAGGCCGCCACATCAAGGCCGGCGTCGGTGGCCGCGAGGCCGATGCGCGCCGGTGCGGTGACCAGCGCCGCTACCGTCCTGCCGAACTTCATTCCTGGAGTCTATTCGGGCTGCACCCGCCACGCCGCCCACGCTCTCCAGCCGCATCGAGCGTCCAACAAATCCACAGCAAGCGCACAGTGCCCGCAGAGGGTACCTTCAGCAACGTGCGAGGGAATAGACAGATGGCATTGGCTGCGGCAACGCAAAGCACCCCGGAGGCGCGTGTTCTCGTCGTCGACGACGAGGTCAACATCGTCGAGTTGCTCTCGGTGAGCCTCAAGTTTCAAGGCTTCGAGGTTCATACGGCTACCAACGGGCCGGCGGCGCTCGACCGTGCGCGTGAGATCAAACCGGACGCGGTCATTCTCGACGTGATGATGCCCGGCATGGACGGGTTCGGGGTGCTGCGGCGCCTGCGCGCCGATGGCATCGATGCGCCTGCGTTGTTTTTGACCGCCCGCGACTCGTTGCAGGACAAGATCGCCGGCCTGACTCTTGGCGGTGACGACTACGTCACCAAGCCGTTCAGTCTGGAAGAGGTCGTCGCCCGGCTGCGCGTGATCTTGCGCCGGACCGGAAAAGGTAAGACCGAGCCGCGCAATGCCCGGCTGAGCTTCGCCGACATCGAACTCGACGAGGACACCCATGAAGTCTGGAAGGCCGGCGAACCGGTGTCGCTGTCGCCGACCGAATTCACGTTGCTGCGCTACTTCGTCATCAACGCCGGCACCGTGCTGAGCAAGCCGAAGATCCTCGACCACGTCTGGCGATACGACTTCGGTGGTGACGTCAATGTCGTGGAGTCCTACGTGTCATATCTGCGCCGCAAGATCGACACCGGAGAGAAGCGGCTGCTGCACACCTTGCGCGGGGTGGGGTACGTCCTGCGAGAACCACGATGAGGCACGACCGGTCGAGGCGATCGGAACGCGCGTCATAACGAAGGACACGATGATGGCGCGCCGCGGAAGTGGACTGCCGCTTCGGGTGGGGCTGGTGGCCGCCACCTTGATCCTGGTGACCTGCGGTCTGGCGGCATCCGGCCTTGCAGTCACCTCGATCCTGCGCCACAGCTTGATCAGCCGCGTCGACCAAACGCTGCTCGACGCATCACGCGGGTGGGCGCTGGCACCGCGCCGAATGCTGCCGCCGTCGAACGAACGCCCCAACGCAGGTCGACCCCCGTCGAAGTTCTACGTGCGCGGCATCGCCCGTGACGGTCGCACCTGGATGGCCGGTAACGACCGCGACGCCGAACCCGCCCTCCCGAAAGACAATGACGTCGGCCCCGACCCGACGACGGTCGGATCGGTCAAGGGGTCGGAGGTGCAATGGCGCGCGATGTCGGTGCAGGGGCCGCACGGCGAACTGATCACCGTGGCCATCGAACTGTCCGACGTTCAGCACACGGTGCGCTCACTGATCTGGCTGCAGGTCGGCATCGGCGCGGCGGTGCTGCTGGTTGTGGGCATCGCCGGCTATGCGGTGGTGCACCGCAGTCTGCGGCCGCTGACTGAAGTTGAACGGACCGCCGCGGCGATCGCGGGCGGTCAGCTGGACCGCCGCGTTCCCGAGCGTGATCCGCGCACCGAGGTGGGTCGACTGTCGCTGGCGCTGAACGGCATGCTGGCGCAGATTCAGCGCGCCGTGGCGTCGTCGGAGTCGTCGGCCGAAAAGGCGCGCAACTCCGAGGAGCGGATGCGCCGGTTCATCACCGACGCGAGCCATGAATTGCGTACGCCGCTGACCACCATCCGTGGCTTCGCCGAGTTGTACCGCCAAGGTGCCGCTCGTGACGTCGAGATGCTGATGTCGCGCATCGAAAGCGAGTCGCGGCGGATGGGTGTGCTCGTCGAGGATCTGCTGCTGCTGGCCCGGCTGGACGCGCAACGCCCGCTGGACCGGCGACGGCTGGACTTACTGGCACTGGCGACCGACGCCGTGCACGACGCGCAGTCGATCGCCCCCGGCCGCACGATCACGATGGAAGTGCTCGACGGTCCGGGCACTCCGGAGGTGCTGGGGGACGAGGCCCGATTGCGTCAGGTGCTGGGGAATCTGGTCGCCAATGCGTTGCAGCACACCCCCGATGGTGCCGACATCACCGTGCGGGTAGGAACTGACGGCGACAACGCGGTACTGGAAGTCGCCGACAAGGGGCCCGGCATGAACGCCGAGGACTCCTCGCGGGTCTTCGAACGGTTCTACCGCACCGACTCGTCACGGACCCGCAGCAGCGGTGGCACCGGGCTGGGTCTGTCGATCGTCGACTCGCTCGTCTACGCCCACGGTGGCACGGTCACGGTCACCACTGCGCCTGGCGAGGGTTGTTGCTTCCATGTCAGCTTGCCGCGCATCACCGAGGTGCCTGCCCAGGTGGCTGAGCTCAACGCAGTTGCGCCAGAGCGTCTTTGATCTTCGCTTGAGCTTCGTCGAGGGATTGCTGCGAGGGATTGCGGTCGACATTGGCGAAGCCGAAGTCGCTGAGGTTGCGCGCCGGAAACACGTGAACGTGCAAGTGTGGCACCTCGAGCCCGGCGATGATCAACCCCGCCCGCTCGGTGTCGAAAGTCCGGCACACGGCTTTGCCGATCAATTGCGCGACCGCCATGACGCGGCCGAACACCGCCCGGTCGATGTCGTGCCATTGATCAATTTCGGCACGCGGCACCACCAGCGTGTGACCCTGCGTCATCGGCTCGATCGTCAGAAATGCGACTACCTCGTCGTCCTCGTAGACGAACCGGCCCGGAATTTCGCCATTGATGATTCTGGTGAAGATGGTGGGCATGCGGTCAATCATATGGCGCGCCCAAGACAGCGCCGGGGTTGGCCGTCAGTGCTCGGGGTGCCCCGCGATCATGCCGCTCACATCGTGCACCGACCATGGTGGCCACTCGTGGTGGTCACGGTAGCCGAGCAGCTCGGCAGTCGGCCGCGGATACCGGCCGACGAATCCGCCTGCGACGACGAACGTTTCGCCGGACACGTGCTCGGCCAGGTCGCTGGCCAGATACACGTACAACGGCGCCACATACTCCGGCGGCGCGGCGTCTAGAGCTGCGCGCATCGACACCTCGTCGAGCATTCCGCGACGGTGCAGATCGGTGATGTGCCGCTCGTACTCCGGCCCGGTGCACAGCCGCGTCCGGGCGCCGGGGCAGACGACGTTGACCCGTACCTGGTGCCGGTCGAGCTCGGCCGCGATGGCCATGGTCAAGCTGTAGACGGCGCCCTTCCCGGCGGGATAACCGGTGCCGCCGTAATCGCCAAGGAAGGCGACGGATCCGGTGTTGACGATGCTGCCGCCCCGCTGAGCCGCCATCTTGGGCGCAGCGGCGCGGCACGTCTCGAACACGGTGCCCAGATGCGCCTCGATCAGCTCGTGGAATTGCGCGGTGCTGATGTCGAAGATGGACGAGCCCACCGGCTCGGCGATGCCGGCACAGTTCACCAGGATGTCAAGGCCGCCGAACTCTTGGACGCATTGGTCAATCAGCGCATCGGCGCGTCGCTCATCGGACGGCGACCCCGGATGTGCCAGCGCCCGGCCGCCCTTGGCGGTGATGTCGGCGGCCGTGTGTTCTGCTGCCTCGCGGTCTCGACCGTTGACCAACACTGCGGCGCCGTGTGCCGCGAGCTGGATCGCGACCGCCGCGCCGATGCCTCGAGAGCCGCCGACGACGACGGCGCCGCGCCCGGCCAGCAGCCCAGGACCGGGTGGGCTCACTCGTCCTTGCCGAAACTCATGGCCTCGAGATTCCAGTAGCCGCGCAGATTGGTGATCAGCCCGTCATCGTTCACCCGGTAAGTGAAAACACCGCGCACCGAACTGGTGACTCCGTTGTCAAACCTGCTGTCGAGCACCAAGATATGAGCGATCTCGTGGGGCGAGCTGGACGGAAACGTTTCTTCGCAGGTGATGGTGAGCCGGTTGGCGGCGATATTGCTGTCGAAAAAAGCTGCGACGGCGTCTTTACCGTGGATGCCGTTGCCGTCGGGGTTGGTGATGGACTTGCCGATCGGATCTTCGATGACGATGTCGTCGGCCATCAGCGCCAACCAGCCCTCACGGTCGCGGGCCTGAACGCATCGCCACGACGAGTGTGATGCGGCCAGTGCTGGTGATTGGTGCATGGTCTCCTGTGACATGGTGTCGTTCCTCTCGTTAAATTGCACAGGCGGCACGGGCGCCGTCTTCGGTGGCTTTACGGATCAGGCCGATGCCGCAGCAGTCGCCCGCCGCGTGGACGGCGGCATCGGGTAAAGCGCCCACCAGCGTGTCGAACAGGCCGGTGTCAGGTTCGGGTGTTCCCGCCACTACCACGCTGTCGGCGGGAAGGTGACGCATCGTTCCACCGGCGGGAGTGAAATCCACGCCGTCAGCGGTAATCCGGTCGATGTGGGCGCGGACATGGACGGTGACGCCGTGGCGATCGAGCCGATCCATGTGCTCGGTTCGGCGTTTGTTGCCGACTTCGGGTGCTATCACCTTGCCTGGCTCGAGCATTGACACCAAACGGCCTCGGCTGCTGAGGAATTCGGCGAGCTCGGTCGCCACCAGGTCACCGCCGATGATGGCGACGCGCCGGCCCAACGGCATCCAGGCGCGGGTAGCCGCGCGCACCGCGGCGGGGTGCGCCAACCGCTGGCCGCGACCGCTGAGCAGCCGGGCGCTCAGCCGCCGCCAGGCCGGGTCTTTCGGATCAGCATGCCCGGCGAGGAGCTCGCGCAGACCTGGGCCGGTGTGCACCCGAGGGCAATCGATGCCCGGAATCTGTTGCGGAATAACGATCCGGGCACCGGTGGCCACGACGACAGCTTCGGGTGCCAATCGCACCACCTCGTCGGCTGACACGACGTGACCGAGATGTACCGTCGTACCGGCGATCTTGATCTCGTGGCGCAGGTATTTGAGAAACGGCTCGTTTTCCGGATGCAGCACGCAGGCCCAGCGCAGGGCGCCGCCGAGCTGGGCGCCTTGCTCGAAAAGCGTGACGTGGTGCCCTCGCTCGGCGGCCACCCGCGCGGCTTCCAGACCGGCCGGACCGCCCCCGATCACCACTACGCGCTTAGCGCGCGTTGTGCGGTGCGGGGTCAAGTCGCGCTCCTTGCCGGTGCGCGGGTTGACTGCACAGTCCACCGAGAACCGTTGCTCCATCGCGTCGATGCAGTTCTCACAGGAGATGCAGCTGCGGACGCGCTGTGACTGTCCGACCATGAGTTTGCGCGCCAGCTCAGGGTCGGCCAGCAGTGGCCGGCCCATCGCGATGAAGTCGGCGCGGCCGTCGGCCAGGATCTGCTCGGCGCGCTTCGGGTCGTGGATGCGGCCGACGGCGATCACCGGAACGTCGACGGCCTCCTTGACCGCGGCGGCGGCGCCGACATTGAGCGCATTGCCGTCATCGGCAGCGTTGACCATGCCGGTGACCAGCCGGTCGATCACTCCGCCACTGACGTGAAAAGCGTCCACCCCGGCAGCGGCCAATTGCGGTGCAACCTGGGCAGTCTCGTAGATCGGCCGACCCCCGGCCACCCGCTCGTAACCGGAGATGCGCAGCGTGATCGGCAGGTCATCGCCGACTTCGGACCGGATAGCCGCCAGCGTCTCCAACACCATGCGGATCCGGCCACGCACCGAATCCCCCCGGTACTCATCGGTGCGCCGGTTGCGCTGCGGGGCAAGGAAGGAACCCAGCAACATATAGCCATGTGCGGCGTGCAGCTCGATGCCGTCATAGCCGGCCTCAGCAGCCCGACGCACCGCCGCTTTGAACAGATCCAACACCTCGGCGAGCTGTCGGGAGCTGATCTCGGCCGACGGGCGCCCGGTCAGGTACGACGGAATCACTGACGGGCCCAGCGACGTCACGCCATGCATCTCGGGTCCCAGACCGTCTGGTCCGGCATGCACTATCTGCGGCTGGATCTTGGCCCCGTGCTCGTGCACCACCTCCACGAGTGCGCGGTGTGCGGGCACCGAATCGTCGGTGCCGATGTGCAGGCCACCGGGCGTCTCGGGATGCTCGTGGTCCACGCCGGTGGCACCCAGCGTGACCAGCCCGACACCGCCTTCGGCGCGCGCGGCGAAGTAGTCTCGGGTCCGCTGCGACGGCAAGCCGTCCGGGGTGCCGTACATGGTCTCCATCGGCGACATCACCAACCGGTTGCGCACCCGCATGGCGCCGATACGCCCCGGTTGCAACAGATGCGGAAAGTTGGTCACCGCCGTGGCGATCGCAAGGGCGGCGAAGCCGGTCGCAGCGGATCGCCACCATCGGGCGGGGCCGATCGCAAGGGCGGCGAAGCCGGTCGCAGCGGATCGCCACCATCGGGCGGGGCCGATCGCAAGGGCGGCGAAGCCGGTCGCAGCGGATCGCCACCATCGGGCGGGGCGGAAAATCGTCCGGCGAACGCGCGCAGCGGCAGGTCGGCGCTGGTGATCACCCCGGGTGGGGCTTCGACAACCGCCCGGATCGCATTGAGGGCGGGCATGCCGGTGACGGTCATGCCGATCGCCGCGAATGCCTGAGCGGTAGAAAAGTCGGTGCCGGGCTTGGGCAAGATCAGGTGCTTGCTGTAGATGCACGGATCGCCCTGGATCTTGGTGATGTAACAGCCTTGAATGTCCCACTGCGGCTGCGTGTACGGCGTCATCTGCCATTCCAGGTGCAGCTCCACCCGGGGTGTTCCACCGACAGTCCCGACATACTGAAAAGCCGCGCCTCCTAAAGAGCCGGCGGGTAGCCGATACCAACCCAGATCCATGTCCTTGGTGCAGGCACCCAGCTCGTAGCTGAACCGGACTTCGTCCAGCGTGATGTCGAGACAGTCGGCCATCAGGCGTACCCCGTCTTCGAAGACCCGGGTGCCAAACTCCAGCAGCCGCGGCACTTCGGGGTCGTCGACCGGTCGGCCGAAACCACAGTTCGCCCAGGTCGGCGCGGAGTGGTGACAGGAGACGTCGACCGACTCGACGCAGGTCACGTTCTCGATGTCGGCGACATCGGCGCTGTGGACGATCGTGAGGATTTGCGCGAGGCCGGGGTTCATCCCCGTCCCGTAGAACGTCGACTGTCCGCGCAGGCAGGCGTCCTGCAGCACCGTCGATTCGGTACTGCCGTCGGCCGTGCGGTGGTTGACGTTTCGATGATGCCCGGTGACCCAGTCGGCGGTCGTGACGATGTTGATCCCGGCTTGAAGCACCTGTTGGTAGAGCGCCAGGTCCGGCCACACGCCGTGGAAGGTCACGCAATGCGGTCGGGCGGCGATGATCTCGTCGACCGTTGCGGTGGCCGTCACGCCGATGGGTCCGATGCCGGCAATCTCACCGGCATCGCGGCGCAGTTTGTCCGGCGAATAGCAGTGCAGACCAACCAATTCCAGGTCCGGATGTTCGGCGATGCGCTTGATCATCTCGGTGCCGACGTTGCCGGACGCCACCTGGAAAACACGTAGCGGGCTGGTCAGCGGCGACATGGGCTACCGGTCGTCGTCGGTGTAGCGGATCACTCCGCGAATGTTCTTGCCGTCCAGCATGTCTTGGTAGCCGTCGTTGATCTGCTCCAGCTTGTATTGCCGGGTGATCATGTCGTCCAGGTTCAGCTTGCCCGCCGTGTACATCGACAGCAGTTGCGGGATGTCGTATTGGGGGTTGCCGCCGCCGAAGATGGTGCCCTGCAGGTTTTTCTGCATGAGGGTCAACATCGCCAGGTTTAGTGTCACCTGCGTATCCAGTAGGCTCCCGATGGCGGTCAGCACACAGGTGCCGCCTTTGGCGGTGAGGTTGAGGTAGTTGTCGACGTCGGCGCCCTTGAGTTCGCCGACGGTGACGATCACCTTTTTGGCCATCAGGCCGTAGGTGACCTCGGCGATACCCATCAGCGCCGCCTCCAGGTCGGAATAGACATGAGTGGCGCCGAATTTCAGGGCCTGATCGCGTTTCCACTCGACCGGGTCGACGGCGAAGATGTAGCGGGCCCCGGCGTTGACGGCGCCCTGCAGCGCCGACATGCCGACACCACCGACACCGATGACGGCGACGTCGTCGCCGGGCCGGATGTCGGCGGTCCGGGTAGCCGAGCCGTAACCGGTGGTCACCCCGCAGCCCACCAGGCACGCGACTTCGAACGGCACCGACGGGTCGATCTTCACCACCGAACTCTCGTGCACCACCATGTACGGCGAGAACGTGCCCAGCAGCGTCATCGGGAAGACGTTCTGGCCGCGGGCCTGGACCCGGAAGGTGCCGTCGCTGACCGCAGTGCCGCCCAGCAGCCCGGCGCCGAGGTCACACAGGTTCCGCAGTCCGGCCTGACACGTCGGACAGCGTCCGCACGACGGGATGAAGGACAACACCACGTGATCGCCTTCAGCGATGCCCTCGACACCTTCGCCCACCTCGGTGACGATGCCGGCGCCCTCATGTCCGCCGAGCACGGGGAAACCGGCCATCGGAATGCCACCCGTCACCAGGTGGTGGTCGGAGTGGCACATGCCTGCGGCTTCCATCTGGATCTTGACTTCGTGCTTCCGCGGGTCACCGATCTCGATCTCTTCGATCGACCATGGCTGGTTGAATTCCCAGATCAGCGCACCTTTTGTCTTCACGTTGGACCTGACCCCATTTCACCGTTGAAGTGAGACTGCCCGACCCGTCGTGCCGGCAGCTTTAGTGACGAGTGCCACACGGACACCGCTGTCGCGCCAGCATAGCGCGTGTCACAAAACAAGTGCTTGGTTGGCTGGTGCACCGGACTACCAGATCGGCACCGGTGCTTTGCCCAACGGGTAATAGCCCGGCAGCTTCTCCCCGGCGAGGCTGCGCTCGATCCGCTTCTGCATGCCCTTGGACAATTTGCCGGCCTTCATCAACTCCAGGTACAAGACCTGTACGTGGCCGAAATCGAAGAAGTCGCGCTGCCACTCGATGAGTCTGTCGGGGTTGAGGCGAAACCAGCTGCCGCCGATGCCGTAGATCTCCTGTCGGCCACCGTCGCCGTCAACGACGACTTGCTTCCAGAAGCCGACGATTTCACCCTGCTGATCGTCGATGATGACCTTCTGGTAGGGGTACTGCCAGTTCTCCAGCCCCTCCATCTCCAATCCGAGGGCGATGTCGCGGATCTCTTCGAGACCGACACACATCACGTCTTCCTTGGGCCCGATGTTCCAGCCGTAGGTGGCTTCGGGAGCGTAAAAGTCCGCCAGCGGCTTCCAGTCGCCCGCCTGCTCGCATTCCTTGTTGGTCTGCAGCCAGGACTGCACCCACTCTTCGAGCTCTGATCGGCTGAAACCGGTTCCGTCGGCCATCATCATTCTTCTTTCTCGTGGATGGACAGAGCTTGAGTGGGGCATGCCCACACGGCCTGCTCGATCTCCGGGCGCGCCTCTTCGGGTGGTTCGGCGTCGACGATCTCGACCTGGCCGCGCTTGGGCACGCGGAAGTGGTCCGGCGCTTCGAGCTCGCACATCGCGTGACCCTGGCACAACACCAGGTCAACCTCGACTCGGAAACCCATCATCACCTCCTGCTGCGGCGCTGATAGCGCACTCTGGCCGGCCGCGCCAGCTGAACCACCATCTTGGAATGGTCGTTGCGGTAGCTGTCCGACGGCTGAAGCATCTGAAAGTCATATTCGCGCAACAAAACTGAGAAGATCGCCTTGATCTGCATCGTGGCGAATGCCGCACCCACACAGCGGTGCCGACCCGCCCCGAACGGGATCCACGTCCACCGATTGATCAAGTCTTCCTGACGTGGCTGCTCGTAACGTTCGGGCACGAAGTCGTCGGGGTTCGGGAAGTCCTCGGGTATGCGATTGGAGATCGCCGGCGAGGCCGCGACGAAGTCACCTCGGTGGATCGGGTAGCCCTCGACCTCGAATTCCCCTTGAGCCACCCGCATCAAGATGATCAGCGGCGGATGCAGCCGCAGCGTTTCTTTGAGGACATTCTCCAGTTTAGGAATCTGGCGCAGGGCGTGGAAGCTCACCGCTTGCCCGTCGGCGTAGAGCTCGTTGAGTTCGCGGATCACCTCGGCGTGGGCCTCGGGATGGCGCATCAGCTCGATCAGCGTCCACGCCGATGTGCCTGAACTGGTGTGATGACCGGCGAACATCAGTGAGATGAACATTCCGGTGATCTCGTCGGCCGAGAATCGGGGGGTGCCCTGGTCGTCAGCGATCGACACCAGCACGTCGAGCATGTCGCGGTCGCGCTTGTCGACGGGCGGGTTCGCGATGCGTTGGTCCATGATCTCTTGCACCAACGCCACCAACTGCTTTCGGGCTTCGTCGCGGCGGCGGAAACTTTCGATCGGCAGGTAAGGGTCGACATAGCACAACGGATCGGTGCCGCGTTCGAGTTCGTGGTAAAAGTGCGCAAACCGCGAATCGAGCTGGTCGCGAAACTTCGGACCGATCAGGCATGCCGTCGATGTGTAGATGGTGAGCTCGGCGAAAAAGTCCAGCAAGTCGATTTCGCCTTCGTCGCCCCAACTTTCGATCATACGGTGCACTTCACGCTCGATGGTGGTGGCGTGACTCTTCATGTGTTCACCGCGCAACGCGGAATTGTGCAGCATCTCTTTGCGGCGTTCAGGACTGGCGTCGAACACCACCCCTTTGCCGAATATCGGTGTCATGAAAGGGTATGCCTCGGCCTGATCGAGGTCGTCGTCGCTGGAGCGGAAGAAGAACTCGTTGGCTTGCGCGCCGGAGAGCAGCACCACCTGCTTGTCGGCTAACTGGAACCAGCCAACGTCACCGCACTCGGCGCGGACCCGCTGCATCAGTCCGATGGGGTCGGTGCGGAATTCCCCGAGATGCCCATGCTCTTCGTGCCCACCCGAGACGCGCGGAACCGCCTTCAAATCCTGACTTGTCACGGCTCCTCCGGGTATTTCAGTTGCTGGCGCTCAACCGGTGCGCTCGACAGTGGCGCTTCAGGCTGGATCTCCATGGACGTGACGAATCCGCCCCGCGGGGTTTCGGCGACGAAGGCGATCGCTCTGGCGAGATCCGAAGCACGCAGGAAATAATCGTGGCGGGCCTGGCCCCACTTGGCCCAGTCTTCGAGCATCGGCCCGATCGATTCGGGAGGCAAACTCCAGCCCATACCGGTTTTGGTCGGACCCGGATGCACGATTGAGGCGCGCACACCGGTGCCTTCCAGTTCCATCTGCAGGTTGCTGACCATGGCGACCAGTGCCGCCTTGGCCGCGCCGTAGGCGCCCATGTGCGGCCGCTGGCGGAGTGCCACATCGGAGCCGACGAAGATGAGGTCGCCGCGTTGACGTTCCAGCATCCCAGGAAGGACCGCGCCGGCCAGTCGATTGGCGCCGATCAGGTGAATCTGCAGCTGAGATTCGAAGACGTCAGTGCTGATCTCGTGCAATCGGCCGAAGAAGGTGTCGCCCGCCCCGGTCACCAGCAGCTCGATTTCACCGAGCCGTTCGTTGGCTTGGTGCACAAAACCTTTGACCGATTCGGACTCGGTGACGTCAAGATGCAGTGCGACGGCCTCGCCGCCGTCCGCGGTGATCTGGTCGGCCAGCTCCTGGCACTTCTCGACGCGGCGGGCACCCAGGGCGACGGGGAAGCCGCGGCCGGCCAGCTCGATGGCGGTGGCCGCACCGATCCCCGAGGAGGCACCGGCGACGATGGCGGGCCGGCGGGCCGGATGTGGTGGAAAGCGCGGCATTACCTGGTCTCCACGGTGATGGGCAGGGACGCGAATCCGCGCACGTTGCTGGAATGCACGCGGACTGCGTTGGCCTCGTCCACTGTGTAGCCACGGATGCGGCCGACCAGCTCGGTCAATGCGACTCTGGCTTCCATCCGGGCCAGGTGGGCTCCCAGGCAGAAGTGCGCGCCGCTTCCGAAGCTGACCAGCCTGGAGCCGATGTCGCGCCCGATGCGGTAGTCGTCGGCACTGTCGAAGACCCGGTCGTCGCGGTTGGCCGAACCCGGCAGCAGCAGCAGTACATCACCGCTCGGAATGGTGGTGTCGTACATCGTGATTTCTGCCGCGACCGTGCGGGCCAGGATCTGGCTGGAGGTGTCATAGCGCAGAGTTTCCTCGACCCACAGCGGGACCCGGGAGTGATCGGCCAACACCGAGGCCAGCTGGTCGGGATTGCGAGCACCCCAATAAGCGGCGTTGGCAAGCAATTTGGTGGTCGTTTCGTTGCCGGCGATGACCATGAGGAACAGGAAAGCCAGGATCTCCGCATCGCTGAGCCGGTCGCCGTCGACCTCGGCGTCCAGTAGCGCCGAGGTCAGGTTGTCGCCCGGCCGGTTGCGAAACTCACCGATGAGCTCGGCGTAGTAGGTCATCAACTCCGCCGACGCCTGGATGGCCGATGCCGGGACGTCGGCCACGCCGTCTTCGCGGTGCATGACGCCGTCGGCCAGTGCCCGGATCCGGACCCGGTCGCTTTGTGGGACGCCCATCAGTTCGGAGATCACGTCCATCGGCAGCTTGCCGGCGAATTCGCCGACGAAGTCAAACGATTCATTTCCCAGGGCGGTGTCCAGGTGCGCGCGCGCCAGATCACGCACTCGAGGCTCGAGCTCGCGTATCCGCCGCGGGGTGAAGCCCCTGGACACCAACGTGCGTAGCCGTAGATGGCCGGGATCGTCCATGGCCAGAAACGACATGACTTTGTGCGCGTCGATATTTCGGGAGATCGGATCCAACGAGACGCCGTACGCGTTGGACAGCGCGGTGCTGTTGCGGAAGCCCTGCAGTACGTCGCCGTGCCGCGACAACGCCCAGAACTTCAGTTCGTCGTTGCGGTATAGCGGAGCTTCGTCGCGCAGCCGGCGGTAGTACGGGTACGGGTCTTCGTGAAAGTCGTAGTCATACGGGTCGAGCACCAACTCGTCGGGTCGGTCACCGACACGGACGGTCATCATTTGCCTCCCTGATGGCGGGGCAGAACGAGGCCGACGACGTACCCCAGTCGGTCGGCGATCTGGCGATAGGTGAAAGCCCCGCTGGCGGCATTGACCAGCGCGCCGAAGAACGTCATTTCCAGCGCCGAGACGGTGCGCGGGTCGGCGTCCGGGCCGATCGCCGAGGTGATGCGACGGTGGATTTCGGCGCCGATCCGGTCGCGCACGGCGCGTACCGCCGGGTCGGCGCTACCGGAGAGCAGCGCGGTTGTGCAGGCCGCCGCCACCTCGGGTTCGTCGGCGACCACGAGCGCCATATGTCGCAGTGCCTTATCGACCCGCACCGGCATGGGTTCGTTGACGTCGGTGAAGTAGGGGACTTGCCGGATCAGGTCCAGGTACACCTCGGCGATCAGGTGGTTCTTCGACGAGAAGTAGGTGTAGGCGGTCGCCGGGGCGACTTTGGCCCGTGCGGCCACGGCGCGCACGGTCAGCGCGGCGTAGGACGTCTCGCGCAGCGTCTCCATCCCGGCGGCCAAGACCCGGCGGAAAGTCTCCTGCTGTCTGCGATTGCGCGGCGCGTGGGCATCGGCGCCGTCGGATGTGACGGCGACCACTGCATCGCTGGACACATGTCCAAGTTAGCGGATCATCGGGCAGCCTAGCAACCCGTGACTGTGAAAGACCTGCTCAGAAGCCTCAGTACCGCGCCCGGCCAGTTCACTGAGCGCAAGCCTCTTGCAGGGCAAACGCTCCGGCGGCTATGGTGCAACTGAAGTATTCCGGACAAGTGTCTACCATCGTGGGTAGTGCCAGGCGGGAGCGTGACATGGCGTTATTGGCTGACGGGGTAAGTGCACTGCTGATCGACGGCAAGCTGTCGGGCAGCAGTGCGGGCACATTCGCCACCATCAATCCGGCCACCGAGGAAGTGTTGGGAGCGGCTGCCAACGCCACGGCCGACGACATGAGCCGGGCGATCGACGCCGCGCGGCGGGCCTTCGACGAGACCGACTGGTCGCGGGACAGCGATCTGCGGGCACGGTGCGTGCGGCAGTTGCGGGACGCTCTACGGGCGCACGTCGAGGAGCTGCGGGAGATCACCATTTCGGAGGTGGGGGCCCCCCGCATGCTGACCGCCAGCGCGCAGCTCGAGGGACCGATCGACGACTTGTCCTTTGCCGCCGACACGGCCGAGTCCTATCCGTGGACCCAGGACCTGGGTGAGGCGGCGCCCCTGGGCATTCGCACCCGCCGCACGCTCGTGCGAGAAGCCGTCGGCGTCGTCGGCGCGATCACCCCCTGGAACTTCCCGCACCAGATCAATCTCGCCAAGCTGGGCCCGGCCCTGGCTGCCGGCAACACCGTCGTTCTCAAACCCGCACCCGACACACCCTGGTGCGCCGCCGTTTTGGGCGAGCTCATCGTCGAGCACACCGACTTTCCGCCCGGGGTGGTCAACATCGTGACATCCGACGATCACAGCCTGGGCGCACAGTTGGTCAGAGACCCTCGAGTCGACATGATCACCTTCACCGGTTCGACAGCCACTGGCCGTAGCGTCATGGCGGATGCCGCAGCCACCATCAAGAAGGTCTTCCTGGAACTGGGCGGCAAGTCGGCGTTCCTCGTCCTCGACGACGCCGATCTGGCCGGCGCGGCGGCTGTTTCGGCATTTTCGGCATGTGTGCACGCCGGGCAGGGCTGTGCGATCACCACCCGCCTGGTGGTGCCCCGCAACCGCTACGACGAGGCAGTCGCCACCGCGGCGGCCACGATGTCGTCGATCAAGCCCGGTGACCCGGCCGATCCGGGCACCGTGTGCGGACCGCTGATCTCCGAGCGACAACGCGACCGGGTACAGGGCTATCTGGACCTGGCAATCAGCGAAGGTGGCACCTTCGCCTGCGGCGGCGGCCGGCCGGCCGACAAGCCCATCGGTTTTTTCATCGAGCCGACGGTGATCGCCGGGCTCACCAACGATGCGCGTCCCGCTCGGGAAGAAATTTTCGGCCCGGTGCTCACCGTAATCGCCCACGACGGCGACGACGACGCGGTCCGGATTGCCAACGACTCGCCCTACGGTTTGTCGGGCACCGTGATGAGTGCCGACCCCGACCACGCGGCCGCGGTGGCGTCGCGGCTTCGGGTCGGCACCGTCAACGTCAACGGCGGGGTCTGGTACTCCGCCGACGCACCCTTCGGCGGATACAAGCAGTCCGGTAACGGCCGGGAGATGGGCCTTGCGGGTTTCGAAGAGTATCTGGAAACGAAGCTCGTGGCGACCGCCGTCTGAGGGCGCGACCACTGGTGGCCACCCGGCCGGAGAGGTAAAGCATGGGGCGTTTCGAGAACAAAGTTGCCATCGTCACCGGGTCCGGCGGCGGTATCGGTCAGGCGTACGCCGAGGCGCTGGCCCGCGAGCGGGCGGCGGTGGTGGTGGCCGACATCAAAGCCGACGCGGCCGAGGCGGTGGCAAAGCAGATCGTCGCCGACGGCGGTACCGCCATCAGCGTTGCCGTCGACGTCTCCGATCCGGCCTCGGCCAAGGCGATGGCCGATCGCACGCTGGCGGAGTTCGGCGGTATCGATTACCTGGTCAACAACGCTGCCATCTTCGGCGGCATGAAGCTGGATTTCCTGTTGACCGTCGACCCCGAGTACTACACGAAGTTCATGAGTGTGAACCTTGACGGTGCGCTGTGGTGCACCCGCGCGGTGTACAAGAAGATGGCCAAGCGTGGCGGCGGCGCGATCGTCAATCAGTCCTCGACCGCGGCGTGGCTGTACGCGAACTTCTACGGACTGGCCAAAGTCGGCATCAACGGCCTCACTCAACAGCTTTCGCGCGAATTGGGCGGCCAGAATATCCGGATCAACGCGATCGCACCCGGCCCCATCGACACCGAGGCCAACCGAACCACCACACCGCAGGAGATAGTCTCCGACATCGTCAAGGGGCTTCCGCTGTCCCGGATGGGGACGCCGGCAGACCTGGTGGGTATGTGCCTTTTCCTGCTGTCCGACGAGGCGTCCTGGATCACCGGTCAGATCTTCAACGTCGACGGCGGACAGATCATTCGGTCATGACTGAACAGCTGCGCCTGGGTTATATCGGCCTGGGCAACATGGGTGCGCCGATGGCCAAGCGCCTGGCTGATTGGCCGGGCGGGGTGACGGTGTATGACGTGCGTACTGAAGCGATGACGCCGCTGGCCGAAGCCGGCGCCACGCTGGCCGACAGTGTGGCCGACGTCGCCGGCGCCGACGTCATCAGCGTCACGGTTCTCGACGACGACCAAGTCCGTGATGTCGTCGACCAACTTGTGCCCCAGGCAAAGCCCGGCACGGTCATCGCAATTCACTCCACCATCAGCGACACCACCGCAATCGAGCTGGCCGAACAGCTTGAGCCGCAGGGTATTCACATCGTCGATGCGCCGGTCAGCGGCGGCGCCGCAGCGGCCGCCAAGGCCGAACTGGCCACCATGGTCGGTGCCGAGCGGATGGTCTACGAACGGGTCAAACCGGTGTTCAAGAAATGGGCGTCGCTGGTGATCCATGCCGGTGAACCGGGCGCCGGCACACGAATGAAGCTGGCGCGCAACATGTTGACGTTCACTTCTTATGCAGCCGCAGGTGAAGCGATGAAACTGGCCGAGGCTGCGGGGCTGGACCTACAGGCGTTGGGCCGGGTGGTGCGACACACTGATGCGCTCACTGGCGGACCCGGGGCGATCATGGTCCGTGATGACCTCAAACCGCTGAAGCAGGAACACTTTCTGTACGGGCCATTCCTGCATACCCGCGGCCTCGGCGAGAAGGACTTGAGCTTGGCCCTGGCTTTCGGGCAGGCGATGTCGGTCGAGCTGCCGTTGGCGCAAGTGGCGCGCGAGACGCTGGCGGCGGGGCTTGGTTTGCCGCATCCGAGTCCGCCCAACTGATCGGAGACTCCGTGAACGAGCTGCGCCGCAAGGGCCTGGAAAAGATGAACGAGGTGTACGGGTGGGAGATGCCCAATGTGGAGGGCGACCCGTACTTCGACCTGACCGTCGACCACCTGTTCGGCACCATATGGACCCGACCGGGATTGTCGATGCGGGACAAGCGCCTCATGACGTTGACGGCGGTGAGCGCGATCGGGAATCGCGACCTGGCCGAGCTGCAAATCAACGCCGCACTGCTCAACGGCGAACTGACCGAAGCCGAACTGAAGGAGATGGCGGTCTTCCTCACCCACTACCTCGGTTTTCCGCTGGGATCGGCGCTCAACGGCGCGGTCGACGCCGTGGTGGCCAAGCGCCGCAAGGCTTCGAAAAAAGGCGCCGGCGAGGACAGAAAGGCCAACGTCGACCAGGCCGTGAGAATGCACACGGGCAAGCCGACCGACTAGCTTCGGTGAACTTCGCGACCAGCCCGCTAAGGTGACGTCGTGCGCGTCCTGGTGATCGGCTCCGGAGCCCGCGAACATGCACTACTGACAGCCTTGAACCAGGACCCGCAGGTCGAAGCCTTGGCCGTCGCTCCCGGAAACGCCGGCACCGCCTCCATTGCCGATCAGCACTCGGTCGACATCACCTCCGGTGCAGACGTCGTCGCACTGGCTCAACACGTGCACTCAGACCTGGTGGTCATCGGCCCCGAGGTGCCCCTGGTGCTGGGCGTCGCCGACGCAGTGCGCGACGCCGGATTCGCCTGCTTCGGGCCGAGCAGAGCGGCGGCCCGTATCGAGGGCTCCAAGGCCTTCGCCAAAGACGTCATGACCGCCGCCGGCGTGCGCACCGCAAGTGGCGAGATCGTCGACAATCCCGCGCGGTTGGATACGGCGCTCGAGCGGTTCGGCCCTGCCGCGGGCGAGCCGGCCTGGGTGGTGAAAGACGACCGGCTGGCCGCCGGCAAGGGCGTGGTGGTGACCCCGGACCGCGACATCGCGCGAGCCCACGCCGCCGCCTTACTCGATGCGGGCCACCCGGTGCTGCTGGAGTCCTTTCTCGATGGTCCGGAAGTGTCACTGTTCTGCCTGATCGACGGCGATACCGTGGTGCCGCTGCTGCCGGCGCAAGACTTCAAGCGGGTCGGCGACGGCGACACCGGACCCAACACCGGCGGAATGGGCGCCTACGCGCCACTGCCGTGGCTACCGGCCGATACCTGCCGGGCTATCGTCAGCCAGATCGTGGAACCGGTTGCCGTCGAGCTCGTGGCGCGCGGCTGTCCGTTTTCCGGACTGCTGTATGCTGGGCTCGCGATGACCTCTTCCGGACCGGCGGTCATCGAATTCAATTGCCGCTTCGGAGATCCCGAGACACAGTCGGTGCTGGCGCTGCTGAATTCTCCACTCGGGCAGCTGCTGTATGCGACCGCCACCGGTGCCCTAGGCGACTTCGGTTCGTTGCATTGGCACGACGGCGCGGCCGTGACCGTGGTGCTGGCAGCAGAAAACTATCCAGGACGGCCGCGTCTCGGCGACGTCATCATCGGCTCAGAAGCCGACGGCGTGTTGCACGCCGGAACGGCACGGCGCGAAGACGGCGCGATCGTATCGTCGGGCGGTCGAGTGCTCTCCGTGGTGGGAACCGGGACGGACCTGTCAGCGGCTCGTACCGCCGCCTATGACCTGCTGGAGTCAATCCGGTTGCCGGGCAGCTTCTTTCGTTCCGACATCGCCGCGGCGGCGGCGCAGGGAAGCATCCATCTCTAAAACCCCGCAGCCTGGCCGTCGCGGCGGGGATCGCTGACGGCGAGGTAATCATCGTCGAGACGCCAAATAGCCTGGCAGCTGCCGAATTCGGTGGAGTCTTCGGTGACGGTGAGCTGGTGGCCGCGGTTGCGAAGCTCGTCGAGCGTCGAAGTGGGAAACCCTGGCTCGCAAGCTACCTGGGTGCCTTGCACCCAGCGAAACCTCGGGCCGTCGCAAGCCGCCTGCGGGTTTTGTCCGTGATCCACCATCCGCACCAACACCTGCACGTGGCCTTGAGGCTGCATCTGCCCACCCATCACCCCGAAACTCATGACCGGTGTGCCGTCTTTCGTCAGAAAGCCCGGAATAATGGTGTGGTACGGACGCTTGTTCGGGCCGACCTGGTTCGGATGGCCCGGCGTCGCGACGAATCCCGACCCACGGTTCTGCAGCGCGATCCCGGTGCCCGGCACCACCACCCCGGAGCCGAATCCCAGGTAGTTCGATTGGATCATCGACACCATTTTTCCCGAGGCATCGGCCGCGGTGAGATACACAGTGCCCCCGCGCGGTGTCCCGGCGGACACCGGCTTCGCGATGGTGCGGTCGATCAGGGCCGCCCGCTGCGTCAGGTACTCCTTATCGAGCAGCTGCTCCGGAGGCACCGGCATGTGGCCGATGTCGGCGACATAGGCCCCGGCGTCGGCGAACGCCAACTTCACTGCTTCGATCTGCAGATGCACACTGTCCGCGGAATCCGGTGCAAGCGAAGTCATGTCGAAATGCTCCAGGATCCCCAGCGCTATCAGCGCAACGATGCCCTGACCGTTGGGCGGGATCTCGTGGACCGTGTATCCGCGGTAACCGCTTCCGATCGTGTCGACCCAGTCGGCGCGATGAGCGGCGAGGTCGCCGGCGCGCAGGGCCCCGCCGTTGGCCGCCGCATGTGCCTCGAGCTTGTCGGCCAGCCTGCCGCGATACAACGCCTCGCCGGCGGTCGCGGCGATCTCTTCCAGCGTGGCCGCATGGTCGGGCAGTAAAACCAGCTCGCCCGGCCTGGGCGCACGCCCGTCCGGCAAGAACGTCTCGGCGAACCCGGGCTGGGACTCGAAGAGCGGCACCTGCGCGGCCCATTGCGAGGCCACCGTCGGCGACACCGCAAACCCGTTGCGGCCGTAGGCTACTGCTGCGTCGAAGAGCCGCTCGAACGGCAGTTGCCCGAACTTCGCGTGCAATGCCACCCACGCTGAAACCGCACCCGGCACGGTGACCGAATTCCAGCCCAGGGCGGGAACACCGCCGGCACCGAAAAACTCCGGGGTCCACGCCGCAGGAGAGCGGCCCGACGCGTTCAGTCCGTGCAGTTGGCGGCCGTCCCAGACGATGGCGAAAGCGTCCGAGCCGATCCCGTTGGACACCGGTTCGACGACGGTGAGGGTGATGGCGGTGGCCACCGCGGCGTCGATGGCGTTGCCGCCGTCGGCCAGCATCTGAAGACCTGCCTGTGCGGCCAGCGGCTGCGACGTGCACACGACATTGCCGGCCAAAACGGGTTTTCGTGGCCAGCGGTAGGGCAGGTCCCAATCGAACGGCTGCACCATTTACTGTCTGGTGCCGAATCGTTCGGCCACGGCGCGGCGATCCACCGAACCTTTCGCCGTGTGCGGCAGCTCGGGCGTCAGCTCGATGCTGGTGGGCACCTCGAAGGCGGCGAGCCGTTCGCGGCAGAAGTCGGCGAGTTCGCCGGCCGGAGGCGGCGCGGACGTGGCCGGCACAACCGCTGCGGCGACCACCTCGCCATAGAGACGATCCGGGATGCCGAAAACCGCCGCCTCCGCCACGCTCGGGTGGCTGGCCAGCACGATTTCGACGCGCTCCGGTGAGATCTTTTCCCCGCCGCGGTTGATGAGTTCTTTGATGCGCCCGCGCAGTGTCAACTTTCCATCAGCCGACAGTGACCCCAGGTCGCCGGTGTGCAGCCACCCGTCGGTGAAGGTCTGGGCGGTTGCCGTCGGATTGGCGAGGTAGCCGCGTACCACCGTGGGGCCGCGAACCCAGATCTCGCCGACGGCATCCGGCGGGCATGGCAGGCCGTCGTCTCCGACGATGCTGACCTGCACCCCGGTGGGGTGGCCCACCAGACCCGCGGGCACCGTGCCGTGTCCGGTTGTGCTCGTCATCTGGTGCGTAGCCTCGGTCATGCCGTAGGCGCTGACCACCGGGGCAGCGAAGTGGGTTTGCAGTGCTTGGGCGGTGTCGGGGCTCAGTGCCGCGCTGCAGCTGCGGATGAAGCGCAGCGGAGGCTGATCCGGCTCGGCATCCGTTGGCGGCCGATCGATGAGTATCTGGTGAATCGTCGGCACCGCAGTGAACCACGTCGCGTGCACGGCGCGGAGGTCGTCGGCGAACGTGTGGGCAGAAAACCGTCCTCGCGCGGGAAGCAGCACCGACCCGCCGGACGCCAGGGTGGACAGCAGCGCGGCGATCAGTCCGTGGCCGTGAAACAACGGCATCACCGCGACGGTCGCGTCGTCCGGTTCGAGCTGATATGTCGCAATCACATTGCGCACCGACGTCGCGATGTTGTCGTGCGTCCAGGGCACCATCTTGGGGGCACCGGTGGTACCACCGGTGAACATGATCAAGGCGTCGTCGGAGGACAGATCCTCAGGGACCGTAGACACCGGATCCGGTGCCGCGGTGGTATGGAGGTCGACGCGCACCTCTGTGCCGACGGTCACCGAGATCGGCCACGACGGGAAGCGCGGACCCTTCTGCTCGGTCCCCGTGTCGCCGCTGACCACGGCGACCCGCGCCCCCGCCGCAGCCATCCGGGCTTGCTGGTCGGCGACCGGCAGCGCGGGATCCAACGGAACCACCACGAGCCCCGCGCGCGAAGCCCCCAACAACCCGACGACGAACTCGGCGCTGCTGTCGGTACGCAGGGCGACCCGGTCACCGGGACCTAGACCGCCGCGAGCCAGCTGTCCGGCCAGCTCGTCGACCAGTCGCAGCAGGGTGCGGTAGGTGATCGGAACGCGACCGGCGGTGACCACGAGCGCCGGCGCCTGGCCCGCACGGCTGGCGACCGCCTCCAACAGATCGGCGACATGCAGGCTCGACCAACTGCTGTCGGGCGTCATCTTCTTTGTTCCTTCCCGCTGTGCCGCGGCGACCGTATTGGCACCATCATCGACGCGGGTACCCGGGCTGGCACAACCGGCCAGCGGAAGCATGACGAAGAATCGTCGTCATGACCACACCTTCGGCACCGGCCGAGCTGACCGACGGCTTTCACCTGCTGGTCGACGCGCTGAAAGTCAATGGGATCGACATCATCTACGGCCTGGTCGGAATCCCCATCACCGACCTCGCCCGGCTCGCGCAGGCCTCGGGTATCCGGTTCATCGGGTTTCGGCACGAGACGTCGGCCGGCAACGCGGCCGCCGCTGCCGGCTTCCTCACCCAGCGGCCCGGCATCTGTCTGACGGTCTCCGGGCCCGGTTTCCTCAACGGGCTGGTGGCGTTGGCCAACGCCACCACGAACTGCTTTCCGATGATCCAGATCGCTGGCTCGAGTGACCGCTCCATCGTCGACATGCAGCGCGGCGAGTACGAAGAACTCGACCAGCTCGCGGCGGCGCGGCCGTTCGCGAAGGCGGCGTACCGCATCGGCCGGGCACAGGACATCGGATTGGGGGTGGCCCGCGCTATCCGCACCGCGGTCTCCGGTCGACCGGGTGGTGTCTACCTCGACATCCCGGGCGCCGTGCTCGGCGAAGCGATCGACGCCGCTGCCGCGCAGCGGACGGTGTGGCCCGTGGTCGATCCGGCGCCGCGGCAGCTGCCGGCCCCCGAGGCGGTCGATCGGGCGCTGCGCCTGCTGAGCCGGGCGCAACGGCCGCTGATCGTGCTCGGCAAGGGAGCCGCCTACGCTCAAGCCGATGAGCTGATCCGGCAGCTCATCGAAACCACCGGCATACCGTTCGTTCCGATGTCGATGGCCAAAGGGCTCCTGCCGGACTCACACCCTCAATCGGCTGCCGCCGCAAGGTCATTGGCGTTGGCTCGCGCCGACGTCGTCATGCTGGTGGGCGCACGGTTGAATTGGCTCCTCGGCCATGGTGAATCACCACCATGGTCTCAGGGCTCGACGTTCATCCAGATCGACATCGCTGCGTCGGAGTTCGACAGCAATCGGCCGATCGCGGCGCCGCTGGCCGGGGACATCACGTCGGTGATGTCAGCACTGCTTGACCGTCTGGGCACGAATCCCGTTGTCGCGCCGACCAGGTGGAGCTCAGAGCTCAGCGAACGCAGAGCGCACAATGAAGCCGCGATGCTCGCTCGGCTGACCGAGGATCCGCAGCCGATGCGGTTCTTCAATGCGCTGCGGATCATTCGCGACGTGCTCTCGCGGCATCCCGAGACGTATGTGATCAACGAGGGCGCCAACGCGCTGGACTTCACCCGCAACGTGATCGACATGCCGCTGCCGCGACACCGGCTCGACAGCGGCACCTGGGGAGTCATGGGTGTCGGCCTCGGTTATGCCATCGCCGCCGCGGTGCAGACCAGGTGTCCGGTGGTCGCCATCGAAGGTGACAGTGCGTTCGGTTTCAGTGGCATGGAATTCGAGACGATCTGTCGCTACCGGCTACCGATCACGGTCGTCATCCTCAACAACGGTGGGGTGTACCGCGGCGACGAGCTCGCGGTCGGTACGGCTGACCCCGCCCCCACCGTGCTGAACGCTCGGGCGCGCCACGAGCTGATCGCAGAAGCGTTCGGCGCCAAGGGCTATCACGTCACGACCCCGGCGGAACTGAAGTCTGCGCTGACCGCGGCGCTCGCCGCCGCCGAACCGGCGATCGTCGATTGCGTACTCGACCCGGCCGCGGGCGTCGAAAGTGGGCACCTGACCAGCCTCAATCCGAAAAGCTCAGTGACACCGTCGGGCATCCAGCCGGGCCGCGACGGCTGATAAGTTGAGCACATGCCCAAGCCTGTCATCGTGAGCGCCGTCCGAACCGCGATCGGGACGTCATTCAAAGGCTCGCTGGTCAACACACCAGCCGAGGTGCTCGCGACCACCATCCTGCAGGAAACCATTCGCCGATCCGGCGTCGACGCCGACGACGTCGGTGATGTGATCTTTGCCGAATCCCATTACGGCGGAGGCGATTTGGCCCGGTATGCCGCCGTGGCGTCGGAGCTGACATCGGTGCCGGGCCAGGCGGTGAACAGGCACTGCGCGGGCAGTCTCACCGCGGTGGCCAACGCGGCGGCCCAGATCGGCGCCGGAGCCGAACGCGTCGTCGTCGCCGGTGGAGTGCAGTCCCTGTCGACCGGACCACTGATGAAGTGGCGCATCCCCGGGCCGAGCCTGGAATTCAAAGACCGGTGGATGCCGCCCTCGCACCCGGAAACACCCGACGCGCCGGCCCTCGACATGTCCATCACCGTGGGGTGGAACACCGCCCAAGCTGCCGGGATCAGCCGCGCGGAGATGGATGCATGGGCTTTGCGGTCACATCAACGCGCTGTCGCCGCGATCGACAGCGGCGCCTTCGCCGACGAGATCGTGCCATTGAAAATCCAAGGCCGTGACGGCGGGCTGGTCGACTTCAGTGTCGATGAACATCCGCGCCGCGACACCAGCATCGAGAAGTTGGCGTCACTCAAAGTGCTGCATCCCGAGATCCCGGGGTTCTCGATCACCGCGGGCAACAGCAGCGGCACCAACGACGCCGCCGCCGCGCTCACGCTGGTCGACGACGGTTACGCCGGTTCGGCGGGCCTTCGCGTGCTCGGCGCGGTGCGGGCGTGGGCATCGGTGGGCGTCGATCCCCGCGACACCGGGCTGGGGGCGGTCCGGGTGATCGGCAAGGTGCTGGACCGGGCCGGTCTGGCCGCCTCCGACGTGACGCTGTGGGAAATCAACGAGGCGTTCGCGTCGGTGCCGATCGCCGCGTGCCGCGAATACCAACTCGACGAAAACCGGGTCAACATCTACGGCAGCGGCTGCAGCCTGGGCCATCCCATCGCCGCGACCGGCGCGCGGATGCTCACCAGCGTGCTGTTCGAGCTGAGTCGCCGTGGCGGCGGCATCGGGGTGGCGGCGATGTGCGCCGGCGGCGGTCAGGGCGGCGCGGTGCTGGTCGAGGTCTAGCCTCAGCGCAGCGGCAAGCCGGTGATCGCCCTACTCATGACGAGGCGCTGAATCTCGCTGGTGCCTTCGAAGATGGTGAAGATCTTGGCGTCTCGGTGCATCCGCTCGACCGGGTATTCGCGGGTATAGCCGTTGCCGCCGAGAATCTGAATCGCTTCGTCGGTGACGTAGACAGCGGTTTCGCTGGCGATCAGTTTGGCCATCGATCCTTCGGCGCAGAGGAACGGCTTCTTGTTGCGCGCCATCCACCCGGCCCGCCACACCAGCAGCCGGGATGCGTCGATCCGGGACTTCATGTCGGCCAGCTTGAACCCGATGGCCTGAAAGTCTCCGATCTTCCGGCCGAACTGCTCGCGTTGTTGCGCGTACTCCAACGCGTACTCGTAAGCGGCGCGGGCCACGCCCAGGGCCATCGCGCCGACTGTGGGTCGGGTGCGTTCGAATGTGGCCATCGCCGCTTGTCCAGCGGCGCTCTTCCCCTCGCGCACACGGGCCATCCGGTGGTCGAACTTTTCTTTGCCGCCCACAATGAGTCGGCCGGGGATGCGGACGTCGTCGAGGATCACTTCGGCGGTGTGAGAGGCGCGGATGCCGTGTTTACGGAACTTCTGTCCTTGCTTGAACCCCGGCGTCTCCGGCGGAATGATGAACGTCGCCTGGCCGCGCGATCCCAGATCTGGATGCACCGAAGCCACCACGATGTGCACGTTGGCGATGCCGCCGTTGGTGGCCCAGGTCTTGGTGCCGTTGAGAATCCACTCGTCGGTCGCCTCGTCGTAGCGCGCCCTGGTCAGGATCGCGCCAACGTCTGAACCCGCGGCCGGCTCCGAGGAGCAGAACGATCCCAGCTGCGGTTCGTCGACGGAGCCGAACATCTGGGGAAGGAACTCACTCAGCTGTTCGGGGGTGCCGGCAGCGGCCAGCGACGCGGCGGCCAGCCCAGTCCCCAGGATCGACAGGGCGATCCCAGCGTCGCCCCAGAACATCTCCTCGAACACCGTCAGCAGGCCCAGACCGGACGGCTCGGCGGATTGCTGCGCGAAGAGGTCGATGGAATACAGGCCGACCTTGGCCGCCTCTTGAATGATCGGCCAGGGCGTCTCTTCGCGTTCGTCCCACTCCGCGGCGGCCGGCCGCACCACGTCGGCGGCGAATTCGTGTACCCAGTCGCGGACGTGAATGACGTCCTCGGAAAGCTCGAGAGAAAATGACATGATTTTGGTCCTTTCGGCGCGCGAGAAGCGCTGCCGCGCACAACCGTAAGTGAACAGTCGTACACGATACACTTCGTCGGTTAACCGCCCACGGGCGGGCGCGTCAAGCTGTGAGCAGCGGAGCCATCCACGTCAGTTCGCCAGGCAGCTGAGCGCTCCAGAAGGATGCGTCGTGTCCGCCTGGTGAGAAGCTGCCCGACGGTGGTCTGGGCAGCTGGGCCACGAATTGCCGGGTCGCGCCGTAGAACGGGTCACCGTCACCGCAGTCCACCCGGACCGGAATGGACGCCAGAGCGGGCATCCCGAACACCGAGTTCGCCGACCAGTCGTCGGGGCTGTCGAACGCACCGGGCGCGGCCGCCCCGGGAGACAGCCATAGCGCCGGGCTCACTGCGCAGATCGCGGCGGTGCGGGCCGAACCGAGCCGACCGCCGAGAAGCAGCGCGCCGTAGCCGCCCATCGACCAGCCCAGAAACGCCAGCCGCGAGGTGTCCAGGCCTTGACTGCCCAACAGCGGAATCAGCTCGTTGAGCACCATCGCGCCCGAATCCTCCCCGGACGTCCGCTTGTGCCAGTAGCTTCCGCCGCCGTCCACGGCGACAACCGCGAACGGCGGCAGACCCGCGTTGACCGCCTGGGCCAAACCTTGCTCGACCCCACCAGCCATCACGGTTGCGGCGTCACTGCCCTTGCCGTGCAGCGCAATCACCGGCCGCAGCGGCGTGGTCTGGCCGGGCGGACGCGCGATGGCCCAATTGGTCGAAACGCCGCCGCGAGCCGCTGACACGAACGAGCCGGTCGTCATGGTCGGCGCTTCCTGAATAGCTGGAGCCGGTGCCGGCGCGGGGTCCAGTGGCCGCGGAGGCGTTAGAGGTTGTCCGGTGCGTGACGGCGACGCGGGAGCGGCCGCGCACGGGCGGGTTTGCAGCAGCATGTCGACGGCGTAGCCGCCCAACGCCCCGGCGGCTGCGGCGGCGCCCAGACGCAATATGGCGCGACGGGTCAGCTCCGGCATGGAAGCCGAGTCTATCGAGCCCCTTGGCGTTCACCGGCCGCGATGCCACTAAGGGACCGTTTGCCCGAAAGGGCAGTGCGGTACCAGGCTGACTGGCAGCATGAGACGGGTGACCGCGGCAGTCACTCCCAAAGGAGAACGGCGACGGTATGCGCTGGTCAGCGCGGCCGCCGAATTGTTGTGCGAAGGGGGTTTCGAGGCGGTGCGCCACCGCGCCGTCGCGCGTCGGGCCGGCCTGCCGCTGGCGTCGACCACCTACTACTTCTCGTCGCTGGACGATCTCATCATCAGCGCCGTCGAACACATCGGGATGGTGGAGGTCGCTCAGCTGCGGGGTCGGGTTGCGGCCCTGTCCCGGCGCCGTCGTGGCCCGGAGACCACCGCTGACGTGCTGGTCGATCTGCTGGTGAGCGAAGAATCCGGTCCTGGGCTCAGCGAGCAGATGATCTCCCGCTACGAGCGTTACATCGCCTGCGCGCGGTCACCCGCGCTGCGGGAAATCCAGCGCCGCAGCATGCGCCAGCGCGCCGACGCCATCGCCGAGGCCATCGAGCGATCGGGCCGCAGAGCGCGGACCGAATTGGTCACCAAGCTGATCTGCGCAGTCGACGGCGCGGTGATCTGCGCGCTCGTCGAGGAGCAGCCGCATCCGCACGCAGCGGCGCGCGCGACGCTCATCGAGGTCATCGACGTGCTGGCGCCGCACGACCGTCAGGCAGTGGCTATCTGACTGGGCGGGAGTAAGTTCGCAGCCGAGCCCAAGCTGCGGGGGAGGAGCTTTGAGCGAGTCCACGACGGACGAGGAACAGCCGCGCTTGCGGCGGGTGATGGGGCCGGGCCTGCTGCTGCTGTTCATCGTCGGCGACATCATGGGCACCGGCATCTATGCGCTGGTTGGCGACGTGGCGGCCGAAGTCGGCGGTGCGGCGTGGGTGCCGTTTCTCGCGGCGTTCCTGATCGCGGCCGTGACGGCGCTGAGCTACCTGGAATTGGTGACGAAGTATCCGCAAGCCGCTGGTGCGGCGCTGTATGCGCAGAAGGCGTTCGGCCGTCCGTTCGTCACCTTCCTGGTGGCGTTCGTGGTGATGTGCGCGGGCATCACCTCGGCGTCCACCGCGTCGCGGTTCTTCGCAGCCAACTTCGTCATCGCCTTCGATCTCGGTCAGGGCACCGGGTGGATCGTGCTGATCGCGGTCGCCTTCATGGCGGTGCTGGCTGCGGTGAACCTGCGCGGCGTAGGCGAGAGTCTTCGGCTGAACGTGGTGCTGACCAGCATCGAGATTGGCGGGCTGCTGCTGGTCATCGTGGCCGGTCTGTGGGCGCTCGGCGTCGGCCACAATGTCGACTTCAGCCGGGTCGTCGCCTTCGACACCGCCGCCGACAAGAACGTCTTTCTGGCCGTCACGACCGCGACGTCGCTGGCGTTCTTTGCCATGGTCGGTTTCGAGGACTCGGTCAACATGGCCGAAGAGACCAAGGACCCGGTCAAGACCTTCCCGAAAGTGTTGTTGTCCGGACTGGGCGTCGCCGGTGTCATCTACCTGCTCATCGCGATCGTCTCGGTGGCGCTGGTACCGACCGGGGTGCTCAAAGCCAGTGAAACACCGCTGGTGCAGGTGGTGCAGGCCGCAGCGCCTGGCCTGCCGATCAAGGACATTCTGCCGTTCATCTCCATGGTTGCCGTCTCGAACACGGCGCTGATCAACATGTTGATGGCCAGCCGGCTGATCTACGGGATGGCCCGCCAGCGGGTGGTGCCGCCGCTGCTGGGCGCGGTCAGCGCGAGCCGTCGCACGCCGTGGCTGGCGATCCTGTTCACCACGACGATCGCGTTCGGGGTGATCCTCTACGTCACGGCGTTCGCCAACGCCGACGCGATCGCGGTGCTCGGTGACACCACGTCGTTGCTGCTGTTAGCGGTGTTCGCGGTGGTCAACATCGCAGTGCTGGTGTTGCGTCGCGACGACCGCGATGACGATGGGCGCCCACACTTCCGGACGCCGACGGCGCTGCCGGTCCTCGGTTGTGCAGCGTCGCTGTGTCTGCTGACGCCGCTGTCCGGCCGGCCCGGTCAGCAATACCTGCTGGCCGGGATTCTGGTAGCCAGCGGGACCTTGCTGGGCGCGGTCACCATGCTGGTCAATCGCCGGCTCGCCGGCCGGGCTGCCGAAGTCACCGACGCTGCCGACCTCACCGGCTGACGTTGAGCCGGTCGAGGCTGCCGCGACCGTAAGCTGAATGGCTGTGGGCATCCCGAACGTGCTGGCCGATCGGTACGCCAGCGCCGAGATGGTGGCGATCTGGTCGCCGGAAGCCAAGGTGGTCGCCGAGCGGCGGCTGTGGCTGGCGGTGCTGCGGGCGCAGGCCGAGCTGGGTGTCGAGGTGCCCGGGTCAGCGATCACCGACTATGAGCGGGTGCTCGACGAGGTCGACCTGCCTTCGATCGCGGCGCGCGAGCGGCTGCTGCGTCACGACGTCAAGGCCCGCATCGAAGAGTTCAACGCGCTGGCCGGACACCAGCAGGTCCACAAGGGCATGACCAGCCGTGACCTGACCGAGAACGTCGAGCAGCTGCAGATCCGCCGGTCGCTGGAACTGGTGTTCTCCCACGGTGTGGCGGTGGTTGCCAGGCTCGCCGAACGGGCCGTGACTTACCGCGATCTGGTGATGGCCGGCCGCAGCCACAACGTGGCAGCCCAGGCGACCACGCTCGGCAAGCGGTTCGCTTCGGCAGCCCAGGAAACGCTGATTGCGTTGACCCGGCTGCGCGAGTTGATCGACCGCTACCCACTGCGCGGCATCAAAGGCCCGGTCGGCACCGCGCAGGACATGCTCGATCTGCTCGGCGGTGACGAGACGAAGCTGGCCCGCCTCGAGCAGCGTGTCGCCGACTACCTGGGTTTCACTCAGGTGCTGCGCAGCGTCGGGCAGGTTTACCCGCGTTCGCTCGATCACGAAGTGCTCTCGGCGCTGGTGCAGTTCGGTGCGGGACCGTCGTCGCTGGCCCACACCATCCGGCTGATGGCAGGTCATGAACTGGTCACCGAAGGGTTCGCACCCGGGCAGGTCGGCTCGTCGGCGATGCCGCACAAGATGAACACCCGAAACTGCGAGCGGGTCAACGGCTTACAGGTAGTGCTGCGGGGCTATGCGTCGATGGCCGCAGAGCTGGCCGGCGCCCAATGGAACGAGGGTGACGTCTTCTGCTCGGTCGTGCGCCGGGTGGCGTTGCCCGACAGTTTCTTCGCCGTGGACGGGCAGACCGAAACTTTCCTCACCGTGCTCGACGAGTTCGGTGCGTATTCCGCGGTGATCGAGCGCGAGCTGAACCGCTACCTGCCGTTCCTGGCCACCACCAAGGTGCTGATCGCCGCGGTGCGTGCGGGCATGGGCCGCGAGGCCGCGCACCAAGTGATCAAGGAGCACGCCATCGCGACGGCGCTGGCGATGCGCGAACGCGGCTCGGAGCCCGACTTGCTGCAGCGGCTGGCCGCCGACCCGCGCCTGCCGCTGGACCGGTCGCAGCTCGAAGCCGCGCTGGGCGATCGGCGGGCATTCACTGGCGCCGCGGGCGACCAAGTCGACGAAGTGGTCGCCGCCGTCGACGCGCTGGTCACCCGCTACCCGGAGGCGGCCAAGTACACCCCGGCCGCCATCCTTTAGCGGCATGACGGCCGTCTCGGACTCGATAGCCAGAATCGACTTCACGGATCTGGAGAATTTCGCCGACGGGTTCCCGCACGAATTGTTCGCCGTGCATCGGCGCGAGGCGCCGGTCTACTGGCACGAGCCGACCGGCAACACCCCCGACGGTGAGGGTTTCTGGTCGGTAGCCACCTACGCCGAAACGCTTGCCGTGCTGAAAGATCCGGTCACCTACTCGTCGGTGACCGGCGGTGGGCGGCCATACGGCGGGACGCTGTTGCAGGACCTCTCGATCGCCGGACAGGTGCTCAACATGATGGACGATCCGCGCCACTCGCAGATCCGGCGCCTGGTCAGCTCCGGCCTGACGCCGCGAATGATCCGTCGCGTCGAGGACGATCTGCGCGCCCGCACATGTCGGCTGCTGGATGCGGTGGTGCCGGGCGAGCCGTTCGACTTCCTGGTCGACATCGCCGCCGAATTGCCGATGCAAATGATCTGCATTCTGTTGGGGGTGCCGGAATCCGAACGGCATTGGCTTTTCGAAGCCATCGAGCCGCAGTTCGACTTCGGCGGGGCGCGCAAGGCCTCGTTGTCGCAGCTTTCCCCGCTGTCGGCATCAGAAAGGTTCGCATCGGCCGGGGCCCGGATGTACTCCTACGGCCAAGAGCTGATCGCCTCGAAGCGTGTCGAGCCGACCGACGACATGCTGTCGGTGGTGGCGAATGCGAGGCTCGACGACGCCGACGCGCCGGCGCTGTCGGATCTTGAGCTGTATCTGTTTTTCAGCCTGCTGTTCAGCGCGGGCGCGGAGACGACGCGCAATGCGGTGGCGGGCGGGCTGCTGGCGCTCTGGAAGCATCCGGATCAACTGCAATGGCTGCGCGCTGATCTCGGCATGCTGCCGTCGGCGGTCGAGGAGATGGTGCGGTGGACGTCGCCGTCGCCGTCCAAGCGGCGCACGGCCACCCGCGACGTCACGCTCGGTGGCCGGCCGATCCGGGCAGGGCAGAAGGTGCAGGTCTGGGAGGGTTCGGCCAACCGGGATGCGGCCGTCTTCGCCCGTGCCGACGAGTTCGTCATCGACCGCAAACCCAATCCGCACCTGGGGTTCGGTCAGGGCGTGCACTACTGCCTCGGGGCCAACCTGGCGCGGCTGGAGCTGCGGGTGCTGTTTGAGGAACTGTTGTCCCGCTTCGGTGGCGTGCGCGTCGTCAAGCCCGTCGAGTGGACTCGCAGCAACCGGCACACCGGCATTCGGCATCTGATCGTGGAGCTGCGCGCCGGGTGACGCGTGCGGGCGTCCACTCCCGCGTCGAGTGTGCCGCCACGGCGGAGAATCCGCCTTCGCTTCAAGGGATGGATGCAACAGTTGGTGGTTCGGTCGGGTTGGACAGTAGTTCGTCGAGGGCCTCGGCGGGGGTTTTCCAGTTCAGCGTTTGGCGGGGTCGGTTGTTGAGTTTGGCCGCGACATAGTCGAGGTAGTCGGCGGGAAATACCGACAGGTCAGTGCCTTTGGCAAACCATTGGCGCAGTAGTCCGTTGGTGTTTTCGTTAGTGCCACGCTGCCACGGGGAGTGCGGATCACAGAAATAAATGTTCAACTCGGCGGCTTCGGCGATGGCGATGTGGTTGGCCATCTCCTTGCCCTGGTCCCAGGTCAGTGTGCGGCGCAGCATCGCCGGCAGCTGCGCCATCTTGGCCACAATGGCGTCCTGAACGGCCAAAGCACCATGGTTGTCGGGTAGGTGCAGCAGCATGGTGAATCGAGTGCTGCGCTCGACCAGGGTGCCGATCGCCGAGCCTGATTCGGTGCTGCCCATGATCAAGTCGCCTTCCCAATGGCCGGGCACCGCGCGGTCAGCCACCTCGGCGGGGCGCTCACTGATGTTGACCATGTTCGGGATGCGGCCCCGCCGCTCACCGGGACTGTTACGCGGTTTGCGCAGCGCCCGCCCGGTGCGCAGGCAGCGATGAATGTCGCGGCGCAAATGACCGCGTCCTTGCACGTAGACCGCCTGATAAATCGCCTCGTGTGACACCCACATCTCCGGGTCGTCGGGGAAATCGCGCCGCAGCATCGTCGCGATCTGGCCGGGACTATGGAAATCGTCTAACCGAGTCTGCACCTCATCGCGCAACTTCTCGTTATAAGCCAGCTTGGCTGGCTTAGCTCGACACGCACGCTCATCGGCGCGCGCCTGCGCAATTGACGCCCGGTAGAAGACCTGCGCCGTTTTGCCGCTCTGGCGGGCGCCGAATGCTTGCTTGCGTCGATAACCTGACTTGCGTCCGTCGTAGCAATTACGGACACCGTTGGCGTCGATCTCACGTTTGATCGTCGACGCCGGCCGCCTCAGCCGGTCACCCATCGACTGCAACGATTCGTTTGTCCTAACCCCAATCTCGATTTCGACCCGGTCTTCGAGGGTCAGCCTCGGCCGCGGGCCACCGCTCTTGGGTTCACATAGCCGTGGTTTCACGCCACCAGCATCAGCAAACCAACGCAAGCCAGAACGTTCCGACACGCCGACGGCAACACCGGCCTCCGCGGTGCCATAGCCATCACCGATGTGAACCCAGAACTGACGGACAACAGACCTCAACGGCGGACGCGGCACGGCAACACTCCTCATCGGACGTGTTGCATCCATCCCTTGAGCAAGGCGAAATCGCCGGCCCAGGCGCACAGTGAACGCCGTCAGCGCACAGTCGCGCGACTGCGCACCGCGATTCCGGCCGACCGCAGCTCGAGATCGGCCAGGCCGTGGATGGTGACCGGATCTTCACGACGCCAGGCGCCGACCGGGTCGGCGTTGACGCTGGTCAGCTTGCGCAGCGGCCGGTTGGCCAGTGCCCGCAGCGCCAGCAGCTGTTCGCCGGCCGGTGTGCCGGCCAAGGCGGTAACGGTCAGTTTGCGGCGGAAGAACCGCAGCCGCAGGACCAGCCAGGGCATCATGACCGCCAAGATCGGTGGTGCCGCGACGGCGAACGCCAGCAACACCGACAGCCACGAAGCGGTGGTATCCAGACTGTGCCCCGCACCGGCGATGTCGCGCGCCGCTTCGCTCGCCGCGGTCAGGGGTTTGCTGATCGCGCCGCCCAGCAATGGAATGTGCTCTGCGCTGTGGCCGGCTGACTGCAGGTTCTGGCCGACTCCGTTGGCGCCGTGCTCGACCTGCCGGCCGGCATCGGCGATCGCCGAAATGGCGTCGTGCACGGCCAGAGCCACCAGAACCCACAGCGAAGTCCACAACGCTATCGCGGTGTCACTGACAAGTTGGGCCAGCAGCCGGCCGGGTCTGGTGGCGTAGGGCAACAGCCTGAATCTCATGACCCGATCCCAGCACAGGGCTGGTGGGTGTGGTTGTTGCCGCCCGTTAGGCTGACGCGATGCGTCCTGCGCTGTCCGAGTATCGGCACCTGGCCAGCGGAAAAGTCCGCGAGCTGTACCGCATCGACGACAAGCACCTGCTGTTCGTCGCGACGGATCGGATTTCGGCCTTCGACTACGTGCTGGACAGCAAGATTCCGGACAAGGGTCGCATCTTGACTGCGATGAGCGTGTTTTTCTTCGACTTCATCGACGCGCCCAACCATTTGGCAGGGCCGTCGGACGATCCGCGAATTCCCGAGGAGGTGTTGGGCCGCGCCCTGGTGGTGCGGGAACTGGAGATGCTGCCCGTGGAGTGCGTCGCCCGTGGGTATTTGACCGGGTCGGGACTGCTGGATTACCAGCGCAGCGGAACAGTCTGCGGGATCCCGTTGCCGCCGGGGTTGGTGGAAGCGAGCAGGGTTCCCACGCCGGTGTTCACCCCGGCGACCAAAGCGGAACTCGGACGACATGACGAGAACATCCCGTTCGCGCGGGCGATCGAGATAGTCGGTGCGGTGCGCGCCAATCAACTGCGCGACCGTACGCTGCAGATCTATATCCAGGCCGCCGATCACGCCCTGAAGAAGGGAATCATCATCGCTGACACGAAGTTCGAGTTCGGTGTTGACGATCACGGCAACCTGGTGCTGGCCGACGAGGTCTTCACGCCGGATTCGTCGCGGTACTGGCCGGCAAGGGAGTACCGGGCCGGCGTGGTGCAGACCAGCTTCGACAAACAGTTCGTCCGCAACTGGCTCACCAGCGCGGAGTCCGGCTGGGACCGTGCCGGCCCGCAGCCGCCCCCGCCACTGCCCGAGGAGATCATCACGGCAACGCGCGCTCGTTACATCGACGCCTACGAACGGATCTCGGGGATGCGCTTCGACGACTGGGTCGGGCCGGGCGCATGAGCAACAGTTCCTTACCGCCGGTGGCGAAACGGGTGGACAGCCGGCGGCACTTCCACGGCGACGTCGTCGTCGATCCGTACGAATGGCTCCGGGACAAAACCGATCCCGAGGTGATCGCTCACCTGACGGCGGAAAACGAGTACTCCGATCAGGCCACCGTCCATCTGGAAGCGTTGCGGCAGAGAATCTTCGACGAGATCAAGGCGCGAACGAAAGAAACCGACCTGTCGGTGCCGGTTCGCCGAAACGCCTGGTGGTACTACGGTCGAAGTTTCGAGGGCAAGCAGTACGGCGTGCACTGTCGCTGTCCGGTCCAAGACTCCGCCGACTGGCATCCACCGGTCTTCGATGAACACACCGAGATACCGGGTGAACAGGTACTGCTCGATGAGAACACCGAAGCCGACGGACACGAATTCTTCGCTTTGGGCGCGGCCACTGTCAGCCCCGACGCCAATGTGTTGGCCTACTCCGTCGACACCGTCGGTGACGAGCGGTACACCTTGCGATTCAGGGATCTGCGAACCGGTGAGGTGTATCCCGATCAAATAGTCGGCATCGGGGCGGGCGTCACCTGGGCCACTGACAGCCGCACCGTGTATTACGTCACCGTCGATGCGGCGTGGCGGCCCGACACCGTGTGGCGGCATCGTCTCGGCTCCGGTCTGCCCGCGGAGAAGGTGTATCACGAACCCGACGAACGCTTTTGGGTGGGCGTAGGGCGCACCCGCAGCGACGCTTATGTCCTGATCGCGTCCGGGTCAGCGATCACCTCGGAAATCCGGTATGCGGATGCGGCCGACCCGCGAGCCGATTTCACCACGCGTGCTGCCGCGCCGTGACGGCGTCGAGTACTCCGATCGAGCATGCCGTCGTCGGTGGCCGGATCGGTTTCTCATCCTGCACAACGACGGCGCGGTGAACTTCACGCTGGTCGAGGCGCCGGTTGATGACCCAACCGCACGACACACCTTGATTGCGCATCGCGACGACGTCCGCCTCGACGGTGTGGACGCTTTCGCCGACCTGCTAGTGATCAGTTACCGCCGTGAGGCGCTGCCACGAATCCAGCTGTGGCCCATCGACGACGGGGGCGAGTATGGCCATCCGGCGGAGATGTCTTTCGACTCGGATCTGATGTCGGTCGGTCTAGGTGTCAATCCGAACTGGGTTTCGCCGAAACTCCGGGTCGGAGCGGGATCTTTCACCACGCCGACACGAATCTACGACGTGGACCTGACGACCGGGGAGCGTACGCTTCTGCGCGAACAACCGGTGCTCGGCGGCTACCGGCGCGCCGACTATGTCGAGCGGCGCGACTGGGCGCAGGCGTCCGACGGCACCCGCATCCCGGTGTCGATCGTGCACCGAAACGGTATTGACTTCCCCGCACCCGCAGTGCTGTACGGCTACGGCGCGTACGAGCTTTGTGAGGATCCCCGTTTCAGCATCGCCCGGTTGTCGCTGCTCGACCGTGGAGTGGTCTTCGTGATCGCCCACGTTCGCGGCGGCGGTGAGATGGGGCGGCTGTGGTACGAGCACGGCAAACTGCTGCAGAAGAAGAACAGCTTCACCGACTTCGTCGCGGTGGCAGAGCATCTGGTGCAGTCCGACGTGACCGCTGCGGACAAGCTGGTGGCAATGGGCGCCAGCGCCGGCGGACTGCTGGTGGGAGCGGTGGCCAACCTGGCACCGAAGCTGTTCGCCGGGATCCTGGCGCGGGTCCCGTTCGTCGACCCCCTGACGACCATCCTGGATCCGTCGCTGCCGCTGACCGTCACCGAGTGGGAGGAATGGGGCAACCCGTTGCAGGACCGCGACGTCTACTTTTACATGAAGTCCTATTCGCCTTACGAGAACGTCACGGCCGCACAATATCCGGCGATTCTGGTGATGACGTCGCTGAATGACACCAGGGTGTTCTACGTCGAGCCGGCGAAATGGGTTGCAGCGCTGCGACACAGCAACGCTGGCCGAAGCGCTGTGCTGCTCAAGACGCAGATGAGTTCCGGACACGGTGGGATCAGCGGTCGGTACGAGCAATGGAAAGAAGTTGCCTACCAGCATGCCTGGGTGCTGGCCACCGCGGACAGGGATCGCTTCGGTAACGGTCAGGTGGACGCGATCAGCGGGCCGGGCGCCTGGGCAGGAACGCCGCGGGAAGGTAAGTCGACACCACCAGAATGACCGCGACGACGAAGACCACGCCGTAGGCCCGCGAGAGCTCGTGCAGCGGGCTGGTCGTGAGGTGGGCCGGCGACTTCATCGACGCGAGGGTGGGGCCGCGGTTGAATTGGCTGGTCAAGATCACCGCCATCAACGCGGTACCGACCGATCCGGCAACCTGCTGGTTGACGCTGATCAGCGTCGATCCGCGGGCGATCTGCTGGGGGCCCAGAGCTTGCATCGCCGATCCGCTCAGCGGCGTCATGGTGCAGCCCAGGCCCATGCCCATGACGGCCAGACCGGTCAGCAGGATGGGCCGGTAGTGGGCGTGCTGCCATACTCCGTAGGCCACGGCGCCCATCCCCGTCGCGATCAGGGTGATGCCGACCAGCACCGCCATGCCGGGACCACGCTTGTCCATGTACGTCCCGGCCAGCGGCATCGTCAGCATGGCGCCCAAACCTTGCGGGACCATGTGCAGACCGGCCTGAAACGGTGTCAGGTGCAGTATCTGCTGAAAGTAGCTGGGAATGAGCAGGCCGGCGCCGAAGAATGCCACGGCGAACAAAAACATCGCTGAGTTGGCCAGAGTCACCACTCGGTTGGAGAACAACCGCAGGTTGATCAGCGGATGATCTGACCGGTGCAGCGCGTGGACGACGAACCCGGTGATCAAGGCCATACCGACGACGGCCGGTATCCACACGTGCGGGTCGAGCGGCGTACCGCGGGCGGGGATCGACGACACCCCGTACAGGAAGGTCGCCAAACCTGGTGAGAGCAGCAGCATGCCGACGAAGTCGAACGTCTCCGACGCAACCGGGCGATCACGCGGGAAGACGACGGCGGCCAGCAGAAAGGCGGTGATGCCGATCGGCAGGTTGATGCGGAAGATCCATTGCCAGCCGTAGCAGTCGATCAGCCAGCCGCCGAGTATCGGTCCACCGATGGGTCCCAGCAGCATCGGGATTCCCAGCACGGCCATCAGGCGGCCGAGCCGCCTGGCGCCGGCCTCGCGGGTCAAGATCGTGAAGGCCAGCGGCATCAGCATGCCGCCGCCGAGACCCTGTAGCACACGGAAGACAATGAGCGCGGTGATGTTCGGCGCCATCGCGCACAGCAAGGAGCCGGCCGTGAACGCCACCACCGAACCCATGAAAAGCCGCTTGGTGCCGAACCGGTCGGCTGCCCAGCCGGCCAGGGGGATCACGGTGGCCAGCGCCAGCGTGTAGCCGGTCATGGTCCAGGCGACGACAGCCTGGGTCGATCCGAACTGGGCGATGAAGGTGCGTTGGGCGACGCTAACGACGGTGGCATCGAGAATCGACATCACCGAGGCCAGCACGCACACCCCCGCGATGCGCAGCAGGCGGGCGTCAAGCTGGTCAGGGTGGGTGTCGCCGGCGTCAGCAAGTTGCTCGGCAGGTGATGGCGAATCAACGGCACGGCCCGGCACGGCTGTCAGCGTAATGACTATTGATAGCTCACCAAGCTACTTTGCGAGACCGGGCATGGGCCGGCCACCGCAATCGGCTTCCCAAGATGGTTCGACGCCGGACATCTGCGTGAATTTCACTGTCTGGACACCTGCGGTGGGCAAACTGGTGTCGTGTCTGGGAAGTTGATGGTCTCGGTTTCCGGGATCGGCGAGCGCACCATCGCCGACGTCGACGCGTTCTGCGCGCAGATGGACGCTCGGGGAGTGCCGGTGTCGTTGCTGGTGGCGCCGCGGCTCAAGGGTGGATACCGGCTCGACCGCGACTCCGGCACGGTGCAGTGGCTGGCCGACCGGCGCGCCGGTGGAGACGCGATCATGTTGCACGGCTACGACGAGGCGGCCACCAAGAAGCGCCGCGGCGAATTCGCTGCGCTGCCGGCGCACGAGGCGAACCTGCGGTTGATGGCGGCTGACCGAGTGCTCGAGCACCTTGGCCTGCGAACCCGGCTGTTCGCCGCACCGGGCTGGACCGCCTCTCCTGGAACAGTGAAAGTGTTGCCGCACAACGGCTTCAGACTATTGGCGGATTTGCACGGGATTACCGACTTGGTCCGTCAGACGACTGTCCGCGCGCGGGTTCTCGGCATCGGTGAAGGCTTCCTGACTGAGCCTTGGTGGTGCCGCATGTTGGTGCTGTCAGCCGAGCGGATCGCGCGGCGCGGCGGTGTGGTGCGCGTGGCGGTCGCCGCCCAGCAACTGCGCAAACCCGGCCCGCTGCAAGCGATGCTGGACGCGGTGGATCTGGCGTCGCTGCACGGCTGCACGCCAACCGTGTACCAGTGGCGCGGTGCCCGGGTGGTGCTGGACGCCGCCTGACGCGGCGCTGTCACTGCTGCTCGCCCCAGAGTCTGACCGCGCTAGAAGGTGACGGCACTTTCTTCGGGGAGCACGTGGAAATCGGCGGTGGCCATTTCGCTGAGCCGCCCGTAGTAGATGCCCCGGGCGTCGGCGGCGATGATGCCCTGGTGGATCGGGACGGCCCTGGCCGGTGCCACTGCCCGCAGATAGTCGACTGCCTCCGATACCTTCATCCACGGCGCGGCGGCCGGCGTGGCCAGCACGTCCACCGGTTCGTCGGGAACGAACAGCGCATCCCCCGGATGCATCAACCGGGCCGGGTGCTCGCCGTCGCCGACCAGATACGAAAGATTCTGGATCACCGGCAGCTCGGGGTGGATGACGGCGTGCTCGCCGCCGACGGCGCGAACGGTCAGCTGCTCCACCTGCAACTCGTCACCGACGTGCACGGCCCGGCACGGCTCGCCGAGCTGATCGGCGGTCTGCGGGTCGGCGTACAAGGTGGCGTCGCGGTTCGCGTCGAGTAGCGCCGGCAGGCGGGAGTTGTCCACATGATCGGGATGCTGATGGGTGATCAGGATCGCCGAAAGACCGGTGATGCCCTCGAAGCCGTGAGAGAACGTGCCCGGGTCGAACAGGATCGTCGTGTGGCCGAAATCGGCGAGCAAACAGGAATGACCGAAGTGTGTCAACTGCATAACTCGATTGTGCGCGCAGCCGACGCAGCTGAGGCATCGAGCACCCGTTGGCCGGTAGAGTCAACGGCGAGTCGAACGATCCCGACAGCGAGGAGCGCCGGTGGCCCGGGTGGTGGTGCATGTGATGCCCAAGGCCGAGATTCTCGATCCACAAGGTCAGGCAATCGTCGGCGCGTTGGGCCGACTCGGACATGGTGGTGTGTCACATGTACGGCAGGGCAAAAGATTTGAGCTCGACGTCGATGGCAGCATCGACGACGCCGCGCTCGCCGAGATCGCCGAGTCGCTGCTGGCGAACACCGTGATCGAAGACTGGACCGTCGTGCGGGAGCCGCAGTGAGCCCGCGTATCGGCGTCATCACGTTTCCCGGGACACTCGACGACGTCGACGCCGCCCGGGCGGCGCGGTTCGTCGGTACCGAACCGGTCGCGCTGTGGCATGCCGACGCCGATCTCAAAGGTGTCGATGCGGTCATCGTGCCCGGTGGATTCTCCTACGGCGACTATCTGCGTGCCGGGGCCATCGCACGGTTCGCTCCGGTGATGAGTGAAGTGGTCGCCGCCGCCGGCCGGGGGCTGCCGGTGTTGGGCATCTGCAACGGCTTCCAGGTGCTGTGTGAGGCCGGCCTGCTGCCGGGTGCCCTGACCCGCAATGCCGGGCTGCACTTCGTATGCCGCGACGTGTGGTTGCGGGTGGTCTCGCCCGCGACCGCGTGGACCTCGCGTTTCGAGCCGGACGCGCAGTTGCTGGTGCCGTTGAAGTCCGGTGAGGGCCGCTACGTTGCCCCGCAGCCGGTGCTCGACGAACTGGAAGGCGAAGGTCGGGTGGTGTTTCGCTACCTGGACAACCCCAACGGCTCGCTGCGCGACATCGCCGGGATCAGCTCGGCCGATGGCCGGGTGGTGGGTTTGATGCCGCACCCAGAACACGCGATCGAGGCCCTCACCGGTCCTTCCGAGGACGGGCTGGGCCTGTTCAGTTCCGCGCTGGATGCCATGCTCGCCGCTTAGCGCCTGCCGAAACAGTGATGCGCCGGATTCGTCGTCTGCCCGCCAGGTCCGCCATCGTCGCTTCGATGTCGATAGTTGCGCTGCGGTTGGCCCCGCTGTGCGCAGCCGACGATGCTAGTCCTCTTCATCAACTGCTCGACGCCGCCGCGGAGCGGCTGCAGACTGCCGATCCGATCGCTGCGACGAAGTTCTCCTCCGGGGCTGCCCTCGACGATCCACTGCGCGAACAGCAGGTGCTGGACGCAGTGACAACCGCAGCCGACGACAAGGGCGTCGATGCCGACTACGCCAAAGTGGTCTTCCGACATCAGATCGACGCCACCAGTGCGGTCGAGCACGCCCGGTTCGCCGACTGGAAACTCAACCCCGGTGTCGTGCCCGACCCGGGATCAGATCTTGCGACCCTCCGCGCGACCATCGACCGGCTCAACCAGACCATGGTCGACGAGATTGCCGATCATTGGGATCTGCTCAACTCCGCCAGCTGCGCAGATGAACGCGACGCTGCCCGAACCGCAGTGATCGCTGCTCGGCATTTTGACGCGCTGTACCAGCGCGCTTTGGCCTACGCCACCAGCTCGTACTGCCGCTGGTCGGGCACCACGCCCGCAAGATGAAAAGATTGGCGACATGGCGGCCTCGGCGGCAGACTTGTGCGACTTCATCGACGCGTCCCCGTCGCCTTTCCACGCCTGTGCGACGGCGGCGGAACTGCTGGGCTCTGCTGGTTACACCGAGCTTTCCGAGGCTGACGCGTGGCCACGGGCAGGCAAGTACTTCACGGTGCGAGCCGGCTCCCTGGTGGCCTGGGACAGCAGCTTGGACGCCGACGTGCCGTTTCGGATCGTGGGCGCCCACACCGACAGCCCCAACCTGCGGGTCAAACAACACCCCGATCGCCTCGTCGCCGGATGGCAGGTGGTCGCGCTCGAGCCGTACGGCGGCGCGTGGCTGAACTCGTGGCTGGACCGCGACCTCGGCGTCAGCGGCCGGCTGTCGCTGCGCGACGGCGACGGCGACGACATCATCCACAGCCTGGTCCGGATCGACGCTCCGATACTGCGGGTGCCGCAGCTGGCCATTCACCTGGCCGAAGACCGCAAAGCGCTCACCCTGAACCCGCAACGGCATGTCAACGCCGTATGGGGAGTGGGCGACAGCGGGCAGCCGTTCCTGGACTACGTCGCCGAGTACGCCGGATTTGACCCCGGTGACCTGCTGGGCGCCGACCTGATGACCCACGACCTGACCCCGTCGACCATCACCGGTGCCCACGGCCAGTTCGTCAGCGCCGCCCGGCTGGACAACCAGGCCAGCTGCTATGCGGGGCTGGAAGCGTTGCTGGCAGCACAGCCCCACAGCCACCTGCCCGTGCTGGCCCTGTTCGACCACGAAGAGGTCGGCTCGGTGTCCGACCACGGCGCCCACAGCGAGCTGCTGATGACGACGCTGGAACGGATCGTGCTGGCCGCCGGCGGCAGCCGGGAAGACTTTCTGCGCCGACTTTCGGGATCCATGGTGGCCTCCGCCGACATGGCGCACGCGACGCATCCCAACTACCCGGAACGCCATGAACCGGGGCACCTGATCGCGGTCAACGGCGGTCCAGTCCTCAAGGTGCAACCCGATTTGCGTTACGCGACCGACGGTCGCACAGCCGCGGCGTTCGCGCTGGCCTGCCGCCAGGCCGGAGTCTCGCTGCAGCGATACGAACACCGCGCCGACCTGCCCTGCGGTTCGACCATCGGTCCGATCACCTCGGCACGCACCGGGATACCGACTGTCGACGTCGGAGCTCCCCAGCTGGCGATGCATTCAGCGCGGGAAGTGATGGGCGCCGACGACGTCGCCGCGTATTCTGCTGCCCTGCAAGCGTTTCTGTCACCGGCGGCGTAAGGGTCAAGGGCGGAGGTGGGCGATCACTGGTTGAGAGTGATTCCTACCAACTCGAAGCGGCGCTGGGACATGCGGTGCGCGAAGTTCGCCGGCATCTTCGACGCAACACCGTAGCGGCAGCTGATGGCGCCCGGCACGGAATCTAGACTGTGCGCGTGACGTCCGGGCTCACTCACGCCGTCGATACCGTCGAGCAGGCCGCGGCCACCCCCGAGCAGCCTCAACCCTTCCGCGAGCTCGGTCTCAAAGACGACGAATATCAGCGGATCCGCGAGATCTTGGGCCGCCGGCCCACCGACGCCGAACTGGCCATGTACTCGGTGATGTGGAGCGAACACTGCTCGTACAAGTCCTCCAAAGTGCACCTGCGCTACTTCGGCGAGACCACCACCGAGCAGATGCGCGCCGGGATGCTGGCCGGCATCGGCGAGAACGCCGGCGTCGTCGACATCGGCGACGGCTGGGCGGTCACCTTCAAAGTCGAATCACACAACCACCCGTCCTATGTCGAGCCGTATCAAGGTGCGGCCACCGGTGTCGGCGGCATCGTGCGCGACATCATGGCCATGGGCGCCCGACCGGTGGCGGTGATGGATCAGCTGCGGTTCGGCGCGCCGGATGCTGCTGACACCCGCCGCGTGATCGACGGCGTGGTGCGCGGCATCGGCGGCTACGGCAACTCGCTGGGCTTACCCAACATCGGCGGCGAGACCGTTTTCGATGCCTGCTACGCCGGAAACCCTCTGGTCAACGCCTTGTGTGTCGGGGTGCTGCGCAAAGAGCACCTGCACCTGGCGTTCGCGTCCGGCACCGGCAACAAAATCATCCTGTTCGGCGCGCGAACCGGTCTGGACGGCATCGGCGGGGTTTCGGTGCTCGCGTCGGACACCTTCGGCGCGGATGAGACCGATCGTGGCAGCAAGAACAGAAAAAAACTGCCGTCGGTGCAAGTCGGCGACCCCTTCATGGAGAAAGTGCTCATCGAGTGCTGCCTGGAGCTGTACGCCGCCGGCCTGGTGGTCGGCATTCAGGATCTCGGCGGAGCCGGGCTGGCGTGTGCCACATCGGAATTAGCGTCTGCCGGGGACGGCGGGATGACGGTCGATCTCGGTGCTGTCCCGCTGCGAACCCAGAACATGACACCGGCCGAGGTGCTGTGCAGCGAGTCGCAGGAACGCATGTGCGCGGTCGTCACCCCGGAAAACGTCGATGCCTTCCTTGCGGTGTGCCGCAAGTGGGAGGTGCTGGCCACTGTCATCGGCGAAGTCACCGACGGCGACCGGCTGCGCATCGCGTGGCACGGTGAGACGGTCGTCGAGGTGCCGCCGCGCACCGTGGCCCACCAGGGCCCGGTGTATCAGCGCCCGGTCGCCCGTCCGCAGTCCCAGGACATGCTGAACGCCGACCGCTCGACCGCCCTGCCCCGGCCGGGCACTGGCGATGAGTTGCGCGCGACTTTGCTTGCGCTGCTGAGCAGTGCGCACCTGTGCAGCCGGGCGTTCATCACCGCACAGTACGACCGCTACGTGCGAGGCAATACGGTGCTGGCCGAGCACGCGGACGGGGGCGTGCTGCGCATCGACGAGTCCACCGGTCGCGGCATCGCCGTGTCCACCGACGCATCCGGTCGCTACACGCTGTTGGATCCCTACGCCGGCGCCCAGCTCGCCCTGGCCGAGGCCTACCGCAACGTCGCCGTCACCGGCGCCACCCCGGTCGCTGTCACCAACTGCCTGAACTTCGGGTCACCGGAGGATCCCGGCGTCATGTGGCAGTTCGCCCAGGCGGTTCGCGGACTGGCCGATGGTTGTGCCGCGCTCGGTATTCCGGTCACCGGCGGCAATGTCAGCTTTTACAACCAGACCGGAGCAACGGCAATCCACCCCACCCCGGTCGTCGGCGTGCTGGGCGTCATCGACGATGTGAGCCGGCGCATTCCGACCGCCTTGGGCACCGCGGCGGACGAAACGCTGCTCTTGCTCGGTGATACCCGAGATGAGTTCGACGGCTCGATCTGGGCGCAGGTGAGCGCCGACCACCTCGGCGGATTACCGCCGGCGGTGGACCTCGATCGCGAACGGTTGCTGGCCGAGGTGTTGAGCGCGGCATCGCGCGACGGATTGGTGTCGGCGGCGCACGACCTGTCCGAAGGCGGCTTGGCGCAGGCAGTGGTGGAGTCGGCGCTAGCTGGTGACACGGGTTGTCGCCTCGAGCTGCCTGCCGGCGCCGACCCGTTCATCACCTTGTTCTCCGAGTCCGCTGGCCGGGTGCTGGTGGCTGTGCCCCGCGGCAGGGAAGACCAATTCCGTTCGCTGTGCGCAGCGAAGGGATTGCCAGCCGCGCCCGTGGGGAGCGTCGACCAGAACTCCGACGCGCTGGAAGTGCGGGGCTTGTTCCGCGTCGCGCTGACGGAGCTGCGCAGCACTTCCGAGGGCGTGCTGCCCGGACTTTTCGGGTGAGCCCCCCCGACATGAGCACCCCGGTGCCCGGCGCCAGCGGTGAATCCGCACCGCCTGTCACCCGGCCGGGGGATCGCCATCCGCTGGTCGTCTGGGCGTGGAGCCTGCTGCGGCTGAGGTTCGTGGGCGTGCTGTTCGGTGCGCTGTTCTTCTGCCTGTCGCTGACGCCGTCGCTGCTGCCGCGTAGCTGGCTGCTGCAGGGACTCATCGGCGGCATCAACGCCGCCATCGGCTACGGGCTGGGCGTGGTGGTCGAAAAAGCGGTACGCCGGCTGGTGCTGCGCAGCGTCCGCTGGTGGCCGCCGCCACCGCGAGTACTGGCCTCACTCAAGGCCGCTGTGGTGGCGGTGTCGCCGACGGCGTGCGTGCTGATGCTGATACCGGCCGCGTCGTGGCAGCGACAGGTGTCGGCGCTGATGGGCATTCAAGGCCCGACAACCCCGGGTTACCTGCGCACCCTGTTCATCGCTGTCCTCGTCGGCGGACTGCTGGTGGCGGTGTCGCGGGTGATCATCGACGCGATCAGGCTGCTGGCGCGGATGCTGATCAGGCGGTGGCATCTGCATGACGAAACCGCCCTGTTCCTGGGGACCACCATCGTGGTGGCGCTGCTGGTACTGCTGTTCAACGGTGTCCTCATGCGAGGCTTCTTCGCCGGCGCCAACGCCATGTTCCAGCCCCAGAACAGCACCACCCGTGCCGGGGTGTCCGCGCCGGTCCTTCCCGAGAAGTCGGGCAGTCCAAGGTCGTTGGCGCCGTGGGACTCGCTGGGCCTGCAGGGCCGCAATTTCGTTGCTACCGGTCCGCACGCCGCGGAGTTGACTCGGCTCAACGGTCGACCGGCTAAGGAGCCGATTCGGGTCTACGCCGGTCTGCAGACCGCCGACGACGACGAGGGCCGGATGCAGGTATTGATCGGCGAACTCGACCGCACTCAGGCGTTCGACCGCAAGGTGCTGGTCATCATCCCCACCACCGGCACCGGCTGGGTCGACCCGATCGCGGCGCGCTCGCTGGAAATGATGTACAACGGCGACACCGCCCTGGTCGGAGTGCAGTACTCGTACCTGCCGAGCTGGATTTCGTTCCTCGCCGATCAGCAGAAGTCGATGGATGCCGGCCGGCTGCTGGTGGACAGCATCCAACAACGTTGGCAGCAGCTGCCGCCGGATCATCGCCCCAAGCTGGTGCTGTACGGGGAGAGTCTGGGTTCGATGGCCGGCCAGGCCGCCTTCGGGTACCTGCCCGACGTGGCGAAGATGGGGTTCAGCTCGGTGCTGTGGGTGGGTCCGCCGCAGGCCAGTCCGGTGTGGCATGCGCTGATCGTCCGGCGCGACCCGGGCAGCACCGAAGTGCAGCCCCGCTACGACAATGGGCGAACCGTGCGGTTCTCCGAGGCCAACAATCCCGCGGACATTGCCGGCGCGGCGCGGCGACCGTGGGAGGGCGCGCGGGTGCTGTTCCTGCAGCACCCATCCGACCCGGTGGTGTGGTGGTCACCCAATCTGCTCTTCAGTCGGCCCGACTGGCTCGTCGAACCCCGCGGCCGGGACCGGACCGCGGCGATGCACTGGTATCCGGTCGTGACGTTCTGGCAGGTGAGCGCTGATCTGACTTACGCGCAGCGGATGCCCAACGGGCACGGCCACAATTACGGCGACATGGTGCTCGACGGTTGGGCGGCGGTCGCGCCGCCGGACGGCTGGTCGGCAGGCGACACCGAACGCATGCGCGTCGCGCTGAACCAGTTCGAGGCCGCGGCCGGGCCCGAATATTGATGCAGCACAACACAGTCCGGCGGTGGCGGACGGTAGTGCTGGCAGGCGGGCTGGTGGGACGAAGTCTCCTCGTGTCGCGTCTGCCCAGGCCGTGGCGGGTGCCTACGCAGGCGGTGGCCGCCGGCATGTTGGTCGCCGTGACCCGCGCGCCGTTGGGGCTGCGTCCGCCGCGGTTGTGGTCGGGACTGCGGTGGGGGCTGAGTGCTGCGTCGGCAGCGGCTGCCGGGATTGCAGCGACGACGGCGCTGCCGGCGGTACGACGATCAATGGCCACCCGCCGGTTGCCCGGCTCGACACCTGCCTGGCTGGCGTGGCAGATACCGGTGGGCACCGTGTGGGCCGAGGAGGCCGCTTTCCGAGCTGCTCTGGCCGGTGCGGCAGCCGAAGCGTTCGGCGCGCCCACCGGCCGGTTGCTCCAGGCCGCTGGTTTCGGGCTCAGCCACATCCCGGACGCGCGCGCTACCGGCGAACCGGTGGCGGCAACGGTCCTCGCCACTGGTGTCGCGGGCTGGCTGTTCGACTGGCTGGCACGGCGGTCAGGCAGCCTGGCTGCGCCGATGCTGGCGCACCTGGCGATCAACGAAACCGCGGCGCTGGCTGCTGTGGTCCTGCGGCAGAGTGGCCCCGCGTCTCGGCCGCGACCATGACTGTCCGGCGTCGAGCCGATCCGGACCGAACCCGCGCGGCGGTCCTGGCGGTCGTGAACTGGCTGCGCGACGGTACGCTTCCGGACCCCTCTCGCGCTGAGCTGGCGGCAGCGGTGCGCCTGACCGCCTACACCCTGGCTGAGCAGGCACCCGGGGCGAGCGTCGAGGTCCGCATTCCGCCGTTTGCCGCGGTGCAATGTGTCGCCGGACCGCGGCATACCCGCGGCACACCAGCCAACGTCGTCGAGACCGACCCGCGAACCTGGCTGCTGCTCGCCACGGGATTGCTGCAGGTGTCCGACGCCGCGGCCGGGGGATCGTTGCAGATGAGCGGTGCGCGAGCGGGCGAGATCGAGAACTGGCTACCGCTGGTCCCCTTGACCCGTCGGGCGTGACAACGGAGCCAAGCCCGACCGGATCAAACCCGCGCCGGCGGCGACGATATCGCCGAGATCGTCGACGCACCCGCGCCGGCCCCAGTGTTCGACGGCCGCCACCAAGGCCGCGGCCAGCGCCGACCCCGCCACCTCGGCGACCAGATCGAGTTCGGCCACGTCGGGGTATCGCGTCTTGACGAAGTCGGTGAGCACCGCGGCGAAGGAGGCCTGCACCACTCGCAGATGAGCCGCAATCCGCTCGGCGCTGATCAGCTCCACCCGCGCCATCGCGGCCTGGCGAACCACTTCGAACTCGTGCGGAAAGGTTTCGACGCTGGCCAGCACCGCGTCGAACAGCGACTCGTGGCTCGGGCGCTGCGCCGAATTTCAAAGACGTCGTGATCCGGCACATCACGTTCGCGCCCTATCACATGCAGAGCATGTTCGGCGCGCCTGCCGGCGACTACTGCCACGGGTTGCTGCACCCCGACCTGATGGGGCCCAACCGGCCAGGACCCCGGGGATTTCTCGATCTTCCGATTGCCATCGACGGGCTCTACCTCGCCGGTGCCGGATGCCATGGCGGCCCGGGCATCACCTTCACGGCCGGCTACAACGCTGGCTATCAGGTCCTCGACGATGTCGGCGGTGCTCGTCCGTAGCAGTGTGACCGATGTGACATGGGTTACTGCTGAAGCGCTTTGTGGTTGGCGGGCCGCATAATTCGGCCATCAGCATCCGCAACACGCCCGCGCTGGTTCGCCGACCCGGCGAGTACCCCCGTAGACTCGGCCCCGTCACCAACCGCGCCTAGGGAGCCGCCCGACCGTGACCGCCCAAGAGCCTTTGATCGACGAGAATCCGCCCGGCGAAGAGTGCGGTGTGTTCGGGGTGTGGGCGCCCGGCGAGGAAGTCGCCAAGCTCACCTACTACGGCCTCTACGCACTGCAGCACCGGGGGCAAGAGGCCGCTGGCATCGCCGTCGCCGACGGATCACAGGTGCTGGTGTTCAAGGATCTGGGATTGGTCAGCCAAGTCTTCGAGGAACAGACCCTGGCGGCCATGGAGGGCCACGTCGCCATCGGGCACACCCGTTACTCCACCAGCGGTCATACCACCTGGGAGAACGCGCAGCCGGTATTCCGGAACACCGCCGCCGGAACGGGTGTCGCGTTGGGGCACAACGGCAATCTGGTGAACAGCACCGACCTCGTCGCCCGGGCCCGCGAGGCGGGCCTGATCAACACCAGGGCTCCCGGTGCGGCGACTACCGATTCCGACATCCTGGGCGCGCTGCTGGCGCACGGAGCGGCTGACTCCAGCCTGGAACAGGCGGCGTTGCAGCTGTTGCCCACCGTGCGTGGTGCGTTCTGCCTGACCTTTATGGACGAAAACACGTTGTATGCCTGCCGCGATCCGCACGGTGTGCGGCCGCTGTCGCTGGGACGCCTGGACCGCGGGTGGGTGGTGGCCTCGGAAACCGCCGCTCTCGACATCGTCGGCGCCTCGTTCGTCCGCGACATCGAGCCCGGTGAACTCCTCGCGATCGACGCCGACGGGGTGCGATCTACCCGCTTCGCCAACCCGACCCCCAAAGGCTGCGTCTTCGAATACGTGTACCTCGCCCGGCCGGACAGCACCATCGCCGGCCGGTCAGTGCACGCCACCCGCCTCGAAATCGGCCGCCGGCTGGCCCGCGAATGCCCGGTCGAGGCCGACCTGGTGATCGGAGTGCCCGAATCCGGCACGCCGGCCGCCGTGGGCTACGCCCAGGGCTCCAACATCCCCTACGGGCAAGGCCTGATGAAAAACGCTTACGTCGGGCGTACTTTCATCCAGCCGTCGCAGACCATCCGTCAACTGGGGATCAGGCTGAAACTGAACCCCCTCAAAGAGGTCATCCGGGGCAAGCGGCTCGTCGTCGTCGACGACTCGATCGTGCGGGGCAACACTCAACGCGCGCTGGTCCGGATGCTGCGCGAGGCCGGCGCTATCGAGGTGCACGTCCGGATCGCCTCGCCGCCGGTCAAGTGGCCCTGTTTCTATGGCATCGACTTCCCCTCACCGGCGGAGCTGATCGCCAACGCCGTCGAAGACGAGGACGAGATGCTCGAGGCGGTTCGGCATGCCATCAATGCCGACACCCTCGGCTACATTTCGCTGCGAGGCCTGGTCGCCGCCACCGAACAGCCGTCCTCCCGACTGTGCACCGCCTGTTATGACGGCAGGTATCCAATCGAGCTGCCCAGCGAGTCGGCATTGGGTAAAAACGTCATCGAGCACATGCTCGCCAATGCCGCACGGGAAGCCCAAGGCACGCACCTGTCGACGGGAGACGTCACGACCGCCGCTGACGAAGCGCTACAGCGTCCCTAGCCCGACGACGATGCGGGCAGCGGGCGGGGTCCCCCAGCCGCGCAGCGGCGAGGGGCGAGTCGGGCAATCCGGCCTAGCGCGGCCGACGCAGATTGCCTCATCGAGTCGGCATTACCGATCGTCGCCGACCGGTAGCCTTTACTGCGATGACGGACACCGGAAAAGGCCCCGGACACGACTTCGGCAGTCACGGCGTCACCTACGCATCAGCCGGGGTGGATATCGAAGCCGGTGACCGGGCCGTCGAGCTGTTCAAGCCACTCGCGTCGAAAGCCACCAGACCCGAAGTTCGCAGTAAGTTGGGCGGATTCGCGGGCCTGTTCGCACTGCGCAGCGACTACCGGGAGCCGTTGATAGCCGCCTCCAGTGACGGTGTCGGCACCAAACTGGCCGTCGCGCAGGCGATGGACAAGCACGACACCGTCGGCCTGGACCTGGTCGCCATGGTGGTCGACGACCTCGTGGTCTGTGGCGCGGAGCCGCTATTCCTGCTCGACTACATCGCCTTGGGCCGGATCGTGCCGGAGCGGCTGAACGCCATTGTCGGCGGAATCGCCGAGGGCTGCATCCGCGCCGGGTGTGCGCTGCTCGGGGGTGAGACGGCCGAGCATCCCGGGCTGATCGAGCCGGACCACTACGACATCTCGGCCACCGGTGTGGGTGTGGTCGAGGCAGACGACGTGCTGGGGCCCGACCGTGTCAAGCCTGGTGACGTCATCATCGCGATGGGCTCCTCAGGTCTGCACTCCAATGGGTACTCGCTGGCCCGCTCGGTCCTTCTGGAGATCGATCGAATGAATCTGGCCGGGTATGTCGAGGAATTCGGTCGCACACTGGGTGAAGAGCTGCTGGAGCCGACCCTCATCTACGCCAAAGACTGTCTGGCCCTGGCCGCCGAGACCCAGGTTCGCACCTTCTGCCACGTGACTGGCGGTGGGTTGGTCGGCAACTTAGAACGGGTCATCCCGCAGGGACTGGTCGCCGAGATCGATCGCGGTACCTGGACACCGGCCCCGGTCTTCGCGATGATCGCCCAGCGCGGCCGGGTGATGCGCGCCGAGATGGAAAAAACGTTCAACATGGGCGTAGGCATGGTCGCCGTCGTCGGACCGGAAGACACTGACCGTGCTTTGGCGATCCTGACCGCCCGCCATCTGGACTGCTGGGTGCTGGGAACCGTCAGTAAGGGCGGGAAGGGAAGCCCACGCGCCAAGCTGGTGGGAGAACACCCGAGATTCTGAATCGGGTAGTAGGTGAGGCCGCTACGGACCGGTTACTCGTCGTCGCTATCCCAAGGGTCGTCGGAGAACCCGTTGTCACCGTCGAGCCGTCCCGGTTGGTCTGCACCTGACCCCGACAACTCGCGCTGAAGCCGCTCGAAATCGGTCTGCGGTGAGCTGTATTTGAGTTCTCGAGCAACCTTGGTCTGCTTCGCCTTAGCCCGGCCGCGGCCCATGGGGGAACCCCCTCGCGCAATAACGGAGCGGCCCAACAAGTAGGCGGCTCCGATCTGTGTGTGTCTTGTGTCCTGCCGGGTAGTTTACCGTGCCGGGCGGCGCTACGTGGGACGCCCTGCCAGGTCCCAACGCTCAACGGGTGCTGCCACGCAACCGCTCGACGGCTATCCGGCCCGCGCCCGTCACATCGGCAGGCGGCACCGAACCTGCCTCGATCAGCGCGGCCACCTCGGCGGACCCGCCCGTGACCAGAGGGGTGTTTTCCGGCAGTCCGCGCTTGAGCAGCGCCAGTGCGACGGGCCCCCAGTCGACGTGCTCGACCACGGTGCCCAGTCGTCCCACCGCACGACCCTGGGCCAGCACCGGATCACCGGTGGCCGGCCGGTCGACCGAGCCGTCGAGGTGCAGCAGCACCAGCATGCGCGGCGGTTTGCCGAGGTTGTGCACCCGCGCCACGGTTTCCTGCCCGCGGTAGCAGCCTTTGTCGAGGTGCACAGCGCCCACGCCCGGTCCGCCGATCCACCGCACCTCCTGCGGGATGGTGCGCTCATCGGTGTCCACGCCGAGCCTGGCTCGGACGGCCGCCACTCGCTGCGCTTCGTAAGCCCACACTCCTGCCGGACGAACCGCAGCCCGCGACAGGCGGCGCTGCCACTCGGCCGATTCCGGTCGTGGCACCACCAGGTCCAGCTCGATTCGGGTGGCCGGCGACGCCGGCATCCGCCGCAGAAATCCGCCGGCAACCAACGGCACCGCCGCCATGTCAGCCGGCGGCTCGTCGACGCCGAGCACATCGAGCACTTGTCGGTCAGCCGCGCCGGGGCCCAGCAGCGACAGCACCGCCATGTCGGCGACGGCGGGGCTGACGTCGGACCAGAACACCATCTTGCGCAGGTACGCCAACAGCGGCTCGCCCCGCCAGGGTTCGGTGTCGAGGTAGGTGACGCCGCCCAGCTCGGTCTGGATCCAGTGGTCTTCGACCCGGCCCTGCCCGTCCAGGCTCAGGTTCTGGGTGCTGGCGCCGTCGGGCAGTGCGCTGACGTGTTGGGTCGACAAACTGTGCAACCACGTCTGCCGGTCACTTCCGGTCAGCGTGAGAACCGCCCGATGCGAGCGGTCCACCAGTACCGCGGCCGTTTCGGCCGCCCGCTGTTCACCGAGCGGATCACCGTGATGCCAGACCGCGCCGGCATCTGGTCCGGAGTCGGGCGCGAGAACGGCGGGCACCTCTCAATTCTACGGACCCCCCGGCCCACTAGGCTTTTCGTCCATGGCGAGCGCGAACGGTGTGGTCCTCACCCTCGACGGACAGGTGATCACGCCGGACACACCGTTGCTATACGCCGACGATTTGGCCGCCGTCCGCGGCGACGGTGTCTTCGAGACGCTGCTGGTCCGCGACGGTCGGGCTTGTCTGGTCGAGGCGCATCTGAATCGGTTGACCCACTCGGCGAGGCTGACCGATCTGGCGCCGCCGGACCTGGCGCGCTGGCGTCGGGCGATCGCCGACGCGGCGCAGCGGTGGGCGGCGAGTACGCCGGAGGAAGGAGTGATGCGGCTCGTTTACAGCCGCGGACGGGAAAGTCGTTCTGCCCCAACCGCGTACCTCACGGTCAACCCGCTGGCCGAGCGGGTCGCCGGAGCACGCCGTGACGGGATCGCGGCGATGACGCTACCGCGCGGCTTGCCTGCCGCCGGGGTCGACGCGATGCCGTGGCTGTTGGCGGGCGCCAAGACTCTGTCCTATGCGGTCAACATGGCCGCGCTGCGACATGCTGCCCGCCACGGCGCCGGAGACGTCATCTTCATCAGTTCGGACGGCTACGTCCTGGAAGGCCCACGGTCGACGGTGGTCATCGCGGTCGAAGGTGAAGAAGGGAGCGGCAACCCCTGTCTGCTGACCCCGCCGCCGTGGTATCCGATTCTGCGCGGGACCACCCAGCAGGCGCTTTTCCAGGTGGCGAGGGCCAAGGGCTACGACTGCGACTACCGCGCGTTGCGACCAGCCGACCTCTCGGCGGCGGCGGGGATCTGGCTGGTGTCGAGCATCACGCTGGCCGCTCGGGTGCACACCCTCGACGGCCGGCCTTTGCCGCGCTGTGCAGTGGCGGGCGAACTCACCGAGCTCGTCGACGCAGCCATAATCAGCGATCGGTGAAATCGGTTGTCGCCGTGCGGCCGAACGGGTACGGTCGGCCGTACACAGGAAGGAGGTGGTCCAGAACATTGTTAGCTTCATGGACATGTGAGGTGGCTGCGCGCTAAGCGCCCGGCGAGGAATCTGCTGCGAGCGCTGGCGAATTCCCCGCAGTCACCCGGCCCCCGAGCCTCCGGTCCGTCCAACCAGGAACTACGGCTCGGGGGCCGTCTCATGTCACGAGGGTGCTGCTGCGGCTTGGTGATCCGAGCCGATGCCAGCCGTGGGTGGTGCGCTCTGCGGGTCTTACCCGACGAACCGCGATAACCGCGCCGACAAATGCGGTACCAGTCCGCCGTCGGGGTCGACGCGTTCCTCGACGTAGGCCAAGTCGCCGCCTTCGACGATGCCGTACAGCCGTTTGGCGCCGCCGACCAGGACACCGGTCTTGCTGCAGGCCAAGGCGTCGGTCACCAGCTCCCACGACGACTGGTTGCGCGGTCGGCCGTAGAACAACTCGACGTAACCGGCGGAGTGAGCCAGCATCAACTCGATGGCCTGGGATTCTGTCGGGTCGAGCGGATCGTGAACGAAACGCCAAAAGCCGGTCTCGCGCAGGTCGTGCCCGTCGTACTCGCCGGTCTCCGTCAACCGCCAAGACCGCGCCTCCCAGTTCAGATAAGCGCCGCCGTCGTGCGAGACGACGATCTGCTGGCCGAACCGGTAATCGCCGTGCGCTCCGCGGCCCTCGCCCTCGCCGCGCCACACTCCGACCAGGGGCAGCAACGCCAGCAGCGCATTGTCGAGATCGGCGCCTTCGCGCAGATTCGCGGTGTCAGCCGGGATGGGCAGATCCTCGAAGACAGGAATATTGCGGCCCGCGGTCACCTTCGCCCGTTCTGCTGCCGCGGCGACGGCACGGTCGGCAGACCCCGTGGATCGAACCGGCCCGGCGGCGTTTTCACTGGAGGTCACGACTCGTCGGTGACAAGCCGGTACAGCGCGTACAAGGCAAACCACGCGATGAGCAGGACCGCCACCACCAGCATGATTTCGAACAACAGCACCACGCCGCCGAGTTTAGTCGCCCAGTCGCGCGACGATGCGGAGCGCGTCGGGGTCCCCAGCCTGCGAGGGGACGCTGTGAGGAGGAGCGGGACGATCGAGCCCGGTCAGGCGATCTTGATGTCCACCTCGTGCACACCGGCTCCCGACGGCGACACCACCGCGTCACCGTTGCCGGCCGCGGAGAGGGCGCGCAGTGTCCACGACCCGGGTGCGGCGAAGAAGCGGAAGTCACCGGTGGCCGAGGCGACCACCTCGGCAGTGAACTCGTTCGACGCGTCCAGCAGCCGCACGAACGCGCCGCCTACGGCCTGGCCGGAGCCGTCCACGACGCGGCCGGTGATCACCGTCTCCTTCTCCAGGTCGACGCTGGCCGACAACGTCTGTCCTTGCTTCGGTGCAGAGCACATATCAGCTTCCCAACTCGATCGGGGCGCCCACCAGGGAGCCGTATTCCGTCCAACTGCCGTCGTAGTTCTTGACATTCTGGTGTCCGAGCAGCTCCCGCAGCACGAACCAGGTGTGGGAGGAACGTTCCCCGATCCGGCAGTAGGCAATCGTTTCCTTCGACCCGTCGAGACCGGCGTCGGCATACAACGTGGTCAGCTCCTCGTCGGATCTGAAGGTGCCGTCCTCGTTGGCGGCTTTGCTCCACGGCACGTTGATAGCGCCCGGGATGTGGCCCGGGCGCTGGCTCTGCTCCTGCGGCAAATGCGCGGGCGCCAGGATTTTGCCGGAGAACTCGTCAGGAGAGCGGACGTCGACCAGGTTCTTGACGTTGATGGCGTCCAGAACCTCGTCGCGGAACGCCCGGATGCTGGTGTCGGGCGGCGTCGCGGTGTAGGAGGTCGACGGCCGGCTGACCGTCTCGGTCGACAGCGGCCGACCGTCCAGCACCCACTTCTTACGTCCGCCGTCGAGCAGCTTGACTTGGGCGTGGCCGTACAGCTTGAAGTACCAATACGCGTACGCGGCGAACCAGTTGTTGTTGCCGCCGTACAGGACCACGGTGTCGTCGTTGGCGATGCCACGTTCGCTCAGCAGCTTGGAGAATTGCTGGGCATCGACGAAGTCGCGCCGGACCGGATCTTGCAGGTCGGTACGCCAGTCCAGCTTCACCGCTCCGGGCAGGTGGCCGTCGTCGTAGGCACTGGTGTCCTCGTCCACTTCGACGAAGACGACGTGGGTGGCCTCGAGATTGCTCTCGGCCCAGTCAGCAGAGACCAGGACGTCCGAGCGTGCCATGTGGGGTCCTTTCGGTTGCTAGGAAAGAAGACGGGGGCTATACGGTTTCGGAAACTCTCGAGGCGGGTCGCAGACGCGCGGCAAGCGGGTAGATCCGGCAGCCCAGGCAGATCCCAAACGCGGCGTTGAGGAAGGCGGCGGCCAATGCGGCGGCAGTGGCGATGATGCCGACCGTCACCGCCCCCGACGCGAAACCACCAACGCCCGCGACGGCGAACACTAGCCCCACCACCTGCGCGAATCTCAGAGGTGCCGTCGGCTCGCGGTCGCGGACTGGCCCGAGCCGGGGCGCTACCAGCCGGGCGAAAACCAAGCCGTAAGGATGCCGCTTGGGCCCGGCAGTTGCACCGATCGCGAACACCACGGCCTGCACGGCCAAGATGGCGGTGGCCGCTGCCCTGCTGATTGGCGAAGCGAGCAGGACGATGACCAGCACCCCGGTGGTGATCCAGGCGACGAATCGGGGACCACGAACGTCTACCTGGGTGGTGCTGGTTGTCATGGGATTACTCCTGCTCACTGCACGGGATTCGGTCGAGACACGCCACGGTGTGGATCCCTGGCTGCTCCGAGTTGGCGCGCGGAAATCGCGGCTACTCAGCAGCTGCAACAACAGCAACAGCCCGCGGTCCGGCACAGATCTACTGCGCGGCGTTTGGTGAGCAAGAGCTCAGAGCGGGCAGGCACGTCGGAGAGCTTACCTAATCGGAGGGTGGTCAAGCCAACAGCGGCGTCAGGGCCGACCGCAGGTCAGCGGCCTTGGGAACACCGGCGGCACGGTAGCGCTGCCGCCCTTCGGTGTCGAAGATCAAGGTGGTTGGCAGCGACAGCACGGAAAACCGTTGCGCTGCTTGTGGATTGGAGTCCAGATCGATCTCGACGTGGGCCACATCAGCTAGCTGCTGGCACAGCTGCTCGACCACTCGGCGCACCTGGGTGCACTGGCCACACCAGGCGGCGCTGAAGTGCACGATCGTCGGCCCGGCGTGGGACAGGCCGAACTGTGCACCGTCCAGGCTGGCCTCCGACGCCGATCCAGGCTTGATTTCCCTCACCTGTCCCGCCCGCCGGGTCATAAGCCAGCCGGCGACAGCCGCCAGCGCGCCGGCGGCCACGATTGCCACGATCGCGGTGATCATGACTGTTTGAACTCGTCGAGGGTGATTGTTATTGCCGTGGTGATGCCTTCGATGATGACGTCCGAGCCGCGGGCTCCCTGACTGGTCGGCGCCACCGCGAACGGCAGCTTCTGGTCAGGGATCCGGTGGCTGAACGCCGCCAGCACCGCGTCGCGTTTGTCGTCAGGGACCTTCTGGTCGGCGGTGTTCGGCCCCGTCAGGACGCCTGTGGGCGTCAGCACCAACGTGCTGCGGTCAGGGCCTTCGATGGACAGGTCGACCGAGACGCTGACTCGTCTGTCGAAGTGTGCCGATTTCGGTGTGCCGGTGAACACCAGGCCGCGGCTCCCGGAGATTCCGGATTCGGTGGTACCGCCGGTTGCGTCATTGGTTTCCTGCGGCGGCGCCTCGACCATGAGGTCGTTGATGCCCACATAGCGGCCGAGATGTACCGAGTCGATGATGATCCGGCTTTCCAGTTTGCTTACCGGCAGTGCCGCTGCGGGTCGCATCAGCCACGACCCGTCGATCAATCCGACCGAGTGCATGGTGGCTTCCAGCGTCGCCTTGCCCACCGCCGCATGGTCGACGGCGCTGGCTTTGATCTCCAGTTCGTCGTAGCGGTGATTCATCGCTTGCGGAATGAACGGGAAGCCCAGGATGGCCACGAACGGATCGGAGCCTAAGTCAGCGGCGTGCCGCAGCGTCGACGACAACCGGTATTCGGCATAGATACTGCTGCCGAAGTCGACGCCCACAGCAGCGACGGCGACAACGCCCAAAGCCGTTGCTGTCGCGGCCGCGCCGATGAGCACCTTGCGCATTCGGATATTCTCCGCGCACCGGGGTCGGCGTCGTCGCCGGGCCGCCGGCTCTGCGGGCGAAGCGCTGTGCGCTGTGTCTCTCCGCAGGCTAAACAGCAGGTAGCACGTTATCGTTAGATGACCTGGCCGCTAAATGGACATGTCGCCGTGAGTCCTGCGAAAGGCCTTCCTGCGACGCTGGAGGCGCTTGTTGGACCTACTGCTGCTGAGCGCAGAACCGCACAGCGACTCCGTTTTGCCGTCGTTATCGTTGCTGTCGCACTCCGTGCGGACCGCACCGGCAGACGTCTCCTCGCTGTTGGAGGCGGGCTCGGCGGACGCGGTCATCGTCGACGCTCGCCACGACCTGCCGGCCGCGCGCAGTCTGTGCCGGCTGCTGTCGGCTACGGGTCGGCCCATTCCTGTGGTAGCCGTGGTGACCGAAGGCGGCCTGGTCGCCGTCAACAGTGAATGGGGTCTCGACGAGATCTTGCTGCCGAGTACGGGACCCGCGGAGATCGACGCCCGGATACGGTTGATAGTCGGTCGGCGCGGCGGCCAGGGTGACCAGGACAACCTGGACAAAGTCAGCCTTGGCGAATTGGTAATCGACGAGGGCACCTACACCGCGCGACTACGCGGCCGCCCTCTCGACCTGACCTATAAGGAATTCGAGCTGTTGAAGTACCTCGCCCAGCACGCGGGCCGGGTGTTCACCCGGGCGCAGTTGCTGCACGAGGTCTGGGGATATGACTTCTTCGGCGGCACCCGCACCGTCGACGTGCACGTCCGGCGACTGCGAGCCAAACTCGGCCCGGAACATGAGGCGCTGATCGGCACCGTGCGAAACGTGGGTTATAAGGCCGTCCGGCCGGCCCGCGGCCGCGGAGTGAGCCCGCCGCCGGAAACTGTCGGCGAAATCGAAGCCTCTGCCGATGCGTTGCAAGATCCACTGTTCGACCCGTCGCGCAGCCAGTGACACAGGTCGACTGGCGTTCAGCGCTGGCAGTCGAGGAACAACAGCAGGTGCGCGGCCTGATCGACGCCGCAACGGCCGTCGACGACGTGGCACCGGTGGGTGAACAGGTGCTGCGAGAACTTGCCGCACAACAGACCGAGCACCTGTTGGTCGTCAGGGGCGACACCGTCGTCGGCTACCTCAATCTGGCGCCGGCCCGCGACGGGAATGCCGCGATGGCCGAGCTGGTGGTTCATCCGGACGCCCGCCGGCGCGGCATCGGGGCGACGATGGTGCGTGCCGCGCTGGCCAGGTCGGCCGGTCAGAACCGGTTCTGGGCGCACGGCACGCTTCAGCCGGCTCGGGCGACCGCTGCCGCGCTCGGTCTGGTGGCGGTGCGGCAACTGATGCAGATGCGACGCTCGCTGCGCGGGGCGCCGCACCCGGTGGTTCCCGACGGGGTGCGTTTTCGGACCTATGCGGGGACGGCTGATGACACCGAACTGCTGCGGGTGAACAACGCGGCGTTCGTCAACCACCCCGAACAAGGCCATTGGACACCAGCCCACCTCGCCGAGCGCCGCGCGGAGCCATGGTTCGAGCCGGCAGGACTGTTTCTCGCCTTCGACGACAGAACCGACAGGCTGCTGGGTTTTCACTGGACCAAGGTGCATCTCGACCGGCCTGGTCTGGGCGAGGTCTATGTCGTCGGCGTCGACCCGTCGGCGCAGGGCCGCGGACTCGGTCAGGCGCTGACGTCAGTGGGCGTGTCGTGGCTGGCGCGGCGACTGGCCGATGCGGCCGATCCGACGGTGATGCTTTACGTCGAGGCGGACAACGCGGCCGCCGTGCACACCTACCAGGGCCTCGGCTTCGCGGTGGACAGCGTGGACACCGCCTACGCGGCGGACAAGGGCATACTGGCCGAGTGACGCGGCAGCGCTTCGGTACACGGCGACAGCGCGATCGGTGATCGGCGGCGCCGGAAAGGCTTTGGCCGCACTGCTTGCCGGCGTGCTGATGACCGGCTGCGGCAGCGACGACAATGTCAGCGGCGGAACGTCTACCTCCGGCCGCTCGGGCGCACCGGTGGACTGCGGCGGGAAAAGCGCGTTGACGGCGGAGGGCTCGACCGCGCAGGAGAACGCGATCGCGTTGTTCAACCGAACCTGGGCCCAGTTGTGCCCGGGTAAAAACCTCTTGTACGACCCGACCGGCTCGGGTGCCGGCCGCGAACAGTTCGTGGCCGGCCATGTCGATTTCGCGGGCTCCGACTCGCCGCTGACAACCCTGCAGATCGACCCTGCGCTGAAGCGCTGCCGGGGAAATCCTGCCTGGCATCTACCGCTGGTGTTCGGGCCGATCGCCTTGGCTTACCACTTGGACGGCGTGCGGCCGCTGATCGTCAGCGGCGACTTGCTGGCCAAAATATTCAGCGGGGCCATCACGAAATGGAACGACCCGAATATCGCGGCACTCAACCGGGGCGTGGCACTACCCGACCTCAAAATCACTCCGATCTACCGGTCCGACTCCTCTGGCACCACCGACAACTTTCAGCAGTACCTGACCGCGGCCGCACCACAAAGCTGGAGCAAGGGCGTCGGCACCGAGTTTCAAGGCCGCGTCGGTGAGGGAGCGCAGAAGTCGGCCGGTGTGGTGCAGGCCGTGGAGGCAACGCCCGGCGCCATCGGCTACGTGCAGAAAGGCTTCGCGGACCAAGCAAGCGTGCCGTACGCGCAGATCAACTCGGGAGCGGGGGCGGTTGCGCTCACTGAAGACACCGCCCGCAAAGCGGTCAACGACGCGATGTTCGCCGGCGCCGGCAACGACCTGGTCCTTGACCTGCACTCGATGTACGGGGCCACCGATCCTGGTGTGTACCCGCTGGTGCTGGCGACGTACGAGATCGTCTGCTCCAAGGGCTACGACCGGGACACGTCCGCCGCCATTACATCGTTTCTGACCGTGGCGGCCACCCACGCCCAGACCGGCCTCTCGCCGGCCGGTTACATCTCGCTGCCAGATGAGTTCAAGCAGCGCCTGATCACCGCGGTCAATGCTATTCAATAACCGACTACTTCATTCGCCACCAGGGATGAACCCGATCGGAGCACTGTGACAACGCCACATCCGGCCGATGCAGGCTCGGGCCAAGTCATCGCTGCGCCTTTTCCCGAACCCCGGTTGACGCCGACCCGCCCCTGGGGCAACAGCCGGCCACACCTGATGGACCGGGTTTTCCGCGCATTGTCCGTCGGGTCGGGCGTGCTGGTGGTGGCGTTGATCGGCGCCATCGGCGCATTTCTGCTTCTGCGCGGCATACCCGCGCTGCAGCGTGATAAGGAGAACTTCTTCAGTTACGGCGGCAACTGGGTCACCACCGACACGTCGGCCATGCATTTCGGGATCTTCAACATGATCCAGGTCACGACCTGTGTCTCGCTGTTCGCCCTGCTTCTGGCGATGCCGATATCGCTCGGTATCGCCATCTACCTCATCCAGTACGCGCCCCGGCGCGTCGCCGGGCTGTTGGCCTATCTGGTCGACCTGCTCGCGGCGGTGCCGTCGGTCATCTACGGAGTGTGGGGCCTTTACGTCTTGGCGCCGCGGCTGCGAGGGACGGCGACCTGGCTCAACGACCACCTGAGCTCGTTCGCGCTGTTCGCGACCGGTAACGCGTCGGTGGCCGGGGGCGGCACCGTCTTCACCGGCGGCATCGTGCTGGCAGTGATGATCGTGCCGATCATCACCGCGGTCACCCGGGAAGTGTTCATCCAGACGCCCCACGCCGAAATCGAGGCTGCGCTCGCTCTCGGCGCCACCCGCTGGGAAGTCGTGAAGACCACGGTGCTGCCCTTCGGCCGGTCGGGATACATCAGCGGCTCGATGCTGGGTCTGGGCCGCGCCTTGGGGGAAACGATGGCGCTGCTCATCATCTTGCGCGGCACCCAGCAGGCGTTCGGATGGTCGCTTTTCGACGGCGGTCAAACCTTCGCCACCAAGATCGCGGCCACCGCTTTGGAATTCAACGACCAGTACAAGGCAGGTGCCTACATCGCGGCCGGATTGGTGCTGTTCGTGCTCACCTTCGTCGTCAACGCTCTGGCGCGGGCAGCGGTCGCGGGGAGGAGAAGACAATGACGTCGATCCTGGAACGTCCTGTCAAGACGCGCAGGATCGGGGGCACCAGCTTGCGTCGCCGGTTGGCAGACAAAATCGCCACCCTACTGGTGACCCTGTCCATCGTGATCATCCTGGTGCCCCTTTTCTGGATGCTGTACTCGGTTGTCAGTCAAGGCTTTCGCGTGATCTTCGGCAGCTCGTGGTGGACGCATTCGCAGGCCGGCCTGACTGCGTTCGTGTCCGGCGGAGGTGCATACCACGCGATCGTCGGGACCTTGCTGCAGGGGTTGACGAGTGCGGTGATCGCGATTCCGGTCAGCGTCTTCCTCGCCATCTACCTGGTGGAGTACGGAGCCGACACGTGGCTGGGCAAGCGGGCTTCGTTCATGGTGGACATCCTCGCCGGGGTGCCGTCGATCATCGTGGCACTGTTCATCTACGCGGTTTGGGTTGCCACGCTGGGCTTTTCCCGCTCCGGGTTCGCTGTGTCATTGGCCTTGGTGCTGTTGATGATCCCGGTCATCGTGCGGGCCACCGAAGAGATGCTGCGAATCGTCCCGATGGACTTACGCGAGGCCAGCTACGCATTAGGTATCCCGAAATGGAAAACTATTGTGCGGATTGTGCTTCCGGCCGGGTTGTCGGGCATCATCACCGGGATCATGCTGGCCTTGGCCAGAGTGATGGGGGAGACGGCGCCATTACTGATCCTGGTGGGTTACTCGCAGGTGATCAACTTCGACATGTTCAGGGGATTCATGGGCTCGCTGCCGAGCATGATCTACGACCAGACGTCGGCCGGCGCGGGTGCTTACGCCTTCCCCACCGACCGTCTCTGGGGTGCGGCCCTGACCCTGATTCTGTTGATCGCCGTCACCAATATTTTGGCCCGGCTGGTGGCCAAAGTGTTCGCACCCAAAGCATTCAACTAGGAGAGTCGAGTGGCCAAGCGGTTGGATCTCAAGGACGTCAACATCTATTACGGATCTTTTCAGGCGGTGGCCGGCGTGACCTTGTCGGTGCTGCCGCGCAGCGTCACCGCGTTCATCGGTCCCTCCGGCTGCGGCAAGACCACGGTGCTGCGCACGCTCAACCGCATGCACGAAGTCATTCCCGGCGCCCGGGTCGAGGGCAAGGTACTGCTCGACGACGACGACATCTACTCTTCGGGTACCGATCCAGTGGGCGTGCGCCGCGCCATCGGCATGGTCTTCCAGCGGCCGAACCCTTTCCCCACCATGTCAATTCGTGACAACGTCGTTGCCGGCCTGAAGCTGCAGGGGATGCGCAATCGAAGAGTGCTCGACGACACCGCCGAGTACTCCTTGCGGGGTGCCAACCTGTGGGACGAGGTCAAGGATCGGCTGGACAAGCCCGGCGGCGGGCTGTCCGGAGGTCAGCAGCAGCGCCTGTGCATCGCACGAGCCATCGCTGTGCAACCCGATGTGCTGCTGATGGACGAGCCGTGCTCGGCGCTGGACCCCATCTCGACGATGGCCATCGAGGACCTGATCGCGGAACTCAAACAGGAGTACACAATCGTCATCGTCACCCACAACATGCAACAGGCAGCCCGGGTCAGCGATCACACCGCGTTCTTCAACCTCGAAGCCGTCGGGAAACCAGGGCGGCTGGTGGAGATCGACGACACCGAGAAGATTTTCTCCAACCCGACGCAGAAGGCGACCGAGGACTACATCTCCGGCCGCTTCGGCTGAACGAGCCGGCTAGATGGTGGTGGGTACCGCGTCACCGTCGGGCAGTCGCCCGGTGGCCTGGAAGATGACGCGTCGGGCCACTTGCACGGCGTGGTCGGCGAAGCGCTCGTAGAACCGCCCCAGCAAGGTCACATCGACCGCGCACGCTGTGCCGTGTTTCCATTCCTTGTTCATCAGCACGCTGAACAGGTGCCGGTGCAAGTCGTCCATCGCGTCGTCTTCTTCGCGGATTCGCGCTGCCTTCTCCGGATCCCGGGACAACAGCACCTCCTGCGCGCTGTTGCCCAGCTCGACCGCCACCCGGCCCATTTCGGCGAAGTACCCGTTGACCTCTTCGGGAATCGCGTGTTGAGGGTGACGGCGACGGGCGATCTTGGCGACGTGCAGGGCCAGCGCTCCCATCCGATCGATGTCGGCGACCATCTGGATGGCGCTGACGATCGCTCGTAAGTCGCCGGCGACCGGCGCCTGCAAGGCCAGTAAGACGAAGGCGTTCTCCTCAGCCCGGGCGCTCAACGAGGCGATCTGTTCGTGGTCGGAGAACACCTGCTCGGCTTGCACCAGGTCCGCCTGCAGCAGGGCCTGTGTCGCGTGCTCCATGGCGACCCCGGCCAACCGGCACATCTCGCCGAGCTGGTCGGTCAGCTCCGCGAGTTGCTCATGGTAAGCGGTCCGCATGGATAAAGACTACGTGTTACCCAGCAGAAAAGCCGTGAGGCGCCGATAGCGCAGCGGTGAACACCTCGTTCCCCCGCACCGGCCACCAGCGCCGTCACTCGCACGTGGTGTCGGCAGCGTTGGTCACCGAGAGGTCTTCGGGCAGCTTGGCTTGGGCGTTGCCGGCGCTGTGGTCGATCTGCACACGAACCGGCGAGCCGGTGGGCGGAGGCGCCGAAACGGTTCGGAAATCGGGGCCGAGGACCACCTGCACCACCTGCCCGATCCCGGTCACCCGCTCGACTTTGGAGTTGGCCAAGGTTGCGGCTACCGTCGCGGCGGCTTGCTCGTTACCCGGCGAAAAGAACACCGTGGTGGTCTTCAGTGAGCTGTGGTAGTCGTCGGGCGCCATCACCACGAAGCCACGCTTTTCCAGCTGGGTGGTGGCGGTGGTCGCCAGACCCGACCTGCCGGTCGCGTTGGAGACCTGCACGGTGACGTCCTGCGGCGCCGTCGTCACCGCCTGCACCTGCTCGGCACGCGCCGGGCTGCTGGGACTGGCGGTCGGCGTTCTGGTGGTTGGCGGCTTGGTTTTGGTTGCGGGCAAGCCGAAATTCCGGGCGTTCTGGTCGTTCTCACCGGGCAGCGGGTCGTCGTTGATGACGGCGTCGAACAGCGCCCGCACGTCGGTGGTGCGGGGCGGCTCGTTGCCGTCCTCGTCGGTGTAGCCGGTGGTGGGGATTGTCACGAACGTGATGTGTCCGGCGGTGAGGCCCTGCACCGACTGGCCGAGGTCCACCAGGTCCTTGGTCTTGACGTTGTCGACGTAGCTGTCGTTGATGAACAAGTTGACGACGTTGTTGAGCTTGCTGAGCGAGAAGAACGTGTCGCGGGAGATCAACGACCGCAGCAGAGACGACAAGAACAGCTGCTGGCGTTTGATCCGCCCGTAGTCACCGTTGTCCTCGGTGGTCAGATTGCGGGCCCGGACGTACTTCAGCGCGGTGGTTCCGTCGATGACCTGGCGGCCGGAGTGCTCGAGGACCGTGCCGAGCTCGTCATCCTCCAGCGCCGAGTTGGAGCACACCTCGACGCCGCCGAGGGCGTCGACCATCTTCGCGAAACCGGCGAAGTCGATGGCCATGAAGCGGTTGATGCTCAGCCCCGACAGCTTCTGTATCACCTTCACCAGACACTTCGGACCGCCGAAGGCGAACGCCGAGTTCAACTTGGTCTCGCTGTAGACCATGTCCGAACCCCAGGTCCCGGTCTTGTCGTCGTAGAGCGGGCCGTAGGCGCCGGTGTCGGGGTTCCACGCTTCGCACTTCACCGGGGTGATCGCCAGGTCACGCGGAAAGGACACCGCTACCACGCGTTTACGGTTCGCCGGAATGTTGACCAGCATCACGGTGTCCGATCGCGCGCCGCCGGCATCTTCGGTGTCGCCGGCGCCCATCTGGCTGTTCGCCCCGGCACGGGAGTCCATTCCGACGATCAGGAAGTTCTCGTCGCCGAACTGTGCGTTAGGGTCCAGCACGTCGCGCGAGTGTGGGTCCAGGGCGCTGATGTGGTTCAACCGGTTGTTTTTCGATGCGCTCCACTGCCACGCAGCTCCGGTCAGCACCAGGCTGAGCAGGGCGATCACCGCCGCGAGCGACCGGCCGGCCAGCAGCAGCGGGCGACGGCGTCGCGGCGAAGGGGCTGTTTCGGCATCGGGGATTTCGTCGTGCTCGTCGCCGGTGATCGGCTGCACCGGCTCCAGCAGGGGCAGCTCGTCGGCGTACGCCGAGGACGGTACGCCGAACAGTGCCGGCCATTCGGTGTCGGCGGCGCGGGGCGGGTCGTCGGGGTCGACGTCGGGCGCGGGGAAGTCGGGCGGGTCGGGGTCGGGGGCGGCCCGGCGACGTCGGGGCCGATCCGTGGGGACAGCGCCCACCTTTTTGATGAGGTCGGCGACGGTGAGTTCCCCGGCGGTGTGACATCCCGAGGTTTCGGCGTCCTCGGGCGCGGGGGCACTGGCCATCGGCTGCGTGAATCTTTCCCACGGCGCGGCGCCAAGCGATGACGGCGCCGGGTGACTGTCACCTTTCTGGCCGCCGGCGGCGTCAGCGCGCGCGCCAGTGGCGTTCTCGGCGCCGTGGTCGCCGTGACTCATGTCCTACCGGCCTCCGAACTGCGTTGAAAATTGCCCGTGGTGAAGCACCTACATCAGCGCAGTGCCGGCGGCGGCAGCACTGTGGGACCCCCGGTCGCCGCCGGTTTGCGATGCAACAAGATTCACATCGTACTGAGCGCGGCGCCGAAAGGCGATTTCGAGGGCGTCTCGTTTCAGCCGCCGGAATGCATGACGTCGGCTCCCGCCGGCACCGTGCAGTCCTCGCTGTCGATCAGCCACCCGTCGGGCAGCGCTACGCGGGCCGGTGACCCCTGCCGACCGCGCGGGCCGGCCGCAGCCTCCGGAAACGCGATGTCGGCATCCAACCGGTCCAGCAGGGCGTCCAACTCGTCGAGCTGTTTGACCATCGCCAGGGCCCGGCGCAGCTCGGAACCGACGGGGAAGCCGTGTAGGTACCAACCAATGTGCTTGCGCAGGTCGCGCAGGCCCTTGTCCTCGCCGAAATGCGCGGCGAGCAGCTCCGCATGCCGGCGGATGATGTCGGCGACCTGCCCGAGCGTGGGTGCCGTCGGAGCGGGCCGGCCGGTGAACGCAGCCGACAGCTCGGCGAACAGCCAAGGCCGGCCCAGGCAACCCCGGCCGATGACAACGCCGTCACAGCCGGTGGCGGCCATCATGGTCAGCGCGTCGCTGGCGTCGAAGATGTCGCCGTTGCCCAGCACCGGGACGGTCTTGACCTGCTGCTTGAGGTGGGCGATCTGGTCCCAGTCCGCGGTGCCGGAATAGCGCTGAGCCGCGGTGCGCGCATGCAGGGCGACCGCCGCGGCGCCCTCGCTCTCGGCGATGCGGCCCGCGTCCAGGTGCGTGTGATGGGCGTCGTCGATACCGATCCGGAATTTGACGGTCACCGGAATGTCGGTGCCGTCGGTGGCACGGACGGCTGCCGCGACGATCTGGCCGAACAGCCGGCGCTTGAAGGGCAGCGCCGCACCGCCGCCGCGGCGCGTGACCTTGGGAACCGGGCAGCCGAAGTTCATGTCGACGTGATCGGCCAGGTCACCGTCGGCGATCATCCGGACCGCCGTATAGGTGGTCGCGGGATCGACGGTGTAGAGCTGCAGGGAGCGGGGCGACTCGCCGGCGGCGAACGTGATCATGTGCAACGTGCCGGGGTGGCGTTGGACCAGCGCCTGTGCGGTCACCATCTCACAGACGTACAGGCCGCTGACGGTGCCGACGCGTTCCTGCTCGAGTTCACGACACAATGTCCGGAACGCGACGTTCGTCACACCGGCCATGGGAGCCAGCACCACCGGGCTGGCGAGGGTTATCGGCCCGATACGCAACGGCGGCTACCGCCGGCTCAGCGTCAGCTTGCCCTCGGTGACGTGCAGCTCCTTTGCGGTGATCCGCCGACCGGTGCGGGCTTCCCGCTCCAACTGCCGCTGCTTGGATATCTCGAACTTGTCGCAGGCCACCTCGAGCTCTTTCACCAGCACGGCAAGGTCGTCGCGCAGCTCGGCGGCCTTCCCGGTGAAGTCGTCACGCTCGAAAATCCGCCACTTCTTCAGCACCGGCATCACGACCTCGTCGAGGTGAATGCGCGGATCGTAGACGCCGCCGACGGCGATCATCACCGCTTTGCGGCGAAACTCCGGCACGGTGAAACCGGGCATTTTGAAATTACGCAGCACCCGGTGCAACGCCTTCATCGCCCGGTTCGGCTCGATCTCCAAGCCGGCTTCGCTGACGTCACGGTAGAAGATCATGTGCAGGTTCTCGTCCTGCGAGACCTTGGCCAACAGTTGATCGGCAATTGGATCGTTGCACGCTTTGCCGGTGTTGCGGTGCGAGACGCGGGTGGCGAGCTCTTGAAAGGTCACGTAGAGCACCGAGTCGAACAGGTTCTCGGCAAGCAGGTCGCCCTGCTGATTCTGGCCCGGGCTGAAACCGCGGTTGACCACCTCGATCCGCAACTTCTCCAGCTCAACCGGGTCGATCGCGCGGGTCACCACCAGATAGTCGCGCAGCGCTATCCCATGCCGGTTCTCCTCAGCGGTCCAGCGGTTCACCCACTGACCCCACGCACCATCCATGCCGAAGCTCATCGCAATCTCACGGTGATACGACGGCAGGTTGTCCTCGGTCATCAGATTTTGGACCATCGCCACCTGCGCGACCTCGGATAGCGTCGACTGCTCCGGCGACCAGTCCTGGCCGCCGAGCGCGTAGAAGTTCTTGCCGTCCGACCACGGGATGTAGTCGTGCGGGTTCCATGGTTTGTGCACGCTGAGATGCCGGTTGAGGTACTTCTCGACAACCGGCTCGAGTTCACGCAGCAAACCCAAGTCGTCAGGATCCGGCACAGCGCCTCCCAGTTATCTGTGTCCGTCGGTGTCAGTCAATATATCTGTGTATGCCAGTAGCATCAAGTTTGGCGCGCGGGCGCCGCGCCGCATTCCGGCCGTGTCGAGGGGTCAGTGGGTGGCGGCCGGACAAGCAGCATGTCGACGCAGAAGTCGATGAACTGCTCGCGGGTGGCGGTCAGCCGCCCTTCCAGATAGGCGCTGAACAGCGCGGTCAGTCCGCCGATGAGGCTGGTGGCCACCATCTTCTGGCGGACGGGGTCGCCGATCCGGGTCAGCTTGCGCTGCAACAGTTCGATGAAGCTGGGCATCCATTCCGCGCCGGAGCTGATCAGGACCGGTTCGATCTCCGGGGCCAGCAGCAGGACCCGTCCGCGCGCCGGGTCATCGACCATCAGGGCGACGAACTGCTCCACGGCTTCGCGCGGTGTGGTCGCCGACGTCAGCGTCGCCATGGCGCGGGTGCATACCTCGTCGTAAACCGCACGCACGAACTCGTCACGGTCGGCGAAGCTTTCGTAGAAGTAACGCTCGGTCAGGCCCGCCTGGCGGCATACCGCGCGCACGGTGACCGCCGGCCCGCTTTCGTTGCCGAGCAACTGGACACCGGCGGCGAGCAGTTGGTCTCGGCGCAACGCCGAGCGACTCTCCAGGGGGACACCCGACCAGCGGCCCCGTCGTTGACCGGACTGCACATCCCTCCTAGGCTGGTCCTGACAACGCTTGTAGTCAGAGGTTTCGGAAACGACAGGATCATTGCCAGTGACTCAAGATACGTCGCAGTCGCTTCCGCTGACCAGCGTGACCGGCCCGGGCACGGGACTGGCCGCCGGCTGCCCGGTGTCTCCCTTGGGGTACGAAGCACCTCCGCACCCGTTGGGGCCGGGGTCGCTGACCTGGCGGTATTTCGGTGATTGGCGCGGCATGTTGCAGGGCCCGTGGGCGGGGTCCATGCAAAACATGCATCCCCAGCTCGGCGCGGCGGTAGAAGAGCACTCGACGTTTTTCCGGGAACGCTGGCAGCGGTTGCTGCGGTCGTTGTACCCGATTGGCGGTGTCGTCTTCGACGGGGACCGGGCACCGGTCACGGGTGCCGAGGTGCGTGACTATCACGTGGACATCAAAGGAACCGACGACCTGGGCCGCCGCTATCACGCGCTCAACCCCGACGTCTTCTACTGGGCGCACTCGACCTTCTTCGTCGGCACCCTGCACGTGGCCGAACGGTTCTGCGGCGGCCTGACCGAGGCGCAGCGGCGCCAGCTCTTCGACGAACACATCGAGTGGTACCGCATGTACGGCATGAGCATGCGGCCGGTGCCCACGACATGGGAAGAGTTCCAGAAGTATTGGGATCACATGTGCCGCGAAGTGCTGGAGAACAACTGGGCGGCACGGGAGGTGCTCAACTTGACCGAGCTGCCGAAACCGCCGTTCGCGCAATGGCTTCCGGACCGGCTGTGGTCGGCGCAACGAAAGGTCCTGGCATCGGTGTTCGTCTGGATCACGGTCGGCCTCTACGACCCGCCGGTGCGCGAGCTGATGGGTTACAGCTGGTCGCGCCGCGACGAATGGCTGCACCGGCGTTTCGGCGATCTGGTTCACGTCGTCTTCAGCTGCTTGCCGCGCCGCGCCCGTATGCATCCCAGGGCGCGCGCGGGCTGGGACCGCGCCACCGGCCGAATCCCGGCCGACACCGCGCTGGTGCAGACGCCGGCGCGCAATTTGCCGCCGCTCGACGAGCGCGGCAACCCCAAGCATTACTGCCCCGACGGGTGAGCTGAGCTCTCTACCCGACGCCTCAGGTGATTCCTGTATTTCGCTCTTGCCAGAAGCGGTACACCTCCACAGCAGCATCGCGTGGTTCATAGCGCATCGGCAGGCGGCGCTGGTTCCAATCTTTGGCGAATTCTCCGTAAAAGGTGGCGAGCTCGAAGTACTTGCGGTCGTCGACGTAGTACGGCTGGTAGTCATCGCGCGAGGTGAGGAAGACAACCTCGTCCGGCGAGCAGTAGTACAGCGAGCCCAGGCACATCGGGCATGGGTGGGCCAGTACATAGATGGTGGTGCCGGTCAGGTGCTCGGTGCCCACCGTCATACATGCCTGGCGGATGGCCAGAATTTCGGCGTGCGCCGTCGGATCATGGGTCTGGGCAACTTTATTGGCGCTTTCAGCGATAACCTCGCCGGCTCGCACGATCACCGTCGCGAACGGCCGGCCACCCTCCGCCACGTTCCGGCGGGCCAAGTCGATGGTGCGTTGCGCGAAATCCATGGCGGGTTCCTCCATCCGGCGTCTGCCACGATAAGTAGTCGGTCTATATTATTTGCAACCGTCTGATGGGAGTTGCCGTGGCGCGCACCGACAGCGACAGCTGGGACTTGGCCACAAGTGTCGGCGCGACCGCGACGATGGTTGCGGCGCAGCGCGCGCTTGCCGCCGCCGGCCCGGAGCCGTTGATCGACGACCCGTTCGCCGCGCCCCTGGTGCGTGCGGTCGGGATCGACGTCTACACCCGTCTGGTGGACGGCAAGATCCCGGTCGAGGAGGACTCCGAATTCGACCCGGCCCGCATGGCCCAGGGCATGGCCGTCCGCACCCGCTTCTACGACGAGTTCTTCCTCGACGCCGCCGGCAGCGGTATCCGGCAGGTCGTGATCGTGGCAGCCGGATTGGACGCGCGGGCGTACCGCTTGCCGTGGCCCGCAGGCACCGTCGTCTACGAAGTCGACATGCCGGAGGTTATCGACTTCAAGTCCGCGACGCTGAGCGAGCTCGGTGCCGAGCCGACGGCAGAGCGTCGGACGGTCGCGGTGGATCTGCGTGACGACTGGTCTGCGGCGCTTCAGCAGGCCGGCTTCGACCCGGGCGCCGTCGCGGCGTGGAGCGCCGAGGGGCTGGTCGTCTATTTGCCACCGGAGGCCCAAGACGCGTTGTTCGACAACATCACCGCGCTGAGCACCACCGGCAGTCGACTGGCGTGCGAATTCGTCCCGGACACGAGCATTTTCACCGACGAGCGCTGGCGTGCGCATCACGAGCGGATGAGTGAGCTCGGTTTCGACATCGACTTCAACGACTTGGTCTACCACTTCGAGCGCAGCCACATCATCGAGTACTTGGCGCGACACGGCTGGCAAGTCTCCCCCCGCACCGTCGCGCAGATGCACGCCGACAACGGCTTCGCCTATCCTGACGACGAAGTCGCGCAGGCCTTTGCAGACATCACCTATCTGAGCGCTGTGCTGCAGTAGCTTTTGCGCCGACTCTGCGGTGAGGGCGGTGGTCGCTGGCGCAGGATAGCCCTAGCCGCAGGATGGGCGCCGTCATCGCAGGCCCGACGCGTCAGTGCAGCCGCGGCAGCACGCGGGTGCGGTAGAAGTCGATCGCTGCGGTCGGATCCTGCTGCGGGAAATGCAGAAACGGTGTCGCGCCGGCGTCCAGCACGGCTTGCACCGCGGCGATGTGGGTGCCAGGATCGGTGCCCGTCGTCCAGCCTTTGATCACCTTGTCGAGCGGATTGGTCTCCGCTGCGCGCTGGATGTCGACGGGGTTGGGCTGATCGACGGCGCCGGCGGTGAACCGCCACAACTCGGCGGCGCGGTTGATCTCGTTCTGGTCGCCGACGACGGCGAACATCTCGGCTCGCTTACCCAGCGTTGCGGCATCACGGTTGGAGTCGTGGGCGCCCTGGTTGAACGCGGCGACGAGTTTCTGGTTCTTGACGTCGCCGGCCTGGGTGATCCAGCCGTCACCGTACTGGCCGGCCAGCTGCGCGCTCTTGGGGCCGCCTGCGGCGACGAAGATCGGGGGCGGTGCTGGCGGCGGGTCGTACAGCTTGATCTGGTTGGTCTGAAAGTAGCGGCCCTGGAACGAGATTCGCTGGCCGCTCCAGAGCTGACGGATGAGCTGGATGGCTTCCACCAGGCGGTCGTGGCGTTCTTGGTAGGGCCCGAACTGCGTGGTGGCCGCCTGCTCGTTGAGCCGCTCACCGGTTCCGACACCAAGAAAGACTCGCCCGGGATAGAGGATCGCCAGGGAGGCGAACGCCTGGGCGACCGTGGTGGGGTGATAGCGGTACGTGGGGCAGGTCACCCCGGTGCCGAACGGGATGTGACTGGTTCGTTGGCCGATCAGGGCCAGCGTGATCCACGGAAACATGGCGTGACCCTCGTTGTCCTGCCACGGCTGAATGTGGTCGCTTGTCCACAGGTAACGAAACCCGGCTTGTTCGGCCGCTTGAGCCTGGTCGAGAAGTTGCGTGGTGGTGAACTGTTCATGGGAGAGCACGAATCCCAACGCCGGCCCGTTCGGGGGTGGCGGCGGGTTGGCGGGAACCGAGGGCGCAGGGGCGGGTTTGGAGCTGCAGGCCGCGGCCAGCCCCCCGACGACACCGGTGGTGCTGACCGCGCCCACGCCCGCCGCCAGTCGCGTGAACGACCGCCGTGACATACCTTTCATGCGGCCGGGAGTACCCACAACGGCACTCGGTGCCCCCACCAGGACTCGAACCTGGGACCTGCGGATTAAAAGTCCGTAGCTCTACCAACTGAGCTATAGGGGCGCGACGCACCAGGATACTGCGGCGTCAATCGTGCCCGTTTGAGCATTGGCTCCGTAGTGCCCTAAGCTGACGTGGCTCCCAACCGTGATTGCGTTTGCGAGTACCCCGGAGAGATTCGGTTCTGGCCCCCTTCGTCTAGCGGCCTAGGACGCCGCCCTTTCAAGGCGGTAGCGCGGGTTCGAATCCCGTAGGGGGTACGGCGACGCGGTGCGGCGGAGCGAAGAGCAAGGCCCTGTGGCGCAGTTGGTTAGCGCGCCGCCCTGTCACGGCGGAGGTCGCGGGTTCGAGTCCCGTCAGGGTCGCCATTCGCGGCGAGGCACCACGATGCCTTCCGGCCAGGTAGCTCAGTCGGTACGAGCGTCCGCCTGAAAAGCGGAAGGTCGACGGTTCGATCCCGTCCCTGGCCACCGGCCCCATCTGTCGACTGGCGGTATGCGCGCGCCGAGGCTTCCGGGGGACGTGTGAGAAACACGCGCGAGCTCCTCAGGTGGTGTTCAGCTCGCCATCACACCGAATTGGCTGCCAAACTGCTTGCTTCAACGGCTTGCGCGGGAAATTGACTAGTTTGTAGATTCCGTGCCGGAATTACGACCTAAGGGTTAGCTTAACCACGACTAAGAGATGCTCGATGGGTCGCCGACTGTCAACCGGTCGTGAAGCCGGCTGAGAAAGGGCGTGGGCGCTCAAATCACAACTGGTCGGGGGTGGACGGATGGCTGGGTCGTAGAGCGCGTCGTCGCGTGGGCGGGATGAGTTCGGCGGCGTGCGCGTGTGTCGTCGCCGAATTGGCGGCTCCGCTGTTGGGCGCCCCGGACGCGAAGGCCGATGTGCTGGATTCGATCATCGAGCCGATGGCCGGTTGCCGTGCGCAGGCCGGAGCAGCCGGCGGGGATATCGCATATTGACGCTGCCGGCACGGTGCCGGCACCTCGGGGAGCCGAGAAACGATGAGAGAAGGACTGCCATGCGAAAAGGTGTTGCTGCCACGGCGCTGGTGCTGACCGGGTGGATGACCACCGCGATCGGTGTTGCTCACGCCGATGAAGTTGAAGTAGACGGCTCGTATTCGACCCTGGCCGCATGCCAAACCGATGGCCCGCATGTGGAGATCGAGCGCAACGACGCCGCCTACACCCACTGGGACTGCCGCGAAGGCAACGACGGCCTCTACCACCTCTGGCTATCGAACTGACGATCATTGCGCGCCGCCACTCGGGCCGGCGTGTGTGCAAACACTGCTTCGTCAACCTCCTGCCGTGCGCACCCAGGATCTGAGCTCGACGGCGACCGGACGGCCTGTGGCAAGGTGAAGCTCATCCCGCCCGAAGTGCCACTGGGCCAACCCGGAGCGGGCGCGGCGCAGATATCTCCCGACGGAAAGCGGCTGTCTATCTGGCACCGCTGAACGACGTGGTGATGGTGTTCGTCGGAACGCCGGAGCCGCGCGATAATCAGTTATGGCCAAAGCGGAAGAGCACGTTGTCGGCGCCATCGGCAGCGGGATGGCGTTGTTGGGCATGGCGGCGGCGGGTGCGGCCGTCGCCTACGCGGCGTGGGTTGTCCTCATGTTTGCGCTCATCCCGGTCCTGCTGTGGCTGGCCTTCGGAACCGCAGCATTCGTCGCTTTGGGCTTGGCTACGATTACCGCCGCTTGCACTTCCGCTCGTCCCTGCCGGGCACCTTTGTGGGCACAGCGCCGAAGGCTGGCCTTCTGGGTCGGCGCTTTCGGTCTGCTGATGGTCGTCTGCGCGGAAATAGCCCACCGCCACCCCCAAACCATTCTGTTCTGGCCGCACTGAACCGTTATCGCGTACGTCGAGAAATCAACGGCGAGAACAAAACTAAGAACTATCTCATTCAAATCTCATAGATCACAGCGACAAAACGCGGCGGGTTCAAACGTTTATCGGACCGTGTTGTAAACGTGACAAAATGCACTTAGCGTTTCCCAAGTGAAACCTGTGCATCATGCGCAGCCTGAGCTCAAGAGTAGGAGCCCGAAATGGCGGCATTGATGACGATGGCACCGCAGCAGCGTCCGGTGCCCGCGGGCCGGAACAAGCCGGTGGGCCGGCGCCGGTCAGTGAGTCCGCTGGATTTCATCGCGATCACCACCTCGGTGGTGCGTCCGGTCCTGGTCACCATCGCCGTCCTGGTCGCGTCCGTCGCCTCAGCGTCGCGCGCACAGGCGGAGCCGGGCAGTGCCGCAGTCGAGGTTCCAGGCGCCGCCGCACCGTTCGGTCCGACGAGCGCCGGACTGACCGTGTCGCTGCGCGCGCCGGGGATGCCCGGGTAGCCGGCGCCGGACTGTCTCGTATCGTCGGGTTGTGCTGGCTGGTCTGCTGTTGGCTTTGGGCTGTTCGGTGTGCTACGGCACCGCGTCGGTGTTGCAGGCTGAGGCGACTCGCTCTGTCGAACCCGGCAGCGGCTCCGGTATCGACGCCGGGCTGCTGTTCCGCGCCGCTGGGCAGTGGCGTTATGTGGCGGGGCTGACCCTCGACGCACTGGGTTTCGTGTTGCAGGTGCTGGCGCTGCGGTTGGTGCCGATCTACGTGGTTGCCGCGGCGTTGGCCGCTTCGCTCGCGGTCACCGCCGTCGTCGCCGCGAAGGTGCTGTCGGTGCGATTGTCGACAGCCGAATGGACGGCCGTCGGGGTGGTCTGCGCCGGACTGACGATGCTCGGGCTTGCGGCCGGACCCGAAGGCTCCCGGCCCGGCCCGCCCCAACTCCGTTGGGCGCTGTTGGTTGTGATCGCTGTGGTCTTCCTCGTCGGCGCGATCGGAGGTCGTCTGGGCGACCGCTCGCGGGCGCTGGCTCTGGGCCTCGGCTCGGGCACCGGTTTCGGTGTCGTCGAAGTCAGCGTGCGCCTGCTCGACGAGGTCGATCCCACTAAAGCCGCCTTTTACACCAACCCGGCGTTGTACGCCGTGCTCGCTGGTGGTGCCACCGGTTTCCTCCTGCTCACCTCCGCCTTGCAGCGCGGTTCGGTGACCACGGCCGTCGCGGGCATGGTGGTAGGTGAAACGGTGGCGCCTGCGCTGGTCGGAGTGCTGTGGCTGGGTGACCGCACCCGCCCGGGATTGAGTTGGATGGTGGTCGCGGGCTTCGCCGTCGCCGTCGCGGCCACTTTGGTCCTGGCCCGGTTCGGTGAGGCACCTACGGTCGAACCAGTCGCCGACCCGCACGCGCGACCAGCGACGTGAATCCGCCGGTGAGCGGATGAGACTTCTGCCCAGGCTCCTCCTCGCCACGCTGGTGCTGGCCTCCGGGGCAGGTGCGCGCGCCAGTGCCGACGTGCCGCCCCTGGGTCCCGCGGCGCAGTCCGCAGGATTCGTCGATGTCCGCAGCGTTGTTCCTACCGCCGTCATCGATCTGCGCTACGCCACAGCGAACAATTTCACCGGCGCCGCGTTGTATCCCGGCGACGCTCGCTGCCTGGTTCACAATTCATTGGGTGCGGGCCTCGCCGCGGCCGCCGACTCTCTGCGTCCCGACCACCAAGTCCTGGTGTTCTGGGACTGTTACCGGCCACACGAGGTACAGGCCAAGTTGTTCCAGGCCATGCCGAACCCGGCCTGGGTGGCCCGGCCCGGACCCTATGCCCGCAGTCATGAATCCGGGCGCTCGGTCGACCTGACGATCGCCGGCCAGCCGGCACAGTGCCCTCCTGAGCGCCGGGTTGCGGCGCGCTGCCTGCTCGACATGGGCACGGACTTCGACGACTTCAGCTCTCGCGCACAGGCTTTCGCCACCAGCGGGGTGGGAGCCGACGCGCAGCGGAACCGCTCACGGCTGCGCGAGGCGATGAGCGCCGGCGGATTGTCGGTGTATTCCGGTGAGTGGTGGCATTTCGACGGTCCCGGCGCGGGCGTCGACCGAGCGATCCTCGACGTCCCGGTGGACTGATGTGAGTAAAGAAAAGGCAACCTACACCCACGGACATCACGAGTCGGTGCTCCGTTCACACCGCTGGCGCACGGCGGACAACTCCGCGGCCTATCTGCTGCCGCACCTGCACGCCGGAATTTCCTTGCTCGACATCGGGTGTGGACCCGGAACCATCACTGCCGACCTCGCGGCCCGAGTCGCTCCCGGCCGGCTGACGGCCGTCGACGTCAGCCAGGACGTGCTCGACCTGGCTCGCGCCGAAGTCAGCGCCCGCACGCTGTCCAACGTGTCGTTCACGACGTCGAACGTGCATGCGCTCGGGTTCCCGGCGGAAGCGTTCGACGTCGTGCATGCCCATCAGGTGCTCCAGCACGTGACCGACCCGGTCCAGGCGCTGCGGGAGATGCGGCGGGTGTGCGCGCCCGGCGGAATCGTGGCCGCGCGAGACGCCGATTTTGCCGGAGTCATCTGGTTTCCGGAGCTCCCAGAGTTGGCCCGGTGGCTGGATCTCTACCAACACGCAGCGCGGGCGAACCGTGGCGAGCCCAACGCCGGACGCCACCTGCTGTCGTGGGCGCTGCAAGCCGGATTCGACGACGTCTCACCGTCGGGCAGCCTGTGGTGTTTCGCCACTTCCGCCGACCGCCAGTGGTGGGGCGGGATGTGGGCCGACCGGATCCTGCAATCATCGATCGCACGGCAGATGCTGGATTCGGGTTTGGCGACAGCGGCTGAGCTCGCGGACATCTCCGCGGCTTGGCGTGCCTGGGCCGCCGCCCCCGATGGCTGGCTGGCGATACCGCACGGCGAGATCCGCTGTCGCGTGCACAGTTAGGGTGACACGAAGCGCTCGGTCGTCACCTCGAATAACCGCATGACGGGCGCCGGATCGCGCATCAGGGCGTCGGAAAGCCTTATCTCGCCGCGTCGCCCGCTCGCCATCACGTTGGCCACGATCGCCTGCAGGTCGTCGCCTTCGATCTCGTAGAGCGCGACGTAGGGCCCGTCCTCGCCGACCGGCCTGAGCCGTCGGGCTGAGACGAACCCGTCGAGCGCCAACAAGTCCGGCAGATGGATCTCGTCGTACCACGTGTTGTACTCGGCTTCGCGCTCGGGCGAGCTGGGCCGACTTTCGACATAGATAACGCCCTTCGGCATGGTCACCGCCTACTGCTGACTCGTCGCGCACTGTGTCGGGTACGCGCTGGCACGTCAAAATCTAGCCGTTGACCGCTCCGTGGTCGTTGAGTCCGGGACAAGCCGGTCGGCAATTCGGCAGCGGCGAGTAAGTTGGATTTGCTGACCACTGTGGGCGGCCTCCTTTCGCGAAGCCGGCGTCAACACGAAGGGGGTGGTCCACCCTGATCGTTGCCGTCGTATCCGCTGTGACCGGAATCGTCATGATCGTCGTCGCGATCATGTTGAGTAACGCCATCGTTGCCGCGATCGCCGTTGCGATTGCGATGGTCGGCCTCTTTTTCCTGATTCGTGATTGGCGCACCGAGGGCTCCTCGGGGAAGTCCGGCGACACCGGTGAGAACCAGCCCGACGAGACTCAAGAAACACCGGGGTTGCAGCCGGACTATTTCGAACCGGATGTGTCGTACGAGGAAGCCGTCGAAACTGCCGACGACTTCGACGACTTCGAGCTTGAACCCGATCATGCAAGCGGCAATGAGAAATGAATGTCTAGAGTTCCGAATGCCGCCGCGAGAACCAAGTGATCGACCGGCCGATGATGACCAACAGTAGCAGAAACGCGATCAGCAATAGGGCCGCGTCATAGGAGAGGTCTTGGGCTGTTTTCGATGGCAGATTGTAAAACGTCCAGATCGGGTAGGTCAGGTATCCGACCGGCGACCCGGTGAGCTGTCCGGTTGGAAGGGAGTCCGACCAGCCCGCCGTGTACAGCATCGGTGCCGTTTCGCCGATCGCCACCGCGAGCGCAACCAGTAAACCGGTGATAATGCCCGGCATCGCCGTCTTCAACACAATTCTGCGCAGCGTCCAGCTGACGGGCAGCCCCAGTGCCTCCGCCCCTTCCCGGTACGACGTCGGCACCTGAGCCAGCGCGGCCTCGGTGGCCTTGGTGATGTAAGGAATGCTGATAACCGACAGCACCAGCACCCCGGCCGCCAGTGAGAATCCCCAGTCGAAGGTCACCACAAGCGCGAGATAGCCGACGTAGCCGAGCACGATCGACGGTATGCCGGACAGCACTTCGTAGGCACCACGAAGGATCGAATACCTTCTGCCGGTTGCAAATTCTGAGAGGTAGATCCCGGTCAAGATGCTTGCCGTGCCACCCACCAGCATGACCCCGATGCCCAGGACCGCGGTACCTACGATGGCGTTGCGCAGACCGCCGGCGCCACCATGCGAGTCCTCGATCAGCACGCTCCAGTGAAACACCGGCAAAGCACGACCGATGACTCCGATCAGCATCCACAACGTCGGGCCGATCACCAACGCCAGACAGCACAAGCAGGCCGCCCAGAACAGCGTGTTGACGGCTTTTCGTCGAGCAAGGAGCGACCGATATCGGGCGGCGGGCTCCGTTATCCGCATGGTTTGGAAAACAGTGGATTGGCTCAATTCAGATTCCTCGGCCGACCGGTAGCGCAATACCCGACACCCGGCGCACGAGCGCACGAGCTGCCACATTCGTCAGCAACGTGATGACCATCAACAACAGGCCCGCTTCGGCGAGCGTTTTCACCGCGAAGTCGGTGGAGTCGGTGAGCGCCGAATCCAGTTGCGAGACAATGGTCGCTGCAATAGTGGTCATAGTCGAGTAGATGTTGGTAGGCATCGCCCCTAACGCTGCACCGGACACCATGGCCACCGCCATCGTCTCGCCAAGCGCGCGTCCGAGTCCCAAAACCACGGCGCCGATGATGCCGCTGGACACCCATGGCAAAGTGATCCGGCGCGCGCACTCCCAATCGGACATTCCCAGCGCAGTCGCGCCCTCACGCGGCAGCGACGGCACCTGCCGGATCAGGTCCCGGGCGGTGCTGGCGATGATGGGAATGACCATCACCGCCAATACCAGCCCTGACACCAACATGCCTTCTCCGCTGCCCGGATCGCCCCGGAAGTAATCGAGCAGCGGTACATCAGGAGCGTTGCGGGCGATCAGCGGAGCGGCGTGGTGGGCGATGAATGGCCCGAGGGTCAACGCTCCCCACAGGCCGACGACGACACTGGGCACGCCGGCAAGCAATTCGAGTACCATCCCGACGACCGAGGCGAGGCGTTGCGGCAACCGTTCCACAATCGCCAACGCTGCTCCTACTGACACTGGGACCGCGATGATCAGAGCGATCACCGAGCTCGCCAGGGTGCCCACGATCAGCGGCAACGCTCCGTAGTAGGCGCCCACCGGGTGCGGTACACCATCGGTGACTACCGTGTCGCCGTAAAGATTGCCCGGATTCCATTCACTGGCCGTGAAGAAGTGCAGCCCGTTGACCCGGACCGCAGGCAGCGCCTCGATTAGTAGCGTCGTCAACACAAATAGCAACGCGCCCAGCGGGATCAAAGCACCCACCGAACCGGCGCATCGGACGGCGACGCCCTCGCGGATTACGGCACGGACGCGGGCCCGCAGGCGGCGCAGCAAGGTCGAGCCGCCAGGCGTGGGCCGACCCAAAGAAACGCCCGACAACCTGTTAGCCGGTGATCTTGGCGATTTGCGCGTCGGACAACTTCGACACCGAGGCCGGTAGCGGCTGGAAGTGAACCTTCTCCAAGTACTCGGGGCTGCCGCCATCGGTCACTACCCAGTGCAGAAAAGCCTGCAGCGTCTGCGCGGTGGTGGCATCCTTCTGGCTGCTGAAGACGACGGCGTACTCGTAGTTGACGATCGGATAGCCGTCGGAGGCGGGTCCGTTGATCAGCGAGATCACTTGGTTCGCCGGGGTTTGCGGGCCAAAGCCGGCGGCCTCGGCCTGAATGCTCTTCGCATCGGGTAAGAGAAATTTGCCGGCGGCATTGCTCAACTGCGCCTCGCCCAGCCCTTTTTGGTTGGCCTGGTCCAGGTAACTCATGCCGATGTAGGCCACGCAGCCCGGAGTCGCCGCGCAGCCGGTCACCATGCCGCCGGCGCCATTTTCGCCGAGCGCACCGGGTACCGCGGGGAATTCGACGGTGGTTCCGAAGCCGGGCGACTTACCCCAGCCGTCCGGGTCTTGCTTCGCCAAGTACTGAGTGAAAACAAACGTGTCGCCGGCGCCGTCGGAACGGTGTAGGGGAACCACCGGAGTCGGCGGTAGGGGAACTCCCTGATTGAGGGCGGCGATTTGCGGGTCGTTCCAGGTCTTGACGGTGCCTTGGTACATCGCCGCCAGCACCTTCCCATTCAGCTTCACATGCTCGGTTACGCCAGGCAGGTTGTAGTGGACCTGCTCTGCGGCGATGGCCAACGCGATGTTCATCAGCCCCTTGTGAGCGGCGAAGTCACCCTCGGACAGATAGGCGCCGGAGGCGCCGATGTCGACCGTCCTTGCTATCGCCTGGGAGATTCCGGCACCGGACCCCGTCGACGCGGTATTGACCGTGACGTTGGGGTACTTCTGGTGGTAGCCGTCGCGCCACAGATTCATCAATGGATACAGCTCCGTGGCGCCGGTCTCCGATAGGACGACGTTTCCTGCCGCAGGCGTGGTGGCGACACTTTTGTCGCCGGCTCCAGAATTTGCTGGCGTGGACTTCGAACCGCAAGCGACAGCCGCCAGAATCAGGGAAATCGCAACGAGGAAAGACTGCCACCGAATTATCATGCGCCCCATCTCTGCTCCATGTTCTTTTCACCGTTTGCCTCAGCGGCCCCTACCACAACACCGAGAAGCTTGCGCTGACCGAATAGTCCGGAGATATAGCGAACTGTTTCGGGATGCTTCGGGGACAGAAACAGTTGTTCCGTGGGCCCTTCCTCGACCAGCCTGCCGTCGAAGAACAGCGCCGTACGATCACCGATCCGGGCGGCTTGAGCGAGATCGTGCGTCACCATGATCACGGTCAGGCGGTTGGCAAGCGACCGAAGGAGCTCTTCGATCTTCTCCGTTGTCGTCGGGTCGAGCGAGGACGTGGGCTCATCGAGCAGCAACACCACCGGGTTCACAGCAAGGGTGCGGGCCAGACACAAGAGCTGCTGCTGGCCGCCCGAGAGACGAAATGGGGAATCGCCGAGCCGATCCTTCACCGCATCCCAAAGCCCGACCTCGGCGAGGCGCGCCTGGGCAACGCTCCTGAGTTCTTTACGCGTTGCCATTTTGTGCGCGCGCACGCCGGCAACGACATTGTCCAGGATCGACATCGGGAACGGGTTGGGCCGCTGAAACACCATGCCCACTTGGCGGCGAAACTCCATCAGGTCGCGCTCGCGGAAAATACTGTGCCCGTGCAACAGGACGTCACCGCTGTACCGAAAACCGGAGATTTTTTGGTTCATCCGGTTCAGGGTGCGCAGGAAGGTGGTTTTGCCTGAGCCGGTCGGTCCCAGCAACGATGTGATCGCATGTGCCGGGAAGTCGAGAGTGACATTGTCGAGCACGGTTTTGGCGCCGAAGCCCAGGGTGAGGTCGACCGCGCTCATCGCCGGCGCAGCGACGCCAACATCAACGGCACCGGTCGCGGCATGACGCTGTTGACCGTCCATAGATACCCGATGCTACTGGCAGGCGTCACACCTGACGGTCAACCCGCTGTAATCCTCCGTTCACCTTCCTTGGCTTTGTATATTCACGGTGGGTCAAGCCCTAGTTGTCCCGAAGCAACGCCCGTGCGACGGAACCGACAGCTGGGCTCGAGCCGGCAGCGGAACGGGCGTGTTCGTCGCCCCATCTTCGGAGGAGTTGCGTGAAGTTCAACCGACCTGGCACCGCGCTGAGCCTGCTGGCGGTCGCCACGCTGGTGCTCTCGGGATGTGGCAGTCATACCGATAACTCCGCACCCTCGTCGCCATCAGTTGACTGCGGCGGAAAGAAACAGCTCCATGCCAGCGGGGCGACCGCACAAGAAAACGCGATGGAACAGTTCGTCTATGCCTACATCCATGCGTGCCCGGGGTACACGCTGGACTACAACGCGAACGGCTCGGGCGCCGGGGTTCAGCAATTCGTCAGCAACGAAACCGATCTGGCCGGCTCTGGTGACGCGTTGGATCCATCTAAGGGCGAACCCGATAGGGCAGCGGCGCGCTGCGGATCGCCGGCGTGGGATCTGCCGGCTGTGTTCGAACCGATCGCGGTCACTTACAACCTCAGCGCCGTCAGCTCGCTGAAACTGGACGGGCCCACGACGGCGAAAATCTTCAATGGGGGCATCACTACCTGGAATGATCCGGCGATCACTGCGCTGAACCCAGGCGTCGACTTACCTGCAACGCCGATTCGCGTGGTATTTCGCAGCGACAAGTCGGCCAACTCCTCGAACTTTCAGCGCTACCTCGATGCCGCATCGAACGGTGCCTGGGGTAAAGGCGTCGGTCAGACATTCAAGGGTGGTGTCGGCGACGGCGCCACCGGGGACAACGGCACTTCGGCCGCCGTGCAGAGCACTGACGGGTCGATCACCTACAACGAGTGGTCGTTCGCAGTGGGCAAACAGTTGAACATGGCGCAGATCGTCACATCAGCGGGTCCCGACCCGGTGTCGATCACCACCGCCTCAGTGGAGAGGACGATCGCGGGGGCAAAGATAGTCGGGCAGGGAAATGACCTGGTGCTGGACCTGTCGTCGTTTTACAAGCCCACACAACCCGGCGCATATCCGATTGTGGAGGCGACTTATGAGATCGTGTGCTCGAAGTACCCGGATTCTGCGACCGGCATTGCCGTGAAAGCGTTCATGCAAACCGCGATCGGCCCGGGCCAGGACGGTTTGGACCAGTACGGGTCTATTCCGATGCCGAAGTCTTTTCAATCCAGATTGGCGGGTGCGGCGGATGCGATCTCTTAAATGCGAGTGCTAACTGTTGATTACATGAAGGGAGCGCGACGGTGAGCGGCAGCGAGCCGGGTTCGCGGACGGGGTCGCGGTTCGGGCCCTATCAGCTGAGGCGGCTGCTGGGCCGCGGCGGGATGGGTGAGGTATACGAGGCCGAGGACACTCGCAAGAACCGGATTGTCGCGTTGAAGCTGATCTCGCAGCAATTCTCCGGCGACCCGGTGTTTAGGGCGCGGATGCAGCGCGAGGCCCAAGAAGCCGGGCGGCTGACCGAGCCGCACGTGGTGCCGATCCACGATTACGGCGAAATCGACGGCAAGCTGTATTTGGACATGCGGCTGATTGACGGCGTCTCTCTGCGCGAAATGTTGAAACGCGGTGGTGCACTGGCCCCTGCCCGGGCTGTGGCGATCATCAGCCAAATCGCGGACGCGCTGGACGCCGCGCATGCTACCGGCGTGACGCACCGCGACGTTAAGCCGGAAAACATCCTCATCACGCGCAACGACTTTGCTTATCTGGTCGACTTCGGCATCGCGCGAGCCGCCAAAGATCCAGGGCTGACTCAGACCGGCCTCGCCATGGGAACCTACGGCTACATGGCGCCGGAGCGGTTCACCGGTAATCCAGTCACCTATCGCGCCGATATCTATTCGTTGGCCTGTGTGTTGGCGGAGTGTCTCACCGGATCGCCTCCCTTCTCGGCCGAGAGCATCGAACGGGCGGTTGCCGCGCATCTGACCGAGCCTGCTCCGCGACCCAGCCAGCTCGTACCCGGCAGGGTCCCGGAAGCATTCGATCAAGTGATTGCCCTTGGCATGGCGAAGGATCCGGATAACCGCTATCGCAGCGCCGGTGATCTGGCCCGGTCCGCCAACGACGCGCTGACCGTACCTGAACAAGACCAGGCCGCCACGATCTTGGAGCACAGCGAGGACGAAACGCGATCCGGCAGGGCAGTCGACAGCCGTCGCGTCGGTGCCGCCAACTGGACGCAGCCGGCGCGGACGCCAACGCCACCTGCCGGCGCCGGCAACTGGCGTCAACCCTGGCCTTCCTCGTCAGGCGCCCCTGCGGGACCACCGCCCGTATATGGCCAACCGCCGCGGTTACCCGAACCCGACTTCGCGGCCGGTCCGGTGCGGCCGAGTCCAAGACGTAAGGTGGCAGTACTTATCGGTGTAGGCGCGCTCTTGGTCGTCGCCGCCATCGTGACCGGATTCCTGCTGATGCGGCCGTCACGTCCGGCGTCGGCATCCCGGCAGAGTGTACTGCCGTTCACCGGCATCGACTTCCGGCTTTCTCCTGGCGGGATAGCGCTGGACTCGGCCGGCAACGTATATGTCACCAACCAGGGCATCTACGGTCGGGTCGTAGAGTTGGCCGCGGGGTCGACCACCACGACGGTATGGCCGTTTTCCGGCCTCTACCAGCCGCAGGGACTCGCCGTGGACACCGCGGGTGCGGCCTATGTCGCCGACTTCAACAACAGGGTGGTGAAGCTGGCGCCTGGGTCGAACAACCAAACGGTGTTGCCGTTCACCGGTCTTAACTACCCCGAGGGGGTAGCAGTGGATAGCAACGGCAGCGTGTATGTGGCCGACCGCGGCAACGACCGGGTGCTGAAGTTGACGGCCGGTTCGAACACTCAAGTCGAGCTGCCGTTCAGTGGTCTGAACAACCCCGATGGGGTGGCTGTCGACACCGCGGGCAGCGTCTACGTCACCGACACCGACAACAACAGGGTGTTGAAGTTGCCGCCCGGATCGAATTCAGCGACCGAATTGCCGTTTGCCGGCGTCACGGTGCCCTGGGGTATTGCCGTCGATACGGTCGGCACCGTCTACGTCACCGAACACGACAAGAATCAAGTGGTGAAGTTGCCGGCCGGATCGAACATTCCGATAGTTCTCCCCTTCACCGATCTCAACACCCCCTTAGCGGTTGCGGTGGACCCTGCCAAAAATGTGTATGTCGCTGACCGTGGCAATGACAGGGTGGTGAAGCAAGCAGCGGGCTGATCATTCCCGCTCACCCGCGCGGGCGCCGGATCCCCCAGCGAAGCGTTCGGGCAGCCGTGTCATCGGCGATTCAGGCTGTGTTCATCTCGAATCCAGTATCCATTCACGGTAGGCTCGTTCGTTCCACGCCGTCACCTCGTAAAGGAGGACCGTGCCGTCCACTCGATTGAGCGCCGCGCTCAGCTTGTTGGCTGCGGCCGCAGTGCTCGTGTCGGCGTGCGGTAGCAGCAACAGCACTTCCTCGTCACCGAGTACTACGGCGGCCCCGGCGGACTGCAGCGGCAAGAAGAAACTCGCGGCCAGTGGTTCCACTGCGCAGAAGAACGCGATCGAACAGTTCGTCTACGCCTACATCCGGTCCTGCCCGGGTCACACCCTGGACTACAACGCGAACGGATCCGGCGCGGGGGTGCAACAGTTCATCGGTAATGAAACCGACTTGGCCGGCTCCGACGTTCCGCTGGATCCGTCGAAGGGTGAGCCGGACCGGGCTTCGCAGCGGTGTGGTTCACCGGCCTGGGACCTGCCCGCGGTGTTCGGGCCGATCGCGGTCACCTACAACATCAACGGCGTGAGTTCGCTGAACCTCGACGGGCCGACGACAGCCAAGATTTTCAACGGTGCGGTCACCGTCTGGAATGACCCGGCGATCAAAGCGCTCAACAAAGACGCGAACCTGCCGGCCACGCCGATTCGCGTCGTCTTCCGAAGCGACGAATCGGGCACCACCGACAATTTCCAGAAATATCTCGATGCCGCCTCCAACGGCGCGTGGGGCAAGGGCACCGGGAAAACGTTCAATGGCGGGGTAGGCGACGGGGCCAGCGGAAATGACGGCACCTCGACGATTCTGCGGACAACCGACGGGGCGATCACGTACAACGAATGGTCCTTCGCGGTCGGTCGCCAGCTGGCCATGGCACAGATCGTCACCTCAGCCGGCCCGGAGCCCGTTTCGATCACCACCGACTCGGTCCGTAAGACGATCGAGGGAGCCAGATTCAAGGGTCAGGGCAACGACCTGGTGGTGGATACGTCGTCGTTCTACCAGCCGACCCAGTCGGGCGCCTACCCGATCGTGCTGGCGACATATGAAATCGTCTGCTCGAAGTATCCGGACGCTGCGACCGGCTCGGCGGTGAAAGCGTTCATGCAGGCCACGATCGGACCGGGTCAGGACGGCCTGGACGAGTACGGCTACATCCCCCTTCCGAGTTCGTTCCAATCAAAGTTGGCCACCGCGGTGAGTGCACTCTCGTGATCAGACGAAGGAGGCGTCGATGGTGAGCGACAGCGAGCCGGGTTCGCGGGTGGGGTCCTGGTTCGGGCCCTACCGGCTGATGCGGTTGCTGGGCCGCGGGGGGATGGGAGAGGTCTATGAGGCCGAGGACACCCGGAAACGCCGGATGGTGGCATTAAAGCTGATCTCCGAACAGTATTCGGCCAACCCGGTGTTTCGGGCGCGGATGCAGCGCGAGGCCGACACGGCCGGGCGGTTGACCGAGCCGCATGTCGTGCCGATTCACGACTACGGCGAGATCAACGGTCAGTTCTTCGTGGAGATGCGGCTGATCAACGGCAGATCGCTGCGCGATGTGCTGGCCCGGTTCGGTCCGATGAGCCCGGCACGGGCGGTGGCCATCGTGGGCCAGGTGGCCGCCGCGCTCGATGCCGCGCATGCCAACGGGGTGACGCACCGCGACGTCAAACCGGAGAACATCCTCATCACCGGCGACGACTTCGCCTATCTGGTCGACTTCGGCATCGCCCGCGGCGCGGCCGACCCGGGACTCACCCAAACCGGGCTGGCGATGGGAACCTACAACTACATGGCGCCCGAGCGGTTCAGCGCCGACGAGATCACCTACCGCGCTGACATCTATTCACTGGCCTGCGTGCTCGGCGAGTGCCTGACCGGCTCGCCGCCGTACGCCAGCGACAGCGTCGAACGCCTGATCGCCGCCCACCTCATGCAGCCGCCACCGCGGCCCAGCCAGCTGCGGCCCGGCAAGGTTCCGCCGGCCATCGATCAAGTGATCGCCAAAGGCATGGCCAAGAATCCGCACGACCGGTATCGCAGCGCCGGTGAACTGGCCCGGGCCGCGCACGAAGTGCTCAGCGGCACCGAACAGCACCAGGCCGCGGCCATCCTGCAGGCCGGCGACAACGCCACGGTGCTGGCCAGGGTCGCCGACAGCGGGATGGCCGCTGCCCGCCCGGCGCCGGCCCGAACCTCGGACGGCGGCGCCGGACCCTGGACGCGCCCGGCGTCGATCCCGCCGCCCGGCACCGGCGGCTCCGGCTGGGGCGCACCACCCGCTCAGCCGTCGCCTACCGGCGCGTCATCCCCGGACATTGTCAAGGCGCCGCAGAAACGCGGTGGTCGCAGGCTGAAAATTCTCATCGGCGCTACGGTGCTGCTCGTCGTCGCGGCGCTGGTCGTCGGATACCTCCTGCTGCGGCCGTCGCGCCCGGCGAGCGGGCAATGGACGTCCGCGTCCGGACAAAGCGTGCTGCCGTTCACCGGGCTGAACTTCCGTTTCTCTCCCGGCGGGTTGGCGATGGACAGCGAAGGCAGCGTCTACGCGACCAACGAAGGCATGTACGGGCGGGTGGTCAAGCTGACCCGGGGGTCGAACACTCCGACGGTGCTGCCGTTCAGCGGCCTGTACGAGCCGCAAGGAGTCGCGGTCGACTCCAACCAAGCGGTATACGTCACCGACTTCAACAACCGTGTGGTCAAGCTGGCGCCCGGCTCCAACCACCAGACCGAGCTGCCGATCACCGGCCTGAACTATCCCGAGGGCCTCGACGTCGATGCCAGCGGCAACCTCTATGTCGCCGACCGCGGCAACAACAGGGTGGTGAAGTTCACCGCCGGCTCGAACACCCAGACGGACCTGCCCTTCGACGGCCTGAAGAACCCAGACGGCATCACGGTGGACACTGCCGGCAACGTCTACGTCACCGACTCCGACAACGACAGGGTGGTGAAGTTGTCGGCGGACAACAGTCAGTCGGTGTTGCCGTTCACCGGCCTCACCGTGCCGTGGGGAGTGGCAGTCGACGGCGCCGGCGCTGTGTATGTCAGCGACTACGAGCTACAGAAGGTGTTCAAGCTGCCGGCCGGCTCGACCACCCAAACCGAGCTGCCGTTCACCGGTCTCAACAGCCCCCTGGAGGTGGTGGTCGACAAGTCCGGGGATGTGTACGTAGCCGACCGCGGCAACAACAGGGTGGTGCGGCTGGCCGCCGGCTGACGCGCCGGGCCGTTGCCTGGTCCTAGCGCCGGGTCGCCAGCAGACGCGTCGTGCACGCGGCCAGCAGATTCATCAGCGCCACCACGATGATCAACGTCAGTGCGGCACCCCACACCCGCAGAAAACCGGCGTGCTCGGGATTGGTGAGCTCGGTGTAGATCAGCAGCGGCAACGAGGCCATGTTGCCGTTGAAGATGTCGTAATTGATCGAGCGGCTGTAACCGACGAGCACCAGCACCGGTGCGGTTTCACCGATGATGCGCGCGATCGACAGCAGCACCCCGGAGATGATCCCGGGCAACGCGACCGGGCCGACGATCCACACGATCGTTTTCCACTTCGGAATTCCTAACGCGTAGCTGGCTTCTCGAAGTTCGTCCGGCACCAGCTTGAGCATCTCTTCAGCCGAGCGCACCACCACCGGAAGCATCAGCAGAACCAGCGCCAGCGACACCGCGAACGCGCTCTGCTCGAAGCCCAGCGTGGCGATCCACGCGCTGAAGACGAACAGCGCCGCCACGATCGAGGGCACCCCGGCGAGCACGTCGACCATGAAAGTGGTCAACCGCGCCAGCCGATCGGAATGGTATTCCGCCAGATAGACCGCGGCCAGCAAACCCAGCGGCACTGCCAGGGCGGCGGCTACCGCGGCTTGAGTCAGCGTGCCGTACAGCGCGTGGTAGACCCCGCCGGCGAACTGCTCCGGCAGCACGCCCCGCAGCGAGTGTGTCCACCAACCCGAACGGGTGACGGCGTACCAACCTCGGGCGACGACGACCGATAACAGCCATCCGAGCGGTATCAGTGCAAGGACAAACGAGGACAGGAAGAACAGGGTCGCGAAATGGTTCTTGATTCGCCGCCGGAGGCTGATCGAGTCGAACGCCGCCGTTTTGAGGGGCTGGGTAAGCGATTCGACGCTCATCCGTTGACCTTCCCGCCGGCGATGATGCGTGCGGTTGCGTTGACGACGAAGGTCAGCACGAACAGCACGAAACCTGCCGAAATATAGGCCCCGGTCGGTAGCGGTTCACTGAATTCCGCTGCTGCGGAAGCGATTTTGGAGGCGAAGGTGTAACCGCCGTCGAACACCGACCACGTCCCGGCGCGCGCGGCCGCGCGCAGGATGATCAGCACGGCCACGGTCTCTCCCAGGGCGCGGCCCAGCCCCAGCATCGACGCCGCGACGACTCCGCTGCGGCCGAACGGCAGCACGGTCATCCGCACCACTTCCCACCTGGTGGCGCCGAGTGCCTGCGCCGCCTCGAGCTGAATCTGCGGGGTCTGCCGGAAGACTTCCCGGGAGACCGAAGAGATGATCGGCAGAATCATCACCGCGAGCACCACACCGGCAGTGAAGATGTTGCCGCCGCCGACCAACGACACGTCACCGGTCTTGAACAGAAACAGCCAGCCCAGGTGGCGGTTGAGCTGCAGCTCGAGCGGTTCGAGAACGGGAGCCAGCACGAAGATTCCCCACAACCCGAAGATGATCGACGGCACGGCCGCCAGCAGGTCGACCACAGCGCCGAACGGGCGGGAGAGCCGCGCCGGCACGTATTGGGTGAGAAATACCGCGATGCCGACCGAAATCGGCACGGCCAGCATCAGGGCGAACGCCGAACTCAATACTGTCACCATGAACAGGTCGCGAATACCGAATGCCAGATGGTCGGGATCGGCGGTATTGAAGTCGGCGCTGGTGAAGAAATTCGCGTGATTCGCCCGCAGCGACGGTATGGCCTGGATCAACAGAAAGACTGCGATCAACCCGATCGCCGACACGATCGCCAACCCGGCCGCGGCCACCGCAAGCCTGAACAGCCGGTCCCCGAGCCGTGCCGTCCCGGCTTCGATCGCCGCCGGCGCAGCCGTTATCCCGTCGGGAATAGGCCGCGAGCTCAGCGGTCCTTCGGCCATCGCGGTCGCAGATCAGGAGATGGCATCGACCGCGGTTGTCAACCTCGGCTTGAACGAGTCGGGAATCGGGATGTACCCGTTGTCCGCCAAGCCATTCTGGCCGGCGCCCAGCGTGGCCTGCAGGAAGGCTTTGACGGCCGTGCCGACTTGGGCATCGGGATACTTCGAGCAGACGATCTCATAGGTCGCCAACACGATGGGATAGGCGCCCGGTTGCGTCGGTTTGTAAAACGACACGGTGTCGAGGACGAGGTCATTTCCCTGTCCCTTGATGGTCGCCCCGGCGATCGTCTTGCCGACCGTGTCCGCGCTGATAGCCACCGGTTGCGGTCCCGCCGACGTGACGATCGCAGCGATGTTCAATTTCTGCGCCTGCGCGAAGGACCATTCGTTGTAGGTCACCGAGCCCTCGGTGTTCTTGATGGCCGCCGAGGTTCCGTCGTTACCTTTGGCGCCCTCGCCGACACCACCTTTAAACCCTTTGCCGCTGCCTTTACCCCACGCGCCATCGGATGCGGCGTCCAGGTACTTCTGGAAATTGTCGGTGGTTCCCGACTCGTCGCTGCGGAACACGACGTGAACCGGCGTGGCCGGCAGATTGGTGTTCGCGTTGAGCGCCTTGACCGCCGGATCGTCCCAGGAGGTGATCGTGCCGTTGAATATCTTCGCCGTCGTGGGCCCGTCCAGGTTGAGCGAGCTCACGCCCTTGATGTTGTAGGTGACCGCGATCGGGCCGAAGACCACTGGCAGATTCCATGCCGGGGAGCCACACCGCTGCTGGGCCCGGCCGGCTTCATCGGCGCTCAGAGGCACGTCAGAGCCACCGAAATCGGTTTGCTTGCCCAGAAACTCGTTGACTCCGGCGCCGGAACCGTTGGCCGTGTAATTGAGGGTCTGGTTGGGGCAGGCCTGCTGGAATGCGTTGACGAAGCGAGTCATCGCGTTGGCCTGTGCCGTGGATCCACTGGCTTTCAAGGTCTTCTTGCCGCCGCAATTGACGTTCGCGGCCGGCGACGAACCCGACGACGGTTTGCCTCCACTCGCGCTGTTGTCGGTGCCGCATCCCGACACCAGCAGCACGCCGGTGGCCATCATGCACACTGCAGCGCCAAATCGGTTGTGACTCAAAACGGCTCCTTCGATACGTCGGGTCCGGCTGCGGTTGGCCAACAATCGTATGGACTCACAGTGAACACACAGCTACGGGCACGGGTGAACGTATCATGAAGTATTGCCAATAGCCGTGCGAACGCTGCAGCCAGGTCCCGCATCGGCGGCCGGGCGCTGATCACAGCGCCGCCGAGCCACTCGTCCTGCGTTCGCTATACCGAGTGACCCGCAATGGCTACTCTGGCGAATGCCGATCTGATTTGGAGGGCCGAGATGTCCACTCCGACGAGCACCGTCTCGCTCTACCCGCCGCAGGGCTGCGGCGCGCCCAAGGATCGCCGTGGCCACGCCGGAGGTGCCGATGTGGGTCTGCCGGCCGGCACGGTGGTGTTCTCCGCCGACAACCACATTTCGTTGGCCGAGGACATCTTCTACCAGCGGTTCCCTGCTGACCTCAAGGACAAAGCGCCACGGGTCTGGTACGAAGACGGCGCCTACCAAGTCGGACGCAAAGGGCAGTCGTTCCTGCCGGGTGACTTCAGCGCGGTCCTGATGCAATACGACGACCTGCCCGGTGCCGGAAGCACCAACATCGAGGCGCGAATGCAAGAGCTGCGGGACGACGGCGTCCACAAGGAACTGGCCTTCCCCAACGCATTGCTGGCGCTGTTTCACTACCCGGACAAGCGCCTGCGCGAGCTGGCGTTCCGGATCTACAACGAATACATCGCCGAGTTGCAGGAGCGCTCGGGCGGTCACTTCTTCGGCGCGGGACTGATCAACTGGTGGGATCCCCAGGGTGCCCGCCGGACGCTCGATGAGCTCAAGTCGTTGGGTCTGAAAACGTTTCTGTTGCCGCTGAACCCGGGCAAGGACGACGACGGCAACCCGATCGACTATGCCAGCACCGCGATGAGCCCGGTCTGGGACGAGATCGAAGAGTCCGGGCTTCCGGTCGCACACCACATCGGCGAGACACCGCCGAAAAGCCCGTGCGAGTTCAACAGCGTGGTGGTCGGCATGATGATCAACATCGACGGGTTCCGGGAAGTGTTCTCGAAGTACATCTTCGCCGGCATCCTCGATCGGCACCCGAACCTGCGGATCGGCTGGTTCGAGGGCGGTATCGCCTGGGTGCCCTGGGCGCTGCAGGACGCCGAACATCTGGTCGCCTCGTTCCAGCACATGTTCAACCGGCCCCTCGAACACAGCGTGCGCTACTACTGGGATCACCACATGTGTGCGTCGTTCATGGTCGACCCGTTGGGGCTGCAGCTGATCGACGGCATCGGCGTCGACAAGGTGATGTGGTCGAGCGACTACCCGCACAACGAAAGCACCTTCGGGTATTCCGAGAAGTCGCTGGCCGCGGTGGTGAATGCGGTCGGTCCCGAGGCGGCGGCCAAGATCGTCAGCGGCAACATCACCGAGTTCCTGCATCTTTGACGGCCGCTGAAGCTTCCTGATGACGACGTTCGCGCCGACGCCGTCGCCGGCGTGGGAGATTCCCGACCAACCGGACCTGGGCCGGCTGCGTGCCGCCACCGGTGCGCGGCTTCGCGCGGCGATGGCCGACCGCGGCGTCGAGGCGCTCATCGTGTTGGGCAACAGCAACGTCGTGTACGCCACCGGGGTGAGCTGGCCGCTGGGTGACGCCGGATTGTCGTATGTCGAGCGTCCGGTCGCCGTGGTGCTCGCCGACGACCCGTCGCCGCACCTTTTTCTGCCGTTCCGGGAAGGCGCCGTTTCCGAGGCGGGGCTGCCACCCGATCACCTGCACGGCCCGGTTTATCTTGAGTTCGACGAAGGCGTGCAGAACTTCGCCCGCATCCTCACCGAGTTGATTCCCGCTTCCGCGACGCTGGCGGTCGACGAGCTCACCGGGGCGATGCGGCGCGCGCACCAGCGGCTGTTCGGCGACCGCCAACCTGCCGACGCCGCCGCGGTGATCGCCGCCGCCAAGGTCGTCAAAACCCCCGACGAACTGGCCTGCATCCGCACCGCCTGCCGCATCACCGACCAGGCGATGGTCGACGTCCAGGCGTCGCTTGCACCCGGCATCCGCCAGATCGAGCTGTCGGCGGCATTTCTGCGCCGGGCGTTCGAGTTGGGGGCGACGGCCAGCATGCTCGAACCGATCTGGCAGGTGATGCCGCAACGGAAAAGCGACGGCGTCTGGACCACGCACGGCGACCTGGCGTTGCCGTTGCTGACCACCGAGCGCACCCTGGCCACCGGCGACGTGTTGTGGACCGACGTCAGCATCACCTATGCCGGGTACTGCTCCGATTTCGGCCGCACGTGGCTGGTCGGCCGGCAACCCACTCCGCGCCAGCAGGCGCAGTACCGGCGGTGGCGGGACATCGTGAGCGCGGTGCTCGAGGTGACGCGGCCCGGGGCCACCGCCGCCGAGCTGGGCCGCACCGCGACCGAAGCCAACGGCGGCAGCCGACCCTGGCTGCCGCACTTCTACCTCGGCCACGGCATCGGCGTCAATGCCGCCGAAACCCCGATGATCGGGACCGATCTGGGCGACGAGTTCGACGAGAAGTTCGTCTTCGAGCCCGGCATGGTGCTGGTGCTGGAGCCGGTGGTCTGGGAGGACGGCACCGGCGGCTACCGCAGCGAGGAAGTCGTGGTCATCACCGAGGACGGCTGGCTGCCGTTGGCCGACTATCCGTATGACCCGTATGGCGACTGAGGTCCTGCCCGACGATTCCGCTCTGCGCGCGGAGCGACGGGAGCGCGCGCTGGCCCAGATGGAAGCTCACGATCTCGACGTCCTGGTATTGGGAAGACAAGCCAACGTGCGCTACGTCGCGGGCGCGCCGCAGTTGTGGGTCGCGGGTACCCGCCCGTTCGCACCGACCTGCGTCGTGGTCCGCAAAACGAAAGCGACCTACCTGCTCAGCACGTGGGACGAAGGGGTGCCCGACGACATCCCGCGCGATCATCTTTACGGCATCGCCTGGAATCCGATGAACACCATGGCGGTGCTGCGCGACATCGACGGTGCGGCGAGCGCCAAACGGGTTGGCACGGACGCACTCTCACCGACTTTTGCCCGGTTGTTGCCGGTGGCGTTCCCCCGAGCCGAGTTGGTCGACGGTGAGTTGGCGATGCGGGCGGCCCGTCGGGTCAAGACGTCCCGGGAGGTGGTTGCGTTGGCCGAGGCGATCCGGCTCGCCGAAGCCGGTCTGGCGATGGCGGTGGCCGAGTTGCAGCCCGGTGTCAGTGAGAAGACGTTGGCCGGAGTGCTGTTGCAAGCACTGGCCGCCGGCGGGGTGAGCACCCCGTCAACGCAGGATGTGGCGTGGGTGACCGCTCGGGACCACCCATGGCGGCGAGGCACCGCGGACGGCCGGATCAGATCCGGCGATCTGGTCGCTTTCTCGGCGGGCGTGCTCGCCGGTGGCTACATCGGTGAGGTGGGTAGGACGTGGCCGGTTGGCGCACCTGCTGGTGCGGCCGGGCTGTTCGGACGCTGGGAATCGTTGTGGCAGCGGCTGTGTGGCGCGTGCCAGCCGGGGTCGCCGGCCAGCGGGCTGCTGGCCGCCTACGAGGCGGCGGGTGAGCCACTGCCCGCGATGCCGGTGGCGCGGGGACTGGGCATGGGCTTCGACCCGCCGCTGGTCGTGAGGAGTCTGCCGCAGACAGCGGCAGGCGAGTGGCTGGAGCCGGGGATGGTGCTTGCGGTGACGGGCTACGTGTGGCAAGCCGGTGTGGGCGCGGTGTTCGGACGGGAGGCGGTGCTGATCACCGCCGACGGTCCTGCGGTGCTCACGTCAAGTCCGTCGGCGCTGTGACCGCAGTGCGTGCTACCTGCGAGATGTTGATTCTCGCTAGGGGAGAAGATAATTTCCAAGGTGGGACCCGTCGGGGCGTCACCGGGTTGCCTTCAATGGAGAGGACCGGCCAGTGCACAAAGACGACATGATCTTGATCAGCGTCGACGACCATACCGTTGAGCCGCCCGACATGTTCAAAGATCATCTGCCTGCGAAATACATCGACGACGCACCTCGACTGGTGCACAACCCGGACGGGTCGGACACTTGGCAGTTCCGGGACACCGTCATCCCGAACGTCGCACTCAACGCGGTGGCCGGACGTCCCAAAGAGGAATACGGGATAGAACCCACCGGTCTGGACGAGATCCGGCCCGGCTGCTACAACGTCGACGAGCGCATCAAGGACATGAACGCCGGCGGCATTCTCGGCTCGATCTGCTTTCCGTCGTTCCCCGGCTTCGCGGGCCGCCTGTTCGCCACGGAAGACCCCGACTTCTCGGTGGCTCTGGTGCAGGCCTACAACGACTGGCACATCGACGAATGGTGCGGGGCCTACCCGGCCCGCTTCATCCCGATGGCACTGCCGGTGATCTGGGATGCCGAGGCCTGCGCCGCAGAGGTCCGGCGCGTCTCGAAGAAGGGCGTGCACGCGCTGACGTTCACCGAGAACCCGGCTGCCATGGGCTACCCGAGCTTCCATAACGACCACTGGGAACCGCTCTGGAAAGCGTTGTGCGACACCAACACCGTGATGAACGTCCACATCGGGTCTTCGGGCAGGCTGGCGATCACCGCACCCGACGCGCCGATGGACGTCATGATCACCCTGCAGCCGATGAACATCGTGCAGGCCGCCGCCGATCTGCTGTGGTCCAAACCGATCAAGCAGTACCCGGACCTGAAGATCGCGCTATCGGAAGGCGGCACCGGCTGGATCCCTTACTTCCTCGAGCGGGTGGACCGCACGTACGAGATGCACTCGACGTGGACGCATCAGGACTTCGGCGGCAAGCTGCCCAGCGAGGTTTTTCGTGAGCATTTCCTAACCTGCTTCATCAGCGACAAGACCGGAGTCAAACTGCGCCACGATGTCGGCATCGACAACATCGCCTGGGAAGCCGACTACCCGCACAGTGACTCGATGTGGCCGGGGGCGCCGGAAGAGCTCTGGGACGTCCTGAGTTTCAACGATGTGCCCGACGACGAGATCGACAAGATGACGCACCGAAATGCGCTGCGCTGGTACTCCTTCGACCCGTTCTCGCACATCGCCCGCGAGCAGTCGACTGTCGGTGCGCTGCGGAAAGCCGCTGAGGGCCACGATGTCTCGATTCAGGCACTCAGCCACCACAAGGACCGGGGAAGTTTCTCCTTCTCGGACTTTGCGGCTACCGCGAAGGAACTGTCGGGTAACAAGGACTGAGCCCCCTGCCGGGGTCGGCATGATGGAGTTTGACGACACCTATGCGTGAAACAGTGATCGCCGAGGCGGTTCGCACCCCGGTCGGCAAGCGCGGCGGGGGACTGTCGACTATTCATCCAGCCGACCTCTCCGCACTCGTGCTCAATGAGCTGCTGGATCGAACCGGCATCGAGCCCGACGTGATCGACGACGTGATCTGGGGATGCGTCTCCCAGGTCGGCGACCAGTCCAGCAACATCGCTAGGTATGCGGTGCTGGCTGCCGGGTGGCCGGAAACCATCCCCGGCACGACGGTCAACCGTGCCTGCGGTTCCAGCCAGCAGGCCGTGGATTTCGCGGTACAGGCGGTGATGTCAGGCCAGCAGGATGTCGTCGTCGCGGGCGGCGTCGAGGTGATGAGTCGGGTGCCGCTGGGCGCCGCACGCGCCACCGGTATGCCGTTCGGCCCCAGAGTCCTTGAGCGCTATCACGATTTCTCCTTCAACCAGGGACTCTCGGCGGAGATGATCGCCGACAAGTGGGGGTTCTCCCGCGCGCAGCTCGACGAGTACTCGGTGACGTCGCACGAGCGCGCCGCCGCTGCGCAGGACAGCGGGGCCTTCGATGCTCAGATCATGCCGGTGTGGGTGGACAGGCGTCGCGTCGCACGCGATGAGGGGGTGCGGCGCGGAACCACGGTCGACAAACTCGCCGCGCTCAAGCCGGCGTTTTCCGACGACGGAGTGATTCATGCGGGGAATTCCTCGCAGATCTCCGACGGGGCCGCGGCGTTACTGGTGACGACGGCCGCGATGGCGCTGGAGCTCGGGTTGACGCCGATCGTGCGCTACCGGGCCGGGGTTGTCACCGGCGCCGACCCAGTGCTCATGCTCACCGGTCCCATCCCGGCCACCGAGAAGGTGCTCGCCAAAGCCGGTGTCACCGCGGCGGAGGTCGGTGTTTTCGAGGTCAATGAGGCGTTCGCTCCGGTTCCGCTGGCGTGGCTTGCCGAGACCGGCGCAGACCCGCGCCGGCTCAATCCGCTCGGCGGCGCGATCGCACTGGGCCACCCGTTGGGAGCCTCCGGCGCGATATTGATGACCCGGATGGCATATCACATGCGCGACAACGGCATTCGCTACGGCTTACAGACGATGTGCGAAGGCGGTGGCACGGCCAACGCGACGTTGGTGGAGTTGATCGCCTGATCCGGTTCCGCAGTCAGTTCTCGGCGGCACTTTGACGTTAACGTTTTACGTCGTCGGGTTCGCCCGCACGCAACATCGCGAGTCCGCCGAACACGATGGTCTAGATCTCGCCGTCTTCGTCTGCCCGCAGCAGTTTCTCGGGGTGGTGAAACGTGTTGATGCGTGGTTGGCCGTGGTCGAGATGTGGTGGTGGGATCCATTCGGTGGTGCCGTCCTTGCGTTTTCGGGTGCGCCAGCCGCCGGAGGTGACGAGTTCGTGGTGGGTGCCGCAGGCCAGGGTGAGGTCGTTGATGTGGGTTGCCCGGCATTGGGCGAAGTCGGTGGCGTGGTGGGCTTCGGTGAGGTACCCGGGTACGTCGCAATTGGGAAAGGAACAGCCACGATCCTTAGCGTGCAGCACTATGCGCTGCCCCGGTGAGGCCAGTCGTTTGGTGTGATACAGCGCGATCGCTTTGCCTTTGTCGAAGATGGCCAGGTAGTGGTGTGCGTGGGAGGCCAGCCGGATCACATCCGACATCGGCAGCAGGGCGCCGCCGCCGGTGAGCGCCTTGCCACTGCCGGATTCCAGCTCGGCCAGGGTAGTGGAGACGATGATGGTGGCGGGTAATCCGTTGTGCTGACCCAGCTTACCGGAGGCCAGTGCTCTGCGGGTTACCGCTGTGAGCGCATCGTGGTTGCGTTGGGCGGTGCTGCGGGTGTCGTGCTCGATGGCGTCTTGACTGGGTGTGCCGCCCAAGCACGGGGTGGGATCGTCGGGGTTGCACATGCCGGGGGCGGCCAGTTTGGCCAGCACCGCCTCCCAGGTGGCGCGCGCCTCGGGGGTCAGGTATCCGGTGATCGGTGACATCCCGTCGAGGTCTTGTTTGCCGATGGTGATGCCGCGCCGGCGGGCCCGGTCGGTGTCGGTGAACTCACCGTCGGGGTTGAGGCAGTCGGTGAGCCGGTCGGCCAGTTTGGCCAACTCGTCGGGGCGGTGCTCGCCGCCGAGGCGGGCGAGTTGGGCTTCGGCGTGCTGGCAGGTCTCGAGGTCGACGGCGTCGGGGAGCCGGTGAAAGAAACCGCGGATCACCGCCACGTGGGCGGAGCCGATCCGGCCGGCGCGCTGTGCTGCCGCGGTGGCGGGCAGCAGCGGGGGCAGCGGTTGGCCGGTGATGGCGGTGCGGTCGCCGAGGTCGGCGGCTTCGCTAATGCGCCGCGAGGCGTCGGCGCGGGTGATGCGCAGCCGGTTGGCCAGGGCGAAAGACAGTTTGCCGCCCAGTTCGGTGGTGGCGGCTTGGGTGTTGATCTGGTTGATCAGTGGGTGTTCAACAGCCGGTAGGCGGCGGCGCAGGGTTTCGCAGCGCTGCAGCATGGCCAACCGTTCAGGCGTGGTCAGCGCGTCGAAGCGCAATCCCAGGACCTGATCGAGAGAAGCCGACAGCGCGTCGAACGCTTCGACGACCTCCTCGCGACTGCTCGAACACATGTTTGAATGATAGCGGCGACCGCCGACATTGATTCTGTTAAGGCGGTTTGGGTGAGGATGGTCTTGCCCGTTCGCCGCTGGTGATGGCTCTCGCTCCGACTGACGCCCTATTGGGTTGTCTTCCAATTGATTTGTCTCACCAGCGACGAGCGGGCAAGCACTGCCAAGAGCCCGGCGGGGCGGACATGACCTAATCAGGAGCCTGGTCGTTCCTCATCAATGTCTTGTCTGCCCGCCCCGACGGGTTGTCACCCACCGCTACGTCAGTCGACGGAGAGGACACCACCATCGTGACATCTGAACGCCGCATCGTCATCGGTGCCGATACCCACCTCGAAACCATTCACATTGCTGCCATCACCGATACCGGCGCACCCCTCGGCGATGCCGAGTTTCCCACCACTCCGACGGGTTATTACGTCGCCCTGCGGTGGGCCCAAAGCTTTGGGGAGGTATTCATCGCCGGCGTCGAGGGCACCAGCAGCTACGGCGCGGGCTTCACCCAAGCGCTGCACGACAACGAGATACACGTCGTCGAGGTCAACCGCCCCGACCGCGCCGCCCGCCGCCGCCAGGGCAAATCCGATCCGCTGGACGCCTACAGCGCCGCCCGTGCGGTGCTAGCTGGCCACGGCCTGGCGGTACCCAAAGACCCCAACACCGGCGCCCTCAAAGCCCTGTTGACCGCGCGCCGCGGCGCCGTCAAAGCCCGTACCGCGGCCATCCAGCAGATCAAAGATCTCCTCATTACCGCCCCGGCTGACCTTCGCGAACGCTACCGCCGCTACAGCACCACGCGGCGGCTAGTGCACAGTTTGTCCAAGTGCCGACCGCCCGCGCATGACGATCCGACCACCGTCGCGGTCCTGACCGCCTGCAAGGCCTTGGCCCTGCGCATCGAGTTCCTCGAACACCAAACCGATGATCTGACCGCTGAACTCGACGCGATCATCACTCGCCTCAACCCCGCACTACGCGCCGCCTACGGGGTCGGCCCAGACACCGCCGCACAAATGCTCATCACCGCCGGCACCAACACCGATCGACTGCGCAGCGAAGCCGCATTCGCCAAACTCAGCGGTGCTGCGCCCATACCGGCCTCCTCCGGGAAGACCACCCGACACCGGCTCTGCCGAGGCGGCGACCGCGCCGCAAACAACGCGCTGCACCGCATCGCCTTGGTCCGCTGGTCCCACGATCCCCGCACCCGCGACTACGCCACCCGTCAACTGGCCGCCGGTCGCTCAAAAAAGACGTCCTGCGTCTGCTCAAACGCGCCATCGCCCGCGAGATGTTTAAACACCTCACCGCGCCCTGCCCGATCGACGACTACAGCGACCTACGCCCGACCCGACAAGCCAAAAACATCACCCTGACCAGCGCCGCAGCCCACTTCGGCGTCTGGCCCAACAACATCTCCCGACTCGAACGCGGACTCAAACGCGACGACACCCTCGCCGCTAACTACCGAAGGTGGCTAAGCACCGAGGTCATCGACGCCTCTTGACCCCGTAACACAAATAGGAGCATCAAGTTTTGTCCGAGCGTAACGCCCGAAACAGAAGGGACAGAAGTGATTTAGGCCCCTCGTCACCGTCCCGCGGCAAAGGCCCGCCAACCCGCCCTGACAACACCGATCCATCAGCCCGTGCGCGAAGCCCAAGGGCCGCGAACCTAATCGGCGAGATAAATGGCCTGCCGCGGGCACTGGCGCACGGCGTCGCGCACGCTGTCCTCGTTTTCTGGCGTGACGTCGGGCTGCAGCACCGTCAGCATGTCGTCGTCGCCGAGGTGGAACACCTCCGGGGCGATCGACATGCACACCCCGTTGCTTTCACAAAGCCCGAAATCCACCTGTACTTTCATCGGGCGGCCTCAGCACATCACTTTAACGGGGACGTTCTGCCAACCCGCGACGTTCTGCATGTGCACCCGTTGCAGCTCATCCCAATTCACGTCGTAGCGCGGCATGAAGTCCAGCAGCCGGTCCAGCGCGATCGCACTTTCCATGCGCGCCAATGCCGCACCCAGGCAACTGTGGATCCCGTAGCCGAGGCCGAGGTTCTGCGCCTGCGAGCGGTCGCGGTCGATGTCGAAGACTTCAGCGTCGATGAACGCGTCCGGATCGCGATTCGCCGCCGCACCGATCAAAAACACCGGTTTCCCCGCCGGAATGGTGCCACCGCTGACATGCGCCTCCTTGAGGGTGTAGCGCACGTTGTACTGCACCGGTCCTTCGTAACGCAGCAGCTCTTCCACCGCGGCCGGGATCTTGGTGCGGTCCTCACGCAGCTGCTGCCACTGGTCGGGATGGCGGGCGAAGATCACCGCCGCGTTGCCGATCAGCTTGGTCACCGTCTCAGCGCCCGCTCCACCCAAAAGGGAGGCGAAGCCGGTGATCTCGATGTCGTCGAGTTTGCGGAGCCGGCCGTCGTCGCCGGGGATCTCGGCGGCGATCAAGCGGCTGATCATGTCGTCCTGGGGATTCTCGCGCCGCTCCTGCACCAGGCTGTAGTAGTACATCCCGCTGGAGATGGCGGCTTGCATGCCGGCTTCACTGGCCTCCACCTGTCCCGGTTCACGATGCAGGCTGGTGTCGATCCAGTGCCGCAGCTGCTGGCGGTATTCCTCGGGCACGCCGGCCATTCGTAAGATGACTTCCACCGGGAACGGCCCCGAGAAGTCCTGCACGACATCGAAGTTCTCCGGATCGGCTGCGCCCAGATACTTCTCGACCAGCTCGACGACGGTGTCCTTCTGCGACTGAATGGCCCGTGGTGTGAACGCCTTATTGAGCAGGTTGCGCATGTGCCGGTGCTCGGGCGGATCCATGAAGATGATCATCTTGTGCGGGACGTCGCCTTTGCGGACCATCGCCAGGTCGCAGCCACGTGCCGACGAATAGGTGTCGAAGTCTCTGAACGCCGCCGCCACGTCGACATGCTTGGTCAGCGCGTAGAAGTCTTCGTCTTCGTTGTAGTACAGCGGCGCTTCCTCGCGCATGCGCCGATAGATGTCATACGGATTGTTGAAGAATTCTTCGCAGAAGGGATCGAAAACGACCTTCGGTTTGGTCATGGCAGCTCCTGTGGCGACGGGCGAGCGGCTGACACCGGGACGACGGAATGCGTGCGTGTCACGCTAACGCGAGATCGAGCGGAGCGGGCGCAAACCCGTCAGTCGCGCCTCATCGCGGCTGTTCGAGAAGCCTCAGCGCCGCGTCGGCCGCATCGAGCACGGCACCGCCCTCGGCTTCGGCTGCGGCGGCGAGGTCCACCACCAGGCGCACATCCTTTCCCAGCAGCGCTGCGGCGTGGCCGGCCAGCAGGCCCACGCCACCGGGGGTGCCGACCACGTTGAAGGCAAAGCTGTTGCCACTGCTCTGCGCGATCACCTGAGCGAATCGGTCCGTGGCGATGCCGAGCGCCTCGGCGAGATCGACCACGCTGGCAGCGGTCCCCACATGCGCGGTGAACAGCAGATTGTTGAGCAGCTTGGTCGTCTGGCCGGCACCCAGGTCACCGACGTGCACCACCGCCTTGGCATAGCTTTCGAACACCGGCCGGCAGCGTTCGAGGACGTCGGGGTCACCGCCGGCCATCACCAGCAGCCGACCGTCCGCGGCCGCGGGGCCGCCACCACTCACTGGCGCGTCGAGCACCGAGATCTGACGACCACGAGCTTCAGTCGCCAGCCGCCGGACAGTACCCGGGTGCACGGTGCTGTGTACCGCGATGACGCCACCCGGCTGCAGCGCCGACAGCACTCCGGTCTCGCCGCCGGTGACCTCGGCGATGTCGGCGTCGTCACGGACGCACAGGCATACCAGGTCGGTGTCGGCAGCCAGGTCGGCCGGAGTCTCGGCGATCATGGCGGCGGTACCCGCGAACAGCTCGAGCGACGCGGGTCGGCGCGCCCACAGGGTGGTCGGGTATCCGGCGTCGACGATACGTCGGGCCATGGGTCCGCCCTGGCTGCCCAGCCCGATGAAACCGACGCGCATCACCTGGTGAATCCCCAGTCCGCCTCGTTCTCTTCGGTGAGCAGATCCCGCGCCGGATCCTCACCTGACGGCGTCGACGGCAACGCAGCGTCGAACCTGTGCTCGCCGAGCTCCATGATCGCGTGCACGGGGCAGTCCAGCATGGCACGCGTCACCGCGTCGCGGTCCGTTTCGGCGACGACGCCGTCCCCGACCACCGACGCGTAACCCCAGTCGTCGAGCGAAAAGTATTGCGGCGCACGCCTGGCGCAGAAGCCGAAGCCGTCGCACACGGTGCGGTCGAGCTTTATAGCCAAGGGTGCTGAGGGTTCCGTCACGCCGGCGTCACCGCCTCGACTTCGTAGGGCCGTTCGGCGCGCAGCATGCCGGCACGGCACACCTCGCAGGCGCCGCCGAGATGGCGCGCCACTTCGTGCGGGAACTGGTCGAGCAGACTGCCGGCGACATTGGTGGCCGCGTCCAGCGTCGCGCAGGCGCCCCGTCCGCGCAGCACCACCGACCAGCGCCGTAACCGGTCGAGGTCGTCCCGATTTGCCACACCGTCGCGCAACGCTTCGGCCGCCGCGGCCATCGCCGCGGTGCCGTTGAAACACGAGCCGCATTGCCCGGCGTTCTCCCGATCGAAGTAGGCCAGTACCGAGGCGGCCACGGCAACGGGACAGTCCTCGGTCAAGAGGCAGATCGTGCCGGCACCCAGGCCACTGCCGAGCCGGCGCATCGTCTCATGGTCCAGGGTCGCATCGAGCACCGTGCGGTTGAGCAGCCCGGCGAAATACCCGCCCATCAACGCCCCGCAGACGTGCTCGCTCGAGACGGCATGCAACGCCAGCAATTCAGTGAACGGCAGACCATAAGGGATCTCGTAGAGACCCGGCGGGCGGCCTGCGCCGCTGAGTGTCACCAGGAAGGTCCCTGGCGACAACGACGTACCCTGTGCGCGAAACGCGCTCGCACCGTGCCGCTGCAGGTACGGCAGGTTGGCCAGGGTTTCGACATTGCTGACCGCGGTGGGTCGTTCACCGACCCCCTGCTGAAACGGGCGTGGCGGTTTGTCGGTGGGCTTGACCGGGCCACCGTTGAGCGCCCGCACGGCCGCCGTTTCTTCGCCGGCGACGTACCCGGGATCGACCACTGCCACTCCGATGGCAGCGCCGCCGAAGGTCTCGGCGTCCACCTCTCGCAGTGCGGCCCGGACCGCCCGTGCCGACTGCGGGTCGGAAACATAGACATACACCTGTTCGGCACCGACGATCGCCGCGGCCAACCGCAGCCCGTCGAGGACAAGATGCGGCCGGTTGCGCAGCAGCCAGCGGTCCTTGATCGACGCCGGTTCGCCCTCTTCGCCGTTCGCGACGACGACGGTGCCGATTTGGTGTCGCCGTCCGTTGTCGCGCACTGCGCGCAGTTTCACCCCGAGCGGAAACCCGGCACCCCCGCGCCCCAGTAGGCCGCTGCGCGTGACGTCGTCGAGTAACTCCTCGGCGTCGCCGAGAGACCGATAGCCGCCGCCGTCGCGGTAGGAGGCGTGATCTTCGGGAACCACATCGTGCAGCAGCCTCGGCGGGCATTTGGGCCATGTGCCGGTCGTCAGGGTTGATGCGGCAGTGCTTTTCATCCGTGCCCGCTCGTTAGGCTGGGGCTTATGCGGACCGCGGTCGTGCGGGTCAACGTCGATCCCACCGGATTGCTCGACGTTCCGCGGTTACACCGCGGCATGACGGCGCTCCGGAAACTGGCCGCCCACGCCGGCGCTGAACTGCTGGACAACGATCTGGCCGGGATGCCGGCCGATCGACGCGAAGTGCAACTTCTCATCACCGGCGACGACGCCGATGCGACGCGGACGGGCGCCGTCGGCTTGTGCGCCGACGCTTTCGGCACCAGCCCGATTGCCGGTGTCCTCACCTACCTCAGCAGGGGAACCGATGACGATGCGCGCGGCGTGCTGTCGGGGTTCGGTCTCACCGGGGAGATCCGGCGGTTGCGTTGCGACGACGGATTCGACGTGGTGTACGTGACGCTGCGGGAATCGGATTTGGACCGCGTTCCGGAGAGCCGGATTCACACGGCGCTCGAGGCGTCCCTCAACTGCGAGGTGCGCATCGTCACCGCGTAATCGCCACGGCGACATCAAGACTCCAGAAACTTCAGAACCGCGGGGGCGGCCTGCACCCAGGTGTCGAACAGGTTGAAGTGCTGCACCCGGCCCGACGCCCAGTCTTCGGTCGCGCGTTCCCAGGCATCCTCGGCCCACGGCGGGTCGATGAGTGTGCAGCCTTTGATCAAGCAGCTGACTTCGAGCGAGGTGCGCTTGGGGTGGTCCCAGTCGTTCTCGCCGCCGCGAATGATCAGAGTGGGCACGGTGATTCGGTCGAACATGTCGTCGTCTACTCCGGGGATCGTCTGCCCGGGCTTGGAGACGAATGCGTTGAGCCAGCGCAGCATCACCTTGAGGAAGTCGTCGGGGTCGAGGCTGAGCAGCCGCTGCTGGTTGGCCGGATTCTGCTCGATACGCTCGCGCCATTCCGGCAGCTTCAGCAGCCCTTCGATGCCGGTGCCGCGCACGGCGCGGATGCTGGGCAGCACATAGTGCGATCCGAGAACGAACAGGCCGTAAACACCGCCGACGATGTTCCACACCACCAGCTTGGTCACCAGTTCGGGGTAGAGCATCGTGGTCAGCATCGAGTCCCGGGCCCCGCCGGATCCGCCGGCGATCACGCAGGGGCCCTCATCGAGGGCCTTCAGCACGTCGTGCAATGTCTTTGCCCGCATGTGTGATTCGCTTTGGCCGTAGAACTGCACGTCGGACGCCCCGCAGTTGGGCCGGTCCCACAACAACACCCGGTACCCACCGTCGACCAGCGCCTCGGCCAACGGCCGCAACCCGGGAATGTCCTTGCCGAACCGGCCGCCGGGTGTGAGAACAATCAAATCGCCTCTGCTGCCGAGTATTTCGTAGACGACACTGCCGCCGTTCACTTCAATGGCAGGCACCAGGTCGCTCCCCTCGTCAGGCCATCACCAAGACGTCGTCACCGACGACTCGGACGGGGTAGGTGCGGATGCTCCATTCCGGTTTGACCGCCGTCGTCCCCGTGGCGAGCTCGAATCCCCATTGATGCCAGGGACAGTAGACATATTCGGTGTCACGCACCATCACCGAATCGCCGGGGGCGGTCTCGTCGACGATGGTGCGTCCCCGGGCCCGACCGGAACACAGCGGGCCGCCTTGGTGGGGGCAGTAGTTGGCGATGGCGTAGAACGACCCGTTGACGTTGTAGACGCCGACCCCGTGACGCCCGATCGGCACCAGCTTGTGGGTGCCGGGAGGTATTTCATCCACGGTCGCGACCGCGTGCTCACGGCCCTGAGCAAGCCGCGGCCGCTTTGGCTCGTCCGGCATTCAGAACACCCGTACCTGGCCCTCGAGGACTGGGACGGTGTCCGGAAGATGATATGTCGCAATGCCGTTGCGAAACATGACCGCCTCCCGTGCGGCTTTGGGCAGGTGCTTGATCAGCCAGCGCGGATCGTCGAAGGTCCAGTGCGGATAGTCCGACGAGTACAGCAGGATCTTCTCGCATTCCATCCATTCCAGCGCGCGGGTCAGCTCGGTCTTATCCTCGGGGTAGTCCAGCGGCTGGGTGGTGAATTTGATGTGCTCCTTGAGGTACTCCGACGGTTTGCGGGTGATGTCCATCCGCGATTTGCGGGCTGCGTAGATGGCGTCCATTCGCCACATCAGCGGCAGCACCCAGCTGAACGCGTGCTCGACGAAGACGATGCGCAAACTGGGGAAGCGGTCGAAGACGCCGTCGAAGATCAGGCTCATCACCTGGTTGGCGGCCAGCAGCGAGTAGGTCACCATGAAGTCGTGGTTGTAGCTGGGAAACCCGACCGGCGGCATGGGCAGCATCTCGTAGTTGCTGCGAGAAAGATGACAGCTCACCACGATGTCGTGCTTGGTCGCGGCGGCCCAGACCGGGTCATACATCGGGTGACCCCACGAGGGCCGCGGTTCCGCTTTGAGCAGGATCTGCGCCATGTACGGGTGCCCGGCCCACCGCTCGATCTCTCGGGCGGCACCCTGGGGGTCTTCCACCGCCACGCAGATTGAACCGCGCCACCGTTGGTGCCAGTTGTTGTGGCCGTCCAGCCAATGCTTGGCCTGCCACTCGTTGAGCGCGATCGAAAAAGCTTGGTGAGCTTCGGGCAATCGAGGTGTGCGGGCGCCCGGCTCGAGGATCGCGATGTCCGAACCCGCTTCCATGATCAACTGCCGAAACGTCATATCGGGGTCGCTGCCCGGGAATTCGCCGTCCGGCGGAAAGGTGTCGACCCGCATCGCGTAGGAGTGTGCATAGTCGGGGGCGTCGTAGAAGATGAGCTCGCCGACGCGGTGGTCGAGGAAGAACTTGCTGCGCCATGGCTCCGGTAGGTACTGGGTGAGCTCGCCGCGTTTGGGCACCGGATGGACGTCGGAGTCGACGCACCGGACGGCGATGCGCTCGGCAGCCGGCACCCGTTCGTGACTATGGGTCAGCGTCATCGTGGTCTCCCTTGCTTACCCCTCTACTGTGCAGCGAGACCGGCCGCAATGTCTATGCCGTACAGTTCGGCGGCATTTCGCCAGCAGAGTTTCTCGCGTTGTTCGGCGCGCAGCGAGCTGGGCAGCGCGGTCACATCGGCGTTGTGCCAGTGCGGATAGCTCGAGCCGAACAGGACATGGTCGTCCTTCGCGGTGAACTCGTACCACTCACCGGCGAAGTCGGCCTCGCCGGGACCGTCGAGGCCGCCTTGGATGAAGTAGACATGCCCGGGCAGGTAATCGCTGGGAATTCGCGGCGCCCAGGGAGTCTGCTCCAGATGCGGCCGGCCGAAGGTGTCCATCCGCCAGATGAACGGTGTAAGGAAGTCTGCGGCTCCGTCAGCCCACACGAATTGCAATGTCGGGAAACGCTCGAACACACCCTCGGCGATCATGTTCATCAAGTGGTAGAGGTAATTCAGCGCCATGAAGCCGAGGTATTGCTCATAGGTCCGGGTGTGTCCGGACGGGGTCGGCGGGAACGCGATGCCCTCGCCGGTCTCGATGTGCACGGCCACCGGGAGGTGCGCGGCGGCCGCCGCCTCCCACAGCGGCCAGAACTGCGGCTTTCCGTAGACCTCGCGGGATTGCAACGGGATTCCGATCTGCACCACCCGCGGATGGTCCCGCCATTTGTCGATCTCGCGCAGCGCGCCGGCGATGTCGTCGGGATTGACCCGGATCGTGCCGCGGAACCGCTCGCCGAATCGAGCCGCATCCAGCCAGCGCGAAACCATCATCTCGTTATGGGCGGCGGCCAACGCGGTACCGAGATGGCGGTCTGGCATGACGCCCCGGCCCATCGGATGCAGGACCGCCACGTCGACACCTCGTTGGCCGAACAGCTGCTCGGCGACCACGTCCGGGTTCGAGCCGGGATACCCGAGCTCGCGGCCGCCGGTGCCGTCGGCGTACTCGCCGCCCGGCGTCCCGTACCAGTCTGATTCGTAATCGGGAAACCCCCGGCTCTTGAACGGCTCGCGGAGATAGCCGCGCAAGTCGGTGGTGGAAGCGAAGAAGATGTGCACGCTCGCGTCGATGACCGGCGTCCGGCTGCCGTCAGCATTGATGATCACGACGAACACCTCCAGGCTGCCTGGCCGAGCCACCCGGCCGGTCACCCACTAGCGAACCTAACAGCGCCGCGGACCGCCCATCGACGAATCCCGGTGAGCGTCTCCAATGCCGTCATCGGCCGGGGCACGGGTGCTTACACTCTGTGACACCGACGTCAGGTTCCGCGGGTGGACCAGACGCCGCCACCCCGTCGATGAGGGGGCCGGAATGCCAACCCAGAACGCGGCGGTAACCCTTGCCGCAGGAGGAACGCGATGACGCCCCTCGACGGGATCCGGGTGCTGGAAGTCGCCATGTACGGGTTCGTCCCGTCGGCGGGTGCCGTGTTGGCCGAGTGGGGCGCTGACGTGATCAAGGTCGAGCACGCGGTGACCGGGGACCCGCAGCGCGGGCTTCGACAGACGGGCATGCTGCGCGTCGACGGGGATCCCAACCCCAACATCGAGCATGCCAACCGGGGTAAGCGAAGCATCGGCCTGGATATCGGTGTGCCCGCGGGTAGGGACGTGTTGTACGAGCTCGCCCGGAAGTCCGATGTATTTTTGACCAGCTTTCTGCCCGGGCACCGCAGGAAGTTCGGCATCGACGTCGATGACATCCGGGCGGTGAATTCAGACATCATCTACGCGCGCGGCAGCGCGCTCGGGCCGCGCGGCGAGGAAGCGGAGCGGGGTGGCTACGACATGACCGCATTTTGGTGCCGGGCCGGAACCGCGGCCACCGTCACCCCCAGGGGCTTCGACGGGGTGATCGGTCCGCCCGGGCCCGCCTATGGCGACACCATTTCGGGCACCAACCTCGCCGGCGGTATCGCGGCCGCGCTGCTGCGCCGCGAACGCACCGGCGAACCGTCCGTCGTGGACGTGTCGCTGCTCGGAAGCGGGCTGTGGTCTTTGGGGCACACGGTGGCGCTGACCGTGCACCTCGGCCAACGGATGGAAGGCCTGCCGCCCGGCGTGCACGGCTCGCCGTTCAACCCGTTGGTCGGGCTCTACCCGACATCGGATGGCCGCTACATCTCCCTGGTCATGATGCAGCCGGACAAGTTCTGGGCTGACGTGTGCCGTCACGTCGACCGGCCCGAGCTGGCCGCCGATCCGCGGTTCGCCACTGCCGAACTGATCGCCGCTCACACCGCCGAGGGGGTCGAGATACTCCGTCAGGCGATCGCGGCGCGCACATTGGCCGAGTGGAGTGAACGGTTTGCGACGCTGGCCGGCCCGTGGGCGCCGGTGCAGGACACCCTGCAAGCCGCCCACGACGCGCAGATCCTTGCCAACGAGTATCTGGTGCGCGCAGGTGAGCTCGACCTGGTCGCCAACCCGGTGCAATTCGACGTCGCCGCACCGCAAACCGGGCCCGCTCCCGCTTTCGCCGAGCAAACTGAGGAGATTCTGATAGAACTCGGGCTGGATTGGGACCGCATCATCGAACTCAAGACCGCCGGCGCGGTCACCTGAGCCTGAGATTGCCTGCCCCGTGCGGCGCGTCGCGAGGCACGGCGCGGCACCGCCGCACTCGTTGCTACCGACCGGTAACGACGAGGAGAGCGATAAAAAGCGAGTTTCCCGGCAGTCATGTGCATTTCACGCCCGCAACCTCATCCGGTGGGTCATAATCGCGACACGCGTGACCATGCGGGGGGCTCTACTTCCCAAAGGGACTCGACGGTACCCCAAGCAAGGAGGGTGGGCGGTGGCAAAGTGCGCCACAGTCAGCACCGGTGGGTCGGTGCCCCATGGCCAGTAGAGTCACCGATCGCTGGTCTTCGGGCATCAGCTTGCCGAGCAACCTCTCCGGAGGGATGGAAGCCGTCGGTGCACTGGTCGCGATGTCGGCAGACGCGGTGCGGTTCGTCTTCCGGCGGCCCTTTCAAGCACGGGAATTCCTCGAACAGTCCTGGTTCATCGCCCGCGTTTCCCTGCTGCCCACCCTGTTGGTGGCCATCCCCTTCACGGTCCTGGTCAGCTTCACCCTGAACATCCTGCTGCGCGAACTCGGTGCGGCAGATCTCTCGGGTGCCGGCGCGGCATTCGGCGCCGTCACCCAGGTCGGGCCGCTCGTCACGGTGTTGATCGTGGCCGGAGCGGGCGCCACCGCGATGTGCGCCGACCTCGGCTCACGCACCATTCGCGAGGAGATCGACGCGTTGGAGGTGCTGGGCATCAACCCGGTGCAGCGGTTGGTGGCGCCCCGGATGCTGGCCTCCGGGCTGGTTGCGCTGCTGCTGAACAGCCTGGTGGTCATCATCGGCATCCTTGGCGGCTACAGCTTTTCGGTGTTCATCCAAGACGTGAACCCGGGTGCGTTCGCGGCCGGCATCACCTTGCTGACCGGCGTGCCGGAGGTCATCATCTCCTGCGTCAAGGCAGCGCTTTTCGGGCTGATCGCCGGTCTGGTGGCCTGTTATCGCGGGCTGACGATATCGGGCGGCGGGGCCAAGGCGGTGGGAAACGCCGTCAACGAAACTGTGGTGTACGCGTTCATGGCACTGTTCGTCGTCAATGTGGTGGTCACCGCCATCGGCATCCGGTTCTCGACGAAGTGATCGGGAACCTGCCATGACGACGAAAGCGCTGAAAGCCGCTTATCCCCGGACGTTCCGGTTGCTGGGCCAAGCGCGCAGACCGGTCAACGCGGTCGGCGGCATCGGCGATCACACGTTGTTCTACGGCAGGTCGCTTGCCGGAATACCGTTCGCCATCACCCACTATGGTCGGGAGATAGTGCGACTGATCGCCGAGATCAGCATGGGCGCGGGGACGTTGGCGATGATCGGCGGCACCGTGGTGATCGTCGGATTCCTGACACTGGCCGCCGGTGGCACGCTGGCGGTGCAAGGTTATAGCTCACTGGGCAACATCGGTATCGAGGCGTTGACCGGATTCTTGGCGGCCTTCATCAACGTCCGCATCTCGGCACCGGTGGTCGCCGGAATCGGTCTGGCGGCCACCTTCGGCGCCGGCGTGACAGCCCAGTTGGGCGCCATGCGAATCAACGAAGAGGTCGACGCGCTGGAATCCATGGCGATTCGGCCGATCTCGTATCTTGTGAGCACCAGAATTGTGGCGGGGATGATTGCGATCACTCCGCTGTACAGCATCGCTGTCATTCTGTCTTTCGTCGCAAGCCAATTCACCACCGTCGTGTTGTTCGGGCAGTCGGGTGGCCTTTACAACCACTACTTCAATACCTTCTTGAACCCCCATGACCTGCTGTGGTCGTTCCTGCAAGCCATCCTCATGGCTATCGCCGTCTTGTTGATTCACACCTATTACGGCTACTTCGCCAGCGGTGGACCCGAGGGTGTCGGAGTCGCGACCGGCAATGCGGTCCGCACGTCACTGATCGTGGTGGTGTCGGTCACGCTGCTGGTCTCGCTGTCGATTTACGGCACCAACGGAAACTTCAACCTGTCGGGGTAAGAAGAGAGTCTGAAAGCAATGTCACACAACGGGGTACGAGCGCTGGCGGGTCTGTTGACCCTCGTCATGATCGGCGCGGTTGTTTACGTTGCGGTCGGCTTGTTCCAGGGCAGTTTCACCAAGACTGTGGAAGTCAAGGTGCGGTCGCCGCGCGCAGGACTCGTGATGAACGCCGACGCCAAGGTGAAAATGCATGGGGTTCAGGTAGGTAAAGTCGCTTCGATCAAGTCGCTGCCGAACGGCCAAGCAGAGCTTGACCTCGAGCTGAACCCCTCTGCGCTGCACTACGACAAGAAGAAAAAGATATTTGGTGCTGTCCCATACGACGTCCGCGATCCCAAAAGGTCGACGAGTGTCGATATCGCGTCGACGACGGTGTTCGGCGCTAAGTTCGTCGAGCTGGTAGCGCCCGCGGATCCAACACCCCAGCGATTGCGTGCAGGAGAGACCCTTGGCAGCCAACACGTCACCGTAGAAATCAATACCGTATTCCAACAACTCACGCAGGTGCTCGGCAAGATCGATCCGGCCAAACTCAACGAGACCCTCGGCGCGATCTCGACCGCGGTCAACGGCCGCGGCCAGCAGATCGGCCAAGCACTCAGCGACTTGGATTCGTTTCTGGCGAAACTGGATCCGAGCCTGAAGGCGCTGGGCCACGACCTTTCGGTCTTGCCCGCCGTGGCCAATGCCTACGGCGACGCGGCGTCCAACCTCGCCACCACGGCCGACCGCGCGACCACGATCAGCCAGACGCTCGTCGACGAGCAGCAGAATCTGGACGCGTTCCTGATCAGCACGATCGGGTTGGCCGACATCGGCAACGACGTGGTGGGCGGCAACCGGCAAGCGCTCACCGATGTGCTGCACGAGCTGGTGCCCACCACAAATCTGACCAACCAATACCACCAGGCGCTGTGGTGCGCCTTGGCCGGCGCGGCAAATGTCGTCAAGGCTCCGCCGCTACCGGACCCGGGCATCAAGATCCTGTTCTCGATTCAGTGGGGCGCCGAGCGCTATCGGTACCCGACCAACCTGCCCAAAGTGGCTGCCACCGGTGGGCCGCAATGCGAAAACCTGCCCCTCGTGCCACCCGATGTCGCTCCGCAGTACGTCGTCGCCGACGTCGGCGCCAACCCGTGGCAATACGGCAACCAGCAAATACTGATCAACTCCGACGCGCTCAAACAGCTGCTGTACGGGCCGATCGACGGCCCGCCGAGGAACACGCTGCAGATCGGGCAACCCGGATGACCGGCTCGCGCGGAATCCTCCTCAAGTTCGGTGCCTTCACGACGGTGATGGTGCTGCTGACGGTGTTTCTGTTCTTCATCTTCAGCCAGTACCGCACCGGTTCGACGGCCGGGTACACCGCGATCTTCAACGACGTGTCGCGTCTGAAGGCGGGCCAGACCGTGCGGGTCGCCGGTATCCGGGTCGGCACGGTTAACGGTGTCTCGCTGCGCCCCGACAAGACGGTGGAGGTCAAGTTCGACGCCGACCGCAGCGTGCCGCTCACCAGTGGTACCCGTGCGGTCGTCCGCTACCTCAACCTCGTGGGAGATCGCTACCTCGAGCTGGTGGACGGTCCAGGATCGACCAAGGTGCTGCCGGCCGGTTCGCAGATCCCCGCCGACCGAACGGCCCCGGCGCTGGACCTCGACCTGTTGCTCGGCGGCCTGAAACCCGTCATCTCCGGGCTCAATCCGCAAGACGTCAATGCGCTCAGCGCATCTCTGGTACAGATCTTCCAGGATGAGGGCGGCACCCTGGATTCGCTGCTGAAAAAGACCTCGTCATTTTCCACCACCTTGGCCAACAACAACGAGACCGTGCAGCAGTTGATCGACCACCTCAACACGGTGGTCGGCACGCTGCAAAAAGATGGCGACAAATTCTCTGCGACTCTGGATCGGCTGCAACATCTGGTCAGCGACTTGTCGCAGGACCGCAACACGATCGGTGCCGCAATCGATGCCCTCGACAATGGCACCGCGTCGATCGCGGGTCTGCTGACCAATGCGCGTCCGCCGTTGGCCGGCACGGTCGATCAGCTCAGCCGGTTGTCCACGCTGCTCGACGACCAGAAAGGCCAACTCGACGCGTCACTGCAGAAGTTGCCGAACAACTACAAGAAGTTGGTGCGACTCGGAGCGGCGGGCAGTTGGCTCCCGTACTACCTGTGCGAGATCAGCCTGCGAGTCTCGGATTTGCAGTACCGCACGGTGGTGGTGCCGGTGTTCAAGCAAGAGGGCGGCCGGTGCGCCGAGCCCAGTGACGAAGAGTTGCGCGGGCACAAATGAACAAATACCGCGGAGCCAAGCTGATCCGGTCCGGATTCATCGGTGTGGTGCTGGTGATCCTCGTCATTGCCGTCGGACTGTCGGTCAACCAGCTCGGGCAGCGTGCCACGGCGGTCCGGTACCAGGCGGTGTTCGCCGAAGCGGGCGGGCTGGCCATCGGCAACGACGTCACGGTGTCGGGGATGAAGGTCGGCAACGTGTCGAAGATGAAGCTGGACAATGGCGATGTCTTGGTCACCTTCATCGTCAAGGGCACGGTGTTGCTCGGCTCGGAGACGACCGCACAGGTCAGAACCGGATCGCTGCTGGGGCAACGGGTGCTGACCCTGGAGTCGGCAGGCAGCGGGAGGCTGCACCCGATGGACGCGATTCCCCTGTCGCACACATCCTCGCCGTACTCGCTGAATGACGCCCTGAGCGACCTGACCACCAATGTCGGCGGAACGAATACCGAATCGGTCAACGAGTCGCTCGACAAGCTGTCGAAGACGCTCAATGACATTGCGCCGCAGCTGGGGCCGGCCTTCGACGGGGTGAGCCAGTTGTCGCAGGCTATTAACAGCCGCAACAAGACTCTGGGCGAGTTACTCAGAGGCGCTGCCGATGTCACCAAGATCCTGTCTCAGCGCAGCGACCAGGTGAACACGCTGATCCTCAACGCCGATGATCTGCTGCAGGTCCTGGTAGCGCGCCGGCAGGCGATCGTGCAGCTTTTGGCCAACACCTCCGCCGTGGCCCAGCAGTTGACCGGATTGGTGCACGACAACGAAGCCAAGCTGGCCCCGACGCTGGACAAGCTGAACTCGGTGACCGCAATGCTGGAGAAGAACCGCGACAATATCAACAAAGCCTTGCCGGGTCTGGCCAAATACCAACTCACCCAGGGTGAGGCCGTCGCCTCGGGCTACTACTACAGCGCGTTCATTCCCAACGCGTTCCTGCCCGAGGTGTTTCTGCAGCCGTTCTTCGACTTCTACTTCGGCTTCAGGCGGGGTACCAACGGCGGCCGGCCGCCGGACAACGCCGGGCCGCGGGCATTGGTCCCGTTCCCGTCCAACGGCATTCCCCCGTGCAATGGCTGCACGGTAGGCGGAAGGATCGGGTCGCAGGCACCATGAGGTCACGTAAGAAGCTGACGATCGGGCTGGCGATCGTGTTGGCGGTACTCGTCGTTGTCGGCGCGGTGACGGTGATGCGCAACACCGTCATGCGCCCCACAACGATCACCGCCTATTTCGCCGACCGTCCCGGCTGCGCAGGCTGCGGCGCCACGACGGCGATCTACCCGGGTGACGACGTCCGGGTCGCGGGCATGAAGGTGGGCAGCATCGCCGCTCTGCACCCGGAGGGCAACAAGGTCAAGATGACCATGCATGTCGAGCACGGCGTGCCCATCCCGGCCGATGCCAAAGCGGTGATCGTCGCCCAGAACCTGGTGGCCGCCCGTTATGTGCAGCTCACGCCGGCTTACCGATCGAGCGGTCCCACCATGGCTGACGGCGGGGTGATACCGCCCGAACGGACCGCGGTGCCCGTGGAGTGGGACGAGGTCAAAGACCAGTTGATGCGGCTGGCATCCGATTTGGGACCCAGCAACCCGGGGGCGAGCACCTCGATCGGCCGCTTCATCGACAGCGCCGCCGACGCGCTGGGTGGCAACGGCGAGAAGCTGCGACAGACGTTGACTCAACTGTCCGGACTGGGACGAACACTGGCCGATGGCAGCGGCAACATCGTCGACACCATCAAGAACCTGCAGACCTTCGTCACCGCTCTGCACGACAGCGGCCAGCAACTCGTGCTGTTCAACAACCGGCTCGCGACGCTTTCCAGCGTCCTCGATGACAACAGATCCGATCTGGACGCGGCGCTGACCAACCTCGGGACGGCGATTCCTGAGGTGCAGCGGTTCATCGCCGGGATCCGCGACAAGACCTCTGAGCAGCTCGCCCGGTTGACCGACGTGACCCAGATCCTGGTCAACCAGAAGGCAACCGTGGAGAACATCCTGCATGTCACGCCGAACGCGCTGGCGAACGGTTACTCCGACTACAACCCCGACACCGGCAGCATCCGCGGGGCGTTCGCCTTCAACAACTTCTCCAACGCCGTGTGGGCCATCTGCTCGCAGATGGGAGCCGTGGAAAACGTCACCGCGACCGAGTCCGGCAAACTGTGTGCCCAGTACGCCGGTCCGGCACTGCGAGTGGTGAACCCGTTCACGTTTTTGGCGTTTGGCTTCCTGCCGAACTCCAACTTCCTGTATATGCCGCTGAACATTTTCCTGCAGAAGTCGGCGGACCCGCAGAACATTCTGTACACCGAGGCGCGGCTGGCCCCCGGCGGCGAAGGCCCGAAGGCAGCGCCGCCGGACCTGCCGCCGGCGGTGTCGGCGTACACCGGCCTGCCCGGCGATCCGGTGGGGCCGCCCGGCGCGATACCGCCGGCGCGGATACCGGGCGCGGCCATGCCGCAGCCGCCCGCCCCGACAGTCCCGGAGCAATCACCGCCCCCGCCGCCGCCGGCTGACGTCCCCAGCATGCTGCTGCCGGCAGAAGGACCACAGCCATGACCGCGACGATCACGGTGCGGCGCATGCTTGTCGTCGCCTGCTGCGTGATATTCGCGGCCACCGGTTGCGCCTTCAACGGGCTGACCTCGCTCCCGCTGCCCGGCGCGGTCGGGCGTGGACCCGGAGCCGATCATTACCACGTCGAGATCGCCAATGTGGCCATGATGGAACCGAATTCGCCCGTGATGATCGACGATGTGGTGGTCGGCAGCGTCTCCAAAATGACGGTGAAGGCGTGGCACGCCGACGTGGACGTCTCGGTCGAGCATGGTGTCGTCGTGCCCGCCAACGCGGTGGCCAGCGTCGGCCAGACCAGCTTGCTGGGGTCGATGCATCTGGAGCTCAATCCACCGCCTGGCCAACAGGGCCGCGGGCAGCTGAAACCGGGCGCCATCATCCCGCTCAACAAGTCCTCGACCTATCCGTCGACGGAGCAAACGCTGTCAGCGCTGTCGGTCATCATCAACTCGGGCGGATTGACCCAGATCGGTGACATCCTCCACAACTTCAGCGCCGCCTTATCGGGACGTGGGGACGCCGTGCGTGATCTGCTGATTCGCCTCGACCGGTTCGTCGGAACCCTCGATGAGCAACGCGACAGCCTCGTGGCGTCGATCCAAGGACTGAACCGGCTGGCCGACACGCTGGCTGGACAGCGCAACGTCATCGACGCCGCGCTGCGGAAGATTCCGCCGGCCCTCGACGTGCTCATCAAAGAGCGACCGCGCCTAGTGACCGCCCTGGACAAGCTACGCACGTTCAGCAACACCGCCACCAGGCTGATCAACGACGCAGGTTCTGACCTGGTGACCAACCTGAAGAATCTCGCGCCCACGCTCGGTGCGCTGGCTGACGTCGGACCGGATCTCGGCTCAGCCCTAGGCTATCTGCCGAGCATGCCGTTCAACCAAGACGTCATCGACCGCGCCGTCCGGGGCGATTACACCAACGGTTTCTTCACCGCCGACTTGACCAACGCCGCGCTCAGAAGAGAGCTGCTGCTGGGCACGCATTGGGAACGGCTGGGCGCCGAGCTGGTTCCCGCACCCGGGGACCCGAACTACTTGCAGTATCAGTACACCCCCGATCCGCTGCATCCGGATGCTCCGGGGCCAGTGGCGCCACCGGCGGGTTCGCCGCTGGTTCCCACCACGGGACCGACACCTGTCTACGGCGTGCCGTTCCCGCTGCCGCCAATCGGCGCCTGCAACGGGGCGGTTGGACCATGCCCCGCAGCAAACGCCCAACCGCCCCGACCCGTACCGCCGCTCCCCCCGGGTCCGGGCGCGCCGCCCTCGGCGGCAGCGCCGGCTGGCGCGCCGTTACCCCCTGCACCGGGACCCGCGCCGTCGCCACCGGATATGAATCAACCGACGGATGGGAGTGGCTGATGCTCAGCCGTTTCGTCCGAATTCAGTTGGTGGTCTTCACCATTGTGGGAACCATCGGCGTGATCGTGATGGTGCTGGCCTATATGCAGGCACCGACCTTGCTCGGGGTCGGCCGAATGACGGTAACGCTGAAGCTGCCGGAGGCCGGCGGTCTCTACCAGTTCAGCAACGTGACATACCGCGGCGTACAGGTCGGCAAGGTCACGGAAATAGCGTTGTCGCCGCAAGGTGCGAACGCGAAACTGTCGCTTCGCTCTTCGGAGAAGATCCCGGCAGATTTGCAAGCCGTGGTGCGCAGCGTATCTGCCGTGGGCGAACAGTACGTGGATCTACGGCCGCGAACCGACTCGCCGCCGTATCTCCACAACGGCTCCGAGATCGCCGTGCCGCAGAGCGACCTCCCACAGCCGGTGGGGCCGATGCTCGACAAGACCAGTGCCTTGATCGACAGCATTCCGAAAGACAAGCTCCGCGATCTGCTCAACGAGTCGTTCAAGGGATTCAACGGCGCTGGCTACGACTTCCAGTCGCTGGTCGACTCGGCCGCGCGACTTTCCAAGGACCTCGACGGTGTCGGCGAGCAGACCCGAACCCTCACCGAGGACACCGCGCCACTGCTGGACTCCCAAGCGCAAACCACCGATGCGATCCGGTTATGGGCTCGCAGCCTGGCCGGGGTTACGGACCAGGTGGTGACCGACGATCAGAAGGTGCGCACCCTGCTGGACACCGGGCCGGGCGCCCTGGACGAGGCCTCGCGGCTGCTTGACCAAGTCAAACCCACCCTGCCGGTGTTGCTCGCCAACCTCGCCACCTTGGGCGAGATCCTGGTGACCTACCATCCCGGCGTGGAACAGGTGTTGGTGCTGCTGCCGCCTTTCATCGCCGCGATTCAGTCATTCACGCAGGTCAAAAACCCGACCGGGTTGGCCCGCGGCGACTTCATCTTCAGCGTCAGCGATCCACCGGCATGTACGGTGGGTTTCCTGCCGCCCAACCAGTGGCGGTCTCCGGCCGACACCTCGACCGTCGATACACCGGACAACCTGTACTGCAAGCTGCCGCAGGATTCACCGGTCGCGGTGCGCGGCGCCCGCAACTACCCGTGCATGCGTCATCCCGGAAAGCGGGCGCCGACAGTCGAGATTTGCAACAGCGACAAGCCCTTTGAGCCGCTGGCCATGCGGCAGCACGTCTTCGGCGCCTACCCGCTGGACCCCAACCTGCTGAAGCAGGGCATCCCGCCCGATGACCGGGTGAACTTCTTCCGAGACAACATCTTTGGCCCGGTCGACGGAACACCGATGCCACCGCCTGGAGTGTCGCTGCCCGCGGGGTTGCTGCCGCCGCCGGGGTCAACCCCCCCAACGGTCAGCGCCGCGCCGCCGGCAGCGGCGCCACCTCCATTCGCGCCGATGGACGTTCCAGATTCGCCCGCACCGCCCGCTGCCGCGCCGGCCGCACCGGCTGCCGCCCCTTCCAATGGTGGCCCTCAGGCGGCGCCAAGTTCCTTCAATGACAACGACTCCGGACCGGGCCCATCGGTGGCCATCGCCCATTACGACCCGAAGACCGGCACCTTCGTCGGATCCGACGGGCAGCTCTACCGGCAGTCCAACCTCGTCAAGCGGCCCGGCCCGAAAAAGTGGGAGGACATGTTGCCCACCTGACCAGAAGCGTCAGGCCACCCGGTCCAATCTGAACGGCATGTTGACCACCAGCCATCGGTTGACCCCGCAAGCGCCGCTGGGACCGACCGTTTTGTCCTGTCCGGCCAAGGTCGACGACCCCTGCTGCACCAAGCCGTCGGCACCGACCGGAGTGAACGTAAACGTTTGGCGTCCGGTGACGGCCGTGCCATCGTCGCACTGTTCCCAATTCGGCACATCACGCCGCACAAACCACAGGGACCCGTCGTGCATGGTCATCGGTGCGGTCCATCCCTGGTCGCTGGTCACCTGCCCGGTGCAGTCCTGATAGGTCTGACACGAGGAATGGATGGTCCAGGTGCTTCGCACGGTGGGCTGGTCGAGAAACGCCTCGTTTTGCTTGGCCCATTCGCCCACCGAGGTGGCGATGAACGTGCCGTTGACCGGGTTGCCTTCCGCATGGGCCGAGGGCGCCGCGGCCAAACCCCCGGTCACGAAGAACGCCAACAGGATTGCGCTGGGACGACTCGGTGAACGCATCACCTGCTCCTCGACGCGCTGCAGTGTGGGCCGATGCCGACACGCTTATCTGCGAGAGGGCATCTCGGGTCTGAGATTAACACCGGTTCAGAAGGTCGGGACGGCGATTCGCAGCAATAACCGGGCGATTCAGAAGGAATCGAATTTTGCTATCAGCCAGGATTGTTTGACCTTTGCCAGCGTCACCCGCACGCTGCTTCCGGTTGTCGCGGGTTGCGGCTTGTCCGGGCTTGCCGTCGTCTGATCGATGAACACCAATACGACAGCTGAATCCGGGTGAAGTTCCGCCACAGCGGCTCGGACCACGCGCACTTTCGTGGTCAACCCGCGCTGGGCCGTCGGGGCCACGATCTGTTCGGTGAACCTCGTGTAATAGTCCCGGAAGTCGTCGGTAAGGCGTGACTTCGCGTTGGCGAAGTCCTGGTTCAAGGTATCGGGCGAATATGTCAGCAACGCCACGGCACCCTCGGACGCCGCCTTGATCACCTCGCGTGCCGATGCCTTGTCGGTTTGCTGATCCGGACGGTAATCGACGACGAACAGCCCTACGGCGACAGCCGTCGAAGTTAGGAGCAGCACCGACAACACGATTGAACGCCACCTGGCCGCAACCGGCCGAATCCACCGCCACAGCACGTCGGTTCGGCGCCGACGTCCCGGCTGTACACCGGTTTCTGTTGCCACGCCGTACGTCACCGCACGTATTCGAGCTTGGCTATCTTGAGCTGCCCACCGTCTCGTTGCAGTGTCATCACGATTCTCCAGTGCTGCGGAGGGGTTTTAGGGTCACCATTAACCAGCTCAGATTTCGCACTTACCAGGACCACCGCGGAATCCTTGGTCGACGACTCCACAGCGACGCCGGTCACCGCCGCCTTGGTGCTGAGCTTGGACTGCTCGACCGCCTCGGCGCGATCGTTTGCGGTGATCAACATCTGGTTCTTGAACTCGCCCGTGGCTTCGTCGATGATGCGCTGCAGGTCTTCCCTGGCCCTGCCCGCATCGATCGACATCACAGTGATCGCGCGTTGCCGGGCGGCCGCGGCGAACTGCGCGGTGCGCGCCCGCTGATCGACGGATCTGTGGTGATACCACGTCGCGTAGCCGCTGAGGGCCAGCGCAGCGCCGATCAGCAGGATCGCGGCAGCGGCGGTGATTGTTCCCGGGCCGGGGCGTCGTGGCCTCAACCGCCGCAGAGAAAAGCGCCGTCTCGCCGGCCCGGTGTCACCGATGGCGATCTCGTCCGCCGAGTCACCGGCTGCTTCCCGGCTCAGCCTGGCCGCGCGCGCCCGAGCAGCCTCGGCTCGGGCTTCGGCTTGGGCGACCTCTTTTAAGGCAGCCGTCAGCGCGGCGTCCTCGCAATGGTCGGAGTCGGGCGGCTCAGTGAGGCGGTCCCGCGACGACATGGTCACCTCCTACCGCACCTGACGAACGGTCACCGAACGCAAGTATTTCTTTGCCAGCTGTGCCAGAGTAATTGAGTGCGATTCGTCGTGGCGGCGATTGCCGCATTGGTGGGTGTGGGCCTGTTGGCGCCACCGTCGGCAGTCGCGGGACCGACTGTCTGTGACTATCCCACCTGCACGCCGGGCATCACCCCGGGCATCGTCCTCGGTGCGCCATGCGACAACAGCACCTACTACGTGTTCGGCACCGTGGACTACAACATCACCTTCACCAGCATGCCGGGCCGGCTGCTGTTCTGCGGTTCGCCGCGACGGCGCGAAACCCGATGGTTCCGCTCACCGCCGATGGCCGGGGTCAAAGAAGAGAACTCCAGCTGCGAAGACTGGCCCGAGTACTACGTCGCTCAGGCGCCGGACGGTCTGTTTCTCACCTGCGTCGCGCAGAACGGTCACGCCACCTGGGTCAGGGGCGACACCTAGATTCGGCGATCAAGCCGTAGGTAGGCGGACGCGATTGTGAATTCACATGATCGTGGGTTTATTGCGAACCCACGCCGACGAGAGTTGCCGGTGTAACTTCGGCTTCGGATTGGCGGCGGAGGGGGGCCGCGACACATGCTGAGTGGCGTTGCTCGAATTGCCGTCGTCGCGCCACGACGAGTCATCGGTATGGGGCTGGTGGCAATGGTGCTCACCGCCCTGTTCGGTATCCCCGTCACCCGGAATCTGTCTGCTGGCGGCTTTGAGGATCCGCGGTCAGAATCCGCTCAGGCCGCCAAAGTGCTGGCCAAGACGTTTCACGAGGGTGACATGGAGATGCTGTTCGTGGTGCAGGCACCCGGCGATGTTCGCGAGGGCGCTGGCAGGGCTGTGGGCACCGATATCGTTGCGCAGCTCAGCAGGTCGCCCTACGTCGCGCGGGTGACCTCGCCATGGACAACGCCGCAGTCGGCGAGTAGCGGACTGGTGAGTAAGGACGGCGCATCGGCCATCATCGCCATCGGCATCACGGGGGATGAGACTGCCGCGCCAAAGCACGCCGAATCGGTGGCGGACCGTCTTGCGCACGACCGTGACGGGGTGAAGGTGCAAGCGGGTGGCATGGCGATGGTTTACGCTCAGGTCGCCAGGCAGACCGAGAAGGACCTCCTGCGCATCGAGCTGATCGCAATCCCGGTGAGCTTCCTGGTTCTGGTGTGGGTCTTCGGGGGACTGCTGGCCGCGGCGCTGCCGATGGTCGTCGGAGTACTGGCGATTGTCGGTTCGATGGCGGTGCTGCGAGCGGTAACACTTTTTACCGACGTGTCGGCGTTCGCATTGAATTTGACGGTCGCAATAGGTTTGGCGCTGGCCATCGATTACACGCTGCTGATCGTCAGCCGCTACCGCGAAGAGATCGCTGCCGGGATGAGCCGTGACGTCGCCTTGCTGCGCACAATGGCCAGCGCCGGCCGAACGGTGCTGTTCTCGTCGATGACAGTAGCGCTATCGATGTTGTCGTTGATGGTGTTCCCGATGTATGCCCTAAAGTCATTCGCCTACAGCAGTATCGCGGTGGTGGCCTTCGCCGGGCTGACGGCCGTGACGATGACACCGGCGGTGATAGTGCTGCTGGGGAACCGGTTGAACTCCCTGGACGTGCGTCGCCTGGCACGACGGCTGTTACGGCATGCTGATCCAGCGCCCACACCCATCGACGCTGCGTTCTGGTACCGCACCGCGAAGTTCGCGATCCGCCATTCGATCCCAATAGTTTTGGGCATCACACTATTGTTGGTGTTGCTGGGAGCACCTTTTCTGGGCATCCGATGGGGGTTCCCCAACGACAGGGTGCTGCCTCCCACCGCAAGCGCGCGAGCGGTCGGTGACAGCTTGCGTAGCGATTTCGCGGCTGATTCGGTAAACAACGTGACTATCGTCATTCCCGACATCAGTGGCGTCACACCGCAAGAACTGAAAAGATATGCGGCGCAGCTTTCTCAAGTGCCATACGTCTCGTCGGTGGCGTCGCCTTCTGGCACGTTCATCGCCGGTGCACCGGTGGGCCCGGAGATGGCTGTTCCGAAGACGACCGACGGCGTAGCGCTTCTGACTGTGAACAGCTCAGCGCCGTTGTTTACACCGAATTCTGCAACACAATTGGACCGGCTTCATTCGGTCGCCAGGCCCAGTGGCCAAGCGGTGCAGATGACGGGGCAGGGGGAAGCCAACCGCGACAGCGTGGCGGCGATCATGTCGAGGACACCGCTTGTGCTGGGGGTGATCGCGCTAACCATAGCCGGACTGCTGTTCCTGCTGACAGGCAGCGTAATATTGCCGCTCAAAGCGTTGATCCTCAATGTGATTTCGTTGACGGCTGCATTCGGCGCCATGGTGTGGATCTTTCAGGATGGACACCTCTGGGCATTGGGCACCACACCGACCGGGACATTGGTCGTCACGATGCCGGTGCTGCTGTTCTGCATCACCTTCGGGCTGTCGATGGACTACGAGGTGTTCCTTATTTCACGCATCCGCGAATACTGGCTCGAGTCGGCACAGACACAAGCCGACAATGATGAGTGTGTCGCGCTGGGTCTCGGCCGGACCGGGGGGGTGATCACTGCCGCGGCAATCCTAATGTCTATCTCGTTCGGGGCGCTGACCTCTGCTCAAGTTTCGTTGATGCGTATCTTCGGCGTGGGCCTGACAATTGCGATCCTGGCCGACGCAACATTGGTTCGAGTCCTGTTGATCCCGGCTTTCATGCATCTCTTCGGCCGCCTCAACTGGTGGGCGCCGCGGCCGCTGGCTCGGTTGCACGAACGGATTACCGTTAGCCATTTAAGCCGTCGCGCGAAGGGCGCCACCTATCGCGCACCCTATGGGTAGCCAGGAGAAGCTCATCCATCGCGACAGTAAAGTCATCGGCCATCTCCCAAAGATCCGGCACGAGGTCCGGGCATGAGGTGATGCCGACGTTCAACTTGCCGGTCAACGACATGACGGTGATGTTCAGGCAGGAACCCGGAAAGACCGGCCCCAGCGGATATTGAGCCATAATTCGGCAACCCTGGAAATAGAGCTCTTCTTGCGGCCCAGGCACGTTGGAAAGCGCCAAATTGTAGACCGGGCGGCTCTCGGTGAGAAGAGTCTTAGCATCAATCGCCATCCCCAAGCGAAATAGTGCAGGCGTGACGAGCTGTAACCAATCTTGCAGCAGGCTGGCGCCGATCACCGATTTATGTTGCTTTGCAAGCGAATTGGCCTCGGCGATCTTGTTGAGACGTTCGACAGGATCCGCAATCTGGGTTTCCAGTCGGGAGAACATGCCGGACAGGTGGTTGCGTCCGAACCGATCGGACTTGCCCTGCACAGCCGTCGGCAACATCGCGAGCAGCGAGGTGTCTGAGAGTTGGCCTCGGTCCAGCAAGAATTGGCGCAGCGCCGCCGAAACCAGCACCATCACCACATCGTTGACCGTCACCTTGAAGTGGTTTTTGGCCTTCTTCACATCGTCGAAGCTCAGCTGGGCAAACGCGACGTTGCGCCGGCCGGTCACCCTCGCGTTAAATGCCGTTCGCGGGGCGGCGAATGGACGCGGAACCGTGGAGCTGCTGCGGGGCCTACTCAGCGTCACAAGCAGCCACATGGAAGTAGTCAGCAAGACTTTGGCGAAAAGCAATGGCCGAGCGGTGAACCGGGCGAACCCGCTCAAGGCGATCCGCAACTGGCTGGGGTTGCCGACATCATCGATCGGATAGGGCGTTGGCGCATCGGCTTGGGTGCTGCACAGCTGCAACAGCAGACTTGTGCCGGTCTTTGCGTCCATGCACGCATGGTGGACTTTGAGCATCAGTGTCAAGCGATTTGTTATGTCCGACTTGCTGTTCTCGCCGCCCTCGATGACCCACATCTCCCACAGCGGCCTACTGCGGTTCAATGGTGACGCGGCGATATCGCCACAGATTTTTGAAAGTTCAGTCCGTGCACCCGGCGGGGATACTACGACACGGTGCAGATGTTGGTCTATATGGAAGTCCCGGTCGATCATCCAAACCGGATGGTCGAGGTTCATTGCGCTGTTAGCCAGCTTTGCCCGGAGCCGCGGCACCGACTGCAAGTGCAGCGACAAGCCGCTGCGCAGCCGGTCGAAGCTGTAGCCGCCAGGCACGGTCGAGGTGTCCAGCTCCCAGATCGCGCAGCCGTTCATCGGCTGCCAGGCATCCTCTAGATATAAGAATCCGGCGTCGAGCCCACTAAGCCGCTCCATGTCCTACCCTCCGGTCCCGGCAGCCATCACCACCAACGGGCCACTAAGAGCTGATCACAAATCAGGGTCGGTCGAGCGGGTTCACTCCGAAAGGTTGAACGTCAGGTGCAGCTCGCTGAGCCCATGCAAGATATAGGTCGGCTCGTGGGTGTAACGGCGCTCGCCGGGGCGCCCGTGCCGGGCCTCGTTGATGGCGATGTCGTCCATCCGGTCCAGGATGCGTTCGATGGAGACCCGGCCTTCCACGCGCGCCAGCGGCGCGCCCGGGCACGAATGCACCCCACGGCCGAATGCCATGTGCTCGCGGACATTTCTGCGGGCCGGCGCGAACTCGTGCGGGCTTTCGAACCTGCGCGGATCGCGGTTGGCCGCACCGGGTAGCAGCATCACTACGGTGCCGGCGGGAATGTCGACGCCGGCCACGGTGGTCGATTTGCGCGCCAACCGAGCGTGGCTCTTGACGGGGCTTTCCACCCGCAGCGCTTCCTCGATGAATCCCGGAATCAGCTTGCGGTCATCCCGCAACCGCTGCTGAATGTCAGGCTGCTCGCCCAGCACTCGAAGCGCCGCGGAGAGCAACTTGGCGGTGGTCTCTTGCCCGGCCGCGAAAAGGATGGTCGCCGGACGTACCACCTCGATGACTTCAGGTGTGGATCCGTCCGGGTAGGTCGCCGTTGCTAAGGCACTCAGCACGTCGTCGCGGGGGTGATTGCGCCGATCTTCGATGTAGCGGCTGAACTTCTCCTCGAGCCAGTCCAGCGGGTTGATGGGCAGGGACTCATGCTCGAGCGAGCCCACCTGCGAACCCGGTCGGTCAGCGCCCAGCACGATGCGGAACTCTTTGTGGTCCTCCTCGGGTACACCGAGCAGGTCGGCGATCACCAACGTCGCGAACGGCTTGGCGTACTCGGCGATGAACTCGCACTCGCGGTTGCCGAGGAACTCCTCCAACTGGCGGTCAGCAAGCCGCCACATGAATTCTTCGTTTGCTTTCAACCTGCTCGGCGTCAGCAGTCTGCTCAGCAGCGAACGCGCCCGGGTGTGCTCCGGCGGATCCATGGTGACCATGTGCTCGAACATCGGGAACCGCTGTCGGTGCTCCTCGATCTGAGCGCCGAGGTCATCGCCCTCGGGTGTGAAGGGCAGCGGCGGGAATGGGCCGCCCACCGAGACGCAGCTGGAAAAGGCCTCGATGTCTTTGTAAATCGCAGTCGCCTCTTCGTAGCCGGTCACCGCGATGGCTCCGTGGTGCGGCAGCCGGGTGACGGGGTGCTTGCTGCGCAGGTAGTCGAAGTAGGGGTGCGGGTCGGCGACCAGCCCGGGATCGGTGAAGAAGTCGACCGAGTCGAAGTTGGTCATCGGTGCGCGCTCCTCGTGCCTTCGAACGACTTGCTGAGCACTTGCTTAGCATGCCGCTGGCGGCTGGTCAAGGCCACCGCTGGTGTGCGCCGTTACGATCGGCGTACCCGGTAAGCAACGGCGAAAGATGGGTCGAGCTATGACATCGGCGCGACGAATCGGGGCGCCGGACGCCAAGAACCGTGGCGTGCTGCTCGATGCGGCCGAGCAGTTGATGCTCGACGAAGGCTATGCCGCCGTCACGTCGCGCCGCTTGGCCAGCAAGGCGAAGCTCAAGCCGCAACTGGTGCACTACTACTTCCGGACGATGGACGACTTGTTCCTGGCGGTGCTGCACCGCCGCGCCGAGAAGAGTATGCAAGTTCAAGCGCGGGCACTGCAGTCGCCGCAACCACTATGGGCGCTGTGGAAGATCGGCACCGACCCCGGGTTCACCCAGATCACCATGGAATTCATGGCGCTGGCCAATCACCGCAAGGCGATGCGTGCCGAACTCGCCTACTACGCCGAGCGGCTGCGCTCCGAGCAACGCCGGGCGATCACTGCGGCTCTGAAGCGTTACGGTGTTGCGGCGCAAGATGTGCCACCCGTGGTATGGACGGTCCTCATGACCAGCGTGTCGCGGGTGTTGGTGATAGAGCAAGCACTCGGCGTGTCCGCGGGCCATGCCGAAACGGTGGCCGTGGTCGAGCGCTACTTGCGCCGGCTCGAGGGCGAACCGGCTCCGGCCGCCGCGACATCGCCCGAGTGAATCACCAGGGACGCATCGAGCAGAGCACGCCTCGGGGCCCGTCGTCCATCGCCACGATCCCACCGTCGACCGACAGTTGGCAGTGGAAATTCGGCGTGCTGCGCTCATGGCCGGCGCTGGCGGTGAAAAACGCCCACTGGTACGGGTTGGCGAGGTCCAGTTCATAGGTCCAGGCGGTTTTCGGGCCGACGTCAGCCTGGATATTGGGCACGAACTGATAGGGGTTGTGGCTGTAGTCGGAGAAGAGTGTCGGCTCTTGATCCAGGTAATAGATGTTGGCGTAGATCGGGTTGGCCGCCGTGAGGGTGTACTTGACGTGGTGCATGACGGGCTGGTCGTCCGCGGCTGACCGCGCGGTGATCGACAGCAGACCCGTTACGGATAGCAGCGTCACCGTGATGCCCAGCAGGGTGCGCCTTGCTACTACCATGGCCGCTTCTCCGCTCCGAAGATCCGCGGCTTGCAGCGTATCGCCCACGCAGCGGAAACTTTGCCGAATGCGCGATTTTCGTCGCCCGCCGAGACCCACGTTTTGCAGGTCGCTACTCGAACTTTTGCTGCGAAACGTCGGTCTCGGCGGACGTGGACGGCAAGGCGCCTGCGGTCAGCCGGGTGTGTCGACGCGGTAGGTCCAACGCAACGTCGCATTCACCTGTGTGCACCGCAGCGGAGCACCGTCGGGCTGCTGGGCGGAGTCCTCCGGCGCGTCGCAGGGCAGCGCTATGTCGCGCAGGCCCACCAGCGGTCCCGTCGGTACCCAGACTCCGGCGTCGGTGCAGACGAAAGTTTTCGAGTTCGAATCCAAGCCGAAGTCGTACAGGTGATGCGGTTCGCACGGGCCGCCCGGCACGATGTTGCGGGCCACATTCGGGACGCAGTCCACGCCGTCGCAATAGGCCGCCGCCTCGGTGGCCGGCAGCACCACCGCGGCGGTGAACGCAGCAGCCACAACCGACACGGCGATGGTTCCCGAAACCATGGTCGAAACAGTAACCACGGGGACGGTATCTCTGCACGTGAACGGCGGAAAATTGATAGCGTGGCTGCTTCGGCGGGCGCACCCGCCCAAGCTGTTCCCGATCGGGTGTTTCGGAGTCAGATGGAGACCGGGGGAGTAGGGTTGCGCTGCGACTCCGCTGGTCGCGGCGGGTGGACAGCGGTGGCCACCGCCCAACGCGCCCGCGCGAGTCGTCGCAAGTGGTGGAGGAGTGTCGTAGCCAGTGCCTGAAACAATCGGAGAAGCAACCATCGGTGCGCGGTTCGGTGCACCGTGACCGCCGGTGTCGGTCACGAGGCGGCTGAGAAGAGATCGGATTTGGACGACAACGCCACATCGAGTGACGCCGCGGAAATCCGCGCACTGGCCGAGCAGGCTGAGGCCGAGGCAGCCGAGGCTGAGGCGCTGGCCGCTGCGGCTCGCGCTCGCGCCCGCGCAATTCAATTGCGCCGCCGGGCTGAGCAAGCCGAAGCGACCGCGGCCGACGCCGCGCCGACGCAGAGTTCATCCGAGCTCACCGAGGGCAGTCACGACGACGCCGATGCGGAGGACACCGTTGTCGCGCGGGTGCCCGAACCCAGCTCTGACGCCGAATCCGGCTCAGCGACCGCCGAGCCGGCCTCGGATCGACGTGTGGCGACCGACCACTGCCACGATAGCGGGGCTGGTCGCGATGCTTCTCATCATCGCTTCGTCGGTGGCCAGCACCTGGATGGTGCTCAAGCATCGGGAAGCGGCTAGCCAGCATCGGCTCGAGGCTGAGTTCGTCGCCGCCGCCCGGGTGGGTGTGGTCACCCTGACATCCCTGGATTTCAACAACGCCAAACAGGGCGTGCAGCGGATTCTCGACGACTCCACCGGCTCGTTCAAAGAAGACTTCGCCAAGATGGCAGGCGATTTCACGAAAGTCGTCGAAGAGTCGAAAGTAATAGAGCAGGGCAGCGTTCAAGCCGTGGCATTGGACTTGGACACCGTGACCAAGGACTCCGCCGTCGCGCTGGTCGCCTCGACCTCCGAAGTGACGAACGCGGCCGGCGCCAAGCAGGATCCGCGTAACTTCCGGCTGATCGTGACGCTGACTCGAGACGGCGACCAGCTCAAGATGTCGAAAGTCGAGTTTGTGCCGTGACCGCCGAGCAAACTTCCGCCGTCGAGCCCGCAGCAGCCGCCGAATCGTTCGTGGAAACGCCGGAGAAGGATGGGAAGGCGAAGCGGCGAGCACGTGGCGCCGGTCGTGCCAAGCGGTGGATGCAGGGCCGGGTGCTCGGTGTGGTGTTGGCGTTGCTGCTGGTGGCGTCGGCGGCGCTGGCGGGCAGCCTGCTCTACCTTCAGTACCGGCCCGATCGGGCTACCGACAGCTCGGCCGCGAAGGCCGCGACCGCAGCGGCATCGGACGGAACGGTTGCCATCCTCTCCTACACACCGGACACCCTGGACCGTGACCTGACCGCTGCCAAATCACATCTGACCGGCGATTTCCTCTCGTATTACACGAAATTCACCGAGCAGATCGTCGCACCGGCCGCGAAGCAGAAAGCCGTTAAGGCCAACGCGGTAGTGGTCCGTGCCGCCGTGTCGGAGCTGCATCCGAGCACAGCCGTGGTGCTGGTGTTCGTGAATCAGAGCACCATGAGCGCCGATCGCCCGGAACCGACGTTGACTTCGAGCAGCGTTCTGGTCAGCCTGACCAAAGCCGACGGCAGATGGCTGATCTCGTCGTTCAACCCGGTCTAGCACGTCGGTGAACGGCCACCCCGAACGGTCCTTGGTGATTGCCTCCGATTACCGGGTGCCCGATCCGACCCAAGTGTGGCCACTGCTGCAGCGCCGAAAGTCGGCGCTGGCCCAAATCGGTGCGCACCACGTGGTGGTCCACATGTCGACCGGCGACTACGGCCGGGTCCTGGTGACCATCGGTGTCCGCCGCCGCGAACCGGTCGTCGACCTGCTTCGATCTCGGGTGTTCTTCGAGTGGTTCGACGCGGTGGGTGTCGAAGACATCCCGGCGGTTTTCGCCGGTGAGACAGTCGAGCGGATCGATCTGGTCGATCCGGTGTCCGCGGCACCTCCGGCCGTCATCGTGGCCGCCATGACGTCGGTGGCCGACGTGTCGACGCTGGTCGACCACGTCCATCGGGGGCTGAACCGGTTCCGCGCCGCGGGAATTCAGAAGACGTGGATTTATCGGGCTTTCGACGATCCGTGCGAGGTGATGGTTCTCCAGCAGATCGACAACGACGAGAGTGCTCGGCGATGGATCGATCATCCCGACGGCGCCGCCGAATGGATGGAAGGCGCCAGAACGGGTGCCTATCCACCGCTTTTCGTCGGAAGATTTCTCGACATCCTGCACATTGACGAGACGTCGTGAGCGAGCGCCTCGATGTTCGTCTGTCTGTGTAACGGCATCACCAGTCAGGTTGTGGCCGACGCTGTTGCAGCAGGTGCGTCGACAACACGGGAGATCGCGCAGGCGTGCGGTGCCGGCGCCGACTGCGGACGGTGTCGGCGCACGCTGCGCGCCATGCTCACGGCCTCGACGCCACGGCAGCGTGGCCCAGGCGCCTGACACCGCGACTCAGCGACGAGCGCTGCCGTCCGGCGAGGTGGGCTTGGTCAGTTCGGTGAGCAGGTCGGGGATGTCGAGTCGCGGCACGACGGCCTCGACGAGCACCATCCGATCCTGGGTGCCGGCCGCGGCGGTGAGAGCCTCGTCCAGTTCGCCATAGGTTTGCGCCCGGAATACCAAGTGGTCGGTCACACCCAACGCGGCGGGAATCTGCGACCATTTCCACGACACGATGTCGTTGTAGGGCGCGGTCTTTCCATGAATTGCCCGCTCGACGGTGTAACCGTCGTTGTTGACGACCACGATGACCGGTGACAGCTTTTGGCGCGAGAACACGCCCAAGTCCTGCACGGTCAGTTGCGCGGCGCCATCCCCGATGAGCAGCACCGTCCTGCGGTCCGGGTGCGCTAGCCCGGCACCGAGCGCGGCCGGCAGGGTGTATCCGATCGATCCCCACAACGGCTGCCCGATGAACGTCACACCGCGCGGCAGCCGGTGCCCGGCCATCCCGTAGAACGACGTGCCCTGGTCGGCGAGCACGATGTTGCCGGGCGTCAACGCCTCAGACAACCTGTCCCACAGGATCTGCTGAGTGATCGGATCGTCTGCTGCCGGCGGCTCGAAACGGACGTCGCGCGACGACGGCGCGATGTCCGGTGACGTGGCCTGACGCCCGGCGACGATGCCGGCCAGCGCCTTCAGTGCCGCTTCCATCTCCAGCGGCGCGAACACCTGACCGGCCACCGTGCTGAGGTGCACTCCCACGTCGATGAGCCGCGTGGAGTCGATGCGTTGGCTGAAAAAGCCGCTGACCATGTCGGTGAACACCACGCCGGCCGTCACCAGCACCGGTGCTTCCTCGATGGCCCGCCGGACCGGCTCGGCGCTGGCCGCACCGGCATAGATGCCCAGGAAGTGGGGCGCGCTCTCGTCGAGCATGCTCTTGCCCCACATCAACGTGGCGTAGGGCACCACATCGGCGAACAGCAGCGCCTCCAGCGCGCCGACGGCGTGCAAGCGATGCACAAGGAAGTCCGCCAAGACCGTCACCTGGTTGTCGGCAATGAGTTGTGTTGCGGCGTCGGTGAACAACGACAACGCGCGTGGGCTGGTGCCACCGGTGTAGCGGGGCAGCGGCGCCTGCGGTGGCTCAGCGGGGAAGCGGGCCACGTCGGTGGCCATCAGCAGGTAGCCGGGCCGTTTCTGCTCCCGCACCTCCGACAGCACCCGGTCGATTTCTCGGGTAGCGGTCGCCGGCATGAGAGCTGACTGCGCGCAGGTGATCTCACGACTGATCCGCAGAAAGTGTTCGAAGTCGCCGTCGCCCAGGGAGTGATGCAACGCCCGCCGGGTGCCCTGAGCGTCCTTAGACGGTCCACCGACGATATGCACCACCGGCACGTGTTCGGCGTAACTGCCGGCGACTGCGTTGCACGCGGAGAGTTCCCCGACACCGAATGTGGTGAGCAGCGCCGCCATTCCGCGCAGCCGCCCGTACCCGTCGGCGGCGTACCCGGCGTTGAGCTCGTTGGCGTTGCCCACCCATCGGATCGTCGGATGGGCGACGATGTGGTCGAGGAATTCCAGGTTGTAGTCGCCGGGCACGCCGAAGATCTCCGTAACCTCGAGTTCGGCGAGCCGATCGAGCAGATAGTCACCGACGGTGTAGGCGGAGTCTGCAGCGGTCACCCGAATGACGGTACGCCCGCGGAGCCGAAAACAGCCCCGGCGAGGCGTCGTCTCGCTATCGTCCTCCAGATGGCGATCAGCGAAGCGCGCGAAGTGGTCATCGAAGCAAGCCCGGAGGAAATTCTCGACGTCGTCGCCGATTTCGAGTCGATGACGCAGTGGTCGTCGCAGACCCAGAGCGCTGAAGTCGTCGAACGAGGAGAAGACGGACGGCCCAGCGTGGTCAAGATGAAAGTCAAATCCGTCGGAGTCACCGACGAGCAGGTGGTGGCCTACACCTGGGGTGAAAACACCGTGAGCTGGACGTTGGTCAGCTCCACCCAGCAGCGGGCACAGGACGGGAGCTACACCTTGACGCCGCAGGGCGCGGCCACCCGGGTCAAGTTCGAGATCACCATCGATCCGCTGGTACCGCTGCCTGGGTTCTTGCTCAAACGCGCCAGCAAAGGCGCGATCGAAGTGGCCACCGACGGTCTGCGCAAACGCGTGCTGAGCGTGAAAAAGGCCCGTTGAGCGAGGCTGGTAACGCGGAATCGCCGTCCAAGCACCGCCGCGTTGCTAGCTTGGTCTTCAGTGGCTGTACGAGCATCGCGAGAGATTGTCATCGACGCGCCGCCGGAAGCGATCCTGGAAGCGCTGGCCGACGTCAGCTCCGTGCCGTCTTGGTCGTCGGTGCACAAGCGAGCGGAAGTCGTCGACACCTACCCGGATGGCCGGCCGCACCACGTCAGGGTGACCGTCAAGGTGATCGGCATCGTGGATTCCGAAGTGCTGGAATATCACTGGGGTCGCGACTGGGTGGTGTGGGATGCCCAGCAGACGATGATGCAGCACGCGCAGCACGTCGAGTACACCCTTCGCCGCGAAATCGGCGACAAGACCCGCGTCCGGTTCGACATCACGCTCGAGCCGTCGGCGCCGGTCCCGGAGTTTCTCGTCAAGCGAGCCCGAAAGGCGGTGCTGGCGGCCGCGACCGAAGGACTGCGCAGACGGGTCATGGGCGCCCTCGACGCCAAACGTCGCGCCTCGGCGCCGGATTGACCGTCGAGACGCTAGCTTGTTACTGATGGCTGTACAAGCATCGCGGGAAATCGTCATCGATGCGCCGCCGGAAGCGATCATGGCGGCGCTGGCTGAGGTCGACTCGTTGACCGACTGGTCACCGGTGCACAAGCGGCTGGAGGTGCTCGACCGCTACTCCGACGGTCGACCGCACCACGTCAAGGCCACCGTCCGGGTGCTGGGCCTGACCGACAACGAGATCCTGGAATACCACTGGGGCCCCGATTGGGTGACCTGGGACGCCGAAGAAACCTTTCAGCAGCACGGACAACACGTCGAGTACACCCTGACGCGAGAGGGCGTGGACAAGACGCGGGTGCGTTTCGACATCACCGTCGAACCGTCGGGGCCGATCCCGGACTTCGTCGTCAAACGGGCCAGCAAAATCGTTTTGGACGCGGCGACAAGCGCACTGCGCAACCGGGTCATGGGCGCCGCGGAACCGCCGCCGTCGACATAACCGGCCCGTCGCGCAGCGCGCCCAGTCGCCGGATCGCCTCGTCGAGGGTGTCGTCTCGCTTGGCGAAGGTGAACCGCACCAGGTGGTTCCACTCCCGGGCATGCTCGGCGGCCGGGTCGCAGAAGGCGGACATCGGGATCGCCGCTACGCCAACGCTTTCCGGCAACGCGGCGCAGAACTGCGCGCTGTCCTGGTAGCCCAGCGGGCGCGGATCGGCGCATAGAAAGTAGGTGCCCGAGCTGTCGTGCACCCCGAAGCCGATCTCAGCCAGCCCGGCCGCGAGCCGGTCCCGCCGCTGCTGCAGCGAAACCCGCAGTGCTGCGACCCAGTCCCGCTCCGTGGTCAGCGCATGCGCCACCGCGGGCTGAAACGGTGCGCCGCCGACATAGCTCAGGTACTGCTTGGCGGCCCGCACACCGGTGATCAGTTCAGCTGCCCCGCAGGCCCATCCGATCTTCCAGCCGGTGCAGTTGAACATCTTGGCCGCACTCGAGATGGTGATCGTGCGTTCGGCCATGCCGTCGAATCGGGCCAGCGGTAGATGGCGGCGGTCATCGAAAACCAGGTGTTCGTACACCTCGTCGGTGATCAGCAGCAGGTCGGCGGCCACCGCGATGTCGGCGATCGCGGTCAGCGCCTCCGCGCTGAGCACCATGCCCGTGGGATTGTGCGGTGAGTTGACGATCAGCGCCCTGGTCCGCGGTGTGACCGCGCCGCGCAGTGCGTCGGTGTCGAGCGCGAAGCCGCGGCCGTCGGGCACCAGCGGCACGACGACCCGATGTGCGCCGGCCACCGCCACCACCGGCGAGTAGGAGTCGTAGAACGGCTGGATCAGAATCACTTCCGCACCGGGCTCCACCAAGCCGATCACCGCGGCGGCGATCGCCTCGGTCGCGCCGACGGTGACCAGCACTTGCGTGTCGGGGTCGTAGTCGACGCCGAAGTCGCGGCGACGTTGGGCGGCGATGGCCTGTCGCAGCGGGGTGATGCCCAGGCCCGGCGGGTACTGGTTGACGCCCTTGGCGATCGCGTCCTGCGCGGCCTTGAGCATCGCCGGCGGCCCGTCCTCGTCGGGAAAGCCCTGACCCAGGTTGACTGCGCCGACCCGGGCGGCCAGGGCGGACATTTCGGCGAATACCGTCGTCGCGTAGGGCCGCAAGCGCGACACCGTCATGGTCGTCGAGCCTACGACGCTGCCTTGGGCGCCGGGCCGGCCCGCCGAGCTTCACTCCAGCGTGACGTTCGGCGACCAGCGCCACCCCAGCGTGACGCTCGGCAAGCCGAGGCGGCGTCGGCGCGCCGACGTTCGCCCAGAGCCGACTCCCAACCAACAGGTTGGCCGGGCATTTTGTTAGGGTTGCGCATAGAGGACTAACGTCCCGATACGGACGAACCCGATCCCCATTGGCGAACAGGAACCTGACATGTCCGAAGAAGCCTTCATCTACGAGGCCATCCGCACACCGCGCGGCAAGCAGCGCAACGGATCGTTGCACGAGGTCAAGCCGCTCAACTTGGTCGTCGGGCTGATCGACGAGCTGCGCAAGCGCCACCCCGATCTGGACGAGAATTTGATCAGCGACGTGATCCTGGGCTGCGTCTCACCCGTCGGCGACCAGGGCGGCGACATCGCGCGGGCCGCGGTGCTGGCCTCCGGCATGCCGGTCACCGCCGGCGGTGTGCAGCTCAACCGCTTCTGCGCCTCCGGCTTGGAGGCGGTCAACACCGCCGCGCAGAAGGTGCGCTCGGGCTGGGACGATCTGGTGCTCGCGGGCGGCGTGGAGTCGATGAGCCGTGTTCCGATGGGTTCCGACGGCGGCGCGATGGGCCTCGACCCCGCGACGAACTACGACGTGATGTTCGTTCCGCAGGGCATCGGTGCGGACCTGATCGCCACCATCGAGGGCTTCTCCCGCGACGACGTCGACAACTACGCGCTGCGCAGCCAGGAAAAGGCCGCTGCGGCGTGGTCGGGCGGCTACTTCGCCAAGTCCGTCGTGCCGGTGCGTGACCAGAACGGCCTGCTGATCCTCGATCACGACGAGCACATGCGTCCCGACACCACCAAGGAAGGCCTCGGCAAGCTCAAGCCGGCCTTCGAGGGCCTGGCGGCCATGGGCGGTTTCGACGACGTGGCGCTGCAGAAATATCACTGGGTCGAGAAGATCAACCACGTGCACACCGGCGGCAACAGTTCGGGCATCGTCGACGGCGCCGCGCTGGTGATGATCGGCAACGAGGCCGCCGGCAAGGCGCAGGGTCTGACCCCGCGGGCCCGCATCGTCGCCACCGCCACCAGCGGCGCGGACCCGGTCATCATGCTCACTGGCCCCACTCCGGCCACCCGTAAGGTGCTCGATCGCGCCGGTCTGACGGTCGACGACATCGACCTGTTCGAGCTCAACGAGGCGTTCGCGTCAGTGGTGCTGAAATTCCAGAAGGACCTCGACATCCCCGACGAGAAGCTCAACGTCAACGGCGGAGCCATTGCGATGGGCCATCCGCTGGGGGCGACCGGCGCGATGATCCTGGGAACCATGGTCGACGAACTCGAGCGCCGCGACGCGCGTCGTGCGCTCGTCACCCTGTGTATCGGCGGCGGCATGGGCGTGGCCACCATCATCGAGCGCGTCTGAGAAGAGAGCCGAAACCAATGGCAGAAAACACCATTCAGTGGGACAAGGATGACGATGGCATCGTCACCCTGACGATGGACGATCCCACCGGGTCGGCCAACGTGATGAACGAGCATTACATCGAATCCATGGGCAAGGCCGTAGAACGCGTTGTCGCCGAGAAGGATTCGATCACCGGAGTGGTGATCACCAGCGCGAAGAAGACCTTTTTTGCCGGCGGCGACCTCACCTCGATGATCCAGGCGGGCCCCGAGGACGCCGGGCAGTCCTTCGACACCGTCGAGACGGTCAAGAAGCAGCTGCGCACCCTCGAGACCTTGGGCAAGCCGGTGGTCGCCGCCATCAACGGCGCCGCGCTGGGTGGCGGGCTGGAGATCGCGTTGGCCTGCCATCACCGCATCGCTGCCGATGTCAAGGGCAGCCAATTGGGTCTACCGGAAGTCACGCTGGGGCTGCTCCCGGGCGGCGGCGGCGTGACCCGCACCGTGCGCATGCTCGGCATCCAGAACGCGTTCGTCAGCGTGTTGTCGCAGGGCACCCGGTTCAAGCCGGCCAAGGCCAAGGAGATCGGGCTGGTCGACGAGGTGCTGCCGACGGTCGAGGAGCTGGTCCCGGCGGCGAAGGCCTGGATCAAGGCCAACCCGGACTCGCATGAGCAGCCCTGGGACAAAAAGGGTTACAAGATGCCCGGCGGCACCCCGGCGTCGCCGTCGCTGGCCTCCATCCTGCCGTCGTTCCCGGCGCTGCTGCGCAAGCAGCTCAAGGGTGCGCCGATGCCGGCGCCGAAGGCGATCCTGGCCGCCGCCGTCGAGGGCGCACAGGTCGACTTCGATACCGCCACCCGCATCGAAAGCCGCTACTTCGCGCAGTTGGTCACCGGCCAGGTAGCCAAGAACATGATTCAGGCGTTCTTCTTCGACTTGCAGGCCATCAATTCCGGCAAGTCGCGGCCAGACGGCATCGGCCAGACCCCGATTCACAAGATCGGTGTGCTGGGCGCGGGCATGATGGGCGCCGGCATCGCCTACGTCTCAGCCAAGGCCGGCTACGACGTGGTACTCAAGGACGTCACGATCGAGGCCGCGGAAAAGGGCAAGGGCTACTCCGAAAAGCTGGAAGCCAAGGCGCTGGAGCGAGGCCGCACCACGCAGGAGAAGAGTGACACCCTGTTGGCGCGTATCACTCCCACCGCCGACCCGGCGGACTTCAAGGGCGTCGACTTCGTTGTCGAAGCCGTCTTCGAAAACCAGGACCTCAAGCACCAGGTGTTCCAGGAGATCGAGGACATCGTCGAGCCCAATGCGCTGCTCGGCTCCAACACCTCGACGCTGCCGATCACCGGTCTGGCGACCGGCGTCAAGCGGCAGGAGGACTTCATCGGTATCCACTTCTTCTCACCGGTCGACAAGATGCCGCTGGTCGAGATCATCAAGGGCGAGAAGACATCCGACGAGGCGCTGGCCCGGGTGTTCGACTACACGCTGGCCATCGGCAAGACCCCGATCGTGGTCAACGACAGTCGCGGATTCTTCACCTCCCGCGTCATCGGCACCTTCGTCAACGAGGCGCTGGCGATGCTCGGGGAGGGCGTCGAACCGGCCAGCATCGAGCATGCCGGGGGTCAGGCCGGTTACCCGGCGCCGCCACTGCAGCTGTCGGACGAGCTCAATCTGGAGTTGATGCACAAGATCGCTACTGCCACCCGCAAAGGTGTCGAAGACGCCGGCGGCAGCTACGAGCCGCACCCCGCCGAAGTTGTCGTCGAGAAGATGATCGAGATCGGCCGGCCCAGCCGGCTCAAGGGCGCCGGTTTCTACGAGTACGTCGACGGCAAGCGCACCCAGCTGTGGCCCGGGCTGCGGGAGACGTTCAACTCCGGCTCGTCGACGCCGCCGTTGCAGGACATGATCGACCGGATGCTGTTTGCCGAGGCGCTGGAGACCCAGAAATGTCTCGACGAACACGTGTTGATGACCACCGCCGATGCCAACATCGGTTCGATCATGGGCATCGGGTTCCCGCCGTGGACCGGCGGCAGCGCGCAATACATCGTCGGGTACGAGGGTGCGCTGGGCCGAGGCAAGGAAGCCTTCGTCGCCCGCGCCCGCGAGCTGGCGGAGAAGTACGGCGACCGGTTCTTGCCGCCCGACTCGCTGACGTAGCGTTACCTCGTGTGCTCGCGCCGGAACAGGTAGTACCGGCCGGGCTGTTGCCCGTCGCCGTCGGACAGCAGCGTCCACGCCGGCGTGAAAAGCCTTCTCATGTCGCTGCGTTCGACGCCACGCACGCCGGTCTGTCCGCCCGGAACGAACGCCATGATCAGCAGCCGCGCGTCGGGCGCCGCCGCCGAGCTGACTTCGCGGACGTAGGCGTCCCGGTCGTCGTCGCTCATGTTGTGCAGACAGCCGTTGTCCACGATCAACCCGAAACCCGCGCCGATGCCGGCCTGACTCAAGCGGGTGACGTCGGCGCGCACGAAGTCGACGGTGACGTTTTCGGCACGCGCCTTGGCGCGGGCCTTATCCAGCGCACGGGGAATGAAGTCCACGCCGGTGACGCGCCAGCCGCGCCCCGCCAGGTAGATCGAGGTGTCGCCGGTGCCGCAGCCCAAGTCGAGCGCGGTGCTCGGTTGCAGCGGCGGTGAACCGTTGCCTTCGACCAGATTTCGTAGGCTTTGCGCCAGCGGATGACCGTCCCACGGAGTGAACCCGAGCCGGTAGAAGATCCGGAACATCAGGTGCCGTGAAGTCATGATGATCGCCTCATCGTCGAAGTTTGCCAGAGGTCCCCGGACTCGGGCAGCTGCATCGAGTCATGCAGCCGCACGCCTCGGGTGTTCAGCTTCGCCACTGCACGGGCGAGCCCGGTCGGCAGCGTCGATACCAGTTGTGCACCGCGGTCACCGCCCACACAGCAGCGGGGCCTCTACCAGCCAGTAGGCCAGCACCGGCCCGGCGATGCTGGCACCTGAGATCAACACGCGCACAGCGGTAAGCGTACGGTCCAGATCCTCCTTCGCCATCGGCATTGCCGTCGGTCGACGGGTGCCGGCCGCCTGAAATGCGGCACGTCCTAGAGTCGCAAGCTATGCGCTTCGGACTTTTCATCCCCCAAGGCTGGCGGCTGGACCTGGTCGGCATTGAACCCGAGAAGCACTGGGCGGTGATGCGCGACCTCGCCACCTACGCCGACGGAAGCGCCTGGGATTCGTTGTGGGTCTACGACCACTTCCATACCGTGCCGATGCCGACTGGTGAAGCCACCCACGAGGCGTGGTCGTTGATGTCGGCTTACGCCGCGACCACGTCGCGGATCAAGCTGGGCCAGATGTGCACGGCGATGAGCTATCGAAACCCGGTGTATCTGGCGAAGGTCGCGGCCACCGCCGACGTCATCTCCGGCGGCCGTATCCAGATGGGCATCGGCGGAGGCTGGTACGAACACGAGTGGCGGGCATACGGATACGGCTTCCCGTCGGCAGGGGTCCGACTCGCCCGACTGGACGAGGGTGTGCAGATCATGCGGGACGCCTGGCGCGACGGCAAAGTCACGTTCGCCGGAAAGCAGTATCAGGTCGACGGCGCGATCGTGGCGCCACGACCGCTGCAAGACCAAGTTCCGTTGTGGATCGCCGGTGGTGGCGAGAAGGTCACCTTGCGCATCGCGGCGAAATACGCTCAGTACACGAACTTCGCTCCCGATCCGGCCGCTTTTGCCCACAAATCCGAGGTGTTGGCTCAACACTGCCGCGACGTGGGCAGCGACTTCGACGCGATCGTCCGCTCGGCGAACTTCGATGCGGTTGTGGGCACCTCGGAGGATGACGTCAACGACCGGTTGCACCGGATCCGCGACCGGATGATCGGTTACGTACCCGAGGCGGCCGCGGACGCCATGGCGGCCCGGACGTCCGGCCCGGAATCAGCCACGGGCACGCCCGAGCAGGTCATCGAGCGGTTGACAAGAATTCGCGAACTGGGCTGCGAATATGCGATCTGCTACTTTCCGGAAGCGGCCTATGACCGTTCCGGGATTGAGCTGTTCGAACGCGAGGTGATTCCCGCGCTCAACTAGTCGCGGATGACGAGCCGGCCGTCGCATACCCGGGTGTGGCGGCTGGATGCCGCCGGCGGCGCAAGTTTGTGGTAGCGACCCGCAACATCGTCGGCGGATACATGAGGCTGGCGGGCGGCTTGGAGAATCCGGCCACCTTCAAGAACTGTGCGGCGACGACGCTGTCGATCTCCGCGGCGGCCTGCACCCGGTCGACGTACTTGTTGGTCAGCCGCAGCGACAAGGGCCGCGGTCCTTCGACCTCGGGCATGTTCAGATCGCCGCCGACTGCCAGTTGCCATGCCACACCAATGGGTTTGGCGGCGGCACGAAAGTACCGCGCCGCCAGGCCGTCCGTGCTGCCACTCAAACAACGCTTCAGCGTCATCGCTTGCAATGCGGCCACCGTCATGCCTTGGCCGTAAAGGGGATTGAAGCTGCATATCGCATCCCCGAAAACCAAGAGACCAGACGGGAATCGGCGCATCTTGTCGTACCGGCGCCAGCGGCTCGACGGTGTTCGGTACCGCGTCACCTCACACAGTGGCTCGGCTTGCCGAAGCGCCCGCATCACCTGGGGCGGCGTGAAGCTGTCCATGAACGTCAGCATGCCGGGTAGATCGGCTGGCGGCTCGTGCCCGGCCAACCCGACCACGGTCAGCATCCAGGTGTCGTGCTCGTAGGTGAAAAGCGCCATCGCGGTAGGCCTTCCGGCGACGGGCCCCACCAGCGTGAGCACCTCGTCGTAAACGCCAGGCGGGATTCGCAGCAGCTGGCTTGAATACACCAGCCGCACCACCACCTCTTGTTCGGCCGGCCGCCCGTAGCCCAGGTGCTCCAGGAACGCCGGTGTGCGAGAGCCGCGGCCCGTCGCGTCGACCACCAATTCCGCGCTGAGCGGCTGTTCGGCACCACCTTGTCGCGCGGTTGCCAGAGCCCCGGTGACACGGCTTCGGTCGGGGTTGGCGGTCAACTCGACGACATCGTGGCCCTCCATCAGCGTGATATTGGGAATCAGGCGGATCCGACGACGGACGTGGTCCTCCAGGAAAGGCCGGCTGGGGTAATACGCGCAATCCTTCGGTTGATGCCCGCGCATGATCCCGGTGCGCACGAACGAGTGCCCACCGAACGACAGGATCGCCTTCGAGAAGTCGCCGTCGTCCCATGTTATGCAGCCGTTGCCCACCAGCTCGGCGAGCAAGCCGGGGAACAACTCGTCGAGGATCTGTGAGCCACGGGGCCAGAGCGCGTGAACGTGACGACCCTGAGGCACGCCGCGCCGCTGGGCAACGTCGGTCGGCAGCACATCGCGCTCGACGATGGTGACGGTCCGGTAGCAATCCGAGAGCACTCTGGCGGCAAGCAGCCCGCCCATACTCGCTCCGAGAACGATGGCATGCTCACCGATTCTGGCCATGTGCAGCTCCTAGCTCGATGAGCAGCAACTTACCGCTGGATGGCCTCGTTTCGTCGTTTTCTGCCGTTTAGATCGCCGGGCCCAGCAAGTCGTCCGCGTCTCGGATGACGTAGCCGTAACCCTGCTCAGCCAAAAACCGCTGCCGGTGGGCGGCATACTCGGCGTCCAGGCTGTCGCGCGCCACCACCGAGTAGAAGATCGCACCGCCGCCGTCGGCCTTCGGCCGCAGCAATCGACCCAACCGCTGTGCCTCCTCCTGACGTGACCCAAAAGTGCCCGAAACCTGGACCGCCACAGCGGCTTCCGGCAGGTCGATGGAGAAGTTGGCCACCTTTGACACCACCAGTGTGGTGATGTCACCGCGGCGGAATGCGTCGAACAGTGCCTCGCGTTCGGCCGTTCTGGTCGATCCTTGGATGACCGGTGCGTCCAGCACCGCGCCGAGTTCATCCAGCTGGTCCAGGTAGGCCCCGATCACCAGCGTCTGCTCACCGGGGTGGCGGGTCAGGATTGATTGCACCACAGCAATTTTCGAGTGAGCCGTCGAGCACACTCGGTAGCGTTCGTCGGCTTCGGCGGTGGCATACATCATGCGTTCGCTGTCGGTCAGAGTGACGCGCACCTCGACACATTCGGCCGGCGCGATCCAGCCTTGAGCTTCGATGTCTTTCCACGGCGCGTCGTAGCGTTTAGGACCGATCAACGAGAACACATCGCCCTCGCGTCCGTCTTCGCGGATCAAAGTGGCGGTCAGGCCCAATCGCCGCCGTGACTGCAGATCGGCGGTCATCCGGAAGACCGGTGCCGGCAACAGGTGAACCTCGTCGTAGATGATCAGTCCCCAGTCACGGCTGTCGAACAGCTCCAGATGCCGGTACTCGCCTTTGGTGCGCCGGGTGATCACCTGGTACGTCGCAATGGTGACCGGCCGGATCTCCTTGCGTTCTCCGGAGTACTCGCCGATCTCCTCCTCGGTGAGCGAGGTACGGGCCATCAATTCGCGCTTCCACTGCCGGCCGGCAACGGTGTTGGTGACCAGGATCAGCGTCGTCGCGCCGGCCTTGGCCATGGCGGCCGCCCCGACCAGAGTCTTGCCCGCACCGCACGGCAACACCACCACACCCGAACCGCCCGCCCAGAAGGACTCCGCTGCCATCTCCTGGTAGTCCCGCAGGTGCCAGCCGTTCTGTCGCAGGCTGATCGGATGTGCCTCACCGTCAACGTAGCCGGCCAGGTCCTCGGCCGGCCAGCCGATCTTGAGCAACATCTGCTTGACCCGGCCCCGTTCGCTGGGATGCACGACGACGGTGTCGTCGTCGATACGGGCGCCCAGCATCGGTGCGATCTTCTTGTTGCGCAGCACCTCTTCGAGTACCGCGCGGTCCAGGCTGATCAGCGTCAGGCCGTGCGCGGGATGTTTGACCAGCTGCAGCCGGCCGTAGCGCGCCATGGTGTCGACAACGTCGACCAGCAGTGGCTGCGGCACCGCGTAGCGCGAGAAACTGACCAGTGCGTCGACCACCTGCTCGGCGTCGTGGCCGGCGGCGCGCGCATTCCACAGCGCCAGCGGGGTGATCCGGTAGGTGTGCACATGCTCGGGAGCGCGTTCGAGCTCGGCGAACGGCGCGATCGCCGCGCGCGCGGCACCGGCCAGCTCGTGGACCACCTCGAGCAGCACCGTCTTGTCGGATTGGACGATCAATGGGCCGTCAGGCATCAGCGCCGCTCCTCCTCATCGCCGCGCACTGCATCGTCGTCAGCGCACACCACCGATTATCCGTAGTTCGCCGACACAACCGAGGTGATGCGATGGATGGCGAACTCTCGCGGCCGCCCGGACGCCGAGTCGAACGCCACCAACTGGCCGCCCACCACGGCGACCGGCGACACCACCCGCTGGGTGGCGACCCCGGCGGCATCCACATAGCCGATCACCATCGTCGCGCCGTCCTGCGCTGCGCGCTGAAGCAGCGACATGGCCACCGCAGGATCGATGCGGCCATCGGCGAACGGCGCATTGCCCACTTTGCGCAGCACCGCGACGACCGCGCTCAAGGTCTGCCGGCTGGGCCGGGTCAGCGGGCGGTACGGTCGGCGCTGAGGCTGGGCGGGCACCCGGGCACCACGCGCACGGATGTCGACGATGGTGCCGGTGGCGTCCTCGGCGGCCGGTGCGAAGCCCGCAGCCTGCAGGGCGGTGAGCACCTCGCCGAGAGGAGCCTGGGAGATCGCCACCGTCGGCGCCAGCACCCGCAGCTGCACGTGCTCGGCCGCAGGGGTGGCCGCGGCCTGGGCCAGCAGGGTGGGGTCCTCGCAACGCACGAAGGATGCCGCCATGCCGACGCGGAGTTGCCCGTGCCGACGTGCGACGTCGTCGATGAGGTAGCTGAGGCCCTGCGGCACCGGCGTTCTGGAGTGCTGGTCGAACAGGTTGTGGAGCGCGTCGGCGGTCTTGCCGATATCGAGCGCGTGGCGAATCGACGACTCGCCGACCCGGTAGACCATCGCGGCCCCGGCGGACTCGACCGTGGCCACCGCCGCCAATTCCTCGGCCAGTCGACGCTCCAACGGCCCGGGTACGACAACCGTCAGATCGGCCTGCACCAGGAAGTAATCGATAGGTGGCGGCAGTGCCCGGCTCATCGCGTCGACGGCGCCGGGATCACCGCCGAGCAGCGCGCGGCCCGGCCCGCTGATCGCTCCGCGACCGACCAGGCCCAGGACATGCGCCTCGTCCAGCAGGTGGGCAACCGGTTCGGGTTGCAGCCGTTTGGCCCACCGCGGACGCCGCCAGACCAGCGCCGCAGAAGCCGTCGTCTGGTCGACGCCGGTGCCGGGTGTCAGCTCGGACAGCAACACCAACAGCAGCCGACGGTCCAGCGGGGCTGCCGTCGAGAAGACCGAGTCCGACAGCGCGCCATAACGTTTGTCGTCTTGCCCGCGAGTGCCGATCAGCGACGGCCGGGCCGGAAGTCCCAGCCAGGTGCCGGCCAGCAGATGCCAGCGTTCCGCGGTGGGCAGCTCGGCGAATCGGTCGGCAGCCACGGTTGGCGCCCAGAACGGCCCGACCCCCTCCGAAGGCGGCGGATCGGGCATTCCGCTGGCGATCAGCCCGGCTGCCGCCGCGAGTTCCAGCAGCAGTCCCAGCCGCGCATCATCGATGCCGGTCAACTTCGCCAGGCGTTTGACCTCCCGGACTCCGAGCCCCCCGCTGCGCAACTCGGGCACCGGTGCGGTGCTCAACGTGTCGAGCATGACGTCGAGTTCGCGCAGCAGGTCGATGACAGCACCCGCTGCCGCGGCGTCGACGTCCTCGACAGCAGCGAACGAGACGGCCGGATCGGGTGCCACCAACTCGGCCGGGCCGGTTTCCTCGCCGCGCAGTACCTGCCCGACCTTGCGGGGCAGGATGACGGTTTCGGCGTCCAGGCGACGGAGCAGCCCCATGGCCAGCAGCCGCGGCACCGGCCGGTCGGGCGCCGCACCCGGCGCAGCGTCCCGGGTGCGTCCCATCGGGGAGCCTTCGACCAGCTTCTCCAACACGAGTGCGGCCGGCTCGTCGAGTCCCGCGATCAGCTCGGCGATCTGCTGGGGCGAGCGTGGTTCCGCTTCGAGGGTCACCTGCCCGGGATGCCAGGGCAGCCCGCCGCCGGCGTCGCCCGCCACCCGGACCTCACCCTCGCCCCATGCCAGCGCGCGCTCCTTGAGCGCATCCAGCGCGTCGGTCACCGCGGTCTGGGGAGCCCGCTCACCGATCAGCGCGAGCAACTTGGCAACCGGCACAACGGTGGTGTCGGCATGCAGCACGAGCAACGCGTCGATCACCGCCAGGTGCAAGAAGTCCAACTCGTCAGACGCGGCTCTGATGGATTGCCGGGCCTGAGCGCGCGCAGCGAGGGCGGCGACACTGCCCGGCGGTGGCTGCGCGAGGTCCGGGCGCAGTTCCAGCAGACGGATCAGCCGCTCATCGGGCAGATCGCTCAGCCAGGAGCTCAGCGCAACACCTTGGGGCTGTTCGGTCATCGCTGACCAGGGTAAAGCAGTCACGTTGCTGGGGTGTTCAGCGCGGATCGACTCCAAGCCGCTTCGGTGGGGCGAGGTGACAACTGGCGAGGCGAGCGACACCTACAGGCGCAAGACCTGTCAGAATGGACCTCGTGGCTGACAACGAGGACAACAAGACGCGAAAGCAGCGGTACGTCGACAACGGTTGGCCGACGACGGACCCCGACGAGCATGCGGTGAGCGAACTGGCAAGCGACCGGGTCGGCGCACTCTCGCCTTTTGGCGACGTCGCTTTCCCCGTACCTGCCGACGAGCTGCCCTACACGCACCCCGTCACCGTCGTCAACCGGTAGGCGGTGCGGCGATGTCAGGCGCTGCGGCGCCGTCGGAGCCGGGCGCCGACCGGCTCTCCCACGTTGACGAGCGCGGAGCGGCGCACATGGTCGACGTCAGCGAGAAGCGAGCGACCAGACGCACCGCGGTCGCGGCCGGCACCTTTCACACCTGCGCCCGGGTGTTGTCGCTGATCGCCGCCGGCGGCCTGCCCAAGGGCGATGCGCTGGCGACCGCGCGGGTGGCCGGCATCTTGGCAGCCAAGCGCACCAGCGAACTGATCCCGTTATGCCACCAGCTCGCGCTGACCGGTGTGGACATCGATTTCACTCTGACCGAGTCAGACGTCCACATCACCGCGGCCGTGCACACCACCGACCGCACGGGCGTGGAGATGGAGGCGCTGACCGCAGTGAGCGTGGCGGCTCTGACGCTCTACGACATGGTCAAAGCGGTTGACCCGGCCGCCCGCGTCGATGACGTCCGGGTGCTGTCCAAAGACGGTGGTCGCAGCGGGACCTGGACGCGGTGAGTGGCGCGCGAACTGCTCGAGTCGTGGTTGCGTCCACTCGGGCGGCGGCCGGTGACTACCAGGACCGCTGCGGGCCGATCATCGCCGAATGGCTGACAGATCGGGGCTTCACCGCGCCGCAGCCGCTGGTGGTGCCGGACGGCGATCCGGTCGGTCAGGCACTACGGGAGGCGATCACCGAAGGTGCCGGGGTAGTGATCACCTCGGGCGGCACCGGGATCTCGCCGACCGACGACACACCCGCGCAGACCGCGGCGGTGCTGGACTACGAGGTGCCCGGGCTGGCCGACGCTGTTCGCCGCGCGGGGTTGCCGAAGGTGCCCACCGCGGTGCTGTCGCGGGGAGTCTGCGGTGTGGCGGGGCGAACCTTGGTCGTGAACCTGCCCGGCTCGCCCGGCGGAGTGCGCGACGGCCTCGCCGTGCTCGCTGACGTGCTCGAGCACGCGCTGGACCAACTGGCCGGCGAGGACCACCGCAGATGACTCGCGCCGACGACGTTGATGCCGGTGTAGCCGGGATCGAGGAGTGGCGCCCGATGACGCAAGTCGTGCGGGCTGCGCTGACCGATCAGGCGATCACGCTGGCCGACCACGAGGATCTGGTGCGTCACCGGTCGGCGGGAGCAGTCGTCGGGTTCGTCGGCGCGGTCCGTGACCACGACGGCGGCCGGCAGGTGCTGAGGCTGGAGTACTGCGCGCATCCTTCCGCCGGCCAGGTCCTGGCCGACCTGGTAGCGCAGATCGCCGCCGAGTCAGCCGGCGTGCGCGCCGTCGCCGCCAGCCACCGGGTCGGTGTGCTGCCGATCGGGGCGGCCGCCTTGGTTGCAGCGGTGGCTGCCGACCATCGCGGAGCTGCGTTCGACACCTGTGCCCGCCTGGTGGAGGCGATCAAGGCACACTTGCCGGTTTGGAAGCATCAGTTCTTCGCCGACGGAACCGAGGAGTGGGTCGGCTCGGCCTGAGTGCGGCAGACGGTTCAGTGCTGCTGTAGAGCGCTCAGCGCGTCGTTGCCGTTGACGCCTTGCGCCTGCATGGCTTTCCACAAATCCATCAGGAAGCCCGGATCCATGTTCGCCGGCGCGGTGACAGGAAGCCCGTTCGCGCTCTGGTTCGCCGGGTCCAGCATCGGGGCGAGCTGCGGCGGCAACTGCAGGTCGTGAATGGCCGACCCGGCCGCGGCCGGATCGGTCGGGATCGCCGGTGCGGGATCCTGGGGAGCGGGCACCATCCGCCACGAGCTCACCGTGTGCGCCTGTGCCACCTCACCCGGAGCAGCGTCGGTCGAGGCTGCGTCGACTGCCTCTTCGGACGGTTGTGGCGTTCCGGCGTGCACCAGAGCCTGCTCGGCCGGGATGGGCTCGTCACCGGGCGTCTGTTGGTCGACGGCGGCCGGCTCGACCACAGCGGGTTCGCCTGGAGCCGGCTGGTCCACGGCAGGGGCCGGTGCGTCGACAGCCGGCTCGACGGGGGCCGGTCCGTCCACGGGCGGGCATCGGGGCCGGTCCGTCCACCGGGGCCGCGGCATCGGCCGGCGGCGCGGCATCGGCCGGGGCCGGGGCCGGGGCATCAGCCGGAGGTGCGTCCGTCGCGGCCAGCTCGACTGGCGGCGCAGGTTCGTCGGGGGCCGAAGCGGGCACCGCGTCCTCCGGCGCCGGGGCGTCCAGCCCGGCCGGCTGCCCCTCGGCCGCGGGGTCGTCAGTCGGAGCGTTCGTCGGCACCGGATCGGCGATCACGTTGCGCGGTGTCGCGCTCGACAGGCCGTGGCCGCAGACCGGCCACGCGCCGCGGCCCTGAGTGGCGAGCACGCGTTCGGCAACTGCAATCTGTTGTTCGCGGGTCGCGCCCTCCGCGGTCTGGGAATACTGACCGCCGCCGTGGGCGGCCCAAGTACCTTGTGTGAACTGCAGCCCGCCGTGGTACCCGTTGCCGGTGTTGATGCCCCAGTTACCGCCGGACTCGCATCCGGCGACCCGGTCCCACTCGCCGTCGGTTGCCGCCGAGGCGTGGGCCGCGAGGGCGACGCCACCACCACCGATCACAGCTCCGGTTACCGCTATCTTCGCGACGCTGATGCCCGACGTGGTGGGCTTACGGTGCCGTCCGCTCATAGGTACGTGATGTCCTCTCTGCACGCGCCCACGAGGTCAGCTGTCGGGTTCGGGCTGGAGAGGTTGCCCGGCCGTCGTCGTATCCGCGGGGATAAGACGACAGCTTCACCCCAAGGAGCCGGGTTCGGCTCCAGGTCCGATTCGGGCGGACGTTGGGTCCCCCGCCTCCATCCATCGGTGTTGTTGGTTTCCCTGCCCACTGGATGGAGCTCGGCGCTGTAGGAGGGAAAGGCGCGCCGCCCGGTCAGCCTTGGCGTGCCCGGGCAAGACGCTAGCGGCTCAAGCCAATTCAGTCATTTTTTCGCCGACGCCGCGTGTCCGCCGTGGCAGGGCGGTAAAAGGCCAGGAAGCGGTTCTGTTTGCGCAGGTCACACTCGCTGCAATCGAGCCGTTGCCGGGCCGTGATCTATTCGTTATGTGAGGCATCTCACAGTCAGCCCCCGGCGAAGGGCGGCAACACATCAATGGTTTGCCCGTATGTGAGGGCTCGGCCGCGGGCTGCGTCGGCCCCGACGGCCACTCCGTCACAGAGAAAAGAACAGCGGCTCAACACGCTCGAGAGGTGAGGACCGCGCCCCGCGAGCCGGTCGACCAGGTCTGCCAGCGTGGTGCCAGACCGGATCGTGAGGCTTTCCGACTCGGCGCCGGCAGCCGCCCGCGCCGCTGCGAAATAGCGGACGTTGACTGCGACCTCGGTCGGGTCACCGGTCGTCTCGGGCGCCGCTTCAGCCACCGATCGCACTCATCGGGCGAGCGGGCTGCAGAAATCCCGGATCGTTGATGCCGTGACCGGCCTTCTTGCCCCACATGGCGGCACGCCAGGCCGCCTCGATGGCGTCGTCGCCGGCGCCGCCCCGCAGCAAGCGCCGAAGGTCGGTCTCCTCGCTGGCGAACAGGCAGCTGCGGACCTGGCCATCAGCCGTGAGCCGGGTGCGGTCGCACTGCGAGCAGAAGGCATGGGTGACCGAGGCAATGACACCGACCTGGCCCGCCGGCCAGTCCGGTCCTTCGTCGACAGACCACAGTTCGGCCGGCGCGGAACCGCGCGGCGCCGTGTCCGGGCGCAGCCGGAAGTGGCGCTGCAGTGCCGCCAGCGTCTGATCGGCGCTGAGCGCCGCTCCTCGCCGCCAACGATGGCCGGCGTCGAGTGGCATCTGCTCGATGAGCCGCAGCTGGTAGGAGCGTTGCAGGCAGAACTGCAGGAGCCGCACGACGGTAGCCGCGCTGGTGTCGGCGTGCAGCACGGCGTTCACCTTGATCGGGCGCAAGCCGGCCCGTTCCGCCGCCACCAAGCCGTCCAGCACGTCGCTTAGCCGGTCCCGCCGGGCGACGGCCGCGAAGTGCGTGCGGTCCAGACTGTCCAGCGACACGTTGACCCGGTCTAGTCCGGCGTCGGCCAGCGCGCCGGCGCGCCGCGCCAATCCCAGCCCGTTGGTGGTCAGCGCAATCTCTGGACGCGGCCGTAAGGCGGCGGTCGCCGCCACCACCTGCTCGAGCTGTCGCACCAGCAGGGGTTCGCCGCCGGTGAACCGCACGCTGGTGATGCCGAGCCGGGTGACCGCGATGCCCAACAGCCGGGCCCACTCGTCGGGGCGCAAGATGCGCGCGTCGGGCAACCAATCCAAGCCTTCCGCCGGCATGCAATAGGTACAGCGCAGGTTGCAGCGATCCGTCAGCGAGACTCGCAGATCGGTGGCAACCCGCCTGAAGGTGTCCACCAGCGGGCCCGCGACGGGCATATCTGAGAGCACCGCCTGCTCGTTCGACGACCGGACCGTCGGTACACCCAGCGCGGTCAACGTCATTGCTGCATCAAACCCGGCCGGGTGGAGGAGCCGGCGCCAACCGGCCGAAGCACATCTGACTTCAGGCGCATATCACCTCCAGCGATGCTGCCAGCCTACCGAGAACCGAGGTGCTCGGCGGGCCGCAATCCGAGTAGGATCAGCAGGCAATCGCGTCCTGCGCTGGCGGGACGCTTCGTTGTATAGCCCTCCTAGTTATCCGTCAGACAAGCAGGTGAGACCAGTGCCGACCGGCAAAGTGAAGTGGTACGACGCCGCCAAGGGCTTCGGCTTCCTGTCGCAGGAGGACGGTGAGGACGTCTACGTCCGGTCTTCTGCGTTGCCTGCCGGTGTGGAAGGGCTCAAAGCGGGGCAGCGGGTCGAGTTCGGTGTGGCCTCTGGCCGGCGGGGTCCCCAGGCTCTGAGCCTCAAACTGATCGACCCACCGCCGACGCTGGCCCGGCCACGCCGCGAAACGTCCGCCGAGCACAAGCACAGCCCCGACGAACTGCACGGCATGGTCGAAGACATGATCACGCTGTTGGAGAGCACCGTGCAACCCGAATTGCGCAAGGGCCGTTACCCCGACCGCAAGACCGCTCGCCGCGTCTCGGAGGTGGTCAAGGCGGTCGCCCAGGAGCTCGACGCCTAGCCCGCAGCCAGGGCGCGGGTCGCGTCGCCGAAAACGGTGCACGGGAACCGGTGCTGGCAGCAGACTGGAGTCGACATGCCAACACGAGGGGATGCCCGATGACACAGCAAGCACAAGTCACCGAGGAACAAGCACGGGCCGTCGCCGAGGAGTCACGCGAGAGTGGCTGGGACAAGCCGTCCTTCGCCAAAGAACTATTCCTTGGCCGCTTTCCGTTGGAGCTAATCAATCCGTTCCCTCAACCCGGTCCTGAGCAATCTGCACGCATCGAAGAGTTTTTGGGCAAGCTGCGAGAGTTTCTGCAAACAATTGACGGCAGTGTCATCGAACGCGACGCTCAGATCCCCGACGAATACGTCAAGGGTCTCGCCGACCTGGGCTGTTTCGGCATGAAGATCCCGTCGGAGTACGGCGGCCTGAACTTGTCTCAAGTCGCCTACAACCGGGCGCTGATGATGGTGTCGAGTGTGCACCCCAGCCTGGGTGCATTGCTGTCGGCGCATCAATCGATCGGGGTCCCCGAGCCGCTCAAGCTCGCCGGAACACCGGAACAAAAGCGCAGGTTTTTGCCGCGATGTGCGGCCGGAGCGATCTCGGCGTTTCTGCTCACCGAGCCGGATGTGGGATCCGATCCCGCGCGCCTGGCCTCTACCGCGAAGCCGGTCGACGACGGAGCCGCGTATGAGCTGGACGGCGTCAAACTGTGGACCACCAACGGTGTGGTCGCCGATCTGTTGGTGGTGATGGCGAAGGTGCCGCGAAGCGACGGGCATCGGGGAGGAATCAGCGCGTTCGTCGTCGAAGCCGACGCACCCGGGATCACCGTCGAACGACGCAACAAGTTCATGGGCCTGCGCGGAATCGAGAATGGCCTGACGCGGCTGCACCGCGTCCGGGTGCCCAAAGAGAACCTGATCGGCCGCGAAGGTGACGGCCTGCGGATTGCCCTGACCACCTTGAACGCCGGACGGCTGTCCATACCGGCGATGGCCGGCGGATCTGCCAAGTGGTCGCTGAAAATCGCACGTGAATGGTCCGCGGAGCGGGTGCAATGGGGCAAGCCGGTCGGCAAGCACGGAGCGGTTGCCGGCAAGCTGGCTTTCATCGCCGCCACCGCCTATGCGCTCGAGGCGGTGCTCGAGCTGTCCGGCCAGATGGCCGACGAAGGCCGCAACGACATTCGGATCGAGGCGGCGCTGGCGAAGTTGTGGTCCAGCGAAATGGCGTGCGTGATCGCCGACGAACTGCTGCAGATCCGCGGCGGCCGCGGCTACGAGACCGCCGAGTCGTTGGCGGCCCGCGGCGAGCGTGCGGTGCCGGTGGAGCAGTCGGTGCGGGATCTGCGGATCAACCGCATCTTCGAAGGGTCCAGCGAGATCATGCGGCTGTTGATCGCCCGCGAGGCAGTCGACGCGCACCTGTCCGCCGCCGGTGATCTCGCCAAGCCCGACACCAACGTGCGGCAGAAGGCGGCCGCCGCGGTCGGCGCCACCGGCTTCTACGCGAAGTGGTTGCCGCAACTGGTGTTCGGGGAAGGCCAGCGGCCCACCGCGTACCGCGAGTTCGGTGAGCTGGCGGCGCATCTGCGGTTCGTCGAACGGTCCTCACGCAAACTGGCCCGCAACACCTTTTATGCGATGGCACGGTGGCAAGCCAGCCTGGAACAGAAGCAAGGGTTCCTCGGACGCGTCGTCGATGTCGGCGCCGAGCTGTTCGCGATGTCAGCGGCGTGCGTGCGCGCCGAGGCGCAGCGCACCGCCGATGCCACCGTCGGGGCCGGGGCGTACGAACTGGCCGACGCGTTCTGCCAGCAGGCGACCTTGCGGGTGCAAGCGCTCTTCGCTGGCTTGTGGGCGAACAGCGACAGCACCGATGTGCGGGTGGCCCGTGGCGTGCTCGACGGGCAGTACACCTGGCTGGAGGCGGGCATACTCGACCAGTCGGAGGGCACCGGACCGTGGATCGCGCACTGGGAGCCGGGTGAGTCCACGGAAACCAATCTGGCTCGGCGGTTCCTGGACGCATCGCCGTCGTAGGCTCACCGCATGGGCTCCTATGTGGCGGGCGAGGGCGAGTTCAGCCGGGACACCAACTACATCGCCACCCGGATCACCGCCGACGGACGCGACGGCTATCCCGTCGAGCCCGGCCGCTACCGGCTCATCGTCGCGCGCGCATGTCCGTGGGCCAACCGCGCCATCATCGTGCGCCGGCTGCTCGGACTGGAAAAGGTGCTCTCCATTGGGTTTTGCGGGCCCACCCACGACCAACGCAGCTGGACATTCGATCTCGACCCCGGTGGTGTGGACCCGGTCCTGCAAATCCCGCGCCTGCAGGACGCCTACTTTCGGCGTTTTCCCGACTATCCCAAGGGGATCACGGTTCCGGCCATCGTCGAGGTGTCGACCGGGGCGGTGGTCACCAACGACTTTGCGCAGATGACACTCGATTTCTCCACCGAGTGGACGGCCTATCACCGCGACGGCGCCCCGCAGCTGTATCCCGAGCACCTGCGCGCCGAGATCGACGAGGTGAATAAAAGGGTTTACAGCGAAATCAACAACGGTGTGTACCGGTGCGGGTTCGCCGGCTCGCAGCAGGCCTACGAGTCAGCCTACGACCGGTTGTTCACCGCGCTCGATTGGGTGAACGAGCGCCTGCGCGATCACCGTTACCTGGTCGGCGACACCATCACCGAAGCCGACGTTCGGTTGTTCACCACCCTGGCCCGGTTCGATCCCGTCTACCACGGGCATTTCAAATGCAACCGGCAGAAGCTCTCCGAGCTGCCGGTGTTGTGGGCCTACGCCCGCGATCTGTTTCAAACGCCGGGCTTCGGCGACACCATCGACTTCGTCCAGATCAAGCAGCATTACTACATCGTGCACAGCGACATCAATCCCACCCGCATCGTGCCCAAAGGCCCCGACCTGTCGAATTGGCTGACGCCATCCGGCCGAGAACGATTGCGCGGCAGACCCTTCGGCGATGGTTCCCCGCCGGAACCGCCGGTGGCGGGCGAAGAGGTGCCCGCTCTTCAGCGCTGAGCGTCGAGTTGTTGTGCAGAATCGGCGGTTTGCGGCCCAACAACTCGACCTTCGGCGCTAGAAGACCAAACGCACCGACCATTCGGCGTGCGGGACATCGGTCACATCTCCCCGTGGATCGCGAACCAGCGTCAGCAGTTGCACGGCGATTCCGGTCAGCCGTCCGCGTTGGGTGTCGACCGTAGGGATAGTGACCGCGAGGCGGCTGCCCGGCCGGAAAATGGTCGCAGTGGTGTTGTCCTCGTACACCTGCAGCAGCCGCCACGGCGCCCGCCCGATCACCCGCGGCACCGACAGCTGGACGGGGCTGCGCTCGCCGACCTGCAATTGGCCCTGCGTCTGCGGGTGTCGGCAATCGTTGAGGTCCAGCACGTCGCAGTACAGGTAAGGTCCCACCCGCGTCAGGTGGCCGTCGGAATAGGCGCTGATCTGCGGTCCGATCCAGCGGTGGGGGACCAGCACCCAAGCGCCGACGCCGGCCGCCGCCGACGCCAGCACCACCACCGCAAGAGGTATGAAGATTCGGGGTGTCACTGGATGACCGCGGCCGTGTCGACGCCGCGACGGCCACCTTCCCGCTCGACCATGACGGGCCGATTGCCGCCCAGCCCGGGGATGAGCGAATCACCGCGGAAGCTGACGACGGTCTGCGCCAGCCCGAGGATGAGCAGGGCGCTGACCGCGGTGAATCCCACCCACAGCTCGGTGTACAACAACACCCCCAGAGCGCCGCCCAGCACCCAGGCCAGCTGCAGCGTCGACTCGGACCGGCCGAACGCCGACGCCCGCGACTGCTCGGGCAGGTCGTCTTGCAGCGAGGCGTCCAGGGAAGCCTTCGCGATCGCACTCGATCCCGACGTGATCAGCGTCGCCACCGCCGCCACCACCAGGTTGCCGGTCACCGCCGCGGCCAGCGCGGCCACCGTGACCGCGACGGTGCAGCGCACCACGAGGACGGCCGGCCGGCCCAGCTGCAGCCGGGCGCTGGCGAAGTTGCCGGCGAAATTGCCCAGCGCCGCCGCCGCCCCGATCAGTCCCAGCATCCCCACCTGCACCCAGCCGCTCGCGTCGTGCGCCTTGGCGACGAATGCCGGATACAGGAACAGAAAGCCGACCATGACCTTGATGGTGCAATTGCCCCACAACGAGGTGATGATGTTGCGGCCCAATGGTTGTCTTAGGGCTTTGCCGGCCTTCGCCGGCTCCTCGTGCCGACCGTGCGGCGGGTGCCCGCTGTGAACGCGGTAACTCAGCTTGGCCGGTACTTCACCGGCAGTCACCTCGACCCACCGCGGGATCCGCATCGACAGCAAGGCGCCCGCCAGCGTGGCGACCACGACGACGAACAGCGCCCCGGGCAGCTGAAACAGATGGTTGAACGCATACTCGATTCCGCCCGCAAGGCCTCCGCCGACGATCGTGCCGCCGAGCAGCCCGAACATGGTCAGTCGCGAGTTGACGCGGACCAGATCGATCGTGGGCGGCATCACGCGGGGGGTCACCGCGCTGCGCAGCACACTGAACGACTTCGACAGCACCATCATGGCCAGCGCGCATGGATAGAGCACCCAGGACGGAAAGCTGCCGGTCGCGCCGTCGTAGTTGGTGATCAATACCACCGCCAGCGCGGTGCGCAGCACGAACGACAGCGCCAGCGCGACGCGGCGGCCGTGCTGCAGCCGGTCCAGCGCCGGCCCTATCAGCGGTGCGATCACCGCGAACGGCGCAATGGTGATCAGCAGATACAGCGCGACCTTGCCTTTGCTTTCCCCCACCGCTGCCGCGAAGAACAAGGTGTTGGCCAGCGCCACGGCCATTGCCGAGTCGACGGCGAAGTTGGCCACCACCGGCCACGTCAGCGCCGTCAGCCCGGACTTGTCCGCGCCGTCGGCGGTAGCGGCGCGCTGGACCAGCCAGTACATCCGCGATCCCATTTCACGACTGCGCTGTGCGGCGGCGCGAGTGACCGTGACGCGTTCCGCTGACTGGGCACCGCGCGGCGGCCCGGCATTGACGGCTTGCTCTCGCTCTCGGTCCAGCGGCGGCAGATACCGGTTGGCGCTGGGCATCGGCGGTGGTCGTCGCGATCGCGCCGGCCCCGCGCTGTCCGCCGGGTAGTTCGCCATTCCGGGATGCTCACCGGCCAGTCCGTTGCGGGCACGCCGGCCCGAAGACGCCAGATCCGCGGCCCGCGGATCAAGACGGCGTCCAGACACGGGTCAATTCTTCCCTATTGCGGCAGTTGGTGTGCGCACGTCGCCGGTGTGGCTGGCCGCGGCTTTGGTGGGGCACAATCAGAGACGATGAACAGCGTGACGGAGTCGACGGGGCACGGCGCTGTCGCCGATTGGCCGGAGGAGCTGGCTGCGGTGCTGACCGGCGCTGTCGACCGAGCGCGCGACGCTGCCGTCGAGTTCAGTGGGGCGGACACGGTAGGCGACTACCTCGGGGTGAGCTACGAAGATCCCACAGCCGCCACCCACCGCTTCCTGGCGCAGCTACCCGGGTATCGCGGCTGGCAGTGGGCGGTGGTGGTTGCTGCCCACCCGGGCGCCGGCCAAGCCACGGTCAGCGAAGTGGTGCTGATACCCGGACCGACCGCCTTGCTGGCACCGCAGTGGGTGCCTTGGGAAGAGCGGATCCGCCCGGGAGATCTGAGCCCGGGTGACTTACTGGCCGCGCCGCCCGACGATCCGCGCCTGGTCCCGGGCTACGCCGGCAGTGGCGATCCGCAGCTCGATGAAGCCAGCGCCGAGATCGGGCTGGGCCGCCGGCAGGTGATGAGCGCCTGGGGCCGGGCCCAAGCGGCTCAGCGCTGGCACGACGGCGACTACGGTCCCGGCTCGCAGATGGCCCGCTCGACGAAACGGGTGTGCCGCGACTGCGGCTTCTTCCTGCCGCTGACCGGGTCGCTGGGCAGGATGTTCGGCGTGTGCGCGAACGAGATGTCCGCCGACGGCCACGTCGTCGACGCCCAGTACGGCTGCGGCGCGCACTCCGACACGCCGGCTGCGGCCGGCAGCGGCTCGCCCGCCTTCGACCCGTACGACGACGGCGTGCTGGATATCGCCGATCCGCCGGGCTAGCCTTCCGCAGCGGCTTTGATCTTTGCCAGCGACGCGTTCATGCCGTCTATGAGTTCACGCTCGAAGTTCGACGTCCCCCCGAACAGCGCACTCACCGCCATACTCGAGAAGGGCTTGACGCCGTTTTCCGCGTGTCGGCTTTCGACGACCCGGGTGCCCTGAGCGATCGGCTCGAGTTCGTAGCTCCAGATGGCGTTGTTCGAATTCACCCGCCACGCCAGCTTCTGCTCGGGTACCAGTTCGGTGACTGTGCAGGTGGTGATCCACAGCAGACGGTTGCGACGATTCACATTGACCGTGCGGGTGCCGGGTCGCACCCGGCCCAGCGGCCGCATCCAGCGGCACTGTGGGCTCCATTGCGGCATCCGGCGAAAGTCCGATATCAGCGCCCACACCGTCGATGCGGGCGCCCGGATGTCGATCTGCGCTTGCAACAACGGCGCTGCCATCGTTCAGGCCTCCGGGATGTCGGGCGTGTGCGGAATAGCGAGCCCGGATTGTGCACCACGGGCTCCGCGGCGGGCAGCGGCCCGCTGCCACAGGAAAAGACCGGTTCCGAACAGCCCGGTGGCCAGGCCGGCCAGCGTCACCGGGCGCCAGGTGTGCAGCACGGGCACGCTGAATGCGGCGACAAAGGCGACCGACCAGCACGTGCCGCCGACGCCGATCACCGGCCATACTTGCTGCAGCGCAGATGGCAGCGGCGGCGGTTCGGGACGCACGGGATGCTCGGGCATCGCGGTAACCATATCCAATGCCGCCGGGGCGGCCTGATCAGCGCCGAGTCGCAGTGATAGCGGCTGGTGTCGTAACCTTCGCGCTGTGATAGACGGGGACACGCGGCTGGCCAGCGACCTGTCGTTGGCGGTCATGCGTCTGGCCCGCCAACTGCGGTTTCGCCGCCCGCAATCGCCGGTGACGCTGTCCCAGCTCTCGGCGCTGGCCACCTTGGGCAAAGACGGTGCGATGACACCGGGGGCGCTGGCCGTTCGGGAACGGGTGCGGCCGCCGTCGATGACCCGGGTCATCGCGTCGCTGGCCGAGCTGGGCCTGGTCGACCGCACGCCGCACCCGGTCGACGGTCGCCAGGTGCTGGTTTCGGTGTCCGCCGCCGGCGCCGAACTGCTCGAAACCGAGCGTCGGGCCAGCCGCGAATGGCTGGCGCAGCGGCTCGCGACTCTAAATGACACTCAGCGCGACACGCTGCGCATCGCCGCGGACCTGATGTTGGCGCTGGTCGACGAAAGTCCGTGACGGTCGTGCGTCCCGCAGAAGGCGACTTTGGGGATGTCTGGGATGTCCGGGATGTCGATGACCCTGATGACCCGCGGCTGGACCACTTCCGCGACTTGAACAGCCTCGACCGCAGGCCCGATCTGCCGAGCGGCAAGGGGCTGGTGATCGCCGAGGGCGTGTTGGTGGTGCAACGCATGCTGGCGTCCCGCTTCACTCCGCTGGCGCTGCTCGGCACCGATCGCAGGCTGACCGAGCTCGCCGCCGACCTGTCCGGCACGCAGGCACCGTATTACCGGGTGACCGCCGACGTGATGGCCCGGGTGGTCGGTTTCCACCTCAACCGGGGTGTGCTGGCTGCGGCGCGGCGGGTGCCCGAGCCCAACCTGGCGCAGGTGTGTGAGGGCGCTCGCACCGTGGCGGTGCTGGAGGGGGTCAACGACCACGAGAACCTGGGGTCGGTCTTCCGCAACGCGGCAGGACTCGGCGTGGACGCGGTGGTGTTCGGCGGTGGGTGCGCCGATCCGCTGTACCGCCGCGCCGTGCGGGTCTCGATGGGCCACGCGCTGCTGGTGCCCTACGGCCGTGCGACGCAGTGGCCAGACGAGTTGAGTGTGTTGCGTGACAACGGTTTTCGAATTCTGGCCTTAACGCCGGCTGTCGCAGCGCAGCCGTTGCCGGCAGCGATGGCCGCCGTGCGCGGTGATCGGGTAGCCGTGCTTGTGGGATCGGAGGGGGCCGGGCTGAGCCATGCCGCGCTGCGGGCCAGTGACGTGCGGGTCCGGATCCCGATGTCCCGTGGCACCGACTCACTCAACGTCGCGACTGCGGCCGCGCTGGCGTTTTATGAGCGGGTCAGATCCGAGTCCGCCGGGCAGGGTTCTGCGTCGCCGGCGGCGGCCACCGACTGGGCTACGCTCGCGCCGTGACCGACGAGTCGACGCCCTGGGCGACCGGCCTGACGGTGTCGGGATTCGTCGCTGCCGTGACCGCGGCCGCCATCGTGGTATTGAGCCTGGGGCTGATCCGTGTGCACGCGCTGCTGGCGGTGGTGCTCAACCTCGTCGCAGCCGGCGGCCTGGCACCGACGCTGTGGGGCTGGCGACGCACCCCGGTACTCCGCTGGTTTGTGCTCGGTGCGGGCGCTGGCGTGACGGTGGGGTGGTTGACGCTGCTCGCCTTGGCAGCATTTCGTTAGATCAGCGTTCCCCGGTGGAACGCACTCCCAACAGGACGTCCTCCCACGCGGGCACCGTCGGTCGGTTGCGGCGACTGCGCCTCGGCTCGGGTTCGGCGGGCTCCGCGGCCGGGACCGCGTCGGCGGCCGGTTCGGGCTGGTCGAAGTCGAGCTGGGCGACCGGAGCCAGCGGCCGGAGCGGACGCTCGAAGTCGGGGTTGATCAACTCCTTGGCCCCGTCGTCGACGGCGGTGACCGTGCCGCCATGGGCGCCGGGGCTGAAACGGAAGTGGGCGAGGTTTTCCGACCGCCCCGCTTTCCACGTCAACTGCACCGTCCAGCGACCGTCCTCGTTTCGCCAGGCATCCCACCGCGTGCTGTTCGGATCCATGCCCCGGGCCACCAAGGCGGCGGTCACCGTCTCCAACAAGGTGAGCACCGCCGGGCCATCGGGCAGTATCGGGTGTGCGGCCGTTGCCAGCTCTGCCGCGCGTGAGCGTTCCAGCAGCACGGGGTGAGCGAACCGCTGTACCCGATGCTGATCGGCTCCGGTCGCAGCAGCGACCTGCTCGACCGACGCGCCGGCGCGGATGCGGGCTTGAATTTCCTTGGGACTGAGCATGTTGCTGACCTCGATGTCAATCTGGGTTTGCGCCACCCGAGCCCCGTCGCCGCGCAGGGCTGCCCGCAGCCGATCGTCGATTGCCAATCTGAACTTGTCGGCTGCGTCGCCGTTCGCGCCGAAGCCTTCGCAGATGATGTGTTTGCCATCGACGTCGAGTCCAACGACTTTCAGTTGCCGCATGGTTTCTCCTAGCAGGCTTCCCGACGGACCGGCACGCCAGGCCCGTCAGGTGCGGACTTTAGTGCAGAAAGCAGTCGTAGCGGCGCTGACACGCTGGCCGGCTGGCTAGAGTCTTTCCACAACCCAGTCAATGCATTCGGTGAGCGCGCTGACGTCATCGGGCTCGACCGCGGGGAACATCGCGACCCGCAACTGATTGCGGCCGAGTTTGCGGTAGGGCTCGGTGTCGACGATGCCGTTGGCCCGCAACGTCGCCGCGACTGCCGACGCGTCGACGTCGTCGACGAAGTCGATGGTGCCTACGACCTGCGACCGCAGCCGGGATTCGGCGACGAAGGGAGTGGTGTAGGGCCGTTCCTGCGCCCACGAGTACAGCCGCCCGGAGGAGTCCGCGGTCCGCTTGACCGCCCAGTCCAGCCCACCGTTGCCGATCAGCCAGTCGATCTGTTCGGCCAGCAGCACCAACGTGCCGATCGCCGGCGTGTTGTAGGTCTGATCCTTCCGGCTGTTCTCGACGGCGATCGGCAGCGACAGGAAGTCGGGCACCCAGCGCCCGGCGCCGGCGATCGCCTCGATCCGCTCCAGCGCGGCCGGACTCAAAATGGCCAGCCACAGTCCGCCGTCGCTGGCGAAGCTCTTTTGCGGCGCGAAGTAATAGGCATCGGTCTCACCGATGTCCACCGGCAGGCCGCCGGCGCCGGAGGTGGCGTCGATGACCACCAGCGCGTCACCCGAGTCGGCTGGGCGCGCCACCGGCACCGCCACCCCGGTCGAGGTCTCGTTGTGCGCCCAGGCGATCACGTCCACCGACGGATCGCTCTGCGGCTCGGGCGCGCTGCCCGGTTCGGCCTTCAGGACGATCGGATCGCCGACGAACGGGTTCTTCGCGACCGCCGAGGCAAACTTCGAGCTGAACTCGCCGTACGCCAGGTGCAGCGACCGCTGGTCGATCAGGCCGAATGCGGCCGCATCCCAAAAGGCCGTCGCCCCGCCGTTGCCCAGCACCACCTCGTATCCGGCGGGCAGCGAGAAGTAGTCGGCCAGTCCGGTGCGGACCCGCTTCACCAGGTTTTTGACCGGCGCCTGCCGGTGCGACGTGCCGAACAGTCCGGCCGAACCGGTGGCAAGCGCATGCAGTTGTTCGGGGCGAACCTTCGACGGGCCCGACCCGAAGCGGCCGTCTCGGGGTTTGATGTCGTCCGGGATTGTCAGCTGGTCAACCATGGCCACCAATGTAGTGAGCCGCAGCGGGACCGGTTCAGGCCGTCACCGTCGGCGTGGAGCGCACAGTCATGCTTGTGAGGCCGGTCACACCGCAGCGCCGGACGCCCATCCGACCACAGTCCGGGGCGGGCCTGGCAAGTTACCGGTACCTGCGGTACTGTGTACAGGAAGCGCCCACATGTAAACCCCGACGGGAGGCTTCATGGCTTGGACGAAAACGGTGCAGCGTTGGCGGCGCAACATGGAAGTGCGCGAAGACACCGACTATGTCGACATGCTGACCACACTCTCCGAAGGCTCGGTGCGGCGGAACTTCAACCCGTACAACGACATCGACTGGGAAGCAACAGAATTCGCGGTCTTCGACGCTGACCCACGCTGGATCCTGCCGCAGTCCGACCCGCTGGGCCGCCACCCCTGGTACCTGGCGCAACCTCAGCAACGCCAGATCGAGATCGGGATGTGGCGACAGGCCAATGTCGCCAAAGTGGGCCTGCACTTCGAGTCGATCCTGATCCGCGGACTGATGAACTACACCTTCTGGGTGCCCAACGGATCACCGGAATATCGGTACTGCTTGCACGAGTCGGTCGAAGAGTGCAATCACACCATGATGTTTCAGGAAATGGTGAACCGGATCGGCACCGACGTGCCGGGAATGCCACGGGTGCTGCGCTGGATCTCGCCGCTGGTGCCGCTGGTGGCCGGTCCGCTGCCGGTGCCGTTCTTCATCGGGGTGCTCGCCGGCGAAGAGCCCATCGACCACGCGCAGAAGAACATCCTGCGCGAAGGCAAGTCGCTGCATCCGATCATGGAGCGCGTCATGGCCATTCATGTCGCCGAGGAAGCGCGCCACATCTCCTTCGCACACGAATACCTGCGTAAACGACTGCCGCACCTGAGGCGGACGCAGCGGTTCTGGATCTCGCTGTTTTATCCGCTGGCCATGCGGGTCGGCTGCCAGGCCATCGCGGTGCCTCCCAAGTCATTCTGGAAAGAATTCGACATCCCACGCGCGGTCAGAAAAGAGCTGTTCTTCGATTCGCCGGGCTCGCGCAAGTGGCTGCGCGATATATTCGCCGACGTGCGAATGCTGGCCTACGACACCGGACTGATGAACCCGGCCGCGCGATTGATGTGGCGGATCTGCAAGATCAACGGCGAGCCCGCGCGCTTCCGTAGCGAACCGCAGCGCCGGGGCGCCACCGCAGTGCCGGCCGCTTGACGGTAATGCGTTCATGCCGCACGTCATAACCCAGTCGTGCTGTAACGACGGGTCCTGCGTCTTCGCCTGCCCGGTCAATTGCATTCACCCCACACCCGACGAGCCCGGCTTCGCCACCTCGGAGATGCTGTACATCGACCCGGTGGCCTGCGTGGATTGCGGCGCCTGCGTCGACGCCTGTCCGGTGGATGCCATCGCGCCGGAGGGCCGGCTGACGCCCGAGCAGCTGCCGTTCGTCGAGCTGAACGCGTCGTTCTATCCCGATCGGCCGGCGCACCAGAAGTTGCCGCCGACCTCGAAGCTGGCCCCGGTGCTTCCCGCACCGCAGCTGCGCGGCCACCACCAACGACCGCTGACGGTGGCGGTGGTTGGCTCCGGGCCCGCGGCGATGTATGCCGCCGACGAACTGCTCACCCAACCCGGCGTACGGGTCAACGTCTTCGAAAAACAGCCGGCGCCATACGGTTTGGTACGCGCCGGGGTAGCGCCCGACCATCAGAGCACCAAGCAGGTCACCGCGCTGTTCGACCGGATTGCCGGGCAGCGCGGCTTTCACTTCTACCTCAACGTCGAGATCGGTGCCCACCTCAGCCACGACGAGCTGCTCGCCCACCACCACGCGGTGGTCTACGCCGTCGGTGCTCCGACCGATCGCCGGCTCGACATCGAGGGTATGGGTTTACCGGGCACCGGGACCGCCACCGAAATGGTCGCCTGGATCAACGGACGCCCCGACTACACCGAGCTGCCGGTGGATCTCAGCCACCGGCGGGTGGTCATCATCGGCAACGGCAACGTCGCTTTGGACGTCGCACGAGTCCTGACCACCGACCCGCGAAAACTCGCCCGCACCGACATTGCCGACCACGCGCTGGCGGCGTTGCGCAACTCGGCGGTGCGCGAGGTGGTGATCGCTGCCCGGCGTACACCGCTGCATTCCGCCTTCACCTTGCCGGAGCTGATCGGACTCACTACCACCGCCGAGGTGGTGCTCGACCCGCAGGACCACGAGCTGGTGCTGCGCGACCTCGCCAGCCCCTGCGACGCCTTCACCAGCCGCAAACTCAAGATTCTCAGCGCACTCGACGACGGCTCCGCGCCGGTGTCGCGACCACGAATCCGTCTGTCTTACAACGTCACTCCGGTAAGAATCCTCGGCCGCCAGCATGCCACCGGTGTTAAGTTCCGCCGCACCGGCACCGATCAAGTGATCCGGCTGGATGCGGGTCTGATCCTGACGTCGATCGGCTACCGCGGGGAGGCGATTCGCGACCTGCCCTTCGACGCGGGCGCGACGGTCGTGCCGAACGACGCGGGCCGGGTCTTCGACCCGGATTCGGGCCGGCCGCTGCGTGGCACTTACGTGGCCGGATGGATCAAGCGGGGACCGACCGGCTTCATCGGCACCAACAAGTCCTGTGCGCGGCAGACGGTCCAACGACTGGTCGACGACTTCAACGCCGGCCTGCTGTCCGCGCCGCGGCATTCGCCGCCGGCATTGGACAAACTCGTGCGCGAACGCCAGCCGGACGTCGTGTTCGCCGCTGGATGGCATGCCATCGACGCCGCCGAGATCGCCAGGGGTGCTCTCGACGGGCGTCCGCGTCGCAAGTTCACCGACACTGCCGAGATGCTGGCGGTCGCCGCCGGCGCGCCCGCTCCGCCGCTACGGCAGCGGCTTGCCGACCGATTGCGCCAAATCGGTTCGCCCGTGGAGATTTAAACCGGGCGGGGCGGGTTACCCCAGTGCGGAACCAGCCGACTTCCCAGGAGTAACCCGTGCCCGACGGCGACATCAGCGGACCGGACCAGGTGCAGAAGGCGGTCTTCTAGCCCGGCCGGCCGCTCATTGCCGTGGCGATCTCCTCCATGGAGACCTCCCGTACCGGTTGTGCCAGTGACCAGTGGTGGCCGAACGGATCGGCGACCACGCCGTAGCGGTCACCCCAGAACTGGTCCGTCAGCGGCGCGACCACCGTCGCGCCGGCGTCGAGCGCCCGCGCAAACTTCGCGTCGACGTCGGTGACCGTCAAGTGCAAGGTGACCGGAGTGCCGCCCAGTGACCTGGGAGTCATCGACTTGCCGCCGCAAGTCTCCGGGAAGTCGTCGTTGAGCATCACGGTGCACCCGTTGATTCGAAGTGCGGCGTGAATCAGCCGGCCGTCGGGACCGGGCACCCGGCCCAGCTCGGCGGCGTCGAAAGCTCTGATGTAGAAGTCGATTGCCGCCGCGGCGTCGTCGACGACAAGATGCGGTGACAGGGTGGGTTCGACAACGATCGCCATGATGATCTCCTCACGCGGTGCGAGTGGTACCAGCCCGGGCGGGCTCGGTGTATTGACTCGCGAGGCGCCGCAAAGTCATCGCCGCCGCGCCGCTGGTTCTTCCCCGATCCGGTCCCAGCCTTCGACCGACTCCGGGCTGCGCGGCGGCGGACCCACATAGATGGCCGACGGTCGAACCAGCTTGCCCAGCCGTTTCTGTTCCAGAATGTGCGCGCACCAGCCGGCGGTGCGACCGCAGGTGAACATGGCAGGCATCATCCTGGCCGGTACCCGAGCGAAGTCGAGGATGACGGCCGCCCAGAACTCCACGTTGGTTTCGATAGCCCGGTCGGGCCGCCGTTCGCGCAGCTCCGAGAGTGCCGCCTGCTCGACCGCCGACGCCACTTCGTAGCGGGAGGCGGCCAACCGCTTTGCGGTCGCCCGCAGCACCCGGGCCCGCGGGTCTTCTGCGCGGTAAACCCGGTGTCCGAAGCCCATCAGCTTCTCGCCGCGATCCAGAATTCCCTTGACCAGACCTCGGGCGTCACCGGTGCGCTCGACCTCTTCCAGCATGGGCAGCACCCGCGCCGGTGCGCCGCCGTGCAGCGGGCCGCTCATGGCGCCGATCGCCCCGGACAGTGCGGCCGCCACATCGGCACCGGTCGAGGCGATCACCCGCGCCGTGAAGGTCGAGGCGTTCATTCCGTGCTCCGCGGCAGAAACCCAGTACGCGTCAACGGCTTCGACGTGGCGAGGGTCGGGCTCGCCCTGCCAACGGGTCATGAAACGGGCGGTGATCGTTTCGCACTCGTCGATGACCCGTTGAGGCACCGCGGGCTGGTAGATGCCGCGGGCGGACTGAGCGACATACGACAGCGCCATCACCGATGCCCGGGCAAGCTGGTCACGGGCGCTGGTGTCGTCGATGTCGAGCAGCGGCTGATAGCCCCAGATCGGGGCCAGCATGGCCAGCCCGGCCTGCACATCGACCCGCACATCGCCGCTGTGAATGGGCAGCGGGAACGGCTCCGCCGGGGGCAGGCCGTGCCCGAACTTGCCGTCGACGAGCAATGCCCAGGCGTCACCGAAAGTCACCTGCCGGCCCACCAGATCCTCGATGTCGACGCCGCGGTAACGCAGCGCCCCACCGTCCTTGTCCGGCTCGGCGATCTCGGTGGTGAAGGCCACCACGCCCTGCAGGCCAGGGACGAAACTCTCCGGGACGCTCTGCGGGATCACACTCATAGGCCAGATTGTCCCACCCCGCGTCCGGCCCGACGCTACCGGTCGGTAACCACCGTGGCGTGCAGCGTTGGTAGCGTTGGCGCGGTGGCGGAATCGCGTGACGAGTACCTCGCGGCGATGCGGGCGGAGTACGGATCGGCCGAAAAAGACGGTAGCCCCGACCTCGACGTTGATTGGCTTGGTGTCGGCTGGGTCGCGCTGCTGCGCAATTGGATTGAGGACGCCGAGCGGGCCGGCGTCGCCGAGCCCAACGCCATGGTGCTGGCGACTGTGGAGGCGGGGCGGCCGGTCAGCCGATCGGTGTTGTGCAAGGGCGTCGACGCGGCCGGAATCACGTTCTTCACCAACTACGATTCGGCCAAGGGCGCTCAGCTCGCCGTGACTCCCTACGCGTCGGCCACCTTCCCCTGGTATCTGCTGGGCCGGCAATTCCACATCCGCGGCCCGGTCAGCCAGGTCAGTCGGAAAGCCACCGAAGACTACTGGTCCAAGCGGCCGCGCGGCTCGCAGCTGGGCGCCTGGGCATCCCATCAATCCTGGCCGATCGCTTCGCGAGCGGCGCTGCTCGACCAGCTCACAGAGGTGACCGCCCGCTTCGCCGGCACCGACCACATCCCGGCGCCGCCTAACTGGGGCGGATACCTTATCTCGCCCGAGGTCGTCGAGTTCTGGCAAGGCCGAGAAGACCGGCTGCACAACAGGATTCGCGTCAGCGATGGTGGCATCGAACGCCTGCAGCCTTGAGGTGGCCGGCCACCCGGCGGTTCTTCGCTGACACCACCCCGCTGCGAAACCCAAAAGTTTCGGTGATCCGGCGCCAAGGGCTGGCCGTCGTCGCCGCGGTCGTCGGGTGGGGGCTGGCGATGGTCGGTTTCGGACTGGTCAGCTGCGCGGCGCATGATCGGGCCGGACCGCTGCTGATGGCGGCGACGGTGTTTTTGGCGCTCGGCGGGGGCGCCGACATGGTGTCGGCCGCCTTCCGTTCGACGATCCTGCAGCAAGTCGCCTCCGACGACCTACGCGGCCGGTTGCAAGGCGTGTTCATCGTGGTGGTGGGGGGCGGACCGCGGCTGGCCGACGCGGTGCACGGCGCCGCGGCGGCGGCGTGGGGGACCGGTGTCGCTGTGGTCGGCGGCGGCGGGTTGGTCGTCGTCGCGGTGCTGCTAGCCGTGTTCGCCGCGCCGGCATTCGTCCGTTAGCGCGCCCCCACGCCCATGGCACGGCAGGTGCAGCGCGCGTCGGCTGATCCGGGCTTCGGCGACGACGGGAGGCGACGCCGCCCCCGCGCAGACACGCCAGGTCGATAACGACTACCTTCGGCTATGACGCAACTGATTGCGTCAGCATCGACGAAGGATCGCGAAGGGGTTCCCGTGGCCGAAACCGACGACACCGCCACTCTGCAGTACCCAGGTGGCGAGTTGGATCTGCAGATCGTCCACGCCACGGAAGGAGCCGACGGCGTCGCGCTCGGCTCGCTACTGGCCAAGACCGGTTACACGACTTTCGACAGCGGTTTTGTCAACACCGCGTCGACCAAGAGCGCGATCTGCTACATCGACGGCGACGCCGGCATTCTGCGCTACCGCGGTTACCCCATCGAGCAGCTGGCCGAGAAGTCGACGTTTCTGGAGGTGAGCTACCTGCTCATCTATGGAGAGTTGCCGACCCATGACCAGCTGGCCGACTTCAGCCACCAGATACAGCTGCACACCATGCTGCACGAGGACCTCAAGCGGTTCTTCGACGGTTTTCCGCGCAACGCCCACCCGATGCCCGTGCTGTCCAGCGTGGTCAACGCCCTTTCCGCCTACTACCAGGACTCGCTGGACCCCACCGACAACGACCAGGTCGAGCTGTCGACCATCCGGCTGCTGGCCAAGCTGCCGACCATCGCCGCCTACGCCTACAAGAAGTCGGTGGGCCAGCCGTTCCTGTACCCGGACAACTCACTGACCCTGGTGGAAAACTTCCTGCGGATGACGTTCGGGCTGCCCGCGGAGCCCTACCAGGCCGACCCCGAGATCGTGCGGGCGCTCGACATGCTGTTCATCCTGCACGCCGACCACGAGCAGAACTGCTCGACTTCCACGGTGCGGTTGGTGGGCTCGTCGCGGGCCAACCTGTTCACGTCCATCTCCGGCGGCATCAACGCGCTGTGGGGGCCGCTGCACGGCGGCGCCAACCAGGCGGTGCTCGAGATGCTCGAGCAGATCCGGGAAAGCGACGACGACGTCAGCGAATTCGTTCGCAAGGTGAAAAACCGGGAGGCCGGCGTCAAGCTGATGGGCTTCGGACACCGGGTCTACAAGAACTACGATCCGCGTGCCCGGATCGTCAAGGAGCAGGCCGACAAGATCCTGGCCAAACTCGGCGGCGACGACCACCTGCTGCACATCGCCAAAGAACTCGAAGAGGCGGCGCTGACCGACGACTACTTCATCGAGCGCAAGCTCTACCCGAACGTCGACTTCTACACCGGGCTGATCTACCGAGCGCTGGGCTTCCCGACGCGGATGTTCACCGTCTTGTTCGCGCTGGGACGCCTGCCCGGGTGGATCGCGCACTGGCGCGAGATGCACGACGAAGGCGACAGTAAGATCGGCCGCCCGCGCCAGATCTACACCGGGTACCGCGAACGCGACTACACCACGATCGACGCGCGCTGAGTAATCGACGCCAGAGCCGCCTGCGCGGCGTTGTGGCCGCCGACGCCTGAGACCGCGCCGCCACGGCGAGCGCCGGAGCCGCACAGCAGAATTCGTTCGTGTGCGGTGGACACCCCCCACCGCTGCGCCGGGGTGTCCAGCGGATCGTCGTCTTCGGCGAACGGCCAACTCAGCGCGCCGTGAAAGATGTTGCCGCCGCTCATCATCAGCGCGCGTTCCAGATCCACGGTGGTCTTGGTCTCGATGCACGGATTCCCGTGCTCGTCGGTCAGCAACAGTCCCTTGATGTCTTCTGCCAGAATGCTGTTCAGCGAGTCGAGCACCGACACGGTCAGCCGGTCACGCAGCTGATCGGGGTCGGTCCCGGCACTCAACGAGTGCGGGGTGTGCAGTCCGAAGACGGTCAGGGTGTGCGCGCCGGAGTGCCGCAGCTCCGCTGACATGATGCTCGGATCGGTCAACGTGTGACAGTAGACCTCACACGGCAGGGGATCGGGGATCCGTCCGGCCGTGGCAGCGCAGTACGCCGACTCCAGTTGGGTGAAAGCCTCGTTGACGTGCAACGTCCCGCCGAAAGCGGATTCGGGTTGCACCCGGTCGTCCCGCATGCGCGGAAGTGCGCGCACGACCATGTTGACCTTCACCTGGCAGCCCGGCGTGACTGGGGCGGGTGGTTCGCCCAACAAACCGGCCAGCACCGCCGGCGTGACACCGGCCAAGATGCAACGCCCGCGAATGACACGGTCGGCTCCGCCCTGACGGTAGGCCACCTCGCCATCGGAATTGACGGCGTAAACCTCGGCGTCCGTGACGATTTCGGCGCCGTAGCCGGCGGCGGCCGCGGCCAGCGCCGTGGTCACCGATCCCATGCCCCCGACCGGAACGTGCCATTCGCCGCTGCCACCGCCCAGGAGGTGATAGAGAAAACAGACGTTCTGTTGCAGCGCCGGATCGTCGAGTCGGGCAAAGGTGCCGATCAGCGCGTCGGTGCCGATCACCCCGCGGAGCAGGTCGTTGCCCACCGCATCGGCGATGGCCCGCCCGATCGGCTGGTCCACCACCGAGCGCCACGCGGCCGCGGCGCCCGGATAGCCACTGTCGAAGACCCGCCGGCGAGCCTGACCGCGAGTGAGCAGCGGTTCGAGCAGCGTCGGCCACAGCGGCTCGGTCACCACTCGACAGCGGCGGTAGAACTCGCTGAAGCCCTCTACGTCCCCGACCGCTCCGATCGCGGCGAAGTCCTGCGGGTGCGGCGCCCCGTGCGATCCGATCGACAGTCCGCTGCGGCCGCCGGTCGCCGGATCGGGGGTGTACGACGAGTACCGGCGGCGGGCCAACCGCAGCGGGGCACCCAGGTCTTCGACAATGCGGCGCGGCAGCAAACTGACCAGGTAGGAATAGCGCGACAGCCGCGCGTCGACACCGTCGAAAACCTTGGCCGACACCGCGGCACCGCCCACGTGGTCCAGCCGCTCGAGCAGCCGGACCCGCAAGCCGGCGCGGGCCAGATAGGCCGCCGCGATCAACCCGTTGTGCCCGCCGCCCACGACGATCGCGTCGAAGTCGACCGCCGCGGCGGCAGGCATCCGAGCTTGCCCCTCTAGTTCAGGTAGCCCTCGACCTGGTCGGGCGGACGGACGGCAGCCTCCCGCGGGTCGCCACCGGTCTCGCGCAGCGCCCGACGTTGCCGCAACAGATCCCAGCATTGATCGAGCTGGGTCTCGACCTGCCGCAGCCGAGCGTGCTCCTCGGATTCGCTGATGTCGCCGTGCACCAATTGATCCCGCAGCGTCTTCTCCTCGGCAACCAGATTGTGGATGCGTGCGAGCGTGTCCTCATCGGTGGGTTTCCGGTTCTCTGCCACTGCTCCAGTGTGCACGTCTGCGGCCATGCCTGCCGATTCGGGCTGGTCACTGATTTACGCTGTCCTCATGGCGGGTCCCGACGAATCGCCCGAAACCGGGGAAACAGCCGCAACCACCACAGGACGGCGGGTGCCCCGGTTCAACCGGCGGCCGCGGCGGCTTACCTGGCTGACCGCCCTGGTGGCTTTGGCGCTGCTGGCGCTGGCGGTCGGCTACGGGCTGCACCATCGAGGGCCATCCTCCTCGGCCACCGGGCCGCCCGCGACGGCGCCGTCGTCGACCCACACCACCCCGTCGCCGACACCGCCGAAGGCGTCGGTGATTCCGCCGATCACGCTGGCTCCCGCGGCGGTTCTGCGCAGCGGCGACACCGTCACGCTCAGCGGTGAGTTTCCCGACGAAAAAGCGAAGGCGGCGCTGGTGGATGCGGTCACCAGCGCCCTCCCGCCCAGTGTCAACGTCGTCGAACAACTCGGTATCAACCCGAACGTCAACGCGCTCGACTTCTCCGATGCCGGACCGGTTTTCAAAGCGGCAGCACCCATCGGCGATTTCCGGCTGACCGTCAAGGGCGACACCATCACGCTGGCTGGAACCGCGGTTAGCACCGATCAGCTGGATGCGGTGGAACAGGCGGCCGAGGATGCCTGGCCGGAGCTGAACATCACCGACACCATGGAGATCCACGGCCCGCTCACGTCGAGCCCGGTCACGTCGAACCCCAGCGCACCGTCTACCACGCGCTGAGGTGTCAGCTCGGTCCGGGCAGGCGCAGCAGCAGTCGGGCGCCGCCGAGCGGGCTGGTCTCCAACGACGCTGTCCCGCCGTGCAAGTGGGCCTGCTGGGCCACCAACGCCAAGCCGAGGCCGGAACCGGAATGTGAGGCCGTCGACCCGCGGGAGAAGCGCTCGAAGACAACCCGGCGTTCCTGCTCGGGCACTCCGGTGCCGTTGTCGTCGACCGCGATCTCGACCCCGGCCCGCGAGCTGACCGCCGACAGCTGAACTCTGCTGGCGCCGCCGTGCTTGACCGCGTTGGCGATCGCGTTGTCCACGGCCAGGCGCAAGCCGGCCGGCAGCCCGACGATGATGCAGGTCGGCGACGGCGCGAGCGACACGTCGAGGTTAGGGAAGACCCGCATGGCGTCGTGGGCGGCGCGGTCGAGCAGTTCGGTGATGTCGACGGGCACGTGGTCGTCATACGTCGACAATTCGCCTTGGGCCAACCGCTCCAGGGCGCCGAGCGTGGCCTCGATCCGCGACTGGGTGCGGATGACGTCGTTGAGCACTTCCTTGCGCTGGTCGTCGGGCAGGTCCAGGGTGGCCAGCACCTCGAGATTGGTGCGCATCGCCGTCAACGGCGTCCGAAGCTCGTGGGACGACACCGCGGCGAAGTCACGGGCCGACGCCAATGCCTCCTTGGTCCGGTTCTGTTCGTTCCAGATGCGCTGCAGCATGCCCCGCATCGCTTCGGCGATCTCGACCGCCTCGGTGGCGCCGCGGACCTGCACCTGCGGCGCCTCGTCCCCGGCATCGATCGACCGGGTCTGCTGCGCCAGCCGCTTGAACGGGCGGACCGCGAATGCGGCCAGCAGCCACGCGAACACCGCCGACGCGCCCACCGCCAGTCCACAGATCAGAATCACGCGGCGGTGCAGGTTGTTGGTCCGCGCGATGGTGTCGTCATAGGTGGCCCCGACTTCGACCAACATCGGCTGCGGCGCCGGGATCTCGACGGTGCGCACCCGGTAGCGCACCCCGTTGATATACGTATCGTCGTATCCACCGGCCAGTTCGGGCAGCACCACGGTCGAGCTCGACGTCACCTGGCTGCCTTTGCGCACCGTGATGATCGTGTTCTGGTCGTTGGGGGACCGGGGAATCTCGTCGAGGCCGCGCGGCAGGAACGGAATTGCGAATCCTGCCGCTTCATCGAGGCGGCGGTCCAGCCGTTCCTTGCTGTCCCCGGTGATGCCCACCCAGACGACCGCGCCCACGATCAACACCGGGATGGCCGCACCGATCGCCGTCGCCACCACCACCCGGGTACGCAGCGATGGCGTACGGGTCAAAATCCGCGACAAAAGGTTCATGGCTTCCCCCGTCACTGCATGCGCAGCACGAATCCCACTCCCCGAACAGTATGCAGCAGCCGGGGAGCGCCGCCGGCTTCGAGCTTGCGCCGCAGATAGCCGATGAACACATCGACGACGTTCGTGTCGGCCGCGAAGTCGTAGCCCCAGACCAGCTCCAGCAGTTGCGCGCGGGACAGCACCGCGGTCTTGTGCTCGGCGAGCACCGCGAGGAGGTCGAACTCCCGCTTGGTGAGGTCGACGTCGATGCCGTTGACCCTGGCGCGCCGGCCGGGGATGTCGACCTCCAACGGCCCGACGGTGATGGTCTCCGAGGAGAAGGTGGCGGTCGAACCGCGGCGGCGCAGCAGCGCCCGCACCCGGGCCACCAGCTCCGCCAGCACGAACGGTTTGACCAGGTAGTCGTCAGCGCCGGCCTCCAGTCCGGCGACCCGGTCGTCGACCGAACTGCGCGCACTCAGCACACAGACGGGCACGTCGTTGTCCATCGCGCGTAGCGCGGTGACGACACTGACACCGTCCAGCACCGGCATGTTGATGTCCAGCACGATTGCGTCTGGCCGGGTTTCGGTCGCGCTGCGCAGGGCTTCGGCGCCGTCGACCGCGGTCGACACCTCGAACCCGGACAGGCGGAGTCCCCGCTCCAGTGAGGCGAGCACATCGGAGTCGTCGTCGACAACCAGCACCCGAGGCGAGGTCACACCAGCGTCCATGCCGCTATCTTGCCTGATCGATGCCCTTGACAGTGGGAGGAGCGCAGGCGCTGATCGTTGTTTTCAGGTCAGCCCGATGCGGCGGTAGCGCCGGAACCGGGCGGCCCTCCGGTCGCCTGCGCGCTCAGCCCGCAGCGCTTCGATCTGCATCCCGATCGCCGCAGCCAACCGGGCGGCGAACTCGGCCGGTTCGTCGGCGGCGTCGGGGTGCTCACCGACAATGATGTCGACGATGCCGGACGCCAGCAGGTCCGTGGAACGGATTCCTTGGGCGGCGGCCAACTCGGCCGCATGGGCGGTGTCACGAAAGACGATCGCGCTGGCGCCCTCCGGTGGCAGCGGCGCCAGCCAGCCATGCCGGGCGGCCAGCACCCGATCGGCGGGCACCATCGCCAGGGCAGGCCCACCGCTGCCCTGGCCGAGCAGCACCGACACCGTCGGCGTGTCCAGGGTGACCAGGTCGGCCAGACACTGCGCGATCTCGCCGGCCAGGCCGCCTTCTTCAGCGTCGGCCGACAGCGCCGGGCCTGCGGTGTCGATGATCAACACCAGCGGCAGCCGCAATTCGGCGGCCAACGCCATGCCGCGCCGGGCCTCGCGCAGCGCGGCGGGCCCGACTCGCGGCGGTCCTGAGCCGCTGACCACGCGCCGCTGCCCCAGCACCACCGCGGGTTGGCCTGCGAAGCGGGCGAGTGCCAGCAGCATGGTGGCGGCCTCACCGCGCCCGGCGCCCGAGAGCAGAACTTGATCGGTCGCCGCATGCCGCAGCAGGTACTGCACGCCCGGCCGATCCGGCCGCCGCGATGCCAGCACCGAATCCCAGGCCGGAACGTCGCCGGGCGTTTCGGGCGCCGGCGCCGCCGGTGGCGGCTCCGGGTCGTCGATGACCACCCGGAACGCGCGATCGAGCATCGGACGCAGTCCGGCGAGCGGAACGACGCCGTCGATCACCCCGTTGCGGTGCAGATTCTCCGCGGTCTGGACGCCCGCGGGAAACGGCTCACCGTAGAGCTGCTGGTAGACCCGCGGTCCCAGGAAGCCGATCAACGCGCCGGGCTCGGCGATGGTCACGTGCCCAAGTGACCCCCAGGACGCGAAAACTCCGCCGGTCGTCGGGTTGCGCAGATACACCAGGTAGGGCAGATGTGCCTGCTTGTGCAGGGTGACGGCCGCCGCGATCTTGACCATCTGCAGGAACGCGACGGTGCCCTCTTGCATGCGGGTGCCGCCGGAGCAGGGCGACGCCAGCAGGGGCAGCCCCTCGGCGGTTGCCCGCTGCACCGCGGTCGTGATCCGTTCGGCTGCGGCTACCCCGATGGAGCCGCCCAGGAAGTCGAAATCGCAGACCAGCAGGGCAACTCGGCGGCCGAAGATGTCGCCTTCACCAGTCAGCACGGACTCGTCGTGACCGGTGACGGCCCGCGCGGCGGCCAGTTCGCGGGCATAGGCCTCGGCGACGGGCACCGCCGGTGTCGTGGTGTCCCAGCTCTTGAACGACCCCTCGTCGAGCACCGCGTCGCGCAGATCATCGGTCCCGATCCGGCTCACGCGGCCAGGCTAGTAGTTTGGCGCGCATGATCGGTGTCACCCGCGACGAAGCCGTTATGACCATCGAGATGCAGCGCGCCGAGCGGCGCAACGCGCTCAACTCCCAGCTCGTCGACGAGCTGAGGGAGGCGGTGGAGAAAGCCGCCGGTGAAAATGTGCGCGCGATCGTCCTCACCGGCCAGGGCACCGTGTTCTGTGCCGGAGCCGACCTGTCCGGGGATGCTTTCGCAGCCGATTATCCAGATCGACTGATCGCGCTGAACAAGTCCATCGACGCCGCGCCGATGCCGGTGATCGGGGCGATCAACGGCCCGGCGATCGGGGCCGGACTGCAGCTGGCCATGATCTGCGATCTGCGGGTGGTCGCACCCGAGGCGTTCTTCTTGTTCCCGACGTCGAAATACGGTTTAGCACTGGACAACTGGAGCATCCGACGACTGTCGTCGCTGGTCGGTCACGGCCGCGCCCGGGCGATGCTGCTGGCGGCGGACAAGCTGACCGCAGAGGTGGCCTTACACACCGGGATGGCCAACCGGATCGGCACGCTGGCCGACGCCCAGGCCTGGGCCGTCGAGATCGCGGGGTTGGCGCCGCTGGCGTTGCAGCACGCCAAGCGGGTGCTCAACGACGACGGTGCCTACGAGGACCAGTGGCCCGCCCACAAAGAGCTGTTCGAGAAGGCGTGGGCCAGCCAGGATGTAATCGAGGCGCAGGTGGCCCGCATGCAAAAGCGGCCGCCGAAGTTCCGGGGGGCCTGATGGTGATGCTGCGGGGGGCGGTGCGGCTGGCGGCGGGTACGGCGACGCTGGCGGCCGGCGGGTGGGTGCTGCGCGCGTTGCACGGAGCACCGTCGGCGCTTGGTGCCGATCCTGGTGCCATCCGCAAGGTGGCGACCCGCTCGCCGCACTACCATGACGGTGTTTTCACCAACATCGACCCGGCTTCACAGTTCAACCTCGACCGCGAGCAGCAGCGGCTTCTGCTGCGGGAGTTTTTCGGCGGGCGCACGGCTACCAAACCTGCCGGCGCGATACCGCTGGGCACCCCGAGTGTCATCGAAAACACGGCCAGCGGCCTCGCCGTCACCTGGTTCGGCCACGCGACGGCGCTGCTGGAGATCGACGGATATCGCGTGCTGACCGACCCGGTCTGGAGTCACCGCTGTTCGCCGTCCGATGTCATCGGCCCCGAACGGATGCATCCGCCACCACTGCAGTTAGAGGCGCTGCCGGCGGTCGACGCGGTGGTCATCAGCCACGACCACTATGACCACCTCGACATCGACACCATCGTCGCGTTGACCCGCAGCCAGTGGGCCCCGTTCATCGTGCCGTTGGGTGTCGGCGCGCATCTGCGGGCGTGGGGCGTTCCAGAGCAACGCATCGTCGAACTCGACTGGTACGAAAGCACCACCTTGGACGAACTCACCTTGGTGTGTACGCCGGCACGACATTTCTCGGGCCGCTTCCTGAATCGCAACACCACGCTGTGGGCCTCGTGGGCGATGCTCGGCCCCGGTCATCGCGCCTACTTCGCGGGTGACAGCGGCTACACGAAAAGCTTCGCCGAGATCGGCACCGCGCACGGACCCTTCGACCTGACGTTGATGCCGGTCGGCGCCTACAACACCGCATGGCCGGACATCCATATGAATCCCGAAGAGGCGGTTCAGGCCCATGTCGACATCACTTCAGCGGGCTCGGGTCTGCTGGTGCCGATTCACTGGTGCACCTTCCGACTGGCGCCGCACCCCTGGGCGGAGCCGGTCGAGCGGCTGCTGGCGGCCGCTGAAGCCGCGGGTGTCCGGGTGGCGGTGCCGAAACCGGGCGGGCGCGTAGACGACACCGAAACCGCCGATGTGGAACCGTGGTGGCGGCTGTGATTGCGACGGAAAGGGGAACCGAGCGAATGCTTCCTGAGGCGGAGAACTCGTCGAGACCGGTGGACCGCAGCTGACCATGGCGAAGCTATCCGGATCCATCGACGTTCCGCTGTCTCCCGAAGAGGCCTGGGTGCATGCCTCAAATCTGTCCCGCTTCAAGGAGTGGCTCACCATCCACCGGGTCTGGCGCAGCAAGCTGCCCCCGGTATTGGAGAAGGGCACCGTCATCGAGTCGATCGTCGAGGTCAAGGGCATGCCCAACCGGATCAAATGGACGATCGTGCACTACAAGCCGCCGGAGGCCATGACGCTCAACGGCGACGGCGTGGGCGGCGTCAAGGTGAAATTGATGGCCAAGATCAAACCGAAGGACGACGCGGCGGTGGTGAGCTTTGACGTGCACCTCGGTGGCCCGGCCCTGTTCGGCCCGATCGGCATGGTCGTCGCCGCGGCGCTGAAAAGCGATATCCGCCAGTCACTGAACAATTTCGTCGCGGTGTTCGCGCCGGCCTGAGTGGGACCGTTTACGCGCCGGCGCCCAAGCCGAAGTCGGCATAGTCGAACCCGGGTACCACCACGCAACTGACCAAGCTGGGTTCGTCGTCGCGGGGACGGGCTCGCTGCCAGTACCGAGCCGGCACCAGCTGCTGCGGTTGTTCGCCGGCCAGAATGGCACTACCGAGAACATGTGTTGTCGCCGTTGACCTTTCGCGGCCCACTTGGAGGAGCAGCGGGCTGCCTCGGTGATGCAGCCACAATTCGGCGCTACGGACGGTGTGCCACGCCGATTGTTGACCCGGCATCAGCAGCAGCAGTATCGCCGTCCCGGCGCTGCGCGGACCGGTGTAGTCCGCCGGCAGCGCCGACTGGCTGATGATCAGATCGCTGCGCCAGGTTTGGCGAAACCATCCGCCTTCGGGGTTGGGCGCCAGGTCCAGCGGACGCGCCCAATCCGGGAGCTCGCTCATCGCATCTGGCTCCTCGTTCGGTGTGACACTGTCCTCGAGCGGGCCGCGGGCCCGTCCAGCGTGTGCCCGGCCGCCAAACCCGCGAAACAGGCTAGGGTTTCGAGGTATGAGCCGGCTTCGTCCTGGTTGGCTGGTGGCATTGTCCGCCGCGGTGACGTCGCTCAGCGCGTGGCTGCCGTGGCTGACGACTGCGAACAACGGTGGCGGTTGGGCGAACGCTATCGGCGGCAGCATCGGAAGCCTCAGATTGGCGCCCGGCTTCGGTGCCGGCCAGCTGATTGTGTTGCTCTCATCCGCACTGCTCGTGACCGGCGCGATGATCGGTCGGGGGCTGACGGTGCGGGCCGCCTCGGTCGGCGCTCTGGTCCTCTCGCTGCTCATTGTTTGCTCGACGCTGCAGTACTACCGTGTCAATGTCCATCCGCCTCTGTCGGCCGCCTACGGTCTGTATGTCGGCGGGGCCGCCGCGGTGGGCGCGCTGGGATGCTCGGTGTGGGCTTTGGCCGCAGCTTTATCCGGCGCTCGACCGGCGGGGTGAGCGGAGTCCGCCGGTCAGAGGCCCACAGCTTCTGCGGCCGACTCGGCGGTGTGCCACCGGCGCAGCTGCGAACCCGAAACCCACGTCGAGTGAGTACCGCTGGAAATCCGTTCAGGCAGTTCGAGTTTGCATACGGGTCCGTCGGACAGCCGGGCTGCGTCGAAAACCAGGCAGTAGGACGCGTCGGCGGTCATGTCGGTGGTGAGGGTGATTAGATACCCGTCGTCTTCGGCGGCACTGCCCAGCCGCGGCGCCATCGCCGTCTCGCTGCCGTACACGCCGTCGGCGAAGCGGTAACGTTCCTCCCCTCCAGCGCGCACGTCGTGTTTGACCATGCCGTCGAACAGAAACCAGCCCGGTGTGCCGGTGGCGGCGTAGACGTAGCGGTAATCATCGGTCGCATACTCGGCGTTGATGGTGCCGAATTCTGTGATGGAATCCGACCGTTGTTCTTCTTTCACCGCGCCGGTGACCATGTTGAGCCGCCACCGGTGCAGCCTGGCCTGCATGCGGTCGAGTGCCAAGAAGCGGAAGGCGCGTTGCCATTTCGTTCCGGTCCCGGTGTCGGAGGGCTCGGGGTCGGATTGGAAGAAACCGTCGAGCACGATCTCGTCGCCGTCCTCATAGGCATTGACGAAGTGCAGTACGAACGTCGGCTGCGCTTCGAACCAGCGGATGTCGGCGGTCTGCCCTCGTCGGGGCAGCACCGCGAGGCGAGACGGCATATCGCGATGAAAGCGCGCGACGTGTGCGCCCCGTTCGAGGAGGTCCTGATCCCAGAACAGTGGGAAATCGTTGAGGATGACGTAGTTTTCGGTGAAAGCCATGTCGTGCGGCAATCGCGGTCCCGGCAGCGGAACGTCGATATAGTGCACCAGGTCGCGGCGCTGGTCGACTACGCCATACCGCATGTACGGAGCGCTTTTGCTGTAGTTGAAGAACAACAGTTCGCCTGTTCTCGGGTCGACCTTCGGATGCGCCGAGACGCCCCACTCGAAAGGGAAGCGGCCGTTGAAGGTTTCCTTGCCAAGAGTGTCGGCGGTGTATGGGTTGATGCGGTACAGATCCCCGCACTGATAGAAGCTGGTCAGCGCGACCCCACAGTGCACGACCACATCGGTGCTCGACGAGTCTTTCAGCAGGCCACGGGCGCCCCAGCCGTCGTTGCGCTTGGCCAGGGTTATCGGCTCGGCCAGGCCCGGCCACAACGGGCCACCGGCTTGGTTCTCGGCGAGGAAGCCGTCGGTGCGCACAAATCGGTTGCGGTAGAACGCTTTCGCGTCCCGGAACCCGACCACGTGCACCATTCCGTCGCCGTCGAAGGGATGGTAGGCCTTCATTGCCGGGCGCAGTGGATTCTCGGTGTTCCGAAGATAAATACCGTCCAGGTCTGGTGGAATCTCGCCCTCGACGGCCGTCAGGTCGTCAGCGTCCCACTCGGTGTTCTGTGGCCGCCAGGGCCCGGTGCGGTACGGGTGATCGTCGTCTACCGGCAACGTCGACAAGAAGGTGCCGACGGTTTCGATGTCCATGTCAGAGGCCGCGGCGCTCGGAGATGGAGCGCCGAGGCGAGAACGCACAGACACCGTTGTCCATAGCCGAACCGTACTGCACCTGCGCCGCGTCCGGGCGCTTCGTCGTACGGTCGCGATGGGTCAACGGTGAAAGGCGGTCCCGTCGGCTCTCGGGCTGAACCGACGAGACCTGAGCGAACGCACAGGTCGACCTACGCGCTCACCTTTGAACGCGCATTACCGTCGCTGGCAATTAACAAACATGAGAGCTTCCAAGTGCGTGGCTAGGTGTACCTTGCCGCGAGCGCGGGAACCCGCAAAACCATGGCGCAGCCCTCAAGCGACGATTTGGCGCAGCGAATGGCAGAGCTGGCCCGATCCGTCGCCAGCCCGCTCGGAGTGGAAACCGTGTTGTCCGGGGTGACGACGGCAGCCGTGGAGCTGCTGGCCGGCGGTGATCTCGCCGGCGTGTTGTTGATCGCCAAGGGCGGCAAGTTCGAATCGCTTGTCGGCACTTCGGACCTCGTCTATAAACTCGACGAACTGCAAGAAGCGCACGGCAGTGGGCCCTGTATCGAGGCTGCCGTCGACCAACTGATCGTCCGCGTCGACAACTTCGAGGCCGAGCAGCGGTGGCCGGAATATTCGCGCGCCGTCGTCCACACCGGCGTGCGCAGCAGCTTGTCATTCAAGCTTTACACCGGTGACCGAGCCGCGGGGGCGTTGAATGTGTTCAGTTTTCACGCCTACGCGTTCGACGGTGAGCAGGAAGCCATCGGCTCGGTCTTGGCGGCGCATGCGGCGGCGGCGCTTGTCGCCAGCCGGCAAGGCGAGCAGTTGAATTCCGCGCTCAACACGAGAGACGTCATCGGGCAGGCCAAGGGCATCATCATGGAACGCTTCAATGTTGATGCCGTACGCGCATTCGAGATGCTGCGCGAGTTGTCGCAGAGCATGAACACACGACTGGCCGACATCGCGCAGCGCGTTGTCGACACCCGCGGCGACAATTGAGTTGCGCCGCGGGTTCAGTTATTGAAGGTTTTACTTCTTGAAGGCGTCTTTGACGTTCTCGCCGGCGTCTTTGAGGCTGGACTTCGCCTGATCGCCTTTGCCTTCACTACGAGTGTCGTCGTCGCCGGTGGCCTTGCCGACCGCTTCTTTGGCCTTGCCGCTCAGATCTTCGACCTTGTTCTTTGCCTTATCCGTAGCACTCACCGTGACAGCTCCTCTATCAGCGAAGGAATCGGCCAGCTTGGCCGATGTCTGGACGTGCCTGAGTACCTCGTACGCCGAGCCTCAAACCAGTCGCACTTGCGGTACTCGCTTTCTCGCTGAATGTCCGGGTGACGAGATCCGCGCTAACCACGTGGCTCACAGATGACCAGGGGAATCTCTCGGTCGGTGTTTCGCTGGTAGCCGCCGTAACCCTTGTACGCGGCCACCACCGTCGGCCATAGTTTGGCCCGCTCGTCAGCACTGGCCGTACGTGCTCGCATCGGCACCGTGCGACCGTCAACGGTGAGCGAGACGTCGGGGTTGGCTACCAGGTTCTTGTACCAGTCCGGGTGGTCCTGGGAACCGCCTTTGGACGCCACCAGGACAACTGACTGGTTGTCGTGAACAGGGGTGGATAGCAGTGTCGAATACTCCTTGCCGGACTTGCGGCCGGTGGTGTGCAATTCGACCGTTTTCATGCCCATGATCTTGCGGGGAAAACGGCCGCCCGTGAGCTTGAGCAGGCCGCGATGGCCGTTCTCGAGCAGCCAGGCGCTCGCGCCACGGACGGAATCCGGTGTACGCATTGGTGTTCCTTCTCGTCGGTCCGCGCGCTAGTTCAGCGGCGACAGACGCAGTCTAGGACAGTGATCACCGCGGTTTCGTGGACGTGCGGACGAGCGGTCAGCTGGGGACGACCCGGTTCCAGACCCGATGTTCCTCGAGGGCGGCGACAAGCGACGAGACGATGTCCGACGCGTCCGCGCCCGCGAAGATACCTTCTCCTTCCGACGGAACACCGGCTGCCGCAAACAGATTGGTCCCCTGTGGCAGCACGCCGAGCGGCTTGAGGTGACGGAACGCCTCGTCGACGAGGGTCCGCGCGCTGGCTTCGGTGGGTGATCCCGCGACGAGAACCGCGTCGACCTCGACGGACCGTCCCGTCGAATACGTGCGCGAGACGGGCGGGCCGCCGTTGCGGTGCAGCGTTCCGCCATGCGACGCGAACACCAGCGGAACCAGCTTGGCCGCGGTGATCGCGGCCACCGCTGCGGTGACCTCACCGGTGTCGGAATCTGAGTCGGTGAGGATGCCGATGCGCCGACCGGCGACCGGCCACCGCTGGCCAAGTTGCGAAAGCGCGGGGCTGGCTGCCGGGGCGGGAGGTGCAGTGTCCGGGACGGGCGGCTGCAAACCCAGCCGCGCAGCCACGGCGGCGCACAGTTCGGTGTCGATCTTCGCAAGGACGGCAACCATGCGTTCTCTGATCGTCTGTTCGTAACATTTACCGAGCTCGAAGGCGTAGGCGTCGACGATGTGGGCTTGTTCGACCGGCTGCAGGCTGCGGTAAAACAGCGTCGCCTGGCTGAAGTGGTCGTCGTAGCTCGCCGGGGCGGCCCGGCGCTTGGTCGAGGCGGGCAGCGGAACCGGGGCCTCGATGAACGCGCCGACGTCGGCGCCGGCGGCGAACGGGCAGCCACCGTCGAGCGAATTGGGACGATACGGCGCAACACCGGGCTGGACGCCGTGCTGGTGAAAGCCGTCCCGCAGCATGTCGTTGACCGGCGCATGCGGCCGGTTGATCGGTATTTGCATGAAATTCGGCCCGCCCAGCCGGGTGATCTGGGTGTCGAGGTAGGAGAACAGTCGCGCCTGCAGCAGCGGGTCGTCGGTGACGTCGATACCGGGGACCAGATGACCGATATGGAATGCCACCTGCTCGGTCTCGGCGAAGAAGTTGGTCGGGTTGGCGTTCAGTTGCATGGTGCCGACGATCTGAACGGGAGCCAGCTCCTCGGGCACGAGCTTCGTCGGGTCGAGCAGATCGATGCCTTCGAAGGTCTGCTCCGGGGTGTCCGGCAACACCTGCACACCGAGGTCCCACTCGGGGTAGGCGCCTGCCTCGATCGCGTCGTAGAGGTCGCGGCGGTGGAAGTCGGGGTCGACGCCGGCCGTGATTTGCGCCTCCTCCCAAACCTGGGAGTGCACCCCGAGCCGCGGCTTCCAGTGGAACTTCACCAGCGACGTCGACCCGTCTGAAGCGACCAGTCGGAAGGTATGGACGCCGAAGCCCTCCATCGTCCGGTATGAGCGCGGAATGCCGCGGTCGGACATGTTCCACATGGTGTGGTGCGACGCTTCGGTGTGCAACGAAACGAAGTCCCAGAACGTGTCGTGCGCAGATTGTGCTTGCGGGATCTCGCGATCCGGATGCGGCTTGCCGGCGTGAATGACGTCCGGGAACTTGATCCCGTCCTGGATGAAAAACACCGGGATGTTGTTGCCGACCAGGTCGAAGGTGCCTTCGCTGGTGTAGAACTTGGTGGCGAACCCGCGGGTGTCGCGCACGGTGTCCGCCGATCCACGAGAACCCAACACCGTGGAGAACCGGACGAACACCGCCGTCTCGACACCGGACTTGAGAAACGCCGCCTTGCAGATTTTCTCGGCAGCCCCGTTGCCGCGGAACACGCCATGGACACCCGTGCCGCGCGCGTGCACGACGCGTTCGGGAATCCGCTCATGGTCGAAGTGGGTGATCTTCTCGCGTAGATGATGATCTTGCAGCAGCGTCGGGCCGCGTTCACCGGCCTTCAGCGAATGATCGGTGTCATACAGCCGCACACCCTGAGCGGTGGTGAGGTATTCGCCCTGCTGCCCGCGCGCGGTCGCCGGGCCCTCCACCGGTGTTCCAGTTGCGGTGCGAAGTTCGGGGGCGATTTGATCGTTCTTGGGCGGCAACGGCTCCTGCGGCGTCGTCGGCTCGGCCAGGTCTGGTGGTTCGGAGCCCGGCGCGCTGGGAATGTAGCCGCCGGCCTGAGCCTTCTGAGCCTTCCCTTCGCGGACTAGGTAATCTTGACCCGACACCGCCCCGATGGCCTGCTTGGCCACTGCCTTGACGCCCTCAACGACACCCTTGACCGGGTTGCTGCGCCCGCCGTCCTCTGCCATCGATTCTCCTTAGTTGGCTCAGGTGAAGAGCACCCGCCGGCGGCTTCAGCCGCTTGGCTTCCGCGTTCCCTCGCGCGCCGCGTCGAAACCTCGATCGGTCTATCAATATTCGGAAAAGGGCTGACCGGCAGCGGCTGGCATCACTCATCACCGGTGCCACAGTCGATAAGACACGTGGGCCGTCACCACAACACCGCGCGCCCGGCCCGCGTGGCACAGCGAGCCCGCCTTCCTCAGAACCGATCAATGCTTCGACCGCAGATAAGTGTGTCGTTCAAGTTCGATCCGGGCCGCTGACTGCGAGCAGTGACGAGCGTGAAGATGGCACCTGCTTTGCCGATGTTGGTCGGTGCCCCCGGCAGGATTCGAACCTGCGACACCGGCTTTAGGAGAGCCGTGCTCTATCCCCTGAGCTACGGGGGCCGGGGAAATGCCTTCGAATACTCGACCAAACCTAGTCGGTCGGGGCCGCTGATGGTTCTCGACGGTGTCTCGACGTCCTGGTGCGGTTCCCGGCAGTTTGGCCGGTTGTGCGGGTGCGAGGGCAGCGGGCCTGGCCGTGCGCCGGCGGATCCACTATTGCGCTGCGCGGCAAAACGTGGCGAGCAACTTGCCCCACGAGACCGCGCCGTACTCAAGCAACAGCTTGCGGTGACTGAACCGATCGCGACCATTGGCGGTCTGCGACATGGTGGCTAGTTCAAGTCTTCCGGTGGCTGGATCAGGCTGCCGGTCAATCCGCATGGCGTCACTCAGGTGTCGCAGAAGACCAGGGAAATCCCTGTATCCCGGGGCGCACTGCCATCACTAACGTGGAGACGCAGATGCAGAGGAAGGTTGGCGCATGGCAATCAAACCACGGGCAAGAATCGTCGGAGAACTGACGGGCGCAGCGCTTGCGGGAAGCGTGCTGCTGCTGGCGGCACCCGCGACCATTGCCTCCGCAGCGCAAGATGGGCTGTTCAGTGGGACTTACACCATCGCCCCATACGGTGACATCGTCCATGTGACCTCAGACTGTCCGCACTGCGACGCTACGGGGACAGGCCGAGTGACAGTCACAATGACGTGGAACGGTGCCGGTTGGCAGCGGGCATGGAATATGGACGGCTGCGGACCGGTCACCGCCGTTGCCACTCCTACAGTCGTGAACAATGGCGTCGTTCAAGAGTTGCAAGTTGTCGGAACTGGAGCCTGCCCCGCGGCCACTACGACAGCTACCTGGTCACGGGTCGGAGACTGACCTCAAGTTCTGCCGGCCCGACAAGTTTCGCCAGCAGTCCCCGCTTACCGTCACCGCTCAGCGCAACTCCTGAATCACCTTGGCGAAGTTTTCGGCGTGATTGTCTTGCACGGTGAAAGACGACAACCCATATCGCTCGCGGTAACCGCGCAAGGTGTCGGCCATCTCGCCAGTCGAACCGCTCAACACTGCGGGCAACGCCAGCAGCTCCGCTTCGGACAGCGAGGGCGCGTACCGACGGGTCATCGTCAGATCCGGAATAACGGAGCCGACGGCCGGCACCGCCGTGATCACCAGATTGAGCTCCAGACCCGCGAAACGCTCACCGGCCGCGTCGCGCACGAATTCGACGCGTTCGGCCAGCGGATCGGCGATTTCGCGGGAATGGGCGCCCGTCAGGCCGACGATGTCAGCATGCCGCGCGGCGACAGAGAGCAGTCGATTTCCGTTGCCCGCGATCAGGATCGGCACGCCGGGCTGGTGCTGCTTGAGATAAGCGGTCACATGCTCGAGATAGTCGACGCGCTGGCCGGCGCTGGGATAGGGCAGCTCCGCCGCCTCGAATTCCTCCCGCACATACCCCGCACCCAGCCCTAATTCGAGACGGCCGCCGCTGAGCAGGTCCACTGCCGCCACATCGCGAGCCAGCAGAGCCGGCTTGTAGAAGCACGCGTTGAGCACATAAGTCCCCAGCCGCAGCGTCGTCGTCGCGGCGGCGATCGCGCTCAGCACGGGAAAGGGCGCCGGCGCACCGAGGTGGTCGGGCAGGTACACGACATCGAAGCCTCCGTCTTCGAGGCGTCGCGCCTTATCTTGCAAGGCGTCCAGCGATCTGACCGAACGGATGCCTACGCCGAATCGAAAAGCGCGGTCCGCATGCACAGTCATACCGACCAGGCTTTCACTGCGGCCACCAGCCCGCGCAGCAGGGCAGCGGTCACCGGCGACAGGCCGTCCGCACCCGGGAAGGGGCTGCGAGGGCTGATACCGCGCACCCGGGCGGAAAGCTCCAGTTGGGTGCCGCCGTCAGCGACCCGGTTGACCGGGTTCTGCGGGTGCATGCCCCGCAGCTCGACGGGAATCGCGTCGAGGTCGGTGACCACCCGGTAACCGGGCACTTGAATGTGGCGAGCCAAGTGGCTGGCCAGCCGGCGATTCTGCCCGCCGGCCAGCAGCTGGGTGCTCGAGCCCAACCGGCCGTAGCCGTGCAGCGAGACGGCGACGTCGACATGGTCGAGGAACTCGGCGAGCCGCGTCGACTCCTCTGCGCGGAAGCGAATCGACGGCAGGTGGTGCGGGTAACGGTCGGGGTGCCGCACCAGGTATACCGAGGCACCGGTCGCGGCTGCGGCTCGTTCGGCGAGGACGTCGGTCATTTGCTCGAGCCCGCCACCGTGAATGGCCAGAAAGCCGAAGCGCGACCTCAGGTTGCTGACCTCGATGACGCCCGGTTCGGCCAGCAAGGCCGAAAGCGAGTGCGGCGCAATAGATCCTGCGGATGACGCCCGGCGTGGCCAGTTGGCCGGGTCCCAACGCCGCAAGAACTCGATCCAGTGCCGGGGCAAGCCGTGATGACGAGCGCCGGCGATGATGCGTTCCAGGTAGCCCGGCCGTGGCGGGCCGGGACTGACGCGGTGATCGATGTACACCCAGGCCGGTGACACTCCGTCCTGGGTGGTGACGGTGAGCCGATCCCGGCGGTACCGCACCGGGACGCCTTCGGCGCGGTCCAGGGCGGCGAGGTCACGGTCGGACAGCTGCCACACCACACCGTGCACCTCGTTGCCGGCGAACGACTCTACGGTGGCCACGCCACGCTCGTTGATCAGCCAGTCGTGAGCACCCAACACGGCCGGCCGGGGATTGATCGCGTCGGGACAGCGTCGTTTCATCTGGCCCACGCACAGATTCGAGCCATACGCGAAGTAAGCGTGCTGGCCGGCCGTCATCCGCCCGCCACCGTCAACGCGATGAGCGCCACATTCAGCAGGCTAATCAGCACACCCACCGCCCAGCCGAGGATGTTGGTGATTCTGCCGTTCATGTCGGCACCCATCAGGCTGCGGTTGCCGGTCAGTCGGACCAACGGCAGCAACGCGAAAGGGATCCCGAAAGACAGCACGACCTGAGACAGCACCAGCGCTCGAGTCGGGTTGAAACCGCTGGCCAGGATGAGCGCCGCGGGAACGAGTGTTATCACCCGGCGCAGCAGCATGGGAACCGAACGGTGCAGCAGACCCTGCATGATCATGGCGCCGGCGTAAGCACCCACAGACGCTGACGCCAACCCCGACGCCAACAGGCCCACCGCGAAAAACACTGCGATGGTGGCGTTGACCGTGTCGTGCACGGCGGTATAGGCACCTTCGATGGAGGCGCCGCCGCCATGCATGTTTAGCGCGGCGACCAGCAACATGGCCACGTTCACGGCTCCGGCGACCATCATCGCCAAGACCACGTCCCACTGGGTGACCCGAAGCAGTCGGCGCCGCGGGGGTCCAGGCTCTGGATGACCGTGCCGATCGCGGGCCAGGCTGGAATGCAGGTAGACCGCGTGCGGCATCACGGTGGCGCCCAGGATCGCCGCCGCCAGCAGCACGCTTTCGGTGCCCTGAAAGCTCGGCACCAGCCCGGTGAGTACCGCCCCGGGCGGTGGCGTCGTCACGAAGAAACTCGCCGTGAAGCCGACGGCGATCACCATCAGGAATCCGGTGAGGACCCGCTCGAACAAGTGCTGTCCGCGCCGGTCCTGGATCGCGAGCAACAGCAGCGACACCGCGCCGGTGACCAACCCGCCGACCAGCAGCGGCAGGTTGAACAAGATCTTCAGCGCAATGGCGCCGCCGACCACCTCGGCGACGTCGGTAGCCATCGCCACCAGTTCGGCCTGCGCCCAGTAGGCCAACCGGACCGGGCGGTTCAACCGGCGCCCTACCGCCTCGGGCAGCGAGCGTCCGGTGACCAGCCCGAGTTTCGCCGACAGGTATTGAACGAAACCCGCCATCAGGTTGGCCGCGACGATCACCCACAGCATCCGGAAGCCGAACTGGGCGCCGGCGCTGACGTTGGCGGCCACATTGCCCGGGTCGACGTAGGCGATCGCGGCGACGAACGCCGGTCCGAGCAGATACCACCCAGGCTTGGGCGGGCTCAGCGTGTCCTGGGCCACCGGTCGTCTTTCGGAAGAAGAGAGAAAAGTTAGGTCACCCGAAAAATTACCCGATCGGGTCGGTGCCCGCCGTGAACAGCCCGTGACCGGCGACGAGCGGAAGGTCGAGCGTTGTGCGGATGCCCGGCGGTGCGGCGACCACCGCGGGGATGGCGTTGACGATGCGCATGGCGGTGGCGACCAGACCGGCGTGATTGTGGTCGCCGTGGCGGCTGCTCAGACATACGTCGACGGCATAGGAGGGCTCGCCGGTGATCTCCACCCGGTAGGAGCCTCCAGGCTGGGCGGGTTGCGGCCAGTCCGGGCACAGGTCGGCGCGTAGTCGCGTGACGTGCTCGAGCACGACGGCGGGCCGGCCGTCCACCATTCCGCGAACCTCGAACCGTAGACCGGCGGCGGTGCCCTGACTAATGTGACCCGACGCGATGTCGAAGTCTTCGGGCGCCGCCGTACGGGTGTAGGTCTCGGTGACGTCGTCGAGTGAAATGCCCAGCCCGGCCGCCAGTTGGCGCACCACCGATCCCCACGCCATGCTGAGCACTCCGGGCTGCAACAGCATCGGGATGTCGTCGAGAGCCTTGCCGAAACCCATCACGTCGAACATGACCGTGGCGCTGTCGTAGGTGGCGTAGTCGACGATCTCCAAGCAGCGCAGTTGCTCGATGCTCTGGCAGGTGCCGGCCAACGCCAACGGCAGCAGATCGTTGGCGAAGCCGGGATCGATCCCGTTGACGAACAAGCTCGAATTGCCCTGCTGCGCAGCGTCTTCCAGTGGCGAGATGAGGTCGGGCGGAATCACCTGCCAGGGGTACTGCAAGAAAACTGGTCCGCTGCCAACGACATTGACCCCGGCGTCCAAGACACGCCGGTAGTCGTCGAGTGCTTCGAGCAGCCGGTTGTCGGCCATCGCGGTGTAGACCGCACACTGGGGCTCGGTGGCGAGGACGGCGTCGAGGTCGTTGCTGGCGGTGACGCCCACCGGATGCGGCAGCCCGGCAAGCTCTGCGGCGTCCTTGCCGGCTTTAGCCTCCGACGACACCCATACGCCGGTGAGCTCGAACTCGGGGTTGGTGATGAGCGCTCTCAGCGCGTGGATACCGACATTGCCGGTGCCGATCTGGGCGACGCGAATGACCATGAGTGCCTACAGATCCGGAATAGGAAGGTCGAGGTTGGGGAAGGTGATACCGCCGTCCACCTCCAGCGTCTTACCCGTTAGGTAGGCACCTGCCGGGGACGCCAAATACACTGCCGCGGCGGCAATGTCATCCGGTTGGCCCAAACGGCGCAGCGGAGTGGCCTGCTCCATCGGGCGGCGCAGGTCGTCGTTGGAGGCGACCACGTCCAGCGCTGAGGTGGCGATCGACCCTGGGGCGATGGCGTTGACCCGGACGCGGGGGCACAGGTCGAGCGCGGCCAGCCGGGTGTAGTGCGCGAGCGCGGCTTTGGCGGTGCCATAGGCGGCGAAACCGCGTCCGGCCAGCCGGCCCATGGTGGAGGTGATGTTGATGACGCTGCCGCCGCCGGAGTGTTCGATCATCAACGGCACCGCGGCGACGGTCAAGGCGTGCGCGGTCGCAACATTGAACGCGAACGCGGATTTGAGGTCCTTGGTCGAGGTGGTCAGCAGCGTGTTGGGCATGGTGCCACCGACGTTGTTGACGACGATGTCCAACCGCCCGAACGTGTCGACAGCCTGCCCGGCCAGGTCTGCGGTCGCTTCGGCCTGAGCCAGGTCAGCTTCGACGACGTGGGCGCGCCGGCCGGCGGCGCGGACCTGCTCGGCGACGGCCTCTAGTTCCGACGCGGTCCGCGAGGAGACGACGACGTCGGCGCCGACTTCTGCGAAGGCCACCGCGATGGCCGCCCCAAGGCCTCGGCCTGCCCCGGTGATAACGGCGACTTGGTCGTCGAGACGAAATTTATCCAAGATCACGAGCGTCACCGTAACAAGGAGCGAAACGTGCACCCGACCCGGATCTGGAACACGTTCTACTTCGCCGGCGCTGCGGTGTCTTCGTCCTCCCAGAGCAGCAGCTGACGAACCGCGGGTCGTGATCCGTAGGGCTGCAGCATCTGGCTGGCCGGGCGGGGACGAACCCGCTGCGGCCACCAGAACCACCGTCCGAGCAAAGCGGCGATGGACGGTGTCATGAAGGAGCGGACGATCAGCGTGTCGAACAGCAGACCAAGGCCGATGGTGGTGCCGATCTGACCGAGCACTCGCAGCTCGCCGAAAATGAACGAGCACATCGTCACTGCGAATACCACGCCGGCGGCCGTCACCACCGAACCTGAGCCGGCCATCGCGCGGATGATGCCTGTTTTCAGTCCCGCACCGATTTCCTCCCGGAATCGGGATATCAGCAGCAGGTTGTAGTCGGATCCCACCGCCAGCAGCAGGATTACGGCCAGCGCTAGCACGACCCAGTACAACTGGATGCCGAAAAGGTATTCCCACACCAGCACCGACAATCCGAACGAGGCGCCCAACGACAGTGCCACCGTGCCGACGATGACGATCGCGGCGACCAGACTTCGGGTGATGATCATCATGATCAGCAGAATCAGGCTGAGCGCTGATACCGCGACGATCATCAGGTCGTATTTGGCGCTGTCTTGGATGTCTTTGTAGGTCGAGGCCGTGCCGCCGACATAGAAGTTGGCATTCGCCAACGGGGTGCCCTTCACCGCTTCGAACGCCGCATTCTTGATCGGGTCGATATGGGCGATCGCAGCTGGGGTGGCGGGATCACCCTTGTGGAAGATGATCATCCGAGCGGCCTTGCCATCGGGCGACATGAACAGCTTCAGGCCCCGCTTGAAGTCGGCGTTGTCGAACACCTCGGGAGGTAGGTAGAACGAGTCGTCATTCTTCGCGGTGTCGAATGCCTGACCCAGAACGGTCGCGTTCTCGGTGGCGGATTGCTGCTGAGCGTTGATTCCTAAATTAGTGGCGTAGTTGGTCAGCGCCAATTCGAGGTTCGTCTCCTGACTGGCGATCTGCGGCGGTATCAACGTGACCAGTTGCGGCTGAATGGCGTCCAGCTTGTCCAGGCTCGCGGTGAGTTGCGCGAACCTGTCCGTGAGCTGGTCGATGCCGTCGAGGGCGTCGTAGATGGACCGGAACGCATAGCAGATCGGGATGTCGTAGCAGTGCTTCTCCCAATAGAAGTAGCTGCGGATCGGGCGGAAGAAGTCGTCGAAGTTCGCGATCTTGTCTCGCAGGTCTTCGATCGTCGCGAGCGTCTCGTGGAAGCTTTGCGTCTGCTCGTCGGTGGCCGCGGCGAGCTGCTGCTGCAACGTGAATTGCTGCTGCAGAATGTTGATCGTTTTCCTCAACTCGCCGGCCTGCTTGAGGAAGTCGACCGCCCGGTCGCGCTGGTAACTGAGGTTCTGGATGGTGGCCGCGGATTGCTGGCTGATTTGAAACGGTATCGAGCTGTGGTCGAGCGGCGTCCCCAACGGCCTGGTAATGGACTGCACCTGGTCAATGCCGGGCAGGTGGAACACCGCCTTGGCCACCCTCTCCAAGATGAGCATGTCGGCGGGATTGCGCAGATCATGATCGGCTTCGAGCATCAGCAGTTCCGGATTCAACCGGGCTTCGGAAAAGTGTCGCACCCCGGCGGTGTAGCCGACGTTCGCCGGTGCGTCGGCGGGCAGGTAGGGGCGGATGTTGTAACTGGTCTGATAGCCAGGAAGGGCGAGCAGACCGATGAGCGCTGTCGCCACCGACACCACCAGGATTGGGCCGGGCCACCGGACGATGGCCGTGCCGATGCGCCGCCACCCACGGGTCTGCAGCGCGCGTTTGGGTTCCAGCAGACCGAAATGGCTACCGATGGTGAGCACGGCCGGGGCCAGCGTGAGCGCCGCCGCGAGGGCGATGAGGATGCCGATCGCGGCGGGTATGCCCAAGCTCTGGAAGTACGGCAGCCGGGTGAAGCTCAGACAGAACACCGCGCTGGCAACGGTCAGGCCTGAGCCCAACACGACATGGGCGGTGCCGCGATACATGTTGTAATACGCGGCTTCCCGATCCTCCAACGCGTGCCGCGCCTCGTGATATCGGCCCAGCACGAAGATCGCGTAGTCCGTGCCGGCGGCGATGACCAGCAAGGTCAGCAAGTTGGTCGCATAGGTCGAGAGCGCGACGATGCCGGTGTGTCCCAGAAAGGCGACGATGCCTCGGGCGGCGGCCATCTCGATGAGGATGGTGACCAGTATCAGGATGGTGGTGACGACCGAGCGGTAGACGAACAGCAGCATCAAGGCGATCGCAACGATGGTTATCGCGGTGACTTTGCTGCTGCTTTTGCTGCCCACCTCGAACTGGTCGGCGATCAGCGGCGCCTCACCGGTGACATACGCCTTCACACCCGCGGGCGGCTTGGCGTGGCTGACGATGTCGCGCACCGCGTCGACCGACTGGTTGGCCAACGCCGAGCCCTGATTGCCGGCGAGATACACGATGACGTTGGCGGCTTTGCCGTCGGTGCTCTGCGAGCCCGCCGCGGTCAGCGGATCTCCCCAGAAGTCCTGCACATGCTCGACGTGCTTCTTGTCGCGCTCGAGAGCACGGATTAGTTTGTCGTAGAACTTGTGCGCGTCCGCATCCAGCGGGTGATCGCCCTCCAGCACGATGGTGGCCGCACTGTCGGAGTCGAACTCGTGAAACACCTTGCCGATGCGTTTGGTGGCGAGCAACGACGGCGCATCCGAGGGGCTCAGCGCAACGTTTTGTACTTCTGCCACCTTCTCCAACTGCGGCACGGCGATGTTGGTCACCGCTGCCAGGCCCACCCACAACAGCAGGATCGGCACTGCAAGCCGGCGAATGGCCTGCGGTATGAACGGACGCTTCTCGCGATCGTCACTCATCCGGATTTATCCAGGCAGAAGGTGTAGGCGTTCACTTCGTTGACGATCCTTTCGTCTTTGACGTCGCCGTTGATCGTGATGCGGCAGCCGATGCTGCCGCTGTCGCCTTGCGCCACCACGTTGGCGATGACCGCCGTCAACGTCGTGGTGATCTCGTACTTCCAGGGCAGGGCGGTGTGGTCCGCGCGCTGCGGCTGAGCGTTGACGTCCTGATAGTTGATGGTGGCCACCGTCCCGGGGGCACCGAACACCTCGAGGACCACGTGCTTGGGATTGAAGGGAATGATCTCATTCGACAGGTCTCCGCCGGCCGATGTCCGGTTGTGGGAGCCGAAGAGGCCGTGCAGCCGATACACCATGAACCCCGCGAGGGCGACTACGACCACCGTGACCAACAGGATCCACCGCCGCCTCACCAGGCCGGTCAGTGAAATCCCTCTCACCCGTTAGCCTTTCGATATCCGAGTAGGCGACCACCCGGGTGCAGGCGGCCTTGCTGCGCTTCGAGCGGAGATCGAACAGCTATGACAGTACGGTACGGGACCGGACACAACAAGCGATGGGACTTCGCCGCGGCAGTAGGCGGCCGCCGTCAACTGCCGGCCCGGGTCAGGCTCGGCATGATGACGTCGTCGACCAGCGTCTGCACTGTGCGGCCGGTGGGAGGCGGACCCGGCATGATCGCACGGAACACGAGGTAACCGGGCAACAGATCCCACAGCTCGTCGCTGATGGCGCCGCTGGCGATCTCACCCCGGCGTACGGCCTGTTGCAGGATGTGGTGAATCAGTGTCTTGCGCTGGTCGAGGAATTGATGCTGCATGGCGTCGCGTAGGGCTCGGTGCCGCGACACCTCGACCAGCACGGCGCGGATTGTGCTGGCGTGCTGGTAGGCCTGCTCACAAATCACATCGCCCACCTGGATGAGGTCGCCGCGCAGCGTGCCGGTCTCGGGTGCGACCGCCGTTTGGCGGACGCCTTCGATGAACGCGGCCAGCACCAGCTCGGCTTTCGACGGCCAACGCCGGTACACCGTGGCCTTGCTGGCCTTGGCCGTCGCCGCCACGGCGTCCACGGTCAACCGGTCATAGCCGTGTTCCTGCAGCAGCTGCAGCGTCACCGCGAGCAGCTCGACCTCTCGCGGCGACCACGGCGACGAGTCCTGGGCGTGATCCGCTGTCTGCGTCACAGCGCCACCTTAGTGCCCTCATCGCAGTACCGGCCAGTACCGTACCCGGGTCGGTGCCTGCGGCGGCCCTACACCGAGATCGACATCAGAGCAGGATTTCGGACGTCTCGCAGCGCTGGCGTCGATCTCGCGGCATTCGCTGTTCGCGACAACCACGGCACGTCGCCTAAGACTTCGCGCCTGCCTTCGCCGGCGTCTTTTTCGCCGGGGCTTTCTTCGCCGGAGCTTTCTTGGAAGCCTTCTTGGCCGGGGTTTTCTTGGCCGGCGCCTTCTTCGTCGCCGCCTTAGCGCCGCCTGACCTCGCCTTCACGCTCGCCTCCAACTTGGCGAGCAGATCTGAGACGTCTTCGGTCTCATCGAGCTCGGTCGGTTTGTCCTCGACCGCAAACGCTTCTCCACCTTCGAGTTTGGCTTGCACCAGCTCGCGCAGCTGCTCCTGATAGGTGTCGCGATAGCGGTCCGGGTCGAAGTCGTCGGCCATCGACTCCACCACCTGCCCGGCCATTTTCAGCTCGGCCGGCTTGATCTCGACCTTCTTGTCGAGCACCGGAAAGTCGGGATCGCGGATCTCATCCGGCCACAGCAAGGTGTGAACCATCATCACGTCGCGTTTACTGAAGTCCTTGACCCGCAACGCCGCAAGCCGAGTCTTGTTGCGCAACGCAAAGTGCACGATCGCGACGCGATCGGTGTCCGCCAGTGTCTTGGCCAGCAGCACATAGGACTTCGCCGATTTCGAATCCGGCTCCAAGAAGTAGCTGCGGTCATAGAGCATCGGGTCGAGCTCGCTGGCCGGGACGAACTCCAAGACCTCGATCTCGCGGCTGCGCTCTTCGGGCAGGGTGGCGATGTCCTCGTCGGTGATCACCACCATCTGACCATCGTCAGATTCGTATGCCCGGGCGAGGTCGCGGTACTCGACGACTTCGCCGCACACCTCGCAGACCCGCTTATACCGGATGCGTCCGTTGTCTTTGGCGTGCACCTGGTGAAACTTGATGTCGTGGTCTTCGGTGGCGCTGTACACCTTGACAGGGACGTTCACCAGCCCGAAGGCGATCGAACCCTTCCAGATGGAACGCATGACGCCAAGTATGCCCGCACCACGGTCGCCGCACGCGTTACCGCCGCCGCATCGCGGCGTCGCGAGCGCTACGATCCGGCATGTCCGCACCGGCGCGGGCGACGGTCAGGGCCGAAAGCGCGCTTGCCGCCTGCAGCGCGCCGGTCAGCGTGTCGAGGCTGATTCCGCGAAGTGCGGGTCTTCGGTCGGCACCCAACAGGCTGGACTCCCAGAGCGCATCGATCAACCCCACCATGAAGGCGTCGCCGGCACCGACGGTGTCGACGACGCGCACCGGTTCCGCCGCGACCCGCGCCTCACCCGCCGCGCAGAGCGCCGATGCCCCCTGGTCGCCGGCCGTCACGACCACGATCGACGGGCCCAGCGTCAGCCAGCGCCGGGCCGTTCGTTCCGGTGGATCCTCACAAGCTATCCAGCGCAGGTCTTCGTCGCTGACCTTGACGATGTCGCTTCGGCTCACCAGATGCGCGATCCGCGTCCGGGCAGTGGTGGAATCCTCGATCAGCGCCGCGCGCACATTGGGATCGAACGTGATCGTGGCCGAGCCCCGGTAGTGCTCGATCAGCGCAGCGACGGCCCGGCAGCCCGGTTCGGCCACCGCGGCAATCGATCCGGTGTGCACGACGAGCGGCGACGGCACCGGCGGTGTGTCGGAAAGCTGCCACTGCAGGTCGAACGTGTAACTGGGCGAGCCGTCGTCATCGACCTCGGCACGTGCGGTCGCCGTGCGGGCCGCCGACGGCCCACCCGAAAGCAGCTGAGCGCCAGCTGAAGTCACGTAAGCGGTGACGCGGCGACCGTATTCGTCCCGGCCGAGATAGGTCAAGAAGTCGATGTCACGGCTCAGGCGGGCCAGCCCGACGGCCACATTGAGCGGGCTGCCGCCGACGTGCTCGTCGCTGGGCTGACCGTCCTTCTCGACGATGTCGATCAGCGCTTCACCGATCACCAGCCCACGGGTCATGAGCGTAGTTTGTCAGCATGAATTCACCGCGCGCCCGGCCATCCGGTGCGGCGCCGAGCCCGCAGGTGAAGCTGACGAACGCCGACAAGGTGCTTTATCCGCCGGCCGGTCGCCGACGCAAACCCGTCACCAAGGCCGAGGTCTTCTACTATTACACGCAGATCGCCGAAGTCATGGTGCCGCACATCGCTGGTCGCGCCGCCACGAGAAAACGCTGGCCCAACGGCGTACAGGAGTCTTCGTTCTTCGAAAAGCAGCTTGCCTCGTCGGCGCCGGACTGGCTGCCGCGTGCCAGCGTCGTGCACCGGTCCGGCACCACGACGTACCCGATCATCGACAGCGCCGACGGGCTGGCGTGGATAGCCCAGCAGGCCGCACTGGAGGTGCACGTTCCACAGTGGCGTTTCAGCGCGGAATGGACCCGCAGCGGCGAAGAGCTCAAGCCCGGGCCCGCAACCCGACTGGTGTTCGACCTCGATCCCGGTGACGGCGTAACGATGGCGCAGCTGACCCACGTGGCGCGCGCGGTGCGGGACCTGATCGCCGAAATCGGGCTCACCACCTATCCTTTGACCAGCGGCAGCAAGGGCATACATCTCTACGCTCCGCTGCAGAAGCCGGTGAGCAGTCAGGGCGCGGTTGTGCTGGCCAAACGCGTTGCGCTGCAACTGGAGCAGGCGATGCCGAAGTTGGTGATCTCGACCATGACCAGGAGCCTGCGAGCGGGCAAAGTGTTTCTCGACTGGAGCCAGAACAGCGCATCGAAGACCACGATCGCGCCATATTCGCTGCGCGGCCGCGAGCAGCCGACCGTCGCGGCGCCGCGCAGCTGGGACGAACTCGATGACCCCAAGCTTCGCCAGTTGCGCTACGACGAGGTGCTGGCGCGGGTCGAGCGTGACGGCGACTTGCTGGCGCCGCTGGAAGCCGACGCGAAGGTGCGCGACCGGCTGACGAAATACCGCAGCATGCGGGACGCCTCGAAGACACCGGAGCCCGTTCCGGCGTCAAAACCCGAAGTCGGACAGGGGAACACCTTCGTCATTCAGGAACACCACGCTCGAAGGCTGCATTATGACTTCCGGTTGGAGCGCGACGGTGTGCTGGTGTCGTGGGCGGTTCCAAAAAATCTGCCCGACACGCCGGCGATCAACCATCTCGCGGTGCATACCGAGGATCATCCGCTGGAATACGGTGGATTCGAAGGCGTCATCCCGAAGGGTGAGTACGGTGCCGGCCAGGTCGTCATCTGGGACTCCGGTACTTATGAAGCCGAGAAGTTCCTTGACGACGAAGTCATTGTCACCCTGCATGGCAGCCGAATCTCCGGTCGCTACGCCCTGATTCAGACCCGCGGCGATCAGTGGCTGGCGCACCGGATGAAAGACCAGCATGTCTTCGAGTTCGACACCCTCGCCCCGATGCTGGCCACCGAAGGCTCGGTGCAACATCTCAAAGCCGGTCAGTGGTCGTTCGAGGGCAAATGGGACGGCTACCGGTTGCTCATGGACGTAGACCGCGGAACGATGCGGCTGCGGTCCCGCCGCGGGCGCGACGTCACCGGCGAATACCCACAGTTGGCGGCGATCGCGGCCGATCTCGCCGACCATCACGTGGTGCTCGACGGAGAAGTGGTCGCCCTCGACGACAACGGCATTCCCAGCTTCTCCCAAATGCAGAACCGGGTTCGGGCCACCCGCATCGAGTACTGGGCATTCGACATTCTTAATCTCGACGGTCGTTCGCTGTTGCGGGCTAAATACCGCGATCGGCGGCAGCTGCTGCAAACACTGGCGACCTCAACAAATCTCATCGTTCCCGACCTGCTGGCCGGTGACGGCCCGGAGGCTTTGGAACATTCACACAAACAGGGCTGGGAAGGTGTCGTGGCGAAGAAACGCGACTCGGCCTACCAGCCCGGCCGCCGTTCGGCGTCGTGGATCAAGGACAAGCATTGGAGCACTCAGGAAGTCGTGATCGGCGGCTGGCGCGCCGGTGAAGGGGGGCGTACCAGCGGGATCGGCTCGCTGCTGGTGGGCATCCCGGCAGACGGTGGGCTGCAGTTCGCCGGGCGGGTAGGCACCGGCTTCACCGAACGTGATCTGGCCAACCTGAAGAAAACGCTGACGCCGTTGCGCATCAACAATTCGCCGTTCAACCAACGACTTGCCACCCGCGACGCCCGTGGCGTGACGTTCGTCGAGCCCAAACTGGTCGGAGAAGTGCGCTACAGCGAATGGACGTCGGATGGCCGGCTGCGGCAGCCCAGTTGGCGTGGTCTACGACCGGACAAGGCACCGGAGGAAGTGGCGCGAGAGTAGCGGCTGAAGCCGGTGACGCACGCCGTGACGCGGTACCGCGGCGCAACACCACCCGCCGTCAGCACCGGGTCGCGGCCCGGATCCGGTGACGCCCCGTTCCGTCAGGACCGTCACCGGTAGCCGCGATCCGCAGCTGATTCGTCGTGTGTTCATAGCGGCGACTGTGAGCCTGTGCCGCGGCCTGCGAAAGGTCGAGGTACAGCCCATTCATTCCCACAACCGCGCCGCGCGCATCGTGGAAAGGCGCACCGATCAGCACCACGTCGTGCAACTGATCACTTGTGTCGATGATGCGGTGCCGCGAACTGAACGGCTGTCGGGTGCGGCGTGCCCCCCGCAAAGTGCTCTCCACCCGCTCGTAATCGGCCAAATCGACGTGGGAAAGCAGCAGCAGCGTGCTCGGCGCCGTGGTGCCCGGTTGGTAGCCGTGCATCCGCTCGATCTGCGGCGACCACGTCCATCGGTCACCGTCGAGATAGAACCGGAACCAGCCCAAGTGGTCCAGCCAGTCAGCGGGAAGCGGCAGGCTGCGTAGCTGACCGCTGCCGACAATGGTGCCCAGCTCGTTGTAAGTCGTCATGAAATCTCTCACTCTCGAAGATCAAGGGTGCGCCGCCCGAAACGAGAACTTGGTGCTTCGACAAGCCGGGGGCGAGGCAAGTTGCGACTAGCAACCGCAGTGGCTGAGCGGCTGATCAACGGTGTACCCACACCGTTGCGCGGCTGCCCCGCCGGTGCACGATCTAAGACACTTTCTCCATGCAACCACGGAGGTCACCGAGCCGTGGCCCCGCGACACGGTGACATTTGGCACACCGGGCTACCGGCGAGTTGCGCGGACGAAGCCGATCGACTCGGCCGGAACCTGGCCCGCGGCGTCGCCCAACGGCGTCAGCCCGGCGGCGGAGAACAGCTCGGACAACACCGAAGTGGTGGTCTGCCATCCTCGGGCGCCCAGATGCGCTGCGACGTCGGTGTGCTCGCCGGGGTAGGCCAGGTCGGCGATGTCCAGGTTCAGTCCGTGGGCACGCCAGCTTTCGGTCATGGTCTGGTTCTGTTGCCGCGCCGCCTCGGAATCACCGGCCACGGTCCCGTAGTCGGCGGCGAATCGGCTGCCTTTGGCGCTGAGCGTGGTGACGTTGTCCAGCAACCGCACTTCGGCCTCGGGCGGCAGAAACCCGATGAGGACCCCTTCGGCCAGCCATGCCGTTGGTTGTCCGCTGTCGAAGCCGGCCTGCTGCAGCGCCGCGGGCCAGTCGTCGCGCAGGTCGATGCCGACCGCCCGGTGTTCGGCGGTGGGGCTGGCGCCGAGCTTGGCCAGCGTGGCGGTTTTGAAGTCGATCACCTCGGGCTGGTCGACCTCGTACACCGTGGTCCCTACAGGCCACGACAGCCGGTAGGGACGGGCATCCAGCCCAGACGCCACGATGACGACCTGGCGAAGGCCGGCCGCACCGGCTGCGGCGAAGAACTGGTCGTAGAACAGGGCCCGCGCGGCAAACGTGTCGGTCATCCGCGGAAATCCGATGCCGCCGTCGACGTCGGCGAAATCGGCCTCGCCGGCCGCCACCCGGGTGAACAGGTCCAGCCCGACGGCGCGGACCAGCGGCTCGGCGAACGGGTCGGTGATCACCGGATTCGGGCGTCTGCTCGCCGCCGCCCGGGCCGCCGCGACCATGGTGGCAGTGGCTCCCACGCTGCTGGCCAAATCCCAGCTGTCCCGCTCTGTTCGCGCCATGATGACTCCCGCAGTTGTGGCTTTCATTCCACGGTAGGCAGCGCTCGGCCGAGCCGCCCGACACGACGAGGCGCAGCGGTCGGCTGCCGACTTCAAACCTTGGCGATCACGTTCTCGGCGAACGTCTCGAGGTGGCGAATCTTGGTGTCGAGCGGCTCGGTGTCCGGACCGGAGGTGTAGGGGATGCGGAAGCCCACGATGACATCGGTGACGCCCTTGTCCTCCAAACGCTTGGTGCCGTCGACGGTGAAACCGTCGGCTGAGATCACGTGAAATCTCGAACGGCCCGGTGCTGTTCTCCGCCTTCCGGAACTGCCTGACCCTGGCGATCAACCGGTCGAGTTCCTCCGGGTCGCCGCCGCCGTGCATCCAGCCGTCCGCACGCGCCGCGCGGCGCAGGGCTGCCTCGGCGTGGCCGCCGACCAGAATCGGGATCCGACGGCTGGGCGCCGGGGTCATCTTCGTCTTCGGTATGTCGTAGAACTCGCCGTGAAATTCGAAATAGTCGCCGCTGGTCAAACCGCGCACGATCGTGATGCATTCGTCGATCCGCCTGCCCCGCTTGGCGAACGGGACACCCAGTAATTCGTAGTCTTCCGGCCAGGGGCTGGTACCCACTCCCAGACCGACCCGGTTCCCGATCAATGCCGCCAGAGAGCCGGCTTGCTTGGCTACCAGGGCGGGCGGGCGGATCGGCAGCTTGAGCACGAAGGTGTTGAACCGCAGCGTTGTGGTCGCCGCACCCAGCGCCGCGAGGAGCACGAAAGTCTCGATGAACGGCTTTCCGTCGAGGAATTCGCGGCCGCCGTCGGGCGTATACGGATACTGCGAATCGGATTCGAACGGGAAGGCGATGCTGTCGGGAATCGTCATGCTGGCGTATCCGGCGGCCTCGGCCGCCTTCGCCAGCGGAAGGTAGAAAGCCGGATCGGTCATCGCCTCCGCGTAGCTGAACCGCATACCGCCTCCTCGATTGACGGTCGTAACCGGCTGTCCACCGGAATCGTAGAACGGCTCATCGACTCGGAACTCGACATATCGCGGGGCGGATGGCGGCGCCCGTCCAGCCGGTTGTCAGTTTTGTCGGACAGCGGAAAATAGGCACGGTACGCGCGAATACGGTGGGGAGGCGTCGCGCGACATCATCGGCCAGGCGAAGGGCATGGTCATGGAGCGGTTCAAGATCGACGCTGTGCAGGCCTTCGAACTGCTCAAGCGATTGTCGCGAAGTTCCAATACCCCACTGGTGGCCGTTGCCCGCCAACTCGTGGAAGCCGAGCAGCATTGGCAGCTGATGACGGCGACCGAGCGGGGTGACCCAGGTGCGGGCTTCGGTGCCGCTGCCCGAGCCGAGGCGGCCCGGCGGCGAGCAAGTGAACTGCAGCAGCGCAGAGCCGAATTGGGCAGGACTATAGCTGATTTTCGGGCCCCACCACGGCCCAAACCGTTTTGCCGGTCGACGTGGGTGTGCTGCCCCATGTGCGGCTCACTGCCGCGACGATCGCCAGACCGGAGATGCGTCTTTCGCCGCTCACCCGCTCCTCGCGCCGTACCGCCGGAACCGAGCTGCTGTCTTCGACCGCGACGGTAACGGTGGTGCCGTCGGTTTCGATGCGCAGTACCGGCGCGGCGGGCGTGTGTTTCAGCACGTTCTCGACGAAGACGTTGACGATGACGGTCGCCACCGGGACGAGTTCAGGCCGCGACCACTGCATCAGGGTGTCGGCTACCAACTCCCGTGACCGGCGCAGGCTCGTGGAGGATGCGGACAGTTCGCCGCGCACCCGTCGGCGCACCGGCCGACTGCGGTCGGCAGCCGCAGCGAGCGCGGCGTCGATGGTGGAATAGACGGGCACGTAACGCGCGACGCCGTTGCGGGCGACGGCGGCGCGTCCAGCTGCATGCCCGCACACCAGCATGATGGGAACGTCGGGCCAAGTGCTGACATGCCAGCGGGCGCTGGTGAACACCGACCATGCCGAGGATGCGCTGACCTCGAGGGCGGAGACGTCGACGAGAACCGCCCGCGGTTGGTCCAGCGCCGCCTTGATGACGTTGTTGCGAAGCTCCAGGTAAGTGCTGCTGTCCAGGACGCCTCTTACGGTGACCAAACAAGCCGAATCCGGGTTGTCGACCGCAACTGTGAGCACGCTGGCATGACCGGTCACGGGCCCAGGCCCGCTTCGTAGGCCTCGGTCAACCGGCTTCCCGGCACCGACAACGCACGCTCGGCCTCTACGGCGAGCGCGGTATACCGATCGCTCAACATGCCGGGGGTACCTGGGCGGCCAGCCGCCGTGACAGCCTGGCCTTCTTTTGCAGGCTGCGCACCGCGATCCAGGGCGATTGTGCGATCGTCACACCGCCGCGGGAACGGATGGCAGCCGAGCCCAGCACCCAATTCGTCGAGTGCACCGGAGAGCAGCACACCGACCGCATGTTGCCCGCAGGCCAGCGCCACCGATCGGAACAGTGCTTGATTGCGGGCCGGTGGCCGGTTTCGGTGGGGCCCTCCGACAGCACTAGTCGGTGGTTCCGCACCATCAAGTGGCGATTGGGCACCCCGACGTAGATGGTGCCCTGCTTTGAGCGCCGCGCCATCGGTTGCGGTCACCGCGGGAGGCGGGCCGTTGCGGTTAAGGATGCAGGCCAACACACTGGGCGCGCCTGTGGGCATGTGCAGCACCACCACGACCGCGCAGGGAATTCGGGCGGCAGACCAGCTGCAAACAGACTGAGCGCCTTGACCCTACCGGCCGAGGCGCCCACCGCCACTACGTTGATCTTGCCGTTCACATCTGTCATCGCGCGCACCACCGTGGCGGTGGTTACCCACTGGGTTGCACGAGCAACCTGCCGTTGGCACGTGAGATTGTCTTCTCAGCGATTCCTTGCGTTGACCTGGTCGGGCGCAGCGCCGCGCAACAAGGTGTTGAGCAAGTTTCAGTGAGACGACGTCAGGCACCGGCCAGGACGAACGGCGGAGCGCCGACCCCGGCGACCGAGAGGGTGCCGCCGAAGGCTTGCTCGGTGATTCGCGCAGCGGCGCTGCGCTCACCGACTGACAAGGTCACCTCCGGGTTTCGCAGGACGTTGTCGCACAGCGAGTGGCCGAACACCGTGCCCCGCCAGTGATACTTGCCGTCGATCGGGTTGAGGTGGCCGGTCAATCGGACCCGCACCGGCCGACTGGCGTCGGCAATTGTCAGTGTCGCCGAGCCGTCGTAGATCTCGGCGTCGGGATCGTCGTCCGACGACAGGTCGAACACCGAGGGCAGCGGCGGACGGGTCGCGGGCCGCAGGTGCATCCGTTCGTTGAACACTTGCTGACTGCTACGTCGCACTTCGATGCGGGTAGCAGAAGTTCGTCGCAGATGCTGCAGGCACTCGACGATGTAGCGCGCCTGGCCGCCGGCATCGGTTTTGGTGAGCAGAAAGTAGTTGGGAAAACCGCGCACGGCGACACCAAAATAGGGCTCCATGCCGTCGTACCAAGCCTGCCGGATGGTCAGTCCGCCGACGCCGATCAGGGCGTCATCCAGCACCGTGTTGCGAATGGCAAACCCGGTGCCATAAATGACGGCGTCTGCCTCGTGGTGGCGACCGTCACCGGTCCGGATGCCCGATCCGGTCAGGGTCTCAATGGGCGATCTGATCAGTCGTGGGGCTCGATGAGGTGGTCCGGACAGGTGGCGACGCAGTCGACGCCTGGCTAGAGTGCGACGGGTCGGCAGCTCATCGACCAGCCGTCGGGGGGGATGTGCGAAGACGGTGACCGATCCGGCTTGCGCGGTCAGCCGTTCGATGAGCTCGCCGGTGGCAGCATCGGCGCCGACAACGGCGATGCGCTTGCCGGCCGGGTCGAATCCGGAAGCCCAGGTGGCCGAGTGAAATGACACGCCCTTAAAGTTGTTGACTCCGGGTAAGACTGGTGTCCACGGCTCAAGCATCGAACTGGCCGCCGCCATGACCACTCGGCTGCGAAAGCTTTCACCTGCGCGTGTTGTCACAGTCCAGCAGTCGGTGCTCTCGTCGAACACCGATCTGACGACCTCGTGCCCCGACCGCAGGTGAGCCCGGAGGTGGGCTGGCCAGTGCCAGTCGCCGGGCGCCGCCAGAACGACGAAGTCGTCGATGCCGGTGTTGAGCATCGTGTCGGCGACGCGCAGGCCGGTCGCGCCGGCACCGACAACGGTGACGGCCGGGGGCGTCACAGGAAGCCGCTGCGGGTCCATTGCCGGCGTGCGATCCGGCCCATCAAGCCGGTTTCAGTGAGAAACGCTGCCAGCGAGGCGAATCCGGTCACCTGGACGTCGTGGCGATGAGCGCTGCTGCGCACGGCACGGCGGGCCTGGCGCGGGTCCAGACCGGTCCGCGCGTAGGGCACCGGGTTGGTGAACAGGTAGCTGAAGAACAACCCGCCGAGCCCGTTGATATTGGCGATGACCCACCTGTTGAACCGCGGCATCTCCGCTACCCGCTTACGCAGGCCGTCGCGCGCGAATTGAATGTGACGGGCCTCTTCGGTGACATGAATTCGCATGAGACGCTGCACCATCGGCTGCATCTCGGGGTCGTCCATCATCTGCCGTTGCAACGCATCGAAGATTTCTTCGCCGATCAACGCGGCCACCCACAGCAGGGCGCCGCGAAACGCCCAGGGCAGGGCGTTGATGATGATCCGCTGATACAGCCGCGGGCGCACCGGTTTGGCCCCGACCCGCTCGATGGCCTTGCCGAACATGACCATGTGACGGGTTTCGTCCCCGAGTTCGGTCAGCGCATAGTGCGTCGCACTGGTGGTGGGGTCGTCGTGCATCAAGGTGCGCAGCAGTGCCTGGTTGAGGATGTTCTCGAACCAGATGCCGGCCGACAACGTGTTCACCAGCTCTTGGCGTGACAGCTCGATGTGCTGCGCGCGGGTCATTCGGTCCCATATGGGGGTGCCGTACAGCGACACGATGCGAGGCGGCAGGAAGAACTTGTCCGGATCCAACGGCGCATCCCAGTCGATGTCGACGACGGGCTCGTAGGACTTCTTCACCGAGCCCTTCAGTAGACGCTGGGAGAACTCTTCCCGGCTGGGCCCGGTCGGTTTCACCGCAGTGGTCATAGCGCACCGCTCCTCCGCATCGGCTCGCTTCGCCTCGTCGCGACGCGGGTCATATCGAAACGGTAGGGATCGCCTTGGGGGGTTGTCAATACCTTCGGTACCGGATACTCACGGTTCTGCGTAAGCCTTGACTACGCTTCTTTTCCATGGCCAGCCGGCGCATTCACGTCATCGGCATCGGTGCTGGCAGCCCTGCCTACCTGACCGTGCAGGCCATCGAGGCGCTCAACGACACCCAAGTCTTCTTCGCGATGGACAAAGGCGAGGCGAAAAGTGACCTGGTAGCGCTGCGCCGACAAATTTGCGAACGGTACATCCACGATCCCGATTACCGGTTCGTCGAGCTTCCCGATCCACTGCGCTCCTCCGCCGGTGACTACCGAACGGCGGTGGGCGAGTGGCATGCGGCGCGGGTCGAGATCTGGGCCCGCGCCATCGCGACCGAGTTGCCACCTGGTGTCGTCGGTGCCTTCCTGGCGTGGGGGGACCCGTCGCTGTACGACAGCACCCTGCGCCTCCTGGCAGCCGTCGCGGAACGCGTCGACATCACCTACGACGTCATCCCGGGAATCACCGCCGTGCAGGCGCTCACCGCGCGACACCGGATTCCGCTCAACGACATCGGCGAACCGGTGCTGATCACCACGGGAAGGCAACTGCGCGCCGCCGGGCTGTCCGGCTCGGCCGTAATCATGCTCGACGCCGAGTGCTCGTTTCGCAGTTGTCCCGCCGAGACCCGCATCTGGTGGGGTGCCTATCTCGGCACGACAAATGAGCTGCTGGTATCCGGCACGGTCGGCGAGGTCGGCGAGCGGATCGCAGCGTTGCGCGCCGACGCCCGAGCCCGCCACGGGTGGATCATGGACACCTATCTGTTGCGGTCCGCGGAGTAGCTTCAGCGCATGGGTCCATTCCTCGTCCGCGCCGTCGTCACCAGCTTCGCGCTGTGGGTCGTCACACGCGTCGTCCACGGGATCAGCTTCGTCGGGGGAGACACCACCTGGCAGCGGGCCGGCATCATTCTCATCGTCGCTGTGATATTCGGACTGGTCAACGCGTTCGTCAAGCCGATCGTGCAGTTCCTGTCGATCCCGCTCTACATCCTGACCCTCGGCCTGATCCACATCGTCATCAACGCCTTCATGCTGTGGATCACCGCGCGGGTCACCGCCGACACCACGCACTGGGGGCTGCAGATCGACCACTTCTGGTGGACCGCCATCAAGGCGGCGATCGTCTTGTCGATCGTGAGCTGGCTGATGTCGCTGGTGGCCCGGGACGTCCGGCGCACCGCTCGCCGCTGAGCGGCACACTGGATAGATGCCCGAACTGCCTGAAGTCGAAGCGCTGGCCGATCACCTGCGCCGGCATGCCGTGGGCTTGCCGGTCGGTCGCGTCGACGTCGCCGCGCTGTCGGTGCTCAAGACGTTCGACCCGCCGCTGACTGCGCTGCACAGTCAGACCGTTCTCGGCGCGCAGCGGTGGGGCAAGTACCTGGGTCTGCACGCCGGTGGGTTGTTTCTGATCACCCACCTGTCGCGGGCCGGTTGGTTGCGTTGGTCGGAGCGATTCACCGCCGCGCCGCTTCGCCCCGGGAAGGGGCCGATCGCTCTGCGGGTGCACCTTGGCACGCCGGGGGAGGCGCCCGGCTTCGACCTGACCGAGGCCGGTACCCAGAAGCGGCTGGCGGTGTGGCTGGTCGACGACCCGAAGCGGGTACCGCAGATCGCCGCGCTCGGGCCCGACGCGCTGTCTTTAGACGCCGACGAACTGACCAAAGTGCTGGCACACAACAGCGGCCGGATCAAGACCGTGCTGACCGACCAGCAGGTGATCGCCGGCGTCGGCAACGCCTACAGCGACGAGATTCTGCATGTCGCCAGGATCTCTCCGTTCGCCACGGCGGCAAAACTGACCGAGGACCAGGTCGCCGAGTTGCACGCGGCCATGGTCTCGGTGCTCACCGATGCCGTCACCCGGCTGGTCGGTCAACAGGCCGCGACGCTCAAGGGAGAGAAGCGCTCCGGTTTGCGGGTTCATGCGCGCACCGGCTTACCGTGCCCGGTGTGCGGTGACACCGTGCGTGAAGTGTCGTTCGCCGACAAGTCATTTCAGTACTGCCCGACTTGTCAGACCGGCGGGAAAGTCCTGGCCGACCGGCGAATGTCACGGCTGCTCAAGTAATCACGGCCTCCACCGTGACTCTGACGACGCCCCTGTCGGCGTGTCGCGTCGTGAGATGCACAGTCGCGGCTCACGGCCGCCTGAATCAGGGCGTCCGGCCGCGCTCTTCGCGGTAGCGGCGGATCAGCGCGTCGGTGGAACTGTCCCCCTGGAAATCCGGTGAATCGTCGTCGCTGATCACTGGGATCAACTCCTTGGCCTGCGCCTTGCCCAGCTCGACCCCCCACTGATCGAACGAGTCGATGCCCCAGATCACGCCCTCGGTGAACACTTGATGTTCGTAGAGCGCGATCAATTGACCGAGCACCGACGGGGTGAGCCGGCTGGCCAGGATCGACGTGGTGGGCCGGTTGCCGGGCATCACCTTGTGCGGTACCACATCCGCCGGGGTGTCCTCGGCTTCGATCTCCTCGGCGGTTTTTCCGAAAGCAAGCACCTTGGTCTGGGCGAAAAAGTTGCTCATCAGCACGTCGTGCATGCTGCCGGTGCCGTCGGCAGTGACCAAGTCGTCGAGGGGCTGGCTGAAACCGATGAAGTCGGCCGGCACCAGCCGGGTGCCCTGATGAAGCAACTGGTAAAAAGCATGCTGACCGTTGGTTCCTGGCTCGCCCCAGAAGATTTCACCGGTATCGGTGGTGACGGGGGTGCCGTCGGCCCGCGTGGACTTGCCATTGGATTCCATCGTCAGCTGTTGCAGATAGGCGGCGAACCGCGCCAAGTCGTCGGAGTAGGGCAGCACCGCACGGGACTGCGCATCGAAGAAGTCCGAGTACCACAGCCCGATCAACCCCAGCAGCGCCGGCGCGTTGGCCTGTAGTGGCGCTGTCTTGAAATGCTCGTCGACCAAATGGAATCCGGCCAGGAAGTCCGCGAACGCCTCCCTGCCAATCGCCGCCATCACCGAAAGCCCGATCGCCGAATCGACCGAATACCGCCCACCGACCCAGTCCCAGAAGCCGAACATATTGTCGGTGTCGATGCCGAACTCGTCGACCAGTTTCTCGTTGGTGGACACCGCGACGAAGTGCTTGGCCACCGCGTCGTCACCCAGCGCCTCGGTCAACCAGCGCCGCGCGGCCGTCGCGTTCGTCAACGTCTCCAGGGTGGAGAACGTCTTCGAGGAGACGATGAAAAGCGTTGTGTCGGGCTCTAACCCGGCTAGCGTCGCGGTCAGGTCGGCGGGATCGACATTGGAGACGAACTCCGCGGTGATGCCGGCGTCGACGTAGTGGCGCAGCGCCTGGTACACCATCACCGGGCCGAGATCCGAACCGCCGATACCGATGTTGACCACGGTCGTGATCCGTTTGCCGCTGGCGCCGGTCCAATCGCCGCTGCGCAGCCGGTCAGTGAACTCGCCCATCCGGTCCAGCACCGCGTGCACATCCTCGACGACGTTGTGCCCGTCGATCGTCAGCTCGGCGTTGCGGGGCAGCCGCAGTGCGGTGTGCAGCACCGCACGGTCCTCCGAGGTGTTGATGTGATCACCGGCGAACATCTGGTCGCGGCGCTGTTCGAGATTGGCCGCCCGCGCCACATCGAGCAGCAGCTCGATGGTCTCCCGGGTGACCCGGTGCTTGCTGTAGTCGATGTAGAGGTCGCCGACGGTCAGGGTCAGCTCGCGGCCGCGATCGGGGTCGTCGGCGAAGATCTGGCGGAGGTGAAGGTCTTTGATCTGATCGTGGTGCTTGCGCAGCGCGTTCCAGGCTGGGGTGGCCGAGATGTCCGGTATTTGTCCAACGGCAGTCATACTTCTCGACCATAGTCACGCCCGGCAGCTCGTCCCCGAGATTGACGCCAGCGCCCGGCCGGGCCGGAAATTCGGCTCTGCCGTCGATCTCGGCGGCGGGGCTAGTGCCCGAGCCGGCCGCGGCCCAGCCGCAGCAGCAGCATCGCCAGGTCCTTGCCGTCGGGGCCCAGCTCGCTGTAGCGCTCGATCACCTTCATCTCGCGGCTGTGCACCAGACGGGTCCCGCCGGAGGCCATGCGCGCCTTGCCGATCTGCCTGGACACTTCGGTGCGGCGTTTGACCGCGGCCAGGATCTCGGCGTCCAGGCGGTCGATTTCCTGGCGCAGATCGTCGATGTTGAGCAGCTGTTCGGTTTCGGTTGTCATCTCAGACTCCGGATTCTCGTTGTGTGGGGGTTGTGGTCTCATCCGGTATCGGGCCTCACACAAGAGACGAGCCCCGGATCTGGAAAGCGGACCACGGGGCTCTGCGAAGCAGCTAGACCACGGGCACCGCTGGCCGGTACCCGTAGAAAAATCGGCGCTGCATGTCGAGCACGAATTTCAGTGTGCCACCAAGGGCCGTGCCGGCGCAAAAGTGTCACCGCGCGGCGGTAGGTTGGGACGAAGACGATCCGCCGGCGTTGATGCTTGAGCGATGCGATGGGAAGGAGCGGCGCATTTGACCCTGCACGTGACCGCTGCCAGGCCCGCCCCGGACGCAGACCAGCTTCTCGACGGGCTCAATCCGCAGCAGCGCCAGGCCGTCTTGCACGAGGGATCGCCGCTGCTGATCGTCGCGGGCGCCGGCTCCGGCAAGACCGCGGTGCTGACTCGGCGCATCGCTTACCTGATGGCGGCCCGCAACGCCGGCCCGGGCCAGATTTTGGCCATCACTTTCACCAACAAAGCCGCCGCCGAGATGCGCGAACGGGTGGTGCAATTGGTCGGCGCCCGGGCTCGTTCGATGTGGGTCTCGACGTTCCACTCGACCTGCGTGCGAATCCTGCGCAACCAGGCGTCGCTCGTCCCGGGCCTCAACTCCAACTTCTCGATCTACGACGCCGACGACTCGCGGCGGCTGCTGCAGATGATCGGGCGGGACATGGGTCTCGACATCAAGCGGTACTCGCCGCGGCTGCTGGGCAACTGCATCTCGAATTTGAAGAACGAACTGATCGATCCGGAGAAGGCGGCGGCCAACGTCTCGGCCGGCACCGACGACCTGTCGCGCACGGTCGCCGAGGTGTACGCCGAGTATCAGCGCCGGCTGCGGGCGGCTAACGCCCTGGATTTCGACGACCTGATCGGCGAGACCGTCGCAGTGCTGCAGAACTTTCCGCAGATCGCCCAGCACTACCGCCGCCGATTTCGGCATGTGCTCGTCGACGAATACCAGGACACCAATCACGCCCAATACGTGTTGGTGCGCGAGCTGGTCGGCCGTGACGTCGAAGACGGGGTGGTCCCCGGTGAGCTGTGTGTGGTCGGCGACGCCGACCAGTCGATCTATGCGTTCCGGGGCGCCACGATCCGCAACATCGAAGACTTCGAACGCGACTACCCCAACGCCACCACCATCCTGCTGGAGCAGAACTACCGCTCGACCCAGAACATCTTGTCCGCGGCCAACTCGGTGATCGCCCGCAACTCGGGGCGACGCGAGAAGCGGCTCTGGACCGAGGCCGGTGCCGGCGAAATGATCGTCGGGTATGTCGCCGACAACGAGCACGACGAGGCCAGGTTCGTCGCCCAGGAGATCGATGCCCTGGTCGACCGCGGCGAGATCACCTACAACGACGTGGCCGTCTTCTACCGCACCAACAACTCCTCGCGGTCGCTGGAAGAGGTGTTCATCCGCGCCGGCATACCGTACAAAGTGGTCGGGGGCGTCCGGTTTTACGAGCGCAAGGAGATTCGCGACATCGTCGCGTACCTGCGGGTGCTGGACAACCCCGGTGACGCGGTCAGCCTGCGGCGAATCCTCAACACACCGCGCCGCGGCATCGGAGATCGCGCCGAGGCTTGTGTGGCGGTGTACGCCGAGAACACCGGCGCCCGCTTCGCCGACGCCCTGGTCGCCGCCGCCGAAGGTAAGGTCCCGCTGCTCAATCCGCGTGCGGTGAAAGCGATCACGGGTTTCGTAGAGCTTCTCGACGAGCTGCGCGGCCGGCTGGCCGACGATCTCGGCGCCCTGGTCGAGGCGGTGCTGGACCGGACCGGGTACCGGCGGGAACTGGAGTCGTCTTCGGATCCGCAGGACCTGGCCCGGCTCGACAACCTCAACGAATTGGTCAGCGTGGCGCACGAATTCACCACCGACCGGGAAAACGCCGCCGCGCTCGACGAACTCACCGACACCGCCGACGACGAAGACGTACCCGACACCGGTGTGCTGGCCGAGTTCCTGGAACGGGTGTCACTGGTCGCCGACGCCGACGACGTCCCAGAGCACAGCGCCGGCGTCGTAACATTGATGACACTGCACACCGCCAAGGGCCTGGAATTCCCGGTGGTGTTCGTGACCGGCTGGGAAGACGGCATGTTCCCCCACATGCGTTCCCTCGACGACCCGGTTGAGCTTTCCGAGGAGCGGCGCCTGGCCTACGTCGGCATCACTCGCGCCAGGCAACGACTGTACGTGAGCCGGGCCATCGTCCGGTCGTCGTGGGGGCAGCCGATGCTCAACCCGGAATCGCGCTTTTTGCGGGAGATTCCGCAGGAGCTCATCGAGTGGCGGCGCACCGCTCCCGCAGCGTCGTTCAGCGCGCCGGTCAGCGGCGCCGGCCGGTTCGGCGCCGCCCGTCCCTCTCCGGCCCGCTCGGCCGCCGGCAAGCGGCCCCTGCTGGTGTTGGAGCCCGGGGATCGGGTGTCGCACGACAAATACGGACTGGGCCGGGTCGAAGAAGTCTCCGGTGTCGGCGAATCGGCGATGTCGTTGATCGACTTCGGCAGTTCAGGGCGGGTCAAGCTGATGCACAACCACGCCCCGGTCAGCAAGCTCTAGCCCGCTCGGCAGGTCAGTCCTCGGCGAGGTAGCGCTTGGTCGCCGGGTGCTGGGCCAGGACGACGCTGGCCACCGGCAACACCCACAGGGCGTACACGATCCAGGCGACCCGGGCGCCCGCGATGAACACTCCGCCGTAGGTCAGCAATGCCACCACCGCGCCGGCCACGATCAGGCGGCGGCCGACGGCCCGGCGCCGCAGCAGCAGAATCACGCCGGATACCGTGGTCGCCCCGAAAACCACCGCGAGGAATCCCACCGCAAGGCAGAACAGCCGGTCCGAATTCCACCACCCGGCGATCAGGTCGGTGGCCACCACCGAGGTGGCCCAACCGCTGACGATGCTGACCGCGCAGCAGGCGATGGTGGTCCTGTCGTCGTGCTCGATGGGCAAGACGCTCGGCACGCTCGCCGACGCGCCACCCCCGATGCCGGGCGCCGCGTCCCACGGTGGTGGCCGCCGCGGGATCTGCGTGGTCCGAGCCTGGTCCACGATGGCGGGCAGTGGTGCGGTGGGCGCTCGCCGGATGATCCGCGAGCGCGCTTCGTCTGGAGGGCCGGAAGGCGCGGGGGGCCGGGGCCGGCTGTGGGGCTGTCCGGGGAGACCGCGAGGGGGAGCGTCGGGCGGTCTGTTGGACAGATTCTCGCCCAGAGCTGGAGTGTTCGGCTCGGTCACCGGGTCAACCGGCGTAGCTACCGACGCTGAGTCCCCGCTGCGCCAGCCATGGCACCGGATCCACCCTGGTGGTGCCGTTCAGCATCACCTCGAAATGCAGGTGTGGTCCGGTGGAATCGCCCCGATTGCCCATCGTGGCGATCTGATCGCCCGCCATCACACGCTGACCGACACTCACCAGGGTGGTGTTGACGTGCCCGTAGAGGGTCACGGTGCCGTCAGCATGGCGCAGCTTCACCCACATCCCGTAGCCGGCGGTGGGGCCGGCGGCGATCACGACACCGTCGGACACCGCATGGATGGGAGTTCCGATGGAGTTGGCGAGATCGATCCCAGCGTGCAACACACCCCATCGGTACCCGAAATTGGAGGTGAATATGCCTTTTGTCGGCATCACGAAAAGCGGCTGCTGCAATCGCGCCTCGCGCTGGGCGCGTTCCTGCGCGTAGGCCACTCCGTTGGCCAGCTCCTGATTGTGTGCCGCGACGTTCGCCGCGGGCTTCACGGTGACCAACTGCATACCGCGAGCCGCGGTGCTGGGTGACCCACCGTCGAGCGTCGAGGCGTCAGCGGCCAGCACCGTTTGGGCCTGCCGGGTGAGCGACGGGTGGGTGGCCGAGTGGGCAGCGGCGGCGGCTGCACCAGCCGCCATCGCGGTGATCAGCACCCGGCCGCGCGTCGCGCCGGTCAGCGGCTTGCGGTGTTGCCCGCCGCTCCGCCATGGCGCGTCGGCCGCCGAGCGCGTCGGACGCACAGCCGTCGCGGGTCGGGCTTTGGCGGGACGGGACAGCCATGACCAGGTCAGATCGTCGACGTCATGCAGGTCGTCGAGTTCCGGCGCCCGCAGCACCTGCGCTTCTTTGTCGAAGGCGCTGTTGTCGCTGAAGTCCAGCTCGTCGAGGTCGCCGAACTCGTTGAACGGAATGATGTCGGTGACCTCGTTGCGGCCGACGTCTGAGCAGCGGTCGCGGGATCCGAGCGGGGCTCCGGCAGCAGGAGACCGGGGAGAGCGGCGATGCTGGGTCAAAGGCGAAAAAGTCCTCGAGTCGTAACCATAACGTTATCTGGGACCCTGAGACGTTAACCACTTTCCCGGTCGAGTGCCAACTCAAGCCGTCGATCACGGCCCGCTTTGTGAGTTGAATCACATTTACTCGCAGGGAGTTCGGGGATCGCCGGACGCGGCGTCGCGGCGGTTCACCCGTGTCGATACAGTTCGATAGCCGTTACTCGTCCCGACCAAGACAGCGAGTCCCATGGACCTATTCGAATATCAGGCGAAGGAGCTGTTCGTCCGGCGCGGAGTGCCCACCACACCCGGCAGGGTGACCGACAACGCCGAGGAAGCCAGGGCGATCGCGGCGGAGATCGGCCGGCCGGTCATGGTCAAAGCGCAGGTCAAGACCGGCGGACGGGGCAAGGCAGGCGGCGTCAAATACGCGGCGACACCCGACGATGCCTACACCCACGCCACCAACATCCTCGGCTTGGACATCAAGGGTCACATCGTCAAGAAGCTGTTGGTCTCCGAGGCCAGCGACATCGCCGAGGAGTACTACATCTCTTTCCTGCTCGACCGGGCCAACCGCACTTACCTGGCCATGTGCTCGGTGGAAGGCGGGGTGGAGATCGAAGAGGTTGCGGCCACCAAGCCCGAGCGGCTGGCCAAGGTGCCCGTCGACCCGGTGAAGGGCGTCGACGAGGCGCTGGCGCGTTCGATCGCCGAGCAGGGGCACCTGCCGGAAGAGGTGCTCGACGCCGCCGCTGTCACCATCGCCAAACTATGGGAGCTGTTCGTCACCGAAGACGCCACGCTGGTCGAAGTCAACCCGCTGGTGCGCACTCCCGACAACCAGATCCTGGCGCTGGACGGCAAGGTCACCCTGGACGCCAACGCCGACTTCCGCCAACCCGGCCACGTCGACTTCGAAGACCGCGACGCGACCGACCCGCTGGAGCTCAAAGCCAAAGAGCACGACCTGAACTACGTCAAGCTCAACGGCGAGGTCGGCATCATCGGCAACGGCGCCGGCCTGGTGATGTCGACGCTGGACGTGGTCGCCTACGCCGGCGAGCAGCACGGCGGGGTGAAGCCGGCCAACTTCCTCGACATCGGCGGCGGCGCCTCGGCCGAGGTGATGGCCGCCGGTTTGGACGTGGTGCTGGGCGACGAGCAGGTCAAAAGCGTGTTCGTCAACGTGTTCGGCGGGATCACCGCCTGTGACGCAGTAGCGACGGGAATAGTCAAGGCGCTGGAAATCCTGGGCGAAGAAGCCAACAAGCCGCTGGTAGTCCGCCTCGACGGCAACAACGTCGAGGAAGGCCGACGCATCCTCACCGACGCCGACCACCCGCTGGTCACGTTGGTCGCGACGATGGATGAGGCCGCCGACAAAGCCGCGGCGCTGGCGAGCGCCTGACCCGGTCCTCACCCCCGACACCACAGGAGAATCTCGACCGTGGCGATCTTTCTCACCAAAGACTCCAAAGTCATCGTGCAGGGCATCACCGGCGGCGAGGCCACCGCCCACACCGCACGGATGCTCAAAGCGGGCACCCAGATTCTCGGCGGGGTCAACGCCCGCAAAGCCGGCACGGTCGTCGCGCACAAGGATGCCGCCGGAAACGACGTCGAGCTTCCGGTGTTCGGCACAGTGGTCGAGGCCATCGAGAAAACCGGCGCGGACGTCTCGATCATCTTCGTGCCGCCGAAGTTCGCCAAGGACGCGATCATCGAGGCCGTCGACGCCGAGATCGGGCTGCTGGTCGTCATCACCGAGGGCATACCGGTGCAGGACAGCGCCTACGCGTGGGCCTACAACCTCTCGAAGGGCGCCAAAACCCGGATCATCGGCCCGAACTGTCCGGGCATCATCACGCCAGGTCAGTCGCTGGTCGGTATCACCCCGGCCAACATCACCGGGCCCGGCCCGATCGGCCTGGTGTCGAAGTCGGGCACCTTGACCTACCAGATGATGTACGAACTTCGCGATTTCGGTTTCTCGACGTCGATCGGCATTGGCGGTGACCCGGTGATCGGCACGACCCACATCGACGCCATCGAGGCATTCGAGAAAGATCCCGACACCAAGGTCATCGTGATGATCGGGGAGATCGGCGGCGACGCCGAGGAGCGGGCAGCCGACTACATCAGGGCCAACGTCTCCAAGCCGGTCGTCGGCTACGTCGCCGGGTTCACCGCCCCGGAAGGCAAGACGATGGGCCACGCGGGCGCCATTGTGTCCGGCTCCTCGGGTACCGCGGCTGCGAAGAAGGAAGCCCTCGAAGCGGCGGGCGTCAAAGTCGGCAAGACGCCGTCAGAAACGGCGGCGCTGGCCCGAGAGATTTTGCAAAGCCACTAGTCTCCCGCGACCAGACGTCGAATCGCCTTACGCTCGGCCTTCGGTTCTGAGGGCAATCTGCGTCGGCTCGCGCCCTAGACGGCGGCGGCCAGCTTGCCGGCCAACCGTTCGACATAGCCGGCGATCTCGTCCGCCGAGCGGTCGGGCAGCCCGAACAGCACTTCCGTCACCCCGAGTTGCGCCCAACGCGCCAGCTTTTCCGGCACCGGTTTGAAATCCAGCGCCACGATCTGCGGCGCACCGTCCCGGCCGGCGGCGGCCCAGACATCCTGCAGCAGCTTGACCGGCTCGTCGATGTCGAAATCACGCGGCGTGGTGATCCATCCGTCGGCGCTACGCGCGATCCACTTGAAGTTCTTCTCGGTGCCCGCAGCACCGACCAGCACCGGAATGTGGTCTTGCACCGGCTTGGGCCACGCCCAGCTAGGCCCGAACGTGACGAACTCGCCCTCGTAGGCTGCCTCCTCCTGGGTCCACAGCGCTCGCATCGCCTCCAGGTATTCGCGCAGCATCGTTCGGCGCCGCCCGGCGGGCACACCGTGATCGGCGAGCTCGTCGGTGTTCCACCCGAATCCCACGCCCATGCTCACCCGGCCGCCGGACAGATGGTCGAGAGTCGCGATCGATTTCGCCAGGGTGATCGGATCGTGCTCCACCGGCAGCGCCACCGCGGTCGAGAGCCGGACGCGCGACGTCACCGCGCAGGCCGCACCCAAACTGACCCACGGGTCGAGCGTGCGCATATACCGGTCGTCGGGCAGCGACTCGTCTCCCGTGGTCGGGTGCGCGGCCTGACGTTTGACCGGTATGTGGGTGTGCTCGGGCACGTAGAAGGTGTGGAAGCCGTGGTCATCGGCGAGTTTGGCAGCCGCCGCCGGGGTGATGCCACGGTCGCTGGTGAACAGCACGAGCCCGTAATCCATGCCACGAATTAGAACGTGTTCCACCTACAGCGGGCAAGCGGACGCGGTGACACGCGGTGGGCCGCTCAGTGCTGAGCCGGCGGTGCGCTAGCGTGGATGGTCGAATCGCGTCGCAACGCCAGTGCTGCCCAGTGACGGCGTTCGGAAGCGGTCCGTCCCGCGTCGCGGAGCGCCGCCTTTGGAGTACGGCGTCGCACCACAGTGGCGCCACGAAGACGCTATAACGGCACCGGAAACATAGGAGAAGCCATGACGTACTCGTCCGGCAACCCCGGATATCAGCCCGCGCAGTCCTCCGGATCCTATGGACCTTCAGGAAGTTCGGCGCCGTCGTTCGCCAAGTCGGAGGAGCGCGACAGCAAGCTGCAGCTCTATCTGAGCGGCGCGGTGGTGGCGCTCGGCTTGTTGGCTTACTTCCTCAGCTATGCCCGGGTCTACAACGTCAACAGCGACCTGGGCTCATCCGGTGGCTCGGCCGGCGGTCACGGCGCGGGGGTCGCGATGGCCGCGCTGCTGGCGGCGCTGCTGGCCGGCGCCGGGCTGCTGCCGAAAGCCAGGAACTACACCGCGGTTGTGGCGGTGATCTCGGTGCTGGGCGCGCTGCTGCTGATCGCGCGGGTCGTCACTCTCTCGGACGACGTTTCGGCCGGGTGGGCGCTGTGGTTCATCCTGGCCCTTGCGGTGCTGCAAGCGATCTGCGCCGTCGGTGCGCTGCTGCTCGATGCCGGTGTCGTCACCGCGCCGGCGCCCCGCCCGAAGTACGACCAGTACAGCCAGTACGGGCCCTACAGCCAGCAATACGGCGGCTACTACGGTCAGCCCGGGCAGCAGCAGCCGTATCAGCAGGCCCCGCAGGGGTACGGGTCGCAGTACGGCGGCTACCCGTCGGGACCTTCGACGGGCGGCTTCGGCGCTGCCGGTGGTCAGCAGCACGGGTCTCATCAAGGGCAGCCGCAGGGCACGACCACCCCGCCCACCGGTTTTCCGAGCTTCAGCCCACCGCCGTCGTTCGGCTCCAACCAGGAGACCCAGGTCTCGGGCCAACCGAACTCCGGCAACCACGCCGGCACGGGACAGCAGTCCCATAGCGGCCCGCAGCCGCAGTCGCCCTCGGGTCCGACGCAGTCCTAGCCGGGCGCTCCCGCGCCTAGCCAGGCTCAAGCCCGCACAGTGACGCCGGTAGCCGACCAGCAAGCGGCGGGCCCGCGTCAGGCACGCGACCTGCTGAGGGTCGCGTTCGGCCCGGCGGTGGTCGCTCTGGTCGTCATCGCCGCGGTCACGCTGCTGCAGTTGTTGATCGCCAACAGCGACATGACCGGGGCATCGGGCGCGGTCGCCAGCATGTGGCTCGGCGTGCACCAGGTCCCCATCTTCATCGGCGGTCGCGAACTGGGGGTGATGCCGCTGCTGCCGGTGCTGTTGATGGTGTGGGGAACGGCACGCACCACGGCCCGGGCTACGCCGGTGACAGCCTCGTGGTTCGTCGTCCGCTGGATCGTCGCATCGGCGCTGGGCGGTCCGCTGCTCGTTGCCGCCATCTCCCTTGCCGTCATCCACGACGCGGCTTCGGTGATGACCGAGCTGCAGACACCCAGCGCGTTGCGGGCCTTCACCAGCGTGCTGGTGGTCCACGCCGTCGGAGCGTCGCTGGGCGTCGGCTCCCGAGTGGGTCAGCGGGCACTGGCGGCGTCGGTGCTACCGGACTGGCTGGGTGGTTCGCTGCGAGCAGCCGGCGCCGGTGTACTGGCGCTGCTGGGACTGTCGGCGGCGGTGACGGCGGCCTCCCTGGTGGTGCACTGGGCGACGATGCATCAGCTCTACGCCATCACCGACTCGGCCTTCGGGCAGTTCAGCCTGACCGGGCTGTCCATGCTCTATGCACCGAACGTCATAGTCGGCACCGCGGCGATGGCCGTGGGCTCCAGCGTCCACCTCGGTTTCGCGACGTTCAGCCCGTTCACGGTGTTCGGTGGTGACCTGCCGGCGTTGCCGGTCCTGGCGGCGGCGCCATCGCCGCCGCTCGGCCCGGTGTGGGTGGCCCTGCTCATCGTCGGCGCGTCGTCGGGTGTGGCGGTCGGGCAGCAGTGTGCCCGACGGCCGTTGACGCTCGTCCCGGCGATGGCCAAGGTGCTGTTCGCCGCCGGTTCGGCGGCACTCGCGCTGGCGCTGCTCGGCTACGCCGGGGGCGGACGGCTGGGCAACTTCGGGGACGTCGGAGTGGATCAGCACACCTTCGGCTTCGCGGTGTTCTTCTGGTTCGCCGTCGTCGGGGCGGTCACGGTCGTGATGGCCGGTGGTGTTCAGCGCCGCAGGAAACGGGTCAAGTCGACGGCGAGCCCCGACACCGCCGTACCCGCGGCACCCGGTGACGAGCCGGAGGATGCCGCAGAGCCGCAACACCCGGCCTTCGCGACCGGCCCCGAGGCGCCGCCGGAAGAGGCCGACGACGTCGACCCCAACGGCGGAGTCGACACACCGACGCCGTCGACCGCTGAGCAGCCACCGCATTAGCCGATGTTCGGGCGCGGACGCGCCGGCTTCGTCGCCCTACTAGTCTCTCGGTGTGGCCGAACCGCTCCACGTACCCCCGAGCGCGCCGGCACGGCTGGTGGTGCTGGCCTCCGGCACCGGTTCACTGCTCGAATCGCTGTTGACCGCCGCCGTCGGCGACTACCCGGCGCGAGTGGTCGCAGTGGGCGTGGATCGCGACTGCCGGGCCGCCGAACTCGCGCGGGCGGCAGCTGTACCGACGTTCAGCGTGCGGCTGGCCGAGTACCCCGATCGGCACACTTGGGACGCCGCGCTGACCCGGGCGACCGCAGCCCATACACCCGATCTTGTCGTGTCGGCCGGGTTCATGAAAATACTGGGGCCGCAATTCCTTTCCGACTTCTCCGGGCGCATCGTCAACAGCCACCCGACGTTGTTGCCGGCTTTTCCCGGTGCGCACGGCGTTGCCGACGCGCTGAGCTATGGCGTGAAAGTGACCGGCTGCACGGTCCACCTGGTGGACGCCGGTACCGACACCGGGCCGATCCTCGCGCAGCAATCCGTACCCATCCTCGACGGAGACGACGTGGCGACCCTGCACGAGCGCATCAAGGTCGTCGAACGACAGCTATTGGTGGACGTGGTGGCCGCGATGGTGACGGGCGGCGTGACCTGGACCGGACGAAAGGCGACCATAGGATGAGCTTCAACAACGGAGGCGACGGGCCCGGCGCCAGAAAGCCGATCCGTCGAGCGCTGATCAGCGTCTACGACAAAACCGGGCTGGCCGATCTGGCGCGCGGACTGCACGAGGCCGGAGTCGAGATCGTGTCGACTGGCTCAACTGCGAAAACCATTGCCGGCGAGGGTGTTCCGGTCACCGCGGTGGAAGAGGTCACCGGCTTCCCCGAGATGCTCGACGGGCGGGTCAAGACTCTGCACCCCCGCGTGCACGCCGGGCTGCTGGCGGACCTGCGCAAGCCCGAACATGTTGCGGCGCTGGAGGAACTCGGGATCACCGCCTTCGAGTTGGTGGTGGTCAACCTGTATCCGTTCACCGAGACGGTGGCGTCCGGAGCCGGTGTCGACGACTGCGTCGAGCAGATCGACATCGGGGGACCGTCCATGGTGCGGGCAGCGGCGAAGAACCATGCCAGTGTGGCCGTGGTGGTGCAGCCATCCGGGTATGACGGTGTGCTCGCCGCGGTACGCGATGGCGGGTTCACCCTCGCCGATCGAAAAACACTGGCCACGTTGGCATTTCGCCACACCGCCGAATATGACATCGCTGTCGCCGGCTGGATGGGGTCGACTCTGGCGCCCGAAGAGCCCTCGATGGGGTTGCCGGCATGGTTTGGCGGCAGTTGGCGGCGCACGGCGCTGCTGCGCTACGGCGAGAACCCCCATCAGCAGGCGGCGCTGTACGGCGATGCCACCGCCTGGCCGGGGCTGGCGCAGGCCGAACAGCTGCACGGAAAAGAGATGTCCTACAACAACTACGCCGACGCCGACGCGGCGTGGCGGGCGGCGTTCGACCAGCAGGACATCTGCGTGGCGATCGTCAAGCACGCCAACCCGTGTGGCATCGCGGTCTCTTCGGTGTCCGTCGCCGACGCACACCGCAAGGCGCACGACTGCGATCCGCTCAGTGCGTTCGGCGGCGTGATCGCGTCCAACACCGAGGTCAGCCTGCAGATGGCGGAGTATGTGAGCACGATCTTCACCGAAGTGATCGTCGCGCCCGGGTATGCGCCCGGTGCGGTCGAGGCGCTGGCGCAAAAGAAGAACATCAGAGTCCTGGTGGCCGCTAATGATCCGGCACCGCCGCGCGGCGGCACCGAACTGCGTCAGGTCAGCGGCGGGCTGCTGATGCAACAACGCGACCGCCTCGACGCGCCCGGCGACGACCCGGACAACTGGAAGCTGGTGGCCGGAACCGCCGCCGGTCCGGCCACTTTGGCGGACCTGATCTTCGCGTGGCGGGCGTGTCGCGCGGTCAAGTCGAATGCGATCGTCATCGCCCGCGACGGCGCCGCCGTGGGGGTGGGCATGGGCCAGGTCAACCGGGTCGACGCCGCCCGGCTGGCGGTCGAGCGTGGCGGTGAGCGCGTTCACGGCGCCGTCGCCGCATCCGATGCGTTCTTCCCGTTTCCGGACGGGCTGCAGATGCTGACCAGCGCGGGGGTCAGCGCCATCGTGCATCCGGGAGGCTCCGTACGCGACGAGGAGGTAACCGCGGCGGCAGAACGCTCCGGGGTCACTCTCTACCTGACCGGGGCCCGCCATTTCGCTCACTAGGCCGGCCGACTTGGTGGAGATGACGCTGGTGCGGGGCCGTCGTAGCGTGGAGTGGTGACTGCACCGAATAATCTGCCCCGAACCGTCGGCGAACTGCGGGCCGCCGGGCACCGCGAGCGTGGCGTGAAACAGGAAATCCGGGAAAACCTACTTACGGCATTGGCCGAGGGCGACGAGGTGTGGCCGGGCATCCTGGGCTTCGAGGGAACCGTGTTGCCGCAGCTGGAGCGGGCTTTGATCGCCGGGCACGACTTCGTGCTGCTGGGCGAGCGCGGACAGGGCAAGACCCGGTTGCTGCGGGCGCTGGTCGGCCTGCTCGACGAGTGGACGCCGGTGATTCGCGGCGCCGAGCTGGGCGAGCACCCGTACTCGCCGATCACGCCCGAGTCGATCCGCCGCGCCGAACAGCTGCGCGACGACCTCCCGGTGGCTTGGAAGCATCGCGGCGAGCGCTACACCGAGAAGCTGGCCACCCCCGACACCAGCGTCGCCGACCTGGTCGGCGACATCGACCCGATCAAAGTGGCCGAGGGCCGCAGCCTGGGCGACCCGGAAACCATCGCCTACGGCCTGATCCCCAGGGCGCACCGCGGCATCGTCGCGGTCAACGAGCTGCCCGACCTGGCCGAGCGCATCCAGGTCTCCATGCTCAACGTCATGGAGGAGCGCGACATCCAGGTCCGCGGTTACACCTTGCGGCTGCCGTTAGACGTGCTGGTCGTCGCCAGCGCCAACCCGGAGGATTACACCAACCGCGGGCGCATCATCACGCCCCTCAAGGACCGCTTCGGTGCGGAGATCCGCACCCATTACCCGCTGGAGCTCGAGGCCGAGGTCGGTGTCATCCGCCAGGAGGCGCACCTGAGTGCGCAGGTGCCGGACCATCTGACGCAGGTCATCGCGCGGTTCGCCCGGTATCTGCGGGAATCCCGATCCGTCGATCAGCGGTCGGGAGTGTCGGCTCGGTTCGCCATCGCGGCCGCCGAAACGGTCGCTGCGGCGGCTCGTCATCGCGGCGCGGTGCTGGGCGAGACGGATCCGGTGGCCCGGGTGGTCGATCTGGGCACGGTGATCGAGGTGCTGCGCGGCAAACTCGAATTCGAATCCGGCGAGGAGGGGCGGGAACAAGCGGTGTTGGAGCATCTGCTGCGCCGCGCCACCGCCGATACCGCGTCGAAAGCGTTGGGTGGTATCGACGTGGGTCCTCTGGTCGCTGCGGTCGAGAACGGTTCCGCGGTGACCACCGGTGAACGGGTGTCGGCGAAAGACGTCCTGGCGGCGCTGCCTGATCTGCCGGTGATCGACAAGGTCGCCAAGCGACTCGGCGCCGAGTCCGAAGGAGAGCGCGCCGCGGCGCTGGAGCTGGCGCTGGAGGCGCTGTATCTGGCAAAGCGAATCGACAAAGTGTCCGACGAAGGCGAAACCGTCTATGGCTGAACCTCTCAAGCGGCACTCATCGCGGTACTCCGCCTACACCGGTGGTCCCGATCCGCTGGCTCCGCCGGTGGATCTGCGCGAAGCGCTCGAGCAGATTGGGCAGGACGTGATGGCGGGCGCCTCACCACGCCGGGCGCTCTCCGAGTTGCTGAGGCGGGGCACCAGGAACATGCCCGGCGCCGACCGGCTGGCCGGTGAGGCGAACCGCCGCCGGCGAGAGCTGTTACGCCGCAACAACTTGGACGGCACGCTGCAGGACATCAAGAAGCTGCTGGACGAGGCCGTGCTGGCCGAACGCAAAGAACTGGCCCGCGCGCTCGATGACGATGCCCGCTTCGGGGAGTTGCAGCTCGAAGCGCTGTCGCCGTCGCCGGCCAAGGCGGTGCAGGAACTGTCGGACTACAACTGGCGCAGCGCCGAAGCCCGCGAGAAGTACGAGCAGATCAAGGATCTGCTGGGACGCGAAATGCTGGACCAGCGTTTCGCCGGCATGAAGCAGGCGCTGGAAGGCGCCACCGAGCAGGACCGCCGCCGTGTCGCCGAAATGCTCGACGACCTGAACACCCTGTTGGACAAGCATTCCCGCGGTGAGGACACGAGTGCGGACTTCGCGGAATTCATGGACAAGCACGGCGAGTTCTTTCCGGAGAATCCGCGTGATGTCGAGGAGTTGCTGGACTCGCTGGCCAAGCGGGCGGCCGCCGCGCAGCGGTTCCGCAACAGTTTGAGCGCCGAGCAGCGCGCGGAGCTGGATGCGTTGGCGCAGCAGGCTTTCGGCTCGCCCGCACTGATGCAGGCGTTGGATCGTCTGGACGCTCACCTCCAGGCGGCCCGGCCCGGCGAGGACTGGCAGGGCTCTGCGCAGTTCTCCGGCGACAACCCGTTGGGCATGGGTGAGGGCGCGCAGGCGCTGGCCGACATCGCCGAGCTGGAACAGCTGGCCGAGCAACTGTCGCAGAGCTATCCCGGCGCCACCATGGACGATGTGGACCTCGACGCGCTGGCGCGCCAGCTCGGCGACCAGGCCGCGGTCGATGCGCGGACGTTGGCCGAATTGGAGCGGGCACTGGTCAACCAAGGCTTCCTGGACCGCAGCTCCGACGGCCGGTGGCGGCTTTCACCCAAGGCCATGCGCCGGCTGGGCGAGACGGCACTGCGCGACGTCGCGCAGCAGCTCGCCGGGCGACGCGGCGAGCGCGACCACCGCCGCGCCGGTGCAGCGGGCGAGCTGACCGGTGCCACCCGGCCGTGGCAATTCGGTGACACCGAACCGTGGAACGTCACCCGCACGCTGACCAACGCGGTGCTGCGACAAGCCGGCACCGCCACCGGCGGCGGGCGCCCCGACCGGATCCGGATCACGGTCGACGACGTCGAGGTGTCCGAGACCGAGACCCGCACGCAGGCGGCGGTCGCGTTGCTGGTCGACACGTCGTTCTCGATGGTGATGGAGAACCGCTGGCTGCCAATGAAGCGTACGGCGCTGGCGCTCAGTCATCTGGTCAGCACCCGGTTCCGCTCAGATGCGCTGCAGATCATCGCATTCGGTCGCTACGCGCGCACCGTGACCGCCGCGGAGCTGACTGGTCTGGAGGGTGTCTACGAGCAGGGCACCAACTTGCACCACGCACTGGCGCTGGCCGGCCGGCATCTGCGCCGGCACCCCAACGCGCAGCCCGTCGTGCTGGTGGTCACCGACGGTGAACCGACCGCGCACCTAGAAGACTTCGACGGTGAGGGCACCGCGGTGTTCTTCGACTATCCACCGCATCCACAGACGATCGCTCATACCGTGCGTGGGTTCGACGACATCGCGCGGCTCGGTGCTCAGGTGACGATCTTCCGGCTGAGCGACGACGCGGGGCTGGCCCGGTTCATCGATCAGGTGGCCCGGCGGGTGGAGGGCCGCGTCGTGGTGCCCGATGTCGACGGGCTGGGCGCGGCGGTCGTCGGCGATTATTTGCGGTCGCGGCGTCGCTGACCGGCTACGTCCGCGCTCGGCGATTCTTCCGCTTGATGCCCACCCCGCCGAACAACGAGAAGCCGCGCACCGTTACCTTGGGCGCGCCCGGCGCGCCTTGTCCGTTGACCTCGTGGTCGAAGCCGCCCATCACACCGCGGCCGTGAATATCGACGTTGACCTCCGGCGGCAGCAGAATCGTCTGCCCGCCCATGATCGAGTAGGCGCGGATGTCGACCTCGGTGGACGTGAAATCGGCGTAGCGCAGATCAATCACTCCGCCGCCCCACAGCGCGAACGTTGTCAGCTTCTGTGGCACATTCCAGCGGCCCCGTCGCTCGAACGCACCCATGATGGCCAGCAGCAGGGTCGACGGCGCCGGTTTGCATTCCCCGCCGCGGCGCGGGCTCACCGTCGAACCGAGCAGGTCGCCCCTAAGCCGGTCCAGCTCGTCGTAGGTTTTCGCCGCGTAGGCCTTGGTGAGCCGCGCCTCGTAGTCGCTCATCTGCAGTCGTCCTTGCGCCGCGGCCTCGGTCAGCAGCTGCGCCACCTGAATGCGGTCGGTCTCGGCAGCGCGGGGACGGCCTGGTGCGTTGTTCTGCGCTGAATCGCTCATCACACACGAGCGTACGACGAAGCGAACCGGCTGCACACAAGATCGTTAAAGTGCGTCGTCGCTCCCCGGCGGATCCGAGTGCCCGCTTCCTCCTCACCCCGCTTCGCGGGGCCGCATCGTCAGCGGCCGGCCCAGCGCGCCGGGCGCTTCTGCAGAAACGCCAGCATGCCCTCGCGGGCTTCGTCGGAGACGAACAGCCGCGCCGAATCGGTGGCGAGCCGTTCGGCGTCGCGGTCGAACCGTTCCAGGACGGCGGACGTGGTGAGCGCTTTCGACGCGGCCAGGCCCTGCGGTGACGCGCGGCTCAGATCCGCGATCAAGGCGGCGATGGTGGCGTTCACGTCGTCGGCCGCCAGGGTGATGAGTCCGCTGGCGGCGGCGTCGGCGGCGCCGAACGTCTCACCGGTGAGGTAGTAGCGCGCCGCGGCGCGGGGGGACAGCTTGGGCAGCAAAGTCAGCGAGATGATCGCCGGCGCCACCCCGATGCGAGCTTCGGTGAGCGCGAACGTGCTGCGCGGGCCGGCGACCGCAAGGTCGCAGGCCGCCACCAGGCCCATCCCGCCGGCCCGGACATGACCATCGACGGCGGCGATCACCGGCAGCGGCGACTCGACGATGGTGCGCAACAGCGCGGCGAGCTCGCGGGCCCGGTCGGCGGCCAATTCCAACGGGTCACCCTCGGCTGCCTGCGACAGATCCGCACCGGCGCAGAAGGTGTTGCCGGTGTGACCGAGCACCACCGCCCGCACCGCCGGGTCGGCCGCCGCATCCCGCATGCCCTGATGCAGCTGGTCGACCAGGCCGCTGGACAGGGCGTTGCGGTTGTGCGGCGAGTCGAGGGTCAGCCGGGCATAGGGTTTGCCGGTGACCGCCGGGCCGGCGTACTCGACCAGGTGGTCCATCAGTAGGACCGGGGCAAGCCCAGCGAGGTCTGCGCCACGAAGTTCAGCACCATCTCCCGGCTCACCGGCGCGATACGTCCCAACCGGGCCGAAGCCAGCATCGCAGCCACGCCGTATTCCTTGGTCAAGCCGTTGCCGCCCATCGATTGCACGGCCTGGTCGACCGAGCGGGTCGCCGCCTCCGCCGCGGCGTACTTGGCCATGTTCGCCGCTTCGGCCGCACGCGCGTCGTCGCCGCTGTCATAGAGTGTGGCGGCTTTCTGCATCATCAGCTTGGCAAGCTCGACCTCTATGTGACACTGCGCCAACGGATGCGACAGACCCTGATGCGCACCGATCGCTGTGCCCCACACCTGGCGGGTCTTGACATAGTCGGCGGCCCGGCCCAGGGCGTAGCGGCCCATGCCCACCGAGCTCGCCGCACCCATGATGCGCTCGGGGTTCAGCCCAGCGAACAGCTGTGCGATGGCGGCATCTTCGGCCCCGACGAGCGCATCGGCCGGCAGCCGCACGTCGTCGATGAAGACGGTGAATTGCCTTTCCGGGCTGATTAATTCCATTTCGATCGGGGTGTAGGTGAAGCCGGGGGCGTCGGTGGGCACCACGAACAACGCGGGTCGCAGTTTGCCGGTCTTTGCTTCCTCCGTGCGGGCCACCACCAGCACCGCTTGAGCTTGGTCGACGCCGGAGATGTACACCTTCTGGCCCTTGAGGATCCAGTCGCTGCCGTCACGGCGGGCGGTGGTGGTGATCTTGTGCGAGTTGGATCCGGCGTCGGGCTCGGTGATCGCGAACGCCATCGTGCACGTGCCGTCGGCGATGCCGGGAATCCAGCGCCGTTTCTGCTCTTCGGTGCCGAATTTGCTGATGATGGTGCCGTTGATGGCCGGCGATACCACCATGAGCAGCAGCGCGCTGCCGGCGGCGGCCATCTCTTCCATCACCAACGACAGCTCGTACATGCCGGCGCCCCCGCCGCCGTACTCCTCGGGGAGGTTCACCCCTAGGAAGCCGAGTGTGCCCGCCTCGGACCATAATTCGTCGGTGTGTTCGTGTGCGCGCGCCTTGGCCAGGTAGTACTCGCTGCCGTACTTGGAGGCCCAATCGGAGACCGCTTTGCGCAGGGCCTGGCGCTCCTCGCTCTCGATGAAGCTGGTATCGGTCATGCTGAATCCTCCTCTGTCGCTGACGCTTCCACCCTGGCTGAGTTCGGATGGTCGTGACCCGCTGCGCCCGGCTGCGCCGCGCTTGCGATCACTCCTGGGTCAGGATGGTCGTGACCCGCTGCGCCCGGCTGCGCCGCGCTTGCGATCACTCCTGGGTCAGGATGGTCGTGACCCGCTGCGCCCGGCTGCGCCGCGCTTGCGATCACTCCTGGGTCAGGATGGTCGTGACCCGCTGCGCCCGGCTGCGCCGCGCTTGCGATCACTCCTGGGTCAGGATGGTCGTGACCCGCTGCGCCCGGCTGCGCCGCGCTTGCGATCACTCCCAGCACTGCGCCGACCTCGACTTGCTGGCCAGGACTAACGTCGAGTTCGGCCAACACCCCGTCGGTGGGCGCGGTGATCGTGTGCTCCATCTTCATCGCCTCCAGCCACACCAGCGGTTGGCCGGCGGTGACGGTGTCGCCGACCTGGGCACCGACGCGGATAACGTTGCCCGGCATCGGTGCCACCAGCGAGCCCTGCTCAAGCGCCGACCCGGGTTCTGCGAAGCGCGGCAGCGCAACCAGGTGCACCGGTCCGTGCGGTGAGTCGACGTAAACGTCGTCACCGTAGCGCGCGACCGTCCAACGCTGCGCCACCCCGGCAGCGTCGGCGAGCACCGCCTCCCCGGCCGTGCACGACAGCAGCTCTACCTTCTCGTCGCCGGCCAGCAGCAAACCACTTCTGCTGAAGCGGTATTCGATCCGATGCTCGCGGTCAGCGTCGTCGCGATAGGTCTTGACCTGATGGCCCGACGCGACGTTGCGCCAGCCGCTGGGCAGCGAATACAGCACCCCCGCGACGGCACGATTGTGCGCGGCGTCGGCGAGCGCGGCCGCAATCGCCGACAGCCGCACCGCCGCCGGATCGGCCAGCGGTGCCGACAGCTCAGCCAAACCGTGGGTGTCGAAGAAAGCGGTGTCGGTGGCGCCGCCGAGAAACGCCGGATGCCGCAGCACCCGGACCAGCAGATCGCGGTTGGTGCGCACGCCGTGTAGACGGGCCCGCGCCAGCGCGTCGGCGAGCACCGCCGCGGACTGCTGGCGGGTCGGTGCGTAGGAGATGACCTTGGCCAGCATCGGGTCATAGTGGATCGACACTGTGGACCCGTCGGCGATGCCGGAGTCGAGCCGGATGCCCGTTCGGCGACCGAGGGTGGTGAATTCGGCGGGGACGCCGGCGACCTCGATGTGGTGCACCGCACCGGCCTGCGGCTGCCACTCCCGCGCCGGGTCTTCGGCGTACAGCCGTGCCTCGATCGAATACCCCCGGCCAACCGGCGGTTCGGCGTCTAGTGGGACGCCGTCGGCGATCGCCAGTTGCAGTTCGACCAGGTCGAGCCCGGTGGTTTCCTCGGTGACCGGGTGCTCGACCTGCAGCCGGGTGTTCATCTCCAGGAAGTAGAAGTCGCCGTGATCGTCGGCGAGGAACTCCACCGTTCCCGCACCGGTGTAGCCGATCGCGCCGGCGGCCAGGCGGGCAGCGTCGAACAGTTTGGCCCGCATTCCCGCGGTGCGCTCGACCAACGGCGACGGCGCTTCTTCGATGATCTTCTGGTGGCGGCGCTGGATCGAGCATTCCCGTTCGCCCACGGCCCACACCGTGCCGTGGTTGTCGGCGAGCACTTGGACTTCGACATGGTGACCGGTGGGCAGGTAGCGCTCGCAGAACACGGTCGGGTCACCGAACGCCGACTGCGCCTCGCGGCGGGCTGCCGCAACTTCCGCTGAGAGCGAACCCAATTCGGTGACGACCCGCATGCCACGACCACCCCCGCCGGACGACGCTTTCACCAGCACCGGCAGCTGTGCTGCGGTGACGGTATCCGCGTCGAGCTCGTCGAGCACCGGCACGCCGGCGGCGGCCATCATCTTCTTGGATTCGATCTTGGAGCCCATCGCCCGCACCGCGGCTACCGGCGGTCCAATCCACGTCAAGCCGGCGTCTTGCACTGCCGCTGCGAAATCAGCGTTCTCCGAGAGGAACCCGTACCCGGGGTGGACGGCGTCGGCATGGGCGGCGCGGGCCGCTGCGATGAGGGCGTCGGCGGACAGGTAACTGTTGGTGGCGGGCAGCCGCACCCGGAAGTCAGCCTCGGCGACGTGCGGTGCGTCGGCGTCCGGCTCGGTGTAGACGGCGACCGTGCTCAGGCCCAACCGTCGGCAGGTCGCGAACACCCGCCGGGCGATTTCGCCGCGGTTGGCCACCAGCACTCGAGTGATTCCCATCGCCGTCACATCCGGAAGACGCCGAAACTCGACGTGCCCTCGATGGGTGCGTTGGCAATCGCGGACAGGCACAGGCCCAGCACGGTCCGGGTGTCGCGCGGGTCGATGACACCGTCGTCGTAGAGCCGACCGGATAAGAACATCGGCAGCGACTCGGCTTCGATCTGAGCCTCGATGGCTGCCCGCAGCGCAGCGTCGGCGTCCTCGTCGACCGCCTGCCCGCGGGCCTGGGCGGCGGCACGGCTGACGATCGAGATGACGCCGGCAAGCTGCGCGCCGCCCATCACCGCGGCTTTGGCACTGGGCCAGGCGAACAAGAAGCGGGGATCGTAGGCCCGTCCGCACATGCCGTAATGCCCGGCGCCGTAGGAGGCGCCGATCAACAAAGAAATATGAGGCACCGTTGAATTCGAGACGGCGTTGATCATCATCGAGCCGTGCTTGATCATGCCGCCTTCCTCGTAGTCCTTGCCGACCATGTAGCCGGTCGTGTTGTGCAGGAACAACAGCGGCGTGTCAGAGCGGTTGGCCAGCTGGATGAACTGAGTCGCCTTCTGCGACTCCTCACTGAACAGGATGCCGCGCGCATTGGCCAAGATGCCCAGCGGGTAGCCGTGCAGTCGCGCCCACCCCGTCACCAAGGACGAGCCGTACATCGGCTTGAACTCGTCGAATTCCGAGCCATCGACAATGCGGGCGATCACCTCGCGCGGGTCGAACGGGACCCGCAGATCGGCCGGCACAATGCCGATCAGCTCCTCGGCGTCGAACAGCGGTTCGCTCACCGGACCCGGCGCCGGCCCCTTCTTCACCCAGTTGAGGCGGGCCACGATCCGCCGCCCGATCCGCAGCGCATCGAGCTCGTCGGCGGCGAAGTAGTCGGCCAAACCGGAAATCCGGGCGTGCATTTCGGCGCCGCCGAGCGACTCGTCGTCGGACTCCTCGCCGGTGGCCATCTTCACCAACGGCGGACCGGCCAGGAAAACCTTGGAACGTTCCTTGATCATCACGACGTGGTCGGACATTCCGGGGACGTAGGCGCCGCCGGCGGTGGAGTTACCAAACACCAACGCGATGGTCGGGATGCCGGCCGCCGACAGCCGGGTCAGATCGCGGAACATCTGCCCGCCGGGGATGAAGACTTCTTTCTGGGTCGGCAGATCCGCTCCGCCCGACTCCACCAGCGAAATCACCGGAAGTCGATTCTGGAACGCGATCTGGTTGGCCCGAAGAATCTTTCGCAACGTCCACGGGTTACTGGTGCCGCCTTTGACGGTGGGGTCATTGGCGACGATCAGACATTCGACGTCCGACACCACGCCGATGCCCATCACGACGCTGGCGCCGACCTGGAACTCGCTGCCCCACGCCGCCAACGGGCACAACTCCAGAAAAGGTGCGTCGGCGTCGACGAGCAGCTCGATGCGCTCCCGCGCGGTCAGCTTGCCCCGGGCGTGATGCCGCTCGACGTACTTGGGGCCACCGCCCGAGAGTGCCTGACCCAGCGCCTCGTCGAGCTCGGTCAGCTTGGCCGACAGTGCCGACGCCGCCTCGGTGTAGCCCGCAGCGCCTCGATCGAGCGTCGACCGCAAAACGGTCACGACTGGTATCCCAGCATCTTGGCGGCCAGCGCGGTGAGTATCTCGGTGGTTCCTCCGCCGATTCCGAGGATCCGCATATCGCGATACTGGCGTTCGATCTCGGACTCCGCCATATACCCCATGCCGCCGAACAATTGGACCGCCTGGCTGGCCACCCACTCGCCGGCCGCCACGGCGGTGTTCTTGGCGAAACACACCGCCGCGATCAGGTCGGTATCGCCGGCGAGCTGACGTTCGACCACGTTGTGGGCATAGACGCGGGCGACGTCGATGCGACGGGCCATTTCGGCCAGCGTGTTTTGCACGGTCTGCCGTGATATCAGCGGGCGGCCGAATGTGTCTCGGTCGCGGCACCATTGCACGGTGAGGTCCAGACACCGCTGCGCACTCGAATATGCTTGCGCGGCAAGCCCGATACGTTCGGAGACGAAGGCTTGGGCGATCTGGGCGAAGCCGCTGTTCTCGGCGCCGACCAGGTTGGCGGTCGGCACCACCACGTCGGTGTAGGACAGCTCGGCGGTGTCCGAGGACCGCCACCCCATTTTGTCCAGTTTGCGGGTGACGTGAAATCCGGGAGTGGCTCGTTCCACCACCAGCAGTGACACCCCGGCCGCGCCGGGACCGCCGGTGCGTACCGCCGTCACCACGTAGTCGGCCCGCACCCCGGAGGTGATGTAGGTTTTGGCGCCGTTGACGATGTAGTCGTCGCCGTCACGCACCGCCGTGGTGCGCAGGTGCCCGACGTCAGAGCCGCCGCCGGGTTCGGTGATCGCCAGCGCACCGATGAGGTCGCCGCGCAGCGTGGGGCGCACAAAGGTGTCGATGAGCCGGGCGTCTCCTGTGGCGATCATGTGCGGCACCGCGATCCCGCAGGTGAACAGTGACGCGTACACGCCGCCGGGGACACCGGCTTCGTGCAGTTCTTCGCAGATGGTGACCGCGTCGGCGCCGTCGCCGCCCCCGCCACCGACCTCCTCGGGGAACGCGGCACCGAGAAGTCCGGCGTCCCCGGCACGGCGGTGCAGCTCACGGGGCAACTCACCAACGCTCTCCCACTCGAGCGCGTGCGGCAGGATCTCCCGCTCGGCGAAGGAGCGCACGGTCTTGCGCAGCTGATCGCGCTCAGGTGTGGTCCAGATGCTCACAGCAACCCTTCCGGAATGTCGAGGTGGCGACTGCGCAACCATTCGCCCAGCCCTTTGGCTTGCGGATCGAACCGGGCCTGATATGCCACGCCTTGGCCGAGGATGCCGTCGATGACGAAATTGACCGCCCGCAGGTTCGGCAGCAGATGACGGGCAACCGGTAGGTCGGCCGTCTCGGGAAGCAGCTCACCCAGCAGCTCGACGGTCAGGGTGTGAGCCAGCCAGCGCCACTGCTCGTCGGTGCGCACCCACACCCCGACGTTGGCCGAGCCGCCCTTGTCTCCGCTGCGGGCGCCGGCGATGCGGCCCAACGGCACTCGCCTGGTCGGGCCGGGCGGCAGCGGCAGCGGCAGCGAGGGCGGATCTGCCGGTGCCAATTCGTGGGTTTCGGTGGCCGCGGCGATCTCGGTGCGATTGCCGTCGGGACCCACCGCGGTATGCGGGACCGCGGTGGCCTCGACATAGCCGGGCGCGAACACGCCGTAGACCTGGCCGTCACCGGGCGGGGCCGTGACGGTGAAGCCTGGATAGCTGGCCAGCGCCAATTCTACTGCCGCGGAGGAGAATTGCCTTCCCACATTGGCCGGATCGGGATCGCGTACCACGCAGTGCAGCAGCGCGCTGGCGGCTTCTTCGGTGTCGGCGTCTTGGTGGTCGGTACGCGCCAGGGTCCACTGCAGCTCGGCCGGCTTGACGCTCAGCGCGGATTCGAGTTGCCGACGGACCAGCTCGGCTTTGGCCTCGATGTCCAAACCGGTCAGCACGAAGGTCGTCGTGTTGCGGAATCCGCCGATGCTGTTGAGCGACACTTTCAGCGTCGGCGGTGGTGGTTCTCCCCGCACACCGCTGATCAGCACCCGGTCCGGGCCGTCGTCCGTCAGGTCGATGCTGTCGATGCGGGCGGTGACATCCGGATTGGCGTAGCGGGCACCGCCGATTTCGTACAGCAGCTGCGCGGTGACGGTGTCGACGCTGACCAGTCCGCCGGTGCCCGGATGCTTGGTGATCACCGCCGATCCGTCGGCGCGGATCTCGGCCAGCGGAAAACCGGCATAGGTCAGGTCGGCCACCTCGGTGAAGAACGCATAGTTGCCGCCGGTGGCCTGGACACCGCATTCGATGACGTGGCCGGCGACCACCGCGCCGGCGAGCTGGTCGTAGTCGGTGCGGCCCCAGCCGAAGTGCGCAGCCGCGGGCCCGACGGTCACCGAGGCGTCGGTCACCCGGCCGGTGACGACGACGTCGGCGCCGGCGGTGAGGCACTCGACGATGCCCCACGCGCCGAGGTACGCGTTGGCGGTCAGCGGTGTCCCAAGCCCCAGTTCCTGCGCCCGCGGCTGCAGGTCATCGCCTTCGACGTGCGCCACCCGAGTGGGGATGCCCAGCCGCTCGGCCAACGCCCGCACCGCGTCGGCCAGGCCCGCGGGGTTGAGGCCGCCCGCGTTGGCGACTATGCGCACACCGCGGTCGTGCGCCAGTCCCAGGCACTCCGAGGCTTGCGCCAAAAATGTCTTGGCGTAGCCGCGTTCCGGGTGCTTCATCCGGTCGCGTCCCAGGATCAGCATCGTCAACTCGGCGAGGTAGTCGCCGGTGAGGTAGTCCAGGTCGCCGCCGGCGAGCATCTCGCGCATCGCCGAGAGCCGGTCGCCGTAGAAGCCCGAACAGTTGCCGATCCGCACGGGTGCTGGGCGCTCAGGAGGGGACAGCGCCATGCGTGCTCCTCCCTTCGCACCGCGGCCGGCCGTCGCACCAACCAACCGGTAGGTTAGCCCGTACCGCCGGTGCCGCGTCAAGGACACCGCAGGTGCGGCCAGCGGGCGATCGCAAGCGGGGCTGCAAGCCGGGCGTGGCGGGTCGCCGCCATCGGCCAGCGGCGATCGCAAGCGCGGCTGCAAGCCGGGCGTGGCGGGTCGCCGCCATCGGCCAGCGGGCGTTTTGGTTGCGCATCACGTCACCGGCTATTCTGGGCACCGCAGTCTTGACCGATGACCCGTACCGGGCCGGTGGGGCCGCCGAACTTTCATCCGAGGAGTCCCGATCATGGCTGTGCCCAAGCGCAGGATGTCGCGAGCGAACACCCGCAGCCGGCGCGCGCAGTGGAAGGCCAAGCGGCCCGAGCTGGTGAACGTGACGGTGGCCGGTCAGCAGCACAAGGTGCCGCGCCGGCTGCTCAAGGCTGCGCGGCTGGGCCTAATCGACTTCGACCGGCACTGAATTTCATTTGCCCGGGTTGCCGCTAAACAGCCCATTTCCCGCCTATAGTTCGGTTCGCACGCGGAATCCGGCGAGCCCGTCGGGCGACGCGGCTCTAAGCCGATTCTCAGGGGATTGGACGACACTGTGGCCGTGCAAATTCTGGTCGTAGACGACGATCGAGCGGTGCGCGAGTCTTTGCGCAGGTCGCTTTCCTTCAACGGCTACTCGGTGACGCTGGCCGCCGACGGGGTGGAGGCGCTCGACATGATCATCAACGATCGCCCCGACGCGCTGATCCTCGACGTGATGATGCCCCGGTTGGACGGCCTGGAAGTATGCCGTCAACTCCGCAGCACCGGCGATGACTTGCCCATTCTGGTCCTGACCGCCCGCGACTCGGTGTCGGAGCGGGTCTCTGGACTCGACGCCGGCGCCGACGACTACCTGCCCAAGCCGTTCGCCCTCGAGGAGTTGCTGGCGCGGCTGCGCGCCCTGCTGCGGCGCACCCGGTCCGATGACAGCTCGGAATCGGTGGCCGCGATGACGTTCTCCGATCTCACCCTGGATCCCGGGACCCGCGAAGTCACCCGCGGTGGGCGTGAAATCAATCTGACGCGTACCGAGTTCGCTTTGCTGGAGATGCTGATCGCCAATCCCCGCCGCGTTCTCACCCGCAGCCGAATACTCGAAGAGGTATGGGGATTCGACTTTCCCACTTCGGGCAACGCCCTGGAAGTGTATGTCGGTTACTTGCGTCGCAAGACCGAAGCAGACGGCGAACCGCGCCTGATCCACACCGTGCGCGGTGTCGGGTACGTGCTTCGCGAAACGCCCCCCTAATGCCGCGGTTTCGTCGGCGTCTTCAGCGCCACCCGAGAACCACGTCGTCGTTGTCGCTGCGCTGGCGGGTGATGCTGATGGCGATGTCGATGGTGGCGATGGTGGTCATTCTGATGGCAGTCGCGGTGTATGCGGTGATTTCGGCGGCGCTGTACAAAGACGTCGACAACCAGCTGGAGAGCCGAGCGCAGCTATTGATCGCCAGCGGTTCCCTTGCTGCCGACCCCGCCAAAGCGATCGAAGGCACGGCTTACACCGACGTCAGCGCGATGCTGGTCATCCCGGGCCGTTCGATCTACACCGCCCACCAAGGGAAGCAGCCGCTGCCGGTGGGGCCGCCGGAGAAGAAAGTCATCCGCGGCGAGTACTTCATGTCCCGGCGCACGGTCGCCGGGCAACGGGTGCTGGCGATCCATCTGCCCAACGGCAGTTCGCTGCTGATCGCCAAGAGTCTGGCCAGCACCGACGCGGTGATGACCGAACTGCGCCTGGTTCTGTTCATTGTCGGCGGGGTCGGTGTCGCGGTCGCCGCGATAGCGGGGGGCATGGTCACGCGGGCCGGGTTGCGTCCGGTGGCTCGCCTCACCGAGGCTGCCGAGCGGGTGGCGCGCACCGACGACCTGCGGCCGATTCCGGTGTACGGCAGCGACGAACTGTCCAGACTCACCGAGTCGTTCAACCTCATGCTCCGCGCGCTGACCGAGTCGCGGGAACGGCAAGCCCGGCTGGTCACCGATGCCGGCCATGAATTGCGCACGCCGCTGACATCGCTGCGCACCAACGTCGAATTGCTCATCGCCGCAATGGAACCGGGAGCCCCAGGGCTGCCGGAGCAGGAAATGGCTGGTCTGCGGGCGGATGTCATCGCCCAGATCGAGGAGTTGTCCACGCTGGTAGGCGATCTGGTCGATCTCACGCGTGACGACGCCAGGGGAGTGGTGCACGAGCCGGTGGACATCTCGGAAGTCGTCGAGCGCAGCCTCGAGCGGGTCCGACGGCGCCGCAACGACGTAGAGTTCGACGTTCACACCATTCCGTGGCTGGTCTTCGGGGACGCCGCGGGGTTGTCACGCGCGGTGCTGAACCTGATGGACAACGCGGCCAAGTGGAGTCCGTCCGGCGGTCGGGTCGGCGTCCAGATGAGACAAGTTGATTCGTCGCACGCTGAGGTCCTGGTGTCCGACAACGGTCCGGGCATTCCCCCGGAGGAGCGGCGTCTGGTGTTCGAACGGTTCTACCGGTCGGCGTCGGCGCGAGCGATGCCCGGCTCGGGTCTGGGGCTGGCGATCGTCCAACAGGTGGTGCTCAAGCACGGTGGTGCGCTGCGGGTCGAGGACACCGTGCCGGGCGGTCAACCACCGGGCACGTCATTCTTCGTCCTGTTGCCGGGTCAGCCGTTGGCGCCGGAGCCCGGCGACGAGGCCACCGTCGACGCACATCCCGGCCTGGAGGCCGTCGAATCGGTTCCCGAACCGCGAAACTCTGCGACGCCGACGAACGTTGTCACAGTGGATTCTCAGTCCACGTCGGCAGGGTAGGTGCGGATACTGTGGGTCCGACGCGGGATCCATACCGACTACCAAGGAAGAGCCACCTAGCGAAATGACGAATCACCCGGGGTATTCGCCGCCACAGCAGCAGCCGGGTTACCGCCCCACGCACACCCAACCTGGTGCGCTACCCGGGCATACGCTGGGCGGCGGGTACGGCAGTGCAGGCCCGCAGCACACCGGCGCCCAGCAGTACGACTGGCGCTATCGCCAGCAGCTCCCGTACCGCTCGCCCTATGATCATTTTGGCGGTGCCCAGCGCGGCGCCCCAGGTGGCCCGCCAGCGTCGCTGGCGCCGCAAAGCAGTTCCCGCGCCGGGCTATTGGCCATCGGTGCGGTGGTGATCGCGGTGCTGTCGGCAGGGATCGGCGGTGGTGTCGCCTCGCTGATCGACCACGGCCACGGAACCGGGAGCGCGCTGGGCGGCTCAGCCGCGAGCGGGGCGGCGCCCAGCATGCCGGCCGCCAACACGCCGCCGGGTTCTGTCGAGCAGGTCGCCGCCAAGGTGGTGCCGAGCGTGGTGATGCTGGAGACCGATCTGGGCCGCCAGTCCGAGGAAGGGTCCGGCATCATCCTCTCCGCGGATGGCCTGATCCTGACCAACAACCACGTCGTCGCCAGTGCCGCCAGTGGCCCTCGGCGAGGTGGTGGCGAGGCGCCCAAGACGACGGTCACCTTCTCCGACGGCCGCACCTCGCCGTTCACCGTGGTCGGAACCGATCCCACCAGCGACATCGCGGTCGTTCGGGTGCAGGGCGTCTCCGGGCTGTCCCCGATATTGCTCGGCTCGTCGGCCAACTTGCGGGTTGGCCAGCCGGTGGTAGCGGTCGGGTCGCCGCTGGGTTTGGAAGGCACGGTCACCACCGGCATCGTCAGCGCGCTGAACCGGCCGGTGTCGACCACCGGTGAGGCGGGTAACCAGAACACCGTGCTCGACGCCATCCAGACCGACGCCGCGATCAATCCCGGCAACTCGGGCGGCGCGCTGGTCAACATGAGCGGCCAACTGGTCGGGGTTAACTCCGCCATCGCCACCCTCGGCAGCGAATCCGGGGGGCCGGAATCCCAGAGTGGCTCGATCGGGCTGGGCTTCGCGATCCCCGTCGATCAAGCGAAGCGCATCGCCGACGAGCTGATCCACACCGGTACGGCGACGCACGCGTCGTTGGGCGTGCAGGTCACCAGCGACAAGAACACCCCAGGAGCCAAGGTGGTCGAGGTGGTACCCGCTGGGCCGGCCGCAGGCGCCGGCATCCCGGGCGGTGCCGTCGTCACCCGGGTCGACGACCACACCATCAACAGCGCCGACGCACTCGTCGCCGCGGTGCGGTCCAAGGCCCCCGGCGAGAAGGTGAACCTGACCTACCTGGATCCCGCCGGCACGATCAAGACGGTGCAGGTCACCCTCGGCAAGGCGCAGCAGTGATCAGAGTCGATGCGGCCGGGTCGGCGCCGAGATATACCGTTGCAGCCATGGAGAGTCCTCCGGAGCTGATCGGTCGAGCCCTTGTTGTGGTCGTCGACGATCGCACCGCGCACGGAGACGAAGACCATAGTGGGCCGCTCGTCACCGAGCTGCTGATCGAGGCGGGGTACGTCGTCGACGGTGTGGTAGCGGTCGCCGCCGATGAGGTGGAGATCCGCAACGCATTGAACACCGCGGTCATCGGCGGAGTCGACCTGGTGGTGTCGGTCGGCGGTACCGGAGTCACCCCCCGCGACGTGACCCCGGAAGCGACCCGCGACATCCTCGACCGCGAACTGCTCGGCATCGCCGAGGCCGTCAGGGCGTCCGGCCTGTCCTCGGGTCTGGTCGACGCCGGGTTGTCGCGTGGGTTGGCCGGTATATCGGGCAGCACTTTGGTGGTCAACCTCGCCGGATCGCGGTTCGCCGTGCGGGACGGTATGGCGACGTTGAATCCGTTGGCCGCCCAAATCATCGGCCAGTTGTCGAGTCTGGAGATCTAGCCCCGCGCCGTCCGGCGGCGAACCCTTCACCGTCGCGCGAAACGGCAAAGCTTTCCCACCAATTGCGCTCAACACCGCACCTTCGGCGGCCTGCGGGCATACGGTTTTTTGGGGCGTGAACGCCCTGCTGGTTGTTCCCGACGGGAGGTGGCTTGCGTGTTCAAGGGATTCAGAGACTTCATCATGCGCGGTGATGTGATCACCGTGGCTGTCGGTCTGGTTGTGGCATTGGCCTTCTCGAACTTGGTCAAGGCGTTCACCGACAGCGTGATCAATCCGCTCGTGGCGGCTGCTCAGCCCAAGGCCGCCTTCGGATTGGGCAAGCAGCTCGGCGAGTCCGGAAACAAAGAGACCTTCCTGGACATCGGATCGTTTATCTCGGCGATCATTTACTTCCTCGTCTTCATGACTGTCGTGTACTTCGCGATTGTGGTGCCCTACAAGCACATACAGAAGCGCCGCGGGTTGACGGTGTTCGGCGCCGAGCCGGCGACCAAAGCGTGCCCGGCGTGTTTGTCCGACATCTCCCGAGGCCGCGACCAAGTGCAAGTACTGCGCGACCGATCAGCCGCGTACCGGCGCGATCAGTGCAGGGTAAGGGTCACGGTCTGCACCAGCGCCGCGGCGGCCACCGCGTTCGCCGCGCCGGCCGGTAGCGCTACCAGCACCACGCGGTCGTTGCCGGCGGCCTGCGCTTTCTGCTTGGCCGAGGCGAGCACGACGACGGCATTGGTCGCCACCACGCGGGGATGAGCGTCTTTGTCGGTGTCGGATGCGGCCAACACGTCGACGACATCGCCGGGCCGCACCAGGTCGACGAGCGCGGTGTCCGCGAGATGCAGCGGCACCAGGCGCGCATCGGGTCCGGCCGTCGACTCGGCCAGCCGGCTGCCCAGCAGCCGAACGTCGGTGAGCACTTCACCGCGCCGGGCGGCACCTGCCAATGTCGACCCGACCGCCGCACCGAGGTCGATCTGTGCTCCGTCAGGAATGGTCTGGGCCAAGCGCTTCTCCAGCCGCACGTCCTCAGCCGTCAGTGCGATGCCGGGCCCGAGGTCACGGGCGGCGACCACCACCGGGGCGAGCTCACCGTCGGGATCGGAGCGAAACGCGGCGATGCCGGCCAGCACGACAAGTGCGCTGGCGGCGACACGGCGGGCCAGTATCGTCCGGGTCCAGTCGGGGCGCAACGCCTGCGAGAGCCGGCTGAGCGCCGTCGGGTTGAGCGATTCCCGCATCTGCGCAACGCTAGGCGCGACACGGCGCCGAGAGCCCGCAAGAGCGACCGGACTGTGGATAACCGCTAGCTGGAGGTGGTGGCCGTCGACTTCGCCGAGCTGGACGTCGAGGTCGTGCTCGACTTGTCGGTAGAACTCGACGTATCGGAGGAACTCGATTTCTCGGTCGAGGTGGCGCCGTTGGCCTTGCCGCTTTCGCCGCCGCCGGATCCATTCGTCGCGCTTTTCACCGCCTCGCGGCTGTCGGTGCGGTAGAAACCACTGCCCTTGAACACCACACCGACGGAGTTGAACAGCTTGCGCAGCCGGCCGGAGCACTGCTCGCACGTGGTCAAGGCGTCGTCGGTGAACGACTGCACCACGTCGAAGCGGTTGCCGCACTCGGTGCAGGCATAGCTGTAAGTCGGCACACAAACCTCCGGCTCTCGGACTCGTTAGCACTCTACCGTGTTAAGTGCTAGAACCGCTATTTCCCCTACGGCATTCCCCGGCCGTGCCGAGAGCAATCAGGCCCTGTCGTGGGGTGAGCGCATGGGTCATCCGGACGTCATGGGGCTCGAACGGCAACTCGTCGACCAGTTCGTCGTCGCGCACCACCGCCACCAACGGTCCCCGCGGTCTCCGCAGCGCCAGCGAGCGGTCGTAGTAGCCGCCGCCGCGCCCGAGCCGCACACCATGGCGATCGACTGCCAGCGCAGGCACCAGGACCACGTCGGCGTCGGCGAGCGTGGATGCCGGCAACCACGGCGCGGGCGGTTCGAGCAGCCCGAACCGCCCGGCGACCAGCCGGCCGGGCCGGTATTCACCCCACTGCAGCGGCAGCGCCGTACCGCCGTCGGTGGTCCGGGCGACCGGCAGCAGCACCCGTTCGAACCGGGACAGCGCCGCGTCGAGCAGCTCGATGCTTCCGGGTTCGGCACCGACCGGCACGTAGGCGCAGACAGTGTTGCCCGAATTGACCACCGACTCGAGGTGCACGGTCAGCGCCCGCGACTCCGCGGTATGCGTCTGGTCGGCGACGGCTCGCCGGCCCGCGAGGAACCGCCGGCGCAAGGCCGCTTTGTCTTCGGCGCCCATTGGTCCACGATGACAGCAGCAACTTCGGCACCGCCACACCGACTTCCCGGCGTCCGGCGGTTATCGTGTGAACGATGTCACGCCCATTCGTCTCGATTCCGCGCACTGCGGTCGTTCCCGCGGCCGGTCTGGGCACGCGTTTTCTGCCCGCGACCAAAACGGTTCCCAAGGAGCTGTTGCCCGTGGTCGACACGCCGGGCATCGAACTGGTCGCCGCCGAGGCCGCCGAGGCCGGCGCCGAGCGGTTGGTGATCATCACTTCCGAGGGCAAGGACGGCGTCGTCGCGCATTTCGTCGAAGATCTGGTGCTCGAGGGCACGCTGGAAGCCCGCGGCAAGAAGGCCATGCTGGCGAAGGTGCGCCGCGCCCCGGAGTTGATCAAGGTCGAGTCCGTCGTGCAAGCCCAGCCGCTGGGGCTAGGCCACGCCATCAGCTGTGTGGAGCAGGCGCTGTCCGACGACGAAGATGCCGTCTCGGTGCTGCTTCCCGACGACTTGGTGCTGCCCACCGGTGTGTTGGAGACGATGGCGAAAGTCCGTGCCCAGCTGGGCGGCACGGTGCTGTGCGCGTTCGAGGTCACGCCGGAGGAGATCAGCGCCTACGGGGTCTTCGACGTCGAGCCGGTGCCCGGGGTCGGCAATCCGGATGTGCTCAAAGTCAACGGCATGGTGGAGAAGCCCAGGGCCGACGACGCTCCGTCGATGTATGCCGCGGCCGGCCGCTACCTACTCGACCGCGCCGTCTTCGACGCCCTGCGTCGGATCGAGCGAGGCGCCGGTGGAGAGATGCAACTCACCGATGCGGTTGCGTTGCTGATCGACGAGGGTCACCCGGTGCATGTCGTCGTGCATCGTGGGGCTCGACACGACTTGGGAAATCCCGGCGGCTACCTCAAGGCTGCGGTTGACTTTGCGCTTGATCGTGACGACTACGGCCCGGACTTGCGGCGTTGGTTGATTGCGCGGCTGGGCCTGGCCGAAGAATAGCGACGCGTCGGATCTGGTCAGGCGACGATGCCGGCGGTGTTGCCCTTGTCGGCAGAAAGGCGTGCTGTGCGTTCGGTTGAGGAACAGCAGGCCCGGATATCGGCGTCCGCGGTGGCCGCCCGGCCGGTACGCGTCGCGATCGCCGAGGCGCAGGGGTTGATGTGCGCCGAAGAGGTGGTGACGGAGCGCCCGCTGCCCGGGTTCGATCAGGCCGCGATCGACGGTTACGCGGTGCGCAGCGTCGACGTGCTCGGTGCCGGTGATGTCTACAGCGACGAGCACGGCGGTGACGAGCACGCCGGCGACGAGGCGACTACCGGTCGCGGGGCCGTGAGCCTGCCGGTGATGGCCACCATCGCGGCCGGTGCGCGCACCCCGAGCCGGTTACAGCCGCGGCAGGCCGCGCGGGTCCAGACCGGAGCGCCGCTGCCGACATTGGCCGACGCCGTGCTGCCGCTGCGCTGGACCGACGGGGGCGAATCCCGGGTACGAGTGCTGCGCGGCGTGCCGTCGGGCGCCTATGTGCGACGCACCGGCGACGACGTTCAGCCCGGTGACGTGGCGGTGCGCGCCGGCACGATCATCGGCGCAGCGCAGGTGGGGCTGTTGGCCGCGGTGGGCCGCGAACGGGTGTTGGTGCACCCGCGCCCGCGGGTCTCGGTGCTCGCGGTGGGTGGTGAGTTGGTCGACATCTCGCGGACTCCGGGCAACGGGCAGGTGTATGACGTCAACTCCTACGCCTTGGCCGCCGCTGCCCGCGACGCGGGCGCTGAGGTGAACCGCATCGGCATCGTCAGCAGTGACCCGGAGAAGCTGCGCGACGTGGTCGAAGGGCAGGTCAATCGGGCCGAAGCGGTGGTGATCGCCGGCGCGGTCGGCGGCGCCGCGGCGGAGGCGGTGCGCTCGGCGCTGGCGCAGCTCGGCGAGATCGAGGTCGCCCGCATCGCCATGCATCCGGGATCGGTGCAGGGCTTCGGTCAGTTGGGCCGCGAGGGTGTGCCGACTTTTCTGCTGCCGGCCAATCCGGTGAGTGCGCTGGTGGTTTTCGAGGTGATGGTCCGGCCGCTGATCCGGTTGTCTTTAGGCAAACGCCAGCCGATGCGCCGGATGGTGCCGGCACGCACCTTGTCGCCGATCACTTCGGTGGCGGGCCGCAAAGGTTATCTGCGGGGCCAGTTGATGCGCGACCAGGACACCGGCGAATACCTGGTACAGGCGTTGGGCGGAGGTCCGGGTGCCTCCTCGCACTTACTGGCGACGCTGGCCGAGGCCAACTGCCTGGTCGTTATTCCCAGCGACGCCGAGCAGATCCGCACCGGCGAGATCGTCGACGTCGCGTTCCTGGCTCAGCGCGGCTGAGCAGCTCGGCGGCACACGCGTGAACGTCTGGCGGTCCACTTCTCAACATCCCGGGTGGCCGCTGGCCGTCGGACCGCTGCGGGTTTCGGCGGGGGTGATCCGATTGCGGCCGGTGCGCATGCGCGACGCTGCGCAGTGGAGCCGGATCCGCTTGGCCGACCGTCGGCATCTAGAACCCTGGGAGCCGACCGCCGGGACGGATTGGGCGGTCCGGCATACGGTTTCGTCGTGGCCGGTGATGTGTTCGAGCCTGCGTGCAGAGGCCCGCAAGGGGCGCATGCTGCCGTTCGCCATCGAACTCGACGGGCAGTTCTGTGGTCAATTGACCATCGGCAACGTGACTCATGGAGCGTTGCGATCGGCGTGGATCGGCTATTGGGTGACCAGCTCGGCGACCGGCGGCGGGGTGGCCACCGGTGCGTTGGCGTTGGGCTTGGATCACTGCTTCGGTCCGGTCACGCTACACAGGGTCGAGGCCACCGTGCGTCCGGAGAATGCCGCCAGCCGAGCGGTTCTGGCCAAGGTGGGTTTTCGCGAGGAGGGAATGCTGCGGCGCTACCTGGAAGTCAACGGAGCGTGGCGAGATCACTTGCTGGTGGCCCTCACCATCGAAGAGGTGTACGGGTCGGTGACGTCGGCTCTGGTGCGAAGCGGGCACGCCAGCTGGGGCTGACTCGTCGCAACTCTGTCCAGTTTCTTATGTGACACGAGTGACTTGTGATGCTCTGAGCCGGAATTACAGGTGTGTAATTGCTCTTCAGCGGGTTTCGATCACCGCGCTGGCCCACCCGGGCAGGCTGGGAAAGGAGCATTGACCATGCCAAGCGTTCCGCAATCGCTGCTCTGGATTTCGCTCGTGGTGCTCTGGCTGTTCGTGCTGGTGCCGATGCTGATCAGTAAGCGCGATGCGGTGCGTCGCACCAGTGATGTGGCGTTGTCGACGCGCGTGCTCAACAGTGCCGCAGGGCTTCGACTGCGCCGACGTTTCGGGCCCGCTGCCGGGCACCGCAGTGACCCGGACTGGCAACCTTTGGATTCACATGACACTTATCCCGACGACGACCTCGACGACGACGAAGACGATGTTGCGCGGGCGGGGTCGGCGGTGGTGACGGTCGCTGTCGCGGCGAAGGTGGAGCTCACCGAACAGTCCGGCCATGATGACGAACCCATGACCATTCCGGTTGGCAGCACCGAAGTAACGGATCAGATGCTGGCAGTGGTTGTCGACCAGGTGGAGTCGGTCGTCGAGCAGGTCGAGTCGGTAGCGGCGGGAGACACCGTCGATCGCGGAGTCGTCGACGGCGAACCGGCGGAGCCAGACACTGACTCGTATGAGTATGTCGAGGACACCTCGGGTCTGGAAGCCGAAGACGAGCCGCAGACGACTGTGACGCCGGTGGCACCGCGGCGTCGGCGATACGACTCGGAAACCGCCGCCGCCGCGGCCGTCAGCGCCCGCAAATTCCGGTTCCGTAGGCGCGCGGTGACGACGATGGTGCTCAGCCTGGCGGTCTCGGCCGCCCTCGCCCACTTGGTGGCGCCGGCGCTGTGGTGGCTCTGCGGTGGCGTGGCCGGTGTGAACTTGTTCTACCTGGCCTATCTGCGCCGGCAAACGCGCATCGAGCAGCGGCTGCGTCGTCGGCGACAGCAGCGCATGGCGCGTTCGCGGTTCGGTGTGGAGAACACCTACGACCAAGAACTCGATGTCGTCCCCTCGCGGCTGCGGCGGCCCGGGTCGGTGGTGTTGGAGATCGACGACGAAGACCCCGTCTTCGAGCATCTCGACGGTGCGCCGCTCGCCCACGGCTACGACCTGCCTCGGGCTGCCGGCCAATAACGTTCGGTTGGCGGCGCGACTGGTAGCCTGCTAGCGATCAGGGGCTATGGCGCAGTTGGTAGCGCGACTCGTTCGCATCGAGTAGGTCAGGGGTTCGAATCCCCTTAGCTCCACCAGAGAAAATGCCATGTAGATAAGGTCTGTTCGGTTAGCTAGCCCTGATCCTTGGGCTGCCGGGTACGCAGTGGGTACGCAGCAGATCGGATCGCCGCGTCCAAGTTTCCGGCAACGCTGTCCAGGTCCTCGTCGAACAGATCGGCGTACACGTCCAACGTCATCGACGCTTTCGCGTGCCCGAGCATGCGTTGCACCGCCTTGACGTTGGCGCCGGCGCTGATCGCCAGTGACGCCGCGGTGTGGCGTAGGTCGTGGGGTGTGATCGACGGGAAGGTGTCGTCGGCCTTCTGGCACTTGGCTACCGCCGGCTCAAACACCCGTGCCCGCCAATTTGAATTGCGCAGCACCCCGCCGCGCATGTCGGTGAACACCAGCTCGTCGCGGCCCTTGCCCACCATCAGCGAGGCCAGCTCATCGGCCAGCGCTGCCGGGAACGGGACCGAGCGGCGCTCCCACGTTTTCGGGGTCGACCACACCAGGCCACCCGACTCGGTGACCGATCGCGAGACGTTCGCCCGCCGGCGCAGCATGTCGAAGTCCTGAACCCTAAGGGCTGCCATCTCGCCCCACCGCAAACCGGTGTAGGCCAAGAGCCGGACCACCTCGGGCTGACGCTCGACAGCGGCCGCCAGCGCGGACACCCTGGCGTGGCTCAGGTAACCGCGATCGGCATGCTTGCGTTTCGGCATCCGCACGCCCTCACACGGGTTCCGAGGTATACGCCGATCCTCAACCGCCGCGCCGAGCACCTGGCGCAGCAGCCCGAACGCATTCTCGATCGTCGGCGCACCCACCTCGTCGGCGACCATCTTTGCGACCCAGGCGCGGACCGCCGACGTCTTCACATCAACTACCGCCACGTCACCCCACTGCGGCTTGACCCGGCTAGCCCATGCGCTCCGGCGCGTCGCGGCTGTCTTGGCCGAAATATGGCCCTGCGACGCTGACCATGACGCATAGACGGCGGCCACTGTGAGCTTGCCGGCTTGCGGTGCCACATATGTTCCGGTCGCCAGACTCGGCGTGATCTCGTTGTCGAGCCAGCCCTGCGCGTCAGCCTTGCGGATAAACGCCTTCGTGTGCTCCCGGCTCTGATCGTCGACATACCTTGCACGCCAGCGCATCCCGCGGCCATCCAGGGCGCTCGGCACAGTCCGGCTGTTTCCATCAGGTTCGTGGACAGTCTTGGTCCAAAGGTCATCGACGCCGGCCCGGCGGTTGCGCTTCATCATCACGCTTCACCCATTTCTGCAATCTGGTCCCTAATAATCTGAGAAGCGGTGGCCGCCACAACGGCGTCGCGCAGCGGTGACAAAGTGTTCAGCAGGGCGTCGCGCGCTCGCGCCAAGGACTTCGCGGCCCGGTTGTAATCGGCCGCGATGGCCGCGCGCTCATCGAACTCGAATGCATCCATCTCGGTCACTCGCTCGCGCAGCTCACCCTCGAGCAACGAGATCTGGCCCGGCGTTAGGTGGGAAGTTTGCAATGCGCGTTGGGCCGTGTAGAGCAGGTCGCGTTCAGATCCAACGTTTCGGCCCATCAGTGCATCGAGTGACACGTCGAAGAGGTCGGCGATGCCGGCCGCTTCGTCGATCCTGACAGAACGATCGCCCTTCTCGATCTTCGCGACCGTCGTCCAATGCATCGGTATTGCCCTGTCTGACAACATTTTCGCGAACTCTGCTTGCGACCAGTTGCGGCGCTCACGCTCCGATTTCAGGCTGCTCGACGTATTGACCGCTCGGCCGAACAACCGTTTCGACGCTACCGCCAGGCGCGTGTCGCATAGCGGCCGTTGACCGCTGCCAGGCTGCGGCGATCTGATACACGTGCCCGGCACGCACTTTCGCGGCAGCCTCGCAGTCGGCGCCGGCAATCCGGCGGGTGGGCCAGTAGCTCGGCGACCCGCCGCTCAGCCATGGCCAGGGTGACGCGTTGTCGGCCTGGTCGGCGTGCTGATAGACCTCGATGGCGACCAGGTCGGCGGCCTCTTGACGACTCGGCCGTCGAAACCCAATACTGACGGCAAGGCGCTCTAGGGATTTTAACAGCCGTAACCTATCTGATTCTCAGCCCTTCGGGGTGTGGGCGGGAGGAACAATCATGGTGAAAGCGCGCGCTATCGGGCGGATCGGTATCTTGGCAGCGGGGTTGGGCATTGGCGCGGCGATTGCTTCTACGTCGGGGATCGCCTCGGCCGAAACGGCTGTCGACCCGTTTGCGTTCGATCTCAACGACATCGCGATCTCATTCGACGGGGTGACGCTGTTCCAGCAAGGCACCGCAAGCGCCGCCTCGGGGATGGGGGACCTCGCGATCGCCATCGGCGACGGCAGCGAAGCCAACGCCGGCGCCGGGGATGCCTTCGGCCAGACCTTGGCGCCCGGCCAGTTCGACGTCGCCGTCGCCGAGGGAACCGGCAGCTTCGCCTCAGCCGGGCAAGGAAACTTCGACAGCGCCTTTGCCGAAGGCGCCAGTAGCGTGGCCGCCGTCGGCGGCTTCCAGAGCATTCTGAGTAATGGCGATTGGGCTTCTGCTATCGGTCCCCACGCGGATGCCGAGGCCGGTGTGTTTGCTCTCGCCGGCCAAAACGACGGCGCCCTGGTTTTCGACCCGTTCGGCACCCTAGGCAGCACCGCCGAAGCCGGAGACGGCAACTTTGACCTCGCCTCGACTTTTGGTGACCACGACTCCGCCCTCGCCGGCTTCCCCGGGAGTTTCGACCTTGGCGCCGTCTTCGGCGACGGCCTCAGTTCCACGGGCGCTCAAGGCGGCAACTACCTAGTCGACATCCTGCCGGCGATCGACGGTCTCGACTCTGCGCTCTCGACCTTCCTCACCGACCTCGCCGCGCTGTTCTAGGGTCACTCCCTCTCGCCGAGTCCACGAGCTGCCGCGGCGCCTTAGACAGCGCCGACAGCATTGCTGCGCGGATCTCGGAATCGTCGACCGCCGTGTACCTCTCAGTGGTCGCGATCGATGCGCGGCCGAGCAACGTATGCACGGCCCGCAGGTTACGGGTGCCGCCGATAGGCCCGGCTGGCGAAACGGACCTCGGATACCGACCGGCGAACACAGGCCGACCTGGCCGGGCCCCTTCCCACATTCAGCCCCGGCCCAAATCACTCGGCTGGATCGTCCCAGCCGCCGTACTGGGGGACAGTAGGCGGCGACGCCGCGTTGACGTGAGCGTTGGCTTGGCTGGGCGTCATCGTGGGATTGTTTTTCACCGTGGCGGCCGCAGGGTCGGTGATCGTGAGGCCGGGTGCCGCGTTGGATGCCGGGCCCGGCCGAAGCGCGTTAGGCGCTCATCGAGCAATTCGTCGAACTGGCGACTCGACGGCTCGCCACCATGCTCACGGATCGAACGGCGCACAGCGGCCAGGAGCCCTAGTTCGGAGTCGATGGTTTCGAGGTCGCGCAATAGCCGGTCAGCGTGCCGGTCCGTTCGGTGCCGTGCAATGCGCCCGCAGCAGCAGGTGTCCGATTGTCGGGTACTGGCTGGCCCGGCCGCATAGGATAACTAACCGGTGCAGCCAGATGGGCCGGTAAGGACGGCGCAGGCTTGGGCCCGCGGACACTTCTGCGGCGATCATTGGCGCCACGACGTGAAAGCGGTGCTGACAATGGCGCATGACGTGATGATCAGCCATTCGCACAGCGACAAACCCGCCGCCGATGCCGCCTGCGCCGCGCTCGAGGCGAGGGGAATCCGCTGCTGGATCGCACCTCGGGATATCAACCCGGGACGGGATTGGGCAGCTTCCATCGTCGAGGCGATCCGGAATGCCCGGATAGTGCTGCTCGTCTTCAGTCGCAACGCCAACCAGTCGCCGCAAGTCCAACGGGAAGTCGCACAGGCTGCGAATTCCGGGAAGGTGCTCCTTCCGCTCCGGATTGAGGAGGTGTTGCCGGAAGCGGCGCTTGAGTACTACCTCGGTACACCGCACTGGCTGGATGCGGTCACTCCACCCTTTGAGGCGCACCTGGAGAAGTTGGCCGATGCCTGCTCGGCCTTGGTGGCGGTCGCCGGTCGGTCGCCTCAGGACGCGGATCAGGGCTCCGCGGCCAGCGACCCTGCCCCGCTTGTCACGACACCGCCGACCCCGCAACCATCCGCTGACCATCGGCCCCCGATGATGCAGTGGTGGCGCCGCCACCGCCGTCAGGTGCAGGTGGGCCTGGTCGCCGCGACCGTCGTGGTCCTGGCCGCCACCGGCTATCTCCTGCGCCAGCCCTCCACCACCGCACCGACCACCACCACCCCGACCACCACGCCTCCGGTCGCGGAGGCCGCGCTGGAGGGGCTGCTGCTCAGCCCCGACCAACTCGACACCGCGATGGGCGCCACCGGGATGACGTTCACCCCGCTGCGCAACCCGCCGGGCGTGATGGATGACGACAGCGCCCACGTGGCGGACAAGGCTTGCCGACCCCTGGACGGCCCGTTGTTAGCCCCGGTCTATGCCGGCAGCGGGTGGACCGCCTTTCGCGAACAGTTGGTCCGCGACCCCGGCGACCCCTCCAGCGACGCCTGGATTCATCAGGTCGATCAGGGTGTGGTGTTGTTTTCCTCCGCGCATGATGCGGATGCGTTCTTCACCGCCTCGGCGCAACAGTGGCCGGCCTGCTCCAACCGGCAGTTCACCATCAGCTGGGCCGGCACACCCGATGGGGTGCGGGCCGTGGGGCCGGTCTCTAACACCAATGGCACCCTGAGCGCCACCCGAACCCAAGTGTCCCCCCAACCAGAATTAATGGTTTTGTCTGTCAGCGGGCGCTGACCGTGGCCAACACTGTCGCCATCGACATCGAGGCGTGCGGCCCGTACATGCAGTCCGGCGCCGCGGTCAACATCGCCCATCAGATCGCCGCCAAAGTACCCACCTAAAATGGGCCGCCGGTTGAGCGCCTGGCTGACCGGGCCTCCTCGAATCCGGATGGGACAGCGATGCGCGGATGGTGGTCATGGCTAGCTACCTCTCTGTGGTGTTGCTAGCGCGCCGACTGTCAGTTCACGTTCAGTTCACAAGACCGTGTTTGGGTGGCCTAACTACCTGCTATAACCTGCACAAACTGTGGTGCGCGGTACTGGGATTGAATCAGTCCGAACGTCCGGTCAGCACTCGATTCTCAAGACCTGCGATCTTGCTGCCCTCGCGGTGGCGGGGGAGTCAGCGGACGTCACCTCTGTTGGTCAGCCGGTCTTCTGCCCAAGGCTGGCAGTTAGGTCGGTGCCGTGTGGACGGAGATAGTTTGCTGGCCTAGCGGGTGGTATGCAGCGGGTACGCAGTGGGTACGCAGCAGCATTTCCGACAGCTTCCGATGACCAACAGAGCCAACCGTTCTGACCTGCGGTTTATCGCACGGTCAACACAGCTTGCGGTAGTAAACGCCCAGATAGTCTCGTTCGCATCGAGTAGGTCAGGGGTTCGAATCCCCTTAGCTCCACCGATTTTTGCAGGTCAGGGCAAACTCAGCAGGGATCGCCATCCGGCGTCCAGTACTTCGCCCCGTCGGGTGCGATGCAGGGGGGCGAGCTGTAGTCGACGTTCGTGTCCGCTGCCGAGGCCGCCGCGGCTGCAGCGGCATCGTCACCGGGACATCCACCCGCCGCAACGTGCCGACCATAAACGTCGACGCAGGCGTGTGCTGTTGCGGGCACTCCTACGGGCACGGCGACCAGCGCGCCAGCGAGGATCAGCGCCGCCGCCAGATTCCTCAGGATGTTCTTCATGTTCATCGCACGACCGTATCTCGTGCCATCGCTCAATCGCGTTCTTTAGCACTATCGGCGACGGCCCCGAAAAGTTCTGCTTTGCAATAGGACGGGTCATTTCAACCCGTCCCGGCCTAGGCCGGTGCCGCCGATAGCCGGTTCTGACACCCCTGGCGTCGGGGTTTCCTGCGGTGCATGCTGATTCGCAACCCGTTCTGGGCGAGGAGGAGATATTCATGTTTCTTGACCACTTGAGGAGTCTGACCGGTTTATTCGCCGCGCCGGTGCTGGTCGCTCTGTTGACCCCGACTGCATCCGCGGACAACCCGTCGTGGAACGGCCAATACGCCATCACTTTCATGGTTGGCCCTAAGTCTGGGACCAGCCTGGCGGTGGGCGATCCTGAGTCTCAGCACACCGATACGTATGGATTCCAATCAAGCTGCACGAGCGGGAAATGCGTCGCCACCATCGTTAGCGGTCCGCCGCCGAGCAATCCGACGGTGCCGCAACCGGTTCAGTTCACGTGGGACGGGTCCTCCTGGGCGCAAGTCAGCGATTTCCAGTGGGACTGCATGATGCCCGACACCACGATTCAGTGGAGTCCGGCTCACTCCAATGTTCGCTATACCCCCCAAGCCGACGGAACGCTTGCCGGCCTCATGCACACCGACATCTCGAGCGGTCCGTGCCAGGGCTGGATAGAGATGGACATGACGGCGGCGCCGGCATAACGGTCACCGCTGCGGCGACCGCTGAGTGCTGGTACTAATCGCTCAGCTCACCGAAAGACGTGTCAGAGTAAAGCTGTCGCATCGAACACCCAGCTGTTATCCCCGGTCGCAAGAGTCTCGAAGTAATGCGGAGGAGCGAAGGTGATGAGGCTATTCATGTCCCAATAGTCTTTCCAGACAGTGACTTTGCCGTCGACTACCTTATGCACCGTGACGAACCTCAAGACTCCCTGCTCGCCGCTGCTGAAGGTCCACGTCTCCGAGTGCTCGTAGAGGACGTCGGAGCCGTTGCTCACCAACACCCCGTCATGGTTTCGGTAATCAGCCAGCGGTGCAAGACCCACCTTGAGGCGCTTGACAATGTTGTCCGGGCCGCGCGCCGATAACGCCGGAACCGGCATATCGACATAGAGGCAGTCTTCGGCGAGGAACTTCTCGACCGCCGCCCAATCTCGCCGCGACAGAGCGTGCCAAAGCCCGAGTACGACATCCGTTAGGGCGGTCGTACGACTCTTCGTCATAGCGGTTCAATGAACCCCGACGCGGCACCGCTGTCAAGCGCTTCGCGCCGCAATTCATGCTCCTCGCGGGGCGTACATGATCGTCGCCACACCGGCGAGACAGACCGCTGCGCCGATCAGATCCCAACGGTCGGGACGGAACCCGTCGAAGGCCATACCCCAAATGAGTGAGCCTGCGACGAACACGCCGCCGTACGCGGCGAGGATTCGGCCGAAGTGCACGTCCGGCTGCAGCGTGGCCACGAAGCCGTACACGCCCAAGCCGATCACACCCACCGCGGCCCACAGCCAGCCGCGGTGCTCTCGCACTGCCTGCCACACCAGCCAGGCGCCGCCGATCTCGGCGACCGCGGCCAACACGAAGAGCACTATTGAACGCCACACCACGGCTTACGACTCTAAGCGTGTTTCGGCACTGGACGCCTGGCATCGGGTTTCGATCGCGCGCAAGTGGGGTGTGAGGCGAGCCGCACCCCTGAGTAGTGTCGTCACTCAAGCGCAGCCGAGCGTCCCGTGACGACGAGGGAGTCCGATGACAAGCAATCAGGTGAAGCCGACGACGACCGACGGCGGCGTCCCGGCACCCAGCGACGACCAGTCGCTGACTGTGGGTCCCGACGGCCCGATCCTGCTGCACGATCACTACCTCATCGAGCAGATGGCCAACTTCAACCGGGAACGCATCCCCGAGCGCCAGCCGCACGCCAAGGGCGGCGGCGCCTTCGGCCACTTCGAGGTGACCCAGGACGTCAGCCGATACACCCGGGCGGCGGTGTTTCAGCCGGGTACCAAGACCGACACCTTAATCAGGTTCTCCACGGTCGCCGGTGAGCGCGGCAGCCCCGACACGTGGCGGGACCCGCGTGGCTTCGCCCTGAAGTTCTATACCTCCGAGGGCAACTTCGACATGGTCGGCAACAACACGCCGGTTTTCTTCATCCGTGATCCGCTGAAGTTCCAACACTTCATCCGCAGCCAGAAGCGTCGCCTGGACAACAACCTGCGCGACAACAACATGCAGTGGGACTTCTGGACGCTCTCACCGGAATCGGCGCACCAGGTGACCTGGCTGATGGGGGACCGTGGCATTCCGAAGTCGTGGCGGCACATGAACGGCTACTCCAGCCACACCTATAGCTGGATCAACGCCAACGGCGAGATGTTCTGGGTGAAGTACCACTTCAAGACCGATCAGGGCATCGACTACCTGACGCAGGAGGATGCGGACCGGATTGCCGGGGAGGACGGCGACTATCACCAGCGGGACCTGTTCAACGCCATCGAAGGCGGCGACTTCCCGGGCTGGACACTCCACGTCCAGCTCATGCCGTTCGAGGACGCCAAAACATATCGGTTCAACCCGTTCGATTTGACCAAAGTATGGCCGCACTCCGACTATCCGCTGCACGAGGTCGGCAAGCTGGTCCTCAACCGCAACGTCGAGGACTACCACACCCAGATCGAGCAGGCCGCGTTCGAGCCCAACAACATCGTGCCGGGCACCGGCCTGTCGCCCGACAAGATGCTGCTCGCCCGTGGGTTCTCCTACTCCGACGCGCACCGCGCCCGCCTCGGCGTCAACTACAAGCAGATTCCGGTGAACTCACCGCAGGTGGAGGTGCACTCCTACTCTAAAGACGGAGCGATGCGGATCCGCAACGCCACGGACCCGGTGTACGCACCGAACTCTTACGGCGGACCGCAGGCCGATCCGGCACGTGCGGCCGAAGTGCACTGGTATGCCGACGGCGACATGGTCCGGCAGGCCTACACGCTGCGCTCCGAAGACGACGACTGGGGTCAGGCCGGCACGCTGGTGCGTGAGGTACTCGACGATGCCGCGCGGGAGCGCCTGGCGCACAACGTCATCGGCCACGTGTCGGAGGGCGTCAAAGAGCCGGTGCTATCACGGGTGTTCGAGTACTGGCGCAACATCGATGCCGACCTGGCCAAAAAGATTGAGGAAGGTGTGCGCAACGGCGGTTGAGCTACGCCACCTGCTCGTCGAGCTACCCCGGCTTGCCGGCGGCCACGAATTGCAGAGCTCGCTGAGTGGTCTGTTCGATCTCCGCCAGACCGGCCGAGGAGAACAGGTCGACGAAGGCGCTGCGCTCGAACATCCGGAGTCCGATGAAACTGGCTCCGATCGCCATCGCGTGCCGCATCGGCGGCTCCGCTGGGGCGCAGCTGGTGAGGACCGCGATCCGGCCGCCCGGTTTGAGCACCCGCACCATCTCGTGCGCGACCTGAAACGGTTCGGGCACCAGATAAAGCGCTCCGAAGCAACAGACCGCGTCGAACGTCTCGTTGGCGAACGGCAGGTGCAGCGCGTCGCCGCGGACATAACAGACACCGCGGCCCGGATTGTCGCGCACGGCTCGGGCCAGCATCGGTTCGGAAATGTCCAATCCGACGGCTAAGCCGCCAGGTGCCAGGTGGGTGGCCAGCTTGCCGGTGAAGTTGCCGGGGCCGCAGGCCACATCGAGCAGCCTCTGTTGCCCTTTCAGGCGCAGGACCTCGGCCGCGCGATGCTGCTCTGCCGCGGTGGTGACGCCGCTTGCTACGTAGAACGACACCGGACGCCACAACCGTTCGTAGATGGTCGCGACCACGGCACTGTTCATCGCCCGCTGGGCAAGGGTCGGGACGGGCGCGCTCGTCGATTCACCCAACACGTCGAGAAACCCATGACGCACCGAAGCGGTCGTGGTAAGCATGTCGCGGGTCTGCTCAAGCGAATCTTGGATCTCCATCCCTGGAGTGTGGCGTGCGGGGCTCGCGAGCACTCAGCCGGGGGAGCAGACCGATGGATCGGCGGCGAAATAGTGAACACCTGCGTAATTACTGATAATTACTTGGATGTCCAAATATATTGTGCAGCAGTCTATTCAGCAGCCAAATTTGGATTCGGTGTACGGGTGTGTACTATATTGCCATGGCGGAACGCGGCGCCGAGCCCCAAGTGCCACGCGGTCGTCGGCTGTTCTTGAAAGCAGTGCGGCGATTGTTCAGTCCGCTGCGCCCAGACGACTATCTGGAAATGATCAACCCGCTCTGGACGACGAAGGAGCTGCGCGGAAAAGTCGAGCGTCTCGAGCCGCAGGGTTCGGAAGCGGCGAGCGTGCTTATTCGACCGGGTTACGAGTGGCGGGGTCACAAGCCGGGTCAGTACGTGCGGCTCGGCGTGATCATTGACGGCCGTTACCACTGGCGGGCGTATTCGCTGACCTCCGATCCGCACCCCGAAGACGGTCTGATCAGCGTCACGCCCAAAAGGGTGCCCGACGGTGTGGTGTCGCCCTATCTGGTCCAGCGGATCCAGCCAGGAGACGTGGTGCGGCTCGGCGAGATAGAGGGCGTCTTCACACTGCCCGAGCCGTTGCCCTCGAAGATGTTATTCATCAGCGCGGGTAGTGGCATCACGCCCATTGTCAGCATGCTGCGCAGTCTCGACCGCGGCAATGCGCTGGGCGACGTGGTGGTCATTCACTCTGCCCGCACTCGCGACGAAGTGATGTTCCTGCCCATGTTGGAAGACCTCGATAGGCGTCACGAGGCGCTGCGGCTGGATCTTCGGCTCACCTCGGAGCAGGGCCGGATGTCGCCGGGTGACCTGGACGAGCTGGTTCCGGACTGGCGTGAACGTGAGGGGTTCTGTTCGGGGCCCACCGAGCTGCTCGATGGGCTCATCGAGCACTGGGAGAACAACGGAGATCCAGACCGCCTGCACTTCGAGCGGTTTCAGCCGAAAATCGGCGGCGACGCCGGTGAAGGTGAGGGCGGCGAAGTGACCTTCCTCGATAGCGACACGACGACCGAATGCGATGGCGGCACACCCATTTTGGAAGCCGGCGAAGAGGCCGGCCTGAACCTGGCGTACGGCTGTCGCATCGGGATTTGCCACACCTGTGTGGGGACGTTGAAGTCCGGCAAGCTGCGCGATCTGCGATCGGGCGAAGTCAGTGAGCCCACCGGACAGGACGTACGAATTTGCATCAACGCCGCCGAGGGTGACGTTGAAATCGAACTTTGATCGAAAGGAGCCACAGTGACAACTGTGGAAAGCCCGCTCGCCCGGCTGAGCGAACAAGACCTGGAAAAACTCGCCAAAGAACTCGACGCGATTCACGACGAGGTGTTCGCTGATCTCGGTGAACGGGACCGGCACTACATCAAGACGGTGATCTCGGTGCAACGCCAAATTGTGGTGGCGGGCCGCGTGCTATTGCTGGCGTCGCGCTCGAAGACCGCTTGGGTGCTCGGCACTGCGTGTCTGGGGATGGCCAAGATCTTGGAGAACATGGAGATCGGCCACAACGTGATGCACGGCCAATGGGATTGGATGAACGACCCCGACATCCATTCTTCGGTGTGGGACTGGGACACCGCCTCGACCGCGAAGGGCTGGAAACACTCACACAACTACATTCATCACACCTATACGAACATCCGGGGCAAGGACAAAGACCTCGGCTACGAGATCATGCGGATCGACCCCAATCAGGAGTGGCGGCCGGCCAACCTGGGTCAACCGCTGTACAACCTGCTCCTCACGATGCTGTTCGAGTGGGGCGTAGCCGTGCACGACTTAGATATCCACGAAGTTCTGCACGGCGAGAAATCCTTCTCGGACATTCGCAAGGACGTGAAAGGCATCGCCGGTAAGGCACGTTCGCAGATCATCAAGGACTACATCGGCTGGCCGGTGATCAGCGCCGGGGCTTTCGCGCTTACCCAGCTGGCGCTGCGCGGCCGGATCGAACAGCCGGCGCAGTCCCGTGTTGGTCGGCGGCTTCGTAGAATCTCGAGCAAGGGCCGGGTGGGCACCACGGCGACCTTCCTGGACCGGGTGCTGCCAGGTATGGAAAGTACCTATCTACGTACCCTGGCCGCGGATGCGCTGGCAAACCTCATCCGCAACATCTGGTCACACGCCATTATCTTCTGCGGTCATTTCCCCGACCAGACTTATACGTTCAGCCAAGAGGAAGTGGAGGACGAGACACGAGGCGGTTGGTACGTCCGACAACTGACGGGTGCAGCGAATATCGACGGCAGTCCGCTGTTTCACCTCATCAGTGGCAATCTGAGTTACCAGGTGGAACATCACTTGTATCCGGATATGCCGAGCAGCCGCTACTCGGAGATCGCACCGAAGATCAAAGACATCTGCGAGCGCTACGAATTGCCGTATAACACCGGGCGGTTTTCCAAGCAGTGGTACTCGGTGCACCGCACCATCTTCCGGCTAGCATTTCCCGGCGGAAAGCCGCGGCCCAAGCCCGGGCCCTATCGCAGCCCGGACCGGCGCGTCGGAGAAGATTCATCGAGTGAGGCGCGCCGCTTCCGCGACCGTGTCCCCGCCGAGCACCCGAGCGCAGGGCCAGAGCACGGGGGGTCGGGTGTCGAGGTCCAGCCGCCCCCGCGCGGCAAGGATTGACGCTGTAACGGCAGTCCTTGCCGGTCACGCCGGGCACGTCCTAACCTGAGTTCTGACCGCGACCAGTGGTGTGCGACGAGTGCGTCGCTATGGGCACCGCGGTCGCAGCGCGAACTCAGCGCGGGGAGGATGTCTGGAATGTCGCGGTGAGTGAGCTGACCGTATCGCGTGCCGCCGAACTCGCCAGGCTCGACATCTTCCACGGCTGCCCCGCGGCCGACCTGATGCCGTTGGCCGCGAGCCTGCTGCCGTTGCAGGCTCCCGCCGGGCAGGTGCTTATGCGGCAAGGCGAGCAGGCGGTGTCGTTTCTGCTCGTCTCGTCCGGTACCGCCGAGGTCAAACACGTCGGCGACGACGACGTCGTGATCACCGAACACGTGCTGCCGGGAATGATCGTCGGCGAGATCGCCCTGCTGCGTCACATCCCACGCACGGCCACCATCACGACCACCGAGCCGTTGACCGGATGGATCGGCGATGGTGAGGCGTTCGCCCGCATGGTGCACATCCCCGGCATCATGGAGCGGCTGGTCCGCACGGTGCGTCAACGTCTGGCCGCTTTTGTCACCCCGATCCCATTTCGGCTTCGCGGCGGCACCGAGCTCGCGCTTCGTCCGGTGCTGCCCGGCGACAGCGAACGCACCGTGCACGGCCACGTGCTCTTCTCCCACGAGACCCTGTACCGGCGGTTCATGACGCCGCGGGTGCCCAGTCCCGCCCTGATGGTTTACTTGTCCCAGGTCGACTATGTCGACCACTTCGTCTGGGTGGTCACCGACGGCGCCGATCCCATCGCGGACGCTCGCTATGTTCGCGCCGAGCACGACCCGACCCTCGCCGAGATCGCCTTCACCGTCGCCGACGCTTACCAAGGTCGCGGCATCGGCAGCTTCTTGATCGGCGCGCTTGCGGTGGCCGCTCAGGTGGGCGGCGTCCAGCGGTTTTCCGGGCGGATGCTGTCCGACAATCTGCCCATGCGGGCGATCATGGACCGCTTCGGCGCGTCCTGGCAGCGCGACGACCTCGGCGTCGTCACTACGGTGATCAACGTGCCCGATGCGCGTCATCTGCCATTCGGGCGTGACATGGCGAACAAAATCAAACGCGTTGCGCGCCAAGTCATTCAAGGCGTCGGCTGACGCCGGTGCAACACGGGGTGTTTTCCTGCCGTGTCGACGCGCCGGCAACGCCGGCTCGCGTGATATCAAGTCCGCATGCGCCGCGCGATCGCAGTGCTGGCGGCCGCACTGACGGCTTGCGCTCAGTCGCCGCCACCGGCACCGTCTAGCACCCACGCGTTGCCACGGGCGGCCATCGACCCGGCCAACATCAAACGCGTCCGCCGCGAACTGCCGAGCGGATACGAAGTAACCACGGTCGCCGAAATCGCGGCACCACCGGCGCTTTGGGGCGTCGGTGCGAATAAGACCACGGAACCGGCGCAGTGCGCCGCGCTCGCCGACCCGGTTGCCGGAGACAGTCAAAGCGCCCAGGGCGTCTCGGGCTCAGGTGCGGGCGGCATAATCTACGCGGTGGTCGCCCGTTATTCCCCTCGGCCCCTGGACCCGGCCGTTCTCGCCGACTGCTCGCGGTGGACCATCACGAGCGGACGCACCCGCGCCGACGTCCGGCTCATTGATTCGCCGCACATCGAGGGCAGCCAAACCGTCGCAATGGCAAGTGAAACCACGACATCTGCTGAAGGGGGCACGAAAATCAGCTCCCATGCCGAAACCTTCACCGCCTATCTCGGTGACTACTACGCATTCACCACGCTGATCACCGACCCGGGTTCGCCGCAGCCGGCACTGACACCGCAGTTCGCCGCCGAGTTGCTCGCCAAAACGGTGGCCGCGTTACGGGGTTCACCGGTCAGCGTTGGGTAGATTGACCACGATGACGAAGGTCGCGGCCGTGATCTTCTGCGCCTGCTGGCTTTCCGCTTGTGCGTCGGCTGCGCAGCGTCCCAGGACCTCGTCGGCCGACATCGCGAAGATTGCCGACGTAAAGTCGAATTTCGGCCCTGAGTTCAAAGTCACCGACATCGCACCGACCGGCATCGATCCCAAGCTGCTGGCGGCGCAGAAGCTACCGCAAGGATTGCGGTTCGAACCCGCAGAGTGCGCGAAATTTGCCACTGCGCAGGGGGTATCACCCGGTGTGCAGGGCAACATGGCCGCGGTCGCCGCCGAGGGCGACGGCAACCGCTTCATCACCATCGCAGTGCAGACCTCGCAGCCGTTGCCGTTCACCGACCCGGGCCCGGGATGCCAAAAGGTCGCATTTTCCGGAAATCAGGTGCGTGGCGCCGTCGAGCTCGTCGAAGTACCGCAGATTGCCGGCGCGCGCACGCTCGGGGTCCACCGAGTGGTTCAGACCGTCGTCGACGGTAAGCCCAGCACCGGCGAAATTTACGACTACTCCGCTCATTTCGGTGACTACCAGGTGATCGTCACCGCGAACTCGCTGGTCTACCCAGACAAGCCCGTCGTCGCCGTCGATACCCGACGGGCACAAGATCTGTTGACCACCTCGGTGGCCGCAATCAGAAGCTGAACAGCTAGCGGACGTCGCGCGGCCGGAACTGGATGCTGACCCGCGGCCCGGTAGGCGTCGATGTCTTGGGCACCGCGTGCTCCCAGGTGCGCTGACAGGATCCGCCCATCACCAGTAGATCGCCGTGGCCTTGCGGCAGCCGCAACGACTGGCCGCCGCCGCGCGGTCGCATGGCGAAGGTGCGGGTGGCGCCCAGGCTGACGATCGCCACCATCGTGTCTTCGCTGCGGCTGCGCCCGATCGTGTCGCCGTGCCAGGCGACGCTGTCCGAGCCGTCGCGGTACAGGCACAGCCCCACCGTGGTGAACGGCTCACCAAGCTCCCCGGCGTAGCTGTCGTTGAGTCGTCGCCGCAAGTCGGCGAGCTTGCGATGTGGTGGCTCTTCGACGCTCAGGTCGTGGAAACTCACCAATCGGGGTACGTCGACGACACGGTCGTACATGTGACGACGTTCGGCTCGCCACGGGACCGCCGACATCAGCGCGTCGAACAGCTCGTCGGCGCCGGACAGCCAGCCCGAGCGCAGGTCAATCCACGCGCCCCGGCCAAGCCAGCGCCGCTCGCTGTGCTCGAACAGCGACTCCTGTACCGCAACAGCCACAGCCGCCAGTCTATCGCACGTCCGTTCGAAGGAGCGTCGCGCCGTGAGCCACGGGGTCGTGCGCACTACCGTGCTAGATGTGAATGGCAACGACCTCGGTTCGGATTCGGAGGTAGGGCCGCTGCGGGTTGCCATCCTGCACCGCCCGGGGGCCGAACTCGGGCGGCTCACACCTCGCAACAATGACCAATTGCTGTTCGACGGGTTGCCGTGGGTGGCCCGGGCCCAAGAAGAGCACGACGCGTTCGCCGAACTGCTGCGCGCCCGTGGGGTCGAGGTGCTGCTGCTGTCAGACCTGCTCACCGAAGCACTGAGCAGCGGGGCGGCCAGGATGCAGGGCATCGCCGCGGCGGTGGACGAGCGGCGCCTGGGTTTGCCGTTGGCACAGGAGCTTTCGGCTTATCTGCGTGGTCTCGAGGGGGCAGCGCTGGCCCACGTCCTGACGGCCGGGATGACGTTTACCGAATTGCCCGCCGACACCCGGACGGACGTGTCGCTGGTGCGACGCATGCACCACGGCGGCGACTTCGTCATCGAGCCCTTACCCAATCTGGTGTTCGCCCGTGACTCGTCGATCTGGATCGGGCGGCGGGTGATCATCCCGTCACTGGCATTGCCGGCGCGGGCCCGGGAGGCGTCGTTGACCGATCTCATCTACGCCCACCATCCTCGGTTCACCGGGGTGCGGCGGGCTTACGAATCACGCACCGCGCCCGTCGAGGGAGGTGACGTGCTGTTGCTCGCGTCCGGTGTCGTCGCCGTCGGGGTCGGAGAGCGCACCACTCCGGCGGGAGCCGAAGCGTTGGCGCGCAGCCTCTTCGACGACGACCTGGCCCACACCGTGCTGGCGGTCCCGATCGAGCAGAAACGCGCGCAGATGCACCTCGACACGGTGTGCACGATGGTGGACACGGACACCGTCGTGATGTACGCGAATGTCGTCGACACGTTGTCGGCCTTCACGATTGAGCGGACGGGCGCCGGGGTGCAGATCAGCGACGCGGCGCCGTTCGTCGAGGCCGCCGCCAACGCTCTGGGCATCGACAAGCTGCGGGTCATCGACACCGGCTTGGACCCCGTCATCGCCGAACGCGAACAGTGGGACGACGGCAACAACACGTTGGCGTTGGCGCCCGGTGTCGTCGTCGCCTACGAGCGCAACTCGCGCACCAATGCGCGTCTGCAGGACGCCGGTATCGAAGTGCTCACCATCGCGGCCTCTGAGCTGGGCACCGGCCGTGGCGGCCCGCGCTGCATGTCGTGCCCCGTGGCCCGCGACCCGCTGTAATAGCGCGCGAGACAGAGGCCAGGGTTGTGCTTTTATGCGACATCACAACCCGGTGTTCTGTTTCGCGTCGCTGGGGCGGTACCGCGTCGGGCGAAGGCCAGCCGTACCAGGCTTCGCTGCCAACGATGAGATGCATGCCGTGATCATGGTCACCTGTGCAGCTCCACTTCTTCAGTTAGAAGCCAGGGGCTGTGGAAGGACTGAAAAACTACAGCCCTGAGTTCTGTTTCGCGGACCGCATGCCTGAAGGCGACGACCCAACGAGTCATCGCCAGCTGGGCAGCCAGATCTCCATATTCCACGTCTGCTGTGAAATGGGCTGACCGGTGAGCACGGGAAACAGCCATGCGAAATTGGTGAGCACCAATGCGACATAGCAGCACACCGCGATCAGTCCGAGCGTGCGTCGCTCCTGATTGCGGGACGGCTGGTACAGGACGTCGCCGAGAATCAGCGCAATCGCCATCACCAGGAACGGCGCCATCGGCGCGGCGTAGAAGAAGTACATCTGCCGGTCGATGTCGGCGAACCACGGCAGCCAGCCGGCGCAGTAGCCGACCAGAACCGCGGCGTAGCGCCAATCCCGACGCACGAACGCCCGCCAACACGCATAAAGCAGGACCGGCACCGAAATCCACCACAGGGCGGGTGTGCCGACGAGCATCACCGCCTTGACGCACGACTGGTCACCGCACCCGGGAATGTTCTGCTGGTCGATGGCGTAGAGCACCGGACGCAGCGACATCGGCCAGGTCCACGGCTTCGATTCCCACGGATGGTGGTTGCCGGCCGAATTCGTCAGGCCGGCGTGAAACTCATACGCCTTGTCGGTGTAGTACCACAGTGACCGGATGGCATCTGGAAGTGGCAGAACGCCCTTCGGGCCGATCGACTGGCCGACCTCGTGCCGATCGATCGCGGTCTCGGAGGCGAACCATGGCGCGTAACACGCCAGGTACACCCCGAACGGGATGAGCAGCAACGCATAAACGGCCGGGACGGCGTCACGGCGCAACACCCCCAGCCACGGCCTCGGCGCCCGGTAGCCACGACGCGCCGCCACGTCGAAGGCCAACGACATCAGGCCGAAAAAGACCACGAAATACAGCCCGGACCACTTTGTGGAACAAGCAAAACCGAGCAGCACACCGGCACCGAACCGCCACCACCGCACCCCTAGCCGGGGTCCCCACAGGGTCTCGGCGTTGCGTCCCTCGAGCAGGGCGAGGTGCATACGAGCCCGAACTTGATCACGGTCGACGATGAGCGCGCCGAAGGCTGCCACCACGAAGAAGGTGAGGAAGCCGTCGAGCAGGGCGGTGCGCGCGGAGACGAAGCTGACCCCGTCGGCGATGAGCAGCATCCCGGCGATCGCGCCGACCAGTGTCGAGCGGCTGATCCGCCGGACGATCCGCACGACCAGCCCCACCATGATGACGCCCAGCAGCGCCCCGGTGAATCGCCAGCCCAGCCCGTCATAGCCGAAAATGGCCTCACCGATCGCGATCAGTTGCTTGCCGACCGGCGGGTGGACCACCAGTCCGTAGCCGGGATTGTCTTCCACGCCGTGGTTGTGCAGCATTTGCCAGGCCTGCGGCGCGTAGTGCTTTTCGTCGAAGATCGGGGTGCCGGCATCGGTCGGCGAACCGAGGTCGAAGAACCGGGTGAGCGCGGCGAGGGCGGTGACCAAACCGGTGACGGCCCAGCCGTAGCCGCGGTCGACCGGCCCGAAGTCCGCCACCGGCAGCAGCGGCCCGGGACTGATGACCGGTATCGCGCGCTCCTGGAGGGCGACAGGGCTATCGTCGTCGGCGCGCATTCCCACGATCGTAGGCTGTGCGCCATGACCGGTGGCCGACTGTTGCTGGGCGCGACCCCGCTGGGTCAGCCGGCCGATGCGTCACCGCGGCTGACCACGGCGCTGCGCTGCGCCGACGTCGTCGCCGCAGAGGACACCCGCAGGGTTCGCACCCTCGCCAAGGCGCTGGACGTGTCGATCAGCGGGGACGTGGTCAGCCTGTTCGAGCAGAACGAGGACATGCGGGTGCCCGCGCTGGTGGAGCGGATCGCCGGCGGCGCGACGGTGCTGGTGATCAGCGACGCCGGTATGCCGGTGATCAGCGATCCGGGCCATCGGCTGGTAACCGCGTGCGTCGACGCCGGCCTGCCGGTCAGCTGCCTGCCGGGACCGTCGGCGGTGACCACGGCACTGGTCGTGAGCGGATTGTCCTCGGCGAAGTTCTGTTTCGAGGGTTTCGCTCCGCGTAAGCGGGCGGCGCGTCGAACCTGGCTGGCGTCGCTGGCAGCTGAACGCCGCACGTGTGTGTTCTTCGAATCGCCACGCCGGTTGCCGGCCTGCCTGCACGACGCCGTCGACCAGCTCGGTGATGCGCGTCGTGGCGCGGTGTGCCGGGAATTGACCAAAGTCCACGAGGAAGTGGTCCGCGGGTCGCTGGCGGAGTTGGCGAACTGGGCAGCCGGCGGGGTGCTGGGTGAAATCACCGTCGTGCTGGCCGGTGCCAGCCCGGTGGCTGATCTGCCCGCCCTGGTGGCGGAAGTGGAAGCTTTGACCGCCAATGGGATCGGGGTCAAGGACGCCTGCGCGCAGGTCGTCGCAGCGCATCCCGAGGCTCATTCGCGCCGCGAACTCTACGACGCAGTGGTGCGGTCGCGGCTGCGGTGACCGGTCAGCGAACCGCACCGGGCAGCGCCGACAGCTGCCCGACGATCGGCGCCGCCTTGGCCAGGCACTCGTCCCACTCGGCATCGGGGTTCGAGTCGGCGGTGATCCCGCCGCCGGATCCCAGCACGGCGTTTCCGGCGCCGTCGAATTCGACAGTACGGATCGCCACGTTGAGCTCGCAGCCGGCGCTCGGCGACGCCAGACCCACTGCGCCGCAGTACACCCCGCGCCGCTGCGGCTCCCAGCCTGAAATCAGTTGACGAGCACGCAATTTGGGCGTTCCGGTGACCGAGGCCGGTGGGAAGGCGGCGTCGAGCAGGGCGGCGGTCGGCACGCCGACCGGCACGCGCGCCGACACGGTTGACACCAGATGCCAGACACCCGGAGCCTGCTGCACACGCAACAGCTCGGGAACTTCCACCGTGCCGGTGACGGCGACTCGGCTCAGGTCGTTGCGCACCAGGTCGACGATCATGATGTTCTCGGCGACGTCTTTGGCCGATGCGCGCAGCGCCGACGGGTGGACATGCAACGGCAGCGTGCCCTTGATCGGACTGGAGGTGACGACCTCGCCGCGGCGGCGCAAGAACAGCTCCGGTGACAGCGACGCCACCGCGCCCCACCCGCCGGCGACAAACGCCGCGCGGGCCGGCCCGGTACGGGCGACACCGTCGACGAAGAAGTCGAGCGGCGATCCGACGACGGTGCCGGTGAACTGCGTGCAAACGCAGGCCTGGTATACCTCGCCGGCGGCGATCGCTTCCAGGCACGCCAGCACCCCCGCGCGATGGGCCGCCCGGTCGGCGTCGTGCCAGTCGATGCGGCACACCCCCGCCGGCGCCGGCGCGGCCAGCGCCTCAGCCACCCAGCGCGGCATCGGCGCACCCGAAAGACTTTCGTACCACCACCGGCCGCCGCGGTCGCGGCGCAGCACGCAATCGGTCCACCCCCCGGCGGCCTCGGGAATACGGCTCGGCTGCCGGTCGGCGGCGGCGTCCGGGTAGGACAGGTAGCCGATCCAGCCGCCGCCCACTGCGCTCGCATCGCGGCCCGGTCGAACGGCGAACGCGTCGAGAGCGTCAACCGGCTGCACCGCAACGCTCGGTGCGATGATCGCGCGCGCGCCGAACCACTCACCGGTGAGCGCGGCCGGTGGCGGCAGCGACAGCCGGCTGGCGGCGTCGCCGACGGCGCGCAACACCTGCGAGGGCGCTCCGAGGTTGCCGAGCCGGTCGATACGCACCGCCTCAGCTTCGCAGAAGCCGGTTGCCGCCCCTCAGCCGCGGCTTATCGCGCGTGTGGTGGTCGCGGCCGCCAGCTTGTCGGGGTTGCGCATCGCATAGACATTGGTGATCTTGCCGTCGACGATTTCCAGGGTGAAGACGCCCTCGAGCTGCTCGGCGCGGTAAAACCGCATGGCCGGTGCGGAATTGCACATCACGATCTCCACCCGCAGATCGGAAACTTTGCGAGCCAAACGCATCAGGCCCACCACCACCGCGGCCACCTTCGCTGCCCCGACCACCGGCCGCCGAGCAGCGCTGGCCTTACCCCCGCTGTCGGCGGTCCACACCACGTCGGGCGCCAGCATCGACATCACGGCGGAGATGTCGCCGCCTGCCGCCGCGGCGAGAAACTCCGCAGTCAGCTTCTCGCTCTGCTCCGGATCGACCGGACCGAAGCGCGGCCGCCGGGCCTGCACATGCTCGCGGGCCCGATGCGCGATCTGACGTACAGCCGGTACCGCTTTGTCGACGGCGTCGGCGATGTCGGCGTAGTCAAAACCGAAGACTTCCCGCAGGACGAAAACCGCCCGCTCGTCCGGACCGAGCGTTTCCAGCAACACCAGCATCGCCATCGACACGGACTCGGCCAGAATCACATCGGCTGACGGGTCCTGATCGTCGAGCAACAGCGGTTCCGGCAGCCAGGGCCCGACATAGTCCTCGCGCCGCCGCGCCCCGGCCCGTAACGCATTCAGGGCTTGGCGGGTGACCAGCTGGGCCAGATAGGACTTCGTGTCACGTACGGTCGACAGGTCGACCGAGGCCCAGCGCAGGTAGCTGTCCTGTAGCACGTCGTCGGATTCTGTTGTCGAGCCGAGGATTTCATAGGCGATCGTGAACAGCAGCGGCCGTAACACGGTGAACCGTTCGGCGTGTTCGTCGCGAGCGCTCACGACACTGCGACCTCCGCACGGACGGACTGCGACCGTTGGCCGCCCTTGAGCCAGAAGTAGGAGCCGGGCCGGCCGGCCTCGCGGCGGAGGAAACGCACGGTCGCGCGGCAGATCGTCTCCTTGATCGGCGCGGCCAGCCGACCACCGATGACGGCATTCACCGGGGTGTCGTCGCTACGCGTGAGCTGAAAGGTGGCATAGGAGCGCCCCACGCTGACGCACTGCCCGACGAACGCCTGGCTGAGCTTCGCCGGGGCGGTCCCCGCGATGCGGCTCAGCACCGTGTTGGCGGCCTGGATCCCGAGCGGCCCGGCGGCCTGGCAGCTCATCCGCAACGGCTGACCGGACGGTGCGGCCGCGTCGCCGGCCGCCACGATGCACGGATGGTCCACGCAGGTCAGTGTTTCATCGGTGAGCAGCCGCCCGATGCGGTCGGTAGGAAGTCCGCTGCGGGCGGCGAGGTCTGGTACCCCGAAGCCGGCAGTCCAGACCGTCACCACGCTCGGCAGCACGGTGCCGTCATTCAGCAGCACGGCGTCGGGCCGCACCTCACCGACCACGGCGCCGGAGAGCACTTCGACTCCGAGCTTGCCCAGCGACTTGGCCACCGAGCGCCGGCCGCGCGGGCTCAACGACGGACCCAGCACACCGCCGCAGGCCAGCGTCACCCGCCGGCCCTGTTCGGCCAACTCCGAGGCGGCCTCGATGCCGGTCAGTCCGGCGCCTACCACGGTGATCGGTGCCCCGGGGTGCACTTCGTCGAGTGCATCGCGCAGCAACTGTGCCTGCTCGAAATCGGCGACTGAGTAAGCGAATTCGGCCGCACCCGGCACAGTCGGGGCACTGGCACCGGTGCTGCCGACCGCGTAGACGAGATAGTCAAAGTGCAGCACCGCACCCGAAGCCAGGACCACCTTCCGCTCGGCGGCGTCGATCTGCTCGGCGGTGTCGACGACCCTGCCGATGCCTTCACCCAGCAGAGCGCCGTAATCGACGGTGGCGTCACCGGTACCGGCAGCCCACTGGTGCAACCGGATTCGCTCGACGAAGACCGGTCGCGGGTTCACCAGGGTGATGTCGACGTCGGCACGCAACCGAAGATGATTGGCGGCCAATGTTCCGGCATATCCGCCGCCGAGCACGACCACCTGCGTTCGTTGATCGGTCATAGTTGTCTCCTGCCTCGTCGGGTGCGGGAACCCTCTGCCAAGGGTCGTGCCCTCGAGACACCAGTGCCGCCGCCGATGTGACAGGGCAGAAGGCTGGTGTGAGCGGCTTCACAGCGGCCGTTGACGTTTCAGTCGACTTGGTATCTCGGATACACCCCGGCGGGCGGTGGCAGTATGGTGCCCGACGCCAGTCGGGTGCCCAGTGCCGCGAAAGTCCGTTGGTCGGCCGGTTGTCCGAGCAGGTCAAGCAGACTGGCTGCGGACTGCGGCAGCACCGGTTGAATCAGCAGCGCAGCAATGCGCACCGCTTCCAGCGTCGTGTAGAGCACGGTACGGAAGCGGGTCTGGTCGTCTTCCGCCTCGCTCTTGCGCAGTACCCACGGCTGCTGCGCCGAGAAGTACTTGTTCGCCGAGCCGAGCATCAGCCAGATAGCCTCCAGCGCCAAATGCAGTGCTTGCGTGTCGAAATGATCCCGGACCTGGGCCAGCAGCCCGTCGGCGGTGCCCAGCAACTCCAGGTCGGCAGCGGCGAATTCGCCTGGTGTCGGCGCGATCCCGTCGAGGTTCTTGGCGACCATCGACAACGACCGCTGGGCCAGGTTGCCCAGCTCATTGGCGAGGTCGGCGTTGATCCGGGTGATGATCGCCTCGTCGCTGTAGCTTCCGTCCTGCCCGAACGGCACCTCACGCAGAAAGAAGTACCGCACCTGGTCGACGCCGAACTGGTCGACGAGAGTCACCGGGTCGATCACATTGCCCACGCTCTTGCTCATCTTCTCACCGCTGTTGAGCAGAAATCCGTGCGCGTAAACCCGGTGCGGCAGCTCGATTCCAGCTGACATCAGAAACGCCGGCCAGTAGACCGCGTGGAACCTGATGATGTCCTTTCCGATCATGTGCACATCGGCGGGCCAGTATCGGCGGAACAGCTCGGATTCGGTGTCGGGGTAGCCCACTCCGGTCAGGTAGTTCGTCAGCGCGTCGACCCAGACGTACATGACGTGGTCGGGGTGTTCGGGAACCGGTACGCCCCAGTCGAACGACGTGCGGGAAATCGACAGATCATGCAGTCCGCCGGAGACGAAGCTCATCACTTCGTTGCGGCGCACCTGCGGTGCAATGAAATCCGGGTTGGCCTCGTAGTGCGCCAGCAGCTTGTCGGTATAGGCCGACAGCCGAAAGAAATAGGTCTGTTCTTCGGTCCAGGTGACCGGGGCACCGGTCTCGGTCGCGACGCGAATTCCGGTGGCATCCAGAGCGGTTTCGTCTTCGGTGAAATACCGCTCGTCGCGCACCGAGTACCACCCGGCGTAGGTGTCCAGGTAAATGTCGCCGGCATCGGCCATCCGCTGCCAGATCTTGGCGGATGCCCGGTGATGGTCGGGGTCGGTGGTGCGGATGAACCGATCGAAGGAGATGTTCAGCTTTTCCTGCAGCCGCTGGAAAACGTCGGAGTTGCGCCGGGCCAGCTCCCGGGGTGAAATCCCTTCGGCGGCAGCGGCCTGGGCCATCTTCAGGCCGTGCTCGTCGGTGCCGGTCAAGAAGCGCACGTCGAACCCGTCGAGTCGCTTGAATCGCGCTATCGCGTCGGTGGCGATGTACTCGTAAGCATGCCCGACGTGCGGGCTACCGTTCACATACGTGATCGCGGTAGTGATGTAGTAGGGCGTCATTGCGTCTCACCCTATTGTGTGCGGGTGGGTTCTGATCGGCCAGCTAAACGGGAAGCGCCACCCGCGCCGGAGCCGTTGGCGACCTTGATCGACGCGCATGCCCACCTCGACGCGTGCGGCGCCCGAGAGGCACACGAGGTGCGGGCCATAGTGGATCGAGCCGCAACGGTCGGCGTGATCGCCGTCGTCACCATCGCCGACGACCTCTCGTCGGCGCGCTGGGTGACCCGCGCCGCCGATTGGGATCAGCGGGTCTACGCCGCGGTGGCGCTGCATCCGACCCGCGCCAACGCGTTGTCCGACGCCGCCCGCGCCGAGCTTGAGCAATTAGCCGCCCACCCCCGCGTGGTAGCGATCGGCGAGACCGGAATGGATCTGTACTGGCCCGGCAAGCTCGACGGCTGCGCGGAGCCGGAGGACCAACGAGACGCTTTCGCCTGGCACATCGATCTCGCGAAGCGCACCGGCAAGCCGCTGATGATCCACAACCGGCAGGCCGACGCCGCGGTGCTGGACGTGCTGCGCGCCGAAGGAGCGCCCGACACGGTAATTTTCCACTGCTTTTCGTCCGGCAGCGTGATGGCGCGGGCCTGCGTCGACGCCGGGTGGCTGGTCAGCCTGTCGGGGACGGTCAGCTTCCGCAATGCCCGCGAGCTCCGCGAAGCGGTACCGCTTATTCCGGTGCACCAGCTGCTGGTGGAGACCGACGCACCGTTTCTGACACCGCACCCCTACCGCGGTGCGCCGAATGAGCCGTATTGCCTGCCGTACACGGTGCGGGCGCTGGCTGAACTCCTGGACCGGCCCGCCGACGAATTGGCGCAGGCTACAACCGAGAATGCGCGGCGTGCGTACGGTCTGCGGCACCACCCGGCTTAAGAGACCGTTAAGACACCCCAGGCGAAGTTGCCCTATCTAGGCCGGTTCGTTACCGTCTTGTGATCGAACGCCGGGGCCCGCGCGGCCCTTTTCATTTGCATGGTCGGTGAAGGTTAGGTCGGGGATACGCGCACGGTGAACGTACTTACCAAGCTGCATGAGTCCCCGTCACCGCTGCTGCGGTTCCTGGTTGGCGCATTGTTGCTGGCACTCGCTATTGCCGGGGGTTATGCCGTCGCCGAGCAGAAGACCGTGACGTTGAACATCGACGGCAGCGTGACGACCGTGACGACGATGAAATCCCACGTGATCGATGTGATCAAGGAGAACGGATTCCAGGTCGGCGCCCAGGACGACCTTTACCCCGCCGGTCGTGAACTGGTGCACGGGTCCGACAAGATCGTGTTACGGCGCAGCCGCCCCCTGCAGGTCTCGCTGGACGGCCAGGCCGCCAAGCAGATGTGGACGACGGCGTCCACGGTCGACGAGGCACTGGCCCAACTGGCGATGACCGACACCGCCCCCGCCGCGGCGTCGCGCGGCAGCCGCGTCCCGCTGGCCGGCATGACGTTGCCGGTCGTCAGCGCGAAATCGGTGCAGATCGACGACGGCGGAACGATGCGCACGGTGCATCTGGCCGCACCGAACGTCGCCAACCTGCTGGCCGCCGCCGGTGCGCCGCTGGAGCAGAGCGACCGGGTGGTGCCCGGTGCGGCGACCCCCGTCACCGACGGGATGCACGTCCAGGTGACGCGAAACCGCATCGAGAAAGTCACCGAGCGGGTGCCGCTGGCCCCGGTCGCCAGGCGCATCGAGGATCCGGATATGAACATCAGCCGGGAGATCGTCGAAGATCCCGGTGCCCCGGGCACCCAGGACGTGACGTTTGCGGTCGCGAAGGTCAACGGCGTGGAGACCGGTCGGCTGCCGATCGCCAACACCGTGGTGACGCCGGCTCGCGACGCGGTGGTGCGGGTGGGCACCAAACCGGGCACCGAGGCGCCGCGGGTGGCGGCCGGGTCGGTCTGGGATGCGATCGCGTCATGTGAGACCGGCGGAAACTGGGCGATCAACACCGGAAACGGCTTCTACGGCGGTGTGCAGTTCGACCAGGGGACCTGGGAAAGCAACGGCGGCCTGCGCTATGCGCCGCGCGCCGATCTTGCGACGCGGGAAGAGCAGATCGCCATCGCCGAGGCATTACGGGCCAGGCGTGGGTTGTCGCCCTGGCCGGTGTGCGGTGGAAGAGCGGGCGGGTCCTGACTATCCGGCTACTCGGGCGAACCGAGATCCGGCGGCTGGCCAGAGACCTCGAATTCCGGCCACGAAAGGCCCTCGGCCAGAATTTCGTACACGACGCCAACACGGTGCGCCGAGTGGTGTCGTCGTCCGGAGTGAGTCGACACGACCACGTCGTCGAAGTGGGGCCCGGCCTGGGGTCGTTGACCTTGGCCCTGCTCGATCGGGGCGCGACGGTCACCGCCGTGGAGATCGACCCGGTGCTGGCAGGTCGGCTCCCGCAGACGGTGGCCGAGCACTCGCACAGTGAAATCCAGCGGCTCACCGTGCTCAACCGGGACATCCTGACTCTGCGCCGAGCGGACTTGAGCGCGGAGCCGACCGCCGTCGTCGCCAACCTGCCGTACAACGTCGCCGTGCCGGCGCTGTTACACCTGCTCGCCGAGTTTCCCTCGGTGCAGACCCTGATGGTGATGGTCCAGGCCGAGGTCGCCGCCCGGCTGGCCGCCGAACCGGGCGGCAAGGAATACGGAGTGCCCAGCGTCAAGCTCCGCTTCTACGGGCGGGTGCGCCGTCAAGGTATGGTGTCGCCGACCGTGTTCTGGCCCATTCCGCGGGTCTACTCCGGGCTGGTGCGCATCGATCGGTATGAAACGTCGCCGTGGCCGACCGACGACGCCTTCCGGCAACGGGTATTCAGGTTGGTCGATATCGCATTCGCGCAGCGGCGCAAGACATCTCGCAACGCGTTCGCCGAATGGGCGGGTTCAGGCAACGAGTCGGCCAGCCGGCTGCTGGCCGCCAGCATCGACCCGGCCCGCCGTGGTGAGACCCTGTCGGTCGACGACTTCGTACGGCTGCTGCGCCGCTCGGGCGACGTGGGCGGTAACGCCGGTGGTGGCCGAGACGCCGCTGCGCCGCACGCCTCGGCCAGCTGACTCCGACCGGCGAAGTGAGTGTGGGGTATTCGCTCCGGCGATAGTCTCTTTCGGTGCCGTTCGACGGAAGCACCGCTGTGCAGTGGGTGCCCACAGGATCGGTTACGGTCCGCGTACCGGGAAAGGTCAATCTGTACCTGGCCGTCGGCGACCGCCGGGCGGACGGCTACCACGAGCTGACCACCGTTTTTCATGCCGTCTCCCTGTTCGACGAGGTGACCGTCCGCAACGCCGACGTGCTGTCGCTCGGGATCCGCGGCGAAGGGGCCGACGAGGTGCCCGCCGACGCTAACAACCTGGCCTGGCAGGCCGCCGAACTCATGGCCGAACACGTGGGCCGCGTGCCCGACATTTCGATCACCATCGACAAAGCCATCCCGGTAGCCGGTGGTATGGCGGGCGGCAGCGCCGACGCGGCGGCGGTCCTGGTCGCGATGAACGAACTCTGGGAACTGGGTGTACCCCGGCGCGACCTGCACACGCTGGCCGCGCAGCTCGGCAGCGACGTGCCTTTCGCCCTGCACGGCGGCACCGCATTGGGCACCGGCCGCGGCGAAGAACTGGCGACCGTCCTGTCCCGAAGCACCTTCCACTGGGTGCTCGCATTCGCCGCCAAGGGGTTGTCCACGGCGGCGGTGTTCACCGAGCTCGACCGGCTGCGCGACTTCGGGACGCCGCCGCGACTCGAGGAGCCGAGCCGGGTACTGGCCGCGCTCGCCGCCGGCGACCCGCAGCAGTTGGCGCCGCTGCTCGGCAACGAACTGCAGCCCGCTGCGGCCAGCCTGGACCCGATGCTGCGCCGCGCGCTGCGCGCCGGGGTGGAAGCCGGTGCTCTGGCGGCCGTGGTGTCCGGTTCCGGGCCGACCTGCGCATTCTTGTGCTCGTCGGCGGCCGCTGCGATCGACGTCGGCAGTGAACTGTCCGGAGCGGGCGTCTGCCGCACCGTGCGGGTCGCCAGCGGGCCGGTCCACGGCGCCCGGGTGGTGCCCGCCGCCAACGGAGTGTGACCTGAGACTCAAAACGCAGGCCGGTTTTGATCTTCTTTAAGAGGAGTTTAAGATGGCCGTCGGTGACGAATTGCGGTCAAAGAATGTGCCCGACGTTGTCCACCGGATATTCCGGCGGACGGTCGGCCCACCGCCGCAGCCGCATCGGGGCTGCACGCGCAGCTTGTGCTGATACCAAAGTGTCATCACCGATTCGAGACGAAACCGCTGCCCAATCGTGTGCGCGCGGCCGTCCCGAAGTGCTTGGCGGCTGGGAGAGTATGGACACCTGGGCCGTTGTGAAAGCGCCGGTGCCGGAGAGGAGGCCGTCGTGAGCAGGTTCACCGAGAAGATGTACCGCAATGCCCGCACGACCACGGCGGGCATGGTCACCGGTGAACCGCACGAACCCGTCCGGCACACCTGGGGCGAGGTCCACGAGCGTGCGCGCTGCGTCGCCGGCGGCCTGGCCGCCGCGGGCATCGGCTTCGGCGACGCCGTCGGTGTGCTCGCCGGCTACCCAGTGGAGATCGCCCCGATCGCGCAGGGGTTGTGGATGCGCGGGGCCAGCCTGACCATGCTGCACCAGCCCACCCCGCGCACCGACCTGACCGTATGGGCCGAGGACACCATGACGGTCATCGGCATGATCGAGGCCAAGGCCGTCATCGTCGCCGAACCCTTCCTGGTGGCTATTCCCGTACTGCAGGAGAAGGGCATCGAGGTGTTGGCCGTCGCTGACCTCTTGGCGGCGGACCCGATCGACCCGGTGGAGGTCGGCGAGGACGACCTGGCCCTGATGCAGCTGACCTCGGGGTCCACCGGCTCACCGAAAGCGGTGCAGATCACTCACGCCAACATCTACTCCAACGCCGAGGCGATGTTCATCGGAGCGGAGTACGACGTCGACAAGGACGTCATGGTGAGCTGGCTGCCCTGCTTCCACGACATGGGCATGGTCGGCTTCCTAACCATCCCGATGTACTTCGGCGCCGAGCTGGTCAAGGTCACCCCGATGGATTTCCTGCGGGACACATTGCTGTGGGCCAAGTTGATCGACAAATACAAGGGCACGATGACCGCGGCGCCCAACTTCGCCTACGCACTGCTGGCCAAGCGGCTGCGTCGCAACGCCAAACCCGGTGATTTCGACCTGTCCAGCCTGCGGTTCGCGCTGTCGGGCGCGGAACCCGTCGAACCCGCCGACGTCGAGGACCTGCTCGACGCGGGCAAGCCTTTCGGCCTCAGGCCCTCGGCGATCCTGCCGGCCTACGGCATGGCCGAGACCACGCTGGCCGTGTCGTTCTCGGAGTGCAATGCCGGCCTCGTCGTCGATGAGGTTGACGCCGACCTGCTGGCCGCCCTGCGCCGGGCCGTGCCGGCTACCAAAGGCAACACCCGCAGGCTGGCCACCCTGGGTCCCCTGCTGAAGGACCTCGAAGCCCGGATCATCGACGAGAACGGCAACGTCATGCCCGCCCGTGGTGTCGGTGTGATCGAGCTGCGCGGCGAGTCGCTGACCCCCGGCTATCTCACCATGGGCGGCTTCATCCCCGCCCAGGACGAACATGGCTGGTATGACACCGGTGACCTCGGCTACCTGACGGACGAGGGCCACATCGTGGTGTGCGGTCGGGTCAAAGACGTGATCATCATGGCCGGCCGCAACATCTACCCGACCGACATCGAGAGGGCGGCGAGCCGGGTCGACGGTGTGCGGCCGGGTTGTGCCGTGGCGGTCCGCCTCGATGCGGGGCATTCGCGGGAGACGTTCGCTGTCGCGGTCGAATCGAACGCTTTCGAGGATCCCGCCGAGGTGCGTCGCATCGAGCATCAGGTGGCGCATGAGGTCGTCACCGAGGTTGACGTCCGGCCCCGCAATGTAGTGGTGCTGGGTCCCGGGACGATTCCCAAGACGCCGTCGGGCAAGCTGCGGCGGGCCAACTCGGTCATGCTCGTCACCTGACTTTTTCTCGGCCACCGGATATTTGTTCGAGCCCAGCCCGGCCACCGTGCGCAGAATGCCGTCGTAGCCGGCGTGTCGGCGTACAAGCACGCACGCTCGCGCAAATCAGCAGGAGCCGGCTACCAGGCGTGCACGCGGTTCTGGGCCGGCTCCAGCCCCAATTCGATCAACAACTCGGTGGCATCGGCGGCCTGCTCGCAGATTGTCGGCACGTCAGCAGCTTCCGCGGCGGTGAACTTCTCCAGCACGAACGCCGCCGGGTCTTTGCGTCCCGGCGGCCGCCCGATGCCGATACGAACCCGCTGAAACTCTTTGCTGCCCAATGTCAAAGCCACCGAACGCAAACCGTTGTGGCCACCCTCGCCGCCGCCGAGCTTGAGACGGATGCGTCCGAAGTCCAGATCCAAGTCGTCGTGGATCACCACGACGTCGGCCGGCGAGACCGAGTAGAACTGGGCCAGCGGCGCCACTTGACGGCCTGACTCGTTCATGTAGCTGCGCGGTTTCGCCAGCACGACCGCCCGTCCGCCCAGCCGGCCGGTGACTATCTCCGCGCCGGAGCGCTTGTGCGCCTTGAACGTCGAGCCGAGGCGCCCGGCCAGCCGGTCGGCCACCATGAATCCGACATTGTGTCGGGTGGAGGCATACTGCGCTCCCGGGTTACCCAGGCCGACCACTAACAGCGGACCGGCCATGTCGGAAGTCTGCTCACTCAGACTCGGGTGCGGCGGCCTCAGCTTCTTCGACCTGCTCAATGGCCGGCTCGGCTTCACGCACGTCGCCCGCGCCCTCAGCTTCGAGGTCTTCGGCGCTCGGCGCGGTGACGACGTTGACCACCAGCAAGTCAGGGTCGGAGACCAGGCCGATCCCGGCCGGCAAGACGATCTGCCCAGCGGTGAACTGGGTGCCGGCCTCCGCGTCCTGCACAGAGACGGTCAACTGCTCCGGGATCGATAAGGCTTCCGCTTCGATCTCGATGGCGTTGGCTTCCTGGGTGACCAGGGTGCCCGGAGTTGCCTCGCCTTCCACCTCAACGGTGACTTCGACGACCACTTTCTCACCCCGCCGGACCACCAAGAGGTCCGCGTGCTGGATGGTGCGGCGAATGGGGTGAATGTCGAGCGCCTTGGTCAGGGCAAGCTGCTCGTTGCCGTCGATATTGAGCGTTAGGACCGCGTTGGTTCCCGAGTGGCGCAACACGGCGGCGAAGTCGTGCCCCGGCAGCTCCAGATGCTGGGGATCGCTGCCGTGTCCGTAGAGGACGGCCGGGATCTTCCCGTCCCGCCGCGCCCGCCGGGATGCGCCTTTGCCCGTTGACGTGCGCACCGAAACGGTCAGCTGGTTGGCTGTCGATGTCGCGGAGTTTGCCATCAAGTCGCTCCCGAGTGTCGCTCCTGAGTGTTGTTTGGACACGGCCAGGATCGCGACAACCAGATGGCGGTCGCCGCCGATAACGGCGGCCGCACAACCAAGTCCCGCGGCCGCCCTCGCCGTGACGCTTGGCCAGGTTAGCGCACGGGCGCGGTAGCGCGGAAATCACCTCTTGGGCGCCACGGTGAACCCGGCGATGATCGCCTCGATGCCGGCGGAGTCCGCGACGGCCTGGTCGGCCAGGCTGGTGATGGTCAGCTGAACCAGATACCGCTGATTCGCCGGGGGAGAACCGGTCGGCAAGACGACCCGGTTGAAACCATGCAGCCGGGTGCCTTTGACGTCGTAGCTGCCCTGGATCATCGACGACGGGAAGCCGTGGAAATCGGCGGTCGACTCGTCCAGGCGCTTGAAGTTCTCAGCCAGCGCGGCATCGGCATTGCCGTGCTTCACCACGTCCGCGGGGTTGAAGTTGCCGCGGAGTTTGAACACCATGAGCATCGCCGTGGGGTACTTGCCATCCTTTGCGATCATCTCCGTCGCGGGGGTGATGTCCGGCTTCTCGACCTTCTGCCAGCCGGGCGGCGTCGGGATCGACACCGACAGGTCGGTCAGCGTATCCGGCGCGACTTGATCACCTGCCACTCCGATGCTTTCCAGATACTGCGAGAGCGGAACCGGCGCTGCGGTGGACGTCGGTGTCGACGACGATGCGCTCGTCGTCGTCCACACCGCGTCGAAATCGGGGGATTTCGGACCACAGCCCGACGTCAGCACCACCAGTGCCGCGCCCGCCGCGCAAACCGCAGACTTCACCGGCAGGCGTGCACCGCGTTGGGGCCGTGAACCACTTATGCGTCTCCGTCGAACAGGCCGGTGACGGAACCGTTTTCGAATACCGCCCGAATCGTGCTGGCCAGCAGCGGCGCGATGGACAGCACGGTGAGTTGCGCGAAGCGCTTGTCTTCGTCGATCGGCAGCGTGTTGGTCACAATCACCTCGCGTGCGCCGCACTGGGCCAGCCGCTCGGATGCCGGGTTGGACAGCACCCCATGGCTGGCAGCGATGATCACGTCGCGGGCGCCGTCGTCGTGTAACAGCTTGACCGCGCCGGCGATGGTGCCGCCGGTGTCGATCATGTCGTCGATCAGCACGCAGGTGCGCCCGGCCACATCGCCGACGACCCGGTTGGACACCACTTGGTTGGGCACCCGCGGGTCACGCGTCTTGTGGATGAACGCCAGGGGCACGCCGCCCAGTGAGTCGGCCCACTTCTCGGCGATGCGCACCCGGCCCGAGTCGGGTGAGACGACCACCATGTCACCGCGCCCGTAGTTCTCGCTGATGTAGCCGGTCAACAGGGGTTGTGCGCGCATATGGTCGACGGGCCCGTCGAAGAAGCCCTGAATCTGGTCGGTGTGCAGGTCCACCGTCACGATCCGGTCGGCTCCGGCGGTTTTGAGCAAGTCGGCCACCAGCCGGGCTGAGATGGGTTCGCGGCCGCGGTGCTTTTTGTCTTGCCGGGCGTAGGGGTAGAACGGCACGACCGCGGTGATCCGCTTGGCACTGCCCCGCTTGAGCGCGTCGATCATGATCAGCTGTTCCATCAGCCAGCGGTTCACCGGCGCTGGATGTGATTGCAGGACGAAGGCGTCACAGCCTCGTACCGACTCCTCGAAACGCACGAAGATCTCGCCGTTAGCGAACTCCCGGGCCGTCTGCGCGGTGACGTGAACGTCAAGCTCCTTGGCCACCTGCTCGGCCAGTTCGGGATGCGCACGACCCGCGAAGAGCATCAGGTTCTTGCGGTTGTCGGTCCAGTCGTGGCTCACGTCATGCCCCCGCCGTTCGGATCGAGATTGTTACCCAATGGCTGGCCTCAATATATTAGGGAGCCGAGCGCCGGGTCGGCGGGCCGGGTCGTGTCAAGGCGCCTGTTCCGGTTCGGCGTCGGCGCGGGCCTCCGTCGCGTGACGGGCTTGTTCCGCGGCCTGTGCGGCAGCGCTGCCGGGGCGTTTGCGCTGGACCCAACCATCGATGGTGCGTTGCGGACCCGCCGACACCGCCAACGCCCCCGGCGGGACATCTTCTCGCAGCACCGTCCCGGCGCCGGTGTAGGCACCGTCGCCGACAGTGACCGGCGCGACGAACATGGTGTCCGACCCGCTGCGCACGTGCGAGCCGACGGTCGTGCGCCGCTTGGACACTCCGTCGTAATTCACGAACACACTGGATGCGCCGATGTTGCTGTGGTCGCCGATGTCGGCGTCACCGACGTAGGTCAGGTGTGGGACTTTGCTGCCGACGCCGATGGTCGAGTTCTTCACCTCGACGAAGGCACCCACCTTCCCGCCGGCGCCGAGTACGGTGCCGGGCCGCAGGTAGGCGAATGGACCGACCGCGGCGCCGGCACCGATCGACGCCGAGGTGCCGTGGGTGCGGATCACCGATGCCCCGTCGCCGACCGTGACGTCGGTCAACGTGGTGTCCGGACCGACGCTGCAACGCTCACCGACACAGGTGCGGCCTTTCAGTTGGGTACCGGGCGATATGACGCTGTCGCGGCCGATGCTGACATCGACGTCGACCCAGGTCGTGGCCGGGTCGACGAATGTGACGCCGGCCAACTGATGAGCGGCCACGATGCGCCGGTTCAGTTCGGCGCTCAGCTCTGCCAGTTGCACCCGGTTGTTGACTCCGGCTAACAGCGCGCTGTCTTCGACATGCTGCGCGTGCACCACCTGGCTGTCTTGGCGCAGGATCGCGACGACATCGGTGAGGTAGAGCTCGCGTTGGGCGTTGTCGGCGGACAGCCGGCCCAACGCCGAGCGCAGGGCCGTGATGTCGAAGGCGTACACGCCAGAGTTGACCTCGCGGATCTCCCGCTGTGATGGTGTTGCGTCGGCTTGCTCGACGATCGCGATCACCGCATCGTCCTGGGTGCGCAGGATGCGACCGTAGCCGGTGGGATCGGTCAGCGTCGTGGTCAGCACCGTCACCGCCGCCGACCGGGAGTTGTGGGCGGCGATCAGCTCGGCCAGCGTATCGGCGTCCAGTAGCGGAATGTCACCGGAGGTGACGACCACGACCCCGCCATAGTCGTCCGGCAAGGCGGACAAGCCGCACAGCGCAGCGTGTCCAGTGCCCAACTGCTGGTCTTGCATGGCGACGCCGATCACCCGACCGAGCTCGTCTGCCAGCTCGCTGACGACCGGTCCGATGCGCTCGTGTGCGTGCCCGAGCACCACGACCAGATGCTGTGGCGCCGCTTTGGCGATGGCGTTCAGAGAGTGCGCCAACATGCTGCGGCCGGCGATGGGATGCAGCACTTTGGGGATATCGGAGCGCATCCGGCTGCCCGCGCCCGCCGCCAGGACCAAAACCGCCGACTCGCGGTGCGCTGTCATAAGCACCTCTTCCCTGCGAGATTGTCGACCGATCGCGGGCGCGTGCCTGCTGATCGAAGGCACCTTACTCGCCGCCACCGGCCTTTGAAGCGTGTCATCTTCTCCGCAATCTGTTAAGAATGCACTTCTTCGCTCGATAGGGCCGATCGGCAACTGTCAAGGCTCACAGCCCATCCAAGTGGCTTTGGTCACACGATCTGTGAACAATCTGAGATTTACTGCTGTTCTGGGGCCATAATCGGCGTGTGGAGCGCCGACGATACTCGCACGCCGGTCAACCGCCGATGGTCACCTTGACGCAGTTGCCCGCCTTGGTCGTGCTGGAGCGCCTTCCAGTTCCCGTACTGGCTGTCGTGCATGACGGCAGTATCTTGTTTGCCAATTCCGCCTTCTCGGAGATGATCGGCAGCAGCACGGATGAGTTGCTGTCGATGAAGTTTGATCAGGTGTTCAATTCGGCCTCGGCCGATGAATCTGTTCTATCCGTCGTCCACGCGTTGGAGAACAGAGTGGTCGAACTGGCGCACAAGGATGGCTCGGTTGTCCGGGCGTTGATGAGCAGGTCCGCCCTGAAACGAGTGGACGACCACATTGCGCTCGCGACGTTCCAGGATCTGACCGAGCAACTGTGGACCCAGGCCCGGTAAGTAGTGCGTCGCCTCCCGCTGCGGGGCCAAGGCGGGTGACCGACCCGGTGATATCTACCCAATCTCGCTCGAAACCGGATGGTCACAGCCGGACGATGCGACCAGCGCGCCGACGGATACTTGCAGTTTGTTAAAGCGGTTCTTTCCTTCTTAAAGTATGTCGCGTAGCCTTCAAGTGGAGTGACAGTCTGAAGACCCGGTCATCCGGTGCGATGGGCGAGTCCGGCCGCTGCAGGTCCTTGCCTATCAGGTCGGTCGTGCCGGTAGGCACCGTCAGGAGGGCACATGTCATTTGTGACAGCCGAGCTAGAGATGTTGGCGGTGGCAGCTGGGAACTCGCAGGGCAGCAGCGCCGTCGCGGCGCCCACGAGCAGTGCTTCCGCCAGATGTGAAGATGCGCCAGATCCTCTTGAACGCACGGGTTACGGACGCCGCGTCGGTTGCGGCCGGCGTCACCTGCAATGCGGGTGTAGTTGGGTCAGGATTTGGCGGTGATCAAAGATGGAGTATGGCGGCCTGCCCGCGAAGGTCACATTCGCCGAGGTGTCTCGGTCCGCGGGCAACATCAACATCTCCGACATCCTGAACCAAATGATCACGTGGCAGCCCGGGTGGACAGCGCGACCTTCATCGGGCCCGCTGATCGACGTCCCTGATCCGCCAGTGAGTCTTCAAAATTTCCAATCGAGCACGCCGCCACCACCTCTCGGCGCCCTGGAAGTGGTTCTGCTGCGCCCTGAGCAGGGACCGCCCGCGGCGGTGGTGAAGGTGGCCCGCGACCAGCCGTGTGCCTCGGGGCTGCGCAGGCAGCGGCGCGTACTAGCCGAACTCGCCATGCACCCGCGGCTTGACGAAGACTGGCGCGAACTGCTTCCGCGGATACTGGCCTTCGACGAGCGTGCCGGTGCGACCGTATCCGTCGAGTCCTATCGGCCCGGCGTTGGGCTCGCGGACTTGCTGGCGCGCCGCCCGGACCGGTTCGAGGAGCTGACCGCTGCTGCTCTGGGCGCCATTACGCCGCTGCACCAGCGAACTGCAACGTTCGTCGTCATCGACAACATCTGCTTCCTGAGGCGATGGGTCCTTGAACCGCTGGCAGCCCTGGAACATATGTGCCGCCGGTTGGCGCCGCGCCTGCTTCCCGACGTGGCCTGGCTGGGAATGTTGCTGCGGCGTGCGCTCATTGGCCGACGCTTGCCGATGAGCTGGACGCATGGCAACTACACCCCCAGCAACGTTCGACTTGCCGGTGTGCAGGGCCCGGTCACCGGCATCCTGAATTGGGGCGGCGCACGCCCGGGCCGGCCGGCTTTGATCGACGAGTACCTGATGATCCTGACGGCGACCTCCCAACTGGAGCGATCTGACCTTGGCGCAGTCATCACCGAGCGGCTACAGGCGGGTGCCCTCTCCGACCGCGAGCACAATGCGCTACTTGCCGCACGCGATCGATACGACGTGGAAAGTAGCGATGGTGACCGCATGGGCGAGCAAGTTGCCATCCTGTTGGCCTGGCTTCACCATGCGGCGGACATGTGGCGCCAGCGCGCCACTCTGCCGGATCACCACACATGGTGGAAGGCCAACGTGGCGCCGGTGCTCGACGCCGTCGCTGGATGGCACGGATCTTGTGTCGCAAGTGTGCGCTAGAACCCAGAGGTGCGCGAGGGAGTAACACTGTCCAGCGGCTCGCCCCTGGGAACGAAGGCTTACAGAAGATGGCTGCTTGCCGGGCGAAATTCCCTAGCGAGAGGCAGCTCCGCGTGTTCCCAGGTTGGGAATCTTTAGGTTTTGACCTTGCCGCGTTGCTATTGTGCCATCCATGTCGGACGCACGGTCACTTGTCGAGGGCTCACAAGACTGCACTGGCAGTCAGGCTGCGACGGGCGGCGATCGGCGTATCGAGCGGCGGCTGACCCGCACATCCGACGATTCACCGATTGACGTCTTGACTCGGTTGCCGGCTGTCGTGGTCTTGGAAAGAATCCCGATTCCCACGCTTGCTTTGGCGCGAGACGGCATGATCTTGTTCGCGAACACGGCCTTCGCCGAGATGGTGGGCTACTCGCAGGACAGCCTGGCGGAAGCGGCATTCCATCAGATTTTTCATACCGAGCCGACCGCCGTAGCCGCGCTGTGCGGCGCCGACGCGCTGGCCAACCTCGTGGTGGAGCTGCAGCATTGTGAGGGTTGGCCGGTGCGCGCCAGAATGAGCAAGTCCGCGCTCGTGCGCTCCGATGATCAGATTGCTCTGGTGACCTGCGAGAACCTGACGGAGCGGCTGTGGACCGACGAGAATAGTGCGGTTGGTTGAGCGGCTCAGCTGAGCTGGTCGCCCGGCCGGTGGCGTAGGGACTCGCGCGCGAGAAATTCGCGGAAGTACGGCAGTGACGTCTCCGCCACAATTGCCGGCAGCAGGAGGTCCAGGGAGCGGGTCAACCGCTCGACGTGGGAAATGCCGTGGGTTGTCTTGGCAAGTAGTTGGGCGCCGATCATGGCGTTGAGGATCGACTCGCTCACCACAGAGGGATCAAGGCCTTCGCGGAGGTCGCCTTCGGCGCCTGCAAGTTCGACCTGGGCTGTCATAGCGTCCAGCCGACTGCTCCAGACACCAGAAGCTGCACTGTTGAATTCGGCCAGTCCTCGGGTGAGTTGCTCAGCTGTGCGGGCCGTTTTGTCGGAAACGAGAAGGTCTGTAACGACGAAGACTCCGTGAATCATGTTTTCTAATGCAGGCGACGACGATTCGCACAAGCGGTTGAACGCTTCGCGGATCATGTCGGCACCTTGTTCGATGACGGCGGTCGCCAGCGCTTCTTTAGAGTCGAAGTGGTGATAGAGGGCCCCCTTGGTCATTCCGGCACGTTCGATGACCTCGCCCAACCCGGTGGCCGCGTACCCCACCGCACTGAACAGATCTATCGCAGCGTTGAGTATCTTTTGGCGAGTGGCTTCAGAGCGGGCTTGGGGCGCCATGATCCCTTGACCTCCGGGGTGCGGTAGACGTGTGTTGGCCCTGGGGCCAATTGGAGCTACCGATGCCGCTGTCCGGAGCTGAAAGCTAACGTTGGCAGGGCTGGGGATCGGTATGCGTTGAAGGGCCCGCTGTGGTGTGAGGTCATAATGAGACCGCCTGAGCTGAGACCTTTTTTACAGCGAGTGTTTGTCGTCGTTTGATGAATTGGTTGAAGTAGTCGATCCGGTCGGGATTGGCGAAGCTGGGTAGTGCCAGTATCCATGCTTTCTGGAGGTATTCGAGATAATTCTCTGGTTGGTCGAGGTCGCTGATTCGGCGTATCCCCACCCACAGCGCCACCAGCATAATGGCGATGTCTTCTGGATCGGTCTGCTCGACGACGTCGCCGTCGGCAGCCGCTTTCTTGGTGAGAGTACTGGCGAACTCCACCCATGATTGCCACAGGGTGGTGGGCAAGGACGTTGTGTTTTCCAGGGTTTCGAGCAGCCGGGCGCCGGCTCGGGCCACGTCATGTTGGATGTCTTGAACGGCGAGAAGATAAAACAGATCAATCAGCGTTTCGAGGCCAGACATGCGGCGGGCGAGCAACTCGGTGATTGCGGCGCGGCTCATCTCGGTGAGGTCGTCAATGATCGCCAGAGCCAACGCCTGCTTTGACGGAAAGTGAAAATACATTGCGCCTTTGGTGAGCTCAGCCTCTGCCAAAATGTCATCGAGGCTGACCATGCTGTAAGAGCGTCGGGCGAACTGGCGTGCTGCGGCGGCGATGAGTCGTTGGCGCGTGGTGTCGGCCCGCCGTTCGCCGGTCTCAGTCATCGCCCCGCCTGTCTCGTCGCGGTCGCCACGCAGCGGCAGGAACGTTTCGCGCCAAGACCACACCGCCGCCGAATCGGTCCCGTCGATGATAGGGGACTGCGGCGCGCCGGGTGTGGACCTAGTGCGCCTCGGGGCGGCGCTGTGTCGGTCAAAGTCTTCCGTTTCGCGGCTTGCTTCGCAGCTAGCATGTCGCGCTTACTCACACGGGCATGCTACTGCAAGACTGTCAGTTTGCTTGTGAGCGCAAAATCTTTCTATCAGTATGTAACTTCCGGATCAAGGTGTATCCTCAGTTTGAATTTTGAAGTCGCGGCCGTGAGCGGGGGTAACCCGACCCGTTCCTGGTTGCGCCACTTCCGCAAGGAGGAGCACGTGTCTACAGTCGCCGCGCAGCCGGAGATTCTGGAACCCGCCGCACCTACTGCGAAGGCATGGTCGCTCGAAGGGGCTCCACCTGCCTGTTCCCGCGACGGCGCTTACCCGGGCGGCGCCAGTCCGGTTGACCGACGGCGTAACGGGGGGTCAGGCGAATCATCGATGGACATCTTGAAGCGGTTGCCTGCTGTGGTGGTGTTGGAGCGCCTCTCGGTACCTTCCCTCGCTATCGCGCGGGACGGCATGATCTTGTTCGCCAATACGGCGTTCGCAGACATGGTGGGCTACCGGCGGGACGGGTTGGCGGAGTCGGCGTTGGAGCTGATCTTTCGCGCCGAACCAGCCGCGCTGTGTGCACTTGCCGGCGTCGACGCCTTGGCGAATCTCGTTGTGGAGCTCCGGCATCGGGAGGGCTGGACAGTACGGGCCAGCATGAGCAAGTCGGTCCTGATGCGTTGCGACGACCCGGTCGTTCTGGTGACGTTTGACAATATGACCGAGCGGCTGTGGACAGACGAGCGATTTGTCTCCCGGGCTTGAGCCCCTTGGGCGAACACGGGCCCACCTTTGATCACCCGAATAGTTTTATCCATGCCTTCGCCGCGGCGCGGCCCACCTTGGGGTGTGCTGGTGGGCGAATTATTTCGCCCGGAGCAGGGGCACCGAGCCAGCACGGCTCGTGTAGTGGGTCCAAGTCTTGAGCCGTTGCGCAGTCTGTGCAGCGCTGATTTCGGGGTCTGAGTGCATGCCCACAGTCTGCGCACAGACTGATAGTCTGCGTTACCGTTTACATGGAGACAGAAAGTATGTAGAGTTCATAGCCAGGTGCATCACCGGTATATACCCGTCGGGCTCCGGCGCCGCCGTCATAGCTGCCGGCCTCGAGGCCGGCTTGCTTCCGTGAGGAGGAGCACATGTCGTTCGTTACTACACAGCCAGAGATGCTGGACTTCGCGGCTGGCGAGTTGCGGGAGATCGGCTCTGCGGTGGCCTCCGGCAACACGGCGGCGGCAGCCCCGACCACCGGAGTGGTTCCCGCTGCAGCCGACGAGGTGTCGGCGCTGACAGCGGCGCAGTTCGCCGCACACGCCCAGATGTACCAGGCAATCGGTGCCCAAGCCGGGGCAATTCACGATCTTTTTGTGACCACCCTGGGGACCAGCGCCGGTTCCTACGCGGCCACCGAGGCCGCTAATGCCGCAGCGGCACTCTGAGGGGCGGAGGCGCTAGCGATGGATTTCGGGGCGTTACCCCCGGAGATCAACTCGGCCCGGATGTATGCCGGTCCGGGGCCTGGGTCGATGCTGACCGCCGCAGCCGCCTGGAACGGGATGGCCGCCCAATTACATTCGGGAGCCGCCGCTTACATGTCGGTGATCTCGGAGCTGACCGGCGGGTCGTGGCTGGGGTCTTCGTCAACGGCGATGGCGGCTGCGGCCGCACCCTTCGCGACGTGGATGAGCGCCACCGCCGAACAAGCTGAGCTGGCGGCCACCCAGGCCCAGGCGGCGGCGAGCAATTACGAGACGGCCTTCGCGATGACGGTGCCACCACCGGTGATCGCGGCCAACCGCGCACAACTGACGTCGCTGGTCATGACCAACATCCTCGGTCAGAACACACCGGCGATCGCAGCCAACGAGGCCCAATACGCCCAGATGTGGGCTCAGGACGCCGCGGCGATGTATGGCTATGCCGCGGATTCGGCAGCGACCACGGCGAAGGTGACGCCGTTCACCACTGCGCCGCAGACCACCAACGCGGCCGGGCTGGCTGCGCAAAGCGCCGCCGGTGCCCAGGCCGCCGGCACGTCGACTGGCACGGGCGCGCAGTCAACGCTGTCGCAGTTGATCTCGTCGATTCCCGGCACGCTCCAGAGCCTCGCAGCGCCCAGTTCGGCGGCGTCGGGGCTGTCGGGGGCGGCCACTTCCTCCGGGCCGACCACAACGGGGCTTCTGGGCGGGCTCACGTCCTCGTCGTCCGGGTTTTCGGTCGGGGGCATGTTGGAGGGTCTGATTACCAGCTACGCGACGATGCCGGGCTGGTTCGCCATGATGATGACTACAACGGGCATGTCTCTCGTGCTGGGGCCCCTCCTTGGGGCACCTATGAATATCGGTTTCCAAACCGCAGCCACCGCGGCCGCCGCCCCTATAGCCGCGCTCCCGGGCGCGGCGGCGGGCGCGGCTGCCGCTCAAGCTGCGGTGGGGTCGGGGTTCGCTGGCGGCTTGGGCGGATTGGCGGGCTCGGGCGGTTTGGCGGGCATGGGTCAAGCGGCCGCAGTGGGTGCGTTGTCGGTGCCGGCGGGCTGGGGCTGGGCCGCAACAGCTCCGGCGGCGCTACTTGGGGCGGCGCCGCTAGGGATGGCAGGTGCTGCGGCTCTGCCATTGGCGGGCAGCGACCTTGCCGCCGGTTTAGGTTTGCCGGTCATGCTCGGCGGACTTCCGCGGGCTGCAGCTATGGGCGCTGCGGCCGGCGTGGGCGGTGCCGCTGCTGCCAAGTATGGGCCGCGGCTCGCTGTGGTGGCGCGCTCGCCAGTTGCCGGATACACGCCGGTCTCGGCATCCCCGTCAAGCCCGAAATATCCAGTGCCCGCGGCATTCCCGACCAACGGTCACGCGCCTCCCGGATATACGCCGGCCATCGTGTATCTGCCGACCAACGGACATGCGCCCGCATCCGTGTGACCGGAGGCTATTAGTCAGGGCTCAACGAACACGACTTGCAGCTGCGACTCGAGAAGGAGACGTTCAAGTGCCCACTCGCATGATCAGCGAACCCCGGATCGGATGTGGGCGATGAACCGGCCGGTTGGAGCTGCTTCTGATCGGTTGCGGCCGCTGCCGGGCAAGCACTTCACAAAAGGAGCACAGACATGACGATCAACTACCAGTTCGGCGACGTCGATGCCCACGGCGCGATGATCCGCGCTCAGGCCGCTTCGCTGGAGGCCGAGCACCAGGCCATCATCCGTGATGTGCTGGCGGCCGGAGACTTCTGGGGCGGCGCCGGCTCAACCGCCTGCCAGCAATTCATCACCGAATTGGGCCGCAACTTCCAGATGGTCTACGAGCAGGCCAACGCCCACGGCTCCAAGGTGCAAACCGCCGGCAGCAACATGGCGTCCACCGACAGTGCCGTCGGCTCCAGCTGGACCTGACGCGGTAAGTCGAACGTGGCATCCGCGATCGCCAGCTACCGGCGCGTGACCCGATGACCGGCTACATCGAATCGATCCTGCCCGTCGGCGCCTGCGTCACCGACCACCAGGACGGCGAGGGGCTCAATACCGTTGGAACGGCACATCGCTCGTTCGCCAGCGACAACGTCGCAAGTGGTGCACCCGAGATCATCGCAGCGGTCGCGGCGGCAGCCTACGGGCAGGCGCCAGCCTATGGTGCCGACAGTTGGACTCGGAGCGCACAACGCCGCTGCAGCGAAATCTTCGATCGCGACGTCGATCTGATACTCGTTTCCACCGGTTCGGCGGCGAACGCATTGAGCTTGGCCGCCCTGACCCCACCGTGGGGCGCTGTTTTATGTCATCGCGACAGCCACATCAACAACGACGAGTGCGGCGCACCGGAATTCTTTACCGGAGGCGCCAAACTCGTTGCCCTCAATGGTGATAACGCGAAAATCGACGCCGGCGAGCTGCAAGCAGCGGTGCGCCGCAGGGGCGGTTTCGGTGACGTGCACAGCGTGCAGCCATCCGTGTTGAGCCTCACCCAGGCCACCGAGACGGGCGCGGTGTACACCTCCGCCGAGATCAACGACCTGGCCGGCCTCGCCAAACACGCTGGCCTGCGTGTTCATATGGACGGCGCTCGCCTCGCCAACGCCGTCGCCACACTTGGCTGCGAAGCCGCCGAGATAACTTGGCGTGCCGGCGTGGACATCCTCTCCTTCGGTGCCACGAAGAACGGGACCATAACCGCGGATGCGATCGTCGTCTTCGACCGCTCCCTGACCACGGAGCTCAGCTTCAGGACCAAGCGAGCCGGACAACTCGGTGCGAAGATGCGTTTCGCGGCCGCCCAACTCGATGCCTACCTTGCCGACGATCTGTGGCTGTGCAATGCCCGGCACGCCAATGCCATGACCGCGCGGCTCGAAGCGGGGCTGAAGTCCATTCCCGGCATTCGGGTCGGGGGACCGCCGCAGGCGAACATCCTCTTCTGCCGCCTGCCCCACCATGTCATCGACGGACTACTGCACGAAGGGTATGGCTTTTACCACGGCCGCTGGGGGCCCGGTGTGGTCCGTTTTGTCACCTCCTTTGCCACCACGACCCGCGATGTCGACGAGCTGGCACACGCGATCCGCCGACTCGCCGCAGCCGGTACCGAGGAAAGCCGATCCAAGCGGCCTCGAATGCCAAGAGTTGCCGCTGGCCCCCGATCTGAGGTGGCGTGTATGGGACGCGTCCAATGATCGAGATGGCCATCGTGGGGCTCGGCTCTTGGGGTCTGTGCGTCCTGGAACGGACGGTGAGACGGGCCCGGCGGGTAGGGACGCCGGTGCGGGTGCACGTGGTCGAGCCTGCTCAATTAGGAGGCGGGGTCTACTCCGCCGAGCAGCCAGACTTTCTGGTGCTCAACAACGCCTGCGGTCAGCTTTCCCTCTATGTCGCGCCCGACGGGGACGCCCTGCCGCCTTACGCCGTGGGCCTGCATCCATGGGCGGTGGTCCGCGGCTACCGCTGGGTCGGGCACGAGTGCCGCATCGGCGCCGGGGGTGACCCCATCCTGCCCACTGATTACCTGCCCCGGCGTTTGATGGGCGAGTACCTGGTCTGGTTCTACGACACGCTGGTGGCCTACGCCCCGCCCAACCTCGAGATCGTCCGGCACTACGCGGCGGCTGTCGACATCTCGCAGGCGCTGGCGGGACGCGAGTCGGTGCTGCTCGACAACGGCACCACGCTCACCGTGAACCACGTGGTGCTGACGTCGGGACACACCTGGAATCACGAGCGGGGCTCAGAGGGAGGCGTTCAGTACCTGCAGCCCTACCCCATCGAGTGTCTCGACCGAAGCGCTCCGGCCGGATCCTCCGTGGCCGTAGCCGGCATGGGCTTGGTCAGCTTCGACGTCCTCACCGCCGTCACCATCGGGCGGGGCGGGACGTTCCAGGACCGGTGCGACCGAGCCGACCGCAAGCGGTACGTGCCCTCAGGCCGGGAGCCGACCATCACGCTCTACTCGCGCTCAGGCGCGCCCTACTGTGCCAAGTCGGCCACGGGCGTGGACCCCTACGGGGAGTACCAGCCGGTGGTGTGCACCCCCGATGAGTTCGCGGCGCTGACCAATCCGGGCGGGTCACCGGTGCGGCGCCACGTGGACTTCCGGGCCGAGCTCCTGCCGCTGATCTTTGCCGAGATGCAGGCCCGCTACTACATACAAGCCGCCTTGCTGGCCGGTGGTGAGGCCGAGTCGACCGAGGTCCGCAGCGTCCTCCGCCAAGGCTGGGTCGACGGGTACTACGAGAAGGCCGTCGACGTTCTCGAGCCGCGCTACGGGCGTTTCGACCCGGCCGCCCATCTCTTCGCCGGTTCAGACCGCCACTACACCTCGGCCGCCGACTACCAGGGCCATGTCTACGACATGATCTCCGATGACCTCACCGAAGCCCTGCGACCGGGCGGGAGCCCAGTCAAAGCGGCTCAGGAGGTGCTGCGCATCCTTCGGGACCAGCTGCGTTCGGTGATCGAGTTCGGTGGTCTTTCCCTCGACTCCTACGTCGAGTTTCAGGCGGGCGTCCGGGGCCGCATCAACCGCCTGGAAGCGGGCGTGCCGCCCATGCGTTCTCAGCAGTTGCTGGCGCTGCTCGACGCCGGAGTGGTGCACATCCCGCTCGGACCCGACCCGGAGTCGACCCGCTGCCCCGAGGGCATCCGCCTGAGCTCCACGGCCCTCGACGAGCCGGCGTCGGTGACTGTCGACGGGGTGGTGCGTGGCTATCTCGACATGCCCTCGCTGGCCCGGTCGGGCTCACCCCTGCTCAACCGTCTCTACGCCAAGGGAAGGCTGACCCAGCTCAGCTACGGTGACACGCCCGTGGGCAGCGTGGCCATCAACGAGGACTTCCACCCTTACGACACCGAAGGCCGGCTGCAGCCCAATATCTCCCTGCTGGGCGTGCTCACCGAGGGGGTGCGCTACTTCACCCACTACCTGCCCTCGCCGCGCAGCCGCCTCCGGGCCGTCTACGACGCTCAGGACTGCGTCGAGGCTGTGATCGGCTGAGCGCATGACGGAATCCACGGTTTTCGGGACCGGACGGGCGCGCCCGTTGGTGGCAGTGCGCTACGGGCCGCGCTGCGTTCCCGTCATGCAGCTGGCGGAAGCGGCCGCCGGCCTCTGCGACCTGCTGTGGATGATCGACTCGACCGTGCCGGGTATGGGCGAGATGGCCGGCCTGCTGAACCGGTTCGGCCCCGTCGTCGACCTGGAGGGCATGAGCACCGAACAGGCGGTCAAGATCCTGGCCGACTGGGAGCCCGACGGCATGACCACCTACCTCGACGCCGGCATGGTCGAACTGGCGCGCGTGGCCGAAGGGCTGGACCTTCCGTTCCACAGCCCGGCGACCGCCGCCGCCCTCATCGATAAGGCCCGCCAGCGCCGCACCCTGGCGGACGCCGGCCTCGACGTGCCTCCTAGCCGCCTTCTGCGTTCCGACGCATCCGAACCGGAGCTCTCGGCCATCGCGGCCGAGATGGAGTGGCCTGCCGTTCTCAAGCCCCGCTCGGCTCAGGGCAGCCGCAACACCTTCCTGGTCCGCGACGGTATCGAGCTGGCAAAGCTGCTCAATACCCTTGGCCCGGGCCGCCCCGACATGGTCCTCGAGGGCTACCTGCCCGACGATCCAGCCCGGGCCGGCGACCCATATGCGGGCTACGTGTCGGTCGAAAGTGTGGTGGCCGACGGCGCCATCAGCCACCTGGCTCTCACCGGCCGCTTCCCGCCGGCCGGAAACTTCCGTGAAACGGGATTCTTCATTCCCGCCGCCCTCGACCCCGAGAGCCGCGCAGCCGCCCTGGACCTGGCCACGCGGGCCATTGACGCCCTCGGGGTACGCACCGGATGTCTGCACACCGAGGTCAAATTCACACCCGACGGTCCCCGCATAATCGAGGTCAACGGACGTCTGGGCGGCGGCGTGCCCGAGATGCTGAAGCGGGCCGCCGGCGTCAGCCTGCTCGATCTCACCCTGCGGGTGGCGCTGGGCGAGCCGGTGTCCGTCGACGGGCCGGTGGCCACTAACCGCATCGGCTACCGCTTCTTCCTCCAGCCGCCGACCGTCTCGGCCACGGTGACAGCCATCGATGGCATCAACGATTTCACCGACCGGGCCGAAGTGGACACGGTAAGCGTTCACCAAGGCCCGGGGGCGGCCCTCGACTGGCGCGACGGCTCGGGCAACCACATCGTGGCCGTGGTCGGCTCGACCCACGACGAGGAGCAGCTGCAGGCGGCCTACCGGCTTCTCCACCAGGAGGTCACCGTCACCTACACCGACCTGAGGCACTGAGATGACGGTGGACGTCCGACTGGGCGGCGCCCTCGACCGGGGGGCGAGGCCGGCTGCTGCCGAGTGGCCCCAGCGTTTGAAGTGTGCCCTGGTCAACAACATGCCTGACGCCGCCTTCTGCGCCACCGAGCGACAGTTCGTGAGCCTTCTCGAGGCCGGGTCGGGGTGTGATGCGGTCGTCCTGAGTCGCCACACCATGACCGGGGTGCCCCGGGGCGAACGGATTCGGGCCCGCATCGCCGCCGAGTACCGTCCCCTTGCGGATATCACCTCGGACCCGCCCGACCTGCTGGTGGTGACCGGCTCCAATCCGGTCGAATTCCGCATCGAGCAGGAGCCCTACTGGTCCGATCTGTGCGGCCTGCTGCGGTGGGCGAGCGACAATGTGCCAGCCATGGTGCTGTCCTGTCTGTCGGCCCACGCCGCCCTGGCGGTCTTCGACGGCATCGAACGGACCACCTTGCCGGCAAAGTGCACAGGCGTATTCGCTCAGGATGCCGACCCGACCCATCCGCTGGCTGCCGGGTTCAACGGTCCTGTGGTTCTGCCCCACTCCCGGCACAACACCGTGCCTGTCGAGGCGGTGAAGGCCGCCGGCTATGCGGTGGCTCTGCAATCGGAGGAAGTCGGGTGGGGCGTTGTCACGAGGACGGTGGGACGGTCTGAGGTCGTGCTGGTCCAGGCCCACCCTGAGTACGATCCCTCGAGCCTTCTGCGCGAATACAGCCGGGACGTGCGGCGGTACGTCGACCATCAGCGCGACGAACTGCCGTGCCTCCCTCGGGACTGCGTAGCCGATCCGGACTGGGACAGGCTGCGCGAGCTGCACGAGCGGGTGGTGGGCGGCGAACGGCACCCGGGGCTGGTGGCCGACTTTCCCTTCGAAGAGGTCGGCGCCCGCGCCCCCTGGCCGTGGCGGAGCACGGCCCTGCGTTTTTACACCAACCTGCTATGCACCATCTCGAAGAGGAGCGCCTGTGCTTGACGCCCTGCATGACGAGACCATCGCCATCCACGGGGGCTACACACCCGACGGGACGAGGGCGGTGGCCGTGCCCATCTACCAGACGGTGGCGCACGACTTCATCGACGCCGCCCACGCCGGTGCCGTGCTCGACCTGGAGACGCCCGGCTTCCATTACAACCGGCTCAACAACCCGACCTGCGATGTCCTCGAGCAGCGCATCTGCGCCCTGGAAGGGGGGACGGCAGCCCTGGTGGTGGCATCAGGCATGGCGGCCGTCAGCTACGCCATCCTTACGGTGGCCAGTGCCGGCTCGAACATCGTGGTGGCCCCTCAGCTGTACGGGGCCACCTTCACCTACTTCGCCCACGTATTACCCACGTTAGGCATCGAGGCTCGATTCGCCGTCGACGATCAAGCCGAGTCGATCGCCCCCCTCATCGACGAGAACACCCGCGCGGTCTTCTGCGAGACCATCGGCAACCCGGCCGGCAACATCGTCGATCTCGAGGGCGTGGCTGAGGTAGCCCATGCGGCCGGCGTGCCGCTGATCGTGGACAACACCGTAGCCACGCCGCTGGTGCTCAAGCCCTTCGAGCACGGCGCCGATGTGGTCGTGCACTCGCTGACCAAGTTCGTAGGCGGCCACGGCACCACCCTGGGTGGGGCCATTGTGGACGGCGGCCGGTTCCCATGGGCCGACCATCCCGACCGCTTCCCGATGTTCAACCAGCCCGAGCCCGCCTTCCACGGCGTCGTATTCGCCCGCGACTTCCCCGAGCGGCCCTTCATCGTGCGGGCCCGCTCCACCCAGTTGCGCAACAGCGGCGCCACCCTCGCCCCGTTCAGCGCCTTCCTGCTCCTCCAGGGGCTGGAGACGATGGCCGTGCGGCTCGAGCGTCATGAGGCCAACGCCCGCGCCGTGGCCGACTATCTGGCCGCCGACCCGCGGGTGGCGTGGGTGAGTTTCGCCGGCTTCCCCGACCACCCCCACCACCACCTGGTCGAGCGCTACCTCCACGGGCGCGTGCCGTCCATCGTCACCTTCGGGGCCCAGGGGGGTTATGAGGCGGGATTGGCGTTTTTCGATGCGCTGCAGCTCGTCAAGCGGCTGCTCAATTTGGGCGACGCCAAGACCCTGGCCATTCATCCGGCTTCCACCACCCACCGCCAGCTGTCCGGCGAGGAGCTGGTGAAGGCCGGTATCCGGCCGGAGACGATCCGCCTTTCCATTGGAATCGAGCACGTTGACGACATCATCGCCGACGTCGACCAGGCCCTCGACAAAGCCATGGCCGGCCGCTGAATTAATGGCGGCGACCCGCTGCGCCCGGCTTCGCCGCGCTGGCGATCGCCGCTGGTCACCCGGCGTCGAACTGCTTCGACTTTCCCGACCACAGTCGATCGATGGAACCGACCTCCTGCACGACGACGTCCGACTCCGCACCGCCGTGCCGCCGGAACACGTCGATCAATTTTGCCCGCAAATGCTGCAGGTCGCAGCAACCGTCGGTCACCACGGACACGTCGACACCACGTTGCGTCTTGCCCACGAAAAAGTCGGTGACGCCGGGGGTGGCGAGAATGGTTTGCTCGAAGGCTGCCCGAGGCACCCGAGCACCGCTCTCATAGCTGAACGCTCCGTTGATGCGACCGTTGACCGCCGTGATACGGCGATGAGCACAACCGCACGGACACGGCTCGTTGGAGAGCGTCGCCGCGTCCACGAGGTCATAACGGATCAGCGGCTGCGCCAGGTTGTAGAGGTTGGTCAGCAGCAGCCGATCCGCAGGTTGCCCATATGGGACGACGTTGCCGTCAGCATCCGCCGGCTCGAGAATGACCAGATCGTCGGCGACGTGCATGCCGTTTCCAACGCCGCAAGGAAAGGCATAGGTGCCCTCCGAGCAGCCCCAGAACTCCGAAGCCTCGACCCCCCACGCGGATCGAACCGCTGCTCGCACGGGGGCGGTGCAGACCTCGCCCGCGATGCTGACCCAGGTCGGCTTGATGGTGAGTCGTCCTTGCATCGCTTCTGAAGCGAGCTGCCAGATCAGGCTCGGCCACGCTTGAAGAGCCTGCACCGCGGGACGCGCGTTGTTGAGCCCGTCGACAATCTCGTCCAGGGGTTGCGTGCCGCCGAAGCAGTGGGATGCCGGCCCCCCGCTCTCGAAGGTGCTGAAGGCGTGAAATATCCCCGACTCATGCCGGCTACTGGTAGCGAAGGCCTGCGCCAGCACAGCGTCCGGGGCCTCGCCGCGTCGCCCAGTCCAGCGCGAGCCCTGCATCACGAAGGTGACGAACGCGTCCCAACCGTAAACGTGGACTGCTTGGGTTCCTACATATCCCGACGTAATTATTGCCTGGTACTCGTCGTCCAGATATCCGCGGTCGCCGTCCGGCTGATCGAGGTGTTGTTGAACCCGGGCAAGTGTCAACCTGGGGTCGGTGACCACCTGGTCGAACTCCTTCATCATCTCGGCTCTGGTCAGGACCGGCAGAGAGGGAAGGTCGGACTCAGTGAACCTCGCCAGATCGCGGCCCGCCAGCCGTTCCCGCCAGAACGCCGAATGATCGGCGGCCCACACCAGTAGCTCCCGAAGACGCCGTTGCCGCTCTGCGGCGAGACGCTCTGCGTCCCACCGCAGCCGGCGCACCCCCTTCAAGTACGCATCTTGCAACTCGACACGCTGGCGCCGGACCAGCTGCTCGTAATGTCCCCCCGGCGTCGCGCCAGTCGCCCTCGCTTGCACGCAAGGGATCGTAGCCGAGGCGACGCGCTCCGATATGATTCGCGGCCGGGCGATCGTTTATGCCGTTCGCGCTCGCTGGACTGCTTGGGCAACGTCTTCGTGACCGTCGGCGAGTAATCCGTAGATCACGCCATCGACGTCAGCGGCAGGGCGATTCTGGCTGAGCTTGAATTTGGCCTGGATCCTGGTGATCAGTAACTCCACTCCCACGATGGCGCGTAGTTGACCGTCGATGAACTGGGTCGGCGCGTCGTCAACGGACCAAGATTGCGGTCGCCCAGCCTCATGGCGTCCGGTCAGCTCCCGCACATTTTGTTCGACCCAACGCGGGTCATCGTGCACTGCGAGGCGCCCGTAGACGTGCGCGGTGACGTAGTTCCAAGTAGGCACGACACGTCCGTTCTCGGCCTTGCTCGGATACCAGGTCGGGGAAATGTACGCATCCGGTCCGCGCACGATGACCAGAGCTTCGCCAACGACCGGGCGCCGCCACTGGTCATTGCTGCGAGCCAGATGACCACGCAGCGTCCCGGTGCCCGGGTCATAGACGAACGGCAGCATAGTGGCGACCACGCCCTCCGGTGTCGCCGTGATCAGGTCAGCGGCGCCGTGCTGAGTGAGCAGGTCATCGACGGCCTGCTCGTCGGGAGCGAAATGGGCTGGAACGTACATGATCCCCAGTATGTCGGCGGGCTGATAAGTACTACTGCGCTTCAATGCCGCTTCAGCGGCGAGAAACAGCGCGTCCATCGCTGACGGCTCAGGCCCCTTTCTTCGGCGGAGACAAGCCGGCGTCCTTCAGCAGCCGTCGCTCGTCGACCTTGCTGGAAGAGGTCAGCGGCAAATCGGCCACGAAGACGAATTGATCGGGCAGCATCGTTTCCGGAAGCCGTTCGTTGGCGGCCCGGCGAACGGCGACAGCGGTCAGCTCGCCGTCCGGCACGACGAACGCGACGACCCCTAGATCGCCATCCAGATCGTAGGTCGTGCACGCCGCGGATGCGACTCCGTCGACGTCACCGAGCGCCTGGGTCACTTCAACCAACGACATCCTCACCCCATGTCGCTTGATGACGCGGTCCGAACGCCCCACGTAGACGTATTTGCCCTGGTCGTCGCGGCACACAAGGTCACCCGTGCGGTAGAGGGTTGTTCCTTCGACGACGTCCGTCCGCAACACGGCTGCGCTCAGCGCCGGGTCGTTCAGGTATCCAGCCATCAGCTGCGGTCCGCCGATGTGCAACTCGCCGACCGCTCCGGGCCGATCCTGAAGCTTTCCGTGCTCATCAACGAGGTGGAACGAGCTTCCGGGATGAGGATGACCGATCGGAACCAGCCCCGCTTCGAGCAACGCGGGGGTCAGTTCCAGGTGCGCGACGGCGATGCTCGTCTCGGTCGGGCCGTACCGGTTCACCACCCGCAATCCCGGACTGGCTGCCCACACTGCCCTGATATCGGCTGTGGAGGGCGCTTCGCCACCCAGGGCCATAACTCTCAGCGGGGTGTCGGCCAATCGCGCGAGACGGCCACTGGCCCGTAGTAGCCGGAGGTAACTGGGGGAGAAGCTGGTCGCGGTGATCCCCTCGCTGGCGACGATTGAGAAGAATCTGCGTGGGAACAGGAGGACTTCGCGATCCGGGATGACGAGGGGGACGCCGCGCACGAGCGGAGGGAAGATGGCGGAGAAGGACCCGTCGAAATGCACGGGCGACACGCATAGGGCCCGGTCATCAGCGGTGAGTCCGACAGCGTCGGCGCAGGCTTGAACGGCCGTGCCAAACGCCTCGGCGCCGATCTGCACGCCTTTGGGGATACCGGTCGTTCCGGATGTGTAGATGATATAGGCGATGGGGCCCGTCACGGGCGGGGGCGTGGGCCCATCTGCGACACTCAACGCCGACAGGGAGGTCCACGCTGTCCCGGCCGGAAATCCCGATGGCGCCGTTTGGTCCGAGCTTGCAGTAATGACCTGTGCGGGCCGGCAATTCGCCAGGATCTGCGCACGGCGGAGAACCGGATCGGTGATCGCCAGCGGAACGAACGTGACGCCCGCCCACAGACACCCCAGTGCCGCCACCACGAAATCCACTGAATTGCCGATCAACAGGGCAACCCGGTCGCCGGGCTCGACGCCTTTCTGACGCAAGCCAGCAGCCACTCTTCCCGCTGCGGCGCGCAATTCAGCCAGGCTCAATGTGCGATCCAGATCTTTGACCGCAAGCCGGTCCGGGGCCCGATCGGCGTGGTCCAACACCGCCCCGAGCACGCCGTGGCCCGTCACGCGTGCTCGCGGGTGCTGCACGTTGACTACTTCGCGGGCTATTTCGCGCTCAGCGGTGGACGTCATCGAGACCCGCCGGGAGCTAGGTGCCCGCGAGCTGAGCGACCACCGGTGCGAAAGACTCCATCGCCTCGCCCGGCACCACGATGTTGGTGAAACCCCACCTCTCGCGGCGCTTCAGAAGCTGCTCACACAACTCGTCCGGGGTGCCGAGCAGAACGATCGGCAGCTCGAGGGCGTCCTCACCGGGAAGGCCGAGCATGGTTGCGGTGCGCACCGCCGCGCGGCGGTTGGCGACGACTCTGGTAGCAAAAGCAACAATCTGCAGCTCGATCGAACTGAAGTGGTCACCGGCTCCCTCGCGCACCCAGGCCAGGCAGCGATCGAAATGCTCGAAGGTGGCTTGGCTTGCCAGGTCGCCGCCTTTCTCGCCGGAAGCAAGACTGGTGTTCACGCCCACGGTGTCCGCTTGTTCGGCAGCAACCATGAGGATCCGCCTACTCCCACCCCCGACCATGACGTGAGGTGGCGAGGCCGGGCGAGGATCACAGCGGGCTCCGCGCACCGTGTAGTACTTCCCTGCGAAGGTCGCCTCCCCCTCTTTCCACAGCCTCTTCATGACAGCAAGGCTTTCGGCCAGCCGCTCGACTCGGACAGCCGGTTCGTCGAACTGGATGCCCGCTTGCTCGTAGTCGCTTCGGAGCCAGCCCGCTCCAAGACCCACCTCGATCCGCCCTTCGGCCGCCAACCCGAGCGTCGCGATTTGCTTGGCCAGGACCACGGGGTGGCGGAGGTCGTTGTTCAACACACCGGACCCCACCCGCAGGGTCGAGGTTGCTTCAGCGGCCACGGCCATGGCGACGAGAGGCTCGAACTGGACGTCTAGATGGTCTGAGACGTAAAGGGTCGAGTAACCGAGATCCTCGGCCCTACGGGCCTGATCCCGCCACCCGGCCATAGTTGACGCGACCGCGGCTTGCACGCCGAATCGGAATGGGAGCATCTGCTGGAATACCTTCCACCACTCAGTCATAAAAGCGGGCGTTTAACCGACCAACAGTCATTGAAACATCTCCATAGTATCCCGTACAGTACGGCTTATGCCAATAGCAGTACGGACAGTCGGTTCGGATTCCGCACCGGCTGACATCGCGAGAGTGCTCAAAGAGGACGGCTGTGTGGTCGTCGCCGAGCTGGCAGCACCCCAAACGATGGATCAGATACGGGCCGAACTCGAGCCGTACCTCGCAGCCACCGGCGGAGGCAACACTGATTTCCTTGGCGCAACCACCCAACGCACCGGCGCCCTGATCGCCCGTTCGCCGACCGCCCGAACACTCATCACTGATCCGATCATCATTGACACGCTCGACCTCGTGCTGGGCGACCACGCCAGTACCTTCCAAATCGACCTGACTCAGCTGGTCACCATCGGGCCAGGTGAGCCGGCGCAGATGATCCATCGAGATCAGTGGTCGTTCGACCGCTACCAGTTCCCGAGGGGCTTCGAAGCAGAAGTCGCCACCATGTGGGCCGTGACCGACTTCACCGAAGAGTTGGGCGCGACACGCATGGTAGTGGGCAGCCACCGATGGGAGGACGATCCCGACGAGGTGGATCCAGCCCTGTCCTCCCCGGCGGTCATGACCAAAGGGTCGGTCCTCATGTACACCGGCTCGGTGTTTCACGGCGGGGGCGCCAACACCACCGATACCAGCCGAATCGGTATGAACGTGGGCTACTCGCTCGGGTGGCTGCGTCAGGAGGAAAATCAATATCTCGCCTGCCCGCCCGAGATTGCGCGCACGCTTCCCGAGGGTCTGCTCAGGCTGATGGGCTACCAGCGCGGCTCCTACGCCATCGGCTACGCGGACGACATGCGAGAACCCCTCGACTGGCTGTACGGCAGCACGGCATTCATGTCCGATTTCTACGATTACCGTCGCGCCGCTCGTAAGCGGCTCAAAGCGACCGGGAACTACGTTCCGCCCACGGCGGCTTTTCCGGACCGAACCCCTTGGCTGACAAGTACATCCGCAGCAGAGATATGAGGTGACCTGTGATACAGACCCGAATTCGTGAAGTCTTAACCGCTCATGGCCGGATGGCCGTCGATCCACACGAGGTGGGCGATCAGGCCGACCTCTACGAGCTCGGCCTGACGTCACATGCGTCGGTCGACGTCATGCTCGCGCTCGAAGACGCATTCGACGTTGAGTTTCCCGATGAAGTGCTCAAGAAGTCCACCTTTGCTTCCATACACAACATCGCGCAGGTTGTCGAAAGCCTAGTCACGACGTCTGTGTGATGCCTGGTGCAGGGGCAGTCGGCTCGCCGAAGAGATTCGCATCGACGGAGGAAATCCGCTTACGCCGTGACGCTTACGGCGAGGGCGTAAGCACCATGGCTGACAAGATCGACGGGCACCGCGTCCGCATCGGATGCGATGTCGTGGCGATCGAGGAGGTCCAAGATTCGCTGGCTGCATTCGGAAACCGGTACCTGCGCAAGGTGTTCACGGTGAGCGAGATCGACGACTGCCGAGGCCGCAACCAGGTTCAGAGACTGGCGGCCCGGTTCGCGGCCAAGGAGGCGGTGATCAAGGCGTTCGCAGAACCCGACATGCCATTTCCCTGGTGCGAAATCGAGGTGACACGGGATGGTCCGCTACCGCTGCTTCGTTTGAGCGGAACACTCGCGGAGCGGGCACGGCACCAAGGCTGGCTCAGCTCGTCTTTGTCGCTTTCCCACACTGATTGCCACGCAATGGCCGTGGTTCTCGCGGTCTGCGGCGGCAACACCGGGGCGGGCGCCCGATGACGCGCAGACGAGATCCGGCGTGGCCTTGGATGACCGCGGCGGTCGGCGGTGCGCTCGCGCTTGCCGTGGCCGTACTGGCCGGTTACGGCACCAGTCCCGCTGGACTCACGCTCGGCGTGCGCGTCACGGCGCGCTGGTCGTTCCTTTTCTTCTGGCTTTCGTATGTCGGCGGCGCAATGGCCATCCTGTTCGGCCCAGCCTTCGCCGGGCTGGCGCGCCGGGCGCGAGCCTTGGGCTTGGCCTTCGCCGCCGCGCTTCAGGTTCATATCGGATTGGTCATCTGGCTGGGCGTCGTCATCGGCCAGATTCCGCTGCAGGGCGGCGTGTTGTGGTTCTTCCTGCTCGCGCTGGTCTTCACTTATCAGTTGGCGCTGCTGTCCTTTGGAATCGGAATGAGTCACCTGGGACGGCTTTGGCGGCCAATGCTGTTTATCGCTACGACCTACATTCTCCTGGCTTTCGCTTTGGACTTCGTGCCAGGCGCACTCAACGGAACGACACAGAACTGGCTCTACTTCACCGCATATGTGCCCTTCGCCCTGTTGACCGTTGTTGCAATCCCGCTGCGCCTCTCTGCGTTTCTTCGCAGAAGCTTCGAACTGTCACCGGTATCGACCGGGCCGGCGAAACGGCTTGCCTACTCTCACCGTGGTTCTGCGCCGAACACTGAGTAACAGTTCCGCCGAGCCAACGACTTCCCTTAGGGGGCATGTTGTCGACGCCGACCAAGGCCGATGCGAAGCCGCCGATGAAGCCAGATTGCCTCCGGCTCACCGGCTTACAAGCTCTGGCACGCCTACCGGTGGAGATCATGCGCGCCGAGCGGCGGGCCGGCCGCAACACCGCCGGATTCATATCCGGGTACGAAGGCTCGCCGCTGGGCGGTTACGACATGGAGCTCGCTGGGACCATCTCGCGCGCAATGAGTCGACACAATGACATGAGAGTGTGGCGTCAGCGCGACAACTAGACGGCGCTCTCAGCTCCGATGGCGTACGGGGGCTTATCACCCGCGGCTCAAGTGAGCCCGGATGGCGGAAATAGTCGCCGTGGTCGCGTCCGCGCTCCCACCGCCAAATGGGGCGATTCCGGCAAAGCCGTGCGTAAGTGCGTCGAACTGCCGGTGGTCGACCGTGACGCCGGCCGACCGGAGCGCCAGAGCATATTCGTTACCCTCGTCACGCAGGGGATCGAATCCTGCCGTGAGCACCAGAGCGGGAGCCAATCCAGACAAATCAGCGGCTTTCAGCGGCGATACCCGGGCATCGTCGGCCGCAATGCCCGAGCCGCCCAGATACAGGTCGACGAACCGGTCCTGCTCAGCCTTGTTGAGAAAGAACCCATCTGAAAACAATTTGCGTGACGGGGTCTCCGCGGCGAGGTCGAGGACTGGATAGAGCAACACTTGCAGCGTCGGCTGCGGAATACCCTCTTCACGGCTACGCAGCGCGACGAGGGCTGCCAGGTTTCCGCCGGCGCTGTCTCCGCCAATGCCGATTCGGGACGGGTCAGCGCCCAGTTCGGCGGCGTGTTCACGTGCCCATCGATAGGCGGCGACGCAGTCATCGATCGCGGCCGGAGCCCTGTGTTCGGGTGCGAGCCGGTAATCCAACGACAACACGTGTGTCGCGGCGTCTCTGCAGATCATCCGGCACAGTCCGTCGTGAGTCTCGATGTCGCCCAGGACAAAACCGCCGCCGTGGAAGAAGAGAAGCAACGGAGCCGCCTCGGCGACGGCCGGTTTGTAGTGCCGCGCTCGAAGTGGGCCGTCCGGGCCGGGAATTGTCAGATCGGTGGTAGGGAGCGTTAAGTGGATGTCAAGTGAGGCATGCGATCTCCGCATCAGCGCGCGGGCACTTTTCAGATCGCCGTCAGCCGAGGGGCCGCCCTTACGTGTGGTTCGTTGGGCGATCATTATCAGCTGAACCGTGGTGTCGAGGATGTTGCCGTCGATGGCGATGCTTCTGCCGCCAGTCAGGAGGCGTTTAAGCCATGGCGGGATCCATGGCATGACTTTGACGCCGACGCCACGAGCGGCGTTCTTCACCGCGAGCAGGCGGGCTTTGGGCCGATGGCGGGTGATGGCTGCCTCCGTGTACTGCGACTGACTTCCTCGGGGACCTTTCGGGAAGGCTTTAACTGGTTCCAGGATAAGGGAGCGTCAGCTTTCATGCGCGCTGTGGCGGCGAAAAGGCGAGCGCAAGAGGACGTTAGGATTAGATCGTTCGTTCTGGTGAAGGTGCAGTTGTGCTGCGGTGAACATCAAGGCTCCAGTGCTTTAGGCGGCGTCAAGGCGGCGGCTCGAACAGCTATCAGCTGCTAACTGAAAGCACCTGCCGAGAGGTCGGGGTACGGGATATTCTCGACCGGCTACACCGTCCAGTCCTGAGCGCGATCATCATTAGAGAGGAAGCCCGGCGTGACCGAAGACGCGATCAGCATCGGCGGTGTCAACCTCGCCGACCCAGACACATACCTGTCGGGAATGCCTTTCGATGCCTTCAAGAAGCTTCGCGAGAGCGCACCCGTGGCATGGCACCCGTACAAAGATGGGCCCGGGTTCCTCGCGCTCACCGGCTACGAGGAGGTCTTCGCCGTGTCCCGTGATAGCGGAACGTGGTCGTCGGAGAAGACGGCGGTCTACTTCGACGTGCCCGGTGTCGACGACATCGCCGACCAGCGGGGCGTGATGATGCTGACGATGGATCCGCCGCGGCACACGGCGCTGCGGGCTCTGGTCAGCAAGGGCTTCACGCCCCGCCAGGTAGCGAAGCTCAATGAGCGCATCACCGACATGGCACAAGACGTGGTCGACAACGTCGTCGAGCGGGGCGAGTGCGATTTCGTATCCGACGTCGCCGGCGCGCTGCCCTCATACGTCATCGCCGAACTGCTTGGGATCCCGCTAGAAGACGGCTACCGGCTCTACGAGTTGACCGAGATCATGAACACGGGTGCGATAGGCGACAAGCGCGCCATGAAGGCGGCCGCCGAGATGTTCTCATACGCAACGGATCTCGTAATCCGCAAACGTGCGGATCCACGCGATGACATCGCGACATCGCTGCTGCATGCTGAGGTCGACGGAGAGCGCCTCACCGAAAGCGAGTTCAACTTCTTGTTCATGCTGCTGATCAACGCGGGCGGCGACACCACCCGTAACCTGGTCGCTGGGGGCGCCTGCGTGCTGATGGACCATCCAGAGGAGCGGACAAAGCTTGAGGCGGATCCGTCGCTGCTGGCGACTGCGGTTGAAGAGATGCTGCGCTACGTGAGCCCGGTCATCGCGTTCTTTCGCACGGCCACGAAGGACACCCAACTGCGGGGGGTGCCCGTGCAGGAGGGCGACCGAGTAGCGATGTTCTACCCGTCGGCAAATCGGGACGAGGCCCACTTTGCGGATCCCGAACGTTTCGATGTGAAGCGTAGGCCCAACGCGCAGTTGGCGTTTGGCGGCGGCGGCACCCATTTTTGCCTCGGCGCCAACCTGGCCCGGGTGGAAGCGGCCGCCCTCGTCTCCGAGGTGCTGAGCCGGATGAAGAACATGGAGTTGGCGGGGCCGGTCGAGCGCATGGCGTCGACACTGATCAACGGCATCCACTCCATGCCGGTCCGGTTCACGCCTGCTCGACGTGTGGCGCTCAATGGTCGCGCAAGCCGGTAATTCGCCAGCTCGATCAACTACTCAAACGCCGTCGTCTCATTAGCGTTGTCCCGCTAAAAAGCAGCGTCTCTCACTAGCCACTCCGACCCAGGAAGGGCACCAGCGGATTCGCCGACACCCGATCAAGATGATGTCCGATTCGAGGATGTGCTCTGATGGGCAAGTGGCCGCTTGCCGGCAACACCGTATTGCGGATGGCCGTCAACATTGCCGGATGATGGGCGGAATGATCGCCGGAGGGCGTGGCGATCAGTTGGGGCGGCTGCGCCATCAGTTGCAGGCGGCCAAGGGCTGCACGACCACCTCTGGCAGTGAAGTTCTCCGCATCCTCGGGCGATGCAATCAGCGTCACGTTGTCTCCACGACGAGCAAGCGTTGTCAGAACATGCTCCGGCAGGTACACGAGTCCGACCCAGCTCAATACCCGCAGGAGGTGTCGCGGGAGATGGTTGTGCAGGGCGCCCTTCATCAGCTCCCGAGCCGGATTGAGACGTGCCTTGAGGCGCTTGATCCTGGATTCACCGGCCCCGCCGACCGTGTCACGAGCTGCGTTGGTGTTCAGCGTTTCCTTCCGAAAGCCCCACTGTGACAGCAAAGTAGGGGTGATGCGCCAGTTCCACACCAGCAGGTTGACGAGGATCACCGACTGCACACCAATTTTGCGGGCGGTCTGAGCTGCGTACCACGCGCCGGAGCAGATACCCACGAGTTCAAGCTCGCCGGCGTCTTGGCACGCATGTCTGGCCACCGCTATCGAGTCGGTGATGTCAGCCTTGGAATACACCCTGCGCCAACGGTTCCGGCTGATCGAGCCCGACAAGCCCTGTCCGGCCGGGTCCCAGCGCACCGCCTGTGACCCGGCCGCTGCAATGCGACGTGACAATTCGACCCACTCCCGGGCGGGTCCTACGTGTAAGTCGTTGGCGGTCACGAAGAACAGCACGGTTTTCACCGGCGCGGAACTGCCGCGAAGGGGCAGCGTGCGGATGGCGAACAGTCGGTTCGGCCCGACGAGTTCGATGCTCTCCAAGACGTCGACCCCGTCGGGCCCTCCGGCCGGCATCGTCACCGTTGTCAGGTATTGGGGTACAGCACCATGGGTGCGAGTGGGCACGTTTGCGTGTATCCAGTCGACGATGGCATCGACCGCCGGGAAAGGGATCGGTAACGGCGTCGGCGTCGGCGCGGCGCATTCCGGCAGACCGCCGGTGATGATCGACTCAACTCCCTCGGCCGACGCCAGGGCCATGACACGCTTGTCGGTCTCGGCTGGCCGCCCTACCACCAGTACTTTGTCGACGCCGTGGGCGCCGACTGGATCGGCATTCATCCGCAGCGCGGCGAAATCTGCGGCCGCGCGGTCACTCAACCGCCCGCCGATGATCGACACTTCGCCGGGCGTAGCAGCGCCCTCGCCCACCGACAACCGGAACAACGTGGTGTGTTCTCGAAGGTAACGCCTGCCTGTCCCATAGGGATCGAGGTAGACCACACGGTTGACGGTGTGAGGTTGAGCCAGATACTCGTTGAGGATCAGACAACCGGCACGTATGCCGATCGCGGTCGTCGTCTGCGCGCCGATCAGCGTGAGATAGGAGAGCGCGTAGCGCACGCTTGCCACCCAGTTGGCCACTGCGTCATCGCGGACCTGAGCGTATGCAGAATCACCCAAGCCCAGATAGTCGAAACGCAGCACGCCCAAACCGCGGCGCGCCAGGCTGCCGGCGAGGACCCGTTCTAGCCGGACACTGTCCATTCCCTCTTTTCCCAGCGAACCGCAGATGACTACTCCCCCCCTGATCTGGTTGTCGGCCGGCAGATGAACCGTGCCGAACAATGGCGAATCAGACGGTCCGAAAAACGTCGGCACCTCGGTCGTCTCCAGCGGTAGGCCGCGCGGGCTCCGCGGCCGGCTTCCCCCCAAAACAGGAGCCATACCTGAGCGGTCTATCTCCTCGGTTGGCATGCCCGCCAAGTCATCCTGGCCCGAAGTCCGCTCAGACGGCAGGCAGACATCAGGTTTCATGCCGGTGCCTGAACGGTGTCGATATGCCCTACCTCCCTCCGGAAGTACTCACCCCCGAGGTCCGACTTCACCAGAGTCGCGCGGGATTGCATGTACAACCCTGGATCCGAGAGTCGGCCGCCGATGGTTGCTCCCATTCCGACGACGATCTTGCTCCCCACTATGGTCCCAGGGGAGACGTGCACGTTCGAGGAAATGAGGCAGTAATCGCCAATCTCTATAGGACTGAACGTGTGAGCGCTGCTCTTCCAATTGATTCCGTGGCTGATCAACGTCGACCGCACCCCACCAATCGCGGTGTGCGTCCCGACGCGTACGCCACCGCTGCAGTCAACGTAGTGGCGAGAAGTGATATTGGAGTGCGGTCCCAGATACAGCACACACGCGGCACCCGCTTCGCCGAGCCGTCGAGAAGCGGTCAGCCAGTTCCAATGAATGATCTCCGCGTATTCCCCTAGCGTGAGCACCGCCAGATCCCTTATGACGTTGAATGAGCCAACATATGCTCCGTCGCCAATGTCGACGCGGTCGACCCGGAAGACCAAATTTGGACCGATGTGCACCCTATCGCCAATGGCCCAACCCAGCCAACGGAGCAGAGAGTTTTTCCGCTCACTGGCAGGGAGCGCCGCCACAACGGTCACCAGCGCACTGCGTAGACTCATGTGCAGTCCTCCCTTGAATCTATTGCAGGCGTGCTCGTCCCAGACTTACGCGAAACGATTCGCCTTCGTTGGAGTAGCCCTCCACCAGCGAAATTTGTCGCTTTCAGCGCTAGGTTGACCGCGGCTTTTTCCGGCACTTTTGCTGCCGTGGAGCCTGACTGGTTCTCAGGGGGCATTGTACGGCGATCCGTTGAGCGTGATTCCCGACAGTGTGTAGGTCTCGCGCGGCGCGTTCGCAAAAACAACCGGCTTCTGTGATTGCTGCTGAATGGCGATGTTACGGAACACGATGTTGTTGACTGCGCCCCCGTTTGCGATCACCACCGCGATGTTGCTCTGCGCCGGCTCGGAAGTGTTGACGACCGTGAGATCGGACAAGGTGACGTTACCGGTGACCACGCCGGGGTTTTCGCCGTAGGCCACGAGCGCTCCCACCGCGCTGCCCGGTGTGGTGTTGGTCGCTGTCACGGTTCCGCCCTCGACGGTGACACCGCTGACCGATTGCAAGTAGAACGGGTCACCCTCGGTGGAGACATATACCCCGGCGCCGCTGGTACCGGACACTTGCACGTTGCGATACGTGATGTTCTCGCCACCTCGTACTGTCACGCCATGGCCGAACGAGGTGCCGTTGACGACCGGCGAGGCGATGGTGATGTCGCGGCACGGCGGGTCATTGACACCAAACTTGGGGCCGTAGGAAACGACCGCGACACCGTCGTCGCCGGTGCGCTCGGTCAGCGGGTTGTTGACCTGACCGTGGTTCGATCCGCGCGTCATGTGGATGCCATCGGCGCGGCTGTCGCGCACCGTGACGCGGTTGAGCACGAAATTGCTCGCGCCGTCGAGAAGGACGCCAGCGCCCGCAGAGCCTGTGACGGTGATGTCGTTGAGGCTGACTCCGTCGGCATGGATGTAGAGCTTTTGTTGCTCCTGCCCGCTGTAGCGCGGGCCGCCCATCGGCGCGGTGAGGTTCAGGTTCGAAACCGAGACGCCATTCGCGCGGATCTGCACCGAAGAGGTGAGGTCATTGGTGGCCGCCAGCGTTGCGCCGTTTCCTTCGATGTGCACGTTCGGCACGGTGATGGTCACCACGCCAGCGTGCGGGTAAACCTTGCGGTCCAGCGACACGGTGGAGCCAGGCTGCACATTATTGAGCATCGCCTGCAGAGCCGCCGTGCCGTCATCGGACGTGTCACTTAGGGCGGGCTGGCCGTGCGCGAAGGCCAAACCGGCGGCAATGAAAAGACTTAATGCGACGAGTCCCCGCGACGGCTTACTCATCGCAGTGGACCTTTCGGACTCGTAAGCATGCCAGAGTCCAGGCGAGACGACCTCCGAACAACAGCACCTCCGGCGAGCGAGACAGCACCTCGCTCGCTACACAACTTCAGCTCTCTTCGATTCGGATAGCTGTGCAATCGCCATTTCCGCCTGTCCCCCTTCGCTATCGGGCAATGGATTGCCGACGCTGCATACGTCATTGAGCAACGATTCAAAGCGATCACCCACGCGTTGCACGTTGAATGTGCGTTCGGCGTAGCGGCGGGCGGCGGTCCCCATCGCGGTTCGCGCGACAGGAGAAGCCAGCAAACTTCGCACCGCGGCAGACACCGCATCGGTGTCTCCTGGCGCCACCACCAGCCCGGCCTGGGCCGCTTCGATCATCTTGGCCACCGCGTTGTCCAGCGGAAGCACTGCCAGCACAGGACGGCCGGCGCAGAAGTAGTTGAGAACCTTTGACGGTACCGAGTAACGGCTTGCCTTACTTTCCAGGAAGACGAACAGCACATCTGCGGTGGCAAGCATGTCCGGGAGCTGCTCATAGGGCTGGTAGTCGAGCAGCGTCAGCCCGGGCACCTCGCGCGCTTTCGATTCCAGCCACTCGCGGCCGCGCCCCTCGGACACAACCACGATGCGGCTACCCTCCGGCGCGGTTTGGGCCAGCTCAGATATTACGGAGGGATCGTGCTTCGCACCGAGCGTTCCCGCGTACATCACGACGGGCATGCCCACGAGACCGTGGGTTTTCGCCCACGCATTGTCCCGTGGTCGCAGCGGCATCTCATCGATCGCGGCCCAGTTCGGCACGACGTGGATCAGGCGGCGCTGAACTCCCCAGGCTTCGAGTTGTTCGACGAAGGTGTCACTGATGGCGACGACGGCCGCTGCACCGCATGCGACTCGACCCTCAACACATCCCGCCACCCAGCCGATGAGGCGGCCCAGCCAGCCGAACCGCTCACGAGCAATGACCCTGATCGCTTCGCTGTAGATGTCCTGCTGCCAGAAGACATACGGCATCCGTTGCACCCGGAGCAAGGACGTGACAACGAACAAAGACAGCAGGGGGATGTTGGACAGCACCGCAATGTCCGGTTGTGCGGCCCGGATGGCACGGGCCGCCAGACGGGCGTACTGCAGCTCTTGCCGAAACCGGACGAGCGGCGAATAGCGAGCAAACTCGCTGCCCAGCTCGATAGCACGCACGGCAAACGACTCCGGATCTTCGTCACGTCGCTCTGTCGCGCCCCGCCCGGTCGTGTAGGACGCGCAGTATTGGTGTTCGACATGATGCCCCCGGCGGGCGAGTTCCCGACTCAGATGTATCTGGCCGGGGTGGCCGGAGTAATCGTGGATAACCAGTTTCAACTCCACGGTCTGGCGTCGGCCGGGCCAGGGCGACAGGACGGCCTGCGCATCTCCGCCCTGGGAGCGACGGTCGATTCGTCTCAGCACCTTTGCGGCCTGCGGTCTGCTTTGCACTGGCGTCTCAAGTCTGTGGAGGGTGGACCGGCGGGAATAACTGTGAGTTTGTTAAATGCCCGATTACCATCTTATAGTATGTATAGTTGCTCCTCAAGTAGATATCGGTATACCCGAATGCGCCCCGGGCCGGTTAGTTCAGCCCGAGGCTTCCGTCAGGAGGCCAGGATGGTAGACGACCGATGACATGGCACGATGACGTTTCCTCGGCGGTCGACCGCTTGCCGACGGATCATCCGAGCTTTGCCCGCAGGACCAGAAAAGTCGGGGTCGGTCAACTCGATGTCGCCGTAGCCGGGGCGCCTGTCTGGGTCGTCCTAAGCCCGGTTCGCGATGATGCCGCCAGCCGCGCGGGCGAGGTGCTGGACAGAATGGCGGCGCTGGGTCCACGGTTCCGCGTCGGTCTGCAGCCGTCGCCAGGCACCACGCGGTGGAAGTTCACCGACAAACCGAGCCTCACTGCTGGGCCGAATCTTGACATCTCGGGATGCGCAACAACGCAGGAAATCCTTGACCGAGTGGTGGGGCGACCGGCGGCGGCGCCGATTTCAGTGGAACAGGCAGGCGAGCATCTCTGTGTCTGCATCGACCACGGAATCGGCGACTCGCACCTGATCACAGAAATAGTGGCCGCGCTATCGCACACTGAAGCGCCCAATGGATTCGTCGACCCGCTTCCTGCGCCGACCATCCACAAGCCGGTCCAGTCGACAATGCGCAACTACCTGAGATCGGCACCGCGCCTGATCATTCGGCAGGCAGTAAGCCTGGCGACCACGGCATGGTCGGCTGCGGCGGTTTGGGCGCGCGCCGCCGCTCGCGGTGACGAGCCGATCGTGGCGGTGGGCGCCGAAGAAGCGAAGGGCTACCTGGCGGTATTCGTCAAAAGTGAGCCCCACTTCGCCGACGAGTTGCGCGCTTGGCGCGACACTACGAACACGCGTGCTTCCGTGACCGGACTGGTCATGTTGTCGATCTACCGTGCGCTGCGAGATTCGGGTATTACATTGGCCGACGATTGCGAGGTGCTGGTCGACCTCCGGCGTTTTTTGCCGGACGCGGGACAGACGCTGGCCAACTTCTGCACGGTAGCCCGGGTGGCGGCGGGAGCTGGCACTTCCTACCAGAACTTCAGCGCAGAACTCCGGGCGAAGGCCGAATCGATCGGGACGGTCGTCAAACTGGCCGCCTACCTGGTTTTGACGCGAGCGTTTCGGGCCGTCGGGTGCAATCGCAATGAACCGAGACGGGTGGTGGATAGCGGTCGCAAGCCAGGCTCCCCTGTGCAACTGACGATCTCGGACATATCGAAGATGCCGGCACTTACCAAGGTGGTCTGGACCAGGCCGATGGAAGCCGAGTCTGCAATCTCGCTCCCGCCCGGCAGCTCCTCCCACCTGTCTATCGCGATTTGGGTCGCCGGAGACGGATCAGTTCAGGCGACGGCAACTTTCTCAGCGGCCTTGGTAGACCGTGACACGGTGCGAAACGCTTTGCGGAGGGCGTTCACTTCACAGAATCTCTGCACGGCGCAAAGAAGCCCGCGCAGTCCTGTCGGGCATGCTGTCGCATGAAAGTCCTTCACTTGGTGATACTGCTTCCGCGTCGTCGAAGTCGGCCGCGATCCGCACAGATCTACACCTAGATTTTGAAAAGAAGGGCTTCGATGATCACGCTGAAGACCGGCCGCGGCGATGGCACGGCGGTGCAAGTTGTCTTCGCTTTAATGCTGACAGTCGTTGTGGCCGTCACGCTTTGGTGGGGGTTCTTGCGCGAAAACGCGCCGATGGGTGCCCCGGGGATTCGGGTCCAAGCAGATTTCAGCGCCATGCCAAACGGGCCGGCGCCAAAGCACTTCGACGGCGGCCAGCCCGCGGCCATGCTGGTTCGTCCCGATGACTCGGGCGACCAACTCCGAATCCAGCACGGCAGGTTGACCTACCAACCCACAACGCCCGGCACCGCGGCCGCCTACTTCAGTTCTCCCGACCTCGGTTCGTCGGTAAAGAACATCGGTGCGCAATTCGTCTTCCGGCCCGGATCTGACAACGGTGGCGCAATCGCACTTGCGGTGTCGCGAGGCGTAGAGAAACGCGTACCGCCTTTAGTCGGATCGGTCCCGATCCACTTCGTAGTGACGCCGATCAACTGGAACATCAGCGTCGCGCGGACTGACAACGCACCACTGGAGGTCGTTGCCGCCGACAGTTTTCCGCAACCGCTGCGCCAAGACGGACAGACTGTCTACGAGGCACGCTTAACGATCGACGGTGCTCAAGTCACGGTGGACTTGCCCCGAACACACACTGTCGTAACAGATCCGCGCTTCTCGGAGTGGCAGGGAAGTTTCGTCACGTTCGTGCTTTTCTCGAACCACGGAGCCACCGATTCGATCGGAGCTTTCGAGAAAATCTGGGCCTCGGGCAATAGGGGCTAAGCCATGGGCCAAGGTTCTCGATGAGTGAGGTCGGCGCCGCCTCGAGCAGCGCCTGTCAGATCTTCTCCGGTATCAGCAACGGCCTGATCGCCTATGCCGTCGCAGTGGTGACGGTAACCCAGAACTACGGCCAGATCGCGGTGCTTTTACTGCTGCTCGCCGCGGCGGTCGGAGTCCTTCGCGGTGCGTTGGGCACACCCTTGCTGCTCATGGCGGGACGCGCCCGGTCTGACATCCGGCGGGAGGGCTCGTTTGCGGTCACCAGCGCCCTACTGGTCAGCCCCCTCGTGGGGACCTTGATGTGGGCAGTTCAGGGGCCGGGTATCCGCGTGCCGGCAGTATTGATCATCGCTGCGACACCGATCGTGCTTATGCAAGATGTTCTACGATCCGTCGCCATCGCCGAAGGCCGTCCACATGTCGCGATGCTCTGGGACGCGGTGTTTTTCACCGGTTCGGCCGGGTTGTTGGTGGCGGCATGGCTGCACCTGCCGGTGACAACCACCGCTTACCTTATTGGCGGCTGGTCGGCCCTTGCCGTCGTTGCTCTGGTCGGAATGCTGCTCGCAGTTCGCATCGCTCCCCGGCTCAGACAGTTCCGCGCTTGGCTCTTGAAGAGCTGGCGGCATCGCGCGCGGTATGGCATCGACTCCGGCCTCCCGGCAACGACGGCGTTCGCGGTGCTGCTCATCACCGAGGTCGTGTTGAATCCCGAGGCGACCGCCGCACTATGCGGCGCCACGACATTACTGGCACCCGTAATCATCGCAGCGGTTGCGGCCCAGCTGAGGGTGATCGCAGAGAGTAAACGCCTGAACACGCCACCGGAACAGGTGTGGAGCTCTCTGGCCCGCATCGCTCAGGTCTTGACGTCTGTGACAATCGTCTTTGGTCTGGCGCTGTCCTATCTTCCTGGTTCGGCCGGTGAACTTGTCCTCGGCCCCACTTTCGAAGCAACACGAGCGGTGATTCCCATCGTCGCCTTCGCGTACGCATGCGCAGCATGGATCATCGCGCTGCAAATCTGGCTTCGTACCTCCAACCGAAGCGTTGCGGCGCTCATGGTCAAGGTCAGTCACGCTTTGGTATTGCTCGTAACGGCACTCGCTGGTGCGGTGCTTTGCCGGACCGCGGTGGGTGTCGCGGTTGGTGTCGCGACAGGGACCACGTTCATTACGGCGATGACACTGCTCCGGTTCAAGCCGTGGTCCGCGCCGATCAGCCTCGCAAGACCGCAACGGCGCCCATCGGTGACACCCTATTCATCGCCTGTCAGCCGGACCAGGCCAAGTGCTCGCTTCGCGGCAGTAACGGCTTTCGGGGTTGGCCACGATTTTGTGAACGTCGACAGGCCAAGTCCGCTGCCCCTGACGACCAGGCTGCGCCTGGGTGAGACGGCACAGGTGAACGAGGCGCTTATCACGCTCTGGATCTTCGCCACGCTGGCAGTGTTCGCCCCCGCAGCGATCATCCGCTGCACCGGGATTCCGACGGATCTGTCGTGGCTGTGGTCGCTTGCGCCGATAGCGATTTCCGCCGCAAGGTTCGCGTTCCTGATAGGCAAAGCTGAGCGGCGGCTGTTCGAAATCATGTTCTGGTGCTATACCTACATATTTTTGGGCTTGGCGCCCCTAGCTCAGCTTCGAGAAGACTTCTGGCCGTTCAGCGTTCCCCGCATCGACGAAACCTACGTCGTAGCGGCTACGCTGATCGTCCTCGTTGGATGTGGCGCATTTCTCAGCGGTGCCGGCTTCGACAGCCTCGCGTCAGCGCGGCGGCGTCGAAACGGCACGCGGACCCACGATGTCGTCAAGCAAGTATTCACCATCAATTACACACGCACCATTGTGCTCTCTGCGATTGCCATTGTCATTGACAGCTACTTCCTTTCGAAGCTCGGCTGGACTATTTTTCTGCAGAGCCGTACGGAAGTACTGCAGGCTCAAAACGATGTCTGGGGGGAGTCCAGCACATTCGCGACTATGCGAGGGGCCGCCGCGACGGCACCGCTGGTAGCCTTTCTGGCGCTGGTTCGCTTTCGTAGAGAAGCGAAGAGCGCACGCATGCGCGGCGAGAATATCTCCCAGGTTGTCATGGGCAGCAATATGGGGCTGCTCATCGTCGTCGGTGTCGTTCTGGCGGTGGTGATGAACCCGATATCGAACCCCCGTTACTTCTTCGGCACGGCATTTCTTGCCGTTGCCACGGCGTTTGGACTATTTGCGACCAAGCAGCGTTTCCGCTTCACCGCGTGCGGGTTCGTGGCCGGGATGCTGCTGATCTTCCCGCTGGCTGATGCGTTTCGCAACAGCCGCGAGGCCGAGCTGAAGTCAACGAATCCGATCGAGTTGCTTTTGGCGGGCGATTACGACTCGTTCGCCCAACTGATGAACGGCTACCTGGTCGGAGCGCGGGACGGAATTGTCCCGTTGAAGCAATTATCTGGTGTCCTGCTGTTCTGGGTTCCGAGGACTTTATGGACCGCAAAACCAATGGACACCGGGCCGTACATCGCGGAGGGGCGCGGCTACTTCTTCACCAATCTATCTGCACCCTTGTGGATCGAGCTGTATCTGAATGGTAGCTGGCTGCTGCTAGCCGTCGGAATGTTCGTCCTGGGCTACGCCATACATCGCTGGGACACCCGATTGAACGCTGAACTCGAGTTTTACCGAATGCCAGGTCTGCTGGGCTGCATCCTGCCGTTTTACCTCATGATTCTGCTCCGGGGATCACTTCTTCAGGCCGCTTCTTTCATGTCTTGCGTTCTGGCGTTCTCAGCTTTCGTGTCGCAGCGAAAGAAGTCGAAGGCCCGACCTCGTGCGCCGGCCGCCGTCCCTGAGCCAATGCCCAGGATGGACGCTAGGCAGTTACGGACTGATCATGTCTACGCATAACACGCCGCACAGCCTGCGCCGCGTCGTCAAGGTGACTGCCGCCGCGGCGTTGGCGTCGATCGTCGGCGGCCTGGGCTGCTATGAGGTGCGCAGCACCTTGCTCACTTCCCGGCAAACCGAAGCTCATGATGTCGCTTCGCCAGCAGCGATGAAGTTCGACTACAGACCGACGCTGCTCGTCATCCGCGACTCGTACGCGGTCACCTATCCGGATCTGGTCGCCGAGCGAATGGATTGGAATTTGGTCCTCGATGGCCAAGACGGGACGGGCTTTGCACCCGGCGACAACACGCACGATCCTGCGCATCTTCCCTTCATTGACCGCCTCAATGCCGATGTGGCCACCTACCGCGTCGACTATGTGCTCATCGACGGCGGTCGGAATGATCTTGGGCAACCACCAGAACTGGTGGCGGTGGCAGCCGATGAGTACATCAGAAAGGTTCGGTCGGCCTGGTCGAACGCCAAGATCGTCGTGCTGCTTCCCGCCGCCGACACTCCGGCTGAAAGCGCAAACTACGCCGCCGTGGCGGACGGACTTCGCCAGACGGCCGAAAGCGTAGGAGCTTATGTGATCGATCCGGTGGCGCAGGGCTGGTATCGCGGCATCGATGGGATGCCACCGCCGTGGCAGGACGGCCTCCACGTGGCCGGCGACGCCGACGAGACCTTTCGCGCAGACAAGATCATCGAAAACCTGACCCTCATAGGGTCCGGCTCATGACGGCTATGGTCGCGTTGCTCGCCATCATGCGCCGCAAGTCCCTGGTGCTGATCACCTGGACCTTACTGGGCGCTGCCGCCGGCGGCGGAATCAACCTTTTGCTGCCGGTGGTCTATGAGGCAACCGCGAAAATCGTCATCGCGACGCCGTATTGGAACGACACCACCGCGGTCATCCCCGATCCGAGCTTTGCCGGCAAAACGCCGCAGTCTTACGGCGATGAATTCACCCAGCAGCGCATGGCGACCTATGCACGGCTGGTGACGACACCGCTCGTCGCCAACAGAGTCAACGAACGATTGCGGTTGGGGCAGTCCGGGGAAGACCTTGCCAAAAAGCTAAGCGGCCGAATGGTTCCCGACACGGTGATTTTACAAGTGCGGGCTCAAGACGCCTCCGCGCTGCGAGCGGCGACGATAGCCGATGCGGCAGCTCAGCAAACCATCGACGTCATCAAAGAGCTCGAGCGCCCGCCCTACAGCGTGGTGTCGCCGGTTCAACCGGTGCTCAGCGAACCAGCGTCCGTTCCGTCGTGGCCCATCTCGCCACGAACACTGCCCAACATCATCTGCGGAGCGATCGTCGGGTTCTTGTTGGGCCTGACCTGGCTCGCCGTATATGTCGCCCGGCAAGCAAATCCAGAGCTAGTGCGATTCCATGGTGGCGGTCATAGCGAGGAACTCGTGGGCGTGCTCGGCGTCCTCACCGCCGAGGATCACCTGACAGTCGACGAGGTCCACCCCGACGCCAAGCTGCTTCGACTGGAAATTGCCACCCGGCTGGCTGAGGCCGGGACGCAGTCCTTCGTGATGACGTCGCCGCGAGGCGCCGCCGCCACCAGCCTTCTTGCCGCGGTACTCGCGACCGCCTTGACTGAAGCCGGCTCGCCCACCGTCGTTGTGTGCGCCGACTTCATTGCTGTACAAGACGACCCGACCGTCGGCCTAGGCGACCTGCTGTGCACGCCATTAGCTCTGGACTCGGTTGTCCGGTCGGATGAGCAGAGCGGAATCGCCTGGATTCCGGCTGGCTCGACGCCGGCGAATCCGACGAAGGAACTCATGGGCTCGAAGATGAGTGACCTTCTGACAGAGCTGTCCCGCCGCTATCGGCATGTCGTCGTTGTCGGCCCGCCGGTATTGGAGTCAGCCGATGCCGTGGATGTGGCGAGCCAGGTCGGCGCATCGATCTTGGTGGACCTGGTTCCGGAAACCACCACGGCGGAGCTCCGCGAAAGCGAGAGGCTGTTGGGCTTAGCTCAGGGCAGCTACCTGGGACGGGTGGTTGTCGCCGGTCGGGCAATCGCAAAGCAATGGAAATTACCGCAGTTTGATGGCCCGCCGTCCAGGCGAATGAGTCAGTCGGAAACCGCGAGCGGAGGATAATGGAGTTATTCACAAGAGTCTGGACGAAGGTCCGGCAGCGATGGCCGCTCGTGCTTGCCTGCCTGGCCGCAGCCATCATCGGTGTGACGGTCTACCACGCCGGCGCCGACAAGAGTTACACCGCGTCCACTGAGTTGTTCCTACGGGCCCCGGACGTCAAGACGTCCGTAGGTGCATACCAGGGTGACCTGTTTTCCCGGCAGAGGGCGCAGACCTACGTCAAGATGTTTCGCAGCGACGAGTTGGCGCAAATGGTGGTTGATCAGCTCGGCCTGTCTATAACGGCTCAGCAGCTGGCGTCGAAGGTTTCCGCGACGGCAGTGAAGAACACAGTGCTGATGGTTGTTTCAGTCACCGACAGCAATGCCCAGCACGCGGCCAATATCGCCAATGGATACGGTCAAGTCCTGCCGACCTACGTTGCCAAGCTCGAAAATGTCGTGGGGGATCCCAAGGTCGGGCCTCTCGTCCAGGTAGTGACAAAGGCGAGTCCGGCCACCGCCAAGGGTTCCGGATATCCGATGTGGATGGTCGCCTTGGTGGCTGTCACCATGGCGCTGCTCGTTGCGGCCGGTCTGATTTGGTTCCTTGAACGCTTCGACACCAAGGTGAGATCGCGACGCCAGGTCGAGGCGATCACTGGATGTGACATCGTGGGCACGCTGCCCAAAACCCGGGCGCTCGGGTCCGGCGGTGACGTCGGCCAAGCATTTGACGAGTCCGAGGAATTCAAACAGGCGGCATTGCGACTCAGCCTCAATGTCGAGTCCGTGCTGCAACGACTACCGAGAATCAAGGCCGAAATTCCACCCGTCGTCGCGGTTGTGGCCGGGAATCGCGGAGACGGAAGCACCGTTGCGACGCGGGCGCTTGCGCGAGCGTTCGCCGAACGTGGACGCGGAGCGGGCGTCGTCAGTTTGGATGCGGCCCATCGAAAGTCGGAAAAGCCAGACCTGGTTGCGGCAGGATCTGTGTTAGCCGAGCCGGGCAATCGATTGGATTCGGTGACTACGGTGTCCTGCACGACAGCAGCGCTGACTGCCAAGATCGGTGGTCGCGACGACCTACTGCTGGAAAGCGACGTGATTCTGATCGACACACCTGCGTTCCACGAGTCGATCGACGCCCAACTGGCGCTCTGCGCGGCGGATGCCGTAGTCCTGGTCGTGCGCCCGATTGCTAATACGGCGCTTTCGCTATGTCGGCTAGTCTCGGCGGTCAGAGCCCTCGACATGCCAGTGCTCGGCGTTGTCGTCACTCTGGCGAAGGAATCCGCGACGGTAGAAGGGTTCTACTTTTAATGAAGTTCGCCTGAGCGGCGCGCACTGGATTAGAGGTCTTTTTGGTTATGCGCATCGCGGTGGTACACAGCTACTATTCGAACCGGGTTCCCAGCGGCGAGAACGTTATTGTCGATCTGCAGGTCGAGGCTCTCCGCTGCGCCGGGCACGACGTCCGAGTGATAAGCCGGCACCAGGAAGACGTCGAGAGGTCCAGGGCCTACCCTGCTGTAACTGCGCTTGGTGTCGCAACTAACCGGGGACCGCGTCCCCTCGACGAGATCGACCGATTTGAGCCCGACATCGTGCACGTGCATAACCTGTTTCCCAATTTCGGACGCAGCTGGGCGGCGCGGTATTCATCACGTCTTGTCGCCACGGTTCACAACTACCGGCCGCTGTGTGCGGCGGCGACATTGCTCCGCGACGGCGAGTCCTGCACCCTGTGCCCGGAGCGCCGCAGTGCCCTTCCTGCCCTGAAACACCGCTGCTTCAAGGGCAGTCGGCTCGCCACGCTTCCGGTCGCCCTGGGCATGAGGTTCGATCGCGATCCGTTGCTGGCCGCGGCGGCCAGGATCATCACCATCAACGACGACATGCGGTCGCGCTACACCGCCATGGGTTTGCCCGAACACAAGATCGTGACGGTGCCCAACTTCACGTCCGCCGCAGCCGCACCAGGGCCGCATCGTGGCGACGAGTACGGCGACTTCTGGATCTTCGTCGGCCGGATCAGCCACGAGAAAGGCATCCTAGAACTGGTGCGCGACTGGCCGAACGGACCAAGGTTGAAGGTCGTGGGCTGTGGTCCTCTCGACGAGGAGTTACGCCGCGTCGCACGCCCTGGCGTCGAGCTGCTCGGGCACCGGTCACCTACGGAGGTGCGCAGTTTGATGGAAGCCGCACGCGGTCTGGTCTTCCCGAGCATCTGGCCCGAGGGGCTCCCGACGGTCTACCTGGAGGCTTTGGCCGCCGGACTGCCGGTGATTGCAGGAGCGCGATCGATCGTCGGTCAGCTGGTCAAACGCGATGGCACTGGAATCATCATGTCGGGGTCGGCCGCCGACGACATCAGCAGGGCCAACGCCGAATTCCCCGCGTTGATTGCCCACTGCCGCAACGTCTACCAGACGTTCTATACCGAAGCGGCATGGCTGGGCGCAATGCAAGGCGTCTATGGTGATGTCCTGGCCGAAGCCGGCTGACAGCGCGTTCCGGGTCCTCGTGGCCTGGATGGCAGAATCCGCCTGTTTCGATTGTCGTGGACGACAAAGGACACTCTCACAACGACAATCGGGAACGTTCATGTTCGGTGCCCCATTGAGGGCACACCTTTCAGATGCGGGCTACTCACAGGAGGCCGGTGGTGCACCACTTGTTCTACGGCGTCGCGGCAATGAATGCGCTCTTCTCTTCCCTGGCCTGGTGTGCCGCCAAGCCCAATCGGTGGTCGATAACGGCGGTTTTGACGTTTGCACTGATCTGGCCGTTTGCGAATGGGCCCTTGGAAGGAAACACCCTGGTAACCCTCAGCAGGACCAACGGAATCACGGTATCGGACTTGTTTTCCGTCCTGGCCGCGGGTGTGGCGCTTGTCCAGACAGTGCGCATACGCCGGGCCGGGCGCCGAGATCTCCCCGACACCGAACAGCCCGACAGCAGGGAGACGCACGCGTAGTCGTCACGTGCCACACGACTTCCGTAACGCCGGATGTCGAGACGTGCAAGTCAGGTAGTCATCTTGGAGCCCTATATAGAGCCGAATAGCATGTAGATTGCCGTTTAGATGTATAATCGGTATAGTCAACGCAGGCGGGAAGAGGCGTGATGGCAGCCGTCGAGCCACGATGCAACCAAGAGGGTGAGCTAGACACACATGCGGCTCATGACGCGCAACCTCATGGCGCCCGCCGTGACGGTGTTGACGGCGCGGCTAGCCAATGTGGTCGTCTCGCAAGGCAAGTGGCAGCCTCGAGACGAGGTGCAGCGCGCCGGACGCCACATCACATACGCATCAGGTTCAGCAGCCGACGTCTTGGCTCTGACGCCGGTCGGTGAATGACATCTGCGAGGCAAAGTGGCGCTGTCGACGTTGAACCGCAGGACACGCGTTTGGTCCACACTGATCGACCAAGTTTTCTCCAGCGCCAGCAACGGTGTCTTCACATTCGCAGTCGCGGTTGCCTCGACCACCCAATCGTTCGGCCAGATCATCTTGCTGCTCACCGCCCTCATCACCGTCTTGGGGATTCAGCGCGGCGCGCTGGGGACTCCATTGCTGCTGAAATCTGGTCAGACCACCGAGCAAGTGCGCCGGGACGGCTCCTTCGCGCTGGTCGCCGGCTTGGCGACCGGCTGTGCCGTACTTGTCGTGATGCTGACTTGCGTGCACGCGGTCGGCGTGGCGGCGGTGCTGCTGGGAATATCCGCTCCAATTCTGTTGTGCCAAGACGTTTTGAGGTATGTCACCTTCGCTGACGGCAGACCGCACGTCGCTGCGACGTGGGACGGGATCTGGTTTTTGGGCACTCTGCTGCTCCTGGTTTCGGCCTGGCTGAAGCTTGCCACCGTGCCGTGGTTGATCGGAGCCTGGGCAGCCCTCGGCCTGATGGCCTTCGCTGGTATGGCAGCAGACCTTCGGATGGTCCCCCAAGTCGACGGCTTCAAACGCTGGGTGAAAGACGGCTGGCAACACCGCGTCAGGTTCGCGACCGACGCCGGGGTCGAGCAGACCGGCGTATTCCTGGTTCTGGCAATGGCCGCACTGCTCTTGAGCCCCACAGCCACAGCGGCGCTTCGTGGCGCAACAGTCCTTTTGTCTCCGCTTGCGATCCTGGCCGGAGCCCTACAGTTAATCGTCATCTCGGAAAGTACCCGTGATTCCGCACATCCCCGCGACGTCTGGTACGCCGCATTCCGGTTCATGGCGGGGATTTCGGCGCTGGGTGTGTTGCTGGGCATAGTGCTTTGTTCACTGCCGGCCAACGTAGGGGCCTATCTGCTGGGACAGTCGTTCGAACCGGCCCAGCATGTGCTTCCCATCGTGATCGTTGGATACCTCGCGACCGCAGCGGGTTTCGTGGTGGGTGTCTTTCTCAAGACGTTCAATCGAAGTTCGGATCTGATGCGGTGGAAAATCGTATCGACAGCGGTAACGCTCGCGGCTTCCACCGGCGCCGCACTGTTGTTCCGCAGCGCAAGCGGCGTCGCCGCCGGAATGGCGGCGACAGCGATTCTGATGTCCGCGGTCGGACTCGCTTATTACGCGCCCTGGCGAAGTGCATGCTCGTTCGCCGCAGTAGGTGCGGTCGCGGGAGACTTCGATGGATAGTCCGAGCTCTGCAGATGTCGGGCAACGTATGCCACTCATCGGCGCAATTGCAAACACCGATCTGCGATTGTCATTTCAATCGGGAGGATGAGACAGAATGGAAGAGCCTGGCGCTGGGACGTTCGCAAAGCTGCTTCGGCGACTCATCGGTGATGGAATCATCCGCACGGACGACTCCGTCTTAGTTCAGTTCGCGGGTTCATTCGATGAAGCTGTATGCGCCGAGGTGGGTTTGACCAATTGCAGTTTCAGCAACATAGCGCCCCACAGCCGCAGCACCGGGCAGACATCGGCGGTGAAGTTCGACGCCCACCGAATGCCGCAGACGATCGGCTCGTTCGACCATGTGATGGGACACTCGGGCCTGCACCACTGTTCGCGCCCACATGAGGCGCTACACGAGATGTATCGGCTCGCTCGCAAGACGGTGATTTTCGTCGAGAATCAGGACTCACTGATGATGCGGGCAGCTACACGAGCTGGAGTCGTCACGTGGCACGAGCTGGTTGCGGTGATCGACGCGGAGTACAAGTCAGGTGGCGTTGACGGCACAGGCGTTCCGAACTTCGTATATCGATGGACTCGCCGGGAGGTCCGTAAGGCGGTCGCGTCCTTCGATCCAGCTTATGACGTCCCCATCCAGTTTCACTCCGAATGGAATCTCGGTTCGCGTCGGGTCGCTACGCAAGTCCTCCAACGCAAGCTGCGTCTATCGAATCAGCGGGCACAACTAGGCTTTGGCTGGGCTTACCGAGTTCTCAACACCGCTATCCCGGGGCAAGGCAACATCTTCGCGGCGATCATCCGCAAAGACCTCGCGAAACTCCATCCGTGGATGGAAACAGCGACGGAGATGAAGCGCGCCGGAGCGTGCTAGATCTATCACGGAATCTGACTTTGCATGCGGTACGGAACGATCGACATCGCGGGCGCGTCCGCAGCGGCTCTCTTAGAGCGGCCCGGCACCTCAACCTTCGGGGGCGTCGACATGCATGGCTCCCAGCGCAATAAATCGACGAGTCCGCCTGCGCAGCCGCCGCTGTCCGTATCAGCCCACTCGCCCGAAGGTTCGGGCAGAGAAGTGGTCTGGCCATTTAGATACTTATAGTTGGCTGACGGCTTGATAACCATTAAATAGTATGTATAGTAGCCCCAGGGGATACACATGGTATTTCTGCCGCGGCCCCAGCGGCACTCCCGCAGTAACCGGGCCCGCCTCGCGGGCCGGCCCTGCTTCAACTAGGAGGACTAGACATGGTCGGCTGGGGAGAAACAGTTCTGGTGGCCGGAGGAGGCGGCTTCATCGGGGGCCATCTCGCCAAAACCCTGTCCGAGCAAGGTTATCGGGTCCGAAGTGTGGACATCAAACCCTTGGAAGAGTGGTTCCAGATTCCCCCAGGCGTTGAGGCCCGCCGACTCGATCTGTCGGGACTCGCGAACTGCCGTGAGGCCGTGCGCGGAATGGACACCGTCTACAACTTGGCGGCCGACATGGGCGGTATGGGCTTCATCGAGACCCACAAGGCCGAGTGCATGCTCTCAGTACTCATTAACACGCATATGTTGATGGCGGCCCGCGACGCAGACGTTGGTCGCTACTTTTTTTCCAGCTCGGCGTGTGTCTACGCCGCCGACAAGCAAGTGAATGCCGACGTGACGGCGCTCAAGGAGTCCGACGCTTACCCCGCGATGCCCGAAGACGGTTACGGGTGGGAGAAATTGTTCAGCGAGCGCATGTGCCGCCACTTCCGCGAAGACTTCGGTCTTCCGACACGCGTCGCGCGGTACCACAACGTCTACGGCATCGACGGTACCTACGACGGTGGACGCGAAAAGGCCCCTGCCGCAATATGCCGCAAGATCGCGCTGGCTGCCATCACCGGTCGGCACGAGATCGAGGTCTGGGGGGACGGCGGGCAGACCCGCAGCTTCATGTACGTCGACGACTGCATCGAAGGGACCTTGAGGGTGACGGCAGGAGACAGCGGTCTGCCGGTCAACGTCGGTAGCTCCGAGCTGGTGAGCATCAATCAGATGATCGACATCATCGAGCAGATCGCCGGGATCACTGTCAAGCGCACCTACAATTTCGACGCCCCCAAAGGAGTTCGGGGCCGCAATAGCGACAACACACTTATTAGATCCATTTACGGATGGGAGCCGTCCATCACTCTCGCGGACGGCCTCGAACGCACCTACCGGTGGATCTTCGACCGGCTGTCCGGCAGCGCTGACACCCGCGATGGCATCACTCGAGTCAACGCCTCAGCACAAGCTCGCACCGTTGCGTAACCAAGGAGGTGATACGGATCGACGTCTCCTATGAGAAACAGACCGTTGATAATCCCAATCCGATCGCACGGTTCGCACATCGCACGAGGCTGAAGAAGTCCAAACGGCTCCTGATGCCGCTCTTGGTGGAGTCGGCTGTACTACTGGACTACGGCTGTGGCCAAGGGCGATTCCTGCACGACATCGCTACTGAGCTCAAGGAACCAGGACCGCGGGTCGAACTCCTGGGATATGACCCTTATCAGGGCGCGCAGTACAACGGCTATCGCGTCGTGTCCGATCCGACTGCCATCGCTTCACAGTCAGTCACGATTGTCACGTGTTTGGAAGTCTGCGAGCATCTGACGGATTCGGAAACGCAAGAGTTCATAGATTTCACCTTGAATGTCCTTGCACCCACCGGCAAGCTGCTGGTGTCGGTTCCAATCATGACAGGCCCGGCCGTCCTGTTGAAAGAGCTGAGTCGAAGCATTCTCTTCCGTCGGCGATCGGACATGACGGGATCGGAGCTTCTCAAGGCGGCGTTGTTGGGGATCCCTGCGCGACGCGCTGACGATATCAAGGCTTCGCACCGCGGATTTGACTGGCGGGTGACGCAGCAAACCCTCCTCAAGTACTTCCGGTGCGTCGATGTCGAGTTCTCCCCGCTGCCGTTCAGGGGTCCTTACTGGCAAAGCCAAGTCTTGATGCTGTTTCAAAGGTCTTGAGGATCGCCCAACACTGGCGATTTGGTTTGTGAAGCGCAGGCGGTGATTTCCCGTCCGTCCGAAGACTGCCCGGCAGCGAGCCGTTGATGGGCGCGGAGCGAAGCACTCGCTGAACAGACGGAACCGGTGCCACGGCAAGCGATCGGCGCCATTCTGATCGGGGAGCCGGCAACGACGCCGGATGCGATTTTGCGCACTGCGTCGGCCCAGGTGCCCAACTTCGACGGAGCTGGTAGCCGCGGCCCCTCCGCCGCCGCTCATTGCTTGTCGCGCAGTGGAAGCAGATTTGGAGCATCACTTAAACTACAGCGCCTCGATAGAACAATCATGCGCCGTACCGAATGGTCGATGTCCTCTTGACTTCGGCAGCGCTATGCGCGTGGTCGGCCCGGCAGTCGCAGGACAACCTCGGCTTCTCGTCGTGCGTTTCGGAGCGCTGCTTCAATAAGCTTTAATAGGCGCCCGATCCACGACAGATCGCCCCGACGGTCTTCGCCGCGATCGCCAAATCGCTGAGCATCGACCAGTTCTCCACGTAAGACAGATCCAGCCGGACGGAGTCGTCCCAGGAAAGGTCGGATCGGCCACTGATTTGCCATAGTCCGGTAATGCCGGGACGCACTAGCAGCCGGCGCCGCACTCGGTGGTCATAGGTCTCGACTTCACTCCGCACCGGCGGGCGCGGTCCTACCACGCTCATGTCCCCACGCACGACGTTGATGAACTGCGGGAGTTCGTCGATGCTGTACCGGCGCAACAGCCGGCCCACCCGGGTGACTCTGGGGTCCATGCGGATTTTGAACAACACGCCGCCGACACTTTCGTTGAGGTCGGCGACCTCTGCCAGCCGCCGATCGGCGTCGACAACCATGCTGCGAAACTTGATCATCCGGAACGGCACACCGTCCAAGCCGATGCGTTCGGCGCGATAGAAGACCGGCCCTCTGCTGGTTACCTTCACCGCCACGGCAGCAGCGACCATGAGTGGCGAAGCGGCCAGCAGCGCCAGCAGTGAAAAGCAAACATCGAATGCGCGCTTCTGAAACCGCTTGGCGCCCTGGTACTGCGGCTTGTCGACGTGAATCAGCGGTAGGTCGCCCACTGGGCGCACCGTCAGCCTCGGGCCGGCCACATCGACTATCCCAGGCGACACGACCAGGTCGACGCCGAGCTTTTCCAGTTGCCACGACAGGTCGCGGATGCCTTCTGGCCCCAGTTCCCCCGCTGACGTCAACGCGACGGTGTCGGCCTGCGACGCGGTGATCGCTTGTCGGATGTCGGCTTCGTAGGGAAACACCCGCAGCGGCCCGAGGCCGGGGACGACGATGTTCTCGCGCTGGACAATACCCAGAGTGCAGGCACCGACTACGGTGTAGCCTTCGGCCGAATGCTGGGCCAGCGATTGGGCGAGAGCCTTGACGGAGCGGGGGTCGCCGACCGCTAGCACGGCGGTCGTGAAGCGGCCGCGGCGGCGCTGCGCCGCCACATACCGGCGGGCCAGATGACGATTGACGGACAACGCGAACAGGCCTAGTGGAAACGCAATGGCAAGGTATCCGCGTGCGATCTCGAGCTTGAACAAGGTCGAGATGACCGCGATGACTCCGAACACCCACAACGTGGCCGTCCAGACGCGGCGAAACTCCTCGGGACCAGCTCCGATCACGCGGTGCGCGCGCGTGTGATAGATCGTCAAGGCCAGGGCCCACGCGAATGCGATCAGTACCGAAACCGCCGAGTAGGCAACCGATGCGTAGCCCGCCCAGAGGTTGCCGTTCGTCACGTTTCCGAATCGCAGTATTTGTGCCGCAGCCACGACACCGACCACAACGATGACATCAGAAGTGGCAAGCCAGTTGCCGTAGCGTTGCTGCCACTTGGCACGAGAGGATCGGGGAGCTGTGGGTACCGTCGTGGACACGTCGAAGTCGGGTGCCCGCAACGAGGTGATTGCAGCCACCTCGACGACGCTTGCCCCCGCCGCGCGCCGCGAGGATGCTGGGCGCGTCGGTGTGCGGAAGTTTTCGGCACCGCTGTCCTCACGCCGGGCAAGCGCATCGCTGACCACCGGCGAATCGTTCCGCTGCAACAGCTCCGGCGTTTCCGGTGTTTGAAAGAGAGAAGTCATAGCTCAGCTCAACTCGCCTGAATGAACGGCACCGGAATAGATTTCGACCGAAGTCGCCTGTGCAAGACCAGTGGAAGCGTGCTGCCACTCGTAGTCACCGGTGGCGCTGCCGTCGCCGTAGCTGCTCGGGGGACGGCTGAGATCATGTATGTCGCTCCTAAAGGAAGCAGGTCGACCCGGGAGCGGCCGTCGCTACGGCAGCTCTGGAGTGATAGCACATACTAGTAATACGCTAAATTCGGAGCATACATACCTGAAGATATAAAGTAAATGGTTTTTTAGACTAAGAGGCTGTCGAGGACGTCAGATACATACCCTGTGGCGATTGGTGGAGGGGGCCGACTGCAGGAGGTCGGCAAGGTATGACTGGGCAGCACCGGTCGCGGCCGACTTGGCACCGACAGCAGCTAAGCCACTACGCCGAGCAGGTTCTGTGAGCGTTTCGGTGTCGTTCAGCATTTGATCAGCCGTCCGCCGGATGTCCCGGTCTGTGCGGCGTCTTCGACAGGCCGTGACGCGGTCATCGATACACCGCTGCGGTGTGATCCCGGAGGGCCCAAGGGTTTACACATCGGAATCGCGCCACGCGGCGATGGCGTGGAGCACCGGGGCCACGTTGACGGCCCAGACATGGTGGTTTCGATCGGTTGGACGCTCGGAGCGGAAGTCGACAACATGGTGCAGCCAGGTGAGCAGAATGGCAATGCGCTCGTCCATGCCGTCATCGATCCGCTCACAGTCCTCGCCGTCCGTGTTCGATCGGTCGTGTGCGGCACGTAGCGCATCGCGCTCGCAGTTTGAGAGGCCGCCCGCCCGTAGCCGCTCAGTGATCACCGTGGCCAGCTCGGCTTGCTCCACCTGGCAGCTAACCGTCAAAACCATCAGGTACTCGTCGATCAGTGCCAGGCGGCTGTGGCTAGCGGCACCCCAGTTCAGGATTCCGGTGACAGGGCCTTGCACGCCGGCTATTCGAACGCTGCGCGGGGTGTAGTTGCCGTGCGTCCAGCTTATTGGCATACGTCGGCGAAGGAGTGCCCCTCGCAGTAACGTTTCGAGCCGATCCACCTCGGCAACCAGGCGGGGATCGAGCCGCCGGCACAGGTCCGTCAGGTCGGCAAGTGGTTCGATGACCCATCGCCTCAACAAGTAAAGGTCGTCGACGACGACGAAGGTTGCGGTCCGCCCGTGCAGCGGCGCGATGGCGCGCAGCGCCGCAGCGGTCAACTCCCCGGCCCGATCCGGATGGCGGGCCAGCACCTCCGCCAGCCCGATTCCCGGCCGGTAGGACTCCACGGACACGGTTGCATCGGTGCGCTCGTCGAAGGTCAGTGTCCGCGGCAACAGTTCGCGCCATGCCGCGTCGAGTTCTGGGTGAATAGCGAGTTCGGCGAGCGCGCGTCGCTGCGAGCGCAGTTCCTCGGCTCCCGGCGCGCTGCGCGCCACCTTCACAACCGCTGCGGCCGGCCCTTGCTCGGCACGCAGCACGCTGAGCCGGATAACCCGGCTGACAATGTGATCTACGGTGGGCGACGGTCTCAGGTGGGACCGCGAGATGACATCGAGCAGACGGTCGCGGGTTTGTCTGGATTGTGCCGGCAGCGCCGGCATGCGGTATCCGAATGCGGTTGAGTTCGAGGATGAAGCGCCGGCCATCGCTAGGCCGTCAACTGCCGTCCGGCGAGCACGGTGGGTGTAAACGACTGGCGCACACAGGTAATGCAGTGTCTAAGAGAAACGCAGATTCGACGGTAGACCCCGAGAGTGCTGGCGCGAGCCAGCGTGCCGCCTTCACCGGCCGCCCCTGGGATATCCACAACGTCCTAAGCTCCTTGCCCGCTAAACCGTTAGTTTGTAGTATAGACGAGGAAGTACGGATAGTATGTAACAATCGTTGTAGCCAAGTAGTCGGTATGCACGTCTTGCCAACCGCTTGACGGTACTGCACCGCCAGGTGCGCGGCTGCGTCCCGGAAACCAGCGTCCAGAAGGAGAAATCGATGTCTTTCGTGACTGCGCAGCTGGAGGAGTTGACGTCGGCGGCGGGTGCTTTGCAGGGGATTGGGTCGTCGATGAGCGCGAGCAGTGCGGCGGCGGCGGCCCCCACCACGGGGGTGGTCCCGGCGGCAGCCGATGAGGTGTCGACGGTGACGACGGCGCAGTTCGCCGCCCATGCACAGATCTATCAGGCAATCAGCGCGCAGGCCGCGTCCATTCACGAGATGTTCGTAAACATGTTGGGCACCAGCGCTGAGTCGTATGCCGCCACGGAGGCCGCTAACGCGATAGCGGTTGGCTGAGCGAACCACTCCACAGGAGGGTTTACCAAAGGTTGTAGGTGTTGGATTTCGCCGCTTTGCCTCCGGAGATCAACTCGGGCTTGATGTATACGGGTCCGGGTTCGGGGCCGATGCTGGCCGCTGCCGAGGCCTGGGATCAGTTGGCAGTCGAGCTGTATGCGACGGCGTCGTCGTACGGCTTGGTGATCTCGGATTTGATCACGGGGTGGCTGGGTCCGTCGTCAGTAGCGATGGCGGCCGCCGCGACGCCGTATGTGTCATGGATCAGCAGCACAGCCGGGCAGGCTGAGGAGACCGGCGCGCAGGCTAAGGCGGCGGCGGCCGCCTACGAGGCGGCGTTCGCGATGACAGTGCCGCCGCCGGTGATCGCCGCCAACCGCGCCCTGCTGATTTTGCTGATCGCAACCAACTTCTTCGGTCAGAACACGCCGGCGATTATGGCCACCGAGGCTCAGTACGTGGAGATGTGGGCTCAAGACGCCACGGCGATGTACGGCTATCAGGGCTCGGCGCAGGCCGCGTCGGTGCTGAGTCCGTGGTCGGCGCCGGCGCCGACCACCAATTCCACCGCCGCGGCCGGACAGACTGCTGCGGTCGGCCAAGCCGCCGCCACGTCCGCCGGTACCGGTGCGGAGACGATTGCCCCGCTGAGTTCGGCGGTGACGACGACACCGCTCAGTTCTGCGACTGCGGCGCCCGATGCCCTGTCGGGTGTCGTGGCATCGACCGCTTCGACGGCGACGTCGTCCTCGTCGTCAACGGTGCCGGTGTCGTCCGTGTCGAGCCTGAGTTCGACATCGATGGCCCTGACCAGCGGAACGAACTCGGCTGCGAGCCTGGCATCTGGTACGGGGTCCGCTGTGGCATCCGCTGCGGGGTCGTCGGCGCCGGCGGGGACGTTAGGGGTTTCGATGCTGAGCTCCGCGAATGCGTTCATGAACTCCCTAAGCCCCGCCGCGAACGTGTTGGGCAACCAGGTGCAGCTCTTCGGACCTGCGCTGAGCGGCGGGGTAGGCCCCGGAACCAGCCTGTTCAACACCTCCGGTATGGGGAATGCCGCCGTTACCGGCGTGGGGCGGGCCGCCTCGCTCGGCACGCTATCGGTCCCACAAAGCTGGACGTCGGCCGCTCCGAATTTCCTGCAGGTCGGTTCCGCTCTGCCGGGCGTCCCTGCCAGCGCGACACCGGCGGTCGCGGCGAGCGGGCCGGGGGGCATGCTTGGCGCTCCGCCGATGCTCACCAACGCGGCCCGGAGTATCGATGCTCCTACGGCGGCCACACCCAGATTCGGTTTCCGTCCCAGCTTCGTTCAACAGCCGGTTTATGCCGGATAGGGAAGGGAGTCAACCGTGTAACTGGTCGGCCATCAGTAACTTCAACACCTCACATGATCACCAAAGGAGAGCACGTAGATGCCTACTCGTTTTATGACTGACCCGAATGCCATGCGCGATATGGCGGGTCGTTTTGATGTGCACGCCCAAACCGTGGAAGACGAAGCCCGCAAGATGTGGGCCTCCTCGGTCAACATCTCCGGTGCCGGCTGGAGCGGCACCGCCCAGATGACCTCCTACGACACCATGGGCCAAATGAACCAAGCCTTCCGCAACATCGTCAACATGCTCCACGGCGTGCGCGACGGCCTGGTCCGCGACGCCAACAACTACGAACAGCAAGAGCAGGCCAGCCAGCAACTCCTGCGCCAGTAACGTGGCTGCGGATAACCGTTTTCGTGAGGAGACGGTCATCAAGGCAATCACGCCTTGATTTGTTGACGTCGACGCCCGCCCACGCCACTCCGCGCCCAAGCCGCCTCGCCGAAGTCGAACACCAAGCCACCGTGCGCGACGGCCGCGGCTCCAAAGTGCAAACCGCCGGCTGCACCAGAACCGCGCCGACAAACGCCTCTGGCTTCAACCGGCCTGACTGCCCTTAACACCACGGCGATCCCTGGTCTCGCCAAGGGCAATCTGACCTTCCACCCCGGCGGTCCGGGCTATGCGCCCACCTAGGCCGGCCTTTTCATGCCGGGAGAGGGCTAGAACGCTTCGAAATACCTAAAGATTGTCTCATGACATGACACTGAGCCAAAAGTATGTATAGTCCTAAATGTGGTTATGATCGGTTTGAAAGCCTCGCGGTTCGGCTGCGGCGCCGACCACAAGGCTTTCGGGTGCTTCAGGTGTTGCGGCAGCCCCGTTGCTCAGAGACACCAGACCGCTAACTGGCTCTTCAATGCCGGCCACGAGTACCACCGCCGCCGCCGTGACCAGGACGCGTGAACAGAATTGAGACGTGAGTGCAATGCCGCTTGTGTGACTCGCACCAACTTCTGAGTGTGTTGGACCTGGGCGCCTCTCCGCCGTGCGAAAGCTTCTTGACCGCAGGCGAGCTGGATGTGCCCGAAGTGACGTTCTCGGTGCATTTGCGGCTGTGCGAGGAATGTCTGCTCTTGCAGATACCCGCACGCACCACACCCGAGGAATTGCCAACTCGACACCCGGGCTTTGCGGCGGCTTCCGAAACCGCGGCCAAACATGCCAAGACTTTCTTCGACGAAGCTGTCGAGCGGCTGGGTCTGGGAACTGATTCGTTCGTAGTCGAAATCGCCAGCAACGATGGTTACTTGCTGCAGCATGCCGTCACCGCCGGCATACCGTGCCTGGGAATAGAGCCTTCGGCAGACCTCGGCGCCGCCGCTCGTAAGCGCGGTGTGCCCACGCTATCGGCTTTCCCGGATGAGAGCGTGGCGCGTCGAGTGCGGGCTGAATACGGCTCAGCTGACTTGGTCGTCGCGAACAACGTCTACGCTCAAGTTCCCAACCTCTTGGGCATCACCCAATCTCTACGCGGACTGCTCGCCGACGACGGCTGGCTGAGCATTGAGGTTCACCATGCGCTGAACCTGGTGAGCCGTGGGCACTTCGACGTTCTTTGTCACGAACGCTTTCAGTACTACACGCTTCTCACGGCGATACGCTCACTCGCCACCGCCGGACTGGCCGTCGTCGATGCTGAACTTCTTCCTGCGTGCGGATCGATCCGCATCTGGGCTCGTCCGGCGCGGATCGCTCAGCCGCCGACGGACCGAGTCGCCGATGTGCTGCGCACAGAGCAGATAGCGGGGCTTCGTCGCACAACCGGTTATATGCAACTGCGGTCACGCACTGAGGCAGTGCGGCACGACTTGCTGCGGTTCCTGCTGACGTGTCGCGCCGATGGCAAACGTGTGGTCGGCTACGGTGCAACCGGCAAGGCCAACACCTTGCTCAACTACTGCGGGATCCGTAGCGACTTGGTGGAATACATCGTCGATCGCGATCCGTCCAAGCAAGGCCACTTCACTCCGGGAACGCGAATCCCGATTTACGATCTCGGGCTTATTGCGGACGACTGTCCAGACGTAGTTCTGGCGCTGCCGTGGCAGGATGAAGCAAAGTTGACCGACCAACTCAGCTATATCGGCGACTGGGGCGCTGAACTGGTTTTTGCCCTTCCGACCCTGCACAGAGCGATCGATTTGAGATCAGGAAACGTCGGAACCCTATTACTCTGAGCTGTCATCGCGCCGAGTAACTACGGCCATCGCTTCGTCACATTGCCGGGCGGACCAGCGAGGCCGGAGTGGCCGAGAATGGCAGCGGCATCCAGCCTATGGACAGCAGGGCCGACATGGCCTCGCCCACGAGCGGGCGTGAAAGCAAGAAACCCTGCGCACGTCGGCACCCATGTCGCAGCAATGTCATTGCGGCCGCCTCGGTTTCCACTCCTTCAGCCACCAACTGCAGGTTGAAAGCCTCAGCCAGGCCGATGATCGCTCGGACGATCGCCAAATCACCCTCGTTCGAGCCCAACTCGCGAACGAAGCTGGTATCGATTTTCAGCACATCGACCGGGAGCGACTTCAGGTGCGACAGGACGGCGTAGCCGGTGCCGAAATCGTCGATGGCGATCTGGACTCCGACGTCCTTGAGGCACGCGAGGGTGCGCTGCGTGCTGTCGATGTCATGCACCACCGCACGCTCGGTGATCTCCAGACAGACCGAGCCGGCATCGATACCGAACTCGTCGATGGCGTCGGCAACACTGCGGACAAATCCGTCGGTAACCAGCTGGACGGGCGAAACATTGAGCCGCAGCGTGGCGTTCGGACCCAGCCCTTTGGCCCGCCACCCGCTGAACTCCGAACACGCCTTGCGCAACACCCATCTGCCGAGATCTCCGGCGAGGTTGACCGATTCGGCCACCCCGATGAACGCGTCGGGTAGCAGGAGACCACGCGTGGGGTGCTGCCAACGAATGAGCGCCTCGGCGGCCACGACCTCGCCGGTCCGCATGTCGATCTCGGGAAGGTAGTGAAGCACCAGGGCCTCGCCGGCGATCACCTGCTGAAGGTGAAGCTCGATATCGTTGTCGAACGCGCCTCGCACCGACATGTCACTGGTCGACACACCGACCTGGTTGCCTCCTTTGCGCTTGACTTTGAGCGCTGCATGGTCGGCCCTGCGCAGCAGGTCGGAGGTGTTATCGCGGCCCGGCATGCCGACCGCGACGCCGATGCTGACCGTGCGGGTGATCAGCTCGCCGGCGATCAGCACCCGGTTCTGCACCATCTTCTGCAGTTGACGCGCAAAGACCTCCGCTGAATCGGCCGACATCGGCTCGTCCGGGACGACGACGAACTCGTCACCACCCAGCCGGGCAATCATGCCCAGACAGCCGATTCTCACCCGCAGCCGCTGCGCGAATAACCGGATGAACCGGTCGCCGGCGGTATGGCCGAGGTAGTCGTTGATCGACTTAAGCCGGTCCAAGTCGAGATACAGCACCGCTACCGGCCCGGAGTTTCCCAGAGCCAGGCGGTCGTCGAGGTAAGAAATCAAAGCTCGGCGATTGTGCAGCCCGGTCAAATCGTCATGCTCAGCCAGATAGCGCAGCTTTTGCTCGGCCATGATGCGCGCCTGCAGCTGGGCGAACAACGATGCGATCGCTTCCAGGGCATTCATCTCGGCCTGGTCCCACTCGCGGCCGGCGAAGTTGACGAATGCCAGCATGCCCGTGGTCACTGCCCCCGACAGCAGCGGTGCAGTGGCCACCGAGTGCCACCGCACATTACGGGCCTGCTCGATATGGGACTGGTATTCGTGAGTCGTTTCTTCTGAGCGGATCACCGTCGGTTTTTTGAGATGTTCGGTCATCGCGAAGCCGGGGCCGTCCTTGGCGAAATGGAGCACCGCCAGCGGATCGGGGTCGGGTTTGTCCGGGCGCGGCGGCCATTCGGCGATCAGGAGCGACGTCCGGGCGTCTTGATCGTGATGGCGAAGGAAGGCGGCGTTCACCTCAAATTGGTCGACGAGCTGAGCCAGCACATGTTCGACGACTCGCACAGCATTGGATGCCGTCGCCTCCATCAGCTGCACCGCCACCGAAGTGACGACGAGCTCCAGGCTGCGGGGCACGACGTCCTCCTACACAGGTGCGGGCGAGGCTCCGGGCCGGCGCTTCGTATCTTTAATTCAAAGTTTGGTAGCGAGCAGGATTATCTGCATTTGCCGTCTATTCGCGGCCGCTGATCACGGATAGGTCAATCTTGAGAAACCAAAGTATATACACAGCCCCTGGTTGCGGCGGAAGACGTTTTACATATGAATGTCCAAGCGCGCTCAGCATACGACCGGCTTGGCGGCGCAGCGACTTGAGCCGTGGGGAAGTAATCGACGTAACAACGTTGAGTCGGCGGACGTCGACCGTGGGTCGGCCGGCGACGCTGGAATAAGGTGAGCGCAAGGCCGGCCGTCTGGGCCGGTTCCATTTCGCCAGTGGCCGACTTCTTCGACGCGCCGCCCGCTGCCGACACGAGGAGATGACCATAGCTGCTTACATGGCGCAGGTGCTCGATGCCGCCGACCACGCGGACAACGCGATCCTGAGCCAACTGCGGGCCGATCCCGAAATAAAGTTCATCGACCACCACGACCGCCAACTCGAGGAGCTCCGCCGGCTTCGACCACCGCCGCCAGCGGAACTACTAGCCGAGCATTGGCGGTGGGCGTATTACCCCTGGCGTCGCACCGTCGTGGCCGTGCTGGGACCACAGGCGTTCAGGAGACTGCGTCTGGATCGCAACCGGAACTGGATCACCACGCAAGAGCAAGCCCGACTTTCCGCGCTGCGGATTGGCGTCGCCGGCTTGAGCGTCGGCCATGTCATCGCCCACACATTGGTAGCGCAGGGCCTGTGTGGCGAGCTTCGGCTCGCCGACTTCGACCAGATCGACTTATCGAACCTCAATCGGGTGCCTGGCACGGTCTTGGACCTCGGACTGAACAAAGCTACGGTGGCTGCCCGGCGAATTGCCGAACTCGACCCATATTCGGTGGTTCAGGTCATGACCGCGGGGCTCACGGTCGACACCGTCGACGAGTTCCTCGACGGGCTGGACATCGTGGTCGAAGAATGTGACTCGCTCGACATCAAAGCGATTGTTCGGGACGGCGCCCGGGCCCGGCGTATTCCGGTGCTGATGGCGACCAGCGATCGAGGGCTGATGGACGTCGAGCGGTTCGACTCCGAACCGCAGCGCCCGATTATGCACGGCCTGTTGGCCGACTTGGACACCTCCCGGCTGGTCGGGATGACCAGCCGGGAGAAGGTTCCGCACCTGCTGCGTTTCCTCGAGGCTGACCAATTGTCGTCGCGGGTTGCGGCCTCGGCGGTGGAAATCGACCGCACAGTGTCGACGTGGCCGCAATTGGCCGGTGAGGTCGTGCTTGGAGCGACGACCGTCGCCGAAGCGGTGCGACGGATCGGATTGGGCGAACAGGTTCGGTCCGGGCGGATCCGGCTCGACGTCGGCGCCGCGCTCGATCAACTCGACGAGCCGCACCTCGCTGATGACCGGTCTACGCCGTCGGATGACTCGCCGGATCCCGTGCCGTCGGAGGTCACCGGCGTCATCGTCGCCGCAGCCGCCCGCGCACCATCGGCGGGCAACGCGCAGCCGTGGCTTATCACGGCAGGCGGCGAGGACGTCAATATCCGCCTTGCACCGCAGTACAGCTCGACGTTGGACATAGGATTTCGCGCCAGCGCGGTCGCGCTCGGTGCCGCCCTGTTCAACGCGAAGGTAGCCGCGGCTGCGCAACAGGTGCTCGGCCCGGTCACCTTGAGCGAGGACGCCGGGGACGGACCGCTACAAGCCACCTTGGAGCTCGCGGGCCACTGCGACGCCGACCTCGCCGCGCTCTATCGGCCGATGCTGGCTCGGGAAACGAACCGCCGGCTCGGTAGCCGGCAGCCGATCGCCCCGCACATCGCCGAACTGCTGGTCACCGTCGCACAACGTGAGGGCGCACAACTGCACCTGCTGACCGACCCCGACGAGATCACCCGGCTCGCAGCGAACTTCGCCGCTGCCGACCGAACCCGCTACCTGACGCCGCACCTGCACGCGGAAATGGTGTCTGAACTGCGCTGGCCTGGCGACAGGCAAGCTGATACCGGTATCGACGTGCGCAGCCTCGAACTGGAGTCCGGTGACCTCGCGTTGCTGGGCATCCTGAGGCGGCCAGACGTGATGGCACTCCTGACGCAGTGGGATGGCGGCGGCGCCCTCGGCGAGGACACGCGCCGGCGGTTATCGGCCAGCTCTGCGGTCGGCGCCGTCGTCGTGCCCGAGGGGACACTGACCGATTACGCGCGCGGCGGCTCGGCAGCAGAGGCGGTATGGATCACCGCGCAGCAGAGCGGCCTGGCCGTGCAACCCGTGTCACCGGTCTATCTGTACGCACAGGGCCGGAGCGACTTGATGGATCTGTCGACGTCCCTCGGACCGGAATTGTCCGACCTGCAAGCCGATTTTCTGCAGCAGACGGGCACACCGCCCGGAGCTGCGGTGGCGCTGGTTCTGCGGTTCGCAGCCGGCAGCCGGGCGTCGGTGCGGAGCCGTCGCAGCTCGGATCGTGTCAGCGCTGGTGTCGTGCAGACATGACTGAGGCGAAAAGCTACCCGCACGCGCGCGGATCGCGCATTTCGACGGTGACACGCAGCACGATTCACTGTCGGGAGTGGAATCGGTTGTCGGCGAGGAGATTCGATGGCCGACACCGCTGCTGAGGACGTCGAACGTCTTCCCCTGGTGCCCGGCAATCCGCTGCCTTTTTGGCGCCGGGTGCGGGCGGTCCGCCATTTCGAAACCGGGTTGCCGATACTTCGGGCCGCGGGAGGTCCGGTCACACGTGTCGTGCTGGCGCCACGTTGGGTGATGCCGCCCGTTGTCCTCGTCTGCTCCCCACAGGGTGCCCGGGACTTGCTGAGTCGCACGGATACGTGGGCTGAACGGGGGGAGACGTCGGTCTCGCACGAATTGAGCGCGATCTTGGGGGTCAATCTGCTGACCACCTCCCATGCCGAGTGGCTGCCACGGCGGCGGGCGATCCAGCCGCTGTTCACCCTCCGTAACGTGCCGCGGTTCGTCGGGCAGGTGGCCACACTGGCCGACGAGATGGCTGACCGCTGGCTCGCCGGCTCGGGGGAGATCGACCTGGATCGCGAATGCCGTGCGCTGACCTTGCGGGCACTGGGTTTATCCATTCTGGGTGTGGATCTGCGGGGCCGCGACGACATAGTCTCCGCAGTATTGCGGGACGCAGTGCCGTGGGCGGTCGGCCGGGCCATGCGGCCGGTCAATACGCCACGATGGTTTCCGACGGCTGCCCGCCGGCGGGCCGTCGCGGCCAGTGCGGGCCTGCATCGGCTTGCTGCCGAGGTGCTGGAAACGTGCCGTAAGAGCCCTGAACTCGATGCGCCGCTGGTACGAGCGTTGATGGCCGCCACCGATCCCGCGACCGGTGCACCGTTGTCGGACCGCGCGATCTGCGACGAACTGGTGTTGTTCATCGTGGCCGGGCACGAAACCATCGCCACCACACTGACCTACGCGCTGTATGCAGTTGGCAAACATGGCCAGGTGCAACAGCGAGTTGCCGCGGAGGCAACCGAGCTGACAGGTCCCATCACCGCTGACGATATCCCGCGGCTGCGCTATACCGTCCAGGTGCTGCAGGAGGCACTGCGACTATGTCCGCCGACCGCTGCGTTGGGTCGAATGATTCTGCAAGACATCGCAATCGATGGTTACCGCGTTCAGGCCGGTACGTTGGCACTGGTTTCCGTTCTCTCGGTGCACCACGATCCTGATTTGTGGCCGAACCCGCTCAGCTTCGATCCCGGCCGATTCTCCGCCGGTTCAGTGGGGCGCAGACGATGGGATTACCTGCCGTTCGGCGCGGGGCCGCGTCGTTGCCTGGGTGACCACTTCGCGATGCAGGAGGCAGCGGTGGCGCTGGCGGGCATTTTGCGTCGCGTGGCGATTACGTCGCTCAGAGAAGACTTTCCCACTTGTGCGCCATTGACTGTTATTCCGGCGGCGCCCGTGCCTGCCATGATCGAGCCGCGGGTGCGAGCCGCATAACCATCCGCCCGCGCCCACTTTCGCGTATTCGCAAAAGACTTCTGTCATTTTTGACAGGGCGGTAAATCAGGCAGCGGATACTGTAACGGACATGGCTCGCGATCTCGATGACGTCGTCACTGCGGCAGCAGCTGAATTGATGGCTGCCACCGCAGGGAACGCTGCCGCCATCAGTGAACGGGTGCTCGCCGACTTGGTCAGCCACTTCGGCGTGGATTTCGGGTTCCTACGCCACAACGACCATTCGATTCGCGCAACCATACTCATTGCGTCGTGGCCGCCCCGCGAAGTGGTGCCAGACCCAGATCCGCTCGGCGTCATCTACTTCGCCGATGCCGATTCGGTTTTCGCGCGGGCCGAGACCATGAAAGAGCCCGACGTGTTGCGGCCGGAGCGCAGCAACTCCGACTACCAGGAATACATCGAGGAGGGCACCGGGATTCCGGCCAGCTCTCTTGCAGCTGTGCCGCTGCTGTCCGGCGACCTCACCACCGGGACGCTGGGCTTCGTCAAGTTCGGTGACCGCGAGTGGATCACCGAGGAGCTGAATGCGCTGCAGGCGATCGCCACGTTGTTCGCCCAGTTACAGGCCCGGGTAGTCGCCGAAGAGCAGGTCCACTACCTCGCCGAACACGACGACCTCACGGGGCTCCTAAATCGCCGAGCGCTGATCGCCCACCTCGATCATCGATTGGCGAAGGGCCAGCCCGGTCCCGTTTCCGCATTATTTTTGGATCTGGACCGCCTCAAGGTCGTCAACGATCACCTCGGCCACGATGCCGGCGACCGGTTCATCAAAGCTTTCGCCGACCTGATCCGCGAAGCTGCCGGTCACTCGTCGACCATCGCGCGTTTCGGCGGTGACGAGTTCGTTGTCGTGCCCCGCGCCCCAATGGAGGTCGAGGGCGCCGAGGCTTTCGCGCAAAAGCTTCAACATGAAGTCCACAAACACGTAATGATCGACGGCGAGCTCCTCACTCGTACCGTGAGCATCGGCGTCGCCACGGCGTTCCCGGGCTGCGACAGCACTTCAGATCTGTTGCGGCGAACCGATCAAGCCGCAGTATCGGCCAAAAGTGCCGGCGGCAGTGCGGTCGCGGCATTCGACCCGGAGATGTCGGCGAAATATGCCGTCCGGAATGACATCGAGTTGCACTTGGAAGGCACCATCGACAGCAATAACGGCGCCTTGGTGTTGCACTACCTTCCAGAGTTCGACATGCGCAGCGGCGAAGTTCTTGGTGCTGAAGCGCTGATCCGTTGGCAACACCCGACCCGCGGGCTGTTGATGCCCGAATCGTTCATCGGAGTGGTGGAATCGATCAATCTGGCGGGCAAACTAGGTCGGCTCGTGATTCGTACCGCGTGCGCGCAGTTCACCGACTGGCGCTCGCGCGGAGTGGGCGACCATGCCGTTCTGCGCGTCAACGTGTCACCTGTGCAGCTTGTCGCCGACGGCATTGTCGAGACGGTGGCCACGACTCTCGACGAGTTCGGTTTGGAGCCCGCCGCAGTTTGTCTGGAAATCACCGAAACGGTCCTGGTCCAAGACATCGACGCCACGCGTAAGACGCTCAACCGACTGAAAGATATCGGTGTGCAGATTGCCATCGACGATTTCGGTACGGGCTACAGTGCTTTGGCCTATTTGAAGTCGCTTCCGGTGGACACTCTGAAGATCGACAGAAGCTTCGTGCGTGATTTGGGCACGGACGCCGGCGATATGGCTATCGTGCGGTCGGTGATGGCTCTGGCCGATGCTTTCGACCTCGGGGTTGTCGCCGAGGGCGTGGAAACTCTGGCGGCGGCTCAAGCATTGCTCGACTTGGGTTGTTTCCGCGCACAGGGTTTTTTACTGTCTCGTCCACTCGAAGGCGCAGCGATGGAGTCGCTGCTCGCCAAGCGATTCGTACCGCTGTTGCCGTTGCAACAGCAGTCATGACCCCAGCCGGCCACCCACCCGGTAGCTGCCGTCGAATTGGTTGAGCAGTTGGTCGGTCTCGGTGAGTATCTTTGACACCTGCGCCGGCTCTGCGTACTTGACGAAATCGCGCCGGTTCCACCACATCATCTTGGTTCGGTAGCGCTCGTCGGGATAGGGAGTTGCCGGAATGCTTGCCACCACACCGCCGGACGAACGCCAGCGGTTTAACACGTAGGCCGCCGCCGTGGCCATGCAGAACTGAGCACCGAGGAGCGCCATCATGTGGAAGCCGCTGCGCGCCAGTGCCGTGCTCAGCGCACGGTGCCGATCCGGATCGTCGGTCACCCACGCCGACTTCATCTCCAAAACGCCGAACGGTATGCGGTCAGCAATCATGCCGCGCACGGCGTCCTGGCCCGGTTGCCCTGCCCACTCGGCGACCGCATGCGACTCGTCGGGCGACTGTAGCGGTCCTTTCGCTCGGACACCCGCCACCATCTGCCCTGCTTCGTCGAGCACGACGAAGAACATGACCGTGTCAGTGCCGGTTTTCAGTGCATCGAGGTCGAGAGCAGACTCGACGCCGTGCCCGCGGTAACTGTGCTGGGCGCGGAGTCCATATTCGCGCCACAGCCCGGGATCCGCGGACGGCTGGGAAACCACCAGCGTGCAGTTGGTTTCTTTGTCACGCCAGCCGAGGCCTTCGCGCAGGAGGAAACCATCGCAGGTGGCGGCTTCCAGCGGCGTTATGGTCATCAACATCCTCTCCCGTCGAGGGCCCAGGCAGTCTGTCCGAGGGCCATGTTCCGCACCTACAGAATTAAATTGGCCGCATTCACATACCGAGCCCCCGTTAGGACCGGTAAAGCCTACGATTAGCCTTATAAAGCGCTATAAACATGTTTGGTGTTATGACAGAACAGCACTAACTGACAACCAGAATAGGTCAATTACCCCCGGCGTGACCAAACAAACGTCATTCGTTGAAGCGGTTATCTATGCGTTCGAACTGCAGCAAGCGACATTGAATTTGCTGCGGCGACGGCGGTCCAAGCAAATCAGCACCCAACCGGCCGGCTCAGCCGCTGGTAGCCGCTCGGCACCGGCGCGATCACGGCCAGTTGCCAGCAGGCGGCTGCCGGCCCCAATATTGACAATTTTGCCGATGTGAGCCTGTGAGCAAATTGAAGGTAGTTTATGTGCAAATGGGCTCGTTTTTGCGGCCCTTCCTAATACCACGGCTATAGCTCTCACCGGTGCTGATCGTGCTGAGCATTATTTTTTTCGGTCGACTCCTGAACTTCAAGTCGAACTTCTTCGCACCGTTTGTCTTTTTGACCGGGTGGCGGTCTTTCGCAATCACCGGCTGGCGCGGGCAGCGACTTAGCGGTGAATCTCGAGGCGACCGCTCTGCCGGCGGCGCCGAAGGCGCTCCCGCCGCGGCGGGAGCGAGAAAGTGATGGGGAACACAGTATTGTGCAAAGTGCTTTTCCTGCTGAACGTCGCTGACGGGGCTTTGAAGAAACCGCGAACTTCCGCGACTAGTCATCGGTTATTTCTATACGCCGTTCACCCATCGCCAACGACGACGGTGCGAGCGCTAGAACTTGCCCCTTTGCAGCTAATGGTTGCCACTTCCCGCCAGCCACGGGTCGCCGCCGCAAGGCCGGGCAAGCTCCGTCGCCAGGACTCGAACCTGAACTCTCAGAACCAAAATCTGATGTGCTGCCGATTACACCACGACGGACTGGTGCGGCGAGTGATCGGCCACTGCGACCGACCCCTGCACGGTTTCCCGGAAGACTTTAGTCCGGTGACGATGCGGGACGGTGGCGGCCCGAGGAGGAGGCGGACGATTCGGCGCCGTCCGGTGACGATGCGGGACGGTGGCGGCCCGAGGAGGAGGCGGACGATTCGGCGCTGTCCGGTGACGATGCGGGACGGTGGCGGCCCGAGCGTGAACCGGGACTTCTTGGCCCCCTCGAGCCGATACGCTGGGGGCGTGGCTGCACCGGAGAAGGAGGTGCGGGCGCCGCGGGCCAGGATGACGGGTACCGAGCGCCGCCTTCAACTGATCGACATCGCGCGGTCGCTGTTCGCGGAACGCGGCTACGAGGGCACCTCGATCGAGGAGATCGCACTGCGGGCCAACGTCTCCAAACCTGTCGTCTACGAGCATTTCGGCGGCAAAGAGGGGCTGTATGCGGTGGTCGTCGATCGGGAAATGTCGGCGCTACTGGACGGCATAACGTCGTCACTGACCAACAATCGCTCCCGGGTGCGGGTCGAGCGGGTGGCGCTGGCGCTGTTGACATACGTCGAGGAACGCACCGACGGATTCCGGATCATGATCCGCGACTCGCCCGCGTCGATCAGTTCCGGCACCTACTCCAGCCTGCTCAACGACGCGGTCGGGCAGGTCAGCTCCATACTGGCCGGCGACTTCTCGCGCCGCGGGCTCGACGCGGAACTGGCCCCGTTGTATGCCCAGGCTCTGGTGGGTTCGGTGTCGATGACGGCCCAGTGGTGGCTCGATACCCGCGAACCCAAGAAGGAAGTGGTCGCCGCACACCTGGTCAATCTGATGTGGAACGGACTGAGCCACCTCGAAGCCGACCCTCGTCTACGCGACGAATAGCACGGCGACACCTCATCTCCGACGCCGCCGGAAAGCTGTGGCGGTGCTCACCCGAGTCGCCTGGGAACACAACGGGTTTGGCTTCGCGCATAGAATGACGAGATCATGACCGCACCGGGGCCTGCCTGCCCAGCCACCCCGATCGCGGGGCTAGTCGAAGTAGCGCTCACCGCGCCGACGCTGCAGAAACTTTCCGAACTCGCCGCTGATCGGCCCGCAGATCTGGTGATGGTCGGCCCGGCCAGCGCACGAATGTTGGTGTCGAGCGCGTTGGCCCGTGCGGGCCCGTTGCTCGTCGTCACCGCGACCGGCCGTGAAGCCGAGGATCTCACCGCTGAGCTGCGCGGCGTCTTCGGCGCGGCGGTGGCTCACTTCCCGTCTTGGGAGACGCTTCCGCACGAACGGCTATCGCCCGGTGTGGAGACCGTGGGCGCCCGTTTAATGGTGCTGCGCCGACTGGCTCATTCCGGTGACGCGCGGCTGGGACCGCCGGTGCAGGTGGTGGTGGCCGCGGTCCGCTCGCTTCTACAGCCGATGACGCCGCGGTTGGGCATGATCGAGCCGGTCACCCTCGCGGCCGGAGACGAGGTGGCCTTCGAGGACGTGGTGGCGCGGCTGGTCGAACTGGCCTATACGCGAGTGGACATGGTCGGACGGCGCGGCGAGTTCGCGGTGCGAGGGGGCATCCTCGACGTATTCCCGCCCACTGCCGAGCACCCGGTCCGCGTGGAGTTCTGGGGCGACGAGGTCAGCGAAATGCGCATGTTCTCGGTGGCCGATCAACGGTCCATCCCCGCGCTCAGCGTCGACACCGTGGTGGCGGTCGGTTGCCGCGAGCTGCTGCTCACCGAAGACGTTCGCGCGCGAGCCGCGCAGCTGGCCGGACAGGCCCGTGCGCCGGAGAACGCCGTCACCGGCAGCGTCTCGGACATGCTGGCGAAACTGGCCGAAGGTATCCCGGTCGACGGGATGGAGGCGCTGCTGTCGGTACTGCGCCCCGGTGATGTGTCGTTGTTGACGGATCAGTTGCCCGACGGCACGCCGGTGCTGCTGTGCGACCCGGAGAAGGTTCGCACCAGGGCCGCCGACCTGATCCAGACCGGCCGCGAATTCCTCGAGGCGTCCTGGTCGGTGGCGGCGCTGGGCACGAACGCACCCGTTGACATCGAGCAGCTCGGCGGATCGGGATTCGCTGAGCTCGACGAGGTCAGAGAGGCGGTACGGCGCTCCGGTCATCCGTGGTGGGCGCTGAGCCAGTTGTCGGATGAGTCAGCGATCGAATTGGAGATCCGCGCAGCTCCGTCGGCCCGTGGACATCAGCGTGACATCGACAGCATCTTCGCGATGCTGCGAGCGCATGTCAGCACCGGCGGATACGCCGTCGTCGTCACCCCCGGAACCGGAACCGCGCACCGCGTCGTCGAGCGACTGGGTGAATCAGACACGGCCGCGACGCTGTTGCAGCCCGGTGAAAGACCCAGGGCGGGCGTCGTCGGCGTGCTGCAGGGCCCGCTGCGGGACGGCTTCGTGATCCCAGGCGGTCCGGTCAACCTGGTGGTGATCACCGAGACCGACCTGACCGGTAACCGGGTTACTGCCGCGGAGGGTAGACGGCTGGCGGCCAAGCGTCGCAACGTCGTCGACCCGCTGGCGCTAACCGCCGGTGACCTTGTGGTGCACGATCAACACGGCATCGGGCGGTTCGTCGAGATGACCGAACGCACCGTTGGCGGGGCCCGGCGCGAGTATTTGGTGCTCGAGTACGCCTCGAACAAGCGCGGCGGCGGTTCGGACAAGCTGTTCGTGCCGATGGACTCGCTTGACCAGCTCTCGCGCTATGTCGGCGGGCAGGCACCGGCGCTCAGCCGGCTCGGCGGCAGCGACTGGGCCAGCACGAAGACCAAAGCGCGCCGCGCCGTCCGGGAGATTGCCGGCGAGCTGGTGTCGCTGTACGCCAAACGGCAGGCCACTCCGGGCTATGCCTTCGGCCCCGACACGCCGTGGCAGGCCGAGATGGAGGATGCCTTTGGCTTCACCGAGACCGTCGACCAGCTCACCGCGATCACCGAGGTCAAAGCCGATATGCAGAAACCGGTACCGATGGACCGGGTGATCTGCGGCGACGTCGGCTACGGCAAGACCGAAATCGCGGTGCGGGCGGCTTTCAAGGCGGTACAGGACGGCAAGCAGGTCGCGGTGCTGGTCCCCACCACATTGCTGGCCGATCAGCATCTGCAGACCTTTGGTTCCCGGATGGCCGGTTTCCCGGTGACCGTCAAGGGTCTTTCCCGGTTCACCGACGTCGCCGAGTCGCGCGCTGTCCTCGAGGGGCTGGCCGATGGCAGCGTCGACATCGTGATCGGCACCCATCGGCTGCTGCAGACCGGGGTGCGGTGGAAAAATCTCGGCTTGGTCGTCGTCGACGAGGAACAGCGGTTCGGCGTCGAGCACAAGGAGCACATCAAATCGCTGCGGACCAACGTCGACGTGCTGACGATGAGCGCGACCCCGATTCCGCGCACACTCGAAATGAGCTTGGCCGGCATTCGCGAGATGTCGACCATATTGACGCCGCCCGAAGAGCGTTACCCGGTGCTGACCTACGTCGGACCGCACGACGACAAACAAGTCGGCGCGGCGCTGCGCCGAGAGTTGCTGCGTGATGGGCAGGCCTTCTACGTCCACAATCGGGTCAGCTCCATCGATCAGGCCGCAGCGCGGGTCCGGGAACTGGTGCCGGAAGCCAAAGTCGCCGTCGCGCATGGCCAGATGCACGAAGACCTGCTGGAAACCACCGTCGAAGGTTTCTGGAACCGTGCATACGACATCCTGGTGTGCACGACGATCGTCGAGACCGGGCTCGACATCTCCAACGCCAATACGCTGATCGTCGAACGCGCCGATACCTTCGGGCTTGCCCAACTGCATCAACTGCGGGGTCGGGTCGGTCGCAGCCGGGAGCGTGGCTACGCCTACTTCCTCTATCCGCAGCACGTTCCGCTGACCGAGACGGCCTATGACCGGTTGGCAACGATTGCGCAGAACAATGAATTGGGCGCCGGCATGGCGGTTGCCATGAAGGATTTGGAGATTCGAGGAGCCGGCAACGTGCTGGGCGTCGAACAGTCCGGCCACGTCGCCGGTGTCGGGTTCGACCTGTATGTCCGGCTGGTCGGTGAGGCCATCGAAGCCTATCGAGCCGCCGCTGACGGCAGGACCGTCGTCAGCGCCGAGGAGCCGAAAGACGTGCGCATCGACTTGCCCGTCGACGCACACCTGCCCCCGGAGTACATCGCCAGCGACCGGTTGCGGTTGGAGGGTTATCGGCGGCTGGCCGCGGCGGCCGACGAGCCCGCCGTCGATACCGTGGTCGAGGAGCTCACCGACCGCTACGGTCCACTGCCCGAACCGGGCCGAAGATTGGTGGCGGTGGCGCGATTGCGGTTGCGTTGCCGCGACGCCGGAATCACCGACGTGAGCGCAACCTCGGGAGCCACCGTGCGGCTTTCGCCGGTGACGTTGCCCGACTCTGCCCAGGTGCGCCTGGCGCGCAGGTACCCGGGTGCCCACTACCGCGCCACCACGGCCACTGTTCAGGTTCCGATTCCGCGCGGGGGCAATGGGATAGGCGCCGCTCGTATCCGTGACCTGGAACTCGTTCAAATGGTGGCTGACCTGGTGTCGGCGCTGAATGGAGCAGCGGCGCAGCCGATTGATATAACCAACCCGGGACCGCGCGACGACATCGCGGGCGGCGAGGCCGCGCGAGGCGGGAGTACCCCCAGCCGCGCAGCGGCAAGGGAGCGAGTCGGACAATTGACTCCGCCCCCCGGCGCTGCGGGCGGTGAGCAGGCCCGAGGACCGGTCGAGCAATTGCGTCCGGCCCCGACGTCCAGGGAGGAGTGACGAGCGCGATGACCGTCGTTCTGGTCGACCCACGCCGCCCGTCGTTGGTGCCGGTGGAAGCCATTGATCTCCTTCGCGGAGAGGTGCAGTACACCGAGGAGATGCCGGTGGCAGTGCCGTGGTCGCTGCCTGCCGCCCGACCGGCGTACACCGGCGCCGACGCCCCGGTGCTCTTGTCGTCCGACGCCAACCACCCTAAAGTCGCCGCGCGACTGGCGGCCGGAGACAGACTCATATCGGCGCCTGAATCGCCGCGCGGCGAACGACTGATCGACGCCGTCGCGATGATGGACAAGTTACGCACGGCCGGCCCGTGGGAAAGCGAACAGACGCACGACTCGTTGCGCCGCTACTTGCTGGAAGAAACCTACGAATTGTTCGACGCTGTGCGCAGCGGAGACGTCGACGAGCTGCGGGAGGAACTCGGAGACGTGTTACTGCAAGTGCTGTTTCACGCCCGCATCGCCGAGGAAGCGCCGCAGCATGCGTTCAGCATCGATGACGTCGCCGACACGTTGGTGCGCAAGCTCGGTAACCGCGTCCCGGGAGTGCTTGCGGGTGAAGAGATTTCACTAGACGAGCAACTGGCGCAATGGGAGAAGCGTAAGGCGGGCGAAAAACTGCGGCAATCGGTGCTCGATGACATACCCACCGCTCAGCCCGCTTTGGCGTTGGCGCAGAAAGTAGTTCAGCGGATGATGAACGCCGGGCTGCCGGCAGACCTGGTGCCCGAAGCGGTGACGACGATCACCGTCACACCCGCCGGTGATGCCGAGAACACCTTGCGTGCCGCGGTCTTGCAGTTCATGGAAGTGGTTCGGCGCACCGAACGGGCAGTCGCTGCCGAACGTAGCGGTTACGGAGCCGCATCGGAGTTGGACGTCGTTGCGCTCGGCGTGATCACCGAGGAGGAGTGGCGCGCTCGGTGGCCGCGAACCGAGCAAGCCATCCATGCCGAAGAAGCGCTGGAAACGTACGAACAGCCCTTCGCCGGCCCGGATGCGCCGCGGCCGGCCCATTCCGACGATCCCGACGCAGATCGACGCCCAGCGCTCGACGAGGTCACGCTCGGCGCAGCACCGTCGCACGAGGCCTTCGGACCACTCGACGAGTGAACACGCCTGCGTGAAGACTCTCGCACCCGGCAAACGACGTGCGCCTCGGGGGCGACGCAGGTGCGCGACGTCGGTGCGAGGCTTGCCTCGATTTGCTGTCGTCGCGCGTGCTCGCTCAAGACCAAAGTGAATGCGGTAGACCGCCCTGAAGGGAGGTTCGCCGTAACGCTACCTCGCACTTCGGGTCATGGATACGACGTCGGCGCGGCTCTTGGGCTCGCCGGGCCCGTTAGGCCTGAGCAGTCCGCCAGCCATGGGACGATGGTCGTGACCAGAAGCAGTTTAGGGGAGTGTTGTGTCGCCGATCCGTTGGCTGCGGGCGGTCGCCGTCGTGGGGGCGGCGTCACTGCTCTTGGCGTCAAGCTGCACCTGGCAGCTCGGCCCTTACATTCCCAAAGGTGTTCCGCCGCCGCCCGGAGACCCGGTGCCCTCGGTGAATACACACGCCAGGGGCCGACCCGCCGAGCAGCTGCACGATTGGGCGGCTGAGCGGTCCGACGCATTAGCCATCCCGATCGTGTCGCTGGAGGCCTACGCTTACGCGGCCCGCGTCGCTGAAGTCGAAAATCCGAAGTGCCAGTTGTCCTGGACCACGCTGGCGGGCATCGGGCAAGTCGAAAGCCACCACGGCACCTACCACCATGCGACCGTGGCACCTAACGGTGATGTGCGGCCGCCGATCCGAGGTGTGCGGTTGGACGGGACGAGCGGCACGCTGCACATCGTCGACAGCGACTCGGGCGGCATGGACGGCGATTCCGGTGCCGACCGGGCCATGGGACCGATGCAATTCATCCCCGAAACGTGGCGGTTGTACGGAGTCGACGCCAACAACGACGGCATCGTCAGCGTCGACAACATCGACGACGCCGCGTTATCGGCGGCCGGATATCTGTGTTGGCGTGGCAAAGATCTCGAGACTCCCAGGGGATGGGTCACCGCGCTGAGGGCTTACAACAATTCCGACGCCTATGCGCGGGCAGTGCGGGACTGGGCGACTGCATATGCGAAGGGGCACCCGCTGTGACACCCCGCTGAACGGCCGCGGCATTAAGCTATGACCCGCCCGGCGACACCGCGGGCCGCGGTGCGGCTCGAGAGGGAGCCGAGCGGCCCGAGCGGAGTTAGCCATCCGAGGAGAATTCAAGTGCCCATAATCGAACAGGTTGGAGCCCGCGAGATACTCGACTCTCGAGGCAACCCGACGGTCGAGGTCGAGGTCGCGCTGATAGACGGCACTTTTGCCCGGGCTGCGGTGCCGTCGGGCGCGTCGACCGGGGAGCACGAAGCCGTCGAGTCCCGTGACGGCGGTGAACGCTACGGCGGCAAAGGCGTCAAGACCGCCGTGCGGGCAGTGCTCGACGAAGTCGCGCCGGCAGTCATCGGCCTCAACGCCGATGACCAGCGATTAGTCGACCAAGCCCTGGTCGACCTGGACGGCACGCCGGACAAATCCCGGTTGGGCGCCAACGCAATCTTGGGTGTGTCGTTGGCGGTGAGCAAAGCGGCCGCCGATTCCGCCGGACTACCGCTGTTCCGCTACATCGGTGGTCCCAACGCGCACATTCTGCCGGTGCCGATGATGAACATTCTCAACGGTGGCGCCCACGCCGACACCGCCGTCGACGTCCAGGAGTTCATGGTGGCTCCCATCGGGGCCCCCAGCTTCGCCGAAGCGCTGCGCTGGGGCGCCGAGGTGTACCACGCTTTGAAAGCTGTGTTGAAAAAGCAAGGCTTGACCACTGGGCTGGGCGACGAAGGCGGTTTCGCTCCTGACGTCCCCGGCACCAAGGCCGCGCTCGACCTCATCACTTCAGCCATCGAATCCGCCGGCTACCGGCCGGGCGCCGACGTGGCCTTGGCGCTCGATGTCGCGGCGACCGAGTTCTACGACACCGCGGGATACTCGTTCGAGAACAAAAGCCTCACCGCGTCACAGCTGGCCGACTTCTACGCCGAACTGATCCAGCTCTATCCGCTGGTATCGATCGAAGATCCCCTGTCTGAGGACGATTGGGAAGGTTGGGTAGCGCTCACGGCAACCGTGGGTGACCGGGTGCAGATTGTCGGCGACGACCTGTTCGTCACCAATCCCGAGCGTCTGGAGGAGGGCATCGAGAAAGGCGCGGCGAACGCGTTGCTTGTGAAGGTCAACCAGATCGGGACGCTGACCGAGACGCTGGACGCGGTGGCGCTGGCCCACCACAGCGGATACCGGACCATGATGAGCCACCGCAGCGGCGAAACCGAGGACACCACAATCGCCGATCTCGCCGTCGCGGTCGGCTGTGGACAAATCAAAGCCGGTGCGCCGGCTCGCAGCGAGCGCGTTGCCAAATACAACCAACTCCTGCGAATCGAAGAAGCGCTTGGCGATGCCGCCCGCTACGCGGGAGATCTCGCTTTCCCCCGCTACACGCCTGAAGCCAGATAGCGGCGCCCGCCACGATGTCCGAAGCCAAGCGGCCCGAGTCGAAGCGGCGCTCTCCCGCGTCGCGACCGGGTCGCGGTGGCGATTCCGGGTCAGGTCGGCCACGCAAGGTGTCGGCGCCGGCACGCGCCCGCAGCGCGGCCCGGCCGCAGCAGGAACCGGTGGCCAAGCCCATCGCGCAGTCGATCAATGCGGCGGCCGAGCAGCGAGTCGAACAACGCTTGGGCTTCACAGCGCGGCGGGCCGCGATTCTGGCGGCGGTGGTGTGTGTCGTGACGCTGACCATCGCCGGCCCGGTGCGTACCTTCTTCGCGCAACGGACCGAGATGCACCAACTGGCCGCCACCGAAGCCGCGCTGCGACAGCAGATTGCCGATCTCGAGCAGCAGAAGGTCAAACTGGCCGACCCGGCATACATCGCAGCACAGGCCCGTGAGCGTCTCGGTTTCGTGCTGCCCGGCGACATCCCATACCAAGTTCAACTTCCGCCGACCGCCGCCGCGCCGAACGAGCCGCGGCCCGAGGCGACCACCTCGTCGAGCACGGACCCTTGGTACACCTCGTTGTGGCACACGATCGCCGATGCGCCGCACCCGCCACCCGCGCCCGCCGCACCGCCTCCCGGTGGTTGACCCCGCCGATCTCGACGCGGTGGCACGCCAGCTCGGCCGCGTGCCGCGTGCAGTGCTCGAGGTCGCCTACCGCTGCCCCAATGGTGACCCCGGTGTGGTGAAAACGGCGCCGAAACTCGCTGACGGTGCGCCCTTTCCGACGCTGTACTACCTGACGCATCCGGTGTTGACGGCTGCGGTGAGCAGATTGGAGTCGTCCGGGCTGATGCAAGAGATGTCCGAGCGGCTGCGGGAGGATTCCGTGCTCGCCGCCGCGTATCTGCGTGCTCATCGCTCGTATCTGGCCGAGCGCGACGCGATCGAGCCGCTCGGCACGTCCGTGTCGGCCGGCGGTATGCCCGATCGGGTCAAGTGTTTGCATGTGTTGGTGGCGCATTCGTTGGCCAAGGGCCCGGGAGTCAATCCGTTGGGCGACGAGGCGCTGCGCCGGCTGGCGGCCGAAGAGTCGATGACGGGGATCCTGGTATCAGGACAATGGCCATGACGGGCGCCGAGCACAGGGCTCCCGTCGCGGCCATCGATTGCGGCACCAACTCGATCCGGTTGCTGATCGCCGCTCGGGTGAATGGCCGACTGCGCGACCTGCACCGTGAGATGCGGATTGTCCGACTGGGGCAAGGAGTGGACGCGACGGGCCTGTTCGCGCCAGCGGCGCTCGACCGCACCCGCGCTGCACTCGCCGACTACGCGGGGTTGTTGAAGACACACCATGTCGAGCGGGTACGAATGGTCGCCACGTCAGCAGCCCGTGATGCGGCCAACCGTGATCTTTTCTTCGCCATGACCGCCGACGTACTGGGTGCTGTGATTCCCGGAGCGGTCGCGGAGATTGTCACCGGAGCAGAGGAAGCCAAATTGTCATTTCGTGGCGCCACAGCCGAACTAGACGCAGCCGCAGCTCCTTTCGTGGTCGTCGACCTAGGCGGCGGATCCACCGAGATCGTGCTCGGCGATGACGTTGTGCGAGCGAGCTATTCGGCTGACATCGGTTGTGTCCGGGTGACCGAGCGTTGTCTGCACACCGATCCGCCGACTGAACAGGAATTGGCGAGCGCCCGGGCGGTGGTGCGTGAGCGGCTCGTTGCGGCGCTGCGGGAAGTTCCGGTCGAGCCGGCCCGAACGTGGGTGGGAGTCGCCGGGACCATGACAACCCTGTCGGCGCTGGCGCAGGAGATGGTGACGTATGACTCTGCCGCCATTCATCTTTCGCGTGTCGGGATCGACCAACTGTTGACTACCTGCGAGCGGGTGATCGGCATGACGCGTGCACAGCGCGCCGCGCTGGGGCCGATGCATGAGGGACGTGCGGACGTGATCGGTGCCGGAGCCGTCATCGTCGAGGAGCTGGCAGAGTTACTGCGCAGTCGCACCGGCATCGAGGAGCTGGTCGTCAGCGAACGCGACATCCTGGACGGTATCGCGCTGTCGATAAGCGGTTGACTCGTCCGTGCCGTCAGCGGCCCAGCAGCCGGTTCTTCTGTTCGCGGTATTCCTGCTCGGTCAGCCGTCCTTGGTCGCGAAGCTCGCTGATCTGGCGTATCGCGGCCGCGATTCCGGTCACCACCGCACGAGGCCCGGTTTGTGACGCGTCGTCGCGACGGTCAACCGCCGCCGCGCCTGGACCGCGAGCCGCCAAGCGGGCGTGGGTCACCGCCTTGCCGTTGTCCTGGCCGGGGGCAGTTGGCGGACCGGCCATGGCTTGCCCGGCCATGCCCGCGAGGCCCATCTGATTAAACGTGCCGGCCGAACCGGCTTCCACAGCAGGCCCGGCAGTCGCGGTTGCGCTGGTGAGCGGCGAGGACAACGCGACGGGGCGCACCTCCGACGCGGCGAGGCTCCAGTTGGACGGCACGGACAAAGTCCCCACCGTGTTCGCCCCGCCCAAGCCCGCCGACACCGTCGAGGCAGGCACCGTGGCTGGAGTGAGATTCGTCAGAGGCGCCGGAAATTCTGTGACGGGCGCGGGCCCAATCCCCGGCCACTCCTCCTCACCGTTCCAGCCGCTTACGATGCGGTCGGTGCTTTGACCGGAGAGCGTACCGACGAAGGCGATGGGAAAGTCTACCGGTCCCGACAACACATCCAACGGTATGAGGCCGAAGATCGTCGCCAAATCAGTTGGCGCGCTAAGAAACACAGTGATCAGGTTGGCCAACGTGCTCAGCGGGTCCGCTTGGGCGGGCGTGGCCGCCGGTGCCGCGGACAACGCTTGTGAAACGCTTGTCAAGGTGCTTTGCGTGTTACCTGCAGAGGTGCTGGCAGCCTGACCGACCGCGGCGGCTTGGCCGGCCGTCGCGCCTGGGTCGGTGTTGGGGTGTGGTGAGCTGAACCGGGTCAGCACGGTAGCGGCTGCCGACGCGGCCGCGTAGCTGTACATCGCCACGGCGTCCTGGGCCCACATTTCCGCATACTGAGCTTCGGTAGCCGCGATCGTGGGCGTGTTCTGTCCGAGGAAGTTGGTGGCTACCAGCATCATCAGTAGGCTGCGGTTGGCGGCGACCACCTCGGGGGGCACCGTCGCCGCAAACGCCGCTTCGTAGGCGGCGACCGCGGCCCGCGCTTGGTCTGCGGTTTCTTCCGCCTGCACAGCGGTGACGGCAAGCCATTCAACGTAAGAATCGGCCGCTGCCGCCATCGACGTCGAGGTTGGGCCCACCCATGCATGGGCAGTCAGCCCGGACACCACCGATTGATACGAGCTGGCTGCCGTGTACAGCTCGTCGGCCAAGCTGCCCCAAGCCTGCGCAGCAGCCATTAAAGGGCCAGAGCCGGGACCGGTATACATCCGACCGGAGTTGATCTCCGGTGGATACAGTCCGAAGTCCATTGCTGCGCAATCCCTCGTTTCGAAATACGTGCGCTCGGGCCACGCGGCGGTGGGTGACTCAGCGCCCGAGCAGGCGGTTCTTCTGCTCGGTGTATTCCTCGTCGGTCAGAATTCCTTCGTCGCGGAGTTTGGCGAACTCGCGCAGCTCGGCCGCGACTCCGGTGACGACGGCCCGAGGGGTGTCTTGCGATACCTCGTTGTCTTTGTCGGTCGCCGCACCGTCCGCGGCCTTCGATCTCTCGCCGGTAGCAGCGGCCCGTTCGCGTCTGGCTGCTTTGCCGCTGCCCTTGCCGGGGCCGGCAGCCACGGCGCCGGCCATTGCGCGGCCCGCCATTCCCGCGAGCGCCATCTCGCTCAACGTGCTGCTTGACCCCAATGTGGAACCATCTTCTGCCGTGGCGGCCGGCAACGCACCCGTCGGCGGCAACGCGGGCAAGGTGAAGGCGACCGGGCGCACCGCCGGGGTGGCGATGTTCCAGGTTGGCGGCACCGATAAGGCGCCGACCGTGTTCGCTTCGGCCAAACCGGCTGACAGGCTGGGCTGTGGCACCGTGCCCGGAGGGAGGTTGAGCAGCTTCGCCGGGAACGGCCGCACGGGCGCCGGGCCGTCGCCCGGCCAGCTTTCTTCGCCGTTCCAGCCGCTGACGATGTCGTCAGTGTGAAGACCGGTTCCAGCTCCGACGATGTCCAGGGGGATAGCCGCTATCCCAAGCGCGCCGAATGGTATGTCGGCAAAAAACGTCGCGACGGCGGCCGGTGCGTCGAGGAAAATGGCGATCAGGTTGCTCAGCGTGGTCAGCGGGTCGGTAGCCTGAGCCGGCGCGGCCAGACTTTGCAGCGTGCTGGGCACCTGCGTGAGCGCTTGCTGAACTGAAGTCACAATATTCTGGGTGTTGCCCGCCGAAGCTCCGGCGGCCTGATTCACCGCTGCAGCCTGGTTGGTCGCACCGGCCGGGTCAGTGTTCTGCTGAGGTGCAGTGAACGGTGTCAGCGTCGTCGCCGCGGCCGACGAACCCGCGTAGCCGTACATCGCCGCAGCATCCTGCGCCCACATCTCGGCGTACTGCGACTCGACCGAGGCAATCGCGGAGCTGTTCAGCCCGAACACGTTGGTCGCCAGCAGCCGGGCAAGCACACTGCGGTTGAGCGTTATCGCCGGCGGCGGTACGACGGCCGCATACGCCTCGTGGTAGGCGGCGACCGCGGATCTGGCCTGGGACGCGGTCTCTTCGGCCTGCGCGGCCGTGCCGTTCAGCCAGGCCACCTGGGTAGCTGCCGCGGCCGCCATCGACGCCGAGGACGGGCCCTGCCACGGTCCGGCGGTCAGGGCAGACACTGCCGCCCGATAGGAGTTGGCCGCCGAATACAGCTCGGCAGCCAATTTCTCCCACGCTTCAGCGGCGGCCAGCATCGGGGTTGAGCCGGGACCGGCATAGAGTCGACCGGAGTTGATCTCCGGCGGCAACATGGCGTAGTCCATGGCTCGCTGCCCCTAACGCACCGCGGTACAGCGCGCGCGGCTCGCGCTGACTCGTGCGGGTGTCGGGTTCGCCAGCCCGGCGGTTCGACAACCGCCGCTGCAGTGGTCAATGGCGCGGGGTTCACGGTGCCCCGGTGCCGCTGGCAGCGTGACCTGCTGGTCAGTCGCGCGCAACATGGTCCTTCCCTCGGCGATCTCGGACAAACCTCTTTAGTCAGTCTAGGTTCGCGTCGGGCCTAGCGTTGCCCGCAGGTGAACCCAGTATGGGTCGAAGATGGAATCCGAACAAATTCCTAGCGGCTTCTCACGGGTTCTTGCGCCAACGCTCACGGCGTGGCCAGGAAAAACTTTTTGCCTGTGCGTCGGCTGGAAAACCGTCTGCTCGCCCGACGAGTCAAGACTCTTCGGCACGCGACGCTCAGCCGGTTTTCGCCTCGCGGCCCACGCTCAGCTCGCCGTCCCGAGCCCGGCGCTCGGTTCTCAACTGCTGTGGTGACTGCCCCTTGCCCAGTGTCTTCAGCAACTCCCGATAGGGGCCCACGAGGTACACGGTGTCACCCGCTCGAAGCCTCGCGTCACGGCGCGGGTGCAGTTTGACCAAAGCGTTCGGCCGGGTGATGGCGATCACCCGCGTCAGGGTGGACAACTCGAACATCCGTATGCCGTCGAGTTCACTCCCGGCGGCCACCCGCATACCGCCGACCACGAACGAGTTCTGCGCCACTGAGAACGTGCCTAGGACCTGCAACCCCATCGCGGCACCGATGAACCAGGGTGCCGCCAGCTCGACAGTGGAACGTACGTTCTCGAAACCGAACCGCTGCGCCACCGCGTGGCCCAGCGCACGGTCATAAACCCGCAGCACCAGCGGAACGTCGGTTCGGTTGATGCCCTGGGTCACGTGGGTCCCCAGCATTTCGGCCAGCACGATCCCGGTCTCGATGTTGATCATGTCGTCGCGGGTCAAGACCGCTACCGCGGTGGCACGCTCGACCCTCGCCGATTCCAGCGTCTGAGGCAGCGTCGCGTCGCCGAAGATCACCGGCACATCGAGTTCGAACGCCGAAGACAGAAAGCGGTTGTTCTCGTCGCGCTCGATCACTGCGACGTCGTATCCAGCCGTGGTGAGATCGGTGACGACCCGGATACCGAGCGCGCTCAGCCCCACGACGATGATGTGATTGCGCAGATGACGTACCCGGGGCCGGCCGGCCGAGTAGACGAACCGGCGCGCCAGCAACACGTCCGCGACAAAAGCCACCAACAATGCGGTGCTGGTGACGCCGCTGAACATCAACATGGCCGCGAAGAGTCGTAGCCAAGTGGGCTGGTGGGCGAAGCTGAAGTCACCGTAGCCGGTCGTGGTGATGGTCTCGACGGTGAAATACAGAGCGTCCACCCATGACATCTTCGGCGGGGCCTGATAGCTGAGCCGCAACAGCACCGCGGAGCCGAGGATCAGCGTCAGGACCCCGGCCACGATCGGGTAGAACGCCGGGTTGACGTCGTTGCGCAGAACTCGTGCCGCGTCGAGCCATCGCCGCAGACGCGGTTGCCGGGACCGAGTGGTGGCTGAGCGGACAATCTTGATGCCGCGCGCGGCGACCTCGTCAGCGGTACCGATCATCGCCGTCCAGTCACCAGCGTGCACATGCAGATCGCGACCCGGGCACACTTCGACTTCACCCGGGGTCGGACAGTCATCGCCGTGGATCACCGCGACCGGAGCCAGGTCACCATAGAGTTCGCGCAGTGTCGCTTCGCGAGCGGCCGCACTGCCGGTGACGGCGAACTTGATCCCGGCCGCCTCAAACGGGTGGGTGGTGCGCGCCAGGCAGGCCTCTACGATGGCCGGGGCGGCGAGTTCGGCGACGTCGAGGATGGCACCGGCTCCGTTGTCGTCGGCCACCGCCTCGCGTAGCACATCGTTGGCAAGCCGTGCCACGACACGAGTTGCGGGATTCGCTTTCCTTGCCAGCAAAGCAATTTCGAGATTCTTCGCGTCATCATCGCCGGCGCACACGACAGCCGCTGCTTTGTCTACCCCAGCGTCGGCCAGTTCGGTACTGACCAGGGTGGGCTCGGAGTTTGCCAGCCGAACAACATCGACACCGGCGCTGTTCATCTCCTCGACGATCGTCGTCGCCAGCGCGTCGTCACCGCTGACGATGATGTGGAGGGGCATGGTCTCGTACGCTACTCGGGCAGGATTGATTTCGAACGAATCCTGCGCCTCAGCAGGGTGGACATGCATACGCTGTCGGGCCGAGGCGCAACGCGGCGATCGCCTCGTCTCGGCGAGGACCGGACGATTTCCCGCCACTTGGCATAAACACCCACTTCAGCTGGTCGTTACCTCTCAGCGCTTACTATAAAGCGACTGGTCCGGACCTGCCGTATTTGCGCTTGTGGTCGGCCGGCGCTCGCACGAAGGACTACCGGTGGCGCGCCACACCGCAGCGGTCCGAAAATCCCGCCCGGACCGAGGCGGGGCTCATCGGCTCAACGCACGTCGTTGTCGCAATTCGCTTTTCGCGAAAGGAAAGCTGTATCGCGTGCTGCGCCGGGCGGTCACGATTCGAAGCGATAACCCATACCGGCTTCGGTCAGTAGATGGTTCGGCCGTGAGGGGTCGTCTTCGAGCTTACGGCGCAACTGCGCGAGGAAGACCCGCAGATAGTGCGTCTCTCTCGCATATTTGGGCCCCCACACCTCCCGCAGCAACTCTTCGCGCCCGACCAGCTTGCCGCGGTTGCGCACCAGCATTTCCAGCATTCCCCATTCGGTGGGTGTCAGGTGCACCTCTCTGCCGTTCTTGATCACCTTTTTGGCGGACAGGTCGACGGTGAAAGATTTGGTCTCCACCACGGGATCGTCGGAACCGGTGGCCGACGCTGCTCGTCGCACCGCGGCGCGCAGCCGTGCCAGCAGTTCATCCATGCCGAAGGGCTTCGTCAGGTAATCGTCGGCGCCGGCGTCGAGCGCTCCCACCTTGTCCGCGGAATCGGTGCGCGCCGAGAGCACGATCACCGGCGCCGACATCCAGCCCCGAAGCCCGACCAGCACCTCGACGCCGGAAATGTCAGGCAGACCGAGATCCAGTATCACCGCGTGCGGGTGGTGCTCGGCGGCTGCGCCTAACGCAGCGGACCCGGTCGCGGCGGTGAACACTTCGTAACCGCGCACCGAGAGGTTGATCCGCAACGCCCGCAGCAGCTGCCGGTCGTCGTCGACCACCAGGACACGGGTCACGGGCGCCACTCGACACTGCTGCCGGGTGCGGTCATTCGTGCCGCTCCTCCGCGCCGTTGCGGTCGACACCCTCAGCGGCGGAGACCGCGGGCGCCGCCAGATCCACCGAAATGCTCAAACCGCCGCCTGGAGTGTCGGTTGCCTGAATGGTGCCCCCCATCGCCTGCACGAATCCTTTGGCCACCGACAGACCAAGACCCAGTCCGGTGGTGTTGTCGCTGTCCCCGAGCCGCTGAAACGGTTCGAAGATTCGCTCGCCGACGTCTCGGGCGATACCCGGCCCCTCGTCCACGACGTTGATCAGGACACGCTTGCCCACCCGGCCCGCATTGATCCGCACCACGCTCTCGGGCGCATACCGCAGCGCGTTGTCGATCAAGTTCGACAGCACCTGCTCCAGCAACCCGGCGTCGGCCATGGCAATGGTCCCGTTGACCTCCACCTTGACGCGGTCGATGCTGCCCCGCCCGAAGACGGTGGTGTGTTTGCCGATACCGATCAGCGCACGCTGCACAACCTCCTCGATATACACCGTGGACAGCTGCGGCTGCACCACACCCGCGGCCAGCCTGGACGAATCCAGCAAATTGCCCACCAGTGCCGTCAACTGGTCGATGGATTCTTCGACGGTGGCCAGCAACTCGGCGGTGTCTTCAGGGGAGAAACCGACATCTTCGGCGCGCAGGCTCGACACCGCCGCTTTGGCCGCGGTCAACGGCGTACGCAAGTCGTGACCGAGCGCCGAGAGCAGCAACCGGCGCAGTTCGTCGGCCTGGGCCAACGACTCGGCCTTACCGGCCTCTTCGACCAGTTCGAGCTGTTTGACCAAGCCTGCGGCCTGGGTGGCCACAGCGGAGAGGACCTTGCGGTCCCGACCGGTCAGCGCCCGTCCGGACATCAGCATCCAGAAGTCGTCGTCCCCCACCTTGACCGCGGTGTCGGCCGACTCCGCGGTTGTCGACGGGTCGGGACCCGCACTGGCGACCAGCTCGCGGCCGCCTTCCCCGGCGCGCACCAGGCTCACCGCGCGCTGCGAGTACGCCTCCCGCACCCGCTCCAGGAGGGTCCCCAGGTCACCGCCGCGCAGCACCGAGGCGGCGAACAGCGCCATCAACTGGGCTTCCTGAGTGGCGCGTTTGGCTTCGCGGGCCCTGGTCGCCGCGGTGTCGACCAGGACCGCGATGCTCACCGCGACGCCCAGCAGCACGATTTCGGTGACGACATGGCTGGGGTTGGTGACGGCGAATGAGTGCCGTGGCTCGGTGAGAAACCACATCAGTAAGGCGCTGGACAGCAGGCCGGAAATCAGGGCCGGCGCCACCCCGCCGAACAGCGCGACGGCGATCACCCCGACGAAGAAGACAGCGGTCTTACCGCCGACATCCAGTACCGGATCCAACCAGGCCGCGGTGAGGCCGCACAGCGCCCAGGGGACGGCAATGGCGGCCAGCCAGGACACCATCTTGCGGCCGCGGGGAGATATCGACGAGAGCGCAAAGCCGTGATGCGCCTCTGCATGGGTGACCATGTGGACGTCGATCTTGCCGGAGCGCTTGATGGTGCTCGCGCCGATTCCCTCCCGGAAGATGCTGGCCCAACGGGACCGGCGAGAGCTGCCGAGCACCAGCTGAGTGGCGTTGCTCTCCCGTGCGAAATCGAGCAGCGTGCTCGGCACATCCTCGCCGACGACGGTGTGGACCGTTGCTCCCAGACTGGTGGCGAGTTCTCGCAACTTGCCCGACTGGAACGCGGGAACACTGGACAAGCCGTCGCCACGCACCACGTGGACCACCATCAGCTGGGCGCCCGACCTGGAGGCGATGCGGGAGGCGCGGCGCACCAGCGTCTCGGATTCCGGCCCCCCGGTCACCGCGACCACCACCCGTTCCCGGGCCTCCCAGGTGTCGGTGATCTTCTTGTCGGCACGGTATTTCGCCAGCGCCGCATCGACTTGATCGGCCAGCCACAGCAGCGCGAGTTCACGTAACGCCGTCAAGTTGCCGGGGCGGAAGTAGTTCGACAGCGCCGCGTCGATGCGCTCCGGCGGGTAGACGTTGCCGTGCGCGAGCCGGCGCCGCAACGCTTCGGCGGTGATGTCGACCAGCTCGATCTGCGCCGCCTTGCGGACGACATCGTCTGGCACGGTTTCGCGCTGCTCGATGCCGGTGATCTGGGCGACGACGTCGTTGAGGCTTTCCAGATGCTGGATGTTGACCGTAGAAATCACGGTGATCCCCGCGTCCAGCAGAGCTTCCACATCCTGCCAGCGTTTGGCGTTGGCGCTGCCCGGTACGTTCGTGTGCGCATATTCGTCGACCAGCGCCACCTGGGGGCGCCGCTCGATGACCGCCTCGACGTCGAGTTCGCAGAAGTCTTTGTCGCGGTAGTTGATCACCCGTGGCGGGACGATTTCGATGCCGTCGAGCAGGGTGGCGACCTTCTTACGTCCGTGGGTCTCTATGACGGCGGCGACGACGTCGGTGCCGCGCTCGAGCCTGCGGTGCGCCTCGTTGAGCATGGCGAAGGTTTTGCCGACGCCCGGAGCCGCGCCCAGGTAGATCCGCAATTCGCCGCGCCGGCGCGCCGGCTCCTTTTTGCCCGGCGACTCCTCTGACGTCGTCACCGTCGCCGCAACCGCACTGTCGGATGTCACGAGAACATCATCCACCGGATGCATCAAGAGTTCACGGGATACCCCGGATCAGGCAGGCGCAGGGTACCGCCGGTCCAGCTCGATGTTGAGCTGCAGGACGTTGACCACGGGCTCGCCGAAGAAGCCGAGCCGGCGATCGTGCCGGTTGTGCGCAACCGCCTCGAGTACCTGGGCGGCGGTGAGGCCTCGCGCGCGGGCCACCCGCGCCACCTGGATCTGGGCGTAGTGCGGGGAGATGTCGGGGTCGAGTCCACTGGCGCTGGCGGTTACCGCATCCGCGGGCACCGCGGGGTGGTCAGGTGCGGCGCCGCGGATCGGCACCAGTTGTCCGGTCGAGTAGTTCTCGCCGTATCGGGCGCATTTCACCTGCACGCTTTCGTAGATCGGGCGGAAGACCTCGGCGGATCCGCCCGCCGCCGTCGGGCAGGGCTCGTTGACGCTGATCACCCCGGTGGGGTGGGTCACATTGCCGCTGGCGTCTCGTCCGCCTATCACCGACAGCACTGCTCCCACACCGCCGCCGGTGCAGAACGGACGTGAGCCGTCGACTCCTTCGAGCCGGCCAATCGCGAGGCTGCGCGAACAGACCTCGGTCAGCAGACTGGCCTTGAAGCCGGCGGTGGCCGGGTCTGCTCCGGCTGCCAGCTTGGCCGGATCCGCCGGGGTGTCGACAATGCTCTCCGGGCCCAAATTGCTGCCACCGGTCACCGTGGGGTCGTAGCCGTCGCCCCCTGCCGACGGCCTGCTTTGAAAATACCGGGGCAGGGGGTTGCCCTCTTTGTCGGTGAACAACTGCCCGATCAGCTTGCTGCCCACCGGCTTTCCGGCGAGCGTGATGATCGAGCCTTCGGCCTTCGCGTGCAAACCGGGCAGCTGCGCGACACCCCAGACCAGTAGGGGATAGGCGCAGCCGGTGATGACGGTCAGCGCGAGCAACGCGCGCAGCGCTGCCCAGTACTGACGAAACATGTTAAAAGCAGACATTTCCTCACATCCCGGGGATGAATTGCACGACAAGGTCGACCACCTTTATCCCGATGAATGGCGCGATCAGACCGCCCACGCCGTAGATGTACAGGTTGCGGCTCAGTAATTTCGACGCGCTGCTCGGCGTGTACTGAACACCGCGCAGCGCCAACGGGATCAACGCGACGATGATGACCGCGTTGAAGATGACCGCCGACAGAATCGCCGACTGCGGGCTGTGCAACCGCATGACGTTGAGCAGGTCCAGTCCCGGGAACAGTGCTACGAACATCGCGGGGATGATCGCGAAGTACTTGGCGATGTCGTTGGCGATGGAAAAGGTGCTCAGTGCCCCGCGCGTGATCAGCAGCTGTTTGCCGATCTCGACGATCTCGATCAGCTTGGTCGGGTCGGAATCCAGGTCCACCATGTTGCCGGCCTCCTTGGCCGCGGCGGTCCCGGTGTTCATCGCCACCCCGACGTCGGCTTGAGCCAGCGCTGGAGCGTCGTTGGTGCCGTCACCGGTCATCGCCACCAGCCGGCCGCCTTCCTGCTCCCGCTTGATCAGCATCAACTTGTCTTCGGGCGTCGCCTCGGCGAGGAAGTCGTCCACTCCGGCCTCGTCGGCGATCGCCCTGGCGGTCAACGGGTTATCGCCGGTGATCATCACCGTGCGGATGCCCATTCTGCGCATTTCGTCGAAGCGGTCACGCATGCCGTGCTTGACGACATCCTTGAGGTAGATGACGCCGAGGACTTCGGCGTTCTTGCTGCCGTCGTCGGCAGTGGTCACCTCGCCCACCACCAACGGCGTACCGCCTGCCGCCGAGATGCCGTCGACGATCGTGCCCAGCGAGTCGGGAATGGCGCCACCTTGGTCGCGAACCCAGTTGGCGACCGAGCTCGCCGCGCCTTTGCGCAGTTGTCGACCGTCGAGGTCGACGCCCGACATTCTGGTGGTAGCAGTGAATTCCACCCAAGACGCGTGGCTCAGCTCTCCGGGTGACCGTTCCCGCAGCCCGTAGGCGGTCTTCGCATACACGACGATCGAGCGGCCCTCCGGCGTCTCGTCAGCGAGGCTGGACAGCTGAGCGGCGTCGGCGAGTTCTGCAGAGGTGAACCCGTTGACGGGCAGGAATTCCGAGGCTTCGCGATTGCCGAGGGTGATCGTTCCGGTTTTGTCCAGCAACAGGGTGTTGACGTCCCCGGCCGCTTCGACTGCGCGACCCGACATCGCCAGCACGTTGCGCTGCACCAGCCGATCCATGCCGGCGATCCCGATCGCCGACAGCAACGCGCCGATGGTGGTGGGGATCAGGCAGACGAGCAGAGCCACCAGAACAACCCCGCTGACGCCGTTGCTGGTGAGGGCAGAGGTGTCCGCAACGCCGGGGTTATTCACCTTGGAGAAGATGGCCAGTGGCTGCAGCGTCGCCACCGCGAACAGAAAAATGATGGTCAGCGCCGCGAGCAGAATGTTCAGCGCAATTTCGTTGGGGGTCTTCTGCCGATTGGCTCCCTCGACCAGGGCGATCATCCGGTCGATGAAACTTTTGCCCGGTTCCTGGGTGATCTGGACCACGATGCGGTCCGACAGCACGGTAGTGCCGCCGGTCACGGCCGAGCGATCACCGCCGGACTCGCGGATGACGGGTGCCGATTCACCGGTGATGGCCGATTCGTTCACCGAGGCAATGCCTTCCACGACGTCACCGTCGCCGGGAATGATCTCGCCGGCTTCGACGACGACGATGTCGCCTTTGCGCAGCTCTGGTGCGCGGACGTCCTCGGGGGTGCCGGCGCTGCCCGGTGACCAACCCTGCAGCCGGCGGGCGATGGTATCCGCCTTGGATTTACGTAAGGTGTCCGCCTGCGCCTTGCCCCGGCCTTCGGCGATCGCCTCTGCGATATTGCCGAAAAGTACGGTGAGCCAGAGCCAGCAGACGATGAGCCAGCCGAACCACGAGGGGCTGTTGACGGTCAACACTGTTGACCACAGGGCACCAATCTCGACGATGAACATGACCGGGTTGCGCCACAAGGTCCGGGGGTCGAACTTGCGCAACGCATCCGGTAGCGATTTGAGCAACAGCCTCGGGTCGAGCAGTCCGCCCCGAACGCGTCCGGCCTGCGGATCGTCATGCTGCGGATGGGGGATGGTGCCGGTGATGGTGGCCGTGGACGATGTCGCGAGCCGGATGGGTCAGCGGAGTCGGCATGTCTAGTGGATTCCTTCGGCGAGGGGCCCGAGTGCAAGTGCGGGCAGGAATGTCAGCGCACAGAGGATGATCGTCACGGCGGCGACCAGGCCGACGAACTGTGGTCGGTGAGTGGGCAGCGTGCCGGGAGACTGCGGCGTCATACCCTGACGAGCCAACGAGCCGGCCAATGCCAGCACCAGGATGATCGGGAGGAATCGGGCGACAACCATCGCCAGGCCCAGGGCGATGTTGTACCAGGTGGTGTTCACCGACAGACCGGCGAAAGCCGAGCCGTTGTTGTTGGCCGCGGAGGTGAAAGCGTAAAACAGCTCTGAAAGACCATGCGGCCCAGTGTTGGCCATGCCTGCCCGTGGCCCCGGATAGGCGATCGCAACCGCGGTACCGACGAGCACCAACAGCTCCGTCACCGGGAAGTAGCTTGCGGCAAGCTTCATTTCGCGGGGCCTGATCTTCTTCCCCAGGTATTCGGGTGTGCGCCCGACCATGAGCCCCGCGATGAACACCGTGATGACCGCCATGATGAGCATGCCGTACAGGCCCGAGCCGACCCCGCCGGGCGCCACCTCACCGATCTGCATGTCGAACAGCTGAATCAGCCCGCCCATGCTGGTGTAGGAGTCGTGTGTCGAGTCGACGGCCCCGGTGGACGTCAAGGTGGTCGCGTCGGCGAACAGCGCGGAGTCGGCGATGCCGAAGCGCTGCTCGATTCCTTCCATCGCAGCCCCGGTCGCGGTCGGCACGGTGCCGTGGTGGCTCAACTGGGAGAACTCGATGAGCACGACACTGGTGCCCGCGAGAAGAGCCATGACCGCGGCGATCGCGAAGCCCTGCTTTCTGCTGTCCACCATCCGGCCGAAGGTGCGCGGTAGCGAGAAGCTGATGGCCAGCAGCAGGAAGATCTCGACCCAGTTGGTCCATGCCGTCGGGTTCTCGAATGGGTGAGCAGAGTTGGCGTTGTAGAAGCCGCCCCCGTTGGTGCCGATCAGTTTGATCGCTTCCTGGCTGGCGATCGGCCCTCCGGTGATGGTCTGGTGGGCGCCGCCCAACGTGGTCACCGCCTGGTCGCCCAAGTGGAAGTTCTGGATCACTCCGCCGGCGAGCAGGACGACGGCACCGATCAGCGACATCGGCAGCAGGATGCGCAGCGTCCCACGCACCAAGTCCACCCAGAAGTTGCCCAGCTCAGTGGTTTTGACTCGGGCGAAGCCGCGGACCAGGGCAACCGCCACGGCCATGCCGACGGCCGACGAAACGAAGTTCTGCACGGCCAGGCCCGCCATCTGCACCAGATGGCCTTGGGTCGACTCCCCGGAATATGCCTGCCAATTTGTGTTGGTCACGAAGCTGACCGCGGTGTTCCAGGCCAGTGCCGGTGTCATCGGTGTGGCCGGATCGTGCAGGTGCAGCGGCAATCTGCCCTGCAGCAATTGAAAGAAGAACAGAAACAGAACGCTGACCCCGGAGAACGCCAGGATGCTTCGCGCGTAGGCACCCCATGGCTGTTGCGCTTTGGGGTCGGCACCGATGACGCGGTAGATGAACTGTTCGATTCGCCAGTCGCGCGGCGAGGTGTAGACGCGGTACATGTAGTCACCGAGGGGTACGTGAATCGCAGCCAGCGCCACCACGATGAGTGCGATGAAAGCAATCCCCGCCGATCCGGTGCCCATCAAAATCTTTCTGGAAAGACCAGCGCCGCGACCAGGTACACCGCCAAGACCGCGGCGAGCAGTAGTCCGATCTCGTTGTCGTAGCTCATAATTTCTCGATCAGCCTCTGCGCCACTCCCAGCGCCGCGAAAACCGCGACCGTCAAGAGGACGTAGGCAACCACCGACATAGCTTCTCCGTTCGAGGCAGGCCGATCAGCTCGACCGCCGACTGTGGTGAGAGTTGGGCAGTGCTCACTGGGCATCGTCACCTCACCAGCGAGATGACGACTGGAATGAAATTAGGCGTCGCCGATGCGCGGTGCGTTGTCATTGACGCTTTTTTTACGGATCCACCGCCGTTGGTTACGGCCTCATCGCGGCTGGGGTACAGGACGCGGACCGCAGTGGCTGCCGTCACCGTGCGTCGGTCACTTGCGCTATCCGGGACTTGATGTCATAGGGCACTATCTGCGCGGTCGCACCCGGGATCCGGCTGACTCGTTAACGGTTTTTCTACAGCCGACCGGCCTACCCGCCCTGCCTCCATGTCGACCTCTGGACTGGCGGGTGAACACTGTGCGGCCTGTGCCGTGCGGACTTGTCAACCGCGTCGCCAACGCCGCCGGCGGCCGGCGGCCCCGCCAGGGGAAGGCGCACCCGAAACACGGTCTGGCCGTTCGTCGATTCCACGGTGACATCGCCTTGATGCGCCTGGACGATCGAGGCGACGATCGCCAGCCCCAAACCCGTGCCCGTGCCACCGGATCGAGCGTGGTCTGCGCGCACGAACCGTTCGAACAAGTGCGGAACCAGGTCGGCGTCGATACCGGGACCGTCGTCGGCGACCGTCAATTCAGCGTGTGGCCGCTCCGGATCGAAACGGTGCTGCGTGACCGCCGTCGTCACGGTCACTCCGGACGGGGTGTGCACGCGGGCATTGTTCAGCAGGTTGCTGACCAACTGGTGCAGGCGATCACGATCACCTGTGACCCACACCGGCTCGTCGGGCAAGTTCTTGACCCACCGGTGGGTGGGCGCCGCCACCGCCGCGTCGTTCACCGCGTTGAGCACGAGTTCACTCAAGTCGACGACTTCGATCTCCAGGTCTTCTCCTTCGCCCAACCGGGACAGCAGCAGCAGTTCGTCGACCAGCGAGGTCATCCGGCGCGCCTCGGACTCGATGCGGGCCAATGCGTACTCAGTGGTTGGCGGCAGCGCGGCGCTGTCTTGCCGGGTGAGTTCGGCGTACCCCTGGATCGCCGCGAGCGGAGTCCGCAGCTCATGGCTGGCGTCGGTGATGAATTGGCGCATCCGACGGTCAGATTCGGCGCGGTGTGCCAGTGCGCTGTCGACATTGTCGAGCAATCGATTGAGCGTATGTCCGACGATTCCCACTTCATTGTCGGGGTCGGTATCGGCCGGCCCTACTCGGGCGGTGATCCGTTGGTCGCCGCCGGTGAGCGGCATGCGGGCGACTGTCGCCGCCGTTGCCGCAACGCGAAGCAGCGGGCGCAGAGCGTAGCGAACCACCGACACCGTCAGCGCGGCTGTGAGCAACAACGCAGCCACCAGCAGGACCAGTGCGGTGACGGTCCGGACGGCGACTGTGCGGTTGGCGAGATTTAACGAGACTCCCGCCACGAGGCGGTCGCCGTTGGCGGCTCGGCTGTCCATCCGATAGGAACCCAACCCGCCCAATTGTTCGCTTCGTGGCGGCCCGTACGTCCAGGACTGAGCCTCGACAGCTGCGATGACATCGACCGGGGCGGGACGCGGCTCGTCCTCGGAGAAGACCGCCGAGCCGATCACCTTGCCGTCACGCAGCACGGCGATGAAGTTTCCGGGCGTCTGATCTTTGAAGCTCAGCAGCGCCTGCCCGACGTCGGCGGATGGGGCAGCCGACGGAGTTTCGCCATTGCGGTATCTGGCGTACGAATGGCTCAGCGCGTCCAGCGATTCGGCGAGTTCCGCATCGGTCATCGCGGTGACATAGGTTCGCAAACTCACCACGGAGGCGACAGCCAGAGCCACCAGGACGACACTGACGACCGACAACACGCCCAGAAGCAACTGTCCCCGCAAAGACCGCGGGCGCCAACAGTTGCCCAGACGGCTACCGCTCATTCGGGTGGTCGCAGCATGTAGCCGACGCCGCGGACGGTGTGGATCATCGGCTCATTGTCGGCGTCGACCTTCTTGCGCAGATAGGAGATGTACAGATCGACGATGCTGGTGCGCCCGGCGAAGTCGTAATTCCACACTCGGTCCAGGATTTCCGTGCGGCTCAGCGCGCGGCGTGGATTGCGCATCAGGAACCGAAGCAGTTCGAATTCGGTTGCACTCAGCGGCACCGGCTTGTTCGCACGGATGACTTCGCGGCTCGCGCCGTTGAGTGTCAGGTCTCCCACGGTGAGGGCTTCGTCGGGCGGCGCCGTCAGCTGACTGGACCGGCGAAGCAGGCCGCGTAGCCGGGCGACCAGTTCCTCCAGACTGAATGGCTTGGTCATGTAATCGTCCGCACCGGCGGTCAGGCCGGTCACCCGGTCGGTCACCGAATCACGTGCGGTGAGAAACAGCGTCGGGGTATAGGCGTCGGACTGGCGGACCCGCTGCAGGATCTCGAATCCGTCGACGTCGGGCAGCATGATGTCGAGAACGAGAACGTCGGGCCGGCTTGCGCCGAACTTGGCCACCGCATCGCTGCCATTGTGAGCGACATCCACGGTCCAGCCCTCATAGTGCAGCGCCATCTTTACCAAGTTGGTGAGTGCAGGCTCGTCGTCGACCAACAGGACCCGAATCGGTGACCCATCGGGCCGACGGATCCGCGGCAGCTGACCAAGAATGGCCGGGCGCGGACGCTGGTCGTGAGCGTGGCCGGAAGTTGCCGTCATGTCCTATGCATTCTTCCGTGCTCACATGCGATTGTCACGAAGTTCATAGAAACCTCAAATGTGCCGTGGGCCCGATCCAGGCGAACCGCTAAGAAAATATGGACTTTCTATGCATTGATCCGACACGCTTGCGTCTAACGAAATCCACGAAAAATACTGTAGTACAACCGTGTTCGTCAGAACAAAGTTCGTGACTGGAGAAAACGCAGTGTAAATCCCGATGGGCGAACGTATTTGAGAACCCACAAAGGTCATTACGCAAGGGCGACGGCTCGCGCTTGAGACCCGCGGCACGAGTACACACAGCGACAGTCCGGAGAAGACAATGTCATTCACAACGTCATATGTGACCGCGCAGCCTGAGCTGCTGTCGGTGGCTGCTGGTGATTTGCAAGCCGTCGAAGCGCAGGTGGTCTCGGAGAACACCGCCGCGGCGGCGCCGACGACCGGGGTAATTCCGGCCGCCGCAGACGTCGTGTCGGCGCTGACGGCAGCGCAATTCGCGACCCACGCTGTCGCATACCAGGCGGTCAGCGCCCAAGCGGCGGCCGTGCACGGCTTGTTGGTCGACACGCTGCGCAACAGCGCCGGCGCGTACGCCACCACCGAGGCCGCGAACGCGATTGCGGCGAGTTAAGACGACGGAGCGAAAAACCGATGGACTTCGGAGCGTTGCCCCCTGAAATCAACTCCGCGCGAATGTATGCGGGTGCGGGAGCCGGGCCGATGCTGGCTGCCGCGACGGCATGGGACCACATCGCCGGCGAGCTGCACGGCAGCGCCGTCTCTTACCACTCCACCGTCATCGGGCTCACTACGGGCCCCTGGCAGGGTCCCGCATCCGTAGCGATGGCGGCTGCGGCCGCACCTTACGTGGCGTGGTTGAGCAGTACCGCCGCCCAGTGCGAGCAGGTCGCCAACCAGGCCAGAGCCGCGGTCAGCGCATACGAAAGCGCGTTTGCGATGACCGTGCCGCCCCCGGTGATCGCGACCAACCGCGCGCAGCTGATGCTTCTCGTGGCGACCAACCTGCTCGGTCAGAACACCCCGGCGATCATGGCCACCGAGGCGCACTACGGCGAGATGTGGGCACAGGATGCCGCGGCAATGTACTGTTACGCCGCTAACTCGGCTGCCGCTTCGACGCTGGCGCCGTTCGTATCCCCGCAGCAGACCACCAATCCGTCCGGTTTGGCCGCACAAGCCGCCGCGCTGACCCAAGCGACGGGCACGGGCGCGGTCAGCCACGCGCAGAACACGTGGTCGCTTTCCGCCGTCCCGCAGGCATTGCAGAGCATGGCGTCGCCCACCTCGTCGACGGCCGGCTTCTCGCAGACAGCGGTCGGTACCTCGACGTCGGCGGCCTCGTCGGCTGCCTCGGGTCCCGCTGCTGCCCTCACCGCATTGACCGGCACGTCCGGAAGGGGTGCCCTGGGTGTCGGCAACGGCTCGGCGGCTACTTCGGGCCTGGGCGGGCTCTCGGGCCTGCTGGGCACCGCGACAAGTGCTTCCAATACCGCCGCGGACTTGGGATCGGATGCGGCTGGCGTGGGTGCGGACGGCATCGGCCTGGGTACCGATTTCGGTGGGCTGGGAACGGATTTCCTGGGTGTGGGTTTCGACTTCCTGGGCGCTGACGAGCTGACCGAGTTCGGAGGTCTTGGACCGCTGGGAAGTGTCGGCTTACCCGGACCCTTCGGCGGCTTGGGCGGTTTTGGGCCGCTGGGAGACATCGGCGGCGTCGGTGCTTCGGCAAGCGTGGGCCAAGCGGCCTCGCTGGGTGCGTTGTCCGTTCCGCAGAGCTGGACCGACGTCGCCGCGGTGGCCCCCATCGCCCCGGCCGGTGCGGCCGCCGTGCCGGACGGTGGCATCAGCGCTGTCCCGGCGGTGTCAGCTGTGGGGTCAGGGATGCCCAAGGTGTCGGTCACCGGCTTGGCCGGGCGGGAGGCGGACGCTATCCAGCGACTGGGATTCACGGTCCACGGTGATCCCGAATTCACCGATGGCCGGGTGAGCTTGGACCACTGACAGCAGTGTGGCCGCACACCCGAAGGTGCGCGGCCACGGTGCGTTTCGTGCGTCTAGGCCCAGCTGGAGCCGACGGCGTTGTCGGTGCTGTTCATGTTGGAGCCGGCGGTTTGGACTTTGGAGCCGTGGGCGTTGGCTTGTTCGTAGATGACCTGGAAGTTGCGGCCCAGTTGGGTGATGAACTCCTGGCAGGCCACCGAGCCGGCGCCGCCCCAGAAGTCGCCGGCGGCCAGGACATCGCGGACGATGGCTTGGTGTTCGGCTTCTAGGGAGGCGGCTTGGGCGCGGATGGTGGCGCCGTGGGCGTCGACGTCGCCGAATTGGTAGTTGATGCTCATAGGGGGGTCCTCTCGGGGTTGGTCTAGAAGGGGGGTCAGCTGCGCAGGAGTTGCTGGCTGGCCTGCTCTTGCTGTTCGTAGTTGTTGGCGTCGCGGACCAGGCCGTCGCGCACGCCGTGGAGCATGTTGACGATGTTGCGGAAGGCTTGGTTCATTTGGCCCATGGTGTCGTAGGAGGTCATCTGGGCGGTGCCGCTCCAGCCCGCACCGGAGATGTTGACCGAGGAGGCCCACATCTTGCGGGCTTCGTCTTCCACGGTTTGGGCGTGCACATCGAAACGACCCGCCATATCGCGCATGGCATTCGGGTCAGTCATAAAACGAGTAGGCATTGAGGTGTCTCCTTGGTTGAAAGCTTCACTGGGACGGGTGCGGCACCGGACCGCGGTAGCTACACCCTACTGGGCATCGATTAACAGCTGGCTTCGAACGCGTGACATATCCTTCCTGCTTTCCGTCATCCGACGCCCATCGGGCGCGGCATCACGGTGGGCTTGACGCCGTAACGCGGTCCGCTGAAACCGAATCCGCCCCGCCCGGCCGCGGCCACGGCCGGCATCCCGGCCGGCACGGTCGTCATCGCCGGCTCGGTTTCCGGGGGAGCGGCCCAGCCTGCGCCGGTCAACGTCGCCGGGCTGCCAGTCGCCGCCGGGGTGGCCGCCCCCCACCCGCCGGGCACCGACAAGCCGCCGACCGCCGACGCCTCACCCATTCCGGCCAATACCGGCGCGCCGGCTGCGCCGCCAGCGGCGGCGACACCGGCCGGTGCCACCGAGCCGGCCAGGACGCCTCCCCCCAGGCCGGCGCCGAGGGCGCCAGCCCCGGCGGACGGCACGGTCGGAGCGTTGATGGTGCCGTTGTAGACCGTCGCGGTCGCGATCCCCTCGAACATGTTCCAGGCCACCGTGTCAGCGGTCCCGTTACCGATGGCTGACACGATGTTGTTGCCGAAGAAGTCGTCCAGTCCGGGAATCGCCTGGGCCGGCGTCGCCGCGGCCAGCGGTGAGGCGAGCGATTGCATTGCGCCGGGCACGTTCGCGATCAGGCTTCCTGCAGCCCAGATTGCGCATTGCCGGCGCCCGCTCCGCCGACCGCAGCGGCCTGACCGGCCAGCCCCGACCCGGTGGTGGTCGAGGACGGCGCCGCCAACGCGGGCAACTTCGCCGCGGCCGCGGAGGAGCCCGCGTAGCCGTACATTGCGGCCGCGTCCTGAGCCCACATCTCTCCGTAGTGCGCCTCGGTGGCGGCAATCGCCGGAGTGTTCTGGCCCAGAATGTTGGTGGCCAACAACGCCGCCAGCAGGGCGCGGTTGGCGGCGATCACCGGCGGCGGCACCGTCATCGCAAACGCCGTCTCGTAAGCGGCCGCAGAGGCCATCGCCTGGGTGGCCGCCTGCTGCAGCATCCCGGCGGTGTTGTCCATCCACGCCACATAAGGCGCGGTCGCGGCGGCCATCGACGCCGACGACGGTCCCATCCATTCGCTGCCGGTGAGCTCCGAGATCACCGACTGCGATGACGCCGCCGCCGTCGCCAACTCGGCGGCCAGGTTGTTCCACGCCGCGGCTGCGGCCATCATCGGCGCCGCCCCCGGGCCGGTGTAGATGCGTGCGGAGTTGATCTCAGGGGGAAAAGCTCCAAAGTCCATTTCGTTGTCTCGCTTCGTTGAAAAGTTCTGCTATCGATTCCTGGTGTGGGCGCAAAGCCCGCATTCGCCGTCGCGGCGCTCAGACCACCGCCGGTTTGGGCATGACAGTCGGCTTGACGCCGTAGCGCGGCGCGCCCAGGCCGCCGGCTTTGCCTGCCGTGGCCAGCGCCGGCATTCCGGCCGGCATGGTCGTCACCGGCGCGCTCGGTGGGGCAGCGCCGGTCCAGCCCGCGCCCGCCAGCGTTGCCGGGGAGCTGACCGTGGGCGCGGCGCTTTCGGCGGCCCAGGCCGGTGGCACCGACAACCCCTTGATCGACGACGCTTGACCGATGCTTGCCAGCGTCGGTGTCGCACCGAGCCCGGCTGAGCCGGCCGGTGCCGTTGCGACTGCCGGGAGGGAGGTCGCGCTCGTCACGTCGCCGGCCAAGCCGGTCGCGCCGGCGACGGCACCGCCGGGAGTAGGAGCACCGTATCCGGGAAGCGTGGCGAGGCTCGCCGTGGAAATCATGTCCGAGGCAGCCGAACTGAAGTTCTGAGCCGCGTTGATGCCGAAGGCGACAGTCCCGCCACTACTCGGGTCGGCCGCCTGTGCCGGTGCGAGAAGGCTCGACAACGGCGTCGAACCGGCCGCCGCCTGGTTGGCGGCTTCGGTCTGACCGTACGAACCAGCGCTGGTCCCAAGAGTGTTCACTAGCATCTGGTGAACGGCTTGGGCTTGGGCACTCACCGATTGGTAGAGGTTGCCGAACGCGGAGTACTGCGCCGCCTGCAGTGCCGAGACCTCGTCGGCCGCCGCCGGGACAACGGCCGTCGTCGGGGCTGCGGCGGCTGCATTTTCAGCGGCCAGCGCAGATCCGATCCCCTTCAGCTTGGTCGCCGCAGCAGCTAACGCCTCCGGCGCCGTGGTCACGAAAGACATGCATTTCTCCTCAGACGAAAGACCGGCCCGCACGTGGTGGGCCGGTCAGGTGGTTGTGTCGCGGAACCCGATTTGGCGACCCCCACACGGTTGCCCCGGCGAAGACCGCAGTGATGTTTCGTTAACGACTTCTTAACGACCTGACACTTCTTTTTAACAAGTTCACGCCTTGCGCCGGTAGGTTCGCGCGCTGGTGCTGGTGGCTTCGGTGTCAGCCGCGCTTCGGGGTTACCGGACGCCGGGCGCCGGCAGCGGCGGTCGCGCTAGATTCGCCGCGAGCCCCTATAGCCCAATTGGCAGAGGCAACGGACTTAAAATCCGTCCAGTGTCGGTTCGAGTCCGACTGGGGGCACGGGCGTCCCGCGGCGCTGTGTGTGGCGCGTGCATGTCCGGCCCTCGACGCCCCTGTGACCTTCGCCTCGTTTGCCGGAAAACCAATAATCTTTATAAGAAGGCCCTGTGCATCCGTCCGCTGTTAGCGACGGCGCCATAGCGCCACGACAGCGGAGGAAGCAGGTTCGCTGCCGACACCACATGGACATTCACCGCCTCGGTAAATAAGGGCATGCTGAGCAGTCCATGTGACCAGTGTGGCCCCATGTGGGCTGACGTTCCTTTCCTTCGCTAATTTGCTGGCTAGGCTCGTCCAGGGTGTGTGCCGCTGGGTGCAACAGAACACGAGGCCGGAGACAGATGACGGAAATGACGGATTACTCGATCGTGGGCGAGATCGGTATCGGCCGGGGCCCCATCGAGGGTCTGGTGTCCAGCGCGGACGGCAGGCGATTGGTGACCACCAACCGCCGCGACCACAGCGTTTCGGTCATCGACACCGCGGCCGGGGCCGTCGTCGCAACCGTTTCCGGCCTGCCGGAGCCTGCGGCGGTGGCCTGTGCCGGCCGGGACCGCGCGTACGTCGGCACCGCATCGCCAGGATTTGACGCCATTGCCGCCATCGACCTGCGCTCCATGACGGCCGTCGCAACGCATCGGCTGGCGTTCAGCATCACCGATGTGGCGGTCAGCTCGGATGGGCAACGGCTTTACGCCAGCCGGACCGCCGAAAGCCGCGCCGACGTTGCGGTGCTCGAGCCGAGAACCGGTGAGATCGGCGACGTCCACATTGCCTCGACCCCAGGTGTCACCGCGGACCACGTGCGGATCAGCCACGACGGCCGGCGGCTTTACGTCAGCGTGCAACGCTTCGGCAGCGGCCAGTTGGTTGCGATCGACGCCCGCCGGCGACGCATCGTCGGTCGCATCGAAGTCGGCTTACCGATTCGCGATGTCGCGCTGAGCCCAAACGGCGTTACCGCCTACGTCGTCGGCTGTGCCCCGGACTTCGGCACGGTATTGGACATGGTCGACACCCGAACCCATCTGGTGCGCAGCACCACGAAGATCGATGGGCTGGGTGGTTTCGTGACTCGCTTCGCGCTGAGCAGAGACGGCGAGCGCGGCTACGTCGTCAGCGACGCCGGCGTCACGGTGCTGACCATGTCAACCCAGGATGTGCTCGGCACCATCACGACGCCCAGCCAGCCGTCGGCCGTGGTGGAAAGTGCCGCCGGTGACCGGCTCTACATCACCGACTACTCGGGCGCGGTGACCGTCGTGTCCATCGCGCCGCGGTAACCGGCGGCGACCGCCGCGTCGCGTGGCTCCCGGGGAAAGCGGGAAACCACCGGGCGCGCGGCGTAGCATTCGCGCGACTGAACTTGAGGCGATGCTGACGCCGGGGACCACGAGGCGGTAGGTCGATGTACAGCACTATGCAGGACTTCCCGTTGACGATCACCGCCATCCTGCGGCACGCGGTTGACGTCCATGGAGATCGCACGGTGACGACTGCGGCCGGCGGAGGCTACCGGCACCGCACCTACCGTGAGCTCGGTATGCAGGTCGCCGCACTGGCCAACGCGCTACGCGGTCTTGGGGTCACCGGAGACCAACGCGTCGCCACGTTCATGTGGAACAACGAAGAGCACCTGGCGGCCTACCTGGCTGCTCCGGCGATGGGCGCGGTGCTGCACACACTGAACATCCGGCTGTTCGCCGAACAGATCGTGTTCGTCGCCAACGAAGCCGAAGATCAGGTGATACTGAGCGACATCTCACTGGCCGAACTGTTGGCACCGGTGCTGCCGGAGCTCAAGACGGTGCACACGGTGATCGCGGTGGGCGACGGCGACACCGCGGCGCTGGAGGACTCCGGCAAGAATGTAGTGCGCTACGCCGAGCTGATCGCGGCCGAGTCAACCGAATTCGACTGGCCCCGCATCGACGAGAATTCCGCGGCGGCGATGTGTTACACCAGCGGTACCACCGGCAACCCCAAAGGTGTTGTCTACAGCCATCGTTCGAGCTACCTGCACACAATGGCGGCGTGCACCGCCAACGGAATCGGCATCGGCCAAAGCGACTGCGTGTTGCCCGTCGTTCCGATGTTTCACGCCAATGCGTGGGGCTTGCCCTACGCGGCGTTGATGGCGGGAGCTGATCTGGTCCTGCCCGACCGCCACCTCGACGCCCGGTCGCTGGTCGACATGATCGAGAAGTTGCGGCCGACGGTCGCCGGAGCGGTGCCGACGATCTGGAATGACCTCTTGCGTTACCTGGAGCGAAATGACGGCCACGATCTGTCGTCGCTCCGGCTGGTCGCGTGCGGGGGGTCGGCTGTTCCGATCTCGCTGATGCGTGCCTTTGAGAACAACTACGGCGTGCAGATCCGGCAGCTGTGGGGAATGACGGAAACCTCGCCGACGGCCACCATGGCGTGGCCGCCGCCGGGCTCGTCAGACGACCAGCACTGGGCGTTGCGCGGCACTCAGGGCCGGCCGATATGCGGTGTGGAAACCAGGATTGTCGATGACGAGGGTTCGGTGCTGCCGAACGACGGCGAGGCCGTCGGGGAGTTGGAGGTCCGCGGGCCGTGGATCACCGGCTCGTACTATCGGGTCGACGACGGGTCGAAGTTTCAGTCGGGGTGGTTGCGCACCGGCGACGTGGGCCGCATCGACCCCCGCGGCTTCATCACCCTGACTGACCGGGCGAAGGATGTGATCAAGTCGGGCGGGGAGTGGATCTCGTCGGTGGAATTGGAGAACTATCTCATTGCCCACCCCGAGGTGGTCGAAGCCGCAGTCGTCGGGGTTCCCGACGAGCGCTGGCAGGAGCGGCCCCTGGCAGTAGTCGTTCTCAAAGAGGGCGCCTCCGCTGATGCCGGAGATCTACGGGGATTCCTCGCCGACAAGGTGGTTCGGTGGTGGCTACCGGAGCGGTGGACGTTCGTCGAGCAGATACCCCGAACCAGCGTCGGCAAGTACGACAAGAAAACCATCCGCTCCCAGCACGCCGACAACCACTATAAGGTGACAGAGGTGCGCGACTGAATGCTCGGCCGCGAGCAGCCGCAGATTCATCCAAACTTGCACTCGGACAAGCGATCTACGTCTGCCCGCGCGGTAGGAGTGCGGCAGGAAGGAGGACATGTCCATGAGCTTGCGGGTTCTGCAGTGGGCCACCGGGTCGGTCGGGATAGCCGCGATCAAAGGCGTGCTGGCGCATCCTGAACTCGAACTCGCCGGTTGCTGGGTGCACTCGGAGAGCAAAGCCGGTAAGGACGTCGGTGAGATCATCGGCACCGCACCCCTGGGGGTAACGGCTACCAACAGCGTCGACGACGTGCTCGCCCTCGACGTCGACGCGGTGATCTACGCGCCACTGCTGGGTAACGTCGCGGAGGTCGCCGCACTGCTGCGCTCAGGCAAGAACGTCGTCACCCCGGTTGGCTGGGTCTATCCCAGCGAACGAGCTGGTGCTCCGCTGGAAGTGGCTGCGCAGGCCGGCAATGCGACGCTGCACGGTGTCGGGATCGCTCCTGGGGCCGTCAGTGAGCTTTTTCCGTTACTGCTGTCGGTGATGTCCACCGGGGTGACGTTCGTCCGCTGCGAAGAATTTTCCGACCTCAGGACCTATGGGGCACCGGATGTGCTGCGGTCTGTGATGGGTTTCGGCGGAACACCGGACAGTGCATTGACCGGACCCATGCAGAAATTGCTCAACAGCGGCTTCATTCAGTCGGCGCGGCTGTGCGTCGACCGTCTGGGTTTTGCGGCCGACCCGCAGATCCGCTCGTCGCAGGAGGTAGCCGTCGCCACCGCGCCGATAGACTCACCGATCGGCGTCATCAAGCCGGGTGAAGTCGCCGGTCGCCGCTTCCATTGGGAGGCACTGGTCGGTGACACGGTGGTGGTCCGGATCACGGTCAACTGGCTGATGGGTGAGCAAAACCTCGATCCCCCTTGGTCCTTCGGCCCCGATAAGGAGCGTTACGAAATCGAAGTGCGAGGCGACCCGGATACCTTCGTCACGGTAAAAGGCTGGCAACCCGACAGCGTGGAAGCGGGCTTGAAAAGCAATCCCGGCATCGTGGCTACCGCGGCGCACTGCGTGAACGCTGTTCCCGCGACGTGTGCGGCGCCGGCGGGCATCCAGAACTTCTTCGATTTGCCGCTGATCACCGGGCGGGCAGCGGCGGGGTTGGCGCGCTGATGGCCCGGCCGCTGGTCGTCCAGCAATCGCGGGTGGTTCAGGCGAGTGTCGAGCGAACCTTCTACGGCACCTTGCCGATACCGCTTCCGGTGCTCTTTCGCCGCCGATACGGGCCGCTCCCGCCGATCAAACAGGTACGGGAACAGACCGGGGCCTGGGACAAGCCCGGTCAGACCCGCACCGTCGTGCTCAGCGGGGGAGGCAGTATGCGCGAAGAACTGACCCGCGTAGACCCGCCGCGATCGTTCGGCTACCGGCTTACCGACCTCAAGGGCCCGCTGGCACCGCTGGTGGACTGGATCGACGGGGAGTGGCTGTTCACCGACGGGGCCGCCGGCACCAAAGTCACCTGGCGCTGGTCGCTGCATCCGAAATCCGCGTTGGCCGCCCCGCTGCTGCCGGTGTTCGGCACACTGTGGCAGGGGTACGCCCGCCGGGCGCTCGAACAGCTGTCCGTTCAACTGGTCGGCTGAAACATGTGTCGTCTGTTCGGGTTACATGCCGGAACGAACGTGGTGACGGCGACCTTCTGGCTGCTGCAGGCGCCGGACAATCTGGCGGCGCAGAGCCGCCGAAACCCCGACGGCACGGGATTGGGTGTCTTCGGCGAGGACGGTCGGCCCGAGGTCTACAAGCAACCGATCGCGGCGTGGCAGGATGCCGACTTCGCCACCGAAGCGCAGAACTTGACGGGCACCACCTTTGTCGCCCATGTCCGCTACGCGACCACCGGCGCGCACGCGTTGGTCAATACGCATCCGTTTCTGCAAGACGGCCGGATCTTCGCCCACAACGGGGTGGTCGAGGGCATGGATGTGCTCGATGAGCGGTTGCGCGAGCTCGGCGCCGACGATTTGATTGCGGGACAGACCGATTCCGAGCGGGTGTTCGCGCTGATCACCGCCGGGGTGCGCGATCATGCGGGTGATGTGCGGGCCGGTTTGCTCGACGCGATGACATGGCTGGCCGCCAACGTTCCGATCTACGCGGTCAATATCTTGCTCAGCTCAGCCACCGACATCTGGGCGCTGCGGTATCCGGACTCGCACGAGCTCTACATGCTGGACCGCCGACACGCGTTGCCGGACGGCAGTTTTCATCTGCGCAGCCCACGGATCAGCGCTCACTCGGGTCACCTGCAGGATCGGCCCTGTGTGGTTTTGGCCAGCGAAGCGATGGACGGCGACCCGCGGTGGCGGCTGCTGAAGCCCGGCGAGCTGGTGCACGTCGACGGCGGGCTGCGGGTCAGCAGTGAGCGGCTGCTGCCGGACCCACCGAAATACCGGCTGTGCCCGGCGGACCTGAGCCCGGCTGCGCAGCAGGCACAGCACGCCGCGGCGTCGGACGGTCCTCCCGGTGGCCACTGACCGGGCGCTGGTGCTCGCAGGCGGAGGTGTAGCCGGGATCGCTTGGGAGACAGGTGTTCTGCGGGGTATCGCCGACGAGTCGCCAGGTACCGCCGAGTTGCTGCTGACGTCGGACATCCTGGTTGGTACCTCGGCCGGTTCCGTGGTCGCCGCCCAGATCGGTAGCGGCCACAGTCTGGCGGACCTGTATGCCCGGCAGGTTCAGGAGACGTCGGCCGAGATCGATCCCGGGGTGAGCATCGACGACATCACCCAGCTGTTTGAAGCCGCGCTGAGCGAACCGTTCGCCACGCTGACACAGCGCAGGCAACACATCGGTGCGCTTGCCTCGGCTAGTGACACAGTGGCCGAACCGGTCCGTCGGAAAGTCATCGCGCAGCGGCTGCGGTCGCACGCCTGGCCGGGCCGGCCATTGAGGGTGACCGCCATCGACGTCGCGACCGGAGAGCGCATTGTCTTCGACCGGCGTTCGAATATCCACCTTGTCGACGCGGTCGCTGCCAGCTGTGCGGTGCCGGGAGCGTGGCCGTCGGTGACGATCGGTGACCGCCGCTACATGGACGGTGGTGTCGGCAGCTCGGTCAACCTCGACGTCGCCGACGACTGCGCGGTCGCGGTGGTGTTGATACCCGCCGACGAGTTCGGGCCGGCGCCGTTCGGGCCCGGGCCGACCGCGGAGGTCGCGGCGTTCGCCGGCAGCGCCGTGGCGGTGTTCGCCGATGACGCCTCGCTGGCCGCCTTCGGCTCGAATCCACTGGATCCGCGTTGCCGCGTCGCATCGGCGGTGGCCGGACGTGCTCAGGGCCGCCGGGAGGCATTGCGCCTCGCCGCGTTCCTCGACGGGCGATGAAAGCGGGATCGATCAGCCTTCGATTGCGGGCGGCGTGGACGCGTCCTGGTCGGGGGCAAAACTGTCCAACGCGTGGCTGGCCAGCGCCCGGCCGATGTCGATCACTTCCTCGGCGCGGTGAAATTCCAGGCTGCGGCACGCGGATCGGGGCACCTCGATCAACAGGTCGGGCGGGTAGGCGGCCAGCGTGTGCCGCGCCAAAGCGGCCTGGGCGATATCGATCGTGCGGTTCATCACCTCGAAGCTGCCGAGTTTCGGGGTTTCCGCCGGCTCGTCGACAACCTCGGCGAGTTCTTCGTCGGGCTCGCCGTCGGATTCGGGCAGCGACGCGCCGAACCGGCTGAGCAGCGCTCGGGCGGTGGGCCGGTCCAGCAGCGAGCGGGCGCTGTTGGCGTCGAACCACGCAGACGTGCTGCGCACCACCCGGTTCAGCCACTCCGACGCGGGGTGGGTTTCGTCGTCGCGGTCATCGCTGGTCTCGCTGCCGCTCAAGCTCACCGCGATGGTCAGGTCGGCGTTGACCGCGGCGATCGGGGCCATGGGCAGGGGATCGAGGATCCCGCCGTCGGCCAGCAACCGCCCGTCGACCACATGCGGGGTGATCAGGCCCGGAATCGCGATCGACGCCCGAACCGCCTCGTCGACCGGCCCACGCTGCAGCCACACCGACTTCCCGGTGATCAAGTCGGTTGCCACCGCGGTGTAAGGAATGGCCAGCTCCTCGATCGTCACCGAGCCGAGAATCTCGCGGACCGCGTCGAGGATCTTCACCGCACGCAACACGCCTGCTGCGGTGATCGACGGATCCAGCAACCGCAGTACAGAGCGCTGGGTCAGCGATCGGGCCCAGTGCGCGAAGTCGTCGAGCTTGTCCGCCGCCTGCAGGGCACCGACGAGCGCGCCCATCGACGAACCGGCGATTCCCACAATCTGGTAGCCGCGTTCGCGCAGTTCCTCGATGACGCCGATATGCGCATATCCGCGCGCGCTTCCGCTACCGAGGGCTAGCGCCACTCGCTGCGACGGACCACTTGGACGACGGGTGGAGTGCTGAGAGGAGCCCAGGGACTGCACCGGATCAGCGACGGCCATTCCTTCATTCTGCGCGCCGCCATAGTCGCCTTCGAGTGGTATTCAGCCAGCGGCTCGGACGGCGACGGCCACCGTCACACCCCGGAACGCCAATTCTTTGCGGCGTGATCGAAATTGATCACGAGCGCGCGACTGGTCAGCCGCACTGGTCGTCGGCCGCAGCGCGGGCAGCGACGATCACCGCCGCCTGCCGCGGCGGCGTCAACTGCGCCCACGGTGTGTTGAACGTCGCCGCACCAGGCACCGCGCCGGGCGCTTGCAAGGTCGCCAAATAGGGCTCGAACAGCGTGCGCGGATCGCCGCCGTGCTGGTTCATCCACATCTTCGCGGCCCGGCAGGCCTGGCCATACTCCCCTTCGCTGGAATCCGCGGGCGCGTCCACCCGGGTGGTGACACCCCCCGGAGAAACGCCCACCGCGCCGGATTCAGCCGGCGCCTGACTGGTCGCACTGCCGGACGCGTCCGGTGGTGCCACCGATGAGGTATGGGCCGGGCCGTCGTGGTGGCTCGACGAACAGCCGGGAACCGTTCCGAAGCCGACCGCAAGCAGAACCATGCCGCCCAGCCGGAGGTGTCGTCTACCGCGCATCGTGTCAATCTATGCAACACTGCATGCTGTGACGGAGGACCTGCGGTCGTCGGAGTGTTGTCGCGCCTGACGCGCCACCGCTTCTGACCCGTCCATTCCTCCTGGAGTTCCAGCATGTCCTTCGCCGATGCGGCCGTCAGGCCTGCCGCGCTGCTCGCCCCAACCATCCCGTCCGTCGCGGGCCCGACCCGGCTGCGGTTGCCCGACCTGCTGTTGGCCACCGATCAGGCCGCTGACGACGTGCTCACCGGGCGTTACGACCACCTGCTGCCGCCGGGCGGCATCCCGGTGGACGACCGGTGGTTCTGCCGGATCCTCGGAGACGGTGAGGTCGACATCTGGCTGATCAGCTGGGTCCCCGAACGGTCGACCGAATTGCACGACCACGGCGGCTCGCTCGGGGCGCTGACGGTGTTGTCGGGTTCGCTCGACGAGTTCCGCTGGGACGGTGCGCGGTTGCGGGGCCGACGGCTGAGTGCCGGTGACCAGGCCAGCTTTCCGTTGGGCTGGGTGCATGACGTGGTCTGGGCGCCCACGGACACGCCGGCCGTGCCGACGGTGAGCGTTCATGCTTATTCGCCGCCGCTGACCGCGATGTCGTACTACCAGGTGACCGACGACAACACGCTGCGCCGCCGGCGCACCGAGTTGACCGACGGAGGCTCGGCGGGATGACGAGCCGGATCGACACGGTGCTCGAGACGGCTCGGACGCGACTGCGCCGCCTGACGGCCGCGGAGTTACCCGAGGCGTTGCGGCGCGGCGCCGTACTGGTCGACATTCGGCCCGCGGCCCAGCGCGCCCGCGAAGGCGATGTGCCGGCGGCGCTGGTGATCGAACGCAACGTCCTGGAATGGCGGTGCGACCCGACCAGCGATGCCCGGCTGCCGCAGGCCGTCGGTGACGACGTCGAATGGGTGATCGTGTGCTCAGAGGGTTATACGTCCAGCCTCGCCGCGGCGGCGCTTCTCGATCTGGGTCTGCACCGCGCCACCGATGTCGTCGGTGGCTTCCACGCGCTGGCCGCGGCCGGCGTGCTTGCGTGCTAGCGGTGGGTGAAGTTGGCGGGCCGCTTCTCGATGAAGGCGGCCATACCCTCGGACTGGTCGTCGGTGCCGAATGACGAATGAAACAGTCGACGTTCGTAGAGCAGCCCCTCGGCCAGGGTCGATTCGAACGCCCGGTTGACGGCTTCTTTGGCCATCCGCGTCGCCGACAGGGACATGCCGGCGATGGTGGCGGCGACCGCCTTGGCCACGGTGAGCAGGTCGCCAGCCGCCACGACCCGCGAGACCAATCCGCTGCGCTCGGCTTCGGCGGCGCCGATGGTGCGCCCGGTCAGGATCAGATCCATGGCCTTCGCTTTCCCGATGGCGCGCGTCAATCGCTGCGACCCGCCCATACCGGGCAGCACGCCGAGTTTGATTTCGGGCTGCCCGAATTTGGCGGTGTCGGCGGCGATCAACAGGTCACACATCATCGCCAGCTCACAGCCGCCGCCCAGCGCGTGCCCGGCCACCGCGGCGATCGTCGGGGTGCGCACTGCCGCCAACTTGGACCATGCGGCGAAGTAGTCGCCACCGAAGACGTCGGCGAAGGTCAGCTGCGACATCTCCTTGATGTCGGCGCCGGCGGCGAAGGCCTTTTCCGAACCGGTGATCACGATCGCGCCGACACCAGGATCGTCGTCGAAAGTGGTGGCGGCCTTGGTGACTTCGGTCATCATCTGGCTGTTGAGCGCATTGAGGGCCTGCGGGCGATTCAGTGTGATGGTGGCGACGCGGCCGTCGTGCTCGACCAGGATGGTGTCGTAAGTCATGTGCGCCGCTCCTCCTCATCGCTTCGCTCTGCATCGTCGACGTCGCGACTCATGTGCGCAACTCCTCCTAGAACGTCAGTTCAGGGTCTGCCGGTGCGAAGTACGCCTCGACGTCCGTCGTGCCGATCTCGGGCAAAGAGCGCGGCGACCATTTGGGTGTGCGATCTTTGTCGATCAGCTGAGCCCGGATGCCCTCCACCAGATCGTGCGACCGCAGCGATCCGCACGACACCCGGTACTCCTGGGTCAGGACGTCTTCGAGCGTGTCCAGGGTGGCGGCGCGGCGCAACGACTCCAAGGTCACCGACAACGCGATGGGCGAGCGGCTGCCGATCAGGTTGGCGGCATCGTTGGCCGGCCCCGCGTCGTGGCCGTGCAGGGCCGCGACGATGTCGGCCACCGTGTCACCGGCATAACAGTCGTCGATCCATTCTTGTTGCGCGACGAGGTTGCTCGGCGGGGGCGTGGTGGCATGCTCAGCAAGGGCCTGTTCGACCCCGTCGCTGACGATCGCGCGGCTGAACGCTGCCAAGTCGTCGTGCGGCACGTAGTGGTCGGCGAATCCCAACGCTATGGCGTCGGCTCCGGAAAACGGTGCTCCGGTCAGCGCCGCATGCAGGCCCAGTTTTCCGGGCGCGCGCGACAGCAGGTAGGTGCCGCCGACATCAGGAATGAACCCGATACCGACTTCCGGCATCGCCATCTTGGTGGTGTCGGTCACCACCCGGGTGTTCGCGTGGGCCCCTACACCGACGCCACCGCCCATGACGATGCCGTCCATCAGGGCCACATACGGCTTGGCGAACCGGCCCACTTGGGCGTTGAGCAGATATTCGTCGTACCAGAACCGCCGCGCGTCGACCCCGTCGGCGCGGGCGCTGTGGTAGATCGCCACCACGTCGCCGCCGGCGCACAGCCCGCGTTCCCCCGCGCCGGTCAGCACCACCGCCTGCACCGCGCCGTCGTCTTGCCAGTTGGACAGAATCTCGCGCAGCGCGGTGACCATGCTTTGGTTGAGGGAGTTGATCGCCTTCGGGCGGTTGAGCGTCACCAGGCCGACACCGTCGTCGACGCGGGTCAGGACTTCGTCGGATTCGCCCGTCACGCCCTCGTCTCCCTGGTCGGTCAGAATGCTGTTGAGGCCCGATCAAGCAATGTAGAACGTTGTTCACGAACCGACGTCCACGGGTAAGGTTTAGCTGACGAGCCGCCCGGAAATTGCTGAGCGCAGGAAGCTGAGACGGGAACTGGGCAGGGCGATTGCTCGTTGACCACTTGTTACAGCTGGAAATGACAGTTCAAGAGAGGATCCGACGGTGCGGGAAACTAGCAACCCGGTATTTCGTTCGCTGCCCAAGCAGCGGGGCGGATACGCGCAGTTCGGCCCCGGCCTGGGCGGCGCCGCGACCCAGCAGGCGTACCAAGCCGACCCCTACGCGGCTCCTTATCGTGATCAGCGGACCGGTGTCTCCCGGCCGCTGACCATCGACGATGTGGTGACCAAGACGGGCATCACGCTGGCGGTGCTCTCGGCGGCCGCGATCGTCTCCTACTTCCTGGTGCGAGCGAACGAGACGCTGGCCGGGCCACTAACTTTCCTCGGCGGATTGGGCGGCCTGGTGCTGGTGCTGGTCGCCACCTTCGGCCGCAAGCAGGACAGCCCGGCGCTGGTGCTGAGCTACGCCACCCTCGAGGGGCTTTTCCTCGGCGCCGTGTCCTTCCTGCTGGTCCACCTCACGGTGTCGTCCGCCAACGCCGGGGCGTTGATCGGGCAGGCGATTCTGGGAACGCTGGGTGTGTTCTTCGGCATGCTCGTCGTTTACAAGACCGGCGCCATCCGGGTCACCCCCAAGTTCACGCGGATGATCTTTGCCGGTCTCATCGGTGTGCTGGTGCTGATGTTCGGCAACATGCTGCTGGCCATGTTCGGCGTGGGCCACGGCGAAGGCCTGGGCCTGCGCAGCGGCGGCCCGGTGGCGATCATATTCTCGCTGGTCTGCATTGCCATAGCGGCGTTCAGCTTCTTGATCGACTTCGACGCGGCCGACCAGATGATTCGCGCCGGGGCGCCGGAGAAGGCCGCCTGGGGTATTGCCCTCGGCTTGACGGTCACGCTGGTGTGGCTCTACATCGAGATCCTGCGGTTGCTCAGTTACCTGCAGAACGACTGACCCTGTCTCGCGAGAAGCCGGCACGTGCGCGTGCCGGCTTTTTGCATGCCATGGCGACTGTGCATGCCGCGACGTGACACGCCGCGACTGCGCAGCCAGCAGCGTCACACCGCGCGGCGTTAGCTCAGGCGCTCGACCACCATGGCCATACCCTGGCCACCGCCGACGCACATCGTCTCCAGACCGAAGGTCTTGTCGTAGGTGCTCAAGTTGTTCAGCAGGGTGGCAGTGATCCGGGCGCCGGTCATCCCGAACGGGTGACCCAGTGCGATAGCTCCGCCGGAGACGTTCAGCTTCTCCTCGTCGATGCCCAACTCGCGCGCCGAGCCGAGCACCTGCACCGCGAAGGCCTCGTTGATCTCGAACAAATCGATGTCACCGATCGACATGCCGGCATTGGCCAGGGCTTTCTTCGTCGCCTCGATCGGCCCCAGTCCCATGATCTCCGGGGAAAGGCCCGACACCCCGGTGGCCACGATTCGGGCCAGCGGCGTCAGACCGAGCTCTTTGGCCCTGGTGTCGCTGGTGATCACCACCGCGGCGGCGCCGTCGTTGAGCGGACAAGCGTTACCAGCGGTCACTGTGCCGTTGGGCCGGAACACCGGCTTGAGTTGGCTGACCTTCTCGTAGGTGGTGCCGGGCCGGGGACCGTCGTCGACGCTGACGGTGGTGCCGTCGGGCAGGGCGACCGGTTCGATCTCACGCTCGAAGAAACCGCTCTTGATGGCCTCCTCGGCGCGGTTCTGGCTGCGCACCCCCCAGTGGTCCTGGTCTTCGCGACTGATCCCGGTCATCAGCGCCACGTTCTCGGCGGTCTGACCCATCGCGATATAAATGTCGGGCAGCGTGCCGTCGGTGCGCGGGTCGTGCCATTCGTCAGCGCCGCCGGCAGAGGCCACTGAACGTTCTTGCGCCTCAGTGAATTTCGGGTTCTTGGTGTCTGGCCACGAATCCGACGTGCCTTGGCCGAACCGCGACACCGTCTCGACCCCGGCGGAGATGAACGCGTCACCCTCGCCGGCCTTGATCGCATGGAAGGCCATCCGCGTGGTCTGCAGCGACGACGAGCAGTACCGGTTGACCGTTGTACCGGGCAGGAAGTCGTAACCGAGCTCGACGGCGACGACCCGGCCGATGTTGAAGCCGGCTTCACCGCCTGGCTGGCCGCACCCCATGATCAGGTCGTCGAGCTGGTGCGGGTTCAGTTGCGGCACCTTGTCCAAGGCGGCCCGGACGATCTGCGCGGCGAGGTCATCGGGCCGCACGGACGCCAGCGATCCTTTGACGGCGCGACCTATCGGTGAGCGGGCGGTCGAGACGATGACGGCTTCCGGCACAGCGGTCTCCTTTCAGGCTAAGACCGAATCTAGCCGCTGGCCGGCACGACGACAGGGGCAGGCACCCCCGTTGTGGGCCGTCGGCGCAGCAGTGACGCGAGGTTGAGCCGGAAGCGGCCGGTCCGGTGCTCCGCGGCGAGCGTCGGAACCGGCCGATCGAGCGCCAGCGCGGCGACGCTTTCACCCAGCGCGTTGCATAAGGCCGGCAGCAGCTGACCAGCGACCAGCGCGTATCCCTCCGCCGAGGGGTGGAATTGATCGTCGGACAACAACTGCCCCGGCGCGTGCTTGAACTGCGGCGCCAGCAGATCCGCCAGCGGTACCGGCACCCCGCCCGCGGCCCGGACGGCGACAGCTTGCGCTCGCGCGAGCCGCAGACCGCGGGTATGGGCCACCCAGCGCAGCGGCTGGGGGATCGCAGTGACGATGCCGAAATCCGGGCAGGTGGCGACCACGACGACCGCGCCGCTGGTGCGCAGTCGCCGCACGGCGGAACGGAGCCGGGCCGCCGACGGGCCGATCCCGTTCAGCGCGGTGATGTCGTTGGCGCCGATCATGATGACCGCCGCATCGGGCGGCGGCCCGGCCACGAACATCGCGTCGACTTGCCCCGACAGCCCTTTCGAGGTAGCGCCCACTATCGCTTTTGTGCTCAGCCGGATCCGCTTGCCGGTCTGCTCGGCCAGTCCGCGCGCCAGCACCACACCGGGAACTTCTTCACTGTTGCGGCAGCCGTACCCGGTTGCCGTCGAGTCGCCGAAGATCATCAGGTGCACGTCGAACGGCACCTCGCGCTGCCAGCGCTCCACCGGGCTGCCACCGGGGGAGTAGATGCCGTCGGCTCGCGGCGGGATCGCCCACGCTTTCGGAATTACCTTGCGAGCCTGCTGCGCCTGGCCGACCAGCAGGTTGCGGGCGCCGACGTAGGCCGTGCCCGTCGACGCCAAGGCTCCTGCTGCGGCCAGCGCAATCGTCGATCGGCGCGGCGCGCGTAACTCCACGACATTCAGTTTAGGTCTCCGCGTGGCCTCAACCCGGTAGGTGAAGGCGTGCGATATAACGGTCCGGAGCAGATGTGATATCAATTTCGACTCTTTGATTATTGAAACTCTAAGGGCTGCCAAGCTAAGTTTGCGAGGTTGGCTGAGGGATTGAGCGGGTACAGAAGAGGCCGGAGTACAGAACGGGTCGCTCCGCCACTTCGTCTACATGACTACAAGGACGTAGGAGTGTCGAGCATGAGCGCACCCACCATGATTTTGGGCTCCGTTCGAGGTTTGAGTCGCGGGGTTCGGCCGCGCCCGGGCCCGCAAAGGCGGCACTTTCCGCTCAGTGACGGCGCTCCTGTCGAGGTCTTCGAGAGCGGCCCGAGCATGCAGGGCCGGCTGGCCTGGCTGGCTGTCCGGGCTACCGTTCGCCCCGCCCTGGCCGTCGGCAGCTGTATTCCGCGTTTCCCCTGGCCGTACGGACTGATCGACTTCGCCTCGCGCGCGCTGCTGCCGACTCCGGGCACCGTCCGGGCAACGGTCGGTCTACCGCACGCCACCGCACAGCTGGTACGCGCTGCCGGAGTGCTGCCTGCCGACGGCACCCGGCGAGTGGTGCTCTACCTGCATGGGGGTGCGTTTCTCACCTGCGGAGTGCACTCCCACAGCCGGGTGGTCAACGCGCTCTCGCACTACGCCGATTCACCTGTCCTGGTGGTCAACTACCGGTTGATCCCCAAGCACTCGGTGGGAATGGCGCTCGACGACTGCTACGACGCCTACCGCTGGCTGCGGGCACGGGGGTACGGACCCGAGCAGATCGTCCTGGCCGGCGACTCCGCCGGAGGCTACCTGGCGCTGGCATTGGCGCAGCGGCTGCAAGCAGAGAACGACGAGCCGGCAGCGCTGGTGGCGTTGTCGCCGCTACTGCAGCTGGCCAAGGAACCCAAGCAGTCGCACCGCAATATCCGTTTCGATGCGATGTTCCCGCCGAATGCGTTCGACGCGCTCATCGCGTTGGTGGCCAGCGCGGCCGCCAAGAACGTCGTCGACGGTAAGCCCGAAGAGATCTACGAGCCGCTGGACCACATCGAGCCCGGGCTGCCCCAGACGCTGATCCACGTATCCGGGTCCGAGGTGCTGATGCATGACGCACGATTGGCTGCGCGGCGGCTTGCGGCCGCCGGGGTGCCGGCTGAGGTGCGGATCTGGCCGGGGCAAGTCCACGACTTTCAGCTCGCCGCTCCCTTGGTCCCGGAAGCCAAGCGCTCGCTGCGGCAGATCGGGGAGTACATCCGCGAGGCCACGGACTTCAGCCCGGTGACGATGCGGGCCGGAACGGCCAGCTGAGGAGGCGGGCAATTCGGCACAGCCCGGTGACGATGCGGGCCGGAACGGCCAGCTGAGGAATCGGGCAATCCGGCACAGCCCGGTGACGATGCGGGCCGGAACGGCCAGCTGAGGGGCCGGGCGCCGCCCGCCGGCGGAGTGCCCGCGCACCGGCGGTATCCGGCCTGAGACGATGAGCGGATGCGGATCGCGCGGCACATCAGTGAGCTCATCGGCAACACCCCCCTAGTTCAGCTGAACTCCGTCGTCGCGGCCGGCAGTGCCAAGGTGGTGGCCAAGGTCGAATACCTCAACCCGGGAGCCAGCTGTAAAGACCGGATAGCGGTCAAGATGATCGACGCCGCCGAAGCCGACGGAAGCCTGCAACCGGGCGGCACCATCGTCGAACCAACCTCGGGCAACACCGGCGTGGCACTGGCCATGATCGCCCAACACCGCGGCTACCAATGCGTATTCGTCTGCCCGGACAAGGTCAGCGAAGACAAGCAGAATGTGCTGCGAGCGTACGGGGCCGAGGTGGTGGTGTGCCCGACCGCGGTTCCGCCCGACCACCCGGACAGCTACTACAGCGTGTCCAACAGGCTGGTCGCCGAGATCGACGGCGCCTGGAAACCGGACCAGTACTCCAATCCGGAAGGCCCGGCCAGCCACTACGAGACGACCGGCCCGGAAATTTGGGCGGATACCGACGGCCAAGTCACTCACTTCGTCGCGGGCATCGGCACCGGCGGCACCATCACCGGCACCGGTCGCTACCTCAAGGAGGTGTCCGACGGCTCGGTGCGGGTTGTCGGCGTCGACCCGGAAGGATCGGTTTACTCCGGTGGCACCGGCCGGCCGTACCTGGTGGAGGGCGTCGGCGAGGACTTCTGGCCGGCCGCCTATGACCCCGGCGTGCCGGACGAGATCATCGCGGTGTCGGACTCCGATTCCTTCAACATGACCAGGCGGCTGGCCCGCGAGGAAGCGATGCTGGTGGGTGGGTCCTGCGGCATGGCTGTCGTGGCCGCGCTGAAGGTTGCCGAGACGGCCGGTCCGGATGCGCTGATCGTGGTGCTGCTGCCGGACGGCGGCCGCGGCTACATGTCGAAGATCTTCAACGACGCCTGGCTGTCGTCGTACGGCTTTCTGCGCAGCCGGCTCGACGGATCGGTGCAACAGCCGACGGTTTCCGATGTACTGCGCCGCAAATCCGGCGAACTGCCTGATCTGGTGCACACCCATCCATCGGAGACGGTTCGTGATGCGATCGGGATTCTGCGCGAGTACGGAGTGTCGCAGATGCCCGTGGTGGGTGCCGAACCGCCGGTGATGGCCGGCGAGGTCGCCGGCAGCGTCTCCGAACGCGAACTACTGTCGGCGGTCTTCGAAGGCCGTGCCAAACTCGTCGACGCTGTGGCGTTGCATATGAGCCCGCCACTGCCGATGATCGGAGCCGGCGAGTTGGTGGACGCCGCGGCGAAGGCGTTGCGTGAGTGGGACGCGCTGATGGTGGTCGAGGCCGGCAAGCCGATCGGCGTCATCACCCGACACGACGTGTTGGGATTTCTGTCTGACGGCTCGCGAAGACGATAGCGGGCGACGCGCAAAGCAAATTAGATCGTGCAACCACCCGTCACGCCGCGGTGCTCGTGGCCGACGACGGAACAACCTGTCAACAGGCGTTGCGCGTGGCGAAGCATCGGCAATTCATCATCGCTTGAGCGATACTTTCGGTAGCGTACGCAGCGCTGCAGTCAGCTAACCCGAAATCCTCGAGAAAGGTGCTGATGACCGAAGAACCACCTGGCCCGCCTGCGGGCAGTTACCCGCCGCCGCCTGCCGGTGGGTATCCCCCGCCTCCGCAGGGCGGATACCCACCGCCTCCGCCCTCCGCGGGCGGCTACGCCCCGCCGCCGCCCGGATACGGCGGCCAGCCACCGCAGGGCTACGGGCCGCAGTCGCCGAGCTCGATTGTCAACATCCCCGGGTTCGGGGCGGTCGAAGTTGCGTCGGTCGGCCAGCGCGTGCTCGCCCGACTGATCGACGGGGTCCTCAATGGTGTCGTGTATCTGATCCTTTCCGCTGTCGGTGTGACAGAACTGGTGACGTCCACCCAAACGGTGACCGACGCCTCCGGCAACACCACCGCCGTGCCTTCCGGTGCTGGATGGGCCGGGTACTTCGCGACGATGGCGATCATCGGAGTGATCGGATTCCTCTATGAGTGGCTGATGGTGGGGTTGGTCGGAGGAACACTCGGGAAGCTCGCAATGAAGATCAAAGTGGTCAACGAGAACACCGGCCAGGTGCTAGGTCTCGGAGGTTCGTTCGTCCGCTGGATCATTCCAGTTGCCGGTTACTTCGTTTGTGGCATCGGCATGCTGGTGGTGTTCCTGTCGGTTCTGTTCGACAACTCGGGCCGCCATCAGGGCTGGCATGACAAAATGGCCCATGACCTGGTCATCAAACGACCAAGCTGATCCTTCACTCGTCAGCGGCGTCGGCCAGCGCCTCGCCGCGCCGGTGCGGGTAGCCGCCGCGGCAGTGCTGGCCTGCGCGGCGGTGTGGTGGGGTGATCCCACCACACCGGGCGGCTGGTTGCCGCGATGCCCGATCAAGATGCTGTTGGGTATCGATTGCCCCGGTTGCGGCACTTTGCGGATGTTGTACTCGCTGCTGCATGGTGACCTGGCGGGCGCGGCGAAGTTCAACGCCCTCGCTCTGGCGGGCCTGCTGGTGGCGGTGTGGGCTTACGCGGTGTGGACGTATGGGCGCCTCGTCAGACGGCAGCCGCCGAAATGGCCCGACGTTCGCTGGGCCGCATCTGTGACCTTGGTGGTGGTGTCGCTGTGGTTCGTGGTGCGCAACCTTCCGTTCAGTCCCTTCACCGCGCTGCGGGTGTGACGGGCGCTCGACGGCGAGCAGCGGAGCGGTCCCGACGGCATCAGTAGGCTGATCGGTGATGACCGAACAGCGCCACATCCTTGACGACGACAACGGGCATTCGATGGCCAGCGGCTTGTTCACGGGAATGGCGACCAAGGCCATTCACGCCGGATTTCGTCCTGACCCGTCGATCGGTTCGGTCAATGTTCCGATCTATCCCAGCAGCACCTTCGCCCAGAACGAAGTCGGACAGCTGCGGGGCGGCTACGAATATGCACGTTCCGGCAATCCGACCCGGACGGCCCTGGAAGCCGGACTGGCCGCGGTCGAGGAGGGCAGCTTCTGTCGTGCGTTCAGTTCAGGGATGGCGGCCACGGATTGCGCCCTGCGGGCGTTGCTGCGGCCGGGTGACCACGTGGTCATCCCCGACGACGCCTACGGCGGCACCTTCCGGCTGATCGACAAGGTGTTCGCCCAGTGGGGCGTTCAGTACACGCCGGCGGCGCTGTCAGATATCGACGCGGTGCGTGCGGTTCTCAGTCCGCAGACCCGCCTGATCTGGGTGGAGACACCGACCAATCCGTTGCTGTCCATCGCCGACATCGCGGCAATCTCAGAGCTCGGTCAAGAACGAACCATAAAAGTATTGGTGGACAACACGTTTGCCTCACCCGCTCTGCAGCAGCCGTTGACGCTGGGGGCCGACGTGGTGCTGCACTCGACCACCAAGTACATCGGCGGCCATTCGGACGTCGTCGGGGGAGCGCTGATCAGCAACGACGAGGACCTGGACGCAGCGTTCGGCTTCCTGCAGAACGGTGCCGGTGCGGTGCCAGGTCCGTTCGACGCGTACCTGACCATCCGGGGACTGAAGACCTTGGTGCTGCGCATGCAACGGCACAGTGAGAACGGCGCCGCGGTGGCGCAGTTCCTCGCAGAACACGACGCGGTCAGCACGGTGCTGTATCCGGGCCTGCCCAGTCATGCCGGTCACGAAGTAGCCGCGCGCCAGATGAAAGGCTTCGGCGGCATGGTGTCCGCCCGGATGCGGGGCGGCCGCCCGGCCGCGGAAAAGTTGTGCGCGGCAACGGAAGTATTCATTTTGGCCGAGTCGCTGGGCGGCGTCGAGTCCCTCATCGAGCACCCGGTCGCGATGACTCACGCCTCGACTGCGGGTTCGCAGCTCGAGGTTCCGGACGACCTGGTGCGGTTGTCGGTCGGCATCGAGGACATCGCCGATCTGCTGGCCGACCTCGAGCAGGCGTTGGGCTGACCGGGCGCGGACACCGGCTACCTCAGTGCGTCGCGAAGCGCCGCAAACGTCACCGCCAGGTTGACCTCGGCGAGGTCCGGATCGGCCCCCCCTAGCCAGCTGCCGGTCGCGATTTCACCCGCCCGATCACGCACCCACTCCCAGCCGCGTGCGTCCAGGCTGAAGATCGCACCAAGGCCGTTCACCGCATGCAACAGCGAGATCACCGCCGCGGCAACCGGATCGGGGCGTTGCTCGTCGAAAAGCGCGGCGGTCAGAGCCGCGCGCACACCCGCTGCCCGGGTGCGGTCGGTCAACGGCCACGCGTGAGGACGTTTGAAACCCTTGTGAGGCAGCCGAACCCGCTTCACCTGTCCGCTGCGCTCGAGTTGGGAGAAGACCGCGGCCGGTACGTCTCGCCGCAGCTTCGCGATCGCCGTGGCCGGGTTGATCGGACGGCGCCCCAGCAGCTGCAGCACCGGCGTCAGGACCGGGTCGACGGGGTCCGGTCCGCTCAGGACCACCAGCTGTCCCGCCTCGACCGGCTCGCCGTCGACCGCCGGACGGATCCGGCACGCGTACGCCAGGTCGCATAACGCCGCCGCGGTCAGAACTCGGTTGCGGTGTGCCCGGTCCAGTCCCGGTTGGGCCGACGCATTGTCGAGCAGCAGCAGAAGGAGGTCCTCGGCGATGCGCGCCACCAGCGACTGCGTTCCCGCCTGATTTTCCTCGACCAAGAAGAGACTAGGAGTGGTAGGGCTCCGCGCTCACCAAGGTCACGTTGACGGTGTTCCCGTTGGGAACGGTGTAGCTGCGGGTTTCGCCCTCCTTGGCGTCGATCAGGGCGCCGCCCAGCGGCGAATTGGGGGAGTAGACCTCCAGCTTGCCGTCGTTGAGGCCCTCCTGGCGGGTGGCAATGAGGAACGTTTCCGTGTCGGACTCGTCGCCGTTGTAATAAACCTTCACCACCGAGCCGGGCAAGGCGACACCCGACTGTTTGGGGGCTTCACCCACCTTCGCGTTGTTCAGCAGCTCTTGCAGCTGCCGGATGCGTGCTTCCTGTTGGCCCTGCTCCTCGCGGGCGGCGTGATACCCGCCGTTTTCCCGCAGATCACCCTCCTCGCGGCGGTCGTTGATCTCGGCGGCAATGACCGGACGATTGGCGATCAACTGGTCGAGCTCAGCCTTGAGCCGGTCATGTGATTCCTGGGTCAGCCAGGTCACCTGAGTGTCCGTCATCGTCGCGCTCCTCGTCTTATCGTTTCCGCGACATTCGCGCAAGGCCTGGGATCTGCCCCGCAATGCGTGTTCGGTACCGCCGCGTCCGTTGCCGCCCCGGGTCCACCGATGACCGCTAATGCAGCAATACACGGTTCCAGCAGGAACCGTGCACGGGCATATGCTACCACCGCTGGGCTCCGCGTAATCCCCGTTTTCGCAGTTCGGGGTTCCTGGCGCCGGTCATTACCTCTGGTGATCGAATCGCTCGAGCGCGGAATGCAACGATTAGAAGTGGGATCATCGGGCCACCCATCGGCGAATGCAGAGGATAGGAAGCGAGTGAGCGAGTTGCGGTTGATGGCCGTCCACGCCCATCCGGACGACGAGTCCAGTAAGGGCGCCGCGACCCTCGCGCGCTACGCCGACGAGGGCCACCGGGTGCTGGTGGTCACGCTCACCGGCGGTGAACGCGGCGACATCCTCAACCCCGCGATGGACCTGCCCGAAGTGCACGGACGCATCGCCGAGATCCGTCGGGATGAGATGGCGAAGGCGGCGGAGATTCTGGGCGTCGAACATACCTGGCTCGGTTTCGTCGACTCCGGACTTCCGAAAGGCAACCCACCACCGCCGCTGCCCGAGCAGTGCTTCGCGCTGGTACCGCTGGAGGTGGCCACCGAGGCACTGGTACGGGTGGTCCGCGAATTCCGGCCGCACGTGATCACGACGTACGACGAGAACGGCGGCTACCCACATCCCGACCACGTCCGCTGTCATCAGGTGTCGGTCGCGGCCTATGAGGCGGCCGCCGATTATCGCCGCTTTCCCGATGCCGGCCCGGTCTGGTCGGTGTCGAAGCTGTACTACAACCACGGCTTCCTGCGCCAGCGGATGCAGTTGCTGCAGGACGAATTCGCCAAGCACGGCCAACTTGGGCCCTTCGACAAATGGCTCAAGCATTGGGATCCCGGGCACGACATCTTCGCCGGCCGGGTCACGACCCGGGTGGACTGCTCGGCCTATTTCAGCCAACGCGACGACGCGCTGCGAGCGCATGCCACCCAGATCGACCCTCAAGGGGATTTCTTCGCCGCGCCGATTTCCTGGCAACAGCGGCTATGGCCGACCGAGGAGTTCGAACTAGCCCGTTCGCGGGTTCCCGTGCAGCTTCCCGAGACCGACTTGTTCGCCGGAATAGAGGGCGACCAGTGAACCGGGCGATGTTGGCCGCGGTCGAGATCCTCGCCGACGACACCCCGCGACGCACCGGACCCGACTTCGGCAAGGCCAGCCCGCTCGGCCTATTGGTGGTGGTGTTGCTGCTGATCGGCACGGTTTTTTTGATCCGGTCGATGAATCGACACCTCAGGCAACTGCCGGCGTCGTTCGACCGGGACGATCCCGAACCGGATCAAGCCGTCGACGACGGCACCGTGGGAGTCGAGAACCCCGCCGACGGCGATGGGCCCGGACGTGAACCGGAGCGTTAGGTCCGCGACCGGCTGATGACCCCCGCCGTCAACACGCTGGACACCGCCGCCAGCCCCTACCTGCGACAGCACGCCGGTAACCCGGTGCACTGGCAGCAGTGGAGCCCGCAGGCGCTGGCCGAGGCCGCCCACCGCGACGTGCCGATCCTGCTGTCGATCGGCTACGCGGCCTGCCACTGGTGCCACGTCATGGCACACGAGTCCTTCGCCGACGGCGAGGTGGCCGCCGCGATGAACAGCGGCTTCGTCTGCGTCAAAGTCGACCGCGAGGAACGCCCCGACATCGACGCCGTGTACATGAACGCCACCGTCGCCCTGACCGGCCACGGCGGCTGGCCCATGACGTGCTTCCTCACCCCCGACGGCCGGCCCTTCTTCTGTGGCACTTACTACCCGAAGGAGGCCTTTCTGCAGCTGTTGTCGGCGGTCGTCGACGCCTGGCGCACCCGGCGCGGCGAGGTCGAGCAGGCGTCGGAGCAGATCGTCGGGGAGTTGCGGTCGATGGCGTCCGGGTTACCCGGGGGTGGTCCGCCCGTCGAGGCCGCGTTGTGCGACCGGGCGGTCGCCGTGGTGCTCGACGACGAGGACACCGCCCGGGGCGGGTTCGGCGGCGCCCCCAAATTTCCGCCGTCGGCGCTGCTCGAGGCGCTGCTGCGGCACCACGAACGCACCGGTTCTCACCCGGCGCTTACCGCTGTGCAGCGGACCGGCACCGCGATGGCCCGCGGCGGAATCTACGACCAGCTGGCCGGTGGGTTCGCCCGGTACAGCGTGGACAGCGCGTGGGTGGTGCCCCATTTCGAAAAGATGCTCTACGACAACGCCCAGCTGCTTCGCGTGTACGCGCACTGGGCACGCCGCACCGATGATGCGCTGGCCCGGCGGGTAGCCGAGGAAACCGCGCGGTTCCTCGTCACCGACTTGACCGAGGGCGACATGTTTACCTCGTCGCTGGACGCCGACGCCGGCGGCCGCGAAGGGGCCACTTACTTATGGAACTCGGCGCAGCTCATCGACGTTCTGGGTGACGACGACGGGCGTTGGGCCGCGTCGCTGTTCGGCGTGACGGCGGCGGGCACCTTCGAGGACGGCGCGTCGGTGCTGCAGTTGCCGGCCGACCCGGATGACTGGGTCCGCTTGCGGCGGGTCCGCCAAGCGCTGCTGACTGCGCGCGCTTCTCGAGTTCAGCCCGACCGCGACGACAAGGTGGTCACGGCGTGGAACGGCCTGGCTGTCACCGCTTTGGTCGAAGCCAGTGTGGCGATCGACGATCCCGACTTGTCGGACAGCGCGAGCCGGTGTGCCGCGGCCGTCCTGAGCTTGCACTTGGTGGACGGGCGGCTGCGGCGGGCGAGCCTCGGTGGACGCGTCGGTGACAGCGCGGCCATCCTCGAAGACCACGCGATGCTGGCCACCGGCCTGCTGAGCTTGTTTCAGCTGACCGGCGACCAGGCTTGGCTGACGGCCGCCGGCGACCTGCTCGACACCGCGCTGACCCGTTTCGCCGATCCTCAGCGGCCGGGCCGGTGGTTCGACACCGCCGATGACGCCGAGCAGCTGATGTTTCGGCCGGCCGACCCGCTGGACGGGGCGACACCCTCGGGGGCGTCGGCGATGGCCGAAGCGCTGCAGACCGCCGCGCACCTGTTCGGCGGGCGGCGCGCCGACCGGTACCGGCAGGCTGCGGCCGACGCGCTCGGTGAGCATTCGCTGTTGCTGGGACGGGCACCGCGTTCGGCCGGGCATTGGCTGGCGGTGGCCGAAGCCGCGGTCCGCGGACCGCTGCAGATCGCGGTGGCGTGCGATGCACCACGGTCGGCCTTGCTGTCGGAGGCCCGCCGACTGGCTCCGGGCGGTGCGATCGTCGTCGGCGGCGCGGTGAACTCGTCGGACCTGCTGCGTGACCGCGACCGGGTGGCCGGGGCCGACGCGGCCTATGTGTGCCGCGGGCGGACATGCGATCTGCCGGTCACGACCACACCGCAACTTGCGGCCGCACTGTCGCGGTAGCGTGGCGTGTCATGCCGAGCGCTGAGGAGATGGCCGCCGTCGTCAACCGTTACATCGACCTGGTCGCCCACGGCAGCGCGGACGATCTGGTCGAGTTGTATGCCGACGATGCGACGGTGGAGGATCCGGTCGGCGGCGAGGTGCACATCGGCCGGCAGGCGATTCACGGCTTCTACTCCGCGGTGGACAACGTGCAGCGGGAATGCGAGTTGGTGTCGTTGCGGGTTGCCGGCAACGAAGCGGCGTTTCAGTTCCGGCTGACGGTGACCGCTGGCGACGGCCGGTTGCGGATCGAGCCGATCGACGTCATGGTGTTCGACGCGGACGGCAAAGTCGCCGCGATGAAAGCTTACTGGTCGGCGGCCGACGTCACGCAGTTATAGCGGGTGCCCGACGTAGAAGACCGCGAGCCAGACCGCGATGTAGTGCAGGATGGCGGCGACGGCGGTGCAGGCGTGGAAGAACTCGTGATAGCCGAACGTGCGGGGCCACGGATCGGGCCACTTCAGCGCGTACAGGATGCCGCCGATGCTGTAGAGCGCGCCGCCCACGATCAGCAGCACCATCGCGGCCACCCCGGCGATGTGCATGATCATCGCGACGTAGAACGCCGCCACCCAGCCGAGTAGCAGGTAGAGCGGGACTCCCACCCAGCGCGGCGCAGTGGGCCAGCACATTTTGAGCAGCACTCCGGCAAGCGCGCCGGCCCAGACGATGGCCAGTACCAGCATTCCCGCGTCGTGCGGCATCGCGAGCACCGCGAACGGCGTGTACGTTCCGGCGATGAACAGGAAGATCATCGAGTGGTCGAGGCGCTTCATGCGGGTCCGGGCGATGGCCGATTTCCACGTCACGCGGTGGTAGGTGGCGCTCACCGTGAACATTCCTACGATGGCGCCGCTGTAGAGGAAGGTCGACAGGCCGGCCTTGAGGCCTGCCAGAGTCCAAGAAACCGATATCAGCGCCGCACCGGCGAAGACGGCGACCACGGCGGCGAAGACGTGAATCCAGCCGCGGAACCGTGGCTTGACGAGGCCACCGGTGACTGTTTCCACGAGCTCTGCGCCGAGATCCTCGACCGCGGTGGTCTGTTCGGACAACACCGGCTGCGGTGCGGTGCTGGTCTGGCCGCTCAATATGCCTCCCTGAGTCGTGTCCTTCGCAGGCTGTTATCAACCACGGTACGGCGAGTTTCCAGGTATACCCGTTCTGACTCGCTGTGAGATTTCCGCCATTGTTCGGCCGCGACAGTAGGCTGTTTGGCCGTGGAGATCATCCCCGCGAGACTCAAGGAGCCGCTGTACCGCGTCTACGAACTGCGGCTGCGGCAGGGTCTGGCGGCGTCGAGATCTGAGTTGCCCCGCCACATCGCGGTGCTCTGTGACGGCAACCGCCGGTGGGCCCGCAGCGCCGGTTACGACGATGTCAGCTATGGCTACCGGATGGGCGCGGCCAAGATCGCCGAAATGCTGCGCTGGTGCCAGGAAGCCGGCATCGAGATGGCCACCGTCTACCTGCTGTCCACCGAAAACCTGCAGCGCGACCCCGGGGAGTTGGCGGCGCTGATCGAGATCATCACCGATGTTGTCGAGGAGATCTGTGCTCCGGTCAACCGCTGGAGCGTCCGGACGGTGGGGGATCTGGAGCTCATCGGTGAGGAACCGGCTCGCCGGCTGCGTGACGCGGTCGCCTCGACCCCCACCAACGGCGGCTTCCATGTCAATGTGGCGGTCGGCTACGGCGGCCGCCAGGAGATCGCGGGCGCGGTCCGGGCGCTGCTGAGCAAGGAGCTGGCCAACGGAGTCACCGGGGAGGAATTGGTCGAGTCGGTGACCGTTGACGCCATCTCGCAGAACCTTTACACCTCCGGGCAACCTGACCCCGACCTGGTCATCCGTACTTCCGGCGAGCAGCGATTGTCCGGCTTCCTGCTGTGGCAGAGCGCGTACTCGGAGATGTGGTTCACCGAGGCGCACTGGCCGGCGTTTCGGCGTGTTGACTTCCTGCGGGCTTTGCGCGATTTCAGCCTGCGGCACCGCCGCTACGGCACTTAGCCGGCAGGCAGCCCTGAGCTGCGTGCCACACTGAACTGATGGCCGCCCTGTCGGCAGTGGTGTTCACCCTCAGCTGGTGGCTGGGTCTTTATCTGCTGGCCCGTGACCCGCGCAAGCCGGTATTGATGCTGGCGGCCGTGGGTCTCTGCAGTTTCGCGAGCGTGGTGGCACTGGACGCCGTGCGGGTCGTGTCGCACGCCGAGTTGCTCAGCCGGCTCGAGATCTTTTTGGTGGCGATCCCCGGCGTGGCCTGGTTCGCGGTGCTTCTCGAGCTGTCCCGGCCGTCAGACAGCGGGCGGGCACGCACGCAGGAACTGCTGCTGGTCACCGGCGTGGGCGGGTTGACCCTGCTCGGCGCGGTGCTGGCCGGCGGTGTCGAAGGCCCGCTGCGGCCCGGCCACCTCATGATGCTTGCGGTGATGTCGACCTCCACGATCGGCGCCTTGGTGGCGGCCCTCCTTCGGCCCGGCAAGCCGGTGCCGGTAGCCGGACTGGTCGTCCTCGCGACGCTGTTCTTCGCCCTCAGCAACGCCATCCTGATCATTCCGCTGGGGCTGGTGCCCAGCTGGCTGGCGTTGACGGCAACGGGCTTCGACGTGTTGTCGCTGGGATTGGCGGTGGCGCTGTGGGACGCCTTCGACGAAGGTCAGGCGCTGCGCGCCGACATGCTGCGGTCATTCGTCGGCAGTGTCGTGGTCGCGGCGCTGTTCGCCGGCCAGGCTTTGACCGGTGCGGCGGTGACCCGCCAGCAGCACCCCATCCAGACCGCGCTGACGGCCCTGCTGTTCACCACGGTCGCCGTCGCCGTCGCCGTGCAGGTGCTGGCCGATCCGCTGGCCGGCCTGCTGGACCGGCTGGCGTTCTGGCGCTCGCCGACGCTGCGCGCCGACCGGGCCGTCCTACGCGACACTGAAGCGGCGTTGCCGCTGCGTTCGACGCATCCACTCGACGCCCTCGACGACGAGACGTTCATCCGGCTGACCCGTCGCGCGCTCGGCCACTACGGTGACCTGTCGAAGCTGGTTGCAAGCCCGCTGACCGCACTGCCCGTCATTGATGAGCGGCTGGCCGGGCGCGGGGCGCCCGACCAGCCGTTGGAGCGGGCCAACGAACTCAAAGCCGTCTTGGCCGAGGGCATTGCGCAGCTCAAGCCGCGCGAGGCCGGGGATTTCGGTACCACCGAGGAATGGCGTTACTACAACTCCCTGTACTTCCCCTACGTGGTCGGCGTACGGGCATACGCGCAAAACGCCACTGCCACCGGGCTGGATCCCACCGCCCGGCAGGCCTGGCAGTGGCTGGTCACCGAAGTTCCGCAGCGTTCGCTGCACAACTGGCAGAATGCCGCGGCCCGGCTGATCGCCGCCGGTCTGCGGGGGCGGGTCGGCGTCTTTCACGCACCCGGTGACGATGCGGCCCGTGCGGCGAGGTGACGAGTTGCCGGATCCCCGGATTTGCGGATAGATCCCGAGTTGATCGGGGGTTGGCAGTGGTTGGCAGTGCCCTGTGTCGATCTGGCAGTCCACCCGTCGCAGGCTGAATCGCGTAACTGCCCGCTTCGGCCGCCCTGAAGGAGTCCACATGACCGCCGTTTCCAGCGAACCGACCCGCGTGCTCTACGACGCGACCGACTCGCTGCTGCGCTTCGCCATGCGCGCCGACGCCACCTTGACGGGAATCGCCGGGCTGGCGGTCGCGGTGGCCGCCGATCCCATCGCGAGGCTCACCGGCCTGACCTCGGCTCAGGAGTACCTTGTCGGCGCCTGCTTCGTGCTCTGCGGCCTGGCGGTGTTCAGCCTCGCCGCTTTGCCCAACCTGCGTCGGGCCGGCACCAACATTGCGATCGCCAACATCGTCTTCACCGCGGTGGCGGTCACCGTCGTGGCGGCGGGTGTGCTGCCGCTGACCGCGGTGGGTGCCGCCGCGACACTGGCCAGCGGCGCCTACACCGCGGTGTTTGCTTACCTGCAGTACCTCGGAGTGCGCCGGCTGCCGGCGTGACTCCCGTCCCGCCGGTGCGGGGCGCCGCCGTCAGAGGTTGCGGTGCGCGACCCCGCATCGGCTTGGCTACAGCTTGCGCAGCCGGAGCCGATTGATGGAGTGATCGGCGTCTTTGCGCAGCACCAAGGTGGCCCGCGGTCGAGTGGGAAGGATGTTCTCCACCAGGTTCGGCCGGTTGATCGAGCGCCAGATCTCCCGGGCGGCCGCGACGGCCTGCTGATCATTCAGCCGCGCGTAGTGGTGGAAGTGCGACGCCGGGTTGGCAAAAGCGGTGGTTCTCATGGTGAGGAACCGCTGTACGTACCAGTGCTCGATGTCCTCGATCCGCGCATCGACGTAGAGGGAGAAGTCGAACAGATCCGACACCATCAAAGTGGGACCGGTTTGCAGGACGTTCAGCCCTTCCAGAATCAAGATGTCGGGATGGCGGACCACCTGCTTGGCTTCCGGGATGATGTCGTAGAGCAGGTGCGAATACACCGGGGCGCAGACGTAGTCCGCCCCTGATTTCACCGACGTGACGAAACGCATCAGCGCCCGGCGGTTGTAGCTTTCCGGAAATCCTTTGCGATGCATCAAATTTCGCCGTGCCAGCTCACTATTGGGGTGAAGGAACCCATCAGTGGTCACCAGATCCACTTGTGCGTGCGGTTGCCACCGGGACAACAACGCTTGCAGCACACGAGCGGTGGTCGATTTGCCCACCGCGACGCTGCCGGCCACCCCGATGACGAACGGGACAGGGCGGTCCGGGTTCTGTTGTGGCTCGCCGAGAAATTCGGCCGTCGCGGCGAACAGTCTTTGCCGGGCCGCCACCTGGAGGTGCAGCAGCCGGGCCAACGGCAAATACACCTCTTCGACTTCGAGCATGTCGATCTGCTCACCGAGACCTCGTAGACCGACCAGTTCCTCTTCGGTGAGCGCAAGCGGCGTCGACATGCGCAGCGCACGCCACTGACCTCGGTCGAACTCCACGTAGGGGCTCGGCTCGCTAAGCCGCGGCATAGCTGCCAGTGTTGCAGTATCGGCCGTACCTGCGGCGGCTGGGGCGACCGCGGCAGTTTTGGCTAGTGGATCAGTTTGATTGAATCACGCGCGTGGTAAGTCGCCCATTGCTGTTTGCCCGTAGACCGGCCGCCCGTCTTCTACAATCGCCCCATGCAGTGCCCGTCGTGCGACGCGACAATGGCCGATGGCTGGTTAGCGATGTGGAATCCGATCATCGGCCAGAAGGTCCGGTGGCAACCGAGTAAACCCGGGTATGTGCGACTGCGCGTGCCTGACGGTGCTCGCGTCTTATTGGCCGCGCGCGCCGGAGGGCGAGACGCACGCCGATCATTACGATGTCCCGAATGCGAGACCACTGTGGTCCCGCCAGACACAACATACGACGGGGCTTGATCGGGCCAGTCGCGGCCACCGGTTAGGTGTTGTCGCAATAGTCCCTCACTACCCAGATTTGGCCAGCCTGGCGACGATGCGCGGCGCGCAGGCGGCGGGAGGAGCAGCCGGGCCAATTGAGCACAGCGCAAGTCCCCCACGTTATCCGTGAGTACCTCCTGCTGGGTTTGCGGTTCGACCGGGTCGAGCCCGGCTACGTCGATTCGTTCATCGGCGATCCGCGACTGCGCCGGGCGGTACACGACGAACCTGCCCCCGACCCCGCCGACTTGGCCGCCCAGGCTGAACGGTTGCGCCGCGCGCTGGCGAATACCCAGCGTGACAACGACTTCGACCAGGCTCGAGCCGACTACGTCGGCGCACACCTGCGGGCGCTGGAGTGTGCCGGACAGAAGTTGGCCGGGCAGGAGGTGGGATTCGTCGATGAAGTGCACCAGTACTTCGACGTCCGGATCAGCAAAGGGGACCCCGAGGCCTATCGGCACGCGCATGCCCGACTCGACGAGTTGCTGGGCGGCACCGGGACGCTGACAGATCGAATGACCGCCCATCGCACCCGGGAGGAGATACCGCCCGAGCGGCTGGGCGAATGCATCGCGGCGTTCTCCAGTGCGCTGCGAGACCGGGTCCGCGCCGAGTATCCGCTGCCCGACCGCGAAACCGTCGACTACGAGATCGTCACCGACAAGCCGTGGTCGGGTTTCAACTACTACCTGGGTGATTACCGCTCCACGGTGGCCGTCAACGCCGACGTCAAGCAGGTGATGTCGCAGCTGCCGCGCCTGGTCGCCCATGAGTCTTATCCGGGCCATCACACCGAGCACTGCCGCAAGGAGGCCGGCTTGGTGCGACGCCAGGGTCAGGCCGAACAGACCATCTTCTTGGTGAACACGCCGCAGTGCTTGATGGCCGAGGGTTTGGCCGACTTGGCGCTGCACGCCGCGGTCGGGCCCGGCTGGGGCGGCTGGGCCGCCGAGATCTATGCCGATCTGGGCTTGCGGTTCGACGGTGAGCGCGCCGAGGCGATCGCGGACGCGGGTGCGGCGCTGGCCGGGGTGCGCCAGGACGCAGCGTTGATGCTGCACGACGAGCACCGCGACGTCGACGAGGTGACCGGATACCTGCGGCGTTGGCTGTTGATCGGCGACGACCGGGCCCGGCAGATGTTGCGGTTCTTGTGCTCGCCGCTGTGGCGCGCTTACACCAGCACCTACGTGGAGGGCTACCGATTGTTGAAGGCCTGGCTGGACGCCCGCCCGGCCGACGTGAGTATGGCCGAGCGCTTCGGCCGCCTGCTCGACGAACCACTGATTCCGTCGACGATGCATTGCGCGAGGCGCGATGAGGAGGAGACGGAACATCGGGCCTAGCCCGTCGACGATGCATTGCGCGAGGCGCGATGAGGAGGAGACGGATCATCGGGCCTAGCCCGTCGACGATGCAGGCCTAACCAGCGCCATGGCGGACCCGGCCCGGTAGATAGACTGGCGCGCGTGACCGCTGCCCCTGATGCTCACACTCTGACCCCTGGCACAGCCTCCGTGATGTCGTCGCCGTTGGCCGAGGTCGACCCGGACATCGCGGAGCTGCTCAGCAAAGAGCTGGGCCGGCAGCGCGACACCCTGGAGATGATCGCCTCGGAGAACTTCGTCCCCCGCTCGGTGCTGCAAGCCCAGGGCAGTGTGCTGACCAACAAGTACGCCGAGGGTCTTCCGGGCCGGCGCTACTACGGCGGCTGCGAGTACGTCGACGTGGTGGAAAACATCGCTCGTGACCGCGCTAAGGCGTTGTTCGGCGCTGAATTCGCCAACGTACAACCGCATTCCGGAGCTCAGGCCAACGCGGCGGTGCTCTCGGCGTTGATGACGCCGGGTGAGCGGTTGCTGGGGCTGGATCTCGCCAATGGCGGTCACCTCACCCACGGCATGCGGCTGAATTTCTCCGGCAAGCTCTACGACGTCGGCTTCTATGGTGTCGACCCGGTCACACATCTGATCGACATGGACGCGGTGCGGGACAAGGCATTGCAGTTTCGGCCGAAGGTACTCATCGCCGGCTGGTCCGCCTATCCCCGCGTTCTTGACTTCGCCGCGTTCCGGTCGATCGCCGCCGAAGTCGGAGCCAAGCTGTGGGTGGATATGGCGCACTTCGCGGGTCTGGTGGCCGCCGGGCTACACCCCTCGCCGGTGCCGCACGCAGACGTGGTGTCCACCACCGTGCACAAGACCCTCGGCGGCGCCCGCTCGGGGATCATCCTGGGCAAGCAGGAATTCGCCAAGGCCATCAACTCCGCGGTGTTCCCCGGTCAGCAGGGCGGACCGCTGATGCACGTCATCGCCGGTAAGGCGGTTGCGCTCAAGATCGCCACCACTGCTGAATTCGCCGACCGGCAGCAACGCACCGTGTCGGGGGCGCGGATCATTGCCGAGCGACTGCTCGCCGGCGACGTCGCGAAGGCCGGGGTGACGGTGGTCAGCCGCGGAACCGACGTACACCTGGTGCTCGTCGACCTGCGTGACTCGCCACTGGACGGCAAGGCCGCTGAAGACCTGCTGCACGACATCGGTATCACCGTCAACCGCAACGCCGTTCCCAACGACCCGCGGCCACCGATGGTGACCTCGGGCCTGCGGGTGGGAACGCCGGCACTGGCGACCCGCGGCTTCGGCGACGCTGAGTTCACCGAGGTAGCCGACATCATCGCTACCGCCCTGGCGGCGGGCGGCGCGGCCGATGTGCCGGCATTGCGGCACCGGGTCACCCGCCTGGCCAGGGCGTTCCCGCTGTACGACGGTCTCGAGGAGTGGACGCTGGTCGACCGTTAGCCGGACCAGTACTTCTCGTCGGCCGACACGTGCGCCGGATTTCACGAAAGCCGTAAACGCCAGTTACAGTTACTTTATGGCACGGAAGCCTGTCGCTAATGCGCTGATTCTCGAACTCCAACCGGTGGTGGAAGAGAACCTGGACCGGCACCTGGCGACAGAGGATCTGTGGTTCGCCCACGACTACGTGCCGTTCGGGCAAGGGGAAAATTTTGCTTTCCTCGGCGGCCGGGACTGGGACCCCTCGCAGGTGACGCTGTCAAAGGTGATCACCGACGCGTGCGAGATCCTGCTGATAGCTAAGGACAACCTCGCCGCCCACCACCGCGAGCTCGTCGAGCACTTCATCCTCGAGGAGATGTGGGGTCAGTGGCTGGGCCGCTGGACCGCGGAAGAGCAATCCCACGCGATCGCGCTGCGCAATTACTTCGTCGTGACCCGGGAGATCGATCCGGTCGCCAACGAGCAGGTCCGCTTCGAGCATGTGGCACTCAAGGGCTACCGGGCTGACCACTACTCCCAAGTCGAAACGCTGGCGTTCATGGCTTTCTACGAACGGGCGCACGCGGTGTTCTGCCAGAACCTGGCCGCTCAGATCGAGGAGCCGGTATTGGCCGGCCTGATCGCCAAGATAGCCAAAGACGAGGAACGCCACGAGCAGTTCTTCGCGAACCTGGTGGCACACTGCCTGGGCTACACCCACGACGAGACGGTCGCCGCCATTGCCGCCCGCGCAGCAGAGCTCGACGTCGTGGGCGGCGACATCGACGCCTACCAGGACAAGCTGCGCAACGTCGCCGACGCCGGCATCTTTGGCAGCCAGGAACTGCGACAGGTGATCGCTGACCGCATCACCGACTGGGGCTTGGCCGATCATCGCGATCTGCAGCGATTCGTCACTGCCTGAACGGGCCGCATCGTCGGTCCGACGCGGTCCGGCGCGCCTGCACGGCGGGCATGCGGCGACGAGAGTAGCGTCGCTTGCGATGGCTAGCGACACGCTCTGCTGTCCGGACGGCACCTCTGGTTACGACGACCGCAGGGCCGGCCCCGGCCCTGACGCCGCATCTCCCACCAACACGCCCGGGCGGGGCCGCGCGGGTTCAGCCCGACGACAACGCGGCCCGCGCAGCGGGCTGATCACGACGCGGGCTATAGCCGAGGAGCGTTGACGTGACTGATCTTCGGACGTACGTGCTCGACACGTCCGTGTTGCTGTCGGACCCGTGGGCCTGCGCCCGGTTCGCCGAGCACGAAGTGGTGGTACCCCTGGTCGTGATCAGCGAGCTGGAAGACAAGCGGTACCACCACGAACTCGGTTGGTTCGCTCGTCAGGCGTTACGACTGTTCGACGATCTTCGGCTGGAGCACGGGCGGCTCGACCAGCCGATTCCGGTGGGTGCGCTGGGCGGCACGCTTCATGTCGAGCTCAATCACAGCGATCCCGCGGTGCTGCCTGCGGGATTCCGCACCGACAGCAACGATTCGCGAATCCTCACCTGCGCCGCCAACCTCGCCGCCGAAGGTAAACGTGTGACGTTGGTGAGCAAGGACATTCCGCTGCGGGTCAAGGCGGGCGCGGTGGGCTTGGCGGCCGACGAATACCACGCGCAGGACGTCATCACGTCCGGATGGACCGGCATGGCCGAAATCGAGACGGCGGCCGAGGACATCGACGCGCTATTCGCCGACGGCGAAATCGACCTGGCCGGTGCTCGAGACCTGCCCTGCCACACCGGGATACGGTTGCTCGGTGGCAGCTCGCACGCACTTGGGCGGGTGAACCCGCACAAGCGGGTGCAGCTGGTGCGCGGCGACCGCGAGGTGTTCGGGTTACGCGGGCGCTCCGCCGAGCAGCGGGTGGCGCTGGAGTTGCTGCTCGACGAGTCGGTGGGAATCGTGTCGCTGGGCGGCAAAGCCGGAACCGGCAAATCGGCACTGGCATTGTGTGCCGGTTTGGAGGCCGTCCTGGAGCGGCAGACACACCGCAAAGTGGTGGTCTTTCGTCCGCTCTACGCCGTCGGCGGCCAGGATCTTGGGTACCTGCCCGGCAGCGAAAGCGACAAGATGGGTCCCTGGGCGCAGGCGGTGTTCGACACGCTCGAAGGTCTGGCCAGCCCGGCGGTGCTCGAGGAGGTGCTCTCCCGCGGCATGCTCGAAGTGCTGCCACTCACCCATATTCGGGGCCGCTCGCTGCACGACTCGTTCGTCATCGTCGACGAGGCACAATCCCTGGAACGCAACGTCCTGCTCACCGTGTTGTCGCGGCTGGGTGCGGGATCGCGAGTGGTGTTGACCCACGACGTCGCCCAGCGGGACAACCTGCGGGTGGGCCGCCATGACGGCGTGGCAGCGGTGATCGAAAAGCTCAAGGGGCATCCGCTGTTCGCCCATATCACCTTGCTGCGCAGTGAGCGCTCGCCCATCGCGGCGCTGGTCACCGAGATGCTCGAGGAGATCGCCGGCCCGCGCTGAGAGTCCATTTCGGTAGGCTGCCAGGGTGCCGAAACGATCCGACAGCCAGGCCTGGCGTTACGGACGGATGGTTTTCGGCCTGGCCGCTGCTGCCGCTGTGCTGCTCATCGGTGCGCTCACCGGCCATGTACGGCGGGCCGACGCCGGTGACGTCGACTGCTCGCTGACCAAGTGCGTGGCACTGACTTTCGACGACGGACCCAGTCCCTTCACCGACCGCTTGCTGCATATCCTCAAAGACAACGACGCCAAGGCGACGTTTTTTCTGATCGGTAACAAAGTGGCGGCCAACCCGGCGGGCGCCAAACGCATCGCCGACGCCGGTATGGAGATCGGCAATCACACCTGGGAACACCCCAACATGACAACCATTCCGCCGCAGGATATTTCGACTCAACTGTCGAAGGCCAACGACGCGATCAGCGGCGCAACCGGTCGCACGCCGACGCTCTACCGACCGGCAGGAGGCTTGTCCAACGAAGCGGTGCGGCAAGCCGCCGCACACTACGGACAGGCCGAAATCCTCTGGGATGTCATCTCATTCGACTGGATCAACGATGCCAACACCGCCGCCACCCGTGGTGTGCTGATGGCTCAGATCAAACCGGGGTCGGTGGTGCTGTTCCACGACACGTACTCCAGCACCGTCGACGTGGTGTACCAGTTCCTGCCGGTGCTCAAGGCCAACGGCTACCACCTGGTGACCATCAGCCAGTTGCTGGGCAGAAGGCAACCGGGCAGCACCTACGGCGGGCGGGACAACGGGCCGCCGGCCAGTGATCTACGCGACATCCCGGCCGCGGACATCCCGACACTGCCCAACACGCCGTCGCCCACGCCGATGCCCAATTTTCCTATCACCGACATCGCGGGCCAGAACTCCGGCGGACCCAACAACGGCGCCTAGCGCGACATGTCGGTCAGGAGTTCGAAACCGTCAGTGCCGCAATAACCGCATCGATCGGCGCCCGGTCGTTGGCGTCGCCGATCGGGGACGCGGCGAAGAAGACGGTGACCGGTTTGGTCTTCACCGCGATGATCGTGACCGAATCGCCGGGGACGTTGCGGGATGTGTCGCCGATGGTGATATCGGCATCCACCCGGGCGGCGTCGGTGCCGTTGACGGTCAGCGTCGATGTCTTGGTGGGGCCCAACGTCGGCTGCGACTGGGCGTAGCCGGGTCCGTTGACCACGCAGTTCATCAGCTTCGATGCCTGCGTGGCGACGTCCATACTCGCGACGAAGTTGGTCACCATCACCTCCGCTTGCATGATCCACTGATTGGCGCCGGGCACCTCCTGGGCCACGCCCACCGCGTCGATGGCGTTGGGAGTCGAGTTGTCGGAGAACGGGGCCCATCCTGGTGCGGCACTGGCCGGGAACGACAGCGGGCCCGCGGTGATCGCGTCTCCGGTCGGCGCCGGGACGGCGGAGACGTTGGGAGTGCAGTCGGTCGCGTTCTGCGCGGAACTGTTCGGCTGCGAGGTCGGAGGTGCCGTCGTCGTCACCGTCGGGGGCTGGGCCTGGGTCGACTTGGGGTGGCGGTTGCTGAGAACGATGGCCACGGTCACCACGAGGACGAGGACGACGAGCACGGCGATACCGGCGCCGACGAGCCACGGCGCCTTCGAACGCGGCCGACCCGGCGGAGGTCCGGGCGGATAGCCGCCGCCCGGCCAGGGTGGCTGGGGTTGCTGCCCGGGCTGATATGGCGGCGGTGGGTAGCCGCCCGGGCCGTAGGGGTCGCCTTGCGGGTACTGGTAGGGGCCGGGCGGGGGACTCTGGTACGGACCACCCTGATACGGGCCGCCGGGCGGCTGTTCATGCTGCGGCTGGGCGCCCGGTGGCGGGCCCGCCTGCGGTTGGCCCGCCCAGTAGGGATTCTGCCAATACGGATTGGCGCCGGATGGGTCCTGGCCGTAGGGACCGCCGCCGGGAGGATTCGTCACCGCTGAACCACCTTCACTCTCGTCCGGCCCCCTCCGGTGAGGGTAGCCGCGTCACTGCCCGACCGCCGCGATCCCTTCACCGCCGGCCTGGTCGACTCGGCAGCGATCGATCTATCGATCCTCGTCGTCCACCTTCGCCATCGCCAGCACGTCCAGTCGCCGGTCCAGTTCTTCGACCGAGAGCTTCTCACCGATCAGGCCGCGGTCGATCACTGTCTGGCGAATCGTCTTGCGTTCCTTGAGTGCCTGCTTGGCGACGGCCGCGGCCTCCTCGTACCCGATAACGGAGTTCAGCGGCGTCACAATGGAGGGCGACGATTCCGCCAACTCGCGCAGCCGCGTGGCGTCGGCGGTCAACCCGTTGACGCAGCGCTCGGCGAACAGGCGCGACACATTTGTCAGCAGCTTGAACGATTCGAGCGTGTTGCGCGCCATCATCGGGATGTAGACGTTGAGTTCGAATGCACCGTTGGCGCCGCCCCAGGCGACCGCGGCGTCGTTGCCGATCACTTGCGCCGCGACCTGTGTCACAGCCTCCGGCAGAACAGGATTGACCTTGCCGGGCATGATCGAGCTGCCCGGCTGCAAGTCGGGCAGCTGGATTTCAGCCAAGCCGGTCAATGGTCCTGACCCCATCAACCGGACGTCGTTGGCGATTTTGGTCAGTGACACCGCGATCGTGCGCAGCGCACCGGACGCCTCGACCAAACCGTCACGAGCAGCCTGCGCCTCGAAAGAGTTTCGTGCGGAACGCAATTCGGTCAACCCGGTGCGATCGACCAGCACCTGCACCACCTTGGCGCCGAAGCCGTCCGGGGCGTTGAGGCCCGTTCCGACCGCCGTGCCGCCGATCGCCAGCTCGCCGAGCCGCGGCAGCGTCCCTTGCACCCGCTCGATGCCCGCTTCGATCTGACGGGCGTAGCCGCTGAACTCCTGACCCAGCGTCACCGGGACGGCGTCCATCAAATGGGTGCGACCGGATTTCACCACGGTGTGCCATTCGGCGGACTTGCTGGCAAGCGCGTCGTGCAGCACCTGCAGCGCCGGAATGAGGTGGCGCACCGCAGCTTCGGTCGCGGCGATGTGGGTCGCGGTGGGGAAGGTGTCATTGGACGACTGGGACATGTTGACGTCGTCGTTGGGATGCACGGTGACCCCGGCGGCGGCCGCGAGGGAAGCGATCACCTCGTTGGTGTTCATGTTCGAGCTGGTGCCCGACCCGGTTTGGAAGACATCGATGGGAAATTGGTCGTCATGGTGGCCCTCGGCGATCTCGTCGGCGGCGGCGATGATCGCGTCGGCTTTCTCCGGCGCCAGCAACCCGAGGTCTTTGTTGACTTGCGCGCATGCGCCCTTCAGCAGGCCCAGCGCGCGGATCTGGGTGCGCTCGAGGCCTCGCCCGGAAATCGGAAAGTTCTGCACCGCGCGTTGAGTTTGCGCGCGCCACAACGCTTTAGCCGGAACCTTCACCTCGCCCATGGTGTCGTGCTCGATGCGATATTCGGTCTCGGTGGCGTCAACGGCCATGGTGCAATTCCTCGTCCGTTCAGTGGTGACTGAGTTGCCGTGCGTTACGGCAGCGGATACTGCGCCGTGCTGTCGCCGGTGAAGTCGATGGCGGAATACTCGCTGAGTTTGGAAAGCCGGTGATACGCCTCGATCATCCGGACGGTGCCCGACTTGGCCCGCATCACGATCGATTGTGTGGTGCAGCCGCCGGGGTAGTAGCGAACCCCCTTGAGTAGATCTCCGTCGGTGACGCCGGTGGCGCAGAAGAAGACGTTGTCACCAGATACCAGATCTTCGGTGGTCAACACCTGGTCCAGGTCGTAGCCGGCATCGAGGGCTTTCTGGCGCTCCTCGTCGTCTTTCGGTGCGAGCTGGGCCTGGATCGATCCGCCCATGCAGCGGATCGCGGCCGCGGTGATGATGCCTTCGGGGGTGCCGCCGATACCGGCCAGCAGGTCGGTGCCAGAGTCCGGTCGGCACGCCGAGATCGCGCCGGCCACGTCGCCGTCGGTGATCAATCGGATCCTGGCTCCGGTGGTGCGGACGTCCTCGATCAGGCCGCCGTGGCGGGGCCGATCCAGGATGCACACGGTCATGTCGCGCACCGAGAGGCCTTTGACCTTGGCGACCGCACGGATGTTGTCGGCGATCGGTGCGGTGATGTCCAGCACGTCCGCGGCCTCGGGCCCGACGGCGATCTTGTTCATGTAGAAGACAGCCGACGGGTCGAACATCGCGCCGCGGTCGGCCACCGCCAGCACCGAGATGGCGTTGGGCATGCCTTTGCTCATCAGCGTGGTGCCGTCGATGGGGTCTACGGCGAAGTCGCATTCGGGGCCGTCGCCGTTACCGACCTCCTCGCCGTTGTAGAGCATGGGCGCGTGGTCCTTCTCGCCCTCGCCGATGACGACCACGCCGCGCATCGATACCGAGTTCACGAGCTCGCGCATCGCGTCGACGGCCGCGCCGTCGCCGCCCTCCTTGTCGCCGCGGCCTACCCAGCGGCCCGCGGCCATGGCACCGGCTTCGGTGACCCGCACCAGCTCAAGGGCGAGGTTGCGGTCGGGCGCCTCCCGACGGGAGGCCACCGAGCCGACGCCACCAGCGTCACCATGCGTCATGGCGTCGATTGTCCCAGAAACAACTCGGGCGTTTCGAGCTGGGATACTGGGGAGGTGACCACTCAGCCGCAGCCGGCCCCGAAGGCGGCCAAGCCACGGGTGCTGCAGGACGGTCGCGACATGTTCTGGTCGCTGGCACCGCTGGTGGCCGTGTGCGTCTTGTTGGCCGGCCTGGTCGGGATGTGCTCATTTCAGCCCGGCGCAACCGAGCGGGGCTCGGTACCGTCTTACGACGCTGCTGCGGCGTTGCGGGCCGACGCCCAGGCGCTGGGCTTTCCCATCCGGCTGCCCCGGCTGCCCGCGGGCTGGCAGGCCAATTCCGGCAGCCGCAGCGGGATCGACGACGCCCGTACCGACCCGTCGACCGGCCAACGGTCCCACGCGGCGGTGTCGACCGTGGGCTACCTCACTCCGACCGGAATGTATGTGAGCCTGACGCAGAGCAACGCCGACGAGGCGCAATTGGTCGCGTCCATACACCCGTCGACATACCCGACCGGTGTCGTGGACGTCGACGGCACCAAATGGATCGTGTACCGGGGCGCCGACGGCACCGAACCGGTGTGGACCACCCGGCTGAACAGCGCGGCTGGTGCCACCCAGACCGCAATCACCGGGGCCGGCACCAGTGACGAGTTTCGTACGCTGGCGTCCGGTACGCAGTCCCAGCCCCCGCTACCGGCCACTTGATTGGAGGAACCACTAGTGACTGCACCCGAAGCGGACTTGTCCGGGTGGTCGGTGGCACCGTTCACCGGCGGCGGCTATACCCACGACGTCTATCGCAAGGGCCACGGCCCCGGTGTGGTGCTGATCCCGGAGCTGCCCGGCGTCCATCCCGGTGTCTTGGCGCTGGGAAACCATCTGGTGGACAACGGATTCACGGTGGTCATCCCGTCGTTGTTCGGGGAGCCGAACCGGCCGGTGTCGGTCGGTTACGCGCTTGGGACCATCACGCGAGCTTGCGTGGCGCGGGAGTTCGCGGCGTTCACCACCCACAGACAGCGCCCGGTGTCGGTGTTTCTGCGGGCGTTGGCCCGCGACCTCAAAGCGTCGACCGGCGGCACAGGCGTCGGAGTGATCGGTCAGTGCTTCACCGGCGGTTTCGCGCTGGCGGCTGCGGTCGACGACAGTGTGCTGGCACCGGTGCTCAGCCAGCCCTCGGTGCCGCTGCCGTTGACACCGGCGCAGCGGCGCAACGCCGGGGTGAGCGACCCGGAGCTGAACGCCGTGGCTGACCGCGTGGCCAACGACGGCCTGTGCGCACTGGGTCTGCGGTTCAGCGAGGACAGACTGTCGCCACGAGAGCGTTTCCAGACGCTCAAAGACCGGCTCGGTGACGCGTTCGAGGTGATCGAGATCGACTCGGCGCCGGGCAACGAGCACGGCTTCAATCGCATGGCGCATTCGGTGCTCACCGACGAGTTACGCGAGGTGGACGGACATCCCGCCTACGAAGCCCGCAAGCGGGTTGTCGAGTTCCTCACGGCGCGGCTGACCTCGCCGCCTGGCGAGCACGCTGATCGGTGATGAAGCGGATCGAAAGGCGTTGCAAAAGGCCGGGTGCCAGCCGTGCGAATACCCACGACGCGTATGCACGTCTCGGCACAACCAATAGGGCCTTCCTGCGTCGGATGGCGCGTAAGGTGTCGTCGGCCAGCCGGTCGGGGTCGTAGGCACGCTTCATTCCTTGCCCACGCAGGTAGTAATCGCGACCGACGAAGCCGCCGACCGCGCCCTTGTCCAGAATCGGCGTCTCGACCGCGGCCGGGCAGACGGCGAGCACATTGACGCCGCGGGGGACGGCTTCCGAACGCAGCGCCAGCGAAAGACCGACGACAGCATGTTTGGTCATCACATAGCTGGTGATCTGTCCAGCGGCGGTCAGCCCGGCCATTGACGCGGTGTTGACGATGCAGCCGTGGCCCTGGCGCAGCATCACCGGATAGGCGGCGGCCACCCCGTGCACGGCGCCGCGAATGTTGACATCGATGATCGCGTTCCACTGCTGCAACGTCAGCAGCTCGGTTTCGCCACCCCACGCTATGCCGGCGTTGTTGAACATCAAATCCAGCCGGCCGGCGCGGCTGACGACCTCATCGACCGCGTTCTGCACCGCGACGGGGTCGGTGACGTCGAGCCGATGCGAGCGGGCGCGGCCGGCTCCCGTCACGCTGCCGGCGGTGCGGGCCGCCGCGTCGCCGTCGATGTCGGTGCACACCACGTCGGCGCCCGCGGCGACCAGGGTCCGGCACAATGCCGCGCCGATCCCCGAGCCGGCGCCGGTGACGATCGCCTGGCTGCCGGTGAAGCTCACCGGCCGGCGGCTTTCATGACGTGCTCATACAGGTCCGGATAGCGCATGAGGTGAGCACCGCCGTTGAGGTCCAGTACCTCGCCGGTCAGCCATGACGTTTTCGGTGAGCACAGAAACACCACCGCTTGGGCGATGTCTTCCGGTGTCCCCGCACGGCCCAGCGGGGTGTTCTGCAAATAGTCATCGAGCACTCCGGGGATGTGGCTGGCCGGGTCGGTGAGCGGCGTGTGCACGAATCCCGGCGCCACCGCGTTGACCCGGATCCCGCGCGGCGCCAACTCCAGGGCGGCAACCTGGGTCAGCATCGACAGCCCCGCCTTGGCCGCGCAGTAGGCGCTCATCGCGACGGCGGGCTGGCGGGCGTTCAGCGAACTCAGCGAGACCAGGGCGCCGCCTTCCCGCAGTCGCGACGCGGCGTGCTTGAGCACCAGGAACGCCCCGGTGAGGCATACGTCGACAACCGACCGGAACTGCTCTGCCGGCAGATCGGTGATCAGCCCGACACCCCCGATGCCCGCGGTGTTGACGACGGCATCCAGGGGATCGGGAGGCGCGAACAGCTGCTGCACGGACTCTTCGTCGGTCACCTCGACGGCGGCCGACAGGTGGGGGTCACCGAGTTCGATGCGGACCCGGGCTGCGCCGTCGGCGTTGCGGTCGGCGACCGTGACGCGATAATTCTCGGCGGCCAGCGCGTGGGCGACCGCCCGGCCGATGCCTGACGCGCCCCCGACAACGATGGCCGTGCGGATGGTCATGGTCTGTGATCTTGCCGGGCGGAGGTCGTTGTCGCCACGCGTTTCGCGACCATGTCGGCCGGTTGGTCTAGGTGCTCGCTCCTGCCGTGACGGCGGACGCGGTGTGGTGCTTGGTGGTGGCCTTGATGGTCTCGAACATGTCGATGTAGTAGGGCAGGCATTCATTCATCGCCTGCTCGGTGGTGAACAGCGGCCGATAGCCCAGGTCACGTTCGGCTTTGCTGATGGAGAAGTAGTTATCTAGGTAAAGCCGCTCCACCGCAAGGGGTTCCAGCATCGGGCGGGGGACACCGAACCGGAAATGCAGCTGTTGCCACGCCGACATCACCGCGTGGACCGGCTTGCCGGAGACCCGCAGCCGCGGCCACCGCTCGCCGCATGCTTCGATGACCGGCCGGGCGAACTCGAACATGTTGATCGGTTCCCCGTCGTTGATGAAGTAAACCTGTCCGGGTGCGGTGCCGCCCGGCACCAGATGCTGGGCGGCCAGGATGAAGCCGTGCACCAGGTTGTCGATGTAAGAGTTGTCCAGCTTGGCGGCCTTCTGCCCGATCAGCACCTTGATGTGGCCTGCGACGAGGCTCTCGAACAACTTGCGGAACATGGTTTGGTCGCCACGTCCCCAGATGCCACTGGGCCGGATCGAGCACGTCAACATCTCCGCGGCGGCGTTCTGCGACAACACGAACCGTTCGGCGGCGACCTTGGTTTCGGTGTAGAGGTCGTTGAACCGGTCGGTGTACGGCAGTGTCTCGTCGCCGCCTTTGATCGGTTTGCCGCCCATCACGACGCTGTTCGAGGCGGTGTAGACGAACCGTTTGACGCCCGCCGTTTGCGCAGCGCCCACGAGGTTCTTGGTGCCGCCCACGTTGACGGTGAAGCTGCGCTGGCGGTATTCGTCAGTCGCTGATTTGCCGCCCAGTAACTCGATCACCGCGGCCGTATGGAACACGGTGTCGACGCCGTCGACGGCGGCCGCGACGATGCCGGTGTCGCAGATGTCGCCGTCCAGCACCTCCAGCCCGGGTTGGTCGGGCAGAGGCGACGGCACGCGGTCGAAGGAGCGGACTCGGCAGCCACGGTCGAGCAGCGTTTTCACCAGGTTTGCTCCGACGAACCCGGAGCCGCCGGTGACCAGGACATGGCCGAGATCAGTGGTCAGTGATGCGTCACCCATGCCGGAGAGCATAACTGAAACGTGTTCCAGTTTCGAGAAAAAGTTCCTAAACCCTTTTCAGTTTCAATCTTCTTCGGTCTCTGCGGCCGCTAACGCCTCGGTGACCCGCTGACGCGCGCCGGCTAAGTGCTCTTCGCAGCGTTTAGCCAGCTGTTCGCCTCTTTCCCAAAGTTCCAGCGACGCGTCGAGGTCCAGTCCACCCTGCTCCAACCGGCGCACCACCTCGATCAACTCGTCCCGGCATTTTTCGTACCCAAGTTCACTAATAGGCGTAACTGAAGCGGCTTCGCCGTACCCGTCACCCATCGTTGACAGCCTCAGGTCCGGCACTCACGGCGGCGAAGGCACCGTCGGCGACCCGCACCCGAAGGTGGGTGCCGGTCGGCGCGTCAGCGGTCGAGCGCAGGATCGCAGCGGGTCTCGCCGCCGGTACGGTCTGCACGACGGCATAGCCCCGGGCCAGCGTGGCTGCGGGGCCGAGCGTGGCCAGCCGGGCGGCCAGGTGCCCGACCCGGTCGGTCTCCGCGGCGATCAGCCGGGTGATGTCGCGCCGCACCGCTGAGCGGGCGCGCCGGACCTCCTCGGCGCGGGCCTCGATCGCCGTCAGCGGCTGGGCCAGGACCGGTCTGCTCCGCAACTGCGCGAGCACACGTTGCTCCCTGGTGACCCAGTTGCGCAGGGCCTGGGCACCGCGACGGCGCAGATCGTCGATCAGCAGCTGCTCGGCCGCCGTATCCGGGACGATCCGCTTGGCGGCATCGGTGGGCGTGGCGGCGCGCAGGTCGGCGACCAGGTCACACAGCGGGGTGTCGGGTTCGTGACCGACCGCGCTTACCACGGGCGTGCGGCAGGCGGCGATGGCGCGGCACAGCGTCTCGTCGGAGAACGGCAGCAGGTCTTCCACACTGCCGCCGCCGCGGGCCACGACTATCACGTCCACATCCGGGTCGCGGTCCAGGTCGCGCAGCGCCTCGACGATCTGCGCGACAGCGTTGGGCCCCTGCACGGCGGTATTGCGCACGGCGAAGCGCACCGCGGGCCAGCGCGCGGTGGCCACCGTCGTCACGTCTCGTTCTGCGGCGCTGGCACGGCCGGTGATCAAGCCGATCGTGCACGGCAGGAAAGGCAGTGGCCGCTTGAGCTGTGGATCGAAGAGACCCTCGGCGTCGAGCAGGCGGCGCAGCCGGTCAATACGCGCCAGCAGCTCGCCGATGCCGACAGCCCGGATCTCGCTGAGGCGCAGAGAGAACGTGCCTCGTCCGGTGTAGAACGTCGGCTTACCGCACACCACCACCTGCACGCCCTCGGCCAGTTTGACCGGCGCGGTCTGTACCAGTGCACGCGGACATGTCACGGTCAGCGACATGTCGGCCGCCGGATCGCGCAGCACCATGAACACGGTTTTCGCGTCGGGCCGCATCGTGATCTGGGCCAACTGCCCTTCCACCCAGACGGTGCCGAGCTTGTCGATCCAGCCCGCCACCCGGATGGCCACCGCACGAACGGGAAACGGATTTTCGGCGGAATTGGCCGGCGCCGCTTGAGTCACTTCGCGGTCGCGCGGGTGATCCTGTTGGCAAGCAAGGTCTGAAACGGCGCCCGCGCCTTGGTGGCTTCCTCGTAGGCCAGCAAAGCCTCGAGTTCTCCGACGTCCAGCGACTGCAGTCGAGCCCGCAGCTGCGCCAGGGTCAGGGTCTCGTAGTCGAGCTCAGTGGCGACCGCGGGAGCCGTCACAGTCGTCGCCGACGCGCCTTTCCTGCCCCGTTTGCCCGACACCGATTCGGCCGGCGGTTCGGCTCCCGCACCGGACGCGGCGACGTCTGACGCGTCCGGCAGCGAATACAGCGCAAAGCGGCCTTCCGCGCGGCGGTCGTCGTCGGCGCCGCGGCCCGAGACCAGGTCATCAGTAGCGGGTTCGAGGTCCTCGTCGAACGTCGCCCACTCGGGCTGCTCATCCTTGGGCGGGAAGATCGTCTCGAGCGTGGCGTCACCCTTGATGACCAGCTCGGCGAGGTTCTGCTGGAACCGCATCACGATGTGCGCCGCCTGACTGGCCAGCGTCATCGGGTAGGTGAGGATGGTCTTCGGCAGCTTCATCGTCTCCTCCACGGCAAGCGTCGCGGCACCCACCAGCAGCCGAACCCCATATGGTGCAGTAGCCATGCGTTCAAGACTGCCTTAAGCGGCGGTCAAGTCCAAGCCGACCGGACGCAGCCCGGCCGCGAAATGGCGTTGCGACGCCGGCGGAACGTAACCTGGTTGCCATGCCGCCGACCGTCGACATCGGGATCCCGGGCGCCGTGCGCTCCCCCACTGATGCTGCCGCAGGTAAGCGCGTCTTGCTGGCTGAGCCCCGAGGTTATTGCGCGGGCGTTGATCGCGCTGTCGAGACGGTGGAACGGGCGTTGCAGAAGCACGGCCCTCCGGTGTACGTGCGACATGAGATCGTGCACAACCGGCATGTGGTCGACACCTTGGCCAAGGCCGGGGCGGTCTTCGTCGGCGAAACCGACGAGGTGCCCGCGGGCGCCGTCGTGGTGTTCTCCGCGCACGGTGTGGCGCCGAGTGTGCATGCCTCAGCCGCCGAGCGTGAGCTGAAAGTCATCGACGCGACTTGTCCGCTGGTGACGAAGGTGCACAACGAGGCCAAGCGCTTCGCCCGGGATGACTACGACATCTTGCTCATCGGACACGAGGGTCACGAGGAAGTCATCGGGACGGCGGGCGAAGCACCCGAGCACGTACAGCTGGTGGACGGGCCTGACGCCGTGGACGACGTCACCGTGCGCGACGAGAACAGGGTGGTGTGGTTGTCGCAGACCACCCTGTCGGTCGACGAGACCATGGAGACGGTCGAGCGGCTGCGGCAGCGCTTCCCCAATTTGCAGGACCCGCCCAGCGACGACATCTGTTACGCCACCCAGAATCGGCAGGTGGCGGTCAAAGCGATGGCACCCGAATGTGACCTGGTGATTGTCGTCGGGTCGGCGAACTCGTCGAATTCGGTGCGGTTGGTCGAGGTGGCGCTGGGCGCCGGGGCGGCGGCCGCGCACCTGGTCGACTACGCCGACGACGTCGACGTGGCCTGGCTGGCGGGTGTGACGACGATTGGGGTGACGTCGGGCGCGTCGGTGCCCGAGGTCCTGGTCCGCGGTGTGCTGGAGCGGTTGGCCGATTACGGCTTTTCGATGGTGCAGCCGGTGACGACCGCCAATGAAACGCTGGTGTTCGCCCTGCCCCGCGAGATCCGCCGCTGAGTCCGTCGACTCTGCGGATTTGGACGCCGCATCGGCGTGTCGCATACGACATCGCAGAGTCGGCCGGACGTCAGATGTCGTATTCCCAGGATTCGGCCGCCGAGCTCTGCGATCCGCGCGGTCGGCCTGCGCCCCGATACCGGACCTGCGATATCGGGTGGTGGTTGCTGCCGGCCCGATTGGCGGTGTCCGACGCGGGCCGACGACGCGGCGGCAGGTCGTAGGGTTCGACAGGCTCGTACGGATCGAACCGGGTGCTGCGCGCGGTCGGCCGGCCGTTGCGGACATGCGGGTCGCGGCGGAACTCGCGGGGGGGCTGGTTGCGCAGGTCAGGTTCACGCGGCGGCCTGGGCCGACGGCGCGGCATGCCGGGCGGCTCTGCGTCGACGTCGACCTCGCGGGCCGGGCGCGGTCGCCGGCGTCGGGTGCGGTCGGCGGTCGGGTCGGCGGTGTCGTCCCGCCGCGACCTGGCGTGCCGTTCGCGGGACGAGGCCGAACGCCTCGCCGTCCGGCCGCTGCGCGCCGCCTTCGTGGCGCGGGCGGCGGCAGCCCGTCGAGGTACCGCCGGTTCGCCGGCAGCGGCGTCTCCGGGATCCGCGGCCTCAGCTGTGTCACTCGACCCGCGGCGCCGGCCTGGCTTGCCCGCCGAGTTTTCTGCCTCGGCCGTGCTGCCGGCGCGCGACGTCTTGCCCCGATACCAGCGAATCGCGCCGAGCAGCAGCACCCCGGCCGAAGTGAACAGCATCAGCGGGAACCGCTCGATGAGCGGGTAGCCGCAGTTGATCAGGGTGTCTTTGACGCTGGTGACCTTCGCGCCGTGGAACAGCCAGTACGCACCGGGAACCGCGCAGAACAGCAGAAGGGGTGGCTGAATGACCGCAGTGAACACTCCGGATTGCCGCACGACCAGCACGGCCAACACGCAGCCCATCACATAGGCAGCGGCGAAGACGTGCGTCAGCTCTTTGGCGCCCGAGCCCGCGTCGAAGGCGAATCCGACTGCGATGGCGGTCATCGCGATGACGACCGCTGCCCACCAGGGAGTGCCGGCGATGTTGGGGTGGATCGAGCGATGACTTGGCGTCACTGCCGACCTGGCCCGCTGTTCTGACACACGTTGACCGTACCGGCTGAGGACCGAAAGACCCGTATATAGCTTCGCTGCACGAGGCGGCGTGCCCTGGATTCGCGCACGAATGGCTCACCGCCGGCGCTTCTCTAGACTTGGCTTCCTGTGAGCTTGAGTCTGGGGATTGTGGGTTTGCCCAATGTCGGTAAGTCGACGCTGTTCAACGCGCTGACCCACAACAACGTGGTGGCCGCGAATTATCCGTTCGCGACCATCGAGCCCAATGAAGGCGTGGTGTCGCTGCCGGATCCGCGGCTGGCCAAGCTGGCGGAGATCTTTTCATCGCAGCGCGTCGTTCCGGCGCCGGTGACGTTCGTCGACATCGCCGGCCTGGTCAGCGGCGCCTCGGAGGGCGCCGGCCTGGGCAACAGGTTCTTGGCGAACATCCGCGAATGCGACGCCATCTGTCAGGTAGTGCGGGTGTTCTCCGACGACGATGTGACCCATGTCGCCGGGCAGGTCGACCCGAAGTCGGACATCGAGGTCATTCACACCGAACTGATGCTGGCCGATCTGCAGACACTCGAACGCGCGGTGCCACGACTGGAGAAGGAGGCGCGGACCAACAAAGACCGCCGACCGGCTCACGAGGCGGCCGTGGCGGCTCAGCAGGTGCTCGACAAGGGGACGACGCTGTTCGCCGCCGGTGTCGACGGCGCGGCCCTGCGTGAGTTGAATCTTCTGACAACCAAGCCTTTTCTGTACGTGTTCAACGCGGACGAGGCGGTGCTCACCGATGCCGAGCGGGTGTCTGAGCTGCGCGAGCTGGTGGCACCGGCCGATTCGGTGTTTCTCGACGCCAAGATCGAAGCTGAATTGGCAGAGCTCGACGACGAGTCGACCGCCGAGCTGCTCGAGTCGATCGGGCAAACAGAGCCGGGGCTCGACGCGCTGGCCCGCGCCGGATTCCACACCTTACGACTGCAGACCTTCATGACCGCGGGACCCAAGGAGGCTCGCGCGTGGACGATCCACCAGGGCGACACCGCGCCGAAAGCGGCCGGAGTGATCCACACCGACTTCGAAAAGGGCTTCATCAAGGCCGAGATCGTGTCCTACGACGATCTGGTCGCCGCGGGATCGATGGCTGCCGCCAAGGCCGCTGGCAAAGTGCGGATGGAGGGCAAGGACTACGTGATGGCCGACGGCGATGTGGTCGAATTCCGGTTCAACGTCTGATGGAGGGAAGCTGACACCGAGGCGATCGTGTCGGAGCCGGTGCCTAGCCTGTCGCACGTAAGGTGTCGGGCTCGGTCACGGCCACGACGTAGCTCCGGCCCGCAGGAGGCTCCATGAAGTTCGTTTCGACCCGGATAATCACAGCCGACGTCAATCGGCTCGTCGCGTTCTACGAGATGCTCACCGGCACCTCGGCGGTGTGGGGCAATGAGCTTTTCGCCGAGATTCCTACGGCGGTTGGCACGGTGGCCATTGGCAGCGACAAGACCGTACCGCTGTTCGGGACCGGATCCGCAGAGCCGGAAGCGAACCGGACCGCGATAGTGGAATTCCTCGTCGACGATGTAGACGCGGAATACCAGCGGCTTCTCGAGCACGTCGGTGAGGTCGTGACGGAGCCGACAACCATGCCATGGGGCAACCGTGCGCTGCTGTTCCGGGATCCGGACGGCAACCTCGTCAACCTGTTCACTCCGGTTAAGGACGAGGCTCGCGCCAAGTTCGGTCTATGAGCCGCCAAGGACCGGTTCGCGCCGAACGGCTCGGCACCACCCCGAGGCGCTGACACCGCGACAACCAGGCCGAGCCGCTAGTGACCGTTCAATGAGGAGAAGCAATCATGGGTATTCCTGTCGACCGCTACTCGGGTCGGCTCCAGACGGTCGCTGACACCAACGGTGAGGCGATTCTGGCCTACGACGCCCCGATCTCCGAGGTGTCAGTACACCAGTCACGCCGAGATCGACGCCAGCGCTGGTTCGCCCGCGGATCCACGGCACTGGCGTCGATCTCAGGGTGGGGTCCCAGTTACTCCTGAGCACGGCGGAACGTCGTGAGGACGATGCCGATGGTTCGTAACGTGGTTGAGTTTCATTTCGAGCAGCGTCCGCACTACTGAAGCGAGTCATGCGATGACGATCTTGGTGAATGTAGACAACTTCGTCCGGGCGGAAACCCATCGGATGTTCTCCGAAATTCAGGACTTGGCCGGTGGAGTTGGACTATTCCGGCATAACCGGACACCGGCCAGTGTCGATGAGCAGGCGGTCATCAGACTCAATCGTGACACCCTCTATAGCTTTGCTGTCGTCGATCTCGCGCAACCGGCACGACTCACGTTGCCGCGCACCGATCGCCGGTATCTCTCAGCAATGGTCGTCAATGAAGACCACTTCGTGAACATGGTCATTCACCAACCCGGTGAACATACGCTTTCCAGCGATCAGTGCGGATCTCGCTTTGTCCTCGTCGGAGTGCGAATCCTGGTCGATCCCAGAGCTATCGGGGACGTCGCAGCTGTGTCGGCGCTTCAGGACGCCCTCGCGATAGCCGCCGAGGGGTCAGAAACGTTCGTGCTGCCGGATTATGACGTCAAGAGTCTGGATGTAACTCGCGATGCCTTGCTTGAGCTTGCCCGTGGACTCCACACGTTCGACCGCATGTTCGGGACCCGGGACGACGTCGATCCCATCCGTCATTTGATCGGGTGTGCTGCCGGCTGGGGTGGCTTGCCCACCTGGGAGGCGACCTACGTTGGAGTCGACCCCGGAGTTCCGGCCGGTGATTATGAGTTGGTGTTCAAGGACGTTCCGGTTGACGGCTTCTGGTCGGTGTCGGTGTACAACGCACGAGGGTTCTTCGAGAAGAACGCCGAAGGCCTTTACAGCGTCAATAGCGTTACCGCGGAAAGCGACGAGGATGGTTCGATCACCGTTCGTTTCGTCGCCTCGACCGAGGGCGAGATTCCGGCGAATGCCATAGTCACCACCGATGGATGGAACTACCTCATTCGCCTCTACCGGCCTCGGGCGGAGATCCTCGATGGCCGTTGGAAACCACCGAAGCTTGAGCGGCGAGGCCATTTCTGAGACTGTCGAAGTCGTGCACAGAAGGGGAAGCAATGCGCGTCAAACGGATTACGGCGAACTTGCCAGTTGCAGACATCGAGGCGGCCAAGGTTTTCTACCGCAACTTTCTAGGACTGAATATCGAGGAGTTCAACCTCGGATGGGTGGCGCGATACACATCGCCCGATACCGGGGTCAACGTGCAGCTTGTGACCAAAGACGCAAGCGCGCAGGAGGACTCGGTAATCTCTGTTCACACCGATGACGTGGAAGCCGCCTACCAGGAAGCTCAGGACCTCGGCTACGAGATTGTGCACCCCCTGACCACCGAGTCGTGGGGGGTGCGGCGATTCTTCGTTCGGGCACCGGACGGCAACGTCGTGAATATCGTCTCCCACCGCGACTGATGCGGACGAGCTGTGGGTTGGATGACTGTCATGAGTGAATCACCCGAAGCGTTAGTGGGCAGATTCTTCGCGGCCTGGGCTGATCCTCAACTGGACGAATTGGCTGCCTTCTTCGATGAATCCGCGGTGTGGGTGGATGGGCCGCAAGGAGTGCATCATGGGGTGGACGCCATCAAGGCTGAGTTGACTAGGCAGCTGACGGCGGTGGGAGGCGTGACCGTCACTCTGAAGACGGTGGTGCGCGATGGTCCGACCGTCATGGTGGAGCAGGAGCACACTTTCAGCATGAACGGCCACGACGTGTTCACAGTGGTCATGGCAGTCTTCGAGGTCGGCACATCCGGAAAGATAGTGCAGTGGCGTGAGGCCTACGACTTGGGGTCCGTCGCCGACCAGATCGAGATAGCCACGCGCCAAAAGCTCTGAGGAGATGAAGATTCAATTACCGCGTTCGAATGCTGCACGAAAGCTGTCGATCTGTTCGTAGGCGTAAGCGATCGCGTCGGAGACTGTCATCGCCTCGCCCTGGCGAGAGAGCGCTGCGTATTCCCGCTCCCCGAGCACATCGCGCAGGTGGGTGATGACAGTACCGAACTCCGGTACTGTCGGCGCGGCCGTCGGGCTGACGCACGCAAAAGCAGCAATTCTTGCTGCTGTATCGCTGCGTCCGTGCCGGTCTAGGAATGTGGCCAGCAGCCCGAACGCTGTGCGGACCATGGCGATGTTGCCCGAGTCGTAGTAGTTACGAAGTGCGAGGGTGATATTGTCAAGTGCCACAGAGGAATCGATGGTTTCGCCTTCGGATCGGTTGATCGTCATGGCCAGTGTCATTGCAAGATACAACTCGTTGGCCCGGTTACCGCTTTCTCGGGCGACTGCCACACCCCTGCTCAATGCGTCAAATGCTCGATCAGAATCGTTGATGCCGCAGGCCATTCCAAAGGCGAGTAGCGCGAACGAGACCGCGTATGGGTTGCGGGACGCCTCGGCGGTGTCGACCAGACCAGTCGCAGTCGAGAAGGCTTCCTGCGAGCGACCGGCCAACGTCAAAGCCACGACGACGCTTGCCCTGCCGAGGCCGTGCGTGTCAATCCTTCGCGCCAGTTGATTCTGGTAGTAGGCCACATATAGGTCAAGCTCCGCAACGGCCGAATACACGGCCCCGAGCCAAAGGTGTTCGAGGCCGAATTGCGCTTCGTTTGAATCACGCTGCATCGCACTTTGACCGGCGTTGCTGTAGTCCAGAGCGTCGTCGGCGCGTCCCAACAAGTAGCACAGCGATGCGATCGCACATAATGGCACAAGCCGCGGTTGAGCGGCGGCGCGAGCCGGCTCGACGAGCTCTTCGGCCCACGTGATCGGTTCGTACGTCTCGATCAGGGGACCCAACAAGCCTGCCTGAATGGCGATGGCAGCGGCAGTATCCAGGTCGCCTTCATCGGTGGCCCATCGAAACGCGCTGCGCAGATTGGCCAAATCGATCGTAAGCCGGTCGTAGGCCTCCCGCTGTCGGGGGCTGTCCCACAGTGCCATCATGTCCGCTTCGCAGGCAGCGAAATGACGAGCATGCGCTGTACGTGCAGCGGCCGCTTCACCGCGACCGGCGAGCTGCTCCTCGGCGAACTGGCGAATCGTTTCCAGCATCGAAAACCGGGTGTGCCCAATTGATCGATCGGCGACGAGTAGCGACTTTCGCACCAACGCGCCCAGCAGGTCGAGTGTGGCGAACTCGTCATCGGACTCGGCCACAGCGCAACAACTTGCTAGATCGAATCCACCGGAGAAGACCGAACAGCGTTCCAGCAACACCTTTTCCGGCTCAGCGAGCAGGTCATAGGACCACTGCACGGCGTGGCGCAGCGTCTGGTGTCGTTCCAGGCCGCGGCGCGCCCCGACCAGCAGCCGGAATCGTTGATCCAACCGATCACGCACCTCGATCGCTGTCATCGACGCCATCCGGGAAGCCGCCAGTTCAATAGCCAACGGGATTCCGTCAAGGCGGCGGCAGATCTCCACCACCGCGGCCGCGTCGTTGCTTCGGGCGGTTGAGAAGTGTGATGAAACACTTCGGGCGCGGTCGACGAACAACATTGCCGCCGCCGAGCCGACGCCATTGCCGACATTAAGTGAAGGCACCAGCCACAACTGCTCATCGGCAACCCCCAGCGCTTCTCGGCTGGTAGCAAGAACCTTTACGGTGGCCGAGCGAGCCAAGATGGCCTCGACCAAATCGGCCGCCGCGTCTCGAACGTGTTCGCAGTTGTCCAATATCAACAGCCGGACCCTGTCCTGCAAGGCGATCGCCACAGTTTCGGTCAGACTTTTCCCGGGCTGCTGGGTGATGTTCAGCACGCTGGCCACCGCGTCTGGCACCGCGTCCGGGTCCACGACCACCGCCAGTTCGAACACCCACGCACCGTCGGGGAATTCATCGGCCAAACCTGCTGCGACTTCGAGGGCAAGCCGGGTCTTACCGACCCCACCCACCCCGGTCAGCGTCACAAGCCGGTGTTCGCGCACCGCCGCTCCGACTTCGTCGACCTCGGACTCCCGTCCGATGATGCGCGACGTCGCAGGCCGCACGTTCCCTGGGCTGGGATCTAGCGCTCGCAATGGTGGAAAGTTCGAGCGCAGACCCGGCGCTCGCACTTGGAACATCCCGACCGGCATGGGCAGGTCACGTAGTCGCCGCGGGCCTAAGTCGAGGAGGTCGACTCCGCTGAGCAAGCTCGCCGTCGACTCGGCCAAGAGAATCTGACCGCCGTGCCCGGCAGCCATAACGCGCGCCGCCCGGTTCAGCACCGTCCCGAAGTAGTCGGTACCCCTCAGCTCGGCCTCGCCGGTCGCCAGTCCCATTCGCACCGGCAACTCGAGTTTCAGCTGAGCGGCGACCGCCGCATCGGCCGCACACCTCGGTGAGGTGAACGCGGCGCACACACCATCACCGGTGTGTTTGAACAACCAACCGCCGTGTGCCTCGATCGCCGAACGCAGCACCTCGTCGTGCGCGGTCAGGGCCTTCCGCATGCCATCTGCGTCCGCCTCCCACCGACGGGTCGAACCCTCCACATCGGTGAACAGGAACGTCACAACCCCCGAAGGAGCAGCCGCCGGAGGAGCGGGCATCTTCGCAGGATGCCACACCGCCCACGCTGGTCCCCGGAATTTCGACGAAGGAAGCCAAGCGGTCCGGCTCCGTCAGTCCACGGAACTGACGGTCGCACTGCAGATAGGTAGCGCGACGTTGAGCGTCCGCGCGACAAACGCATCGGGCGGGGTGACGACCAACGTGCCCACACGCGTGCAGGACTCGCCGGTGGTGGTGTCTATCGCATAGGCCTCGACTTCTGCGGTGGCCTGCTCGCCCGTGCCGAGCGTCAGTCTGTGGGCGGCGTTTGCGGGTCGTCGTTGGACATGGACAAGCACACCACCGGCGGCCGTCACCAAGTCTGCTCCGGGATATCCGACCAGCGTGCATGGCTGAGTCGATGTGTTCTTGAAGAACACGAAGACATGGCGCAGCGTGTTGGCCGACGCCACGTCTCCGTTGGTGACTGTCAGATCGTTGTCGGTGCACTGGCCGGCCGCCGACGGAGAGGTCGACGCCGGTGACGTGGAGGAAGTCGACGGTGGTGCCGCGGAAGTCGAGGATGGTGAGGTGGCTGTCGTCGCCGATGAGGATGCCGGCTGCGACGAGGAAGGCGGTGCCGGCTGGTTGGTCTGATGAGCCGAGCATGCCCCGGTCAGCGCGACTGTCAACGTCGCCAGCATCACTCTCATGCCCGACCCTCCTCAGCCGGTGGCGTTTCGGCGACAACGGGGATCTCGTCTCCCAGCCGGTAGCCCGGTGCCAGCTCGAGCGCATCTCCGCTCCAGAACGAGCCCGGATCAAACCAGTTGGAATGTTTTTCCGTGGCCAAGAGCCCCATCTCCTCATAGGTGATCGCCACGGTCTCAGCACAGTATGCGGTCTCCACGCCGACGGTGCGCCGCGCCGCTTCGCGCCGCTGCGCCGATTCGCGAACCTTGCTGTCGAGAACGGGGATTCCGCGCACCCAGTCGTAGGCGGTGGGCAGCCGACCGCGAAGCCACCGCCCGGTCAGCCGAGCCGAGCTGGGAAATGGGGTGCCGTCCATTCGGGCGATGATCCGCAGCAGCCGGTCTTCCTGCTCGCAACCGGCATCCGGCGTCAGCTGGCGTAGCCAGCAGCGCTGCCCATACCGATGCATCCACCTTTCGACAGCTTGACGGGCGTCGTTGAGCTGGACACCGCGGTGATTGGTGCCGGTCCACATGTCGACGAGTTTGTCGCCCAGTTCGGCGTGCCACAGCAGCGGAGGCAAGTCGTCGAGGGCCACCGTCATCCCGACATGGTTCACCGGGCTGTTGGTCAGCGTCTGGATGGCGCGGTCGGGGCCCGAGCCGCCGCGAAACAGCCAGATGTCGCCGGTGCGGGTCTGGTCCAGTGCCCGACTCAAGCTCACCGTGGTCGCGTCCACCTCAGCACCCTAAGCAAACGCAAGCCATGCGGGTCAGCGAATAGTCTGACGGGATGCGCAACGTGTGGAAGTGGCTGGGGGCTGCCGGGCTTGTAGGTGTCGCCGCCGGGGGTGTCCTGGTGGCCCGCGATCAGCGGCAACGTAACGCCTACAGCGCCGACGAGATTCGCGACCGGTTACATCACCGACTCGCCGGTTCGGGCGAGGCGACGGACTAGGCGCTGGTCTCTACCGCATACAGCCGGTGTTTGCCGCTGAAACCCTTCAGTTCGACCTCGCGCCCCTCGTCCAGGCCGATGTCGTCGCAGTCGCTGACCCCGTCGCGCACCGCCTCGCTCACCAGGATCTCACCGCCGTCGGCCTCATTGGCAACACGCGCCGCCATCGCGACGTTGCGTCCGAACAGGTCGTCGCCGCGGCGAACCGACCGTCCCATGTGAATGCCGATCCGGACGCGAACAGCGTTGCGGCGCTTGTGTTTCGCGCTGTCGTCCAACGACCGCTGCATGTCGGCGGCACAGCGCACCGCCTTTTCAGGCTCGGCGAAGGCGATCATGAAACCGTCGCCCTGGCTCTTTACGACGTGGCCGGAATGTTCATCGACCAGTTTGCGCACCAGCTTGTCGTGGTTGCCGATCAGCTTGGCAAAGGAGCGGTCACCAATCCGCTCGTTGAGCGCGGTCGACTCCTCGATGTCGGAGAACAACAGCACCACCTTGCCGTTCGCGCTGATGCGGGCCAGATCGGGCCGCTCGACCTCGGCCCAGTCGGCCAGATCTTCGATCGAGTTGCGCACCACAGCGCCTAAGCCCTCTTTCCGCAGCACGTTCGCGGTCTCCCAGACCGTTTTCACGGCCTCACGTCCGCCCGACAGGAACCGGCTGCGGGTGTCGGTGCGGCGCCGCAGCTCCGCCGCCTCCCGGCGACTGCGGACGAGCAATACCGACAGCGTGGCCAGTGCAGCGGCCTCGATCACCGCAACGCCGGCCAGGACGTAGACCGCGATTCGCAGCGCATCACCCATGGCAGGCATTCTGCCGGATCGGAGTGCCCTGAAAGTGCCACCGCCGGGGTACCTGGAGAGTGACCCGTCGTCACAGTCACTTCGCGGCCGTGCCAGCAAATTGTTTGGTCGGCAGACGAACCGGTCATTACGTCAGAAGTCCGCCGGGTCCAGCCTCGCACTGGGCATCGCGCGCGGGTGGTGGTGATTGGGCGACCTGATCAGGTCTTAGCGGAGGTGCCGGTTTTGGCCGAACACGACGGTTCGCCGGCCAACATGTTGGTGATCTTCGGTATCACCGGAGACCTGGCGCGCAAGATGACGTTCCGCGCCCTCTACCGGCTGGAGCGTCGCAACCTGCTGGACTGTCCCGTGCTCGGTGTCGCCAGCGACGACATTACCGTCGACGAACTGATCAAGCGGGCTCGCGAGGCCATCTCCCAGTCCGGCGAGACGGTCGACGACGCGGTCTTCGGCCGGCTGGCGAACCGGTTCTCCTATCTGCACGGCGACGTCACCGGCAGCGCACTGTATGAGTCGCTGGCCCAGCAGATCGGCACGAATCATCGCCCGCTGTACTACCTGGAGATGCCGCCCGCCCTGTTCGCGCCCATCGTGGAGCAACTGGGCAAAGCCGATTTGCTGAAGCAGTCACGCGTCGCGGTGGAGAAGCCGTTCGGCCACGACCTGGCCTCCGCGCGTGAGCTCAACCAGCGGCTTCGCGCGCTGCTCGACGAGAAACAGATCCTCCGGGTCGACCACTTCCTCGGTAAGCAGCCGGTGGTCGAGTTGGAGTATCTGCGCTTTGCCAATCAGGCGCTGGCGCAGCTGTGGGACCGGGGCAGCATCTCCGAAATCCAGATCACCATGGCCGAGGATTTCGGTGTCGAGACGCGCGGCAAGTTCTACGACGCCGTGGGCACGTTGCGTGATGTGGTGCAGAATCACCTGCTGCAGGTGCTCGCCTTGGTGGCCATGGAGCCTCCGGTCGGTCCGACCGCCGACGATTTGAACGACAAGAGGGCCGAGGTCTTCCGCGCGATGCCCGCTTTGGAACCGGCTGCGTGCGTGCGGGGCCAGTATCGCGGGTACGGCGAGGTGCCCGGGGTGGCCGAGAACTCGCAAACCGAGACGTTCGTCGCGCTGCGCACCGAGATCGACAACTGGCGGTGGGCGGGGGTTCCGATCTTTCTTCGCGCGGGCAAGGCGCTGCCCGAGCGGGTGACCGAGGTGCGGCTGTTCCTGCGTCGCGTCCCCGCTCTGGCCTTTTTGCCCAACCGCCGGCGGTCCGAGCCGAACCAGATTGTGCTCCGTATTGATCCAGACCCGGGTCTACGCCTGATGTTGGTCGCTCGAGACGGTGACGGGTGGCGAAGTGTGCACCTGGACTCTTTATTCGCTGAAGATCTTGGCGAACCGCTGACACCCTACGAGCGGCTGCTGCACGCTGGGCTGGTGGGAGATCACCAGTCCTTCGCCCGCGAGGACAGCATCGAACAGACGTGGCGCATCGTTCAGCCGCTGCTCGACAACCCCTGTCAGGTCCACCCTTATGAGCCTGGCTCGTGGGGCCCGGAGGCCGCGCAGTCACTGCTGCGTGGCCACTGTGGGTGGCAACAGCCCTGGATGCCCGCCAGCAAATCCTCACGACAGCACTAAGGAGACAAGCATGCAGCTGGGAATGATCGGCCTGGGCCGGATGGGTGCCAACATAGTGCGCCGCGTGGTGAAGGACGGCCACGAGTGCGTGGTGTACGACAACAACTCCGATGCGGTCGAGGCAATGGCCGGCGAAGACGGGATCACCGGGATCTCGTCGTTGTCGGAGTTCGCGGACAAGCTCTCAGCTCCACGCGTGGTTTGGGTGATGGTGCCGGCCGGGGACATCACCACCGGGGTGATCAAGGAGCTCGGCGACGTACTCGACTCCGACGACATCGTGATCGACGGCGGCAACTCCTATTACCGCGATGACATTCGGCACGCCGAGATCCTCGCGAAGCGTGGTATTCGTCTGCTGGACTGCGGCACCAGCGGCGGCGTGTGGGGGCGGGAGCGCGGTTACTGCCTGATGATCGGGGGTGACGACGAGGCGTTCGCGCACGCCGAGCCGATCTTCGAAAGCGTCGCGCCCGGCGTCGACGCGGCGGATCGCACACCGGGCCGGGACGGCGAAGTCGCGCAGGCCGAGAAGGGCTACCTGCACTGCGGGCAGGCGGGCGCCGGTCACTTCGTCAAGATGGTGCACAACGGCATCGAGTACGGCATGATGGCCGCGCTCGCCGAGGGGCTGAACATCCTGCGTAACGCCGACATCGGCGCGCGCATCAAGGAAGGTCAGGGCGACGCCGAGACCGCGCCGCTGGCCAGCCCGGAGTTCTATAAGTACGACTTCGAAATCAAAGAGGTCGCCGAGGTGTGGCGGCGGGGCAGCGTGATCGGTTCCTGGCTGCTGGATCTGACGGCCATCTCCCTACTGGAGTCGCCGGATCTCGAGGATTACACCGGCCACGTGTCCGATTCCGGGGAGGGACGATGGACCTCCATCGCGGCGATTGACGAGGGCGTTCCCGCCCCGGTGCTGACGTCCGCTCTGTACTCGCGGTTCGCGTCCCGGCGCCTCGACGAATTCGCCGATAAGGCGCTGTCTGCGATGCGCAAGCAATTCGGCGGCCACGAAGAGAAAAAGAACTAGTTTCGGCTGTCGACGAACGTCACCACAGCCGCACTGAAGGCGTCGTTGTCGTCGCCGGCCGCGGTGTGTCCGGCGTCGGGGAGTTCGACGAACTCGGCGTCGGGAACCTGCGCCAGGAAATGGCGGACGCCTTCTGGGCTGACGACATCGGACAGCTTCCCGCGAATCAACAGGATCGGAATCTTCAGTTCGACGGCGGCCTGCTCGAACTTCTCGGTGCGCAACTGCGGGTCGTCTCCCGGCTTGGTCATGAACGCCGGGTCCCAATGCCAGTGCCAGCGGCCGTCGCGCCAGCGCAGGTTCTTCTTCAACCCCTCCGGGTTGCGTGGTCGGGTGCGGTGCGGCAGATAGGCGGCGACGGCGTCGGCGGCCTGCTCGAGGGAGCCGAAGCCGTCGAGGTTGCCGAACATGAAGTCGCGGATCCGGGCGCTGCCGCTCTTCTCGAATCGCGGCACCACGTCGACCAGGATCAGCCGGGTGACCCGGGTGGGACCGGCGCGATGCGCCGCGAGAATCCCGGTCAACCCGCCCATGCTGGCCCCGATCAACACCACCGGCCGGCCGATCGCCTCCAGCACCCGCATCACGTCGGCGGTCAGGGTTTCGACCGCATAGTCGGCGCCGGGCGCCCACTCGCTGTCACCGTGTCCGCGAGCGTCGATGGCAACGACATGGAATCCCTCGCCAGCGAGAATCTGACCGGTGTTCTTCCAGGAGAATCGATTCTGGCCGCCGCCGTGCAACATCAGCACCGTCGGCCGCTCGACCGTCGCGGGCGCACCGCGATTCCACTCGTCGGCGACCAGGGTGATCCCACCCGCGCCGGAGAATTCGACAGTTTCCACTGTGCTGTTCACCGCGCCAGCTCATCCCCGGATCGTGGGCGGCCCGTACCGTAATGCGCGATCGGCATCCGGCAGACGTTACCCATCCAGCACCGGCGCGTCAGCTGCGACGTGGCCGGCCGACTGACCGCCGCGATGACTTTCCGCGGTTGACGGGGTCTGACTGCGAGGGGGACCGACCTGCAAACCGTGACTTGACCAAGGAGGCGCTATGCCATCGATCAGCCCGTCGCTGTGGTTCAACGACAATCTCGAGGAGGCCGCCGCTTTCTACGTCTCGGTGTTCCCGAACTCCCGGATCGAATCTCTCAACCGGTACACCGATGCCGGGCCGGGGGACGCCGGCCGGGTGATGTCCGGCACGTTCGTGCTCCACGGGTGCCGGTTTTTCGCCATCAACGGCGGCCCACAGTTTCACTTCAGCGAAGCGGTGTCATTCCTGGTCACGTGCGGAGACCAGGACGAAGTTGATTACTACTGGGACCGGCTGACCGAGGGCGGTCACGAATCGCAGTGCGGTTGGTGCACCGACCGCTACGGGCTGAGCTGGCAAATTGTGCCGCAACGACTGTTCGAGCTGCTCAGCGACGCGGATGCCGCGCGGGCGTCGGCCGCCACCGAGGCGATGCTCGGTATGCGCAAGATAGTGATCGCAGACCTCGAGCAGGCGGCGGCCCAGAGGTGATCAGCCGACGCACGTACGTTGGGATGTAGCGGCCACCCGCGGCGCACGGGTCCGCCACGCAAGCCGGCTGGTTTTCCGATTCAGAGACTGTTTATCGTCTCGGCGGGCGGCCGGACCTCGTTCGAGAGGTGAATGACAAGCCGCGAAGGAGCGCAGGTGATGGCGGAACCGAGCTGGATCGACGTGCCGGGCCCGGGGGTGGCCTTGAAGGCGCTTAGCTGGGGATCGCCCGAAGCCCCGATCGCTTTGTGTCTGCACGGTTTTCCCGACACCGCCTACGGCTGGCGCCAGTTCGCGCCGCGGCTGGCCGAAGCCGGTTGGCGCGTGGTCGCTCCCTTCATGCGCGGCTATGCGCCGTCATCGATTCCGGCTGACGGCAGCTACCACATCGGTGCACTGATGGACGACGCGCTGCGGGTGCGGTCGGCCGCCGGCGGTACCGGCAAGGATGTGGTGATCGGCCACGATTGGGGTGCGCTCGCAGCCAGCGGTTTGGCCGCCATGCCGGAGAGCCCGTTCGCCAAAGCGGTGATCATGTCGGTGCCGCCGCCGCCGGCGTTTCGCCCGCCGGAGGGAGCGCCCAACCTTGGGTGGCTGCTCGCTACCTGGCCGCGGCAGCTGCTGCGCAGTTGGTACATCTTCTACTTCCAATTGCCCTTGCTGCCAGAACGTTCCGAGTCGTGGATACCGTCGCTGCTGTGGAAACGGTGGTCGCCAAGCTACGACGCCAGACAGGACCTGCGCCACGTCGACGCGGCGATCGGGACACCGGAAAGCTGGCGCGCTGCGCTCGGGCCGTATCGCGCCACCATCCGCAACACCCGGCCGCCGGCGCGGTATGCCGAGCTGCACCGGCACTGGACATCAGCGCCGAACCTTCCCACCTTGTACCTGCACGGTCGCGACGACGGCTGCGCCACACCGGCATTCGCGCAATCGGCCGAAAAGGTGCTGCCGCCCGACAGCGAGGTCGCGATCGTCGAGCACGCCGGCCACTTCCTTCAGCTCGATCGGCCGGAGAAGGTTGCCGAGTTGGTGCTGCGGTTCATCGGTTCTCCCGACTAAAGGTGACGTAACTGCCGTAGCCTGTCGGCAGCCATGGCGACGCACCGGATGACCGCTGTCGACGCGCAGTTTCACTGGATGTCGGCCAAGATCCCCAACGACCAATTTCTGCTCTACGCGTTCGCCGGCCAGCCCGCCCACTTCGCCCAGGCGGTCGATGGCCTTCGCCGTCGCGCTCGGGAAAGTCCCGAGCTGGCGATGCGAGTCGACGACACCTCGATGTGGAACTACCCGAAGTGGGTCCCGGCGGCGGTGACGGATGCGCACATCGCCGTGCACGACCTCGACGACGACAGCTGGAACGGCTGCCTGGACGCGGTGGCGCGGCTGGCCGACCAGCAACTGAATCTACGCGAGACACCCTGGCGATTACACCTTTTCGCCGGCGTGCGCGGCATCCCGACCAGCAGCGGTCCGGGCACCGTCGCGGTCATGCAAGTCGGCCACGCGCTCGCCGACGGCGCCCGGGCGGCGGCGCTGGCAGGTTGGCTCTTCGGGCGGGCTGCGCCGGTTCGCCCGGTGGTGCCGCTCGCGCCGGGCTGTCTGCTGTGGCGGGCGGCCGAAGCTGCCCGCACCCATCGCAGCATCGTCGACGACACCCGTGCGGGGCGGCTATCGCCGCCAGTCGGATCTCGCCCGCTCTTGGCGACCAACGCCCGACCGGCGGGTGCCCGCAGGGTGCGCACACTGATGCGACACCGCTCTGCGCTACGTGGACCGACCGTCACCGTCGCGCTGTTGACCGCGGTATCGACGGCGTTGTCAGAATTTCTCGAGCAGCCATGCGATTCACTGGGCGCCGAGGTGCCGATGGCCAAACCAGGGCCACGGCTTGCGCATAACCACTTCGCCAACGTCGTCGTCGGGTTGTATCCGGCACTTGGAATCGACGACCGGATGCGGCGCATCGCCGCGGACTTGGCCGCTGGCCGCCGACGCGCCGAACACCCGGCGGCGCGCTCAGCCGACCGGGCCTTCGCCGCCGTACCCGCGCCGCTGCTGCGCTGGGGCGTCGCCCAGTTCGACGCTGACGCCCGCCCGGTGCGCGTCGCCGGCAACACGGTGATATCCAGCGTCGACCGGGGCGCGGCCGACCTGCGCTTCGGCGACACACCGGTGCTGTTGACGGCCGGCTACCCGGGATTGTCGCCGGCGATGGGCCTGACCCACGGCTTGCACGGGATCGGCGACACCCTGGCGATCAGCGTCCACGCGGCGGAATCGGCCATCGGCGACATCGATGGCTATCTACGCCGGTTGGATGCCGCGCTGTAGCTGGAGACAGCCGAAGTCACTGCGCGTGACCGCTTCTGGCCTCTGCTTCGCGGGTCAAGCCGGCAGCGCCGATGAGCTCTTCATGCAGTTCGAACCACACGGTGTGGTAGGAGTCGATCAGCGGTCGGCTCAGCCAGGCGACGTCGCCGGCGCGGACCTTGTCCAGTGCCCGCTGCAGCTTACCGAGGTAGCTGCCCAGCCGCGGCAGCTGTTGGGCGGCCGCTACCAGGATCGGCACCACTCGCCGGTGTACGTCGTCGAGACGCGCCAGGACGTCCGCGTCGTAGCCGGCGTCGTCGTGAGTGTTGGGCCGGCCGTCTTTGACCTGCCAGTCGGTGACGGTCGCCTTCAGCTCGACGTTGACCGACCGGAAGTCGTCGTAGGCGTCGGTCAGTGCAGCCCTGTCGACGGCTCGGCGTTCTTCGTCGAGTAGTTCAGCCAGCCGGTCGCGGCCCGGCGGGCTGAGCTTCAGGACGTCGGCGTCGACCAGCAGGTGCGCCTCGATGAGCGCGGCGACGGTGTCCTCGACGACGGTTGCGTCCTCGTCGAGCGTCGAGGCCAATTCAGCCCGGGGTACCCGGCCCTTCAGCCGAACCGCCTGCAACACCGACAGCTCGGTCGCCATGACGCGTCACCGCGCGCCCTGGTCGGCGGGCTGCAGCGCGGTCAGCAACGTGAGCAGCGACTCGCTCTCCGCGGAGGTACCCGACGGGCCGACCTGTCGTGCGATGGCGGCCAACTCGCGTAGCTCCGGCGTCTCGTTCGCCGACCACCCGGTCAGCTCCAGGACCCCTTCTCGCACTTCGCCGTTATTGCCGTCCACGGTCACCACTTTGCCCGACAGCGATGCAGCAACACCCTCGCCGCAGCCCACGACGGCTACCCGGCCGAGTTCACGGCTGATCACCGCCGCGTGGCTCGAGGCGCCTCCGACCTCCGTGACTATGCCCCGCGCGGCCAGCATGCCGTGCACGTCGTCGGGGCTGGTGCTGTTGCGCACCAAAATGACGTCGTCACCCGCTTCGGCGGCGGCAAGCGCCTGGTCGACATCGGTATAGGCCCGGCCCGACGCCACACCCGGGCAGGCCGGCAGTCCTTTGGCCAGTAGTTGAGCGCCGAGTTGGGCTTCGGGCTGCAGTGCCGGCAGCAGCAGCGTCCGGAGGTGCGCCGGCGTCACTCTGCGCAGAGTCTCCGCCTCGTCGATCAGCCCCTCTCGGCGCAGCTGCAACGCGAACCGCACTGCCGCCTGCGCCGAGCGTTCGGCCGACCGCGTCTGCAGCAGCCACAGCTTGCCCTGTTCGACGGTGAACTCGATCTCCTGCACGTCGCGCTCGAGACGCTCCAGGGTGTCGGCGGCCGCCATCAGGCCGGCGAACACCGACGGCTGCTCGTCGTGCAGCGCCGCGATCGGGTGAACGTCGAACGTTCCCGACACCACGTCGTCACCCTGCCCGCCGGGCAACCACTCGCCGAACCGGGTGTCCGCACCGGTGATCGGGTTGCGTGAGAACAGTACGCCCGCACCGGAATCGCGGCCCAGGTTGCCGAAGACCATCGCCTGCACCACGACGGCGGTGCCGCCGCGGTCGTCCAAGTCATGGTGGTCCCGGTAAGCGATCGCGCGGGGTGAGTTCCAGGACGCGAATACGGCTTCGATTGCCGCCCGCAGTTGAGCCTGCGGATCAGCGGCTACAACGCTCGCGCTGACGACACGCCGATACATCCGGTCGAACCGCTGCCGGGTATCGCGGGCGAAGCTCATGTCGGTGACAGCGCGCAGCGCCGCTTCGACGGCGTCGTCGATGCCCAGATCGAGCACCGTGTCCATCATGCCGGGCATCGACCGGGCGGCGCTGGAGCGCACACTGACCAGCAATGGGCGCGAGCCGCGCCCGAACGTGCGCCCGGTCTCGGCTTCCAGCCAGCCGATCCGGTCGAGCACGTCACTCCAGATCGCATTCATCGTGGCGCCGGGGTCTGCCAGGTACCGGGTCCCAACTTCGGTGGTGATGCAGAACGCCGGGGGCACGGGCAAATCGTGCCTGCGCATGGCGTCGATGCCGTAGCCCTTGTTGCCGAGCACCTCGCGCGGATGGTTGGCGTTGCCGTCCAGCAGCGCCACCGTGCATGCGCACGGCGACCTGGTGGAGACACGTCCTGACACGCCCCGAGGTTACCTGCCGGGCAAACACCTGGATGTCAGCACACAACGAGCCCGGCAACGTAGCTGCAAGGAACCGCCGCTGCCGCCCACACGCCAGGTGATCTAGGTTTGCCTTCATGACTGCCTACAACACCGCCCACGACGTCGGGTTGCTGATTCTTCGGCTGGTGCTGGGGCTGACGCTGGCGGCTCATGGCTTCAACAAGTTCTTCGGCGGCGGACGCATACCGGGCACCGCGCGGTGGTTCGAAAGCATCGGGATGAAGCCGGGAAGGTTTCACGCGACCGTTGCCGCCACCACGGAGATGACGGCCGGGCTGGGCCTGGCGGCCGGGCTGCTCACCCCGATCCCGGCCGCCGGTTTTGTCTCTCTGATGCTGGTGGCCGCCTGGACGGTGCATCGTTCGAATGGCTTTTTCATCGTCAAGGAAGGCTGGGAGTACAACCTGGTGCTCGCGACCGCCGCCGTGGCGGTAGCCACCGTGGGCGCAGGCAGATACAGCCTCGACTGGCTGATCTTCGGCCATAACTGGCTGGACCGTTGGAGCGGTCTGCTGCTGGCTGTGCTGCTGGGGTTGGCCGGCGCCGTCGGTCAGCTGCTGATCTTCTACCGGCCACCGGCCAACCAGGCGCGCTGAGCAGGCGCTGCGGTCAGGCCACCGCCGCGGTTTCGCACGCCAGCACTTCGGACGCCACGCGTTCGCCGGAGCGGATCGCTCCGTCAACCCATCCGCACATCAGCGCCGAGCTCTCCGTACCGGCCCAATGAATCCGGCCGCATGGTTCGCGCAGCGCCTGGCCGAACTGCGTGAGCACCCCGGTCGGGGCGTGGCTGATCATCCCGCCGCCGGAATACCGCTCGACCGTCCAATTCTGCTCGTGATAGCCGATCGGCGCGCCCGCCTGTTCGCCGAACCGGTCCACCAGCTCGTGCAGGATCGCGGCTCTGCGTTCTTTCCCCTCGAGTCGTCCCAGCTGGTGGGCGGCGAGACCCTCGGTGATGACGCATAGGATGCCCGGCGTACCGGTGTCGGTGCAGGCGTCGATGGTCAGTCCGGCCAGCGACCCGGGGGCGGCTGACTGGCCGGACAGGCCGCTGGCGCGCCAGAACGGTTCCTCGTAGACGACCGAAACCTTGACGACCGCGCCGCTGGGCATCCGCTGATGCAGAAACGACCGGTCCACCGGCAGCATCGGCTCGTAGACGATCTGGCCTGCGATCGCCAGCGGAACCGTGACGACCACTCGACGCGCGCGCACCGTCAGCTCATCGGATCGGACGGTGACGGAGTCGCCTTGTTCGATGCGCCGCACCGGCTGCGAGAGGCGCAGCGCATCGCCGAGTTCAGCCGCCACCGCACCGTAGATGGCCCCCATTCCGCCGACCGGGCGGGCATCTTGGGAGCCGTTCTTGCTCGATACGACAAAATCCGGCCCGCCGCCCGATGCCATCTGGTACAGCATCCACAGCAGCGACACCTCCGATGCGGCCGAGGTGTAGGGACCGGCCAGGGCCAGCTCGAGCATGTGGCGAGCCGACTCGGACCAGACATTCTTCTCCAGCCACGCGGCCAGCGTCGTCTGATCCCACTCGGCCGCCTTCCTCGCCTCCCAGGGGGCGTCCACGGGGATCGATCGGCACATCTGCCGGACCTTGATCAGACCGACACCGAGGTTGGCTGTTGCCCACGGGCTCACCGTCCACGGAATCGTGCCGGCATAGCGGTGCTGCTTGCCGTCGACGATCATCATCGACTCGCCCTGGGTGTACTGCTTGTAGGCCGGCACGCCGAATTCCTTCATCAGCGCATAGACCCGGTCCTGACCCGGACCGATCCAGGCGCCGCCGCGGTCGATCCAGCATCCGTCGCCGAGATAATCGGTGTAGGTGCGACCGCCGACCCGGTCTCGAGCCTCCAGCACCGACACCGAGCGGCCCGCCCGCTTCAACCGCAGGGCTGAGGTCAATCCGGCGAATCCCGCACCGACGACGCAATAGTCGACCTCGTCCATGATCGGCCCCACTCGTGCAGGTAAGCGGATGTGAGCAGCAAGCTACACCGAAATACCGCTGCTTAGACGGCGAATCAGGCAGCGCGCCTTATCCTAAGAGACAGTGTTCGCCAAACTTCTGGTCGCCAATCGCGGGGAGATCGCGATCCGCGCTTTTCGCGCGGCCTACGAGCTCGGTGTGGCCACGGTGGCGGTCTATCCGTATGAGGACCGCAATTCCCTGCACCGGCTCAAAGCCGACGAGTCGTACCAGATCGGCGAAGAAGGCCATCCCGTGCGGGCGTACCTGTCGGTAGACGAGATCGTGGCGACCGCCCTGGCCTGCGGCGCCGACGCCATCTACCCCGGCTACGGCTTCCTGTCAGAGAACCCTGACCTGGCCGCCGCTTGCAACGCGGCAGGCATCACGTTCGTCGGTCCCAGTGTCGAGGTGCTGAAGCTCACCGGCAACAAGTCGCGGGCCGTCGCAGCGGCCCGTGCCGCGGGTTTGCCGGTGCTGGCGTCCTCGACGCCGTCGGCATCGGTGGACGAGTTGGTGGCCGCCGCGGAGTCGATGCCCTTCCCGTTGTTCGTCAAAGCGGTCGCCGGTGGTGGGGGCCGCGGGATGCGCCGGGTCACCGACGCCGCCGCCCTGCCTGAGGCGATCGAAGCGGCCAGCCGGGAAGCAGAGTCGGCGTTCGGCGATGCCACCGTGTTTCTCGAGCAGGCAGTGCTGCGTCCGCGGCACATCGAAGTGCAGATTCTGGCAGACGACCGCGGCAACGTGATTCACCTCTACGAGCGGGATTGCAGCGTGCAGCGGCGCCACCAGAAGGTGGTCGAGCTGGCGCCCGCTCAAAACCTCGACCCCGCTGTGCGCGAGCAGATCTGTGCTGACGCGGTGGCCTTCGCATGTCAGATCCGTTATAGCTGCGCGGGAACAGTGGAGTTTTTGCTGGACGCCGAGGGTCGCCACGTGTTCATCGAGATGAATCCCCGCATCCAGGTCGAGCACACCGTTACCGAAGAGACTACCGACGTCGACCTGGTGTCTTCGCAACTGCGGATCGCCGCCGGGCAGACGCTGGACGAGCTTGGTCTGAGCCAGGAGTCGATCCTCCCGCACGGGGCGGCCCTGCAATGCCGGATCACCACCGAAGACGCGGCGAACGGCTTCCGTCCCGACACGGGTCGCATCACCGGCTACCGCACTCCCGGCGGAGCCGGAATCCGGCTCGACGGCGGCACTCAAGTAGGTGCCGAGGTCAGTGCGTACTTCGACTCGATGCTGATCAAGCTGACGTGCCGAGGCCGAGACTTCCACGCCGCGGTGCGCCGGGCGCGCCGCGCGCTTGCGGAGTTCCGCATCCGCGGCGTGTCGACGAACATCCCCTTCCTGCAAGCCGTGCTCGATGATCCCGATTTCCAGGCCGGGCACATCACCACCTCGTTCATCGACGAGCGGCCGCAGCTGCTGACCGCGCGCAGTTCGGCCGACCGGGGCACCAAGATCCTCAACTACCTCGCCGATGTCACGGTCAACAAGCCGCACGGCGAACGGCCCTCGACGGTTTATCCACAAGACAAGCTGCCCGATCTGGATGTTGCGGACCTCACCGCTGACCCGCCGGCCGGCTCCAAGCAGCGGCTTGCCAAGCTTGGGCCGGAGGGTTTCGCAACCTGGCTGCGCGACTCACGCGCGGTCGGTGTCACCGACACCACCTTCCGCGACGCGCACCAATCGCTGTTGGCCACCCGGCTTCGCACCACCGGACTGGTCATGGTGGCGCCCCACATCGCCAGGATGATGCCGCAGCTACTGTCGATCGAATGTTGGGGCGGGGCGACTTACGATGTGGCGCTTCGCTTTCTGAAAGAGGACCCCTGGGAGCGGCTGGCCGCCCTGCGGGAAGCTCTGCCCAACATCTGCCTGCAGATGCTGTTGCGTGGACGCAACACGGTCGGTTACACGCCGTATCCGGCGACGGTCACGTCAGCGTTCGTGCAGGAAGCGACAGCCACCGGCGTCGACATCTTCCGGATCTTCGATGCGCTGAACAACGTCGAGTCGATGCGTCCCGCCATCGACGCGGTGCGCGAAACCGGCACCGCCGTCGCCGAAGTCGCGATGTCCTACACCGGTGACCTCACCGATCCGGCCGAAAACCTCTACACCCTGGACTACTACCTGAAGCTGGCCGAACAGATCGTCGACGCGGGCGCGCATGTGCTCGCGATCAAGGACATGGCCGGGCTGCTGCGTGCCCCTGCGGCCAGCGCCTTGGTCGGCGCGCTCAAGTCGCGCTTCGAGCTTCCGGTACACGTGCACACCCACGACACACCGGGCGGCCAGCTGGCTACCTACGTGGCCGCCTGGCACGCCGGTGCGGACGCCGTCGACGGCGCCGCGGCGCCGATGGCGGGCACCACCAGTCAGCCCGCCCTGAGTTCGATCGTCGCCGCCGCCGCCCACACCGAGCACGACACGGGCCTATCCCTCTCGGCCGTCTGCGATTTGGAGCCGTACTGGGAGGCGCTGCGCAAGGTGTACCGGCCGTTCGAAAGCGGGCTGCCCGCTCCCACCGGACGGGTTTACACCCACGAAATTCCCGGTGGGCAACTGTCCAATCTGCGTCAGCAGGCGATCGCGCTGGGGCTGGGGGATCGGTTCGAGGAGATCGAAGTCAATTACGCTGCGGCGGATCGGATTCTGGGCCGGCTCGTAAAGGTGACGCCGTCGAGCAAGGTGGTCGGTGATCTCGCGCTGGCGCTGGTCGGCGCGGGTGTCTCCGCCGACGAGTTCGCCGTCGACCCATCTCGCTACGACATTCCCGATTCGGTGATCGGCTTTTTGCGCGGCGAGCTCGGTGATCCGCCGGGCGGCTGGCCAGAACCGTTCCGCAGCAAAGCACTCGAGGGCCGCCGTCCCGGCAAGCCCGAACAACAGTTGAGCGCCGACGACGAGGCCGCGCTGGCCGCCCCTGGTGTGACACGCCAGGCGGCGCTCAACCGGCTGTTGTTCCCCGGACCAACAGAGGAATACCTCACGCACCGCGAGGAATTCGGGGACACCTCCCGGTTGAGCGCCAATCAGTTCTTCTACGGCTTGCGCCACGGTGATGAACACCGGGTGCAGCTGGAGAAGGGTGTCGAACTGCTCATCGGGTTGGAGGCCATCTCCGATGCCGACGAGCGGGGCATGCGCACCGTCATGTGCATTCTCAACGGCCAGTTGCGTCCGGTGCTGGTTCGCGACCGCAATATCGCCGCCGACATTCCCACCGCCGAGAAGGCCGATCGTGCTAACTCCGGGCATATTGCCGCGCCGTTCGCCGGGGTCGTCGCGGTCACCGTTACCGCCGGTGACACCGTCGAGGCCGGCCAGACCGTCGCGACCATCGAAGCCATGAAGATGGAAGCCGCGATCACCGCGCCGCGGGCCGGCACCATCGAGCGGGTCGTCGTATCGACCACCACGCAGGTCGAAGGCGGCGACCTGCTGGTCGTCCTGACCTGACCGGGGGCGGCCGAATCAGCCCAGGACGCAGTCACCGCACACCGCGCTGCGGTCGTCGGCCACCCGGTAGATCAGACAGCAGCTGCGGCGCCGGTAGCCGGGGCCGGCGTCCAGGACGCCGGCGTCGATACGGCGGTCCGCGAGGACGCGGTTGACCGCGGCATAGGCCAAGGCCGTCACGTCGGGCCGTGCGGCCGAAACCAGCCGGGCGGCGCTGTTCGCTGCTGACCCGACGTTGCCCCACATCACCCGCGTGCTCAGCCGGTAGTGCAGCTCGATAGCGAAAAACGGCCCCACCGCTGCCAAGTCAGCAGCCAACGATGCCGGACCGGTCAAGACTCAGCAAGCTGCGGGATGCGATTGGCAATAGGGCGTCGTGCCTGGAAAGCGGTAGCGGTTCGCGGCCACCCAGCGGTAGACGGCGTCCTCGACCGACCGCAACCCGGGAAGCCGGTACAGCCGCAGCGGCAACGAGGTACCAATGGCGCTGGACAGCGCGGCGTTGGCCGCCTCGGCACCGGAATACACCGCACCTGACGAGTCCAGCCAGCGCACCGAGTCCAGTAGACGAGTCGGATCGATGCCGAGCCGTTCGGCGGCGTCCGGGCTCTGCAGCGCTTCGGTGCGCAGCTCACCGGACCGATTGAGTTTCAGGAGCAGTTCGTGCGAGCGCGTGCACATCCCGCAGGCGCCGTCGAAGAACAGGGTGCCGGCCATGAGTCGATTGTTCACCGCCTCGAGGCCGGCGAACCCGAATAGAAGACCGGTGCCAATCTCGGCGACCGCCGACAGCCAGGAAAACCAGGTGACGTTGATGTGCGGCGGCGAGACGAAACTGTCCTGATACCCGGGCAAGAAGGTCGGCAGCAGGTGCGCGTAGCTGAACACCGCCGCGCTGCCGAAGCCGACCAGGATTGCCGCCTGCGCGGCTCGGGCGCGACGCGTCAGCACCATGACCGCCGCGGCGGTCACCAGCACACTCTGCACATAACCGCCGGCCATGATGAACGGCGGTGATGCCGACATGCCACGGCGCAGGTGATCCATCGCGTGAATGCTGAAGCCGACGACGAATGCGGTTGTGGCCCAATTGAGAAACGGGCGTGCGGGTTGCTGGCTGTGATCGGTCATCGCGGATCACCATCCTTGGACTGCGGGCGGACAACGGTGTGCGCCGGCTGGCCTCCGTTCTACTACTACGACACGTAGTAGTCAAGGAGAGCAGGAATGCCGCGAACCCGATCACGCGGGCTAGAACACGTTCTAATCTGTCGGCCATGGGATTCCTCAAGCAGGAGACTCCGCAGATCGACTTCGAGCAGTGGAGCAAGGGCACCCGCGCCGAAAAGATCATCCCGATGGCGCGACATTGGGCCGAGGTCGGCTTCGGCACACCGGTGCTGCTGCACCTGTTCTACGTCGTCAAGATCGGTCTCTACATCCTCGCCGGATGGCTGCTCGCCCTTACCACCACCGGCATAGACGGCTTCACCAACGTCGGGCACTGGTACGCCGAGCCGATCGTGTTCGAGAAGGTTGTGCTCTACACCATGCTGTTCGAGGTGGTCGGCCTCGGGTGTGGCTTCGGCCCGCTGAACAACAGGTTCTTCCCGCCGATGGGCTCGATTTTGTACTGGCTGCGGCCGGGAACCATCCGGTTGCCGCCCTGGCCGAACCGCATTCCTCTCACCAGGGGTGACGAGCGCACCCCGATCGACGCACTGCTGTACGCCGCGCTGCTGGTGCTGCTGGTGGTGGCTGTTTTCTCCGACGGCGCCGGGCCGATGCCGGCATTAGGGACGACGGTCGGAGTGCTGCCGTCCTGGCAGATCTGGGCGGTGCTGGGCGTGCTGGCGGTGCTGGGCTTGCGCGACAAAGTCATCTTCCTAGCCGCCCGGGGTGAGGTGTACGCATCGTTCACCGTCGCGTTCTTGTTCGCCGGCTACGGCGCGGATCTGATCCTCGGCGCCAAACTGGTCTGCCTGGTGATCTGGCTGGGAGCGGCGACGTCGAAACTCAACAAGCACTTCCCGTTCGTCATCTCGACGATGATGAGCAACAACCCGGTGTTTCGGCCGCGATCCATCAAACGCAAGTTCTTCGAACATTTTCCCGACGACTTGCGACCGGGCCGGCGGTCACGCTGGCTGGCGCATTTCAGCACGGCGATCGAAGGTCTGGTGCCTCTGGTGTTGTTCTTCAGCCATGGCGGCTGGCCCACGGCGATCGCCGCATTCGTCATGGTGTGCTTCCACTTCGGCATTCTGTCGTCGATTCCGATGGGAGTGCCGCTGGAGTGGAACGTGTTCATGATGTTCAGCGTGCTGGCGCTGTTCGTGGGGCATGCCTCGGCCGGGCTCCGCGCCCTCACGACGCCACTGCCGATAGCGCTGTTCGCCGTCGTCGCCGGAACGGTAATGTTGGGAAACCTGTTCCCGCGCAAGGTATCCTTTTTGCCGGGCATGCGTTACTACGCGGGCAACTGGGACACCACGCTGTGGTGCATCAAGCCCTCCGCCGACCGCAAGATCGGCAGCGGTGTCGTGGCGATCGCCAGCATGCCGGCGGCCCAGCTGGAAAAGTTCTACGGCAGCAAGGAAGCCGCGCAGATCCCGATGTTCATGGGATATGCGTTCCGCGCCTTCAACACTCACGGCCGGGCGCTGTTCACGTTGGCCCATCGCGCCATGGCCGGTCAGAACGAGGATGACTACGTGCTGACCGACGGGGAACGGATCACCAGCACCGCCATCGGGTGGAACTTCGGCGACGGCCACTTCAGCAACGAGCAGTTGGTCGAGGCGCTGCAGAAACGCTGCCACTTCGAGCCCGGTGAGGTGCGCATCGTGATGCTCGACGCGCAACCCATTCACCGCCAGACGCAGCAGTACCGCCTGGTGGACGCCGCCACCGGCGAATTCGAGCGCGGTTACGTCCGGGTGGCCGACATGGTGACTCGTCAGCCATGGGACGACGACGTGCCGGTGCACGTGCTGAACACCCCGCGAGCGTCACGCCAGCGTGACGGGGAGCGTCGACCGTCACGCCAGCGTGACGCGCGGCGTGCCGGGTGACTTACTCTTCGGCTCGAACCGCTCGCGCCGCGGCGACCAGGTTACCCAGCGACGCGCTGACTTCATCGGGATTACGGGTTTTCAAACCACAGTCCGGATTGACCCACAAGCGTTCAGCCGGAACGGCATTCAACGCGGCGCGCAGCGACTCGGCGATCTCGTCGGTGCTCGGCACCCGCGGCGAGTGAATGTCATAGACACCCGGGCCGACGCTGTTGACGAAGCCGACCGCGTTCAGGTCGTCGAGGACCTCCATGTGCGAGCGGGCCGCCTCGAGGGAGGTGACGTCGGCGTCCAGGTCGGCGATGGCGCCGATCACCTCGCCGAACTCCGAGTAGCACAGATGAGTGTGGATCTGGGTCGAGTCCGACACTCCCGAAGTCGCCAGCCGAAACGCCCCTACCGCCCACGCCAGGTAGGCGGGCTTGTCGGCGTCGCGCAGCGGCAGCAGTTCACGCAACGCCGGCTCGTCCACCTGGATGATCGCGATGCCGGCCGACTGCAGGTCCACTGTCTCGTCGCGGATCGCCAATGCGACCTGATTCGCCGTGTGGGCCAGCGGCTGGTCGTCCCGGACGAAGGACCAAGCCAGAATCGTCACTGGGCCGGTGAGCATGCCTTTGACCGGCTTGTCGGTCAACGACTGCGCGTAGCTGACCCAGTCCACGGTCATCGGCTGGGTCCGCGACACGTCGCCGTAGAGGATCGGCGGGCGCACACAGCGGGTGCCGTAGGACTGCACCCAGCCGTTCTGGGTGGCGAAGAAGCCCTCGAGCTGCTCGGCGAAGTACTGCACCATGTCGTTGCGCTCCGGCTCGCCGTGCACCAGCACGTCGAGACCGAGTTTTTCCTGCAAGGTGACGACGTCGGCGATCTCGGCTTTCATCCGCCGTTCGTATTCTTGCCGGTCGATCTCCCCGGACCGAAACGCCGCACGCGCCTTGCGAATCACCGAGGTTTGCGGATAGGAGCCGATCGTCGTGGTCGGCAGCGGCGGCAGCTGCAGCTTGGCGTTCTGTTCCTGGCGGCGTTTCGCCGACGGTCCGCGCTCGGTGCCAGAGTGGTGATCGAGTCGATGCGCGCGCGGACGTCGTCGTTGTGCAGCCGAGGGTCTGAGCGCCGAGACTGCGCCGCCGCGTTGGACGCCGCAACCTCGTCGGCGACGGCGTCGCGGCCGTCCCGCAGTGCCCGTGCGAGAACGGCGACTTCCCCGACTTTCTCCGCGCCGAACGCCAGCCAACTGCGCAGAACGTCGTCCAGTTCGGTCTCCGGCTCGAGCGAGTACGGCACATGCAGCGTCGAGCACGACGTGGACACAGCGATCGCCGCCACGCTTCCGAGTAGGCTGGCCAGCCGGCTCAGCGCCGACTCGAGGTCCGTACGCCAGACGTTGCGTCCGTTGACGATGCCGGCCACCAAGACCTTGCCGGTCAGTTCGGGAGTCGAGGCGATCGAGGTCTGCGAGCCGCGTACCAGGTCCACGCCGATGGCCTCGACCGGGGTGCGCGCCAGTGCGGGCAGCGCAGCGCCGGCGTCGCCGAAGTAGGTCACGACGGCGATAGCGGGCCGGTTCGCCACGTTGCCCAAGGCGGTGTACACCCGCTCGGCGAGCGCAGGGGCATCGGCGTGCATGTCGGTGACCAGCACCGGCTCGTCGAACTGCATCCAGTCGGCGCCATTGTCCGCGAGCAGGCCGAGCAGATCGGCATAGAGCGGGATCACTTCGTCGACCCGCTCGATCGGCGCACCACCACCGCCGACCGCCTTGCTCAGGAGCAGGAAAGTCAGCGGACCGATGATGACCGGGCGGGCCGGGACACCCTGCTGTTGAGCCTCTTTCAGTTCACTGAGCACCTTGTCCGGATGCAGGCTGAAGGTGGTTTCCGGCCCGATCTCGGGGACGATGTAGTGGTAGTTGGTGTCGAACCACTTGGTCATCTCCAGCGGGGTGATATCGCCGGTGCCGCGGGCGGCTGCGAAATACCGGTCCAGATCGTCGGCGACGCGGTGCACCCGGTCGGGTAGCGCGCCGAGCAGCACCGCGGTGTCGAGCATCTGGTCGTAGTAGGAGAAGGTGTTCACCGGTATCGAATCCAGTCCGGCCGCCGTCAACTGTGACCAGGTGTCCCGGCGCAGAGTCGCGGCCACGGTCTCCAGCTCGGATCGGCTGGTCCGGCCGGCCCAGTAGCCCTCGATGGCGCGCTTGAGTTCTCGGCGCGGGCCGATGCGCGGACATCCGGTGATGGTGGCGGTGAATGGTTGAGCGGTCACGAAATCGTCCTTCAATCGAGGTGGTGGTCACCGCCGACGGACGCGCAGCCGATCCGGTCGCAGTGCACTGTGGCACTACAACCGTTACGGCCAAACGCCCATTCCACGAGGCGATGAGCCGCCAGGCGCGGCGCGCCCGGCACAACCGGCAGGTCTTCGGACTCGCAGGCTCGCACGTGTGGTGCTCCTGCTGGCCTTGAAAAATTGCAGCTTCCCGGGTGCGGGTGCGCCCAGTGCTGATGACGGCGGTCGTTCCTGCATACCGCTGCGGGACAGTCCCGGATTCTCACCGGGTTCCCTCTCGCGAAGCATGGTCGACATGCCGCGCTCGATGCCGACGCCCTGCGGCATCGGCAGACCAGCTGCGCAGCAGAGGCTACCCGCGGTCAGTCATGCGCCGCCAGCGCCTCGGCAATCGGGAGATCACCGCTGTTGAAGTCGATAGTGCGGCCGATGGTCGAGTCGTCGGCCAATACCGCAGCCGCCACCAGCGCGACATCCGCTCGCGGAACCTCACCGTCACGCGCCGCCGCGCCCACGGCGATGCGGCCAGTCGGCGGTTCGAGGGTGAGTCGGCCCGGGCCCAACACCGTCCAAGCCAGGCCGCTGCTGCGAAGGTGCGCATCCGCGGCCGCCTTCGCCTCGGCATAGGCGAAAAACGAATTATCGTGCGACACACCGTGCTCGGGACCGGCGCCGAAGTAGGACACCATGACGAACCGGCGGGCGCCGGTCTTCGCGGCGGCATCGATGACCCGGATCGCGGCGTCGCGGTCAACGGCGTAGGTGCGCGCCGGGTCACCACCCCCGGCGCCGGCGGTAAACACCACCGCGTCGTGCCCGCTCAGCAGCTCGGCGAGTGCGTCGGTGTCCAGTGCCTCGATATCGGCGACGACGGGACGCGCGCCAGTGGCGACCACGTCCTCGCTGTGGTCGGGATTGCGGAAGACCGACGTCACCTCCTCGTCCCGCTCGGTCAAGATCCGGGCCAGCTGCAACGCCACTTTGCCGTGGCCACCGATGACGGCGATGCGTGCCATGGCGGCGACGCTACCTTGACGTGCTCCCGGCTTCGCTACCTTGTTCACGTGACCAAGCCGCGGTGGCGTGACACCGGCCCAGCGGGCAGCACGGCGACGTCGAGCACATCACGGCACCTAAGGTCTGCACGCAGGCTGGCTTTTCGGTACGCGGCGGGGCTTGCGGGCGCCTACCTGCTCGCAGTCACCGACGCCGCCGCCATCGTCATCCCGATCGGCCACACGGCGGCCGCGCCGCAGGCCTTCTTTGGTCTGAGAAACGTGATAGTGGTCGCGGCGCTGGTGCTGCTGGGAAGCGTCGCCGTCGCGGTGGGCGGCCTGGTGAATCTGCGGCCGGCGCTGCAGTGGTTCGCGGTGGGGCGCAGGCCCAACTCGCAGCAACGTCACACGGCGATGAGACTCGTCACGCGTCAGTCGCTGATCCTGTCCGCGACGTGGGCGGTAAGCGGCGTCGCCTTCATAGTGCTCAACTTCAGTTGGGGACTGGCCATTGCGGTCCCGACGCTCTTAGCTGTGGTTTTCGGTAGCGCCGCGGCGGCAAGCATCAGTTTGCTGCTCACTCAGCGTCCGCTCCGCCCAATCTTGCTCGCCGCCGCGCAGGGCTCTGACGAAGGTGTCACGGCACCTGGCGTACTCGCCCGGCTGGTGACGATGTGGTTGGTCTGCAGCGCGCTGCCGTGCGCGGCCATCCTCGCGCTCATTTTCGTTCGTTCGCACGGATGGCTCATACAGAGAACCGCGTCCGTGGACACCGCGGTCATCGTGGTGTCGCTGGCCGCAGTGCTTCTTGGGCTGCCGGCGATGATCCTCACTTCGCGCTCGATCTCAGACCCCATTCGAGAGGTCGTCGACGCGATGGCCGAAGTGGAACAGGGCCACATCGGCACCTCGGTCGGCGTATACGAGCGCTCGGAAATCGGGCGGCTACAGAACGGGTTCAACCGAATGATCACCGGGCTCAGCGAGCGCGACCGGCTACGGGATCTGTTCGGTAGGCACGTCGGCGCAGACGTAGCCCGCCGTGCCCTCGAAGACGGTGCATCGTTATCCGGAGAAGTGCGAGTGGCGGCGATCCTTTTCATCGACTTGGTGGGCTCGACGAAGTTGGCGGCGAACCGCCCGCCGCAAGAAGTCGCCGAGATACTGAACGAATTCTTCGATACCGTCGTCAGCGCTGTGGACGAGCGCCAAGGCTCGATCAACAAATTTCAAGGTGATGCCGCACTGGCTGTCTTCGGGGTGCCCTTACCCGTCCCGCAACCAGCGTCGGCGGCGTTGGCAACGGCGCGCACGTTGCGCAGTCACCTTTCCCGGCTGCCACTGGTCGACTTCGGGATCGGCGTCTCCGCCGGTCCGGTCTTCGCCGGAAACATTGGTGCCGAAAACCGCTACGAATACACGGTGATCGGTGACGTCGTCAACGAGGCAGCCCGACTGGCCGATTTCGCCAAAACGGTCGCGGCACGGGTTGTGTGTTCTGCGGTCGCCTTAGAGCGCGCCGACGAGGCTGAGTGCGGGCTACTGGACCTCGCACGGGGAGACGGTACTTCGTGGGCGTTCCGAGCACACCCGGGTGTGGGTACCCGTAACCGGTAGTGCTGCCGCCGACGATTAAGCGCACGCCGCGACCGTGACACCCCGCCCACCACGCCAAGAGCGTGCTGATCAACAATCGAAGCCAGTGATGACCGAGAGATTCGAGAAGGAGAGACGCCATGGCTGAAGCAGTCATCGTGGAAGCGGTGCGGTCACCGATCGGCAAGCGCAACGGCGGCCTGTCCGGAGTGCACCCGGCCGAGCTGTCGGCTCAGGTACTCAACGGCCTGGTGCAGCGGGCCGGCGTCGATCCCGAAGTCATCGAGGACGTCATCTGGGGTTGTGTCATGCAGGCCGGTGAGCAGGCCCTGGACATCGCTCGCACCTCGTTGTTGACCGCCGGCTGGCCCGAGACCGTCCCAGGCGTCACCGTCGACCGCCAGTGCGGCTCCAGTCAGCAGTCGGTGCACTTCGCCGCCGCCGGTGTGGTCGCCGGTCATTACGAGGCCGTCGTCGCCGGCGGTGTCGAGTCGATGTCGCGGGTACCGATGGGCTCCTCGCTCGCCAGCGGTGGCCGCCCGTTCCCGGATGCCTTCATGACCCGATATGACGGCGCCATTCCCAATCAGGGCATCGGCGCGGAGATGATCGCCGAGCAGTGGGGGTTGGACCGCACCACACTGGACGAGTTCTCGCTCGGCTCACACGAAAAAGCCGCTGCTGCGCAAGATTCCGGCGCTTTCGACGACCAGATCGTCGCCATCAAAGACCAGGACGGGAACCCGGTACTCAAGGACGAAGGCATCCGCAGGGGTACGCCGATGGAGAAGATGGCCCAACTGAAACCGGCGTTCAAAGAGAACGGCGTCATCCACGCCGGAAATTCGAGCCAGATCTCCGACGGCTCGGCCGCTCTGCTGTTCATGTCGGCGCAAAAGGCGCAATCTCTGGGTCTCAAACCGATCGCGAAGGTGCACACCGTGGCGCTGGCCGGTGCGAACCCGGTGATCATGTTGACCGCGCCCATACCGGCGACCCAGAAGGTGCTCAAGCGTTCCGGTTTGAGCATCGACGAGATCGGGGCCTATGAGGTCAACGAGGCGTTCGCGCCGGTACCGCTGGCCTGGCTGAAAGATATCGGCGCTGACGAGAAGAAGCTCAACCCCAACGGCGGCGCGATCGCGTTGGGCCACCCCCTGGGCGGTTCCGGAGCGCGACTGATGACGACACTGCTGTACCACATGCGGGACAAGGGAATTCGCTACGGCCTCCAGACTATGTGCGAAGGCGGCGGTCAGTCCAACGCGACGATACTGGAATTGTTGTGACCGATACGGCTGCTCACACCGAAGCGCAGCCAACCCGGCGCTGTCAGTGAGCGTCGCGGCAACGTCATGGTGATCACCATCAATCGGCCGGAAGCCCGCAACGCGGTCAACGGTGCGGTCAGCATTGCCGTCGGCGACGCGCTCGAGCAGGCGCAACACGATCCCGATATACGGGCAGTGGTGATCACCGGTGCCGGTGACAAATCCTTCTGCGCCGGAGCCGATCTCAAGGCGGTCGCGCGCCGGGAGAATCTTTACCATCCCGACCACGGTGAGTGGGGCTTCGCCGGTTACGTGCACCATTTCATCGACAAGCCCACCATCGCCGCGGTCAACGGCACCGCCCTGGGCGGCGGCACCGAGTTGGCACTGGCCAGTGACCTGGTGGTGGCCGAGGAGCGAGCCAAGTTCGGCCTGCCGGAGGTGAAGGTCGGCCTGATCGCCGCTGCCGGCGGGGTGTTCCGGATCGTCGAGCAGTTGCCGCGCAAGGTGGCGCTGGAGATGCTGCTCACCGGGGAACCGATCAGCGCAAGCGAGGCGGCCCGCTGGGGCCTGGTCAATCAGGTCGTGGCGAACGGGACGGTGTTGGCGGCCGCTCTGGCGCTGGCCGAGCGGGTGACGGTGAATGCGCCGTTGTCGGTGCAAGCCAGTAAACGGGTCGCCTACGGTGTCGACGACGGCGTCATCACCGACGAGGAAGTGGGCTGGATCCGCATCGAACGCGAATTCCGCACGCTGCTGCGATCCGAGGACGCCAAAGAAGGCCCGTCGGCGTTCGCCCAGAAGCGTCAGCCGGTCTGGAAGGCGCGCTGAGCCAACCTTTCCTACCAGCCGAGCAGCACGAGCTCTGAGCAGAACCCGGGTCCCATCGCGATCATCAACCCGGTCGAATCTGCCGGCGGCGCATCGGCCATCGTGGCACGCAGCACATCCAGCACCGACACCGAGGACAGATTGCCGTTCTCTCGCAGCGATTCTCGGCTGCGATCGAGGGCGCCGGCGGGAAGGCTCAGCACATCTTCGACCGCTTCGATGACCTTGGGGCCGCCCGGATGGCATACCCAGGTCGAGATGTCGGCAGCGGACAAATCGTGAGCGGCCAGAAACTTTTCGACGTCCTCACCCAGGTACTTCTCGGCCATCGTCACCACATCGACGGACAACTTGATCCGGAATCCGTCGCTGCCGATATCCCACCCCATCACGTCTTGGCTGTCGGGGTAGAGCCGGCTGCGGGTGGCCAGTACCTTCGGCCCGCCAGCCGCACGATGCGCTCCTGTCGCTATGACGGCGGCCGCCCCGTCACCGAAAAGGGCGGTCGCGATGAGGTTCGCCACCGATCGGTCGTCGCGCTGGACGGTCAGTGTGCATAATTCGACGGCCACCAGAGCGGCCACCTGGTCGGGGAAGCCCCGCAGATAGTCGTGCATGCGCGCTATTCCGGCGGCGCCCGCCACACAGCCCAGGCCGAACATCGGGACCCGCTTCACATCTGGACGCAAACCGACGCGATTGGCCAATTGCGCTTCCAGCGTCGGTACCGCCACCCCGGTGACCGTCGTCGAGAAAATGATGTCGATCTCGGACGGCGCGATGCCCGCTTCATCCAAGGCCGACCGCAGCGCTTGTTCGCCGAGTTCGAGCCCGACGTCGATGAAGGCGTCGTTCGCGTCGGTAAAGCCGGCGAGTTCGGTGTACCGGTGCAGCGGCAACGCATGGTGGCGGGCCGCCACGCCGCTGCTGGACGCGAATCGCCGAAATTCCGGTCCCGCAGCTTCGACCAACGCCGTTATGGTCTCGTCCTGCTCATGGCGGTACGGCGGAAATTCGACAGCCACCGACGCAACGTGGGGCGCGGCCATGGGGTCGGACACCGTTGTCTGCGACCCGGACCACAGCGGACGCATCCTGCCATCGTATCCAAGGGGCTGCGTCGCGGCATTTCTTCCGCGTCGGGGTCAGTGCGCCAGCGTGTGCACCGCCTCTTCGAAAACACCGGGCAGCAGCGTGCAGGCCGGCACGATGGCGCGACGGTTCACCGGCGGCATGGTGGACAAAATCAGTGTGCGGGTGAGCAGCCGATGAGGGCGGGTGATGCGATGCCAGGCCCGTTCGTAAGACGACGGCGCGTTGTCGATGATCGCGGCCACCGCGGCGCGGGCTTGTTTGAGGGCCAGGCCGACGCCTTCGCCGGTCAGCGCGTCCTCGTATCCGGCGGCATCACCGACGAGCAGCACCCGCCCGTCAACGCGTCGTGAAACCACTTGCCGCAGCGGGCCGCAGCCGCGCGCCCGTCCGCGACTGGCGCCCTGCAGACGGTGCGCCAGCTGCGGGAACCAGGCGAGCGTCGGAGCTTGGCGCGACAGAATCGCTACGCCGACCAAATCGGGTTCGACCGGGGTGACATAGGCCTCGCCCCAGCGCGACCAGTGCACTTCCACGAACTCCGACCACGCCGGTATCTGGTAATGCCGGCGCACGCCGTAACGCCGCGGCGTCCCGGCGACGGCGTTGATGCCGACCGCACGCCGTACGGCAGAGTGCAGGCCATCGGCAGCCACCAGCCACTTGGCCCGGACTCCGCCGGCGGTGACGCCATCGGAATCCCGGTCAACGGTGCTGATTCGGCTGCGAAGCCATTCGACGTTGTGGTGTTCGGCGTGTGCCGCCATCGCGGCGTGCAAGGTGGTGCGCCGCACGCCGCGGCCGGGGCCGGTGCGAAACCGAGCCTGTGCGCAGCGCTGGTCGCGCAGGTAGGCGATGCCGTGAAACGGCAGACCGGGCGGGTCCACTCCCAGGTCGCGCAGCTCCGCCAGGCCACCGGGCATCAGGCCCTCGCCGCAGGCTTTGTCGATGGGAGTGTCTCGCGGCTCGGCCACGATGACTGACAATCCGTGTCGGCGGGCGTGGATGGCGGTGGCCAGACCGCCCGGTCCGCCGCCGACCACCAGCAGGTCGGTGTCGTAGGTGCTCATGTGTAGCCCAGCGCCGAATTCTCCACCGTGATCCGCAGCCAGAGCAGCAGTGCATTAGCCACGGTGAAACCCACCGCGGTCAGCCAAGCTCCGTGCACCAGCGGAAGCGCGAATCCCTCGGCGACAACGGCGACGTAGTTGGGGTGGTGCAGCCACCGGTAGGGGCCGCGTTTCACCAACGCTGCATCGGGCACCACGATCACACGCGTGTTCCAACGACGGCCCAAGGTGGCGATACACCACCAGCGCAGGGCCTGGCTGAGCCCCGCCAGCGCAAGCATCGGCCAGCCGAGCCAGGCGATGAAGGGCCGGTGCAGTGCCCAGACTTCGCCCGCGCAGCCGGCGAGCAGCGCCGTGTGCAAGGCCACCATCACCGGGTAGTGGTTGCGACCGAATTCCTTGCCGCCGTGGGCCAAGGCCCATCGGGCGTTGCCTCTGGCGATCAGCAATTCGGCGACCCGTTCCAGGCCGACAGCCAACAGCAGCAAGTAGTACACGGACTACCAGCCGAGCAGAACCAGTTCAGAGGAAAAGCCCGGCCCCATGGCGATCATGAGCCCGGTTGATCCCGGCGGCGGCGGGTCCGCCATCGTGGTACGGAGGATGTCGAGGACCGACACCGATGACAGATTGCCATTGTCTCGCAACGATTTTCGGGTCCGATCAAGCGCGGTGGGAGGTAGGTCCAGTGCACTTTCCACCGCATCGATCACCTTTGGGCCGGCGGCGTGTAACACCCACGTCGACACGTCCGCCGTCGTCATTCCGTGGTCGGCAAGAAAGTTCCGTACATCGTCGCCAAGGTATTTCTCGACCACCGTGGCGACTTCGACGGACAACACGATACGGAAACCTTCGCTGCCGATCTTCCAGCCCAGAACATCTTCGGTGTCAGGATAGGTTCGGCTGCGGGTGGCCAGCACCTTCGGTCCCCTTGGCGTTCGGTCCGCTCCCGTCACGATCACCGCGGCCGCGCCGTCACCGAACAGACTTGCCGCGACAAGGTTCGCTATCGATGAATCCTCGCGCTGAAAAGTCAACGAGCACAATTCGATTGCCAACAATGCCGCCACCTGGTCGGGGTAAGCCTGCAGGTAGTCGTATACCCGCGCCATACCGGCGGCACCGGCGACGCAGCCCAGCCCGAACAGCGGCACCCGTTTGACGTCTTGGCGCAGTCCGATACGGGATATCAGCCGCGCCTCCACGGACGGCACCGCAAGCCCGGTGACCGTCGTCGAAAAAACGGCATCGACATCCGAGGGTCGGATCTTGGCTTCGTCCAGGGCTGAGAGCAAAGTGCGCTCGCTGAGTTCGAGCGCGATGTCGAGATAGGCGTCGTTGGCCTGGGTGAAGCCGTTCAGCTCCCCGTAACGCGACAGCGGGAGCGCAAGCTGACGCGTGGAAACGCCGCTCTTGTCCGCGAAACGCTCGATCTTCAGGCCGGCGATGCCGGCCAGCATCTCCGTCAGCTCGTCCTGGCTGTGTTGATGCGCCGGAAACTCGACAGCCATTCCTGCCACCGCAGGTGCTCGCGTCATCGTGCCCGTCGGTATTCCATTGCCGTGCCGCAGCACCACGGATTCAATCCCCATGCCGGCTACTACGGTGTCGCCACCGCGGCAGTTCAACGCCGATCCGCCTTAATCACTGCCAGGCGCTCCTCTTCGGCCCCGAGGGCCGCATCGTCACCTCCGCTAGGTTGGAAGGCGTGCGGATTTTGGTCACCGGCGCCACCGGCTACATCGGCTCTCGCCTGGTCGCGACACTGCTTGCTGACGGGCACGAAGTCTTGGCTGCCAGCCGCGATCCCGAGCGTCTCGGCCGCTTCGGCTGGGTGGACGACGTCAGCGGAGTAGTGCTGAACGCGAACGACCCCGAATCAGCCAGGACGGCGTTCGCTGTCGGCAGCCCCGTCGACGTCGTGTATTACCTGGTACACGCAATAGGCCAGCCCGGCTTTCGGGTCGCCGACAGGCGGGCCGCGGCCAACGTCGCGACGGCCGCCAAAGACGCCGGGGTGAAGCGCATCGTCTATCTCGGGGGCTTTGTGCCGGATGACGACAGCCTGTCTGAACACCTGGCCAGCCGGGCAGAAGTCGGCGACGCCCTACAGGTCGAGGGCGGCCCGGAAGTGGTGTGGTTGGGGGCGGCGATCATCCTCGGGGCAGGATCGACGTCCTTCGAGATGCTGCGCTACGTCGGGGACCGGTTCCCGCTGATACCGGTCACTCCGTGGATGGAAAACCCGCTCGACCCGATCTCGATTCGGGATGTGCTGCACTACCTGGTCGCGGCCGCCGACGCCGAGTTGGTGCCCGCCGGCACCTACGACATCGCCGGTCCACAGACGACGTCGTACCGGCAGTTGCTCAAGACCTATGCGCGGGTCTCGGGCACCTGGCAGACGGGGGTTCCGGTACGCGGGATCGGCACCGCCGCTGCTTCGCTGGTCACCGCACTTGCGCTACCGGTGCCCGACGGACTCGCCGCCGATCTGGTGCGATCGCTGGACCACCCGATGCGCGCCTCCGCCAAAATGCTGCGTGACGTGGTTCCCGATCCGGTCGGCGGTCTGGTGTCCATCGAGGACGCGATCGCGCTGGCGCTGTCGAGCCCGCGGCCCCGGCGCGTCAATGCGCTGGTCGATCCGCACCACCTCGCTGACAGCGACCCGCCGTGGGCCGGTGGCGATGCGCTGCGCATCAAGAAGCTGTTCGGGATCGTCACACCCCCCATTGCACGCCCCACCCTAGGATTGGTCGACGTAGTGCCAGGCCCGCTCGCCGGTGCGTTGCGAACCGGCCTGGACCTGATGGTTCATCTGACCCCGAGAGTGCGCCTTTAATGATGACCGAGCCCCACACCCGCTCCGACACGCCGTACACCCGGCTGCACACCAGCGCGGTCGACGAGATCAGGCGCGCCATCACCAACGTTGCGGCGTCGCATCACGAATCGCCTACCGTGGTGCTGCGTCGCCGAATCACCGTCGGCATCGTGCTGGTGATCGGCGCAGTGCTGCTGAGTCTTTCGCTGAGTACCAAACCAGGCAACCCTGCCTTCTACTGGCTGACTTTCGCGCTGGTCACCGTGTGGTGCGTCGGAGCACTCGTTTCTGGGCCGCTCCATTTGGGCGGTATCTGCTGGCGGGGACGAAACGAGCGCCCAGTCATCACCGGCACCGGCATCGGCTTGGCTCTGGGTGGGGTGTTCGTGCTGGGCGGTCTGATCGTCAGACAGATCCCACCGGTCTCCGACGCGATCGTCCGGGTGTTGCAGTTCGCCGACCAAGGTCCGTTGCGGCTTGTCATGGCGATCGCATTGGTCGGCAGCATCACCGAGGAGCTGTTTTATCGGGGAGCGCTGTACACCGCGCTGGGTCGACACCATCCGCTGGCCATCTCGACTCTGGTGTATGTCTGCGCGACTTTGGCCAGCGGCAACTGGATGCTCGGATTCGCCGCGGTCATTTTGGGCACGGTGTGCGCTTTGGAGCGCCGCGCGACGGGCGGGGTGCTGGCGCCGGTGATGACTCACTTCGTGTGGAGCCTGGTCGTGGTGTTGGCGCTGCCGCCGATTTTCGGCCTCTGAGCCGGCGAGCAGCCGCAGCGGTCAACCTGAGGCGATGACCTCCCGGCTCAGAGCACGCAGCGCCGCAGAGTGCAACGGCCGCAGTGCGAACCAGTAGGCCTTGCCGCCGATGCCATGCGGCAGGAAAATCGCCCGCTGCCGGTAGGTGCACCCGGAGTCCGCGTTGCGGCTGACCGCGATCTCCAGCCAGGCGTGCCCCGGCGACCGTACCTGTGCGCGCAGCCGGAACTCGGTGCCCGGCTCGGATTCTTCGATGCTCCACCGCTCGCTGCCACGGCGCCGGCGCAGCGCCAGCGGGAACGACTTCCAACCGCTGCGTCGCACGGCTTCCTCCGCTGCCTTCAGGACTCGGTCGGGATCGGTCGCCGCGTCCGCGGTGTGCTCGACGGTGTAGATCCGTTCGCCGGCCCAGTCCGGATCTGTCGGCAACGGCTCAGCCGGTACTGCGGTCAAGGATTCCCAGGTGGCGTCGGTCAGGCCGCGCATCGCCCGGCCCAGTGCCAGTTCGACCGCACGCCGGTAACCGGTGAGACCCTCGGGCGGAGGCGGGATGATCGCGTCGATGCTGTGGTCACGCATGACGGCATCGCATTCGAGCGATTCGATCAAAGGCCGGGCCAAGCCGGGTGGGATGGGAGTTACGCTGCCCACCCAAAGGCTCGCGATCGTCGGCGTCAGGAAAGGCAGCACCACCAGGTACCGCCTGCCCAATTGAGCGGTGGCGGCGTAGACCTGCATCATGTCCCCGTATTCGAGGACATCCGGGCCGCCGATGTCCCAGGCGCCCGAGCCGGGCACCGCGGCAGTGGCGGCCTTCGTCAGGTAGTAGAGCACGTCATGCACCGCGATCGGCTGAATCGTGTTATGCACCCATTTCGGAGTGGTCATCACCGGCAACCGATCGGTGAGGTGGCGGATCATCTCGAACGACGCCGATCCCGAGCCGATCACCACACCGGCTTGCAGGACGACAGTTTCGACGCCAGAACCGATGAGAATGTCGCCCACGGCTTTGCGTGACTCCAGGTGCGGCGAGAGTTTGCGGTTCGGCGGATGCAGCCCGCTCAGGTACACCAGCCGCCGCACCCCGCTGCGGCGCGCCGCCGCTGCGACATTGCGGGCGCCGCTCTCTTCCTCGGCGGCGAAATGCTTGGACCCACCCATCGAATGGACGAGGTAGTAGACGACATCGCAGCCGTCGAAGGCGTCGATCAGAGAATTCACATCGCCAAGATCGCCGCGCGCCACTTCGACCTGCTGACGCCACGGCACGTTGACGAGCTTGTCCGGGTTGCGTGCCAGCGCGCGCACTTCATAACCCGCGTCCAGTAGTCGCGGGACCAGACGACCGCCGATGTACCCGGTGACCCCGGTGACCAGACAGCGAATCGGTTGAGTCGACATCACGCCTCCAATCTGTCGCTACTCGATCCGCGAGTAATTCGCGACCGCTTCGTCCGCGGATTGCCGTTCACGCGCCGGGGAAAACGCGCACCGGATAACGGCTCGCCGCGGGCGGCTGCGAAGATTCCAGACCAGGCGGGAAACGGGTGCGGACAGAGAGGTCGTTGATCATGGCGGGACCGCTGAAAGGGCTACGTGTCATCGAGCTGGCCGGCATCGGTCCCGGCCCGCACGCCGCGATGATCCTCGGCGACCTGGGTGCCGACGTCGTTCGCATCGAACGGCCCAGCGCCACCAGCGGCGCCGCCCGCGACGCGATGCTGCGCAACCGGCGTCTGGTGACCGCCGACCTCAAGTCGGAGCAAGGCCGGGACCTCGTCCTTCGGCTCGTCGCGAAGGCTGACGTGTTGATCGAGGGCTACCGGCCCGGCGTCACCGAGCGGCTCGGGCTGGGTCCGCAGGACTGCGCAGAGGTCAACGACCGCCTCATCTATGCCCGTATGACCGGATGGGGCCAGAGCGGTCCGCGCAGCCAACAAGCCGGGCATGACATCAACTACATCTCGCTCAACGGCATCTTGCACGCCATCGGGCGGGTCAACGAACGGCCGGTGCCACCCCTGAACCTGGTCGGCGATTTCGGCGGCGGCTCGATGTTTTTACTGGTCGGGATCCTCGCCGCGCTATGGGAGCGCCAGAGCTCCGGCAAGGGCCAGGTTGTCGACGCCGCGATGATCGACGGGTCCAGTGTCTTGATCCAGATGATGTGGGCGATGCGGGGCATGGGGATGTGGACCGATGTCCGCGGCACCAACATGCTCGACGGTGGCGCGCCGTACTACGACACCTACGAATGCGCCGACGGTCGCTACGTCGCTGTCGGCGCCATCGAGCCGCAGTTCTACACGGCCATGCTGACCGGGCTCGGCTTGGACGCCGCCGATCTCCCCAAGCAGAACGACACCACCCGCTGGCCCGAATTGCGGGCCCGGCTCACCGAGGCGTTCGCCCGCCACGATCGCGATCACTGGACGAAGGTGTTCGCGGACTCCGATGCCTGCGTGACGCCGGTGCTGGCGTTCGGCGAAGTCGAGACCGAGCCGCATGTCGCCGAGCGGCAACTCCTCTACCGGACCGCCACCGGCCCGCAGCCGTCGCCGGCGCCGCGGTTCTCACGGACTGAGCCCGACGAGCCGCGGCCTGCCGGCCAGCCGGGAGCCGACACCGAAGCGGTTCTGAGCGACTGGCTATAGTCCAGCCGACTGTAACCCGTTGCGTGCCGTTCGGACCTCAGGAGGATTCGCTTGCAGATCAACGACGCCGCTGCACTGGTCACCGGCGGTGCGTCCGGCCTCGGTCTGGCCACTACGAAGCGACTGCTGGACGCCGGGGCGCAGGTGGTGGTGCTGGACATCAGGGGCGAAGACGTGGTCCGCGAGCTCGGTGAGCGGGCTCGTTTCGCGCCGGCTGACGTCACCGACGAAGAGGCCGTCACCGCCGCTCTGGATCTCGCGGACTCGCTGGGCCCACTGCGCATCGTGGTCAACTGTGCCGGCACCGGCAATGCGATCCGGGTCCTCGGCAAAGGAGGCGTCTTCCCGCTCGACGCATTCCGCAAGATCATCGACGTCAACCTGGTCGGCACGTTCAATGTGCTGCGGCTGGGCGCTGAGCGGATCGCGAAAACGGAGCTGATCGGTGAAGAACGTGGGGTGATCATCAACACCGCGTCGGTCGCGGCGTTCGACGGGCAGATCGGTCAGGCAGCTTACTCGGCGTCTAAAGGCGGTGTCGTGGGCATGACCCTACCCATCGCCCGCGACCTTGCCGGCAAAGCCATCCGGGTGGTGACGATCGCCCCGGGCCTATTCGACACACCGCTGTTGGCGGGCCTGCCGGAGCCGGCCCGCCAGTCGCTCGGTGAGCAAGTGCCGCACCCGTCGCGGCTGGGCCGCCCGGACGAGTACGGTGCGCTGGCGGTGCACATCATCGAAAACCCGATGATCAATGGCGAGGTCATCCGCTTGGACGGTGCAATCCGGATGGCGCCCCGTTGAGAGACAAAGGCGATGCGGTGCACAACAGGCATACGACTCAGGGGTGATCGAGGCGAGGCCACCTCGGTGGCCAGGAGGCCACCGTCGCAGTCGACGGTTGGCCCAGGCAGTTCAGCTCGCGTTAGGCAGCGGGTGCCAGTCATCGAGCTGCTCGGAGGTCTCGCCTTCCACCAGCACATCGCCGTGGTAGAGCGCCTCGAAGTCAGCCTTGATGACATCCACATTGGAGTCGTCAATCCACATGTAGCTGACACTATGGGTCTCGATTAAGGAATCTTTGAGCCACCTTTCAAAAAATGATGGCAATATTACCGCCGGGTAGGGTCCGGCTCCTTGGGTGAACCACGCGAGGATTTGAGCCGTCGTGTACATCGAAGGGCGCCACCGCATCTTCCGTTCCGGGAGTTCGGATGTGACGTCCGATTTGATGGAAACCGATGTTGACCTCGTTGAGTTACCGTTGATAAGTTCGGCGGCGCCGGGGGCCGAGACCGCCTTTTGGTGTTGGGAGGAACCCCGGACATGTTGCAGGCGATCGCTCGACTCGCCATTGCCGCGCCGCGACGCATCATCGGGGCTGCCGTGCTGGTGCTGGTGGGCGCCGCGGTGTTCGGCCTTCCCGTCGCGAAAAGTCTTTCCCCGGGCGGGTTTCAGGATCCAACCTCGGAATCGTCGCATGCGATCTCGTTGCTGACGGACAAGTTCGGTCAAAGCGATCAGCAGCTGCTGCTGCTGGTCACTGCGCCCGCCGGTGTCCAGAGCGAACAAGCCCGTGCGGCCGGCACCCAGATCACCGAACAGCTGAAACGCTCACCGCACGTTTTCAACGTGACCTCGACATGGACGTCGCCGGCGCAGGCGGCCGCCGACCTGGTGAGCCGGGACGGCAAGTCGGGGTTGATACTGGCCAACCTCCAAGGCGGTGAGAACGACGCCCAGAAATACGCCGAGACGTTGTCCAAAGATTTCGCGCACGATCGGGACGGGGTCAGTGTCCGCGCCGGCGGTACGTCGATGGTCTACGCCCAGATCAATCACCAGAACGAACGTGACTTGCTGCTGATGGAAGCGATCGCGATTCCGCTCAGCTTCGTCGTCTTGGTCTGGGTGTTCGGTGGACTGCTTGCCGCTGCACTGCCGTTGAGTCTGGGTGGTTTCGCCATCGTCGGATCGATGTCGGTGCTGCGCCTGATCAGCTTCTCCACTGACGTGTCGACATACGCCTTGAATCTGGCCACTGCGATGGGCTTGGCCCTCGCGATCGACTACACCCTGCTCATCATCAGCCGCTACCGTGACGAGCTGGCAGAGGGCGTCGCCCGCGACGAGGCGCTGATTCGCACCATGGCCACCGCCGGTCGCACGGTGATTTTCTCGGCGACCACCGTCGCGTTGTCGATGGCGGTGATGGTGCTGTTCCCGATGTATTTCTTGAAGTCGTTCGCGTACGCCGGTGTGGCCACCGTGGCCTTCGTGGCCGCGGCCGCCGTGGTGGTGACACCGGCTGCCATTGTGCTGATGGGCACGCGGCTGGACTCTTTGGATGTGCGCCGGCTGGCACGGCGGCTGCTGAGTCGCCCCGAGCCGGTGCGCAAACCCATCGAACAGCACTTCTGGTATCGCTCGACGAAGTTCGTGATGCGTCGGGCCCTGCCGATAGGTTTGTCTGTCGTCGCGCTCCTGATGCTGCTCGGCTTGCCGTTCCTCAGCGTCAGATGGGGATTCCCCGACGAGCGGGTGCTACCGCGAACGACCTCCAGCCATCAGGTCGGTGACCGGGTTCGTGCCGATTTCAACGATGACTCGTCAACCGCGGTACCTGTCGTCGTCCCCGACGCCCGTGGCCTGAACCCGGCCGACCTGGATGGCTACGCCGCTGAGCTGTCACGGGTGCCCGACGTGTCGGCGGTGACGGACCCGACTGGCACCTTCGTGGCCGGCAACCGGGTTGGCCCCCCGGCCGCAGCGACCGGGTTGGCTGAGGGCAGCGCGTTTTTGACCGTCGCCAGCACCGCGCCGTTGTTCTCGAAAGAATCGGGAGCACAGCTCATCCGGTTACACCAGGTGCCCCGCCCCGGCGGACGATCGGTGGAGATGGCCGGACTGGCCCAAATCAACCGCGACAGCGTCGACGCCATCACTCACCGGCTGCCGCTGGTGCTGGGGCTCATCGCTGTCATCACGTTGGCTCTGCTTTTCTTGCTGACCGGCAGCGTGGTGTTGCCGCTCAAAGCGCTGGTACTCAACGTGCTGTCGTTGACGGCGGCTTTCGGCGCACTGGTCTGGATTTTCCAGGACGGCCATCTGCACGCGCTCGGTACAACGCCCAGCGGGACGCTGGTAGCCAACATGCCCGTGTTGTTGTTCTGCATCGCATTCGGGCTCTCGATGGATTACGAGGTTTTCCTCGTTTCGAGGATTCGCGAGTACTGGCTGGAAAGTAAAGTGGCCCGCTCGGCGTCGACGTCAGCTCAGGCACGGGCTGTCAACGACGACTGTGTCGCGCTCGGGGTGGCGCGTACCGGCCGGGTGATCACCGCCGCCGCGCTGGTGATGTCGATCTCGTTCGCCGCATTGACCGCCGCTCAGGTGTCGTTCATGCGGATGTTCGGCGTCGGTCTTACGCTCGCCGTGTTGGCGGACGCCACCCTCGTCCGAATGGTCCTGGTACCTGCCTTCATGCATGTGCTGGGTCGGTGGAATTGGTGGGCGCCGAAGGCTTTGGTGTGGCTTCACGAGCGAGTCGGTATCAGCGAGTCCGGCACCGTGGTGCAGCCAGGTCAGCCGGTCGAGGATCACCCGACGGTTGCGGTGGACGCCGAGGACCAACGGGCTGCCGCGTCGGTGACGGATGGTTGACGTGTCGACGGAAAGCCTTCGGCGGCCGCGTGCCCGTCGCGGTTGCGGTGATCGGCTGCGCGAGGAGATTCTGAACGCGGCGACGGATTTGCTGCTGGAAACGGGCAGCGCCAAAGCGGTGTCCATCCGCTCGGTCGCTCAACGCGTCGGTGTCACACCGCCGTCGATATATCTGCATTTCGCCGACAAGGAGGCGTTGCTGGATTCGGTGTGCGCACAGTACTTCGCGAAACTCGACCATGAGATGCAGCGGGCGGCGGCCGGCCAGCAGTCCATGGTTGACGTGTTGCGGGCACAGGGTTTGGCCTACGTGCGCTTCGCGATCGGGACGCCGGAGCTCTACCGCATCGCGACCATGGGCGAGTGGCGATCCGGAAGCGATGTCGACGCGGCGCTGGCCAGCTCAGCCTTCGAGCATCTGTGCGCCACGGTGCAGGCGTTGATCGATGAAGACTGCTGCCCGCCTGACGACCCTACCGCCGTGGCACTGCAGCTCTGGAGTGCTGCGCACGGGGTGGCAGCGTTGCTGATCACCAAGCCGTACTTGCCGTTCGGCGAGGCGGAGGCGTTCGCTGACCGCGTGCTCTGCGCGGTGTTCTGCGGACAGATGGTGCTCGGAAAGGTCGGGATGGATGCCGCACCGCAACAGGTGGTGGATTGGCTGACGGCGTGTCAGCCGCCGAAGGATTCACACCTGTGACGCCGCCGTCGCCGGCTTCGGTGCACAACCCGTTTTTCGCCCGCCTGTGGCCCGTCATCGCTGCACACGAAACCGAGGTAACACGCGCGCTGCGCCGAGAGAATGTCGCCGGCCTGTCCGGTCGGGTACTCGAGGTCGGCGCGGGCGTCGGCACCAACTTCGCGTACTACCCGCCTGCTGTCGATGAGGTGATCGCCGTCGAGCCTGAACCATGCCTGGCGCTGCGGGCGCGCGCCGCATCCACCGGCGCCGCGCTGCCGGTCGTGGTGACCGAGAGGACGGTCGAGCAATTCACCTCCGCTGAGCCGTTCGACGGGGTGGTGTGCTCGCTGGTGCTCTGCTCGATCGGCGACCCGGAATCGGTGCTGCGTCAACTGTTCTCACTGCTTCGTCCGGGCGGGGAGCTGCGGTACTTCGAGCATGTCGCCAGCGGTGGGATGCGCGGACGGCTGCAGCGACTGGCCGACGCCACGGTGTGGCCCCGGTTGTTCGGTAACTGCCATACCCATCGCGATACTGAGCAGGCCATCCGCAGCGCCGGGTTCGACGTGGACGGTGCCCGACGGGAGACGACGCTGCCGACATGGGTGCCGATGCCGGTATCCGAGTTCGCGCTGGGTCGCGCGCGCCGGCCGCTCTGACACTTCCTGCCGAAACTGCGGTGAGGGCGGGCTTTTTCGCCTCGGGTGAGCCCTGAGCGCAGGCTCAGCGCCGCTATCGCAGGCTCGCGCGCCGGGCGGCCACTGCCTCGTGTACCCGGCGGACGATGTCGGCTGGACGATCGCCGGCCACGACTCGGATGACGACCCACCCGAGCCGATCCAGAGCTTCTTGGCGCCGGATGTCCTTGGTGTACTGCCAACGGTCGACGCGGTGTTGCTCGCCGTCATACTCGACGGCGACCATTACGTCATCCCACCCCATGTCCAGGTAGTACATCGAACCGCCGCTGGAGCTCACGACGGGGATCTGGGTGCTCGGTCGCGGAAAGCCGGCGCGCATCAAGAGGAGCCGCAACCAGGTTTCTTTCGGTGACTGCGCGCCGGGATCGACCAATTCCAGCGCGGTTTCGAGTTGGAGGCGGCCGCGGGCACCGCGATGACGGTCAGCCAAGTCTGCGACATCGGCCGGTTTGACACCGGTGGCGTGCATGAGGGAATCGAGATGCGCCACCGCGATACCGAGAGCACCGCGGCGACCAATGTCGAAGGCCGTGCGTTCAGGTGTGGTCACCGGAACGCCACCCACCACGGCGAATTCCTCGGAACGCAACTTCATGTCGAAAGTTCGCACACCGCGCGGCGGCCGTGCGTTGGACCACACCAATTCACTCGGTAGGCGCTCGTCCACCCATTTCGAGCCGTGCCAAGCAGCCGCCGTCAGTCCGGCTAATACCCCTTTCCGGTGCGACCACAACCACGCCGCCCTCGCGCGTTCCTGCAACGTCAACTGCTGGTCAGACCGAACGTAGACATCGGGATACAGCGCCCGGAACCGGGACCGCAGTTGGTGTCGACGCAAGACGCCGCGGGCCAGCGCCTCACTGCCGATGAATGGTTCTTCGCTTGAAGTCATGCCGGCATAGTCGGCGACGGGCCCGACGCCGGCGCCGGCGATTCTGCGGTGATGGCGCGCTTTTGTGGATGAACTGCGACCTGTGTGCAGGCTCGAAGCCCCCAGCGCAGGCTCGACCCGACCGGCTAACCCAGCA
>CAVYEX010000001.1:0-825564 GCA_963767765.1 uncultured Actinomycetota bacterium | reverse complement strand
CTCAACCCGACGTTGCTGACGTCCAACCCCGTCGAGGGATCGAAGCTTGCCAGCGAGTCCAGGCCCGTGAGTGAATCCAGACTCGTCGAGGGATCCACCGCACCCGCCAGGGCGTTGATGATCGGATCGATGATCAGATCGAGCTCATCGGCCTGCGCCGGCGGCGCGACCCCTAGTGGGCCCAGCCCAAACGCCAGCACTGCTCCGGCACTGCTGCCCAGGCCGACCAGCCGGCGCCGACGTCGCATTGTGCGCCGATTTTGGCGACTGCGCTTGCTTTGCTGACGAGCCATATCGGCCCCCTTTGCATTCGATCACCACGGCAGAGTCTCCCGACCGCCGTTCTCAGGGCAACCTAAGCTAGCGCTTAGCCAGCGGTGACGGAAGCGACGGCGACAGTTAAATCAGCAACATTCTGTGAGCGACTATGACCTAGCCGACGTGGGTCTATAAGTGCTGGCAGAGGGCTTTATTGCAATCCTCAAATATTACGGCAGCTAATTATGCAGATGTGAAGCGGTCTTCAGGTCTGCTAACAAATGCTCAGGAAATTGACCCGGCTGTTAGAAAGTTGCCCTATCGTCCGGCTGCTGTGCAGATTTGCTGACGCGCCGCGTGCCGATCCTCGGCGGCGAAGGACGACCCTCGACCGCGATGCGACCCGTCGCGGCAATTGGTGCGCAACAGTCCTGTTTCAGAACGTAAAGCTCCGAGAACGGGAAGCACTGTCCGGATGGCCGATTGAGGTATCGAGCGACCGACGGTCCTGGATCCCGGCACCGTTCGCCGAGTCGGAGCGTTGAGCGGTGATCCTGGCCGGTCCGCTAGTCCTACCGGACTTGATCGAGCCGCCGACGAACTCTCGACGATCGTTCGGCGGCCTGGTCGGGAAAAACTCGGCGATCGACGCGGAGTTTGCCCCGGCGGCTACCCGGACCGGCCCGTCTGACCGGGCTGACCGGGCTGACCGGGCTGACCGGGCTCGGTGCCGCCGGCACCTCCCGCGCCGCCGGCACCCGGCTGACCGCCGGCGCCGGGCGCACCGCCTGACCCGCCATTGCCGCCATTGCCGCCGTTACCGCCACGGCCGCCGGCGCCGCCTTGGCCGCCCGCTCCGCCCTTGCCGCCGGCCCCGCCTTGCCCGCCGGCGCCACCCTGGCCGCTGCCATCGTCGCCGCCACCGGTACGGGGGAGCGGACTGACGAGAGATCCGGAGATAGCCGGCCCGGCGAAGTGGTAGCTGAAGTCGATGACGCGCGCAGCGGCGGCTGGTCCGCCAGCCACGGGCGTCATCGCCGCAACCAGAAAGCCGGCGGCGACGGTTCCCACGCTGAACGCGTGGCGACTGTTGTCGACGCCGAGCTGGCGGATACGGCTGGGGCAGGCGTAACGAGGCATCGGATCAACTTCCGTTGTGCGTGTCGGGTAGGCGCCAACGTAAGTCTCTTGCACGCCGGATTGTTCGGAACGCGAAAAACGCGCTTGGTTCTTTGGGGTGACGCCGGACCGCGAGGTTGTCTTGACCTGCTTTCGGGCACCGACTCGGTGGACGGTATCTCCAGCGCCGTCGGGGTTGTCGGGGTTTGTCATCGGCACCTGCACCCCTCGGCCGCGCGGGATGTCGGAAGCCGTCACCGCGTGTCGTGACCCGACGCCGTCGATGCCACCGACTAAGCTCTCGAACAATTGTTCGGCAACGAAGGAAGCGTATGCGCGTGATGGGCGTCGACCCGGGCCTGACCCGGTGCGGGCTCTCGGTGGTGGAAAACCACGGCGGCCGTCAGGTGATCGCGCTCGACGTGGACGTGGTACGCACACCGGCCAACGAACCGCTGCCCAGAAGGCTGCTCACCATCAGCGATGCCGTCGAGCATTGGCTGGACACCCACCAGCCCGATGTCGTCGCGATCGAGCGGGTGTTCTCCCAACAGAATGTGTCGACGGTGATGGGAACGGCGCAGGCCGGGGGAGTGATTGCGTTGGCCGCGGCCAAACGCGACATCAACGTGCACTTTCATACCCCGAGCGAGGTCAAGGCCGCCGTGACCGGCAACGGCGGCGCGGGCAAGGCGCAGGTCACCGCGATGGTGACGAAGATCCTTGCGCTGCAGGCCAAGCCGACGCCGGCCGATGCGGCCGACGCGTTGGCGCTGGCGATCTGTCACTGTTGGCGCGCGCCGATGATCGCCCGGATGGCCGCTGCTGAGGCCAAAGCCGCCGAGCAGCGCAAGAAGTTCGCGGCGAAAGTGAAGGCGGCGACATGATCGCATCGGTGCGCGGCGAAGTGGTCGACGTGGCGCTGGATCACGCGGTGATCGAGGCGGCGGGGGTGGGCTACAAGGTGATGGCGACGCCGTCGACGCTGGCGACGCTGCGCCGCGGCAGTGAAGCCCGGCTGATCACCGCGATGATCGTGCGCGAGGATTCGATGACGCTGTACGGGTTTCCCGACGGCCAGACCCGCGACCTGTTTATGACGTTGCTCGGCGTTTCGGGGGTGGGGCCGAAGATCGCGCTGGCCACCCTGGCGGTGCACGACGCGGCCGCGTTGCGCCAGGCGCTGGCCGACGGCGACGTCACCGCGCTGACCCGGGTGCCGGGCATCGGCAAGCGCGGCGCCGAGCGGATGGTGCTGGAGCTGCGCGACAAGATGGGCGGCGCGCGCCGGGGCCCAGGTCAACGGCCACGCTGTGCGCGGGCCGGTGGTGGAAGCCCTTGTCGGCCTTGGGTTTGCGGCCAGGCAGGCCGAGGAGGCCACCGACAAGGTGCTGGCCAACGAGCCGCTGGCCAGCACGTCGAGCGCGCTGCGGGCGGCGCTGTCGCTGTTGGGCAAGAAATGAGCCGCTTCGAGGACGACGAGCCCGAAGACCGGGAAGTCTCCGCGGCCTTGACCGTGGGCGAGGGCGACATCGACGCCGGGCTGCGGCCGCGTTCGCTGCGCGAGTTCATCGGCCAGCCGCGGGTGCGCGAACAGCTGCAGCTTGTCATCGAGGGCGCCAAGAACCGCGGCGGCACACCGGATCACATCCTGCTGTCCGGGCCGCCCGGGCTGGGCAAGACATCGCTGGCGATGATCATCGCCGCCGAGCTGGGGTCGTCGCTGCGCCTGACGTCCGGTCCGGCGCTGGAACGCGCCGGCGACTCGGCGGCGATGCTGTCCAACCTGGTCGAGCACGACGTGTTGTTCATCGACGAGATCCACCGCATCGCGCGGCCCGCCGAAGAGATGCTGTACCTGGCGATGGAGGACTTCCGCGTCGACGTGGTCGTCGGCAAAGGCCCTGGCGCGACGTCGATTCCGCTGGAGGTGGCGCCGTTCACGCTGGTCGGCGCGACCACTCGCTCGGGTGCGCTGACCGGTCCGCTGCGCGACCGGTTCGGCTTCACCGCGCACATGGATTTCTACGAGCCGGCCGAGCTGGAGCGGGTGCTGGCCCGCTCGGCGGGGATTCTGGGTATCGAACTGGGCGGCGACGCGGGTGCGGAGATCGCCCGCCGCTCCCGCGGCACGCCGCGGATCGCCAACCGGCTGCTGCGCCGGGTCCGCGACTACGCCGAGGTGCGGGCCGACGGGATCATCACCCGTGACGTCGCCAAAGCCGCGCTGGAGGTCTACGACGTCGACGAGTTGGGCCTGGATCGGCTGGACCGGGCGGTGCTCTCGGCGCTGACCCGCAGCTTCGGCGGCGGCCCGGTCGGGGTGTCGACGCTGGCGGTGGCGGTCGGGGAGGAGGCCGCCACCGTGGAAGAGGTGTGTGAGCCGTTTTTGGTGCGCGCCGGGATGGTGGCGCGCACCCCGCGCGGCCGGGTGGCGACCCCGCAGGCCTGGACGCATCTGGGCATGACGCCGCCGGTCAGCGGGCTGGGGCAGCCGGGGCTGTTCGACTGAGGCACCGTCGAGGCTTGCGGCAGGCGTCAGGACGAGCCGAGCAGGCTGGCGATCCCGGCCGCGTCCGGAACGATGTGCGCGATGTCCAGCAAGCCCGCGAAGGCCGTGTCAGCCGAGACGAGCGCGGTCGCGCCGACCTTCGCGGCGGCAGCCGCGAGCACGGCATCGAAGGCGCCGAGGCGCGGCGTCGTTTCAAACACCGTCAGACCGCGCTGAAGGTTGTCGTGAGTGACGGTCAGGAGCGGCGAGAGCAGCTCCGCGTAGTCGCGGCCCAGCGCGGCGGCGTCACTTCGCTCGCGCCGGCGGGCGCGCACGTGGACAAATTCTTGAATCACCTCGGCCGTGGTCGTCGCCTCGATGTGCTCTTCAGCGATCGCCGCGACCAGCTCGCGGCAGGGCTCGCGAAGCGGGTGCTCTGCGCCTTTCGCATAGACGAGCACCGTCGTGTCGAGCACGATCATCCGCGGCGTGCCCGCAGCGCCTCGAGTTCCTCCTTCAGCTCACGCGGCTCTGGAACCGGCATGTCAGAAGCGTCGAGGAGGCGCCGGCCCGCGGATTTCCGGCGATCGCTCGGGCTGGCGAGGCCGCGATCGATGGCCTCACGCACGACGGTGGCGACCGAGACGCCTCGCTCGCGCGCCAGCGACGTAATTCGGCGATGGCGCTCGTCGTCTAGAAGAATCTGAAGTCGACGTTCCAACGGCATGCTCATACATTAGCATGCTAAGGTTCGGCGTTGGCTTGAGGCGTCGAGTGTGCGGGCGCTTGCTGCGGCCCGGTGTCCACTGCTTCGGTGCTAAGTGCCACCGTCGAAGACACCACCGATGCCTGCGGAAGCGCTGGCGCCGCCTGCGGCGTAGGGCAGGGCGTGCCTGGGCGCCGCCGCCCTCCGGTACCGCCGTCACGATCCTGGTCAGCCGGGACTGTTCGATTAGGAGTACACGATGATCGTTTCTGCTCTGGTGTTCGCCGCGTTGGCGGCACTACTGCACGTCTACATCTTCACCATGGAATCGATGACCTGGACTTCGCCGCGGACCCGCGCCGCTTTCGGTACCAGTGCGGAAGAAGCCGAGACCACCAAGCTGCTGGCGTTCAATCAGGGCTTCTACAACCTGTTCCTGGCCGTCGTGAGCGGTATCGGCGTCGTCGAGCTTGCTGTAGGCAGCAGGGCCGCTGGAGCTGCGCTGATTTTCGCCGGGGCGGGATCGATGGCTGCGGCCGCTGTCGTGTTGCTGATCTCGGCGAGGGATAAGGCCCGGGCTGCGTTGATCCAGGGGATCTTCCCGCTGATTGCGATCGTGCTGTTGATATGCGGCCTGGTCTAGGCATGCATCGGTTATCAAGGCAGCAAGGTCGTTAGCCACGGTGGTGACCTGGGGCACCTCACGGGGTGACTGTCCTACCGGAACGTCATTTTTTGGGGAGGCCGGTGCGATGCCTGGCTTCTCGGGGATTCGCCGACGCCGCGCAGAAGTTAGCCCGTTACCTGCCCTGGGTACTCGGAGTCGCATCGATATTCATCGCCCGAGGAGGCATGAGATGAGAAATTCACGCAGGTCGCCCGCTGGGCCGCAGATGCCGCGCAGTCGAGGTGCGGTCACCGGCTTGCTCCTGGTACTGCTGGGTGCCTTCGGAGCGCTGATCCCGTTCGTCGGGCCCTACTTCGACTTCGCCTACACCCCGAACACGGCTTGGGCGTGGACGGCGGCGCGGGGCTGGCTGGAGGTGTTCCCCGGGTTGGTCACCGTTGCAGGTGGATTTTTGCTGATCACGTCGCGCAGTCGCGCCACGGCGATGTTCGGCGGCTGGCTGGCGGTCCTGGGCGGCGTGTGGTTCATCGTCGGCCGCGCCTTCGCGGCGGCGCTGCGGATCGGCGACGTCGGCCAGCCCGTCGCCGCCACCGACGTCAAACGGGCGGTGCTGGAAATCGCCTACTTCTCCGGACTAGGTGCCCTGATCGTCTTCTTCGGCGGCGGAGTGTTGGCGCGGTTGACCGTGCGCCTGGCCCGCGACGTCCCGGCAGCACCGGTCAATGGACCGGCCGGCTCGGACGTCTACGCATCAGAGCCGGTGCATGAGCCACAATATGAGCAGCCCGCCGTGTCGCCCGATGCGACGACCGAGGCGGGGGCGAACCCGGCCTACGCCCCGGAAACCGAGCCCCGGCGCAGCCGCGGACTTGATCCGTCGGCGCCGCGCCGGCGTCTAACGCCGTAGGCGCTTAAGGCGCCAAACAGAAGCCAGGGTCGTGATTCGACGAGAATCACGACCCTGGCTGCTATCTCGCGTGCAGTCTCGTCAGAGTAAGCCGAGCAGCTGCAGGTCGGTGATGTACTTGACGATGATTTCGGCCGAGACGTGCGGAATGTCCTTGTCCGGCCCGATCTTCGCCTCCTGCACCGCCGCCCGGAACCGGTCGGTCGGTGCCATCGAGCCGTTGATCGGCTTTTCCGGCCGCTGGTAGTTGTGCAGCAGCGGTAGCAGCGAGTACTGCCGCTGCCGCTCCGGCAAGCCCCGCAGCGTGGTCTCGAACCGCTGCAACCAGGCGCCGTAGTCACCGACCCGCTGGATGGGGTACCCGGCGTCGATCAGCCAGTCGACGTACTGGTCGAGGCTGATGCCGTCGTCGTGCGGGTTCATCACGTGGTAGGTCTGGAAGCCGACCCCGCTGTCCAGCTCCTGGGCGCCCAGCGCCGAGATCGCCTCGGCGATGAACTCGACCGGTAGTCCGTCGTAGTGCGCCCGCTGCCGCTGCCCGTTGCTGTCCAGCTCGTAGAACGACTCCGGGGCCACCCCGGTGGCGACCAGGCTCAGCATCAGCCGGGTGAACATGTCCGGCAGGTTGAGCTGGCCCGCGTAGGTGGTGTCGGCCAGAATCATGTCGCAGCGGAACACCGCCACCGGCAGGCCGCACAGGTCGTGGGCCTCGCGCAGCAGCACCTCGCCGGCCCATTTGCTGTTGCCGTAACCGTTGGCGTAGCTGTCGTTGACCTGACGGGTGGCGCTGATCTCGCGGATGTCGGCGTCCTCGACGAACGACCCGGGCTTGATCTGGTCGCCCACCCCGATCGTCGACACGTAGGTGTAGGGCTTGATCTTCGTAGTCAGCGCGATCCGGATCAGCTCGGCGGTGCCCAGCGCGTTCGGCCCGAACAGCTCGCTGTAGGGCAGCACGTGGTTGACCAGCGCGGCCGGGTCGACGATCAGGTCGACGGTGTCGGCCAGCCGCTGCCAGGTCTGCGGGTCCAGGCCGAGGTTCGCCTCGCCCTTGTCACCGGCGACGACCTCCAGGTGCTTTGCCGCCAGTTCGCGGTAGTGCTCCAGCAGGCGCGGGTCGCCTTGAAACTCACCAGCGCCGAACGTGGCGTCGAGGCGGCGCCGCGCATCCTCATCGGACTTGGCCCGTACCAGCGCGATAACCGTGCCGTCGACCAGCGCCATCCGCTCCAGCCACTCCAGGGCCAGGTAGCGGCCCAGGAAGCCGGTTGCGCCGGTCAGCAGCACCGTGCGTACCTCGCCGGTCGGCTGCGCCAAGTTCGGCGCGGCCTGCAGCGTCGCCGCATCCAGGAACTTGTCCAGCGTCAGGTCGGCGGCGTGCACCTCGACCGCGTCGCGGCCGTGCACCCGGGCGAAACTGGGCCGCTTGGTGCCCTGCCGTTCGGTTTCGATGTAGTTGGCGATGGCTTGCAGGTCGCTGGCCGGGCTGACGATCACACCCACCGGCACATCGACGTCGAAGATCTCGCGAAGCAGGTTGCCGAACGTCAACGCCGACAACGAATCTCCACCGAGGTCGGTGAAATGCGCATCGGGCGTCAGGTCCGAGCTCGCCGCACCCAGCATCGCGGCCGCGGCGCGGCTGACGGTCTGCAGTGCCGGCGCCTGAGCGCCGCTGCGGCGCAGCTCGCTCAGCTCGTTGGCCTGGCCTTCGGCCAGCTCGGTGTAGAGCTGTTCAAGGCGTTCGCCGTAGTGCTGCTTGAGCTTCGGCCATGCCAGCTTGCGGATACCGGTGAGCAGCCCGTTCTCCAGCGTGAACGGCTCGGTTTCGATGATGAAATCGCGCGGCACCTCGTAGGACTGCAGATTGGCCTCGCGCGCAACGCTTTGCAGCGACTCGGCGATGCGTGCCTTCAGCGTCGCCCCGTCGAAGCGCGACAGCGCATCTGAGGTCGGCACCACGACGGCCACCAGGTAAGGCTGCGCGCTGTTGCCGTACACGTAGATCTGGTGCACCAGCGGGCTGTTGTCGAACACCGTCTCCAACTTGGCCAGCGTGACGAACTCGCCCTGCGCCAGCTTGAGCACGTTGTTGCGGCGGTCGACGTACACCAGCCGGTTGGGCGCCACCTCGGCGAAGACGTCGCCGGTCCGGTAGTACCCGTCGTCGTCGAACACGCCTGCGGTGGTTTCGGCCCGCTTGTAGTAGCCGGGGAACATGTTTTCGGTCTTGAGCAGCAGCTCACCGCGCGGGTAGGGCCGGTCGGTGCTGAAGTAGCCCAGGTCGGGCACGTCGACCAGCTTGTAGTCGAGGACGGGCGGACGCTGGATTTCGCCGTCGAAGAGCACCATGCCGGCTTCGGTGGAGCCGTAGCCGTCCAGCAGCGGCATCTCCAGCAGCGACTCGACCCAGGTCCGCAGTTCCGAGGAGGTCGGCGCGGAGCCGGTCATCGCGAAGATGAAGCGACCGCCCAGCAGCTCCTCACGGATGTCGGTCAGCACCTGGGACTCGACGGTGTTCCGGTCGGCGCCCGCGGAGGTGCGCCGGTCGACTTCGCTGAGATACTCGCTGTAGAGCATCTCCCAGATGCGGGGCACGAAGTTCAGCTCGGTCGGCCGGACCAGGCGCAGGTCCTCCAGCAGCGTCGACAGGTCGCTTTTCGCGGCGAAATACGCGGTGCCGCCGTTGCCGAGCGTGCCGTAGAGGATGCCGCGGCCCATGACGTGGCTCATCGGCATGAAGTTGACGGTGATCGACGCCGCGCTCGGCCCGAACCAGTTCTTGGTCGACCGGTTCCACATCTTGGCGACGTTGCTCTGCGGGTACATCGCGCCTTTGGGGGCGCCGGTGCTGCCCGAGGTGTAGATCAGCAGCGCCAGCCGGTCCTCGGCGGACTCAAGCGTCGGCGCCGGCCGGCCCGCGGTCCGTTCGCGCAGCTCATTGAGGGTTTCGACGGTGATGTCGGCGTCGGCCAGCCGCTCGTGCGCGATTTGCAGCGCCACGCGGTCGGCGTCGATGTCGGTGCGGTAGTCGAACACCAGCAGCCGCCCGGGCCGGAATCCGGCGTCGGTCGCGGCGAGCAGCAGGTCGACGGCGTCGGAAAGGTAGTCGACGCTCGCGGCGAACAAGGTGGGCTGGGTCTCGAGCACGATCGGCTGCAGCTGGGTGACGGCCGCGCTGGTCTGCAGTGGCACCGACACCGCCCCGACCAGGCCGAGCGCGATGTCGACGGTCGCGTAGTCGACGCTGGTGAATCCCAGCACACAGACCCGGTCACCGGGCGCCACGCCGGCCTCCGGCAACGCCGCGGCCAGCGCGTCGACCCGGCGGCCGAGCTCGCCGTAGGTGACGGTGTCGAACCACGGCTGCAGCTGAGCCGACGTCCGCCCCGTCTCAGGGTCTTGAACCAGCTCGTAGGCGCGCTGAGCCAGCGCGGGGCGGTCGGCGTAGCCGTCCAGCACGGCGCGGACGACCTGCGGTAAGTGCGGTGCGGCCTGCTCGATCGTCGCAGCCACGGAAGTGTCGGGCGCGGCGGCGGCGAACTGCGGGTCGCGGGCGGCCAACTCGGCGGCGCGACGTTCTAGGCGTTCCTGGGCATCAATAGACATAACAGAACCTCAAAACAAATCAGAAGAAAAGTGGTGCGGCGCGACGCTGCGCCTGACAGAAACTACGTTAGCAAAGCTAAAGTTATTCCGAAACAGCTGTTGGTGCGCTGTGAGATATCAGACGAAAGGCTGCCACTGCACTGGGATCGGCGGCCACGGTTGCCGCGGACCCGCAGAGCCGGCCCCGAAGGTGCGTGCTCGCCGCTGCAGCAACGCAATTCGCTATACCCGTCCAGGCGGATCAGAAACATCGCCGCGAGTGGCCAGTTATGACACGCGAATCCCCCTTCGCTTCAAGGGATGGATGCAACACGTCCGATGAGGAGTGTTGCCGTGCCGCGTCCGCCGTTGAGGTCTGTTGTCCGTCAGTTCTGGGTTCACATCGGTGATGGCTATGGCACCGCGGAGGCCGGTGTTGCCGTCGGCGTGTCGGAACGTTCTGGCTTGCGTTGGTTTGCTGATGCTGGTGGCGTGAAACCACGGCTATGTGAACCCAAGAGCGGTGGCCCGCGGCCGAGGCTGACCCTCGAAGACCGGGTCGAAATCGAGATTGGGGTTAGGACAAACGAATCGTTGCAGTCGATGGGTGACCGGCTGAGGCGGCCGGCGTCGACGATCAAACGTGAGATCGACGCCAACGGTGTCCGTAATTGCTACGACGGACGCAAGTCAGGTTATCGACGCAAGCAAGCATTCGGCGCCCGCCAGAGCGGCAAAACGGCGCAGGTCTTCTACCGGGCGTCAATTGCGCAGGCGCGCGCCGATGAGCGTGCGTGTCGACCTAAGCCAGCCAAGCTGGCTTATAACGAGAAGTTGCGCGATGAGGTGCAGACTCGGTTAGACGATTTCCATAGTCCCGGCCAGATCGCGACGATGCTGCGGCGCGATTTCCCCGACGACCCGGAGATGTGGGTGTCACACGAGGCGATTTATCAGGCGGTCTACGTGCAAGGACGCGGTCATTTGCGCCGCGACATTCATCGCTGCCTGCGCACCGGGCGGGCGCTGCGCAAACCGCGTAACAGTCCCGGTGAGCGGCGGGGCCGCATCCCGAACATGGTCAACATCAGTGAGCGCCCCGCCGAGGTGGCTGACCGCGCGGTGCCCGGCCATTGGGAAGGCGACTTGATCATGGGCAGCACCGAATCAGGCTCGGCGATCGGCACCCTGGTCGAGCGCAGCACTCGATTCACCATGCTGCTGCACCTACCCGACAACCATGGTGCTTTGGCCGTTCAGGACGCCATTGTGGCCAAGATGGCGCAGCTGCCGGCGATGCTGCGCCGCACACTGACCTGGGACCAGGGCAAGGAGATGGCCAACCACATCGCCATCGCCGAAGCCGCCGAGTTGAACATTTATTTCTGTGATCCGCACTCCCCGTGGCAGCGTGGCACTAACGAAAACACCAACGGACTACTGCGCCAATGGTTTGCCAAAGGCACTGACCTGTCGGTATTTCCCGCCGACTACCTCGACTATGTCGCGGCCAAACTCAACAACCGACCCCGCCAAACGCTGAACTGGAAAACCCCCGCCGAGGCCCTCGACGAACTACTGTCCAACCCGACCGAACCACCAACTGTTGCATCGATCGCTTGATTGCGCCCCCCTGCGGCGTGACATAACTGGCCACTCGGCGGCGGGCTAGTGGTCGGCCAGGATCCCGGCCAGCACGTCGAGGCCTTCGGTGAGCAGCTCGTCGCTGATCGCCAGCGGGGGCAGGAAACGCAGCACGTTGCCGAACGTGCCGGCGGTCAGCACGATCACGCCGGCGGCGTGGGCCGCGGTGGCGACCTCGCGGGTCAGCTCGGGATTGGGTTCGGCGGTTCCGGAGTGCACCAGTTCGACGGCGATCATGGCGCCGCGGCCGCGGACGTCGCCGATCCGGTCGTCGTCGGCCTGCAGCGCCGACAGCCGCTCGGTCATCAGCGTCCCGATGTGGCGGGCCCGCTCGACCAGCCCGTCCTTTTCGATGGTCTCGATGGTGGCCAAGGCCGCGGCGCAGGCCAACGGATTGCCGCCGAAGGTGCCGCCCAGCCCGCCGGTATGGGCGGCGTCCATCAGCTCGGCGCGTCCAGTCACCGCCGACAGCGGCAGCCCGTCGGCGATGCCCTTGGCGGTGCAGATCAGATCCGGCTGGATGCCCTCGTGCTCGCAGGCGAACATCGCACCGGTGCGCGCGAAACCGGTCTGCACCTCGTCGGCAATGAAGACGACGTCGTGCTGGCGGCACCACTCCAGCAGGGCGGGCAGAAACCCGTCGGCCGGCACGATGAACCCGCCCTCGCCCTGGATCGGCTCGATGATCACCGCGGCCAGATTGTCTTCGCCCACCAATCGGCGGATTTCCCGGATGGCTCGCTCAGCGGCCCGCTCGCCGTCGGTAGCCAGCTCCTTATCGACCAGGCCGTCGCGGTAGGGGTAGGACAGCGGCGCGCGGTACACCTCCGGCGCGAACGGCCCGAACCCGCTCTTGTAGGGCATCGACTGGGCGGTCAGCGCCATCGCCAGGTAGGTGCGGCCGTGGTAGGCGTGGTCGAACGCCACGACGGCGGGTTTGCGGGTGTGGATGCGGGCGATCTTGACGGCGTTCTCCACCGCTTCGGCTCCGGAGTTGAACAGCACCGACCGTTTCTCGCCACTGCCCGGGGTGATCCGGTTGAGTTGCTCGGCGACGGCGATGTACTGCTCGTAGGGCGTCACCATGAAGCAGGTGTGGGTGAAGTCGGCGACCTGGTCACGCACCGCCTCGATGACGCGGGGGGCGGCGTTGCCGATCGTGGTGACCGCGATGCCCGACCCGAGGTCGATGAGCCGGTTGCCGTCGACGTCTTCGACGATGCCGCCGCCGGCGCGCACGGCGTACACCGGCATGGTGCTGCGCACGCCGCTGGCCACCGCGGCGGTGCGCCGCTTGGTCAGTTGCAGCGAGGTCGGGCCGGGGATTTCGGTGACGAGGTGGCGACTCTGCTCGAGGGAAGGCACGGCTAGAGCCTATCCGCGGTCACCACCTCGCCGAACGTGCAGCTGTTGCGAAATCCGGGGGCCGAGGATTCGCAACCCGGTGCACGTTCGGCGCTCGGTCGGCGCTGAAATCGACGCCGCACTAGGCCCCGCAGCCCTACCGATGCAGCAGCAGGTCGACGTTGCCGTGGAACAGCCCGGGCATATCGGCCTCCTGGCAGCCCATTCGCCGGTAGTCGAGCAGGGGGGAAGCGGTGCCCTCGGAGTGCGGGTAGTCGCTGCAGAACATGAACACGTCGCCGGCTGACTTGGTCAGCTGCTTGGGGTCCTCGTAGGAAAACGACGACACCCGGACATGGTCGAGGAAGTATTCGCTGGGCCGGCGGGCCAGCTCGGCCACCGGCTTGCCGTTGAGCCGGGTGGTGAAGTCGTAGCCGCCGTCGAGCATCAGCAGGAACCCCGGCACCCAGGCCGAGCTGAGTTCGACGACGCCGACCCGCAGCCCGGGATGCCGGTCGAAGACGCCGTGCAGAATGAGGTCGGTCAGCGCCAGCGCGGGCGGCACCCAGAGGAACACCGCCTCGGTCACCGGCGCCAGGTCGTCGGACGGCTCGGCCGGATACCAGCAGTCGTCGAAGACCCGCACCTGGTCGGCGACGTGGAAGACCGGCGTGACGCCGTGGTCGACGAACGACGCCCACATGCGCTCGTGGTCGGGATGGGAAAGCTCGCGCCCGTTTACCGGTCCTGCCCCGATCATCGCCAGGGTGACACCGGCCGCGGCCAGCGACTCCAGCTCGGCGTCGAGCCAGTCCGGGTCTTGCAGCGTCAGGTGGGCGACGGGATGCAGCCGCCCGTTGCCGTCGGCGCGGACCACGGCGCACCAGCGGTTCCAGGCCCTCATGTTGGCGGTCAGCGCCACCAGCGACGTCGAAAGCCGGCGCTCCCACAGCAGACCGAAGTTGGGGAAGACCACCGCCTCGTCGACGCCGACCTCGTCCAGCCAGCCCACCCGCGCCGCGGGCTCCCAGTAGGAGGCCGGCAGCGCCTCGTCGTAGCGGTAGGCCGGCGGCTGGCCCGCGCGCTGCCGGATCCGAAGTGCCCCGCAGGACGCGGTGTCGCCGGGCAGGTGGATGTCGGCGAGCACCAGGCGGGTGTCGCGCCAGCTCAGCCAGGTGTAGCCGAGCTCGTCGTCGACCAGCGTCAACGCCTCGTCGCGGGCCGCCGGGTCGATGAAGTCGCGCCACAGCGAACGGCTCTCGTAGAGGTGCTGGTCGGAGTCGATGATGGCAGTCACAACGCTCGTTGTCCCACTCTGACGAACCCTCGTCAAGACCTCGCGACGGCAGTATCGGTGACTGGGCCGGTGGATGGCACACTGTGCGTACCAGGCCCGCGACCGATTCGACGTCCAGTGCCGACCAAAGACCCGGAAAGAACCTTAGCCGTCATGCACCAACTGGTTGTCTTCTTACCGCTGCTCATCGTGATGGCAGCGTTCATGTTCTTCGCCTCGCGCCGCCAGAAGCGGTCCCTGCAACACACCATCAACCTGCACGAATCGCTGAGAGTGGGCGACCGGGTGCACACCACCTCCGGGTTGCAGGGCACCATCACCGGCATCACCGACGACAACGTCGACCTCGAGATCGCCCCGGGTGTCGTCACGACCTGGATGAAGCTGGCGATCCGGGACCGCATAGAAGAGGAGACCGACGACGTCGAGGTACTCGAGGACGACGACACCGCCGACCAGGACGGGTTGATCGCCGAACCGGACCAGCTCACCGCCGCCGACCCGAAGCGGCTGCCCAAGGATTGAGCACGGCTGACCCGCACGTACTCTTTGCGGGTGCATTAATGCTGCACGAGAACTGATCGGCAAGCGAGGAGAGTCAAGAACGTGGCATCGCCTTCAGCGCCGGTGCACCCTGCCCGCTATCTGTCGGCGTTTCTGGCGCTGCTCATCGGCGTCTACCTGCTGGTGTTCTTGACGGGAGACAAGCGGGCCGCTCCCAAGCTGGGTATCGACCTGCAGGGCGGCACCCGCGTCACGCTGACCGCACGCACGCCCGACGGCTCACGCCCGACCCGCGACGCACTGAACGAGGCGCAGCAGATCATCAGCGCGCGGGTCAACGGGCTCGGCGTCTCCGGCTCCGAAGTCATCATCGACGGGGACAACCTGATCATCACCGTGCCCGGCAACGACAGCAACGAAGCCCGCAACCTGGGCCAGACCGCCAGGCTCTACATTCGCCCGGTGATCCAGACGGTGCCGGTGCAAGGCGCCGACCAGGGCGGGCTGACCGGGCCGGGCGGGATGCCCGGCGAGCCGCAGCCGGAGCCCGGGGGTCAGGTGCCCCCGGCACAGCCCCGGCCGTTCCCGCTGGATCCGCCGCCGTCGCCGACGCCCGCGCCCGGTCAGCAACCCGCGGCGAACCCGGACGAGCCGCCGGCGGAGCCCGGCCCGCCGGATCAACGCAAGGAACTGGCCGAGCGCATCGCCGCGGAAAAGAAGCTGCGCCAGAGCAACAGCAGAGGCCTGCAGTTCGTGGCGTTGCGCTACATGTCGGCGCACTGCGACGAAGACGACGTCCTGGCCGGCAACGACGACCCAAACCTGCCGCTGGTGACCTGTTCGACCGACCACCAGAACGCCTACCTACTGGCGCCGTCGATCATTGCCGGCGACGAGATCAAAGACGCCACCGCGGGCATGAACCAGCAGAACGGCAGCTTCGTCGTCGACGTCACGTTCAAGAGCGGCGCCGCCGACACCTGGGCCGACTTCACCGCCGCGCACGTCGGCCAGGCGACCGCATTCACGCTGGACTCGCAAGTGGTCAGCGCACCGGTCATCCAGGGCCCGATCCCGGGCGGCCGGACCGAGATCTTCGGCCAGTTCACCCAAAGCCACGCCCGCGAGCTGGCCAACGTCTTGAAATACGGTTCGCTGCCGCTGTCGTTCGAGCCGTCGGAAGCCGAAACCGTGTCCGCGACACTGGGTTTGACGTCACTGAGGGCAGGGTTGATCGCGGGCGCGATCGGCTTGGCGCTGGTGCTGGTGTACTCGCTGGTGTACTACCGGGTGCTGGGACTGCTCACCGCGTTGTCGTTGTTGGCCTCGGGCGCCATGGTTTTCGCGATCCTGGTACTGCTCGGCCGGCAGATCAACTACACCTTGGACCTGGCCGGCATCGCGGGTCTGATTATCGGTATCGGCACCACCGCCGACTCGTTCGTGGTGTTCTTCGAACGCATCAAAGACGAGATCCGCGAAGGCCGGTCGTTCCGGTCGGCGGTGCCCCGCGGATGGGTGCGGGCCCGCAAGACGATCATCTCGGGTAACGCCGTCACGTTCCTGGCCGCCGCGGTGCTGTACGTCCTGGCCATCGGGCAGGTCAAGGGTTTCGCGTTCACCCTCGGACTGACGACGATCCTGGACCTGGTGGTGGTGTTCCTCGTGACCTGGCCGCTGCTCTACCTGGCCTCGAAGTCCCCGCGGCTGGCCAAGCCGCGGTACAACGGTCTGGGCGCGGTGCAGCAGGTCGCGCGGGAACGGCGGGCTCTCGTGTCGACGGGACGGGGTTAGCGCGATGGCCGCCAAAGCCAATACTCGCAGCGAGACTCAAGAGCTGACCGAAAGCAGTGCCGTCGACGCCACCGACGGTGCCGCCCAGCTGCCGCACCACAGCTTCCTGTCGCGCCTCTACACCGGCACCGGCGCGTTCGAGGTGGTGGGCCGCCGGCGGCTGTGGTACGGCATCAGCGGCACCATCGTGGCAATCGCGATCGCCAGCATCCTGCTGCGCGGGTTCACCTTCGGGATCGACTTCGCCGGCGGCACCAAAATGTCGTTCCCGCGCGGCGGCGGTGATCAGCAAGCCCAGGTCACCCAGGTGGAGCAGGTCTTCCGGCAGACGATCGGCAAAGATCCGGAGTCGGTGGTCATCGTCGGCAACGGTATCTCGGCGACCGTACAGATCCGTTCGGAGACTTTGAACAACGACCAGACCACCAAACTGCGCAACGCCCTGTTCGAGAAGTTCCAGCCCAAGGGCACCGACGGCAAGCCCAGCAAGCAGGCCATCAGCGACTCCGCGGTGTCGGAGACCTGGGGCGGTCAGATCACCACCAAGGCGCTGATCGCGCTGGCGGTCTTCCTGGGTCTGGTCGGGCTCTACATCTTTGTGCGCTACGAGCTTTACATGGCGATCTCGGCGCTGATCACCATGGTTTTCGACCTGACCGTCACCGCTGGGGTGTACTCGCTGGTGGGCTTCGAAGTCACCCCGGCCACCGTCATCGGCCTGCTGACCATCCTCGGTTTCTCCCTTTACGACACCGTCATCGTGTTCGACAAGGTCGAGGAGAACACCCACGGCTTCCAGCACACCACCCGGCGCACCTTCGCCGAGCAGGCCAACCTGGCGATCAACCAGACGTTCATGCGCTCGATCAACACCAGCCTGATCTCGGTGCTGCCGGTGCTGGCGTTGATGGTGGTGGCGGTGTGGTTGCTTGGGGTCGGCACGCTGAAGGACCTGGCGCTGGTCCAGCTGGTCGGGATCATCGTCGGCACCTACTCGTCGATCTTCTTCGCCACCCCGCTGCTGGTGACGCTGCGCGAACGCACTGAGCTCGTGCGTACCCACACCCGCCGGGTGCTGCGGCGGCGTGGCGCCGGCTCCGAGGACGGCCCTGCGGCGAAGTCGGCGACGGACGACGGGGCCAGGGAGCCGGTCGAGGAGTCGGCGGAGATCGAACCCGTCGCCGCGGTGACGAAGACGGCGCCCAGCAAGCCCGCGCCGGGCGCACGGCCGGCGCGGCCCACCGGTAGACGCCACCGCCGGCAAGCAGGCAAGCGCGCCACCGGCCGGCACTAGTCCGATGGCTGCCTGGCGTCGGCGGGTGGCCGCCAGCGGGCTGGCGGCCACTGTGGTCGCGGCCATCCTGTCAGCGTGTTCGGCCAGCGCCGCCGACCAGATCGACTACGTCGTCGACGGTGCGCTCGGCACCTACAACGCCAACACCGTCGCCGGGGCGGCGTCGGCGGCGGCCCAGGCGTTCGCCCGCACCCTGACCGGTTTCGGCTACCACGGACCCGATGGGCAGGTCGTCGCCGACCACGACTTCGGGACCATCTCGGTGGTGGGCGGTGCGCCGCTGGTGCTGGACTACCAGATCGCCGACAACGCCGTGTACTCCGACGGCAAGCCGGTGACGTGTGACGATCTGGTGCTCACCTGGGCGGCCCAATCCGGGCGCTTCCCCGGCTTCGACGCGGCCACCCGGGCCGGTTACACCGACATCGCCGAGGTCGATTGCCAGCCGGGTCAGAAGAAGGCGCGGCTGGCGTTCTCGCCGGACCGCAACGTCATCGACTACAACCAGCTGTTCACCGCGACCGCGATGATGCCGTCGCACGTCATCGCCGACGAGCTGGGCCTGGGCCTCGGCGACGTCACCACCGCGCTGCTGCGCAACAACGTGCCGGTCGTCGGCCGCATCGCCCAGGTATGGAACACCACGTGGAGCCTCAAACCCGGCCTCGACGTCAAGCACTACCCGTCGTCGGGGCCGTACAAGATCGAGTCGGTGCTGAACGGCGGTGCGGTGGTGCTGGTCGCCAACGACCGCTGGTGGGGAAGCCGCCCGGTCACCAAGCGCATCAAAGTCTGGCCGCAGTCGGCCGACATCCAGGACCGGGTCAACAGCAGCTCGGTGGACGTCGTCGACGTCGCCAGCGGGTCGTCCGGCTCGCTGCTCACCCCGGACGACTACCACCGCACCGACTCGGTGTCGGGCGGGATCGAGCAGCTGATCTTCGCGCCGCAGGGCCCGCTGTCGCAGACCCCGGCGCGCCGCGCGGTCGCGCTGTGCACGCCGCGGGACCTGATCGCCCGCGACGCCGGCGTGCCGATCGCCAACGCCCGGTTGCATCCGGCCAACGACGACGCCGTCGGGCAGGCCGAAAGCTCGGTTCCGGCGGCCGGGCAGTTCGCCCGCGCCAATCCCGACGCGGCCCGCGACGCGCTGGGCGGCAAGCCGCTGGCGGTCCGGATCGGTTACCGCGCGCCCAACGCACGGCTGGCCGCCACCGTCGGGGCGATCGCCAAGGCGTGCGGGCCGGCGGGCATCACCGTCTCCGACGCCGCGTCGGACGCCGCCGGCCCGCAGGCGCTGCGGGACGGCAAGGTCGACGCGCTGCTGGCCGGCACCGGCGGGGCCAGCGGCAGCGGATCGACCGGGTCGTCGGCGATGGACGCCTACGACCTGCACAGCGGCAACGGCAACAACCTGTCCGGCTACACCAACGGGCAGATCGACGGGATCATCGGCGAACTCGCGGTGTCCGCCGATGCTGCCCAGCTGGTCAAGCTGCTCGGCGACGGCGCCCCGGTGCTGTGGGGCGACATGCCGACGCTGCCGCTCTACCGTCAGCAGCGCACGCTGGTGACGTCGAAGAAGATGTACGCGGTGAGCAGCAGCCCCACCCGCTGGGGGGCCGGGTGGAACATGGACCGCTGGGTGTCGGAGCGGTGAGCTCGGTCGATGAGGTGATCGTGTCGCTGACCCGCGAGGTGGCCGACTTCCCGTCACCCGGTGTGCAGTTCAAAGACCTCACCCCGGTGTTCGCCGACGCCGACGGCTTGGCCGTGGTGGCCGACGCGCTGGCCGCCGTCGCGGCCGGCGCCGATCTGGTGGCCGGGCTGGACGCGCGCGGTTTCCTGGTCGCCGGGGCCGTCGGCGCCCGGCTTGGCACCGGGGTGCTGGCGATCCGCAAAGGCGGCAAGCTGCCGCCGCCGGTGCACACCGAGCACTACAGCCTGGAGTACGGCGACGCGGCGCTGGAGATCCCGGCCGACGGGCTCGACCTGGCGGGGCGGCGCACGGTGATCGTCGACGACGTGCTGGCCACCGGCGGCACCATCGGCGCCGCCCAGCGCCTGCTGCAGCGCTGCGGCGCGGTGGTGACCTCGGCGGCGGTGGTGCTGGAGCTGGCGGAGCTCGGTGGCCGCGACGCGTTGGCGCCGCTGGAAGTGCACAGCCTGCGCCGGGTTTGACCGCCTAGACTCGAGGGTCGGAGGTGACGAACGTGGCGGACGAGCAGGGCGCGGCGCAAGCCGTACAGCAGCCCGCCGAACCGGTGCAGGTCCTCGAGGACCCCGAGGCCACGGTTCCGGTCGCGCGCACCGAGACCGCGGCGGAATCCCGCACCGACACCCTCAAGACGTCTTCCAGCGCCTCGCGGCGGGTCCGGGCGCGGCTGGCGCGGCGGATGACGGCCCAGCGCAGCGCGCTCAACCCGGTGCTCGAACCGCTGGTCGCGGTGCACCGCGAAATCCACCCCAAGGCCGACGTCTCGCTGTTGCAGCGGGCCTACGACGTCGCCGAGCAGCGGCACGCCGGCCAGTTGCGCTACTCCGGGGACCCCTACATCACCCACCCGCTGGCCGTCGCCAACATCCTGGCCGAGCTGGGCATGGACACCACCTCGCTGGTGGCCGCGTTGCTGCACGACACCGTCGAGGACACCGGCTACACGCTGGCGGCGTTGACTGAGGAGTTCGGCGACGAGGTCGGTCACCTCGTCGACGGGGTGACCAAGCTGGACCGGGTGGTGCTGGGCAGCGCCGCCGAAGGCGAGACGATCCGCAAGATGGTCATCGCGATGGCCCGCGACCCACGGGTGCTGGTGATCAAGGTGGCCGACCGGCTGCACAACATGCGGACCATGCGGTTCCTGCCGCCGGAGAAGCAGGCCCGCAAAGCCCGCGAGACGCTGGAAGTCATTGCCCCGCTTGCGCATCGGCTGGGGATGGCCACCGTCAAGTGGGAGCTGGAGGATTTGTCCTTCGCGATCCTGCACCCCAAGAAGTACGAGGAGATCGTGCGGCTGGTGGCGGGCCGGGCGCCGTCGCGCGACACCTACCTGGCCAAGGTCCGTGCCGAGATCGTCAACACCCTGACCGCGTCGAAGATCAAGGCGACCGTCGAGGGCCGGCCCAAGCACTACTGGTCGATCTATCAGAAGATGATCGTCAAGGGCCGCGACTTCGACGACATCCACGACCTGGTCGGCATCCGCATCCTGTGCGACGAGATCCGCGACTGTTACGCCGCTGTCGGCGTGGTGCATTCGCTGTGGCAGCCGATGGCGGGCCGGTTCAAGGACTACATCGCCCAGCCGCGGTACGGGGTGTACCAGTCGCTGCACACCACCGTCGTCGGCCCGGAGGGTAAGCCGCTGGAGGTGCAGATCCGCACCCGCGACATGCACCGCACCGCCGAATACGGCATCGCCGCGCACTGGCGCTACAAAGAAGCCAAGGGCCGCAACGGAGTTCCGCACGCGCACGCCGCCGCCGAGATCGACGACATGGCCTGGATGCGCCAGCTGCTCGACTGGCAGCGGGAGGCCGCCGACCCCGGCGAGTTCTTGGAGTCGTTGCGTTACGACCTTGCCGTGCAGGAGATCTTCGTGTTCACCCCCAAGGGTGACGTGATCACGCTGCCGGCCGGGTCGACGCCGGTGGACTTCGCCTACGCCGTGCACACCGAGGTCGGGCACCGCTGCATCGGCGCGCGGGTCAACGGCCGGCTGGTGGCCCTGGAACGCCACCTGGACAACGGGGAAGTCGTCGAGGTGTTCACCTCCAAGGCGGCCAACGCCGGGCCGTCGCGGGACTGGCAGCAGTTCGTGGTGTCACCGCGCGCGAAGACCAAGATCCGGCAGTGGTTCGCCAAGGAGCGCCGTGAGGAAGCGCTGGAGACCGGCAAAGAAGCGATCACCCGGGAAGTGCGCCGCGGCGGGCTTCCGTTGCAGCGCTTAGTGAACGGCGGGTCGATGGCGGCGGTGGCCACCGAGCTGCACTACGCCGACGTGTCCGCGCTCTACACCGCGGTCGGTGAGGGCCATGTGTCGGCCAAGCATGTGGTGCAGCGGCTGCTGGCCGAGTTGGGCGGGATCGACCAGGCCGAAGAGGAGCTGGCCGAGCGGTCCACCCCGACCACCATGCCGCGCCGCCAGCGCAGCCACGACGACGTCGGGGTCGCGGTCCCCGGCGCGCCGGGGGTGCTGACCAAGCTGGCCAAGTGCTGCACCCCGGTGCCCGGTGACCCGATCCTGGGATTCGTCACCCGCGGCGGCGGGGTCAGCGTGCACCGCACCGACTGCACCAACGCCGCGTCGCTGCAGGAGCAGGCCGAGCGCATCATCGAGGTGCTGTGGGCGCCGTCGCCGTCGTCGGTGTTTCTGGTGGCCATTCAGGTCGAGGCGCTGGACCGGCACCGGCTGTTGTCCGATATCACCCGTGTGCTGGCCGACGAGAAGGTCAACATCCTCTCGGCGTCGGTGACCACCTCCGGCGACCGGGTGGCGATCAGCCGGTTCACCTTCGAGATGGGCGATCCCAAGCACCTCGGGCATCTGCTCGACGTGGTCCGCAACGTCGAAGGCGTATACGACGTGTACCGGGTGACGTCAGCGGCCTGAGGCGGACCATCGGCTCGGGTTCGCGCGCGTCAACCGAGCCGCACCGAGGTGATGGTGACGTCGGTCTTCGGCGGCCCGTCCTGGCCGCCACCGGTGACGCCGCCTTGGGCGATCGTGTCGAGGGTGGCCAGCCCGCTCGGCTCGATGGTCCCGAAGACGGTGTACTGCGGCGGCAGTTGGGAATCGCGGTATACCAGAAAGAACTGGCTGCCGTTGGTATTCGGTCCGCCGTTGGCCATGGCCAGTGTGCCGCGTGGATAGACGATCAGCCGCCGCAGCGCGGGATCCCCGGCCGGGTACTGGTCGGTCGGGTATTCGTCGGCGAACTGGTAACCCGGCCCGCCGGTCCCGTCGCCGCGCGGGTCGCCGCACTGCAGCACCCTGAGCCCGGGCGACGTGGTCAGCCGGTGGCAGGACGTGTTGTCGAAAAACCCGTTCTGCGCCAGGCTGACGAAACTGTGGACGGTGCACGGTGATTCGTCGGCGGCCAGCTGAAGGGCGATACTGCCCGCGGTGGTGTCCATCGTCGCGGCGACATGGGCGGGGCTGGTCGGCACCTTCCCCGACTTGGGCGCGGTGACCCGCTTGCTCGCCGACTCCGACGACGGCGGGTACTGGCAGTTGCTGCCGAGGCTTGCGTTCGGCGTGAACGGCGGCAAGCCCGAGGTCCCCCGCGGCGTGGGCGCGGTGGTCGTGCGGACCGGTTGGGTGGTGGTGGTGGTGGGCGACGCGGCCGGGCGTCCGCCGGTGGCGTGGTGCCCGGACAGCTTCACGACCACGGCCACGACCAGAAGCGCCAGCACCGCTGCCACCGAGGCGACGAAGATGACGGTTCGGCGCCGGCCCGCCGCGGCGTTGGGGTCGTTCTGCTTCGGCGGCATCAGTCCAGCTGCACCGATTTGATGGTGACGGGGATGACGGGTCCGCCGTCGTCTTTTCCGCCGACGACCCCGCCTTTGGCGATCTTGTCCAGCGTTGCCAGGCCGTCCTGCTGGATGGTGCCGAAGACGGTGTAGGCCGGTGGCAGCTTGGAGTCCTTGTACACCAAAAAGAATTGGCTGCCGTTGGTGCCGGGCCCGCTGTTGGCCATGGCCAGCGTGCCGCGCGGGTAGGTGACCGGTTCGTGCGTGGCAGCCTCGCCGGCCGGGTACTGAGCGCTGGGATATTCGTCGGCGAACTGGTAACCCGGTCCGCCGGTGCCGTCGCCCTTCGGGTCGCCGCATTGCAGGACAGCCAGCCCTGGCGACGTGGTCAGCCGGTGGCATCTGGTGCCGTCGAAGAACTTCTGCTGCGCCAGGCTGATGAAGCTGTTGACGGTGCACGGTGATTTGGCGTTGTCGAGCAGCAGGCCGACGTTGCCCTGGTCGGTGACCATGCTCATGCTGATCTGCCCGGGTTCGGTCGGCACCTTGCCGTCCTTGGTCTTGGGCAGGTCCACTTTCTTGCTGGCCGGTTGCGGTGACGGGCTGTAGTCGCAGGTGCCGAGGTTGGCGGGCGCGTGAAAAGCCGGCAACGCCCCCTTGGCCTGCTGATGCTGATGTTTGAGGATCAGCACCGTGACCACCGCCCCCACCACGAGCAGGATGGCGACGCCGGCGGCGGCCAGGGCGAGGATCCGGCGCCGCCGGGCCTGCTGAGCGCGGCGTTGCACTTGCCGTTCGAGCTTGCGCTTGGCTGTCGCACGTCGCTGTTCATTCGTCGGCACCGCCGGTACCCTCCCTCGTCATCCGCTGAGTCAGCTAGAGAGTGTGCCAGTAGGCGCCGGCGTGGGTAGCGCGACCCGGCTGCGCCGCTAATGGGAAACTGGGAAACGTGTTGATCTCCGCGTTCCCCGCCGGACTGCTGCAGTGCAATTGCTACGTGCTGGCTCAGCGGCCCGGGTCGGACGCCATCATCGTCGATCCGGGTCAGCGTGCTTTCGGCCCGCTGCGGCGGATCCTGGACAAGCAACGGCTCACCCCGGCGGCCGTGCTGCTCACCCACGGCCACATCGACCACATGTGGTCGGCCCAGAAGGTGTCCGACACTTTCGGCTGCCCGGTCTACATTCACCCCGAAGACCGGTTCATGCTGACCGATCCGATCGCCGGCATCGGCCCGCGGCTGGGGCAGTTGCTGTTCAGCGCGGTGTTCCGGGAGCCCAAACAGGTGGTCGAACTGGACCGCGACGGCGACAAGATCGACTTGGCCGACATCACCGTCACCGTCGACCACACGCCGGGCCACACCCGCGGGTCGGTGGTGTTCCGGCTCGCCGGGGACGGCTCGGAGGTGGTTCTCACCGGCGACACCCTGTTCGAGCGCTCGGTGGGACGTACCGATCTGCTCGGCGGCAGCGGGCGCGACCTGCTCAATTCGATCGTCGACAAATTGCTGGTGCTCAGCGACAAAACCGTGGTGCTGCCGGGCCACGGCAATGCCACCACGATCGGCGCCGAGCGTCGCGACAACCCGTTCCTGCGGGGCTTGAGCCCGTGACGGCGTTCTCTGGGTTTTCTGGGCCCAAGGGTGTGCCGGACTACCTGCCACCGGAGTCGGCGTCGTTCGTCGCGGTGCGTGACGGCCTGCTCGGCCAAGCCCGCCGGGCCGGCTACCGCGACGTCGAGCTGCCCATCTTCGAGGACACCGCGCTGTTCGCCCGCGGGGTGGGCGAGTCCACCGACGTGGTGTCCAAAGAGATGTACACCTTCACCGACCGCGGCGAGCGTTCGGTGACGCTGCGGCCGGAAGGCACCGCCGTCGTCATCCGCGCGGTCGTCGAGCACGGCCTGGACCGCGGCGCGCTGCCGGTGAAACTGTGTTACGCCGGGCCCTTTTTCCGCTACGAGCGTCCCCAGGCCGGCCGCTTCCGCCAATTGCAGCAGGTCGGGGTGGAAGCGATCGGCATCGACGATCCCGCGCTGGACGCCGAGGTGATCGCGGTCGCCGACGCCGGTTTCCGGTCGTTGGGTCTCGACGGCTTCCGGCTCGAGCTCACCTCGCTGGGCGACGAGACGTCTCGCCCCCAGTATCGGGACCTGTTGCAGGACTTTCTGTTTGCGCTCGACCTCGACGAGGACACCCGCCGGCGCGCCGAAATCAACCCGATGCGGGTGCTCGACGACAAGCGCCCGGAGGTCCGCGCGATGACCGCGGACGCGCCGGTCATGCTCGATCATCTCTCCGACGCCGCCAAGCAGCACTTCGCCACGGTGCTGGCGCATCTGGACGCGCTCGGGGTGCCGTACGTCATCAACCCGCGAATGGTGCGGGGGCTGGACTACTACACCAAAACGACTTTCGAGTTTGTGCACGATGGGCTGGGCGCGCAGTCGGGCATCGGCGGCGGCGGCCGCTATGACGGTCTGATGCGCCGGCTGGGCGGACAAGACCTGTCCGGCATCGGTTTCGGTCTCGGGGTCGATCGCACGCTGCTGGCCTTACGCGCCGAAGGCAAAACCGTGGGCGAGGCTCCGCGCTGCGACGTGTTCGGGGTGCCGCTGAGCGAGCAAGCCAAAACCCGCCTGGCGGTGCTGGGTGGTCAGCTTCGGGCGGCCGGTGTGCGCGTCGACCTCGCCTACGGTGATCGGGCTGTCAAGGGCGCGCTGCGGGCGGCCGATCGCTCCGGTGCGCGCATCGCGCTGGTCGCCGGTGACCGCGACCTCGACGCGGGCACAATCGGGCTGAAGAACCTGGCCACCGGCGATCAGGTCGACGTGCCGCTGGATGCCGTCGTCGCCGAGGTGTTGTCACGCCTGCGCCGTTAGTGTGCCGCTGTCACAACAGTCACAGCCTAGGAGGACGTGCCTTTCTGCCCGCCTTCCCGCGACAACCGCCAACGTGTCAGACCGGCGTGCGACGGTCCGATGATGATTCCTTTGCGCCGCCTACGCGGCATTGAATTGCGCTATGTGCTGACCAAGCATTTGTTCGATCATGGGTCGTCGACGGTCAGCGAGTTGGTGGACGCGCTCGACGCGGCGGGTTTCGAGGTAGCCGGCCGGGCGTCGAAAGCCGTGTCGGACGCCTTGCGCTGGGAGATCGAGCACCGGCGGGTCCGGCGTTTCGGTCGCGGCCGCTACGGTCCGGGCTGGATGCCGCGGGCCACCGAGCACCGGATTTATCAGCGGGTGCTGGGGTTGCGTCGCAACGGGTCCGATTTGTCGCTGTGAGCCGGGCACAACCACACAGCCCAACCTTTCTGGTGCCGGTGGGGCGGATGTGACGTCAGCCTCGCCGGGGCTTGGTCAAGGTGAACGTGTCGACCACCGAGAGGCCTCCGAAGGGCCCGTGCACCGCGTAGTGCGTGGCGCGGATCGACGTCGAGCCGCCAGGACTGCCCGGGTCAACCTCGAAAGCGGCGAAGCCGTAGGGGTTTTCGCGGTCCCGGAACGCCGACCACGGGGCTTCTTCGGTCACATAGATGGGCGACTTGCGACCGGTCGCGGGATCGGCGTTGCCCACACCGGTCAGCACCCGGCACTGCGGCCGGGGAAAAAACATCGTGTTGGACGGCGCCGAGGTGCCGCCGCCGCCGATGACGACGTGCACCGTGCCGCGGGTGCTGTCGATGACGCCGCCACCGGTGTCCACCGGGATTGGCATCCTGGTCTGGCCGTCCGCGGTTCCGCGCACCGGATGCGAGCGTTCATAGTGGTGTTCGTGCCCGCACAGCACCAAATCGACTTGATAGCGGTCGAACAGCGGTAGCCATTCCTGCCGGATGCCGAGGTCGGCGCCGTTGGTGTGGTCGGCGGTCGAAATCGCCGTCTGGTGCATGAAGACGACGATCCAGTCGACGCCCCGATCGCGCCGCGCGTCGGCGAGTTCGCGCTCCAGCCAACGCTTTTGGGCGCCACCGGAATAGTTGTGCACATAAAAGTTGCCGCCGTCCTGAAAGCAGACGTCGTCGTTGCTCAGGCTGATCACCCGCACCGATCCGGCGGTGAACGAATACCACAACCCGCGCAGCTCGGCGTCGGAGCCGGCGTCGGGCAGCGCGAAATAGGCCTGGTAGGCCGTGAAGCCGACCGGCCCGTTACCCCGCTCGTTCTCGTGATTGCCCACCGCCGGCATCCAGGGCCGGTAGCGGGCCGAGCGGGTGTTGTTCTCGAACCAGTCCGACCAACTGCGGATGCGATCGTTGGCCAGATTGGCGTAGCACAAGTCGCCGTTGACCAGGTTGAACAACGGGCCGATACGTTCGATCGCCGCGGTGACATCGCCGGCCGCCGGCGACCCGAGGTTGTCGTTGACGTAGGTGGTGCCCGACAGTCGGCCCAGGGTCGGGGTGGCCTGGTCGCCGAAGCTGGTGAACGAGAACGCCTTTCGGCCAGACGGCGCGGTGCGTACGGTGCCCAGCTCCCAGTTGGCGCCGTCGTGCACGGCGGCGTACACGTAATCGGTGTCGGGAGTGAGGCCGTCGAGCACCGCGTGATTGACCCGCACTTCGGTGCCGGATTTGGCGTCGCGGTAGGTCCTGGTCTGCGCCGGGACCACGCGGCCGAAGTCCGATCCGGCGGTGCCGACCAGCACCCGGGGATTGCCGACGGCCTCGCCGACCAGCCAGGACACGGCGACTTCGGTGGCGGCGTCGGTGCCGAATTGCAGGTGCAACCCGGCCACCGGCGGCGCACCGCTGCTCGCGGGTCGGGGCAGCAGGGTGGGACCCGTCGAGCGGCTCAACACCGCGGCGCCACCGGCGATGCCCATCCCGGCCAGCGTCGCCGCGCCCGTCGTCAACAACCTCCGGCGAGTGGTGCCCGGACCGGACTCTTCGCCCATCGGTGCTCCTCAGTGCTCGTCAGCGTGATCGGTAACGCTGCCGCAGCGTCCGCAGATATGACAGGCATGGGCAACGCCATCGGCAAATCCGGAGCGGCGCTGATGCTGGCGGCCGCCGGTGTGGCAGTCAACCACGCTACGTCGACCGCCGACCCGTCGGCGCACCAGGTCACCTACACCGTGAGCACGACCAGCGACCTCACCGCCAACATTCAGTACGTCCAGACCGATCCGCCCAGCCAGGCGGCGTACAACGCCGACTCGTCGAAGTATCTGACCGCCGTGCACACCCCGATCACGGGTGGTCAGCCACTCGTTTACACGACCACGCTGAGCGATCCCAGCCAGTGGGCCCTGGTTACCGCCAGCGGCGGCCTGCGGGTCGATCCGGAGTTTCACTGTGAAATCGCGGTCGACGGCCAGGTGGTGGTGTCGCAGAACGGCGGCAGCGGCGTGACCTGTTCGACCCGCTCGTGGTGACTGCAGCCGCGTCCGCCTGACCAAAAAGCAAGGAATTTTTGGCCGCTTATTCCGCATATGCGTCGTTTCTCAGACTCAGCTCAGGTATTCTTCAGGTGGGTTGCATCACCCGCACAGCACCATCAAAGGAGATGGCCATGCAACAAACACTTCGTCCCTATGCCAGTGCCGGTGTCATCCTGGCGAGCGCCGGTCTCATCGCGATCACGCCCACGGCGGGACCAGCACTCGATATCCAGACCCGTGCGGTGCAGCTGACGTCCACCGACCAGCCCGATCCGATCACCACGTGGGCCGACTTGATCACCAATACGCAAACCAACCTGTCGGCACTGCAAGCGGAATTCTCCCAGGATCCCACCCCGATCCTCGACCAGATCGAGGCAAATCAGTCGGTGTACGCCCAGGATCTGGCCACCGCCGCGCAAAATGCCCAAAATGATTTGCAGACGGCGATCCAAGGCTTCCCGGACGTGATCCAGCAGTCGACGTCCGACTTGAACTCCGGCGACATCTACGACGCGCTGCAGGGCCCGTACCAGTATCTGCTGGGATCCGCGCTGGAAGTGAACCACGACCTGGCCAACGGCGGCTTCCAAGTCGCGCAAGCGATTGCGGACAATGTCAGCAACGTGCTCAACGACAGCGGCGGCCTACAGCCGTACCTGGCATTCAACGACTCGGTGCCGCTGTGGTTCTCCGAACTCGTGACGGCTCCCCTGTACGGGCCCAACGCCGCGATGGCGGGGCTCGACGGTGTCACCGCCGATGTGGTCGCCGCGGCTGACAACGGCGATTGGACCACGGTGCTGAGCGATCTCTCCAATGCGCCCGCCACTGTCGTCGACGCCTACCTCAACGGATACGACGCTCCCAATCTGGTGGCGGACGTCAGCACGGATGCCCTCCGACGGATCATCGGACTGAACCCCGAGGCTGCTCTGCTGACCGGCGCCGAACGGGCGAGGGAAGAGTTGGATGCCGCGGCCTTCGCCGTCGGTCAGGGGACTTTCCACAACATCCACGAGGCGGCGCTGCGCATCGCCACGGACCTGGGTGCGGGCCGAGAACTTGCCGACGTGGCGGGTGCGCAAAGCACGGCCTCTGCCGACCTGAGCTCGGTACTGACCGACCTCACCGGGTTGTTCGAGCCTGGTGCGGCCACCGACGCCGGCAGCTCGCTGAGCACCGACCTCTCCAGCCTGCTGGTCAGCCTCTTCTGAGCGGTTGCGGTGTCAGCGGCCTGCGACCATGCAGGCGCCCAACACCGTGGTCGAGGCGTAGTTGGCCGCGTTGGCCAGGTGGTTGTCGGCCGGGGAATAGGTAGGGATCGCCAGCACGAACGCCCGGCGGTATTCCGCGGACAGCGCCGCGAAGTCCTGCAGCACCGGATTCGCGGCGCGCCGGCCGAGCTGGTCGAGCTTGTTGGCCAGTGACGTCATCACCGGCGCGGCGGCATAGTTGGCGGCTTTCTGGTCCTTGTTCCACAAAATTGCCGGAATGCTCGGGTTGATCGACTGCCAGTCGGCGGTCTGGGTGCCGAACTGGTCCAGCGCCGACTTCCAGTCCGAGCACACGATGTTCGGGTTGGTCAGGAAACGCTGCGGGTTGGCCGGGTTGCCGGTCGGGGCGGTCTGTGTCGGCGCGGCCTCCGGCTGCACCAGCGGCCCGCGGGCCGCGGCCGAACCGTCGACGATGGCGCTGCAGATCGCTCCCAGTGCCGACGAGGCACTGTTGGCGGTGCCGGCCAACATGTCGTCGGGCGGAGAGTAGTCGGCGAGGCTTTCGGCGTAGGCGCGCGAATAGGCGATGAACTGCTCGTAGAGTTCGCGGATCACCCGGTGCGGGGTCAATTTGACCAGCCCGACCGTCTGGGCGGCGGCACTGCGCATCGACTGGCCCGCGGCGGCGAACTGGGCGCGCTGCTTGGGTGTCCACTGCGCGGCCGGGATCGATCGGTCGCGGTCGTTCCAGATGCCCTCGCCATTAGTGGCCAGCGCGTTGTTGATCGACGTCCAGGCCGCACACGAGGAGTCGTCGGTGATGACGGCGACCGGCGCGATGTCGTTGGCGCTGGCCACCGCGGACGGGTTGGCGCCGGGCGTCGTCGTCGACGCGGAGGGTTCCTTGGCCGAACCGCCGCCGAAGAACGTCACGCCCGCCACGATGGTGGCGACGACCGCGAGCAGGGTCACCGCGCCCAGCGCCAACTTGAGGTTTTTGTTGCCTTTTGGCTCGTCGCTGTCAGACGTCACGGTGGCACAGCTTAACCACTCAAATTTCGCTCAAGCTGATAAATCGGCCACGCGATCGTGTTGACATCGATCCGAACGTGCGTTCGAATGGAGTATGCGCTGGCAGCAGCAGGGTCTCGGAATCGACGACGGGGCGCTGCCCGGCCTGGAGCGCATCGGGTTCGTCCGCACCGTGCGAACGCCTCAGTTCGACGGCATCACCTTTCACGAGGTGCTGTGCAAGTCGGCGCTGAACAAGATTCCGGACGCCGCGATGCTGCCGTTCCGGTACACCGTCAACGGCTATCGGGGCTGTTCGCACGCGTGTCGCTACTGCTTCGCCCGTCCCACCCACGAATATCTCGACCTCGACTGCGGCACCGACTTCGACACCCAGATCGTCGTCAAAACCAACGTTGCCGACGTGCTGAACCGCGAGCTGCGCCGCAAGTCCTGGCGGCGCGAGACGGTCGCACTGGGCACCAACACCGACCCCTATCAGCGCGCCGAGGGCCGCTACGCGCTGATGCCCGGCATCATCGCGGCGCTGGCCGGCTCCGGGACACCGCTGTCGATCCTGACCAAGGGCACGCTGCTGCGGCGCGATCTGCCGCTGCTGTCCGACGCCGCGACCCACGTTCCGGTCAGCGTGTCGGTGTCTCTGGCGGTCGGCGACCCAGAACTGCACAAAGATGTCGAACCGGGCACCCCCGGCCCGCAAGCCCGGCTGGCGTTGATCAGGGCGATCCGTGACGCCGGCCTGGACTGCCACGTGATGGTGGCCCCGGTCCTGCCGTACCTGACCGATTCGGCCGAGCACCTCGACGCGCTGCTCGGTCAGATCGCGGCGGCCGGCGCCACCGGTGTGACGGTGTTCGGGCTGCATCTGCGCGGGTCGACCCGCGGCTGGTTCATGGCGTGGCTGACGCGGGCCCATCCGCACCTGGTCGGGCGGTATCGCGAGCTGTATAGGCGCGGGGCGTATCTGCCGGCGCACTACCGTGACGAGCTCGCGGCCCGGGCGACACCTCTGGTCGCCAAGTACGGCTTGACCCGCGACCGGCGGCCGGCCACCGCCGAAGCACCACCCCCGGTTGCCGCGGAAGCGTTGCAGCCCGCGCTCTTCTAATCCAGGCTGGCCGCGTGGAACGTGTCGCACTTGTTGGGGTCACCGGTCTGGTAGCCGACGGTGAACCAGTGCTGACGCTGCTCGGAGGAGCCGTGTGTCCACGACTCGGGGTTGGTGCGTCCGGTCGCCTGCTGCTGGATGCGGTCGTCGCCCACTGACGCCGCCGCCGACAACGCGTCGGCGATGTCTTTGTCGCTCAACGGCTCCAGGTACGGCACGTCGGTGTTCTGCTGCTTGGTGGTCGAGGCGTAGTGCGCCCAGATCCCGGCGTAGCAATCGGCCTGCAACTCGGTGCGCACACCGTTGCCGCCGGCACCTTGCGCGCCCTGCTGGGCACGGCCGAGCACACCCTTGATGTCTTGCACGTGGTGGCCGTATTCGTGGGCCACCACATATTCCTGCGCGAAAGGCCCTCCGCTGGAACCGAACTGGTCTTTGAGCACCTGGAAGAAGTCGGTGTCGAAGTAAGCGGTTTTGTCCACCGGGCAGTAGAACGGACCGACATCGCTGGTGGCCGCCCCGCAGCCGGTGTTGACCTGCTGGCTGAACAGCCGCATGTGCGGGCGGGTGTAATTGGACATCAGCTGGGGCCACACCGCGTCGACGGAGTTTCCGGTGGCCACCACCCGGCACTGCACGTATTTGTTGGCGTCGGCCCCGGTGCGGCACTGGCTCAGGTCGAATCCGGGTGCGGAGGTGTCCTGGGTGTTCATCGACGGCTGGTTCATCACCTTGCCGGGGTCGACGCCGAGGAACATCGCGACCACGACGACCAGCAGCCCGCCCAGCCCGCCGCCGAGGGCGATTCCGCGGCCACCGCCGCCGGAACTCGACGTGGTGCTGGTGTCGATCTGCATGCCCTCGTTGAAGGTCATCGCGTTCTCCAGTAATAGGTGGGTATCTCGCGGTGGCTTGGCTCAGCTTCCCACAATGGCACCCGCGGCGGGTGTGGACGTCAAGCCTGCCCGCGGGCGGCGAACCGCCGGTCGGTGTAGCCGCGGAGATTGGTCAGAAAGCGCCGGAAGAACAGGGTGAACAACGGGCGGCTCAGCACCATGGCCGGCTTGGCCCACCCGGCTGGCCGCTGTGCCAGCGTCCAGGTCAGCCGGCATCCGTCCGGAAGAGGCTGGATCCGGTACTCCTCGGCCAACGCCGCCACCGCCCGCGTCGAGCATTCGTTGAACCGGAAAGCGATGCGCTGCAATGGCTCCCAAGCCAGAAACTCTTCGTGGGCGGCCAGCCCGCCGCGCAGGGTGACAGTTCGGGTGGTGCCGACACCGTGCGGCTCAGCACTGGTCCAGGTCACCTTGGTGATCGACGTGGCCCAGTGTGGCCAGGACTCGGCGTCGGCCAGCACTTCGAAGACCTGCTCGGGTGTGACGGCCAGGTCGACGCTGTTGGTGAACCGATACGGCGCAGTGTCGATGAAGTCGAGACCTACCCGCTCGCAATCGAACATGCCACAGCACCTTAGCCGGGGCCGTCGCTGGCGGCGGCCAGCAAGGGCACTACGACGTCGCTGATCGGCGTGGCGAGCCCGTGTGTGCGGGCCTTACGGATGATGACGCCGTTGCGGATGTCCCATTCCAGCGGCCGGTGCGCCTCCCGGTCGGCCAGCAGCGACGTGCCCATGTCGGCAGGGGCGGCGGCGAACATGTCCACCATCTCGTCGACGACGTCCTGGCCCAACGCCGCGCCCTCGGCCTGCGCGACGGCCAGGCATTCGGCGGCGTAGCGGCGCGCCACGGCGGCGACGTCGTCGCGGCGAAACATTCCCGAGCGCCGCCCCGACAGCGCCATCCAGCTCGCCAGGGCGTTCACCAGCAGCTTCCGCCAGGCCGCGGTGGTGAAGTCGGGATCGCTGTCGACCGTGCAGCCGGCGCCGCGCAGCAGTTCGGCGACCGCGTCGGCGGCGTCTGAAGTGGGCAGCACCAGCCGGGCTTCGGTGCGTAGCCGCACCCACCCGTCGGGCTGGGTTTCGGCCGAATACCAAACGATGGCGGGTACCACCGCCGACGTCGGGCAGTGCGGCTGGACCTGCTCGACTTGCTCGACGCCGTTCTGCAGCACGGCGACCACCGTGTGCTCGTCACACAGTGCGCGCAGCCAGGCGCCGGCGGCCTCGTTCTGGGTGGCCTTGACCGCCAGCACCACGACGTCGACCGGGCCGTTGAGCGCGCCGGGATCGGTGTGCACCGGACCGGGCACCACGATCGGTTCAGCCTCGTCGGGCCGCAGCTCGATCTGCGGATGCGCGGTCCGCCCGCACAGCACCACCTGGTGTCCGGCGGCGTGCAGCAGCGCGGCGACTGTCGTACCGACAGCGCCCGGACCCACCAGCGCGATATCCATGACCATCCTCGAAATTACCGCCCTTAGACTTGGCGGTCGTGTTGCGCACTCACCCCGCCGGTTCGTTGCGCGCCACCGACGCCGGACACCGGGTGACGCTCGCCGGATGGGTGGCGCGCCGCCGCGACCACGGCGGAGTCATCTTCATCGACCTGCGCGACGCCTCGGGGGTGTCGCAGGTGGTGTTCCGCGCGTCGGAGGTGCTGGCTCAGGCGCACCGGCTGCGGGCCGAATTCTGCGTCGCGGTGACCGGCGTCGTCGAGGTCCGCCCGGAGGGCAACGCGAACCCCGAGATCGCCACCGGCGATATCGAGGTCAACGCGACGTCACTGTCGGTGCTGGGGGAGAGCGCGGCGCTGCCGTTTCAGCTCGACGAGCCCGCCGGCGAAGAGCTGCGGTTGAAATACCGCTACCTCGACCTGCGCCGGGACGGTCCCGGCTCGGCGATCCGGTTGCGCTCCAAGGTCAATGCCGCGGCACGATCCGTACTCGCCGGCCACGACTTCGTCGAGATCGAGACACCCACGCTGACCCGGTCGACGCCGGAAGGGGCGCGCGACTTCCTGGTGCCCGCTCGTCTGCAACCCGGCACGTTCTACGCGTTGCCGCAAAGCCCGCAGCTGTTCAAACAACTGCTGATGGTGGGCGGGCTCGAGCGCTACTACCAGATCGCCCGCTGCTACCGCGACGAGGACTTTCGCGCCGACCGCCAGCCGGAGTTCACCCAGCTCGACATGGAGCTGAGCTTCGTCGACGCCGACGACGTCATCGCGATCGCCGAGGAGATCCTGACCGCGTTGTGGGCGCTGATCGGCTACCGGTTGCCGACACCGGTTCCGCGGATTTCCTACGCCGAGGCGATGCGCCGGTTCGGTTCGGACAAACCCGACCTGCGGTTCGGCCTGGAGCTGGTCGAGTGCACAGAGTTCTTCGCCGACACACCGTTTCGGGTGTTCCAGGCGCCGTATGTCGGCGCGGTGGTGATGCCCGGCGGCGCGTCGCAGCCGCGCCGCACCCTGGACGGCTGGCAGGACTGGGCCAAGCAGCGCGGGCACCGGGGCCTGGCCTATGTGCTGATCGATGCCGACGGCGCGCTGAGCGGTCCGGTGGCCAAGAACCTGTCCGACGCCGAACGCGACGGGTTGGCCGCACACGTCGGTGCGCGGCCCGGTGACTGCGTCTTCTTCTCCGCGGGCGCCCCGAAGTCGTCGCGGGCCCTGCTCGGGGCGGCGCGGGGCGAAATCGCGCAGCGCCAAGGTCTGATCGATCCCGACGACTGGGCGTTCGTGTGGGTGGTGGACCCGCCGTTGTTCGAGCCGGCCGACGAGGCCGCCGCCCACGGTGACGTGGCGCTCGGCGGGGCGTGGGCCGCCGTGCACCACGCTTTCACCGCGCCGAAGCCGGAATCGCTGGACCGCATCGATTCCGACACCGGCGCGGTGCTGGCCGACGCCTATGACATCGTCTGCAACGGCCACGAGATCGGCGGCGGCTCGATCCGTATCCATCGCCGTGACGTCCAGGAACGGGTGTTCGCCGTGATGGGCCTGGACCGGGCCGAAGCCGAGGAGAAGTTCGGCTTCCTGTTGCAGGCGTTCACTTTCGGAGCGCCGCCGCACGGCGGCATCGCGTTCGGCTGGGACCGCATCGTCGCGCTGCTGGCCGGCAGCGACTCGATCCGCGACGTCATCGCGTTTCCCAAGACCGGCGGCGGCGTCGACCCGCTGACCGATGCGCCGGCGCCGATCACCGCCCAGCAGCGCAAGGAGTCCGGCATCGACGCCACCCCCGAGCGCCGAGATCGACGCTAGCGCTCCGATTTCGGCGGATCTTGGCACTGGCGTCGATCTCGGTGATAGCCGCGTCGCCGCAGCGCATCGCCCACCCGGTTTACGATGTCCTGCGGGCGGTCTTCGGCGACGACCCGCACCATGATCCAGCCGCAACCGGCGATCATCTCGTGCCGGCGGATGTCTTTGACGAATTGCCTTCGCTCGCTGAGGTGTTGGTCGCCGTCGTACTCGGCGGCCACCTTGAACTCCTCCCAGCCCATGTCGAGGAAGGCCACCGGCAGGTAACCGCGCAGCACCGGAATCTGCGTGGTCGGGGCGGGAAACCCGGCGTCGATCAACAGCAATCGCAACCACGTCTCCTTCGGCGAAGCAGCGCCGCCGTCGACGAGCGGCAGCACCGCGCGCAGCCGCCGCAAGCCTCGCGCACCCGGGTAGCGCTTGGCGAGCAGCAGCACGTCCTCGACGGAGAACGGGGTGGCGCGCATCAGCGCGTCGAGCCGGGCGAGCGCTTGGCCGCGCGGCAGATGCCGGGCCAGGTCGTACGCCGTTCGCGCAGTGATGGTCACGGGCAGCCGTGCGACGTGGGTGATCTCGTCATCGGCCAGCGTCTCGTTGCGCACCACGAGGCCTCGCTGCGGCCGGGCGTTAGCAGAGATGAGGTCGATCGCAACGTCCGCGTCGACCCACCGCGCGCCGTGCAACGCCGAGGCGGCCACCCCGGCGATGATCGCCCGCCGGCCCGACCACAGCCAGGCCCCCACCGTGCGGTCCCGCAGCGACACAGCGCGGTCCTTCGAGACGTAGACGTCGCGAAACAGCGCGCGATGCGCGCGGCGAAGCCGGCTCTTGGTCAGCCGGCCGTCTGCCAGGGCGTCACTACCGATGAAGACCATGGCGGCATGGTGCCAGCGGCCACCGACACAACCCCGAGATCGACGCTAGTGCGGCACCCGCCGCGTTTCAGCCGACACTGGCGTCGATCTCGGCGCGCCGACAAACCCCGGAATAGCAAAGCCGCCGCACCGGGTTGACCGGGCATGAGTGAAATTCCCGACACCGAAACGATCAAGTCCTTCAACAACGCCATCGTCGAAGAGTTCCGGGCCAACGACGGCAAAGTGGGCGGCCAGTTCGCCGGGGCGGAGCTGCTGCTGCTCACGACGACGGGCGCCAAGTCCGGTCAGCCACGGCTGTCGCCGCTGGCCTACCTGCGCATCGACGGCAAGCTGATGATCATCGGCTCGTTCGCCGGGTCCGACGTCAACCCCGGATGGGTGCACAACTTGCGCGCGAACCCGTCGGCGCATGTCGAGCTCGGCGCCGAATCGTTCGACGCGACCGCCCGTGAACTGCCGGCCGAAGAACGCGACGCCGCCTTCGCCCGGGTCACCGCGGTGGCACCGGGATTCGCCGACTATCAGGCCAAGACCGCCCGGGTCATCCCGCTGTTCGAGCTGCAGCCGGTGGCCTAACGCCCGTAGCGGCCGCCGCGAAACTCTTTCACCAGCTGCTTGGGGGCTTGCCGCAACCAGGCCTCGGTGATCAACTCGCGCAGCTCGGGAAGCCCTATTGCGGCCAGCTTGACCAGGACCGCGGCATAGCCGTCGAAATGCGGCGTCGTGAAATACACCTGCGGCTGGTCGGCGATCAGCGCCAGCTTGACGCCTTCGTCGGCCACCCGCACGCCGAGGATGTCGCCGTCCGGCGGCTGCCGGCCGGCGGCGGCCAGCGCTTCGCGATCGGCGTTGCGCAGCGGCCGCTCCCACGCCATCAGTTTCTTGCCGACGCGCCAGTCATGCGGTGCCTGCTCGGCGGTCATCGGCAGCTCACCGACGATACGGGCGACGTCGTCCCACGTGGCCACCCTCCGATTGTGCGCCACAATTGCCACCGCGCCACCAATAGTCCCAGCTGATTTTCAGCTGCATCGCGGATAGTGATGCCGTGGCCCAGACCGACCGCTGGATCGGCACGGCGCGCATGCTGCGCCGGGCCGGCTTCGGCGTGACCGGTCCGCAGGTCGACGCGGTGGCGGCCGGCGACTGGTCGGCCTATGTCGACGCCGCATTGGCGGCCGACCCCGACGCGGATCCCGGTGCGCGGGCCACCCCGATGCCGACCCTGGCCGCACCCGGCAAACGGCCCGGCAAGAGCGCGCCGGTGGCCGACCGCAAACAGTACAACCGGAATCTCTCCGAGCAGATGTCACAGCTCTCGGACTGGTGGCTGCGCCGCATGGTCGCGGTGCGGCAGCCAATCCACGAGAAGCTGACCCTGTTGTGGCACAACCACTTTGCGACGTCGGCTCTGAAAGTGCGCGTCGCCGCGCACATGGCGGCGCAGAACCAGAGACTGCGCACGCTGGCGTTGGGCGATTTCCGCACGCTGGCCTACGCGATGCTGACCGACGCTGCCATGCTGCGCTGGCTGGACGGCCAGACCAACACCGCCAAGGCCGCCAACGAAAACCTCGCCCGCGAGTTCATGGAGCTGTTCGCGCTGGGCCACGGCAACGGCTACACCGAAGACGACGTGCGGGCAGGTGCTCGCGCGCTGACCGGATGGGTCATCGAGAAAAACGGCGCCACCACCATGGTCGGCAAACGCCACGACGGCGGCGCCAAGACCTTGTTCGGTGTCACCGGCGACTTCGACGCCGCCGGCTTCTGCGACACGGTGCTGACCCAACCCCGATCGCCCTACTACCTCGCCGGGCGGCTGTGGCAGCAGCTGGCGTCCGACGACCCGCCGTCGGCGCCGGCACTGGACCGCTTCGTCGCCGCCTACGGTCCGCGCCGCGACCTCAAGGCCTTGACCCGCGCCATCCTCACCGACGACGAGTTCGTCGGCAGCCGCGCGGCGATCATCAACACCCCGGTCGAGTGGCTGGTCGGAGTGATCCGCACCTTGCGGGTGCCGCTGGACAGCTCGGCGCAACTGAAGAAAGTCGATACGACGCTGAAGGGTTTGGGCCAGCAGCCGTTTTATCCGCCCGACGTGGGTGGCTGGCCGCACGGGCGGGTGTGGCTGTCCACCGCCAGTGCGGACCTGCGGCTGCGCGCCGCGGCCGGCCTGGCGCGCCAGGGCGACCTGTCGACGGTCGAAGACGCCGCTGCCGGCGACCGGGTAGACGCCGTCGGCTACCTGATCGGTGTCGGCGCCTGGTCGGACCGCAGCGCCCGCGCGCTGACGCTGTTGGCGCACCGGCCGGCGCAGTTGGTCGCCGCCGCCGTCAACAGTCCCGAATACCTCACGGCCTAGCGAGATGTGACATGCCCGAACTCAATCGCCGCAAGTTCCTGCTCGCCAGTGCCGGGCTGGGGGCGGCCGGGCTGCTGTCCGGGACGGTGGCCGTCAGCTGGCCCGAGCTGATGCGCGCGGCGCAGGACCGGCCGCTGCCCGGCGGCGGCGGGATCCTGGTGATCGTCACGCTCTACGGCGGCAACGACGGCATCAACACCGTGATTCCTTACGCGGACAACGCCTATCACGACGCCCGCCCGGAGCTCGCCTACGATCCGGGTGACGTGCTGCATCTGGACGACCAGCTCGGGCTCAACCCGGCGCTGAAAGGCCTGGCGCAGCTGTGGAATGACCGGAAACTGGCGATCGTGCGCGGGGTGAGCTATCCGAAGCCCGACCACAGCCACTTCCGGTCGATGGACATCTGGCAGACCGCGTCACCGGCCGAACCCGTTGCCACCGGCTGGATCGGTCGCTGGCTGGACGCCACCGGCGACGATCCGCTGCGCGCGGTCAACGTCGGGTCGGTGCTGCCACCGCTTGCCGTGGGCGAAAAGTTCACCGCCGCAGCGCTGTCCACCTCCATGGCACCGGCAGCCGCGGAGCAATTCGACCCGCTCATGGACGCGCTGAGCGTCGACGACCCACGCGATACCCCGGCGATGTCCGCGGTGTGCGCGGCCTACCGTGCCGCCCGCACCGCCGACACCGCCCTGGCGCCGGCCAAGTCGTCACAGCAGGACGGCGCCGGGCTGGCCGCGCAACTGGGCATGGTGGCCAGCGCGGTGCGGGCGCGGGTACCCACCCGGGTGTACACGGTGAAGCTGGGCGGTTTCGACACGCACGCCGACGAACGCGGAACCCAGCAGCGGCTGCTGCAGACCTTCGACGACGCGGTCACTCCGTTTTTGAAGGACATGGCAGGTGACCCGTACGGCAAAGACATTGTGCTGCTGGCGTATTCGGAATTCGGGCGCCGGGTTGCGGCCAACGCGTCGCAGGGCACCGACCACGGCACCGCCGGCCCGGTCTTCGTCGTCGGCGCACCGGTCAAGGGCGGTTTCTACGGCGACGAACCGAGCCTGACCGACCTCGACGACGGCGACCTGAAAGCGACCACCGATTTTCGCGACGTCTACCACGAACTGCTGGCGCAGACGCTGCAGACCGATCCGACGCCGTCAGTGGGAGCCGGCCGGAGCAGCCTCGGCTTTCTGTGACGCCGAATCGCTCAGCCGCAACACCGCGCGCATGGTGTCGACGTCGTCGGCGCGGCCGCGGAACGTCAGCCGGCGCCGTGCGGTGCGGCGCTGTGCCTCCGTCGAACCCAGCCGGGCGGTGATCAGGTCGGCGGCGGACGCGGTCAAGGTGACGTCCGGTTCGCGCTGCGCCGCGCCCAGCCGTCCGCCGGTGACGGCGAAATCGAAACGGCGGTCGTCGATCTGCGCACGGTAGGTCGCGGTGACGTCAGCGGCGGCACCGGCGTCGAAACCCAGCAGCACACCCACCAGGAACCCGTTGAGCGGAGTGCGGGCCTGCTTGGCGCGCCCACCCATCGTGTGCAGGCCGTAGCGTGCCAGCGCGCCCAGGACCGGCAGCACGAACCGCCACCCGTCGTCGCTGAGGATGTAGACGGTGCGGGCGATCGGCGGCGGCAGCTCGGTGCGTTCGACGATGCCGGCCGCTTCCATTTCGGTGAGCCGCTGCGCCAGCAGATTCGTGGCGATGCCGGGCAATTCGGCGCGCAGGTCGCTGTAGCGACGCGCGCCGCCGACGAGCTCGCGCACGATCAGCAGCGTCCACCGCTCGCCGAGCACATCGAGGCCCGTCGCGATCGGGCACTCCTGCCCGTAGTTCCTGCGCCCGGCCATGGCGCCATCCTAGCAGATCGGACAAGCAACTCCTTCAGATAGTTGATTTGTTTGTCCTCGGGGCTTAGATTGCCTTCATGAGTACCGAACCGTCGACGACCTCCACCGCCAGCACCTACGTGCTCGGGCATGCAGACACCGAGGTGCAACGGCTGCTGTTGCAGGGCCGCCTCTACGACAGCGACACCGAGCACGCGCTGTTTCGCGCCGGTCTGCGGCCCGGCATGCGGGTACTGGACGTCGGCTGCGGCCCGGGCGACGTGTCGTTCATCGCGGCCCGGCTGGTCGGCCCCACCGGCTCGGTGCTCGGCGTCGACGCGGCCGCTGACATGGTCGAGATGTCTCGCAGCCGGGCCGTCGAGCGGGGCCTGTCCTGGGCCCGGTTCGAGCAGACCACCGTCGGTGACGTCGCGCTCGACGAACCGGTCGACGCGGTCATCGGCCGGCTGATCCTCATGCACCTGCCCGATCCGGCCGCGTCGCTGCGCCAGCTGGCCGGCCTGGTGCGGCCCGGCGGTGTGATCGCGTTCAGCGAGAACGACGTCGACGCTGTCCGCAGCGTCCCGGAGGTGCCGCTGTTCAAGCCGGTCACCTCCGGCATCGCGCAAGCGTTCCGGGCGATGGGCCTGGACACCGGCTTCGGCATGAAGCTGCACGGCCTGTTCCAGCGCGCCGGCCTGCCGTCGCCGCAGCTGAGCGTCGCGGCGCCGATCGGGGGAGCCGACGCTGCCGACATCTTCGCCTACGCCATCGAAGTCTGGCGGCTGGTGCTGCCGGTGGCGCAGAGCCGGGGGCTGGTCACCGACGAGCTCGCCGACCTGGACGATTTGCTGAAGCGCTGGCGGGCCGAAGCGGCCGCGGCGGGATCGGTTGTCATCATGCCGCCGTTGGTCACCGCGTGGTCGCGGCTGCCCGGCGGCGACAAGCCGTGATCAGCAAGCCGATTGCTGCTGTGTCGACAGCTCGATCCACTCGACCAGCTTGGCGTAGATCTCCGGATGGTTGAGCAGGTCGAAGTGGTTCAGACCGGTCAACGTCAGCCCGTGTTCGGGCTCGAACGGGATGCGACGTGACTTGCCCACGCCCGAGGCGCTGCTGGGCCGCACCAAGGTGTCGCCCACCATCAGAGCGACGGCCCGCGACGCGGCGCTGGTGGCGACGAAGTGGTAGCGGGCCGTGGGCAGGAACGGCACTTCGTGGCAACGGTCGCGCAGGTACTCGTCGGGGTCGCAGTCGCTCCAGTCCTCGTCGAGGCAGGCGCCGTAGCGCATGTCCTTGACACCGGAGCTGCGCAGGTTGAGGAACGAGGCGATGGCGCGGGTTTCCGGCAGCCGCGCCAGCGCCCAGGCTGCGGCGTTGACGCCTTTCTCCAGGTCGGCGCCCAGGTGCGGGGAGCCGAGGCACACCACCTGGCGCACCGCGTCGGTCCAGCTGTGCTGCTGCTGCGCGCCCTGAAGGCCCTGAAGGCCGTAGTGGCAGGCACTGCGCAGCACCAGGCCGCCCATGGAGTGGCCGATCAGCGCGACGTCGGTGACCGGCACCGGCCACACCGTCTTCAGCTGCTGCAGCAGGTCGGCCACCGCTCTGCCGTTGTGCGAGATGTGCAGACCGGAGTTGTACCGCAGATAGACCGGGGTGTAGCCGAGGTCGGCCTGCAGCCCAGCGCCGTAGGGCCGCACCCGTTCACCGTTCCGGGGCTGGCGCCGCCACGCGCGGTCGTTCATGCACCAGCCGTGCACGAACACCGCGATCCGGCCGGTCGCGTCCGGGAACGCCTCGGCGACCGACGACGCGGTCAGCTCCACCGGCTTGCCGTGCCGGCGGACCTGCATGGTCAGTGCCAGCCCGTTGCCCTGCTCGGCCAGCTCGTCGCCGTAGATGCCGTTGAGTGCGGCGATCGCGCCGGCCACTCTGGGATACGAGTCGAGGGTGCCTTCCTCGTCGTCGGCGCACGCCTCGGCAGCCAGCGCGCCGGCGCCCTTGACCGAGCCCCGCAGCGCGCGGTCGACGGCGTAGTAGGTGAACCCGGCAGCGCTGTCGTGCACGAGTCGGACAGGCTTGGCCACCGGCCCGATCAGGCCGAAGACGCGACTGGCGATGCCGGAGTGCAGGTCACGCACCAACGTGGTGAGCACGTGGGTACCTTCACCGGCGGCATCGGCCAGCGCCCGAACTTCCTGTCGCTGCACCAGCTGACTCCTTTCTATCTGTCGCCAGTTCTCATTTTGCGACGACTTTAGCCGCAGCGGTCGACATCACCGATACCGATAATGGCTTTAACGCGTGCGCCGGGGCGGCGGTTCGCTTGCGTCAGGAGGTATCGGACCGGTGTCTCAATCGGGCGCTTCGTCGGCCGGCCTGCAGGCGGCTGTGCAGTCCGATCCCGATCGGCTGCTCGCCGAATACCGGGCCGCGCGGGCCCAGGAGGCGCTGTTCGACCCGGCCGGCGGCCGGTCGCGCCCGGAATCCGGGGGGTACGACGAGTTCGTCGACGACACCGGGAACGTCCGGCCGGGCTGGTCGGAGCTGGCCGACGTCATCGGTCAGCGCGGCAGCGACGGCTTGGCGCGCCTGCGGGAGACGGTCACCGCGCTGGTCGACCACGACGGCATCTCCTACAACGCGATCGGCGCCGACGGTGCCGGCAGCCCGGTGCCCCGGCCCTGGCACCTGGATCCGCTGCCGCTGCTGGTGACACCGAATGACTGGGCGACCCTGGAAGCCGGGGTGACGCAACGCAGCCGGCTACTCGATGCGGTGCTGGCCGATCTGTACGGGGCACAGCGTGCGCTCACCGCTGGGGTGCTGCCGCCGGAGCTGCTGTTCGCACACCCGGGGTATATCCGGGCCGCCCGCGGCGTCGAGATTCCCGGTGGCCATCAACTTTTCACGCATGCCTGCGACGTCAGCCGCGACGCGTCGGGGGACTTTCTGGTCAACGCGGACTGGACGCAGGCGCCGTCGGGAGCCGGCTACGCGCTGGCCGACCGTCGCGTCGTCGCGCAGGCGGCGCCCGACCTGTTCGAGCGGTTCGGCCCGCGGCCAACCGCGCCGTTCGCCCACACCCTGCGGCTCGCGCTGATCGAGGCCGCCCCGGAGGCCGCCGAGGACCCGGTCGTGGTGCTGCTCAGCCCCGGCATCGGGTCGGAGACCGCGTTCGACCAGGCCTACCTGGCCTCGGTGCTGGGTTTCCCGCTGGTCGAGAGCGCCGACCTGGTGGTCCGGGACGGCAAGCTGTGGATGCGGTCGCTGGGCACCTTGGAAGGCGTCGACGTGGTGCTGCGCCGGGTGGACGCCGATTACGCCGACCCGCTCGACCTGCGTTCTGATTCGGAGCTGGGCGTGGTCGGGCTCATCGAGGCGCAGCGGCGCGGGACGGTGACCGTGGTCAACACGGTGGGCAGCGGCATCCTGGAAAGCCCCGGCGTGCTGCGCTTCCTGCCCGAGCTGGCGCGCCGGCTGCTCGGTGAGGCACCGCTGCTGCAGACGCCGGCGATGTACTGGGGCGGGATCGACGCTGAGCGCTCGCATCTGCTGACCCACCTGTCGTCGCTGCTGGTCAAGTCGACGACCGGCGTGCAGTCGATTCTCGGGCCGGCGCTGTCGTCGGCGCAGCGCGACGAGCTGGCCGCCCGGATCGGCGCGGCACCGTGGCGGTGGGTGGGTCAGGAGCTGCCGCAGTTCGCGTCGGCTCCGAGCGGGTGGTATCCCGCCAGGCTGGCACCGGTCAGCGTCGGGATGCGGCTGTTCACCGTGTCGCAGCACGGCGGGTACGCCGCGATGGGCGGCGGGCTGGGGTATGTGCTCAGCCCCGGCGACGGTGCCTACACGTTGCAGAGCGTGGCGGCCAAAGACGTCTGGGTCCGGCCGCCGGCACGCGCCCGGGCCGAGCCGACCGCGAAAGTGCCCTCGTCACAGGATATGACGAAGCCCGGCGGGGTTCGCGGGGTCAGTTCACCGCGGGTGCTCTCCGACCTGTTCTGGCTGGGCCGCTACGCAGAACGGGCCGAGGGCATGGCCCGGTTGCTGACCGTCACTCGCGAGCGTTACCACGAATATCGGCACCGGCCGGACGCCGAGGGCGGCGAGTGCGTGCCGGTGCTGCTGTCGGCTCTCGGCCGGCTCACCGGCACCGACAGCTCACACCACACCGGCGCGGACCATGTCGCCGCCGCGCCCCGCACGCTGCGGTCGCTGACCGTCGACCCACGGCGCCCCGGTTCACTGGCGCAGTCGGTGCAGCGGCTGGGCCAGGCGGCGCGCTCGGTGCGTGACCAGATGTCCAACGACACCTGGATGGTGCTCGGCGGGGTCGAGCAGGTTTTGGCGCAGATGGCGCGGCAGCGCCCGGAGGGCCCGGTTGCGCCGACCGACGACACCGCGCTGGCGTCGGCGCAGGCCCGCACCCTGAGTGCGATGCTGGCGCTGTCCGGGGTGTCGGCGGAGTCGGTGGTGCGCGACGTCGACTGGACCATGACCGACATCGGGAAACGCATCGAGCGGGGGCTGTGGCTGACCGCCCTGTTGCGCGCGACGTTGTGCACCCCCCGCAGCGCGGCCGCGGAGCAGGCGATCATCGAGTCGGCGCTGGTGGCGTGCGAGTCGTCGGTGATCTACCTTCGGCGCAACGTCGGCGCGGTTAGTGTGGCCGCTGTGGCCGACCTGGTGCTGTTCGAGACCGAAAATCCCAGGTCGCTGGTCTACCAACTGGAGCGGCTGCGGGCGAACTTGAAGACGCTGCCGGGGGCGTCGGGCTCGTCGCGCGGCGCGCGGCTGGTCGACGAGCTCAGTACCCGGCTGCGCCGGCTCGACCCGGGCGACCTGGAGGACGTCGGCCCCGACGGTCAGCGCACCGAACTGGCCGACCTGCTCGACGCCATCCACCGCGGCCTGCGTGACCTGTCCGCCGTCATCAGCACCACCCAGCTGGCGCTGCCCGGCGCGATGCAACCGCTGGGCGGCCCGGGCCGGCGTCGGCGGATGCCGTGACCCACCCGGCGAACACCCAGGCCACCGGGCCGGCCACCAAGCCGGCCACCCGCCGCTACCGGATCACCCACCGCACCCAATACCGCTACTCCGACGTGGTGACCAGCTCCTACGGGCGCGGATTTCTCACCCCGCGCGACACCCCGCGGCAACGCTGCCTGAACCATGAGCTGCGGATCGAGCCGCCGCCCGCGGACAGCTCGATCAGCCGCGACGCCTACGGCAATGTGAGCACCTATTTCCACATCACCCAGGCGCACCGGGTGCTGACGGTCACCAGCGTCTCGGTCGTCGAGGTGAACCGGCCGGCCGCCGAACTGTACGACACCGATTCGGCGCACGCGCCGTGGGAGCAGGCCCGTCCGGCGGGACCGGCCGGCGCGCTGGCCGCCGAGTTCGTCCTGGACCTCGACCCGCCGGAGATCACCGACGAGGTCCGCCGCTACGCCGCGCCGAGCTTCGCCCCCGGCCGTCCGCTGATCGAGGTGATGCGCGACCTGGCCGCGCGCATCCACGCCGACTTCACCTACCGGTCAGGCTCGACGACGGTGTCGACCGGGGTGGCCGAGGTGCTGGCCGCCCGCGCCGGTGTCTGCCAGGATTTCGCCCGGCTGGCGATCGCCTGCCTGCGCGCCAACGGTCTCGCCGCCGGTTATGTCTCGGGCTACCTGGCCACCGACCCGCCACCGGGCAAAGAGCGCATGATCGGCATCGACGCCACCCACGCCTGGGCCGCGGTATGGACGCCCAGTGAGACGCCCAACGAGTCGCCGGGGGACCGTTGGCTGGGGCTGGATCCCACCAACAACCAGCTGGTCGACGAGCGCTATATCATCGTGGGCAGGGGCCGTGATTACGCGGACGTGCCGCCGCTGCGTGGCATCATCTACACGAATTCTCAGGACAGCGCCATCGAGGTCGCCGTCGACGTCGTACCTTTCGAAGGCGGAGTGCTGCATGCGTGATTTTTTCTGTTCCAACTGCGGTCAGCGCCTGGCGTTCGAAAACTCGGTGTGCCTGTCGTGCGGCAGCGCGCTGGGCTTCTCCCTCGAGGACACCGCGCTGCTGGTGATCGCCAGCGGTTCGAACAACCGCCACCCTGGTTTCGTCGACGCCGACGACTTTCAGCTGTGCGCCAATCTTCATCTGGCGGAATGTAATTGGCTGGTTCGCGGTGGGGCCGACGGTGCGCTGTGTGCGTCGTGCAGCTTGACCCGTACGCGGCCCAACGATTCGGACACCAAGGCGATGGCGGCGTTCGCCCGCGCTGAGAAGGCCAAGCGGCGACTGATCTCCGAGCTGCACGAGCTCAAGCTGCCGATCATCGGGCGGAATGCCGACCCGCAGCTGGGGTTGGCGTTCGACCTGCTGTCCAGTGAGTACGAGAAGGTCTTCACCGGACACGACAACGGCGTCATCACACTGGATCTGGCCGAAGGCGACGATGTGCACCGCGAACAGCTGCGCATCGAGATGGACGAGCCGTACCGCACGCTGGTCGGCCACTTCCGGCACGAGATCGGCCACTACTACTACTACCGGTTGATCGACCCCAACCGCGACTACCTGGCCGAGTTCCGGGAGCTGTTCGGCGATCCCGACGCCGACTACTCCGAAGCGCTGAACCGGCATTACCGCGACGGTGCCCCCGCGGGCTGGAAGGAGAACTTCGTGTCGTCCTACGCGACGATGCATGCGAGCGAAGACTGGGCCGAGACGTTCGCGCACTACCTGCACATCCGCGACACCCTGGACACCTCGGCGGCGTTCGGGTTGGCCCCGGCGGCCGCCACCCTGCAGCGGCGGGTGTTGGGGCCCAGCGCTTTCCCGATCCTGATCGACATGTGGTTGCCGCTGTCGTGGTCGCTGAACATGGTCAACCGCTCGATGGGCCACGACGACCTGTATCCGTTCGTGCTGCCGGCTGCCGTCTTGGACAAGATGCGGTTCATCCACACCGTCATCGACGAGGTAACCAGCTGACTCCCACCGCCTTCGAAGGCCCTCAGGCCGTCAGCGGGGCGACCTGGCCGCCGGTGAGCCGGCGGTAGGTGTAGACCTGGATGAGCAACGCGACGGGCACCGCGGCGATCAGCCCGACGCCGCAAAGCAATTCGCCGACCAGCACCACGGCCATCTGCAGCAGGTAAGACACCAGGGCGCCACCGATGTTGGCGCGCACGGCGGCGACGCTGGCCTTGATCGCTTCGACGGGCGACAGTGACCGGTCGACGACGAACGGGACGGCGAATTGGGCGAAGAACGCGAAGATCACCCCGGGCAGGACGCACAAGAGGGCGCCGATGCCGGTGCCGATGAGGATCAGCAGCGCCGCGGCGATCAGCGGTCCGAGGTTTCGGGGTCTGAAAAACGAGCCGATGCTGACCGGCTTGCCGTCGGCGATGTCGAGAGCCCCGGAGAGCATCCCGGCTTGCATGAAGACCCCGACCACAAAGATCAGCAGATAGCCGACGATGATGATGGCGATCGATGTCGCGGTCAGATTCGCCATCGTCGACGTCGAGTAGTAGCCGTCGCCGTTGTTGGTGACCGTCTGGTGATCACTGGTCGAGATCGCCAATGCGATCGTGACACCGCCGATGACGCCGAAAAGCAGGAAGTACAGCAGGTAGGGGACGATCAGCGCCGCGGCGTTCTTGCCGAACTTGTTCCATGCCCAGCTGAACGCCTCACCGGCGTTGAACGACGGGGCAACACCCGGTGGCGACCCGTAGCCCGGAGGCGGCGGTCCGTAGCCCGGAGGCGGCGGTCCGTAGCCCGGAGGCGGCGGTGCGTAGCCCGGCGGGGTAGCGCCGTAGCCGGGCGGCTGGGGCGCGTGCCCGGGCGGCGGGGACGAGTAGCCGGGCGGCTGGGGCGCGTACCCGGGTGGCTGGGGCGGGTACCCGGGCGGCGGATTCCCGCCGGCGCCCTGGCTGCCGCCCCAGGATTCGTTGGGGGAGTGGGGGGGTTGGCTCATGGTGCGGCTCCTAATCGGCGATGACGGTGCCGGTGCGCCGCCACGTCACGAGCGTCATGCTCACGCGCGGCGGCGTTACTTCCGGCCACTTCCGAACGCGGGGTCGGGCATGCCCTACCGAAGGGGTTGCTGGGCCTTGGATCGATCGATCCACAGCCGAACCACTCCCACGGCGATGGCAGCGACACCTGCCACATACAGCAGGACGCCAAAAGCTGGCGTGAGACTTACCGAGCTGTCGCCATCATTTCCTGTCGCCGAAGCACCGTTTACCCAGTTCGCGACGAGAAGACCGAGGAGTATGACAACCACGACGCTGAGTCCGGCGAGCCGCCAAACCGCCAGGGTTGACCCCGTGAAAAGCGGCCACGCCAGCACTCCGACTCCGGCGATCAGCAGGAGAACCACGAATATCAAAGCGCCGGGTGGCGAAAAGTTTTCCGACACGACGGTTACCCCGAGCGCGTTTCCCTTGACGGTGAACCACGTGAGGAACGTGCTGAGGACGGTGACAGCGGCACCACCGGCTATCAGCCACGGGTTGACCGACTTCGGGACAGCGAGCTGAGTTGATGAGCCGAAGCCGGGCGGGCTTCCGTAGCTTGGGCCCGCCGTCGCCGGCGGGGGCGGATAGCCCTGCTGCGGCGAATAGCCCGGCTGCGGGGGCGGATAGCCCGGCTGATAACCCGGTGATGGCGGTGGAGGCGGCATGGCCGGTGCAGCGTAGTCGGAGTGGTAATCCGGCGGGGGTGGTGCTGTGGCCGGTGCAGCGTAGTCGGAGTGGTAATCCGGCGGGGGTGGTGCTGTGGCCGGTGCAGCGTAGTCGGGGTGGTAATCCGGCGGGGGTGGTGTGGCCGGTGCAGCGTAGTCGGAGTGCTGTTCGGCCGGGGGTTGCTGGCCGCTCCCGGCCGTCGACGGCATGGGTGGTGGCGGTGGTGCGTGCTGCGTGACCGACTTTCGCTGGCGGTGCGGGGTCCATTCCTGACCGTCCCAGTAGCGCTGAGCGTTTGAGTCTTCCGGGTCGTCGTACCAGCCCGGTTGGCCGGATGTCGTCACGGGCAGATCCTCACCGTCGGCCGAACTGCTTTGCGTCGAAAGGAGCATAACCCGCAACGATCAAGATCAGTGATCTTTCGCCGGGCACCGCGATTCCCCGCCACCGCCACGGTCATGACATGCGCTGACCTTCCGGCGCCACCCCACCCCAGTGACCGGTTCAAAAGCCGCCAAAGTTGTTGCATTTCCGCGCATTTGACCGATGCTCGACTCCCGGCTACGGGTGCGCTGCTGCGCATCTCGCGGACGTGTCGCGCGCGCGGGTTCGGCGACAGCCATACTTTCTCTGACCGGAGAAGCTGGAGGGCTGTGGTGACCAGGCAAGTGATCGAGCGCCACCGGCTGGGCATGCTGACCAAGATCGGTCAGGGTGGTCAGGGCGTGGTGTACGGCGCGCCCAACGTCAGAACCAAGTTCGCGGCGTCGAGGTCTACAAGGTGTACAAAGCCGCCACCTTGGCGGCTCTGAATTCCAGCGCGCTGTCGGCGATGCCGGTGCTGGTGGAGGAGTCGTTGTCGTACGCCGACGGTGAGCGGCTGGTGTCGATTGCGGCCTGGCCCTGTGCGATCGTTGAAACAGGCGGAGCGCTTACAGGTTTCGTGATGCCGGCCATACCGCCCCAGTTCTTCGTCCAGCTGATCACGGTCAAGGGCGCCTCGTCGAATACCGCCGAGTTCCAGCATCTGCTGAACCATGTGTCGGTGCTGGCGGCGCGCGGCATCACAGTCGATGACGGGCAACGCTATTCGTTGCTGCGCGAGGTCGCGTCGGGCTTGGCGTTTCTGCACAAGCACGGCGTATGCGTGGGCGACATCTCGCCGAAGAATCTGCTGTTCTCGCTGAGCCCACGTGAGGCGGTCTACTTCATCGATTGTGACGCGATGCGCGCTGACCGGCGCCGCCGACGCCCAAGCTGCGGGGGCGTTTTTCACCACCGCCGCGCAGAGCTGGCCGGCCTGTGCCAACCGTCTATTCACCTACACCGAATCCAATGGTCAGCAGCTGGTGTGGACGGTGGGGTCGGTCGCCACCACCAACGGCGTGCTGAGCGCGCTGCGAACAATGCAGCCCTACACCGCGGGCAACACGAACTACACCGGCGACTGCGAGCGTGCGCTCACCGTGGCCAACAACGTCGCGATCGACGTGATGGCCTGCGCCGATTCGGCCGCCGGGACCGCGGTCAGCATTGCCCAGCAGACCGCCGCCCGGGTTCCCACGACCTAGTGACAAGAGCGCGCTGCGGTCTCACGCAGACGTGGTAAGCCTGAAGCCGTGTCCGACAGTCTGTTCGACGTTCCCGACGCGAGCGGCTCGACCGACCGCGCACCGGGCGGTTCGACCGACGCGCCGCTGGCGGTCCGGATGCGTCCGGAGCAGCTCGAAGAAGTCGTCGGACAAGCGCATCTGCTGCAGCCCGGTTCGCCGCTGCGCCGCATGGTCGAGGGCTCGGGCGCGGCGTCGGTCATCCTCTACGGGCCGCCGGGTAGCGGTAAAACCACACTTGCGGCGCTGATCTCGCAGGCCACCGGCCGTCGCTTCGAGGCGCTTTCGGCGCTGTCGGCCGGTGTCAAAGAAGTGCGGGCGGTCCTGGAAGAAGCCCGGAAGGCTCTCCTTCGCGGCGAGCAGACCGTGTTGTTCATCGACGAGGTGCACCGGTTCTCCAAGACCCAGCAGGACGCGCTGCTGTCGGCGGTGGAGAACCGGGTGGTGCTGCTGGTCGCCGCCACCACCGAGAACCCATCCTTCTCGGTGGTCGCGCCGCTGCTGTCGCGGTCGCTGATTCTGCAGCTGCGGCCGCTGACCGCCGACGACATCCGCACCGTCGTGGAGCGCGCGATCGAGGATCCGCGCGGCCTGGCCGGCCGCGTCGACGTGGACACCGGTGCGGTGGACCTGCTGGTGCGGCTGGCCGCCGGCGACGCGCGCCGGGCGTTGACGGCGCTGGAAGTGGCGGCGGAGACGGCAGCGGGTGAGCGGGTGACCGTCGAGACCGTCGAGCAATCACTGGACCAGGCCGCGGTGCGGTACGACCGCGACGGCGACCAGCACTACGACGTGATCAGCGCGTTCATCAAATCGGTGCGCGGCTCCGACGTCGACGCCGCCCTGCACTATCTGGCCCGCATGCTGGTGGCCGGGGAAGATCCCCGGTTCGTCGCCCGCCGGCTGATGATCCTGGCCAGCGAAGACATCGGCATGGCCGACCCGACCGCGCTGCAGATCGCGGTCGCGGCCGCGCAGACCGTGCAGCTGATCGGCATGCCCGAAGCACAGCTGACGCTGGCGCACGCGACCGTGCATTTGGCGACCTCGCCCAAGTCCAACGCGGTGACCACCGCGCTTTCGGCGGCCATGGCCGACATCAGGGCGGGCAAGGCCGGGCTGGTGCCGCCACCGCTGCGCGACGGCCACTACTCGGGCGCGGCGGGGCTCGGCCACGCCCAAGGCTACAAGTACTCCCACGACGATCCCGACGGCGTTGTGGCACAGCAGTATCCGCCCGACGAGCTGGTCGGCGTGGATTACTACCGGCCGACCGGGCGTGGCGGGGAACGTGACATCGCCGGGCGCCTGGAGCGGCTGCGCGCCATCATCCGCGGGCGTCGTCGATAGCGCACCGGCCCAGCGCCGAGATCGACGCCAGTGCCGTGATCGTCGCGAAACACTGCTCTACCGTCGATCTCGGCGCGGCGACAAGTCCGTTGCCGTCGGTTGCCGCGCTGGCGTGACGTTCGGCGGCGGCTGCCACGCTGGCGTGACGCTCGGCGGGTAAGGCCGGTCGGCGGACAGGCCGCATAGTCGCCGGGCGCTCAGACCAGCTCGGGCACCCGCAGGGCCGCGATGGCCAGCTCGAACTCCCCGACGTCGACCTGGTCGGCGCCCAGGTCCCGCAACCGGGCGGTGCGCAGCGACCGGGCCCGGTCGCCGTTGCGTTGCATCGCTTCGGCGCTGTCGAACGTCGACGACGACACCGCCCGCCAGGAGGTGCGGTCGATCAGCAGGCTGGCGCTGCAGAAACCCTCCAGCTGCTCGATGTCGGGCAACACCGACTCCCGGTAGAACTCGATCGCCCGGTCGAACTGGTCGGGCCGCACCTTGAGCCAGGTGGCCCGGACCGCCGCCCCCGGGCCGGAGCGGTGGTCGCGGTGCAGCACCGCGATCTCCCATTCGTCGACGGTCGGGCTGCCGCCGAACGCCTGCGCCGCCCGGTCACGCACCGGCCGCACCTGCTCGGCGCCGGCGTGCATGGCCTCCCGGGTCTGCCACGAGCTGGTCGCGATGCAGCGGCCCGACTCCCGGTCCACCAGTAACGACAAGCCGACGCACCCGTCGACCTGCCGCAGCGCGGGCATCACCTCGTCACGGACATGAGCGACGCCCGAGTCGATGGATTCCGGTTGCGCCTCAATCGTCGTCGAGCGTGCGTACACGATTCACCCCTCACTGGTGTGGGGCGGCGCCCCGGTGGCGCCACCGGTCCACCCCTTACCTTGCTCCGGCACCCGCGGCATCGCAATGCCTGCCCGTAGGCTGGACGACATGGACACCGATGTGCTGGAGGTCGAGACCAAACGTCGCCGGATCGTCGACCTGACCGACGAGGTGCGGTCGTTCTGCGCAGACCGAAAAGACGGTTTCTGCAACGTGTTCGTCCCGCATGCGACCGCGGGCGTGGCCATCATCGAGACGGGCGCCGGTTCTGACGACGACCTCGTCGACACCCTGGAACGGATACTGCCCCGCGATGACCGCTACCGGCATGCGCACGGGTCTTACGGCCACGGCGCCGACCATGTGCTGCCGGCCATCGTGTCGCCGTCGGTGACCCTGCCGGTGCAGGGCGGCGAGCCGCTGCTGGGCACCTGGCAAAGCGTGGTCCTGGTCGACCTCAACCGCGACAACCCACAGCGCAAGGTGCGATTGAGTTTCGTCAGCGCCTGACCGGCGTCCCGCAGCGCGGGTTGCCAAACCGGTACTGTAGGGCGGTCGAAAGAGGCCTTCGGACAGGACCGGTGACACCGGCGGCGAGCAGGGAAGCGGACAGTGCAGACACACGAGATCAGGAAGCGGTTCCTCGATCATTTCGTGACAGCAGGCCACACCGAAGTGCCGAGTGCCTCGGTGATCCTCGACGACCCCAACCTGCTGTTCGTCAACGCCGGCATGGTGCAGTTCGTGCCGTTTTTCCTGGGCCAGCGCACCCCGCCCTACCCGACGGCCACCAGCATCCAGAAGTGCATCCGCACTCCGGATATCGACGAGGTCGGGATCACCACCCGGCACAACACCTTCTTCCAGATGGCGGGCAACTTCTCGTTCGGCGACTATTTCAAACGCCGCGCCATCGAGCTGGCCTGGACGCTGCTGACCAGCGCGCAAGCCGACGGCGGCTACGGGTTCGATGCCGAAAAGCTCTGGGCGACGGTCTATTTGGACGACGACGAGGCGGCGCAGCTGTGGCGCGAGGTGGCGGGTCTGCCCGCGGAGCGCATTCAGCGGCGCGGCATGGCCGACAACTACTGGTCGATGGGCATCCCGGGGCCGTGCGGGCCGTCTTCGGAGATCTACTACGACCGCGGGCCGCAGTACGGTCCCGACGGCGGGCCGCTGGCCAGCGAAGAACGCTACATCGAGATCTGGAATCTCGTGTTCATGCAGAACGAGCGCGGCGAAGGCACCGGCAAAGAGGACTACCCGATCCTGGGGCCGTTGCCGCGCAAGAACATCGACACCGGGATGGGCGTCGAGCGGGTCGCGGTGCTGCTGCAGGGCGTGCACAACGTCTACGAGACCGACCTGCTGCGCCCGGTGATCGACCTCGTCGCAACGCGGGGCCCACGCCCCTATGACGTCGGCAACCACGAAGACGACGTGCGTTACCGGATCATCGCCGATCACAGCCGCACCGCGGCGATCCTCATCGGCGACGGCGTCAGCCCCGGCAACGACGGCCGTGGTTATGTGCTGCGGCGCCTGCTGCGCCGGGTGATCCGCTCGGCCAAGCTGCTGGGCATCGACGGCCCGGTCGTCGCCGACCTGATGGCCACCGTGCGCGACGCGATGGGCCCGTCCTACCCCGAACTGGTGGCCGGCTTCGACCGCATCAGCCGCATCGCCGTCGCCGAGGAGACCGCGTTCAACCGCACGCTCGCGTCGGGTTCGCGGTTGTTCGACGAGGTGACCGGCGCGACCAAGGCCGCCGGGGCGACCGTGGTGTCCGGTTCGGACGCCTTTACCCTGCACGACACCTACGGGTTCCCGATCGAACTGACCCTGGAGATGGCGGCCGAGGCCGGTCTGCAGGTCGACCAGGCCGGCTTCCGCGAGCTGATGGCCGAGCAGCGCCGTCGCGCCAAAGCCGACGCCGCGGCACGCAAACACGCCCATGCCGACCTCAGCGCCTACCGGGAGCTGGTCGACGCCGGTCCTACCGAGTTCACCGGCTTCGACGAACTGACCTCGCAGGCCCGGGTACTCGGCATTTTCGTCGACGGCGCCCGGGTCCCGGTGGTGTCGCACGAGATCGACGGTGCCGACCGGGTGGAACTGGTGCTGGACCGCACGCCGCTGTACGCCGAATCCGGCGGGCAGGTCGCCGACGCCGGCACCATCAGCGGTACCGGGGCCGGGGAGAGCGCCAGGGCCGCCGTCACCGACGTGCAGAAGATCGCGAAAACCTTGTGGGTGCACCGCGTCAACGTGGAATCCGGTGAGTTCGTCGAGGGCGACACCGTCGTCGCCGCCGTCGACGCCGGCTGGCGCCACGGCGCCACCCAGGGCCACTCGGGCACCCACATGGTGCACGCCGCGCTGCGAGAAGTGCTGGGGCCGAACGCTGTTCAGGCGGGCTCGCTGAACCGGCCGGGCTATCTGCGGTTCGACTTCAACTGGCAGGGGCCGCTGACCGAAGAGCAGCGCGGCCAAGTCGAAGAGGTGACCAACCAGGCGGTGCAAGCCGACTTCGAAGTGCACACGTTCACCGAGCAGCTGGAGAGGGCGAAGGCGATGGGCGCGTTGGCGCTGTTCGGGGAGAGCTACCCCGAGCAGGTGCGGGTGGTGGAGATCGGGGGGCCGTTCTCGCTGGAGTTGTGCGGCGGCACCCACGTGCACAACTCGGCGCAGATCGGGCCGGTCACGATCCTGGGCGAATCGTCGGTCGGCTCCGGGTTGCGCCGGGTGGAGGCCTACGTCGGGCTGGAGTCGTTTCGCCACCTGGCCAAGGAGCGTGCGCTGATGGCCGGGCTGGCGTCGTCGTTGAAGGTGCCGTCCCACGAGGTGCCCGCCCGGGTCGCCAACCTGGTCGAGCGGCTGCGCGCAGCCGAGCGGGAACTCGAGCGCAACCGGCTGGCCGGCGCGCGGGCGGCTGCGGTGAACGCCGCCGCCGGGGCCGAGCGGATCGGGAGCATGCGGCTGGTGGCGCAGCGGATGGCCGGCGGCATGACGGCCGCCGACCTGCGCCTGCTGGTCGGGGACATCCGCGGCAAGTTGGGCAGCGACCCGGCGGTGATCGCGCTGATCGCCGAAGGTGACGGCGACACGGTGCCCTATGCCGTCGCCGCCAATTCCGCGGCCCAGGACCTGGGAATCCGCGCCAACGACCTGGTCCAGCAGCTGTCGGTGCCGGTGGACGGCCGGGGCGGCGGGAAGGCCGACCTGGCGCAGGGGTCGGGCAAGAATCCCTCCGGTATCGACGCTGCACTCGACGCGATCCGTGCAGAGATAGCGCGGGTCGGCTGAGTGACGGCCGCAGAGCATCGACACCCCGACCGGCCCGGCGTTGACGACCCGGGCCGCGGACGACGGATCGGCATCGATGCCGGCAAACGGCGCATCGGGGTGGCCTGCAGCGACCCGGACGGCATCCTGGCCACCCCGGTCGAAACCGTCCGCCGCGACAGCTCCGGTGGCCATCTGCGGCGGCTGGCGGAAATTGCCACTGAGGTCGGTGCGGTCGAGGTGATCGTAGGGCTGCCGCTGACGCTGGCCGACCGGACCGGACAGTCCGCCGCTGACGCGATAGCGCTGGCCGACGGGCTGGCCCGCCGGATCACGCCCACACCGGTGCGGCTGGCCGACGAACGCCTCACCACGGTCAGCGCGCAGCGGTCGCTGCGCGCAGCCGGGATGCGCGCCAACCGGCAGCGCGGTGTCATCGACCAGGCGGCGGCGGTGGTGATCCTGCAGAGCTGGCTCGACCAGCGCCGCGCCGCGCTGCTTTCAGGGCGGGCCGATGTCTGACGACGAGCCCCGCGGCCGGGCGCAGCCGGTGGCGGTCGGGCCGCCGCGGCACCGGATGAGCCGCACCGAGCGGGCCCGCGCCCGGCGCTTCCGCCGGCGGCGGCGCGTCGCCGGCGGGTTCGCCGCCGCTGTACTCATCGCCGTCGTGTTGGGCGCCGTCTTCCTGGGATCCAGGATGTGGCACACCCTGACCGGCGGCGGCGGCGACTACAACGGCAACGGCAAACAAGACGTGCTCATTGCGGTGCACGCCGGCGACTCCACCACCGCGATCGGGGAGACGCTGCACAATCACGACGTGGTCAAGACCGCGCGCGCCTTCGTCGACGCCGCGCACGGCAACTCCGCCATCTCGGCCATCCAGCCCGGCTACTACAAGCTGCGCACCGAAATCTCGGCGTCGTCGGCGGTCAAACGGCTAGCCGACCCGAACAACCGGGTGGGCCGGCTGGTCATCCCGGAGGGACGCCAGCTCGACGACACCACCGACATGAAGACCAACGCCACCACGCCGGGGATTTTGAGCCTGATCTCCCAGGCCACCTGCGTCGAGCTCGACGGCCGGCAGCGCTGCGTCCCGGTGGCCGACCTGAGCAACGCCGCCGGCAACACCGCCCCAGCGGCGCTGGCGGTGCCCAGCTGGTCGCAAGAGCCGGTGGCCGCAATGGGCGACGACCACCGCCGCATCGAAGGCCTGGTGGCGCCGGGAACGTTCAACGTCGACCCGTCGGCGCCCGCCGAGCAGATTCTGGCGACGCTGATCAGCGCCAGCACCGACAGCTATGTGCGGTCCGGGCTGCTCGACACCGCCACCGCGATGAAGCTGTCGCCGTACGAGGTGCTGGTGGTGGGGTCACTGGTGCAGCGCGAATCCAAACCGCAGGACTTCCCGAAAGTGGCCCGGGTCATCTACAACCGGCTCGCCGAGCACCGCACCCTGGAATTCGACTCCACGGTGAACTATCCGCTGGACCGCCGCGAGGTGGCCACCAGCGACGCCGACCGGGCGCAGCCCACGCCGTGGAACACCTACCTGCTCGAGGGGGTGCCGGCTACGCCGATCTGTTCGCCCGGGGTGGACGCCCTGCGGGCCGCCGAGCACCCCGATCCGGGCGACTGGCTGTACTTCGTCACCATCGACTCGGCCGGCACGACGTTGTTCACCCGCGATTACCAGCAGCACCTGGCCGACGTCGAGCTGGCCAAGCACAACGGTGTCCTCGACAGCGCCCGCTAGACGCGCGGGGGTGCTGGGCAAGCCGATCGCGCATTCGCGCTCCCCGCAGCTGCATCTGGCCGCCTACCGGGCGCTGGGCCTGCACGACTGGAGCTATGACCGCATCGAGTGCGACGCCGCCCAGCTGCCGGGAGTGGTCGGCGGGTTGGGGCCGTACTGGGTCGGCGTCTCGGTGACGATGCCGGGGAAGTTCGCCGCGCTGCGCGTCGCCGACGAGCGCACCGCGCGCGCGGAGCTGGTCGGATCGGCCAACACGCTGGTACGCACGCCACGCGGTTGGCGCGCGGACAACACCGACGTCGACGGGGTCACCGGTGCACTGGGAACGGCCGAGGGACCCGCCGTCGTGTTGGGTTCGGGCGGCACCGCACCGGCGGCCGTCGTGGCGCTGGCCGGTCTCGGTGTCGGCGAGGTGACCGTCGTCGCGCGCGACCGGCGCAAGGCGGCCCGGCTGGTCGAGCTCGGTGGCCGCGTCGGGTTGACCGCCCGGTTCTGCGCATTGGACGACGCGGCGCTGGCCGGCGCCGCGGCCGCTGCAGGCGTGCTGGTCAACACCATCCCGGCCGAGGTGGCCGCACGGTATGCGCAGCTGCTGGCCGGCGTGCCGGTGCTGCTGGACGTCGTCTACCACCCGTGGCCCACCCCGTTGGCCGCCGCGGTGACCGCCGCCGGTGGCCGGGTGGTCAGCGGGCTGCAGATGCTGCTGCACCAGGCCTACACCCAGGTGGAGTTGTTCACAGGGCTGCCCGCGCCGAGGGAGGCGATGGCCCGCGCGCTGGGTTAAGTTGCCGCACATGACCGCCGGGGCGGTGCTGCTGTGGGCCGCGGCGCTGAGCGTGTACGACGTCCGGCAGCGCCGGTTGCCCAATTGGCTGACGCTGCCGGGTGCGGCGAGCGTGCTGGTCGTCGCGGCCGCCGCCGGCCGCGGCTGGCCGGCGCTGCTGGGCGCGGTCGCGCTCGCGACGGTGTATCTGCTGGTCCACGTGGCCGCGCCGGCGGCGATGGGCGCCGGCGACGTCAAGCTGGCGCTCGGCGTGGGTGCGCTGACGGGCTGTTTCGGCTTTCAGATCTGGCTGCTGGCCGCTTTGGGTGCGCCGTTGCTGACCGCGGTGATCGGGGTGGTCGGGTGGCTGGGCTGGTCGGCGCGGACGGTGCCGCACGGCCCGTCGATGTGTCTGGCCAGCGTGGCGGCGGTCGGCCTGACTGTGATGTGACGCCCTCCGCGAGATCGACGTCAGTGCCGTGGATCCGCGCTCAGGCCGGCGCTGGCGTCGATCTCGGCGCGGCTGGACAGCGCAACAGGTATGGGAAGATGGGACGCGTGTTGCGCTGGACCACTGCTGGTGAATCCCACGGCCGCGCGCTGGTGGCCGTGGTTGAAGGCATGGTCGCCGGGGTGGCCGTCACCTCGCAGGACATCGCCGAGCAGCTGGCGCGTCGTCGGCTGGGCTATGGCCGCGGCGCCCGGATGAAGTTCGAGGCCGACGCGGTGACCGTGCTGGCCGGGGTGCGTCACGGCGTCACCCTGGGCGGACCGATCGCGATCGAGGTCGGCAACACCGAATGGCCCAAGTGGGAGACCGTGATGGCCGCCGACCCGGTCGACCCGGCCGACCTGGCGGAGTCTGCGCGCAACGCGCCGCTCACCCGCCCGCGACCCGGCCACGCCGACTATGCCGGCATGCTGAAATACGGCTTCGACGATGCGCGCCCGGTGCTCGAGCGCGCCAGCGCCCGCGAAACCGCGGCCCGGGTCGCGGCCGGCACAATCGCGCGGCAGTTCCTGCGCCAAGCGCTCGGGGTCGAGGTGCTCTCGCACGTCGTCTCCATCGGGGGTTCTCAGCCGTACGACGGTCCGCCGCCGCAAGCGGGGGATCTGCCGGGCATCGACGCCAGCCCGGTGCGCGCCTACGACAAGCAGGCTGAGCACGCCATGATCACCGAGATCGAGGCCGCCAAGAAAGACGGCGACACCCTCGGCGGTGTGGTCGAGGCCGTCGCCGTGGGCCTGCCGGTCGGCCTGGGTTCGTTCACCAGCGGCGACAACCGGCTCGACAGCCAACTGGCCGCCGCGGTAATGGGCATCCAGGCGATCAAGGGCGTCGAGATCGGTGACGGTTTCGCCACCGCCCGGCGCCGCGGCAGCCGCGCCCACGACGAGATGTACCCGGGGCCGGACGGAGTCGTGCGCTCCACCAACCGGGCCGGCGGCCTGGAAGGCGGCATGACCAACGGCCAGCCGCTGCGGGTGCGCGCGGCGATGAAACCGATCTCCACCGTGCCGCGCGCCCTGGCCACCGTCGACATGGCCACCGGCGACGAGGCGGTCGCCATCAACCAGCGCTCGGATGTCTGCGCGGTGCCGGCCGCCGGCGTCGTCGTCGAAACCATGGTGGCGCTGGTGCTGGCCCGCGCGGTGCTGGAGAAGTTCGGCGGCGATTCGCTCGCCGAAACCCGCCGCAACGTCGAGGCATACCTGCAGTCGGTGGCGCAGCGCCAGCCGGTGACCGACCCGGTCCGAGCTCGGGTTATCGGGGGGTAGGCGAGAGTGGCTCCCAGGGCGGTATTGGTCGGGCTTCCCGGCTCGGGCAAATCCACGATCGGGCGGCGGTTGGCCAAGGCGCTCGGCGTCGACCTGCTCGACACCGACGCCGCGATCGAGCAGCAGACCGGCCGCAGCATCGCCGACATCTTCGCCACCGACGGCGAGCCGGAGTTCCGCCGCATCGAGGAACAGGTGGTGCGCACGGCGCTGGCCGATCACGACGGCGTCCTGTCGCTGGGCGGCGGCGCCGTCACCACCGCCGGCGTGCGCTCGGCACTGGCCGGGCACACCGTCATCTACCTGGAGATCACCGCCGCCGAGGGGGTGCGCCGCACCGGCGGCAACTCCGTGCGGCCGCTGCTCGCCGGGCCGGACCGCGCCGAGAAGTTTCGCCGGCTGATAACCGAACGGGCGCCGCTCTACCGGCGGGTGGCGACCATTCGGGTCAACACCAACCGGCGCAATCCCGGGGCGGTGGTCCGCCATGTCCAGTCGCGGCTGGAGGCCCACGAAGCCACACTGGCCGCGACGCCGCGCAGTTTCGGCGCCGAGGCCGGGCAGTGACCGCTGCTCCGGTCACCGTGCAGGTGGCCGTGGACCCGCCGTACCCGGTGATCATCGGCGTGGGGCTGCTCGGCGAGCTCGACGACCTGCTGGCAGGCCGCCACCGGGTCGCGATCGTGCACCAGCCGCGGTTGGCGCCGACCGCCGAGTCGATCCGTGGCCGGCTGTCGGACCTCGGGGTGGACGCGCACCGCATCGAGATCCCCGACGCCGAAGCCGGCAAGGAACTGCAGGTAGTGGGCTTCATCTGGGAGGTGCTGGGCCGCATCGGGCTCGGCCGCAAAGACGCGCTGGTCAGCGTCGGCGGTGGGGCGGCCACCGACGTCGCCGGCTTCGCCGCGGCGACCTGGCTGCGGGGGGTGTCGATCGTGCACGTGCCCACCACCCTGCTGGGCATCGTCGACGCCGCGGTCGGCGGCAAGACCGGCATCAACACCGACGCCGGCAAGAACCTGGTCGGCGCGTTCCACCAGCCGCTGGGCGTGCTCGCCGACCTGGCGACGTTGGCGACGCTGCCGCGCGACGAGCTGGCAGCCGGCATGGCCGAAGTGGTGAAGGCCGGCTTCATTTCCGATCCGGTGATCCTGGACCTCATCGAGGCCGACCCGCCGGCCGCGCTCGACCCCGCCGGCGACGTGCTGCCGGAATTGATCCGGCGGGCGGTGACCGTCAAAGCCGAAGTGGTCGCCGCCGACGAGAAGGAAGCCCAGCTGCGGGAAATCCTCAACTACGGCCACACGCTGGCGCACGCCATCGAGCGCCGGGAGCGCTATCAGTGGCGGCACGGCGCCGCGGTGTCGGTAGGTTTGGTGTTCGCCGCGGCGCTGGGCCGCGTGACCGGGCGGCTCGACGACGCCACCGCCGATCGGCATCGCCGCATCTTGATGTCGCTGGGGCTGCCGGTCAGCTACGACCCCGACGCGCTGCCGCAGCTGCTGGAGTACATGGCCGGCGACAAGAAGACCCGTTCCGGGGTGCTGCGATTCGTGGTTCTCGACGGACTGGCCAAACCCGGTCGGCTGGAGGGACCCGACCCGGCGATGCTGGCCGCGGCCTACGCCGAAGTGGGGGCAGCGTGACGACCACCGTGCAGGTATTGAACGGCCCGAACCTCGGTCGGCTCGGTCGCCGCGAGCCCGACGTCTACGGGACCACCAGCCACGACGACCTGACCGCCCTGATCGAGCGGGAAGCCGACAGCCTGGGCCTGCGAGCCGTCGTCCGCCAGACCGACAGCGAAGCCGAGCTGTTGGAGTGGATCCATCAGGCGGCCGACGCCGCCGAACCGGTGATCCTCAATGCCGGTGGCCTGACGCATACGTCGGTGGCGCTGCGGGACGCCTGCAGCGAGCTGCGCGCACCGCTGATCGAGGTGCACATCTCCAACATCCACGCCCGCGAAGAATTTCGCCGGCTTTCCTATCTGAGCGCGGTGGCCACCGGCGTGATCGTCGGCCTGGGACCGCAGGGATACCTGCTCGCGCTGCGGTATTTGGCCAGCAGCTACCGCTGATCTGGCTCGCGAGTCGGCTGAGTCCGATCGGTGTCCCGTTCGGTGGCCGCGGACGCAGTAGTCGTCGGCTCGGTGCGCTCTTCGGTGCGGATGGTGTCGGTGCGGTCGTCGGTGCGCACCGGGTCGGTCTTCTCCTCGCTGCGGGCGGTGGGCCCGGCTTCGGTCGGTCGCTCCGCCTCCGCGGTCGCCACCGAGCCGGTCCGCTCCTCGGTCTGTTCACCGCCGGCCGCGTCGTGGTGCTCGCGTTCCCGGCCTCCCACCGGAACCTCGCCGGTCGGGCTTTCGTCCTCGTGGACGGCGTCGAACACGTCGGTGTCGGCCCGCTCGTCGTCACCAGAGCCCTCCGCGTAGGCCTCCTTGCGGTCGATCAGCCAGCGGCCGAGCACCACCGCGCCCATCGCGGGCAGGAACACCAAGAGCGCGACGAACGCAGCGAACGTCGACACCTCGTTGATCAAGCTGCCGGTGTAGAGGCCGTTGGGATAGAAGAGCGAAATGAGCCAGATGACCACGCCGTCGACCAAGCCGGCCACCAGGCCGGCCAGCAGCCACACCATCGCCAGGTCATGGCGGCGGTCCGGGTCCGGTTGCTCCCGGGCGTCGGCGCGACCGTCGATGAGTGCCCAGATGAAGACCGCGGTGACGAAGAGCAGCACCAGCGCCACGCTGATCAGGCCGGCCATTTCCTGGAACGCGTTGATCAGCGCGCCCTGGAACAGGCGGACGATTATCATCCCGGCGGCGAACACCAGCCCGCGCACCATCCACTTAGTCATGGGGCCACAGCGTAGCGAGTAGCGTCGGCGGTCGTGACACATTCGCAGCGTCGTGACCAGCTTGCCGCCCGAATCGGTGCTCGCGGGCTGGATGCGTTGCTGGTCACCGACCTGCTCAACGTGCGCTATCTGTCGGGGTTCACCGGGTCGGCCGCCGCCCTGCTGGTCTTCGCCGACGGCCGTGCGCCGGTGCTGGCCACCGACGGGCGCTACCGCACCCAGGCCGCGCAGCAGGCGCCCGACCTGGAAGTGGCCATCGAACGGGCCGGCGCGGGCTACTTGGCCTCGCGGGCCGGCGCGCAGCGTCTGGGCTTCGAAAGCCACGTGGTCACGGTGGACGCCTACGACGCGATTGCCGCGCAGGCCGGCAGCGCCGAGCTGGTGCGGGCCCCGGGCATTGTGGAAGCCCTGCGCGAGACCAAAGACGCCGGCGAGGTGGCGCTGCTACGGCTGGCCTGCGAGGCGGCCGACGCCGCGCTGAGCGATCTCGTCGAACGCGGCGGCCTGCGACCCGGCCGCACCGAGCGGGAGGTGGGTCGCGAGCTGGAGTCGCTGATGGTCGACCACGGCGCCGACGGGGTGTCGTTCGAGACGATCGTGGCCGCCGGGGCTCACTCGGCGGTCCCGCATCACCGGCCCACCGACGCGGTGCTGGCGGCCGGCGACTTCGTCAAAATCGACTTCGGCGCGCTGGTCGCCGGCTACCACTCCGACATGACCCGTACGTTCGTGCTCGCGCCGGCCGCCGACTGGCAGCTGGCGCTCTACGAGTTGGTCGCCGCCGCGCAACAGGCCGGGTGTGCTGCCTTGCGGCCCGGCGCGAGCCTGCGCGACGTGGACGCCGCGGCGCGTGACGTGATTGTCGAGGCCGGCCATGGTGAGCGTTTCGGGCACGGCCTGGGTCATGGGGTGGGTCTGCAGATCCACGAAGCGCCCGGTATCAACGCGGCCGCCGCCGGCACCCTGCTGGCGGATTCGGTGGTGACCGTCGAGCCCGGCGTCTACTTGCCCGGGCGCGGCGGCGTCCGCATCGAGGACACGCTGGTGGTGGCGGACGGACAAACCCCGGAAGTGCTTACCCGGTTCCCGAAGGAATTGGCGATTCTCGACAGCTGATCGGCGGCCAAGTAGGCCGCCGGGGCCGGCCGGCAGCCGCGAAGGAGCAGCGGAACCGTCGAGGCATCCCGGTAAGCTCGGAAGGTCCGACCATCGTTCGAGGAGATTCGAGAGACCGTGGCGTCGACTGCCGACTTCAAAAACGGCCTGGTGCTGGTGATCGACGGCCAGCTGTGGACAATCGTGGAATTCCAGCACGTCAAACCCGGCAAGGGCCCGGCGTTCGTGCGCACCAAGCTGAAGAACGTGCTGTCGGGCAAGGTCGTCGACAAGACGTACAACGCCGGGGTCAAGGTCGACACCGCCACCGTCGACCGGCGGGACACCACGTATCTCTACCGGGATGGTTCTGATTTCGTGTTCATGGACAGCCAGGACTACGAGCAGCATCTGCTGCCGGAGTCGCTGGTCGGCGACGCGGCCCGGTTCCTGCTCGAAGGCATGCCGGTGCAGGTGGCGTTTCACGACGGCGCTCCGCTCTACCTCGAGCTGCCGGTGACCGTCGAGTTGGAGGTCACCCACACCGAGCCCGGTCTGCAGGGCGACCGGTCCAACGCCGGCACCAAACCGGCCACGGTGCAAACCGGCGCCCAGATCAACGTGCCGCTGTTCGTCAACACCGGCGACAAGCTCAAAGTGGACACCCGTGACGGCAGCTATCTGGGACGCGTGAACGCCTGACCATGCGACCGGTCAAGGGGCGCCACCTTGCCCGCAAGCGTGCCGTCGACCTGCTGTTCGAGGCCGAGGCCCGCGGCCTGACCCCCGCGCAGGTGGCCGACACCCGAACGGCGCTGGCCGACACGAAACCCGACGTGGCGCCGGTGCACCCGTACACGGCGACCGTGGCGCGCGGTGTCAGCGACCACAGCGCGCACATCGACGACCTGATCACCGCCCATCTGCAGGGCTGGACCCTGGAGCGGTTGCCTGCGGTGGATCGCGCCATCCTGCGGGTCGCGGTTTGGGAGCTGCTGCACGCCGGCGACGTGCCCGAGCCCGTCGCCGTCGACGAGGCGGTGCGGCTGGCCAAGGAGCTCTCCACCGATGATTCGCCCGGCTTCGTCAACGGCGTGCTGGGTCAGGTGATGTTGGTGACGCCGCAAATCCGCGCGGCCGCGGAGGCTGTCCGCAAGGCGGGCTCATGACCCGGCTGGAGCTGCGGGTCGTCGTCGCGGGCGTGCTGGCCGCGACGGTGGTGCTGGGCGCGGTCGGCTGCGCCGCCTACGGGCTGGCGTGGCTGGCGGCGGCGCTGGCGATCTACGGGTTGGCAGTCGGCGCCTGGCTGTATCACTCGATCGAGCGCTATGTGATGGCGCAACGGATCAGCACGGTGCGTTCGGCCGCCGCGCCGTTCCGGCCGCTGCTGCCGGTGATGGCCGCGATCATGGGCCTGACCCAGGCCGTCGTGCGCTCGCTCGGTGACGTGACCGACCTGCCGCAGCGCCGGTGGGACCTCCCGGTGCGACGCTGGCTGGAGGCCACCCGGGGCCGGCGTTTACCCGAGCCGGACGCCGACGTCGACGGCTGACCCATTCACAGCGCCCACATCAGTCACTGGGGGTTGGGGTACTCGTTGTGCCCACCTTTGCGCGACAACGGGGCTGCGCCGGCATCCGGCCGGCCCGAAAGTCGCTCGGAGGTGGGCACCACACCACCTGCCTCTCCACTGAGGCCGGTGTGACGTGTGTTTACTGTGGACACCAGGCGGACACCCCGACGAAACCACTGCGCCGCAATCGACAAGGGAACACACTGACCACATGCACCGAAATGGCGAGCGTGCCACCAAACTTCACGTTTCCGCGCTGGCTGCGGTAGCCAACCCGTCGTATTCGCGGATCGACACCTGGAATCTGCTCGACGACGCTTGCCGTGACCTGGCCGAAGTGGACCGCAACGGTTTGGGCACCGCCCACGAGGTGGCCCGGGTGAGGCGGCTGATCAATCGTCTGTCGGCCTACGAGCGGTACTGGCTGTACCCGGGTGCGGCGAACTTGGCGAGGTTCTGCGAACAGCTCGAGGCCGGCGCCACGGTCGGACTCACCCATGCGGTGTCCCTGGCGGTGCGTCTGCTCTCCGAATACGGCGACCGCGCAGCACTGTTCGACACCTCGGCGTCGCTGGCCGACCAGGAGCTGGTGGCGCGGGCCAAGCACCAGCAGTTCTACACCGTGCTGCTCGCAGACGACGCCCCGGTCACCGCTCCCGACAGTCTGGCCGAGCAGCTGCGGGCCCTGCGCGACCCGTCGGACGAGGTGCAGGTCGAGCTGCTGGTGGTGGCGAGCGTCGAGGACGCGGTCACCGCCGTCGCGCTGAATGGTGAGATCCAGGCGGCCATTGTCCGGCAGAACTTGCCGCTGAGGTCGCGTGACCGGGTGCCGTTGATGACCACGCTGCTGGGGGTCAACGACGAGCCGGGTGCGGCCCCGACCGACTGCACCGACAACTGGGTCGAATGCGGCGACTGGATCCGGCGGCTGCGCTCGCGCATCGACCTCTACCTGCTCACCGACGAGTCGATCGCGGCCGAGACCGACGACAAGCTAGACCTTTACGACCGCACCTTCTACCGGCTCAACGACGTCACCGACTTGTACAGCACGGTGCTCGCCGGCATTCGAAACCGTTACGCCACACCGTTTTTCGATGCGCTGCGCGCCTACGCCGCCTCCCCGATCGGGCAGTTCCATGCGCTGCCCGTCGCGCGCGGGGCCAGCATTTTCAACTCCAAGTCACTGCACGACATGGGCGAGTTCTACGGCCGCAACATCTTCATGGCCGAGACGTCCAGCACCTCCGGCGGTCTGGACTCGCTGCTGGATCCGCACGGCAACATCAAGAAGGCGATGGATAAGGCCGCGCTGACGTGGAACGCCCGGCGCACCTACTTCGTCACCAACGGCACCTCCACGGCGAACAAGATCGTCGTGCAGGCCCTGACCCGGCCCGGCGACATCGTGCTGATCGACCGCAACTGTCACAAGTCGCACCACTACGGGCTGGTGCTGGCCGGCGCCTACCCGTTGTATCTGGACGCCTACCCGCTGCCGCAATACGCGATCTACGGAGCGGTGTCGCTGCAGACCATCAAGCAGGCGCTGCTCGACCTGGAAGCCGCCGGACAACTGCACCGGGTGCGCATGCTGTCGCTGACCAATTGCACGTTCGACGGCGTCGTCTACAACCCGCGCCGCGTCATGGAGGAGGTGCTGGCGATCAAGCCTGACATCTGCTTCCTGTGGGACGAGGCCTGGTACGCGTTCGCCACCGCGGTGCCGTGGGCGCGGGAGCGCACCGCGATGATCGCCGCCGAGCGCCTCGAGCAGATGCTGGCCTCCCCGCAGTACGCCCAGGAATACCGGGAGTGGGCGGAGTCGATGCGCGACGTCGACCGCTCCGAGTGGGTGCACCGCCGGCTGCTGCCCGACCCGGACGCTGCGCGGGTGCGGGTCTACGCGACGCACTCCACCCACAAGTCGCTGTCGGCGCTTCGCCAGGCGTCCATGATCCACCTGCGCGACCAGGACTTCCGGGCGCTGACCCGCGACGCGTTCGCCGAGGCGTTCCTGACCCACACGTCGACGTCGCCCAACCAGCAGTTGCTCGCGTCGCTGGACCTGGCCCGCCGGCAGGTCGACATCGAAGGCTTCGAGCTGGTCCGCAACACCTACAACATGGCGCTGGTCTTTCGCCACCGGGTCCGCCGGGACCGGCTGATCAGCAAATGGTTTCGCATCCTCGACGAGTCCGATCTGGTGCCCGACGAGTACCGCGCCTCCTGCGTCAGCTCCTACCGGCAGGTCCGCGAGGGCGCGCTGGCCGAGTGGAACGAGGCGTGGCGGTCCGACCAGTTCGTGCTGGAACCGACGCGCGTCACCCTGTTCGTCGGCAAGACCGGGATGAACGGATACGACTTCCGCGAGAAGATCCTGATGGACCGGTTCGGGATCCAGATCAACAAGACCTCGATCAACAGCGTGCTGCTGATCTTCACCATCGGTGTCACCTGGTCGAGCGTGCACTACCTGCTCGACGTGCTGCGCCGGATCGCCACCGACTTCAACCGCGTCGAGAACATCAGCGGCAAGGAGGACCGCGCACTGCAGCAGCGCCGGGTCGAGGAGATCACCGAGGACGTGCCGCACCTGCCCGATTTCAGCTCGTTCGATGCGGCCTTCCGCCCGTTCGACGTCTGCAAGTTCGGCGACATGCGCTCGGCCTTCTACGCCGGATACGAGGAGTCCGACCGCGAGCATGTGCTGATCGGCATGGCGGGGCGGCGGCTGGCTGAGGGCAAGACCTTGGTGTCGACGACCTTCGTGGTGCCCTACCCGCCGGGGTTCCCGGTGCTGGTGCCCGGCCAGGTGGTGTCCAAGGAGATCGTCTACTTCCTCGCCCAGCTCGACGTCAAGGAGATCCACGGCTACAACCCTGAGCTGGGTTTATCGGTGTTCACCGAGGAAGCTCTGACGCGGATGGAGAAGGCCATCGACGCGGTGACCGCCGCGGGCGCGCCCGATGCGACGCCGGCGATCGTGGGTTAGTTGCGCTCAGCGAGGCCGTGTGCCGGTCACAGCGACACACCGATCAGATCAAATGCAGTTTTTCATTGTTTCTAAGTGCACTCTCAGGTAGAGTCCTGCTAGGACCGGTCTCACACCCGAGATCGGACGCGAGCAATGGGAATGGACATGCAGCTGGCAGTACGCCCGTACCTCATCGCTGGAGTCGCCATCGTCGGCGCCAGCGTCGCGGTGCTTGCTGCGACCGCTCCGCGGCTGCCCGACGTGCAGGTGCCCGCCGTACAACCCGCCGGCACCCAGATCGACGACTTCAACGTCCAGATCCTGCAAGACCTGGTGAACGACCCGCAGAGTGCGGTGCTGGCGCCCGAGGCGACGCCCGGTGCCGGCCCGGACGTGGTCAACCCGCCAGAGGGCATGCCCGGCCCGAGTCAGCTGCCCGAGCCTGCGATTGCGCCGCCGGACTTCGGCTCAGCGGACCTCAACGGGCTGGCCGGCCCCGCGCCCACCTTGAGCATCCTGCCCAACCTGTTGCACGGGGATTTGCCGCCGGCTCAGTAGCCGGGCCACCATCACCGTCGCAGCGCATCGATAAGCCGGTCGAGATCGTCGTCGGTGTTGTACAGATGAAATGCCACCCGCACGGCGCCCGCCCGTACCGCTGCCCGGATCCCGGCCGCGGCCAGCGCCTCGGTCGAATGGCTGCCCGGGACGGACACGATCGCTGAGTCGGCGGCGGGCAGCTGCAGCTCCGCACGCAGCCGGTTCGCCAGACCCACGGTATGAGCGTGCACGGCGGCCCGGTCCAGCGACGCCAGCCACGGCAGCGCCAGCCCCGCGCCGAACACGCTGAACCATGCCGGCGACGCGTCGAACCGCCGCGCGTCGTCGGCCAGCCGCATCGGCAGCCCGTAGAGCGACGACCACACGTCCTCGGTGGCGAACGGATTCGCGACCTGCGGCACCAGCAGATCGAACACCCGCTCGCTCAACGACATCCACGCCACACCACGCGGTCCGAGCAGCCACTTGTAGCTGACGCCCACCGTGATGTCGGCCCAGGACAGGTCGGCATTGCGCCACCCCAGCGACTGGGTCACGTCGATGAGCGTCACCGTGGCCGAACCGGCGAGGCTGCGCCGCAACGACGCGACGTCGAGCACCGCGCCGTCCGCGGACTGCACGTCACTGACCGCCAGCACGTCGAACTCGCCGGCGCTGTCCTCCAACCGGCCCGGCGGCAGCTCGGTGATGGTGACACCGCGGCCGGCCTGGGCGGCGAACGGGAAGGTGACGCTGGTGTACTCACCGGGCAGCGTCGCCACCCGGCTGCCGTCCGGTATCGACGCCGCAACCAGCCCCACCAGCGACGAGGCGCTGCCGCCGGTCGTCACCCGCCGCGGATCGACACCGATCAGGGCGGCATACGCCGCTCTGCCCTCGGCCATCGCCTCGACGAACGCGCTCAGCTCCAGGCGGCCGTGCTGCCAGCACCGCAGGCACTCGCCCATGCCGTCGGCCACGAACCGCGGCGGCACACCGTAGGTCGCGGTGTCGAGGAACCCTGCGGCGCCGTCGAATTCGGCGCCGAAGGCGTCGCGGGACGTCGACATCGCTACAGCCCCCCTATAGTCCCAATGCCCGGTAGGTGCGACGCACGAACTTCGGCTGGGCGGCCTGCAGTCGCGCGCGCGACGTGTTGCCGGCGACCGCCGCGGCGGCGTCGGAGGAGAACGTCGGCATGTTCTGGATCAGGTAGATCAGGATCAGGTCGGCGGCCGGATCGGCCTGCCACCAGGTGCCGTACGCGCCGGGCCAGCTGAAGGTGCCCAGCCCGCCCGGGCCGAACAGTTGCCCCGACTTCGCCGGATCGGTGACCAGCGACAAGTTGAGCCCGAATCCGCGGCCGACCCAAAACGGTGCTCCCAGAAATGGGTGCCGCTTGTGCTCGGCGGTGAGCCGATCGGTGCGCATCGAGCGCACCGACTCCGCCGACAGCACCCGCACCCCGTCCAGCGTGCCGCCGCCCAGCAGCATCTGAACGAAACGCAGGTAGTCGTCGGCGGTCGACCACAATCCGCCACCGGCGTTGCAGAAGCTCGGCGGCGCAATCCGCGGCGGGCCCATCACCCCGTGCCGGAGGCGGTCGTCGGCGTCCAGGCGGTACATGGTGGCCGCGCGCCGCCGCGTTTCGGCCGAGACGTAGAACCCGGTGTCACGCATGCGCAACGGCTGCAGAATCCGCTCGTCGAGCACCTGATGGAACGGCTTGCGTTCGATCCGGGACACCAGCACCCCGAGGACGTCGATCCCGTGGCTGTAGGTGACCCGGTCACCCGGTTGGTGCACCAACGGCAGCTCGGCAAGCGCGGCCAGCCACACATCCGGTCCCTGTCCGAACGGCAACTGGAAATAGGCCCGGGCGATCGGGCCGTCGACGCTGAACGCATAGGCCAGCCCGCTGGTGTGGGTCATCAGGTCTTCGACCAGCACCGCCCGCTGCAACGGTTGGGTGCGCTCCAGTGGAGCGCCGGGATCGTCGAGCACCCGCACGCCGGCGAACTCCGGCAGCCAGCGTTCGATCGGGTCGCTCAGCGCCAGGACGCCCTCGTCGACGAGGCTCATCGCCGCGGCCACGGTCAGCGGCTTGCTCATCGACGCGATGCGGAACACGGTGTCGCGGGTCATCGGCACCCCGGCTTCCACGTCGCGGTAGCCGATCTCGTTGACTTGCAGCACTTCTCCGCGTCGCCACACCAGCGTCAGCGCACCGGCCAGCAGCCCGGCGTCGCAAGCCTCCCGGATGGAGGCCTGATTGCGGTCGAGAGTCACCCGGTTCAGGTTAGTGGTCGCAGCTCAGCGCGCCCCGCATCGTCACCGGTGCGGGCCAGTGCTAGGCTGCCCGTCAGTCGACATCCTTTAACGATCCGTCCGGCGAGGCGGAGAAGGAGGTCAGGGATTTCGCATGGGTGCTGCTGGTGACACCGGCTCCGGCCGCGGGTCGCGCGAACTGATGTCGGCGGCCGACGTCAGCCGCACCATTTCCCGCATCGCGCATCAGATCATCGAAAAAACCGCGTTGGACGGCGCCGATAGCAGTGGGGCCGCCCGGGTGGTGCTGCTGGGTATCCCGACCCGGGGGGTGACCCTGGCCGACCGGCTGGCCGCCAACATCGGCGAATTCTCCGGTGTGCAGGTGGGCCACGGCGCGCTGGACATCACCCTGTACCGCGACGACCTGATGCTGCAGCCGCCCAGGCCGCTGGCCGACACGTCGATCCCGTCCGGCGGTATCGACGACGCGCTGGTGATCATCGTCGACGACGTGCTGTTCTCCGGGCGCTCGGTGCGTTCGGCGCTGGACGCGCTGCGCGATCTGGGCCGGCCCCGGGTCGTGCAGCTGGCGGTGCTGGTCGACCGCGGGCATCGTGAGCTGCCGCTGCGCGCCGACTATGTCGGCAAGAACGTCCCCACCGCGCGCAGCGAAAGCGTGCACGTGCTGCTCACCGAGCACGACGGCCGCGATCAGGTGGTGATCTCCCGATGACCCGCCATCTGCTGGCCGCCGGTGACCTGTCCCGCGACGACGCCACCGCGATCCTCGACGACGCCGACCGGTTCGCCCAGGCGCTGGTCGGGCGGGAGGTCCGCAAGCTGCCGACGTTGCGGGGACGCACCGTGGTCACCATGTTCTACGAGAATTCGACCCGCACCCGGGTGTCGTTCGAGGTGGCCGGCAAGTGGATGAGCGCCGACGTGATCAACGTCAGCGCGACGGGATCGTCGGTGGCCAAAGGTGAGTCGCTGCGCGACACCGCGCTGACGCTGCGGGCCGCCGGTGCCGACGCGCTGGTGATCCGGCATCCGGCGTCGGGGGCCGCGCACCGCCTGGCCGACTGGACCGCAGCCGCCGGCCACACCGGCCCGTCGGTGATCAACGCCGGCGACGGCACCCACGAACACCCCACCCAGGCGCTGCTGGACGCGCTGACGATCCGGCAACGGCTGGGCGGGATCGACGGCCGCCGCATCGTCATCGTCGGCGACATCCTGCACAGCCGGGTGGCCCGCTCCAACGTCATGTTGCTGCACACGCTGGGCGCCGAGGTGGTGCTGGTGGCCCCGCCGACGCTGCTGCCGGTGGGGGTGGCCGACTGGCCGGTCACCGTCTCCTACGATTTCGACCCCGAACTGCCCGCCGCCGACGCCGTGCTGATGCTGCGGGTGCAGGCCGAGCGGATGACCGGCGGGTTCTTCCCGTCGGCGCGGGAGTACTCGGTGCTCTACGGGCTCTCCGGTCGCCGCCAGGCCTTGCTGCCCGGCCACGCCGTGGTGCTGCATCCCGGCCCGATGCTGCGCGGCATGGAGATCGCGTCGTCGGTCGCCGACTCGTCGCAATCAGCTGTGCTGCAACAGGTTTCCAACGGCGTGCACGTGCGGATGGCGGTGCTGTTCCACGTCTTGGTCGGCACGGCGGCCGGTGAACACGAGGTGGTGGCATGAGCGTGCTGATCCGCGGGGTGCGGCGCTACGGCGACGGGGACCGCGTCGACGTGCTGGTCGACACCCCCGGTTACCAGGGTCAGATCGCCGACATCGGTGAGCGCCTCGACGTGCCCGACGACGCCGATGTCATCGACGCCACCGACCACGTGCTGCTGCCCGGCCTGGTCGACCTGCACACCCATCTGCGCGAGCCCGGCCGCGAGTACGCCGAGGACATCGAAACCGGCTCGGCCGCAGCGGCTCTGGGTGGTTACACCGCGGTGTTCGCGATGCCCAACACCACCCCGGTGGCCGACAGCCCGGTGGTCACCGACCACGTCTGGCACCGCGGCCGGCGGGTGGGCCTGGTCGACGTGCACCCGGTCGGCGCGGTCACCGTCGGGTTGGCCGGCCGTGAGCTCACCGAGATGGGAATGATGGCCGCCGGGGCGGCGCAGGTTCGGATGTTCTCCGACGACGGCAACTGTGTGTCCGACCCGCTGGTGATGCGCCGGGCCCTGGAGTACGCCACCGGATTGGGGGTGCTCATCGCCCAGCACGCCGAAGAACCGCGGTTGACCGTCGGCGCCGTCGCCCACGAGGGACCCAGCGCGGCCCGGCTCGGGTTGGCCGGCTGGCCGCGGGCCGCCGAAGAGTCCATCGTCGCCCGCGACGCCCTGCTCGCCCGCGACGCGGGCGCCCGGGTGCACATCTGCCACGCCTCCACCGCCGGTACCGTCGAGATCCTCAAATGGGCCAAGCAACAGGGCATCTCGATCACCGCCGAGGTCACTCCGCATCATCTGATGCTCGACGACGGCAGGCTGGCCGGCTACGACGGGCTGAACCGGGTCAACCCGCCGCTGCGGGAGGCCGCCGACGCCGCGGCGCTGCGCCAGGCGCTGGCCGACGGCGTCATCGACTGCGTGGCCACCGACCACGCGCCGCACGCCGACCACGAGAAATGCGTGGAATTCGCCGCGGCCCGGCCCGGCATGCTGGGGCTGCAGACCGCAGTGTCGGTGGTGGCCCAGACCATGGTCGCGCCCGGGCTGCTGACCTGGCGGCAGGTCGCGGCGGTGATGAGCGAAAACCCGGCCCGCATCGTCGGGCTGCCCGACCAGGGCCGGCCGTTGGAGGTGGGCGAGCCGGCCAATCTGACGGTCATCGACCCCGACGCCACCTGGACCGTGGCCGGCGCCGAGCTGGCCAGCCGGTCGGCGAACACCCCCTACGAGCACATGGTGCTGCCCGCCACCGTGACCGCGACCCTGCTGCGCGGCAAGGTCACCGCCCGGGATGGGAAGACGCCGCTGTGAACTCCTCGATGCTGGTCGTGACGCTGGTGGTGGCGGCGGTGCTGGCGGTGCTGATCGCCGTGGTCATCCAGTTGATGATGCGCGGCTGGCGGCACCGCGGCCGGCGGCAGGCCGCCCTGATCGGCGAGCTGCCCGCGGTGCCCGAAACGGTTGGCTCGGCGATCATCGCACCGACCCGCGGGATGTACGCCGGCTGCACCCTGACACCGGGCTGGCATGACCGCGTCGCCGTCGGCGACCTCGGGCACCGCGGCAAGGCGCTGCTCACCCGCTATCCGGAAGGCATCTTGGTGCAACGCTCGAAAGCCAGTCCGATCTGGATCCCGCAGGAGTCGATCACCGCCGTCCGCACCGAGCGCGGCATGCTGGCCATCCGCTGGCGGCTGGCGACCGGCGCCGAGATCGACACCGGCTTTCGCGGCGAGGACCGCACCGCCTACGACCGCTGGCTCGCGGAGACGAACGGATGAGCCGCGCCGACACCGCGGTGCTGGTCTTCGAGGACGGCCGCATGTTCACCGGGCGGCCTTTCGGCGCCGTCGGGCAGACGCTGGGTGAAGCGGTGTTCTCCACCGGCATGTCCGGCTATCAGGAGACCCTGACCGACCCCAGCTATCACCGCCAGATCGTGGTGGCCACCGCGCCGCAGATCGGCAACACCGGCTGGAACCACGAGGACGCCGAAAGCCGCGGCGACAAGATCTGGGTCGCCGGATACGCGGTGCGCGACCCGTCGCCGCGGGCGTCGAACTGGCGGGCCACCGGCACGCTGGAAGACGAGCTGGTGCGCCAGCACATCGTCGGCATCGCCGGCATCGACACCCGCGCGGTGGTGCGACACCTGCGCAGCCGCGGCTCGATGAAGGCCGGCGTGTTCTCCGGGCCGGCGCTCGCCGACCCCCTGGATGTAGACGCGCTGCTGGACCGGGTGCGCGGCCAGCAGCCGATGCTCGGTGCCGACCTGGCCGGCCAGGTCACCACCCCGGGCAGCTACCTGGTGCAGCCCGAGACGCCGCACCGGTTGACCGTGGCGGCGATCGACCTGGGCATCAAGACCAACACCCCGCGCAACTTCGCCCGCCGCGGCATCCGCAGTCACGTCCTGCCGTCGTCGGCGACGTTCGACCAGATCACCGACATTGGCCCGGACGGCGTGTTCTTGTCCAACGGCCCGGGCGACCCGGCGACCGCCGACCATGTCGTCGCGCTGACCCGCGAGGTGCTGGGTGCGGGCATCCCGTTGTTCGGCATCTGTTTCGGCAACCAGATCCTGGGCCGCGCGCTGGGCTTGTCGACGTACAAGATGGTGTTCGGGCATCGCGGCATCAACATTCCGGTGCTGGACCACGCGACGGGCCGGGTAGCGGTGACCGCGCAGAACCACGGCTTCGCCCTGGAGGGAGAGGCGGGCCAGTCGTTCGACACGCCGTTCGGAACCGCGGTGGTCAGTCACACCTGCGCCAACGACGGTGTGGTCGAAGGGGTCACATTGGCTGACGGCAAGGCGTTTTCGGTGCAGTATCACCCGGAGGCCGCCGCCGGCCCGCACGACGCGGAGTACCTGTTCGACCAGTTCGTCGACCTGATGACAGGGGAGCGCCCATGAGCGCGAGCGTGCGTGTCTGTACGGCGACACGCCGTCAACGGCGTACAGCTGCGCACGCTCGCGGCGGGAAAGGGGGCCGCTAGTGCCGCGCCGCACCGACTTGCGCCACGTCCTGGTCATCGGATCCGGGCCTATCATCATCGGGCAGGCGGCCGAATTCGACTACTCCGGCACCCAGGCCTGCCGGGTGTTACGCGCCGACGGGCTGCAGGTCAGCCTGATCAACTCCAATCCCGCCACGATCATGACCGACCCGGAATACGCCGACCACACCTACGTCGAGCCGATCACCGCGGCGTTCGTCGAGCGGGTCATCGCCCAGCAGGCCCGCAACGGCAACAAGATCGACGCGCTGCTGGCCACCCTGGGCGGGCAGACGGCGCTCAACACCGCGGTCGCGCTTCACGAGAACGGGGTGCTGGAGCGCTACGGCGTGGAGCTGATCGGCGCCGACTTCGACGCCATTCAACGTGGCGAAGACCGCCAGCGGTTCAAGGACATCGTCGCCAAGGTCGGCGGCGAGTCCGCCCGCAGCCGGGTCTGCTTCACCATGGACGAGGTCCGCGAGACCGTCGCCGAGCTGGGTTTGCCGGTGGTCGTGCGGCCGTCGTTCACCATGGGCGGGCTCGGCTCGGGCATGGCGCAGACCGCCGACGAGGTCGACCGGATGGCCGGCGCCGGGCTGGCGGCCTCGCCCAGTGCCAACGTGCTGATCGAGGAATCGATCTACGGCTGGAAGGAATACGAGCTCGAGCTGATGCGCGACGGCCGCGACAACGTCGTCGTGGTCTGCTCGATCGAGAACGTCGACCCGATGGGCGTGCACACCGGCGACTCGGTCACCGTCGCGCCGGCGATGACGCTGACCGACCGCGAGTACCAGCGGATGCGCGATCTGGCGATCGCCATCCTGCGTGAAGTCGGCGTGGACACCGGCGGCTGCAACATCCAGTTCGCGGTCGACCCGCGCGACGGCCGGCTGATCGTCGTCGAGATGAACCCGCGGGTGTCGCGGTCCAGCGCGCTGGCGTCCAAAGCCACTGGCTTCCCGATCGCCAAAATCGCCGCCAAACTCGCGATCGGCTACACCCTCGACGAGATCCTCAACGACATCACCAAGGAAACCCCGGCCTGCTTCGAACCCACCCTGGACTATGTGGTGGTCAAGGCGCCGCGGTTCGCGTTCGAGAAATTCCCCGGTGCCGACGCCACCTTGACCACGACCATGAAATCCGTCGGCGAAGCGATGTCGATGGGCCGCAACTTCGTCGAGGCGCTGGGCAAGGTGATGCGCTCGCTGGAAACCACCCGGGCCGGGTTCTGGACCAAGCCCGATCCGCCCGGCGATGTCGACGACGTGCTCAAGCGGCTGCAGAGCCCGACCGAGGGCCGGCTCTACGACATCGAGCTGGCGGTGCGGCTCGGCGCGGCGGTCGAACAGGTGGCAGAGGCCAGCGGTGTCGATCCCTGGTTCGTCGCGCAGATCGCCGAACTGGTCACGCTGCGCACCGAACTGACCGACGCCGCGGTGCTCAACGCCGACCTGCTGCGGCGCGCCAAGCACAACGGGTTCTCCGACCGCCAGATCGCCGCGCTGCGACCGGAACTGGCCGGCGAGCAAGGTGTGCGGTCGTTGCGCGAACGGCTCGGCATTCGGCCGGTGTACAAAACCGTCGACACCTGCGCGGCGGAATTCGAAGCGAAGACGCCCTACCACTACAGCAGCTACGAGCTCGATCCGGCCGCCGAAACCGAGGTCGCCCCGCAGACCGAGAGACCCAAAGTGCTGATCCTGGGCTCCGGGCCGAACCGCATCGGGCAGGGCATCGAATTCGACTACAGCTGCGTGCACGCGGCAACCACGTTGTCGCAGGCCGGTTTCGAGACCGTCATGGTCAACTGCAACCCCGAGACGGTGTCCACCGACTACGACACCGCCGACCGGCTGTACTTCGAGCCGCTGACGTTCGAAGACGTGCTCGAGGTGTTCCACGCCGAATCGCAATCCGGCCGAGGCGGCCCGGGTGTCGTGGGAGTAATCGTGCAGCTGGGCGGGCAGACCCCGCTGGGGCTGGCGCAACGGCTCGCCGACGCCGGGGTGCCGATCGTGGGCACCCCGCCGGAGGCCATCGATCTCGCCGAGGACCGCGGTTTGTTCGGCGACGTGCTCCGCACCGCGGATCTGCCGGCGCCGCGCTACGGCACCGCCACCACCTTCGACCAGGCCCGCCGCATCGCCGCCGAGATCGGCTACCCGGTGCTGGTGCGACCGTCCTACGTGCTGGGCGGGCGCGGCATGGAGATCGTCTACGACGAGGAGACGCTGCAGCGCTACATCACCCGCGCCACCGAGCTGTCGCCCGAACACCCGGTGCTGGTCGACCGGTTCCTCGAAGACGCCATCGAAATCGACGTCGACGCGTTGTGCGACGGCACCGAGGTCTACATCGGCGGGATCATGGAGCACATCGAGGAGGCCGGCATCCACTCCGGCGACTCGGCGTGCGCGCTGCCGCCGGTCACGCTGGGCCGCACCGACATCGAGAAGGTGCGCCGGGCGACCGAGGCCATCGCCCACGGTATCGGCGTCGTCGGGCTGCTCAACGTGCAGTTCGCCCTCAAAGACGACGTGCTCTACGTGCTGGAGGCCAACCCGCGGGCCAGCCGCACGGTGCCGTTCGTGTCGAAAGCCACCGCGATACCGCTGGCCAAGGCCTGCGCGCGCATCATGCTGGGCACGACCATCTTGCAGCTCCGCGACGAGGGCATGCTGGCCGCGTCGGGGGACGGCGCCCACGCGCCGCCGCAGGCCCCGATCGCGGTCAAGGAAGCGGTATTGCCGTTTCACCGGTTCCGCAAAGCCGACGGCTCGGGCATCGACTCGTTGCTGGGCCCGGAGATGAAGTCGACCGGCGAGGTGATGGGCATCGACCGCGACTTCGGCACCGCCTTCGCCAAAAGCCAAACCGCCGCCTACGGATCGCTGCCGGCCGACGGCACCGTGTTCGTCTCGGTCGCCAACCGCGACAAGCGGTCACTGGTCTTCCCGGTCAAACGCCTGGCCGACTTGGGTTTTCGGGTACTGGCGACCGACGGCACCGCGGAGATGCTGCGCCGCAACGGTATTCCGTGTGAAGTGGTGCGCAAGCATTTCGAGGAGCCACGCGCCGACCGTCCGGCGCTGTCCGCGGTCGAGGCGATCCGCGCCGGTGAGGTCGACATGGTGATCAACACCCCGTACGGCAACTCCGGCCCGCGCATCGACGGCTACGAAATCCGTTCGGCGGCAGTGGCGGTCAACATTCCCTGTGTCACCACGGTGCAGGGCGCGTCGGCCGCCGTGCAGGGCATCGAAGCCGGGATCCGCGGCGACATCGACGTGCGGTCGCTGCAGCAGCTGCACAGCGCGCTGAACAATGGGGTCGGTGACGACCCGCTTCGTCCGGCGCTGCCGCCCTCGCGGTCGTCACGTGGGGTTGGTGACGACCCGCTTCGTCCGGCGCTGCCGCCCTCGCGGTCGTCACGCGGAGGCCGCTAACGATGGCCGGGTTCGGCGCCCGGCTGCACGACGCGATGACGCGCCGGGGCCCGCTGTGCCTGGGCATCGACCCGCATCCGGAGCTGCTGCGGGCCTGGGAGTTGCCCGCCACCGCCGACGGCCTGGCGGTGTTCTGCGACACCTGCATCGAGGCGTTCGCCGGCTTCGCCGTAGTCAAACCGCAGGTGGCGTTCTTCGAGGCCTACGGCGCGGCCGGCTACGCGGTGCTGGAACGCACCATCGCCGGGCTGCGCGACGCCGGTGTCCTGGTGCTGGCCGACGCCAAGCGCGGTGACATCGGCTCGACCATGGCCGCCTACGCCGTCGCCTGGGCCGGTGAGTCGCCGCTGGCCGCCGACGCCGTCACCGCCTCGCCGTATCTGGGGTTCGGGTCGCTGCGCCCACTGCTGGACACCGCCGCCGACCACGGCCGGGGGGTGTTCGTCCTGGCGGCGACGTCGAACCCCGAGGGCGCCGACGTGCAGAACGCGCGCCGGGGCGAGCGCACCGTCGCGCAGTCCGTGGTCGACGACGTCGCGGCCTGGAACCGGCGCACAACCGGGCCCGGCTCGGTCGGCGTCGTCGTCGGCGCCACCCTTGACGACATACCCGACCTGGGCGGGCTCGGCGGACCGGTGCTGGTGCCGGGCATCGGGGCGCAGGGCGGCCGGCCGGAGGCGCTCAGGCGGTTGGCCGCAGCGCCGGGCACGGTGCTGCCCGCGGTGTCCCGCGAGGTGCTGCGAGCCGGACCCGACGTGGCGGCGCTGCGTGCGGCGGGGGAGCGGATGCGCGACGCGCTGAGTGTGCCGGCTGCCGGTTAGCAGGCGACTGGGTGAACTCCTCGACGGAACGCGGCCGCAAGTGGAACGATCGTCTCTGTGACGAAAAAACGAGGGTCCAAAGAAAAAGCTGACGCTGGTCGACCGCACGTGATCGTCCTGTTCGGCGCGACGGGTGATCTGGCGCGGCGAAAACTGCTGCCCGGCCTGTTCCATTTGTCGTTGTCCAAGCTGGCGCCCGAGTTGCGCGTCGTCGGCATGTCACTGGAAGACCACGACGACGAAGAATTCCGCAAGATCGCCAAAGAAGCGTGCGAGAAATACTCCCGCCACGACGTGCCCGAGGGCGAGCTCGACGAGTGGCTGAAAAACCTGCGCTATGTGTCGCAGGAGAAAGGCGCCGGCGAGCTTTCCGACACGGTCAACGACCAGGCCGCCAACCTGGACGGTGACGTGCGGTTGCTGCACTACCTGAGCGTTCCTCCCGGCGCCGTCGTCCCGGTGATCGAGACGCTGCAGGAAGCCGGCCTGGTCAAAGGCGCCGGTGTGGTCATGGAGAAGCCCTTCGGGACCGACCTGGACAGCGCGCGGGACTTGAACGCGTCGATTCACGAGACGTTCGACGAGTCGCAGATCTACCGCATCGACCATTTCCTCGGTAAGGAAGCCGCGCAGAACATCCTCGCCTTCCGATTCGCCAACGGCCTGTTCGAGCCGATCTGGAATCGGACTTTCATCGACCACGTCCAGATCGACGTGCCCGAAAAGCTGACCCTGGAGGGGCGGGCGAAGTTCTACGAGCCGGTCGGGTCCTTCAAGGACATGGTCGTGACCCACCTGTTCCAAATCCTCGGGTTCGTCGCGATGGAGCCACCCACCGCCCTGGCCTCGCATGCGATCGGCGCCGAGAAGAACAAGGTGTTCAGTTCGATGATGCCGCTGGACCCGGAGAACGTGGTGCGCGGGCAATACCGCGGATACCGCGAGGAGCCCGGCGTCGCCAACGATTCGGACACCGACACGTTCGTCGCGCTCAAATGCGAGATCGACAACTGGCGCTGGGCCGGGGTGCCGTTTTACCTGCGCACCGGCAAATGCCTCGCCGAAGGTCAGCGCATCATCTCGATCGCGTTCCGCGAACCGCCCAAGAGCATGTTCCCGCAAGGTTCCGGCGTGGGCTCGCAAGGCCCCGACCACCTGACGTTCGACCTCGCCGACGAGTTCAAGGTGTCGCTGTCGTTCTACGGCAAACGGCCCGGCCCGGGGATGAAGCTGGACAAGCACAGCCTGCAGTTCGGGTTGGCCGAAACCGACACGGTGACCGAGGTCTTGGAGGGCTACGAGCGGCTGATCCTGGACGCGATGCGCGGCGACCACACCCTGTACACGACCTCGGACGGCATCGAGCGGCTGTGGGAGGTCTCTCAACCGCTGCTCGACGAGCCGCCGCCGGTGCGCGCCTACGACGTCGGCTCGTGGGGACCCAACTCCGTGCACCAGCTCATCGCGCCGCACGCCTGGCGGCTGCCGTTCGACCGAACGTGGCGAGACAAACGGGAGAAGTGAGCGGTTAGGCCGCGGCGACACGCCCGCGACACGCGCGACGCGCGTAATCAGCAGTAGTTTCTCGTGTGGCGAGCCCCGCCTGCCGTAGAGCCGGCCGCCGCGGGCTGGCGAGCGGTCCGAAGGTGGCCCGAAACTCCCTGCTAGCCAGAGTGATCGGCTGCGATGGTGCGGGTCTGCGACCGCGCGGCGGGTGGCGGGATCTGCGCCTGCTGGGAAAGCGCGCCGCGCCGTACGCTGGGCGTTTGCGGCCGCAACCAGGGGGGCGGGTTAGATTTCGTCAGTGAGCGTGGGTACGGTCGTCTCCGCTGGCCGGAGTATCCGGCTCCAGGTAAGTGATGTAGATGAGACGGAGGAATCGTGGCCCTTCCCCAGTTGACCGACGAGCAGCGCGCCGCCGCGTTGGAGAAGGCTGCTGCCGCACGTCGAGCGCGAGCCGAACTCAAGGATCGGCTGAAGCGCGGTGGCACCAACCTCAAGCAGGTGCTCAAAGACGCCGAGACCGACGAAGTGCTGGGCAAGATGAAGGTGTCGGCACTGCTCGAGGCGTTGCCGAAGGTGGGCAAGGTCAAGGCTCAGGAGATCATGACCGAGCTCGAAATCGCCCCCACCCGCCGGCTGCGCGGTTTGGGCGACCGGCAGCGCAAGGCACTGCTGGACAAGTTCGGCTCCGCCTAGCCCGGCGACGATGCAGGCCGTTGAGCAGGCCTGAGGCGGGGGTCCCCCCAAGACCGTGCGGGGGTACCCCAGCTTTGCGAGGGGACGGCGAGGGGGCGAGCGGGCAATCGGATCGAGCCAAGGCGACGTGCACCCGACGGCCGCCGGGCGGGTCGTGGTGCTCTCCGGCCCGTCGGCGGTGGGCAAGTCGACGGTCGTCCGCTGCCTGCGCGAACGAATCCCTGACCTGCACTTCAGCGTGTCGGCCACCACCCGGCCGCCCCGCCCGGGGGAGGTCGACGGAGTGGACTACCACTTCGTCACCGCCGAGCGCTTTCAGCAGCTGATCGACCAGGGCGCCCTGCTGGAGTGGGCCGAGATCCACGGCGGACTGCACCGTTCCGGCACCCCGGCGGCGCCGGTCCGCCAAGCCACCGCCGAAGGCCACCCGGTGCTGATCGAAGTCGACCTGGCCGGCGCGCGGGCGGTCAAGGCGGCGATGCCCGAGGCCGTCACCGTCTTCCTGGCGCCGCCGGATTGGGCGGCGCTGGAAGACCGGCTGGTGGGCCGGGGAACCGAGACACCGGGGGTGATCCGCCGCCGGCTGGCGACCGCGCGCGCCGAAATGGCAGCGCAAAGCGAGTTCGACGAAGTGGTGGTGAACCAGCGATTGGAAACCGCCTGCTCGGAATTGGTATCGTTGCTGGTGAACACCGCGCCGGACCCGGCGTGAACCGGCCGATTCCGCCCGTCTCATCGTCTAACCGCAACCGCACTACGTCGCCAGGAGATCCTTTTACGTGAGTACTTCGCCATCCGATGCCGCTTTGACCGCCGTGCCCGCCGTCGACCAGTTCGACCCGGCCGCCGGCGGTATCGGCGCCTATGACACCCCGCTGGGGATCACCAACCCGCCGATCGACGAACTGCTGGACCGGGTTTCGAGCAAGTACGCGCTGGTGATCTACGCGGCGAAGCGGGCCCGCCAGATCAACGACTACTACAACCAGCTCGGTGAGGGCATCCTCGAGTACGTCGGCCCGCTGGTGGAGCCGGGTCTGCAGGAAAAACCGCTGTCGATCGCCATGCGTGAGATCCACTCTGACCTGCTCGAACACACCGAAGGCGAGTAGAGCGGGCAGGCCGGGCCGGCGATGAACCTCGTGGGCGAAGAGCAGACGTGACCGACCGCAGACGGATCATCGTCGGGGTCTCCGGTGGCATCGCCGCCTATAAGGCCTGCACCGTGGTCCGCCAGCTCGCCGAGGCGGGACATCAGGTCCGGGTCATTCCCACCGAGTCCGCGCTGCGGTTCGTCGGCGCCGCCACCTTCGAGGCGCTGTCCGGCGCACCCGTACGCACCGGTGTCTTCGACGACGTCCCCGAGGTGCCGCACGTCCGGCTCGGCCAAGAAGCCGACCTGGTGGTGGTCGCGCCGGCCACCGCCGATCTGCTGGCCCGCGCAGCCCACGGGCGCGCCGACGACCTGCTGGCCGCCACCCTGCTGACCGCGCGATGTCCGGTGTTGCTGGCGCCCGCGATGCACACCGAGATGTGGCTGCACCCGGCGACCGTCGACAACGTCGCCACGCTGCGCCGCCGGGGTGCGGTGGTGCTGGAGCCGGCGTCCGGGCGGTTGACCGGTGCCGACAGCGGGGCGGGGCGATTGCCCGAAGCCGAGGAGATCACCACGCTGGCCCACCTGCTGCTGGAACGCCACGACGCCCTGCCCTACGACCTGGCCGGCTGCAAACTGCTGGTGACCGCCGGCGGCACCCGTGAGCCGATCGACCCGGTGCGCTTCATCGGCAACCGCAGTTCGGGCAAGCAGGGCTATGCGGTGGCGCGGGTGGCCGCCCAGCGCGGCGCCGAGGTCACGCTGGTCGCCGGACACACCGCGGGGCTCGTCGACCCGGCGGGCGTGGACGTGGTGCACGTCAGCGCGGCGCAGCAGCTTGCCGACGCGGTGTCCAAGCACGCGCCGGGCGCGCACGTGCTGGTGATGGCCGCCGCGGTCGCCGATTTCCGGCCCGCCCAGGTCGCGACCGCCAAGATCAAAAAGGGCGCCGAAGATCCGGAGCCGATCGGCCTGGTGCGCAACGACGACGTGCTGGCCGGCGCGGTGCGGGCCCGCGCCGACGGGCAGCTGCCCAAGATGCGGGCCATCGTGGGTTTCGCCGCCGAGACCGGCGACGCCAACGGCGATGTGCTGTTTCACGCCCGGGCCAAGCTGCGCCGCAAAGGTTGCGACCTGCTGGTGGTCAACGCGGTCGGCGAAGGCAAAGCCTTCGAGGTCGACAGCAACGACGGCTGGCTGCTCGCCGCCAACGGAACCGAGTCGGCGCTGCAGCACGGTTCCAAGACGCTGATGGCCAGTCGTATCGTGGACGCGATCGTGGCGCTGCTGCACGGCGACGCCGGGTAGCGGTTGCACAACCGCGCAGCGGCGGTGCGGGTGAAGTTGCATCGACACCGGGGGAGCCGGTTGGATCAGACAGCGCGACGATATACTTCGTCTAACTAACAATTTCGGGTATGCGAGAGGACTTTCACCGTGAGCGAGAAGGGTCGGCTGTTCACCAGCGAATCGGTCACCGAGGGGCACCCCGACAAGATCTGTGACGCGATCAGCGACTCGGTGCTCGACGCGCTGCTGGCCGACGACCCGACCTCACGGGTCGCGGTCGAGACGCTGGTCACCACGGGCCAGGTGCACGTGGTGGGGGAGGTGACGACCTCGGCCAAGGAGGCGTTCGCCGGGATCACCCAGACCGTTCGTCAGCGCATCCTCGAGATCGGCTACGACTCGTCCGACAAAGGCTTCGACGGCTCCTCCTGCGGGGTGAACATCGGCATCGGCGCCCAGTCGCCCGACATCGCGCAGGGCGTCGACACCGCCCACGAGGCGCGGGTCGAAGGCGCCGCGGATCCGCTGGACGCCCAGGGCGCCGGCGACCAGGGCCTGATGTTCGGCTACGCGATCAACGACACCCCGGAACTGATGCCGCTGCCGATCGCGCTGGCGCACCGGCTGGCCCGGCGGCTGACCGAGGTGCGCAAGGGCGGGGTGCTGCCCTACTTGCGGCCCGACGGGAAAACTCAGGTCACGATCGGCTACGAGGACAACGTCCCGCGATTTCTGGACACCGTGGTGATCTCCACCCAGCACGCCGCCGACGTCGACCTCGAGCACATGCTCACCCCTGACATCCGCGAGAAGGTCGTCAACACCGTGCTCGACGACCTGTCGCACAAGACGCTGGACACCTCATCGGTGCGGCTGCTGATCAATCCGACCGGCAACTTCGTGGTCGGCGGGCCGATGGGCGACGCCGGGCTGACCGGGCGCAAGATCATCGTCGACACCTACGGCGGCTGGGCCCGCCACGGCGGCGGCGCGTTCTCCGGCAAGGACCCGTCCAAGGTGGACCGCTCAGCCGCGTACGCGATGCGCTGGGTCGCCAAGAACATCGTGGCCGCCGGGCTGGCGGAGCGGGTCGAGGTGCAGGTGGCGTACGCCATCGGCAAGGCGGCGCCGGTCGGGCTGTTCGTCGAGACATTCGGCACGGCGACCGTCGACCCGGTCAAGATCGAGAAGATCGTGCCCGAGGTGTTCGATCTGCGGCCCGGCGCGATCATCCGCGACCTGAACCTGCTGCGCCCGATCTACGCCCAGACCGCCGCCTACGGCCACTTCGGCCGCAGCGACATCGACCTGCCCTGGGAGCAGCTGAACAAGGTCGACGACCTCAAGCGTGCCGTCTAGCCGCTGAACCGGTAGTCGTCGAGGTCGAAGCGGCGGCTGCGCCAATACACCTCCGGCGTGCTGGCCGGCCGCAGCGGCACGTCGCCGTTCTTGTCGAAGTAGTAGCTGTTGGCCAGCCGGCAGCTGTCCTGCCAGAACACCTGGTGGTGACGGCGGCGCATCATCTCGGCGAAGAACCGGTCGTTGGCCGTCTGGGTGACCTCGACGCGCGTCGCGTCGCGGCGCCGGGCCGCCGTCAGGCAGCGCACGATGTGGTGGGTCTGCGCCTCGATCAGCGCGAAATAGGACGAGCCGACATAGCCGTACGGGCCGAACACGCTGAACAGGTTCGGGAAGCCCGGAACGCTGACGCCTTCGTAGGCCTGCATGCGGTGATCATCCCAGAATCGGCTCAACGACCGGCCGCCGCTGCCGGTGACGGCGAACGTGGGCACGTTGTCGGTGTCCATCACTTTGAAGCCGGTTGCCAGCACCAGCACGTCGATGTCGTGGTGGGCGCCGTCGGTGGTGGCCACCGCCCCCGGGGTGATCTTGTCGATCGGGTCGGTCACCAGGTGCACGTTGTCCCGGTTGAACGTCGACAGGTAGGTGTTGTGGAAGCCGGGCCGTTTGCAGCCGATGGCGTAGCGCGGCGTGAGCTGCTCGCGGGTGACCGGATCTTTCACCTCCCGGCGCAGGTAACGCCGAGCCACCGATTCCATCCACTTGGCCAGCGGGAACACCGTGAAGTATTGCGCCGGGATCGGAAACGTCAACTCGACGAAGGCCTGGCTGACCAGCCGGTGCACGCTCTTGCCGCCGGGCACCCGCATCGCCCACCGCGCCAAGGCCGGGAGCCGCACGTCGGGCTTCGGGAAACACCAGATCGGGGTGCGCTGAAAGACGGTGAGCCGCTCGACGAGCGGCGCGATCTCCGGAATCAGCTGCACCGCCGAGGCGCCGGTGCCGATGACCGCGACCCGCTTGCCGGTCAGGTCCTGTGCGTGGTCCCAGCGCGCGGTGTGCAGGGTGACACCGCCGAAGGAGTCGACGCCGTCGATGTCGGGCAGCTTCGGCACGGTCAGCACACCGCTGGCGTTGATCAGGAACCGCGCCGTGACCACGCCGCCGGGTTCGGTCTGCAGTTGCCAGAGCGCCCGCTCGTCGTCGTAGTCGGCCGCGATCACTTTGGTGTTGAACCGGATCTTCGGGCGCAGACCGTATTTGTCCACGCAGTGCTCGGCGTAGGCCTTCAGCTCCCGGCCTGGGGCGTAGGTCCGCGACCAGTCCCGGCGCTGCTCGAAGGAGAACTGGTAGGAAAACGACGGAATGTCCACGGCGATACCGGGATAGGTGTTCCAGTACCAGGTGCCGCCGACGCCGTCGCCGGCCTCGATCAGCAGGTAGTCGCCGAGCCCGGCGCGGTCCAGCTTGATCGCGGTGCCGATGCCGGAGAACCCGGCGCCGACGACCACGGTCTGGTAGTCAACGTCCGCGGTGACCATGTCGTCCACCCTCTCACACGCACTTTTCCTGGTTCTGTGACGTCGAGATCGACGCCAGTGCGGCATTTTTCGAAAAATCTCGCACTGACGTCGATCTCGGTGCAGCGCCTGTTACGAATGCAGCGCGGCCCGCAACGCCGCCAGGCCACGATCGGTCGCCTCGGCGGCCGCGGGAATCACCAGCGCGAAGCTGACGTAGCCGTGCACCAGCGTCGGCTCATTGCTCAGCTCGACCGGCACCCCCGCCGACCGCAGCAGCTCGGCGTAGTAGGCGCCGTCGTCGCGCAGCGGGTCGTGTTCGGCGGTGCCGATGTAGGCGGGCGGCAGGCCCGAGAAGTCGCCGGCATTGGACGGGGCGAGGGTGACCGGCAACGTCCTCGGGTCGCTGATGTCCAGACCCGGCACATACCACCCCAGGAAGGCGTCGATGACCTGCCGGTCCAACATCGGTGCGTCGGCGTTTTCGGTGAACGACGGCAAGGACAGGTCGGCGGTGATGGTCGGATACCACAGCAGCTGAAACACCAGCGGCGGTCCGCCGTGGTCGCGGGCCAGGTGGGCCACGACCGCCGCGAAGTTGCCGCCGGCGGAGTCCCCGGCCACGGCGATCCGCTGCGGGTCACCGCCCAGCTCGGCGGCATGCTCACCGACCCATTGCAGCGCGGCCCAGCAGTCGTCCACCCCGGCCGGGAAGGGATGCTCCGGCGCGAGCCGGTAGTCGACGGACACCACGATCGCCTCCGCGCCGACGGCGTGCGCGCGGGCGACCGGGTCGTGGGTGTCCAGATCGCCCAGGGCGAATCCGCCGCCGTGGTAGAAGACCACGACGGGTAACGGTCTGTCGCCAGCGTGCGGCCAGTAGATCCGGACACCGATGTCGCCGGCTGTCCGGTCCTCGATGCGCAGATCCGGCAGCATCTCGGCCGGGACCTTGAGCCGGCTCAGTCGGGAGCGGGCCAGTTCGACGCCATCGGCCGCGGTGAACGTCGTCGGGAAGGCGTCGAGGATGGACTTGAGCATCGGGTCGATCGGCGGTCGATTCGTCACGGATGCAGCCCTTGGCGCAGCGCGGCCAGCGCCCGGTTCACCGCGTCGGCGGCGGCGGGCACCACGCCGGCGTAGCCGACGTAGCCGTGCAGCAGCGTCTCGGCGTTGTGCGCCTCCACCGGAACCCCGGCCGCCGACAGCAGCTCACCGTAGCGCAGCCCGTCGTCGCGCAGTGGGTCGTGACCGGCGACCGCGATGTAGGCCGGCGGCAGCCCGGCTAAGTCTTTGGCCCGACCCGGCGCCATGCCCGGCGGCGGATCGGTCAAGTCGACTTCGCCGGCGTACCAGCGGGAGAACGTGGTGATGGCCGCCCGGTCCAGCATCAGCGCCGAGGCGTTCTCGGTGAACGACGGCAGCGACGGGTCCCACATGGTCGACGGATACCAGAGCAGCTGGAACGCGATCGGCGGCCCGGCGTTGTCGCGGGCCCGCTGGGCGATCACCGCGGCGAGTGTGCCGCCCGCCGAGTCGCCGGCGAGGCCCAGCCGGGACGCGTCGGCGCCCAGCTCCGCGCCGTGGGCCGCGGCCCACTGGGTCGCGGCCCAAGCATCGTCGACGGCAGCGGGATAGGGATGTTCGGGTGCCAGCCGGTAGTCCACCGCCACCACGACGGCGCCGGCGCCCACGGCGTGCTCACGGCAGATCCCGTCGTGGGAGTCCAGATCGCCGATGACGAAGCCGCCGCCGTGGAAGAACATCAGCAGCGGCGGCGGGTCGGGCGACTCGGTGGGCGGCCAGAAGATCCGGATCGCCAGCGGGCCGCCCGGCCCGTCGATGGTGCGGTTCTCGGCCCGCAGCTCCGGATGCACCGGGCGGCGAGGCAGCTCGCGCAGCCGCTGCCGGGCCGCCGCCACCCCGTCGTCGAGCGATAACTGGAACGGAACCGCCTGCAGTACCTTCAACATGATGGCGTCAACGGCACGACCGGTGTTGTCCAAGCTCGGCATGGGGACACCGTACGCACCGCACCTGGTGACCGGAGCCTGGGTCGCGGCCGGCTGGGCCGGGGCCGGCTACGGGATCTTCGTGACCGTGACGGTGTTGCGGTCACCGCCGGGCGCGGAGCTGACCGGTCACTGGGTGGGCCAACCGGTGGTCAAGGCGTCGATGGCGATCCTGCTGGCCGTCGCCGCGCTCGCGCACCCGGTGCGCGCCGAGCGGCGCTGGCTGGCGCCGGCGCTGCTGTTCTCGGCGACCGGAGACTGGCTGCTGGCGATCCCGTGGTGGTCACCGTCGTTCGTGCTGGGGCTGTCGGCGTTTCTGCTGGCGCACGTGTGTTACCTCGGGGTGTTGATCCCGCTGGCCCGCCCTCCGGCCCGCTCGGGCGTGCGCCGGGCCGGTGTCGCGGCGGTCGGGGTGGCCGGTGCGCTGCTGCTGGTCTGGTTCTGGCCGCAGCTGAGCCGGCAACACCTGCAGCTGCCGGTCACGGTGTACCTGCTGGTGTTGGCCGCGATGGTGGGGGCGGCGCTGTTGGCGCGATTGCCGACCCGCTGGACGGCCGCCGGCGCGGTGTGTTTCGCGACGTCGGACGCGATGCTCGGCATCGGGCGATTCGTGCTGGGCAACCAGGCACTGGAGGCGCCGGTGTGGTGGACCTACGCCGCGGCGCAGATCCTGATCACCGCCGGGTTGTTTTTCTCCCGTGAGCGGCCGGCGGCGTCGGTGCCGTCTGCTACACCGCATTAGGTGAGCACGAGCACCCGTCAGCCCGCGGAGCTGGAACCGATCGCGCGGGTGCTGCCGATGCTGTCGGTGCCCCATCTGGACCGTGACTTCGACTATCTGGTCGCCGCCGGCCAATCCGACGACGCGCAGCCCGGGGTACGGGTGCGGATGCGTTTTCACGGCCGGCTGGTCGACGGGTTCGTGCTGGAGCGCCGGGCCGACACCGACCACGCCGGCCGGCTGGGGTGGCTGGACCGCGTCGTGTCGGCCGAGCCGGTGCTCACCGGAGAGGTTCGGCGGCTGACCGAGGCGGTGGCGGCCCGCTACGCCGGCACCCGGGCCGACGTGGTCCGGTTGGCGGTGCCGCCGCGGCACGCCCGGGTGGAACGCGAGACGCCCGCACCGCCGGTCGTGCGCTGCCCGGCGCCCGTCGACCCGGCCGGCTGGGCGGCCTACGGCCGGGGAGAACAATTCCTGACCGCGGTGGGCCAGTCCCGCGCGGCCCGGGCGGTGTGGCAGGCGCTGCCGGGCGAGCCGTGGGTGCACCGGTTCGCCGAGGCCGCCGCCGAGACGGTCCGGGCCGGCCGGGCGGCGCTGGCGATCGTGCCCGATCAACAGGACGTGGACCTGTTGTGGGCGGCGGCGACGGCACTGATCGACGACGCCGCTGTGGTGGCGCTGTCGGCGGGTTTGGGGCCGGCCGCGCGGTACCGGCGCTGGCTGGCGGCGCTGCGGGGCACGGCGCGGCTGGTCATCGGCACCCGCAGCGCGGTGTTCGCGCCGCTGAACGGCCTGGGCCTGGTCATGGTGTGGGACGACGGCGACGACAGCCTGGCCGAGCCGCGGGCGCCCTACCCGCACGCCCGGGAGGTGGCGATGCTGCGGGCCCACCAGCTGCGCTGCGCCGCCCTGATCGGCGGCTACGCCCGCACCGCGGAAGCTCACGCGCTGGTGCGCAGCGGCTGGGCGCAGGACGTGGTAGCGACTCGTCCGGTGGTGCGCGCCCGCACCCCGCGGGTGGTCGCCCTCGACGACGGGGGCTACGCCGAGGAACGCGACCCGGCAGCGCGCAGCGCCCGGCTGCCGTTGGTGGCGTTGCGGGCCGCCCGCTCGGCGCTGGCGGCCGACGCGCCGGTGCTGGTGCAGGTGCCGCGGCGCGGCTATGTCCCGTCGCTGGCGTGCGGACGGTGCCGCGCGGTCGCCCGTTGCCGGCATTGCACCGGCCCGTTGTCGCTGCCGGACCGCGGCGTGCCCGGTTCGCCGAGTCCGGTGTGCCGGTGGTGCGGCCGGATGGAACCGGCGTTGCGGTGCGCGCGCTGCGGGTCCGACGCGGTGCGGGCCGTGGTGATCGGCGCCCGGCGCACCGCCGAGGAGCTCGGCCGCGCCTTTCCCGGGACCACCGTGGTCACCTCAGCGGGCGACTCGGTGGTGCCCGAGGTCGACGACCGGCCGGCGGTGATCGTCGCCACGCCGGGCGCCGAACCCCGCGCGGCGGGCGGCTACGGGGCTGCGCTGCTGCTGGACGCCTGGGCGCTGCTGGGCCGGCAGGATCTGCGGGCCGCCGAGGACACTTTGCGACGATGGCTGGCCGCGGCCGCGCTGGTCCGGGCCCGCGGCGACGGCGGGGTGGTGACCGTCGTCGCGGAATCGTCGATCCCGGTGGTGCAAGCGCTGATCCGCTGGGACCCGGTTGGGCACGCCGAGGCGGAGCTGGCGGGCCGCGCCGACGTCGGCTTGCCGCCGAGTGTGCACATCGCCGCCGTCGACGGCGTGGCCGAGGCGGTCAGCGAACTGCTCGAGGCGGCCGAATTGCCGGACGGCGCGGACCTGCTCGGCCCGGTGCCGCTGCCGCCCGGTGTCCGGCGCCCGCCGGGGGTGCCCGCCGACCGGCCGGTGACGCGGATGCTGGTGCGGGTGCCTCGCGCGCAGGGCGCCGCGCTGGCGGCCGGGTTGCGGCGCCGCGTCGCGGTGCTCAGCGCCCGCCAACTGCAGGCGCCGGTGCGGGTGCAGATCGACCCGCTGCACATCGGTTGAGCAGGTTCAGCGGACGCGGGCGACGACGAGCAGGTAGCCCCATTCCATGACACCGTCGACCAGGTACTGGTTGGCCAGTTCGATGAGTTCGCTGTCCAGCGCTCTGGCCAGCACGGGGTTGTCGCCGATGTGGTGGTAGGCGTCGATGGTCGGTCCGTAGTGGTTCTTGAAGTAGTTATGGCACGCTGCGGCGCTGTTGAACCGGTCCACCGCCAGGGTGCGCCGCTGCGTCTCCGTCTGGCTCACCCGGTTGCCGAGCAGACCGTAGACATAGCTGCCGCGTCCCCACAGCGCGGCCGGCGGTGTCCCGGGTGCCACCGTCGGCCGGTATGGCCTGATCGCGGCGAGCATCCGGCCGAAGAACCCGTCGGGTGTCCAGCTGATCAGGCCGATCGTCCCGCCGGGCCGGCACACCCGGATCATCTCGTCGACTGCGCGTTGATGGTGCGGCGCAAACATGACCCCGATGGCCGAGATGACCGCGTCGAATTCGTTGTCGGCGAAGGGCAACGCTTCGGCGTCGGCTTCCTGCCAGTCCAGCGACACACCGTGTTTCGCCGCCCGCTGCCGGGAGCGTTGCAGCAGCTCCGGCGTCAGGTCGCTGGAGATCACCTCGGCGCCGGTCATCGCGGCCGGCAGCGATATGTTGCCCGAGCCGGCGGCGACGTCGAGCACCCGATCGCCCGGGCCGATGCGGGTGGCCTCGACGAGAACCGGGCCGAGGGGCGCCATCACCTCCTCGGCCATGCGGGCGTAGTCACCCAGCGCCCATACGGTTTGCCGGCCGTCGGCGGCGGCGTCAGCGACAGTGGGTTCCATCGAAGCCTCCTCGATTAAAAAGGTACTAACAGCAACAGTAGCGCTAGGCAATAATCACAGACATCGACAATACCCGTTTGTTATGCTCCGGAGATGTCGACGGGTAGCACCACGGCGTCCGAGGAGTCGGTGGATGCCATCACCGATGCATTGATGACCACGTCCCGGTTGCTGGTCGCCGTCTCGGCACGCTCGATCGCCGCGGTGGACGAGACGATCACGATCCCGCAGTTCCGCACGTTGGTGATCCTGTCCACTCGGGGTTCGGTCAACCTTGCCACCCTGGCCGGGTTGCTGGATGTGAAGCCGTCGGCGGCCGGCCGGATGGTGGACCGGCTCGTCGGGGCCGGGCTGATCAACCGCCTGCCGCATCCGACGTCGCGTCGGGAGCTGCTCGCCGAGCTCACCCCGCGCGGCCGCAAGGTGGTGCGACAGGTGACCGCGCACCGGCGCCGGGAGATCGCCGGCATCGTAAAGAAGATGCCGCCGACCGAACGGCATGGCCTGGTGCGCGCGCTGACGGCATTCACCGCCGCCGGCGGTGAGCCGCCGGCCTACGTCGACGGCGACGTATAGGAGCGGCAAAGTGCTGCACCCGGCCCCGTCTGGTCGGGGTTAGGCTCGCTTCGCCGCATCGGGACCGCGCGGAGGGAGGCGACATGAAGCTGGCGGAGGCATTGTCACTGCGCGCCAACGCGCTACGCCGGATCGACCAGTTGCGTGCCCGCATCGTGAACAACGCGCGCTTTCAAGAGGGCGAAGATCCGGCCGAGGACGCCACCGCGCTGCTGGCCGAAGCGGGCGAGACCATCCAGGTGTACGAGGATCTGATCCGCCGCATCAACCGGACCAACGCCGCCACGCCGCTGGGCGGGTACGGCACGGTGACCGACGCGCTGGCCCGCCGGGATGCCCTGCGGTGGCGGCACTCCGTGCTGTCGGCCGCCGCGGACGCGGCCGCCGGAACCAACCAAACCGGATACGCCCGCCAGCTGCGGTCCGAGTTGAAGATGCTGGCGGCCCTGCCCGTCGCCCGGTTGCGCGCGCAGGCCGACGACGTGGCCCAGCAGCTGCGCGAGCTCGATGTGCAGATTCAACGCTCCAACTGGGAGGTGGACCTGCTGGACTGACGGAGGTGGAGCAGGTAGTCGTCACGGAGGCGTGCACAAGCCCTACCGGCTGGGTCAAAGCCGGTTCTGGCGCACGAAGGGCAGTGCAGAGGGTTCAACTCCCTCATCACAGGGCAGCCCCGCAGCGCGCACAGTTGACAGGGCACCGCGCACCGCACATCACCACGTGCAGATCCGTGACGGTGAGGGCGGGCACGGGGCACCCACCTCCAACGCTGATTCCTAGACTGTGCCGGTGCGCCTTGTCTTCGCCGGCACGCCCGAACCCGCGTTGCCCGCGCTGCGTCGGCTGATCGAGTCGCCCCGTCACGACGTGGTCGCGGTGCTCAGTCGGCCCGACGCCGTGTCCGGCCGCCGGGGGCGACCGCAGCCGTCACCCGTGACCCGGCTGGCGCTCGACCACGGCATACCGGTGCTGCGCCCCTCGCGGCCCAACGCGCAAGAGTTTGTCGCCGAGCTTTCGGAGCTGGGGCCGCAGTGCTGCGCGGTGGTGGCCTACGGCGCGCTCTTGCGCGACGGGCTGCTGGCGGTGCCCGAGCACGGCTGGATCAACCTGCACTTCTCGCTGCTGCCCGCCTGGCGCGGCGCCGCCCCGGTGCAGGCGGCGATCGCGGCCGGTGACACGGTCACCGGCGCCACCACCTTCCGCATCGAACCGGCGCTGGATTCCGGGCCGGTGTACGGGGTGGTCACCGAGCCGGTCCGGCCGACGGACACCGCGGGCGAGCTGCTGGACCGCCTCGCGGTGTCCGGCGCGGCGCTGCTGGAAACGACGCTCGACGGCATCGCCGACGACGCGCTCACGCCGGTGCCGCAGCCGGCCGACGGCGTCAGCGTCGCCCCCAAGGTCACCGTCGACGACGCCCGGGTGCGCTGGGACCTGCCGGCGTCCATCGTCGAGCGGCGTATCCGGGCGGTCACACCCGAGCCCGGCGCGTGGACCATGATCGCTGACCAGCGGATCAGGCTCGGCCCGGTCGGTGTCGGCCAGGAACCTGCCGCCCCGAAATCGTTGGCAGCGGGCCAGATTCGCGTCGACCGCCGCGAGGTGTGGATCGGCACCGGAAGCGAGCCGGTGCGGCTGGGACAACTGCAGGCGCCGGGCAAAAGACTCATGAACGCCGCCGACTGGGCTCGCGGCGCCCGGCTCGACCCCGCCGCGCGGGCGACATGACCCCGGCCGGCGGCCCGCCGCCCCGCAGAAGGCCACCCGGCACCCGGCCGCCGCGGCCCGCCGGACCACCGCGGCGCGGCCCGGTGCGCAAACCGCTCGATCCGGCGCGCCGGGCCGCCTTCGACGTGCTGCGCGCCGTCACCGAGCGCGACGCGTATGCGAATCTGGCGCTGCCCGCGCTGCTGCGCGACCGCGGCATCACCGGGCGTGACGCCGCGTTCGCCACCGAATTGACCTACGGCACCTGTCGTATGCGCGGGCTGCTGGACGCGGTGATCAGCGCCGCCGCCGGGCGGCCGGTGGAAGCGATCGACCCGGTACTGCTGGACCTGCTGCGCCTGGGCAGCTACCAGCTGCTGCGCACCCGCGTCGAGTCGCACGCCGCGGTGTCCACCACGGTCGAGCAGGCCGGAATCGAATTCGATTCCGCGCGTGCCGGATTCGTCAACGGCGTGCTGCGCACCATCAGCGCGCGCGACGAGCAGTCCTGGGTTCAGGAGCTGGCGCCGGACCCGACCGTCGACCCGATCGGCCACGCCGCCTTCGTGCGCGCCCATCCGCGCTGGATCGCGCAGGCGTTCGCCGATGCGCTGGGGGCGGCGGCCGGTGACCTCGACGCGGTGCTGGCCGGCGACGACGAGCGTCCTCGGGTGCATCTGGCCGCCCGGCCGGGGGCGCTGACCGCCGCGGAGCTGGCCGACGCCGTGCATGGCAGCGTCGGTCGGTATTCGCCGTACGCGGTGTACCTGAATTCCGGGGACCCCGGGCGGCTGGCCGCGGTGCGCGACGGCCACGCGCTGGTGCAGGACGAAGGCAGCCAATTGGTGGCCCGGGCGCTGACCCTGGCCCCGGTGGCGGGCGACGACACCGGACGCTGGCTGGACTTGTGCGCCGGGCCGGGCGGCAAGACGGCGCTGCTGGGCGCGCTGGGCGCCGACACCGGCGCCCGGATCACCGCCGTCGAGCCGGCGCCGCAGCGCGCCGAGCTGGTGCGGCAGAACACCGGCGGCCTGCCGGTCGAGGTGCTGGGCGTCGACGGCCGGCACACCGGACTGCAGCCGGTGTTCGATCGGGTGCTGGTCGACGCGCCGTGCACCGGTCTGGGCGCGCTGCGCCGCCGCCCGGAGGCGCGCTGGCGCCGCCGTCCCGCCGACGTGCCCGTGCTGACCGCGCTGCAGCGTGAGCTGCTGGCCGCCGCGATCGGGCTGACCCGGCCCGGCGGTGTGGTGCTCTATGCAACCTGCTCACCGCATCTGGCCGAGACGGTTGGGGTGGTCGCCGACGCACTGCGGCGCCACCCGGTGCGGGTGCTGGACGCCCGTCCGCTGTTCGAACCGGTCGACGGTCTTGGTGACGGGCCCTATGTGCAACTCTGGCCGCACCGACACGGCACCGACGCCATGTTCGCCGCCGCCCTGCAGCGATCTGGCTAAGGTTAGCGCCATGCCCCACACCGATCGGCCGCTGATAGCGCCGTCGATCCTGGCCGCCGACTTCGCCCGGCTCGCCGACGAGGCCGCCGCCGTGGAAGGCGCCGACTGGCTGCACGTCGACGTCATGGACGGCCATTTCGTGCCAAACCTGACGATCGGTCTGCCGGTGGTGGAAGCCCTGCTGAAGACCACCGATATCCCGATGGACTGCCATCTGATGATCGAAGACCCCGGCCGCTGGGCGCCGCCCTACGCCGAGGCCGGTGCCTACAACGTCACGTTCCACGCCGAAGCCACCGACGACCCGGTCAAGGTGGGCCGCGACATCCGCGCCGCCGGCGCCAAAGCCGGGTTGAGCGTCAAGCCGAAGACTCCGGTGGAGCCTTACCTCGAGATCGTGAAGGACTTCGACACCCTGCTGATCATGTCGGTCGAGCCGGGGTTCGGCGGGCAGGATTTCATCCCCGACGTGCTGAGCAAGGTCCGCGCCCTGCGCAAGGTCGTGGACTCCGGCGGGTTGAACATCGTCGTGGAGATCGACGGCGGCATCAACGACGACACCATCGAGCAGGCCGCCGAAGCGGGTGTGGACTGCTTCGTCGCCGGCTCGGCCGTCTACAGCGCCGAGGACCCGGCCAAAGCGGTCGAGGCGCTGCGGCGCCAGGCGGGTGCAGCGTCATCGCATCTGCGCCGTTGAGCGGCCAGCCGGCGGCCGTCAGCCACGACGCCGCCATGCGCCTGGCCGTCGAACACGCCGAGCTGGTCAAGGGCAGCACCTACCCCAACCCGCCGGTCGGCGCGGTCATCCTGGACCGTGCTGGCCGAATCGTCGGCGCCGGCGGCACCGAACCCATCGGTAGTGCGCACGCCGAGGTGGTGGCGCTGCGCCGCGCCGGCCGGCTGGCCGACGGCGGCACCGCGGTGGTCACCCTGGAGCCGTGCAACCACCACGGCAAAACCCCGCCCTGTGTGGACGCGCTGCTGGAGGCGGGCATCGCGACCGTCGCCTACGCCGTGGGCGACCCGAATCCGGTCGCGGCCGGCGGCGCGGCCCGGCTGGCTGAGGCGGGGGTGGCGGTGCTGGCCGGGGTGGGGGCCGAGCAGGTGGTGACCGGAACGCTGCGCGAGTGGCTGCACAAGCAGCGGACCGGGCTGCCGCATGTGACGTGGAAGTGCGCCACCAGCATCGACGGGCGCAGCGCGGCCGCCGACGGCTCCAGCCAGTGGATCACCAGCGAGGCCGCCCGCGCGGACCTGCATCGCCGCCGCGCCGCCGCCGACGCCATCGTGGTCGGCACCGGCACCGTGCTGGCCGACGACCCGGCGCTGACCGCCCGCCTGACCGACGGCACGCTGGCCGATCGCCAACCGCTGCGGGTGGTGGTCGGCAAGCGCGACATCCCCGGCGAGGCCCGGGTGCTCAACGACGACTCCCGCACCATGGTGATCCGAACCCATGACCCCGAGGAGGTGGTCAAGGCGTTGTCCGACCGCACCGATGTGCTGCTCGAGGGCGGTCCCACACTGGCCAGCGCATTTCTGCGGGCCGGGGTGATCGACCGGATCCTGGCCTACGTCGCGCCCATTCTGCTGGGCGGGCCGGGCACCGCGGTCGACGACGTCGGGGTGCCCACCATCGGGCGGGCGCTGCGCTGGCGGTTCGACTGCGTCGAGCAGGTCGGCCCGGACGTGCTGCTCAGCCTGATCCCGCGCTAGTTTCCTTCAGCGGTGTTCGCCGGGCCCTGCCCGGCCACCATGCGTGTTTGTACGCCGACACGCCGCGAAAGCCGTACAACTGTGCACGCTCGGCCGTAAGGGGGCGCCGCGCTAGACGCGGGGGGCGACCGGCTCCTGCTCCACGGGCGCCGGCTCGGGCAAGGCTTCGGCTTCGTCGGCGTGGTCCTTGCGGCCGGCGATCAACAAACCCAGCAAAGCTCCCGCCACGCAGACCAGCGCGGTGATCGTGAAGATCTCGCCGTACATCGCCGCGAACGACGGAATGACGTTATGTGCCCGGGCCAGCGTGAGATCCGTGCCCTTGAGGTCACTGGGCAGAGCCGCGTTCTTCTCGTTCTGGATCTGGTAGAAGCGGTACAACCCCCAGGCGCTCAGCGAGGCCACCCCGATCAGCATGCCGGTCATCCGCGACACCACCACCGCGGCCGACGCGATGCCGTGCTCGGCCGTCGGAACAACCCGCAAGGCGGCCGAGGTCAGCGGCCCGATCACCAGGCCGAGCCCCAGACCGGCTATCAGCAGATCGTTGTTGACCGCGACGCCACCGAACACCAAGCCCTTGTCCATCACAGGCAGACTGAACAGGCCGAAGTTGTGCCGATAGTTGAGCAAATCCACCGGCCAGTGCGAGATCAGCAGGTAACCGCCGGCCGCGATGAGCAATCCGACCAGGGCCACCAGGCGATCGCCCACCCGAGTGGCGATGAACCCGCCCAGCAAAGCTCCCACCGGCAGCGCGACCAAAAACGACGTCAACATGGCGGCTGCCTTGTTCTCGTTCAGGCCCAAGACCCCCTGACCGAACAACTCGACGTCGACCAGCGTCACCATCAACGCGGCGCCGGCGGCAAACGACGCGCCCATGGCAGCGAAGAAAGGCCGAAAGTGCACACCCGCCGGGTCGATCAGGCGGGTTCGCGCGAACCGCTCCCACACCAGGAACAGCAACCCGAAGACGACCGCGGCGATCACCAGCGGGGCCCCGTAGCTGGGCAACGCCTGGTGGCCGTTCGGGTTGGGGTTGTACAGGCCGAAGACGGCCAGACCCAGCGTGATCGCCAGCAGGACGCCACCGATCACGTCCACCTTTTCGGGCGCGTCAGCGCGATCGTGCGACGGCAGGCTGATGTGAATCAAGGCCATGGCGACCAGAGTCAGCGGAACATTGATCCAGAACACGTCACGCCAGTCACGGAACAACCAGACGATGAAGATGCCGTACAGCGGGCCCAACACGCTGCCCAGCTCCTGTGCTGCACCGATGCCGCCGAGCACGGCCGCACGATTGCGTTGCGCCCACAAATCGGCACCCAGCGCCAAGGTGACCGGTAGCAGCGCCCCGCTGGCGATGCCCTGAATGGTGCGACCGACAACCAGCACCCGCACGCTCTGTATGTGCAAGTTAACGATCGGGAACCCGAGGATCTGCAGATCCTGCAGCGGATGCCCGAACAGCTGAACGTTCAAATCGGCCACGTTGAAGTTGCCGATGGCCACCGACAGCGCCGTGATCACCGAACCGACCATGAACGTGGCCAGGCTGACCTGCAGCAGCCGCTTACGGCCGAACCGGTCCGACGCCTTGCCCAGCAGCGGCATGGCGGCGATGTAGCCGAGCAGATACATCGTGACGATCGGGGTGATCCGCTGCAGCTGATTAATGGGGATACCGACGTCATGCATGATGTCGCGCATGATGGTGACCACGACGTAGGCGTCGAGGGCGCCCAGCAGAACCGCCAGACTGCCTGCCCCGATCGCGACTTTCCGTCCCGCCAGCATGCTCATCCGTTCGTCGCGGGCTTGGTCACGTTCACCGGAGCATTCCACTTCGACAACGTCAGCTGCACGCTGTTCCCGGGGGTCTTCTCCAGGCTGGCCTGGACCATCTGATGGTCGCCGCTCTCCTGAATCCAGGTGGTGGCCGGCACCGGAGCCGTCGCGTTGAAGGGCGACGCCAGCTTGTTCACGGCGTCTGCCGGCACGGTGCCGGTGATTCGGACGGTGTTCTGCCCCGCGACGTTCTCCCGGCCTTCGGCCTTGGGGTTGGTGAAGTTCGCCAGCAGGTTGGCCACGCCGTTGTCCGGGTTGAGTATTGTGGACGGGTCGTAGTGGACCAGGTCGGTCGCTTTCCCGACGTCATCCCAGGTGCCGTTGCCGCTCAGCGCGGTGGTGTAGAGCTCGCCGTTCAACACCACGAAGTCGGCGCTGACGTCCTGCCCGAACAAGATGACCTGAGCGTTGCCCTGGGCGGCTGTGGTCGGGGCGGTGCTGAGGTCACCGGTCAGAGTCTTCAGGGGCAGGCCGGCAATTTTCCCGGTCACCGTCAGCAACACGTGCGCGCTTTTGTCGTTTTTGGTGGTGGCCGCGGACTGTTTGAGCAGTGTCGCGGCGTCGGGCAATGGACCACTTTTGCTGCCGCTGAACGAACAACCGGAAAGCAGGGCAGTGGTCGCGCTCACGGCGGCAAGCGCGACGAGCACGGCGAAGAGTCGGCACACTCTGAGGGGTGTCTGCATAACCCGCATGGTAAAGGTTGGCGCTGAGTGCTCCCTGAAGCCGCAGCGCGTCGGCAGTCGGCCGGCGCCGTCCGATTACCCTGAGGCGATGTTCACCGGAATCGTCGAGGAGCTGGGCGAGGTGGTCGGCAGGGAAGACGTCGCGGACTCCGCACGCCTGACCATCCGCGGGCCCGTCGTCAGCTCCGACGCAGGCCACGGCGATTCGATCGCCGTCAACGGGGTGTGCCTTACGGTGGTCGACGTGCTGCCCGACGGCCGGTTCACCGCCGACGTGATGGGGGAGACGTTGAACCGGTCCAGCCTGCGCTCGCTGGAGGCCGGCAGCCCGGTCAACCTCGAGCGCGCCGCGGCTGTGAACAGCCGGCTGGGCGGGCACATCGTGCAGGGCCACGTGGACGGCACCGGGCAGGTCTTGGCGCGAACGGCGTCGCAGCAGTGGGAGGTGGTGCGGGTTGCGCTGCCGGCCGCACTGGCCCGCTACGTCGTGGAGAAGGGATCGATCACGGTCGACGGTGTCTCACTGACCGTCTCCGGGGTCGGAGAGGACTGGTTCGAGGTGTCGCTGATCCCGACAACATTGGCGCTCACCACGCTGGGAAACGCCACGGTCGGCACGGTGGTGAACCTGGAAGTCGACGTCATCGCGAAGTACGTCGAGCGGCTGATGACCGCGAAATAAGTGCACCTGCATAAATGCTCGCCAAATTAGGTGAGCGCCTGCTTGCCGTGAACAGCAAGGCGCTGCGTGAACGGGCGTCATGTGCCATGGGGACCGTCGGCACCGTCGACGCCGGGGGCGCCGGGAGGTATGCCGGCGCCGCCCGCGCTACCCTCACTTCCGATCCCGCCGGCGCCCGGCGTGCCCGGGGCCCCCGAGATGTAATCGCCATTCCCGGGGTCGCCATGGTTGCCGCCGCTGCCACCGTTGCCACCGTTGGCGCCGTCGCCGCCGGGGCCGTTGGTAGACGTGCCACCTGCACCGGCCTGACCGCCGTCGCCGCCGTCACCGCCGTTGCCGCCGTTGCCGCCGGGGGCGCCGCTTAAGGCGTAGCCGCCGTAGCCGCCTTTGCCGCCCGTACCGCCAGCGGCCCCGGCGGCGCCGTTGCCGGCGGCACCGGAAGCGGAGTTGCCGCCGGTGCCGCCGTTGCCGCCGTTGCCGCCGCCGGCGCCGTTGCCGCCGTTGCCACCCGCGCCGCCGGCGTAGCGCGCTCCGCTGGCTGCGCCGTTGCCGCCATAACCGCCGCTACCACCGTTGCCGGCGGCACCGGCGGTCCCGCCGTCACCGCCGTTGCCCGACCCCATCGCCGCGCCGCCATTGCCGCCCGCACCCCCGTCTTCGCCGTGGCCGCCGGCGCCCCCGCTGCCGCCGTCACCGCCGCGATCATTAGTGGTGACGCCGCCGTTGCCGCCCCCGCCGCCGTTACCCCCAGTGCCGCCGGAGCCGGCGACTCCGCCGTCACCGCCGTTGCCGGATCCCAGCGCCGCGCCGCCGTTGCCGCCACCGACACCGATCCCGCCGTCACCGCCCTTCCCGCCGGCACCGGCGGTCCCGCCGTCGTCGCCGCTGAAGGCGTTGCCGCCACCACCGCCAGCCCCTCCATTGCCGCCACTTCCGGAGGCGCCCGCGGCCCCACCGGACCCGCCATCGCCTGACCCGTCGGCCGTGCCGCCGGCACCGCCGATGCCGCCGATGCCGCCACCCCCGCCACTGCCGCCTTGGCCGCCGTCACCGGGGGCCAGCTGCAATGTCCCGACGCGGCTTCCACCGGCGCCGCCGGCACCGCCGGCGGCGCCTTCGCCGGCGGCCCCGCCTTGACCGCCGACCCCTCCGTTGCCTGACCCCGGAGCCTCGCCGCCTGCCCCGCCGGCCCCACCGTTACCTCCGCTGCCGCCGGTGCCGCCGGAACCACCGTGCTGAGGATTGATCGAGGAGGCGCCGTTGCCGCCGCCGCCGGCGGATCCGCCGTCGCCGCCGCTGCCTCCGGCCCCGCCGTTGCCGCCATTGCCCGAAATCACACCGCCCGAGCCCCCGGCCCCGCCGTTGCCGCCGGCCCCGCCGCTCTGGCCATCGCCGCCGGCGGTGCCGTCTCCGTCAACGCCGTTAGCCCCAGCGCCGCCGGCTAACCCGTTACCGCCGGACCCGCCGGTGCCGCCGTTGCCGTGAGAACCGCCGTTGCCACCAGCTCCGCCGTTGCCGCCGGGGGCAGTAACCGTCGCACTGTCACCGCCCCTCCCGCCGGTGCCGCCGTTGCCACCCAAAGCGCCGTCACCGCCGTTACCGCCGGTTCCGCCGGTCCCGCCGCCCCCGACGCCGGCAGCGCCGGCGCCGCCAACGCCGCCGTTGCCAGCCGAACCAGCGACTGCGACGCCGTGGCCGGCATCACCGCCGCCGCCGCCGGCACCACCGGTACCGGCGGTTCCGACGGCCCCCGGACTCCCGCCGCCGTCGCCGCCGGCGCCGCCGACGCCGGCTGTCCCGCCCACGCCGCCAGCGCCGCCGTCGGCGCCGTCACCGCCCAGGCCGAGGGCGGAGTCACCGCCGGTGCCACCGCCGCCGCCGCGACCACCGGTGCCGCCGGCGCCGCCGCCGCCGCCGCGCCCGGCGGCGCTGCTGTCGGCTTCGTCTCCGCCGCCGCCGCCGTGGCCGCCGACACCGCCGCTGGCATTGGCAGCGTTGCCACCGACGCCGCCGGCGCCGCCGTTGCCTGAGCCGGCGGCCGCACCGCCGTTGCCGCCCAGACCGCCGATACCGCCATTACCGCCGTTGCCGGCGAGGCCGCCGGCGCCGCCGTAAGCGCCGCCGAAGCCGCCCTGGCCGCCGTGACCGCCGTAGCCGCCGTTGCCGCCGACGCCGGTGCTGCCGCCGGCTCCGCCGGTTCCGCCGTTGCCTGACCCCAAGGCTGCGCCGCCGCTGCCACCATTGCCGCCGATCCCGGCGTTGCCGCCGTTGCCGCCGGTCCCGCCGGGGTCGCCACCGCCGAAGATGCCGCCGGATTCGCCGTTGCCGCCGCCGCCCCCGTTGCCGCCGTTGCCGGCGTTGCCGCCGGCACCTCCGGTCCCGCCGTTGCCCGACATGGTCCCGCCTGCGCCGCCGGCACCGCCCACGCCGCCGTTGCCGCCGGCGGTGCCGTTGCCGCCCTGAGTACCCGCACCGTCGACACCGTGTGCGCCGACCGAACCGTTGGCGCCGTTGCCGCCGTTGCCGCCGGCCCCGCCGTTGCCGATCGACCCACCATCGCCGCCGACACCGCCGGCCCCCCCGGCAGCGCCCGCGGTAACGGCGCTGTAGCCCGCCCCTCCTGCGCCGCCGTTACCGGCGGCACCGGTGACCGGACCGCCGTCAGCGCCGTCCGCTCCCGCAACGCCGCCTCCGCCTGCGATGCTGCCCGCGGCCCCGCCTTTTCCACCGGAGCCAATCGCTCCGGGATCGCCGCCGTGGCCGCCGGCCCCGCCATTGGGGCTGCTCGCGGTACCGGCCGCGCCGGCGCCGCCGTCACCGGGCGTCCCGGCGTTACCGCCGATCCCGCCGGCCCCGCCATCACCATTGGCGCCCGCTGGACCAGCAACTGCCGTGCCGCCATTACCGCCGTTACCGCCAGCACCGCCCGCTCCTCCGGCCCCACCATTGGCGCCGTTTTCGCCGGCGCCGTTGTCCACCCCCGCCACTCCGTTAGCGCCGTTGACACCGTCACCGCCGTTGCCGCCGTTGCCGCCGGCTCCGCCGTTGCCGCCATGGCCCGCGATCGCCCCGGCCACGGTGGCGTTGCCGCCATCACCGCCGGCCCCGCCGGGCCCGCCGGCGGTGCCGGCGGTGCCGTTGCCGTCGACGCCGGTTACGCCGTTGAGGCCGGGCACCCCGGAGCCGCCGTTGCCGCCGTTACCGGCGACGTCACCGGCCACCTCGGCATTGCCGCCGTTACCGCCGGGCCCGCCGGTGCCGTCCACCCCGTCGGCGCCATTGGCTCCGGGAGTGCCGCCGCCCGCGCTGGGGGCGGCGACCGTGGCGGCCGCGCCGGGCGGGGTGCTCGTGGCGGCCACCGCGGCCGCACCGACCGCATCGCCATCACCGCTGCCGGGTGTGCCCGGATCACCGGGACTGCCGCCCGTGCCGCCGCCGCCGGCGGTCGCATCACCGACCGCCGCGGCCCCGCCCGTGCCGCCTTGCCCACCTTCACCGCCGTTGCCGGAGTTGCCGCCATTACCGTCGGCGCCGTGGGTGGCCAGCCCACCGTTGCCGCCGTTACCGCCAGCGCCACCGTCGCCGCCGGTCCCGCCGTGACCACCGATCGCTCCGGCGGTGATCGCCGCCAGCCCGGTGCCGCCTTCACCGCCCTGACCACCGTCGCCCCCGTTGCCGCCCGCGCCGCCATCACCAGCGATCAGCCCGCCGGTGCCGCCGTCGCCGCCGGCCCCACCGGCCTGCCCGGTAGCACCTTCCCCGCCGATCCCGCCGGGGCTGATGGCCGTGGCATCGAGCCCGGTGGCGCCCTCGAGGCCGTCGCCGCCGTTACCGCCGGCCCCGCCATCACCGATCAGCGCGACATCGCCGCCGGCACCGCCAGCCCCGCCGTCCAGCCCGTCGCCGCCGGCGCCGCCGTCGCCGAGCACCGCCGCCCCGCCAGCACCGCCCACCCCGGCACCATCGGTGGCGCCCTCACCGCCGTCGCCGAACCAGAGTCCCCCCGCACCACCGGTGGCCTCGGCCAACGAACCGCCGCCAATCCCGTTGACGCCGTTGCCGATCAAGATGCCGGTGCCACCGAAGTCCTGGTACAGCGTGTTCAGCTGGGTGTCGATACCGGCCGCGAACGGGTTGGTGATCCAGTCCTGCTCGAGGGTGTGCAACAGCGGGGCCCAATCGGCAGCAGCAGACGAGGAGGCAGACGCCGCCGCCAGCGCCGAATCGGTCCCCCCCACATCCAGGCCGGCCAAGTCCAGGCCAGCCCAGGGATCCACGCCCGCCATGGCGTCGGCGCCGGAAAGGAAACCGGCAATGGAGTTGATGATCGGGTCCACGATCACGTCGAACTCGTCGGCATGGGCACCCGGAGCGCTGCCCAGTGGGCTCATCCCGAACGCCACCGCAGCTCCGGCGACCGCGACCGGGCCGACCATACGACCACGGCGGTGTCCCCCTGCGCGGCGCGATGAGCGATGACGGTTGCTCGAAGGACGAGCCATATGCCGCACTCCTAAGATCAACCTGGGAAAAGCCTGAAGTTTTCCAGTATGCACATTTTGTGATTGCTTTTGCGAGTTATCAGGGGGCAGATCCACCAGCAGCAACCCCGGGACGGGCCAGGCGGCTGGGAAAAGCAGCCATGTGAGCTTCGGTATGGCGGCCCTGCAGATGGGCTGCCCTCAACGCATCAGCGACACCGCCCTCAGTGCTGCGTAGATCGAATCGCGTCGTAAACGAGTCTGTGCCGTTTACTACGGCGACTAGCGTGACCTGCGCCGGTGACTGCGCAGGGGGAGGAAACGACGTGAGAACCATGGGCTCCTTGCGGCGCGCAATCGCCGGATCGCTGTTCGCCGGTGGCCTGGGCCTGACCAGTCTCGGGCTGGCTATCCAGATCGCACGAGCCGAGCCCGGCCCATGCCCCGCGGCGAACGGGCGCTGCGGCACGCCGTATGAGTGGTGCCCGACCAATCAGATCTCCGGGCAGCCGAATCCGCTTCCCGAGCGCGGGATCACCTGGGACATGACCACCTGCCACTGGTTCTGGTACACCCCGAGCGAGACCGGCAATGTCGGTCCGCACACCACCGAGACGGGCGCCCCCTAGCCCTTCAGGTCCTTGAGCCCCGGGATGATCAGCCGCCGCCGTTGCCCGCATTGGCGTGCGGTGGCGGCGCGGCAGGTGCGAACGGGGGCGGTAGCGGCTGTGGGTTGTCGCAGTCCATGCCGCGGGGAGTGTTCGGCGGACAGGGGAATCGGCCAGGTGTTGCCTGCGCCGGCGCACCGAAGCCGGCCAGGCCCACGCTCACCGTCAGTGCCAGGGCGGCTGCCATCCAGCGTGCAGAATTGCGCATTCTTTCTGCCTACCCCGAGTAATCGGCACTCTGCGACCCAGAGCAGCTCTTGTGACGCAGTTCACATACCGATATGTGCGTCTGAACTGGTCCGGCCGCCCAGCCGTGGCAATAACGGCGACTCCACGGTGGTTCATACTGGAGGCAACATCTGAGCGCTTCAGGTGCAATTTTCGGGCGAGGTGAGCGATGACGCGGTTGGACTCCGTCGAGCGGGCGGTTGCCGACATCGCCGCCGGCAAGGCCGTCGTCGTCATCGACGATGAGGACCGGGAGAACGAAGGCGATCTCATCTTCGCCGCCGAGAAGGCCACGCCAGAGCTGGTGGCCTTCATGGTCCGCTACACCTCGGGCTACCTGTGCGTGCCGTTGAGCGGCGCGATCTGCGACCGGCTCGGTCTGTTGCCGATGTACGCGGTGAACCAAGACAAACACGGCACCGCGTACACCGTCACTGTCGACGCGAAACACGGTGTGGGCACCGGGATCTCGGCGTCAGACCGGGCGACGACGATGCGCCTGCTGTCCGATCCCACCAGCGTCGCCGACGATTTCACCCGACCCGGCCACGTAGTCCCGTTGCGCGCCAAAGACGGTGGCGTGCTGCGCCGGCCCGGCCACACCGAAGCTGCCGTCGACCTGGCCCGGATGGCTGGTCTGCAGCCCGCCGGCGCGATCTGCGAAATCGTCAGCCAGAAGGACGAAGGCGCGATGGCACAGACCGACGAGCTGCGGGTGTTCGCCGACGAACACAATCTCGCCTTAATCGCCATCGCCGACATGATCGAGTACCGGCGCAAACATGAAAAGCACATCGAGCGCATCGCCGAGGCCCGGATCCCCACCCGGCACGGCGAGTTTCGCGCTGTCGGCTACACCTCTATCTACGAGGATGTCGAACACGTGGCGCTGGTGCGTGGCGAGATCGCCGGCCCGAACTGTGACGGCGACGACGTCCTGGTGCGCGTGCACTCGGAGTGTCTGACCGGTGACGTGTTCGGCTCCCGCCGCTGCGACTGCGGGACGCAGCTGGACGCGGCGATGGCCATGGTGGCGCGGGAAGACCGCGGCGTGGTGCTGTACATGCGCGGCCACGAGGGCCGCGGTATCGGCTTGATGCACAAACTGCAGGCCTATCAACTGCAGGACGCCGGCGCCGACACCGTCGACGCGAACCTGCGGCTGGGGTTGCCCGCGGATGCCCGCGACTACGGCATCGGCGCGCAGATCCTGGTCGATCTCGGGGTCCGCTCGATGCGTCTGCTGACCAACAATCCCGCCAAGCGGGTCGGGCTCGACGGCTACGGCTTGCATGTCATCGAGCGGGTGCCGCTGCCGGTGCGGGCCAATGCGGAGAACATCCACTATTTGAAGACCAAGCGCGACCGGATGGGCCACGACCTGACCGGTCTGGACGACTATCACGAAACAGCCCACTTCACAGAAGAATTCGGCGGTGCTTTGTGAGGGCTGAGTGAGCGGTGGCGCCGGCGTGCCGGATATGCCGGCGCTCGATGCGTCCGGGCTGAGCTTGGCGATCGTGGCCAGTACCTGGCACACCGAAATTTGTGACGCGCTGTTGAGCGGTGCATGTAAGACGGCGGCGCAGTGGGGCATCGACGACCCGACCGTGGTGCGTGTCCTCGGCGCGATTGAGATCCCGGTGGTGGCCCAAGCGCTGACCCGCAATCACGACGCGGTCGTCGCGCTGGGTGTGGTGATCCGAGGCGCTACACCGCATTTCGACTACGTCTGTGATGCGGTGACCCAGGGACTCACCCGAGTGTCGTTGGACGCGTCGACGCCGGTCGCCAACGGGGTGCTGACCGTCAACACCGAACAGCAGGCCCTGGAACGGGCCGGATTGCCGACTTCGACGGAAGACAAGGGTGCGCAGGCGGCGGCGGCTGCTCTCAGCGCCGCCCTGACCCTGCGCGATCTTCGCGGCAAGCCGTGACCGCCACGTCCGAGTGGGAGCTGGACGTGCGCCCACACCTGACCCCTTACTTCGCGTACGCCGCGGCCTTCGTCATCGCCGCGGCGCACATCGCGGTGGGCGTGCTGCTCAAAGCCAGCTCGACCGGCGTCGTCTTTCAAACCGCCGATCAGGTGGCGATCGCCGGGCTGGGTGTCGTCATCGCCGGCTGTGTGCTCCTCTTCGCGCGCCCGCGGCTCCGGGCCGGCGCCGCCGGGCTGTCGGTGCGCAACATGCTGGGTTACCGGGCGATTCCCTGGTCGGACGTGGTCGGCGTCTCGTTCCCGGTCGGTGCTCGCTGGGCTCGCGTCGACCTGCTCGGCGACGAGTACATTCCGCTGATGGCGATCCAGTCCGCCGATAAGGACCGCGCGGTGGCGGCCATGGAGACATTGCGGACGCTGACAGCCCGCTACCGGCCCGGCCCGGACTAACGCCGCTGGCTCGAGGTAGGCGCATCGAAAGTGCGGCTACGGCGACGACACGCCGGGCGCAATCAAGCGATCGATGCAACAGTTGGTGGTTCGGTCGGGTTGGACAGTAGTTCGTCGAGGGCCTCGGCGGGGGTTTTCCAGTTCAGCGTTTGGCGGGGTCGGTTGTTGAGTTTGGCCGCGACATAGTCGAGGTAGTCGGCGGGAAATACCGACAGGTCAGTGCCTTTGGCAAACCATTGGCGCAGTAGTCCGTTGGTGTTTTCGTTAGTGCCACGCTGCCACGGGGAGTGCGGATCACAGAAATAAATGTTCAACTCGGCGGCTTCGGCGATGGCGATGTGGTTGGCCATCTCCTTGCCCTGGTCCCAGGTCAGTGTGCGGCGCAGCATCGCCGGCAGCTGCGCCATCTTGGCCACAATGGCGTCCTGAACGGCCAAAGCACCATGGTTGTCGGGTAGGTGCAGCAGCATGGTGAATCGAGTGCTGCGCTCGACCAGGGTGCCGATCGCCGAGCCTGATTCGGTGCTGCCCATGATCAAGTCGCCTTCCCAATGGCCGGGCACCGCGCGGTCAGCCACCTCGGCGGGGCGCTCACTGATGTTGACCATGTTCGGGATGCGGCCCCGCCGCTCACCGGGACTGTTACGCGGTTTGCGCAGCGCCCGCCCGGTGCGCAGGCAGCGATGAATGTCGCGGCGCAAATGACCGCGTCCTTGCACGTAGACCGCCTGATAAATCGCCTCGTGTGACACCCACATCTCCGGGTCGTCGGGGAAATCGCGCCGCAGCATCGTCGCGATCTGGCCGGGACTATGGAAATCGTCTAACCGAGTCTGCACCTCATCGCGCAACTTCTCGTTATAAGCCAGCTTGGCTGGCTTAGGTCGACACGCACGCTCATCGGCGCGCGCCTGCGCAATTGACGCCCGGTAGAAGACCTGCGCCGTTTTGCCGCTCTGGCGGGCGCCGAATGCTTGCTTGCGTCGATAACCTGACTTGCGTCCGTCGTAGCAATTACGGACACCGTTGGCGTCGATCTCACGTTTGATCGTCGACGCCGGCCGCCTCAGCCGGTCACCCATCGACTGCAACGATTCGTTTGTCCTAACCCCAATCTCGATTTCGACCCGGTCTTCGAGGGTCAGCCTCGGCCGCGGGCCACCGCTCTTGGGTTCACATAGCCGTGGTTTCACGCCACCAGCATCAGCAAACCAACGCAAGCCAGAACGTTCCGACACGCCGACGGCAACACCGGCCTCCGCGGTGCCATAGCCATCACCGATGTGAACCCAGAACTGACGGACAACAGACCTCAACGGCGGACGCGGCACGGCAACACTCCTCATCGGACGTGTTGCATCCATCCCTTGAAGCGAAGCCGAGCGGCCCCGCCCTGAGCGCACACTGGAAGCGGCCACGGCAGACTCGGCCTGCACGCGCCGCAGCCCGCTACCGGCCCGGTCCGGACTGCGTCTAATCGTCCGGCTCCTCCTCGCGCCGCTGCCCGGCGCGTATCGTCGCCGGACTAGCCTCTAGAGCGTGCCCGATCCCGCCACTTATCGCCCCGCGCATGGGTCGATCCCGGTCGAACCGGGTGTCTACCGGTTCTCCGACCAGCACGGACGGGTGATCTATGTCGGCAAGGCCAAGAGCCTGCGCAGTCGGCTGACGTCTTACTTCGCCGACGTCGCCAGCCTGCACCCGCGGACGCGGCAGATGGTGACCACCGCCGCCAAGGTCGAGTGGACCGTGGTCAACACCGAGGTCGAGGCGCTGCAGCTGGAATACAACTGGATCAAGGAGTTCGACCCGCGGTTCAACGTCCGCTACCGCGACGACAAGTCCTACCCGGTCCTGGCTGTCACCCTCAACGAGGAGTTCCCGCGGCTGATGGTCTATCGGGGGCCGCGGCGTAAGGGCGTGCGCTATTTCGGCCCCTACTCGCATGCCTGGGCGATTCGCGAGACCCTGGATCTGCTGACTCGCGTCTTTCCCGCGCGCACCTGCTCGGCGGGGGTGTTCAAGCGGCACAATCAGATCGACCGGCCGTGTCTGCTCGGCTACATCGACAAGTGCTCGGCGCCGTGCATCGGGCGGGTGAGCGCCGAGCAGCACCGGCGGATCGTGCTGGACTTCTGTGACTTCCTTTCCGGTAAGACCGACCGGTTCGCCCGCAGCCTGGAACAGCAAATGACCGCCGCCGCCGACGAACTGGCCTTCGAACGGGCCGCGCGGCTGCGCGACGACCTGTCGGCGCTGAAACGCGCGCTGGAGAAGCAGGCGGTGGTGCTCGGCGACGGCACCGACGCCGATGTGGTCGCCTTCGCCGACGACGAGCTGGAAGCGGCGGTGCAGGTGTTCCACGTCCGCGGCGGCCGGGTCCGCGGTCAGCGCGGCTGGATCGTCGAAAAGTCGGCAGATCCTGGCGATTCCGGCGAAGAGCAGTTGGTGGAGCAGTTTTTGACCCAGTTCTACGCCGATCAGGCAGAGCTCGACGGCGCCGCCGACGAATCGGTCAACCCGGTACCCCGCGAGGTGCTGGTGCCGTGCTTGCCGTCCAATGCCGACGAGTTGACTAGCTGGCTGTCTGGTTTGCGCGGCTCCCGGGTGGTGCTGCGGGTGCCGCGTCGCGGCGACAAGAAAGCGCTGGCCGACACGGTGCAGCGCAACGCCAAAGACGCGCTGCAGCAACACAAAATGAAGCGCGCCGGTGACTTCACCGCCAGATCGGCTGCGCTGCAGAGCATCCAGGATGCGTTGGGGCTTGCCGAGGCGCCGCTACGAATCGAGTGTGTCGACATCAGCCACGTGCAGGGCACCGATGTGGTGGGCTCGTTGGTGGTCTTCGAAGACGGGCTGCCGCGCAAGTCCGACTACCGTCACTTCGCGATCCGGGAAGCCGCCGGCCGTGGCCGCTCCGACGACGTCGCCTCCATCGCCGAAGTGACGCGGCGCCGGTTCATGCGTCACCTGCAAGACCGCCAAGACCCTAATATGTATGCGCCCGAGGGCAAGTCGCGCCGTTTTGCGTATCCACCCAACCTGTATGTGGTCGACGGCGGCGCGCCGCAAGTCAACGCGGCCAGTGCGGTGCTCGACGAACTCGGAATCACCGACGTCGCGGTCATCGGCCTGGCCAAGCGGCTGGAAGAGGTGTGGGTGCCGTCCGAACCCGACCCGGTGATCATGCCGCGCAACAGCGAAGGCCTGTATCTGCTGCAGCGGGTGCGCGACGAGGCGCACCGGTTCGCCATCAGTTACCACCGCAGCAAGCGGTCAAAGCGGATGACGGCGTCGGCGCTGGATTCGGTGCCGGGGCTGGGGGAGCACCGCCGTAAGGCGCTGGTCACGCATTTCGGTTCGCTGGCCAAGCTGCGGGAGGCCACGGTCGAGGAGATCACCACGGTGCCCGGCATCGGCGTCGCCACGGCGCGCGCCGTCCTCGAGGCGCTCGGTAAGGACAGCGCCGGGCCGGTCGCGGAGCGGGCACTGGGATGACCGAACAGGATGTGAACCGGACCAGCGCCGACCTGGACAACCAGTCAGGTATCGACGTCGTGTTGGTGACCGGGCTGTCCGGCGCGGGGCGGGGCACCGCGGCCAAGGTGCTCGAAGACCTCGGCTGGTATGTGGCGGACAATCTGCCGCCGCAGTTGATCACGCGGATGGTCGATTTCGGGCTGGCGGCCGGGTCCCGCATCACTCAGCTGGCGGTGGTCATGGATGTTCGATCTCGCGGTTTCACCGGCGATCTGGACTGGGTGCGCACCGACCTGGCCACCCGCAACATCGTCCCGCGGGTGCTGTTCTTGGAAGCGTCCGACGACATGCTGGTGCGTCGCTACGAGCAGAACCGCCGCAGCCATCCGCTGCAGGGTGGGCAAACGCTGGCGGAGGGCATCGCCTCGGAGCGGGAGATGCTGGCGTCGGTGCGGGCGACCGCCGACCTGATCATCGACACCTCGACCTTGTCGGTGCAGGCACTGCGGGAGAGCATCGAGCGGGCGTTCGGCGGCGAGACGGCCGCGCACACCAGCGTCACCGTGGAGTCGTTCGGCTTCAAGTACGGATTGCCGATGGACGCCGACATGGTGATGGACGTGCGGTTCCTGCCGAATCCGCACTGGGTCGACGAACTGCGTCCCCACACCGGTCAGCACCCGGCGGTGCGTGACTACGTCCTCGGCCAGACCGGCGCGGCGGAGTTCCTCGGGACATACCATCGATTGCTGTCCCTGGTCGTCGACGGCTATCGCCGGGAGGGTAAGCGCTACATGACGGTCGCCATCGGCTGCACCGGCGGGAAACACCGCAGCGTGGCGATCACCGAGGCGCTGGCGCAGCTGTTGGCGCCCAACCCGCACCTTTCGGTGCGGGTGCTGCACCGGGACCTGGGCCGCGAATGAGTCTCGAGAAGAACCCGAGCGTGGTGGCCCTTGGCGGTGGACATGGTTTGTACGCGACGCTGTCGGCGGCCAGGCGGCTGACTCCGCACGTCACGGCTGTCGTCACCGTCGCCGATGACGGTGGGTCTTCGGGTCGGCTGCGCAGCGAGCTCGACGGCGTCGTGCCGCCCGGCGATTTGCGAATGGCCCTGGCGGCGTTGGCTTCCGACAGCGGGCACGGGCGACTCTGGGCGACCATCCTGCAGCACCGGTTCGGGGGCAGCGGCGCGCTGGCCGGGCACCCGATCGGTAATCTGCTGCTGGCCGGCCTCAACGAGGTGCTGGCCGATCCGGTCGCCGCGCTCGACGAACTGGGCCGCATGCTCGGGGTCAAGGGCAGAGTGCTGCCGATGTGCCCGATCTCGTTGCAGATCGAGGCCGACGTGTCCGGGCTGGAGGCCGACCCGCGGATGTTTCGGCTGATCCGCGGTCAGGTGGCCATCGCAACGACGCCGGGAAAGGTGCGCCGGGTGCGCCTGCTGCCCGCCAAGCCGCCCGCCACCCGGCAGGCGGTCGACGCGATCATGGCCGCCGACCTGGTGGTGCTCGGTCCCGGGTCGTGGTTCACCAGCGTGATCCCGCACGTGTTGGTGCCGGGGCTGGCGGCGGCGCTGCAGGCGACTACCGCCCGTCGCGCGTTGGTGCTGAACCTCGTCGCAGAACCGGGGGAGACGGCCGGTTTCTCGGTGGAGCGCCACCTGCACGTGCTCGCCCAACATGCGCCCGGCTTCACCGTCAACGATCTCATCATCGACGCCGAGCGCGTTCCCAGCGACCGCGAACGGGATCAACTGCGACGCACCGCCAAGCTGCTGGATGCCGAGGTTCAATTCGCCGACGTCTCTCGACCTGGTACACCTTTACATGACCCGGGCAAGCTGGCGGCGGCGCTCGACCAGGTCGTTATGCGGGACAGCGGACCGGCAGCACCTCCGGTGACAGCCCCGATGGCGATAGAGGGTGAGCCGCGGCAGGCCGGCGCGCAGGGAACGAGTCATAGCGGACCGAGAGGTGACGACGCGTGGCGATGACGGCCGAAGTCAAAGACGAGCTGAGCCGCCTGGTGGTGACTTCGGTGAGCGCTCGGCGTGCGGAAGTCACGTCCCTGCTGCGGTTCGCCGGCGGCCTACAGATCGTGGCGGGCCGGGTGATCGTCGAGGCAGAGCTGGATCTTGGCAGCATTGCGCGGCGGCTGCGTAAGGACATCTACGATCTCTACGGCTACACCGCCGTTGTACATGTGTTGTCGGCCAGCGGGATTCGTAAGCAGACGCGCTATGTGCTGCGGGTCGCCAATGACGGTGAGGCACTGGCCCGGCAGACCGGCTTGCTCGATATGCGCGGACGCCCGGTGCGGGGGTTGCCCGCTCAAGTGGTCGGCGGCAGCGTCACCGATGCCGAAGCTGCCTGGCGGGGGGCGTTCTTGGCGCACGGATCGTTGACCGAGCCGGGCCGCTCGTCGGCGCTCGAGGTGAGTTGCCCCGGCCCGGAGGCCGCGCTGGCTCTGGTGGGCGCAGCCCGTCGGCTGGGGGTCAGCGCGAAGGCCCGCGAGGTGCGCGGCGCGGACCGGGTGGTAGTGCGAGACGGCGAGGCGATCGGGGCGTTGCTGACCCGGATGGGAGCCCAGGACACCCGGCTGGTGTGGGAGGAGCGCCGGATGCGCCGGGAGGTGCGGGCGACGGCCAACCGGCTGGCGAATTTCGACGACGCCAATCTGCGGCGTTCGGCGCGCGCCGCGGTAGCCGCGGCCGCCCGGGTGGAGCGTGCGCTGGAGATCCTCGGCGAGACCGTGCCCCACCATCTGGCCGCGGCCGGACAGCTACGGGTGGAGCATCGTCAAGCTTCGCTGGAGGAGCTCGGCCGGCTGGCCGACCCGCCGATGACGAAAGACGCGGTGGCCGGCCGCATTCGGCGGCTGTTGTCGATGGCAGACCGTAAGGCCAAAGTCGACGGCATCCCGGATACCGAATCGGCGGTGACCCCGGATCTGCTGGAAGACGCCTGACTAGCTGCCGCTAGAAAGGCGGCTCGTCCGGCAGCGGTTTGGGTTTTTTGGGTTGCCAGTCGGGCGGCAGTTCTTCCGATTCGTGCGGGTCATTGATCCAGGTGCAGAGCGGACTGGTGCTGGGCTTGCCCTTGAACAGGAACAGCATGTCGCGCATATGGTTTCGGAACTTACGCGCGGCTATTTCGTCTTTCCGTGCCTGCTCCACGCGGCGTCGTTCTTCGTTGATGGGCCGCTGCTCGCGGTTGTGGTTGCGGGCCGCCGCGATTCGGGCCGAGCGCTGCTTGCTGCGGCTGCGCCGATTTGGCGGCGGCGGCGCGCACGGCGACGTTCCCAGTTCCGGGAACAGGTCGACACCTGCCGGCGCCGTGCGATACGTCTGCCCGTTTGGTGCTGTCCAGATGACCGTGCCGTCGGCCAGCTGCTGATCGCGCCACCCGCCGAAAGTTTTGAGCCGATGATGTTGTCGGCAGAGGCATTTCAAGTTCGACGCCACCGTCAGGCCGCCGGCCCGTGGGTTCTGATGGTTGAACGGGATGGTGTGGTCCAAGTCGCAGTACGTTGCGCGGCGGCTGCATCCCGGAAACCGGCACGTCAGATCACGGCACCGCACAAACCGCTCCAGCGCCGCCGAAGGCTGATACCGCGATGCTGCCGCGGGGCTGGCTGCCGCGTCGGCGAACCGCACCAATCCAGCCGCGGCCAGCTCGCGCACCTGCTCGGCGTCGATGACACCGTAGCCTTCGAGATATGCCGGCCGGGAGTCCGCGCCGGTCAGCGTGTCTTTGCCGGCGATCACAGTCACCACCACCTGCGCGCCACCAGCTGCCTGTTCGACGGCGCCGGCCTCGATCTTGCTCGGACACTCGGGGTTACCGCACTGGCAGGTCAGTCTGCGGCCCTCGGTCAGTGCCGCCAGTGCGTCGGCGCGGCGGTGAGCCAGTGTGCGCGGGTCGTCAGGGCAGACTTGCTTGGCAAGCTCAGACAATCGTCGATCGAACTCGCTGGCGGCGGCGGCCGCCACGGTGCCGTAAATCTCGGCCATCCCATTGTCGAGCGCGCTCATCCCGATGTAGCGATCCTCCTCGGCAGCCACCCGGCGCTCTCGAGCGGCGTCGGGATCGGCCACTCGCACCGCAGCGTCGACCGCGTTGACGATGCGCTGTTGCGACCAGCTGTGCCAGTTTCCGATGCGCGCGGCCAGCCCAGCATCGAGCTTGCCCATCACCTCGGGATCGGTGACCAGCTCGGTTCGGCTGATGATCAAACGCACCGTGCGCCAGTCGGTGTCACCGCGGGCCAACAGCGCCGCCACGTTCGGCAGCCGCGTCGTGAGCGCTTCGGCGTGCGAGACCAGGTAACCGGCTGCCATCGGCGACAGGTTCATCACCGCGGCCACTTCCGCGGCGGCGCGCTCGTATCCGTCGAGGTCGGCATAGTCGTGGCTGCTTTCCGCCCGCTCGGCTTCGGCAACCCGGAACCTCAGCAGCGCGGCCACCGCGGCCAGCCGCCGGGCCACCAGCGTCGACTCCACCTGATGCGATGCCGCGACCACCGACACCAACGCCGCAGGATCCAGTCCACCGATGGCGGCGACGTCGCCGACACCGGCTACTGCGAGCGGATCCGTCAATGTATCGAACATGTGTTCGAGTATAGCAAGCTCCACTGACTCAAAGTTTTTGGCAGGGTCGCGGTGTGTGGATAACTGCGGCCGAGGCTGAGAGGTCGACTATTTCGACCGTCAAGGTGATCCGCAAAGGCGGACCCGAAGACTAGTCGCCCAACTCCGAGCCCTCGGACACACCGTAACGAATCGAACGCACAGCCTGAACAAAACCACGCTTAATTGATCAGATAACGCGCTGGGCGCAGCATCGCTTTCAGGACGGCGAAGTGACTTTTACGGCGACTTCGTTTCGGCGCAGCATCGGGACCGTCCATGGCGGATCGTAGAACCACGCCATTGGAGCGCCCGACGCCTGATGATCGCTGTTCGCCACCGCCCGCGTCAGCTGATCGGCACGGGCGGCCACCGAGGCCGGCCCCCAGCTGCCCCGAAAACGAAGCACGGCATAGACTTCCGCTTCGACGCTGGCCAGAGTGATCGTCTCGTCGTTCGGTACCGGAAGGGTGTCGAGAGTCCAGCCGGCCGGCATGAAGAACCGGATCACCCACGCGCCGTCCGGCCTTGCGCTCTGCGACACCGGCGCCGTCATGGCGATCTTCTGGCCGGCGGTCTGTTGGGTGACCGGTGCCGTCATCGCGATTTTCGTGCGTGTGTGATTGCCGCCGAAGATATAGCCGGCCAACCGCCGGAATCCCCTGTTGCGGGCTTCGGCTTCGTCGTCGGCGAACACCGTTGTCTCGGCCGCGATTCGGGGGCCGTAACGACGGATCTCGACCTCGCCGATCCGCCCTTCGACGACATACTGTGGTTCTTGGGTGCCGCTGCGCACCCCGACCACCGACGCGGCTTCCTGGACCACCCGCAATCCGGCTTTTGCCACCTTCGCGATCATCGAACGTCACCTTTCGCAAGCTTCGAGGGCCACCAGATGCGCCGGCCCAGTTGCAATGCCAGCGCGGGAACGAGCAATGAACGGACCACCGAGGTGTCCAACAGCACGCCGAAGGCGACGATGAACGCCAATTGTGCCATGAACAGCAGCGGGATGACGGCCAGCGCCCCGAACGTCGCCGCCAGAACGATGCCCGCAGATGTGATGATCCCGCCGGTGACCGCCAGTCCCCGTTGCACTCCCGCCGCGAACCCGATCTGCGCTGTTTCCTCTCGCACCCGAGTCATGAGGAAGATGTTGTAGTCCACGCCCAGCGCCACCAGGAAGACGAACCCGAACAACGGCACGGTCGGATCAGCGCCGGGGAAATGAAAGACGTGGTTGAACACCAACGCCGACACCCCCAACGTGGCCGCGAACGACAGCACGACCGTGGCGATCAGCAGCAACGGCGCGACCAGCGCGCGCAGCAGCACCGCAAGAACGCTGAACACCACCAGCAGCACCACCGGAATGATCAGGGCGCGGTCCCGCGCTGCGGTCGCCTGAGTGTCGAGTTGGGTCGCCGTGGGCCCGCCGACCAGCGCGTCAGCGCCGCGAATGGCGTGCACCGCGGCGCGGATGTGCGCGACAGTGACGGTCGCGGCATGGGAGTCGGCGGGATCGCTCAGCGTTCCCAAGATCTGCACCCGACCGTCGACGACAGTCGGCGCCGAATCCGGTGCCGCAGTAAAGTTCACAGTGCTCACACCGGGGACGGCCGCAGTCGCGGCGGCAACTTGCTGAGCGGAGCCGGCGTCCGCGATGACGACGGTGGGTGCGCCGGCCCCGCCGGGAAAGTGCGCGCCCAGCACGCGCTGCCCGGCAACGGAGTCGACCGAGGTCAGAAAGACGTCAGTTTGCGCCGTGCCGCTGGCTTTCAACTGCGGAAGGAACCCGGCGCAGCCCACCAACAGCAGTCCGGTCACCACCCACACCGCGGTGCGATGCGCGGTCACCCACCCGGCCAGCCGCCACCAGCCCCCGCTTCGGGGCATCGGCCGCGACCGCGGCGGCACCGGCCAGAACACCGGCCGTCCGATTAGCGCGAGCACCGCAGGCAGAAACGTCAGCGACGCGACCAACGAGGCCGCGATGCCGATCGCGGCAACCGGCCCCAGGCTGCGGTTGGAGTTGAGGTCGGACAGCAACAAGCACAACACGCCCAGAATCACGGTGGCCGCCGACGCCGCGATCGGGGCGAGCACCGCCCGCCAGGCTCGGCGGATCGCGGTGAAGCGGTCGTCGTTGCGCTGCAACTCTTCTCGAAAGCGAGCCACCAGCAGCAACGCGTAGTCGGTGGCCGCACCGAAGACGAGAATGAACAAGATCCCCTGGCTTTGCCCGTTCAAGGTGATGACACCGTCACGGGACAGCAGGTACACCGTCGCGCTGGCCACCGACAGCGCCAAGACGGCCGAGATGACGACGATCAGAGGAAGCAGCGGACTTCGGTAGACCGCCACCAGGATGACGATCACCACCAGCCCGGCCACCACCAGCAGCGTGCCGTCGATACCTGCGAAAGCCGTGATCAAGTCCGCGATTTGGCCGGCCGGCCCCGTCACCAGCACCCGCAGCCCCGGCGGGCCGTTGCGGCTGAGCGCGCCACGCAGCGCCTTGACGGTCGGTGCCGGATCGGTGCCGGCGCTGATGCCGACGACGAGTTCGGCGGCGGCGCCGTCGCGCGACAGCACCGGCGGTGAGGCCGCGATGTGGCTGCCGGCGGTCACCGAACGCACGGCCGACGCGAGGAACGCGACGTCGGCAGGGGTCACCGCCCCGGCGCGGTCCGCCACGACCACGGCCGGCAGGGTGGCCGAGCCGTCGAACGCCTTCGCCAGGTCTCCCGCCCGCGTTGATTCTGCGCTGGCCGGAAGGAACGCCGTGGCGTCGTTTTTCGCGACGGTCGCCAGTTTGCCCGCGTAGGGGCCCGTGATCCCGCCGATCGCCAGCCAGGCCAACAGCACCAGAAAGGGCAGCGCAGCATATCGACGTACCCGCTGCTCACCGAGATCGCTCGAGTGCACGAGTCGCAGTTTCGCACGCCCGTTCTCCGCGGCCCTGTCCATCACTGTTGCCCAGCCGGATGGTGTTGCTCGATCACCATTGCGGTGATCTGGTCGATCGACGTACCGCTGGTCAGGTCAACCGCGGAAAGCCGAAGGCCCAGCGCCTTTTCGATCGCGCCGGCGATTTCCAGACCTGCGAGTGAATCCACCCCGATGTCACGCAGCGCCCGTGCCGGGTCGAGCGTCGAATCCGCCAGATCAAGCTCCCCGGTGACGATCTCGACCACCATCGCTTCGACCAACGTGCGGGCGTCTTCGTCGGTAAGCCCGTCCAGCAGCTGCAGCGCCACCCGCTGCTCGGGCTGGTCGGTACGCTGGTCGGCGACGAGCAGCTGCAGCCGGCGGCGACCGGAGGTTGGCGGAATCATCGACGACAGCCGGGCCCAATCAGCGTCGACTACCGCGAGACTGTCGATGCCGCGGTCGATCACCCCGCCCAGCGCGGTCAGGGCGTCGTCGATCCGCAGCGGCGTCACGCCGAGCTGGCCGAGGTGGCGGGCGACGTTGCTGTTCCGTGCGACCAGGCCGGTTTCGCCGATCGCACCCCACTGGATGACGGACGCGGGCAGGCCGTGACGGCGGCGCAACGCGGCCAGCGTGTCCAGCGCGACGTTGGCCGCGACGTAGTTCGCCTGTCCGGGATTACCGATCAGCGACGACAGCGACGAGTACAGGACGAAGAAGTCCAGCCCACCAGTCAGCGAGTGTAACTGCCACGCACCCAACGCCTTCGGGCCGAGAACACGATCAAGCGAGCCGCGGTCGAGGTCGGCCACCGGACGGTCGTCGAAGACGGCGGCGCTGTGCACCACCCCGCGTAACGGCGGCATCGTGGCCTCGATCTCGTCGAGGACCGCGGCCACCTGCGGGCCGTCGGCGACGTCGGCGGCGAACACCCGCACGGTGATCCCGCGCGTCGCGAACTGCTGCACCGCCCGTTGCGCCTCCGGCGTCGACGCGCCGCGGCGGCTCATCAGCGCCAGGTGCCGGGCGCCCTGGTCAGCCAGCCAGGTCGCCGTCTCCAAACCGAAGCCGCCCAGCCCACCGGTGATCAAATACGACGCGTCCGAGCGGATCTCGCGGCGGGGTTGCTGTCGGAGGATCAGCTCGGGATCGCGCATGGCGATGCACAGCTGACCTATCGGGTCGGCACGAGGCTCGTCGAGCCGGCTGGCGGGTACCAAGGTCGCCGGGGGAAGGCTGACCGCGTGCTCGTCAACCAGCGCCAACACCTCGAGACACAAAGCGGCGACGTAGTCGGGCCGGCTGGCGGTCAGCTGCGCAACGTCCACCGAGGCATAGAGCAGGTTCTTGCCCAGCCGCGGCGAGGCGTCCAGCTCGCGGCCGGATTCGCCGATGTGCAGCAACCGGCCGAACGGTGCCAGACAGGCCGCGCTCTTCGCCATCAGCTCCCCGCCGAACACGTTGAGCACCACGTCTGTGCCCCTGCCACCGGTCCACGCCATCACGTCGTCATAGAACGCGACGTCGTGTGCGGCAGAAACTTTGTCGAAGCCCAACGCCCGCAGGTAGTCTCGCTGCTCCTGCGAGTCGACGGTCGCGATGATGTCGGCACCGGCCCACTTCGCCAACTCGACAGCGGCCAGCCCGACCGCCGCCGTGGCGTCATGAATCAATACCGTTTCGCCCTTGCCCAACTGGCCAATCTTCATCAGGGCGTAGTACGCGGTGAGCATCGCGCCGAGCCCAACGGCCGTCGGTGAAGACAACGAGTCCGGCAGGTCGACGGCGCTGCTGAACGAAACGATTCCGTGCGAGCGCGGCACATCCGGCTGTGGGCAATACACCCGGTCGCCGACGGCGGCGGCGGTGACGTCACTGCCGGTCCGGCTGATCCGCCCGACGAAACCGGCTACCACAGCATCGGCGGTCGGACCCAGCGCGGCGAACTCGACCTCGACTTCGACCTCGCCGCCTTGGGGAGCGGGGCGCTCGCAGGGCGTGAAACCAAGGCGCCCATCGAGCCGATACGCCGACGCGGACGCTGCCGGCACCAGCTGTGGGTCCGGTACGCGCAACAGGTCCGGTGCCGCACGAACCAGTCGTGCGCAGAACAGGTTTCGGTCTCGCACGGCGAGCTCCTGCTCGGCGCCGACGGTGCTCAGTAGCTCGAGCAGCGCTGCGGTGTCCGGGACGGAGTCGTCGACGTCGACCAGCGTCATGGACAGATCCGGACGCTCGGACATGATCGTGCGGGCCACGCCTAGCAGCACCGCCCGGTCGATCGCCGGTGCATGCCTATCGCCGGCGAGTACCTCCGCGCCGGCCGTGATAAGGAAGTACCGGTCCGGGCTGCCGGCCGGCAACGACCGCACGGTCGCCAGCAGTCGCTCGGCGGCGGCCGCGCCGGTTTGTACGGGTGCCGGCGTGTCGTCCGGTGCAGCGGCCCAGCGGATGTCGGCCAGCCACACCGGGTCGGGTCGCCCTGCCAGGTCCGCTGCAGCGCCGGCGGCGGAATCGTCATCGAGCACCAGCCACGACACCGCCGCGCGGGGCTCCGGCTCGACAGCGGCCCAGTCGCGGGTGTAGAGCAGATGCTGTTGCGTCTGCGGCGGTCGCGGCAGCAGCCGGCAGGTGAACCCGGTCAGGTGCGCGACGACGGCGCCGTCGTCATCGAGAAGGGTGACATCGCCCCGGGTTTCGCGCTCACCGGCATCGACGATGTGCCCGTGGCTGTAGGCGGGCGATCCGCCGAAGAATTCGATCCGGTCGATGCCCACCGGGATCAGCAGCTCACCCGCCGCACCGTCCGCCGCGGCGATCAGGCTGTGCAGGGCGCCGTCGAGCAGGACCGGATGCAGGTGGTAGCCGTCCGCATCTACGCCGTCGGGCAGGCCCAGGCGTGCCAGCACCTCCCCGTCGCTGCGGTGCAATTCCTGCACGGCCTGAAACCGTGGGCCGTAGTGCAGGCCGCGCCGCGCCAGTGCGGCGTACAGGACGTCGGGCGGGACGTCCTGAGTCATCCGGCGCCGCAGCGCGGCGACGTCGACCGGCGGCCTGGCGCGACCGGCCGAGAACACCGCCGCCCGCGCGCATCGCACCGCGGCTTGGTCGTCGCGGTCGATCGAGAGCAGCGGCGAATCGGTCGCAGTGGTCACGGCCAGATGGGTCACGGTGTCGGCGTCGAGGGCCACAGCGGTGTCGAGGTGCACGTTCTCGATGGAGCACTGCGGGTCTCCGGTGAGCGCGTGACGCGCCGCCAGCGCGAGTTCGACGTGACCGGCTGCGGGAAACAGCACCGCGTCGTCGATGACGTGGTCCTCGAGGAACGGCAGCGCGCCGATGGACACGTCGGCCATCAGTCGGTGCGGGGCGGCGGCTTCGCAGATCATCGGGTGACGGTCGTGCTGCACGCGGCGCCGTGCGGAGCGATCACTTTCGGCCCACGAAGTGTCTTGTTGCCACGGGTATTTCGGGATGGCGGTGTAGGAGCCGGCACCGAAGAAGGTGGCCCAGTCGATGCGGGCGCCCGCGCCGTAGAGCGCCCGCACGGCCCTACGCAGCGACGGGAGCTCTGCGGCTCCGCGAGTCAGCGACGCGACGGTGCTGCCCGTGACGTCCGAACCGCGCAGCAGGTCACGAATGTTCGCGGCGAGCACCGGATGCGGACCGACCTCGAGGAAGAGCCGGTGACCGTCACCGATCGCGGCGGTGAGCGCGGTCGCGAAACGCACGGTGTCGCGGGCGTTGTGCCACCAGTAGGACGCGTCGTGCCGGTCGGTGATCATGCGGGCGCCGGTGACGGTCGAGTACACGTCGAGCACCGGGGTCGCCGGTCGCACGTCGGAAACCGCGGCCAGCAGCTCGTCGCGGATTTCGGTCATCGCTGCGCTGTGATACGGCACCTCGACCCGCAGGAAGCGGTGGAACACCTGCCCGGCCGCCAGCTGAGCGGCGAGTTCCTCGAGCGCGTCCCGATCACCGGCGAGTGTGACCGAGTCGGCGCTGTTGACAGCGGCGACGGAGATCCGGGTGCCGTACGGCGCGAGGTGCACCGCGGCATCGTGCGGACTCAGCCCGACCGCGAGCATCGCGCCGCGACCGGCCAGCCGGGACTGTAGCCGGCTGCGGTGATAGGCCACCCGCAGCGCGTCGCGCAGACTCAGCGCGCCCGCCGCGTGCGCGGCCGCCACTTCGCCGATGCTGTGCCCCAGCACGGCGTCGGGGCGCACGCCCCAAGAGGCCAGCAACCGCGTGAGCGCGATCTGCAGCACCAGGTTGGCCGGCTGCGCCACCTCGGTCGACGCCATCCGGGAGGCGGGCTCGTCGGCGAGCAGCTCGGCCAGTATCGACCGGCTCGCGATCTCGCGGAATACCGCGTCGCATTCTTCGGCGGCGGCGCGGAAAACCGGCTCGGTGCCGAGCAGTTCGCGCCCCATGGCCCACCATTGCGGGCCCATTCCGGTGAACACGAACACCAGCCCGGGTGCTTCCAGCGCCGGTTCCGTTGCCAGATCAGACGTTTTCAGCGAAGGCCCGCAGCGCTGCCCGGCAGCGACGACGGGTCGGCGGCGTCGAACGACACCCGCAGCCGGTGATGGCTGCGGTGCACGGCGGCGCTGCGGCAGTGGTCGCGCAGATTGACGCCTGGCCGCGCGAGAGCCTGAGCATGACGTTCGGCCAGCCGGCGCAGTGCCTCGGGACTGCGGGCGCTGAGCACCAGCAGCGGCTCGGGCGCAGCACCGCCGGAGTCGGGGGTCGGCGCAGCAGCCGACGGCTCAGCGAGCACGGCGTGGGCATTGGCGCCGCCGTAGCCGAACGAGTTCACTCCGGCGATCCGACGGCCGCCGCGCTGCGGAAGTGGTTGCACGACAGTCGGAATCGCAATATTCAGTGCGTCCAGGTCGATCGCGGGGTTGACCGCCTGCAGGTGCAGGTGCGGTGGAACCACGCCGTGCTGGACGCACAGCGCGGCTTTGAGCAGGCCGGCCGCCCCCGCCGCCGCTTCCAGATGCCCGAGGTTGGTCTTGATCGAGCCGATCGGGGTCGGCTCACCGGCACCGGCGGCGCCCACCACTGTGCCGATGGCGTGCGCTTCGATCGGATCACCGGCGGGTGTTCCGGTGCCGTGCGCCTCGACGTAGCAGACCTCCGACGGGGACACGCCCGCCTGGGTGTACGCCGAGCGCATCACGGCGATCTGGGCGTCGGCGCTGGGCACCGTGATCCCGTTCGTCCGGCCGTCGTGGTTGGTCGCGGTGGCGAGGATCTCGGCGTACACCGGGTTTCCGGCGCGTCGGGCCGCGGACAACGGCTTGAGCAGCAGCACCACCGCGCCCTCGGCCCGCACGTAGCCGTCGGCTTGATCGCTGAACGCTTGGCAGCGGCCGGTTTTGGAGAGGAACCGCCCCTTGGCCATGGTGATTTGGGTTTCCGGCGCGAGCAGGACGTTGACGCCCCCGGCGAGCGCCGCCTCGCTCTCCCCGGCCCAGATGCTTTGACAGGCCTGGTGCACCGCGATCAGCGAGGATGCACACGCCGCGTCCAGCGAGACGCTGGGGCCGCGAAGATCGAACACGTACGACAGCCGGTTCGACAGCATCGTCAACGTGTTCGCCGTCGCGGAATGGGTGCTGATCCGCTCCCGGTTGATCGGGTCGCCGTGAATCATCTGGCTGTCCATCATGAACCCGCCGATGAAGACCCCGGTCCGCGCGCCCGCGTGGTGATCCGGCGGGTCACCGCCGTCTTCGAACGCCTCCCAGCTGCACTGCATCAGCAGCCGCTGCTGCGGATCCAGGATCGCCGCTTCGCGCGGCAGTATCCCGAAGAACGCGGCGTCGAACGCTTTTGGGTCGTGGCTGAGCATGCCGGCCTGCTGCACGTAGCTGCGTCCCGGTGTGCGTCCGGTCGGGTCGAGAAACCGCGCCGGGTCCCAGCGGGTGCCGGGAATGTCGACCACCAGGTCGCGGCCGTCGAGCAGGGCCTGCCAAAGACTGTCCGCGTCGTCGATGCCGCCGGGCAGCCGGCAACCGACGCCGACGATCGCGATCGGGTCGTCGCGGCCCCTCACGGCGTCGACTCCACCAGACGCAGCCTGGCAAGGCGTTCGGGCGCCCACCAGTTGAGCGAGCCGAGCACGTGCATGAACGCCGGCACCAGCAGCATGCGCACCAACGTCGCGTCGACCAGCACCGCCAGCGTCAGTCCGAGACCGAACAATCGCATGAACGACACCTGCGCGCTCATCAGCACAGCGAACGAGATCGCCATGATCAGCGCCGCGGCCGTGATGATCCGACCGGTATGCGCGATGCCCAGGGCGACGCTGCGGTCGTTGTCAGCGGTGTCGTGCCAGTACTCCCGGATCCGTGAGATCAGGAAAACCTCGTAGTCCATGGACAGCCCGAACGCGACGCAGAACATCAGCACCGGCAGGTTTACGTCCAGAGCGCCTGTCGCCGACGTGCCCAACGCGCCGAGATGGCCGTCCTGGAACACCCACACCAACGCGCCGAATGTCGCCGTGAGCGACAAGATGTTGAGCAGTACGGCCTTGATCGGCAGCACCACGCTGCCGGTCAGCAGGAACAGCAACACCAGGGTGAGCACGCCGATGGCCCCGAGCACCCACGGCAGCCGGGACGTCACCGCATGCACGCTGTCGTGCTGGTTGCTTTGCGCGATCCCGGTCATCAGCACGTGCTTCCCGGCGGGTGCGGCCACCGCGTGCAGCCGGTCGAGTTGGCGAGCGGACGCGTCGGAGAACAACGGTGCGCCGCTGACGACGGTGAAAAACGCACTGCCGCCGTTGATCGCGGTCGGTGCCGACGGCGGACCGGTCGGCACGCCGGCGACGAACGTGCCGCCCGGCGAGGACACCGACGACACGTCGGGCACGCGTGACAGCGTCGCGGCATATCGATTCAACTCGGCGGCGCTCACCCCGGCGGTGTCCGGGAGCACTACGCTGACGTTGGTCGTCGAGTCGACGGCGAAGTCGTGGCGCAGCTGATCGCCCACCTGGTGCGCCGACGCCGACCTTGGTAACACCCGGTCGTCGGGGAAGCCCCATCGCACCCCCAGGAACGGCGCACCCAGCATCAGCAGCGGGACGATGACGGCCACTGCGACCGGGATCGCGTGGCGCATCGCGAACGCGCCGGTGCGGTACCAGAACGTCTGCTCGACCGGGATGCGGTGTGCGGCCGGGCGACGCAGAATCCGGCGCAGCAGCACTCGGAGGTCCAGCGCGTCCAATTGCCCGCCGAGCAGCATGATGGCGGCCGGCGTGACCACGATGGCCGCGGTCGCGGCGAAGGCGACCACCGCCACCCCCGCATAGGCGAACGACTTCAGGAAGTACTGCGGGAACAGCACCATCGTCAGCATCGACAACGCCACCGTCGATGCCGAGAAGAACACCGTGCGGCCCGCGGTCGCCACCGTGCGGATCAGTGCCTGTTCTCTGCTTGCGCCGCCGGCCATTTCGTCACGGAAGCGGCTGATGATCAACAAGGTGTAGTCGATGCCCAGCCCGAGACCCATCGCCACGCTCAGGTTCAGCGCGAATGTCGAGACGTCGGTGACCAGCGCAATGGCCCGCAGCGCCGCCATCGAGCCGAAAACCGCGAGGCCGCCGATGACCATCGGCAACGCGGCGGCGTTCAGGCCGCCGAACACCCAGACCGTGACCAGGAAGCACAGCGGCACCGCCAGCGCTTCCATCCGCAGCAGGTCTTGCTGCGTCTGGGCGTTCACCTGCCAGTAGATGGTGGCTTCTCCGCCGGAGCGCACCGTGACACCGTCGCGGTCCTGCGCGACGCGGTGAGAGATCTCACGGGCATGTCGCTGCGCGGCGGTCTCGGTGCCGGTGATGCCGGCGACGATGAGCCCGGTCTTGCCGTCACGGCTGACCAGCGCCGGTGATTGCGTCGCCGACGCGGTCCAAGGGGACTCGACCCGGCTGACGTAGGGTGCCGCTTTCAGCCGCTCGACGATGGCCGTGCCGACCTTGCGCGCGGTGGGTGCCTGCGCGCCGCTGTCGGCGGTGACCGTGATGAGCAGCTCCAGGTCGCCGCGTCCGAATTTTTCCGACAGCAGCCGGGTGGCCTGGGCGGACTCGGAATTCGGGTCATGCATGCCGCCGGCCGACAGGGTCTTCACGACGGGGATGCCGAAGACCGCGGTGGCGACGAGCATCAGCCCGGCGGCTGCGACGACGCGCCGCGGCGCGGCCAGGGCCAGGCGCGCGATCGCCGCCAACACGGGGTTCGGTTCGATGCGTGCCACCGTTCAGCCGGTGACCCAGTTGCCGTGGAATCCGTGCGGCACCCGCTGCGGAAGCGCGACTCGGGCAACCGGTTGACCGGTGAAGTCGCAGGCGTCGATGATCACCAGGCTGCTCGACTCGGTCGCCGGGTCGTAGACGTAGAGCAGATACCACCCGGCCGTCTCGTCGCTGCCGGATGCGGCCGGGACGAACACGGCCTCGTCGGGCGCCGCGGTGCACGGCCCGGCGCCGAACCGGTGTTCTTCGGCCGTGTTGAGCGTCAAGTCGTAGCGGATCAGGCGCCCGTCGCCGCCCACGGTGACGGCATAGCGCGCCGGCGTGCCGGTGAGCCGATCGTCGATGCGCGGGAACTCGATGGTGCGGTCGTCGAGTTGCCGCTCGCTCACCTGCCCGCTCACCAAGTCGATCGTCCAGTTCCACAGCACGGCATCGACCCCGAAACCGCTGCCCGAGCGCCACATTTCGGGATACCGCACACCGTGCAGCACGATGCGATCACCGTCGTCGTAGGCGTTGACGACGTGGAACACATAGCACGGCTCGATGTCGAACCACCGCAGCGCGCCGTGGGGGTCGTCGCGGCGCAACACCGCGAGCCGCGCGCCGTAGGTGTCGTCCCATCGGTAGGGGATGTCGGGCCGACCGGCCAGCGCGATGTCGAGGTTGAACACCACCGGCAGGTCCAAGAACACCACGTGCTCACGGGTCAGCGCGAAGTCGTGCATCATGGTCAGCGCCGGGACGTCGATGCCCTGGTTGACGGTGAGCTCGCCGGCCGCGTCGGCGCGGTGGTAGGTCACGTGGGGTGCGGTGAGGCTGCCGTAGCCGAAGAAGTGGAGTTCGCCGGTCGCCGGGCAGATCTTCGGATGGGCGGTCATCGAGTCGGTCAGCTTGCCGCCGAAGTCATAGGCGCCGAGCGTTTCCAGCTCGGTGGTGATCTCGTACGGCAGCGACGACTCCACCAGTGCCAAAGTCCGCCCGGCATGGCGGATGACGTGGGTGTTGGCGGCGCTGGAGCGCAGGTAACGGGAGCCGTCGGGACCGTAGACCGGGAACGGACGCTGGAAGCTTTCGGTGCGCACCCAGCGGTTGCGATACCAGGCGGCGTGGCCGTCGTGCAGACGGACGCCGTGGATCATGCCGTCGCCGGTGAACCAGTGACCGTCGCGCTCTCGCGGGTTGGGCCCGTTGCGCAGATACCAGCCGTCCAGCTCTGGCGGTATGGCGCCCTCGATCGGCAGATCGGTGGCCGTGAGCTCGTCGGCCACCGGGCGGTAGTTACCGGTCCGGAAGAAGGGCAGCACCGCGTCGGCAGCCTCGGTCACGTCAATCTCCATCAGTTGACGCCGCTTTCGCGACGGGTCAATGGTGTGGTCAACCGAACCCCGCGTGTCCATTCGTTAAGATTCTTAATGATAACGGGCGGACGACGGGTCCGGCAACGCCGTCGACCCCGCCCAGCGTGTAGTGGTTCGGCGCTAGCCCCTCAGGGCAGCAGTGGTAGCCGCCACAGCGGCGTGCTCGGCTGGAGCATCCACAGCCGGGTGGCGGTCATGCGCACCAGCCGCAGGCTGCCGGCGATCAGCAAAATGGCCAGCGGCACATCACCCAGGCCCGCGGTCAGCACGGACAGCCAGAGATCCTTGGGGCCGGCTGTCATCAGATCGAACCAGGCATCGCAGATCAACAGCAGTCCGGTGGCGAACGCCGCGAACAGCAGCAGCTGACGGCGCAGCAACCCGAGCACGATCGTCGCGCCCATGAACACCAGCAGCAGCAGGTCGAAGCCGATCCAGGTCGCGGGCCAATCGTGGACCAGGTAATTCTGCGGCAACGCCACGGCGAGGTAGGCGATCCACGGGATGAGCGCGATGGTGCCGCCGATCATCAATGTCAGCCAAGCCCGATGCAACCTGCCCGCCTGCTCGGCCGGCAACAGCTCGTCGAGGGGCAACTCGAGTCGCTGGATCAGCTCACGCCGCTCGGTGGGGGACATTGCGGCGATCTGCGCATCGGATAGCACCTGCATACCTTCTCGATACCACCGATCGCGTGGGCGTCACCCCTCCCGGCGCGCTATGGTCGCCAGATAGGCATCGGATCGGGTCGCGATGCAGCACGCAATCCCCGACAAGAACGAGGCCCCCATGGGATTCATGGCACCGGAGCTCCCGGACATCGACCCGGCCACCTGGCAAACCCTGCCACGCGCCACGCGGCTGCAAATCGTCACCCGGCACTGGGTGGAACACGGATTCGGCACCCCCTACGTGGCGTACCTGTTCTACACGCTCAAGATCGCCGCGTACATCGCGGTGCCCGCGGCGGTCATCTCACTCACCCCACACCTGGGCGGCCTGGGCAACATCGCGCACTGGTGGACGCAGCCGATCGTCTACCAGAAAGTCATCGTCTTCACGTTGCTCTTCGAGGTGCTGGGGCTGGGCTGCGGATCGGGCCCGCTGACCGGACGGTTCATGCCGCCCGTCGGGGGCTTTTTGTACTGGTTGCGGCCCAAGACCATTCGACTGCCGCCGTGGCCGGGCAAGGTTCCCTTGACCCGGGGCGACAGCCGGACCGTCGCCGACGTCGCGCTCTACGCGATCGTGTTGGCTTCCGGAATATGGGCGCTGATATCGCCGGGCCATGGGGGACCTGTCACCGGCACCGGCGACGTGGGCCTGATCAACCCGGTACTGGTGGCGCCCACCATCGCGGCGCTGGCACTGCTGGGTCTTCGCGACAAGACGATTTTCCTCGCGGCCCGCGCCGAACACTACTGGCTGAAACTGTTCGTGTTCTTCTTCCCGTTCATCGACCAGATCGCGGGCTTCAAAATCATCCTGCTCGCCCTGTGGTGGGGCGCGGCGACCTCCAAGCTCAACCACCACTTCCCTTACGTGGTGGCGGTGATGATGAGCAACAATGCGCTGCTGCGGCCCAAGATGTTCAACTGGTTCAAGCACCGGCTCTACCGCGACCCGGTGAACGACCTGCGGCCATCCAGAGTGCCGGCGCTGATGGCGCACGTCGGAGGCACCACAGCGGAATTCATCGTCCCGGCGCTGCTGGTCTTCGTCGCCGACGGGCAACCCTGGCGGTGGGTGCTCATCGGGTTCATGGTCATCTTCCACCTCAACATCATTTCCAACCTCCCGATGGGAGTTCCGTTGGAGTGGAACGTGTTCTTCATCTTCTCGCTCTTCTACCTGTTCGGCCACTACACCACCATCCACGCCACCGATCTGCGGTCGCCGCTGCTGCTGGCGCTGCTGATCTTCGCGCTCGTGGTGGTGCCCATCGTGGGAAATATGTTCCCGCAACAGATTTCGTTTCTTCCCGCCATGCGCTACTACGCCGGCAACTGGGCCAGCAGCATCTGGTGTTTCCGCGCCGGCGCCGAGGAGAAGATCGAAGCCGCCGTGATCAAAAGCTCGGCGCTGACCGTCACGCAGCTGGCCAAGCTCTACGATCCCGCGACCGCGGAGATCATGTCGGACAAGGGGGCGGCGTTCCGGGCCATGCACGTGCACGGCCGGGCCCTCAACGGGCTGCTGTCCCACGCCGTCGACGACGAATCCGAATACTCCTTCCGCGAGGGTGAATTGGTCGCCGGTCCGCTGGTCGGCTGGAACTTCGGCGAAGGGCATCTGCACAACGAGCAACTTCTGGAGGCGGTGCAGCGACGCTGCCAGTTCGCCGACGGCGACGTCCGGGTGATCACGTTGGAAGGCCAGCCCATCCAGGCCAAGAAGCAGTGGTACCGGATCGCCGACGCCAACACCGGAGTGATCGAGGAAGGCTATGTCGAAATCGACGACATGCTGAGCCGCCAGCCCTGGCCCGAACCCGGCGACCAGATCCCGATACACACCACCAGGCGCTACCGCGACGCCGCGCACGGATCTCGGTGACGCGCGCCGGCGACGAAGCAGAGCGAGGGGGCACCCCAGCTTTGCTAGGGGACGATGAGGAGGAGCGGCGCAAATGCCGAACGCGGTCATCGTCGGCGCCGGGCCCAATGGGCTGGCCGCTGCGCTTCATCTGGCCCGGCGCGGTGTGGACACCCAGGTGCTGGAGGCCGCCGACACGGTCGGGGGAGGTGCGCGGTCCGGGGAGCTGACGCTGCCCGGGGTCATTCACGACCACTGCTCGGCTTTTCATCCGATGGCGGTCGGTTCCCCGCTGTGGCGTGAGATCGACCTGCAACGGCACGGGCTGACGTGGCAATGGCCCGACATCGACTGCGCGCACCCGCTCGACGACGGCACCGCCGGTGTCCTCTACCAGTCGATTGACAAGACCGCCGCCGGTCTGGGTCGGGACGGCCCACGATGGCGGTGGGCGCTGAAAGATCTGGCATCCGGTTTCGACGAATTGGCGCACGATCTGCTGCGGCCGGTGCTCAACGTGCCGCGACACCCGCTGCGGCTGGCAGCGTTCGGCCCCCGCGCGGTGCTGCCGGCCACCACGGTGGCGCGCTGGTTCCGCACCGAAGGGGCCCGCGCGCTGTTCGGCGGCGCCGCCGCGCACATCTATACCCGGCTGGACCGGCCACTGACCGCGTCGCTCGGACTGATGATCCTGGCCAGCGGGCATCGTTACGGTTGGCCCGTCGCCCGGGGTGGATCGGGCGCCATCACCCAAGCCGCGGCCGCCGCGCTGCGCGAACTCGGCGGGCAGATCGCCACCGGTGTGCGCGTCACCAGCCGCCGCGACATCCCCGACGCCGACATCGTCCTGCTGGACTTGAGCCCGGCCGGGGCGCTGTCGCTGTACGGCGACGTGCTGCCCGCCCGGACCAAGCGGTCCTACCAGCGCTACCGCGAAGGCTCGTCGGCGTTCAAAGTCGACTTCGCCATCGAGGGCGACATTCCCTGGACCAACCCGGACTGCGCCCGGGCGGGCACCGTGCATCTCGGCGGGACGTTCGCCGAGACCGCGCACGTGGAACGTCAACGCGCACAAGGTCACATGCCGCAGCGGCCCTTCGTGCTCGTCGGGCAGCAATATCTGGCCGACCGGTCCCGCAGCGCCGGCACCGTCAACCCGATCTGGACCTACGCCCATGTACCGTTCGGCTACACCGGCGACGCCACCGCCGCGGTCGTCGCCCAGATCGAGCGGTTCGCGCCGGGCTTCCGTGACCGGGTCGTCGCCACGGTCAGCACGTCCACCGCGGGCCTGCAGGCCTACAACGCCAACTACATCGGCGGCGACATCATCGGCGGGTCCAACGACCGGCTGCAGGTGCTGCTGCGGCCCCGAATCGCATTGGACCCCTACTTCACCGGAGTGCCCGGCGTGTATCTGTGCTCGCAATCCACCCCGCCCGGTGCCGGGGTGCACGGCCTGTGCGGCTATCACGCCGCCGAATCGGCGCTGCGCCGGCTGCACAAGCGAGGCGTCGGCAGCTAGACGGGCGCATAGCACGTGGTGCGGTACCGTCAGGCGGATGCGCAGCCCGCGTGAATTCGACCCGGTGGGCATGGTCGACGCCGGTTCCGCAGCTGCCCAGCCCTTGACCCTGCTGTTGGTGGAGGACGACCGCGCCGACGCGCTGCTGGTCGAAGAGCTGATCGCGGACGTCGGCGCCGACCTGCGGATGCTGTGGGCGCCGTCGATGGCGCACGCGGAAAGCGAACTCGCCGGCGGCCGCGCCAACTGCGTCCTGCTGGATCTGCAGCTGCCCGACGCCACCGGCATCGAGGCGCTGCGCCGCGTCACCGACTGCGACCCGACCGTCCCGGTCATCGTGCTGACCGGACTCAACGACGAGCACATCGGCGTATCCGCCGTCGCCGCCGGCGCCCAGGACTACCTGGTCAAAGGCCGGGTCGAGCCGGACATGCTGCGGCGGGCGCTGCTGTACGCGGTCGAACGCAAACGCGCCGAGCTCACCGCTGCCGACCTGCGCGTCAGCCAGTTGCGCGCCCAGGAGAACGCCCGGCTCGAGCGCGGCCTGCTGCCCTCCCCGTTGCTGTGCGACGACCCCGGTATCGACGTCGTCACCCAATACCGGCCCAGCCGGCAGAGCGGCTTCCTCAGCGGCGACTTCTACGACGTCGTGCAAACCCCCGATCGGACCGTTCACCTTCTCATCGGCGACGTCTCCGGGCACGGGCCCGAAGAGGCCGCACTCGGGGTGGCGCTGCGCATCGCCTGGCGCACACTGGTATTCGCCGGCGTTAATGGGACGGACCGGATGCGCCAGCTGGACCGTGTGCTGCGGGTCGAACGCGCGGGCCGTACCTTCGCGACGGTGCTGAGCGTGTCGATGCACCCGGATCACCCTCACATCAGCACCGTCCGCGCCGGGCATCCCGGCCTGGTGCTGCACAGCCCCGCGTCCGTCGAGTGGATCGAGCCGCCCGGCGGCCAGCCCCTGGGCGTGCGGTCACACGACTGGCCCCAGCACGAGCTGGAGCTGCCGCCCGGTCATGGCCTGCTGCTGCTCACCGACGGACTCTTCGAGGGGCACTCCGGAGCCGGCAACCGGCGCCTCGGCGAGGACGGTCTGCTTGCGCTGGCCCGTTCGCTCGCGGCGCTGCCGGGGCGGGAGTTCGTCGCCGCGCTCATCGACGCCGCCGAACAGCGCGCGGCATCCCACGGCGGGCTCGCCGACGACATCGCCGTGGTGCGGGTCGAGCGGACCTCGGGATGACCGACGCGCCCTCCGCCGATAGCGGTTCGGTGCCGGTATCACGGCGGGGCTTGCAGTTCAGCGTGCGGGGCTGGCAGAACGTCGTCCTGGCGGTGATGGGTGTGGTGGTGCTCGTCGGCGCGGTGACCGGCGGCGTGCTGGAGCACCGGACTGACGAAGTGTCCCGCGAGCTGATCGACCGCATTCAACCGTCCCGCTCCGCGGCTTACCGGCTGCAGGCCGCCCTCATCGACCAGGAGACGGCAATCCGCGGCTACGTCATCTCCGCCGACCGCCAGTTCCTCGAGCCGTACTACCAGGGCCAACAAGCAGAACAGTTGGCGGCACAAGACTTCCGGCAGCGGTTGGGCGACCACGCCTTGCTGGTCGGCGAGTTGGACGCGATCGAGAACGCCGGCGCCGGGTGGCGCGCCTCGTATGCCGAGCCGCTCATCTCCGGCGTGACGCCGGGAGCGCCGAACGTGGTGAACAGCGCCACGGCGCAACGTGGCAAGGCCGAGTTCGACGGCATCCGCAAGCTGTTCGACACCCAGAATGCGCAGCTGACCGCGGCGGTGGCGGACAGACGCGCCCAGTTGCAGCAGGTCCGCGATTGGCGCGACCGGGTGCTGGCCGGTTTGGTGTGCGTGTTCTTGCTGACGGCCGTAGTCCTGGCGGTGGTGACGCAGCGGGCGGTCACCCGGCCGCTCGCCGCCCTGGCCGCGGCCTGCCGACGGATCACCAGCGGCAACTTTGGAGCGACGATCGTCCCGCGCGGCCCCAGGGACATCCGCGCCATCGCCGGCGACGTCGAAAACATGCGCCAGCGGATCGTCGACGAACTGGAACTGTCCCGCTCGGCGCAGGCCCGGTTGGAGGCGCAGGCCGAGGTGCTGGATGCACAAACGGTGGAGCTGCGCCGCTCGAACGCCGAACTCGAACAATTCGCCTACGTCGCCTCCCACGACCTGCAGGAACCGCTGCGCAAGGTCGCGTCGTTCTGCCAGCTGCTGCAGAAGCGGTACGGCGACAAACTCGACGAGCGCGGTATCGAATACATCGACTATGCCGTCGACGGCGCCAAGCGGATGCAGGTGTTGATCAACGACCTGCTGACCTTCTCCCGGATCGGGCGGCTCAGCACCGGCCACACCGACGTCGACCTCGGCGCCGCCCTGGACGACGCCTTGGCCAACTTGGGTACTGCCATCGAAGAGTCCGAAGCTCAGATCCTGCGCACCGGAGCCCAGCTGCCGACGGTCTTGGGTGACGCCACGTTGCTGACGATGCTGTGGCAGAACCTGATCGGCAACGCGGTGAAGTTCGCCCGCGACGGTGTGGCTCCGCGCATCGTCGTCGAGTGCCGCCCGAACGACGACGACGGCGACGGACAGTGGCTGCTGACCGTGTCCGACAACGGCATCGGCATTCCCGTGGAGTTCGTCGACAAGGTGTTCGTCATCTTTCAGCGGCTGCATGCCCGCACCGCCTACGGTGGGACCGGTATCGGGCTGGCGATGTGCAAGAAGATCGTCGAGTATCACGGCGGGGCGATCTGGGTCGACACGATGTACACCGAAGGCACCCGCTTCTGCATCGCGATGCCGGCCGCTGACAAGGAACGTCGGGGAATCGAGCCCGTCACCCTCGGGGAAGGAATGCATCGATGACACGTGCGGATCGACCGATTGACGTGCTGTTGATCGAGGATGACTCCGGCGACGAGCTGATCACGCGAGAAGCGTTCGAGCACAACAAGATCAACAACACGCTCAACGTCGTCCGCGACGGTCAGGAGGGGCTCGACTATCTGTATCGCCGCGGCGCGCACCGTGACGCGTCGCAGCCCGACCTCATCCTGCTCGACCTGAACCTGCCCAAGTACGACGGCCGGCAGCTGCTCGAGAAGATCAAATCCGACCCCGACCTGTGCCACATCCCGATCGTCGTGCTCACCACCTCGTCAGCCGAAGAGGACATTCTGCGCAGTTACAAACTGCACGCCAACGCCTATGTGAACAAACCCGTCGACCTCGACCAATTCATGAACGCCGTCCGCCAGATCGACGAGTTCTTCGTCCAGGTGGTTCGTCTACCGCACTCCTGAGCTTTCGACTCAGCGCATCCGGTCCAGCAGCTTGCGGGCCGCACGTCGCGGGCCCGTCAGCACACGATTAGGCTGGCCACGAGACATCGGTGAGGCAAGGAGACAACACAAGTGACGGTCCGGGTAGGCGTCAACGGCTTCGGTCGAATCGGACGCAACTTCTTCAGGGCGCTGGCCGCACAGAAAGCGCAAGGCACCAGCACCGACATCGAAGTGATCGCGGTCAACGATCTCACCGACAACGCGACGCTGGCTCATCTGCTGAAGTTCGACTCGATCCTGGGCCGGTTGCCCGAAGACGTGACCCTCGAAGGCGACGACACGATCGTCGTCGGCACCACCAAACTCAAGTCCCTCGAGGTCAGGGAAGGACCCGCCGCGCTGCCCTGGGGCGACCTGGGCGTCGACGTCGTCGTCGAATCGACCGGCATCTTCACCAACGCCGCCAAGGCCAAAGGCCACCTGGAGGCCGGCGCCAAGAAGGTCATCATCTCCGCGCCGGCCACCGACCCCGACATCACCATCGTGCTGGGCGTCAACGACGACAAGTACGACGGCAGCCAGAACATCATCTCTAACGCGTCCTGCACCACCAACTGCCTTGCGCCGCTGACCAAAGTGCTGCACGACGAGTTCGGCATCGTCAAAGGTCTGATGACCACCATCCACGCCTACACCCAGGACCAGAACCTGCAGGACGGTCCGCACAAGGACCTGCGCCGCGCCCGGGCCGCCGCCCTGAACATCGTGCCCACCTCCACCGGCGCCGCCAAGGCCATCGGCCTGGTGATGCCCGAACTCAACGGCAAACTCGACGGCTACGCCCTGCGGGTGCCGATCCCGACCGGCTCGGTCACCGACCTGACCGCCGAGCTGTCCAGATCCGCCAGCGCCGACGACGTCAACGCCGCGTTCAAGGCCGCGGCCGAAGGCAAGCTCAAGGGCATCCTCAAGTACTACGACGCCCCGATCGTGTCCAGCGACATCGTCACCGACCCGCACAGCTCGATCTTCGACGCCGGGCTGACCAAAGCCATCGACAACCAGGTCAAGGTGGTGTCCTGGTACGACAACGAATGGGGTTACTCCAACCGCCTGGTCGACCTGGTCGCGCTGGTCGGCAAGTCGCTGTAAACCGTGGCCATCCCTGACCTGGACGACCTTCTGGCGGACGGGGTCTCGGGGCGCGGCGTGCTGGTGCGCTCCGATCTGAACGTGCCGCTCGATGACGAGGGACGCATCACCGACGCCGGTCGCATCACGGCATCGCTGCCCACCTGCAAGGCGCTGTCCAACGCCGGCGCCCGGGTGGTGGTGACGGCGCATTTGGGCCGGCCGAAGAACGGCCCCGACCCGGCGCTCTCGCTGGCGCCGGTCGCCGCGGCGCTGAGCGCGCAGCTGGGCCGCCCGGTCCAGTTGGCCGGTGATGTGGCCGGCGCCGACTCGCGGGCCCGGGCGCAGGCGCTGACCGACGGGGACGTCCTGCTGGTGGAGAACGTCCGCTTCGATCCCCGGGAAACCAGTAAGGACGACGCGCAGCGCCTGGCGCTGGCCGAACAGCTCGCCGACCTGGTCGGGCCCAGTGGCGCGTTCGTCTCCGACGGCTTCGGTGTCGTACACCGCAAGCAGGCCTCGGTGTACGACGTCGCCACGTTGCTGCCCCGGTATGCCGGCTATCTGGTGGCCGACGAGGTGCGGGTGCTCGAGCAGCTGACCAGCACAGGCGAGCGTCCGTATGCCGTGGTGCTCGGGGGGTCGAAGGTGTCGGACAAGCTCGGCGTCATCGAACAGCTGGCCACGCACGCGGACAGCATCGTGATCGGCGGCGGCATGTGCTTCACGTTCCTTGCCGCGCAAGGATATTCGGTGGGTACCTCGCTGCTGCAGACCGAGATGATCGAGACCTGCGCCCAACTGCTCGACACCTACGGCGACGTGCTGCGGCTGCCCGTCGACATCGTGGTGGCCGACTCCTTCGCCGCCGACTCACCCGCGCAGGTCGTCGACGCCGGCGCGATCCCGCAGGACAAGATGGGCCTGGACATCGGGCCCGGATCGGTGACCCGGTTCGGCACACTGTTGTCCAACGCCCGAACGATCTTCTGGAACGGGCCGATGGGCGTGTTCGAATTCCCCGCGTTCGCGGCCGGCACCAAAGGCGTCGCCGAAGCGATCGCCGCCGCGACCGGCCGCGGTGCCTTCAGCGTGGTCGGCGGCGGTGACTCCGCGGCCGCGGTGCGGGCGCTCGGCCTTCCGCCCGACGGCTTCTCCCACATCTCCACCGGCGGCGGCGCTTCGCTGGAATTCCTGGAAGGTAAGACGCTGCCCGGCCTGCAGGTATTAAGTGGTGATCGCCAACACCGAAGCGAAGGAGACTCGTGAGCCGCAAGCCGCTGATCGCCGGCAACTGGAAGATGAATCTCAACCACTTCGAAGCGATCGCCCTGGTGCAGAAGATCGCGTTTTCGCTGCCGGACAAGTACTTCGACAAAATCGACGTCACGGTGCTGCCGCCATTCACCGACCTGCGCAGCGTGCAAACCCTGGTCGACGGCGACAAGCTGCGGTTGACCTACGGCGGGCAGGACCTGTCGCCGCACGACTCAGGCGCCTACACCGGCGACGTCAGCGGCGCGTTCCTGGCCAAACTCGGCTGCAGCTACGTCGTCGTCGGCCACTCCGAGCGGCGCAGCTACCACGACGAGGACGACGAGCTGGTCGCCGCCAAGGCTGCCGCCGCCCTCAAGCACGGGCTGACGCCCATCGTGTGCATCGGTGAGCACCTGGAGGTGCGCGAAGCCGGCGACCATGTGTCCCACAACGTCGAGCAACTGCAGGGGTCGCTGGCCGGATTGTCGGCCGAACAGATCGACAGCGTCGTCATCGCCTACGAACCGGTCTGGGCGATCGGGACCGGGCGGGTGGCCAGCGCCGGCGACGCCCAGGAGGTCTGCGACGCCATCCGCGGCGAGCTGAAATCGCTGGCGTCACCGCAGGTCGCCGGCAACGTCCGGGTGCTGTACGGCGGATCGGTGAACGCGAAGAATATCGGGGAGATCATCGCCCAGGCCGACGTCGACGGCGCCCTGGTCGGGGGAGCGTCAATCGACGGCGAGCAGTTCGCCACCTTATGCGCGATCGCCGCCGGCGGCCCGCTGCCGTGACAGCCGAGGCGACCGACGAGCTGGCGCGGCAGAAGTTCGTCTCGCTGACCACCTTCAAGAAGAGCGGCGAGGCCGTCGCCACCCCGATGTGGATCGGCCGCGACGGCGACGACGTGTTCGTCTGGACACCGGCCAACAGCGGGAAAGTGAAGCGGGTGCGCAACGACGCCCGGATCATGCTGGCCCCGTCGACGCGCACCGGCAAGGTGCGAAGCGACGCCCACCAGGTCGGTGGCACGGCCCAGGTGGTCGCCGACACCGGCACCGTCCAGCGTCTCGCCGAGTTCCTGCGGCGCAAATATGGGCTGGAGTTTCGCATCGTGACGTTCATCGAGCGTGTCCTCGCGCGCGGGCCCAAGCCGCGGGTGATCCTGCGGATCGCGCTCAATCCTGGGTGACGGTGCACCGAGATCGACGCCAGAGCCACCACATTGCCGAAATCTGGCTCTAACGTCGATCTCGGCGTTTGCGAAACGCCGGTTACCGACGAACGCAGCCGTCCCGGTAGTCTGTCGGCCATGGAGTTGACCCTGCAGATCCTGCTGGTGGTCACCAGTGTGCTGGTGGTGCTGCTGGTGCTGCTGCACCGCGCCAAGGGGGGCGGTCTGTCCACCCTCTTCGGCGGCGGGGTGCAGTCCAGTTTGTCCGGGTCGACGGTCGTGGAGAAGAACCTGGACCGGGTGACGTTGTTCATCACCGGCATCTGGCTGGTGTCCATCATCGGGATGGGCCTGCTCATCACACTGCGGCGCTGACCCGTCCCGCTCACAGCGCGCAGCGAGCGCTTCGCCCCGATACTGGGACTCATGGTTGAGGTTTCCGAGATCGGGTTGGAACCGATCGGCGCGGTCCGCCGCACCCGGGTAGGCCGCGAGGCGACCGAACCGATGCGCGAGGACATTCGGCTGCTCGGCGCGATCCTCGGCGACACCGTGCGCGAGCAGCACGGCGACGCGGTGTTCGAGCTGGTCGAGCGGGCCCGGGTGGAGTCGTTCCGGGTGCGCCGCTCGGAGATCGACCGCGCCGAGCTGACCGGCATGTTCGCCGGCATCGACGTCAAGCAGGCGATCCCGGTGATCCGGGCGTTCAGCCACTTCGCACTGCTGGCCAACGTCGCCGAAGACATCCACCGGGAACGGCGCCGCGCCATGCACGTCGCCGCCGGTGACCCGCCGCAGGACAGCAGCCTCGCCGCGACCTACCACAAGCTCGACGCGGCCCGGCTCGACTCGGCCACCGTCGCCGGCGCACTGGCCGACGCGCTGGTCTCGCCCGTCATCACCGCCCACCCGACCGAAACCCGCCGCCGTTCGGTGTTCGTCACCCAGCATCGGATCACCGAGTTGATGCGGCTGCGCGCCAAGGGCGACACCCACACCGAGGACGGCCGCGACATCGAGCTCGAGTTGCGCCGCCAGGTGCTGTCGCTGTGGCAGACGGCGCTGATCAGGCTGTCGCGGCTGCAGATCTCCGACGAGATCGACGTCGGGCTGCGCTACTACCCGGCCGCCTTCTTCGATGTGATCCCGAAGGTCAACGCCGAGGTGCGCCAAGCTCTGCGGACCCGCTGGCCCGACGCTGACCTGCTGACCGAGCCGATGCTGCGGCCGGGCTCCTGGATCGGCGGTGACCGCGACGGCAACCCGAACGTCACCGCCGGCGTCGTCGCGCTGGCCACCGGCAGCGCCGCCTACACCGCGCTGGCGCACCACCTGGCCGAACTGGCGACGCTGGAACAGGAACTGTCGATGTCGGCGCGGCTGGTCAGGGTGACCAGCGAACTGGCCGACCTGGCCGAAAGTTGCCGGGACCCCAAGCGCGCCGACGAGCCCTACCGTCGCGCGCTGCGGGTGATCCGCGCGCGACTGACCGCGACCGCAGCCGACATTCTCGACCGTCAGCCCGAGCAGCGGCTCGATCTGGGAATGCCGTGCTATCGGACACCGGCTGAGCTGCGCGCCGATCTCGACACCATCGACGAGTCGCTGCGCGCCCACGGCAGCGCACTGCTGGCTGACGACCGATTGGCGCAGCTACGGGAAGCCGTGCACGTCTTCGGCTTTCACCTGTCGGGCCTGGACCTGCGGCAGAACTCCGATGTGCACGAGGAGGTGGTCGGCGACCTGTTGGCCTGGGCGGGCGTGCACCCGGACTACCAGTCCCTGCCGGAGGACGAACGGGTGACGATCCTCGCCGCAGAACTCGCCACCCGCCGTCCGCTGATCGGCGACGGTGCCGGCGTGTCCGAGCTGGCCCGCGCCGAGCTCGACGTGCTCGCAGCCGCCGCCGAGGCGGTGAAAACCTATGGCCCCCTGGCGGTGCCCAACTACATCATTTCGATGTGCCGGTCGGTGTCCGATCTGCTGGAAGCGGCGATCCTGCTTAAAGAGGTCGGACTGCTCGACATCGCGACCGGGTCGGACCCGTATTGCCCGCTGGGCATCGTGCCGTTGTTCGAGACCATCGACGACCTGCGCAGCGGCGCGTCGATCATGGCAGCCGCGCTGCAATTGCCGCTGTACCGGGCGATGGTGCGCGCCCGGGGCGACAACCAGGAGGTCATGCTCGGCTACTCCGACTCCAACAAAGACGGCGGATACCTGGCCGCCAACTGGGCCCTGTACCGCGCCGAACTGGACCTGGTCGAGTCGGCCCACAAGACCGGAATTCGGTTGCGGCTCTTCCACGGTCGCGGCGGCACCGTGGGGCGCGGCGGCGGGCCCAGCTACGAGGCGATCCTGGCGCAGCCGCCCGGGGCGGTGAACGGCTCGTTGCGGCTCACCGAGCAGGGCGAGGTGATCGCCGCGAAGTACGCCGAACCGCGGTTCGCGCGCCGCAACCTCGAGACGTTGGTCGCCGCGACCCTGGAGGCCACGCTGCTCGACGTCGAGGGACTCGGCGATACCGCCGCGTCGGCGTATGAGGTGCTCGACGACCTGGCCGAACGGGCCCGCCAGAGCTACGCCGCCCTGGTGCACGAGACACCGGGTTTCGTCGACTACTTCCTGGCCGCCACGCCGGTCAACGAGATCGGCGCGATGAACATCGGCAGCCGGCCGACGTCGCGTAGGCCGACGTCGTCGATCGCCGACCTGCGGGCCATCCCGTGGGTGCTGGCCTGGACCCAGTCGCGGGTCATGCTGCCCGGTTGGTACGGCACCGGCTCGGCGTTCGAGCAGTGGATCGGCGCGGGCCCAGAACCGGAGGCCGAGCGCCTGGAGGTGCTGCACGACTTGTATCGGCGGTGGCCGTTTTTTTCGACGGTGCTGTCCAACATGGCGCAGGTGCTGGCGAAGTCCGACCTCGGTTTGGCCGCTCGCTACGCCGAGCTGGTGCCCGACGAGTCGGTGCGCCGCCGAGTGTTCGACATGATCGCCGAAGAGCACGAGCGGACCATCGTCATGCACAAGCGGATCACCGGTCAGGACGATTTGCTCGCCGACAATCCGGCGTTGGCGCGGTCGGTGTTCAACCGCTTCCCGTATCTGGAACCGTTGAACCACTTGCAGGTGGAGCTGCTGGCACGCTACCGCGCAGGGGACGACGACGAGCTGGTGCGGCGCGGAATCCTGCTGACGATGAACGGGCTGGCCAGCGCATTGCGCAACAGCGGCTAGCCCGACGACGATGCAGCGCGCGAGGCGCGGTGAGGAGGAGTCGGGCAATCAGGGCTAGCCCGACGACGATGCAGCGCGCGAGGGGACGGCGAGGGGGCGAGTCGGGCAATCAGACCTGACTACGCCGATGCGTCGTCCTGCCGCGGTGGATTGCGCTCGACGGTGGCCAGCGATGTCAGGCCGCTGACAGTCAGCGCCGGGATCAGGAACGGGTGGGCGAGGATGCGCCCGATGTGGTCGACGTGGTCGAACAGGGCATTGATGGCACCGCTGTAGACATACTCCACGGCCGTCAGGTCCACGGTGACGGGCGCGCCGTCGCGGGCTGCGTCGTCGAGCGCCCGGGCGAAGACGTCGATGTTGCTCAGATCCACTTCCCCCGCGGCGGTCAGCACGGACGTCCCGTCGGTACCGTGATCCGTGCTGACGGACAGAGGTGTGGCCATTAGTTGATCCTCGCCTGCAAGTGAACCGTGGTGCCCGCCGCCGCCGAGTCGATGGTGACATTGTGCATCAGGGCTCGCATCAGTGTGATACCCCGACCACGACGAGTTTCACCAGCCGGTTTCGGCGGTTTCCAGGAGCCGCTGTCGGTGACGGTGAGCTGAAGTCGGTCGACCAACGTCGTCGCGCGCAGGTTGATGGTGCCGTCGGGGTCGTTGCGGTGGCCGTGCTCGATGGCGTTGGCGACGGCTTCCCCGGCGGCGATCAGCACATTCAGGTTCTGGTCGGGATTTACCCCGACGCTGGTCAGCCAGCCGCGCAGCGCGTTTCGCGCGCCGGCGAGGTGGTTGGCGTCGGCGGGAATGTCGACCTCCAGCGGCCCGGGTTGCCGGTAGAGCAGCAGCGCGACGTCGTCCTGGTAGCCGCCGCTGGGCGCCAGCCGGGTCATGATCTGGCTGGCCAGGTCGTCGAGGGCCGAGTCGCGGCCGTCCTGGACGAGGTCGGCGGCCCGGGCGATGCCCTGATCCAGCGCCTGGCGGCGGCGTTCCACCAGGCCGTCGGTGTAGAGCAGCAGCGTCGCGCGCGGCGGCATGGTCACCCGATCTTCGGGGCGGGGCCAGTCCGGGTGAATGCCCACCGGCAGCGCGTGCCCGTGGTCGAGCATCCGGATGGTGCGGTCGGCGTGCACCAGGATCGGTGGCGGATGCCCAGCGCGGGAGTACACCAGATCGCCGCTGGCCGGGTCGAGCACGGCGCAGAAGGCGGTGGTGCATTTGGCGCCGGGCAGACGCATCGCGAACCGGTCCAGGCCGGCCAGGGCGGCGCCGGGGCTGGGATTCTCCAGCAGCAGCGCGCGGCAGGCGCTGCGCAGCTGCCCCATCACCGTCGCGGCGGTCAGACCGTGCCCGACGCAGTCGCCGACGATCAGCGCGATGCGCCCGTCCTCCAGCGCCACCACGTCATACCAGTCGCCGCCGATCTGCAGCGGCCGGGTGGCCGGCTGGTAGCGGACCGCGAAGCCGCTGGGCAGCTGGGCCGGCCCGAGGATGGCGTGCTGCAGCGCCAGCGCGGTCTCTCGCTGCTGGTCAAGCTGGTAGACGCGCTGCAAACCCTGTCCCAGGCGACCGGCCAGCATGGTCAGCAGGGTCTGGTCTTCGGGGCCGAACGGGCGCTGCTCGGCCAGCTCGATCCAGATGACCAGCACACCCTCGGGATGCTGCAGGGCGATGGCCGCGGACGCCCGTTCGGTGGTGTCCACCGTGAGCAGGTCGCCGTCGCGCAGCGCGCTGATCAGTTCGCGACGATCAGACGGCAGGTCGGCCCAGTGTGCGGCCTCTCCGGCCGACACCAGGCTCGGCTCACCGGAGGCCGTGGTCGGTCCGGAGCTGCCGGTCTGGAAGGTGACGGCCAGCACCCGGTGGGCGCGCCACAGCCGGCGCAGCTCCGCGACGGCTGCGGCCAGCGCATCGTCGACGGTGTCGGCCTGGGCGAGTTGCTGGTTAAGTTCGGCCAGGGCGGTTTGGCGTTGCGCGAGGTAATGCTCGGCGGTGACGTCGCGGAACGTGCCGACCATGACGCGGCGGCCCGTTTCCGGGTCGTCAGCGTGGTTGAAGCTGAATGTGACCCACACCCGGTGCCCGTCGCGGTGGTTGACCGGAACGGTATAGGTGCCCTGCAGGTGCCCCGCCAGCTGGGCGAACACTTCGGTGACGTGTCGATGTGCTTCGGGGTCGCTGCTCGCCTCGGGCCACCACGGGTGCACCGGTTGGTAGGGCAACCCTTCAGGACCGTAGCCGAGGATGTCGGTGAAGGCCGAATTGACCTCCAGCACGGCGCCGTGCTCGTCGCAGACGAAGAACGCTTCCTGCAGCGAGTCGATCAGCGCGGTGCGCCACCGCGCGTGGTGGCTGCGCAGCCGGGCCAATTCGATGTTGGCCCGCACCCGGGCCAGTAGTTCGGCGGCGACGAACGGTTTGACCAGGTAGTCGTCCGCCCCGGCGTGCAGGCCTTCGATCGAGGCCTCCGGCCCGGCCCGCGCCGACAGCAACAGCACCGGTATGGCGGCCGTGCGTGGGTCCCGGCGCAGCGCCGCGATCAGCGCCAAGCCGTCCAGCCGCGGCATCATGACGTCGCTCACCACCAGGTCGGGCCCGTCGCTGCGGATGTCGTCGAGCGCCTGCTGGCCTTCGCTGACCGCGTGCACCCGGTAGCCGGCCGTGCTCAACATGCGGGTCAGGTACTCGCGCATGTCGGCGTTGTCGTCGGCGATCAGCACATGCGGTGGCGCGCCGAACGTGGCCAGAATCGCATCCGGTGTCTCGGCGCTGTCAGCGGCCCCTGCCGGCGCGGCGCCGGCGGCTTCGCTCGGCAGCCAGCACAGCGCCTCCTGCACGAACGGGTCGGCGAGTCCGGACGACGCCCGGGTACTGCCGTCGGCGGCGATGGCTTCGGGGGGCAGGTGCGCAGCGCCGAAGGGCAGCCGGATGGCGAATGTGGTGCCCGCGCCTTCGGTGCTGTCGGCTGTGATGATGCCGCCGTGCAGGCCGACCAGCTCTTTGACCAGTGCCAATCCGATGCCGCTGCCCTCGTTCGACCGGGCGCGGGTGGACTCGATGCGGTGAAACCGCTCGAACAGGCGGGGGATTTCGGCGGCGGGCACCCCGATGCCGGTGTCGGCGATGGTGACCAGCGCCTCGGTGTCCGACCGGCTCACCCGCACGGTGATGGAGCCGTCGAAGGTGAACTTCAGTGCGTTGGAGAGCAGGTTGAGTACCACCTTCTCCCACAGGTCGCGGTCCAGGAACACCGGTTGGTCCAGCGGCGGACACTCGACGGTGAACACCAGGCCGGCCCGCTCGACAGCCGACCGGAAAACGCTGGCCAGCTCACCGGTGACGGCGGCCAGGTCGACTTCGGTGTAACGGGCCCGCATCCGGCCGGCCTCGATGCGGGAGAAGTCGAGCAGCGAGTTGACCAGCTTGGCCAGCCGAAGCCCGTTGCGGTGAACGACTTCCAGCTCCTCGCGGGCTGGCTCGTCGAGACCGGCCGGCCGGGCGAGCAGCTCCGCCACCGGTCCCTGCATCAAGGTCAGCGGGGTGCGGAACTCATGGCTGATGTTGGAGAAGAACGTCGTTTTCGCCCGGTCCAGCTCGGCCAGCTCCTCGGCGCGGCGCTGCTGCGCGCGGTAGCTGCGGGCGCTGACGATCCCGGCCGCGAGGTGCCCGGCGACCAGCTGCAGAAAGCCGCGGTACTCCTCGTCGAGCAGCCGGTAGCGGTTCAGCGCCGCCACCAGGAAGCCGATCGGCGCACCGCCCGGCTGCAGCAGCGGTGACACCAGCGCCTGGGTCGGCGGGCCGGGTAGGTCGCCGGTCGGCAGATCGGTCAACACAGCCGGGTCGAGCTCCACCAGCACCGATTCGCCACGTGCCGCCTGCTGAGCCGGCCAGGGTGCCGCGCCGTCGGCGGGCAGCGTCGCCGGGGCGGCGGGGTGACCGGTCTGGATCCCGCTGACCGCGGCCAGCCGGGCCGCACCGTCCTCGTCGAACAGGTAGGTCAGCGTGAACGGCAGGTCCTGCAGATTGCAGCTGAGCTGGCGGGCGGCGAAAGCCAGGGTGTGCTGCTCGTCGCTGCTGACACTGGGGTCCGAGCCGAGATCGCGCAAGGTCGCCATCCGCCGCTCGCCGATCACCCGCTCGGTGTCCTCGCTGACCACGCATAACATGCCGACCGCCCGGCCGTCGTCGTCGCGTAGCGGACTGTAGGAAAACGTGTGGTAGGTCTCCTCCAGATAGCCGGACCGCTCGAGGAAGAGCTGCAGCGCCGTATTCCAGGTCGCCTGCTCCGACGACAACACCCCGTCGATCCGCGGACCGATGTCGTCCCAGATTTCCGCCCACACCTCGCTGGCCGGCCGGCCGAGTGCCCACGGGTATTTGCGGCCCAGCGTGTCTCGGCGGTAGGCGGCGTTACAGAAAAACGTCTTCTCCGGTCCCCACGCCATCCACATGGAGAAGCGCGAGGACAGCAGAATGCTGACCGCGGTTTGCAAGCTCTGCGGCCAGTCGGCCGGAGGGCCGAGAGTTGTTGCCGCCCAATCAACTTTCGCCAGCGCGCCGCCGACTTCGGGATCCGCGGTGAACACCTTGGCTGCAGCCGCGGTCGGCGGCTCGCCGTGAGTGTCCTGAGGACCCACCCGACATCCCTCTCGTCAGCCATCGGCGCGCGGCTCGGCCATGCCATTTCGACACTACCGGAGGCTCAAAGGCAGTTGACTGCACGCGTTGTCAGGACGCCGGAAAGTTCACGTCCCGCGTCACCGGTTCCCATTCGTCGATGGATGCAGTCAAGGCGGCGATCCTGTCGCGCATGGCCTTGAGCACGTCGCGGCCGAGCAGCAAACGCAGCGGCGGCGAGTCCAAGGTGGTCACCAGCAATACCGCCTCGGCGACTTTGCGCGGGTCGCCAGGCAGGTGCTCGGCGAATTGCTTGATCAGGTCTTTGCGCGCCGCCACGTCGGTGTAGTCGGCGATCGGAGTGGCCGACTCCTTCATCGATCGCGTCGCCCAGTCGGTGCGGAATGCGCCGGGCTCGATGGCGGTCACCTTGATGCCCAATGGCCGCACCTCAGTGGCGAGCGCTTCCGTCACCGCCTCCAGCGCGAACTTGGTGGAGGAGTAGTAGGCGTTGGGTGGATTGGCCACCAGGCCGGTCATCGACGAGATGTTGACGATGTGACCGCAGGAGCGGGCACGCATGCCGGGCAGCACCGCCTTGATCATGTTCACCGCACCGAAGTAGTTGACCTCGAACAACTTCCGAACCTCGGCGTCCTCGCCCTCCTCGACCGCCGACAGGTACCCGTGGCCGGCGTTGTTGACCAAAACGTCGATCCCGCCGAAGGCGTCGTTGGCCGCTGCGACCGCGGCGCGGATCTGCTCGGGGTCGGTGACGTCCAGGCCGACGGCCAGCGCACCGTCGAAGCCGTCGACGACATCGTGCACCGCCTCGGGCTGCCGCGCGGTCACCACGACCTGGTGACCGGCCTGCAACGCCGCGCGCGCGATCTCGCGGCCGAAACCGGTGGAGCATCCGGTTACCAGCCAGCGCGCCATCTACCGCGTCCCTTCCGGCAGGCGGCGCAGGTAAGCCTCTCGGCGTCGCGCGAGCTCGCCAGCCCGTTGCTCGCGACTCACCGTGGGCAGTAACGGCACTTCGGCGTCAAGGCGGTCCAAGCTGACCACCCGGCCGCGAGCGCCGAGGTCCTCGCGCGGGCCGGTCGGGCCGAATTCGGCCATGCGCAGCGTCAGGATGCCCTCACGCAACCCGTCGGAGTCGATCCAGTTCGCCACGCCGGGATCGGTGGGGGAGATGACGTAGGTGTAGGTGCCGTCTTCGTTGGCGAGCGACTGCGCTTTGTTGAGGCTGCCGGTGCGGTCGACGATGTCGAGTGTGGTGCCCCAGATGTTGCTTAGCGGCACCGTGAAGTATTGCGCGCCACCATCGTTGAGGTCAACGACGAATGCTTCGTCGGGAGCCAGGTCGTAGCGGCCCATCACGTACACCTGGTTGCGCATGGCGCCCACGGTGTCCGCCGACCAGGCCAGATCGAAACGGTTAGGGGGCATCTTGTAGACGCCGTGGCTGAGCTTGCCGGTGAAGTTGGCGAAGTACGCCATCATCGCCGCGGTCGCCTCGGCCTGCTCGTCGAGGGTGCGCGCGGCTGTTCCCGGGGGGCAGCCGAGGCGCTGCACCTCCAGGTGGTTGGGATCGTCACGGCACCAGTCCAGCAGGACGTCGCGGATGTAGAACTCGTGCGCCGCCGGCGAGGTCTGGACGTGATTTTCGCGCCCGCCGGCCGGTTCGGCGTCGACGGTGACGGTGAAGCTGCCGTCGGAGTCCACGTGCATGGTGCTTCCGTTGAGCACGGCGACGGTGCCCATGTGCGCATCCCAGAGCGTGAAGTAGTTCTCGGTCATGCGGTGCTCGCCGACTCGGCCGTGAATCTCATAACGCTCGTCGCCGTCGATCGGGATCACCCGGTAGATGCTGTCCGGATTGTCGATGCCCCAGCGTGATCCGGGGACGTGCCGGCCGTCGACCGGGTGCCCCAGCCGGGTGATGCAGCTGACTTTCGGGCGCAGCTTGTCTTGGTTCGACGACCACACCGCCGCCGAGAACATCACCTCGGCGAACGCATCGTCGAACCGCTCCCGCATCGCGTCGGAGGCTTTGGCGCGGCTGAGCCAGTTCTCGGCCACGGTGCTGTAAGCCGCCTTGACGGTCGCGTGCTCGAACAGCTCCAGCGCGGCCAGTTCCTGTTCGTGCTGGGCTGCCGTGGCAACCGGGTGCTCACCCATAGGCTGCTCCTTACTTCCCGTCAGGCGATCGAAAACGCTTGTTGTACAACGAGAACCGCTCGTCGACCTGCTCGGGGCGCAGGCCGTAGGTCTCCAGCGCATACGGCGGGCGCTCCGCGGATCTGGGCCGCTCGCGCAACCAGCGCCGCATCGCGTCTTCGGCGTCGACGGTAAGCGGCAGGCCGATGGCGTCGTACACCCGGGCCACCTCTGCGATCGGTTCGGCGACCGCGTCGTCGAACGCGACGTCGGTGACCGTAACCGCGTCGGGTCCCAGCTCAGCGGACCACCGGTCGCGGGTCGCCATGGCCCGTTCGGTGGTCCAGGCCATCCGCTGCAGCCACTCGGCACCCACCCGGTGCAGGTCGACGGTGTCGGCGTGCATGGCGTGCAGGGTGGCGTTGAGGCTGGCGCCCGAGGCGACGGTGGTCTTGGGATCGCGGTGCAGATGCACGATGTGCAAGCCGGGAAACTGTGCTCGCAGCAGATCGAGATAGCCCAGGTGAGCCGGTGACTTGAGCACCCAGCGCTGCGGCGCCAGGCGCCGCTCGGGAAGCCTCTGGCGCTTCTGCCACTGCAAGAACCGCAGCATCAGATGCAGGTAGGTGTAGGCGGGCGTGAAGTCCTGCTCGTCGAGCCACTGCCGGTAGCCGGGCAAGGAAGCACCGGCCTCGGGCACATGGGACAGGAAGGCGTCGGCCAGGAAGACGATCTCCTCCTCGGCTTCCCGCGCGTACATCGGGTGAATGGCGAAGAGCTGCGGCGCCAGTTCCCGGGATTTCGCTTCCCGCGCATCGCTCACGGCGATGCGGGGATCGACACCGGTGAACTGCTGATCGAGCCGCGGCGCGACCTCGACCACCTCCCAGCCGTAGGCGCAGTCGAAGCGCGGGTCGGCGGCCAGCAGCCGCTGCAGCAAGGTGGTTCCGCTGCGCATCATCCCGACGACGACCACCGGCGTGACGATCCGCTCGTCGAGGATCTCGGGGTGGCGGCGGATCCATTCTCGGGCGCGCAGCCGCATCCGCAGGCTGTGCACGAGGCCCGATCCCAGGATGTGCACGCCGACGGCGTTGAGGTTCGCCCCGGCGTAGTCGGCCAGCAGCACACTCAGCGGGCGAAGAAACTCGCCGGATCCCCACTCGCTGAGCTGCTCCTTGCGCTGCGCATCGGTCAGGACGGTATCGAGGTCGAATGCGCTCGAGTTGGTCACTCGGGTCAGAACTTCAGGTGGTGACGGACGTCGCCCATCTGGTCGACGTACATGATCCGGGTGTCGAACCACCACACCCCGTCGATGCGGTGAAAGGTGTCCCGGTAATGGCCGGTCACGATGACTTGCAGGGGCAGGTCCGTGGTGGCCTGGGTGACCAGGTAGTAGGAGGTGCTGTGGGCGGTGCCGTGCGCCTCGTCGACGTGCAGTTGCACATTGCTGGTGTGGTGCTTGGTCTTCGGGGTGCCGTCGTCGTAGATGCGGGTGGCCATCTCATACATCCGCCGCACCCCGGCGGCGCCGCTGAACACGGTCTCCGGCGGACCGTCCTCCGCTCCGCAGATGCGGCCGTTGGCGAACAGTTCGGCCACCCCGTCCAGATTCCCGGCGTCCAGCAGTTCGGCGTAGGAGTAGATCAAGTTGGTGATCTGCACTGCGCTGTCACTCATGACGAACTCACTTGCGACGAACCCCGTTTCCGTTGGCCGCAGTCAATGGTGGCAGAAACCTAGGTGGGTGACAGACGTTCGGGTCGAATGAGCCGTTAGTGTGATCGCCGTGACGTCACCGTGGTTGCCCAGCCGGCTCGGCGATATGACCGGTACCCGGGTGGTGGTGACCGGGGCGACAAGTGGCGTCGGGCTGGGCACCGCGGGTGCGCTGGCCAAAGCGGGCGCCCATGTGATCATGGCCGTGCGCAACACCGAACTCGGCGCGCAACGGGCTGCCGAGATCGGCGGCTCGACCTCGGTGCTCAAACTCGACCTCGCCGACTTGTCCTCGGTACGCGCTTTTCCCGCAAGCCTCGACGGTGACGTCGACATCTTGATCAACAACGCCGGGACGGTGGTCGACCGGCGCACCGACACCGTCGACGGGTTCGAGATGACGCTCGGCACCAACTTCCTCGGACCGTTCGCATTGACCAATCTGCTGTTGCCACAGGTACGTTCGCGCATCATCAACGTCGGCTCCGACGCACACCGGTCAGCGACGCTGCGGCTCGATGACATGCATCTGCGCAACCACAAGTGGACACGGTTCGGTGCCTACACCCGCTCGAAGCTCGCGGTGATGCTGTGGGGTCTGGAGCTGGACCGCAGGCTTCGCGCCGCCGGTTCGCGGGTCGTCAGCCAGCTCACCCACCCCGGGTGGGTGGCGTCGAACTTGTCGCAGGTCTCCGACTCGCCGGTGATGTCGCTGGCCCACAAGGCGGTCAAGGCCGTCGCCGACCGGTTGGCCAACAACATCGACGAAGGCGCCGCGCCGACGTTGTACTGCATCAGCGAACCGATTCCGCCGGGCAGCTACGTCGGTGTCGACGGGCCGCGCGGTCTGCGCGGCGGCCCGGTGCTCATCGGCCGCTCGGTTGTCGCGTGCGACTACGACGCCGCGGCCCGCCTCGTCGCTTTCGCCGAAAACGAGACCGGTACAACGCTTTCGGTGCCTCAGCCCGACGTCGCTTCGTAGCTCACCGGGCACGGCCCGTCGGCGCGCGCCACGCCACCGATCTGAGCCGGGATCGGCCGCGGATGGCGGGTCCAGCTGAGTGTCATGCGGTAGCGCCCCAGCAGTTGCGTCGCGGCTGCCGTCATCGCCGCCAGCGAGAACGGCTGGGCCGGGCAGGAGTGCCGGCCGTGCCCGAACGCCGTCACCAGCATGGGCGACGGCAGGGCGTTTCGTTCCTTGAGGCGGTGACGGGTCCAGCGGTCCGGATCCCACTGCTGCAGTCGCGGGGCTGCGGACGTGTTGAGCAGCGGCAGCAGGGTGGCGATGGTCCAGCCCGGCGGGACTTCATAGGTGACGTCGCCGGTGTCGAAGGACACCGTTGACAGCACACTGCGGGCCATGATCGAGCGCTGCGCCAGGCGCGTCGACTCCAGGGCGCAGCGCTGCGCCAGATCAGCATCGCCGGCCACCACCCGTCCCGCTATCCCTGGGTGCTCGAGCAGGTCGACCAGCACCCAGCCCAGCGCGGCCGCCAGGTTGGACATCGACGCGATGTGAATCAGCGCCACGTCGAGCGCGATCCCGCGCAGCCGGCACGTCCCGGTTTCCGACGACCACGCGTCGGCGATCCGGCCGAAGAGGTCCTGATCCGCTCGGTCGCCGGCGTCCCACCGGCGCAGCGCGGCGGCGATGCCGTCGACGACCTCACTCAGCGCTGCCCGCTCGGCACGCTGGTTCGACGCCGCCACCGCCGCCATCTTGTCCGGATGGACGAACGCGTCCGAGCCGTCGAGCAGGTCGAAGGCGCGCAGCAGGTGATCGAAGGCTGCGCCGTCGGCCGAACCGGGGCCGGCCCACGAGGCGAGGCCCATGCGGTGGCCCAGTCGGCGGGTGAGCTCGAAGAGGTCCACCGAACCGGCGGCTCCGAGCTCGTCAGCGGCCGCGTCGAGGGCGCGGTCCAGGTTCGCCAAGTAGCCGGCCACGTCGTCGCGGCGGAACAGCGTGCTCGGCAGGATACGGCGGCCGTCGAAGATCTCTTCGGGCAGTTTGCGGCGCAGCAGGTAGTAGTCGGCGAGGCCCTTGCTGGCTTTCTCCTCCGGCAGCGCGTAGAACGACTCGACTCCGGTGGGGGAGAACGTGAACAGGTAGCGGTCGGGTCCGCTCGCCACGGCGAAGGTGTCGCCGCAGCGGGCGCGGGCCGCACCGATCGTGGCCACCGCGTCGGACACCGAGACATCCCACGGCAGGCCGGTCCCGTCCGCGAACGGGGGAGCGGGCACCGGTTGGGCACCGGGCACGGGCTACCGCGCGGTCCGGTTCCGCACCGCGTTCAACACGCCGCGCACCGCGTGTTCGGTCGCCGACAGCGGTGTCATCACCGTCTCGCCGATGCCCACGATGTAGTCGATCCGTTCGACGATGGCCTCCATCGGCTCGACCAGCCCGATCAGTCGCTGCGCGAGCTCGTCGAGTTTGGACAGGGTGCCCTCCAGATGGTCCAGGCCACCTTCGAGGCGTTCCACCGTGCCGTTGAGGCGGGACAGCGAATTGTTCAGCTCGTTCATGGTGTCGCTGAGCCCGGAGAGCACGTCTTCGACCTGGTTGACGGTTTTGTCGGCGTTCAGCGCCGCCTGCGCCAGAGTCTTGATCCGCTTGCGCTCCCCGCCGGGGCCACCGGTTCTGTCTGCCATGACGGCCATTATTGACCGTCCGAAGTCAAAAACTCAGAGGTTCTCGGCAAGGGCGCGCCCGGCTGCGCGGCCGGAGAAGATGCATCCGCCGAGGAAGGTGCCTTCCAGCGCGTTGTAGCCGTGCACGCCGCCACCGCCGAAGCCGGCGACCTCGCCGGCGGCATACAGCCCCGGGATGGGTTGACCGTCCACACCCAGGGCGCGCGACGCCAGGTCCGTTTGAATGCCGCCCAGTGTTTTGCGGGTCAGGATGTGCAACTTGACGCCGATCAGCGGTCCGGCATCGGGGTCGAGGATGCGGTGCGGGGCGGCGGTGCGCCCGAGCCGGTCACCGAGGGAGCGGCGGGAGTTGGCGATGCCCTGGATTTGAGCGTCCTTGCTGAACGGGTTGGCCAATTGCAGGTCGCGGGCCTCGATCTGGTGGCGGATGCCGACGGGGTCGAGCAGCGCTTCGTCGGTCAGGGTGTTCATCCGTTCGACCAGTTCCTCGAGCTTGTCGGCGACCACGAAGTCGGCGCCGTGCTTCTTGAACGCTTCGACCGGACCGGGTGCGGCGCGGTTGAGCAGCCGTTCGCGCAGAAAAGCTTTTTTGCTGCTGGCGGTGATGTCGGGGTTCTGCTCCGATCCCGACAGCGCGAACTCCTTGCCGATCATCTTCTGGGTGAGGATGAACCACGAGTGGTCGTAACGCGCGATCTCCGCTGTGGTGCGCAGATACCGCAGAGTGCCCAGGGTGTCGTAGCCGGGCAGAAACGGCTGCGGCAACCGGCGGCCCAGGGCGTCGAACCACATCGACGACGGGCCGGGCAGGATCCGGATGGCGTGGTTGGGCCAGATCGGGTTCCAGTTGATGACACCTTCGGTGTAGTGCCACATACGATCCCGGTTGACCAGCCGCACGCCGAAGCCGGCCGCGATGTCGAGCATGCGCCCGTCGACGTAGGCGGGGACGCCGGTGATCATGGATGCCGGTGGGCTGCCCATGCGTTCCGGCCAGTACTGGCGCACCATGTCGTGGTTGGCGCCGATTCCGCCCGTGGTGATCACCACGGCCTGGGCGGATAATTCGAAGTCGCCGACGACGTCGCGGTTCGACGGGGCGCCGCGCGGGGCGTCATCGGGAGCCAGGATCTTGCCGCGCACGCCGGTCACCGCACCGCCGGTGGTCACCAGCTCGTCGGCGCGATGGCGGTGAAGAAAGGTGACCCGTCCTTGGGCGGCGGCCCGCAACCCGGAGTCGCAGAACGGTCCCACGACACCGGTTCCGGTGCCCCAGCTGACGTGGAAGCGCGGCACCGAGTTGCCGTGCCCGGTGGCGGTGAGGTCGCCGCGTTCGGCCCATCCGACCGCGGGCAGGAAGCTGATGCCCTGTTCGCCCAGGTAGGCACGCTTCTCGCCGGCGGCGAATTCGACGTAGGCGCGCGCCCAGCGGCTGGCCCAGACGTCTTCGTCGTCGAGCCGGTCGAACGCCGCGCTGCCCTGCCAGTCGTTCCAGGCCAGCTCGAAGGAGTCCTTGATACGCATCCGGCGCTGCTCGGGGCTGTCGACCAGGAAGATGCCGCCGAACGACCAGTACGCCTGGCCACCGAGATTGGCGGCGTTCTCCTGGTCGACGACGGCGACCGTCTTGCCGCGGCGCGTCAGTTCGTGGGTGGCGACCAGGCCGGCGAGACCGGCGCCCACCACGATGACGTCAGCGTCCATGTGACACCTTCACTGGGCTTCGGACTCGAAACGAGCTGCGACGAGAGCGCATTTGGATTCGCTGCGTGATCCTATCAGTCGGTGTCGGACACGCTTGTCCCCTGAGCGGGCCTTCGTTACGGTCAGGACCATGTCAAGCGATTCGCCGACGGTGACGATCGAGCGCGACGGTCATGTGTTGTTGATGGGTCTGAACCGGCCGCACAAGCGAAATGCTTTCACCAAGGCGATGATCGAGGATCTTGCTGCCGGCTACGGCTTACTCGAAGCGGACGACGACCTGTGGTGCGGCGTCCTGTTCGCCCACGGCGAGCACTTCACCGGTGGGCTCGATCTGGCCGACGTCGGTGCTGAGCTGGCGGCGGGGGCGCTCACCCTGCCCGACAGCGCCCGCGATCCCTGGCGGCTGGACGGTGACTGGACCAAGCCGGTGGTGGCCGCCGCGCAGGGCTGGGTCATGACCTTGGGGATCGAGTTGCTGCTGGCGGCCGACATCGCCGTGGCTGCAGCCGACGCGCGCTTCAGCCAACTGGAGGTTCGCCGCGGCATCTATCCGTTCGGCGGTGCGACGCTTCGCTTTCCGCGCACCGCCGGTTGGGGCAATGCGATGCGCTGGATCCTGACCGGTGACGAGTTCGATGCCGCCGAAGCCCATCGGATCGGGCTGATACAGCAGATCTGTCCAGACGCCGAGGCCGCTTATGCAGCGGCCACGGGCGTTGCCCGAACGATCGCCGAACGCTGCGCGCCGCTGGGCGTGCAGGCCACGCTGGCCTCGGCGCACCGCGCACGGACCGTCGGTGATCAAGCCGCGATCGAGCGGCTGCAGCCTGACGTCGCCCGCTTGTTCGGCACCGCCGACGGCGCCGAAGGCATGGCGTCGTTCGTGCAGCGCCGCGACGCCGTGTTCACCGGCAGCTGATTGCCGGGCCGCCCGCCCTCCGCGAAACAGCAGCCCGTCGAGAAACAGCCCTTCGCGAAACAGCAGCCTGGGTCGCGACTTTCCGGCGAGCGCGACCGTCGTTTCTGTTTGCGGCGCGAAAGGCCGCGGATTACAGCTTGGCCGCGGCTTCGTTGTCGAGCAGCCAAACTGTCTGCTCGCGACCGACGGCGCCGGCGGCAGGCACCGACACCGGATCGGCGCCGCTGACCGCCGCGGCCACCGCTTCGGCTTTCGCTGACCCCGACACCATCAGCCACACCTCGCGGGAACGCGCAATAGCGGGCAGCGTCAACGTGATTCGTCGAGGCGGCGGTTTGGGGGAGTCTTCGACGCCGACCACCAGCCGGGTGGTCTCCCGCACGGCAGCGGTGTCGGGAAACAGCGAGTTGATGTGGCCTTCAGGGCCGACGCCCAACAGGTGAACGTCGAAAACCGGTGCCTCGTCACCGGCTTCTGCGTTGGCGGCGAGGACCTGCTCGTACGCCAACGCCGCGGAGTCGAGGTCGTTGTCGAAATCGCCGTCGCTGGCCGCCATCGGGTGCACATTGCGCGCCGGGATGTCGACGTGATCGATCAGCGCTTCCCGGGCCTGCTTCTCGTTGCGCTCGTCGTCGTCTTCGGACACGTAGCGCTCGTCACCCCAGAACAAGTGGACCTTCGACCAGTCGATTTGTTGTCCGTGCGCGGCGAGCTGTTTGAGGATCCCGATGCCGTTGCCGCCGCCGGTCAGTACGATCAGCGCCCGGCCCCGGGCCGCCACCGCGGCGTCGATCGATGCCACCAGTCGCTCGCCCGCCGCGGCGACCAGGGCGTCGCTGTCGGCAAATTTCTCGATCACGGTGTTCAACTGCGCCGCTCCTCCTCATCACTTCGCTCTGCATCGTCGCCGGCGCGGTTCATCTGCGCCGCTCCTCCTCATCGTCCCCTAGCAAGCTGGGGTGCCCCCTCACGCTGCATCGTCGCCGGCGCGGTTCACACGTACTCCACCCGTTTGATGCCTTCCAGCGCCGACAGGTAGATCACGTCCGGATCCAGCCGCCGCAGATCCTCGGCGAGGCATTCACGAGTTTCCCTGCGCGGCATCGGAACCAGCGCGTCGGGCCGTGCGGTGCGGCTCAACGTCGCGGTCGATCCGTCCTGCGGCCGGCTCAGCGTCACCGTCTCGCTGTCCCGCAGCAGCTCGACTTTCAGGTCACCGACCGCACGTTGCACCGGCCCGTCGATGCGGCTCGCCAGCCAGCCCGCCAGCACGTCGAGCGCGGGCTCGTCTTTGAGTCCGGAAATCAGCGCCGAGTTGATCGGCTCGTACGGCGGCTGGTCGAGGGCCGAGGTCAGCAGCGCCCGCCAGTAGGTGACGCGGCTCCAGGCCAGATCGGTGTCACCGGGCGTGTAGCCCGCCAGCCTGCTCTTGATCGCCGACAGCGGGTCGGTGCCGTTGGTGGCGTCGGTGATCCGCCGAAGAGCCAACTGGCCCAACGGATCTTGGGCAGGAACGGCCGGGGCGATGTCCGGCCACCAGGCCACCACAGGGATGTCGGGCAGCAGGAACGGCACCACCACGCTCGCGGCGTGCTCGGCCAGCGGACCGGACAGCCGCAAGATGGCGACCTCGCCGCCGGCGCTGTCAGCACCTACCCGCAACTCGGCATCCAGCCGCGGTTCGGCGGCGTCGCAGTTCTCGCTCATCACCACGATCACCCGGCAGGGATGTTCGTGGCTGGCTACGGTGGCCGCCTCGATCGACTCCTCGACCACAGCGTCGGTGTCAGGCACGATGACCAGCGTCAGCACTCGGCCCAGGGTCACCGCGCCGACTTCCTCGCGCAGCTCGTTCAGCTTCTTGTTGACGGCCGTGGTGGTCGTCTTTTCCATCGAGACGATCACGGCCGCCGCCATTCCCGGCCACTTCGGCGCAACATCTCGAACGACGACGCCGGACCCCACGTCCCGGCCTCGTAGGCATCGGGTTTGCCGTGCTCGGCCCAGTACTCCAACGCCGGATCGATGATCTGCCAGGCGTATTCGACCTCGTCGTTGACCGGGAACAACGACGGCTCGCCGAGCAGCACATCCAGGATCAGCCGCTCGTACGCTTCGGGTGAATCCTCGGCGAATGCCGAGCCGTAGGAGAAGTCCATGTTGACGTCGCGGACCTCCATGGCGCTGCCGGGGACCTTCGACCCGAACCGCAACGTCACCCCTTCGTCGGGCTGCACCCGGATCACCAGCGCGTTGGCACCCAGCTCGTCGGTCATGGTGGCGTCGAACGGCAGATGCGGAGCCCGTTTGAACACCAAGGCGATCTCGGTGACCCTGCGGCCCAACCGCTTTCCGGTGCGCAGGTAGAACGGCACACCTGCCCAGCGGCGGGTGTCGACTTCCAGCGTCATCGCGGCGTAGGTTTCGGTGATCGACTCCTTGGAGAAGCCCTCTTCGTCGAGCAGCCCGACAACGTGTTCTCCGCCCTGCCAGCCGGCGGTGTACTGGCCGCGGCTGGTCGTCTGGTCCAACGGCTCGGCGAGCCGCGTCGCCGAGAGCACCTTGATCTTCTCGGTCTGCAGTTCCGCCGGGCGGAAACTCACCGGCTCTTCCATGGCCGTCAAGGCCAGCAGCTGCATGAGGTGATTCTGGATGACGTCGCGGCCGGCGCCGATGCCGTCGTAGTAGCCGGCCCGTCCGCCCAGGCCGATGTCTTCGGCCATGGTGATCTGCACATGATCGACATAGTGGGCATTCCAGATCGGGTGAAACAGCTGGTTGGCGAACCGCAACGCCAGTATGTTCTGCACGGTTTCTTTGCCGAGGTAGTGGTCGATGCGGAACACCGACTCCTCGGGGAAGACGCTGTTGACCACCTTGTTGAGTTCGCGGGCGCTGTCCAGGTCGTGGCCGAATGGTTTCTCGATGACCACCCGGCTCCAGCGGTCGGCAACGGGGCGGGCCAGCTTGGATTTCTCCAGCTGTTCACACACCACCGGAAACGACTTGGGCGGAATCGCCAGATAGAACGCGTGATTGCCGCCGGTCCCGCGTTCGGCGTCGAGCTTCTCCAAGGTTTCAGCCAGCCGCCCGAAAGCGTCGTCGTCATCGAAGCCGCCCGGCACGAAACGGAATCCGTCGGCCAGCCGATCCCAGATCACTTGGCGAAACGGGGTGCGGGCATGCTCTTGGACGGCGTCGTGCACGACCTTGCCGAAGTCTTCGTGATCCCAGTCCCGGCGGGCGAACCCGACCAGCGCGAAGGTCGGTGGCAGCAGTCCGCGGTTGGCCAGATCGTAGACGGCCGGCATCACCTTTTTGCGGGCCAGGTCGCCGGTGACGCCGAAGATGACCATTGCGCATGGCCCGGCTATCCGAGGCAGCCGCTTATCCCGCTTGTCTCGCAACGGATTTCGCCACTGCCCGGCGCCGGTCGCTTTGTCGGCCTGTGCGCCGGCGCGACTCATTTGCTGTTGGAGTCGAGCTGAGACTGGGTCTCCTCGAGCAGTTCCTTCCAGGAATCCTCGAACTTCTGCACGCCTTCGTTCTCCAGCACCAGGTACACGTCGGTCACGTCAATTCCGACCTCGTCGAGCTTGTCGAACAACTCCTGGGCCTCGCCGGCTTTACCGCTGACCTGATCGCCCTTGACCTCACCGTGGTCGGCGACGGCGTCGATGGTCTTCTCCGGCATGGTGTTCACCGTGTTGGGAGCCACCAGGTCGGTGACGTACAGCGTGTCGGAGTAGTCCTCGTTCTTCACACCGGTCGAGGCCCACAACGGCCGCTGTGCCCGGGCCCCGTGTTTCTTGAGCTCCTCGAACTTCTCGCTGCCCTCGAAGATCTCCTGGTAAGCGGCGTAGGCGAGCCGGGCGTTGGCCACCGCGGCCTTACCCCGCAATGCCAGCGCCTCGTCGGAGCCGATCTTCTCCAGGCGCTTGTCGACTTCGGTGTCGACGCGGGAGACGAAGAACGAGGCCACCGAGTGGATCTTCGACAGGTCGTGCCCGGCTTCCTTGGCTTTCTCCAGCCCCTCCAAGTAGGCGTCCATCACCGCGCGGTACCGCTCGACGGAGAAAATCAGTGTGACGTTGACCGAAATACCTTCGCCCAGCGTCGCGGCGATGGCCGGGATGCCCTCTTCGGTCGCCGGGATTTTAATCAACAGGTTGGGGCGGTCGACCGTCTTCCACAAGTCGATGGCCTGTTCATTGGTTTTGTCTTCGTCGTGGGCGACCCGCGGGTCGACCTCGATCGACACCCGGCCGTCCACGCCGTCGGAAGCCTCCCATACTGACTTGAACACATCGCATGCCATCCGCACGTCGTCGGTGGTCACGGTGCGGACCGTGGCGTCGACATCGGCGCCTCGTTCAGCCAACTCGGCGATCTGATCGGAGTAGCTGTCGCTGTCCGACAACGCCTTCTGGAAGATGCTCGGGTTGCTGGTCACACCGACGACGGACTTGGTGTCGATGAGCTCTTGCAGGTTGCCGGAGTTGATCCGGTCCCGCGACAGGTCGTCGAGCCACACGGATACCCCCTCGGCGCTGAGCGCCGCAAGGTTGGGGTTCTGGGTCATTGAATAGTCTCCTTAGTTCTTGTGCTGCAGCGCTTTTCAGTTGTCCAGCGCGCGTTCGGCGGCCGCGACGACGGCTTCGTGGGTGAAGCCGTACTCTTCGAACAGCTTTTTGTAGTCCGCGGATTCGCCGTAGTGCTCGATCGAGATGATCTCGCCGCAGTCACCGACCAGCTTGTGCCAGCTCTGCGCCACGCCCGCCTCGACCGCCACCCGGGCCGACACCGCCGGCGGCAGGACACTGTCGCGATAGTCGTCGGGCTGGGACTCGAACCACTCCACGCACGGCATCGACACCACGCGTGCGGTGATGTCTTTCTCCGCCAACGCCTTCTGCGCGGCCACGGCGATCTGCAACTCCGAGCCGGTGCCGATCAGCACCACGTCCGGCTGTTCGCCGCCGTCGTCACCGAGGATGTAACCTCCGCGGGCCACGCCGTCGAGGCTGGTGCCCTCCAAGATCGGCACTCCCTGGCGGGTGAGGCAGAGCCCGACCGGCCCGCTGCCGTTGCCGCGAGCCAGGATCGTGCGCCAGGCGTAGGCCGTCTCGTTGGCATCGCCGGGGCGCACCACCGAGAGGTTGGGGATGGCTCGCAGCGCCGCCAGATGCTCGATCGGTTGGTGGGTGGGACCGTCCTCGCCCAGACCGATCGAGTCGTGCGTCCACACGTAGATCGTGTCGATGTCCATCAGGGAGGCCAACCGCACCGACGCGCGCATGTAGTCGGAGAACTGCAGGAACGTGCCACCGAACGCGCGGGTCGGGCCGTGCAGCACGATGCCGGACAGGATGGCGCCCATCGCGTGCTCGCGGACACCGAAATGCAGAATCCGGCCGTACCAGTCGACGGAGGTGTACTTCTTCGTCGAGATCGACGGCGGACCGAAGGACGCGGCACCCTCGATGTCAGTGCTGTTGCTACCGCCAAGGTCAGCCGAACCACCCCACAGTTCCGGAAGCTTCGCCCCCAAGGCGCCGAGCACTTTGCCGGAGGCTTTGCGGGTGGCCAGGTCGTCGTCGCCGGGTTCCCAGTGCGGCAGGTCGTCGTCCCAGCCGTCCGGCAGCTCCTCGGCCGTCAGCCGGTCCAGCAGGGCTTTGCGGTCGGGTTCGCGCTGCGCCCAGGCATCGAATTCCGGCTGCCAAGTTTCGTGCGCCTCTCGGCCGCGGTCCACCAGCTTGCGGGTGTGGGCCAGCACCTCGTCGTCGACCTCGAACGACTTGTCGGGGTCGAAGCCGAGAATCTTCTTGATCTCGGCAACCTCGTCGTCGCCGAGGGCCGAACCGTGCGCGTCGCCGGTGTTCATCTTGTTGGGCGCCGGCCAACCGATGATGGTGCGCAGTTCGATGAACGACGGCCGGTCGGTGACGGCTTTGGCGTTGGCGATCGCCTCTTCGATCGCACTCACGTTCTCGCCGCCCTCGACCGACTGCACATGCCAGCCGTAGGCGCGGTACCGGGCGGCGGTGTCCTCACAGAGCGCGATGTTGGTGTCGTCTTCGATAGAGATCTCGTTGTGGTCGTAGAACACGATCAAGTTGCCCAGCTGCTGCACGGCCGCCAGCGAGGACGCCTCGGACGTCACACCCTCCTCGATGTCACCGTCGGAGGCGATCACGAAGATGTAGTGGTCGAACGGGCTGGATCCGGGCGCGGCGTCGGGGTCGAACAGGCCCCGCTCGTAACGGGACGCCATCGCCATGCCGACCGCCGACGCCAAGCCCTGCCCGAGCGGACCGGTGGTGATCTCCACGCCTTTGGTGTGCCGGAATTCGGGGTGGCCGGGCGTCTTGGATTTCCAGGTGCGGTAGGCCTCGATGTCGGACAACTCCAGCCCGAAGCCGCCGAGGTAGAGCTGGATGTACAGCGTGAGGCTGCTGTGGCCGGCCGACAGCACGAACCGGTCGCGGCCCAGCCACGCGGTGTCGCTGGGGTCGTGGCGCATCGCCCGCTGGAACAACGTGTAGGCCAGCGGCGCCAGACTCATTGCGGTGCCGGGATGGCCGTTGCCGACTTTCTGGACGGCCTCGGCGGCGAGCACCCGAATGGTGTCGACGGCCTTGGAATCGATATCGGTCCAGTCGTCAGGGTGGTGCGCTTGGGTAAGAGCAGAAATTTCTTGGTCTTCGAGTGTGGTCACGAACTCAGTCCTTCGTCGACAGGCTGATCCATCTCCACCCTAGTGCGGGTTCGCACCGGCGGGGTCATAACGAAATGCGGCGTACCACGTTCGCCGGTCGCTAAAACGGCATTTGAAAGACTGCCGATCCTCGGGCGGTAATTACTGCCGAATCGACCCTGCGATGCATCAGATGAGGACCCGCGGTCTACCATCGTCTGTAGTAGAAGCTGCGTGCTGTTGCGACCCGAGGAGTATCTGCGTGAGCGTTCGCGGGCGCAGCCCCGTTACAGCGCCGGGCCGGGCAATCCCGCAACAGTTGCTCGCATACCTGGCGTTGACCAAACCGCGGGTGATCGAGTTGCTGTTGGTCACCGCCATTCCGGCGATGTTGCTGGCGCACCGCGGCACGGTCGACCCGCTGCTCATCGCGAGCACCTTGATCGGGGGCATGCTTGCCGCGGGCGGCGCCAACACGCTGAACTGTGTGGCCGACGCCGACATCGACAAGCTGATGCAGCGGACGGCGCGGCGACCGCTGGCGCGCGCGGCGGTGCCGACGGCCAACGCACTGGTTCTCGGGCTGGTGTTGAGCGCCGGTTCGTTCTGCTGGCTGTGGTGGACCACCAACTTGCTGTCGGGGCTGCTGGCCGTCGGCACCATCGCGTTCTACGTGTTCGTGTACACGTTGTGGCTCAAGCGCCGCACCTGGCAGAACGTGGTGTGGGGCGGCGCGGCCGGCTGTATGCCGGTGCTGATCGCGTGGTCGGCGGTGACCGGCGGCATCGGCTGGCCGGCCCTGGCGATGTTCGCGATCATCTTCTTCTGGACGCCGCCGCACACCTGGGCGCTGGCGATGCGCTACAAGGACGATTACCGCGCGGCGGGCGTGCCGATGTTGCCGGCGGTGGCGACCGAGCGACAGGTCACCAAGCAGATCCTGGTCTACACCTGGCTGACGGTGTTCGCGACGCTGATACTGGGCCTGGCCGCGGGCTGGCTCTACGCGTCGGTGGCCGTGGTCGCCGGGACCTGGTTCCTGGCGATGGCCCACCAGCTCTACGCCGGCGTCCGCCGGGGCGAGCCGGTCAAGCCGCTGCGGCTGTTTCTGCAGTCGAACAATTATCTGGCGGTGGTGTTCTGCGCGCTGGCGGTCGACTCGGCGCTGGCGCTGCCGACGCCGTTCTGATTCGACGGCGAGTAGTACTACTTCGCCTAGTAAAAGGGGTTGCGGATACCCCATACCCCCGCGCTGTATTTCGCTGGTCAGTGGATTAGTCCATGATGAGCGCCGTGTCGACGTTTACTGTGGTGCGTCCGCGGGGGGTTCGGTCGTGACGCTGCGGGTGGTACCGGAAGGGCTGGCCGCGGCCAGTGCGGCTGTCGAGGCGCTGACGGCCCGAGCTCGCGGCCGTGCATGCCGGGGCGGTGCCTGCGATCAGCGCAGTGGTGCCGCCCGCCGCCGACCCGGTGTCGCTGCAGACCGCGACCGCGTTCAGCGCCCACGGCAGCCAGCATGCGACGGCGGCGGAGCAGGGCGCGGCGGCGCTGGGGCGGTCCGGGGTCGGTGTCGCGGATTCCGCCGCGAGTTACGTCGCCGGTGATGCCGCCGCCGCGTCGTCGTATCTGGTCGTTCCCCGCTGACGATGACCGCGCCGGTTTGGATGGCCGCACCGCCGGAGGTGCATTCGGCTCTGCTGACCAGCGGCCCGGGGCCGGCGTCGTTGCAGGCGGCCGCGGGTGCGTGGTCTTTGCTCAGCAGCGAGTATGCGGCGGTAGCCGACGAACTCAGCGCGCTGGTGAGCCAGGTGCAGGTCGGGGCGTGGGAAGGACCAAGCGCGGAGTCGTATGCGGCGGCCAATGTGCCGTACGTGGAATGGCTGATCCAGGCCAGCACCGACAGCGCGGCAGCGGCCGCCCAACACCAGACGGCGGCCGCGGGTTACACCAGTGCACTGGTGACGATGCCGACGCTGGCCGAGTTGGCCGCCAACCACACCATCCATGCCGTGCTGGTGGCGACGAATTTCTTCGGCGTCAACACCATCCCGATCGCGCTGAACGAGGCCGACTACGCGCGGATGTGGGTGCAGGCGGCCACCACCATGGCGACCTATCAAGGTGTGTCCGCCGCAGCGGTGGCGTCGACACCGGCCACCGGCCCGGCGCCGCAGATTATGCACGCCGCCGACGGCCAATCCGGTGGCGGAAGCACCAGCGACAGCGGCATACAACCCATCATCGACAACGACTCCGGTGATCCGTACCAGGGCAGCTGGTACCTCAACCGGATCACCGAAATCACCGACACCCTCAGTCGGGACTTCTCGGAATTCTTCACCGACCCGTCGCAGGCGATACCGCAGTTGGTGAGTGATATCTCCGGCGTTACCGCCGACGAAATCGGCCACGTGGGCGAGTTCATCAACGCTTTCCAGCCGGAACTGATCACCGCCGCCGTCCTCCTGCCGGTACCGGCGGTGGGAGCGGTGGGCGGCTTGGCCGGGTTGGCGGGACTCGCTGGGCTGGCTGCCCCGGTGGCGCCGGCCATTCCCGATGTGGTTCCCACGCCGGCTGCGGCAGACCACCTGCCGGCCGCCGGGCTGAGCGCGCCGGCTGCGCCGGTCACCGTCCCCGCGGGCACTCCGGGTCCGCCGTCAGCGCCCGTGACGAGCACCGTGGTCGGTGCTCCGCCACCGCCACCGGCACCGGCGACCGCCATCGCCAGCACGGGTTTCATCCCGCCTTACGCCATTGGCCCGCCTGGTCTCGATCCGGAACTTGGCGGCGACAGCAAGACCCGGGAGCCGTCACCGGGTGGCGCGGCGAAGGCTCCCTCAGGCGGCGCGGCCGCAGCAGCCGCGCAAGACCAGGCGGCGGCGCGGCGACGCCGCCGCGCGGAGCAACGAGGATATGGCGACGAGTTCATGGACATGAATGTCGAGGTGCATCCGGATTGGGATGACCCGCCGGCAGGAGCGCCGGTCGCCTCGGACCGCGGGGCCGGAACGCTCGGTTTCGCGGGCACGGTCGGCAGAGAGGGTGACGTGCCGGCAGGCGGCTTGGTGACGCTGGCGCACGACGAGTTAGGCGCCGGCCCGACTATGCCGATGGTTCCGGGGACCTGGGACGGCGCGGATTGGCTGTCGAGTGGAAAGGAAAGTTAGATGAGTATGTTGGATGCGCATATTCCGCAGTTGGTGGCGTCGCAGTCGGCGTTTTCGGCGAAGGCGGGGTTGATGCGCTCGACGATCGGACAAGCTGAGCAAGAAGCGGTGTCGGCGCAGGCTTTTCATGTGGGGGAGGCGTCGGCGGCGTTTCAGGGTGCGCATGCGCGGTTTGTTGAGGCGGCGGCGAAGGTGAATGCGCTGCTCGATATTGCGCAGGCCAATTTGGGTGATGCGGCCGGCACCTATGTGGCCGCTGATTCGGCGGCGGCGTCGAGTTACACCGGATTTTGAGAAGGGGTTTGTGATGTCGCAGATCATGTACAACTATCCGGCGATGTTGGCCCATGCCGCGGACATGTCGGGGTATGCGGGCACGTTGCAGAGTTTGGGTGCTGATATCTCTGCTGAGCAGGCGGCGTTGTCGGGTGCTTGGCAGGGTGATACCGGGATGACGTATCAGGTGTGGCAGAACCAGTGGAATCAGGCGATGAGTGAGTTGGTGCGGGCCTATCACGCGATGGCGGGCACCCATGAGAACAACACCTTGTCGATGTATGCCCGCGACCAAGCCGAAGGCGCCAAATGGGGCGGCTGACCCTCCCGTCCCAAGCCGCCTCGCAGCTGCCTGTTCGCAGGGCGCTGTAACAGCGGGCGTTTGCAACATCCGGAGAGAACCACCATCGAGCCGTCGCTAGCCTGGCTGCTGCAACCGCTCGCCGTGCAGGCCTTCCTCGACAATGTCTGGACGACAACCCACCACCACGTCCAGCGGCGCTGTGCCGGCTACTTCGACACCCTGCTGCCGGCGCCGTCGGCCGGTGCGGAGCTTCTGGATTATTTCCGGCAGGAGCCGTCGGCGGTCCGGTTGATGAGAGGTAAAGACAAGAAAGGCCCCGACAGCTACCGGCTCGACGACGGGAGCCTCGACCTGGCCGGAGTCCGCAACGACTTCGCCGACGGCTACACCATCGTTTTGGACGGCGTCGAGCGTTACTGCCGCCCGATCGGGTTGCTGGCCCGCAGCATCGAGGTTGAGCTAAACTTCGCCGCGCAGGTCAACGCCTACATCACCCCGCCCGCCTCTCGGGGCCTCGTTCCGCACTACGACGACCATGACGTGTTGATCCTGCAGATTCAGGGATTCAAGCGGTGGCACCTCTACGAAGGGTCAGAGGTGCCACCGCACCAGCTTCGACGCACTCATAAGGCAGTGGCGCGTGAAAGCCTCGCGACGCCAACCGTTTTGCGCCTGGAGGTCGGCGACGTACTGTACCTGCCACGAGGCCTGGTCCATGACGCTGAGACCGGCGCCGAGCCGTCCATCCATCTGACGGTGGGAATCCACGCTTCCACCGTGCTGACGCTGGCCATGGCCGCGCTGCAGTCGCTGAGCTGTCACGATGACCGGCTGAACGCTCGCCTTCCGCCGCGGCATCTCGACGAAACCGGTATGCAGGAAAGCCTTCGCGCTCTGCTGCGTGACGCTGCCGCTTCGCTCGAGGATCCGAGCGCCGTCGCTCGAGGTCTCGATGGCCTGGCCGATGTTCTGGTCCGCCGCGGCCGGTGCCCACCGGTTGGACTGATCCCACATGCCACCTCGATCGACGGGGAAACCGCGGTGACTAAACACCATCCGCTGTACTCGCGGGTCATCGCGGCCGTCGACGGGGTTGCCCTGCAGTTCGCTCAACTGTCGATAACCGCAGCCGCCGACCACCAAGCCGCACTGGAGTTCATTTCCCGCAGCACCGAGCCGTTTCGGGTTCGCGAGCTCCCGGGGCTGCCCGCAACCCAGCAGGTGGAGCTGGCCCGGACGCTGATCGTGAGCGGTTTTCTTACCCGGCTGGACGGCGAGGGTGACTCGGACGCCGACTCGTCTCGATGAAGCTTGCCGATCTCGCCCGCTGGACGCCGGTCCGCCTCGACTTCTCCCAGCCGGTTCCGGCGGTCGACTGGGCTGATCTGTCAGACCGGCGCTTCGTCGAACCGTTCTTCAACCAGACCGTCGTCCGGTGGGCTTCCAGCCCAACAGCCCACCCTCTGGTCAGGACCGGGCTGAACGCGCTCGCCGCCCTGGACACCGAGCCGTCACTGCAACCGGCGGGCATGATCTTTCACCTCTCGCGGTGCGGATCCACGCTGGTGTCCCGGCTTCTCGCGACGCTTCCGGGTGTGATCGTGCTCGCCGAACCGGCGCCGCTGAACGCGTTGCTCGGTCTCGACAGAAATCGGATCGACGACGCCGCGCTGGTCGAGTTGGTGCGAATGGTGGTGCGAGCGCTGGGCCGAGTCCGGTTCGGCGACGAACGACATCTGGTGCTGAAGTGTTCGAGCTGGAACATCCGCCGCCGGGAGATCGTCGCCGCCGCGTTCCCGGACACGCCGTGGCTCTGGGTGCAGCGCGACCCGGAGCGCGTCATCAGCTCGCTGCTGGCCGAGCCGCCGGGCTGGCTGGGGCTGCAGCACGCTCCTGACAGAGCCATAAATGTTTTCGGCTTCGACCCCGCCACGGCACCGGGCATGACGGCAGCCGAGTTCGCCGGCCGCGCGCTTCGCGCGATGCTCGAGGCGGCCGCCGCCGACCCCCAGCGGCGCATCTGCATCGACCATGCCGACCTGCCCGCCGCGGTGTGGCAGACGGTGGCCCCGCACTTCGGGCTCGACGTTGATGCCGCGGCGATCGACCGGATGGTCGAGCAGTCCCGCTTCTACTCGAAGGACTCAGCGCCCCAAGTCTTCGTGGGCGACGCTTTGGAGCGGCGCCCGATCATTGAGTCGATATGGAAGGCCGCTCAGCGTTTCGCCGAGCCGGGCTACCGCGCGCTCGCCTCGGGCACCAGCACGATCGAGCCGACCGTCTGACGGCCCTGCAGGTCGCGGTGCGCCTGGGCCGCCCTCGGCCAGCGGGTACCGCCGGCTGACATTGGTATCGACCGCGCCCGCGCTGATCGCGTCGAACAGTTCCTCGGCGCGCCAGGGCGTCGCCGGCGTTCAGGCCCCGCAGGCGCGGTTTGTCGAGGAGGCGGCGCCGAGTCACACCGGTTCCTGGAGTTGTGCTGTCGCAGATTATTTACCGCGACGAAGCCGAAGGCGCCAAAGCGGGGCGGCTGATCGGGCGGTAAAGCGCCGATTCGGTGGCTACGATTTGGCCGTGGCGACCATGCGGATCAGCGAAGCCGCCGCGTTGCTCGGTGTCAGCGACGACACCGTCCGACGATGGATCGATCAGGGCATGTTGGCGGTCAGCCTTGACCGATCCGGCCGTAAGGTTATCGCCGGAGACGTCCTGGCCGAATTCTGGCGCACCAAAGCGCCCGCGTCGCCGCCCGATCCGCTCGGGGTGCGCAGTTCGGCGCGGAACCGCTTCGTCGGCTTGGTCACCAAGGTGGTCAGCGACAAAGTCATGGCCCAGGTGGAAATGCAGTGCGGTCCGTTCACAGTCATGTCCTTGATGAGCGCCGAAGCCGCACGTGAGCTGAATCTTGAGCCCGGCCGTTTGGCTGTGGCGGTCATCAAAGCCACAAACGTCATCGTCGAAACCCCTCGTGAGGCTGACGTTTCAGGCATCTAGTGGTGTCGCACCACGGCCCGCGGCGCGGTTCGCCACCTCCTGCGGCCGTTCGAGTGCACGGGAGACTCGAGGAGCAGCACAGCTCGACCGTCACTGAGCACCGGGTGCACCCAGTGGCCGAGTTCGATTACTTCGCCAGGTCTGGGTTCTTGGCGATCCCCATCACGTACATGATCGATGGGAATCAGCGTCCGCAACTCCTCGATGGTGGTGTGGCTTGGCAGTCCTTCGAGCCCCGGCACGGTGATGAACAGGCCGTCGTTGCCCGAAAGATGCAATCCGACCGCGGCCAGCGCACCGATCACGCCACCCTGGGTGCCACCATGTCCAGATAAGTGGACGTCAACCGCGTGGGCGAGCCGCCGGGCGTCCTCGGTCTGCAGCACCTCGTGCTTGGCCCGGCGGCCGAAGTCGATGAGCAGCTGCCCGCTATCTGCCAAGCATGAAGGGACTGCGACAGCGAGACCAGGGTCCGCCTCCGGTGGGCATACCCGTTCGAGAAACCGCCCGGCTAGATCAATGATCCGCGGCTGCACGCCTTCTGGGTCGGCGTCGGCACTTCGCCAGGCGAGGCAGGCGCTGGAATTGTGGGATGTGTAGGGAATCCCGTCGTCGACGAAGAGCTGATGCCGGGTCGCCCCGGCCGGGGTCCCGAGCCCCGCCGTCGCCAACTCGTGCAGCAAGGCCCGGGCGCGGCGGCCGGTTCCCGGACTGCGCAGATCGTCTGTGTCGTCGATACCGATGAGCAGGTCGACGCCAGCCAGTGCGTGCGTCATGGGTTCACGGTCAAGGCGGTGACGTCACGTACCCATCGACCGATGTCCAGCCCGCTGCCGGCAAGCTTGAGCGTGTGGCGTTTCGTGACGTTGAGGATTGCCGGGGCATTCACCTCAGCGGCGGTCAGGGTCTGCGCCGGATCACGACCCTCCACTCGCACCGTGTCGACGCCGGTGGCACCGGCCGCGTTGAGGATCGAATCCACCGTGGGGCCTTTCTGAGACTGCGCACCTCGCGATTGTGGCGTCGTGACCTCGACTTGCGGAAGGTTCATCAACTGCGGCAAAGCGAAGTTGGCCAGCACTGAGCTGTTCTGACGGACGACAAGCGTTGTGCTGCCGGTCGAGCCGGTGGTCGCTGACCAGCCACACGCGCCGGTCCCCGCATTGACACTCACAAGCGCCAGAGCTGCGACGAACCGCGGCAGCATCCGGGCCCGGGATTTGGGCTCGAGACAGGTCATGACCCTACGGTCGTCAACGAAGCTAATCTGCTCAGGAGCAGCTGCCGCCGCCGGTGCCGCTGCCAGGACCGCCGGGACCCCCGATGCCAGGTCCGCCACCGCAGCCCGTGCCACCCCCACCGCCGCCGCCGGTGCCACCGCCGCCACCGGTCCCACCGCCGCCACCGGTACCGCCGCCGCTGCCGGGCGTGATGCCGGTCGTGCCGGGAGTACCCGCTTGGCCATTGACGCTGCCCGTGCCGGCCAGGCCGCCGGCGCCCCCCTGACCGCCGGGGCTGCCGGGGCCCTTGACGCCCGCGAAACCACCGTTGCCGCCGTTTCCGCCGTTTCCGCCGTTGCCCGACTCCAGCGCGGCGCTACCGCCGTTGCCACCGGCGCCGCCGGGCCCACCATGGGAAGCGGCTACGCCAGTCGTGCCGTTCCCGCCGGACCCGCCGTTGCCGCCATCCCCGCCGTTGCCGGACTCCAGCGCGGCGGCGTTACCGCCGGCGCCGCCGTGCCCGCCCGCTCCGCCGGACCCGCCATCGGTACTGGCTGCACCGGCGCCGCCGGGTCCACCGGCACCGCCGTTGCCGACGAATTCGCCGGCGTTACCGCCGGCTCCACCAGACCCGCCGGCTCCAGCGGCCACGACGGCAAAGCCGCCGGCACCCCCACCACCACCGTCACCGTAGAACGAACCACCGGCGCCGCCCGCGCCACCGGCGCCGCCGTCGACCCCGGGTCCACCCATACCGCCGTCGCCGAAAAATCCGGCATCACCGCCTGCCGAACCAGCCCCATCGTTGACCCCGGCCACCGCCGCCTCCCCGACGCCGCCGTTTCCGAACAGGAAGCCGCCGTCGCCAAGATTGCCGAAAACGTCGGTACTGCCGAACAGGGATGTGTTGGCGCCGGTGAAGTCGTCGAGACCGTTGCCGATTAGGTCTCGGCCGAACAACTCGACGTAAGGCGCGTTGACCGCATGCAGGAACGTCGCGTTGGCGGGATCAGTAAGGAACGCTTGGCCGCTCGTCTCGATTTGGGTGAGGTAGGCATCGAGTGAAGCCGTGGGATCAGCCGCGGCGAGGGATTCGAATGGCAAACCTGCCGCGCCAGATGCGTCGGCGACAGGCAGATCCATGGTGGTGAAAACATCGGGGAAGGCACCCGAGTTGGTCAATACGCCGTCGAGTAAGCCCTCTAGCGGCACGTCAGGTACGACGCCGGAGGCGCTGGCAGCAGTCAGGGCTTCGACGGCGGAATCGATGACGAAGTCGAAGACGTCAGCGGCGGCGGTGGGCGCGGGGGTCACCGGCGTCGCGCCGACGGCCAGGAACGCACCCGCCGCCGCGCTCAAAACGACTCCGCCTGGTGAGCGGCGTACTTCTTTGCGGCCTGGCCGGCGACGCCGTCCACGGCAACGAGCAACCATCAAAATCCCCCTCAATGAAAGCGCCGCCGATCTCTCAGTCTTTGCTAAGCTACTGCAGGAGCGGAACCGAGGGCAACAATCAATAGACATCCGCGGAACATCTGCCGGTTTAACTCCCGTACGTGAGGAGTTGCATGGGTGCTGGCGTGACACATCGCTCGTTCACTCTTGGAGCGCAGCAGTCAACGGGCTCGTCGCTCGTCCGGGAATGGGCGTTCCCCGCGCTCGCGGTGGTGATGATCGGCACCTCGTCGGCTGTGCGGATGCCCATCGGGATGCCTGGGCACCGCGGGCTGATCTGGCTGACCCTGTTGGTCGCCGTGGTGCTGGTATGCCGCAGGCCGGAGACCGTGGTTGCCGTAGGGGCCGCCTCGATGTCCATGACCCTACTGCTTCATTCGGTGCCCGACCCGTGGGGAAGCGTGCGGTACCTCGCCGCAGCGGTCCTGCTCTGCGCCCTGGCCGCCGTGCCCGCACTGGGCCACCGGCGGTGGCTGATTGCGCTTTCTGCTGCGCCGGTTCACTTGGTATCACTCGCCGGCTCAGTCAGCGGCCTGCTGAGGGCCGGTGATCCGGTGTCACTTGCCTCGGTCGGAATGGCCGAGAAGGCGTTCTTCCATTTGGGTTTCGGACTCATCGCCGGCATGGCGGGCTGGATCATTGCGGTCGCCGTCGACCTCGTTCTGCCGGTGCAGGGCACTGAAGCCACATGAAGTCGGTCGAAAGGAGTTACGAGCCGTGACTTTGCGAGTCGTCCCAGAGGGCCTTACCGCGACAAGTGCTGCTGTAGCAGCGATCTCCGCTCGTCTAGCGGCGGCTCAGACCGGGGCCGCGCCTGCGATCTCGGCGGTCCTGCCGCCCGCGGCGGACCCTGTCTCAGTGCAAGCCGCGGCCGAATTCAATTCTCGGGGGACGCAGGCGACGGCGGCGGCCTTCAAGGGTGTCGAGGCTTTGAGTCGTGCCGGAACCGGAGTGGCTGAGGCGGGAGCAATTTACGCCGCCAGTGATGCAGCGGCGGCCGCGACCTATTCGGTTGCGCGCGGCTGACGATGATCGCGCCGGTGTGGCTTGCTTCGCCGCCGGAGATTCATTCGGCGGCGCTGAGCAGCGGCGCCGGACCAGGATCACTGCTGGCCGCAGCCAACACGTGGAAATCGTTAAGCGCCGAATTCAGCGCAGCAGCAGACGAATTGACCGCGGTCTTGAACGATGCGCAGCAATTATGGGACGGCCCGACGGCTGAACGCTATGTGGCTGCGCATGTGCCATATCTAGCGTGGTTGGCGCTGGCGAGTGCTATCAGCGCCGAGTCGGCGGCGCAGCATGAGACCGTCGCCGCCGCCTATACCGCCGCATTGGCAGCCATGCCGACTTTGGCTGAGTTGGCCGCCAACCACGCTGTTCACGGTGTCTTGGTGGCAACAAACTTCTTCGGCGTCAACACGATTCCGATTGCGGTCAACGAGGCGGACTACACCCGGATGTGGATCCAGGCCGCCACTACGATGAGTACCTATCAGGCCACTGCCGAAGCGGCCCAAGCTCAAGCCGGCAGCGGAACCGGCGGCGGTGGTGGCAGTGGTGGCGGCGGTGGCACCGGGTCGTTCCAATTTCCTACACCGGCGGAGATATGGCAGATGATCTTCGGGCCGGACGGTCAGCAAATTCCCGGACAGGGCCAGCCCACCTGGGATCCGAACCAGTATTTGCAGAACTTGCCAAACTTTCTCAATGGCAACCAGAATGCCCTGGCCTGGATCCAACAGAATTGGCAAGGGTTGGCAGATCCGGCTAAGTTCCCCGAGCTCATCACCTACTTCGTTACGTGGCAGGCCTACCGTCTCGTCAACTGGACCCTCAGGACGTTGCGCTTCCTTGTTCAGGAGTTGCCACTGCTGCTTCCAGTCGGTCTCAATCTGGCGATCTTGAACCTCGGGTCGGTGGCTGGCTTGCCCGCGGCGGCGGGATTGGCTGGGTTGGCCGGCCTGACAGCGCCGGTGACAGCTTCCGCTCCCTCTTTGCCGATCACCACACCGACGCCAGCTGTCGTGCCGGCACCACCACTCAGCGGCGGCTCCGTAGCGAGCTCGGCACCGGCCGGTGTCCCACCGACGACTTCGATCACGCTGTCGGCGCCGACCGTTGCCCCCGCGACTGCTATGGCAGGGGTCACGCCCGCGGCGCCCGATGCCCCGCCGCCCATCGCGAACGGCCAGACATTCAGTTACCTGGTGAGCAGCGATTACGCCGAGTCCCCAGTGCGTGCTCGGGTCAGTGCAAAACAGAAGTCGCCGCCGTTCGATGTGGCCGCGGCGACGCCGGAGCGGGCGGCGGCGGCGCCTGAGTCAACGCGGACGCGCCGAGGTTCACGACCCGTCATCGACCGTGGGTACCGCTTCGAATATCTAGAAACCGAACTCTCCCCGAACGACGACCGCGTTATCACGCCGAGGGGTCACTACACAGCGTCCTTGAAGGATGCCGGCACGTTGGGTTTTGCCGGTGCGGTGTCCAAACGGGCTGCGCAAGCGGCGGGTCTAGCGACAGTGGCCGAAAATGATTGTGCGGCCGGCCCGACTATGCCGATGGTTCCGGGGACCTGGGATGGCGCGGATCAGCTGTCGAGTGGAAAGGAAAGTTAGATGAGTATGTTGGATGCGCATATTCCGCAGTTGGTGGCGTCGCAGTCGGCGTTTTCGGCGAAGGCGGGGTTGATGCGCTCGACGATTGGGCAGGCTGAGCAGGAAGCGGTGTCGGCGCAGGCTTTTCATGTGGGGGAGGCGTCGGCGGCGTTTCAGGGTGCGCATGCGCGGTTTGTTGAGGCGGCGGCGAAGGTGAATGCGCTGCTTGATGTTGCGCAGGCCAATTTGGGTGATGCCGCGGGTACCTATGTGGCCGCTGATTCGGCGGCGGCGTCGAGTTACACCGGTTTTTGAGAAGGGGTTTGTGATGTCGCAGATCATGTATAACTATCCGGCGATGTTGGCCCATGCCGCGGACATGTCGGGGTATGCGGGCACGTTGCAGAGTTTGGGTGCTGATATCTCTGCTGAGCAGGCGGCGTTGTCGGGTGCTTGGCAGGGTGATACCGGGATGACGTATCAGGTGTGGCAGAACCAGTGGAATCAGGCGATGAGTGAGTTGGTGCGGGCCTATCATGCGATGGCGGGCACCCATGAGAACAACACCTTGTCGATGTATGCCCGCGACCAAGCCGAAGGCGCCAAATGGGGCGGCTGACGGAGTAATCGCCGCTCACTGTAACCGGCCTGGGGGAGCCGAACAACGGGTGGAGTCCGCCGTCGGACCCCCTCATGTCGCGCCGGCCGCCTTGCGAACTTAGGGCAGCCTTGCCTATGCTTCTGCATGACCGAAGTGGAGGCCCAGAGCGCTTCAGTGCCTCAAGTTATTTAATCGGCGCGCCTCTACCCAAACGGGCTGGCCGAACGACGGGGTGTCTTTGGATGACGTTGCAGATTCGGCCAACCAGAGCGGCTGCGACTGCGGCTGGCATGAGTGATGCCACGGCGCGTGCGACAGGTCAGGAACTGTGACGGCGCCGGTCTGGATCGCTTCGCCACCGGAAGTGCACTCGGCATTGCTGAGCAGCGGCCCCGGGCCGGGCTCATTGCTAGCGGCGGCGCAGGCATGGGATGCGTTGAGTGCCGAATACGCCTCAGCGGCGGAAGAGATGACTGCCGTGTTGGCCGCGGTACAGGCTGATGCGTGGGACGGGCCCAGCGCGGAGTCGTATGTGACCGCACATGCACCGTATCTGGCGTGGCTGATGCAGACCGGCACTGACAGCTCGGCGTCCGCCGCCCGGCATGAAGCCGCGGCAGCGGCCTATACCGCGGCGTTGGCGGCAATGCCGACGCTCGTGGAGCTGGCGGCGAACCACGCCGTTCACGGTGTGTTGCTGGCAACTAATTTTTTTGGCATCAACACAATCCCTATTGCGCTCAACGAGGCCGATTATGCGCGAATGTGGATTCAGGCCGCCGCCACCATGTCGACGTACCAAGCGGTCGCCGACGCGGCGGTGGTGTCGTCGCCGCAAACCCAGCCAGCGCCGGCGGTAATGAATTCGGCGTCTTCGTACGGCGATTCCGTTACCGCCGCCATCCAGGCCGTTGAGCAACTCGGCCATGACGCGTCGACGCTGAACCTGTCCGACCTGCAGTCGGCGTTCATGAACTTGATACAGAATTTCAGCACCGCGGCCTTCCTGCAGGACCCGGTGGGATACACCCAACAGATCGTCGAGGCGTTTGTGGGAAAGTTTCCCCTGCTGTCCGACCTCTATTTCGGATTCGGAGGCGACCATGTCTTCGAATTCCTGGCAAATCCGGTGGGATTCGTGGAGAACGTCATCAACAAGGTCTTGGCGGATCCGTTGACGATCCTGACCAATCCATTCTTAGCCGTGCTCAGTCCGGACGACTTTCCGTCGATTTTCTACCCGGTGTTGCAGCCCTTCATCGCCCCCAGCCTCGCGTTGGCCTCCGTCGGTTCGGCGGGCAGCGTCGCAGGGCTGGCCGGACTGACCGTCAGTCCGCCTGTCCCCGCGGCCGTACCGGGGCCGGTGGTGACCGCGCCCATTACCGTGCCGGCCGTCGAAACCGCCCCGACTGTGGTCCCATCCGTCGCTGGTGGAGCGACGGCCCCGGCACCTCCGTCTGCTCCCGCCTCGACACCCGCCGCTCCTACGGTAAGCACCGCGGCCGGTGGCGCGCCGCCGCCGGCACCGCCAACTGTGGCCGGCGGGACGGGATTCATCCCTCCCTACGCGGTGGGACCTCCTGGTGTCGGATTCGGGTCGGGAATGACCGCCAGCGCGAGTGCCGGCGCAAGCGCGAAAAACAAGGCGGCGCACCCCGACACTGCTGCGGCAGCGGCTGCCGCGGCCGCGCGTCAGCCTATGCGGGCGCGGCGGCGCCAACGCGCGAAGTTGCGCGAATTAGGCGACGAATTCATGGACATGAATGTCGAGGTCGACCCGGACTGGAATGCGCCGACGGCGGCGTCGTCTCAAGGCGCCGGACCGTTGGGGTTTGCCGGGACGGCCGCACAGGACGCTTACGGTGAGGCGGTCGGTCTGGCGACGCTGGCCGACGAAGGATTTGGCAGTGGCGCACAGGCGCCGATGATGCCGGGCGCCTGAGACGATCGGTAACCGCTAGGGCACGAGTACGACCGAGCCGACGGTCTGCCGGCCCTGCAGGTCGCGGTGTGCCTGCGCCGCCTCGGCCAGCGGGTAGCGCCGGCTGACGTGGACATCGATCGACCCGTCGGCGATCGCGTCGAACAATTCGCCGGCACGCCAGGCGAATTCGTTGCCGGTGCGGGTGAAGTCCCGCAGCGTCGGGCGGGTCAGGTACACCGAGCCGGCGGCGTTGAGCCGCTGCGGGTCCACCGGTGGTACGGGTCCACTGGCCGCGCCGAACAACGCCAACGTTCCACGCACGGCGAGGCTGGCCAAGCTAGCCTCGAACGTGCTCGCTCCGACGCCGTCGTAGACCGCGGCCACACCGGCGCCGTCGGTCAGATCGCGGATCTGCCGGCCGAAGTCGGCGGCGTCGTCGCCGGGATAGTCCAGCACTTCGTCAGCGCCGGCCCGCCGGGACAGCTCCGCCTTCTCCGGTGTCGACACCGTCGTGATCACCCGCACCGCGAGGCTGGCCGCCCACTGCGTCAAGATCAGACCCACGCCGCCGGCCCCGGCGTGGACCAGCACCGCGTCGCCGGGTTGCGCCGGGTACACCGACTTGAGCAGGTAGTGCGCGGTCATTCCCTTCAGCAACGCTGATGCCGCCACATCGGCGTCGACGCCCGCCGGTAGCTTGGCCGTCAATTGCGCTGGGGCGAGGCAGAATTCGGCATAGGCACCGGCGGCTGCGGCCGTCGCCACGCGGTCGCCGGTCTGCAGGTCGGTCACGCCGTCGCCGGCGGCGGCCACCGTGCCGGCCACCTCGGTGCCCAGCACGAGCGGCAGCTCGGCGGGGTATTGCCCGCTGCGGAAGTAGGTGTCGATGAAGTTGACGCCGATCGCGTGGGCCTCGATCAGTACCTGACCTTCGCCGGGGGAGGGGCGAGGCTTCTCGACATAGCGCAAAACATCCGGGCCGCCGACTTCGGCGATCTCAACGGCGTGCATGACCACTATCATCCGCAGGTGTGACGCCCGGATGAAGCTGGCCCGCCCAGACCTGTTCCACCCCCGCATCGTCCTGGCCGGAAACCCGAGCACAGACGGCGACGACGGCTTGGTCGGCGCGCTGCGGCTGCGTGGTTTGCACGCCCGCTGGCACGGTTGGGACGACCCGCGGACCCTGCATGCCGACCTGGTCATCTTGCGGGCCGGTACCGACTACCGCGACCGGCCCGAGCAGTTCCTGACCTGGACCGAGCGGGTGCCCCACCTGCTCAACGCGCCTGAGGTCGCCGCCTGGAACACCGGCCGGCACTACTTACGCGATTTGGCCGGTGCCGGCGTGCGGACGGGGCCGTCCACCGGCGGCGCGCCCGGCACCGCCCTGGTCTTCCTGGGCGGGATGCAATCGCACGCTTTCAGCGGCGAGGCGGCGGTCGAGGCTGACTTCGAGCTTTGGGACGTCGGCCACGCCGCTCTGAATGCTGCGGCCGAACGGGTGGGGATCAGCCCGACCGACCTGCTCTACGCCCGCGCCGACGTGGCCGGTGGACCGGGCGACGCGCGCCTGGCAAGCCTCGATCTGGTGGCGCCTTCATTGGGTTGGCGTGTGCTCGACGACACCGCCCGCGCCGATGCCGAGCGGCGCTTCGCGCTTTGTGTCGAGTCGGCTCTGGAGCGCCTCGGGCTCGGCCCGTTCTCGCATCGACGCCCATAACGCCGCGGTGGCCGCGGTGCACAGCGTCGCACCGGTCACGTGCAACGCCACCAGGGCGGCCGGGACACCGGTGAAGAACTGCACGGTACCGAGCAGGCCCTGGCCTACGACCAGGGCCACCAGCACGCCGAGCCGCGCCCGCACCGGACGCGGCGCGCGCACCGCCAGCAGCCCGAATCCCAGGCCTATCAGCAGGGCAAGGTATCCCACCAGCAGCGACGAATGCATGTGCACCAGCGTGGTGATCTCGATCCGCAGGCGCGGCACGGTCCGCGTGGCGCTGCGGTCTCCGGCGTGCGGACCGGCCGCGGTCACCAGGGTGCCGGCGACGAGCACCGCGGCCAGCGCCACCGCACTCAGCGCGGTGAGACCGCGCAGCGGCCTGGCCACGCGCGGGGTCACCACGCCGTCGTCGGGCTGGCCGACCTTGACATAGAGCAGCACTGCCAGCCATACCATCGTCATCGACGCCAGCAGGTGGATGGAGACCGTCCACCACAGCAGTCCGGTCAGCACCGTGATGCCGCCGATCACCGCCTGCAGCACTGTCGACGCGGGCATCAGCCACGCGTAGACCACGACTTCGGTGCGCCGCCCGGCCCGGGTGACGGCCAGCACCGCCAAGATCGCGGTGACCACCACCGCCAGCGTGATCATGCGGTTGCCGAACTCGACGGCCTGATGGATCCGCGGAACTTCGGCGACCGCCATTGGGGTGAAGCTGCCGGGGAAACACTGCGGCCAGGTGGGGCAGCCCAGCCCTGAGGCGGTGACCCGCACGATCGAGCCGGTGACGGCGATGCCGCCCTGGGTGAGCACGACCAGCGCCGCGATCGCCCGCTGGATCCGCAGGCTCGGCGATGGCAGGGTCACGCTCCGATGGTAATTCATGCGTAACTACAACTCGTAGTAGATCCCTAGTCGCGACACTCTTTCACCCGAGCGTCACGCTAGCGTGGCTATCGGCGACGAGTGTCACGCCAGCGTGGCGTCCGACGGCTCGGTGCTCAGGTGAAGCGGAACCAGCGCAACGCGGCCAGCGCGGCCAGCACCCCGTAGGCGGCCAGCACGATCACGCCGAACCAGTCCACCGAGACCGTGAGCGCCTGCGACAGCGCCTCGGTCAGCGCGCCCGACGGGGTGAGCCGCGCAGCCCATTTCACCGCGGTCGGCACGGCGCTGGTGTCGATCGTCAGCGCCCCGAAGCCGGCGAAGACGAACCACAGCAAATTCGCGACGGCCAGGACGATCTCGGCCCGCAGGGTGCCGCCCAGCAGCAGGCCCAGCGCGGCGAAGGCGGCGGTGCCCAGCGCAATGATCAGGGCACCGATGGCCAGTCCGGTCAGCGCGGGACGCCACCCGAGCGCGAACCCGATACCGCCGAGCACGATCGACTGCAGGAACACCACCGTGGTCACGGCCAGCGACTTGCCGGCGATGATGCCCCAAACCGGGAGCGCGGTGGCGCCGAGCCGTTTGAGGGCGCCGTACCGCCGATCGAATGCGACCGCGATCGCTTGTCCGGTGAACGCGGTGGACACGACGGCCAGCGCCATGATCACCGGGACGAAGGTGGCGGCCCGGTCGGGCCCGAACGAGCCCAGCGGCAACAACGTCAGCCCGACCAGCAGCGTGATCGGGATGAACATGGTCAGCAACAGCTGCTCACCGTTGCGCAGCAGCAACTTCAGCTCCAGCGCCGACTGCGCGACGAGCATCCGCCCGACGGTGTTGGGACGCGGGTCCGGCGTGAAAGTGCCGGCTGGGAACAACGGCGCGTTCATCGCAGCTCTCGGCCCGTCAACTCGAGGAACACGTCTTCCAGGCTGCGCCGCTCCACCCGCAGGTCGGTGGCCAGCACGTCGATCTGCGCACACCACCCGGTGACCGTCGTCAGCACTTTCGGGTCGACCGGGCCTTCGACCAGGTATTCACCGGCCGCCACTTCGCTGGCTTTGTAGTGTTCGGGCAACGCCGCCACCAGCAGCGAGAGGTCCAGCCGCGGTGGCGCGCTGAACCGCAGCTGATCCTTGGCGCCGCTGCGGGTCAGCTCGGCCGGGGTTCCGGCCGCCACGGTGACCCCGTGGTCGATGATGACCAGCCGATCGGCCAGCTCTTCGGCTTCCTTGAGCTGGTGGGTGGTCAACAGCACCGTCACCCCGTCGCGGCGCAGCGCGTCGATCAGCTCCCACACCAGCACTCGCGCCTGGGCGTCCATACCCGCGGTGGGCTCGTCGAGAAACACCAGCTCCGGCCGGCCGACCAGCGCACACGCCAGCGCCAGTCGCTGCTGCTGTCCGCCGGACAGCCGCCGGTAGGTGGTGCGTGCGGCCTCGGTGAGACCGAGGGTGTCCAGCAGCCACTGCGGGTCCAGCGGGTTGGCGGCGTAGGCGGCCACCAGGTCGAGCATTTCCTGCGCCCGCGCCGCGGGATACCCTCCGCCGCCCTGCAGCATCACGCCGATGCGTTCCCGCAGCCGGGCATTGTCGACGACCGGGTCGAGCCCGAGCACCTCGATCGTGCCGGCGTCGGGGCGCACGAAGCCCTCGCACATCTCGACCGTCGTCGTCTTACCGGCACCGTTGGGACCGAGCAGCGCCAGCACCTCGGCGGCATGCACCTCGAGATCCAGGTCGGCGACGGCGGTGGTGGCGCCGTACTGCTTACGTACTCCCCGCAGCCGCAGCGGAACGTCGGAGACGGTCGAGCTCACGAATAGTCAGCGTAGGCGTCCGGCACGGCGGCAGGCGGCGCAGCCGGCGTGGGTGACACCACATCCGGTATGGCCGCTTCCCGTACCGGTGGCCGCGCCTCGCCGGGCATCCGGCGCCACGGCAGCTGCCGGTAGGTCACAGCGATCAGCGCGGCGACGATGACCGTGCTGGCCAGCGTGGCGTCCAGAATCTGGAACAACGCGAACCGGTCGCCGTTAGCGGTGGGACCGAAGACGCCCACCACGATCGTCACCCCGATCGCCGCGACGCGGAATCCGGGACGGGTGGCCCAGGCGGCCAGCGGGATGATGGCCCACAGCAGGTACCAGGGCTGCACGACCGGGAACAACAGCACCGTCACCCCCAGCGCGACGCCCAGGCCGCCGACCGGATGCAGCCGGCCGCGCAGCACCGCCAGCAGCAGCCAGCCGACCATCACCGCGATGATCAGCACACCGATGCCGCGGGTCAGCGACAGCACGGCGGTGGTGTGATCGCCGAGCCCGAGCAGGATTCCGACCTGCCCGGTGCCGAGCGCGAGCAGCGTCGGGGGAGACATCCAGCTGCGGACGACGTTGGCGGTGCCCAGGGTGTACATCCAGCCGAAGCCGAGCCCGCTGGCCCAGCCCACCGCGGCCATCACCGCCAGCGACAGGGTTGCCATCGCACCGCCGACCAGGAGGAAGGCTCGCAGGTTGCCGCCCCACCGCCAGGCCAGCGCCATGGCGACGAAGCCCAGCGCCAGCAGCGACGGCAACTTCACTTGAGAGGACAGCGTGATCAGCACGACGCCGGCCAGCAGCATCCCCAGCGGTTTCCAGTCGGGCCGGGGCCAGCGCGGCACCAGCCGCGGCGAGTCGACCCCGCGCAACGCGAACTCCGTGCCGGTCAGCATCATTCCGAGCATCAGCGCCTCGTTGTGGATGCCCGCCACCAGATGCATGATCAGCAGCGGATTGGCCGCGCCCAGCCACAGCGCGCTGACCTCGGCGACACCGCACCGGCGCGCCAACCGCGGGGTGGCCCACACGATCAGGCCGACACCGGCCAGCACGACCAGCCGATGACACAGCACAGCGCTGACGATGTTTTCGCCGGTCAGCGCGGAGATGCCGCGACCGATCCATAGAAACAGCGGGCCGTAGGGCGCCGGGGTGTCGCGCCAAAGGCTGGGCACCGAAAGGGTGAACACATGGCCCAGGCCCAGCGCCCGGGCCGGACCGATGCGGTAAGGGTCCATCCCCAGCATCGAGATCTGGCTTTGCGCCAGATACGAGTAGACGTCTTTGCTGTACATCGGCGGCGCCGCCAGCAGCGGTAAGGTCCACAGCCACAGGGTGCGGTCCAGGTCCCCGCGCGACATCCGGCGGCTTCCGAGCGCGAAACGGCCCAGCATTAGCCAGGCCAGGGCCATCATCACCGCGCCGGTCGTGGTCATCGTCAGCGACACCGTCTGAATCCGCGACGGCAGATTCAACAGCCGCACCCCGAACGTCGGATCCTGCACCACCGGTCGAGCTCCGGCGCCCAACGCGCCGATGCCCATCAGCACCGTGCCGGTGGCGCCGAACAGCCGGGTGCGCCGCAACGTGGCCAGTTCGGCAGCATTGAGCGGCGAGCCCACCGCCAGTTCGTCGCCGTGCAGACTGGCGATCGACGAACTCAACGTGTGGTGGCGGGCAGCCATCACAGCAGCGTAACGGTCAGGTCGCACACATCAGGGCAACCCGTGAAGCGGCCGACGCCCCGACGCCGGCCCGACTCGGTGACTAGTGCAGATTCGGGCAGTAGAACTGGATCGCGGTGTTCTCCTCGTAGTCGACCTCGGAGTGGGTCAGCGGGTCGGGCGGCTGGCTCTCAGCGGCGTACAACTGCTGGTTCACCGACTGCCACGAAGTCCCGCTGCTGAGCTGATTGCAGATGGCGTGAGCGTTGCTCAGCTCACCCGAGCCGTCGCCCATCGGCGAGATGCCGCCGCGACGCAGCGCGGCCAGGTAGTCGCTGTCGGTATCGGCGTGCGCCAGCGGCGCCAAAGCCAGGGTCGCGACCGCGGCGCCCGCGGCCAGCAGACTTTTGATCACTATCAATTCCTCTCTGCTGTGCAAACCCCCGTCGCGAGGGACGTTACGCGGGAAAGCCGGTGCTCACGCTTCTTTGCCCAAACGCGGTATGGCCGTCGGCGCGGGCAGCGTCCGGCATCACTGGCAACGTCGCGGGGTTTGCCACCGTAGGCACACGCGGGCCGCCTCCTGGACCGGTCGGCGGAATTGCGTAACATTGATGTTGTGAAATTCGCGGCGGACCTCCATGGCGCCGAAGCACCAGTGGCAGCACAGACGCACGACGGCCATACCCGAAGCGCCGTCGTGCAACTGCTGCTCAAATCCGGGTCGATCACCGCAGGCCAGATCGGTGACCAGCTGGGCCTGTCGGCGGCCGGGGTGCGTCGTCATCTGGACGCGTTGATCGACGCCGGTGAGGCGGAGTCGGAGCCCGCGGCCGCGTGGCAGCAGGCCGGCCGGGGACGCCCGGCCAAAAGGTACCGGCTGACGCCGACGGGGCGGGGAAAGCTTGGCCACGCCTACGACGACCTGGCGTCGGCCGCGATGCGTCAACTGCGGGAGATCGGCGGCGAAGACGCGGTTCGGACCTTCGCCCGGCGGCGGATCGACGCCATCCTGTCAGGTGTCGCGGCGGCGCCATCGGCCGCTGAGGCCGATGTCGAAGCGGCCGCCGAGCGGGTAGCGGGCGCGCTGTCGCGGGCCGGCTACGTCGCCTCCACCGCGCGGGTCGGCGGCCCCATCCACGGCGTGCAGATCTGCCAGCATCACTGCCCGGTGTCGCACGTCGCCGAGGAATTCCCCGAACTGTGCGAAACCGAGCAGCAAGCCATGGCCGAGGTGCTCGGCACCCATGTACAGCGGCTGGCGACCATCGTCAACGGCAACTGCGCCTGCACCACCCATGTACCGCTCACGACAACCCGTGAGATGACAAGTAAGCAAGGAGCGTCGCAATGACGACCACCCCTGAGATCCACAAGCTGGGCGAGCCGCTGTCCCAGGACGAGGCGATCGCTTCGCTGGGCCGCTACGGCTACGGCTGGGCGGACTCTGACGCGGCCGGCGCCGGCGCGCAGCGTGGCCTGTCCGAAGCGGTGGTCCGCGACATCTCGGCCAAGAAGAACGAGCCGGAGTGGATGCTGCAGACCCGCCTCAAGGCTTTGCGCATCTTCGGGCGCAAGCCGATGCCCTCGTGGGGGTCGAACTTGGACGGCATCGACTTCGACAACATCAAGTACTTCGTGCGGTCCACCGAGAAGCAGGCCGCGACGTGGGACGACCTGCCCGCGGACATCAAGAACACCTACGACAGGCTCGGAATCCCGGAAGCCGAGAAGCAGCGGCTAGTGTCTGGTGTCGCCGCTCAGTACGAAAGTGAGGTTGTTTACCACCAGATCCGGGAAGACCTTGAGGCGCAAGGAGTTATCTTCCTGGACACTGACACCGCACTGCGAGAGCACCCCGAGATCTTCCAGCAGTACTTCGGCACCGTGATCCCGGCCGGGGACAACAAGTTCTCGGCGCTGAACACCGCGGTGTGGTCCGGCGGCAGCTTCATCTACGTCCCGCCGGGTGTGCACGTCGACATCCCGTTGCAGGCCTACTTCCGCATCAACACCGAGAACATGGGCCAGTTCGAGCGGACCCTGATCATCGTTGATGAGAACGCATACATTCACTACATCGAGGGCTGCACCGCGCCGATCTACAAGTCGGATTCGCTGCACTCCGCGGTGGTGGAGATCATCGTGAAGCCCGGGGGCCGTTGCCGTTACACCACGATTCAGAACTGGTCGGGCAACGTCTACAACCTGGTGACCAAGCGCGCCCGCGCCGAGGCCGGCGCCACCATGGAGTGGGTCGACGGCAACATCGGGTCCAAGGTGACGATGAAATACCCGGCGGTGTGGATGACCGGCGAGCACGCCAAGGGCGAGGTCTTATCGGTGGCGTTCGCCGGCGAGGGCCAGCACCAGGACACCGGCGCCAAGATGTTGCACCTGGCACCGAACACGTCGAGCAACATCGTGTCCAAGTCGGTGGCCCGCAGCGGCGGCCGCGCGTCGTACCGCGGCCTGGTGCAGGTGAACAAGGGCGCGCACGGATCCCGCTCCAGCGTGAAATGCGATGCGCTGCTTGTCGATACGGTCAGCCGCAGCGACACCTACCCCTATGTCGACATCCGCGAGGACGACGTCACGATGGGCCACGAGGCGACGGTGTCCAAGGTCAGCGAAAACCAGCTGTTCTACCTGATGAGCCGCGGGATGACCGAGGACGAGGCGATGGCGATGGTGGTGCGCGGGTTCGTCGAGCCGATCGCCAAGGAGCTGCCGATGGAGTACGCCCTGGAGCTCAACCGGCTGATCGAGTTGCAGATGGAAGGCGCGGTCGGCTAGTGACAGATCTGACCGCAGCGGTTGAGGGTTCGACCTTGACCGCCGTCAACAAGGGCGAGGTCTTCTCCTCGTTCGACGTCGACGCGTTCGAAGTTCCGGGCGGCCGCGACGAGATCTGGCGCTTCACTCCGCTGCGCCGGCTGCGCGGCCTGCACGACGGCTCGGCACCGGCAACCGGCACCGCGTCCCTCACCGTCGACGACCGGCCCGGGGTGCGGGTCGAAACGGTGCGTCGCGGCGACGAGCGGCTCGGTCAGGGCGGCGTTCCCACTGACCGTGTTGCCGCACAGGCATTTTCGTCGTTCAACACCGCGACGCTGGTCACCGTCACCCGCGATGTCGCGGAGCCGGTCGAGATCGCGCTGCACGGACCCGGCGAAGGCGCGGTGGCCTACGGGCATCTGCAGATCAGGGTCGACGAGCTCACCGAGGCCGTCGTGGTCATCGACCACCGGGGGAGCGGAACTTACGCCGACAACCTCGAATTGGTCGTCGGCGATGCCGCCCGGCTCACCGTGGTGTGGATCGCCGACTGGGCCGACGACGCCGTGCACGTCAGCGCCCAGCACGCCCGGCTGGGCAAAGATGCCGTGCTGCGTCACGTGGCCGTCACCCTTGGCGGTGAGCTGGTCCGGATGACGGCCAACGTGCGGTTCGCCGCGGCCGGCGGCGATGCCGAGCTACTCGGCCTGTATTTCGCCGACGACGGCCAGCACCTCGAATCACGGCTGTTGATCGACCATGCGCAGCCGCACTGCAAATCGCGGGTGTTGTACAAGGGTGCGCTGCAGGGTGACCCGGACTCCAGACTGCCCGACGCGCATACCGTCTGGGTGGGTGACGTGCTGATCCGCTCGGCCGCGACCGGCACCGACACCTTCGAGACCAACCGCAATCTGGTGCTCACCGACGGCGCCCGCGCCGACTCCGTGCCCAACCTCGAGATCGAGACGGGCGAGATCCTCGGCGCCGGGCACGCCAGCGCGACCGGACGCTTCGACGACGAGCAGCTTTTCTATCTGCGGTCCCGCGGCATCGACGAAGAACAGGCCCGCCGTCTGGTGGTCCGCGGCTTTTTCGGCGAGATCATCGCCAAGATCGCGGTGCCGCAGGTGCGTGAACGCCTGACCGCGGCCATCGAACACGAACTGGCCATCACCGAATCGAGAGCAACAGCCTCATGACGACATTGGACATCAAAGACCTGCACGTCAGCGTCGAAGACCCGAACGCCGCGGAAGGAAACCGCGAGATCCCCATTCTCAACGGCGTCAACCTAACGGTGCGCTCCGGCGAAACGCACGCGGTGATGGGCCCCAACGGATCCGGCAAATCCACTCTGTCCTACGCCATCGCCGGTCACCCGAAATACCACGTGTCCTCGGGATCGGTCACCCTGGACGGCCAGAACGTGCTCGACATGACCGTCGACGAGCGCGCCAGGGCCGGGCTGTTTCTGGCGATGCAGTATCCGGTCGAGGTGCCGGGAGTGTCGATGTCGAACTTCCTGCGCAGCGCCGCCACCGCGGTGCGCGGCGAGGCGCCCAAACTGCGGCACTGGGTCAAGGAAGTCCGCTCGGCGATGGAGGCCCTCGACATCGACCAGGGCTTCGCCGAACGCAGCGTCAACGAAGGCTTCTCCGGCGGTGAGAAGAAGCGCCACGAGATCCTGCAACTCGGGCTGCTGAAGCCGAAGATCGCAATCCTCGACGAGACGGACTCCGGGCTCGACGTCGACGCGCTGCGGGTGGTCAGCGAGGGAGTCAACCGGTACGCCGAATCCGAGGACGCCGGCGTACTGCTGATCACCCACTACACCCGGATCCTGCGCTACATCCAGCCGCACTTCGTGCACGTCTTCGTCGGTGGCCGCATCATCGAATCCGGCGGTCCCGAGCTGGCCGACGAGCTGGAGGAGAACGGCTACGTGCGCTTCACCACAGACAGCGCCTCGGCGGAACCTGACCGTGACGGTCACCGCGGCGCAGTTGGACCTGGCAGCGATCCGGGCCGACTTTCCCATCCTGCAGCGGGTGATGCGCGGCGGAAACCAGTTGGCTTACCTGGACTCCGGTGCGACGTCGCAGCGGCCGGTGCAGGTTCTCGACGCCGAACGGGACTTCCTCACCACCTGCAACGGTGCGGTACACCGCGGCGCACACCAGCTGATGGAGGAGTCCACCGACGCCTACGAGCAGGGCCGCGCTGACATCGCGGCCTTCGTCGGTGCCCACCCGGACGAGCTGGTGTTCACCAAGAACGCCACCGAGGCTCTCAACCTGGTGTCGTATGTGCTGGGCGACAACCGCTTCGAGCACGCTGTCGGTCCCGGCGATGTCATTGTCACCACCGAGCTGGAACATCACGCCAACCTGGTCCCGTGGCAGGAGCTGGCGCGGCGTACCGGCGCCACGTTGCGCTGGTACGGCGTCACTGACGGCAAAAGGGCTGGCCGCATCGACCTGGAGTCGCTGCGGCTCGACGACCGCGTCAAAGTCGTCGCCTTCAGCCACCATTCGAATGTGACCGGTGCGGTGGCGCCGGTCACCGAGCTTGTCGCCGCGGCCCGCGCGGTCGGTGCGTTGACGGTGCTGGACGCGTGCCAGTCGGTGCCGCACCAACCGGTCGACTTCCACGCGCTCGACGTCGACTTCGCGGCGTTCTCCGGCCATAAGATGCTGGGTCCCAACGGCATCGGCGTTCTGTACGGTCGCCGGGAGCTGCTCTCGGTGATGCCGCCGTTCCTCACCGGCGGGTCGATGATCGAGACCGTCACGATGGAGGCCGCCACTTACGCCCCGGCTCCGCAGCGGTTCGAAGCCGGCACCCCGATGACGTCGCAGGTCGTGGGGCTGGCGGCGGCGGCACGCTATCTCGGCGAGATCGGGATGGACGCCGTGGCGGCTCACGAGCGTCGGCTGGTGGCCGCGGCGATCGACGGGTTGTCGGGCATCGACGGGGTGCGGATCGTCGGGCCGACATCGATGGACAACCGGGGCTCGCCGGTGTCGTTCGTCGTCTCCGGCGTGCACGCCCACGACGTCGGGCAGGTGCTCGACGACGACGGCGTCGCGGTGCGCGTCGGGCACCATTGCGCCCTGCCGTTGCACCGGCGGTTCGGTCTCGCCGCTACCGCGCGGGCGTCCTTCGCGGTGTACAACACCTTCGACGAGGTGGACCGTCTGCTGGCCGGGGTGCGCCGCGCCGTCGAGTTCTTCGGGAGGGACTGACGTGCGCCTCGAGCAGATCTACCACGACGTGATCCTCGATCACTACCGGCACCCGCAGCACCGCGGATTGCGGGAACCGTTCGGTGCGCAGGTCTATCACGTGAACCCGATCTGCGGTGACGAGGTCACTCTGCGGGTCGCGCTGACCGACGACGGCGAGCGGGTCGCCGACGTGTCCTACGACGGCCAGGGATGTTCGATCAGCCAGGCGGCCACCTCGGTGCTGACCGACCAGGTGATCGGCCAACCGGTGCCGCAGGCACTGGCGACGGTCGCCGCGTTCAACGACATGGTGTCGTCGCGGGGAACCGTGCCCGGCGATGCCGACATACTCGGCGACGGCGTGGCGTTCGCCGGTGTCGCCAAATACCCCGCCCGGGTCAAGTGCGCGCTGCTTGGGTGGCTGGCGTTCAAAGATGCTCTGGCGCAAGCCAGTCTACGGCCGACTATGGAGATGGATGATGAGCGAGACCGCCGCACCGGATAACGAACTGCTCGGCGACATGGAAGAGGCGATGCGTGACGTCGTCGACCCGGAGCTGGGCATCAACGTCGTCGACTTGGGTCTGGTCTACGGCCTCAACGCGGTGCAGACCGACGAGGGCACAGTCGCGCTGATCGACATGACGCTGACATCGCCGGCGTGCCCGTTGACCGACGTCATCGAGGACCAGTCCCGCAGCGCGCTGATCGGCAGCGGCCTGGTCGACGAGCTGCGGATCAACTGGGTCTGGAACCCGCCGTGGGGTCCGGACAAGATCACCGACGACGGCCGCGACCAGCTGCGCGCCCTGGGGTTCACTGTCTGAGCGGACGGCGGCGCACCAGCGTCGGCCACCAGAACCACGGCCCGAGCAGGCTCAGAATCGACGGCACCACGAACGATCGCACGATCAGCGTGTCGAGTAGCAGGCCGATGCACACGGTGGACCCCACCTGACCGATCGTTCGAAGATCGCTGGTGAGCATCGCCAGCATGGTGAACGCAAACACCAGACCCGCGGACGTCACAACGCCGCCCGTGCTGCCCAGTGCCCGGATCAGACCGGTGTGCAACCCGGCATGGATCTCGTCTTTGACCCGGGCGATCAGCAACAGGTTGTAGTCCGACCCCACCGCCACCAGGATGATGAAGGTCAGTGGCAGCACCAGCCAGTGCAGATGCAGCCCGATCAGGTGCTGCCAGAACAGGATCGACAGCCCGAAGGCCCCGGCGTAGGAGAAGGCCACCGTGCCGGGAATGACGAGGGCTGCCACCAGACTTCGGGTGATGAACATCATGATCAAGAAGATCAGCACGAAGGCGGCAATCGCCGCGATCAGCAGATCGGACGCCGCGTACTGCTTGATGTCCTTGTCGGTCGAGCCGGAACCACCGATATAGACCCTCGCCCCGGCCAGCGAGGTCTCCTTCAGCATCGTGGTGATGGCCCCGGGAAACTGTTCGACATGTTGCACGCCCTCGGGCCCCATGGCGTCGCCCATGTGGGTGACGATGAACCTGGCGGCCTTACCGTCCGGCGACATCATCAACTGCAGGCCGGTCTTGACGTCCTCGTTGTCGAAACCCTCACGGGGAATGTAGAAAAAGTCGTCGCTGCGGGACCGGTCGAAGTCGAGGCCCACGTTGATCAGGTCGTCGAATGTCTGGTCGGTCTGGGTGGATTGCAGATCCCCCGAACCATAGGAATTGACCAATATCGCCGTCAGGGCCTCGGTGTCGTCAGCGGTGGCTTTCAGCTGGATGATGATCTGCGGCACGATCTTGTCGATGGCCTCCAGGGACAGCTTGGCGTCGTTGATATCGGCGGCCAGCTTGTCGATGTTGTCGATCGCATCGAATACCGATCTGAACGTCCAGCAGATGGGAATGTCGTAGCAGTGCTTCTCCCAGTAGAAGTAGCTCTTGATGGGTCGAAAGAAGTCGTCGAGGTTGGAGATCTCCATGTTCAGGTCGTCGGTGACTCGCTGCAGATCCTCGACGGTGAGAACCGTGTTGTGCAGCTGGTCTGACAACTGCTGGAAGAACACGATCTCTTTGCGCAGCACCGTCACCGAGTGCGCCTGGATCTCGGCCTGCTGATCGGTATTGGCGTTCTGCTCCCGGTTGAACGGCAGTTGCTGACCGTTGCCGCTGCCCTGCGTGGTGAAGAGGAAGGGCAGGGTGGCGTGTTCCAGCGGTCGGCCCATCGGCCTGGTCATGTTCTGCACCATTGCCACGCCGGGCAAGCGGATGAGCGCCTTAGCGACGCGGTCCAGCGAGATGAAGTCCGCGGAATTCCGCATGTCGTGATCGGTCTCGACCATCAGCATCTCGGAGAACAACTTGCTCTTGGTGAAGTGCCGGTCTGCGGCGGCGAATCCGAGGTTCGCGGGCGCATCGGCCGGCTGGTATTGCCGATCGTCGTAGTTCTGCTGGTAGGTGGGGACGAATATCGCGCCGAGCATGACGACGGCCGCACTGGCGGCCAGGATCGGGACCGGCCAGCGCACCACGCTCGCCCCGATCCGCCGGTACAGCCGTGCCTTGACCCGCTGCCGGGGATCGAACATCCCGAACAGGCTTCCCACCGTCAGCAGGGCCGGGCCCAGGGACATCGCGGCTGCGATGGTGAAGATCATGCTGATGGCAACCGCCGGCCCCATGGTGTGGAAGTAGTTCAGCCGCGCGAAGGTCAGGCAAAAGCAGGCACCTGCGATAGTCAGCCCCGAGCCGATGATGATGGGCGCGACACCGCGATACGCGATGTAGAAAGAGTCCTCGCGGCTTTCGCCGGCCTGGCGGGCCTCGTGGTAGCGACCCATCAGGAAAATGCCGTAGTCGGTCCCCGCCCCCAGGGTCAGCGCGATGACGATGTTCACCGCGAACGACGAGAGCTCGATGTAGCCGAGATGCCCTAGCGTCGCGACGATTCCTCTGGCCACCAGCATTTCGATGAGCACTCCCGCCAACGGCACCAGCAGAGTGCTGATCGAGCGGTACACCAGCAGCAGCATCACCACGATGAGGCAGATCGTCACGATCGTGACGTTGTTGAGGCTGGCATTGGCGATGCTCAGCGTGTCCGAGGCCAGCGGTGCCGCGCCGCTGACATACACCTTGAGCCCGGGCGGCGGGGTGTCCTTGGCGACGATGTCGCGCACCACGTCCACCGAATGATTGGCCTGGATTTGACCGATGTCGCCGGCAAGACGCAACAGCACGTAGGCGGCTTTGCCATCCACGCTTTGCGCGCCGGCCGCGGTGAAAGGCTTGCCCCACACATCCATCACGTATTGCACGTGCTGGGTGTCGCGCTTGAGCCGCCCCATCAGCTCGTCGTAGTAGCGATGGTCCGTATCGCCCAACGGTCGGTTCTTGGCTTCGAGCACCACCATGGTCAAGCTGGTGGACGTGGACTCGTGAAACTTCTCCCCGATCGCCAGCATCGAGCGCTGTGAGGGCGCGTAATGCGGGACCATCGGTCCGGCGAGTTGTTCGGCGACGTCCTCCACTTTGGGCATGAAGGTGTTGGTCGCCACCGCGATCAGGGCCCAGAAGAAGATGATCGGTATCGCCAGGACCCGCACCGCGCGCGCGACGAACGGTCGTCCAGCCCGATGCGCGCTCACGCGGATTTCACTCTGCAGGTCACGTCCGCATCCTGATGGGTGGCGGATTGTTCATCGCGGACAACGCCGTTGACGAGCATCCGGCAGCCGATGTGGCCACCGTGAACATGCGCCGAGACGCTGCCCGACACCACCGTGAGCATGGTGGTTTCGGTGTGGGACCACGGTAGGGCGGTGATGTCGACTCGGTGCGGATGGCCGTCGATGTCGACGTAGTCGAGCATCCCGCCGTCACCCGCAGAGCCGAACAACTCGTAGGTCAGCTGTTTGGGCGTGAACTGCTCAGGAGCCTGTGGGCCGTTGACGGTAGTGACCGGCTCGGGAGCCGACATCTGATGCACCTTCCACATGCACACCCCGCCGATGCTGACCGCGATGACCGCGACCAGTGGCATCCATACCCGCGCCAGAACGGATCTGCCGACTGAATGACGGCTCAATCGATCACCTTTCGCGATCCGGTGCCAGGGTCACTCACGCCGGCGCGGTTTCTCAAAATGCTTTCCGCAATCGCCGTTTGAGCCGTGCACTGCTGACCAGTCGGAGCGCGAGGTTGGTCGAGGTGACCATGGGGATCACGCCGAGAAAGGTCCGCTCGGACGGGGTCGCTCCATGCAAGTGCTCCAAGCTGCCGAACACGTAGAAGCATCCGAGGCAGAAAAGAGTGCCTGGGATACAGAAAGCCCCTAAAGACGAACGGTCAGTGACAATTTGCCTGGCGAACCGCAACTCTTCATCCGATAATGGCTGGCGTTCGCGCACTTTCTTGACTACCGTCCTTGCGCTGCCCACTTCCTCGCTGATCGGAACCGTCGGGCGATCGGCCAACCGCTTCACATAAACCGAGGCGAAGGCCGCCAATACCAACGCCAGTGCCACGGACACTATCGTCAAAAGCCCGAACAAACCCGTGCTCAACAAGGCCACTCCTCACTTCGCCGGTAAAAGTAGCATCACCAGCGAAGAGACGCGACCGTTCCGAATGTGCAGACGCTGCGCAAGCCGGGTCGTCACGACTACTGAGTTCGACGGCGGTCACGCAGGTGCTGGAGTACGCGGCTTTACGGTTGAAGCTGGCCGAGCAGATAGCGCTGCAGTGTGGCGGCCAGATCCGCAGCCACCCGTTCACGCGGGTATGAGGCCATGGGCTCGAGTGCGATGATGTAGCGGGCGACGGTGAGGCCCACGATCTGTGACATGCACAGGCTGGCGCGGTAGGCGGCGTCGTCGGCGCCGAGGCGCTCGGCGAGGGGTTGAACCACGTTGCGAGTCAGAAACTCTCGTACCAGCTTTGCGGCTTCCGGTTCAGACATAGCGGCGCGCATCATGCCTACCATGGGTCGTCGCCGGACTTCGTCGTCGAGGATGTCGATCATGGCGGTAGCGAGCCGAAGACCGGCTGTGGCCTGGTCACCGGAGACCACCGAGTCGATGAGCACAGCCGGGTCCACCGGTAGTTCGACAACGGCCAGGAACAATTCCCATTTGCTGCGGAAGAAGTAGGTCACCAGTCCGGGGTCCACGCCGGCGCACCTGGCGACCTGCCGAACAGAGGTGCGGTCATAGCCCAGCTCGGCGAACAGCTTACGAGCGCTGTCCTCGATCGCCCACTTCGTAGTGGTAGGTCCCGGCCGTCGCCCGGAGTGGCTTCGCCGGGACATGAGGTTCGCCTCGCCCCTTGACATCAGAATTCCACGCCCGCAGAATTCCTCATGCGTCCAACTGTAGCGCGGACGTCGCCGAGAAGCCAGGATCTAGGAAAGGCAAGGTTTTCGTTGGCCAGTGCGGTCAGGCGTTGGTGGACAGTCCTCTTTGTCATCGGGGTAGCGGCTGTCGCGGGTTTCTGCGTGTATCGACTGCACGGGGTCTTCGGATCGCACTACAACCCGTCAGCCGGCGGCGGCCTTTCCGACCAGACCGAACCTTTCAGTCCCAAGCGCATCACGCTCGAGGTCTTCGGCGACCCGAAGGCGACGGCGACGATCAATTACGTCGATATCAACGTGCAGCCGCAGCAAGTGTCGAATGCGGCCCTGCCGTGGTCGCTGACCATGGTGACAACACAACCTGGCGCCTTCACGAACCTTGTGGCGCAGGGCAATAGCGATTCGCTCGGCTGTCGCATCAAGGTCGACGGCCAGGTGAAGGACCAGAGAATCGTCAACGAAGTGAACGCCTACACTTTCTGCCTGGTCAAGTCGGCATGAGCCACGACAACGAAGACAATGCCCCGCGCCCTGTGCTGGCGGGCGCGATCCGCCGGCTCTGCGTGCCGATCCTGCTGGTGTGGGTGGGAATGGCGGCACTGTCGAACATCGTGGTGCCCAACCTCGAGGACGTGGCGAAGGCGCACAACGTCTCGCTGAACACGCCGGACGCGCCGTCCTTTCGGGCCATGCAGCACATCGGCAAGGTCTTTCACGAATTCGACTCCGACAGTTCCGCCATGATCGTTCTCGAGGGCGACAAGCCTCTCGGTGACGACGCGCACCGGTTCTATGACGCGCTGGTGGGCAAGCTCGAACATGACACCAAGCATGTCGAGCACGTGCAGAACTTCTGGGGAGATCCCCTGACAGCGGCCGGCTCTCAGAGCAAAGACGGTAAAGCCGCCTACGTGCAGGTCTACCTCGCCGGTAACCAGGGCGACGAGTTGGCCAACGAGTCCGTCAACGCCACCCGCGAGATCGTGGCACATACGCATCCGCCTGAGGGGGTGAAGGCGTATGTGACCGGCGCGGCGCCGCTGGTCACCGATCAGTTCGAAGTAGGTAGTAAAGGCATTTTCAAGGTCACCGTCATCACTGTCTTGGTGATTCTGGGAATGCTGTTGTGGGTCTACCGGTCGGTCACCGCGATCTTCGTGCTGGTCACCGTCATCATCGAAATGGCCGCGGCCCGAGGGATCGTCGCTTTCTTGGGCAATGCCGGATTGATCGGCCTGTCGACATACGCCACGAATCTCCTCACGCTGCTCGTCATCGCCGCCGGCACCGATTACGCCATCTTCTTCGTCGGCCGCTATCACGAGGCGCGCCAGGAGGGGCATGACCGGCAAAGCGCTTACTACACCATGTACCGCGGCACCACGCACGTGGTGTTGGGTTCGGGCCTCACCATTGCCGGAGCGGTGTTGTGCCTTCGTTTCACCCGGCTGAATTACTTTCAGAGCCTGGGTATTCCCGCCGCGATCGGCATCGGGGTCGCGTTGGCGGCGGCGCTCACTTTGACCCCGGCTGTGATCACCGTCGCCAGTCTCTTCGGACTGCTCGACCCCAAGCGCCGGATGGCGACGCGGGGCTGGCGGCGCATCGGCACCGCGATCGTGCGCTGGCCCGGGCCCGTCCTGGTGGTGGCGACCGGTATTGCGCTGATCGGTCTTCTCGCCCTACCGGGCTACAAAACGGACTACGACGCGCGGTCCTACATCCCGGCCAGCGCCCCGGCCAACGTCGGCTACGCGGCCGCGGAGCGGCACTTCTCGCAAGCCCGCCTGAATCCGGAACTGCTGATGGTCGAGACCGACCACGACATGCGCAATCCGGCCGACATGATCAACCTGGAGAGAGTCGCAAAAGCCATTGCTCATCTACCCGGGATCGCCCAGGTGCAGTCCATAACCAGGCCGTTGGGCACTCCGCTCGAGCACACGTCGCTGGCCTTCCAGATCAGCGCCGGCAGCATCGGGAACATCGAAAACCTGCAATACCAGAAAGACCGCGCCGAAGACATTCGCAAGCAGGCCGACACCCTCACGGACACCATCAGCATCTTGAACCGGCAGTACGCACTGCAAAAGGAACTGGCCGCTTCGACGGACGAGGAGACCCAAGGCTTCCACGACACCGTCGCCATCATCAACGACCTGCGCGACGAGATCGCCAACTTCGACGACTTCTTCCGGCCGATTCGCAGCTACTTCTACTGGGAGAAGCACTGCTATGACATTCCCGCCTGCTTTGCGCTCAGGTCTATCTTCGACGCTCTCGACGGTATCGACCGGCTGAGTGAGCAATTCGTCAAACTGACCGCAAGTCTGGACAAGTTGGACGCAGGTCAGCAGAAGCTGGTGAAGCTGCTGCCACCACAAATCGCCGACCAGGAGAAAAACCTGAGGTTGACGCTCAGCAATTTCGCCACCAATTTCGGGATCAACGCTCAGACCAGGGCAAGCACGGATACTGCTTCAGCTTTGGGGCAGGCATATGACGCCGCCAAAAACGATGATTCCTTCTTCCTGCCGCCCGAGGCGTTCGACAACCCCGAATTCCAGCGAGGCGAGAAATTGTTTCTCTCCTCCGACGGTAAAGCCGCGCGCATGATCATCACCCACGAAGGCGACCCTGCGACTCCCGAAGGCATTTCACATATCGACCCGATCACCAACGCGGCGAAACAGGCGGTGAAGAACACACCGCTGGGGGACTCCAACATCTACGTTGCGGGCACAGCGGCGACCTACAAAGACATCGCCGACGGCGCCCGTTACGACTTGATGATCGTCGCCATCTCGGCGCTGAGCCTGATCTTGGCGATCATGGTGATCATCACCCGCAGTGTGGTCGCCGCGGTCGTCATCGTGGGCACAGTGGCGCTGTCGTTGGGTGCGTCCTTCGGGCTCTCTGTGCTGGTGTGGCAGGACATCTTCGGAATCAAGTTGTACTGGATCTGCCTGGCGCTGTCCGTCATCATCCTGTTGGCGGTGGGGTCTGACTACAACTTGCTGCTGATCTCGCGGTTCAAAGAGGAGATTCACGCCGGGCTGAACACCGGCATCATTCGCGCGATGGCCGGCAGCGGCGCGGTGGTGACGTCTGCGGGACTGGTGTTTGCCCTCACCATGTCGTCATTCGTGTTCGCCACGTTGCTGGTGTTGGGGCAGATCGGGACGACGATCGGGCTGGGGCTGTTGTTCGACACGCTCATCGTCCGTTCCTTTATGACGCCGTCGGTCGCCGCGCTTCTCGGGCGCTGGTTCTGGTGGCCACAACGCGTTCGGCCCCGACCGGCCAGCTCCATGCTTCGCCCCTACGCCTCACGACCCGCAGTTCGCCAACTGCTGCTCTGGGAGGACGGAGACGCCGCAGTGATCTCCGGATCACCGTCACAGGCGAGGTGACCGCGGTGCAAGAAGAGTCGACACGGCGGGTCGCACCTGCGCCCCTCGCCGAATCACGACTCGTTCGCACAGGGAGTGACGGGTTGTGAGCCTGCTGGGCGAACTGATCATTCTGGCGGGTGTGGCCGAATTGGTTTTCGCTGCTTGCGCTTTCGTCTTCATAAGACGGCTCTTGGGTCGCGCACCTACTCCGGCAAGCGAGGAAATCGGAAGCTTCAAAAAAGTCCTCGGTAAAGTGCGTCGCGGCGAACCGATGTCTCAAGACGAGCGGGATGTCGCGGCACAAGTCATCCGTGACCGCGGCTCTCTGCTCGCGTACTCCATCCCCGCCGCCGTCTTCACTATCGGGTGCTTCTACGTGTTGGGAAGCATCGAGGTGCATGGCAGGCACTCACTTCGCATCTACATCGGGCTGTTTCCGATGCTGGGCGCTGTCAACCTCACCATTCAGTTGCTCAGGGTTGCCGTGTTGAAAAGGCGTCTCCGCAGAGTGTCCTGAGACAGGCTCCCGAAGAGCCCTCTTATGTCCGCGTCCAGTGGGGCCGGTGTGTCCGGGCTTCGGGTCACGCCGGGGGCGCCCCGGCACTCGCGGCGCTTGCCCGGCTGCTCTCAGCCCGCGTGAACACGACGAAATCCCGCGGCCCGAGTGACACACTTAGCTGCACGCCAAGTGCGGGCGCTGGGACGACAATCGCCGGCGGTTGGAGATGGGTATGGCCGAGGTAGCACAGGCCCCCGAGCAGCCGGTTCCTGCACTGGGCAAACCGATGGAGTACGACGCCTTCCTGTCCTACGCCCATCGCGATCAGCAGGTCGCTTCGGCTATTCAACGAAGCCTGCACCATATCGGCCGGCGGGTGGGTCAACTGCGCGCTCTTCGAGTGTTTCGCGACACCACCAATCTTGAAGCCAACCCCGATTTGTGGGCCAGAATCACCAGCGCCCTGGACGCGTCCCGCTACCTGATCGTGGTGCTTTCCCCCCAAGCCGCCGCATCGCACTGGGTCAACGAAGAGGTGACCTACTGGCTCGAACACTGTCCGCGCGGGCAGTTGATGTTGGTTATGGCCGGCGGCCGGCTGGAGTGGGACCCGCTGGAAGTCCGGTTCGACGCCGAGCACTCCGACGCGGCTCCGCCCGTGCTGACCGAGCACGGAAGACTCCCGGCAGAGCCGTTGTACATCGACGTCAGCGACGATGCTCCGTGGGACTTCCGGTCCCCGACATTCCGGGACAAAGTCACCGCGCTGGCCGCCCCCATCCACGGCAAACCCAAAGATCAGCTGACCAGCGACGATCTTCGCGAGCAGCGGCGCTTCCGCCGGCTACGAAGAGCCGCCGTTGCCGCGCTGATCGTGCTGACCATCATCGCCATCGTCGCGGCATCGGTGGCCGTCGCCGAGCAACGGGAAGCCGCTCGGCAACGTGACGGCGCCACCGCGCTGAAATTGACGTCGCAGGGACAGGCCATCCTCGCCGGTCTTCAGGCGGGAGGTGATGAGCGGGCGATCCAGGAGATCCTCGCCGCCCCCCGTATCGCGCCGGGCGCCGACACCGGAGCCCTTTTCGCCGGCGTGATCGAGCGCCGGGACACCCTCAAGATCATCTCCACCCCAGGCTCGGTGTTGAGTGTGGCGTTCAGCCCCGATGGGCGCCGCATCGTGTCGGGCGGCGCTGATCACACGATGCGGTTGTGGGACGCCCACACCGGCCAACCTCTCGGCGCCCCGTTCGTCGGGCACACCGGCGCGGTGAACAGTGTGGCGTTCAGTCCCGACGGGCGCCGCGTCGTCTCCGGCAGTGACGACCGCACGCTGCGGCTGTGGAGCGCCGACACCGGCCAACCTCTCGGCGCCCCGTTCGTCGGGCACACCGGCGGGGTGAACAGTGTGGCGTTCAGTCCCGACGGGCGCCGCGTCGTCTCCGGCAGCGACGACAACACCGTGCGGCAGTGGGGCGTCGACACCGGTCAACTCGTCGGCACCCCGCTGATCGGCCACACCGACGCCGTCAACAGTGTGGTCTTCAGCCCCGACGGGCGTCGGATCGTCTCCGGCAGCGCTGACACCAGCCTGCGATTGTGGGACTTCGACGGCGGCAAACCCGCCAGCATCACCATCACCGGACACAACGCCGCGGTGCGGAGTGTGGCGTTCAGTCCCGACGGCACGCGCATCGTTTCCGGCAGCGACGACCGCACGCTGCGATTGTGGGATGCCGGCACCGGTGAACCCATCGGCGCCCCGCTCACCGGCCACACCGACAGGGTGTACCGGGTCGCCATCAGTCCGGACGGGCGGCGCATCGTCTCCGGTGGACAAGACAATTCGCTGCGGACATGGGATGCGGGCACCGGCCGGCCTCTTGGCGCGCCGCTAACTGGTCACCAGGGCGCGGTGTACGGTCTGGCCTTCAGCCCCGACGGGAATCGCATCGTCTCCGCCAGTCTCGACAAGACGCTGCGGGTGTGGGACCCCGACAGCAGCCAACCGCTCGCCGGCCACCTGGGCGGGGTGAACAGCGTGGCCTTCAGTCCCGACGGGCGCCGCATCGTCACCGCCAGCGCCGACAACACGTTGCGGCTGTGGAATCCCGATACCCGCCGACTGCTCGGGCCGCCTATCCCTGCCGACGGCGTGACCAGTGTGGCGTTCAGCCCGGACGGACGCCGCATCGTCTCGGGAAGCCTCGATCACACGCTCCGGCTGTGGAATGCCGACACCGGACAACCCCTCGGCGGCCCGGTGACCGGGCACGACGACGTGGTGACCAGTGTGGCGTTCAGCTCCGACGGGAACCGCATCGTTTCGGGCAGCGAAGACCGCACCGTGCGGCTGTGGGACGCTGCCACCGGCCGACAAATCGGGCAGCCGCTCACCGGCCACACGAGCTATGTATGGAGTGTGGCGTTCGGTCCTGACGGGCATCGCGTCGTTTCCGGCAGTGCTGATCACACGCTGCAGCTGTGGAACGCCGACACCGGCGAACCCCTTGGCGCCCCGCTCGCCGGCCACACCGCCGCGGTGAACAGTGTGGCGTTCAGCCCAGACGGGCGGCGCGTCGTCTCCGGCAGCGCCGACAACGACCTGCGGCTGTGGAACGCCGACACCGGCCAGCAAATCGGTCAGCCGCTGATCGGCCACACATCTGAGGTGTGGAGTACAGCGTTCAGCCCCGACGGCCAGCGTATCGTCTCCGGCAGCAACGACTTCGTGCTGCGGTTGTGGAACGCCGACACCGGCCAGGAGATCGGGCCGCCGCTCACCGGCCACAACGATGATGTCTCCAGTGTGGCGTTCAGCCCCGATGGACAGCGCATCGTCTCCGGGAGCCAAGACCACACAGTGCGGCTCTGGCCTGCGCCGCCCGCTGCGGAGTGGTCAAGAATTCTGTGCGACAAGTTGGCCGAGAACATGCGCCACGCCGACTGGCGCACGTGGGTGTCACCACACATCGACTACATCGTAGTGTGTCCGGGACTTCCGGTCGCGCCCGACTAGTTCCGCTACCGGTGGCGGTGCGGCAACGGTATGTGCGGAATCGGCGGGAGGTGGTGGTGCGGGCGGCCGCCCATCGGTGGGCAGGGTTGCAAATCGATCGTCGCGGCCTGAATCACGCCGCCGTCGTTCTTGGCGCCGTCGGCCGACAGGCATCGTCCGTTCGTGAGCGCCTCGGTGTCGGTGTCGGCCTGCTTGGTGTAGCCGGTGCTGTCGGTGACGCCGACGTTTGTCCGGGTGTTGCCATTGGCCTCTGGCGCAATGGTGATCGTGTTACCCGAAACGGTGTCAACCTTGCCTTGGACGCCCGAATTCGCCGCCGGCGGACCGGACGGAGCTGCCGGCGGCGCGGCGCCGCTGGGAATGACCGGCGGCAGGCATTTGCCTTCGACGGCGGAGCTGACAATAACGGTCTGGGCGATGACCTGCGCGGGAGTGCTGCCGGGGGCGGGCAACACGGCGATGCAGCTGGCGGGTGTGACGTCACTCAACTGTGCCGGGCTGGACTCGACAACCTTCGTCGACGGAGTGACGTCGACCGAGCCGGTGCCTTGACGTAACCGGAGATCGATGGTGCTGCCGGACACCGCGGTGATCATTCCTTCGATGTGGTCCGGGGCCGGCGGCGGCGCCGGCGGTGGTGACGGCGGCGCAGGTGGCGAGGAGCTGGTCGGGCGAGCCGAGCTGCTCGGTGCTGCGGCATTGTGGTCATCCGAGCCGCAGGCGCCCACCGAGATCCCGGTCGCCAGGGCGACCGGAATAATCAACCACCGAAGCGGTATGAGCCGGGCAGGATTCATTACCTAGCCGGTTACCCGCCATCGTGCGTTCAACTCGACAATCCAGCTGGGTATCGGCTGCCGGCTCAGTGTGAGCGTGCTGTGACGTGCCGGCGCATGCAATCAGAACGCCGCCTCGGCGAGGTGCATGATGTCGTCGTCGAGAGCCTCGATGACGCGCCGTTGCGCGGTCAGGTTCGGCAGCACATTCTTGGCGAAGAATGCCGCGGTGGCGATCTTGCCTTGGTAGAACGGCTGTTTCTGCGGTGTCGACGAGGTGAGCGCCACGTACGCCACCTCGGCTTGCATCAGCAGCCGCCAGCCGATCAGCAGGTCGCCGACGGCCAGCAGGAAACGCACCGAGCCGAGACCGACTTTGTAGATCTCGGTGGGCTGTTGGGCGGCGGCCATCAGGTAGCCGGTCAATGCCCCCGCCATCGCCTGAACGTCGCCCAGAGCCGTACGCAGCAGCTCGGCGACATGACGGAACGCTTCGTGACACGTGTCGATGGTCTGGCTGATCTGTGATGCGACATGGCCCAGCGCGGCGCCGCGGTCACGAATCACTTTGCGGAACAGGAAGTCCAGCGCCTGGATCGCGGTGGTGCCCTCATACAGTGAGTCGATTCGGGCATCCCGCAGGTATTGCTCGATGGGATAGTCCATCAGATAGCCCGAGCCGCCGAGCGTTTGCAGCGACTCGCCCAGCATCTCGTAAGCCCGCTCGGAGCTCACGCCTTTGACCACCGGCAACATCAGGTCGTTGACGCGCTCTGACATGCCGGGATCAGCCCCCGACACGTGCTGGGCCACGTGATGGTCTTGGTGCGCTGCGGCATACAGGTACAGCGCGCGCAACCCCTCGGCATAAGCCTTCTGGGTCATCAGGCTCCGGCGCACGTCGGGGTGATGGATGATCGTCACCCGTGGCGCGGTCTTATTGGTCATCTCCGTCAAGTCGGCGCCCTGCACGCGCTCTTTGGCGAAAGCCAATGCGTTGAGGTATCCGGTGGAGAGCGTGCCGGCGGCTTTGACGCCCACTGTCATGCGGGCGTGCTCGATGACGGTGAACATCTGCGCGATCCCGTTGTGTATGTCGCCAACCAGGTAGCCGACGGCCGGCGTACCGTGTGCGCCGAACGTCAGCTCGCAGGTCGGGGACGCCTTGAGGCCCATCTTGTGCTCTAAGGCGGTAGCGAAAACACCGTTGCGCGACCCGATTTCGAGCGTGTCCGGGTCGAAGAGGTACTTGGGTACATAAAACAGGCTGAGGCCCTTGGTGCCCGGACCGGCGCCCTCGGGCCGGGCGAGGACGAGATGGAAGATGTTCTCGGCGGTATCACCCACGTCGCCACCGGAGATGAACCGCTTGACGCCCTCGATGTGCCAGGTGCCGTCCGGCTGCGCGAAGGCCTTGGTGCGGCCCGCCCCCACGTCGGAACCGGCGTCGGCCTCGGTGAGAACCATGGTGGCCGCCCAGCCACGCTCCAAACCCATTGCAGCCCAGCGTTTCTGATCTTCGTTGCCCTCCAGGTACAACGCGTTGGCCAACGCCGGTCCCATGCTGTAGAAACCCGCGGACGGGTTGGCGCAGTGCACCATCTCGTTGATCGCCCACGTCAGTGGAGGGGGAGCAGCGACTCCGCCGATTTCTTCGGCCAGACCGACGCGCCACCATTGGGCCTCTTTGACCGCCTGCACCGACTTCGCCAATTCGGCGGGCACCTCGATGGTGTGGCGTTCGGTATCGAAAACCGGTGGATTGCGGTCGGCCTCGGCGAACGATTCGGCGACGGGCCCTTCGGCCAACCGCGCGGCTTCGTCGAGCATGGTTCGCACCGTGTCGACGTCGAGATCGCGGTAGCGGCCCGAGCCGAGAACCGCCCCGATGTCGAGTACCTCGAATAGGTTGAACTCGATGTCGCGAACATTGGCGATGTAGTGCCCCAACGCTTTTCCCTTCACACGGCAAAACGTGAACGCAGTGTGTCGGACCGGGAAAGGGGTACGCAACCGTAACTTACGCTGACGAAACCGTAGCCTACGGCAACGAAGGCGTAGGGTGCCTGGTCAAAGCCCCGACGGCGTCGAGGGCGCCTCGGCGCTGGGCGCGGGAACATCACGGCAGTAGAGCGCGTTAGGCCGGAGGTGACTACCCGAGACCTCACTGCTGAGCAGTTCAACGACACCATCAACGGCAACGACATCGTGCTGGTCGATTTCTGGGCGTCCTGGTGCGGGCCCTGCCGCGCCTTCGCGCCGACGTTCCAAGCCTCGTCCGAGAAGCACCCCGACGTCGTCTACGCCAAGGTCGACACCGAAGCAGAGCAGCAACTGGCCGCCGCCGCACAGATCCGCTCGATTCCCACGCTGATGGCCTTCAAAAAGGGCAAGCTGGTCTTCAACCAAGCCGGCGCCCTGCCGCCGGCCGCGCTGGAAGATCTGGTGCAACAGGTCAAAGGCTTCGACGTCGATGCCGCCATCGCGGCGCAGGGTGAACCCGACCAGGCCTGACAAGCACGCGATAGCGTGCAGGTTCGTGAGCTACATCCTCGTCGATCGCCCGCGACCCGAGGTCGCGCTGATTACCCTGAACCGGCCCGAACGGATGAATTCCATGGCGTTCGACGTCATGGTTCCGCTGAAAGATGCCCTGCAGGACATCACCTACGACAACTCCGTGCGGGTGGTCGTGCTGACCGGCGCGGGCAGAGGCTTCTCGTCGGGCGCCGATCACAAGTCGGCGGGGCAGGTGCCCCACGTCGAGGACTTGACGCGGCCCACCTACGCGCTGCGCTCGATGGAGCTGCTCGACGACGTCATCCTGGGGGTGCGCCGGCTGCACCAACCGGTGATCGCGGCGGTCAACGGCGCGGCGATCGGCGGCGGGCTGTGCCTGGCGCTGGCCGCCGACATTCGGGTCGCCTCGACCACCGCCTACTTTCGGGCGGCCGGCATCAACAATGGGCTCACCGCCAGTGAGCTGGGACTGAGTTACCTGCTGCCGCGCGCGATCGGTTCCTCGCGGGCGTTCGAACTGATGCTCACCGGACGTGACGTCGACGCCGAGGAAGCCGAGCGCATCGGGCTGGTGTCCTACCGCGTCCCCGACGAGCAGCTGCTCGACACCTGCTACGTGCTGGCCGAGCGGATCGCATCGTTCTCCCGCCCGGGTGTCGAGTTGACCAAGCGCACACTGTGGAGTGGCCTGGACGCGGCTAACCTGGAAGGGCATATGCAGGCCGAAGGCCTGGGACAGCTTTTCGTTCGTCTGCTCACCGCCAATTTCGAAGAGGCGGTCGCCGCGCGCGCCGAGAAGCGGCCGCCGGTGTTCACCGACGATAACTAGCCCGGCGGGCCCGAGCTTCCCTAGGAGAGTGACGTGATCACGGCAACGGACCTCGAGGTCCGCGCTGGTGCGCGCACGCTGCTCGCCGCGGACGGGCCCGCGCTGCGGGTGCAGGCCGGCGACCGTATCGGGCTGGTCGGCCGCAACGGGGCCGGCAAGACCACCACCCTGCGCATCCTGGCGGGGGAGAGCGAACCCTACGCCGGCTTGGTGACCCGGACCGGGCAGATCGGCTACCTGCCCCAAGACCCCAAAGAGGGCGACCTGGACTTGCTCGCGCGGGACCGGGTGCTCTCGGCCCGGGGACTGGACACACTGCTCACCGACCTGGAAAAGCAGCAGGCGTTGATGGCCGAAGTCGCAGACGACGCCGCGCGCGACAGCGCGATCCGGCGCTACGGCCAACTCGAGGAACGCTTCGCCGCATTGGGGGGATACCGCGCCGAAAGCGAAGCCAGCCGCATCTGCGTCAGCCTCGGGCTGCCCGAACGGGTGCTCAACCAGCCCCTTCGCACGCTGTCCGGCGGCCAGCGCCGGCGAGTCGAGTTGGCGCGGATTTTGTTCGCGGCTTCCGACACCGGCGCCGGGTCGGCGCCCACCCTGCTGCTCGACGAGCCGACCAACCACCTCGACGCCGACTCGCTGAGCTGGCTACGGGACTTCCTGCGCACACACAGCGGCGGGCTGGTGGTGATCAGCCACAATGTCGACTTGCTGGCCGACGTCGTCAACCGGGTGTGGTTTCTCGACGCCGTGCGCGGTGAGGTCGACATCTACAACATGGGCTGGCATAAGTATCTCGACGCCCGCGCCACCGACGAGCAGCGCCGCCGCCGCGAACGCGCCAACGCCGAGCGCAAGGCCGCCGCGCTACGGTCACAAGCCGCCAAGCTGGGTGCCAAGGCCACCAAAGCTGTTGCCGCGCAGAACATGTTGCGACGTGCCGAACGGATGATGGCCGCACTCGACGAGGAGCGGGTGGCCGACAAGGTAGCCCGAATCAAATTTCCCGTTCCGGCTGCCTGCGGCCGCACACCGCTGGTCGCCACCGGGCTGACCAAAACGTATGGATCGCTGGAAGTGTTCACCGGTGTCGATCTGGCCATCGACCGCGGATCCCGGGTGGTGGTGCTGGGGCTCAACGGCGCGGGCAAGACGACGCTGCTGCGGCTGCTGGCCGGTGTGGAGACGCCGGACGCCGGGGCGCTGCATCCCGGGCACGGTTTGAAAGTGGGCTATTTCGCGCAAGAGCACGACACCCTGGACGACCATGCGACGGTGTGGCAGAACATCCGGCATGCCGCGCCGGACTCCGGCGAACAGGATCTGCGGGGGCTGCTGGGGGCTTTCATGTTCAGCGGCCCCCAACTCGACCAGCTGGCCGGAACACTGTCCGGCGGTGAGAAGACCCGATTGGCGTTGGCAGGACTGGTGGCATCGACGGCCAACGTGCTGCTGCTCGACGAGCCGACCAACAACCTCGATCCCGCATCCCGTGAGCAGGTGCTGGACGCGCTGCGCAGCTACGTCGGCGCAGTGGTACTGGTGACGCATGACCCGGGTGCCGCCGAGGCGCTCGATCCGCAGCGCGTCGTCTTGCTGCCGGACGGCACCGAGGATCACTGGTCTGAGGACTATCGCGATCTGATCGAGCTGGCCTGACATCTCTCACAGAGGATTCGGTCAAACCACCCCGCTGCCGGTAGTGGCTTCCTAGGCTGAGCTTGTCCTGGCCACCACGCGGAGGCGCCGATGAACCGAACAAACACGACGCGAGATCAACTGCTCAGCGAGTTGCGCAGCGCCTACGAACGCGGGGCGAGCATTCGCACCCTGGTGGCGTCGACGGGAAAGTCGTACGGGGTAATTCACAGCATGCTGCGTGAATCGGGCACGCCGATGCGCAGCCGCGGCGGCCCCAACCACCGCACCCGCTCCGCGCGGTAACGCGTCACCCTGCGCGGGCGTGCGTGTTTTCGCACACATTCCGACGGCGTCGGTACCCCCGGTGCACGCCCGCGGGGGAGAGGCGGAGACTAGCTGAAATGTATTCAACAAGGGGGGATCACATGTCTGATCGGACACCGCTGGGGCGGATCGGTTGCGGTGTGGCAGCGGCCGCATTCCTGGTGTGCGGCGCTTCAGCGCTGTCGGCCATCCAGCCGGCGCCGGCCGCGGCCAACGGCATCCATTGCGACCAGGTCGCTTACGAACCCGGTCCGTGGGGATCGGCGCCGGGCGTGTACAAGAGCTGCGAGGACGACGCGGGAAACCACGTACCGCCTCCCGACGGGTCGAACGACGCGTGGGACTACATGCATCGGCAGAGGTAACGCACACCCGCCGCGATCATGATGCGACGAACGACGCCAGCGCGCTACTGAGCTGGGTCGAAAACGGCAGCGGCTGAGCATAATTCGCTGGTGTTCTGCTGGCGTCCTCTTTCAGTGCGTGGTCGACGCCGGTCAGGTGCACGTAGTCGATTCGGGTGCCGGCGCTGGTGAGGCCGGGCATCAGCTGGTCCACATCCTGACAGGTGACCTGGATGTCGGCGTCGCTGCAGGTGACCAGCACCGGTGTGCCGCGGGGCAGCTGCGCGGCCACCCCGGCCGGGTCGACCGCGTCTTCTTGAAAAAGAAAACGAGCGTTGGCGGAATTGATGATGGGCCTCAGCCCCGACGGCTCGTCGGGCGGAACTTGCCCGGTCGCGCGGAACTGGGCGATGGCGGCATCGATCGCCGCCGTGCTCTGGGCGGCTTGTGCGGCGCTCAGTCGTCCGGCCTGCACAGCGGTGTCCGCCTGGGCGTGAGCTTGTTCGGATACTTGGTCGAGGATGCGCCGGCTCGCCGGCTCCACCAGGCCGAGGGCATGCACCGGCGCCACCGTCCCGGGGGAGGCGGTGGCAAGCAGCAGCGCGTACAGGGCACCTTCGCTGTGGCCGAACACCATCAGACGATCGCGGTCGACGCCGGTCTGGCTGGCCAAGAAGGTGAGGGCAGCGTTCGCCTCGTCCCGAAAGGCGGCCAGATCCACGGTGGCCGGATCGGTGTAGGAGCCGAAGCCGGTCTGACCGGTACCTAGCTTGTCGTAACGAAGGCTGGCCACTCCGTCATCGGAGAGAACGTGCGCCATGTTCTTCAGCGTGCCGATGTCACCGGGGATGAGAGGCGTGTCGCCGTTGCGGTCGGTCGGCCCACTGCCGGCGATCAACAGCGCTGCGGGCACCGGCCCACGTGATCCGATCGGGTGGCGGAACGTGCCGTACACCGTCATGTTGGCCACCGGAAATGAGACCGGGTCGTCCGTCCACGACGCCGGCGCCGCCGGCGCAGCCACGGCCGACGGAGACTTGGCCATCCGGGTGGGCCCGCTACACGCCACCAGCGCAGCACCGGACACCATCAGCACGGCGGCGATCAGCAGCCGCTTGCTGCTACGGATGGCGCACCGACCCTTCCACCAGATCCAGCACGGCGCCGAGTCGTTGCGGGTCGTCACCGGACGCAAGCCGAGCCACCAGCCCGTCGAGCACCAGATCCAGATAGCACTGCAACACCTCGCCGGGAACGTCGTCGCGTACCTTCCCGGCCTGCTTCTGGCGACGCAGCCGTCCCGTCGTCGCCGCCGTCAACTCCGCCGAGCGTTCCCGCCACCCTCGACTGAAAGCGGGATCGTTGCGCAGCTTCCGGGCGATCTCCAACCTGGTTGCGAGCCAGTCGAATTCTCCCGGGGCTGCCAGCAGGTCGCGCATCACCTGGATCAGACCTTCTCGCGACGCGACGGCCGCCATCCGCTCGGCGTCCTCGTGAGCCAGCTCGAAGAACAGGGTGTCCTTGTCGCGGAAGTGGTGAAAGATCGCACCGCGCGACAAGCCGACAGCCTTCTCCAGCCGCCGCACCGTCGCGTTCTCGTAGCCGAATTCGGCGAAACACCGGCGTGCGCCGTCCAGGATTTGGCGGCGACGAGCCGCCAGATGGTCCTCGCTCACCTTGGGCACGTCTGCCCGCTAGAAGCTCGGGTGCCGACCCGCTGCGCTCGGCTGCGCCGCGCTTGCGATCGTCACGAGCCCGACTTCAGCATGTTGCGCAGCACGAACTGCAGGATGCCGCCGTTGCGGAAGTAATCAGCCTCGCCGGGCGTGTCGATACGCACCACCGCGTCGAACTCGACGTCGTCCCCGCCTTCTCGGGCTGCCTTGACGTGCACCGTCTTCGGCGTCTTGCCGTCGTTGAGCGCTTCGATCCCGGTGATGTCGAACACCTCGGTGCCATCGAGTCCCAGCGACTCCGTGGACTGACCCTCGGGGAATTGCAACGGAATCACACCCATGCCAATCAGATTGGAGCGGTGGATCCGCTCGAAGGACTCGGCGATCACCGCCCGCACGCCCAGCAGCCGCGTGCCTTTGGCTGCCCAGTCTCGCGACGAGCCCGACCCGTACTCTTTTCCGCCCAGCACCACCAGCGGAACACCCTGTGCCGCATAATTTTGCGCCGCGTCGTAGATAAACGCCTGCGGCGCGTCCTGCTGGGTGAAGTCGCGGGTGTAGCCGCCGGCGACGTCGTCGAGCAATTGGTTGCGCAACCGTATGTTGGCGAAGGTGCCGCGAATCATCACCTCGTGGTTGCCGCGTCGCGACCCGTAGGAGTTGTAGTTCTTCCGCTGCACGCCGTGCTCGTCGAGATACTGAGCCGCGGGGGTGCCCGGCTTGATGCTGCCGGCGGGTGAGATGTGATCGGTAGTCACCGAGTCCCCGAGTCGGGCAAGCACCCGAGCTTGCGCAATGTCGCTGACCGGCTCCGGGTCTGCGGTCATCACGTCGAAGTACGGCGGTTTACGCACATACGTCGACTGTTCGTTCCACTCGAACGTGTTGCCGCTGGGGGTGGGCAGATTGCGCCAGCGCTCGTCGCCTTTGAACACGTCGGCGTAGTTCTTGGTGAACATCTCCTGGTTGATCGCCGACGCGATGGTGTCGGACACGTCTTTCTGTGACGGCCAGATGTCGCGCAAAAGGACATCCTTGCCTTCTTTATCTGTACCCAGCGGCTCGGAGCCGAAGTCGAAGTCCATGGTGCCGGCCAGCGCGTAGGCGACCACCAGCGGCGGTGACGCCAGGTAGTTCATCTTGACGTCGGGGTTGATGCGGCCTTCGAAGTTGCGGTTGCCGGACAACACCGCGGCGACCGAGAGATCGTTGTCGTTGATCGCCTTGGAGATTTCGTCGGGCAACGGGCCGGAGTTACCGATGCAGGTCGTGCAGCCGTAGCCGACGAGGTAGAAGCCCAGCTTCTCCAAATACGGCCACAGCCCGGCTTTGTCGTAGTAGTCGCTGACCACCTGGCTGCCCGGTGCCATCGACGTCTTGACCCATGGTTTGCTGGCCAGTCCCTTCTCGACGGCGTTGCGGGCGAGCAAGGCCGCGCCCAGCATCACCTCCGGATTGGAGGTGTTGGTGCAGGACGTCACGGCGGCGATCACCACCGCGCCGTGGTCGAGGACGAACTCACCGAACTCCTCCGAGTGGACCGTGACCGGGTTGCTCACCCGCCCGTTTGCATGAGCGGCGGCCGAATTGACGGGGGCAGCACCGAAATCGTCGGCGGACAGCGACGCCGGGTCGCTGGCCGGAAAGGTCTCGTCGACCGCCTCGTCGAGCTTCGAGTACTCCGTTTTGTCCGGATCGTCGGCGACGTAGTTGGGAATCTGTTCGCGGAAGGTGGATTTGGCATCCGACAACGCAATTCGGTCCTGCGGACGCTTCGGGCCCGCGATCGAGGGCACCACGTCGGACAGATCGAGTTCCAGGTACTCGGAGAACTCCGGTTCGTGAGACGGGTCGTGCCACAAGCCCTGCTCTTTGGCGTAGGTTTCGACCAGGGCCAGCTGTTCGTCGGCACGCCCGGTGAACCTCAAGTAGTGAAGAGTTTCCTGGTCGATCGGGAAAATCGCTGCGGTGGAGCCGAATTCGGGACTCATGTTGCCCAGGGTGGCGCGGTTGGCCAACGGCACCTCGGCAACGCCCTCGCCATAGAATTCGACGAACTTGCCCACCACCCCGTGCCTGCGCAGCATCTCGGTGACGGTGAGCACGACGTCGGTGGCGGTGACGCCTGGCTGGATACCTCCGGTGAGCTTGAACCCGACCACCCGCGGTATCAGCATGGACACCGGCTGGCCCAGCATCGCCGCCTCGGCCTCGATGCCCCCGACGCCCCACCCCAGCACGCCGAGGCCGTTGACCATCGTGGTGTGTGAGTCGGTCCCCACACAGGTGTCGGGGTAGGCCACCCCGTCGCGCTGCATGACGACCTGGGCCAGATACTCGATGTTGACCTGGTGCACGATGCCGGTGCCCGGCGGAACTACCTTGAAACGGCGGAAAGCGCCCTGCCCCCAGCGCAGGAACTGGTACCGCTCGCCATTGCGCTGATACTCGATCTCGACATTGCGCTCGAAGGCGTCGGCCCGACCGAACAGGTCAGCGATCACCGAGTGGTCGATCACCAGATCGGCCGGCGCCAAAGGGTTCACCTTGTCGGGATCGCCGCCGAGGTCGGCGATCGCCTCTCGCATGGTGGCCAGGTCGACGATGCACGGCACCCCGGTGAAGTCCTGCATCACCACGCGCGCCGGGGTGTACTGGATCTCGATACTGGGATCGGCCTTCGGATCCCACTGGGCGAGCGCTTCGATGTGATCGGCGGTGATGTTCCGGCCGTCCTCGTTGCGCAGCAGGTTCTCGGCCAGGATCTTCAGGCTGTAGGGCAACTTGTCGATACCGCGCACCGCGTCCAGGCGATAGATCTGGTAGCTGGTGTCGCCGACGGCGAGGGTGTCGCGGGCTCCGTAGGAATTCACCGACTCGTGGCTGCTCACATCAACTCCCAGAATTTAATTGTCGCCGATAGTGCTTCGATCACCCTAACAGTACGCTTGTCCTGCAAAGCCAGGTTGGCGTGGGTTCGGACTCGTGGCACCGTCGCGACGCGCGCGAAACAGAAGCCAGGGTCCGTAGATGTGAACGAACCGCAAGCCCGGCTTCCGTTACGCGACAGGTGTGCGGGCCATCATCGACCCCGCGCGGCGGTCGCGTACCGTCTTGCACCGTGACCGCCCCGCAGCCGCCGCTGTACATCCCCCGCGAGGTCTGTGGCGCCGTCGGTCTGGACCTCTCAGCTCCGCCGGACCAGTGCATGGCGATCGTCAAAGCTACGGTCGCCGCCGACGGCATCTTCGCGCCGCCCGCCGTGGTACCGGCGTTGCGCCAGGTGGTCGGCGAAGCCGCCAAGGACGGCATCGACCTGAAGATCGTCGTGCTCAACCACAATCCACCGAACGATCCGCCGCTCAGAGATGTCGCGACCGTGGTGGGTTCGACTTACCCGGATGCCACCGTGCTGGTGCTCAGCCCCTCGTTCGTCGGGTCCTACAGCATGCGATTCCCCCGGGCAACGCTGGAAAACGGCGAAGACAATGCGAAGACCGGTAATGCGGTGCTCTCGGCGCAGAACTTTCTGCACGAACTCAACACGCCCCAATTTCCGTGGACCGCATTCACCATTGTGCTGTTGATTGCAGTGCTCGCGGCCGCGGTCGGAACGCGAATCCTGCAGGTGCGTGCCAAGAGCCAGGCTTCGTCCGCCAGCGCCACAGCCGGCGACGGCGTCGACACACCCGCCGAACGCTGACTCGCCGGCCCCGCGGGTGGGCCTGTTAAAACGGCCTTTCAGGTCACCATTTCGTCACGAACAGCAAACATACGCGGCTGTCTTTGTGACGAAAGTTTCTATAGCGTCGAATGTGACGTACGGTGCAAATGTTACTCGAGTTGAATTGGCGCTTGGAATGGCTGGCGCCGTTCGTCCGTATGCGGCCATAGGAGACCTGAGTCGAGATGAGACGCACCTATCGCGGCTCGTGTTTCCGCCTGGCCGGGCGCCGCCACCGCACCGTGGCGTCGGCCCTGCTCAGTGCGGTGATGCTGCTGTGCGCCCCGGGACTGTCGCCCGCACCGGCCGCCGCCGACCCCGGCGCAGAGACCTTGGCGGCGCTGATTGCCGAAGTGGCACAGGCCAACCAGCAGCTGCAGGACCTGCGCGCCGCCATTGAGACGCAGCAGGAGAGTGTCAACAAAGCTCTGGTCGACGTCCAGACCGCGCGGGACAACGCCGCCGCCGCGCAGCACGACGTGGAGGTCAGCCAGCAAGGCGTCCGGGATGCCAACGCCGCGATCGCCGCGGCCCAGCAGCGGTTCGACACCTTCGCCGCAGCGGCCTACGTCAACGGCCCGTCAGCCGGTTACCTGACAGCCGCAAACCCCAACGACCTCATCTCCACCGCCGGCGCGAGCCGCGCTCTGGCCGCCAGCAGCGAGCAGGTCATGGCAAACCTGCAGCGAAGCCGGACCGAACAAGTCAACAAGGAATCGGCGGCACGGCTCGCCAAGCGGAAGGCGGACCGGGCCGCCGCCGACGCGCTAGTCCAGCCAGGACACCGCGGTGGCGACGCTCGCCGCCGCCAAACGCAAATTCGGCGAGCAGCAGGCCGACGTCGGTCGACTGGCGGCGCAACGCAATGCGGCGCAGGCCAGGCTCGAGGCGACGCGTAACTGGTCGGCGCCGGCCGCCGGCCCGCACGCGGCGCCGATGTCGGGTGACCGCTGGGATCCGGGGGCCCCCGGGTCGGCAACCGGCCCCCAACGCGGCCCCGCCCTCTGGGACGGCGAGTGGGATCCGACTCTGCCTCAGGTGCCCAGCGCCAACGTTCCCGGTGACCCGGTCGCGGTCATCAACCAAGTGCTGGGCATCACCGCCACGTCGTCGCAGGTCACCGCCAATATGGGGCGCAAATTCCTGCAATCCGTGGGCCTGATCAAGCCGGACGCGCCAGATCCGGGCATCACCAACGGCCGCATTCCGCGGGTCTACGGCCGGCAAGCCTCCGAATACGTGATCCGTCGGGGCATGTCGCAGATCGGAGTGCCGTATTCCTGGGGCGGTGGCAATGCCGCCGGTCCCAGCAACGGCATCGACTCGGGTTCGGGCACCGTCGGCTTCGACTGCTCGGGGCTGATCCTGTATTCGTTCGCCGGGGTGGGCATCAAGTTGCCGCACTACTCGGGCTCTCAATACAACATGGGCCGCAAGATCCCGGCCGCGCAGATGCGCCGCGGCGACGTCATCTTCTACGGCCCGGGCGGCAGCCAGCACGTGACGCTCTACCTCGGCAACGGCCAGATGCTCGAGGCGCCCGACGTGGGACTGAAGGTGCGGGTCGCGCCGGTTCGCACCAGCGGCATGACCCCGTCCGTCGTCCGCTACATCGAGTACTGATGGCGAAGCACTCGGTGCGCCGGCGCGGACTCCGCGGTGTCCGGCGGCTCTGGCCCGTCCTGGCGGCGGCCTGGCTGCTGCTCGGGCTGGCCATACCCGCTGTCGCCGACGACAGCCCCTGGGATCCGACCCTGCCGGTCGGGCCCAGCGCCGGTGCACCCGGCGATCCGGTCGCTGTGGCCAACGCATCGCTGAACGCCACCGCCGCGGCCACCCAGAGCACCCTGGACCTGGGCCGGCAATTCCTCGGTGGGCTCGGGATCAACCTGGGCGGCAACACCAACACCGGCTCCAGCACCACACCGGGCAAGATTCCGCGGGTCTACGGGCGCCAGGCGATGGAGCACGTGATCCGGCGCGCGTCCGCGCAGATGGGCGTGCCCTATTCGTGGGGTGGGGGCACCACCCAGGGCCCGAGCAACGGCGTCGGCTCGGGCGACGGCACCGTCGGCTTCGACTGCTCCGGGCTGGTCCGGTATGCCTTCGCCGGGGTCGGTGTGCTGCTGCCCCGGTTCTCCGGTGACCAGTACAACGCCGGCCGGCATGTATCGCCCGCGGAAGCCAAACGCGGTGATCTGATCTTCTACGGCCCCGGCGGCAGCCAGCACGTCACCATCTATCTGGGGAACGGCCAGATGCTGGAGGCCTCCGGCAGTGCCGGCAAAGTCACCGTCAGCCCGGTGCGGACCGCCGGGATGACACCGAACCTGACCCGGATCATCGAGTACTGACGCGGCGCGCGGCGCGCCCGTCGACCTGCTGCAGATGCAGGGCTAAAGCACAGGTGGCGTCGACGGAATCCCACCGGCCTGGAATAGTTGGACCCGGGCACGCCGCTGCCCGCGCCTTTTCTGGTACTACAGGCGGTAGTGCCAGCGGTCGCTGAGAGAGCTGTGGAGGATCGTCAATGACATCAGCAGGTGGGTCGCCCACGGGCACCAGCGGTTACTCCGGCGCCGGTGCGCCCCAGACGACCCCGGCGCACGCGGCCTCCTCCGGCGGCGGCGGTGCTGGTAACGGGCTGGCCGCCGAGGTGCACACCCTGGAGCGGGCGATCTTCGAGGTCAAGCGGATCATCGTCGGCCAGGACCAGCTTGTCGAGCGGATGCTGGTGGGTCTGCTGTCGAAGGGGCACGTTCTGCTCGAAGGCGTGCCCGGCGTGGCGAAGACGCTGGCGGTGGAGACCTTCGCGAAGGTGGTCGGCGGCACGTTCGCGCGGATCCAGTTCACCCCCGACCTGGTGCCCACCGACATCATCGGTACCCGCATCTACCGGAGGGCAAGGAAGAATTCGACACCGAGCTCGGCCCGGTCGTCGTGAACTTCCTGCTCGCCGACGAGATCAACCGCGCCCCGGCGAAGGTGCAGTCGGCGCTGCTGGAGGTCATGCAGGAACGCCAAGTGTCGATCGGCGGCAAGAGATTCTCCGCTGCCCAACCCGTTCCTGGTGATGGCCACGCAGAACCCGATCGAGCACGAGGGCGTCTACCCGCTGCCCGAAGCCCAGCGGGACCGCTTCCTGTTCAAGATCAACGTTGGCTATCCCTCGCCCGAGGAGGAGCGCGAGATCATCTACCGGATGGGTGTCAAGCCGCCGGAGCCCAAGCAGATCCTCGACGACCGGCGACCTGCATGCGGCTGCAGGAGATCGCGGCCAACAACTTCGTGCACCACGCGCTGGTCGACTACGTCGTGCGCGTCGTCACCGCCACCCGGCACCCCGAGCAGCTCGGCATGAACGACGTCAAGAGCTGGATCGCGTTCGGTGCCTCGCCGCGGGCCTCGCTGGGCATTATCGCCGCCTCCCGGTCGCTGGCGCTGGCGCGGGGCCGCGACTACGTGATCCCGCAGGACATCGTCGAGGTCATTCCCGACGTGCTGCGCCACCGGCTGGTGCTCACCTACGACGCGCTGGCCGACGAGATCTCACCCGAGATCGTCATCAACCGCGTTCTGCAGACCGTCGCCCTGCCCCAGGTCAATGCTGTTCCGCAGCAAGGGCATTCGGTGCCCCCGGTGATGCAGGCGGCGGCGGCGGCCAGCGGTCGGTGACCGAATCCAAATCGCCGGCGGTGGTGGCGCCGCCGTCCATGCACCGCGGCAACATCGACGACCCGAAGCTGTCGGCCGCATTGCGCACCCTGGAGCTCACCGTCAAACGCAAACTCGACGGTGTACTGCACGGCGACCACCTGGGGCTGATCCCGGGGCCGGGATCCGAGCCGGGGGAGTCACGGCTGTATCAGCCCGGCGACGACGTCCGGCGGATGGACTGGGCGGTCACCGCGCGCACCACCCACCCCCATGTGCGGCAGATGATCGCCGACCGCGAACTGGAGACCTGGTTGGTCGTCGACATGTCGGCCAGCCTGGATTTCGGCACCGCGGTTTGCGAGAAGCGTGACCTGGCGGTGGCGGCGGCGGCCGCCATCACCTTCCTCAACAGCGGCGGCGGCAACCGGCTGGGCGCGCTGGTCGCGACAGGCGCGACGATGATCCGGGTGCCGGCCCGCTCCGGGCGGCAGCACGAGCAGACGCTGTTGCGCACCATCGCGACCACGCCTAAGGCGCCGGTCGGGGTACGCGGCGATTTGGCGACGGCCATCGATGCGCTGCGCCGCCCGGAACGACGCCGCGGGATGGCGGTGATCATCAGCGATTTCCTGGGGCCGATCAACTGGATACGCCCGCTGCGCGCTATTGCGGCTCGCCACGAGGTGCTGGCCATCGAGGTGCTCGATCCCCGTGACGTGGAGCTGCCCGACGTCGGCGACGTCATCCTGCAGGACGCCGAGACCGGGTCGACCCGCGAATTCACCATCGACTCGCAGCTGCGGAGCGACTTCGCGAAGGCGGCGGCAGCACACCGGGCCGAGGTGTCGCGCACCGTGCGCGGCTGCGGGGCACCGCTGCTGGCGCTGCGCACCGACCGCGACTGGCTTGCCGACATCGTCCGGTTCGTCGAGTCGCGCCGGCGCGGGACCATGGCGGGTAGCCAGTGACCCTGCCCCTGCTCGGTCCGATGACACTGTCCGGTTTCGCGCACGCCTGGTTTTTTCTGTTCCTGCTGGTCGTGCTCGGGATCATCGCGGGTTACATCATCGTGCAGTTGTCCCGGCAGCGGCGGATGCTGCGGTTCGCCAACATGGAACTGCTGGAGACCGTCGCGCCGAAACGGCCCAGCCGCTGGCGGCACTTGTCGGCGATCCTGCTGGTGGTGGCGTTGCTGCTGTTCACGGTCGCGATGGCCGGACCCACCAACGATGTGCGCATTCCCCGCAACCGTGCGGTGGTGATGCTGGTGATCGACGTGTCGCAGTCGATGCGTGCCACCGATGTCGAACCCAACCGGATGGCCGCCGCGCAGGAGGCAGCCAAGCAATTCGCCGACGAGTTGACCGCCGGGATCAACCTCGGGCTGATCGCCTATGCCGGCACCGCGACCGTGTTGGTGTCGCCGACGACCAACCGGGCGTCGACGAAAGCCGCCCTGGACAAGCTGCAGTTCGCCGACCGGACCGCGACCGGTGAAGGTATTTTCACCGCATTGCAGGCCATCGCGACGGTCGGGGCGGTGATCGGGGGTGGCGATGCCCCGCCGCCGGCGCGGGTGGTGTTGTTCTCCGACGGCAAGGAGACGGTGCCGACCAATCCGGACAACCCGAAGGGCGCGTTCACCGCGGCGCGTACCGCCAAGGATCAGGGTGTGCCGATCTCGACGATCTCGTTCGGCACGCCGTACGGGTTCGTCGAGATCAACGGTCAGCGTCAGCCGGTGCCGGTCGACGACACCACGATGAAGAAGGTCGCCGAACTGTCCGGCGGAAACGCCTACAACGCGTCGAACCTGCAGGAACTGAAGGACGTCTACTCGTCGCTGCAGCAGCAGATCGGCTACGAGACGATCAAGGGCGACGCCAGTGTGGGCTGGCTGCGACTCGGCTCGCTGTTGCTGGCGGCGGCTGCGCTGGCCGCGTTGCTGATCAATCGGCGTCTGCCCAACTGACGGGCCACGACCGTATCCTGGCTGATCGACCGTCCAGTCTGTGCTGAGGGCGCCCATTCTGTGTCCAGGGCGTCGATTCGGGCGAAATCGTCACCCTCGACGCAGAGTCGATCCCGCTGGCGACCACTGGGCGAAGAGTCGCTGCGACGAGACGATAGGTTGTCCGGGTGACTGGTGCCGCCATCGAACTCGCCGCCGACGGCGTCAAACCCGAATTCGTATCCCGTTCAGTGCTGGTAACGGGCGGAAACCGCGGGATCGGTCTGGCGATCGCACAGCGGCTGGCCGCTGACGGGCACCAGGTAGCCGTCACGCACCGCGGATCGGGGGCGCCCGAAGGGCTATTCGGCGTCGAGTGTGACGTCACCGACAATGACGCCGTCGATCGCGCGTTCAAAGAGGTAGAAGAGCATCAGGGTCCGGTCGAGGTGCTGGTAGCCAATGCGGGGTTGTCCGCGGACGCGTTTCTCATGCGGATGACCGAGGAGAAATTCCAGAAGGTCATCGACACCAACCTCACCGGGGCGTTCCGGGTGGCGCAGCGGGCATCGCGCAGCATGCAGCGAAAGCGGTTCGGCCGGATGATTTTCATCGGATCGGTGTCCGGCAGCTGGGGCATTGGCAACCAGGCCAACTACGCGGCCTCCAAGGCCGGTGTGATCGGTATGGCCCGCTCGATCGCCCGCGAGCTGTCCAAGGCCGGGGTGACCGCGAACGTGGTGGCACCGGGCTACATCGACACCGACATGACGCGCGCGCTCGACGAGCGAATCCAGCAGGGCGCACTGGAATTCATCCCGGCCAAACGGGTCGGCACTGCCGCCGAGGTCGCCGGGGTGGTCAGCTTTTTGGCGTCGGAGGATGCCAGCTACGTCTCCGGTGCCGTCATCCCGGTCGACGGCGGCATGGGTATGGGCCACTGATATCAACGACTCAAGGACGGACATGGCAGGACTGCTCGACGGCAAACGCATTCTGGTCACCGGCATCATCACCGACTCGTCGATTGCGTTTCACATCGCACGGGTCGCCCAGGAGCAGGGTGCTCAACTGGTGCTCACCGGGTTCGACCGGCTGCGGCTGATTCAGCGCATCGCCGACCGGTTACCGCAGCAGGCGCCGCTGCTCGAGCTCGACGTGCAGAACGACAAACACCTGGCCACGCTGGCTGATCGGGTCACCGAAGCGATCGGCGAAGGCAATCGGCTTGACGGCGTGGTGCATTCGATCGGCTTCATGCCGCAGACCGGGATGGGCATCAACCCGTTCTTCGACGCGCCCTACGAAGACGTGTCCAAGGGCATCCACATCTCCGCGTACTCCTACGCGTCGCTGGCTAAAGCGTTGTTGCCGATCATGAACCCGGGCGGCGGGATCGTGGGCATGGACTTCGACCCGACGCGGGCGATGCCGGCCTACAACTGGATGACGGTGGCCAAGAGCGCGCTGGAGTCGGTCAACCGGTTCGTCGCGCGCGAGGCTGGACGCTATGGGGTGCGGTCCAATCTCGTTGCTGCCGGGCCTATTCGGACATTGGCGATGAGCGCGATCGTCGGCGGTGCGCTCGGCGAGGAGGCCGGCGCACAAATCCATCTGCTCGAGGAGGGCTGGGACCAGCGCGCACCGCTCGGCTGGAACATGAAGGACGCGACCCCGGTCGCCAAGACGGTGTGTGCGTTGCTGTCCGATTGGCTGCCAGCTACCACGGGTACCGTCATCTTTGCCGACGGCGGCGCCAGCACCCAGTTGCTTTAGCCGCGGATCGCAGTTCTCGCTTATGGATTTCGACGCGGTTCTACTGCTGTCGTTCGGCGGACCAGAAGGGCCCGAGCAGGTGCGGCCGTTCCTGGACAACGTCACTCGTGGCCGCAACGTGCCGCCCGAACGTCTTGACGAAGTCGCGCAGCACTATCTGCACTTCGGCGGAGTGTCGCCGATCAACGGCATCAACCGCGCGTTGGCCACCCAGCTGCGCGGCGAGACCGGTCTGCCGGTGTACTTCGGTAACCGCAATTGGTCGCCGTACGCTGAAGACGCCGTCAACGACATGCGGGACAACGGGATTGAGCGTGCGGCCGTGTTCGTCACCTCGGCGTGGAGCGGATACTCCGGGTGTACTCAATACGTCGAGGACATCGCCCGGGCCCGCCGCGCCGCTGGCGACGGCGCGCCCGAGCTCGTCAAACTGCGGCCTTACTTCGACCATCCGCTATTCGTCGAGCTGTTCGCCGACGCTATCTCCGCTGCGGCCGAAACCTTGCCCGAAGAGCTGCGCGGCGAGGCCCGGTTGGTTTTCACCGCGCACTCGATTCCCGTCGCCGCTGACCGGCGCTGGGGTCCCAGCCTCTACAGTCGTCAAGTCGCCTACGCCGCCACGCTGGTCGCCGCAGCGGCCGGGTACCGGTGTCACGACTTGGTATGGCAGTCGCGGTCCGGCCCGCCCGAAACACTCTGGCTGGAGCCCGATGTCGGCGACCATCTGACCCGGCTGGCCGACGCGGGCACCGCGGCGGTGGTCGTCTGCCCGATAGGGTTCGTCGCCGACCACATCGAGGTGGTGTGGGATCTCGATCATGAGCTGCGTGGGCAGGCGATCGAGGCCGGCGTGGCGTTGGCCCGCGCCAGCACGCCCAACGCAGATCGCCGCTTCGCCCGCCTGGCACAAGGATTGATCGAGGAATTGCGTTACGGCCGTGCGCCGCTGCGGGTTACCGGGCCGCAACCGGTACCGGGCTGCGGCGCCAGCCTCAACGGCGATCCGTGCCGGCCACCGCATTGCGTGGTCGGCGAGCGGCAGACGGGCTAGTCAGTCCACGCCGAGTGCAGGATTGCGTCCACCGCGGCCATTCGGGCTGAGCGGACCAGCAGCGCGAGCGGCCGCAGTGCGTCGGTGGCGATCTGGGCCTGCAGCGAGGATTGCGTTCCGATGCGACTCAACCCGGCGCTGACGGTGACGATCGCGTCGACATGCGCGGCGTTCTGCAGTACCCGCACCGCCCGCGGTGGGGCATGATCGGGAACCCGGTGATGGCTTGCCGACTCCAGCAACTGCTCGACCAGCCCACGCGGGTCTTCGACGTCGCCGCCGGTGAGTCCGACACCGACCGCGGTGAGCGCCTCAGCGGCCGAGCGCACCGCCGACCGCAAGCCGTACTCGGCCTCACCGAGGTCCAGCTGTTTCGGGACCGGCGCCTCCGGCAGCGAGTACACCGTCCACGACAGCAGTCCCGACGGCTCGCCCGAGTCGTCCTCGTCGAACTCCGGAACGAGCCCGAGCGCTTTGGTGGAATCGCCGTGGTCGCTGATGATCACCGCTTCGCCGGCGGCCAACCCGTCCCGCTCGAACTGGGTGCCGGCAGGCAACCCGCGGACGTCGCCCGGCACCGGCAACAACGTGTGCACCCCGGGCGCCGCCAGCGGTGGCCGGCCGGCCCCGGTCCGCAGCGTCTGCAGCAATGACATCGCCCCGGCGTGGTCCATATCGGGCCAGGAGAGACCGGTGTGGCCCGCCGCGACAGCGTCGTATGCCGCCACCGAATGCATTGGTGCCCAGCATGATAGGGCATCGAGGATGTCATCGGGCGCGGCCTTGCCGGCAAGCCAGGCATTCCCCCATACCGAGAGCGTTGCGCTAGGGCACCACATGATTCCGCAGTGTAGTTGTTCACCGCGGGCCCGGCCGGTCAAGCGATATCCTGGCCCCATGCCCGCGGGCGTCATCTGGCTGATCTTCGCGTTGGGCCTCGCCGGTGCCGAGGCGCTGACCGGCGACATGTTCCTGCTGATGCTGAGCGGGGGCGCGCTGGCCGCGGCCGCCAGCAGTTGGTTGCTGGACTGGCCGGTCTGGGCCGACGGTGCGGTGTTTCTGGTGGTGTCCGTGCTGCTGCTGGTCCTGGTTCGTCCTGCGGCGCGCCGGCGCCTGACACCGCCCAAGGATGTGCGCACCGGTATCGAGGCGCTGGAAGGCAAGAATGCCCTCGTCCTCGATCGGGTTGCACGTGGCGAGGGCCAGGTGAAGTTGGACGGCCAGGTCTGGACGGCGCGCCCGTTCGACGACGGCGAGGTCTACGAAGCGGGAGAATCGGTGACGGTGATGCGCATCGACGGTGCCACCGCCGTGGTGTGGCGGCACGTGTGAGATCGGGTGGCCGAACCTAACAAGGAGGTTTTCGATGCCAGGTGCCCTCGCAGGTTTGTTGTTGCTGGCCGTCTTGGTGACCTTCACCCTCATTGTGGTGGCCAAGTCGGTCGCGCTGATCCCGCAGGCCGAGGCGGCGGTGATCGAGCGGCTGGGCCGCTACAGCCGCACGGTCAGCGGGCAGCTGACCCTGCTGGTGCCGTTCATCGATCGGGTCCGCGCTCGGGTGGACCTGCGCGAGCGAGTGGTGTCCTTTCCGCCCCAGCCGGTGATCACCGAAGACAACCTGACGCTGAACATCGACACCGTGGTCTACTTCCAGGTCACCAGCCCGCAGGCCGCGGTGTACGAGATCAGCAACTACATCGTCGGTGTCGAGCAGTTGACCACCACGACGCTGCGCAATGTGGTGGGCGGCATGACGCTCGAGCAGACGCTGACCTCCCGCGAGGTGATCAACAACCAGCTGCGCGGGGTGCTGGACGAAGCGACCGGGCGCTGGGGGTTGCGGGTGGCGCGGGTGGAGCTGCGCAGCATCGACCCGCCGCCGTCGATCCAGGCGTCGATGGAAAAGCAGATGAAAGCCGACCGGGAGAAACGGGCGATGATCTTGACCGCAGAAGGCCAGCGGGAGGCGGCGATCAAACAGGCCGAGGGCCAGAAGCAGGCGGAGATCCTCGCCGCCGAGGGCGCCAAGCAAGCGGCGATCCTGGCCGCCGAGGCCGACCGGCAGTCGCGGATGTTGCGCGCCCAAGGCGAGCGCGCCGCGGCGTATCTGCAAGCTCAGGGCCAGGCCAAGGCGATCGAGAAGACGTTCGCCGCGATCAAAGCCGGCCGGCCGACCCCGGAGCTGTTGGCCTACCAGTATCTGCAGATCCTGCCGCAGATGGCCCGCGGTGAAGCCAACAAGGTCTGGGTGGTGCCCAGTGATTTCGGTGCAGCGCTGCAAGGGTTCACCAAGCTGCTGGGCGCTCCGGGTGACGACGGGGTGTTTCGCTATCAGCCTTCGCCGGTCGACGACACGCCGCGGCTCGAGGATGACAGCGACGAGACCGCCGACTGGTTCACCACGCAAACCGATCCGGCGATCGTCGAGGCGGTGGCCAAGGCCGAAGCCGACGCCCGCAAGCCGGTCGAGGGCATGGTCGGAGCGCCTCCGCAGCTGCCGAATAGGCTGCCGTCATGAGCGCACTGGCATCCCGGAAGACGTATGCGGCGTTGGCGGCGTTCCACGCCGGCGATGCGGTCGCTTGCGCCATCCCGCTGACTCCTATCACCACCATCCTGGATCGGGTCGAACTGCCGAACGACATCCGCGTGGTCCTGCCGGTGGTCAAGCTCGCGGCCGCGATCGGTCTGGCCGCTGTCTACCGGTTTCCCGCGTTGGCCCGGCTGACCGCCGCGCTGCTCACCGTGTATTTCACCCTCGCGGTGGGCGCGCACATCCGGGTGCGGGACCGGGTGGTCAACACCATCCCGGCGGCGGCGTTTCTGGCACTATTCACGGCGATGACGGTCGAAGGTCCAGAGCGCGCCTGAAACGCCGCGACGAAGCTCAGGCGAACACGTCGGCGGGCGACACGTCTTCGTCGGCCAGCACCGGGCTGACCTCGCTGTCGAGGTCTAAACCGGCCAGGTAGCGCCACGAGGCAATGGCGTGGCGAGTCAGCTCCACCGCCCGGACGGGGGAGAGGCCGCCGGCTGCCAGCTCATGCGAGCGCAGGGCGCTGCCGGTGACCGCGTCCATCTTCATCCAATTCCCGCCGTCCACGATGCCGATGGATTGGTATGCCGCTCGAACGGCACAGCGCGCGCTGCGGTCGCTCCGGCGGGAAATGGCGCGAGCAGCGGCTTGACCGGCGCAATCGGCGGCGTACCACGCCGACACTGGCGGCATGTCGCCGGCAGCGGCCCGCCGATGCAGGTCGGCGATGTCGGAGATGGCCTTCGCCGCGGCGTCCGTGGCGTTCCAGACGACACCCCAGGCCGGGCTGGTCAGCAATTCGGCCACCCAGGCGTGTACGACGGTGCTGGGTGCACCCGCGGTGCGCACCGTCTGCCAGCCCAGATCGAGCGCGAGGATGCTGTCCTCCGGCGACAGGTAGCCGTCCGGGCCGGCCAACAGGTCGTTGCACCACTGCACGATGGTGGCCAGCGGCCGCGCCGAACACTCGGGGTAGTCGGAGATCTCCGTGTCGCCGGTGATGTAGGAGATGGCGTTCATGGCGCAGCCCCTGCCCGAGCCCGCCAGGTGGGATCCGCGGGCCAGGCGCAGCGGGTGAGTGATCCGGTCGAGGTCCATTTGCGCTGTCCCCCTTCATCTTTCGGCGGCCGGGCGATCCGCCGGCGGGTGGCGCGATGCCGGTGAGGGCATCACTAACTTCGACGAGGCACCGGCCTGTGCGGTTCGATGCGCTCGAGCACGGGCTGACCGGCAACCTTCGTTCACCTAGTGTACAGACTCCGTTTACCTTTTAGACCGCGATTGTTTCCCGTGTCGGTCGCGTCGCGCCGCCGCAACGGGTAAGCAGCGATTGATGACGACCACACCCCGCTCTGCAGACAGCCGAAGTCCCAGTGATCGGAAATGGCAGCGCTCCGAAATCCGGGTCACCGACCGAAAAACCATGCGGCGGTCAATCGAGGGCACCGCCATCGGGAACTTCATGGAGTGGTACGACTTCGGGGTTTACGGCTACATCGCCACCACGATCGCGCAGGTCTTCTATCCCGGCAACAGCGTGAGCGCGGTGCACTTGATCGCCACCTTCGGCACCCTGGCCGCGGCGTATGTGGTGCGTCCCCTGGGCGGTTTCATCTTCGGTCCGCTCGGCGACCGGATCGGCCGCAAGCGCGTCCTGATGATCACGATCGTGCTCATGACGCTGGGCACGACCACCACCGGCTTGCTGCCCGGCTACCACACCATCGGAATCTGGGCGCCCATCCTGCTCGTCGTCGCGCGGGTCTTTCAGGGGTTGTCGACCGGCGGTGAGTACGCCGGGGCGATGACCTATGTCGTCGAACTGGCGCCGGACCGCAAACGCGGGATGGTGGTCGGCTTCCTGCCGTTGGGGAACCTGGTCGGATTCGTCTTCGCCGGGCTGATGGTGTCGGGGCTGCAGGCCTGGCTGCCCAGCCACGACATGCTGACCTGGGGTTGGCGGATTCCGTTGCTGCTCAGCGCGCCGCTCGGCCTGATCGCGCTGTACATGCGCCTGCGGCTGCAGGAATCACCCGCCTTCGAAAATTCCCGGCTGGAAGCCAAAGAGTCGGATGGTGACGCCAAGGGCCAACTCCGCCGCACGGTGGTCGAACAGTGGCGGCCCATGCTGATCTGCGCGGCGCTGGTTGTCACGGCCAACTCGGCCGACTTCATGATCACCGGCTACCTGCCGGCCTACCTCAAAACGATCGTGCGGGTCAGTCAAACCGCCGGGCTGGTGATGATCACCGCGACGTTGACGATCCTGATGGCGGTGCTGATCTTCGTGGCGAAACTATCCGACCGCATCGGCGTCAAGCCGATCATGTGGACGGGCTGTGGACTGCTCATCGTGGCGTCCATCCCGGCTTTCCTGGCCATCCGCTTCGGCGGCAGCTACCCGGTCATCTTTCTCGGTGTGCTGCTGATCGGACTGATGGAACTGTGCTTCGACAGCACGTCACCGTCCGCGCTGCCGGCGCTGTTCCCGACCGGCGTGCGCTACGGCTCGCTCGCGATCGCCTACAACATCTCGATATCGGCCTTCGGCGGCACCATTCCGGTAATCGCTCAGTCGCTGATCACCGCCACCGGAAATGCGATGATGCCGGCGTACATGCTGATCGTCGCCGGCGTGGTCGGCGCCATCACGCTATTCTTCATGCCGGAGGTCGCCGGGCGGCGGTTGCCGGGTTCCGGCCCATCGGTAGAAACCGAGGACGAGGCACGCGAACTGGCCGAAGACTGCGCATGACGCGTTGTCGGCCCGACACTGCCGACCCGCTTACCGGCAACTTAGGCATCAGATGTGAATGCCCCCGGGCAGCGGCCCGACTCTTGACACTTTAGCTAATCTAGTAATTAGCAGTTCTACGTTTGCCGGCGTGGCGGCAGTGCAGGGTCTAGTTCCGCTGGAGGAGTCGTGGACATCGTCCTGGGTGTGTCGATGGCACCGACGACAGTGCGCCTGGTGCTGGTCGAAGGAGACAACGCCGACGGAATGACCGTCGACGAAGAGGGTCTCGAGCTGGAGCCGGTCGGCAGCCCGGTAACCGCAAACGCGGCAGCCGAGCAGACCGTCGCCGCGATCCTGGGCACTCGGGAAGGCGCGGCCGACGGGCAATACCACCTGGCGTCGGTCGGCGTCACCTGGACCGATCCTGTTCAGGCCGCCGCGCTGCGCGATGCGCTGGCCCACCACCAAGTCGAGAACGTCATGCTGGTGTCGTCGTTCATGGCGGCCGCGGCGCTCGCGCAATCTGTCGGAAGCGCCGTGGGTTACGCCCGAACGGGGTTGCTGTTCCTCGAGCCGGACACCGTCACGCTGGCGGTCGTCGACTCCGCCGACGGGTCGATCGTCGGTGTCCAGCGGCAGCCGATGCACACCGACGACACGCCGGTGCAGATGGTGAGCGCGCTGACCGCGCTGCACTTCCGACCGGACGGGCTGTTCGTTGTCGGCAGCGGCGTCGACGTCACCGCGGTCACGCCACGCCTGGAGACGGCGACTCCGCTGCCGGTGAGCACTCCGACCGAACCGGAGTCGGCGCTAGCACGCGGGGCGGCCCTGGCGTCGGCGAACACACCGTTGTTCACCTCCTCGACCATCGCGATCGCCTACGCTCAAGACCCCGATCCGGACTGGACGACGACGCAGGTGGTCGATCCTTACGCGGGCGCCCGCGGCGCCGCGTTCGGTTACGCCGATGCGCACTTCGTCGACGAATCGCTGGCCTACAGCCAGATCTCGGGAGACGACGAGGACTTCACCGCCGCAGGTGCGCCGGCCGCCGAGCAGGCCGAGCCGGGGCGCAAGCCGTTCTTGGTCGCGCTCAGCGTCATGACGATGTTCGTCGTCGGCGCCGTCGCGCTCGCCGTCTCGCTGGCCGTCAGCATCCATCCCGTCGCCAGCCAGCAGCCGGCTCCGAACGGAAGCCTCGTCGCGCCGGCCAAGCAGCTGCCCGCCCCCGCGCCCCAAGCGGAGGTTCAGCCGCCGGCCGCCCCCGCGCCGCAGACCGTTCCGCAGTCCGCGCCGGAGGTAGCGGCGGGGCCCGCTCCCGAAGTTCCGGCTGCTGCGGCTCTTGCCCCACAGGTCTCGGCGCCGGTGAGCGCGGCACCCCCGCAAGCGGCGGTGCCCGCTCCGGAGGTGTCGGCGCCCGAGGCGCCCGCGCCTGCCGTGTCGGCTCCTGAAGCTCCCGCGCCTGCCGTTGCGGCACCTGCTCCTGCCGCCTCGGCGCCGGTGCCTGCGGCTCCCGCGCCGGTGCCTGCGGCTCCCGCGCCGGTGCCTGCGGCTCCCGCGCCGGTGCCTGCGGCTCCCGCGCCGGTGGTTCCGGTGCGTATTCCGATCCCGATCATCATGCCGGTTGCGCCGGTACATCCGTATACACCGGCGCCGGTCGTCAGTCCGCCGCCGCAGCAGGGGCCATCCCAGTCCGGTGGCGCCAACCGCGGCGGCGGCGGATCGTCGCCCGGTGGTACGACCAGCACCAACCCGGGACGAAGTGGGACCGGAACCGGCGGGTTCGGTGGCTCTGGCGGCTCCGGCGGGTCGGGCACGGGTGGCTTCGGCGGGTCGGGCAGCGGTGGGTCGGGCGGGTCCGGCGGGTCACGCACCGGCGGGTTCGGCGGTTCGGGCAGCGGTGGGTTCGGCGGCTCTGGCGGGTCGGGCAGCGGTGGGTTCGGCGGTAGTTCCGGCGGCAGCAATACCGGCGGCTTCGGCGGGCACTCCGGCGGCTTCGGCGGCCGATGAGCCCTAGCCGGCTGTCGTTATGAGAACAACGCGTCCACGACGACAGCGGAATGGGGAACCAACCGCTTGCTCGATAAGACAGGTCAATCTTTTCGAAGCGGCAGCCCGCTTACCTGACATCCCGACGATCGCGAACCGGCTACTTTCTAGTCTGGAAGCGGCTTCGCTACCTCGACGCCCGGATGCCGTCCTGGCCGCTGAGGCAGGAGAACGATCAACGCGAGGATTACGACCGCGATCACCGCGGACGCCAGCGGGCGACTGAGGCTCAGGCCGCCCTTGCTCGCCGGCTTATCGAGGAAGTCTCCCACAGTCGCCCCAAGGGGCCGGGTCAAGATGAAGGCCACCCAGAACAGCGTGACGCGTGAAACGTTTGTCCAAAAATACAGGGCGGCCACCACGGCGAGAGCGGCAGCGAAGACGAGCGCACCGCCTTCGTAACCAAGCCCGCGTGTGTCGGCGAGCCAATCGCCGAGCGCGGTACCCAAAGTCTGCGAGAACGTGATAGTCGCCCAGTAGAACGCCTCTGTCTTCGGCGTCGAAACGGTGTTCACCGACACCGTTCCCAGCGACCGATACCAGAGCCACAGGATGGTCAGCAGACAAAACAGAAGCAACGTCGATCCGCCCGTGTAGCCGATCCCGAGCGAACGGTCGGCGAAGTCGGCCATCGCCGTACCGAAGGTCGTCGAGCCGATGATCGCCGCCCAATAGAGCAGTGGGTGGAATCGCTTGGCCAAGATCTGTGCGACGACGAACACTACGAGCACTACACCGAACAACGCGACGCCGACGAGATAGCCCCAATTGAGCGTCATCGTCACGGTGTCGCCGCCGGTCTCGCCGAGCGTCGTCGCCAAAACCTTGATGATCCAGAAGCTCATCGTGACTTCTGGCACCTTGCTCAACACAATCTTCGTGTCGTCTGTCATAAATTTGCTTGCGCTTCCCTGGGGCCTTGATTTCCGGCAACCTGTCGACCTTCCGCCGGGAAGGCGTGATTCAACGGCAAATGACCGGCTCGGCGACGTCGTCTGCAGCCGTCGACCGCCCGCGATGGGGATGACGGACCTCGTAGATCAGCACCGCTACTCCAACAGCGCCGGAACACAGTGACACCAGGCCGAGCAGCGGGCTGATGTGCCCGGTCAACGCGTCGCCGAGGAGGACCACGGCAGCGGTGCCGGGGCTCAGGCCGGCGAAAGTGGCCAGCGTGTACGGCACCGCCCGCACCGCCGACGCGCCGGCGGCGTAGTTCAGCACCGAGAACGGCACCGCGGGAATCAACCGCAACGACAGCACCGTCGGCCAGCCGCGGTCGCGCAGACGATCGTCGACCGTATCGACCGCACGGTGGCGGACGAACCGGCCGAGTTGCCAACCGGCGACCCGTACCAACGCGAAGGCGATGACGGCGCTGGCCGTGCTGGCTGCCACCGCAAGCCCTATCCCGAGCACCGGACCGAACAACAATCCGGCGGCCAGCGTGAACGCGGTCCGCGGGAAGGGGAGCACCGTGACCGCGATGTGCGCGATCAAAAAGGCCAGCGGGAACCAGGGACCAACGGACTTCGCCCAGTCGCGCATCTGCACCGCGCTCGGAAGCGGAACCAGCAACGCCAACGCCACGAGAGCCCCGACCGTCACCGCGGTCACCAGGACCCGTCGCAGGGGCAGTTGACGCGCGGTCACCACCGTCGCCACCCCGACGCCGCGCAGGCTGTCGGCGATCCTGCGGAAGGTCAGCGCCGGCACGGGTTCAAGGCTAACGGGCGCCGACGAACATTTCGCTGCGCACACCTGCCATGTCCCGTCGGCATGGGATCGCTTCGTGACGCCGGCGGCCATCAATTAGCCTGGTCTACGCCAGCTCGCCACACTGCGACAAAGGAGCCGCCGGTGTCAGTCGACGCGTCCGCCGACGTGGCCGAGGCTCACGCCCGGTGGCGTGAAGCAGTGGCCGGTGTGCTCGCCAAGTCTCTGCGGCGCGAGCAGTCCGAGCTCGGCGATGCACCGGAGCGCCTGCTGGAAACCGAAACCTACGAAGGCTTTCCGGTACGGGCGCTCTATACCGCCTTGGACGCCCGACCCGAGCCGCCGCTGCCCGGGCAATGGCCCTACGTCCGTGGCGGCGACCCCGAGCGCGACGTCGACTCAGGCTGGAAAGTCGCCGAAGCGTTTCCGCTCAGCGCTCGCGACGGTCAGGACGGCGCAGAGGCCAATGCGGCCGTGCTGGCCGCACTCAACGACGGCGTCAGCGCGCTGGTGCTGCGGGTGGGCCAGTTCGGCATCGCGCCGGCTCAGCTCGACCGGCTGCTTTCCGGTGTCTACCTCGAACTGGTGCCGATCATCCTCGACGCCGCGGCCGACTACACCGCCACGGCCTACGGCATGCTGGCGCTGATCGCCGAGCTGGATGCCGAACGGCGGACCGGACTCTCGATCGACCTGGGCGCCGACCCGCTGACCGCGCCGTTGAGCGGTCGCAACGCACCTCCGATCGAGGAGGTGCTCGCGGTCGCGGCCCGCGCGGCCCAAGGCGACGGCGTTCGGTCGATCACCATCGACGGCCCGGCCTTTCACGACCTGGGTGCCAACGCGGCCTGGGAGCTCGGCGGCAGCGTCGCGGCCGGGATCGGCTACCTGCGGCGACTGGTCGACTTCGGCCTGTCGACCAAAGACGCGCTGCAGCAGATCAGTTTTCGCCTCGCCGCCGACGACGACCAGTTCATGACGATCGCCAAGATGCGGGCGGCGCGACAACTGTGGGCGCGGGTCGCCGACGTGCTGGGCCGACCGGATGACGGTGGGGCCGTCCTGCATGCCGAGACGTCGCTGCCGATGATGGCTCAACGAGATCCGTGGGTGAACATGCTGCGCACCACGCTGGCGGCGTTCGGTGCCGGTGTCGGGGGTGCGGACACCGTGCTGGTGTTGCCCTTTGACGTGGCGATCCCCGACGGCCTGCCGGGCATCGCGACCACCTTCTCGCGGCGCATCGCCCGCAACACTCAGCTGTTGCTGCTGGAGGAGTCACATGTCGGGCGGGTACTCGACCCGGCCGGCGGATCCTGGTACGTCGAATTCCTCACCGAGCAGCTGGCCCAACAGGCGTGGCAGCACGTCCAGGACATCGAAGCCCGCGGTGGCTTCGCCGAAGCCGACGACTACGTGCGGGACCGGATCTCCGAGCTCGCCGCCCGCCGCGCCGACGACATCGCGCACCGCCGCACACCCCTCACCGGCGTCAGCGAATATCCCAACCTCGCCGAAGAGCCGCTGCCACAGAATGATTCGGTGGCAACGATAAAGCGCTACTCGGCCGATTTCGAAGCGTTGCGGGACCGCTCCGATGTTTACCTGGAGCGAACCGGGCAGCGGCCCACCGTCTTACTGCTGCCGTTGGGCCCGGTCGCCGAGCACAACACGCGAGCGACGTTCGCCGCCAACCTGTTGGCGTCGGGCGGGGTCGACGCCGTCAATCCCGGCACGGTGGACGCCACCAGCGTCGCACAGGCCGTGACCGCGGCCGGTTCTCCCGACGTCGCGGTGATCTGCGGCACCGATCGCCGCTATGCCGACGAGGCCCTAGCCGTCGTCGAAGCGGCACGCGACGCGGGGGTCTCGTGGGTGCACCTGGCCGGGCCGAAGCAGGCGCTGGGCAACACCGACGACGGTCGCCGCCTGCTCGACGAGTACTGGACCGCCAACATCAACGCGGTGCAGGCGCTGTCGCATCTGCTCACCCGATTGGGGGCCTAGCCACGATGACCGTCCACGAAGCCGCCGGCCAACCGGCCCCGGACACCCGGTCGCAGGTGCCCTGCTTCGCCGATATCCCGTTGCACGCCGACCGCGCCGACGCAGCGGTCACACCAGACGCGGTCGAGCAACAGCTGACCGCCGCGGCGTCAGCGCACGGCTACTCGCCGGAGCAGATGACTTGGCACACGCCCGAGGGTATTACCGTCAAACCGGTCTACATCGCCGCCGACCGTGACGCCGCCGTCGCGGACGGCTACCCGCTCGACAGCTTCCCCGGTGAATCGCCGTTCGTGCGCGGCCCCTACCCGACGATGTATGTCAACCAGCCCTGGACGATTCGCCAGTACGCCGGCTTCTCCACCGCCGCGGAGTCCAACGCGTTCTACCGCCGCAACCTGGCCGGCGGCCAGAAAGGCCTGTCGGTGGCTTTCGACCTGGCCACCCACCGCGGCTACGACTCCGACCATCCCCGGGTTCAGGGTGATGTCGGAATGGCCGGTGTGGCAATCGATTCCATCCTCGACATGCGCCAGCTGTTCGACCACATCGACCTGTCGACGGTGAGCGTGTCGATGACGATGAACGGCGCCGTGCTGCCGATCCTGGCGTTGTTCGTCGTCGCCGCCGAGGAGCAGGGGGTGCCGCCAGAGAAGCTCAACGGCACCATCCAGAACGACATCCTCAAAGAATTCATGGTGCGCAACACCTACATCTATCCGCCCAAGCCGTCGATGCGGATCATCTCCGACATCTTCGGCTACACCAGCGCCAAGATGCCCAGGTTCAACTCCATCTCGATTTCCGGCTATCACATCCAGGAAGCCGGCGCGACAGCGGATTTGGAGCTGGCGTACACGCTGGCCGACGGGGTCGACTACATCAAGGCGGGCCTGGACGCCGGTTTGAGCATCGACCAGTTCGCGCCCCGGCTGTCGTTCTTCTGGGGCATCGGCATGAACTTCTTCATGGAAGTGGCCAAGCTGCGGGCGGCCCGGCTGCTGTGGAACGAGCTGGTCGGGCAGTTCGATCCCGCGAACCCGAAATCGCCGTCCTTGCGGGCACATTCACAGACGTCGGGCTGGTCGCTGACCGCCCAGGACGCGTTCAACAACGTGGCCCGCACCTGCATCGAGGCGATGGCCGCCACCCAGGGGCACACCCAGTCACTGCACACCAACGCACTCGACGAGGCGTTGGCACTGCCCACCGACTTCTCCGCCCGCATCGCGCGCAACACCCAGCTGCTGCTGCAGCAGGAGTCGGGAACCACCCGGCCGATCGATCCGTGGGGCGGCTCCTACTACGTGGAGTGGCTGACCCATCAGCTGGCGCAGACAGCGCGCCTGCATCTGCAGGAGGTGGCCGAGCACGGCGGCATGGCGCAGGCCATCAGCGACGGTATCCCCAAGCTGCGCATCGAAGAGGCCGCCGCGCGCACCCAGGCCCGCATCGACTCCGGGCGCCAGCCGGTGATCGGGGTGAACAAGTATCGGGTCGACGAGGACCACCAGATCGAGGTGCTCAAGGTCGAGAACAGCCGGGTGCGGGCCGAGCAGTTGGCGAAACTGCAGGAGCTGCGGGCCAGTCGCGACCAGTCGGCCGTCGACGCCGCCCTGGCCGAGCTGAGCCGTGCCGCTGTCGCCGAGGGCCGCACCGGTCCGGACGGGCTGGGCAACAACCTGCTGGCGCTGGCCATCGACGCGGCGCGGGCCAAAGCCACCGTCGGGGAGATATCGGACGCGCTGGAGAAGGTTTACGGCCGCCACCTTGCCGAGATCCGCACTATCGCCGGGGTATACCGCGACGAGGCCGGAGGAGACGGAGCAATCTCGCAACTCGAGAACGCCATCGAGCTGGTGGAGAAGTTCGCCGAGGCCGACGGTCGCCGGCCTCGGATCCTCGTCGCCAAGATGGGGCAGGACGGCCACGACCGCGGCCAGAAGGTGATCGCGACAGCGTTCGCCGACATTGGTTTCGACGTCGACGTCGGTTCACTGTTCTCCACGCCTGAGGAGGTGGCCCGGCAGGCCGCCGACAACGACGTGCACGTGATCGGCGTGTCCTCGCTGGCCGCCGGGCATCTGACCTTGGTTCCCGCGCTGCGCGACGCGTTGGCCCAGGTCAACCGCTCCGACATCATCATCGTGGTCGGCGGCGTCATTCCACCCGACGACTACGACGAGCTCTACGCCGCCGGAGCGGCTGCCATCTTCCCGCCCGGAACGGTGATCGCCGATGCCGCAATCGGTCTGCTGCACAAGCTCGCCGAGCGGTTGGGCTACCACCTCACCTAGATGGCACGCAATCCTGACGGGATCGCCCACCAGCTGGCAGCGGCTGTTCGCCGCGGCGACCGGACGGCACTGCCGAGAGCGATCACGCTGGTCGAGTCCACTCGTGGCGACCATCGCGAGGAAGCGCAGCAGCTGCTGCTGGCGCTGACCCCGCATGCCGGAAACGCCCATCGCATCGGCATCACGGGTGTGCCCGGCGTGGGCAAGTCGACGGCGATCGAGGCGCTCGGGATGACTCTGATCGAGCAGGGCCACCGGGTGGCGGTGCTGGCGGTCGATCCGTCGTCGACCCGTACGGGCGGATCGATCCTCGGCGACAAGACCCGGATGCCGCGACTGGCAACCGATCCGCAGGCCTACATCCGTCCCTCGCCGACCTCGGGCAATCTCGGAGGCGTCACCAAGGTGACCCGCGAAACCATCGTGCTGCTGGAAGCCGCCGGGTTCGACGTGATCCTGGTCGAGACGGTCGGTGTCGGGCAGTCCGAGGTGGCGGTGGCCAACATGGTGGACACTTTCGTCTTCCTGACCCTGGCGCGCGGCGGTGATCAGTTGCAGGGCATCAAGAAGGGAGTGCTCGAGCTCGCCGACGTCGTCGCGGTCAACAAGGCCGACGGCGATCACGTGACCGAAGCCCGGTCGGCGGCCCGGGAGCTGTCGATGGCGATCCGCCTGATCTATCCGCGCGACACGCTGTGGCGTCCGCCGGTGCTGACCATGAGCGCCCTGCAGGGCACCGGCCTGCCCGAGCTGTGGGACACCGTCGAGCGGCATCGGCGGGTGCTGACCGAGGCCGGCGAATTCGAGGCGCGCCGCCGGGCCCAGCAGGTCGACTGGACTTGGCAGCTGGTCCGCGACACGGTGCTCGACCGGGTGTTGTCCAGCCCCGAGGTGCGCAAGATCCGGTCGGGTGTCGAGCACCAGGTTCTGACCGGACAGCTGACCCCCGCCCTGGCGGCGGAACAGATAGTGAACGTGGCGTCACGCTGACCGACGCCGCAGGCGGATCAGCCGCGAAGATGAGCTCGGGGCGGCGTTTTGGCGTCGGCGAAGTGCTCGACGGTAATGTGTCGGCGTGACCTCAGGCCCGCCCAAGCTCTACATTTTCCCGCATGCCGGCGGATCGGCCCAGTTCTACGCGCCTTTCGCCAAGGCGTTCTCCACCGACATCAAGTGCATAGCGATTCAATACCCGGGCCGGGGCGGCAACCATGATCTGGGGTCGTTCACCAGCATCCCCGATCTCGCCGACCGGGTGTGGCGGATGCTGTCGGCCCAGCAGGATATCGGCGCACAGGTCGGCTTGTTCGGCCACAGCATGGGCGGGTTGCTGGCGTTCGAGGTGGCGCGACGCTTCGAAGGCCAGGCGAATCCGGTTGCGGCTCTGTTCGTCTCAGCGTGCGCCGCGCCGGGCCGGATCGGGTACGAATACATTCCGGAGTCGGATCGCGGGCTGCTCAGCGCGGTCAGCGAAGTCACCGGGGTGAACCCCGAGTTCCTCGAGAACGAGGAATTCGCGGCGAAGATCCTCCCCACGCTGCGCGGGCTCAAGGCCATCTCGAAATACGACTGTCCGCCCGACGCGACGGTGTCGTGCCCGATCTTCGCCTTCCTCGGCGACGACGACGAAGTCGCCACCTATGAGAAGGTGGCGCCGTGGGCCGAGCGCACCAGCTCAGATTTCAGTGCCCGGGTGTTCAGCGCCCCGGGACACCACTTTTACCTCAACGACCACCTGACCGACCTGGTCGACGACGTCGAGCAGAAATTCTCGTCGCGGTGCCGAAGCTGACACCGTCGAGGAGGTGACTGATCAGGCCCAGCTGGAGCCGACGGCGTTGTCGGTGCTGTTCATGTTGGAGCCGGCGGTTTGGACTTTGGAGCCGTGGGCGTTGGCTTGTTCGTAGATGACCTGGAAGTTGCGGCCCAGTTGGGTGATGAACTCCTGGCAGGCCACCGAGCCGGCGCCGCCCCAGAAGTCGCCGGCGGCCAGGACATCGCGGACGATGGCTTGGTGTTCGGCTTCTAGGGAGGCGGCTTGGGCGCGGATGGTGGCGCCGTGGGCGTCGACGTCGCCGAATTGGTAGTTGATGCTCATAGGGGGGTCCTCTCGGGGTTGGTCTAGAAGAGGGGTCAGCTGCGCAGGAGTTGCTGGCTGGCCTGCTCTTGCTGTTCGTAGTTGTTGGCGTCGCGGACCAGGCCGTCGCGCACGCCGTGGAGCATGTTGACGATGTTGCGGAAGGCTTGGTTCATTTGGCCCATGGTGTCGTAGGAGGTCATCTGGGCGGTGCCGCTCCAGCCGGCACCGGAGATGTTGACCGAGGAGGCCCACATCTTGCGGGCTTCGTCTTCCACGGTTTGGGCGTGCACATCGAAACGACCCGCCATATCGCGCATGGCATTCGGGTCAGTCATAAAACGAGTAGGCATTGAGGTGTCTCCTTATCTAGGGGTGATGTCTGTCCGGATTCGGTTGTCGCTGAATACTTCGTGATGTTTCGTGGCGCATCAGCCGCCGGCCGGCGAGCGGGGAACCACCTTGGGCGTTTTCCCGGCGACATTGCTGAGGCCACGCCCGCTCAGCGCGCCCATCAGCGCCTGACTGAATGGACCGCCGGGCATACCGACCGACGGTGCCGCCACACTCGGGGAGGGGACGGTGGTGGCGGGTAACACCGGAGCGGCACGGCTGATCGCCGTGGTAGCTGCCGACCAGTTCTGCGGCACCGACAATTTGCCGCCGACATTGGCGGCGTGTGCCAGTTGCGCGCTGACCGACGAGCCCCAGGACCGCAGCTGGCCGGACACTCCATTGACGACGGCCTGCATCTTGCCGTCGACGAGCTGGCCGACGCTGTTCAGCAAGCCCTCGCCACCCGCGCCTCCAAGGCCCGCGATTTTTCCGGCCTGCGACGCGTTGGCAGCCGTGTTGCCCAAGCTCATCAACATACGGGCGGGTGTGCTGGCCAGCATCACGCCGTAATAACCGGCCTGCACGGGAACCAGGTCCGCCGATGTCAGACCGGTGAACGGGTCGGAAGTCAAACCGAACAGGGTGTACCACGCCGCCGGGTCCGTGCTTGCCGCTGCGGGTACGGCGCTGGCCACCTGATCCGTCGGCGTCACCAACTGGGTGAACGCACTCTGCAATCGACGTGACCAGCTGAGACAACGAGGACGCCGACTGGGCCTGACTGGCCGCGGCGGTGCCCACCGACTGCGTCCCCGAGGTGGCATTCGCCACCGTGGGCGCCGCCGTGAACGCTGTCCAGCGCTGAGTCAGCTGCGATGAGATCGACAGCATAGGTATTCATCATCAAGACGTCGTCGGCCCACATCACCGCGTACGCGGCCTCGGTGGCCGCGATTGCCGGACTGTTCTGCCCGAAGAAATTCGTCGCGATCAGACGCCATCAGCAACGCGCGGTTGGCCGCGATCACCGGCGGCGGCACGGTGGCCCCGAACGCTGTCTCGAACGCACCGGCCGCCGCGCTGCTTGCGCGCTCGCCTGCTGAGCTCTGCGCGGCCGTGTTGCCTATCCACGAAAGATAGGGTTCGGCCGAGCCCGCCATCGTCGTCGCTGACTCGCCCTGCCACGCACCCGGTCAACGTGGACAACGCTGACTGAAACGCCGTCGCGGACGAACCCAACTCTCCGGCGAGCGACTCCCATGCGCTCGCCGCAGCCAGCATCGGCCCCGAACCCGGACCGGTGTACATCATTCCGGAGATGACCTCCGGCGGCCAGGCCGCAATACTCACCAGCACACCCCCGCTAGCCGATGAGGTTGTTGCTGGTGGCCTCGGTTGCCGGAGTAGCCGGCGGCGTTGTTGGCGAAGGTGGCCACCAGCTGGTCGTGAATCAGCGCGGCCTGAGCGCTGATCGCTTGATACTGCGCTCCGTGCGCGGCGAACCGTGCGGCGGTCAGCCCGGACACCGGGTCGACGGCCGCGGGCACTACCCCTGTCGTCGGGCCGGCAGCAGTCGCGTTGCCCGACTCCATGCCGAAGCCGATATTCAACAAACTGCCCGATGCCGATGCCAGATGCATCTCGGATCGGCGTTCTAAAAACGACATGTGTTTTCCTCCTTAACCATGTCTATTAACTTAGGCCGACGCCTTCAGCCCCCCGGTCTGCACTACTCAACCGCACGGATTGCGCGCGTACGGTGTCAATATTATGGGGCGCACGGTCAGCCGGCGCCCGAATCACCAAATCAACCCTGAGAGGGGCCCACGCGGGTAACACCTCCCAAGAATGACAGACACTGACCGGATGGACCATCGGGAAAGCTACCTAATTCTTCGCAAAGGACTACTTAACTTTTCCCTCACACGCGTGCCCTGGGCCGCTGGAACCACCGGACCTTCTGCCGCCAGGAATGCGCCGACGCCAGCGCGAAGCCGGCGCCACACAGGCAGGCGAAAAGCCATACCAGACTCCCGCCCTCGAGCCGCTGCAGCGGAGTGATGTACGCCGTGGTGATCCTGACCAGACAAGCCGCGATCCCGCAGGCCGACGACACCAGATACACGTTCGCGATAGGCCTTGATCGTGGATCCTTCCGAAGCACCAGCAGTGCACGGATCCCATATCCGAGCAGGTAGGTAAGAGTAGCGCAGAGCAGCAGCCAATAGAAGGCCAGCCAGAAATCCGTGGGCACCGTGAAGAAGTCGGCTCGATAGATCTTCGCACCGTTGCCCAACGAGAACGTGGTCAGCAGCAAGGGGATGCACAGCGTGGCGGGGCGCTCGACGTACCGTTTGAACGCTTTCTGGATCAAGCCGTCGTCGGCCAGCCGGCCCAGAGCGTTGTAGACGATCGCCGAGGCGGCGACGATGTAGCAGTCGTGCCCGATGTAGTCCTCGAGATTCCATTTCCCCGTCAAGCGGTGCAGGGCGACGCCCACACTCGCCGACGCCGCCGGCGACATCAACGCGACGGCGCAGCCCTGCAGCGCGATGTTCAGGGTCGCGGCCACCTCCCAACGGCAGTGCCAGGTGAGCCGTCGGATCCACAGGCTCCACGAGATGGATGCCAAAGTCAGGACGATCAGAAAAGTCAAAGCCACGGGCGCCTCTGGATACCTGACTTACGGTCGAGCGATGCTCTGCCGGCCCGGACCGTCAGAGCGGCGGCGCGTCAAGGCGCGGCCGTAGCCGGGAAATCGTGGCCTGCCTGCCCGGGATCGTTACCGTCGTTCTTGTGAGTACCCCCGTCCGTGACGGGGGGAGTGGCAAAGGGTGGCGCAGCCCTGCTATCTCTTCGGCCAGCTTCGCGACCTCTTCCGGGTCGATCAGCCGGTAGCGGGTCAGCAGCTCAGCCCGGTTGATCCCGAGGTTTGCCGCGGCCCTCCGAAGGTTGTCCGCAGTGATAAGTGTGCCCTTCTCCAGCTGGTCGTAGTACGTCGACCGCGGGAGCCCCATCGCCTTCCAGATCTCTTCCTTGCTGAGCGTGCGCCCAGCCATATACGAAAGGACCGTGGCGAGGTCTTTGTGACTGTCGTCCGGATACATAGTTGCTGCAATATATCCGGCGTACCGGACGATCGCAATGGCTTTGCTAGGGATTCCGGAAGGCGTGCACGGTCAGCCGTGCATCGGTTCAGCAGGGTGCCGCGCGGGGCGTATGCTCAGTGGCTGCCGGTGTCAGAGCCGGTCACCGGGGCAACGGCGCCTGCAGCACGAGCAGTGCAATCAGAGTGTGGTGTAATGCTTCTGGGTTCGAGCCAACGGAGCCCGTCATCGCGCTCGATTGTCGGGCGTTCGTCCAAAAAACCGGACACTCCGTGCTAACGTCCCTGGAATCGTTGTTGCTGACCAGGGGTTAGCGCTAAAGGAACTGACACTACTGGGAGGTTGCCTGTGCCGCTGAGCAATCCGTCGATTCCCGCCGCGTTGCGTTGCAATGCCCGGGACTTTCCAGACGACAGCGCTTTCACCTTCACCGACTACGACGTCGACCCGGCCGGCTACGCGGAGACGTTGACCTGGTCGCAGGTGCACGTGCAGGCGCTGGTCGTCGCCGCGGAACTGCAACGCTGCGCATCGGTGGGTGATCGCGTCGCGATCTGCGCTCCGCAGGGGCTGGAGTACATCGTCGGATTTTTCGGTGCGTTCGAAGCCGGCTTGATCGCGGTCCCGCTCTCGGTGCCGGTGGGCGGCGCTCACGACGAACGAGTCACCGCAGCCCTGCGGGACAGTGCGCCGGTCGCCATTCTCACCACCTCGGCAGCCGTCAGCGAGGTGGTGGCGTGCGCTCGGGCGCTCCCCGGCACGCCGCCGGTCGTGATCGAGATCGACGCTCTCGACTTGGACACAGCGCCAAATTTCAAGTTGGCCGACATACCGCTGGATCGGCCGGCCCTATTGCAGTACACCTCCGGCTCGACCCGAAGCCCGGCAGGCGTGGTGGTGACGCACAAAAACATCGTGGCGAACCTCAACCAGGTGTTCAACGATTTCTTCGTCAAGGACGGAAATTTCCCGCCGCCCGGCGCGAGTGTGGTGTCGTGGCTGCCCTTCTATCACGACATGGGGCTGCTGCTCGGCATCTATGCTCCGGTCTTCGGGCAGCGGCACGCCCAGGTGATAAGTCCCATCGCGTTCCTCCAGAAACCGGCGCGGTGGATTCAGACGCTGGCCAGATACTACGGGGCATTCTCAGCGGCGCCCAATTTCGCCTTCGAACTTGCGGTGCGGCGCACGACCGACGAGGACATGGCGGGCCTCGACCTGTCAGAGGTGCATACCATCATCAGCGGTGCCGAACGCATCCATGGTGGGACGATCAGGCGCTTCCTCGAACGGTTCGTGCCATTCAACTTTCCGGAAACCGCTTTGCAGCCGTCCTACGGATTGGCGGAGGCGACGCTGTACGTGTCGTCGTCTGGGCAGGGCCGCCCGCCGACGATCGCCCGCTTCGACTACGAGAAGTTGTCGGCCGGACACGCGAAGCGCTGTGACAACGAATCCGGCTCCGAGCTGGTCGGTCAGGGCACACCGCGCGGCTGCACCGTGCGGATCGTTGACCCGGAGACGCGCACCGAGAATCCGGCCGGCAGAATCGGCGAGGTCTGGCTGCATGGTGACAACGTCGCCAAGGGCTACTGGCGAAGCCCGCAACTGACCGAGCGGACCTTCGGCGGGCGCCTGGTCGACCCGTCCCAGGGCACACCGCAGGGGCCGTGGCTACGGACCGGGGACCTGGGCGTCATCTCCGACGGCGAGCTGTTCATCGTCGGCCGCATCAAGGACATGTTGATCGTCGACGGGCGCAACCACTACCCCGACGACATCGAGGCCACCATCCAGGAGATCACCGGTGGGCGCGCGGTGGCGATCTCGGTGCCGGGTGACCGGACCGAGGAACTGGTCGCGATCGTCGAGCTGAAAAAGCGGGGCAACTCGATCGAGGAAGTCAAAGAGAAGCTGCACACGGTGCGACGGCAGGTCACGTCGGCCATCTCCAGGACGCACAGTGTGCGGGTCGCCGACCTTGTCTTGGTGCCGCAGGGCTCGATCCCGATCACTACGAGCGGCAAGGTTCGCCGGGGGGCGTGTGTCGAGCGGTACCAGCAGGACGAGTTCGCGCGATTGGACACCCCCGCGTAACGTCTCCCCACGAAACGGCAATCTCTCGTTTGGGGGGGGCGGGCACGAAGTTCTGACCAGAAGGGGGCGCTAGTCCGTGGCAGTGATGCGGTTTTGGGTAGCCGCTCCGATCGTCGCCGGCGGCACTGTCGGTCGCTTCGTGTGCGTGCGACGCCACCGGCGGATCGACGTCGCCACCAGGGACCTGCCCGCATGACGTCGTGCGAAGGGGCTCGCGCAAGACGAATCGCTCGAAGAAATCCTCGAAAGGCTGGGTAAAGGCTGATGACTGCACCGCCGGATCGTCGGGCGATCATCACTGAGGCTTTGCGTAAGATCGACGATCTGACTGCTCGGCTGGCGATCGCCGAACAAGGCGACACCGAGCCGATCGCTGTGGTGGGTGTCGGGTGTCGGCTGCCCGGCGGGGTGAACAGCGCGGCGCAGTATTGGCAGCTTCTGGAAAGCGGCGGCGACGGTGTGGTGCGGGTGCCCGCCGATCGCTGGGACGCCGACGCCTTCTACGCAGAGGACCACAGTGCGCCCGGCACCATCTGCAGCCGCGACGGCGGGTTCCTGACGTCGTGGCACCCGAGTGAGTTCGACGCCGAGTTCTTTGGCATCTCGCCGCGGGAAGCGGCGGCGATGGATCCGCAGCAGCGGCTGCTGCTGGAGGTCGGGTGGGAGGCGCTGGAGCACGCCGGCATCACCGCACCGGCGATCCGCGGCAGCCGAACCTCGGTGTTCGTCGGGCTGACCACCGATGACTACTCGATTCTGCTGGGGAAGTTGCCGCCGGAGGACATCGACCCCCATGTGCCCTTCGGCAATGCCCCGAATTTCGCGGCGGGGCGGTTGTCGTATTTCTTGGGGGTGCACGGCCCGGCGGTAGTGTTGGATACCGCGTGCTCGTCGTCGTTGGTGACGGTGCATCTGGCGTGTCAGAGTTTGCGGCGGCGAGAAAGCGATCAGGCGCTGGCCGCGGGGGTGAACCTGATCCTGAGCCCGGAGAACAGCATCGCTACGTCGCGGTGGGGGATGTTGGCGCCGGATGGCCGGTGTAAGACTTTTGATGCCGGCGCTGATGGGTATGTGCGCAGTGAGGGTTGCGGGGTGGTGGTGCTCAAGCGGCTCAGTGATGCTGTGCGCGATGGTGATTCGGTGTTGGCGGTGGTGCGGGGGTCGGCGGTCAATCAGGACGGTCCCAGTAGTGGGCAGACGGTGCCCAATGGTCCGGCTCAGCAGGCGGTGTTGCGGGCGGCGTTGGCGGCGTCGCGGTTGGAGCCGGCCGATATCGATTACATCGAGGCTCATGGCACCGGGACGGCGTTGGGTGATCCGATCGAGTTGGGGGCGTTGGCTGAGGTTTTCGGCGATCGTGGTGGTGGGGCGCCGTTGGTGTTGGGGTCGGTGAAGACCAATGTGGGGCATTTGGAGTCCGCGGCGGGGATTGCCGGTTTTATCAAGACGGTGTTGTGTGTGCAGCGCGGTTATATTCCGGCGCATTTGCATTTTGAGCGGTTGACTCCGCATGCGGTGGCGGGGGCGTCGCGCTTTGAGGTGGCTGCGCAGGGGAGGGCATGGCCGTCGGTGTCGCGGGCGCGGCGTGCGGGGGTGTCGTCGTTTGGGGTTAGTGGCACTAATGCCCATGTGGTGATCGAGCAGGCTCCGGTGGCTGAATCGGTTGCGCGCCAGCCTGAGCCGGTGGTGAGCACGTTGGTGGTGTCGGGTAAGACGCCGCAGCGGGTTGCCGCGACGGCGGCGATGCTGGCGCAGTGGCTTGGTGGTGCTGGTGTCGAGGTGCCGCTGGCGGAGGTGGCGCATACTTTGGCCCATCACCGCACCCGTTATCGGCATTTTGCTGCGGTGTCTGCTCGGGATCGGGCTGCGGCGGTGACGGGGTTGCAGGCGTTGGCGGTGGGGGAGTCGGCGCCCGGTGTGGTGCAGACGCGGGTTACGCCGGCGCTGTCGGGCCGGGTGTTTGTGTATTCGGGTCAGGGTTCGCAGTGGTCGGGCATGGGGCAGCGGTTGCTTGCCGAGGAGCCCGCGTTTGCTGCCGCGATCGAGGAACTGGAGCCGGTGTTCGTCGAGCAGGTGGGTTACTCCCTGCGGCAGATCCTGGCCGAGAGCCGGCCGGTGACCGGTGACGCGCAGGTGCAGCCCGTCTTGATGGGATTGCAATTGGCGTTGACCGCGTTGTGGGGTTCTTATGGTGTGAAACCCGATGCGGTGATTGGGCATTCGATGGGGGAGGTGACCGCGGCGGTGGTGGCCGGGGCGCTGACTCCGGCGCAGGGGTTGCGGGTGATCGCGGTCCGCTCGCAGCTGATGTCGCGGCTGGCCGGGCTGGGCGCGGTGGCGTTGCTCGAGCTGGATGCCGAGGCGAGCGCGGAGCTGATCGCGGGGTATGGCGGGGTGGAGCTGGCGGGTTATGTGTCGCCGCGCCAGACCGTGGTCGCCGGACCGCCCGAGCAGGTCGATGCGGTGATCGCCGCGGTGGCCGCCCGGGAGCGGTTCGCTAGGCGGGTCAACATGGAAGTCGCGTCGCATACCGCGTTGATGGATCCGATCCTGCCCGAGTTGCGTACCGCGCTGGGCGATTTGACGCCTAAGGCCCCGACGATCCCGTTCTTTTCCACCATCGCCGAGACCACCGCGCCCACACTGGACGCCGACTACTGGGTCGACAACCTACGCCAGCCGGTGCGGTTCACCCAAGCCGTCGCGATGGCAGGCCGCGACCACGGCACCTTCATCGAAATCAGCCCGCACCCGGTGATGACGCACGCGGTCACCGAGACACTGGAATCCGCCGAGCACCACAGCGTCGGCACGCTGTGGCGCGACAACGACGACACCGTCAGCTTCCACACCGGCCTGAACAGCGTCCGCACCGACCAGTCGCCGGACCTGCCGCACCCGCCCGAGCCGCATCCGGTGCTGCCCAGCACACCGTGGCAGCACGCACGGCACTGGATTACTGTGCAAACGCAGTCCGCCGCAACGGCATCCACGCCGAAGTCGGGAACTCTGCTCGGCGCCGACCACATCGACGTCGCCACCACACCGCCGACGCGGCTGTGGCAGGCGCGGCTGTCGCCGGAAACCAAGCCGTACCCGGGTTCACACACCTTCGGCGACGGCGAGGTGGTGCCGGCCGCCGTGGTGCTGCACACCCTGCTTGCCGCGGCCGCCGAGTATGCCGCGGCAGCCGTCACAGATGTGCGACTCGAACTGCCGATCGCGGTCGACCAGCCGCGCATCGTCCAGGTGGTCGCCGACGGGGACGCCCTCACCGTGTCCTCCAGTCCCGCGGCGTACAGCCCGGACTATCGCTGGGTCCGGCATGGCAGTGCCCGAATCACGCGGCAGCCCAATCCTTTGAGCGATGCGACCGTCGCCGGCGAGCGTGAGCTGTCGAGCTATCCCGCCGCCGTCGAAGCCGAACTGCAGCGGGTGTGGGGTACCGGGGGGCTGACCTTCAAGTGGTCGGTCAGCGACTGCCGCTCAGGGCCGGGCAGGCTGTCAGCCGATGTCGAGTTCGCCGATGGTTCGACGGCTGCCGTGCTCGACGCCGTTGTGCAGCTGGCCCGACTGGTGGACAGCTCCAACGCTGCCCTGATGTTGCCGGCCACGGCGGACGACGTCTGGACAGCAGGTGATCTCGGTGACGGCCACGGTGTGGTCGACGTCCGCCGACGCGCCGGCGACCACGACGAGCTCACCGTCGACATCGCGGTGCGGGCACCCGACGGCGCGCCGCACCTGCACATCCGCGGGCTTCGCTATGTCGCCCTGGATCCGGTTGGCGCGTCGACGGGTTCGGCCGGCGAGGACTGGACGATAGCCCACGCGCTCGACTGGCAACCCGCCGAGGAGCACACCGGTGCCGCGCCGGCGGTCGACGGCACGGCGACGCTCGCCGTTGTCGGCCACGGCGATTCGGCCGACGCGCTCCGCCACCGGTTCGGCCACGCCGGCTATGCCGCGGCCGACATCTCCGACGCGCGCTACGTGCTTTACGTGGCCGAACCCGGATCGCCGGCCACCGAGACCGACCTCGACTGCGCGGTCCGGCTCGCCTCGGAAGTGGCCGCGGTGGTCGGCCAGCTGGTCCAGCGGGATGACGGCAACCCCGCCACCTTGTGGATCCTCACTCGCGGCGTCCGCGAAGCGGGCTCGGTGGCGGCGGTTCGCCAGGGCTGCCTGTGGGGAGTCGCCGGGGTCATCCGGGCCGAGCAGCCGCAGCTCTGGGGTGGTTTGGTGGACCTCTCCGACGAGGACCGGATCGACGCCTGCGCAGCGACCCTGGCTACCGTGCTGCCGACGCCGGCCAAGTCCGTCCTCGCGCTGCGTGACGGCGAGTTGCTGGCCCCCGCCCTGGTGCCGGTCGCGGGTCCTCCGACACGAGAACCGTTGCGGTGCCGTCCCGATGCGGCCTATCTGATCACCGGCGGCTTGGGTGAACTCGGACTGTTGATGGCCGGGTGGCTCGCCGACCGCGGCGCACGCCGGCTGATTCTGGCCGGACGCACCCCGCTGCCGCCCCGGCGGGAATGGGACAGCGACGCCAACGACTCCGGTACCCGCGCGAAGATCGCCGTTATCCGGGCGCTGGAGACGCGTGGGGTATCCGTCGATGCGGTGGCGCTCGACGTCGGATCGCCCGACGCGGTGCACTCGCTGCTCGCCCGCCGCGACGAGGAAGGTGCGCCGCCGGTCCGCGGTGTCATTCACGCCGCCGGGCTCACCGAAGCCCAGCTGTTGACCGAGGTCACCGACAGCCGTCTGCGGCGCACGATGTGGCCGAAAGTCGCCGGCGCACAGGTCTTGAACGAGGCATTCCCGGCGGGCACCCTCGACTTCTTGTTCCTGATCGCCTCGGCGGGCACGGTGTTCGGCGTGCCCGGCCAGGGCGCCTACGCGGCGGCGAACGCCTATCTGGACTCGCTGGCCCGGGCGCGCCACCGGCAGGGCTGCCACACCGTCAGCCTGGACTGGGTGGCCTGGCGTGGCCTCGGCTTCGCCAAAGACGCCGAAGTCGTTCTGCACGAACTCGAACGGGTGGGCTCCCGGCCGGTCAACGCGCACGAGGCCTTCGCTGCCTGGGAGCAGCTGGAGCGCTACGACGTGGCGCAGGCCGTCATGGCTCCGCTGCGGTCGGCTCAGACCGACCGGTTCGGCCGCTTCGACAGCGCCGGACGCCGCACCGCCGCGGATGGTGTGGACAGACATGCCCGCCGAGGAGGTGCTCAGCGAACTGCAGGCCGGACTGAGTAGCATCCTGGCCCGCGAACTTCGCCTACCCGAGGCCGAACTCGACGCGCAGCGCCCATTCGCCGAGCTGGGCCTCAACTCGGTCATGGCGATGACGGTGCGGCGGGAGACCGAACAGTTCGTCGGCATCGAGCTGTCGGCGACAATGTTGTGGAACCATCCGACGATCTCGGCCCTGGCCGAGCACCTCGCGAAAAAGGTGCTTCTCGCAGCCGACCTCGGACGATGACCTCGATGTGTTCTCCGACTCGGACGACAGTGTGCTGAGCGAGTTGTTCGATCACGTGGAATCGGCTTCGGCCAGCAGCGAGAGCGGTATCTGATGAGTATCGAGTGCATTTCGGGCGGATCGGCATGACAGCGGCTTTCGACGAGGAATCGCTTCGGCACTGGCTGGCCGACTATCTGGTGACGACCGTCGGCTGCAGCTCGAGGACATCGACTTCGACGCGTCGATGAACGATCTCGGCCTGGGCTCCCGCGACGCGGTCGTCCTCTCCGGCGAGCTGACCGAGCTGCTGGGCCGGCGGGTTTCACCCGTCGAGTTCTGGCAGCATCCGACGATCGGTGATCTGGCGCAGTTCCTGACCGGATCCGAACCCGTCGACGACGTCGACCCCGTCGCCCGGCTGATCGCAGCAGCACGGACGAGCCGATCGCCGTGATCGGCCTAGGTTGCCGTCTTCCCGGCGGTATCGCCGGCCCGGAATGGCTGTGGCAGTTCCTCTGCGACGGCCGCTCAGCGGTCAGCAGAGGTGCCGCGCGGAGCGGTGGGCGCCGTTCGACGACGGCTCCCCGGCGATCGCCGAGGCATTCGCTCGGCACCACGCGATGGGGTTCGTTTCTCGTCCGATATCGACGCCTTCGACGCCGATTCTTCGACATCTCTCCCCGCGAAGTCGGCGAAGATGGACCCGCAGCAGCGTCTGCTGCTGGAAGTGGCCTGGGAAGCTCTGGAGCACGCCGGAATTCCGCCGAGTTCGCTGCGCCGGTCACAAACCGGCGTGTTCGTCGGTGCCAGCATCGCCGAGTACGGCTACCTCGCCTCCGCCGACCTGCCGAACGTCGACGCGTGGAGCAACGCCGGCGGTGCGCTGAGCATCATCGCCAATCGGCTGTCGTACTTCCTGGATCTACGCGGGCCATCGGTCACCGTCGACACCGCCTGTTCGTCGTCGTTGGTCGCTCTGCACCTGGCCTGCCAGAGCCTGCGAACGCAGGACTCCGAGCTGGCGATCGCCGGCGGCGTCAACGTTTTGATGTCGCCCTCGGTCTTCCGGGGATTCGATCAGTCCGGCGCGCTGTCACCGACTGGTGCGTGCCACGCATTCGACGCCGCGCCGATGGCTTCGTGCGCGGTGAGGGTTGCGGCGTGGTGGTGCTCAAGCGGCTGAGTGACGCGGTGCGCGACGGGGATCGGTTGCTGGCAGTGGTCCGTGGATCGGCGGTCAACCAAGACGGCCGATCCAACGGCTTGCTGGCCCCCAACCCGGCCGCCCAGATGGCGGTGCTGCGCGCTGCCTACGCCAACGCCGGGGTGCAGCCGCAGGAAGTCGACTACGTCGAAACTCACGGCACCGGAACCCTTCTCGGTGATCCCATCGAAGCGCGCGCGCTCGGAACAGTGCTAGGCCGTGGTCGTCCCGAACAGATCGCCATCTGCTGCTCGGTGCAGTCAAATCCAACCTGGGCCATCTTGAAGCCGCGGCCGGCATCACGGGCTTCATCAAGGCGGTGCTGGCGGTGCAGCGCGGCGCACATTCCGGCGAATCTGCACTTCGAGAACCCCAATCCGCATATTCCATTCGATCAGCTGCGGCTGAAAGTCGTCGCCGAACAACAGGATTGGCCGGCTGTGCCAGCGGCCGCGGCGAGCAGGCGTGTCCTCGTTCGGGTTCGGTGGCACCAATGCTCATGTGGTGATCGAACAAGCTCCTGCTGCGGTGCCCGTGATCCGCCGAACCCGCTCCGCCAGCTGACCACGTTGGTGGTCTCGGGCAAGACAGCCCAGCGGATCGCGTCGACGGCCGAAATGCTCGCCGAGTGGATGTCTGGTGCCGGCGCCGAGGTGCGCCTAGCCGATGTAGCGCACACCCTCAACCATCACCGTGAGCGCCACGGCCAGTTCGCCACCGTGTGCGCCCGCAATCGCGCCGATGCTATGGCCGGATTGCGAGCGCTGGCCGAGGGCCGACCGGCCGACGGAGTGGTCGGCCCGCACGAAGGCGCTGTGCGGTGCCGGGACGGTGTTCGTCTACTCGGGGCAAGGATCGCATTGGTCGGGTATGGGCCGGCAATTGTTCGCCGACGAGCCGGCGTTCGCCGCGGCAATCGCCGAGTTGGAGCCCGACATTCGTTGAGCAGGTTGGGTTTTCGCTGCAACGGGTCATCGCCGAGGGCGAGCCGATCAGCGGCGACGCGCGGGTGCAGCCGTACTGATGGGGCTTCAGCTAGCGCTGACCGAACTATGGCGTTCCTACGGCGTGCACCCCGATGCGGTGATCGGTCATTCGATGGGTGAGGTCACCGCGGCGGTGGTGGCGGGCGCGCTGAGGTCGCCGACGGGCTACGGGTGATCGCGATCCGGTCGCGGCTGATGTCGCAGCTCGCCGGGCAGGGCGCGGTGGCACTGCTCAAGCTGGACGCCGAGGCCAGCGCCGGGTTGATCGCAGACTTCCCGATGTGAGCGTGGCGCGGGTATGTGTCGCCCGGCGAGACCGTCGATCGCCGGGCCGGTGGCGCCCGTCGACGCGGTGATCACCCGGGTGAATTCGCAGAACCGTTTCGCCCGGCGGGTCAACATGGAAGTCGCATCGCACACCGCGTTGATGGATCCCAATCCTTCCCGAACTGCGCGCGGACACTGGCAGACCTGACACCGCAGATCTTCCGATCCCGTTCTTTTCCACTGTCGTCGAGGGCACCACCGATCCGCTGCTGGATGCCGGAGTATTGGGTGGCCAACGTGCGCCAGCCGGCCCGGTTCAGCCAGGCCGTCGCCGCGAGCACATGAGCACGCCACTTTCATCGAGATCAGCGCTCATCCCATCCTCAGCACGCCATCAGCGACACGCTGGATTCGCTGGGTCATCACCACAGTGTGGGCACCTTGTGGCGCGACGGCGACGACACGGTGAGCTTCCACACCAACCTCAATACGGTGCATACCAGCAGTCCGCCGCAAACCCCACATCCGCCGGAACCGCACCCCGTGCTGCCCCGCACCCCGTGGCACCACACCCGCCACTGGGTCGACAACGTGGCGGCAGTGAGCACCAACCGTCCTGTCGGCAATGGTGATTCGCTCATGCGGACAAACGGTGCGGTGACAACCGGGCCGGTTCCGGCCGAGTGGTTCTGTGAGCTGGTGCTGGCCAGTCCGTCCGCTGTCGGGAGCAGACACCGGCGTCGACAGTTCGTGGCTGGTGATCGGTCATCCGGAAATCGGGTACAGAACTCGGGCGTCATCTCGGCGACTCGGCACGGGTGGCGGTGCTGCCGCCGTCGACCGTCACCGAAGACGCACTGCGTGAGGCGCTCGCCGGGGCCACCCACATCCTTTACGCACCGCCGGTATCGCCCGGGTATCTCGAAGCCGACCGCGGATACGCCATCTTCGACGCGGCGCGCACGGCTGACGCTGGCCGCTGCCGCGTCGGCGGGGCGGCCGCGGCTGCACTTCCTGACCCGCAATGCACAGCCCGTCTCCGAAGGTGATCGGGGCAACCCGGCTCATGCGGTGCTGTGGGGGCTCGGCCGGACGTTGGCGCTGGAGCATCCCGAAATTTGGGGCGGCGTCGTCGATGTCGACGAAGCGGTTCCGGACGCCCTGGCGGCTCGATATGTGATCGATGAAGCGCACGCCGGAGACGGAGACGACCAAGCGGTCTACCGCGCCGGTAGGCGTCACGTTGCCGCGGCTGCAGCCGGGCTCACCCCCCCTCAACCACGCCGGCTGTTGGTGACTCAGACAGCAGCCATCTCGTGATCGGCGCCACCGGCAACATCGGACCGCATCTCGATTCGGCAGCTTGTTGACGTGGGCGTCACAAATATCGTCGCGGTGTCCCGCAATCCGGGTTCGCGGCTCGACAAACTGTCCAGCAGCTTGTCGGCCACCGGTACGCGATTGGTGACGGTTGCCGCCGATGCGGCAGACGAGGCCGCAATGACAGCCCTCTTCGACCGCTTCGGCGCAGACCTCCCGCCGCTGGGCGGCATCTATGTGGCGGCTTTCGGAGGTGGGCCGGTGACGCTGAGCGACATGACCGAAGACGACGTCACCGCGATGTTCCGGCCGAAGCTCGATGTGGTGTCGCTGTTGCACAAGCTCTCGCTGCGGCAACCGGTGCAACGGTTCGTGCTGTTCTCGTCGATCTCCGGGCTGACCGGCTCGCGTTGGCTGGCGCATTATGCGGCCACCACCACCTTCCTCGACACCTTCGCCTATGCCCGGCGCGCGGCCGGACTCGCGGCCACCGCGATCAACTGGGGCCTGTGGAAGTCGTTGGCCAACAACCAGTCTGACGAGGAACGGCAAGTTACCCTCGACTCCGGGCTGGAACCGATGCCCGACGGGGTGGCTATCCAGGCGTTGAAATCGGTCACCGGACCAGACGCTCCGGTTCGCTCCGTCGTCGTCGCCGCCGACTGGTCGCGGCTTGCCACGGCCTACCGCACCCGCGCAGCACTGCACATGGTCGACGATCTGCTTCCGGCCGAGCAGGACAGCACGGTGCAACCCGAATCAGCGACACCATTTCGTGCCACCTTGCGCGAGACCGAACCGGCTCGGCGGCAACCGCTTTTGGTCGAGCATGTGGCCACCCAAGTCGCAGCGGCAATGGGGCTTGCTTCACCTGCGCTCCTCGACCCGTCAGCCGGGTTCTTCCAATCGGGTATGGACTCTTTGATGAGCGTGACACTGCAGCGATCGCTCGCCGAGAGCCTCGGGCTCACGCTGCCGGCGGCTGTCGTCTTCGACTATCCGACCGTCGACGCGCTCGCGGGCTATCTGGCAACAATTCTTCCCGAACTAATAGAGGTGGCAGAGCAGGAAAGCGCCGACGAGTACGACGACCTCACCGACGACGAACTGCTTAAAGAACTTTCCGAAAGGCTGGGTTGACCCCGATGACTGCACCGCCGGATCGTCGGGCGATCATCACCGAGGCACTGCGCAAGATCGACGATTTGACCGTCCGTCTTGAGATCGCCGAGCAGGGCGACACCGAGCCGATCGCCGTGGTGGGGATGGGCTGCCGGTTGCCCGGCGGGGTGAACAACCCCGCGCAGTACTGGCAATTGCTGCAAGACGGTGCCAGTGGCATCGTGCGGGTGCCGGAGGACCGGTGGGACGCCGACGCGTTGTACAGCGACGATCACAGCGTGCCGGGCACTATCTGTAGCCGCGAAGGCGGGTTCCTGACCTCGTGGCAGCCGGACGAATTCGATGCCGAATTCTTCAACATTTCCCCGCGGGAGGCGGCCGCGATGGACCCCCAGCAGCGGCTGCTGTTGGAGGTCGCCTGGGAGGCGCTGGAAAATGCCGGCATCACCGCGCCGGCGATCCGCGACAGCCAAACCTCGGTGTTCGTCGGGGTAACTACTTCCGACTACTTGGTCGCTTACGCGGCACGTGTTCAGCCCAAAGATTTCGACCCCTACGTGCCCTTCGGTAATGCGGGCAATTTCCTCGCGGGGCGGTTGTCGTATTTCTTGGGCGTGCATGGGCCGGCGTTGGCTCTTGACACGGCGTGTTCGTCGTCGTTGGTGACGGTGCATTTGGCGTGCCAGAGTCTGCGGCGGCGGGAAAGCGATTACGCGCTGGCCGCCGGCGTCAACTTGATCTTGAGCCCCGAGAACAGCATCGCCACCTCGCGGTGGGGGATGTTGGCGCCTGATGGCCGGTGTAAGACCTTTGATGCCGGCGCTGACGGGTATGTGCGCAGTGAGGGCTGCGGGGTGGTGGTGCTCAAGCGGCTCAGCGACGCGGTGCGCGACGGTGACCGGGTGTGGGCGATGGTGCGCGGGTCGGCGGTCAATCAGGATGGCCCCAGCAGTGGGCAGACGGTGCCCAACGGTCCGGCCCAGCAGGCGGTGTTGCGTCAGGCGTTGGCGGCCTCGCGGCTCGAACCGGGCGATATTGATTACATCGAGGCTCACGGCACGGGTACGGCGTTGGGTGATCCGATCGAGTTGGGGGCGCTGGATCAGGTTTTTGGTGACCGCGATGGTGCTGCGCCGTTGGTGTTGGGGTCGGTGAAAACCAACCTGGGTCATTTGGAGTCCGCGGCCGGGATTGCCGGGTTTATCAAGACGGTGCTGTGTGTGCAGCACGGCTATATCCCGCCGCATCTGCATTTTGAGCGGTTGACTCCGCATGCGGTCGAGGGTGCTGCGCGGTTCACCATCGCGGCCGACGGTGTGTCGTGGCCGGCGGTGCAGCGGCCGCGGCGTGCTGGAGTGTCGTCGTTTGGGGTCAGTGGCACCAATGCGCATGTGGTGATTGAGCAGGCGCCGGTGACTGATCCTGTTGTGGCGCAACCTGAGCCGGTGGTGAGCACGCTGGTGGTGTCGGGTAAGACCCCGGAGCGCGTTGCCTCGACGGCGGCGATGCTCGCCGAGTGGATGTCGGGTGAGGGTGTCCAGGTGCGGTTGGCCGACGTGGCGCACACCCTCAACCACCACCGCACCCGGCACCGGCACCACGGCGCGGTATGCGCGCGGGATCGCGCCCAGGCGGTGGCCGGCTTGCAGGCATTGGCCACCGGCGAACCGGCGACCGGTGTTGTTGAACCGCGCGAACGACCACATCGCCCGGGCACGGTATTCGTGTATTCGGGTCAAGGCTCGCAATGGGCCGGCATGGGCCAGCGGTTGCTGGCCGACGAGCCGGCATTCGCCGCGGCGATCGCCGAACTTGAACCGACTTTCATTGAACAAGTGGGTTTTTCTCTGCATCAGCTCCTCGTAGACGGTGAGGAGATAAGCGGTGACGCCCGGGTACAGCCGGTGTTGATGGGGTTGCAGTTGGCGTTGACGGAGTTGTGGCGCTCCTACGGCGTGGAACCCCATGCGGTGATTGGGCACTCGATGGGCGAGGTGACCGCGGCCGTGGTCGCCGGGGCGCTGACTGTAGCGGAAGGATTGCGGGTCATCGCCACCCGGTCGCGGCTGATGTCGCGGCTGGCTGGACAGGGGGCGGTGGCCCTGCTCCAACTCGACGCCGACGCGACCACAGCGCTGATTGCTGACTTCCCTGAGGTCAACCTGACGGTGTATGCGTCACCACACCAAACGGTGGTAGCAGGGCCGGTCGCTCAGGTCGATGCCGTGATCGCCGCCGCGGAGCAGCGGGGTCGCTTCGCGCGCCGGGTGAACATGGAGGTCGCGTCCCATACCGCACTGATGGACCCAATTCTGCCCGAGTTGCGCTCTGCCCTTGCCGACTTGACACCGAGGAGCCCGGCGATTGCCTTCGTCTCCACCGTCGCCGACGCCGGCGGGGCCGCACAGGTACTTGACGCGGACTATTGGGTTGCCAATGTGAGGCAACCGGTCCGGTTCAGTCAGGCCGTCGCGGCGGCAGGACAAAACTACGGCGTCTTCGTCGAAATCAGCGCACATCCCCTCGTGGCTAATGCCATCACCGGCACGCTTCAGTCAACAGCGCCGGCCGACCGCATGGTCGTTACCTCGACGATGAATCGAAAAGAAGACGAAACGCTGTTCTTTCATACGCAGCTCGCCACGCTTGGTGTAATGGCCGCCGAAGCCGGTGGCGGCCGGCTCGTGGATGTGCCCCCGGCACCCTGGCTGCATTCGAGGCATTGGTTCGCGAGTCCGTCGACCCGACAGCAGCTACCAGATGTTCACCCACTGCTTGGCGTCCATGTCGAGATGCCGACGGGGCGCGACCACGTGTGGCAGGCAGATATCGGAACTGAAGTGATGCCTTGGCTGTCCGGCCAGCAAGTCAATGGGCAGGCAATTATGCCGGCGGCTGGTTTTGCCGAAATGGCTTTGGCTGCCGGCCGGGAAGGCCTCCGCCTGCCTATTGAGGCCCTACAGGTCAACCAGCTCGAGGTTGAGCAGGCGCTTGCCCGGGGTCTTCACACGCGAGTCACGACGCAGCTGGCGCAAAGCAACGACGGTATTCGCGTTGAATTCTATGCCGATTCGGCCGACGGCGGCTGGCGTCGCTGTGCCAGTGCCGGTATCGACGCGTCGCAGGAAGTTGGTCGGGCGAGCCAGCCGGAGCCGCGTGTCGAGTTGGGCACTGGTGAGTGGGAGACCGAAATCGTGCTTGCTGATGATGTCGCTGACAATCCGGGTTACTGCATCAATCCGATGATGCTCGATGCGGCGCTGCAGACTCTCGCTTCCGCTGTGCCACCCGAATCGCAGGAAGGTCCGACTCAGCTCGTCTATCTGCCAGCCTCATTGGCGCGGATCAGCGTGTTCGGACATGTCGGGCGGCGGGCTCGGTGTCGCTCCGAACTGGTGAGCCACAGGCGTGACGGCGCCGGCTTCCTGGGCCGAATCGCCCTTCTCGACGATCAGGGAACGGTGACCGCGGAAGTCACGGACGTTTTGCTGCGTCCGGTGGATCCAGGCGCCATCCCGCTACCCCTCGAGCAGAAGATCTTTGAAACCGTTTGGATAGAGAAGTCAGCGGTGACTGAGTCCGGCAACCGGACACCGACAGCGCTTACTGGAAGCTGGCTGCTGTTAGCTGACGACGATGCCGAAACAAAGGCACTTGTGACGGAATGTGTTACCAGGCTGAGCTCACCGACCCAGCGGATCATCGGCGGAGGATTGTCGGACGGATCGGCATTGGGGCAGGCCATCGCAAGATGTGCGGCTGACTCGGAGCGACCGCCCGCGGGCATGATCGTGTTAGTCGGGCAGCATTCGTTCGATGGCGCCGACCCTGATAAGGCGTTGAGGTGCGCTCGAGACTTGATTTGGAGGATCTCGGTCGCGGCGCACGCCGCTATCGACGGTTGGCACGGGAAGTTGCCGAAGCTGTGGTTAGTGACCCGTAACGGTCTTGTGGTTCGCGATGACGAACGCGGCGATCCCGCGATCGGTGCCCTCAAAGGTCTCGTGCGCACCTGGCGGTTCCCCGGGGAGCTAGCTCGTGTCTTAGCCAACGAACCGGATGTCGGCGCCACTCTTGTCGACCTGGATTCCGCGGACGACGTCGTTTCCGCGCTGAGAAGCGAACTCGAGTCGCCGACGAACGATGACCTGATCGCGTGGCGCGCAGGACGTCGATATGTTGAACGGCTCTCGCGTGCGACGCTGGATGGGGGTGGGCGTCACGCAGTTGTGCGTGCAGACGGCTCCTACATCGTCACCGGGGGCCTGGGCGGCTTGGGCATGGTTGTTGCGCGGTGGCTCGTTCAGAACGGCGCCGGGCGGCTAATCCTCAATGGCCGGACCGATCCCTCAAACAGCCAGCGAAGCGACCTCGAGGAGCTCGCCAGCGGTGCCGAAATCGCCTTTGTCTCGGGCGACATCGCTTCCGAGGCGGTCGCGGAGCTGCTGGTGGCGGCTGCCGAAGAGACGGGACTGCCGTTGCGCGGGGTCATTCACGCGGCGGGCGTCCTCGACGACGGTCTGGTGACGGCTCTCAGCGAGGAAGCCCTGCAGAGGGTTTGGGCGGCAAAGGCGGCCGGCGCATTGCGGCTGCACGCAGCGACGGTTACCCGGCAGCTCGACTGGTGGGTCGGCTTCTCTTCGATGTCTTCGCTTCTGGGTTTACCAGGCCAATTAGCGTATGCGACCGCCAACGCGTGGCTCGATGCCCTGGTGGCGTGGCGTCATGCAGCGGGGCTGCCCGCCACCGCGATCAACTGGGGCCAGTGGTCAGAGGTCGGGATCGGCCGCTCATTGAAGCTCAGTGCTTTCGACCCGATCAGTCCGGCCGAGGGCATCGAGGCGCTCGAGTCCTTGGTGGGTGGCAACCTCACTCGGGTGGGTGTCGGACGCTTGCGATTTGATCGGGCAGTCGCCACCACCCCGGAGTTCCGTGAACTCGGCTACTTCGAGAGGGTCGTCGGGGAGCTCGATACTGTGAGCGGCGGTGACCGATCAATCGCTGATGATGGGCACCGAGCCCCAAGGTCCGTCCGGGATTGGTCGCAGATGCCCGCCAACCAAAGGTTGAGCGAGCTTTCCAGCAAGCTTCAAGGCATACTGGCCCGCGAACTTCGATCGCCGGCGTCGGCAGTCGACGTGGATCAGCCGTTCCCCGAACTGGGACTCGATTCGATGGTGGCGATGACGATCCTGCGAGAGACGCAGCAGTTAGTAGGTATCGAGTTGTCGGCGGCAATATTCTGGAACCACCCCACGATTTCGTCGTTAGCGGCATTCCTTGCGGAAGAGCTGGCGCCTGAAGAACTTCCGGAGGAGCCTACTGTCGATATGACGCCTGACTCGCCAAGCAGTGTGCTGGATGCGTTATTCGACAGCGTCGAGTCGGCTTCGGCCGGAAGTGGAAGCGGTATCTGATGAGAACCACCTTCAGCCGGGTCTCTGCCATGACTTCCGAGCAGCGGACGGCCCTGACTGAGCAGTTCGTGAAGGCGTCCCGTATCGCGACAGCCGAGCCGGTGGCCTTGGTCGGAATCGGCTGCCGATTCCCTGGTGGCGTGGTCGGACCTGAGAATTATTGGAACTTCCTGGCCAACGGCGGCGATGCGATCAGCGAGATTCCCGCGGACCGCTGGGACGCCGACGCGTTTTACGACCCGGACCCATTCGCACCCGGCCGGATGTCGTCGAAGTGGGGTGGCTTTCTGCCTGACGTCGCGGGTTTCGACGCCGACTTCTTCGGCATCTCACCGCGCGAGGCCGAAGCCATGGATCCGCAGCAACGGGTGATGCTGGAGGTTACGTGGGAGGCACTCGAGCACGCCGGCATCGCGCCCGATCAGCTGGCGGGCATCCGCGCCGGGGTGATGATGGGTGTCTATTACACCGAGTATCAAGGCATTTCGGCTGCCGACCCAGAACGTATCGATGCCTACTCCGCAACTGGTAACGCTCATGCGGTGGCTGTGGGACGAATCGCATACTTGCTCGGGCTCCGGGGGCCGGCGGTGGCAATCGATTCAGCATGCTCGTCGTCGTTGGTCACGGTGCATCTGGCCTGCCAAAGTCTGCGCCTGCGCGAGAGCGATCTTGCGCTGGCGGGCGGGGTCAGCCTGATTTTGCGGCCGGAAACCCAGATTGCGATGGCCAAGTGGGGAATGCTGTCTCCTAACGGCCGGTGCCAATCTTTCGATGCGAAGGCGAACGGATTCGTCCGCGGCGAGGGCGCCGGCGTTGTGGTGCTCAAGCGGCTCACCGATGCGGTACGTGACGGCGACCGGGTTCTGGCGGTAGTACGCGGCTCGGCGGTCAATCAGGACGGCCGTTCCAACGGCTTGACCGCCCCGAACACGATCGCGCAGTGCGATGTGCTCACCCGGGCTTTGCACAGCGCCGACGTAGGTGCCGGCTCGGTGAATTTCGTTGAGACACATGGGACTGGCACCGCTTTAGGTGACCCGATCGAATTCGAAGCGCTGGCGGAAATTTACGGGCGCGGCGACGGTCCGTGCGCTCTAGGCGCTGTGAAATCCAATATGGGCCATCTGGAGGCGGCTGCCGGAATAGCCGGATTCATCAAGGCCGCTTTGGCGGTGCAGCGGGCGCAAATCCCGCCAAACCTGCACTTCTCGCGATGGAACCCGGCCATCGACCCGTCACCAACGCGGCTCTTCGTGCCCACCGAGCTGGCGCCCTGGCCCGCTGCCGAAGGTCCGCGACGAGCCGCGGTGTCTTCATTCGGTCTGGGCGGCACGAACGCGCATGTGGTCCTCGAACAGGGGCCGGATCCGGCAGCGTTGGCAGCCGATCCTAGTTCGGAAGTGACGACGTTGCTGGTCTCTGGCAAGACAGATCAACGGGTCGCGTCCGCGGCGTCGGTGCTGGCCGATTGGATAGCCGGCCAGGGTGCCAACGCCCCACTGCCCGACATCGCTCACACGGTCAACCGCCGCAGCCGCCACAACAAGTTCGCCACGGTGTGTGCGCGTGATCATGACGAGGCGGTGGCCGGGCTACGGGCGCTGGCCGTGGGACAGCCTGCGCCCGGAGTAGTCGGTCCCCGCGAAGCGCCGCGCGGGTCCGGCACGGTGTTCGTCTATTCGGGTCAGGGCTCGCAATGGCAGGGGATGGGACAGCAGTTGCTGGCCGACGAACCGGCGTTCGCCGCAGCAGTCGCCGACCTGGAACCGGCTTTCGTTGAACAAGTTGGCTTTTCGCTGCGACAAGTACTCGAATCCGGTGAGTCGGTGTTGGGTATCGAACGTATCCAGCCGGTGTTGGTCGGCATGCAGTTGGCGCTGACCGAGTTGTGGCGCTCTTATGGTGTGGAACCGGACGCGGTGATCGGCCATTCGATGGGCGAGGTGACCGCGGCAGTGGTGGCCGGCGCACTGACCGCTGCTGACGGCTTACGGGTAATCGCGACCCGGTCAAGGTTGATGTCGCGGCTGTCGGGTCAGGGTGCGATGGCGCTGCTGGAATTAAGCGCAGCCGCAGCGCAGGAGCTGATCGCCGAGTATTCCGAGATAACTCTGGCGGTGTATGCCTCGCCGCAGCAATCGGTTATCGCCGGCCCGCCTGAGCAGGTTGACGCAGTGATCGCTGTGGTTGACTCCCAGGGCCGGCTGGCGCGACGCATCGAGGTTGACGTGGCCTCGCACCATCCGACCATTGATCCGATATTGCCCGAACTGCGGAGCGCGCTCTCGGATTTGGCTGTGAACACCGCCAAGATTCCGCTGATCAGCACGACCGGACATCCGGACGGTGAGCCAATGTTCGACGCCCACTATTGGGTGGCCAATCTACGCAATCCGGTGCGGTTCAGGCAGGCTGTGGCGACCGCTGCGCAGGACCACGTCGCGTTCATCGAAGTCAGTCCGCATCCGTTGCTCACCCACGCCATCGACGAGAATCTCGAGTTCGTCAGTCATGCCAGGGGCAGCCGGGTGGTTGCGACGCTGCAACGCGACAACCCCGAAACGCTGACATTCCGTACGCAGCTGGCGGCCATTGCGCCTCTGTCGGTAGTGGCGGCCCAGTCTGACCGCGTGACGAGACAACTCGTGGATGTTCCCCCCACGCCGTGGCTGCGTTCGAAGTACTGGGTCGCACAGCGATCCCCCGGCGGGCAGGTGGCCGGTGCGCATCCGTTGTTGGGAATGCATGTTGCGTTGCCCTCGGGCCGAGACCATGTGTGGCAGGCCGACGTCGGAACCGACGTTGTTCCCTGGCTAGCGGATCACAGGGTGCACGGTCAGGCCGTCATGCCCGCTGCAGGTTTTGCCGAGATGGCGCTGGCCGCCGGAAGTGAAATCCTCGGCCTACCGGTCCAGGCTGTTGCGCTGCATCGGCTGGAGGTCGAACAGATGCTTCGTCTGGACAGCCGTACAGAAGTGACTACGCAGCTTAGTAAGACCGGCGACAACGACATCCGCGTCGAAATCCATTCTCACTCAGCGGATGGTAACTGGATCCGCCACGCGGTCGGCCGCGTCGAGCGAGCGCAACCCGAAGTGCCGGCCGAGCCGATGCCTCCTGCTCAGACTGGTGATCTCGTAGCGCCCGCTGACTTCTACGCAGCGATGCGCCGCACCGGTCTGCATCATGCGCAGGCGTTCGCCGCGTTAACTCGAATCGTGCGCAACCCTAGAGGTAGCGCTGAAGTCGAGATCGTTCTCCCCGATGAAGCCGCTATGCATCGGAGTTACCGGATACATCCTGTCCTGCTCGATGCGGTGCTGCAAAGTCTGGCGGCGGCGATGCCCGCCGAATCATTCACAGATGCCAGCGAGGTCACGTATCTGCCGGTGTCGATCGAGAGACTGCGGGTATTCGGCGACATCGGCAGGCGCGTTCGTTGCCGCGCTGAATTGTCTAGTCTTGATGGCGACGACAGCGGAAAGTTGGGCCGCGTCACGTTGATAGCTGAAGCAGGTCTGCCGATCGCGGAGATCTCGGGCATCTACATCCGACGTGTACAGCGCCAAATGGTGCCATTGCCCTTGTCACAGAAGCTTTTTGAGACCACGTGGGTGAAGATCAATGAAGCCTTACCGGCGGTGCCTTATGGGGGTGCCGACGGGAGTTGGCTGGTGTTGACCCACGGCGTCGAAACCGAGACGATCGTTCGAGATTTCACCACGCGATTCGGCTCACCGACCCGGCGGATAATCACCGCTGACCTGTCGCAGGAGTCCACGGTGTTGCAGGCGTTCGCAGAAGCTGCAGGGGATGCCGAACGTCCGCCGGTCGGTGTCATAGTGTTCGCGCCGCCGACTGCTTTTGGTGCGGCCGACCCGGGGGGCGCGATGGAACGCGCGCGTGATGTGGTTTGGCAAATTTCCGCCACCGTCCGCGCCATCACCGGCGGCTGGCACGGGAAATCGCCGCGACTGTGGTTGGTCACCCGCAACGGTCTTGCGGTTGACGGCGAGCCGGGCGATCCAGGTGCCGGCGCCCTGCGCGGCCTCATTCGCGTGCTGGCTTACGAACATCCCGATCTCCGAACATCATTGGTTGACCTGGACACCACGGCCGACGCTGTTGACACCTTGATCGGCGAATTGCAGAGTGCGAGCACCGACGACGTGATCGCCTGGCGCGCGCAACAACGGTATGTCGAGCGGCTTTCACGTGCCGAGCTTCCGGGCCGCCGACGCGAACCGGTTGTCCGCCGGGATGGCGCGTATATCGTGACGGGTGGTTTGGGCGGTTTGGGTCTGGTGGTGGCTCGCTGGCTGGTCGACAACGGAGCCCGGCGGGTCGTGCTCAACGGCCGCAGCGACCCCACCAATGAGCAGCGCCAGTTCCTCGCCGAACTTGAAGCAAACGCCGAAGTGGTTGTGTCGCTGGGTGATATCTCTGCGCCGGGGGTAGCGGAGCAACTCGTAACGGCCGCCGAAGATACTGGCCTTCCCTTGCGGGGAGTCATTCACGGCGCGGCCGTGCTCGACGATCAAATCGTTGCCCACCTCAGCATGGACAGCCTGGACCGCGTCTGGGCGCCCAAGGCAGCCGGCGCGTTGCGGCTGCACCAGGCCACCGCCGACCGTGACCTGGACTGGTGGTCAGGGTTCTCCTCCACATCGTCGCTGCTGGGGGCGCCGGGTCAGAGCGCGTACGCCTGCGCGAGCGCCTGGCTCGATGCCTTGGTGGCATGGCGACGGGCATCAGGCCTGCCCGCGACCACCATCAATTGGGGACAGTGGTCTGATGTTGGCGTCGCTCGCTCGCTGACATTCGGGGCCCTCGACCCCATGTCGCCGGCCGAGGGCATCGAAGCTCTCGACGCGGTGCTCGCCACGGAACTGACTCAAATTGGTGTCGCGCGGCTACGCCTGGATCGTGCGGCGGCTGCGTTCCCCGAGATCACGCACCTGGGTTACTTCGCGACATTGGCCGAGGAACTGGACCTCGGGAGCGAGGGCGAAGACTGGGCCGGCCCCGGCGCGCTTCGGGGGCTGGACGCTGCCGAGGCCGTCCGCATCGTCACCGCACGGTTGGCCGCGCGCATCCTGGCGATCATGGGCTATCCGAAGAACTTCACCATCGACGCCAACCAGCCGTTGACCCAGCTCGGAATGGACTCGTTGATGGCGGTGCGAATCCGCAATACGGTTCGCGGAGACTTTGGTGCCGAACCTCCGGTGGCGTTGCTGTTGCAGGGTGCGTCGCTTGCCGACCTTGCCACGGATTTAACCCGCCAACTCGGGCTGGCCGCGCAAATCAACGGCGAAAGCTCGAACGGAGTGCGCAGTCGAGCGCAGCAGCGTGCCGAGGCGCGGCAACGATCCGCGATGCGGCGAAAGGTAGGAGACCGAGTGTGACCAGCACCAGCGAACGCTTTGCGCGCGCAGGATCGCCGCCGCCCAACGCAATTGCCGTCATCGGGATGGCCGGCAGGTTCCCCGGCGCCGACTCGTTGTCGGTGTTCTGGGACAATCTGCGGCGCGGTGAGGAATCAATTGTCACGCTGTCCGAAGACGACCTGCTCGCCGCAGGTATTCCGGAGAAAACCCTCGTGAACCACGCCTATGTGCGCCGCGCTGCGCTGCTGAACGGACTAGAGGAGTTCGACGCCGATTTCTTCGGCTTCACTCCGCAAGCCGCGCGGATGATGGACCCGCAGCATCGGCTGTTCTTGCAGTGTGCCTGGCACGCGCTGGAAGACGCCGGCTATGACCCGGCCCAGATCGACGGATCAGTCGGGGTGTACGGGACGAGCACGACCAGTGGTTACCTCCTGCACAACCTGATGTCACACAAAAACCCCGACCTGGTCATGGGACAGGGTGTCACGTTCGACATGGTGAATCTGTCATTGCAGACCGATAAGGACTACCTCGCCACCCGGGTGGCTCACCAGTTCAATCTGCGCGGTCCGGCCCTGTCGGTGCAGACGGCGTGCTCGTCGTCGCTGGTCGCGGTCCATTTGGCGTGCCAGAGCATTCTAAACGGCGAATGTGACATGGCGCTGGCCGGTGGTGCCTCACTGCGCATTCCGCACCGGGTTGGGTACTGGTACGAGGCGGGTTCGATGGTGTCGCCGACCGGACACTGCCGTCCGTTCGATGTGCGTTCGGACGGAACGGTTTTCGGTAGCGGTGTCGCCGCGGTGATTCTCAAGTCGTTGGAGGCCGCCGTCGACGACGACGACCGCATTCACGCGGTGATCAGAGGGTCGGCGCTGAACAACGACGGTTCGACGAAGATGACCTACGCCGCGCCCAACGCGGCCGGTCAGGCCGACGTCATCGCCGAGGCGCACGCTATCGCGGACGTCGACGCGGCCACAATCAGTTACGTTGAGACTCATGGAACGGGGACCCCATTGGGTGACCCGATCGAGCTGGAAGGGTTGCGGCGCGCCTTCGCGGTGTCCGAAGTGGACCGCGCTGCTCCATGTTTCATAGGCTCGGTCAAGTCCAACATCGGTCACCTGGAATCGGCTGCGGGCATGGCCGGCTTGATCAAGGCGATCCTGTGCCTCAAGCACCGGGAGATTCCGGCCACCCTGCACTACACCAGCCCCAACCCTGAACTGCACCTCGATCAGGGACCGTTCCTGGTGCGCAGCGAGTACGGCCCGTGGGAGTGGGACGGGATTCGCAGAGCCGGGGTCAGCTCGTTCGGGGTGGGCGGTACCAACGCGCACCTCGTTCTCGAAGAGGTGCCTCCGGTTTCGTCCGAAGCCGTTCAGCCCGGCCCCCAGGTGCTGTTGCTGTCGGCGCGTAGCGCTGAGGCGCTGCAACGCTCGCGTACTGCGCTGGCCGCCGAGCTCTCCGGAGCAGACGAGATCAACCTGCCCGACGTCGCATACACCCTCGCTCGCCGCCGCAAAGAGAATCTCCGCATGGCAGCGGTGGTCAAAGATCAGCAGGGCGCGGCAGCGGTGCTCGGCGCCGCCGAGCACGACAACGTCTCCGTCAGCGAAGCCATAACCACCAGCAAGCCTGCCTCGGAGCGCGTCGTTTTCGTGTTCCCCGGTCAGGGCGCCCAACACGTCGGGATGGCGCGCGGGCTGTACGACACCGAGCCGGTCTTCGCCGAGTATTTCGACCAGTGCACCGCGGGATTCAGTGAGGAGCTGGGCATCGATCTGCGCGCCGAGATATTCGACGGCACCGCACGCAACCTGGAGCGCACCGACCGGACCCAACCGGCGCTGTTCACAGTGGAATACGCGCTGGCGAAACTAATCGAAAACTATGGTGTGCGTCCGGCAGCGCTGGCGGGGCACAGCATCGGCGAATACGCCGCTGCCGCCTTCGCGGGCGTCTTCGATCTCACGACGGCGGTCAAGGCGGTAGCGATGCGCGCCCGCCTGATGCATGCCGCACCACGCGGAGTCATGGTGGCGGTGGCGCTGAGTCCCGAGGCGATTGCCGAGCACATGACCCCCGACGTCGACCTCGCCGCGGTCAACGAGCCCGGCGGCTGTGTGGTCGCAGGTTCTGAGGAGAACATCCGCACATTCAGCGAACGTCTGGCCCAGCATGGCATTGCGGCGCGCCGAGTCCGCACCTCGCATGCGTTCCACTCCCGGCTGATGGATTCGATGATCCCCGAATTCAACGGCTTCCTGTCCCGACTGACCCTGCGGGACCCGCAGATTCCGCTGCTGTCCAATCTCACCGGCACATGGTTGTCCCCGGCCGAGGCGACGAACCCCGCGACGTGGGCCAAGCAGGTGCGGGCGACCGTGCGGTTTTCCGACGAACTCGACGTGCTGCTGGCCGAGCCGCACCAAGTCCTGGTCGAGGTCGGTCCGGGCGGCACCCTGACGGCATCGGCGATGCGGCACCCGAAGTGGTCAAGCGAGCACCGCGCTATCCGGCTGATGCGACACCACGCTCAAAACCGAGACGACCGCGACGCCTTACTGCTGGCGGTTGGTCAGCTGTGGTCAGCGGGAATCGACGTCGACTGGACACCGCTGCAAGGTGATCGCCAGCTCCAACTTGTCTCGTTGCCGGGTTACCCCTTTGAGCGTCAGCGCCATTGGGTGGAGCACAATCCGAACACCGGGTGGGCGGCGCACAACTCGACGAATGGCAGCTCCGCCCCTGCTGGTGCTGCTGATCAGACTCGCGCCGTCGCCGACGGCAGGTCGCCGATCGAAGCGACGTTGCAGCGCGTCTGGGGGCAGTGCCTCGGTATCAGCTCAGTCAACCGCAACGCCAACTTCTTCGATGTCGGCGGCGACTCACTGGTCGCGATCAGCGTCGCGATGACTGCCGCCAACGAAGGACTGGACCTTACCCCTCAAGACCTTTACGACAACCCAACGGTGGCCGCACTCGCCAAGGAGCTGAACGCTCGGTATGCGGCAGGCGGGCTGGCACGTCAATCGCTGACCGACGTCGTACATCCTCCGGTGCCGCCCAACATCGTAGGGTTCCTCGAGCACGGCCTTGCCGAACGCGGCCAGTGGCGCATCCCGTTCATCCTGCAACTTCGGCCGGACGTGGACCTCGAAGTCGTCCACTCTGTCCTCACGGCCGTGACCAACCAGCACGAGGCGCTGCGGTTGCGCCTTCGAGAGCGCGCCGGCACGTGGGAGCAGGAAGTTGGCGAACCGCAGGAGAGCGTGAACCTGGCCACCCGGTTGCTTCCCGACGACATCCCGCGGGGAAGCGCTCAGGAGCGCGAAGCGGTCTTCGCGATTGTCAAAGACCACATGTGCGAACAGGATTTGTCCAGCCCACCGCTGCTCGCCACGTACATTCGCGGTCTGGCGGACGGACCGTGCTACCTGGCGCTGTCCGTCCAAGGCTTCGCGGCCGACAACGCATCACGCGATATCCTGCTCACCGACATCTTCACCGCGTTCGGGCAACGGTTGGCCGGCGAAGACATCGTGTTGCAACCGGTCACCACAACGTGGACCGAGTGGTCCCAGCGCTGCGCCGCTCTTGCCACCCATCCGGCCGTACTGGAAAGCCGCGACTTTTGGCTTGAGACAACGACCGCAGTGAATTTGCGAGTGGCCGGATTCGGAAACATCGGCGTCACCCGCCGCAGCTGACCTGATGAAATTCGCGATGGGACTTGGCGTTTCGGAGACGACCGAGATCGACGATGCGCGGCGCCGCCTTCGGCTGCCGATCGAGCAGATACTGCTCTCCGCGTTGAGCCAGGCCATCGCCGCCACGGTTGGCGACGGCGTACTCGCCGTCGATCTGGACGGACCGGGCCGGTCGGTGCTTAAGCCTGATGTCGATCTGCGCCGGACGATGGGCTGGTTCACCACCGTGTATCCCGTTGCCCTGACCTGCGCGAAAGGCGAAGGCGCCCGACACATCCTCGACGGCGTGCGTGACACGTTGTACGCCGTTCCCAACTACGGTATCGGGTACGGATTACTGCGGTACCTGTACGGGCCGACCGCCCGTGTCTTCAACGCTGCCAGTCCCGCCGACATCTTCTTCTCGTACGTGGGCACTATTCCAGACCTGCCGGCCATTTCGTCTGCCAACGCCCCCGTGCAACTCGACGGGGACACCGCAATGCCGGTGCGCGAGTCACTTCCCGGCCTCGGTCACGCGATAGAGCTTCGCGTGTATCGCTTGGGTGGAATGCTGCAGTTCGACTGGTGGTACGACGGCCGTAAGATCGAATCGGCTCTGGTGCGGTCTTTGGCCGAGAACTTCTCCGCGGCCGTCATGGACCTCGTTCGGGAGGCGGTCGCCGAAGACGAGATTGATTCGGCCAGCGACGACTTGGCGCTGGTGGACTTGTCGTCGACTGATACCTCGGTATAGGAACGCTGTGTTTCCCTCTTCGGTGATTCGGAAGCTGGCGCTCAGCGAGGAAATGCTCGCTGAGACGCACGCTTTCGTGGGTCTTGCCGCCCACGTTTCCGGTCCGGTCGATGTCGACGCACTGTCGGAGGCCTTCGACGCGCTGCTGGAAGCACATCCCATCCTCACCGCGCACCTCGAGCTTCTTCCCGACGGTCGGCACCAGTTCGTCACCGACGACCTGCTGCCGCCAGGAATAGAGGTGGTCGAACTCGACGATCATGCCGCCGAGGGCGTTCCGTTGCACTTCGACCAGACCGAGTCGCTGGTCCATTTGCGAGTGATCGTCCGCGGCGGACAGGCGCAGCCAACCCTGTATGTCCATCATGCCGTGGCTGACGGTCACCACATGTACAGCCTCATCGAGGAACTGCTGTCTACTTACACCGAACTGATGTGCAACGGACGCATCCGTGCGGTCAGCGTCGACCCGGCGCCGAAATCGATCGAAGCGGTGCTCGCCGACCGCGGCGTAAACAAGCAGAAGCGCTCGGGGATCGAGCGGTTCATGCCGGCGCTGTTCGCCTACGACCTTCCGCCTACCCGCAGGGCCGCCAGCGCTGTGAAACCGGCGTCACCAGTGCGTGTTCCGATGGCGTCGTGCCGGTTGAGTGAACGCGAGACAGATGGCGTCGTTGCGTTCGGTGGCGCACACCAGCTGAGCCTGCACGCGGTGCTCTCTGCCGCGCTACTGCTGGCGGAATGGCAGGTTAGAGGGAACCTGAGCATCCCGATTCCCTACATCTACACCGTAGATCTGCGGTACTTTCTCTCACCGCCGCTGTCGGCAACCGCCTGTACCAACCCCATTGGATTGGCGACCTATCTGGCCGAGATCGATCACAAGACAACTGTGGTCGATCTCGCCCGGGATATCGCAAAGACCTTTCAGGCGGACCTGTCCGAAGGTCTGATACAGCAGTCCCGGCTGCACTTCAGCCCGCAATACATCGGTAATCCGCCGGGTCTGCCCGATGTCGTCGTGCTGTCCAACAACGGTTTGGTCCCCTCGGTGCGCACTCCTCCCGGTGTAAAAGTCACTGCCACGCACGGCGAGTTGTACTTCGCGGTCAGCGCCGGAATTGACATCTATTTCACCCAGATCTTCGCGGGGCGGTTGAACATCGAGTACCACTCGCATGGGCCGGCGCCGGAAAAGTCCGTCGAGGCGATCCGCTCGCTGCTGTGCAGCATCGCCAAGCAGCATGCCGCCACCAGTGTCAGCTGACGGGGCCGAACGCGTAGCGGTGATATTGAAACATCCCGCGCAGGGGCGCGGCCGCGCGAACCAGGCCGCCGGCCCGCCGGAAGCCAACCGGCACCCGGCTGAACGTGCTTGCGTCGAAGAACGTCGTGGCGATGAGCAACCGGACCCCGGGTACTTGATCGAGGATGTCCTGCGGGTTGTTGACGGCCCAATACAGCGTCGAACCGGATTGCCGTTGCAGTTTGTGCGTTTTCTGCGACCGCACGCCGAGCCAGTTGTAGAAGTCGATCTGCAATTCGCCGGACCGGAAGCGATCGACGACACGGCGCAGCAACCCGACGCCGTCGCTCTTGGTCAGGTACATGCTGATGCCCTCGGCCAACAGCAGTACCGGGCGGTCGGCCGGAATCTGCTCCAGCCAGGACGGCTCCGTCGCGGCACTGGCGACCAGATGGTATCGTGGGCGGGTCGGAAAAATCCTCTCCCGCAACGCAATAACCGCCGGGTAATCGACGTCGTACCAATCGACACCTTGACCCGGATCCAGCCGGAACACCCGGCTGTCCAGGCCGCACCCCAGGTGGACCACGGTGGCCTCAGGGTGAACGGCCAGGAATTGCGATGCCCATATGTCGTACTGGGCGGTGCGTACCGTCACCAGTGGCGACCACCTATCCGCAACCCCGAGTTTGCCCCAGTCATAGTCGATTCTGGCGACCGCCGCCCTAGCGAAGCTATCGCCCAGTACGGGCCGGTCCCGGTCGGCGTCGAGTGCCTTACAGTACAGGGTCGTCAGCATAGTCTGCGCGGGGCCGCTGAGGTCGACAGAAACCTTCTCGGTCATGCGCTCGAGCGTAATCCGCACAATCTCGCGAAGGAGGTGCGATGACGGATACGAGTGATGCCGGGCACGGTCGACGGCAGCCGCGGGTCTTGCTGCTGTTCTACAGCTATACGGGCCAGTCCCTCAAAGTGCTTGAGGCCGCAGGAGAGGTGTTCCGTGACCGGGGATGTGAGGTGCAGAAAGCCGAGATCCAGTTCACCGAGCCGCGTTATGCCGAGCGCTTCTCCCGTTTCCCGATGCAACACGTGTGGCCCGACATGCTCAGCGTGCTCCCCGCCCAGAGGCGCGGTGCCACCGGCGAGATCGGAATCCCGGACACAGTTCGGGATAGTGACTTCGACTTGATCTGCATCGGTTCGCCGACTTGGTGGCAGACCGTGAGCATGCCGATGCGGTCTTTCCTCGAGTCAGACGAGGCGCGAACCTTGCTGTTCGGCAAGCCATTCGCTGTGTTTGTCGTCTGCCGTCAATACTGGCAGGAGAACTCCACGGCGGTGCGCGAACTCGCTGAGAAGCAGGGGGGCGAGTACCTGGACGAAATTCATTTCACCTATCCCGGTGATCCGCTTCGTTCTATGCTCTCGCTGACCAGCTACCTGGGCAGCGGGAAATACCGCGAGAAGTACCTCGGTGTGCGCATCCCGACCACCAACATCCAGCCAGAGCAGCTGCAACAGACGCGCAAGTTCGCCGCCGGCCTCGCGGATCGTCTGTTCGACAAGCAAAGGTAAGTGTTTATGCCGCGTTCTTTTGACCTGTTGTTCGAGTCGCCGGCCAGCACCGAGCAGGTTTATGCAGCACTTTGCAACAAGAACTACTGGTTGGATCGGCTCGCCGCCTTCGGTGGAAGTAAGACGTTGGAATCGCTGGTCATCGACGGCGACGGCACCGTGCGCGTTGTGGTGACCGAGGATCTGCGCCACGGAAAGCTTCCCGGCATCCTCACCAAGATTTATCGCGGCGACCTCAACATCGTCAGCACGGACGAGTGGACACCTACCGGCAAGGGTCAATTCAGCGGACAGATCAGCGTTGCGGTGATCGGCGCGCCTGGATCGGGCCACGGTGCGGCCATGCTGACACGATTGGGCAGCGGCTCGAGAATGACCCTCGATGCGACGGTAGCGTTCAAAGTCCCGTTAGTAGGCGGCACTTTCGAGAGCTTCGTCGCCCGCGAATTCGCCAAGTGGCTCCCGGAGATTCAACGTTTCACTACGGAATGGATCAGTAAACATGCCTGACACGCCGGATATAGCGGCCCCCACCCCCGGCGGATCCGCGGTGGTGCCGACTACAGCCGAGGCGCTGGCACGGCTGAAGATGCCGCTATTGGAGGCGATGACGACACAGCGTGCGGTGCGGCGAGTTCTGCCCGACATGGTCGACGACGCAGTGGTGTTGAAGTGCATCGAGCTGGCGCTGCAGGCGCCTACCGGTAACGACGGGCAGAACTGGGAGTTCATCGTCGTCAAGGACCGCCGCGCCAAGGAGCTGCTCGCCAAGCGCTATCGCCAGGCATGGCAGGTCCAACACCGGGTGGTGCTGCGCCGCGCCGTCGCTCGCGACGAGTCGATGGCCAAAATTGCGCGAGCAGTGCAGTGGCAGGTTGACCACTTCACCGAGATCCCGGTTCTTGTTGTCGCCTGCCTGCGCCTCGGCGTCCGAGAAGGACGGCTCCCCTTTGTGAGGATGCCGCATGTCGCCGAGTCGGGATACTGGGGATCGATCTATCCCAGCGTGCAGAATCTTCTACTCGCCGCGCGGGCCATGGGCTTGGGCGCCTCGCTGATCACCTTGCCGCTGTGGAGCCAGACCTCAGCGCGCCGAGCTCTTGCTCTGCCGCGTGCGGTAACGCCATGCTGCATCGTGCCGCTGGGCTGGCCCCGAGGGCGTTACGGACCGACCACCCGAAAACCGGTCGAGCAGGTGGTGCACCTAGACGCCTATGGCCAGCGCGCCTGGCTGGCCGGGTGATTGCTGAACTATCTTTACGATCCGGCCGGCACCTCGTGTATCCGGCGAATCGGAAGTTCTGTCCGAAACCGCCCACGGTGGCGTGCTTTCAGGTAGGTTAAGCCGGCGGTGCAACCGACCTCGAAGGGGGAGTCCATGCAGGATGCTGTGCGGAGATGGCAAGCATCGGGGGGTGCGGTTCTTGCGGTGGCGAGCGCCGTTGCTGTCGCTCCACTCGCGGCGCAATCAGCCGAGCTTGGCACCGTTAGCGTCCCGACGCGGCTGGTCGACTTGACCTCCGACCTTTCGAATGTGCCGGTGAACCTGTTCTACGACGTCATGAACATCCCGTACAACGAGGTTCAGGCCATAGACTCCTTGGCGCAGTCGCTGTTCTTCGCCGGCCCCTGGGCAGTCGGGAGCTCCACGAACATTTGGGGCGAAGATCCTGGAGACCCGGGCAAATTTGAGGCGCTTGTCAACATGTTATTGCCGTTCCCGGCGCTGTCGGGAATGAATAGCCCCGAGTTCGATTGGAACGGACCGACCGCCGGCCTGGGCCAGCAACTGGTGGGTTTCCTCAACGCCGAGATTCCGGTCAGTGCGAGCTGCGACGCCGAGACCTGCTTGCCTATCGTGCCGACGAGTCCGATCACTGGATTCACCGGACTCGACTCCAACCTCTGGTGGGCGGAGATCCTGACCGGCCAGGAGAAGTTTCCGCTTTTCAGCAACTGGTTCCAGCCGCATCCCGACCTGTTGACCGGGCACACCTTCGAGCTGAATGACCCCGGCATCATTGACCCGAGCGGCTCTGCCAATTCCTTCTGGAATCTCTTGGGCACCAATACCGTCGACGGTCAGAACGTCATGCCGTGGGAAGGCAGCACCTACACCTTCGATCTGTCACAGCCATTCCAGAACTTCTTCACCAGTCTGGCGCTGCCGCCTGCCACCGACGGCATCGGCGGCACCGGCATCGAGTTTCCGACCGGCTTGGAGGTCTCCCAAGCGTTTCAGGCTCTTCTCGCCTCGGCGATCGTTGCCTTCGATCCCGTCACTGCTATCGCTCCACTCTGCAACGGGACGTGCAGCGGCCTTGACTACCTGAGCCTCGTGAACGACATCGCGAACTCGTCGGCGCCGGGCACCACCAGCCCCATTATCGAGACCTGGCTGCAAAGCGTCCAAGATCACACAGCCAACCTCCCGACCGCAGAACAAATTGCACTCGAAGTTGCGGCGTTGCAGCCGGGTTACTGGGACTTCGGCAACCCGAGCCCTGATCCCAGCTTGAGCGTGGGCGGCTTTGATCCCAGCACACTGGCGCCGCAGTTCCAGCAACTGTGGACGGAACTCGGCTTGTACCACGCCAGTGCTGCTGATGCGTCGAGCGGCTTGGATCTGAGCGCATTATCGACGGACCTGACCGCATTGCTCGGTGTTGGGGGAGCGTCGGATATCGGCAGCCAACTGTCGGCAGAGTTCAGCACACTGCTCGCGGATCTTGGCACAACACTGCCGGCCAACCTCAGCACACTGGTGACTGACCTGCTGAGCTCGATCTAAGCCAGGATATGCGCTCGCTTCGGCCCTAGGCACGCGGCGGCCACCGATGCATGGCACGGTACGATCGCCGGATGCCGCTACCCACCCGCAGCCCCGACGCGCGCGCCGTCGTCACCGGAGCCTCTCACGGCATTGGTGAGGCACTGGCCACCGAATTAGCTGCCCGCGGCCACAATCTAATCATCACCGCGCGTCGCGAAGACGTGCTGAACGACCTGGCCACGCGACTGGCCGACAAGTACCGAGTGGCCGTCGACGTGCGGCCGGGCGATCTCACCGACCCGATCCAACGGGGAAAGTTGTCCGACGAACTGGCGACCCGGAACATCTCGATACTGTGCGCCAACGCCGGCGCCGCCACCCTCGGCCCGGTTGCGGAGCTGGATCCGGCAGGTGAACGGGCGTTGGTACAGCTGAACGTAGTGGGCGTGCATGACCTGACGTTGGCGGTGCTGCCTGGAATGATCGAGCGGAAAGCGGGCGGAATTCTGATTTCTGGTTCAGCCGCCGGGAATTCGCCGATACCGCACAATGCAACCTACGCTTCCACCAAGGCGTTCCTGAACACCTTCAGTGAATCGTTGCGCTGGGAACTGCGTGGCTCCGGCGTGCATGTGACGCTGCTGGCACCCGGTCCGGTGCGAACCGGACTGGCAGACTCGGTCGACGAGTCAGTCGCCAAGAAGCTCGTACCGGATTTTCTGTGGGTTTCTCCTGAATACACCGCGAAGGTGTCTTTGAATGGGCTGGCGCGCAACAAGATGCGCGTCGTTCCCGGCGTACCTGGAAAGTGGATGTCGATGTCCAACCAATACCTACCGCGCGCGATCGTCACGCCGAGCATGGGACGGCTCTACAAGAAGCTGCTGCGAGAACCGAATTAGCGGCGGCTGCGGTCACTTTCTAAGAAGCTGCGGGTGGGACGCGAGCGGCGAGGCGAACAATTGGACAGCTGAACCGTGTTCGAGTACTGGCCAACTCGACAAACCGATATAGGGGGCATGCATGCAAGGGTTTGCCGGAAAAGTCGCCGTCGTCACCGGCGCCGGTTCGGGTATCGGCCAGGCGCTAGCTATCGAGTTGGCCCGCTCTGAGGCAAAGGTTGCCATCATCGATGTCAACATGGACGGGCTGGCGCAGACAGAACAACAACTCAAGGACATCGGAGGCACGGTCAAGGCGGACCGACTTGATGTCTCCGACCGGGACGCCTTCCTCCGCTACGCCGAGCAGGTCAACGATTATTTCGGCAAGGTCAACCAGGTTTATAACAACGCTGGCGTCGCGTTCTACGGGGATGTCGAGTTGAGTCAGTTCAAAGAGATCGAACGGGTGATGGACGTCAACTTCTGGGGTGTCGTGAACGGCACCAAGGCGTTCTTGCCGTACCTGATCGCCTCCGGTGACGGGCATGTGATCAACGTTTCCAGCGCGCTCGGAATATTTTCAGCGCCCGGTCAGGCCGCCTACAACTCGGCGAAGTTCGCCGTGCAGGGCTTCACCGGAGCGCTGCGCCAAGAGATGGCCCTGGCAGGCCACCCGGTGAAGGTGACCGCGGTGTTTCCCGGCGGGATCAAGACCCCGTTCGTCCGGAATACGACGGCGGCCGAGGCGCTCGGTGACATCGACTTTTCGAAATACGACAAACGGTTATGGGATACCTCGCCGCAGAAAGCCGCACAAGTCATTCTTAGCGGGGTCCGCAAAAACAGGCCACGGGTACTGATCGGCCCCGACATAAAGCTCTTTGATTTTCTGGTGCGCATGACGGGGTCCACCTATCAGCGGACAAACCCGGTGTTGATTCGTCGATTTATACCGCCCATACGCTGACCGATCTTCGCCCTAGTGATTCCGCGCACTAGTGAGCACCAGTTTGAGCGGCAGGCGCTTCAGCTCCCGCATCGTCGGGTTGTTGAGGTAACAGTAGTCTCCGTCGAGGCGGATAGCCTCAACCCGCGGCAGCAGTTGGGTCAACACCCGGCTTACTTCCAGGCGGGTCAAATGTGTGCCGAGGCAATAGTGCACGCCGCCGCCGAAAGCGAGGTGGTCGGACGGGTCGCGATTCAGGTCGAAGGTGTCCGGATTGTCGTAGTGCCTCGGATCGCGGTTGGCCGCGGCAAATAGAAGCAAAACGCGCGCCCCAGCGGGGATCCTGTCCGCACCGATGGCGTAGTCGCGGGTGGCCGTTCGGTAGAACCCTTGCACCGGGGGGACGAAGCGCAGCTGTTCTTCGATCGCGGCGGGAATCAGCTCGGGGCTCTCACGCAGCCGGGCGTACACATCAGGTCGGTGGGCAAAGGTGAGGAACAGCCCGGACAACAGGTTCCTCGTCGTATCGCTGCCAGCGCCGACGAGCATAGAAGCACTCCAGAAGACTTCGTCGTCGGTGAGCACATCGTCGCCGCTCGGATCGGCCAGCATCGAGATGAGATCGTCACCGGGATGGCCGCGGCGGTGCTTGATGAGAGGATCGAGGCTGCGGTACATCGCCATCGTCGCACCGCCGGAGCGGGCGCTGAGGGCGACCCCACGCGGAGTCAACGGGGTGAAGGCACCCTCGTTGATCGTGTCGGCCCACGCCAGGAACCGTGGCTGATCCTCTTGCGGTATGCCCAGCATCATGGCAATCAGTCGATTGGGGAGCGGTTTGGCCAGGTCGCGCACCACCTCGGTTCTTCCTCGGGCGATCATCGCGTCGACGAGTTCGTCGGCGACTTCGTTGATGGCCGCCTGCCACGACGTCATAGCCCGCGGGGTGAACGCGCGAGAAACGGATCGGCGAAGCCGAGTGTGCTCGGGTGGGTCGGTAGCGTTCATCGTCGCCAGGTGGACGCGGAAGCGGGCTTGACTCTCCGCCGAGGACAAGGCGTCGTGTTCGCGCAACGCCTTCCATACCTCGTGGTAGCCCGGAATAATCCAGATCCCGCGTTTGCGGTTGTACCACACCTTCGGACCGGTGAGCAGCGTACGGTAACCGGGATAGGGGTCGCGCATCGTCTCCGCCGCAAGCGGATCGAAGTCGGTGACGGGCGCGGATATTTTGCCGGTCAGGCTGTAGCCGACGGCGTTGGCTTTGTCTCGCGCCACCCCGGCTACGGCGTCTACACCGACCTTCATCAGGGAGGCGCGGAAGCGGAGCCTGCGAGCCAACGTCATGTAGATTAACTCCCTCGTCGAGATCTTCCGACCGGCAGCCACCGTCACGCGCGGTCGCGATACGGATAGAGAATGTCGTATTGCAGTTGCACCGCTCGCCTGAGCGGGCTTCGAGATCCTACCGCCGGATTTGATCCGCTCCTACAAGACGGCAAAACATCACGTCAGTCCTTGGCGAAGCAGTACAGCCGGTAACAGAACTCACCGCTCTGCAGTGCACCGTTGAACACCCAGTCGGTCACCTCGCTGGCGAAGCAGGCCAAGCTACCATGGCGACTCATCATCTCTTGCTTCCGCCCGAGATTTCTCTGGTTTCCGCGCAGAACCCGTGCACCGATGTCCTCGCACGACACCAACCGCAGGGGAGCCTCGGCCAGCGCTACATCCCACTCGGCGATACCGCGACGCCGGCGGAAATCCGTGTAAAGAAAGTGCCCCCCCGGGGACAGCACGCGCGCCACTTCGGTGAGAAAACGAGGAAAGTCGGGGTAAAGATGCGAGGCTTCGACATTGAGCACCGCGTCGAAGGATTGGTCAGCGAAGGGCAAATCCTCCGCGTCGCCGTGTACAAATTCCAGGCCGGGCAGTTGGTGTCGTGCTTGGCAAAACTCTATGCCGGCCGAGTTCAGATCCAACCCGGTGTAAGAGGCGGGCTTCAGCGTGCGGGTAAGGTACGAAGCCCCGCCACCGTGGCCGCAGCTGACCTCCAGTACACGTTTGTCCCTGAGTTCAACCTGAGCAGCCGTGCAGTGGTATTGCTGGATGAAGAACCTGTCGGGCTCGTCGGACGCGGCGAGCGGCAGCGCCATCGGCGGATCTTCCTCATAGCCGAAGTTTAAGAACAGCCAGTCATCACTGCTCACCAGGCGGGTCTGGGCGGCGAACCGTTTCATGACGAACGAGGTGAACACCAGATGGTAGACGAACGGGTTTATAACCAGCCGGTGGACAAATGGGTTGAATACCAGGCGGTTAGTGGTAGCCATCGGGGCAGTATGACACGGACGGGCGCAACACCACGAAGTGGTCACGCGAGCTTCCACCCGCCCGGACCGCTCGCCTGCCTCACGACAGTTGAAACGGAAAAGGCTGTAGCAAGTGCCCACGACCGAATCGGTTTCACGGCTAGCCGCGTAAGCCCGTTAACATGACACGCTCCCACATGCGGTCGGTCAGCAGCAGCCGAGCCAGTACAGACGCCTTTCCGGAGGCGCCGACGACATAGCGCGGCTTAGGATTCTTGGCCTCGATGGCGCGGACGACCGCGCGGGCGACAGCGCCGGCGCCGATCAAGATGCCGGGTATCTTGGTCAGGGCCCGCGTGGTCCCGGCGTAGCGGTGTTTGAACTCGCCGTACGGATCGTCATCGGCGTAGGACCGCGTCGCTTCGAGTTGTGATTCGACGAACCTCGTGCGTACGCCGGTTGGGTCGATCAACACAACGCGGACACCGAATCGCGCCACTTCGGCTCGAAGGGCGAGCGAGAGGGCCTCGACGCCGTATTTGACGATGTGGTAAGCGCCGGTACCGGGGCTGGTGAATCTTCCGCCGGTACTGCCGATGGTGACGATGGTGCCCGCTCCACGAGAGCGCATACGGGGTAAGACGGCCTGCGATAAATGAAGAGTGGCAACTACATTCGTCTCGAAGAGGCTCCGAACGTCGCGCAATGCCACTTGCTCAAGAGGGCAAGGAAGCGGGAATCCGGCGCTGTTGACAAGGACATCCACGCCGCCGTGCGTGGTGTCGATCTCATTTACGAGTTGCGCCACAGCGGCCTCATCGGTGACATCGAGAGCGCGAGCCTGCAGGCCCCGTGAGCGCAGGGCATCGAGAGCTTCCAGGTTGCGGCCCGCCGCGAAAACCCGGTAACCCCGGGCGTGCAGCCGGTAGGCGGTGGCCTCCCCGATGCCGCTCGTCGCGCCCGTGACCAGGGCAACCGGCGTGCCTTCCATAGATAGAGCTCCTTGCAACGGGTAGATCACGATCAACCGGCCGGCGTCATGAGCAATTGCTGACGCGCGGAGAACGACTGCCCGCAGGCGTTCCTCAAGAGACGCTGGCGTTGCGCCGGATGCCAGCCTAACGAGTCCGTTGAGTTGCGCCGCAGCCAGAACCTCTACCGATGACTTGACTGAATCACATCAGGCTGCGATGAGCGTCAGAAGGGGAGCAAGTTGGCCGGGTTCGCGAATATCGACGGGAGACCCGATAGCACGTCGCCGTTGAGCAGTGCGGTGAGGTCTGCGGCTGAGCTGGGATCGAACAAGGCGGTGAGTTCACTCGTCGCATAGGTGTTGAGGTCCGTTGACAGTGCGGCGAGGTTGAATCCGCTCAAATCCGTGAGGACCGAACTCGGCATCGCTGCGTCTGGCAGCGCCGAAGCACTCACCGCTGGAGAGGGTGACTCCAGCCCCATCAGATCCGGTACGTACGGGTAGGTGGTCGGCAGGTCGGACTTCGGCGACATTCCCATATCGACCATCGCGGCCGTCCACCCTTGCTGCGCCCCGGTGGCAAGTTCAGCGTTGAGGGCGGTCTGGTCGGTGGCTGGAAGTGACCAATCGGCGGGGGTGACAACGTTCGCAGGTGCAGACCGGTCATATCCCAAGTCGACGAGCACCCGCAGGTCGGGTTGAACCAAGTCGGCCAGCGCAGGCCCCACACCGGGGATCGCGCGCAGGGGGTCCAACAGCGGCAGGTCTTGAGTTGGAATCATGAAGTACTCCGTGGCGCCGTTATATCCGGCTGACACTGGCTCCGGCACAGCTCCGGCAACCTCTGAGGGCGTAAAAGTCGTCGCGTAACCAGGCAGAAGAAACGGGTGCAGCAAAGCGTAACCGGCTGCGGCGTTGGCGTCCGCCAGCAGGTTGGAGGGGTATTGCGGGAAGTCGGAAACGCCGCTGTATTCGATGGTGTAGATGGCGGTGTCGTAGGGAGTGTCAGAAGGAGTCGCCGGGAAGTTCAAGGCGGGGATGGCGGACGGCAAGCGCTCGAACAACCCGCCGTTGGGATTGTTGATGTCGTCGACTAGTACGAAATGCAAGTTGGCCGGATCCGGTCGTTGGTCGGCAGGCAGGGCATCGAGATTGACCATCTCCTGGGTGGCGACCGAGGTGCTCTGCGAGTAGCCGAAGACAACGACATCTCCCTGCGCGAGTTGCTGTGTGATCCCCTGGTCCAGTTGGAGGACGCCTTGGGTGAGCCCTTGCTGGTAGTCGGTTTCGGGCGTCGACTGGATCAGTGGGTTGTATCCCCCGAACACCGGCTGGTTAGTGAACAGCGGACTCGACGGATCGATGAAAAGGTTCATGACTTCCGTCACATATGACTGGGCCGGTGTGGGTGTGAGAGCGTAACCCATGATCAAGGCGGTGTCGTCGGTCCCGAAGGCAGAGGCTGCATTCAACATCGACGCCGCTTCCAAGGCACTGGCACAGCCGCTTGCCAGCAGCCCGAGACTTAGCCAACGGCTTTTCCGGCGTGTCATAGATCCCCAATCCACCTCAGGGGAAAAGACTATCTCAGCACGCAGTCTACTGAGTCATCCAAACCCCGGTTACCTCACCACCCGACCTTGTGTACATCTTGCATCTTGCGCGCGGCGGCGTGGCGACATTCGCGACATTCCTGTGTCGGGAATCGCAGGCAGCGGCCGAGAGCCTGGGACCTTATCGAATCACCGGTCATGCAGCGCTCAGCGGGTTCGTGCCCATCAGGGCGGCGGGCCGGATAAGGTCAGCGCGTGGCCCTTCCAGCACCCGTCGACGGCCGCGCGGCGATCGTCACCGGCGCTTCATCAGGCATCGGCGAGGCTATCTCGGTGCAACTCGCCCGGCGCGGCCACCAGGTGGTGCTGGTCGCCCGAAGTACGGACCGGCTCTACACGCTCGCAGGTAATTTGAATCCTCGTGCTCATGTCCTAACCGCCGATCTGACCTGCCCACTCGACCGTGCCGAGCTGCCCGTCAGGATCGCTGCGCTGGGCCTGACCGCCGATATCCTGGTCAACAACGCCGCCCAGTCGGTTATCGCCCTTGTCGCCGATTCGGTGCCCGAGCAACAGCTCAACCTGATCGAAATTGACGTCGCCGCTGTGGTTGATCTCTGCAGCAGGTTCGTCCCAGGGATGGTGGAGCGGGGATGCGGCGCCGTGCTGAATGTGTCATCGCTGTCAGGGTTCGGACCACTGCCGGGGCAGGCGGTCTACGGCGCTGCCAAGGCATTTGTACTGTCCTATACCGAAAGTCTGCGCGGCGAGCTGCGCGGCACCGGTGTTACAGCTACGGCACTGTGCCCCGGACCGGTCGCCACCCCATTCGGCGAGGCGGCCGGGTTCAGCAAGGGAGAACGCGAAGCAGTGTTACCCAGCGTCATGTGGAAGTCGGTCGACGAGGTCGCGCGCGCTGGGATCGACGGACTGGCCGCCAACAAGGGCGTCGTGGTTCCGGGCCGGATCAATCGGCTAGCAGCAACGGTATTCCGCGTTTTGCCGCACGAGCCAATGCTGCCGCTGCTATCACGACGCGCCCCGGTGATGAAACAAAACTAAAGGCGTCGTGTGCCATATGGGCGACGGCATTGAGTTCGCGCCCGCAGCGCGACCCGTTGCAAAGCGGATAGGCTAGCGCCGTGCTCGAGGTGATCGACAAGGGATGTGTCAGCGAGGCTCATCCTGTTTCGCTCCTCTTCGTACATGGGGCCTGGCATGCAGCCTGGTGCTGGGATGAATATTTCTTGGGTTTCTTCGCCGACAAGGGTTATCGTGCCCTGGCCGTTAGTTTTCGCGGTCATGGAGGTAGCTACTCTCCGAAGTCTTTGCGCAAATGCACAGTGAACGACTATGTGGAGGATGTCAGGTCGGTCGCCGACACTTTGCCCACCGCGCCGGTTATCATCGGCCATTCGATGGGCGGTCTCATCGTCCAGAAGTACCTTGAGTTGCACGACGCTCCCGCGGCGGTTTTGATGGCGTCGATGCCTCCGCAGGGAAATCTTGGCTCGGCCCTGCGTTGGGTAAGGCGACGGCCTTGGCATTTCACGAAAATGGTGATGACTGGCAAGTCATTACCTTATGTCAGCACACCCGAACTCGCACGCGAGAATTTCTTCTCTGAGCACATGCCGGAGTACCAAGTCCAAGACTATGCAATGCGACTCCAGGAGGAGAGCGTACGAGTCGGCTTCGACTGCGCCGTGCTGAGGCTTCCGCGGCCTGAACGTGTAAAGACGCCGCTGCTGGTCTTGGGAGCGGAGGACGACGGTGCGCACACCCGGGACGAAATACTCGCAACGGCACGTGCATATCGCACCGAAGCAGAATTCTTTCCCAACATGGGCCACAATATGATGCTCGAGCCAGGGTGGGAGGCAGTGGCCAAACGAATCCACACGTGGCTTGGCGCTCACAGGCTGTGAGGCGTACGCCTAGCGGCGCTTCCCAACTGCAATTGCCGTTCCGAGCTAAGACACGTCAACTCTTCGTGAAGCAATAAATGCGGTAGGAGATTTCGCCCCGCTCCAGGTCGCGGTAGAACCACGAGCCGTCCACCACGGCGAATTCGCGACCGAAGCGGCGTGCGAAGGCCGGCATGTAGCGGTTGATCAGCTCGGTCGACCGCGGCGAATTCTTCTGCAGGCCGCGCAGAACTTCGTCGTTGATGCTTCGCTCGGAAACCTGTTGTAACGGGGCTTCCGCCAGTGCTGCTTCCCAGCCGGGGATGTTGTCTCGGTTGCAGAAATCGGTGTACAGGAAATGCCCACCCGGACGAAGCACACGCGCCACCTGGGCGAGGAAACGATCGAAGTGGGGGTAGATATGCGATGCTTCGACATTGATCACCGCGTCGAAGGACTCGTCCGGGAAGGGCAGATCCTGAGCATCACCCTGCACGAACTTCAAGCCTGTAACGTGGTGCCGCTGCTGGCAGTAGGCAATGCCGGCGGAGTTGAAGTCCAGCGCGGTGTAGGACGCGGGGTGCAAAGTTCGCGTCAGGTAGGAGGCGCCACCGCCGTGGCCGCAGCTTACTTCCAGCACCTCTTTGCCACCGAGATCCACCTGAGTCGCCGTTTGGTGATAGAGCTGAATGCAGTAGCGGTTCGGCTCGTCGGAGGGGTCCAGCGACAAACCCAGCGGCGGCTCTTCTTCGTATCCCCAGTTCAAGAAAACGACGTCCGCTTGCCCGAGCCGACGGGTCATCAACGGATAGAAGTACTTGAAGATCCTCTTGTAGAGCGGCGTGGATCCGATGCGGTAGACCAGGCTTACGCCGACTTTGTCCAAGGTCTCAGAGCGGAGGGGGCACGAGTCACCCCGGCAGTATGCCATGGGAGCCAGGTGGCGTCTAACCTACCGGACCCTACGTCCAAATCGTGCACGCCGGTTCGGTTGAGGTGCAGCTCAACGCGTGGGCGCTGCTTCTGGCGCTGCCGCTAAGCAGCGGTGTGATGTCTGCCGGCGGTCGGGTGCGTTGCGGCTCGCCGCGGTAGCGGGACGGACGACCATCGATCTTGCAGAGGCGCCACGTCAGCCGCGCGACCGGGTTCATCAAGCCGACCTCGTGGCACAGCATCCGAACGTCGCTGAACATCTCACGCAGCGTCTGGCGCGAACCCGGCGCGTCGAAGAACAATTCTTTGCGCACCGACCGGGGCATGCCGAACTCCTTGAAGAAAGCGCGCGGCGGTACCACGGCCGCCTGGCACAGCAGCCGCATGATGATCGGCACATACAGCGACAGGAAAAACCGGCTCGCTGGACAGGATGTGCGGCACTCGCTTGCGCAGGTATTCATGAGCGAATGCGATGTGGCGTGCTTCCTCGGCGACATGGATCGCCATCACGTTCTCCATGATCGGGTGAACCGACTCGCCCTCGCGCAGCACGTTCATCTGCATATGGTCGATCGGCACCTCACCCGCCAACACGCCGAAGAAGAATGTGCTGGGCAGCGGACCGGCATAAAGCGGCAGCAGCGGCGACAGCCGTCGCAGCCAGCCCGGCATGCCGGGAACGTCAACCCCGATGCGATTCACCATCTCTTGGAACATCATGGTGTGGTTGCATTCTTCGACGGATTCGTGCATGCAGTAGCGGTACTCGGGTGATCCGTTGGGCACCCAGAAGCGTGTACTGCATCAAGCCGCGGATGAGGATGCTCTCCAGATGCAGGGTGACCTTTCGCGACGTTAGCTGACCGCCACATTCCGATCGCGATCTGCTCGGTCCGATGGATTGCGACTGATACCAGGGGTGGCGTCCGAGGGGATCGGTCGGCGGATAGCACCCAGCGGGGGTCGTTCCGGAGTGACGGCAAACTCCGGCGCATCCCAGTCGATATCGGTGTATGGATCGAAGTGGCGGCGAACGGATGCCTCGGACAATGTCGCCAAGGTCTCGACGTAATGGGCGTCATCGCTGACGTCCATGGTTCGTTTCCATCGCTGGACAGTGCGTTTGCGAAAGCAAAAAGCGCCAGGCCAACCATCAGGAGCAGGATGCCCGCCACGCAGCAGACACCCAGCGAGATCGGCATCCGACTCCTCCCCAGTGTGGTCGGGAACCATGCGTTTTCTTCACATAACCGTAGCGAAGTTTACCGCCCACCGCCGATAAGAGTAGTCTCGGCACCGATACGACACGACTTTGAAAGCCGTCGATCGGGCGCTGCGGCCGGTCGGAAGGTTTGGGTGATCAGGTTCTGCCAATTTGAGGAGGGTTCCGTCACCTGCATCGACAGCCGGGCCCGCACCGAGGCAGACCGCGAAGGGGATTAACGCGAGATCGGCAGCGATCGGATCACCTAGCGTCGTACTCAGTGTCGACGTCGGTCGGGTAGCGGTTCTCCGGAGTGGGCTCGCCGAACGCTGAATCAACTGAGAGTCCGTTAGAGGCAGCAGGGTACCGTTTAGGCTTATGGGCGAGCATCAACTCGACGCGATCATCGTGGGCGCCGGTTTCGGTGGAATCGGGGCGGCGATCCAGCTGACGCGCCTGGGCTACCACAACATTGTCGTTGTCGACCGTGAAGACGACCTGGGCGGAACCTGGCACGTCAACCACTATCCGGGGCTTGCTGTCGACCAACCGTCGACCACGTTCTCCTACTGGTTCGAGCCGAACCCGTACTGGTCGCGGCTGTTCGCCCCTGGCGCCGAACTGAAGCGCTACGCCGAGCATGTGGCCCACAAATACGACGTGCGGCGCTTCATGCGGTTCAACACAAGCGTGGAAGGCGCCCGGTGGGATGACGACGCCCAGGTCTGGCGGGTGGCACTGGCCGGTGGTGAGACGCTCAGCGCGCAATTCCTGATCGCGGCGACCGGCTTTCTGTGCCAGCCCCGCACTCCGGAGATTCCGGGCATCGAAACGTTCGCCGGACACACCATCCACACCGCGGCCTGGGATGACGATTACAAGCTGACCGGCCGCCGGGCGGCCATCATCGGAACCGGTTCCACCGGCGTCCAGGTCATTCCCGAGCTGGCTCAACAAGTCTCGGAACTGACGGTCTATCAGCGCACGCCCATCTGGGTGTTGCCCAAGTTCGATCTCGGTTTCCGCCCGTGGTGCAGCGCCTTTTCGCCGGGCTGCCGCTGACTCAGCGTGTCGTGCGGTGGTTCACCGACACCAGCCTCGACGTCATGATGGTCATCACGATGTGGAAATATCGGTACTTCAAATTCGATCAACCGGGCCACATCCTATATGTCCAAAATTGCACCGTTTGCTGATGGTGCGCGACAGGGAGCTGTCCCGCAAGCTGAATCCGAACTTCGACTTCGGTTGCAAGCGGCCGACTATATCGAACTCTTATTACCGCACATTCACCAAAGCGCACGTGCATCTGGAAACCAACGGTATCGAGCGGATCGAGCCCGACGGCATCGTCGCGCGCGATGGCACCAAACGGTTCATCGACACGCTGGTCTTGGCTACCGGGTTCGATGTGTGGGAGGCCAATCTGCCCGCGATCGAGGTGATCGGCCGAGACGGCCGCAATCTCGGAAAATGGTGGCGCGAAACGCGGTTCCAGGCGTACCAGGGCATTTCGATTCCGCAGTTCCCGAACTTCTTGTCAATGGCCAGCCCTTATGCGTGGGTGGGGCTTTCGTGGTTCAACACCGTGGAATATCAGATGCGGCACATGAACCGGCTGTTCGGTGAAGTGCAGCGGCGCGGTGCCCGTACCTTCGAAGTCACCGAACAGGCCAACGCCCGTTTCCTCGATCCGGATGACGAAGCTGCTCGACGACTCGGTCTTCGACCTCGGCAGCTGCGTGGCGTCGCGGTCGTATTGGTTCCGGGATCACACCGGGAGCGGTGAAGCTCCGCTTTTCCGGCCGACGTCAGTGCGCAGCGCCGTCAAAGAACAGGACCGTTTCCCGTTGTCGGACTACGTCATAGCCTGAGATCTTTCGCTTTGTCCGTGGGCAGGGCCAGCGGGCGTCCGGTGCGCTACCCGTGCTGCTCTGGCAGGGCGTACCCTGAGGCGAAGACAGGACCCGTAGGGCAGCCTGTCAGGGGTTGGCGGATCGCCGAAGACGGGGCGGAGAGGGACGGCATAAGCGCAGGTAGCGGCGGCGACGACCGAGCCGCAATTCTTAGATGCTGCATAGGAAGAAGCCGACAGCTTACGGCTGAGGCATGATTTACTCGTCGATACTCGGTTGCGCTACTGGTTCAGGGGCGCACCTTTTCTTGGTTGGCACTGAGTGGATGGAGAGGTTGAATTGCGCACCAGCAAGTCGATGGAGCCGGCTTGCGCAGGTCGTATGATAATCTTTGTAGCGGTTTACCGAAGCGTTCGTGGCGCTTTCGGATTCAGCGCCGTCACTCGCGTGTCCGACGACACGTCAAGGCGTGCACTCACCCGTTTTCGCTGACGACTCTGCATCGAGCAGTATTCACGCCGCGCAAACGACCGCCCGGTACCGGCGCTTTCGCCGCCGCATCTGACACGTACGTCCTGTACGCGATGCCCATCATTCTGGCCGTCGGCTCGGCGATCACTTTACTGCTTTTGAGTGTCGGCGTCCCACCGCTGGAAAAGGTGGCGAAAGAACATTCCGTTTCGTTGAGCGCGCAGGACGCGCCGTCGATAAAAGCGATCACCCGCATCGGTGAATGTATTCAAGGAATCAAATTCCGACAGCACGGCGATGATCGTCCTGGAGGGCACCCAACCGCTCGGTGACGATGCGCATCAGTACTACGACAACCTGGTACGTCAACTGAGCGCCGACCCCAAGCACGTGCAGCACATCCAGAATTTCTGGGGAGATCCACTGACGGCGCCGGGTGTGCAGAGTTCCGATGGGAAAGCCGCCTTTGTCCAGCTGAATCTTGCCGGCAACCAAGGCGAGGCGCTGTCCACCCAATCCGTCAAAGCCGTTCGCGACATCGTGGCGCGCAATCGCCCCCCGGACGGGGTGAAGGTCTATGTCACCGGCCCGACGCCGCTCTCGGCGGATCTGAGCGAAACCGGGGATCACGCCGTCACCAAAGTCACCATCGTCACGATCCTGGTGATCTCGGTGGTCTTGCTGCTGGTCTACCGGTCGATCGCGACGGTATTGATCCTGTTGGGCATGGTGGGGATGGAACTGACGGCGGTCAGGGGAGTCGTCGCCGTGTTGAGCCACCTCGGCTTGATCCACCTTTCGCCGTTCGCTATCAGCCTGCTGGTCGCGCTCGCCATCGCCGCCGGAACAGACTACGGAATTTTCTTTTTGGGGCGCTACCACGAAGCTCGCCAAGCCGGAGAAGATCGGGAAGCGGCCTACTACACCGCGCACCGGGGGGTCGCGCACGTCGTTCTGGCTTCCGGCTTGACCATTGCAGGCGCCACCTTCTGCCTGAGCTTCACCCGGCTGCCGATCTTCCAAACCATGGGTGCCTCCTGCGCGGTGTCGATGTTGGTCGCGATCGCGGTCGCACTGACCCTGGTTCCCGCAGTGCTCACCGTCGCCAGCAGGTTCGGCCTGCTGGATCCGAAGCGAAAGCTCAAGGTGCGCGGCTGGCGACGGGTTGGCACGGCCATAGTGCGCTGGCCTGGGCCCATCTTCGTAGCGTCGTGCGCGATCGCTTTGGTGGGACTGCTGGCGTTGACGGGATACAAGGTCAGCTATGAGGACCGGCCGTACATGCCTCAGAACACTCCGGCCAATGTCGGCTGGGCAGCCGCCGATCGACATTTCCCCGAAGCGCGGATGAGACCGGAAGTGCTGATGGTCGAGTCCGACCACGACATGCGCAACTCAGCGGACTTTCTTGTCTTGAACAAAGTGGCTAAGGCCGTTTTCGCGGTCGAAGGGGTTGCCTTGGTGCAAGGAGTGACGCGGCCTGAAGGCACACCACTGGAGCACACCTCCATACCATTCTTGCTGAGCATGCAGACCGCTGGTTCGCTGCAGAACATAAAATTCCTCAAAGACCGCCTGAAGGATATGCGCACACAAGCCGATGAGCTCGGCGAAACCATCGCAACCCTAGAGCGCGCAGAGGGCCTGATGCGGCAGCTTGCCGACAATACTCACCACGTCGTCGCCGCGACGAATCAAATGACGGCCATCACCAAGGATGTCCGTGACGATATCGCTGATTACGACGATTTCTTCAGGCCTCTACGCAGCTACTTCTACAGCGAGAAGAACTGCTACAACATTCCTGTCTGTTGGGCGCTGCGATCGGCCTATAACGCAACCGACGGGGTCGACAAGATCAGTGAGAAGCTCGACCAAATTGCGCCAGACTTGAAGAACATCGACACTGTGATACCGCAGCTGCTCACCTTACTGCCGCCGCAGATCGCCACCATGCAAGGTGTGCGGACCGCGCTGCTGACGACTTACAGCACCATGTCGGGAATCATCGAACAGGTAGAAAGCCTGAGCGGAGACGCATCTGCCATGGGGCAAGATTTCGACGCCGCGCGAAACGACGACTCCTTTTACCTGCCGAGGGAAGTGTTCAACAACCCGGACTTCCAGCGAGTGGAGAAGCTGTTTTTATCACCGGACGGCAAGGCAGCACGCTTCATCATCACGCATCGAGGGAACCCGGCGACCAAAGAAGGCATCGCCCGAATCGATCCGATAAAGACGGCTACCGTGGAATCGCTCAAGGGAACGCCGCTGGCGAGTGCGAAGGTGTACGTGGCGGGCACCGCTTCGGTTTTGAAGGACCTGCGGGAGGGCTCGAATTACGATCTTTTGATCGCCGGGACCGCATCGCTGTGCATCATCTTCATCATCATGCTGCTCATCACGCGAAGTTTCGTTTCCGCCCTCGTCATCGTCGGCACGGTGGCGTTTTCGTTGGGAGCATCTTTCGGGCTGTCCGTGCTGTTTTGGCAATACATACTCGGCATCGACCTGCACTGGATGGTGATGCTGATGTCGGTCATCATCCTGCTGGCCGTCGGGGCTGACTACAACTTGCTGCTGGTCGCCCGATTCAGGGAAGAATTGGGCGCCGGCCTGAAAACCGGAATCATCCGGGCGATGGGTGGAACGGGCAAGGTGGTGACAACCGCCGGCCTGGTCTTCGCGTTCACCATGGCCGGGCTGGTGGTCAGCGACTTGCTCGTCGTCGCCCAAGTGGGCACCACCATCGGTCTCGGATTGCTGTTCGACACGCTGGTGGTGCGGTCCTTCATGACGCCCTCGATCGCGGCGCTGCTCGGACGGTGGTTCTGGTGGCCGATGAACGTCCAGTCACGCCCGCCCCGCTTCCGCAACCGTGTGGTGCCGCCCGAGCGCCCCGCCCCAGATTCGAGTGCCAACGGGTCAGCGGTAGCGGCGGCGAACGGTTCAGCCTCGGAGCGAGTGCTGCACCGCTGACCGATGTGCTCATCCGGCGGCCGCAGCGCACGAATTGGTAACTTCGGTTTTATTTGCCCAGCGGCGAGGTAAATTTCCCCATGTGAGGCCAGCAACTCCCGGTGGGCGCCGCGCCAAGTTGCCCAATGGCGTCCACGGCGCCGCGGACCGGCACTTCTCCTGCGCGGTACAAAGCTTTGCCAGCATGTTCCCCTCACGCCGATTCGGTGGCGGCGCACTGGCGGTGTACCTGGACGGGCAGCCCGTCGTCGACGTCTGGACTGGCTGGTCAGATCGGCGCGGCCGGGTGCCGTGGTCGGGGGATACCGGCGCCATGGTGTTCTCGGCGACCAAGGGAATGGCGTCGACGGTCATTCATCGGCTGGCCGATCGGGGATTGATCGACTACGACGCCCCCGTCGCCGAGTACTGGCCCGAGTTCGGTGTGAACGGCAAATCGTCGATCACCGTTCGCCAGGTGATGCGGCACCGCGCCGGACTTTCCCACTTGAACGGAGCCACCACGGCGGACCTGCTGGATCACGTGATCATGGAACAGCGGCTGGCGGCTGCCCCGCCGGGGAATCTGTTGGGCAAACCGGCTTATCACGCTCTGACCTACGGCTGGCTGATGTCAGGGCTGGCGCGGGCTGTCACCGGCAAGAGCATGCGCACACTGTTCCGCGAACAGCTGGCGCAGCCGCTGGGCACGGATGGATTTCATCTGGGCAGGCCGCCGGCGGAGTCCGCCACCCGGGCGGCTCAGATCATCATGCCGCAGAGCACCGTGGCCAATCCGGTCTTCAACTGGGTGGCGCCTCGGGTGGCCGCGCTCAAGATGTCCGCCGGTATCGGCGCGTTCTACTTCCCGGGGATGAGAGCTGTCGTGCAAGGCGACATTCCCTTCCTGGACGCCGAGATTCCGTCGGTCAACGGTGTCGTGACCGCGCGGGCGCTGGCTCGGATGTATGGCGCGATCGCCAACGGTGGCGAAATCGACGGCACGCAATTCTTGTCGCGGCAGTTGGTGGCGGGGTTAACCGGCCGGCGCAGCCTTCGAGTGGATCGAAACATTGTGGTGCCGTTGGGGTTTCACCTCGGCTATCACCAGGTGCCGTTCAACGCCATGCCGGGTTTCGGTCACGCCGGACTTGGTGGCTCCATGGGGTGGGCTGACCCGGACAGCGGCTTGGCGTTCGGCTTCGTGCACAACCGGCTGCTGTCGCCGTTCGTCCTCATCGACCACGCCGGATTCGTGGCGACGGGAGCGATGCTGCGGCGCGGGGTGGTGCAGGCCCGCCAGCGCGGGTACCACCGGGTGGCCGATTTCGGGTCACCGTTTCTGGAACCGGCGGCAGCAGGCTGAGTTCGCCTTGCGTACCTGACGGATTCTCGTGGCTGGCTTCAGGTCAGCCGCCCCGTGCAACGCGGTCAGCCTACTACGACGCCGTGCCGATTGACGCGCCAAACGGCGGTTTCTAGGGTCGGAGGATGCGGACCAGAGTCGCCGAGATGCTCGGTGTGGAATTCCCGATCTGTGCGTTCAGCCACTGCCGCGACGTGGTGGCCGCGGTCACCAGCGCCGGAGGATTCGGCATCCTCGGCGCGGTCGCGCACACGCCGGAGCGGTTGGAAACCGAGCTGACCTGGATCGAGGAGCAAACCGGCGGCAAGCCCTACGGCGTCGACCTGTTGCTGCCGCCGAAGTACGTGGGCGCCGAGCAAGGCGGCATCGACGCCCAGCAGGCCACTTCGCTGCTGCCCGAAGAACATCGAGCTTTCGTCGACGACCTGCTGAACAAGTACGACGTTAAGGCACCGCCGGCGGACCGAAGCCGGCCGGCCCGCGGCCTCAACGTCTCGCCGAAGGGTTACCAACCGCTGCTCGACGTCGCGTTCGGCCACCGCATCCGGCTGATTGCCAGCGCGTTGGGACCACCTCCGGCTGATCTGGTGCGACGCGCCCACGACGCCGACGTGCTGGTGGCCGCGCTGGCCGGCACCACCGAACACGCGCGGCGGCACGCTCACGCCGGAGTCGACCTGATCGTGGCCCAGGGCACCGAGGCCGGTGGGCACACCGGTGAAGTGTCGACCATGGTTCTGGTGCCCGAGGTGGTCGACGCGGTGGCACCGGTTCCGGTACTTGCCGCGGGCGGTATCGCCCGCGGCCGCCAGGTGGCTGCGGCTCTGGCGCTGGGAGCGGAAGGTGTGTGGTGCGGCTCGGTGTGGCTGACCACCGAGGAAGCCGAGACGGCGGCGGCGGTCAAGGAAAAGTTCCTGGCAGCGACCTCGTCGGACACCGTGCGGTCGCGATCGCTGACCGGCAAGCCCGCCCGCATGCTGCGAACCGCCTGGACCGACGCGTGGGAAAGCCCCGGCAGCCCCCCGCCGCTCGGCATGCCGCTGCAGAGCGCGCTGGTGGGGGAGTCGCAGTCGCGCATCAACAAGGCCGCCAGCCAGCCTGACGCGAAGGCCCGCGAACTGGCCACCTATTTCGTCGGCCAGGTTGTCGGCTCGATGGACACCGTGCGTCCGGCACGGTCGGTGGTGCTCGACATGGTCTCCGAGTTCGTCGACGTGATCGGACAGCTGGAGCAACTGACCGAGCGTTGAGATTGGCCAGCTCAGGGCCGTTGTCGTATCGAAACCGTAAAGTTATCGACACGCGGAGGCGGAATGATTTGACCTGATCAGGTCGTTGCTGCATCATCGGTGGAGCAAGCACCTCGTTAGGTGAGGCGGCTGCACGAATACAGGCCACTGACCCCGAACGTCGAGAGACGCCCCGGGTCAGGACAGCTCTTCCCGGCTTAAGGGTTGAGCCCAAGTGGCTTCCGGTAACCGGACACGTCGTGCAGTGCCGAAGCTCTGGCGAGTGGGGTGCGGTCACCGACATTGGTCGGATCCTGCGCTCCTGCCTTGCACACGAAGCGTGCGGTTCTCCGCACACAGGTGTGACCGTGAGGAGGTGAGGGACGATGAGTTCCAGTGAGAGTCCGGAGCGATATCCGGGTTCTGTTTCGTCCCGATCCGGTTTCCGGCACGCCGACTGCCAGCACTGTCTGGGCTAGTAAAGCGAGCGTTGCCACGTGACCCGCGTGGGACGGGACATCGAGAGTCCACAAGACCTTTGATTTCCGTCTAGGAGGCAACCATGACCGCTGTTCTGTACGACGAAGTGGTAACCCAGGTTCCCGCGCCGCGGCTGACCCTGGCGCCGGCACCCAAGCCAGCACCGAAGCGGCGCAATCAGCAGGTGGGCGCCGGCGGTGACCCCCTGGTCGACGGGGCTGCCCGTCTGCTGAGCGTTCCGTTGCGGCACCTGTACGCCGCGCTGTGGCGGGTCGGGGTCCTCGAAGTCGGGGCGTGATCCGATGGACGGCGACCTACCCGATTTCCTGTCCTATTGTCCTGCGCCACAATCCAATACCGAGTTGCCAGGCCGCTGACGTGTAACGGCCTGGCAGCTTGCTGTCAGGGCCACGTCCACCAGCACTCAGTTCGCAACGGTTGCCTCCACTACTGGACTGGGTCGCCCGGCGGCAGGCCGGCCGCCATCAATGCGGTCAGGCCGGCCCGGTAAGCGTCCAGGCTGTGACGCCAGCCCACGTCGATCGGCCCGCCGCTGTTGACAGCAACCTGCACACCGACGTGGACATAGGGCGTGGGCGGCACCTGCGGCACGATGTCGAGAAAATTCACCAGCCGAAAGCAGCTTTCGACGAGGGTGTTGAACGCTGCGGCGAAAGCGCTCAGCCCGACCCGCGGCCCGGCGAAGGTGATCAGCCGTGGCTCGATGGTGTTGGGCGGCATGTTCTTGAAGATGTCGGGGGCCGCCAGAACGGCCACCGCGGCGCCCAGGCTGTCCCCGGTCAGCAGGATCTGGTCGCAGCCGGCGGTGGCCGTGGCCAGGTTGGCCGCAATGCTGGCGCGGACCAGCTCGTAGACGCGCTGGAAGCCGGTGGCCACCTCGCCGAAATTGGCGATCGGCCGATACGCGGTCGGAACGACGTCGAAGTCGGCAAGCCAGTCGGCCAGGTCCGCGCTGCCCCGGAAGGAAACGAACGCCATACGCGTCGCCGGGTTGCGCCCCATCAGCCCGAAGACATAGGTGTTCTTCAACATCGCCGCGACTTCTGCGTGGGCGGCGGTGGTGCCGGCGGGCACCGCACTGTCGGCGCTTATCAAGGCGGTTTGGCTGAAGCCCGGTGGCAGGGTGGCGGCGTTACCGTTCATCACGTCGTAGGCCGCTTCCACCAGCGGCAGGGCGACGTCACGAGCGAACACCGGATCGAAGGCCACGGGGCGCAGTCTAGGGAGCGTCGGTGCGTTGATGCCCGTAGAATCGCCGCAACGGCGTCGATCCGGCCATCACCGGGGAGCTTTCGGAAGAACGGCCGAGTCAGGCTCACTAGAACCGAACGGGCAGGCCCGTCACAGCCTTTCTGAGCGGTCGCGCGGCAGCGCGGCAAGCGGGGTGGTACCGCGGCGCTCGCGCACCGGCGCGTCGTCGTCCCCGGCCTGGTTGTGGCATGGAGACGACTACGGTGACCGATCGCACATATCCGAGACTGGCCGGCGGTGCACCCGACTTCTCGGCGCTGGAAGTCGAGGTGCTCGACTACTGGGCGACCGACGACACCTTCCGGGCCAGCATCGCTCGTCGGGCCGAGGCGACCGAGTTCGTGTTCTACGACGGACCGCCATTCGCCAACGGGTTGCCGCACTACGGCCATCTGCTCACCGGATACGTCAAAGACATCGTGCCCCGGTATCAAACGATGCAAGGCTGCAAGGTGGAGCGCCGCTTCGGTTGGGACACTCACGGCCTGCCCGCCGAACTGGAGGTCGAGCGCCAGCTCGGCCTCACCGACAAGTCCCAGATCGACGCGATGGGCATCGCCGCGTTCAACGAAGCCTGCCGCGAATCGGTGTTGCGCTATACCGACGAGTGGCGGGCCTACGTGACCCGGCAGGCCCGCTGGGTGGATTTCGACAACGACTACAAGACGCTCGACCTGTCCTACATGGAGTCGGTGATCTGGGCCTTCAAGCAGCTGTGGGACAAGGGCCTGGCTTACGAGGGCTATCGGGTGTTGCCGTACTGCTGGCGTGACGAGACACCGTTGTCCAATCACGAACTGCGCATGGACGACGACGTGTATCAAAGCCGCCAGGACCCCGCGGTCACCGTCGGGTTCGCGGTGCCCGCCGGAGAACTGGCCGGTGCCCACCTGCTGGTGTGGACGACGACGCCGTGGACGCTGCCGTCGAACCAGGCCGTCGCCGTCAACCCCGACGTGACGTATGTCCTGGTGCGCGCGGGCGATCGGCGCTTACTGCTGGCCGAAGCCCGACTGGCGGCTTATGCGCGAGAACTCGGCGATGACCCCGAAGTGCTGGCCAGTTACCTGGGCAGCCGGCTGGTGGGAATGCGCTACCTGCCACCATTTCCGTACTTCATGGACCCAGAACACGGCGGCGCCAACGCGTTCACCGTGCTGCCCGGTGATTTCGTCACCACCGAGGACGGCACCGGGATCGTGCACATGTCGCCCGCCTACGGCGAAGACGACAAGGAGACCGCCGATCAGGCCGGCATCGTGCCGGTGACACCGGTCGATGCCAAGGGCCGCTTCGACGCCACGGTTCCGGACTATCAGGGTCAGCACGTGTTCGAGGCGAACCCGCACATCATCCGCGACCTGAAAAACCACAGCGGCTCGGCGGCGGCCAACGGCGCCGTCCTGGTCCGCCACGAAACCTACGAGCACCCCTACCCGCATTGCTGGCGTTGCCGTAACCCGCTGATCTATCGCGCGGTGTCGTCGTGGTTCGTCAAGGTCAGCGCATTCCGGGATCGCATGGTCGAGCTCAACCAGCAGATCACCTGGTACCCCGAGCACGTCAAAGACGGCCAGTTCGGCAAATGGCTGCAGGGCGCCCGCGACTGGTCGATCTCGCGTAACCGCTACTGGGGCACACCCATTCCGGTGTGGCTGTCGGATGATCCCGCGCACCCGAGAACCGATGTATACGGCAGCTTAGACGAGTTGGAGCGCGACTTCGGCGTGCGCCCGGACAACCTGCACCGGCCGTATGTCGACGAGCTGACCCGGCCCAACCCTGACGATCCCACCGGAGCGTCGACGATGCGGCGCATCCCCGATGTGTTCGACGTGTGGTTCGACTCCGGGTCGATGCCCTACGCCCAGGTGCACTACCCGTTCGAGAACAAGGAGTGGTTCGACGGGGTCGAAAGCGCCGACCATGACCAGCAGGTCGTCGCGCACTACCCGGGTGACTTCATCGTCGAGTACATCGGGCAGACCCGCGGCTGGTTCTACACCCTGCACGTGCTGGCAACCGCGCTCTTCGACCGGCCCGCGTTCAAAAGCTGTGTGGCGCACGGCATTGTGCTGGGCTCCGACGGCCAGAAGATGAGCAAGTCGCTGCGCAACTATCCCGACGTGTCCGAGGTGTTCGACCGCGACGGCTCCGATGCCATGCGGTGGTTTCTGATGGCCTCACCGATCCTGCGGGGCGGAAACCTGGTCGTCACCGAGCAAGGTATCCGTGAGGGCGTGCGCCAGGTGCTGCTTCCGTTGTGGAACGCCTACAGCTTCCTCGCGTTGTACGCGCCGAAAGCCGGGGTGTGGCGCGCCGATTCGCCGCATGTGCTGGACCGCTACATCCTGGCCAAGCTGGCCGCGCTGCGCGACGACCTGACCGCGGCGATGGACGTCTGCGACATCTCCGGTGCCTGCGACCAACTGCGTCTGTTCACCGAGGCGTTGACGAATTGGTATGTGCGGCGGTCCCGCTCGCGGTTCTGGGAGGAAGACTCTGCTGCCATCGATACGCTGCACACGGTGCTGGAGGTGACGGCCAGGCTGGCCGCGCCGCTGCTCCCGTTGACCACCGAGATCATCTGGCGGGGTGTGACCGCTGAGCGCTCAGTGCATCTGACCGACTGGCCCGCTGCCGGCGAGCTGCCGGCCGATGCCGGGCTGGTGGCCGCCATGGATCAGGTCCGTGAAGTGTGCTCGGCCGCTTCGTCGCTGCGCAAAGCCAAAAAGCTGCGGGTGCGCCTGCCGCTACCGAAACTGACGGTGGCCGTCACCGATCCGGGGCGGCTCGAACCGTTCACCGATCTGATCGCCGACGAGCTCAACGTCAAACAGGTCGAGCTCACCGACGCCATCGACACCTACGGCCGCTTCGAGCTGACCGTCAACGCCCGCGTCGCGGGACCCCGGCTCGGCAAGGACGTGCAGGCGGCCATCAAAGCGGTCAAGGCGGGCGACGGCGTGGTCAACCCGGACGGCACGCTCGCCGCCGGTCCGGCCGTGCTGCAGCCCGACGAGTACAGTTCGCGGCTGGTCGCCGCCGACCCGGAGTACACCGCGGCGCTGCCCGGCGGCACCGGGCTGGTGGTGCTCGACGGCATGGTAACGCCTGAGCTGGAAGCCGAAGGATGGGCCAAGGACCGCATCCGAGAGCTCCAGGAGCTGCGGAAGTCGACCGGTCTGGACGTCTCCGACCGCATCGAGGTGGTGATGTCGGTCCCTGGCGAGCGGGCCGCCTGGGCGAGCACGCATGCTGAACTCATCGCCGGCGAGATTCTGGCTACCAGCTTCGAATTCGGCGAGCCGGCCGATGGCGCCGAGATCGGTGACGGCGTGCGGGTGAGCATCGCCAAGACGTGAGGCGACGCATCCCAACGCCACATTAGCCACATTGGTCACCCATCAGAGGAGGTACACCTTGTGCCCACCTCTGAGCGACAACGTTCGGCGCCGAACGGAGGGCGCGCCACTTGCGAGGCGCGCGTTGTCGCTCAGAGGCGGGCGCAACACCTCATGGTTGGGGGCGCCGCCGCCGCGGGGCCGCTAGGGCTTGACCGCGCACCAGCGCAACCGGCCGCTGTTGCTGTCGGTGGCCACGTCGACGAACCCGGCCGAGGCCAGGCGGCGCGGCAGCGCTTCGGCCGTCAGCGGATTGCAGATGTCGCGGAAATGCAGCATCCGAAACGGCAGCGACGACAGGCTGTCGCTGCCGGCGAACACGCCACCGCGCCGCAGCACCCGGAACGCTTCGGCAAACAACCGGTCCTGCGATTCCGCGGTCGGGATGTGATGCAGCATTGTGAAACACACGACGGAACTGAACTCGTCGGCCGGAAAGCCGGTGTCGGTGCCGTCGCCGTTGACGATCTGCGCTCGATCGCCATACCGCTGCTGCAGCCGCGCAGCCATCGGGGCGTCCAGTTCGACCGCGGTGTAGTGCGGAGTCCAGTCGATCAGCACCCGGATGTTGGCGCCGTAACCCGGTCCGATCTCCAGCACGTCGTCGCCCAGATCCACCCCGTCGAGCACCCACGGCAGCAGGTCGTTTTCGACCGTGGTCGCCCACTTGCCGGAGCTGCAGATCAACCGGTGCGCCAGGTTCATCGCCACAGTCTGAGACGCTAGTCGTTGTGACGTCGCGCTGGGTGCTGCACCTGGACATGGACGCGTTCTTCGCCTCCGTCGAGCAGCTCACCCGCCCCACCCTGCGCGGCCGGCCGGTGCTGGTGGGCGGTCTCGGCGGGCGCGGCGTGGTGGCCGGCGCGAGTTATGAGGCGCGGGTCTTCGGCGCTCGTTCGGCCATGCCGATGCACCAAGCCCGTCGGCTGGTCGGCGCGGCAGCGGTGGTGCTGCCGCCGCGCGGCGTGGTCTACGGGGTGGCCAGCCGTCGGGTTTTCGACACCATCCGCAGTGTCGTTCCGGTCATCGAGCAACTCTCGCACGACGAAGGATTCGGCGAGCCGACCCAACTCGCCGGCGCGGCGGCCGTCGACGTCGAGCGGTTCTGCGAACAGTTGCGCCGACGGGTCCGCGAGGAAACGGGTCTGGTCGCCTCCGTCGGCGCCGGCTCGGGCAAACAGCTCGCGAAAATCGCCTCCGGGCTGGCGAAGCCCGACGGTGTGCGGGTGATCCGCCAAGCCGAGGAACAACCGCTCCTGTTCGGCCTGCCGGTGCGGCGGCTGTGGGGAATCGGGCCGGTCGCCGAGGAGAAGCTGCATCGGCTCGGCATCGACACGATCGGACAACTGGCCGCACTGACCGACGCTGAAGTGTCCGACATCCTGGGCGCCACGATCGGGCCGGCGCTGCACCGGCTGGCACGCGGGATCGACGACCGCCCTGTCGCCGAGCGCGCCGAAGCCAAGCAGATCAGCGCCGAATCCACCTTCGCGACGGACCTGACGTCGCTCGAGCAGGTGCACGAGGCGGTGGGCCCGATCGCCGAGCACGCGCATGCGCGGCTGATGCGTGACGGCAGGGGAGCGCGCACCGTCACGGTGAAGCTGAAGAAATCCGACATGAGCACGCTGACCCGGTCGGCTACCCTGCCGTACGCGACGACCGAGGCAGCCGCACTGATCGCGACGGCCCGCCGGCTTCTGCTCGACCCACGCCAGATCGGCCCGATTCGCCTTGTCGGAGTGGGCTTCTCCGGTCTGAGCGAGGTGCGTCAGGAGCCGCTGTTTCCCGACTTGGAGCTGGCGGGATTGAGCGAAGCTCCGCCGGATGCCGTCGAGACGGCCACGGCAGCCATGTTCGCCCCGGAATCGGGCGACGCGCGGTGGCGGGTGGGCGACGACGTCACGCACCGCGACCTCGGCCACGGCTGGGTTCAGGGCGCGGGCCACGGCGTGGTCACGGTCCGGCTGGAGACGCGTCGCTCCGGCCCCGGCCTCGCGCGAACCTTTCCGGCCGACACCGGCGACCTGAGTCCGGCCAATCCGGTGCACAGCCTGGACTGGCCGAATTACGTTGCAGCGCTGCAGGATGCCGCTCCACCGGCCACGTCACCCCCACCGGTCGACGATGTCGCCCACCGGTAGCCGCGCAGCCAGCGCCGCCATCACCAGCACCCGGGTTTGGCTGGGCCGCAGCCGCGGAACCATCACCGCACCCGCGTCGACCAGGTCGCGCCCCGGACCGTATCCGGCGCTGACCCGGCCGTAGGGGACCCGGGTGCTCACCGCGACCGCGACTCCGCTTCGGCACTGCCGTCGCACCCCGTCGACGACCGCCGGTGGAACATTGCCCGACCCCAACGCCTCCAGCACGATGCCGCGCGCCCCGGCGGTCACACACGCATCCAGCGCGACCGCATCACCTCCGGGATAGGCCGCGATGATGTCGACCCGTGGGGCCGCCGCGGCCCGCAGCTCACCCAGGTAGGGACGCGACTTGGGCGGCGGCACAAAAGCTCTGGGGCTACCCAGCGGCGCGCCGGCGAACCCTTCACCGCCCCCGACCTTATGCAGGCCCAGCGGCTGCCAGACCCGGCCCGCCAGACACACCAGCACACCCAGATCGCGGGCCGCCGGGTTCGCCGCCACCGCCAGCGCGTCACGCAGATTGGCCGGGCCGTCGGCGTCGGGGGCGTCCGCGCTGCGCATCGCGCCGGTCAGCACAACCGGGGCCGCGCCGGCATAGGTGAGCTCCAGCCACAGCGCCGTCTCCTCCAGCGTGTCGGTGCCGTGGGTGACGACCACACCGTCGCCGCCGTCCCGCACAGCGCTGTGCACGGCGGCGCCGACCCGGTCCCAGTCGGCGGGCTGCAGCTCGGAGCTGTCCAGCGCCATCAGGTCCACGACATCGACGTCGAGGCCGCTGGTCAGTTCGGCACCGCTTCGGGTCGGCCTGCGCACGCCGTGGATGTCGGTGCTGGTGGCGATCGTCCCGCCGGTCGTGACAACGGTCAGGCGGCCCATGGTGGGATGCTAGACGCGAGGGCCATCAAACACAGGGGATGATGGGCGAGTGACTGACGAATCAGCGGGGGCTGAGCAGGCGACGACCGGCGGCGAGGAAGAAGCTGCCGCGCCGCCGCGACAGCTGCGTCTGCTGCTGTCGGTCGCGGGGGTCGTACTGATGCTGGACATCATCACCAAGGTGCTCGCCGTCGAACTGCTCACGCCCGGCCAGCCGGTGCCGATCATCGGCCAGACCGTCGCCTGGATCCTGGTGCGGAACTCCGGGGCGGCGTTCTCCATGGCGACCGGCTACACCTGGATGTTGACGGTGGTGGCGACCGGTGTGGTGTTCGGAATCGTGTGGATGGGCCGACGACTGGTGTCGCCGTGGTGGGCGATCGGGCTGGGGCTGATCCTGGGCGGGGCGATGGGAAATCTGGTGGACCGGTTCTTCCGGTCTCCGGGGCCGCTTCGCGGACACGTCGTGGACTTCTTGTCGGTCGGCTGGTGGCCGGTGTTCAACGTCGCCGATCCCTCGGTGGTGGGCGGGGCGATTCTGTTGGTGACGCTGTCGGTCTTCGGTTTCGACTTCGACACCGTAGGCCGACGCCGGGCCGACCAACGCCGGTGACACAGCGTTCGATGCCGGTCCCGGAGGGGCTGGCGGGCATGCGCGTGGATGCCGGGCTGGCCCGGCTGCTGGGGCTGTCCCGCACGGCCGCCGCCGCGCTGGCCGAAGACGGTGGCGTCGAACTCGACGGGGCGCCGGCCGGGAAATCCGACCGCCTGACGTCCGGCGCGTGGCTGCAGGTGCGGCTGCCGGAACCCCCGGCACCGCCGGAGAACACCCCTGTCGACGTCGAAGGCATGACGATTCTGTATTCCGACGACGACATCGTCGCCGTCGACAAGCCCGCCGGTGTGGCCGCGCACGCCTCGGTGGGCTGGACCGGCCCGACGGTGCTGGGTGGGCTGGCCGCCGCGGGTTACCGGATCACGACCTCCGGTGTGCACGAACGACAGGGGATCGTGCACCGCCTCGACGTCGGCACCTCCGGTGTGATGGTGGTGGCGATCTCCGAACGCGCATACACCGCGCTCAAGCGCGCGTTCAAGCAACGCACCGTGGACAAGCGCTATCACGCCCTGGTGCAGGGCCACCCGGATCCGTCCAGCGGCACAATCGACGCGCCGATCGGTCGGCACCACGGCCCGGAGTGGAAGTTCGCCGTCACCGCCGGCGGCCGGCATAGCCTGACCCACTACGACACCCTGGAGGCGTTCGTGGCCGCCAGCCTGCTCGACGTACATCTTGAAACCGGCCGGACGCACCAGATCCGGGTGCACTTCGCTGCGCTGCATCACCCCTGCTGCGGTGACCTCACCTACGGGGCGGACCCGACACTGGCGAAAAAGCTTGCGCTGGAACGGCAATGGCTGCACGCGCGGTCGCTGTCCTTCACCCATCCCGGCGACGGCCGACGGATGGAGATCGTCAGCCGCTACCCGGCCGACCTGCAGCACGCCCTGGACGTGCTGCGCTCCGGGCATTGACCCGTCGTCTAGGTTGATTTTCATGAACCTCGGTGATCTCACAAGTCTGGTCGAAAAGCCGTTCGCGGCCGTCTCCAACATCATCAACACCCCGAACTCGGCGGGCCGGTATCGGCCCTTCTATCTGCGGAACCTGCTGGAGGCGGTGCAGGGCCGCACGCTGCCGGACGCCGTCGACGGCAAGACCGTGCTCATCACTGGAGGCTCGTCGGGGATCGGGGAAGCGGCCGCGAAGAAGATCGCCGGCGCGGGCGGACAGGTGGTACTGATCGCCCGGACACCGGAGAAGCTGGAGAAAGTGGCCGACGAGATCCGCGACGACGGCGGTTCCGCCCACTTCTATTCGTGCGACCTGTCCGACATGGACGCCATCGCGGAGATGGCCGACCAGGTGCTGGCCGACCTCGGCGGTGTCGACATCCTGATCAACAATGCCGGCCGGTCGATCCGGCGCTCGCTGGCGCTGTCGTACGACCGGATCCACGACTATCAGCGGACCATGCAGCTGAACTACCTCGGCGCCGTTCAACTGATCCTCAAGTTCGTGCCGGGCATGCGCGAGCGCGGCTTCGGCCACATCGTCAACGTCTCGTCGGCCGGCGTGCAGACCCGGGCACCGCGCTTCGGTGCCTACATCGCCAGCAAGGCCGCCCTCGACACGCTCTGCGACGCGTTGCAGGCCGAAACCGTTCAGGACGACGTGCGATTCACCACCGTGCACATGGCGCTGGTGCGGACTCCGATGATCAGCCCCACCAAGATGTACGACAAGTTCCCGGCGCTGACGCCAGATCAGGCGGCCGGGGTGATCGCCGACGCCATCGTGCACCGCCCGCGCCGGGTGAGCTCGCCGTTCGGGCAGTTCGCCGCGGTGGCCGATGCGCTCAACCCGTTGGTGATGGACCAGGTCCGCAACCGCGCGTTCGCCATGTTCGACGACTCGTCGGCGGCGCGGGGCGGGGAATCCGACGACGGCGGTTCGACGATGGACAAGCGCAGCGAAGCCTTCGTGCGGGCCACCCGCGGAATTCACTGGTGAGACGACGATCGGTGCGCCGGCGACGATGCAGAACGTAGTGATGAAAAGGAGCGGCGCCAAATGAGTTTGCCCAAACCTGACCAGCAAGCCACCGTCGTCGTCACCGGCGCGTCCTCGGGCATCGGCACCGAGCTGGCCCGCGGGCTGGCCCGTCGCGGCTATCCGCTGCTGCTGGTCGCCCGCCGTCGCGACCGCCTGGAGGAGCTCGCCGGCAAACTGGGCGAGCAGTATTCGGTGGCCGTCGAGGTGCTGCCACTCGACCTCGGTGACACCGACGCGCGGGGGCAACTGGCCGAGCGGCTGAAGAAGGACGCGTTCGCCGGGCTGTGCAACAGCGCCGGCTTCGGCACCAGCGGGGTTTTCCACAGCCTGCCGCTGGACCGCGAGAGCGAGGAAGTCACGCTGAACGCGCTGGCGTTGATGGAGCTGACCCACGCGGCGCTGCCCGGCATGGTCGAGCGCGGCGCCGGCGCGATCCTGAACATCGCATCGCTGGCCGGGTTTCAGCCCATCCCGGGCATGGCCGTCTACTCGGCCAGCAAGGCGTTCGTGCAGACGTTCTCCGAAGCCGTGCACGAAGAACTGCACGGCAGCGGCGTGTCCTGCACGGTGCTCTGTCCCGGACCGGTGCCGACCGAGTGGGCTGACATCGCCGACGCGCAGCGGTGGAGCATCGGCGTGGTGCAGGTCTCGCCGCAGGATGTCGCCGAAGCCGCGATCGCCGGGATGCGCGAAGGCCGGCGCAGCGTGGTGCCCGGACTGGTGCCCAAGGTCGTCGGGGTCGGCGGACGGTTCGCACCGCGCAGCGTGTTGTTGCCCGTGTTGCGGCTCGTCACCCGGCAGTGATGGATCGCGTGCGTAACCGGGCCTTTACCGTGTTCGACAACTCGTCGACCCACCGCACCGGATCGCGCTGTCCGGATCGGGCAGCGGCGGTGCCAAGTACATCGTCACGCTAAGCGTTGCACCCACTGATTGGGTCCACGCTGGGCGTACGGCTCGGCCTGGGCGGACGGGCGTTGTTCGGCCCCTCAGCTGCGCAGCCGGCGGTGTTCAGATGGCGGTCAGCGCGGCGGGATCAACCACGTCCACGAGGGCCTGCCAGAGCGTCGTCACGGGGTCGATGTCAGCGTCGGGGATGGTGTAGTAGTCCACCAACCCATCCTGGTGCGTCAACACCGCAGCGCCGATCTCGGTCGGAGTCAACCCGAAGTATTCGAAATGCGTGCTGAACATGCCGACGATGGCTTGCAGCTCTGCGGCCGTGTTTGTTGCGGCGTCCGACGGCCAGTCGCCCCAGCCATCGCCGGGTAGTGCGTAGACGGTGGTCGGGTACAGGTCATCCGGGGTTGTTACGCCCAAAAGGCCTGACAGTCCGAGGCTGGGGGACTCTAATAGTTGTTCGACAGGCTGGCTGAGCGAGCTGGGTAGCGACGGCAGGAAAGTGTCGAGAAAGCCGCCGAAATTCGACGCGGAGTCCCCGAGGAACACGAAATGCAGGTCGTCAGGCGGGATGCGTTCGTAGCTCAGTTGCTGCATGGCCATTGTTGCGGCCGTCGCACTTTCCGAGTAGCCCATGATCACCAGAGGGTTGTCGGAAGTCACATCGCCCGTTGCCATCTGGGTGTTGACTGCATCGACCAAAGCCGCGGTTTCAAGGTCCACTCTAGAGTTGAAGAGGTCGGCATAGTCGTGCGGCACGGCGACCGTCTGCCCGGTAAACCCGAGCGGCTGTAGGTACAGCTGGTCAACTGTCGCCATGTAGGCATCGGGGACTGTCGGCGATCCTCCTGGACCCAGGATCAGCGCCACACCGTCACCAAGGCCCGCGGTTAACTCCACGCCCTGCGCGATCGTCGGCTGACGTAGCGACCATGCTCCTGCGCCGCCCGCGATCGCTGCGGCGACGCCGACAGCGACGAATGTTTTATTCCAGTGCACGCGCATCCCCGCCTGCCCCCGACCACGGACCTCAGATGTGTAGGAACTCAGCTGGAAGTTTAGGCATTGGTATGACGTTCGCACGCCAAATCGTGACTTCTTGCGAGCCGGAAGCAAAGACACACTTCGCGACACGCCGGGTACGCGTCGGTGGGCAGTCATAGACTGGCGTCCCTATGAGGGCCTCGTTCGTGCACCTGCACAACCACACCGAGTACTCGATGCTGGACGGTGCCGCCAAGATCGCGCCGATGCTGGCCGAGGCGCAGCGGCTGGACATGCCCGCGATCGGCATGACCGATCACGGAAACATGTTCGGCGCCAGCGAGTTCTACAACGCCGCCAGCCAAGCCGGAATCAAGCCGATCATCGGCGTGGAGGCCTACATCGCACCGGCCTCGCGGTTCGATACCCGCCGCGTCTTATGGGGGGATCCCGGGCAGAAGAGCGACGACGTGTCCGGCAGCGGGTCCTACACCCACCTGACCATGGTCGCCGAGAATGCGACCGGACTGCGCAACCTGTTCAAGCTGTCGTCGCTGGCCTCTTTCGAGGGCCAATTGAGCAAGTGGCCCCGGATGGACGCCGAGCTCATCGCCGAGCACGCCGGCGGCATCATCGCCACCACCGGCTGCCCTTCCGGTGAAGTGCAGACCCGGCTGCGGCTGGGGCAAACCCGTGAAGCGCTGCACGCAGCCGCCACCTGGCGGGACATCTTCGGGCCGGACAACTATTTCCTGGAACTGATGGACCACGGGCTGTCGATCGAACAGCGGGTACGTCAGGGCCTGCTCGAGGTCGGGCGCACCCTCGCCATCCCGGCACTGGCCACCAACGACTGCCATTACGTCACCCGCGACGCCGCCCACAACCACGAGGCGCTGCTGTGCGTGCAGACCGGCAAGACGCTGTCGGACCCCAACCGGTTCAAGTTCGACGGCGACGGCTACTACCTCAAGTCAGCCGCCGAGATGCGGCAGATCTGGGATGACGAGGTCCCGGGCGCGTGCGACAGCACCTTGTTGATCGCCGAGCGGGTCAGCTCCTACGCCGACGTGTGGGCGCCGCGGGACCGCATGCCGATTTTCCCGGTGCCGCGCGGCCACGACCAGGCGTCCTGGTTGCGCCACGAGGTGGACGCGGGTTTGGGCCGGCGATTTCCCGACGGGCTCGGCGAGGGCTACGCCGAACGCGCCGCCTACGAGATCGAAGTCATCTGCGGCAAAGGCTTCCCGTCCTACTTCCTGATCGTGGCCGACTTGATCGACTACGCCCGCTCGGTCGACATCCGGGTCGGCCCGGGGCGGGGTTCGGCGGCCGGCTCGCTGGTGGCTTACGCGCTGGGCATCACCGATATCGATCCGATCCCGCACGGGTTGCTGTTCGAGCGATTCCTCAACCCGGAACGCACCTCGATGCCCGACATCGACATCGACTTCGACGACCGTCGGCGCGGTGAGATGGTGCGCTACGCCGCCGACAAGTGGGGACACGACCGCGTCGCCCAGGTCATCACCTTCGGCACCATCAAAACCAAGGCGGCGCTAAAGGATTCGGCGCGGATACATTACGGCCAGCCCGGCTTTGCGATCGCCGACCGGATCACCAAGGCGCTGCCGCCGGCGATCATGGCCAAAGACATCCCGCTGTCGGGCATCACCGACCCGACCCACGACCGCTACCGGGAAGCCGCCGAGGTGCGCGGGCTGATCGACACCGATCCCGACGTGCGCACCATCTACCAGACCGCCCGCGGCCTGGAAGGCCTGATCCGCAACGCCGGCGTGCACGCCTGCGCGGTGATCATGAGCAGCGAGCCGCTGACCGACGTGATCCCGCTGTGGAAACGGCCGCAGGACGGCGCCATCATCACCGGCTGGGACTACCCGTCGTGTGAGGCGATCGGCCTGCTGAAGATGGACTTCCTCGGGCTGCGCAACCTGACGATCATCGGCGATGCGATCGAGAACATCAAAGCCAACCGGGGCATCGACATCGACCTGGAATCGATGCCACTGGACGACGAAGCCACCTACGCGCTGCTGGGCCGTGGCGAGACCCTCGGGGTGTTCCAGCTCGACGGTGGGCCGATGCGTGATCTGTTGCGCCGCATGCAGCCCACCGGCTTCCAAGACGTCGTCGCGGTGATCGCCCTCTACCGGCCGGGTCCGATGGGCATGAACGCCCACAATGACTACGCCGACCGCAAGAACGGCCGGCAGGCGATCAAACCCATCCATCCCGAACTCGAGGAGCCGCTGCGCGAGATCCTCGCCGAGACCTACGGCCTGATCGTCTACCAAGAGCAGATCATGCGCATCGCGCAGAAGGTGGCCGGCTACTCACTGGCCCGAGCCGACATCCTGCGCAAGGCGATGGGCAAAAAGAAACGCGAGGTGCTGGAGAAGGAGTTCGAAGGCTTCTCAGAAGGCATGCAGGCCAACGGTTTCTCCGCCGGCGCCATCAAAGCCTTGTGGGACACCATCCTGCCGTTCGCCGACTATGCGTTCAACAAATCCCACGCCGCCGGCTACGGCATGGTGTCGTATTGGACGGCCTACCTCAAGGCGAACTATCCCGCGGAATACATGGCCGGGCTGCTGACCTCGGTCGGCGACGATAAGGACAAGGCCGCGGTGTATCTGGCCGACTGTCGCAAGCTCGGCATCACCGTGCTGCCGCCCGACGTCAACGAATCGGGGCTGAACTTTGCCTCGGTGGGCACCGACATCCGCTACGGGCTCGGGGCGGTGCGCAACGTGGGCGCCAACGTCGTTGCTTCTCTGATCGCCACCCGCACCGAGAAGGGCAAATTCACCGACTTCTCCGACTACCTGAACAAGATCGACATCGCCGCCTGCAACAAGAAAGTGACCGAATCGCTGATCAAGGCGGGGGCTTTCGACTCCCTCGGGCACCCCCGCAAGGGGTTGTTCCTGGTGCACACCGACGCGGTCGACTCGGTGCTGGGGACCAAAAAAGCCGAGGCGATGGGACAGTTCGACCTTTTCGGCGGTGACGACTCCCACGTCGACGCGGTGTTCACGATCAGGGTGCCCGACGACGAGTGGGACGACAAACACAAACTGGCGCTGGAACGCGAGATGTTGGGGTTGTATGTTTCCGGGCATCCGCTCAACGGGGTGGCGCATCTGCTGGCCACCCAGGTGGACACCGCGATTCCGGCGATCCTCGACGGCGATGTCCCCAACGACACCGCCGTACGGGTCGGCGGCATCCTGGCGTCGGTCAACCGGCGGGTGAACAAAAACGGGATGCCCTGGGCGTCGGCGCAATTGGAAGATCTGACCGGTGGGATCGAAGTGATGTTCTTCCCGCACGCCTACTCCACCCATGGTGCCGACATCCTCGACGACGCCGTGGTGCTCGTCAACGGCAGGGTCAAGGTGTCCGACGACCGCATCTGTCTGATCGCCCATGAGCTTGTGGTGCCGGATTTCACCAACGCCGCGGCGAACCGGCCGCTGGCGGTCAGCCTGCCCACCAGGCAGTGCACTATCGACAAGGTCAGTGCGCTCAAACAGGTGCTGGCCCGCCATCCCGGTACGGCGCAGGTGCATCTTCGGTTGATCAGCGGTGAGCGGATCACCACCTTGGAGCTGGACCCCTCGCTGCGGGTGACCCCGTCACCGGCTCTGATGGGCGATTTGAAGGCGCTGCTCGGCCCCGGGTGCCTGAGCCGTTAAGTTTTCACTCAGGAATCTCCGAATTCTCACTACGAACGCTGTTCACTCGTGTAACGTCGGGCACTCTCAGCTTGGTGTAAGGATTCACTCAAACGATTGGGGATACTGATGTCGAAGCCGCGCCGCGTTCTGCCTGTGCTCGGCGGTGGTGCCGCCGCCGCGCTGGCCAGCTTTGCCCTGCCGATGGCTCTCGGCCACGCCGATCCCATCTTCCAGACCTGCGACGGTACGGGGTTTTGCCTGGTCCAACCGGACGACTTGGCCGCCTGGCATTACGAAGGAGTCCGCCCACTTATCACCGACTGGCAAGGCACCCAGCCCTACACCGTTGAAGACAATGGCACACCCCTCGGAAGCTACGAAATCACCGCCAAAGACGATTGGACGTCCATCTACTCGTCGCACGATTACACGTATGGCGCATTCACTCCGAGCGGCGGGGGCAGCGCCGCTGACCTGGGCGGGTTCAGCGACGAGTCGGGGGCGCAGATATACGACACCAGCCTGTACGGTGGCGTGGATCAATACATAGCTATGGACAACGTGACTCAGCACGGGCATGTGTTGGACTACGACATCATCAAGCTGGGAGACTTCACCAACACGATGGTGGTCGATCCCGTCGACAACACGTCGGCGGACTACATCCAGTCCGGGACATCGGCACCCGAATTCTTGTACAACGCCCTGTTCCACGGCGGGTTCGTTCCCGTGCCGCCGGAGTACCTCATACCGAACGACGCGTTCGCCGCACCCGATTTTGACCCCTCCGAATTCGTCACCGCCGGAGCCAGCACGGGCGGCGGCCTACTCGGCGACCTGTCGAGCATAGCCAGCCTGTTCGGCCTGTAGACCACGCCCGGCAATTCACGCCGGTCCTTCTACACCGCACCACCTCGCGTGACGAAGTCACGGTGGCCGACGCTGCTGGCGGCCAACAGCTCGGCGGCATCCAGCAATGTGCCGCGGTAGTGCTAAGCGTTGCGGCGGGGGTACTTCAAAACAACGGCGCATCACACCGGGTCGTCTTCGCCGGCTCCTCGATGCTGCGAACCCCAGCTCGCACAGTGCGGTTGACGCCTTCGTCGCCCTAGCTGTGCGGGGCGACGCCCACGACGACGCTGCGCGACCCCGAGTCGCCAGAAGCCGCGGTAGCGTATCTGAACCCGGTGAGCCGCTGCCGAGACTGAGGAGAACCGACATGAGCACGCCCGAGCGGCCGGTCACGTTGTGCGAGGCCTTTCAGCGCATGGCCGTCCTCGACCCGGACGCGGTCGCTCTCCGCACCCCCGGTGACACGCAGACGTTGACGTGGCGCGACTACGCCACGCAGGTACGACAGGTTGCGGCGGGATTGGCCGGACTCGGCGTGCGGCGAGGTGACACCGTCACGCTGATGATGGCCAATCGCATCGAGTTCTACCCCCTGGAGGTCGGCGCGCAGCACGTCGGTGCTACCTCGTTCTCGGCGTACAACACGTTGCCGGCCGAGCAGCTGACGTATCTGTTCCACAACGCCGGCACCAAGGTGGTGATCTGCGAGCAGCAGTACGTCGAGAAGATCCGCGCCAGTGGGGCGGACATCGAGTACATCCTCTGTATCGATGGCGCACCCGCGGGAACCCTGTCGCTCGACGACTTGTATGCCGCCGCGCCCGCGGACTTCAATTTCGAATCCAGTTGGCGGGCAGTGCAGCCCGACGACGTGATCACCCTCATCTACACCTCCGGCACCACCGGAAACCCCAAAGGCGTGGAGATGACCCACGCCCATCTGCTCTTCGAGGCCTACGCGCTCGACGCTGTCCTGGGGGTGCGGTTCGGTGACCGCATCACCTCCTTTCTGCCGTCGGCTCATATCGCCGACCGCGCGATGGGGCTTTACAACCAGGAATTGTTCGGCGTCCAGGTCACCGTGGTCTCCGATGTCCGGGCGATCGCCGCGGCGCTGCCCGATGTGCGACCGACCGTCTGGGGCGCCGTTCCCCGGGTGTGGGAAAAGCTCAAAGCCGCAATAGAATTCGCAGTAGCCAACGAGCCCGACGAGCAGCGGCGCCAAGCGCTGCAGTGGGCGCTGACGGTCGCTGCCAAGCGTGCTGCCGCCGCGGTGGCCGGGGAACCGCTGCCCGCCGAGGTGGCGGCGGAATGGGCGACTGCCGACGAACTGGTGTTGTCGAAGCTGCGCGCCAAGCTGGGCTTGGATCAGCTGCGATGGGCGGTGTCGGGTGCGGCGCCGATCCCCAAGGAGACACTCGGCTTCTTCGCCGGCATCGGCATCCCGATCGCCGAGGTCTGGGGCATGTCGGAGTTGAGTTGCGTGGCCAGCGTCAGCCCGCCCGCCGAGGCGCGGGTGGGCACCGTCGGCAAGCTGCTACCCGGCCTGGAAGGCAAAATCGCCGACGACGGCGAGTATTTGGTTCGGGGGCCGCTGGTGATGCGGGGCTACCGCAAGGATCCGCTCAAGACCGCAGAAGCGATCGACGCCGACGGCTGGCTGCACACCGGTGACATCCTCGAGGTGGACGCCGACGGCTATCTGCGGGTTATCGACCGCAAAAAAGAACTCATCATCAACGCGGCGGGCAAGAACATGTCGCCGGCCAACATCGAGAACGCCATCCTGGCTGCCTGCCCGATGGTCGGCGCGATGGTGACGATCGGTGACGGGCGACCGTACAACACCGCGCTGATGGTTTTCGACGCCGACTCGGTGAGTCCGTACGCAGCCCAGCGCGGGCTCGCCGACGCCTCCCCGGCGGCGCTGGCAGCCGATCCGGAAGTGATCGCCCGGATCGCGGCCGGGGTGGCCGAGGGCAACACCCGGCTGTCGCGGGTGGAGCAGATCAAGCGCTTCTGCCTGCTGCCCACGCTGTGGGAGCCCGGCGGCGACGAGATGACCCTGACGATGAAGCTCAAGCGGCGGCCCATCGCCACCAAGTACGCCGCCGAGATCGAGGCGCTGTACGCCAGCGAGCCGGGGCCGGACGTGCACGAGCCGGCGACCATGCAGGAGGTCGAGCCGGCGTCGTAGCAGCGGGCAGCCTTTACAGTGGTCGTATGCCACTTTCTGGTGAATACGCCCCCAGCCCGTCCGATTGGGCCCGCAGCCAAGCAGACAAGTATGTGGACTCCGGTGGCACCGAGGCCACCGAGTTGAAGGGCAAGCCGGTGATCGTCCTGACCACCGTGGGCGCGAGAACCGGCAAACTTCGGCGGACTCCGTTGATGCGCGTCGAGCACAACGGCGAGTACGCCGTCGTCGCGTCGCTGGGCGGGGCGCCCAAGCACCCGGTGTGGTATCACAACATCGCCAAGAACCCCCGCGTCGAGCTGCAGGACGGCACCGTCACCAAGGACTACGACGCCCGCGAGGTGTTCGGCGACGAAAAAGCCACCTGGTGGGAGCGGGCCGTGCAGGCCTGGCCGGACTACGCCGAATACCAGAAGAAGACCGACCGGCAGATTCCGGTCTTCGTGCTGACCCCCGTGCAGTGAGCCGAGTTGCCACGCCGAGCAGCGCGCGTGGCACCATTATCCGGTGTCTGCCGAACTGAGCCACGGCCCCAGCAGCTCTTTGCTGTGTGCGGCTGACATCGACGCGGCAGCAAAGCGTATCGCCGGTGTGGTGACACCGACCCCGCTGCAGCGCAGCGATCGACTGTCCGCGGCAACCGGTGCCACGGTGTATCTCAAGCGCGAAGACCTGCAGTCGGTCCGGTCCTACAAGCTGCGCGGCGCCTACAACCTGCTGGTGCAGCTCTCCAACGCGGAAGTCGCGGCCGGGGTGGTGTGTTCGTCGGCAGGCAATCACGCGCAGGGCTTCGCCTACGCGTGCCGGTCGCTGGGCATCCGTGGTCGCGTCTACGTGCCGGCCAAGACGCCGCGGCAGAAGCGGGACCGAATCCGGTATCACGGGGGGGATTTCGTCGAGTTGATCGTAGGCGGCTCGACCTACGACCAAGCTGCGGCCGCCGCCCTCGACGACGTCGCGCGCACCGGAGCCACGCTGGTACCGCCATTCGACGACCTGCGCACCATGGCCGGACAGGGCACCATTGCCGTCGAACTGCTCGAGCAGCTCGAGGACGAGCCGGACCTGGTGGTGGTTCCCGTCGGCGGCGGGGGGTGCATAGCCGGGATCACCACCTATCTGGCCGAGCGGACGTCGAACAGCTCCGTGCTGGGTGTCGAACCGGCCGGTGCGGCGGCGATGATGGCCGCGCTGGCCGCCGGTGGGCCGGTGACCCTGGACCACGTCGACCAGTTCGTCGACGGCGCCGCGGTGAACCGGGCCGGCACGCTGACCTACGCAGCGCTGGCCGCCGCGGGGGACATGGTGTCGATCACCGCGGTCGACGAAGGCGCGGTGTGCACCGGAATGATCGACCTGTACCAGAACGAAGGGATCATCGCCGAGCCCGCCGGGGCCTTGTCGGTCGCGGGCCTGCTGGAAGCGGGCGTCGAGGCCGGGTCGACCGTGGTCTGCCTGATCTCCGGCGGCAACAACGACGTCTCCCGCTACGGTGAAGTGCTCGAACGGTCCCTGGTCCATTTGGGGCTGAAGCACTATTTTCTGGTGGACTTCCCGCAGGAGCCCGGTGCGCTGCGCCGGTTTCTCGACGACGTGCTGGGACCCAACGACGACATCACGCTGTTCGAGTACGTCAAACGCAACAACCGGGACACCGGCGAGGCGCTGGTCGGCATCGAGCTGGGCTCCGCCGCTGACCTCGACGGGCTGCTGACCCGGATGCGGGCCACCGAAATCCACGTCGAAGCGCTCGCGCCCGGTTCGCCGACCTACCGCTACCTGTTGTAGGCGTGGTGCTTTCCTACACCGGTGTTCGCCGGGTCCCTCGCGCGACCGTGCGTAGTTGGACCGCTCTAGCGGCGTGTCGGCGTGCAAACACGCACGCTCGCGGTCAAGGGGCCGGCGATGACCGCAGGATGGCGAACGACTGACCTGCCAGCTCGGCGCTTTGGCCCCCGACTTCGGGATCGTCCCACGCCAGCACCACCTCACCGGCCACCGGTACGGTGACAGCGGCGTCGCCCAGGTTGCAGGCGAGGGTGAGTCCGCCGCGGCGCAGCGTGATCCAGCGCTGGTCCTCGTCGTAGTCGACGGTCAAATGGTCCAGCCAGGGGTCGGCGAGGTCGGATTCGTTGCGCCGCAGCGCGATCAGATCGCGGTACACGCTGAGCAGCCGGGCGTGTTCGCCGGTGTCGACCTCGTCCCAGTCCAGCTTGGAGCGCTGGAAGGTCTGTGGGTCCTGGGGGTCGGGAATGTCGTCGGCGTCCCAGCCGTGCTCGGCGAACTCCGCCTTGCGGCCCTCGGCGGTGGCTTTGGCCAATTCCGGTTCCGGGTGCGAGCTGAAGAACTGGAACGGCGTGGACGCCCCATACTCTTCGCCCATGAAAAGCATTGTCGTGAAGGGCGAGAACAACACCAGGGCGGCTTTGACCGCGAGCTGGCCGCCGCTCAGATTCTGCGACGGGCGGTCCCCCAGCGCACGATTGCCGACCTGGTCATGGGTGGTGGTGTAGGCCACCAGGCGAGTGGCCGGGATCGCCGAGGTGTCCAGCGGCCGGCCGTGTCGGCGGTGGCGGAACGACGAATACGTCGCCGCGTGAAAGTACCCGCCCCGCAACGTCTTCGCCAGCCCGGCCAGCGACCCGAAATCGGCGTAGTAGCCCTGGCGCTCACCGGACACCGCGGTGTGGATCGCGTGATGGATGTCGTCGTCCCATTGGGCGGTCAGCCCGTATCCACCGATCGAACGGCCCTCGCCGCGCGGTGTGATCAGCCGCGGATCGTTGAGATCGCTTTCGGCGATCAGCGACAGCGGTCGGCCGACTTCTGCGGCGAGCGCGTCGGTTTCGGCTGTCAGCTCTTCGAGGAGGTGGATCGCGGTGGTGTCGACCAGCGCGTGCACCGCGTCGAGCCGCAGCCCGTCGGCGTGAAAGTCGCGCATCCAGCGCAACGCGCAGCCGATGATGTAGCGCCGCACCTCGTCGGAGTCGGCGTCGGCGATGTTGATGCCTTCACCCCACGGGTTGCTCGCCGACGACAGGTACGGGGCGAAGCGCGGCAGGTAGTTGCCCGACGGGCCGAGGTGGTTGAACACCGCGTCGATCAGCACGCCGAGCCCGCGAGCGTGGCAGGCGTCCACCAGCCGGACCAACCCGTCCGGTCCACCGTAGGGTTCGTGCACGCTGTACCACAGCACACCGTCGTAGCCCCAGCCGTGGCTGCCGGAGAAGGAGTTCACCGGCATCACCTCGACGAAGTCGACCCCGAGATCCACCAGATAGTCCAGTTTTTCGATGGCCGAATCGAAAGTGCCGTCAGGGGTGAAGGTTCCGATGTGCAGCTCGTAGATCACCGCGCCGTCGGTGGCGCGCCCCGGCCAGTCGCCGTCGGTCCACGCCGCAGTCGAGGGGTCCCACAGCTGGGACCGGGCGTGCACACCGTCGGGCTGGCGCGCCGAGCGGGGGTCTGGCAGCACCCGGGCCTCGTCGTCGAGGACGAAACCGTAGCGGGCGTCCGGCGCGGCGTCGACGATGGCGCGCCACCAGCCGTTAGCCGAACGCTCCATCGGATGCACGGCACCGTCGAGGTCGAGGCGCACCAGCGAAGGCTTCGGCGCCCACACCGCGAACTCAGCCATCGGCACGTTCCAACAGCACGACCGGCAGCTCGGCAAACAGCTCAGCCGCCGGCGTCGGACCGTCGACCGTGATACCGCTCAGCGTGTCCACCCAGGAACCCGCGGGCAGCTGGACCACGGTGTCACCCCAACCTGCCTCCGCCAGTTGCACCGTCCACCGGGTCACGGCCACCAGCACGTCGTCACCGCGTCCGAACGCCACCACATGGTCGGACGCGGATCCCGTTGCGAGAACGGGACGGTACGAGCCGGTGAGGAAGGTGTCCGGTCGCTTGCGCCGCAACCGCAGCGCGGCGGCGACGACACGAATCTTCGGGTGCTGCAACGTCTTCAGCTCTGCGCGACGCGTACCGTAGTCGACCTCGCGGCGGTTGTCCGGGTCGACCAGGCTGTCGTCCCACAGTTCGGTGCCCTGGTAGACGTCGGGAACGCCGGGCGTGGTCAACGCGAGCAGCTTTTGACCCAGCGCATCGCTTTCGGCGTGCGCATTGAGCTGCCCGACGAGCTCGGTGAGCTGCGTCGCCACCGGCCCGTCCAGCACCGAGTCCACCCACTGGTGCACCGCGGCCTCGAACTCGGTGTTCGGGTCGTTCCACGTGGTATGCGACGCCGCTTCGCGGATCGCCTTCTCGGTGTAGGCGTGCAGCCGCTGGCGCAACTCGTCGGTGACGTCGCCGCTTACCGGCCACACCCCGAAGATGTTCTGCCACAAAAACAATCCGGTCGCAGTGTCCGGTGAGGGCGTCACGCTCTCCCATCGGGTGAGGAACTCGGTCCACAGCGACGGCACCTGGGAGAGCACGCCGATGCGGGCGCGCACGTCTTCACCGCGTTTGGTGTCGTGGGTGGTCAACGTGGTCATCGCCTGCGGCCAGAGCCGGGCGCGGCTGGCGGCGCTGTGGTGAAACTCCGCCGCGCCGACGCCGAACCGCTCCGGCTCGCCGCCCACCTCGTTCAGCGACACCAGGCGGGCATCGCGGTAGAACATGCAGTCTTCCACCGACTTCGCGGTGACCGCGCCGCACAGCTGCTGCAGGCGTACCCAGGGGGCGCGGTCGGCCGCGACAGCAGCGGCCAGCACCTGCAGCGGCTGCTCCAGATTCGGCGCAGCGGAGTGTGTTTCAGCCAGCGCCGTGGAGAACGTTGCCGCCAGCCCCGGATAGTCGCAACGGTAGACACCGAGGTGACCGAGCAGCGCGGCCACTGCGTCCGGCACCTGCGGATGGTCGACGCCGGCCGCGGCCGCAATGCTGCGACGCAGCCGGGCCAACTCGCTGGCCAGCGTGTCGGTGGCGACCTGGGCCTTGAGCTGTCGCAGCAATGCCGGGGTGTCGCCATAGTGAGTGCCGGCGGATTCGACCAGCGTGGTGAGCGCGGGTGCGCCATGGGGGTCGACGAACACTCCGCCGACGTCACGCAGCACGTTGTAGCCGGTGGTGCCGGCGACCGGCAGTGTCGGCTCCAATGCCTCGTCGACGGCGAGGATCTTCTCGATCACGATGTAGGCGTCCGGGCCGACCATTTCGCGCAGCCAGGTCAGGTATCCAACCGGATCGGACAGGCCGTCGGGGTGATCGATACGGACGCCGTCCACCAGTCCCTCGGCGAACCAACGGCCGACCTCGGCGTGGCTGGCGTCGAACACCGCGCGGTCTTCCTGGCGTAGCCCGGCCAGCGAGGTGATCGAAAAGAAGCGGCGATACCCGCAGATCCCACGTTTCCAGCCGACCAACCGGTAGTGCTGCCGGTTGTGGACTTCCCGCCCGTTGCCCTCGCCGGTGCCTGGAGCGATCGGAAAGGCCAGATCACCCAGTCGCAGCCGGTCACCGTCCACCGTCAGCTGCTCGACGTCGTCGTCGGAGCCGAGCACCGGCAACACTATTCGCCCCTCGTCGAGGTCCCAGTCGATGTCGAAGTAGGTGGCATACGCCGAGGACCTGCCGTTGGTCAGGACATCCCACCACCACGGGTTCTGCTCGGGTTTGTCGATCCCGACATGGTTGGGCACGATGTCGATGACCAGGCCCATACCGCGGTCCGCCGCCGCGGCCGACAGCCGGGCCAAACCCTCGGCGCCGCCAAGCTCCGGTGACACCGTCGTCGGGTCGGTGACGTCGTACCCGTGTGTCGAGCCGCGGGCAGCGGTCAGCACGGGGGACAGGTACACGTGCGAGACGCCTAGGTCGTCGAGGTAGTCCAGCAGGTCCTCGGCGTCAGCGAAAGTGAAACCGAACCCGCTTTCCGGACCACGCAGTTGCAATCGATAAGTTGAGATAACCGGAAAATTCATATATCAGAACATCTTACGCAGCACCACCAGTGAGCGGCCGGGCACGGCGATCTTTTCGCCGGCGTTGACCACCAGCTCCGCCGCACCGGTAGCGTCGGCAGTGTTCAGGTCCGCCTCCCACTGGCTGGCATAGTCGCTGGCCGGGGCGACGAACTCGAGCGGCTCGGCGTGCGCGTTGAAGCACAACAGAAATGAGTCGTCGACGACCCGCTGACCCCGGGCGTCCGGCTCGGGTATCGCGTCGCCGTTGAGGAACACCGCCACACACTTGTCCATCCCGCTGCCCCAGTCCTCGTGCGTCATCTCCCGCCCGCTCGGCGTCAACCAAGCGATGTCGCGCACTTCATCGCCGCTGCGGAGCGGGCCGCCCTCCAAAAAGCGGCGGCGGCGAAACACCGGGTGATCGGTCCGCAATTTCGTCGCCTTGCGGGTGAAAGTCAACAGATCGGCGTTCTTGTCCGCCAAAGACCAATTCATCCAAGATAATTCGGAGTCCTGGCAGTACACGTTGTTGTTGCCCTGCTGGGTGCGCCCGATCTCGTCGCCGTGGGCGATCATCGGTGTGCCCTGGCTGACCATCAGCGTGGCGAGGATGTTGCGGGTCTGCTGGGCGCGCAACGCCAAAATGTCCGGATCGTCGGTCGGGCCTTCCACACCGCAGTTCCAGGACCGGTTGTAACTCTCCCCGTCGCGGTTGTCTTCGCCGTTGGCCTCGTTGTGTTTTTCGTTGTAGGACACCAGGTCGTTGAGCGTGAACCCGTCGTGGGCGACGACGAAGTTGATACTGGCGCCCGGCCGGCGGCCGGTCGCCTCGTAGAGGTCCGACGACCCGCTCAGCCGGGACGCGAACTCGCCCAGAGTCGCCGGTTCGCCCCGCCAGAAATCCCGCACCGTGTCGCGGTACTTGCCGTTCCATTCCGTCCACAAGCCCGGAAAATTGCCGACCTGGTAGCCGCCTTCACCGACATCCCACGGCTCGGCGATCAACTTCACCTGGCTGACCACGGGATCCTGCTGGACCAGGTCGAAGAACGCCGAGAGCCGGTCGACTTCGTAGAACTCGCGGGCCAGGGTGGAAGCCAAATCGAATCGGAAACCGTCGACGTGCATCTCGGTCACCCAGTAGCGCAGTGAATCCATGATCAGCTGCAACGTGTGCGGGTGGCGGGCGTTGAGGCTGTTGCCGGTGCCGGTGAAGTCCCGGTAAAAGGCCCGGTTCTTGTCGTCGAGCCGGTAGTAGGCGGCGTTGTCGATGCCGCGGAAGTTGATGGTCGGACCGAGGTGGTTGCCCTCAGCGGTGTGGTTGTACACCACATCGAGGATCACCTCGATGTCTTCTTCGTGGAAAGTGCGGACCATGGCTTTGAATTCGGCCACCGCACCGCCGGCCTCCCGGTTCCACGAGTACTGCTGATGCGGTGCGAAGAACCCGAAAGTGTTGTAGCCCCAGTAATTTCGCAGGCCCAGCTGAACCAACCGGTGGTCGTGCATGAATTGGTGCACCGGCATCAGCTCGATGGCCGTGACGTTGAGCGACTTGAGGTGGTCGACGATCACCGGATGAGAGAGCCCGGCATAGGTGCCGCGCAGGTCTGCCGGGATGCCGGGATGGGTCTGGGTCATGCCCTTGACGTGCGCTTCGTAAATGACCGTCTCGTGATACGGGGTCCGCGGGGCCCGATCGAAGGCCCAGTCGAAGAACGGGTTGATCACCACGCTGGTCATGGTGTGACCCAGTGAGTCCACCTTCGGCGGTGTGCCGGTTTCCCCGGGCGCAGCTCCGTCGCGATTGACCGCTGCCATGTCGTAGGAGAACAGCGCCTGGCTGAAGTCGAAGTCGCCGTCGAACGCTTTGCCGTACGGGTCGAGCAGCAGCTTGCTCGAATCACACCGGTGGCCGGCGGGTGGGTCGAACGGGCCGTGCACCCGAAATCCGTAACGCTGTCCGGGACTCACACCGGGCAGATAGGCGTGCCAGACATAGCCGTCGACCTCGTCGAGGTTCACACACGATTCGCGCCCCGCGCTGTCGATCAGGCACAGGTCGACCCGCTCGGCGATCTCGGAGAACAGCGAGAAGTTCGTGCCCGCCCCGTCGTAGGTGGCGCCGAGCGGATAGCTGGTGCCCGGCCACACCGTGCGCAGTTTGGGGCCGGCATCAGCTGTACCGGCATCCCGTTGGCTCGGCGGCATCATCTGACTGTAACCGTCGGCCGCCCTCTTTGACGGCCTAACAACTATCGCGCCGAGAGGATCACACCCGACGGTCGGCAAAACGGCGATACGCGGCCGGCCGGGGCGGGACGGGAGCCCTCACAGGTGATGGACGCCGCGCCCGGCCACCGGCCGAACCGTCTGTCTCACAACGTCATTGCTGCTCGAACACCCCGGAGGGGCTACCCGGTCAGGATTCGATGATGCGCGTCAGATAGGGCGCCATGGTGGTCGTGCGCACCGGCGAGACCGTGACGGCAGGCTCGGTGGCCTCGAGCATCTGGCCGTTACCGAGGTACATCGCGACGCTTTGGCTGCCGTTAGGGCCGAAGAAGATCAGGTCTCCCGGTTTGGCTTGAGCCGGCAGAATCTTGCGGCCCGCGTTGTACTGCTCGCCGGAGGTGCGCGGCATCTTGATCCCGGCGCCGGCGAACGAGTACACCATCAAACCCGACGCGTCGAAACCGACGGTGTTGGCGTAGGGACCGGTGCCCCGGGTGGGACCGGAGACATTGCCGCCGCCGTACAGGTAGGGCACGCCGCGCTGCGACAGTCCGCGGCTGATCACTGTGTTGATGGCCTGCTGACGGTTCATCGGCCCGGTGTACGAGTCGGCGCTTGCCGTAGCCGCCGTGACCATCGAGGGCGCGGCCAGCATGGCCAGCGCCACCACGAGGATGTAGATCCGTTTCATGTGAACTCACCTTCCTTCAGCTCCGCGCGGTCGCTCTGCGCTTCTGCTTGTCACCCGTTGTGTCTGCCTGGTCGCTGTCGGACCCGCTATTGTCACAACAGTCACTACAGACACTCTGGCAACAATTCGGAGAGCCGGCCACCGGCCAAGGGGTTAGCGGGAGGATCTTGTTCGTAGCGTGACCGAACGGTGACCGCGTCGAGGTCCGGACGGCCGAATTCGGTGGCGCAGTTGTGATCTGGATCTCAACCACGCGTCTCAGCGGGAGGCGCTTCGAGAGAGCGGGAGGGGGCCGGCCTCGGCGCCGGGATGTTCGTGCCAGTAGTTGCTGCTGAAGCTGGTGAGGGCCGACCCCAACACGGCGGCGACCAGGATGGCCACCATGGCCAGCACCGGCCAAAACGACATGTACCAGCCCTTGAGCAGCGACACGAACGGGCCGATCACGAGGGCGGCGATGGCCGCGCCGACACCGCCCCACACCACGGGATAGATGTAGAAGTCGATGCCGAACGGTGCGGGTGCGCAGGTGTCGTCGGTGCAGACGTCGGCGAGAAAGCCGAACAGCTGCGACGGCCAGTCGGTCGTCGCCGCGAGGATCACCAACAACGTCGTCAGCACGATCGTGCACACGACGTCCCATGGGGCCAGCCGGAGCCGAATGATCTTCGGTGTCTCGGCGTCGACCTGCTGCGGTGAGCCGGCCGATTCGCCGGGTGACGAGACATCGTGGGCCTGATCTGCGGGTGCCATCGCGTCCTATGCTCCCCGACCGTGGAGGTTCGCGCGACCTGAGCATCTACCCTCGATCTTTATGCCGGCGGCACGCCCCGGGTTAACGCCCGAGCAGATCAGCGCCATCGACGCCGCCCACCTCTGGCACCCGTACAGCACCATCGGCGCCTCGGAAGAAGGCGAGGTTGTACCGCCGCAGGTGGTGGTGGGCGCCCGCGGCCCGTGGCTGACCGTCATCCGCGACGGCGCGCCCGTCGACGTGCTCGACGCGATGAGCTCGTGGTGGACCGCCATTCACGGTCACGGCCACCCGGTGCTGGACGCGGCGGTGACCGCGCAACTGGGCACGATGAGTCACGTCATGTTCGGCGGGCTGACCCACGAGCCGGCCGCCCGGCTGGCACAGTTGCTGGTGGCGATCACCCCGGCCGGTTTGGACACCGTCTTCTTCAGCGACTCCGGTTCGGTGTCGATCGAGGTCGCGGTCAAGATGGCCCTGCAGTATTGGCGCAGCCGCGGCCGACCGGGCAAAAGCCGGCTGATGACCTGGCGCGGCGGCTATCACGGCGACACCTTCACCCCGATGAGCGTCTGTGATCCCGACGGCGGCATGCATTCGCTGTGGACCGACGTGCTGGCCCGGCAAGTTTTCGCGCCGCAGGTGCCGCGGGACTACCAAATGGACTACAGCGCCGCCTTCGAGACACAGTTGGCCCGGCACGCCACCGAACTGGCCGCCGTGATCGTCGAACCTGTCGTGCAGGGAGCCGGGGGAATGCGGTTCCACGATCCGCGCTACCTCAACGATCTGCTCGACATCTGCCGGCGCCACCAGGTGTTGCTGGTCTTCGACGAGATCGCCACGGGCTTCGGCCGCACCGGTGAGCTGTTCGCCGCCGACCACGCCGGGGTCAGCCCCGACATCATGTGTGTCGGCAAGGCGCTCACCGGCGGCTATATGGGCCTGGCAGCCACCTTGTGCACCGCGGACATCGCTCACACGATCAGCACCGGGCCGGCCGGTGCGTTGATGCACGGGCCGACGTTCATGGCCAACCCGCTGGCCTGCGCGGTGTCGGTTGCCAGCGTGGGACTGCTGCTGAGCGCGGACTGGCGGTCGACGGTCGCCCGGATCAACGCCGAGCTGAGCGACGGGCTGCAGGCGGCCGCCGGGTTGCCGGCGGTCACCGACGTGCGGGTGTGCGGTGCCATCGGGGTGATCGAGTGTGACCGCCCGGTCGATCTGGCGGTCGCCACGCCGGCGGCACTGGACCGCGGGGTGTGGTTGCGGCCGTTCCGCAACCTGGTGTACGCGATGCCGCCGTTCATCTGTTCGTCGACGCAGATCGCGCAGATCACCTCCGCCATGGTGGACGTGGCCCGCCTCGTAGGCTGAGCGGCGATGGAGGCACCGATCGACGTTTCACCGCTGGCCTGGCTGGAGGAGGTGGAACACCAGCGGCGGCGAGCCGGGCTGCGCCGGTCACTGCGGCCGCGCTCGGCCGTCGCCGCCGAGCTCGACCTGGCTTCCAACGACTACCTGGGCCTCTCACAGCACCCGGACGTCATCGCCGGCGGCGTGCAGGCCCTGCGCACCTGGGGTGCCGGCGCGACCGGGTCGCGCCTGGTCACCGGCGACACCGAGCTGCACCAGCAGCTGGATTCAGCGCTCGCCGATTTCGTCGGCGCGCAGGCGGGCCTGGTGTTCTCGTCGGGCTACACGGCCAACCTCGGGGCGGTCGCCGGCCTGTCCGGACCGGGCTCGCTGCTGGTGTCCGACGCCTACTCGCATGCGTCTTTGGTCGACGCCTGCCGGCTGTCCCGCGCCCGGGTCGTGGTGACGCCGCACCGCGACGTCGACGCCGTCGACGCGACCCTGGCGGCTCGCCGTGAAGAGCGGGCGGTGGTGGTCACCGACTCGGTGTTCTCCGCCGACGGGACGCTGGCGCCGCTGCCGCAGCTGCACCAGGTGTGCCGGCGGCACCGCGCGCTGCTGATCGTCGACGAGGCGCACGGCCTGGGAGTACGCGGGACGGGCGGACGGGGGCTGCTGCACGAATCCGGGCTGGCCGGCGCGCCGGATGTGGTGATGACCACGACGCTGTCCAAATCGCTCGGCAGCCAGGGCGGCGCCGTGCTGGGCCCGGCGGCGGTGCGCGACCATCTGGTCGACGCCGCCCGGCCGTTCATCTTCGACACCGGTCTGGCCCCGGCCGCCGTCGGCGCCGCCCTGGCTGCGCTCGGTGTGCTGGCGGCCGAGCCGTGGCGTTGCGATGCGGTGCGACGGCATGCCGCCACCCTGGCCGCGATCTGCGGCGTGCCGGCTGCGCCGGAGTCGGCGGTGGTGTCGGTGATCCTGGGCGATCCGGAGGCGGCGCTGGCCGCGGCGACCGGCTGCCTGGACGCGGGGGTGCGGGTCGGCTGCTTCCGGCCGCCGACCGTGCCGGCCGGGACGTCGCGGCTGCGGCTGACCGCGCGGGCCTCGCTGAACCCCGACGACCTCGCGCTGGCCCGGCGGGTGTTGACGCGGGTGCTGTCGGCCGCACGGCCTTGACGGTCCTGGTGGTCACCGGCACCGGCACCGGGGTCGGGAAGACGGTCGTCACGGCGGCGCTGGCCTGTCATGCGCGTCTGGCCGGGACGGACGTCGCGGTGTGCAAACCGGTGCAGACCGGGACCGACGCCGGCGACGACGACCTGGCCGAGGTGGCGCGGCTGAGCGGAGTCACGCGGCTGACCGGACTCGCCCGGTATCCGCAGCCGATGGCGCCGCTGGCCGCCGCCGAGCAGGCCGGTCTGCCATTGCCCACCCGCGACGAGCTGCGCCGGCTCGTCCGCGACACCGACCGCCCCGGACAGCTGACCCTGTTGGAGGGTGCCGGTGGGCTGCTGGTCGAACTGGGCAAGGCCGGTGTCACGTTGCGCGATCTCGCCGGCGACCTCGGCGCGGCGGTGCTGGTGGTGGTCACCGCCGGGCTGGGCACCCTCAACCACACCGCGTTGACCCTGGAAGCCCTTGCGACACATGCGGTGTCGTGCGCCGGGTTGGTGATCGGCAGCTGGCCGGCCGCGGCCGGGCCGGTGGAGACCTCGAACCGCGCGGCGTTGACCCGGTTGGCGCCGCTGCGCGCGGTGCTGCCGGGCGGCGCTGCGTCGCTGGGTGTGGTCAACTTCGCCGAGATGAGTGCGGCGGCGTTCGATCCGGACTGGGTCAGGACTTTGGTCCGCTGATGGTGCACTCGATCGAGCTGCTATTCGACAGCGACACCGAAGCGGCGCTGCGGCAGGTCTGGGACGTTCTGGCCACCGCCGACATTCCCTGTCAAGCGCCCGCGGGCCGTCCGCACGTGACCCTGGTGGTCGCCGACGCCATCACCGAGGACGTCGACGGGCTGCTGCGACCGGTGGCCGATGACCTGCCCCTGCCCTGCACGGTCGGCGCGGCGCTGCTCCTCGGCCAGACGAACGCGATCCTGGCGCGCCTGATCGTGCCGACCATGACGCTGCTCGACGTGCAGGCCAGCGTGTACCGCCTCGCCCGCGATCACCTGCAGCCCGGCGCCGGACCGCACAGCGTGCCCGATCACTGGACTCCGCACGTCACCCTCGCTCGTCGGGTCGGCGGCGCGGCGTTGGCACCGGCTCTGCGCCTCGCCGGCGGGCCCGCGCCGATCGAAGGCAGCTTCGCCGGTTTGCGGCGGTGGAACGGCACCTCGAGGGTCGAATATCCGATCGGCTGAGCGCGGCCTGATCAATTCAGTCAGCGCACCACAATTGTGTACTCGGTGCGTGCCACCAGCTCGCCGATCACCGGCGCTCCGGGAATCTCGCCCGCGACCAGCAGCCCGCCGGACGTCTGCGCGTCGGCCAGCAACAGCGCTTCGTCCGCACCGACCGTCGACAGGTCGGCGTGCGGGGCCACCCACTCGAGATTGCGCCGGGTCCCGCCGCTGACATAGCCGGCCGCCAAGGCCTGCCGGGCGCCGTCCAGATACGGCACCGCGGCCGAGTCGATGATCGCGGTGACACCGCTGGCCCGGGCCAGCTTGTACAGATGCCCGAGCAGGCCGAAACCCGTCACGTCCGTCGCGCAGTCGGCGCCGGCGGCCAACGCAGCTGCGGCCGCCTCGGCGTTGAGGGTCGTCATCAGCTCGATCGCCTCGGCGAAGCGTTCACCGGTCGCCTTGTGCCGGCTGTTCAGCACGCCGATGCCCAGCGGCTTGGTCAGCGACAGCGGTGTCCCGGGTTTGCCGGTGCTGTTGCGCAGCAACCGGTTCGGGTCGGCGATACCGGTGACCGCCAGCCCATACTTGGGTTCCGGGTCATCGACGCTGTGCCCGCCGGCGAGATGGCAGCCGGCCACCGCGCATACGTCGCGCCCGCCGCGCAGCGTTTCGGCCGCCAACTCGAAGGGCAGCACATCGCGCGGCCAGCCCAGCAGGTTGACCGCCACCACCGGCCGCCCGCCCATGGCGTACACGTCGGACAGCGCGTTGGTCGCCGCGATCCGGCCCCAGTCGTACGGGTCGTCGACCACCGGGGTGAAGAAATCCGTCGTCGCGATCAGGGCGGTGTCATCCTCGATGCGGACCGCGGCCGCGTCGTCGCCGTCGTCCAGCCCGACCAGCAGCTCACCCGCCGGGTCCCGCGGCTGCACCCCGCCGAGCCCGCGGACCACGTCCTCCAATTCGCCGGGCGGGATCTTGCACGCGCAGCCACCGCCGTGCGCGTACTGGGTCAGTCGGTGAGTCGCAGCCGCCATGAAGTCCATAATTGTCGTCATGGTTCAGGGAGGCGTATCCGGTCTGGTGACCGGCGCGGTCTTCAAAACCGTCGAGCGGCAGATGCTGTCGCTAGCGGGTCCGATTCCCGTCCGCCTCCGCCATAATCCCCGGACCTGACATGACCGAACTCAGCGATCGAAGGCGGCGGGTGCCGCGCACCGACGTGCTGCTGGCCCACCCGCGCCTGGCCGAGGCGCAGCGGGTGCTGGGCCGTGCGCTGGTGAAGTCCGTGATCGCCGACGCCCAGCAGCGCGCCCGCGCCGGCGAGATCGAGCCCGAGCAGGTCGCCGACCACGCCGTGGCCGCGCTGCCGGCCGGCGCGTCGAGCCTGCGACCGGTCGTCAACGCCACCGGCGTGGTGGTGCACACCAACTTGGGCCGGGCGCCGCTGTCGCGGGCCGCGCTGGACGCGGTGGTCACCGCCGGCCGCGCCACCGACGTCGAGTTCGATCTGCGGACGGGTCGACGGGCCCGCCGCGGTCGCGGTGCGCTGGCCGCCCTGGCCCGCGCAGTGCCGGCCGCGGGCGGGGTGCATGTGGTGAACAACAACGCCGCCGCGCTGGTGCTGACCGCGCTCACTCTGGCGCCCGGCAAAGAGATCGTGCTGAGCCGCGGCGAGCTGGTCGAGATCGGCGACGGCTTCCGCATTCCCGAGCTGCTGGAGTCCACCGGTGCGCGGCTGCGCGAAGTCGGCACCACTAACCGCACGAGCCTGCGCGACTACATCGAGGCGATCGGGCCGGACACCGGTTTCGTGCTGAAGGTGCACCCGTCGAACTTCCAGGTCACCGGCTTCACCTCGGCGGTACCGGTCGCCGAGCTGGCCGGTCTGGGTGTCCCGCTGGTGGTCGACATCGGGTCGGGTTTGCTGGCGCCGCACCCGGTCATGCCCGACGAACCCGATGCGACGTCGACGCTGCGCGACGGCGCTGACCTGGTGACCGCCAGCGGCGACAAGCTGTTGGGCGGGCCGCAGGCCGGACTGCTGCTGGGGGACGCGGCGCTGATCGAGCGGCTGCGCCGGCATCCGGCCGCGCGCGCGCTGCGGGTGGACAAACTCACGCTGGCCGCACTGGAAGCGACCCTGCTCGGCCCGCCGACCCCGGTCGCGCTGGCGCTGACCGCTGATGTGGCCGAGCTTCGCCGGCGCGCCGACCGGCTCGCCGCACAGCTCTCCGACGCCGAGGCGGTGGGCTGCGTAGCCGCCGTCGGCGGGGGTGGCGCGCCGGGTGTCCAGCTGCCCAGCGCCGGGCTGAGCCTGCCGGAGTCCTACGCGGCGGCGCTGCGCGCCGGCGACCCGCCGGTGGTCGGCCGCCTGGAGGCCGGCCGATGCCTGCTTGATCTGCGCACGGTGGCGCCCGAGGAGGACGAGCAGCTGCTGGCCGCGGTGCGGGCGTGTTCGTCATAGCCACCGCCGGGCACGTCGACCACGGCAAGTCGACCCTGGTGCACCGGCTGACCGGCATGTGGCCGGACCGGCTGGCCGAAGAACAGCGCCGGGGGCTTTCGATCGACCTGGGCTTCGCCTGGACCGAGCTGGCCGGACGCCGGCTCGCGTTCGTCGACGTACCCGGCCATGGGCGATTCGTCGCCAACATGCTCGCCGGGGTGGGTCCGGTGCCGGCAGTGATGTTCGTGGTGGCCGCCACCGACGGCTGGATGCCGCAATCCGACGAGCATCTCGCCGCGCTCGACGCGTTGGGGGTGCAGCACGCGCTGCTGGTGATCAGCAAAGCCGACCTGGCCGATCCGGCGGACGCCATCGAGCAGGCATCCGAACGGTTCGCCGCGACCGGACTCGCCGACCCGCCCGTCGTGCTGGGTACCGACCTCGATCAGGTGCGTGCGGAACTGCTGAGGCTGACCGACCGGCTGCCGGCACCGGATCCGGCTGCCGATGTGCGGCTCTGGGTCGACCGCAGCTTCACCGTGCGGGGTGCGGGCACGGTCGTCACCGGGACGCTGGCCGCTGGGACCATTCGGGTGGGCGACGAGCTCGAGCACGACGGGCACCGCGTCACCGTCCGTGGTTTGCAGTCGCTGGAGCGCGACCAGGACCTAGTTGCGCCGGTGGCCCGGGTGGCGGTGAACCTGCGCGGCGTTGATCGTCAGCACATCGGCCGCGGCGACACTCTGCGGACGCCGGGGAAGTGGCTGGACACCACCGAGATCGATGTGGCGCTGCGGTCCCCGGACGGGCTGCACCGCCAGCTGGTGCTGCACATCGGCTCCGTGGCGGTGCCGGTGCGGGTCCGCCGGCTGGGCTCGGCTGCGGCGCGGCTGCGGCTGACGCGGCCGCTGCCGTTGCGGGTGGCCGACGTCGGGTTGCTGCGCGATCCGGGGGAGCACCGGATCGCCGCCGGGATCACCGTGCTCGATGTGCGGCCGCCGCCGTTGCGCCGCCGCGGCGCCGCCCGCGAGCGCGCCGCTGAGCTGGCGACCGGGTTTGTCCGTCCGCCCGACTGCGCACCGGCTCCTGAGCTGCGGGCGATGGGTGTGCCGATCAGCGGGCACCGGGTGGGCGACTGGGTGGTGAACCCGCAGTGGTGGGCGGACCGGCGGCAACGCGCGACGGCGACGGTGCAGCGCTGGGCCGACGAGCACGACGTCGCGGCCGGGATGCCGCTGGAGACGCTGCGGCGACTGCTCGGGCTGCCCGCCGCCGAGCTGGTGGCCCCGCTGCTCGCCGGCACCGGCCTCGAGGTGGGCGACGGCGTGGTCCGGTCGCCCGGCACGGGTCTGCCGCCGCGGGTGGAGAAAGCGGTGCAGACCGTGCTGGAGTGGCTGGCCGCCGAACCGTTCCGCGCGCCGGAGGCCGACGAGCTGGCCGACCTGAAACTCGGCAGCCGCGAGCTCGCCGCAGCGGTGCGGGCCGGGCGGCTGACCCGGATCGCCGACGGGGTCGTGCTCGGCGCTGACGCGCTGACCCGCGCGGCCGGCATCCTCGCGACGCTGCCACAGCCGTTCACGGTCAGCGACGCCCGGCGCGCGCTGGGTACCACCCGCCGCGTCGCGGTGCCGCTGCTGGAGCAGCTCGACGCGCGGCGGATCACCCGGCGGCGCGACGACGGAACCCGAACGGTGGTTTGATCGAAGGATGGACGTCCGAAAGCTGATTCGCTCCTGGCCGGTGTACCGGCAGCTGACCGGCGCCGATGGGCTGGGTCGCGGGAAGGCGGCCGAATCGGCTGGCTCCGTCGCACTCACACCGCGCACCGCGGACGCGGACAGCGTCGCGCATTCGGTGTGTCCGTTCTGCGCGGTCGGTTGTGCGCAGAACGTGTACGTCAAAGACGGGCGAGTGATCCAGATCGAGGGCGACCCGGACAGCCCGATCTCCCGCGGCCGGTTATGCCCGAAGGGGTCGGCGAGCAAGCAGCTGGTCACCGGGCCGCAGCGCGAAACGAAGGTGCGCTACCGCGCGCCGTACGCGACCGAGTGGAGCGACCTCGACCTCGACACGGCGATGGACATGGTGGCCGACCGCGTACTCGACGCCCGTCGTAAAGGCTGGCAGGACTTCGACGCCGACCGCAACACCCTGCGTCGCACCATGGGCGTCGCCAGCTTGGGCGGCGCGACCTTGGACAACGAAGAGAACTACCTGATCAAGAAGCTCTTCACCGCGTTGGGCGCGCTGCAGATCGAGAATCAAGCCCGTATTTGACACAGCGCCACGGTTCCCGGTCTGGGAGCCTCCTTCGGTCGCGGCGGCGCGACGGACTATCAGCAAGACCTCGCGAACTCGGACTTGATTGTGATCATGGGGTCGAACATGGCCGAAGCCCATCCGGTGGGCTTCCAGTGGGTCATGGAGGCGAAAGCCCGCGGCGCCCAGGTGGTGCACATCGACCCGCGGTTCACTCGCACCAGCGCGGTCGCCGATCGGCATGTGCCGCTGCGTGCCGGCACTGACATCGCTTTTTTGGGCGGGGTGATCAACTACATCCTCTCCAACGACCTCGACTTCCGCGAGTACGTCACCGCCTACACCAACGCCCCATTCCTGGTCGACGAGAACTACCGCGACACCGAGGACCTCGACGGGCTGTTCAGCGGCTACGACAACGAGTCGGCGTCGTACGACCCGACGACCTGGCACTACGAGTCGACGCAACCGGAAGGCGGCGGGTCCGGCGGCAAGTCAAAAAGCGGACCGCAGCAGCAGGGTTCCGGTGGCGCTCCGATCCAGGATGCCGCCTTCGACATCCCGGCCGACCCGACCCTGCAGCACCCGCGCTGCGTCTACCAGATTCTGCGGCGGCATTACGCCCGATACACCCCGGAGATGGTGGAGCGGGTGTGCGGTGTGCCGGCCGAAACCTTCTTGCAGGTGGCGCGGGCGTGGACGCAGAACTCCGGTCGGGAACGGACCGCGGCGCTGGTGTACAGCGTGGGCTGGACGCAGCACTCGATGGGCGCCCAGTACATCCGCAGCGGCGCGATCATCCAATTGCTGCTGGGCAACATCGGCCGGCCCGGCGGCGGAGTGTTCGCGATGCGCGGGCACGCCAGCATTCAGGGCTCGACCGACGTGCCGACGTTGTTCGACCTGCTGCCCGGCTACCTGGCGATGCCGCGCGTCGGCCAATCCAGCCTGTCGGACTACCTGGACACCATCGCCAGCCGCACCCAGAAAGGGTTCTGGCGCAACGCCGACAGCTACATGGTGTCACTGCTGAAGGAGTATTGGGGTGCGGCGGCCACCGCCGACAACGACTACTGCTTCGACTACCTGCCCCGGGTCAGCGGCGATCACGGTACCTACCGGACCGTGATGGACATGGTCGACGGGAAGGTGTTCGGCTACTTCCTGCTGGGGCAGAACCCGGCCGTCGGCTCGGCGCACGGCCGGCTACAACGCCTCGGCATGGCCAACCTGGACTGGCTGGTGGTGCGTGACCTGGTGATGATCGAAAGCGCCACCTTCTGGAAGGACTCCCCGGAGATCGAGACCGGGGAGATCGAGACGCAGACCTGCGGCACCGAGGTGTTCTTCTTCCCGGCGGCGTCGCATGTGGAGAAATCCGGCACCTTCACCCAGACCCAGCGGATGCTGCAGTGGCGGGAGAAAGCCGTCGAACCGCCCGGCGATGCCCGCTCCGAGCTGTGGTTCTTCTACCACCTGGGCCGGCGGTTACGCGCCAAGCTGGCCGGCTCCACCGATGAGCGTGACCGGCCGCTGCTCGACCTGGCGTGGGACTATGCAACTGAGGGAGACGAGCCGTCGGGCGCGGACGTGCTGCGACACATCAGCGGCATCGACCTGACAACCGGCCGGGCGGTCGACGGCTACACCAGCCTGAAGGCCGACGGCAGCACCGCCTGCGGCTGCTGGATCTACAGCGGCGTCTACGCCGACGAGGTGAATCAGGCCGCCCGCCGCAAACCGCACGACGAGCAAGGGCCCTACGAGTCGGAATGGGGCTGGACCTGGCCGATGAACCGCCGCGTGCTCTACAACCGCGCGTCAGCCGACCCGCAGGGCCGGCCCTGGAGCGAACGCAAGAAGCTCATCTGGTGGGACTCCGACAAAGGCGAGTGGACCGGCCATGACATCCCCGACTTCGAGCAGACAAAGCCGCCCGACTACCACCCGCCCGAGGGCGCGGTGGGGGTGACGGCCTTGCGCGGTGACGACCCGTTCATCATGCAGGCCGACGGCAAAGGCTGGCTGTTCGCGCCCAACGGCATGATCGACGGCCCACTGCCCACGCACTACGAGCCGCACGAGTCGCCGGTACGCAATCCGCTCTATCGGCAACAGGGCAACCCGGCGCGCAAACTGTACGGGCGGGCCGACAACCCGTCCAACCCGTCGCCGCCGGAGCAGCATGGTGAAGTGTTCCCGTTCGTGTTCACCGCGTCCCGGCTGACCGAGCACCACACCGCGGGCGGCATGAGCCGGCAGCTGCCCTACCTGTCCGAGCTGCAGCCGGCGCTGTTCGTCGAGGTGTCGCCGGAACTGGCGGCCGAGCGCGGACTCGCGCACCTCGACTGGGCGCACGTCATCACCAGCCGCAGCGCGGTCGACGCCCGGGTACTGGTCACCGACCGGATGAAGCCGCTGCGCATCGACAACCGGGTGGTGCACCAGGTGTGGATGCCCTACCACTGGGGCCATGCCGGTGTCGTCGGCGGCGACGTCGTCAACGACTTGCTGGGAGTGGTCACCGACCCCAACGTGTTCATCCAGGAAAGCAAGGTCGCCACCTGCGACGTCCGGCCGGGCCGGCGACCCCGCGGCCCCGAGCTGCTGGACTACATCGCCGGATACCGGCGGCGGGCCGGCATCACCCCCGAGACCGGTACCCAGCTGGACACCACCCGGGCCGAGGGCGCCGAACACACCGAGCACACCGAGCCCGAGGAGCGGCAGTGAGCGACAGCAGTCTCTACGGGCGGCTCGACGACCCGGCCGGCGACGCCGGACACCTCGACCACCCGCCGCGCGTCGGGTTCTTCACCGACACCTCGGTGTGCATCGGCTGCAAGGCCTGCGAGGTGGCGTGCAAGGAATGGAACATGGTGCCCGAGGCGGGGTTTGACCTGCTCGGGATGTCGTTCGACAACACCGGGATGCTGGGCGCCAACGCATGGCGCCATGTCGCGTTCATCGAGCAGAGCCGGCCGCTGGGCCACCAGGATCCCGGGCTGGCGGGCCTGCCGGCCGGCCCGTCGGGCACTCAGGAAACAGCGGAGACGGTTGCGTCGACGGTGGAGTCGTTGCCGCGCGGCGGCGGAGAGCTGGGCACCACGTCGGCGGACCTGGGCATCCCGGCGTTCGAGCGCCCGGGGGAGCGCAGCGGCGCTGAAACACGCACCGCGTTCCGCTGGCTGATGAGCTCCGATGTGTGCAAGCACTGCACCCACGCGGGCTGCCTGGACGTCTGCCCGACCGGCGCCCTGTTCCGCACCGAGTTCGGCACGGTGGTGGTGCAACAAGACATCTGCAACGGCTGCGGCTACTGCGTGTCGGGCTGTCCGTACGGGGTGATCGACCGGCGCGACGGTGACGGGCGGGCGTGGAAGTGCACCTTGTGTTACGACCGGCTGCGTGACGGCCTGGAACCGGCGTGCGCCAAGGCGTGCCCGACCGACTCGATCCAGTTCGGGGTGCTGGACGAGCTGCGGGAGCGCGCCGCCCGTCGCGTCGAGGAGCTGCACGACCGCGGCGTGCCGGAAGCCAGACTGTACGGCCACGACCCCGACGACGGGGTGGGCGGCGACGGCGCTTTCTTCCTGCTGCTCGACGAACCTGAGATTTACGGGCTGCCGCCGGACCCGGTGGTGCCGACGCGCGACGCCAAGGCGATGTGGCGCTACGCCGGGATGGCGGCATCGGTCTTAGTCAGCGCAGCGGTGTCGGCGTTCTGGGGTCGGGGACGCCGGTGAGCCGTAGCGGTCGCGGACGCGAGCAGCTGATGGTGCCGCGCGCGGAGTTTGGGTCCTATTACGGCCGCGCGGTGCTCAAGACGCCGGTATGGGAGTGGAAGATTGCGGCGTATCTGTTCACCGGCGGCCTGTCGGCGGGGTCGGCGCTGCTGGCGGCCGGTGCCGACCTCACCGGTCGGCCGGCGCTGCGGCGCAGCGGCCGGGTCGGGGCGCTGGCCGGCATCGTGGCCAGCCTGTACCTGCTGGTGGCCGACCTGGGCCGGCCGGCTCGATTCCACCACATGCTGCGGGTGGCCAAGCTCAGCTCACCGATGAGTGTGGGCACCTGGATCCTCAGCGCCTACGGGCCGGGCGCCGGGCTGGCCGGCGTCGCCGAGCTGCTGCCCCGGCGGCTGCGCGACAGCTGGGCCGGGAAGCTGCTGATCCGGGCGGCGCGGCCGGCGGGGTTGTCGGCGGCGGCCGTCGCGCCGGGGGTCGCGTCGTACACGGCGGTGCTGCTGTCGCAGACCGCTGTCCCGGCCTGGCGGGAGGCGCACCCCTACCTTCCTTTCGTGTTCACCGGTTCGGCCGCGGCCAGCGGCGGCGGGCTCGGCATGATGTTCGCGCCGGTCGGTGAGGCCGGTCCGGCCCGGCGGCTGGCCATCCTGGGCGCCGGGTTGGAAGTGGCGGCGTCGCGGCTGCTGGAGCACCGGCTGGGGCTGGTCGCCGAGGCGTACACGAGCGAGAAAGCCGGGCGGATGCGCCGGTGGGCGGAATACCTGACGGTCGGCGGGGCGCTGGCCGTGCTGCCGTCCCGCCGCAGCCGCGCCGCGGCGGTGGTGTCCGGGCTGGCTTTGCTCACCGGCAGTGTGCTGCAGCGGTTCGGCGTGTTCCAGGCCGGCGTGCAGTCCACCCGCGACCCGAAGTACGTCGTGGTTCCGCAACGGCAACGGCTCGACGAGCGGCAGCCTCGCTCGGCGTCACTCGAGCACCAGCCGGCACAGTAGTCACTGCTCTGGGTGAGTGTCTTTGTGCCCGGCTCTCAGCGACACATCGAGGGAAAAGCGGCCGGCGCGCGCGGAATGAGAAGCTGGTAACCGTGATCATCGTCGAGGCCGGCACCGTATGGGCCGGGTGACCGCGCGCCGCCCGGCGCGACACCTCAACGCGGCGACCGCGGTCACGCGGTCGGAGACCCTGGCCGTCGAGGAGCCGCTGGAGATCCGCGTCGACGGCCGTCCGATCACGGTGACCATGCGCACTCCCGGCTCGGATTTCGAACTGGCACAGGGTTTTCTGCTCACCGAGGGTGTCATCGGGGAGCGCGATGATGTGGTCAGCGTGCGGTATTGCCGTCCCAGCGGCCCGCCCGGCGCCAACGCCTACAACGTCGTCGACGTCGCGCTGGCGCCCACCGTCCCGGCGATGCAAGTCGACGTGACCCGCAACTTCTACACGACCTCCTCGTGCGGCGTCTGCGGCAAGGCTTCGTTGGACGCCGTCCGGCTCGTCAGCCGCTACCGACTGGAGAACGTCGCAGCGCGAGTGGCCGCCGACACGTTGTCGGCGATGCCGGTGCAACTGCGCGCCGCGCAGAAGGTGTTCGCCGCCACCGGCGGTCTGCACGCTGCGGCGTTGTTCGGCGTCGACGGCACCCTGCTCGTCGTCCGCGAAGACATCGGCCGGCACAACGCGGTCGACAAGGTGATCGGGTGGGCGCTGGAGCGCGACCGGATTCCCGTGAACGCCGCGGTGCTGCTGGTCAGCGGGCGGGCGTCGTTCGAGCTGACGCAGAAAGCGGTGATGGCCGGTATCCCGGTGCTGGCGGCGGTGTCGGCGCCGTCGTCGCTCGCGGTCGAGCTGGCCGAAGAAGCCGGCATCACCTTGGTCGCCTTCCTGCGCCGCGACTCGATGAACGTCTATACCCGTGCCGACCGCATCGACCCGCCGCCCGGCCTACCCGCCGAATAGCAGATACAAGCCGGTGAAGGTGTAGCCGACCATGACCAGCATCATGGTGAGCTGGCCGGTGAGTTGGTGTCCGCGGGGCAACAGCCGCAGCGCTTTGTCGTGGGCGGCGATCACCGCGACGATATGCCCCGTGACCACACTGGCGACCTTGATGCCGGCCAGAATCGGCGGATGCGCCGACAGCACGTAGGCGACGTGCAGGTGCCCCAGTCCGAGGAGATTCCAATGCCGGCCCAGCGGATCGGCCAGCGCGAAGATCGCTTGCTGGCCGCGTTCGACCAGGTAGGTCAGGTAGTGGGCGAAGATGTAGCCGACCACGATGGGAATGAGCGAGTGCGCCATTTCGCCGGGCAGAGCACGGCGCTGCTCGCGTTCGACCCCTCCGGTAGCCCGTGCGGCGAGTGAAAAGGTCAGCGCCACAATGGAAATGAAGACGATCATCCCGACGGTGCGCAGCAGCGACCCCGACACCGTCGTAGGCACGCCGTGCGCGACGCGGCCGACCCGGTCGGCGAAGCCCCGCCAGGTCGGCGAAGACGAGTAGCTGTCGAATGCCGTCGACCCGAGCAGCACCGCCAGCACCGCCACGACGCCGGGGCGGACCGGCAGCGATGGCAGGTGATCGAACGGGTTGCCGACGACGATGCGGCCGGTGTCGGGATTGCGCCGCAGCGGCGACAGCCGCGACACCGCCATGCTGTACACCCCGAACGGGTCGGCCCGCGCCAGCCAGCGCTGACCGCACAGCCAGGCCCCGCCCAACAACACCACGGCGTAGACCAGCACCCAGGTCTTGACCCAGGGCAGCGCCGCCGGGTTGGGGCTGGCCAATTCCATCCAGACGAAGGCGAACAGGCCCAGCGCCGCCGGGCGGTATCCCCAGCTTTCCGGGTACGTCAGCCGGGGCCGGTGAGCGCGTTCGGGGGTGATTCGCCGCAGCACCAGATACAGCGTGCGCACCGGCGAGATCACCCGCCACACCGGCCCGAACAGCAGCGACAGCGCCACCAGACCGACCCACAGCAGAACGTAGAACGCTCCAAGCAGGGCGTTGCCCTGGTTTTGCGGGCCCCAAATACCGGCCAGCAACACCCACACCGCGAACCCCAGTCCGACGGCGGCCACCGCCCAGCGGGTCGCGCGGGCGTCGACCAGCCTGGTCAGCCCGGCCGGTAACGGCCGTCCGGGTTTGAGCGGGTCGAACCGCGGGCGGCGCCAGGCGAACGCGACCAGGGCGAACGTGAAGGTCAGCGCCCAGGCGGCGCCGACCATGGCGTAGGCATAGGGAACCGGCAGGTCGCTGGAGCCACCGAGGCCGTGCGCCAGAACCGTTCCGGCGCAACCGGTGGTCACGGACGCACTTGAATTGTGGCGACGGTGCGGTCCAGGTGGTGTAGCTCGACGTCGACGTTGCCCGGCACGTCCACGCTGAACTGAAATGTCTGATTCGGCACGGCCGCGATCTTGAACTCGTGGTCGGGCTCGGAGTGCACGTGCAGCTCGTCCGCGGCGTCGCTGCTCACCCGGAAGGTGATCGGCTGGTGAACCTTGGCCTGCAGCGTGGCGTTGACGGGGGTGACCTGGCCTTTGGCGATGGTGACGTCGACGGTCAGGTTGCCCGGGGTGCCGGTGTCAGAGGAACCGCCGCAGCCGGCGGTGGCGACGACCAACATCGCCGCCACCGCCGGAATGAGGCTGGTACGTGTTCGCGTCCCCGCTGTCACGCCGCGCGTGGCGGAGAACTGTCGACCGCTTGTTCCTCGGGCTGCGTGGGTGCGGTGTCCCTGTTGTTGACCCGGCCCGCGCCCCAGGTGAGCGCCGTGATGACCGCCAGCGTGAAGCACAGCACCACGATCCCGCCGGCGGTGAACAGCCACGCGGGGACACCCGGGTCGCGCTCGCGCTGCAGGATCGTCACCTCGAGCACGAACGGGCGCTGCATATTGGCCTGCGCCGGGATTTCCGGCACGGGGATGGCCTGGTCAGCCGGTGCCCAAATCGGGAGTGCGGTCAGCATCCGGCCGTCGTGGACCCGCAGCAGCGTCTTCCAATCGCCCCAGACCGGAATCGGCTGGGTGGACACGTAATGGCCGGGGCCAACTCTTTTGAGCCGGTCGATCTCCAGGCCGCGGTGGTTCACCATCTTGCCCTGCCAGGACAAAATCGTCAGCCAGTCCGGGTTGTCACTGACCAGGGTGGGGGGATTGATCTGCACGTCGGCGGACACCTGACGTTGCCCCGGCGGGCTGGGCAGGTCGGCCAGCTTGATCGTGGCGGTGTCCTTCGACGGCACGTTGATGTGCAGCCCGTTGGCCACCACGCCGCCGATGACCAACACCGTCAGCGCCACCGCCGTGATTCCGACACCTCTGCTGGGCAGGCGCTGACCGGTCAGCACCATTCCGAACATCGCCGCGCAGATGCCGATCAGCACCGCCACCGGAACCGCCGTCGGCAACGCTTCCCGCCACAAAGCGGTGGGCCACGGGTAGTGGTACACCGCACCGATCCACAGCGATTCCAGGAACAGCCCGACGGTGCCAACCCCCAAACCGGCCACCGCGCCGAACACGATCGGGCGGCGGTACAGCGAGGTGAGAGCCACCAACTCGACCACCAGCGCCGGTCCCAGATACAGCGGGAACCAGTTGAGCGGGGCGCCCAGGACCGGCCCCACGATCAGAGCGACAGTGCCGCGCAACGCGATCGCGAACAGCGCCGCCAGGATCGCTGCGCCTTTGCCCAGGGTCATGCGGGCGACGACGCACCCAACGGTGGCCGCCGCGGCGATCAGCATCGGCTGGAAGACCAACCGGAATTGCGGCACGCCGAAGTCGAACTCGATCTGGTAGACCGACATCCCGATCAGCAGCCCGCCGCAGGACAGGTAGCGCAGAAACTTGACCAGGAATCTGCTGTCCCGGTCCAGGGCGGCGACCTCGTCTTTCTCGGCCAACGCCCGCCGGCCCTCGTACTCCAGCAGCAGCGTGGCGAACAGCGAGAAGTTCGCGCCCCCAATCATCATCAGGTGGGTCGGACCCCACAGCGTCACGTCTTGGCCGAAGATGCGGTGCCAGATGTCGTCGAGCGGGAAACCGATCAGCGCGTACAGCCCGCAGCCGGCCATCAGCACACCGCCCACCGGCGCGTACCAGTTGCGGGTGATGCGCACGGCGGCCGGTCCGGGCTTGCCGAACGGCAGGGTGACGGCCATCATCCCGGCCAGGAAGATGCCGAACAGCCCGATGATGATGAAGTAGTGCGCCGGGTTGGCCAACGGTCCGGGGTCGCGGCCGTTGCCGATGTGCCAGCTGACGTCCCAGATGAACCCGAAAAGGGCGCAGATGATTGAGGTGGTGAAGACCGGCACCGGCAGCGCCACCCACGCCGGCCGCTCGAACTTTCCGCCCATCTTCTCGCCGAACCGGTCGATGAAGGTGATCCGGCGGGTACGGTGCCCCCACCCGACACCGAGCATCACCGCACCGATGATCATCGCGGCGATCGACAGCCCGATGACCTGGCTGAGCCCGGCGCCGCGAGCCGGTGGCGAGTCCGCCACGATAGTCAACACCACGGTGACACCTCCGTACCCGGCTAAAGGCCGATCGAGAACAGTCGTTTACCGAAAGTCAACTTACTGCAAAGTAGGCTAGCGATCCAGTCGACTTCCGGGGCCGAATATGCCCCGTTTGATGGCACGTCAATCACGCTTCTCGTCGATCGACACCTGTTCGGGCTCGTCGGTGTCGCGCCGGTCCTTCACCGCCAGGTACAGGACGACGCCGACAACGAGGAACGCCGGCAGGAAGGCCGGGCCGGCCAGGATTAGCCAATGGTGGGCCAGGTAGTGAACGTCTGAAGTGCCCATTCGCGTACACGCTCCGGTCGGTCGATGTCCCGGCCGGTCGCAGCCGGTCGACGCAGGATAACCACAATCGTCTGATTTCAAGCGCGCGTGCCGCACCGCGTTTGGCCCGGTTCTTCCGACTGCCCTAACCTGAACCCTCGGATACGACGATCGAGACGATGTAGGGGAGTACCTGTTGACTACGACGGCGACTCGGCCCACAGCCGGTGGCGGCGGTGACGCCTCGACTGATCCGGACATCTTGGCGACGGCCCGCGAACAGGTGCTCAGACGCGGCGAGGGATTGAGCGAGGCCCAGGTCCTACAGGTGCTGCAGCTGGCTGATGACCGCTTGGAAGAGCTGCTGGGTCTGGCCCACGAGGTGCGGATGGCCTGGTGTGGTCCCGACGTCGAAGTCGAGGGCATCATCAGCCTGAAAACCGGCGGCTGCCCCGAGGATTGTCACTTCTGTTCGCAATCCGGGCTGTTCGCGTCACCGGTGCGCAGCGCCTGGCTTGACATCCCGAGCCTCGTCGAAGCGGCCAAGCAGACCGCGAAAACCGGTGCCACCGAATTTTGTATCGTGGCCGCGGTGCGGGGGCCGGACGACAGGTTGCTAGCTCAGGTCGCCGCCGGCATCGAGGCGATTCGCAACGAGGTCGACATCCAGATCGCCTGCTCGTTGGGAATGCTGACCGCCGAGCAGGTGGAGCAGCTGGCGGCGATGGGCGTGCACCGCTACAACCACAATCTCGAGACGGCCCGGTCCTATTTCCCCAACGTCGTCACCACCCACACCTGGGAGGAGCGTTGGGAGACCTTGTCGATGGTGCGCGGTGCCGGCATGGAGGTGTGCTGCGGCGGCATCCTCGGCATGGGAGAGACCGTGGAGCAGCGGGCGGAGTTCGCCGCGAACCTCGCTGAGTTGGATCCCGACGAGGTGCCGCTGAACTTCCTCAACCCCCGGCCCGGCACTCCGTTCGGCGACCTGGAGGTGTTGCCGGCCGGCGAAGCGCTGAAAGCGGTGGCCGCGTTCCGGCTGGCGTTGCCGCGCACCATGCTGCGGTTCGCCGGGGGGCGCGAGATCACCCTGGGTGATCTGGGCGCCAAGCAGGGCATGCTCGGCGGCATCAACGCCGTGATCGTGGGTAACTACCTCACCACGCTGGGCCGCCCTGCCGAGGCGGACCTGGAGCTCCTCGAGGAGCTGCAGATGCCGATCAAGGCACTCAACGCAAGCCTCTAGTGAAATCGACGCCCGATGATCCGCGAGCTGCCCGCGCCGATCGCTGCCGGCGTTTACAACGTCTACACCGGCGCTAACTGCGCGGACGAGGCCGACTCTTCGGTGCCCGCCGCCGCGCGGTTGGGTCTGGAGCCGCCACGGTTTTGTGCCGAGTGCGGCCGGCGCATGGTGGTCCAGGTCCGGCCGGACGGCTGGTGGGCGAAGTGCTCGCGGCACGGGCGGGTGGATTCGGCTGAGCTCGGGAAACGTTGATGACGGAGTCGGCTGCCCCTCGTGACGCTCCGCGGGGCGCAGGCCGCGGTGCGGTCGGTGTCGTGCTGGCCGGCTTACTGGTTTCCGGTGCGCTGATCGGTGGCCTGTGGGCGGTCCTCGCCCCGCCGATCCACTGGGTGGCGGCTCTGCCGCCCAGCGGTGGGGTGGTGCAGAACTACCTGGGCGACGAAGCGGAGAACATGTTCGTCGCGCCGTTCCTCATGCTCGGGATGCTCACGGTGCTGGCGACGGTGTCGTCGGTGCTGGTCTGGCAGTGGCAAGCCCACCGCGGCCCGCGGATGGTCGTCGCGCTGTCGACCGGTGTCGTCGCCGCGGCGACAGCCGCCGTCGGGACGGGCGCGCTGCTGGTGCGCCTGCGCTACGGGCGATTCGACGCTGCCCGAGCGCCGGTGACCCCGAAAAACCCGTACTACTATTTTCGCGAGGCGCCGCCGGTGTTCTTCGGCCACGATTGGCTTCAGGTCACCTGCACGCTGGGAGTGCCGGTCGCTGCTGCCGCGTTTGTCTACACCCTGCTGGCTCTCGCCGCCACCGAAGATGACCTCGGCGCTCACCCGGCGCCGCTGACCGTGGCGTCGGGCGACGCCGCGTCCTGATTGCCGCTAGAGCGGCCGGCGGTGTACTCGCCTGCCGGTGACGACTTTGCCCGCGATCCGCAGCAGGCGCGCCATGCCGATGTAGGTGGCCGGGTTGAACATCGTCGGAAATGTGGTCCGGATCAGGTGGTCGGTCAGCGGTCGACGCGCGAACCGGTCCTGCAACCACCGCAGCGTCATCGGCGCCGACAGTGGGTGCAGCAGCAGATGCTCGTTGAAGGCGTCCCGGTGATAGGTGACGGCGGCACCGCCGCCGGAATAGGCGTCCGCCAGTTCGTCGATGTCGTCCACCGAGATGATGTAGTCGTGCACGGCCTGCACGATCAACACCGGCGGGGTGGGCACGGTGGTGCCCAGGTTGATGCTCCCGAAGACCTTCTGCACCTCGGGCGACGCCAGGAACTGCTCGAGCGGCTGGTCGAGATACTCGCCGACGTCTCGTTTAATCATCTGGACCACCGCTGCCACCGTCGTCATCTTCTCCAGCCGCTGCAGCAGGAGGCGGCCTTCCTCGGTGGAGTGCTCCTTGATCGCCCGGTCCAGGTCGGGATAAATGTGGGTCAGCGCAGCGATCATCACCGCGGGCAGGCCGGACATGACGCTGCCGTTCAGCCGGCGGAAGGTATGGGTCAGATTGCCGACGGGTGCTCCCAGCACGGCCCCCACCACGTCCAGGTCCGGTGCGTAGTCAGCGGCGAGTTCGGCCGCCCAGGCGCTGGCCAGCCCACCGCCGGAGTAACCCCACAGTGCGACGGGCGCCGCGGGCGACAGACCGAGACGTTTCGAGTTCAGCGCGGCCCGGACCCCGTCCAAGACGCGATGCCCCGGTTCGTATGGTGCACCCCACATGCCGTTGATGCCTTCGTGGTCGGGCACCGAGACCGCCCACCCCTCGGCGAGGGCGGCCGCGATCAGCAGGTATTCCAGTTGCGCCATCGAACCCAGCGCGTTGGCCTTGCGCCGCAGGGCATACGACGGAAAGCAGCGGGAGGTAACGGAGTCGATCGCGCACTGATACGACAGCACCGGGCAGGGCTGCTCGGGCGTGACCTCGGCAGGCAGGATGACGGTGGTGGCGGCCGCCTCGGGCTGGCCGTACATGTCGGTCGAGCGGTACAGCAGTTGAGTGGCGATCGTGCGCTGCGGTATCCAGCCCATGAACGCCAGCTCGACGTCGCGGGACCGGAGCACCGTTCCCGGCTGGGCGTGCTGGTAGCCCGGCGGTGGCTGATAGAACGGGTCCTTCGACGGCAGCACGGGCCTGGCCCTGCGCTGCAGCGGTTGGTGTTGGGGCCGGCCGATCCATTCCGCGCCGGTGGTGGTCGCCAGGCTGCCAGAGTCCATCGGGGCATTCTTGCTTAAGATCCCGTTAAGAATCCAATCGGCTCGCCCGGAAGCCGGTGTCAGATCCGTCGATCACGCCGAACCAGGTGGTCGCAGCGCGGCGAATTCGTCGGTCACCCGCAGCGCGGAATCGGTGAAACGGTACAGCGCCGCGGGCCGTCCGCCGCTGCGTCCGGACTGCGCGATCGTGCCGGTTTGCGTGATGACGCCGCGCCGGGCCAGCACCCGCTGGAGGTTGGTGGTGTCGACCTGGTAGCCCAGCGCGGCGCCGTAGATGTCACGCAGTGTCGACATCGCGAATTCTGTAGGTGCCAGGGCGAACCCGATGTTGGTGTAGGACATCTTGGCGACCAGCCGCGCCCGGGCGTAGGCGACCATCGGAGCGTGGTCGAACGCCATCTGCGGCAGCGCGTTCACCGGATGCCAGCAGGTGTCGGGCGGCAGCGCCGGGATGGCGGGGGAGGGCACCAGGCCCAGAAAGGTCGACGCGATCGTGCGGGGGCCCGGCACCCGGTGCGGGTCGGAGAACACCGCGAGCTGCTCGAGGTGGGCGAGTTGTCGCAGATCGACTTTCTCGGCCAGTTGACGGCGAACCGAACTCGTCATGTCCTCGTCGTACCGCAGCCGCCCGCCCGGCAGTGACCATGCGCCGCGCTGCGGCTCGCGCGCCCGCTGCCACAACAAGACATTGAGGCCGGGCTTCGCCGTCTGAGGACCGCCGGACTGGGGCTGACGAACCTGGAACACAACGGCGAGCACCTCGTGAGCGGTGCTACCATTAGCCATGTTTTCGATTGTAAGTCGAAAACCAGCTGGGCGGAAGGAACGACCATGACGGTCCTCAATCGCGCCGACACGCTGGTCGACGACCTGGCTGCCCGCATCGTCGACTCCCCGTCCGGCTACACCGGGGTGGAAGGCGATGAGCAGTGGGCCGCGGAAATCCGCCGCCTGGCGCGGCTGCGCGGCGCCACCATCCTGGCGCACAACTACCAGCTGCCCGCCATCCAGGACGTGGCCGACCATGTCGGTGACTCGCTGGCGTTGTCGCGGGTCGCCGCCGACGCCCCAGAGGACACGATCGTGTTCTGCGGCGTGCATTTCATGGCCGAGACCGCCAAAATCCTCAGCCCCCACAAGACCGTGCTGATCCCGGACCAGCGCGCCGGCTGTTCACTGGCCGACTCGATCACCGTGGAGGATCTGCAGGCCTGGAAAGACGAGCATCCCGACGCGCTCGTCGTCTCCTACGTCAACACCACCGCCGCGGTGAAAGCCCTCACCGACATCTGCTGCACCTCGTCGAACGCCGTGGACGTCGTCGCCTCGATCGACCCCGAGCGTGACGTGCTGTTCTGCCCTGACCAGTTCCTCGGTGCGCATGTCCGCCGCGAGACCGAACGGACGAACCTGCACATCTGGGCCGGCGAGTGTCACGTGCATGCCGGCATCAACGGCGACGAACTCGCCGAGCAGGCTCGCAGCCACCCGGACGCCGAGCTGTATGTGCACCCCGAATGTGGTTGCGCTACTTCGGCGCTCTATCTCGCCGGGGCCGGCGCCTTTCCGCCGGAGCGGGTGAAGATTTTGTCAACCGGCGGCATGCTCGACGCGGCGCACGAGACGCGCGCCCGTCAGGTCCTGGTCGCCACCGAAGTCGGCATGCTGTACCAGCTTCGCCGGGCAGCCCCGCGGGTGGACTTCCGCGCGGTCAACGACCGGGCGTCGTGCCGGTACATGAAAATGATCACGCCCGCAGCGTTGTTGCGCTGCCTGCTCGACGGAGCCGACGAAGTCGATGTCGACGCCACGACGGCGCGGCGGGCGCGGCGCAGCGTGCAACGGATGATCGAGATCGGGCAGCCCGGCGGCGGCGAATGACCATGCAGGTTGCCTGGCAGCAGCGGGCCGATGTCGTCGTGATCGGCACCGGGGCGGCCGGCCTGGCCGCCGCGCTGGCCGCCCACCGTGCCGGCCGGCGCGTGCTGGTGCTGAGCAAGGCCGAGCACCGGACCGGGATGACGGCGACGCACTACGCGCAGGGCGGGATAGCGGTGGTACTGCCGCACAACGACGACTCGGTCGAAGCCCACGTCGCTGACACGCTGGCCGCCGGCGCAGGACTGTGCGACCCGGAGGCGGTGTATTCGATCATCGCCGACGGCTATCGCGCGGTGAGCGAATTGGCGGGTGCGGGAGCTCGATTCGACGAGGTGGTGCCCGGCCGGTGGGCGTTGACCCGAGAAGGCGGCCACACCCGCCGGCGGATTGTGCACGCCGGCGGTGACGCCACCGGCGCCGAAGTGCAGCGTGCACTCGACCACGCCGCGGCCGCGCTGGACGTCCGCAGCCACCACACGGCGGTGCGGGTGCTGCACGACGGCGGCTCGGTGACGGGTGTGTTGGCGCTGCGCCCGGACGGCCTCGGGATCGTGCACGCGCCGTCGGTGATCCTGGCCACCGGTGGGCTTGGCCACCTCTACCGCGCGACGACCAACCCGGACGGCTCCACCGGTGACGGCATCGCGCTGGCGCTCTCGGCCGGTGTCCCGGTGAGTGACATCGAGTTCGTCCAATTCCACCCGACCATGCTGTACTGCGCCGATGCCGGGCCGAGCACTGGCAACAGGCGTCCCCTGATCACCGAGGCGGTCCGTGGCGAAGGCGCCCGCCTGGTCGATGCGCACGGCTGTGCTGTCACCGCCGGGGTGCATCCGATGGGTGACCTGGCGCCTCGCGATGTCGTCGCCGCGGCCATCGACGCGCGGTTGAAGGCAACCGGTGACGACTGCGCGTATCTCGATGCCCGCCGGATCACCGACTTTCCCGCCCGGTTCCCCACGGTGACCGCGTCCTGTCGGGCCGCCGGTATCGACCCGGTGCGCCAGCCCATCCCGGTGGTGCCGGGCGCGCACTACAGCTGCGGCGGTGTGGTGACCGACGTGCACGGCCACACAGACTTGCCCGGGCTGTTCGCCGCCGGCGAGGTGGCCCGAACCGGCATGCACGGCGCCAACCGGCTGGCGTCGAACAGTCTTTTGGAAGGTCTGGTGGTCGGTGGCCGGGCCGGCGAGGCCGCCGCGTCGCACGCCGCAGCCACCGGCGAGACGTGTGCGAAAGCTCCCGAAACCGTGGAGCTTTGCGTCGCGCAGCGCGGTGCGCTGCAACGCGCGATGAGCCGACACGCGTCGGTTGTCCGCGATGCCGACGGGCTGCGCCGGTTGACCGAGGTGCTGTCGGGGGCGGGGCGGCGCCGGCTGACCGGCCGAGTCGACGTGGAAGACGCCGCCCTGACGCTCACCGCCCGCGCCGTGGCCGCCGCGGCCTTGGCTCGTGAGGAGAGCCGCGGTTGCCATCACCGCGCCGAATACCCCGACGTCTGCGGTGCGCGGGCGCGCAGCACCGTGGTGCGGTTGGGCGACGACGACGCCGCTGTGCACGTCGAAGAGCTCGCTTCCGCGTGTTGATGGCCGCGTCACTTTCCTCCTGCGAGCTGGACGAGGCCCGGACCATCATCCGACGAGGGCTGGACGAGGACCTGCGCTACGGCCCGGACACCACCACAGTGGCGACGGTGCCCGCCGGCGCGGTGGTGACGGCGTCGCTGGTGTCCCGCGAGCCCGGGGTGGTCGCTGGTCTCGACGTGGCACTGCTGGTGCTCGACGAAGTGCTCGGCGACTATCAGGTCCTCGACCGGGTGCAGGACGGCGCGCGACTGCAGCCGGGCGCTGCGGTGCTGACAGTGAAAGCCGAGACCCGCGGTCTGCTGACCGCCGAACGCACCATGCTGAACCTGATCTGCCATCTGTCCGGGATTGCCACCGCGACCGCCGCCTGGGTGCACGAGGTACGCGGCACCGAGGCGAAGATCCGGGATACCCGCAAGACATTGCCGGGCTTGCGCGCTCTGCAGAAGTACGCGGTCCGCGTCGGAGGTGGCGTCAACCACCGCATGGGCCTTGGTGATGCCGCGCTGATCAAGGACAACCACGTCGCGGCCGCGGGATCAGTCGTGGCGGCGCTGCGGGCGGTCCGGGCAGCCGCGCCTGAGTTGCCGTGCGAGGTGGAAGTCGACTCCACCGAGCAACTCGACGAGGTGCTGGCCGAACAGCCTGAGCTGGTGCTGCTGGACAACTTCCCGGTGTGGGAGACGCAGATCGCGGTGCAGCGCCGGGATGCGCGGGCGCCGGACACCAAGCTGGAATCGTCGGGCGGTTTGACCCTGGACACTGCGGCAGCGTATGCCGGCACCGGGGTGGACTTTTTGGCCGTCGGTGCGCTCACCCACTCGGTGCGCGTCCTGGACATCGGCTTGGATTTCTAGGCCGCTGCCGCGCCTCTAGGGCGCCGCCCCGAGATCGACGCTAGGCCGCTGCCCCGAGATCGACGCTAGAGCCATCATTTTCGGATTTTCCGGATCTGGTGTCGATCTCGATGACCAAGCGGTCCGCCGAGCCCCGTCGCCATCCCCCGATCACCGTTTGACGCAGTCCAGCAGGACGAGATTCGGGTATCGGAGCAAGTCGTCCCAGTAGCCCGGCGCGTCATCGGGGGCGGGTGACAACTCCGGCATGTGCACGGCGAACTTCTCGAAACCCGCTCGAGCCAGAGCGGACTCATATGCCGCCATTGGCAGATGGTAATTCTCGATCTCTATCGTCGAATCCCTCAGCAGCAGAGTCACTTTGATTGGCGCGCCCTCCGAACGCTGATCGGCGAACGACATCTGAAAGCCATACTTGCGGTAATCGGGCGCCGGCTCGCAGTCGCGAACTGCCGGGTTGTTGATCAGCGTAACGAGACGCCCGCCGGCCCTGAGCCGACTCGCCAACCCGTGGCACATCTCGACGAGTTCGCCGCGGGTTCGTGCGTAGACCAGTAGCCAGGCGGCAACCACGAGGTCGAAATCGGTTTCACCGACGACGCGTCGGGCGTCTTCGACGCGGTAGTCGATACCGAGCGGCGTGCGTGCTTCCTGTTTTCGGGCCAAGCCGATCATCTCCTCGGAGATGTCGACTCCCACTACCTTCGCCGCACCCGCTGCGCGCAGCATCCGCGTGAAATGCCCTTCGCCGCAGGCGACATCGAGCACCCTCTTGCCTTCGACATTGCCTATCAGCTTCAGGAACGAAAAGGCCTCGACCCGAGAACGCCAAGGCTGGGCTTTGGCTTCTCGGTAGCGCTCCGCCATTCGCGGTTGGTTGTAATCGGTCACCATGATGCGTCGGCCGATCAGCTTAACAACGAGCGCGCCGCAACTTTCGCGGCTTCGAGAGCTTCGGGATCGCCGGCGACGCGGGACAGGATCAGCGCACCCTCGATCATCGAAATCACCGCGACCGCCGTAGTGTCCGCGTCCGCCGCGGCCCAGCCGTCGGCGCGCAACCGGTCGCTGATCGCCGCGCACCAGGACTTGAAGGCGCGCGCGGACGCGTCGCGGACCTGCGGGCTGGCGTACACCGACTCGGTGGCGATCGGCTCGATGGGGCAGCCGTCCCGCTCGTCGTTGGCCAGTGCGGCAATGAGCAGATCGACCCACTGGTCGACGATGTCAACCGCCGGCAGGTCGTTGGAAAGGAATCTGCGCAGCAGCCGGTCGATGCCGGCCCCGGCCGTCTCGATGACCGCGGTGGCCAATTGCTGCTTGCCCTGCGGGAAGTGGTGATACAGCGATCCGGGCTGCACTCCGGCTGTGGCGAGGATCTGGTTGAGGCCGGTCGCGGCATAACCCTGCTGGCGGAACAGGGCGCCGGCGGTCTCGACCAGCACGGCACGGCTGCGGTCAGGTCTGGGCACGCTGTCACACGATACTTGCAATACTTGAGTACTCGCTCAAGAATGTGGAGATGCGGCAACTGACGATGCAGGACACCCAGCGCTACGCCTGGCAGGAGGCGGCGGAGCCCACGATCACCCGCCCGGAACAGGCCTTGGTGCGGCCGGTGGCGGTCGCCTGCTGCGACCTCGACGTCGCCGTGGTACACGGGCGGCTGCCGATGCCACCCGGCCACGCCGTCGGCCATGAAGGCCTCGCCGACGTCGTCGCGATCGGTGACGACGTCGACGGCGTCCGAGTCGGGGACCGGGTGATCGTGCCGTTTCAGATCAGCTGCGGCACATGTCGGCACTGCCGTCGCGGGGTTACGGGTTCCTGCGCGTCGCTGCCGCTGATGGCGAGCTACGGAATGGCGCCGCTGGCCGGCCTCGACGGCGGCGGCTTCATGTCCGATGCGGTGCTGGTGCCCTACGCCGACGCGATGTTGACAGCGGTACCCGAAGCTCTTGACGCCGCGGCGATAGCGTCGCTGTCGGACAACATTCCCGACGCCTGGCGTGCGGTGGGACCCTACCGAACGGAGTTGGACCAGCTGGATCCGGTGGATCGCCGTGTACTGGTGATCGGGCGGCTGTCGATCGGGCTGTATGCGGCGGCCCTCGCCGCCGCGCTGGGCTACCGCGTCGACTATGTCGACACCGACGCCCATCGGCTCGCCGCCGCCGAGAAACTCAACGCCGTCGTTCACGATCTCGACAAACCGGACAGGTCGTGGGAGCCCTATCCGGTCACCGTGCACACGTCGGCCGAGCCGGCCAAACTCGCCGCAACCCTGCGGGCCACCTGGCCGGACGGGGTCTGCACCGATACCGGGATCTACGCCCAACGCGCGACGGAGCTGCCGATGCTGTCGATGTACACCCGCGGAGTCCGGCTGGTCACCGGGCGGGTCAGCGCGCGGGCCGTCATCCCGGACATCGTGGAAGTGCTCGGCGGTGATTGCGACCTGTCACCCGTTGTCGATCGCGTCGCTGACTGGGAGGAGGCCCCCGCTGTCTGGCCGACGATGACGGGCAAGACCGTCTTCACCCGGGTCTAGGCGATGTCGGCCACCAACACGGCAAGCCGGCGGCTCTGCAGTCGCGCCAGCCGGGGCAGCCCGTCGCCGGGAGACCCGGGCGGCAGAATCCGCGGGTTGGTGATGTGCACGGTGCTGCGGATGAAGCGCACGTCGGCCTCGCCGGCCGCCACCACGTTTTTCACCCAGTCGGTCTTGCCGTGACCGAGCACGATCGCCAGCACGGTGCCTTTGCGGTAGGCGGTCACGATCGTTTCGTACGGTTTGCCGGACTTGCGCCCGCGGTGGGTGATGACCGAGGCGCCCGGCAAATACCGCGCGATCGGTTTCATCGCCGGGTTCAGGTACTTGATCTGCAGCCGGTCGAACCACGGCGGGAAAATTCTCGGCAGACCCGGGGCGCTGTCGGAGCGATTCGTCGCGGACATGGCAGCTCCATTCGCCGAAAGGAAATTTGCCGTCACTGTACCGGTCGAATAACCGGTTGAACTTCCTGGGACAATGGACGACGTGAACGTCCTGGCCCGCATCGACCTGCGCGGTGCAGCGTTGTCGGCTGCCCGGCTGCGGGCGGTGCTGCCCCGCGGAGCCGCGGACGTGGACGCGGTGTTGGCGACGGTACGCCCGATCGTCGACGCGGTCGCCGAGCGGGGCGCGCCGGCCGCACTGGACTTCGGCGCATCGTTCGACGGAGTGCGGCCAACAGCCGTGCGGGTGCCGGCCACCGAGCTGGACCAGGCGCTGGCCGGCCTGAACCCCAACGTGCTGGCCGCGTTGCAGGTGGCGATCGAGCGGGCCCGCGCGGTGCACGCTGACCAGCGCCGGCGTGACGTCACGACTGTGCTGGGACCGGGCGCGACGGTCGCGCAGCGGTGGGTGCCCGTCGACCGGGTGGGCTTGTACGTGCCGGGTGGGAACGCTGTCTACCCGTCGAGCGTGGTGATGAACGTGGTGCCCGCGCAGGCCGCCGGGGTGCCGTCGTTGGTGGTGGCCAGCCCGCCGCAGGCCCAGTTCGGGGGCCTGCCGCATCCCACCATCCTGGCCGCCGCGCGCTTGCTCGGCGTCGAAGAAGTGTGGGCTGTGGGCGGCGCCCAGGCCGTGGCGTTGCTGGCCTACGGCGGCACCGACACCGACGGCACCGAGTTGGCGCCGGTCGACATGGTCACCGGGCCGGGCAACATCTACGTGACCGCCGCCAAGCGGCTGTGCCGCTCTCGGGTCGGTATCGACGCCGAAGCCGGGCCGACCGAGATCGCCATTCTCGCCGACCACACCGCCGACCCGGCGCACGTGGCTGCCGACCTGATCAGCCAGGCCGAACACGACGAACTGGCCGCCGCCGTCCTGGTGACACCGAACGTCGAACTGGCCGACGCCACTGACGCGGAACTGGCCCACCAGCTGCCGACCACCGTGCACCGCGAGCGGGTGACCGTCGCGCTCGGCGGGCGTCAGTCGGCGATCATCCTGGTCGACGATCTCGACGCCGGTGTTCGGGTGGTCAATGCCTACGCCGCCGAGCATCTGGAGATCCAGACTGTGAACGCTGCTGAGGTGGCGATGCGGATCCGTTCAGCCGGGGCAATTTTCGTGGGCCCGTGGTCGCCGGTCAGCCTCGGCGATTACTGCGCCGGCTCGAATCACGTCTTGCCGACGGCAGGCAGCGCCCGGCACTCCAGCGGGTTGTCGGTGCAGACCTTCCTGCGCGGTGTCCACGTCGTCGACTACACCGAAGCCGCGCTGAAAGACGTTGCCGGGCACGTCGTCACACTGGCCAACGCCGAGGACCTGCCCTCGCACGGCGAGGCGATCCGAAGAAGGTTCGGGCGATGATCCGGCCGCAGGTCACGCTGGCCGAGTTACCGCTGCGCGAGGACTTGCGCGGCAAATCGCCTTATGGCGCACCGCAATTGGCAGTGCCGGTGCGGCTCAACACCAACGAGAACCCGCATCCGCCGACTCAGGCGCTTATCGACGACGTCGTCGCCTCGGTGCGCGACGCCGCGGCCGATCTGCACCGCTATCCCGACCGCGACGCGGTGGCTCTGCGCCGCGACCTGGCTGCCTATCTGCGCGCGCAGACCGGTGTGTCGGTCGGCGTCGACAACGTCTGGGCCGCCAACGGTTCCAACGAGATTCTGCAGCAGTTGCTGCAAGCGTTCGGTGGGCCGGGGCGGCGCGCGATCGGTTTCGTCCCGTCGTATTCGATGCACCCCATCATCTCTGACGGCACCCACACCGAGTGGATTCAGACTGTGCGGGCCGACGACTTCAGCCTCGACGTGGACACCGCCGTTGCGGCGATCACCGAGCGACGGCCCGACGTGGTGTTCGTCGCCAGCCCGAACAACCCGTCCGGGCAGAGTGTTGCGCTGGCCGGGCTGCGACGGCTGCTCGATGCGGTGCCCGGTGTCCTGATCGTCGACGAGGCCTACGCCGAGTTCTCCTCGCAGCCCAGCGCGATCGCGCTGGTGGAGGAGTACCCGACGAAGCTTGTCGTCACCCGCACCATGAGCAAGGCGTTCGCGTTCGCCGGCGGCAGACTCGGCTATCTGGTCGCCACCCCGGCGGTGATCGACGCGATGCTGTTGGTGCGGTTGCCGTATCACTTGTCGTCGGTCACCCAGGCCGCCGCGCGTGCGGCGCTGCGGCACGCCGACGACACCCTCGGCAGTGTGGCGACGCTGATCGGTGAGCGTCAACGGGTGACCGCGGCCCTGAGCGCCATGGGTTTCGACGTGATCGCAAGCGATGCCAATTTCGTGCTGTTCGGCCGATTCGCCGACGCGCCCGCCACCTGGCAGCGCTACCTGGACGCCGGTGTGCTGATCCGCGACGTCGGCATTACCGGATATCTTCGCGCCACTACCGGCCTGGCCGGGGAGAACGACGCGTTCTTGGCAGCCAGCGCCCGAGTCGCCATCACCGACTTGGCCCAGCCCCTAGGAGCATCATGACCAGCGGCCGCCGCGCACTCGTCGAGCGCACCACCAAAGAATGCGACATCGTTGTCGAACTCGACCTGGACGGCCGCGGCGAGGTCGACGTCGACACCGGCGTCCCGTTCTACGACCACATGCTGACTGCGCTGGGCAGCCACGCCAGCTTCGACATGACCGTGCGCGCCAAGGGTGACGTGCAGATCGAGGCGCACCACACGATCGAGGACACCGCGATCGTGCTCGGTCAGGCGTTGGGGCAGGCGCTCGGCGACAAGAAAGGTATCCGCCGGTTCGGCGACGCCTACATCCCGATGGACGAGGCGCTGGCCCACGCCGCCGTCGACGTGTCCGGGCGGCCCTACTGCGTGCACACCGGTGAGCCGGATCATCTGCGCCACTTCACCATCACCGGCAATGCGGTGCCCTACCACACCGTCGTCAACCGGCACGTGTTCGAGTCGCTCGCGCAAAACGCCCGCATCGCGCTGCACGTGCGGGTGCTGTACGGCCGCGACCCGCATCACGTCACCGAAGCCCAGTACAAAGCCGTCGCCCGCGCACTGCGCCAGGCGGTGGAGGCCGACTCCCGGGTATCCGGGGTGCCGTCGACCAAAGGCACCTTGTGAGAGCCAAATCTGTCGTCATCCTGGACTATGGCTCCGGCAACCTGCGTTCGGCGCAACGTGCCCTGCAGCGGGTGGGCGCGTCTGTCGAGGTGACAACCGACCACGACGCCGCCGCGGCCGCCGACGGGCTGGTGGTCCCCGGTGTCGGCGCTTTCGAAGCCTGCCTGACCGGCCTACGAAACATCAACGGCGACAAGCTGATCGACGAACGGTTGCAGGCGGGACGTCCGGTCCTGGGTATCTGCGTCGGCATGCAGATCCTGTTCGAGCGCGGTATCGAGTTCGGTGTCGAATCACTCGGCTGCGCGCTGTGGCCCGGTGCCGTCACCCGGCTCGACGCCCCCGTCATCCCGCATATGGGATGGAACGTGGTCGCGGCCGCGCCGGGCAGCGCACTGTTCAAGGGACTTGACACCGCGACCCGGTTCTACTTCGTGCATTCCTATGCCGCGCAGCGCTGGGAGGGTCGATCGGACGCGCTGTTGACCTGGGCCACCCACCACACGCCGTTCCTCGCCGCGGTCGAGGACGGACCGTTGGCGGCCACCCAGTTCCACCCGGAGAAGAGCGGCGATGCCGGAGCGGCGCTGCTGAGCAATTGGGTGGAGGGGCTGTGATCCGAGCGACCGCGAGAAATCCGCGTCGGTGGCGCTCATATGTCCCAGCAGGTGCAACCGCCCCAGGCATCCTGGCATGTGTCGATGTGCCCGCCTCTGCGCGACAACCGGAGCTGTTCACCCCGCAGCCCAGGTCGAAACATGCTGAGTCGACAGTGATTGTCGCGCATAGGCGGGCACCAAGCCGGCCTGGTTTCCGCAGTGGCCGGCGTGACCGCTGCGTCACCCTAACTCTCCGAAGCCAAGGGCTGGGTGTAGCGAAGTGTCGTTGATCTTGTTGCCCGCTGTCGACGTGGTCGACGGCCGCGCAGTGCGATTGGTGCAGGGCCAGGCCGGCAGCGAAACCGAGTACGGGTCGGCGGTGGACGCCGCCATGAGCTGGCAGCGTGACGGCGCCGAGTGGATCCACCTGGTCGACCTCGACGCCGCGTTCGGCCGCGGTTCCAACCGGGAACTCCTCGCCGAGGTGATCGGCAAGCTCGACGTGCACGTCGAACTGTCCGGCGGCATCCGCGACGACGACTCGCTGGCCGCGGCGCTGGCCACCGGGTGCGCGCGGGTGAATCTGGGAACCGCGGCGCTGGAGGATCCGCAGTGGTGCGCGCAGGTGGTGGCAGAGCACGGTGACAAGGTCGCCGTCGGCCTGGATGTGCAGATCGTCGACGGGCAGCACCGGTTACGTGGACGGGGCTGGCAGTCCGATGGTGGTGACCTCTGGAATGCGTTTGAACGCCTCGAGCAACAGGGTTGTTCGCGTTATGTGGTGACCGACGTCACCAAGGATGGGACCCTGACCGGACCCAACTTGGAGCTGCTAAAGACGGTCGCGGGGCGCACCGAGGCACCGGTGATCGCCTCCGGCGGAGTGTCGAGCCTCGACGACCTGCGTGCCATTGCTACCCTGACCGGCTGCGGTGTCGAAGGTGCCATCGTCGGAAAAGCTCTCTATGCCGGACGTTTCAGCTTGCCGCAGGCACTGGCCGCGGTGGCGGGGTAGGGCGGCGACGTGCCCGATCCGGCTGATTTGACCGCTTTGGTGGCCGAGGCGTCGGCGATCCTCGACGCGGCGAGTGAGCCCTTTGTCAGCGGGCACCGCGCCGATTCGGCCGTCGCGAAGAAAGGCAATGACTTCGCCACCAAGGTGGATTTGGCGATCGAGCGCCAAGTCGTCGATGCGCTGGCGACAGCAACCGGGATCGGGGTGCACGGCGAAGAATTCGGCGGTTCGGAGCTCGACTCGCCCTGGGTGTGGGTACTCGACCCGGTGGACGGCACGTTCAACTATGCCGCCGGCTCGCCGTTGGCCGCGATCCTGCTGGGTTTGTTGCATCACGGTGAGCCGGTGGCCGGGCTGACGTGGCTGCCCTTCACCCGGCAGCGCTATACCGCGGTCCTCGGTGGCCCGCTGATGAAAAACGGTGTGCCGCAACAACCACTGGCGGCCGGTGAGCTGGCGGACTCCATCATCGGTGTCGGCACCTTCAACGCCGACTCGCGGGGCCGGTTCCCGGGACGCTACCGGATGGCGATGGTGGCGAATCTCAGCCGGGTGTCATCGCGGCTGCGCATGCACGGCGCCACCGGCATAGACCTGGCCTACGTCGCCGACGGAGTTCTCGGCGGCGCCATCAGCTTCGGCGATCACGTGTGGGATCACGCGGCCGGGGTGGCCCTGGTTCGCGCCGCCGGCGGCATTGTCACCAACCTGGCGGGCGAGCCATGGACACCCGAGGCGCGCTCGGCGTTGGCCGCGGCGCCCGGTGTGCACGAGCAGATGCTCGACATCCTGCGCAGCACCGGCGGCCCGGAGCGGTACTGAGATGTCCTTGTCCGATGGCGTTGCGGTGCGGGTGATCCCATGCTTGGACGTCGATGCCGGCCGGGTGGTGAAGGGCGTCAATTTCGCGAATCTGCGGGACGCCGGTGATCCGGTCGAACTCGCCGCCGCCTACGACGCCGAGGGCGCCGACGAGCTCACCTTTCTGGACGTGACGGCATCGTCGGCGGGCCGGGCCACCATGCTCGATGTGGTACGCCGCACCGCCGAACAGGTTTTCATCCCGCTGACCGTGGGCGGCGGCGTGCGCACCGTGGCTGACGTCGATGGCTTGTTGCGCGCCGGAGCCGACAAGGTGTCCGTGAACACCGCCGCAATCGCCTGTCCCGAACTGCTGGCCGACATGGCGCGGCAGTTCGGCTCGCAGTGCATCGTGCTGTCAGTCGACGCGCGTACTGTGCCGGCCGGTTCGGCGCCGACACCGTCGGGCTGGGAGGTCACCACCCACGGCGGCCGGCGCGGCACCGGTATCGACGCCGTCGGGTGGGCGGTGCGTGGCGCGGAGCTGGGAGTGGGGGAGATACTGCTGAATTCGATGGACGCCGATGGCACCAAGGCCGGTTTCGACCTGCCGATGCTGCGTGCCGTCCGCGCGGCGGTCACAGTGCCGGTGATAGCCAGCGGGGGAGCGGGCGCGGCTGACCACTTCGCGCCGGCTGTCGTCGCGGGCGCCGATGCGGTGTTGGCCGCCAGCGTGTTTCACTTCCGGGAGCTGACGATCGGGCAGGTGAAGGCCGCGATGGCCGCAGCGGGGATCAGCGTGCGATGACCTTAGACCCGGATATCGCGGCCCGCCTGAAGCGCAACGCCGACGGATTATTCACCGCCGTCGTGCAGGAGTGCGGCAGCGGCGACGTGTTGATGGTCGCGTGGATGGACGACGCGGCGCTGGCGCGGACTCTGGCCACTCGCGAGGCCACCTACTTCTCCCGTTCCCGTAGCGAACAGTGGGTGAAGGGCGCCACCTCGGGGCACACCCAGTACGTCCATTCGGTGCGGCTGGACTGCGACGGCGACGTGGTGCTGCTGGAGGTGGATCAAGTCGGCGGCGCCTGTCATACCGGCGATCACAGTTGTTTCGACGCCGACGTGCTGTTGGAGCCGAATCCTTAGTTTGTTTTCCGCAGGGCGGTTTCGTCGAGCACTCGATGTCGTCGCCCTGTTGCCTCACGTCAGGATGCGCACGAAGTGTGATTCGTCGCTAAGACAAGGGAAATCCCTGTATCGGCGCGCACCCGAACTCGCCTAACGTCCTCGCAATGACGCGACAAGGGGTCGCGCCGGAAGCGGAGAAGGAAAACGCTTATGAAGAAGGTACTGGTAGCACTAGCACTCGCGGGAAGCTCGATTTCCCTGGCCTCCCCGGCGCTGGCCGATGACCCGCCGCCCGTTCCTGTCACGGCAGGCCCGCACACGATGACGACACAAACCGGACCATTTCCCGTGACGGTGGCGCTGGACTGCGGCCCGGCCTGCTTCTCGTGGAGCGACGATTCGTTACGCGACGAGTTTCACTGGGCGGGGGACAGGTGGCTTGATCCCAACCAAGGCATGTCGACCGTGGACGGCATCACGTTCACAAACCGCAACGGCCGCACCGGCACCTTGTCCTAGAGAGCATCGTGCAACGCGTGCCGAATTGGCCGTGCCGACTGCATCCATCTGCGCGTGTCGCTGCTGGCGGCCCTCGGCGCGCTGTGGTGCCACGGCTTCGATCTGGACGCTGACGTGCTGACCGGGCTGGCGCTGCGGCCGCACCTGTAGCGGCTAACCCTCACCCGCGCCGCGGGAACACGGCAGACTGAGATCCCTGACGTTGAGAAGGCGGTCTATGTTGGACATTCTCGTATCTCTTCTGATCGTTGTTCTGGTGGCCATCATCACCGCTTTCATCACCACTCGATTAACTCTGAAGCGGACAGGGGCATCTTCGCCAGCGCATCGCGAGCTGGCGCCGCCACCCAGTCCACAATCCACCGCCGCACCCGGGTGGTATCCGGATGCGGGCGACACCACGCGACTGCGGTACTTCGATGGCCAGGCCTGGACCTCGGAGACCGCATCGCGTCGGTAGCCCGCGCCGGCCCGGACGCCATACGTGCCGCCGCGGGATCTCGCCCGAAAGCCACGTGTCGCCGAGCTGTGGCATAATAGAACACATGTTCGAAGTGAGGGACGGTGGGCTTTCTCCGGCGGAGATGATTGCCTACTTCGATGAGCTCTTCGAGCGCCGGCATCCGTCCACGACGGTGGAGTCATCGGCGCTGCTGGAGCGTATCGGCGGGTTCTCCCGGGTGGAGAACCGGGCCGCGGCCGCCCAGCTGGTGGCGATCGGGGAGTTGTTCGGCTATCGGCTCTCGCGCTGCTCGGACACCGAGGACTGGGCGGTCGACACCTGTGAGGCGGTCACCGCCGAAATCGCCGCGGCGTTGCGGATCAGCCAGGCGCTGGCTAGCAGCCGGCTGCGTTATGCCCGGGCGTTGCGCGAGCGGCTGCCGAAGGTGGGGGCGGTGTTCTGCGCCGGAGACATCGACTACCGGGTTTTTCAGCTGATCGTGTATCGCACCGATCTGATCACCGACGCCGAGGTGCTGGCCGCGGTAGATGGTGCGCTGGCCGCCGCGGTGCCGCGCTGGCCGTCGATGACCCAGGGCCGGCTGGCCGGCCTGGTCGACAAGATCGTGGTCAGGGCCGATGTGGATGCGGTGCGCCGACGTGCCGAACGCCACGGTGATCGCAGTGTGTGGTTCGCTGACCTGCACGATGGGCGCTGGGAGATGCACGCCGAGCTTTTCAGTGTCGACGCGCGCGCCGCCCGGGCACGCCTGGATGCGCTCGCCGCCACGGTGTGTGAGCATGATCCGCGCACCGTCGAGCAGCGCCGCGCCGACGCCATCGGGGTCTTGGCCGCGGGTGGAGACCGGCTCGGCTGTGGCTGCGGGCGCGCCGACTGCCGGAAGCGACGCGGGCCCGGTGCGCGCCCGGTGGTGATTTATGTCGTCGCCGAGCAGGCCAGCCTCGACGGGCGTGCCGGCACAGCGGCCTGCGAGCTGGGCGCCGACGGGCTCATCTCGCCCGACCTGCTCGCCGAGCTGGCCACCTCGGCCAAGCGCGTGCCGCTGATCCACCCCGCCGACGCCGCACCCGAGCGCGGCTACGTCCCGTCGAAAGCGCTGGCCGAGTTTGTGCGGTGTCGCGACCTGACGTGTCGCTGGCCGGGCTGCGACCATCCGGCCACCGGCTGCGACATCGACCATACGATTCCCTTCGCCGCCGGCGGGCCCACCCACGCCTCGAATCTCAAGTGCTACTGCCGTACCCACCATCTGGTGAAAACGTTCTGGGGCTGGCGCGATCAGCAGCTACCCGATGGCACTATCATCGTGACCTCGCCGGCCGGGCAGACCTACATCACCACCCCGGGCAGCGCGCTGCTGTTCCCCAGCCTGTGCCGCCCTACCGGCGAGCTGCCCGCCCCCGCACCGCAGCGCGACGACCACTGCGCCGAGCGCACCGCCATGATGCCGCGGCGCCGACGCACCCGCGCCCAAAACCGCGCATACCGCGTCGCCGCCGAACGCCGCGTCAACCACCACGCCCGCACCACCCGCCGCGTCGAACACCTCAGCCACTTCAACCTCCCCCCGCCCGCAGCCGACGACGACCCTCCACCCTTCTGACATCGGTGGCTGACCCCGAGCGCCCGTATCGGCTCATTCTCCCGGCGTTTCCAATCCGGCGGCCGCGGCAATTCCGGCGCGGCTCCACTCTCCGCTGCTGACCGCCGGTGCGATGCGATCGCGGCGAATCGTTTCGACGTTGATCGACGTCCCGTTGGTCACCGCCGCGGGCACCCGGAAAGAGTAGTGCCGGTCGTCGGTCGCGACCGCAAGCAGGACGTCGGAATCGGTGAACCCGTTGGCTCGCATCGTGTTCTCGGCCCACGTGGCCGGCTTGAGGCCGGAAAAGCCGTTCACGTACACCACCCACAGATGCACGCCGCGCTGGGCGGCCAGCCGGTCGATCGCGCGTTCCAGCGCGACTCGGCCGGCGGGCAACAACACACCCGGCTGGTCGGTGATGTACCGCGACAGTTGAATTGGCGCCGCTGCGGGGGTCGTAGGCCCGGAGCCGGTGCTGCTCGGCGCCACCGCAGTCGACGACGCGGCGCCGCCACGGTGACCGGCCGGCCGATGCAGCAGCGTCTCACCGACGACCGCGGCCACCGCGACCAGGACGACTGCGGCGATGCCGACGATCAAGGCCGCGGGCCGGAATCGGTGGCGATGTGCGGCGGGCAGTACGGTCCCCGGCGGCTCCGGTGCGGCGGGCAGTACGGTCGTCGGCGGCTCTGTTGCGGCGGGCCGCTGCGCCGCAGCCGACACGGTGGGTGCCTGCTCACCCGCCAGCGCGGTGGCGAAATCCGAGCAGCTCGGGTACCGCTCGTTGGGCTCCTTTGCCATCGCCCGCGCCAGAACCTCGTTGAGACCCGACAATTCGGATCGCCGCTCACCAATCAGCGGTCGCGGTGCCGAAAGGTGCGCACCGATCACGACCGCCGGATTGGAATGCTCGAACGGCGCCGACCCGGTCAGCAACTGGAAAGCACTGCAGCCCAACGCATATTCGTCGGCTCGTCCGTCTAGAGAAAGGCCTTGGAGCTGTTCGGGTGCACTGTACGCCGTCGTGCCGATCATCATGTTGGTGGCGGTGAGGCCGGAAACCTCGCCGAGTTCTCGGGCGATGCCGAAGTCACCGAGTTTGATACGCCGCCGCGCTGATGACGTGTCGATCAGAATGTTGGCCGGCTTGACATCACGGTGCAGCAATCCGCGCGAGTGTGCGTAGTCGAGCGCGTCGGCAACGGCGGTGACGATCTCGAGCACCGCATCGTGCGGCATTCCCGCCTGATACCGGCTTTTCAGCAAGCGGTTGGCGTCGGTTCCCTGCACGTACTCCATCGAAATCCACAGCTGGCCCTCGAACTCACCACGATCGTGAATACCGACGATGTTCGGGTGAGACAGGCTGGCAGCCAAATCGGCTTCCCGGCTGAAGCGTTGCCGGTACTCGGCATCCGACGTCAGTGTCGCCGGAAGGACCTTCAAGGCATCACGGCGCGGCAGCCGCGGATGCTGCACCAGAAACACCTCACCCATGCCCCCGGCTCCCAGCGGCCGCAGAATTGTGTAACCGGCGAACACGTCACCTTCTCTGAGGCCATCGGTCAGCGGCATGGATGCATGCTACAAAGACGACCCGTTCACGCGAGCCGGTTCACCACCGTCCGGTCTGCGACCGGCGCCGACTAGCCGTAGCCGGGCAGGCCTCTGGTCTGCGGGCGGTAGTTGCACTGTTGACGGATGCTGTGCCCATCCACGGTGTCCCAGTTGATCTTCGACGCCACGGCACGGTCGCAGGCAAGGGTGAAATAGGTTGCCAGTTCGGTCTTGCCGCCGGCCGTGTTCACCGGACCCTGCAGGGTAATGCTGCCGTTTTGATATTGCTCATCGGTGAACATGGCTTTCCACATCTGGGCTGTGGGGATAACCAACTGTTCGTCGGCAACGTGTTCCTTGTGGAAGATCGCGCCGATAGCTTCTTGGACCGTGTAGCGGATCGTGCAGCTCGTCCGGCCGGTGCAGTTGACGTCCGGCGAGCCCTCGAGCTGCGCGGCCCACCGGTCCCCGGCGACAGCATCGCGCACGAGTTGCGCTACCGCGTCGGTGCTCACCGTGAATTCGGAGGGAGCGGAGTATCGGGGCGTCGACTCGCATCCGGCCAGGAGAAAGATTGCGGCAAGGTAAACGGACGCTTTACCCGGGGTGACGTGGGCCACGTGAAGAAGGATAGGTCTCGACCGGATGGGGTGGATAAGAACAGCTGAATTCGGCTCACGCCGACGAGCGCGCCTGCAGCGTGGCGAGAGCCTTGTCGGCATGGGAGTTGAAGTTGAATTCGCTGCCGATCACATCGAGAACTGTGCGGTCGGTGTCGATGACAAACGTCGTCCGCTTGACCGGCATCAGCTTGCCGAGCAAGCCACGCTTGACTCCGAACGCGCTGGCAACGCTTCCGTCGGTGTCGGACAGCAGTGGGTAGTCGAACCCATGGTTGTCGGCGAATTTGGCCTGCTTGTCCACCGAGTCGATGCTGATACCTACCCGCGACGCACCCACGGCCGTGAATTCGGCCGCCACGTCGCGAAAGTGGCAGGCCTCTCGCGTGCAACCCGGAGTGCTCGCCGCCGGATAGAAGAACAACACCACCGGCCCATCGGCCAGCAGCGTCGTCAGCCTGCGCGGAGTTCCGCTTTGATCGGGAAGCTCGAAGTCGGCCGCAGTGTCACCGGGTTTCATGAGCGTCAGGTTACGCCCACGGGAAGCCGCAACTGCGGTGCCGGTCTGAGAAGATATCCACCGTGCGCGCCGACCTGACCGCCACCACCTCGCGGGAAGACTTCCGCACGCTGGCGGCCGAGCACCGGGTCGTTCCGGTCACCCGCAAAGTGCTCGCCGATGCCGAGACACCGCTGTCGGCTTACCGCAAGCTGGCCGCCGACCGACCGGGCACCTTTCTGCTGGAGTCGGCGGAGAACGGCCGATCATGGTCCCGCTGGTCGTTCATTGGCGCCGGATCACCGTCGGCGCTGACCGTGCGCGACGGTCGTGCAGTCTGGCTGGGCGAGGTACCGCAGGACGCGCCCACCGGTGGCGACCCGCTGCAAGCGCTACACACGACCTTGCAGCTGTTGGCCACCGCGGCACTGCCGGGGTTGCCGCCGCTGTCCGGCGGCATGGTCGGCTTCTTCGCCTACGACCTGGTACGCCGCCTCGAGCGGCTGCCTGAATTGGCCGTCGACGACCTCAAACTGCCCGACATGCTGCTGCTGCTGGCCACCGATATCGCGGCGGTCGACCATCACGAAGGCACCATCACGCTGATCGCGAACGCGGTGAACTGGAACGGCACCGACGAGCGGGTCGACGCAGCCTACGACCACGCCATCGGGCGGCTCGATGTGATGACCGCAGCGCTGAGCCAGCCGTTGCCATCCACCGTCGCCGAGTTCAGTCGGCCGGAACCGCGCCCCCGCGCGCAACGCACGGTCGAGGAATACACGGCGATCGTCGAACGCCTGGTTGGTGAGATCGAGCGCGGCGAGGCCTTCCAAGTGGTGCCGTCGCAACGGTTCGAAATGGACACCGGCGTAAAACCGATCGATGTCTACCGGATGCTGCGGGTGTCCAACCCAAGTCCGTACATGTACCTGCTGCACGTGCCCAATGACGCTGGCACAACAGCCTTTTCCATAGTTGGATCGAGTCCGGAGGCGCTGGTCACGGTGCAGGACGGCTGGGCCACGACGCATCCGATCGCCGGAACCCGTTGGCGTGGAACCAGCGAGGAAGAAGACCAGCTGCTGGGAAAGGAGCTGCTGGCCGATGAAAAGGAGCGGGCCGAACACCTGATGCTGGTCGATTTGGGCCGCAACGACCTTGGGCGGGTGTGCGTTCCGGGCAGTGTCCGGGTCGATGACTACAGCCATATCGAGCGTTACAGCCACGTCATGCACCTGGTGTCCACAGTGACCGGGATGCTGGGTGAGGGCTACGTCGCGCTCGACGCGGTGACAGCATGCTTTCCGGCCGGGACGCTGTCCGGCGCGCCGAAGGTGCGGGCGATGGAGCTCATCGAAGAAGTGGAGAAGACGCGTCGCGGCTTGTACGGCGGAGTGATCGGTTACCTCGACTTCGCCGGCAACGCGGATTTCGCTATCGCCATCCGGACTGCGCTGATGCGCGACGGCACCGCCTACGTGCAGGCCGGAGGTGGCGTCGTGGCCGACTCCAATGGTCTCTACGAGCACACCGAGGCGGCCAACAAAGCCCGCGCGGTGCTCAACGCGATCGCGGCCGCCGAGACGCTCACCGCGCCGGAAGTCGGATCGGCGACGGTGCAGGCCGTGCATCGACCCGAGGAGGGGCCGGGCAATCGAGGCCGCTCGCGATGACCGAGTCGCCGGCTGACCAGCGATCCGCCCGCACCGTCCGGTCCGCCCAGTTGCTGCTGGTAGCGGGTGCAGTCGCGCTGTGGGCCGCATCCCGGATGCCGTGGGTGACGGTCCGGTCGTTCGACACCCTGGGGCCACCGACGACCACGACCGTCAACGGGGCGCAGTGGTCTGCGGGACTGTTGCCATTGTCCGTGTTGTTGGTCGTCGCGGCGATCGCGGCGCTGGCGGTGCGGGGCTGGCCACTACGCATGGTGGCTCTGCTGGTGGCGATCACCAGCCTTGCGATCGGCTACCTGGGCCTTAGTTTGTGGGTGGTTCCGGATGTGGCGGTGCGCGCCGCCGACGTAGCTCACGTTCCAGTGCTGTCGCTGGTCGGGAGCGAACGGCACCACCTCGGTGCAGCGATCACCCTGTCCGCCGCGGTGTGCGCATTGGCGGCCGCGGTGTTGTTACTGCGGTGGGCACGATCCGGCGGCGCCCGCACGACGAAATACGCCACCCCCGGCGCCCGCCGCTCGATGACACAACGCAATGACCAGGCAACCTCGGAGCGGATTATCTGGGATGCCCTCGACGAAGGCCGGGACCCAACCGATCACCCATTACCCGGGTCCGACACGGAGGGTCGGTGACGGCAGGTGCGCGTGCGGCGGCTACCCTCAATGCACGTCGCGAAAAAGTATGCGGCCACCGCGGGGAGGAACCACAGATATGACTCCGGCATCTGTGCTCGACTCCATCATCGAGGGAGTCCGCGCGGATGTCGCCGCCCGCGAGGCCGCGGTGAGCCTGGCTGAGGTCAAGGCGAAGGCCGAAGCGATGCCGGCGCCATTGGACGCCATGGCCGCGTTGCGCGAGCCCGGAATCGCCGTCATCGCCGAAGTCAAGCGGGCCAGCCCCTCCGCGGGTTGTCTGGCGCCGATTACAGATCCGGCAAAGCTGGCTCGCGCCTACCAGAACGGCGGAGCTCGGGCCATCAGCGTCTTGACCGAGGAGCGACGTTTTCACGGAAGCCTCGACGACTTGGATGCGGTGCGGGCGGCAGTCTCGGTCCCGGTGTTGCGCAAAGACTTTGTATTGCGGCCCTATCAAATACACGAAGCTCGGGCGCACGGCGCCGACATGCTGCTGTTGATCGTCGCCGCCCTCGAGCAGCCCGCGCTGGTGTCGATGTTGGAGCGCACAGAATCGCTCGGCATGACCGCTTTGGTCGAAGTCCACACTGAAGCCGAAGCCGACCGGGCGTTGAAGGCCGGTGCCCGAGTAATCGGCGTCAACGCCCGCGATCTGAAGACATTGCGAGTCGACCGGGATTGCTTCGCGCGAATCGCCCCCGGCCTGCCCAACGACGTGATCAGGATCGCCGAGTCCGGTGTGCGCGGCACCGCGGACCTGTTGGCCTACGCCGGCGCCGGCGCGGATGCGGTGCTGGTTGGCGAGGGGCTGGTCATCAGCGGTGATCCGCGGGCGGCGGTCGCCGATCTGGTGACGGCCGGCAGGCATCCGTCGTGTCCGAAGCCGGTCCGCTGAACTGTTGAACGCGATGAGCCTTTTGCGCGTTGAGTTTTGGTGATGGTGAACTTTCAGGGCCCGGATCTTCCCCGTTCCAGCGCGGCCATCGCAGAACCGACTCGCCACGATCCCGACCAGCGTGGCCACTTCGGCGTGTACGGCGGCCGCTACGTCGCCGAGGCGTTGATGGCGGTGATCGAGGAAGTCACCGCCGCATACGAAAAGGCGCGCACCGATCAGGAATTCCTGGACCTCCTGGACAAATTGCAGGCCGACTATGCCGGCCGCCCGTCGCCGCTGTACGAGGCCACCCGGCTCGGTGTGCACGCGGGCGGGGCACGAATCTTTCTGAAGCGAGAAGACCTCAACCACACCGGTTCTCACAAGATCAACAATGTGCTCGGGCAGGCGTTACTGGCCCAGCAGATGGGCAAGAGCAGGGTGATCGCCGAGACCGGCGCCGGCCAGCACGGGGTTGCCACCGCCACCGCCTGTGCCCTGCTGGGTCTGGAGTGTGTGGTCTACATGGGCGCCGTCGACACTGAGCGACAGGCGTTGAACGTGGCGCGCATGCGGCTGCTGGGTGCCGAAGTGGTCTCGGTGGATTCAGGTTCGCGCACCCTCAAAGACGCGATCAACGAAGCTTTTCGTGACTGGGTCACCAACGCTGACAGCACTTACTACTGCTTCGGCACAGCCGCCGGACCGCATCCTTTCCCGACCATGGTCCGGGATTTTCAGCGGATCATCGGACTGGAGGCGCGCGCGCAGATTTTCGACCGCATCGGTCGGCTGCCCGACGCCGTCACCGCCTGCGTCGGCGGCGGATCCAACGCGATCGGTATCTTCCACGCCTTCATCGACGACCCTCAGGTTCGGCTGGTCGGATACGAAGCTGCCGGCGACGGAGTTGAAACCGGTCGGCACGCCGCAACTTTCACCGGTGGGTCGCCCGGGGCTTTTCATGGGTCGTTCTCGTATCTCCTGCAGGACGAAGACGGTCAAACGATCGAGTCGCATTCGATTTCCGCCGGCCTGGACTATCCGGGAGTCGGCCCAGAACATGCGTGGCTCAAGGAGACCGGACGGGCCAATTACCGGCCGATCACCGACAGCGAGGCGATGGACGCCTTCGGGCTGCTCTGCCGGACTGAGGGCATCATCCCGGCTATCGAGTCCGCGCACGCCGTTGCGGGTGCTCTCAAATTGGGTGTCGAGTTGGGCAGCGGCGCGGTCATCGTGGTGAACCTGTCCGGCCGCGGCGACAAGGACGTCGAAACAGCCGCCAAGTGGTTCGGACTGCTCGACAGTCCAGGCGAGCCATGACGCACACGCAGAGCGAATCGCACGGCTTGGCTAGCGTCTTCGCGGAGTGCCGGCGAGAGGACCGGGCTGCTCTGATCGGCTACCTGCCCACCGGGTACCCCGACGTGCCAGCCTCGATCGAGGCGATGACGGCCCTGGTCGAACACGGCTGCGACATCGTCGAAGTCGGCGTGCCGTATTCCGATCCCGGTATGGACGGACCGACTATCGCCCGGGCTGCAGAAGCCGCCCTGAGCGCCGGCGTGCGGGTCCGGGACACGTTGACCGCGGTCGAGGCGATCAGCAGATCGGGTGGCCGTGCGGTGGTAATGACGTACTGGAACCCGGTGCTGCGCTACGGAATCGACGCATTCGCCCGAGACCTCGCCTGCGCCGGGGGAGCTGGGCTGATCACCCCGGACCTGATTCCCGATGAGGCCGACGAATGGCTGGCGGCCTCTGATCGGCATGGTCTCGATCGCATCTTTCTGGTGGCACCGTCCTCGACGCCGCAGCGGTTGAGCGCGACGGTCGAAGCGTCGCGCGGGTTCGTCTACGCGGCGTCGACGATGGGTGTGACCGGGGCCAGGGACGCGGTGTCGGGCGCCGCTCCCGAGCTGGTTCAGCGGGTGCGAACGGTGTCCGATATCGCGGTGGGCGTGGGTCTGGGGGTGCGATCGCGTGAACAGGCGGCCGAGATCGCCGGCTATGCGGACGGCGTCATCGTCGGCTCTGCGCTGGTGTCCGCGTTGAACAATGACCTGGCCGCACTGCATGCGCTGACCGAGGAACTCGCCGCCGGCGTCCGACAGCGGGTTTCCGCGCTATGACCACCACGTTTCTCGCCTACTTTCCGAGCCCCTCTCGGGGTGTGTGGCACCTCGGGCCGGTGCCCATCCGCGCCTACGCGGTGTTCATCATCGTCGGCATCGTGGCGGCGCTGCTCGTTGGTGACCGGCGCTGGGCGGCCCGCGGCGGCGAGCGGGGCGTGATCTATGACATCGCGTTGTGGGCGGTGCCTTTCGGGCTGATCGGCGGACGGCTCTACCACCTGAGCACCGATTGGCGAACCTATTTCGGCAACGGGGGCGCCGGTCTGGGTGCTGCGCTGCGCATCTGGGACGGCGGCTTGGGCATCTGGGGTGCGGTGGCGCTCGGCGGTGTCGGCGCGTGGATCGGCTGTCGACGCCGTGGTATCCCGTTGCCGGCGTTCGGTGATGCCGTCGCCCCCGGCATCGTGCTCGCGCAGGCCATCGGTCGGCTCGGAAACTATTTCAATCAAGAACTTTTCGGCCGCGAGACCGCCATGCCGTGGGGTTTGGAGATCTTCTACCGGCGCGACCCGTCGGGCTTCATCGACGTGCACTCCCTTGACGGTGTGTCCACGGGGCAGCTGGCGCAGGTGGTGCAGCCCACCTTCCTCTACGAAATGCTCTGGAATTTACTGATTTTCGTCGTGCTGATCTATCTCGACCGGCGCTTCGTCATCGGCCACGGGCGGCTGTTCGCAGCCTATGTCGCGGGATACTGCGTTGGTCGTTTCAGCATCGAATTGCTGCGTGACGACGCGGCCACTCACATCGCCGGGATTCGGATCAACTCGTTCACCTCGACTTTCGTGTTCATCGGCGCGATCGTCTACATCGTGCTGGCACCGAAAGGCCGGGAAGACCCCGCGACGCTGGGCGGTGCCGGCACGGCGGAGGAAACGCTGGCCGTTTCCGAGCCGGCTCCCGAGTTGGCGTCGGTGGCTGCGGCATCCGGTAGTGCGGTGAAGACACCGGCGACTGCGGCTGAGAGTCATCCGGTCGACCTAGAGCAGAGCATCGGGCCGCAGGACTTGCCAGCCGTCGCGGATGAGGCGGAAACCGGTGAGGCGGCGGCTGAGTCGGAGCTGCTCGACGAGGCGGTGGCGCCGGAAGCCGGCGAGGAGCCGGAGCCGGAAACCGTCGGCAAAGCCGTCGTCGGCGAAACCGAGGTCGACGCGCCGGACGACGAAGAAGCGCCTGAGGTAGCGGCCGTCGTGCAGGAATCCGAAACCGCAGAACCAGCAGCAGAAGAGGAACCCGAGCCGCCCGCGGCCGTCGAGGCGCTGGCGCCGGAAGCCGACGAAGAGCTGCCGCCAGACGCCGTCGGCGAAGCCGTCGTCGGCGAGACGGAAACCACCGAACCAGCAGCAGAAGAGGAACCGGAGGCGCCCGCGGTCGACGAGGCGGTGGCGCCGGAAGCCGACGAGCAACCGGAGCCGGAAACCGTCGGCGAAGCCGTCATTGGTGAAACCGAGGTCGACGCGCCGGACGACGAAGAAGCGCCTGAGGTAGCGGCCGTCGTGCAGGAATCCGAAACCACAGAACCAGCAGCAGAAGAAGGACGAAGAACTGGAGGCGCCCGCGGTCGACGAGGCGCTGGCGCCGGAAGCCGACGAAGAGCCGCGGACAGAGGCCGTCGACGAAGCCGTCATTGGTGAAACCGAGGTCGACGCGCCGGACGACGAAGAAGCGCCTGAGGTAGCGGCCGTCGTGCAGGAATCCGAAACCACAGAACCAGCAGCAGAAGAGGAACCGGAGGCGCCCGCGGTCGACGAGGCGCTGGCGCCGGAAGCCGACGAGCATTCGGGGCCGGAAACCGTCGGCGAAGCCGTCGTCGGTGAAACCGAGGTCGACGTGCCGGACGACGAAGAAGCGCCTGAGGTAGCGGCCGTCGTGCAGGAATCCGAAACCACAGAACCAGCAGCAGAAGAAGTCGACGAAGAACTGGAGCCGGAAGCCGGCGAAGCGCCCAAGCTCGACGCCGCAATAGCTTCACAAAAGGCAGAACCAGGAGCCGAGGCCGAAGAGCCCGAAGCGGCTGTCGCCGACGCAGTCAACACCGACACCACCGACGTGCCCGCTGACAGCGGTCGTCGCCGGAGACTGAGGCGCTTGTGGCAGCGTCGTCGCTAGACCGGACGCGTGTCGAACACAAGCCCGAACGGCCCCGCTCTGCCATGCTGACACCATGACTGACCCGACCTGGCCCATGCCGCCGGACGGCAATTGGCAACCTCGTCAGCCGCCCTACACTCCGCCGCCCTTTCCACCCCAGTACACGCCGTATCCGCCACCCAGTCCCTACCTCGACCCGTCGGCGCCCTACGGCCGGGATCCGATCAGCGGGCAGCCGCTTTCCGACAAATCAAAAGTGGCGGCAGGACTTCTGCAGCTGATCGGCTTGTTCGGCATCCTCGGCATCGGCCGGCTCTATCTCGGCCAGATTGGGTTGGGACTGGCCCAACTACTGGGCGGAATCTTCTTCACGTCGATTACCTGTGGGATTGGGGTGCTCCTGCCCATCATCTGGGGCATCGTCGACGCGGTGCTGATATTCAGCGGCCACGTGCATGACCAGTACGGCCGTCCCCTTCGAGACTGAGGCGTTCGGCTTTTCACACCACCTGATCTGTATCGGTCGAGATGGTCGGCGACCTACGGCTATGCTGATTCGTCGTGGCGAGACGCGGAAAAATCGTCTGCACTTTGGGTCCGGCCACCAGCACCGACGAGTCGGTCCTAGCACTGGTCGAAGCCGGAATGGACGTCGCCAGAATGAACTTCAGTCATGGCGAGCACCGCGATCACAAGGCCGCCTACGACCGCGTTCGCGCCGCCTCTGATGCCACCGGCCGAGCTGTCGGGTTGCTCGCCGACCTGCAAGGCCCCAAGATCAGGCTCGGTCGCTTCACCGGTGGTGTCACGTATTGGGCCACCGGCGAGAGCGTGCGGATCACCGTCGACACCTGCCAGGGCAGCCACGACCGGGTGTCGACCACCTACAAGCAGCTGGCTAAGGACGCCGTCGTGGGTGACCGCGTTCTCATCGACGACGGCAAGGTCGGCCTGCAGGTCGAAAGCGTCGAAGGGAACGACGTCGTCTGCACCGTGACCGAGGGTGGTCCGGTCAGTGACAGCAAAGGCATGTCGCTGCCCGGGATGAGCGTGTCGGCGCCCGCGCTTTCCGAAAAAGACGTTGACGATCTCGAATTCGCGCTGACGCTCGGCGTCGACATGGTGGCGCTGTCGTTCGTGCGGTCCCCCTCGGATGTCGAGTTGGTGCACGAGGTGATGGACCAGATGGGGCGGCGGGTTCCGGTCATCGCCAAGTTGGAAAAGCCAGAAGCCATCGACAATCTGGAAGCCGTTGTCCTCGCATTCGACGCGGTGATGGTGGCCCGTGGTGACCTCGGCGTTGAACTGCCGCTGGAAGAAGTGCCGCTGGTGCAGAAGCGGGCCATTCAGATGGCCAGGGAGAATGCGAAGCCGGTCATCGTGGCGACGCAGATGCTCGACTCGATGATCGAGAACTCGCGACCGACGCGAGCCGAAGCCTCCGACGTCGCCAACGCTGTGCTTGACGGCGCCGACGCGCTCATGTTGTCCGGTGAAACCGCAATCGGTAAACACCCGTTGGAGGCGGTCAAGACGATGGCGCGGATCGTCTGCGCGGTCGAGGAGAATTCGACCGCCGCTCCGCCGTTGACGCACGTGCCCAGAACCAAGCGCGGCGTGATCTCCTACGCGGCCCGCGACATCGGCGAGCGCCTCGACGCCAAAGCGTTGGTCGCGTTCACCCAATCCGGCGACACCGTGCGCCGGCTGGCGCGTCTGCACACCCCGCTGCCCCTGCTCGCGTTCACCCCGCTGCCGGAGGTTCGCAGTCAACTCGCCATGACGTGGGGCACCGAGACATTCATCGTCCCCACGATGCGCAACACCGACGCCATGATCCGGCTGGTCGACAAATCGCTGTTGGAACTGGGCCGGTACAAGCGCGGTGAGCTCGTGGTCATCGTCGCCGGCGCACCGCCGGGCACGGTCGGTTCGACCAACCTCATTCACGTCCACCGCATCGGCGAGGACGACGTTTAGAGTCGACGCCGATGTCTGACTTCGACGAGTTGTTGGCGGTACTGGACTTACACGACGTCTCCGATGACTTATTCGTCGGGTCGCATCCCAGCAAGAACCCGCTGCGAACGTTCGGCGGACACTTGATGGCGCAATCGTTTGTCGCCGCGAGCCGCACGCGTACCCGCGACCTGCCGCCCAACGCCCTGTCGGTGCATTTCGTCAACGGCGGTGATCCGGCCAAGGACATCGAATTCCGGGTGTCGCGGCTGCGTGACGAGCGACGTTTCGCCAATCGGCGCGTCGACGCCGTGCAGGACGGGACGTTGTTGGCCTCGGCGATGGTCTCCTACCTGTCCGGCGGTCGCGGGCTCGAGCACAGCGTGGAACCACCGACCGTGCCCGAGCCGGAAACCCTGCCCAGGATCGCGGAACTGCTGCGCGGCTACGAGAAGACGGTTCCGCTGTTCGTCGAGGCGCTGCAGCCCATCGACTGGCGTTACACCAACGACCCGGCCTGGGTGATGCGGGACAAAGGCGAGCGATTACCGCACAACCGGGTATGGGTCAAAGCCGATGGGGTGCTGCCGGACGACCCGGTGCTGCATACGGCGGCGATGGTGTACTCCTCGGACACGACCGTGCTGGACTCGGTAGTGACCAGCCACGGACTGTCCTGGGGCTTCGACCGGATCTTCGCCGCGAGCGTCAACCATTCGCTGTGGTTCCACCGCCCGGTCGACTTCAACGACTGGGTGCTGTATTCGACGTCGTCCCCGGTGGCCGCCGACTCCCGTGGACTGGGCACCGGCCACTTCTTCGACCGCTCCGGCGAGCTGGTCGCCACCGTCGTGCAAGAAGGCGTGATCAAGTACTTTCCCGCCCCCCGGCAGTCGAGATAACGGTCTCGTTGCGACGCGCACCGAACACCGCGATGACCGGGCGCTCGGCGTACCGTTTTCAGTGATCGGGTAGGCACAGCCGGTCCAGCCCTTTGGTTGAGCAGCCGGAGGTGTGGGTGAAGGAATCGTCGGTCGGCGTCGCACCCAGGCTTCGCACCACCGAACGCGTTGTCGCTCGGGTAGATTCGCGTGCGGCACGGTGGATCGGTGCCTTGACGCTGTTTGCCGCAGCGTGCTTGCTGATTGCGGCGTTCGCAGGTGACCACCCACATAGTCTTTGGCAGCCCGCCGGCCGGCTGGCCTGGTCGGTCACCGTATTGCCGGCGGTAGCACTGATCGCCCGCGGCATCCTCTTGGGCCGGCCTGTGACGGCCTCACACGCGTCGGCTGCCCTCGCCGTCCTGATCGGGGGATTCGCGGCTCACCTGGCCTGCTCGGATCTGCTGGGCGATGCGCTGATCGCGGGCTCGGGCTTGGCCTTGATGTGGCCCACATCAGCGCGGCCCCGGCCCGCTGACCTCCCTCGCGTGTGGACACTGATCGATCGGACCAGCGGAGACCCGCTGGCGCCGTTCGCGATGCAGTCCGGCAAGTGTTTCCACTTCAGCGCTGACGGCAACGCAGCGCTGGCATACCGGACGCGGTTCGGATACGCGGTGGTGAGTGGAGACCCGGTCGGCGATGAAACGCAATTCCCTGATCTGGTCGCCGACTTCGCCACGATGTGCCGTAACCGCGGCTGGCGGGTGATTGTGCTCTGCTGCAGCGAGCGCAGACTGATGCTTTGGAGCGATCGGCCGGTGCTCGGACAGTCGCTGCGGGCGATACCTGTCGGCCGAGACGTCGTGATCGATTTGCCGAGTTTCGAGATGGCGGGTCGCCGTTTCCGTAACCTCCGTCAAGCAGTCGCGCGCACCCACAACCGCGGTATCACGACCGAGATCGTGGCCGAGCAGGAACTCGACGCTTCGCGGCTGGCCGAGTTGACCGAAGTCGTACGGGCATCGCCGCGCGGGGCAAATAGCGACCGAGGATTTGCGATGAACCTCGACGGCGTGCTGGAAGGTCGCTACCCGGGAATGCAACTCATCATCGCCAGGGACGCGCGAGGGCGAGTTCAGGGCTTTCACCGTTACGCGATCGCCGGGGGCGGAAGCGATGTCAGCTTCGACGTGCCGTGGCGCCGCCCCCGGGCGCCGAACGGGCTGGACGAGCGACTCAGCGTGGATATGGCGTTGGCAAGCAAATCTGTTGGCGCACAACGGCTATCGCTGGCTTTCGCCGCATTCCCGGACATCTTCGACGAGAAGCACCCAAGCACTCTGCAGCGGCTGTTCCAGATGTTGATCCATCTCCTGGATCCGCTCATTGCGCTGGAGTCGTTGTACCGATACCTGCGTAAGTTCCATGCCCTCGGCGAGCGGCGCTATGTGCTGGTGCGCCTGACCCAGTCGATTCCGTTGCTGTGCGTGTTGTTGACGCTGGAGTTCATGCCGCGTCGCCGCCGCCTCTGACGCGGCGTCAGGCGGTGCCCAGCGAGGTTTCCTCCGTCGACCGGATCGTGCCCAATCGCTTGGACGCGTTGCGGATACCGAACGACGACGCCACCTCGAAGACACCGAGAACCACCAACCAGCTCCCGACGACGATGGCCAGAAGTCCCAGCGATGTGAGCGGTGAGCCGATCATCACCATGCCCGCCAACAGGCTGAGCACGCCGATGACGACATGCCAAACCCGGCCGGGCACGGTCGGGTCACTGATGGCCGACACGGTGGTCGCCACCCCGCGAAAGACGAAGCCGACCCCGATCCAGATGGCCAGCAGCAGAATCGCCGCGCCCTGTCCGAAGTGGCGAAACGCCAGCACTGCCAGAATCAGCGACGCCGCCCCGCTGATGAACAGCAGCACCCGCCCGCTCGCCGAGACGTGCAGGCTGAACGCGAAGACAACCTGGATGATGCCGGATATCAGCAGATACGCGCCGAACACGATCGCTGCGACGACGATGGTTCGGCCCGGCCAGGCCAGGATCAGAACGCCCAAGGCCAGGGTCAGGAGCCCGGAGACCAGCGTCGACTTCCACAGATGCGGCAACAGAGTTGGGACAGATGTCGGTTGCATCAGCAAATTGTCCCACATGGGTCACTGCACGGGGAGCTGCTGACAATCAGACGCCGGCGGTCTGCGTCTCCTCGACCGCCATTTCTGCCACGGGAGCCGGCGACCTACGGCCGACCAGATACCACGTGCGCATCACACCTTTGCCCTTGACGTCGACGCTGCCGCGTTCCTGTAGCACGAAGTTGGGCTTCAGCCGCTCGTACACCGCCTGCGGCACCTGAATACGTCCGGCGGTGTCGGTGGACTCCATCCGCGACGCGACGTTGACCGCGTCACCCCACACGTCGTAGAAGAACCGGCGTGAGCCGACTACGCCGGCCACTACCGGGCCCGAGGCCAGCCCGATCCGAAGCGGTACCGGCCGGCCGTGCGGGTCTTGCAGCCCTGCTACGGCGTCGGCCATATCCAGCGCAAGGTCGGCAAGCGCCTCGACATGGTCGCGCCGCGGCCACGGCACGCCGCTGACCACCATGTAGCAGTCGCCGCTGACCTTGATCTTCTCCAAGCCGTACTTGTCGACCAAAGCGTCGAAGTCGTTGTAGAGCCGATTCAGGAACTGCACGAGGTCGGCGGGCGCGGTGGTGCTGGCGCGCTCGGTGAACCCCGCGATGTCGGCGAACAGCACTGAGGCGTCGTCGTATTTGTCGGCGATGATGTTGCGGGCCGGGTCTTTCAGTCGAGCCGCGATGCTGGCCGGCAGCATGTTGCCCAGTAAGGCCTCCGACCGGTGGTACTCCACTTCCATGGCGGCTTCCGCGCGCGCTATTCCGCGCATCGCGTACCACATCGTCACGACGACCAGCGCGCACGCGGAGACGACCGACATGCCAAAGCCCAGTGACGTGGCCCAGTGGGGCTGCACCCCGGTGTCCCGCGGCACGAGAAATTCCAGAGAAATCGCCAGTCCGGCCCCGAGAGCGGCCAAGAAAGCCGCCAGCGCGATGTGCTCAATGCCGAGCTGCAGCACCACTAGGCAAGCCGTCACCAACAGGAAGAACTGCAGCCCCGAGCCGGTGCCGACATTCCACGAGATCGCGACGATCGACACATAGGAGGCAGCGACGAAGGTGAGCGGCGCCGTCAGTTCACCGAAGCGGTGCAGCCATGGCACCGTCGCGAAGGTCAAGGCGGCGAGAATGTCGATGATTTGGGGCGCTGAGAATCCCGCTCCAGCGAAGACCCCGACGATCCAGAAGCCTACGCACACCAACACCGCCATCCACGCGTTGATGGTGAGCAGCTGCAGTCGTCGAGCGACATTGTCGACGTAATGCTGGCTGCGGGCACGCGGTTGCTCCCGCACTGCCGCGACGCAGTTCGGCGTCCGCGATGCACCGGCTGCCCGTGCGCGTGTGGCACCGCACTTCTTCGCCACCACGGCAAAAGCCTAACTGGTCAGGGAGATGGTCGGCGAGACCGCCAGGGAAATTTGCTACGCCGCTCGATTGAGAGGGTCCCGAAAGGGGCGAGATGCTGCGCCACAGTCAGTCGTCGGTGCCGAAGGCAGCAGTACGCTCATGGCGTGCCGGAGACGCTCTACGCATAATGCGGCGAACTGAGCCTGGCATATCAGGTGTTCGGGACGGATCCAGCTCCGCGCCGGCATTCACACCGGCGAATGCGAGTTGCTGGACACCGACATCGGTGGGATTGCGGTACACATCGCCGCACGAATCCTCGGCCATGCCGGAGCGGGCGACATTCTGGTCTCCCATACCGTCCGGGACCTGGTAATCGGGTCCGGAACGGGATTCGAGGACCGCGACAGCGTCGAACTGCGCGGTGTGCCCGGCACCTGGCAACTCCTAGCGGTCAGTCGTCACGGTCCTGAGGCCGGATCGGCCGAGGCGGAACTGGCGTCAACGCCCACTCCCGGACCCATGACTGCGATGCGCCGCTCGGACCGCGCCGTGGCGTTGATGGCAAGACGCACACCGTGGATTCTGCGCGGGATAGCGCACCTCACTCCTCCCGTCCGCCTCTCGGAGCGGCGCACTTGACGTCCGCCGCTCGGAGCGGCGCACTTGACGATGTGGTGTCGGGCTGGTGGTCCCCGTCGCGCCGAGACAGCTAGCGTCTGATTGCGTCGAGCGGTGCCCTCGGTGGGATTCGAACCCACACTGGACGGGTTTTGAGTCCGTTTCCTCTGCCAGTTGGGATACGAGGGCTTTTCGGGCCTTTCACCATAGAGGATGAGTAGCGCTGCGCCGACGATCAGCCCCGCGGTCGCTGATCGGCGCCGCGCGCGGGACAATGTCAGCATGACCCGCCCCACGACCGACGATGCCAACGGCCGCCGTGTTCTGATCGCCGAAGATGAGGCGCTCATTCGGATGGACCTGGCCGAGATGCTTCGCGAAGAGGGCTACCACATTGTCGGGGAGGCGGGTGACGGCCAGGAAGCCGTCGAACTGGCCGAGCAGCACAAGCCGGACCTGGTGATCATGGATGTGAAGATGCCCCGCCGAGACGGCATCGACGCTGCCTCGGAAATCGCCAGCAAACGCATCGCACCGATCGTCGTGCTGACCGCGTTCAGCCAGCGCGATCTGGTGGAACGCGCGCGAGACGCCGGCGCGATGGCGTACCTGGTGAAGCCGTTCTCCATCAGCGACCTCATTCCGGCGATCGAGCTGGCCGTCAGCCGGTTCGGTGAGATCACGGCCCTGGAGCGCGAAGTCGCCACCCTGTCCGACCGGCTGGAAACGCGCAAGCTCATCGAGCGGGCGAAAGGCTTGCTGCAGGCCAATCAAGGTATGACCGAGCCGGAAGCATTCAAGTGGATTCAGCGCGCCGCCATGGACCGGCGGACCACCATGAAGCGCGTCGCCGAAGTGGTGCTGGAGACCCTTGACCCTGCCAAGGACGCCTGAGTCTGCCCCGAGGCCCCGTGTCAGCCCGTCAAGACTGCGCTGACGGCGTCGACCCTGCGTTCGCGGCGCCCTTTCGGCGCGCTGGCCCGCCCTAGCCGCAGTCTCGACGCCGGCGCCGGCCCTTGACGTGCGGCACGGCTCAGCGGGCCACGATCACTGACGAGCCGTGCCCAAACAGACCCTGGTTGGCGGTGACGCCGACCTTCGCGCCGTCGACCTGACGGCCGGTGGCCCGGCCTCGCAGCTGCCAGCTGAGTTCGCAGACCTGCGCGATGGCCTGGGCGGGAATCGCCTCGCCGAAGCAGGCCAGCCCGCCGGACGGGTTGACCGGAACCTTGCCGCCGATAGCGGTGGCACCGCTGCGCAGCAGCGCCTCGGCCTCGCCTCTCCCGCACAGCCCCAAATGCTCGTACCAGTCCAACTCGAGCGCGGTGGAAAGGTCGTAGACCTCGGCCAGGCTCAGATCCTCCGGACCGACACCGGCCTCCGCCCAGGCGGCGTCGAGGATCTGGTCTTTGAAGACCCGATCCGGTGCCGGCACCACCGCGGTGGAATCGGTTGCGATGTCCGGCAACTCGGGCAGGTGCTGCGGGTAGCGCGGGGTGACCGTGCTGACCGCGCGCACCGACGGCACGCCCTCGAGCGAACCCAGATGCTGGCGGGCGAACGCCGCGCTGGCCACGATCAGCGCCGCCGCGCCGTCGGAGGTGGCGCAGATGTCCAGCAGCCGCAGCGGCTCGGCCACGACGGGGCTGGCCAGCACATCGTCGATCGACGTCTCCTTGCGGAACCGGGCGTTGGGGTTCTGCAGGCCATGACGCGCGTTCTTTACCTTGACCTGCGCGAAGTCCTCCAGAGTGGCGCCATAGAGGTCCATGCGCCGGCGGGCCAGCAGCGCGAAGTAGACCGGGTTGGTGGCACCGATCAGGTGAAACCGCTGCCAGTCCGGGTCGTTGCGGCGTTCGCCGCCGACCGGGGCGAAAAACCCCTTCGGCGTGGTGTCGGCGCCGATCACCAGCGCCACGTCGCAGAAACCGGCCAGAATCTGCGCGCGCGCGCTTTGCAGCGCCTGTGAGCCGCTGGCGCAGGCGGCGTAACTGGAGCTGACGGGCACGCCGTTCCAGCCCAGCTTCTGCGCAAACGTCGCGCCGGCGACGAAGCCGGGGTAGCCGTTGCGGATGGTGTCGGCGCCAGCCACCAACTGAATCTGCCGCCAGTCCAGGCCGGCCTCGCTCAGCGCAGCCCGCGCCGCGGTGACCCCGTACTCGGTGAAGTCGGTGCCCCACTTGCCCCACGGGTGCATCCCGGCGCCGAGGATGTACACCGGTTCTGCGCTACTCATCAGCGGTCCTCATTTGGCGCCGCTCCTCCTCATAGTCCCCTCGCTTCGCTGGGGCGCCCCCGCGCTCTGCATCGTCGTCGGCGCGCCTCCACCCGTAGACGATGCGCTCGACGCCCTCGTCGTCGGTGAACAGCGGCATGGTCGTCAGCTCCATCCGCATGCCGACTCTCAGATCGTCGGCCAGCGTGCCGTCGACCACTTTGCCGAGCACGATCAACCCCTCGTTGGCCAATTCGACCGCGGCAACCGCGAACGGGGAGAACGGGTCCGGTGACGGATAGGGCGGCGGCGGGGCATAACGGTTTTCGGTGTAGCTCCACAGCGTGCCGTGTCGCGACATCGGGACCTGTTGGAGCTCATCGCCGTCGCAGCCGGGATTGGGGCAGTTGTTGGCCCGTGGCGGGAACACATACGTGCCGCACTGCGGGCATTTGCCGCCGATAAGATGCGCCGCACCGGCATCGTCGGTGGCGAACCATCCGTCGATCGCCGGTTCCCGGCGGGTCGCTGCTGGCACCACGTCAGCTTAGCGTCGAGGACGGCGAAACTGAAACGTGTTCCAGTTTGGTGCCCGGTGCTGGGTGTCGGACCGGATGCCTAGAGTTGAGGCCGTGAGCCCAGCGAGGACCGCCGGCGCCAAGAGCCAAGCCGGGCCATCCGCCGACCAGAAACCGACGCTGATGCTGTTGGACGGCAATTCGCTGGCGTTCCGCGCGTTCTACGCGCTGCCGGCGGAGAACTTCAAGACCCAGGGCGGGCTGACCACCAACGCGGTCTACGGATTCACCGCCATGCTGATAAACCTGCTGCGCGACGAGGCACCGACGCATGTGGCCGCCGCGTTCGACGTGTCGCGCCAGACTTTCCGCTCCGACCGCTACCCGGAATACAAAGCGAACCGCTCGACGACTCCCGACGAATTTCACGGCCAGATCGATATCACCAAGGAAGTTCTTGTCGCTCTAGGTATTTCGGTGCTTGCCAAGCCCGGCTTCGAAGCTGACGACTTGATCGCGACGCTGGCCACCCAGGCCGAGCACGAAGGCTATCGGGTGCTGGTGGTAAGCGGTGACCGCGACTCGTTGCAACTGGTCAGCGACGACGTGACCGTGCTGTATCCACGCAAAGGCGTCAGCGAGCTCACCCGCTTCACACCGGAGGCCGTCGTCGAGAAATACGGTTTGACACCCACCCAGTACCCCGACTTCGCGGCGCTGCGGGGCGACCCCAGCGACAACCTGCCCGGCATACCGGGCGTGGGCGAAAAGACCGCGTCGAAGTGGATCGCCGAATACGGCTCGCTGCAGTCGCTGGTCGACAACGTCGACTCGGTGCGCGGCAAAGTCGGTGATGCGCTGCGCGCACACTTGGCCAGCGTGGTGCGCAACCGCGAGCTGACCGACTTGGTGCGCGACGTGCCGCTGGCGCAGACCCCGGACACGCTGCGTGTGCAGCCGTGGGACCGCGACGAAATCCACCGGCTGTTCGACCATCTGGAGTTCCGGGTGCTGCGCGACCGGCTGTTCGAAACGCTGGCCGCGGTCGAACCGGAGGTCGACGAAGGATTCGACGTGCGCGGCGCGGCGCTGCAGCCGGGCACCGTGGCGCAGTGGTTGGCCGAGCACACCGGCGACCGGCGCCGCTCCGGGCTGGCCGTCGTCGGCACCCACCTGCCCTACGACGGCGACGCGACGGCAGTGGCGATCGCCGCCGCCGACGGCGACGGCGCCTACATCGACACCACCACGTTGATGCCCGACGACGAGGCCGCACTGGGCGCCTGGCTGGCCGACGACACCCGACCCAAAGCGCTGCATGAGGCGAAGCTGGCCATTCACGATCTCACCGGACGGGGATGGACGCTGAACGGCGTCTCTTCCGACACCGCGCTGGCCGCCTACCTGGTGCGACCGGGGCAGCGCAGCTTCACCCTCGATGACCTGTCGCTGCGCTACCTGCGGCGCGAGCTACGCGCGGAAACGTCCGAGCAGCAGCAACTCTCGCTGCTAGACGACGTGGACGACTGGAGCAGTCAAGACGACCAGGCGGTGCAGACCGTGATCCTGCGGGCCCGCGCGGTGGTGGACCTGGCCGAGGCGCTGGACGCCGAACTGGCGCGCATCGACTCGCAGCCGCTGCTCGCCGAGATGGAGCTGCCGGTGCAGGGTGTGCTGGCGCGGATGGAAGCCGCCGGCATCGCTGTGGACGTAAGCCAATTGACCGCGCTGCAAAGCGAATTCGGTGACCAGATCCGCGACGCGGCCGAAGCCGCCTACGCGGTGATCGGCAAGCAGATCAACCTCGGCTCGCCCAAACAGCTGCAGGTCGTGCTGTTCGACGAGCTGGAAATGCCGAAAACCAAGCGCACGAAGACCGGTTACACCACGGATGCGGACGCTGTGCAGGGACTTTTCGAGAAGACCGGCCATCCGTTCCTGCAGCACCTGCTGGCCCATCGCGACGCCACCCGGCTCAAGGTGACCGTCGACGGATTGCTGAGTTCGGCTGCAGCTGACGGTCGCATCCACACCACGTTCAACCAGACGATCGCCGCGACCGGACGCCTGTCGTCGACCGAGCCCAACCTGCAGAACATCCCGATCCGCACCGACGCCGGCCGCCGCATCCGCGACGCGTTCGTCATCGGCACCGGCTACGCGGAGCTGATGACGGCGGACTACAGCCAGATCGAGATGCGGATCATGGCGCACCTGTCCCGCGACGAAGGCCTGATCGAGGCGTTCCGGACCGGAGAGGACCTGCACTCTTTCGTCGCCTCGCGAGCCTTCGGGGTGCCGATCGAGGAGGTGACCGGTGAACTGCGGCGCCGCGTCAAGGCGATGTCCTACGGCTTGGCCTACGGGTTGAGCGCCTACGGGCTGGCACAGCAGCTGAAGATCTCCACCGATGAGGCGAAAGTCCAGATGGATGCCTACTTCGCCCGGTTCGGTGGGGTGCGCGACTACCTGCTGGCGGTGGTCGAACAGGCCCGCAAGGACGGCTACACCTCGACGGTGCTCGGGCGCCGGCGTTACCTGCCCGAGCTGGACAGCAGCAATCGCCAGGTCCGCGAAGCGGCGGAGCGGGCGGCGCTCAACGCACCGATTCAGGGCAGCGCGGCAGACATCATCAAAGTTGCCATGATCGAAGTCGACAAGGCCCTCGAGCGAGCCGGGCTGGCGTCGCGAATGCTGCTGCAGGTGCACGACGAGCTGCTGTTCGAGGTCGCCGAGGGGGAGCGGGAGCAGCTCGAGACGCTGGTGCGCGAGCAGATGTGCGGCGCCTATCCCTTGGACGTGCCGCTGGAGGTCTCACTGGGCTACGGGCGCAGCTGGGACACCGCGGCGCACTGAGGGGTCACGGCACGCCAACCGAGGAGGCTTATGAACGCCGGCTGGATCGTCCCATTCATCATCTTGGGCGGCGCGCTGCAAACCTGCGGAGCCGCGATGAATGGGCAACTGTTCAAGCACCTGATCAACCCGTGGCTGGCGTCTGCGGTGTCGTTTGCGCTGATCACCATCTTCTTCGTCGCCGCATTCATGATCGTGCCCAAACCGCTTCCGACCGGCAAAGACATCGCGTCGATGCCGTGGTGGGCGGTGATCGGGGGTCTGGTCGGCGCCGTCCAGGTCTACGCGGGCCTCACGCTGGTCAACAAGGTTGGGGCCGGCGCGTTCATCGGGGTCACGGTCACCTCGGCACTGGTGATGTCGCTGGTCATCGACCATTTCGGCTGGCTGCGGGTTGACCCACACCCGATCACGGTCTGGCGTGCCCTCGGCGGTGTGCTGATGATCGGCGGGGTGGCGCTGATCACCAAGTTCTGAGCGCCGCCGGGCAGTCCCTCACGGCAGCGGAATCCGCTGACCGGGTTTGGCCAGCGTGTGGGCAGTCGAGTAGCCTCGACAGGTAGCTCGGACGACGACGCAGAGCGCGCAGCGCACTGAAGAGGAGCCGGGCGATCGAACACATCAATGCTTTTGTCCCTACGACCCGACCTGTCCGGAGCAACCCAACAATATGCCGAGTCCCACCGTCACCTCGCCGCAAGTAGCCGTCAACGACATCGGCACGCCCGAGGACTTTCTCGCCGCCATCGACAAAACGATCAAATACTTCAACGATGGCGACATCGTCGAAGGGACCATCGTCAAAGTGGACCGGGACGAGGTCCTGCTCGACATCGGCTACAAGACCGAAGGGGTCATCCCCTCCCGCGAGCTGTCTATCAAGCACGATGTCGACCCGCATGAGGTGGTGTCGGTCGGGGACAAAGTCGAAGCCCTGGTGCTCACCAAGGAGGACAAAGAGGGCCGGCTGATCCTGTCCAAGAAGCGCGCACAGTACGAGCGCGCCTGGGGCACCATCGAGGCGCTCAAGGAGCAGGACGAGGCCGTCAAGGGCACCGTCATCGAGGTCGTCAAGGGTGGCCTGATCCTCGACATCGGGCTGCGCGGCTTCCTGCCCGCCTCACTGGTGGAGATGCGCCGGGTGCGTGACCTACAGCCCTACATCGGGAAAGAGATCGAAGCCAAGATCATCGAGCTGGACAAGAACCGCAACAACGTGGTGCTGTCCCGGCGAGCCTGGCTGGAGCAGACCCAGTCCGAGGTGCGCAGCGAATTCCTCAATCAGCTGCAGAAGGGCGCCATCCGCAAAGGTGTGGTGTCGTCGATCGTCAACTTCGGCGCGTTCGTCGACCTCGGCGGGGTGGACGGCCTGGTGCACGTCTCCGAGCTGTCCTGGAAGCACATCGACCACCCCTCCGAGGTGGTGCAGGTCGGCGACGAGGTCACCGTCGAGGTGCTCGACGTGGACATGGATCGCGAGCGAGTTTCGTTGTCGCTCAAAGCAACCCAAGAAGACCCGTGGCGGCACTTTGCCCGCACCCACGCCATCGGCCAGATCGTGCCGGGCAAGGTCACCAAGCTGGTGCCGTTCGGTGCGTTCGTGCGGGTCGAGGAGGGCATCGAAGGCTTGGTGCACATCTCCGAGCTGGCCGAGCGCCACGTCGAGGTTCCTGACCAGGTGGTCGCCGTCGGCGACGACGCGATGGTCAAGGTCATCGACATCGATCTGGAGCGTCGCCGGATTTCGTTGTCGCTCAAGCAGGCCAACGAGGACTACACCGAGGAGTTCGACCCGGCGAAGTACGGCATGGCCGACAGCTACGACGACCAGGGCAACTACATCTTCCCGGAGGGTTTCGACGCCGAAACCAACGAATGGGTCGAGGGTTTCGACGCCCAGCGCAACGAGTGGGAAGCCCGCTACGCCGAGGCCGAGCGCCGGCACAAGATGCACACCGCGCAGATGGAGAAGTTCGCCGCGGCCGAGGCGGCCGGTACCGGTGGCAGCGATCGCTCACCGGCCAACGGCTCGCCGTCGGAAGAACCGAAGGGCGGCTCACTGGCCAGTGACGCCCAACTCGCCGCCCTGCGGGAGAAACTCGCCGGCAGCGCCTAGCCCGATTCATGCTGCGCATCGGGCTGACCGGCGGCATCGGCGCCGGGAAGTCCTCGGTCACCGCGACATTCGAGCGATGCGGCGGCGTGGTCGTCGACGCCGATGTCATCGCGCGCGAGGTGGTCGAACCGGGCACCGAGGGGCTCGCGGCGCTGGTGGAGACGTTCGGCGACGATATCCTCAGCGCCGAAGGCGCGCTCGATCGACCAGCTCTGGCGCAAAAAGCGTTTCGCGACGACGAGGCGCGTAAAGCCCTCAACGGAATCGTGCACCCGCTGGTCGGAAAGCGGCGCGAAGAGATCATCGCCGATGTTGCCGCCGACGCCGTCGTGGTCGAGGACATCCCGCTGCTGGTGGAATCCAGGATGGCACCGCTTTTCCCGCTGGTGGTGGTCGTGCACGCCGATCCCGAAGTGCGAGTGCAGCGGTTGGTGCACCAGCGAGGCATGTCCGAAGCGGACGCTCGCGCGCGGATCGCGGCTCAAGCCGGCGACGACGAGCGCCGCGCCGTCGCCGATATCTGGTTGGACAACTCCAGCACTCCCGACTCGCTGGCGCAGCGCGCCGCCGAGGTATGGGACAACCGGATAAGCCCCTTCGCGCAGAACCTTTCGGCCCGCCAGGTGGTGCTCCCGGCGCCGCAGCCGGCAACGGCCGACCCCAGCTGGCCGGAACAGGCGCGGCGCATCGTCGCCCGTATAACGACCGCCTGCGGCGCCAAGGCGATGCGCGTCGACCACGTCGGACCGACGGCGGTGCCCGGCTTGCAGGCCCAGGATGTCATCGACGTCCAGGTCACCGTCGAATCCCTTGATTTGGCTGATGATCTCGCGGATTCGTTGTTGTCCGCCGGGTATCCCCGCAGCGACCAAATCAACGGTGACGAGCCAATGCCCGACGCGCGCAGTACGGTCCACACCTTTGATCGCAGCGCCGACACCGCGTTGTGGGCCAAGCGGTTTCACGGCAGCGCGGATCCCGGGCGCCCGACCGCCGTTCATCTGCGGGTCGATGGCTGGCCCAATCAGCAATTCGCCCTGCTGGAAGTCGACTGGCTGAAAGCCGAACCCGGCGAGCACACCGACAATTCGAGGGCCGCCTACCGGCTTGCATGGGAGTGGGCCGACGCCGCCGGCTGGCAGCCTTCACGCTAGGTGTTGCACATCGGTGCGGATCACGTTGCTTGGTCGTCCAGTTCGAGAAGAGAGACATGGTTGCTGTACGGGGACTGACGGTAGTCGTCGCAGCGGCCGCGGCACTGCTGATCGCGACGAACACCGGATGTGCGCCGGCGCAGCCCCAAAGACCAGGCAGATCGGCCTCGGTGCCGACATCGTCGGCAACTGCGCCGCCGGCGAATGAGATGACCGGTACCTACAAGGTGGCCACCCGAGACCCTGGCGGCGCCGCCGAAACGTGGGTATTCGCCTCATGCGGCGACGGTTGTGCGCAGGTGGATTTCCCCGACCGGTCGTCAACAGAGCACGCTGTGGCGCGTTACGTCGAAATCCAGTGGACGCTGAATGTCCATCGGCAAGGGGCGATTCAGTGTGGTGACGGCAGAGTCGGTCCGGGCACGGCACACTACTCCTGGAACCCCGACACTATGAAGGGCCGTTATTGGGCGTCGGCGGATGCCGCGGTCTGCGGAAACTCTGCGCCTTTCGACACGGATCCCGTCCCATTACGACTGGAGAAGGTCCACTAGGCGCCCGGTCCGCACCAGCTCAGCTCCATGCCGTTCGCGGACAGCCAGCGCTGCAGGTTGTGGCCGTGCCGGGCCAGACCGTCGACGGCGGCGAGCGCACGCCGGATCGCGAGTTCGCCTTTCTCGCTGGACAACAACCGGTGTTGCAGCGCGGTGATCAGCTCGTCGACGTCGGTCAGTTCGGTTCCGACACCGGTGCGCACGACCAGGTCGAGGTAGTGGTCCTCAGACTGCCAAACGGTCGGGCCGGCGGTGAATTCGCCGACATCGAGGTAGAAGTCCTGTTGGCGTTCGTAGCCGGGGTTGAAGTGAAAAACGCTGGCCCGCAGTCCCAGCGACGGCAGTAGCCAGGATTCGATGTAGTGAAACTGCGTACGCCCGGGGGTCGGGCGTGCCATGTACAAGCCCCACGGCCGGGTCGCGAAAACGTCGACGACGCGGGGAATCCCCTTGGGATCGGTGTTGGTGCGAGCGGCAAGGTCGAACGTCTCACGCTTCGGCGGGTGGATGGGTCACCTACCTGTTGAGCCGAATCTTCCACCGCACAAAGCCGCCGTAAGACAACGACAGCGCGGCCAGCATGGCCATGTCGAACAGCCAGACGTGAGAGGTGTGCCGCCAGAACCGATCCTGTGGGATCAGTGATCCGGGCACCAGGTGCCGCACGTCGACCGTCGCGGCTGCCGCGGCGTATCCCCAGCGCGCGGGCGCCAACCACGACAGCTGGCTGAGCAGCAGCCGGTCCGTGACCGGCACCATGCCGCCGCACAACACCAGCTGGGCCATGATCGACACCACGAACAGCGGCATGATCTGTTCGCTGGAACGAACCAGCGCCGACAGCAACAACCCCAGAAGCGCCGAGGCGACACAGGTGGCGGCGACGGTCAGGTACAGCTCGGTGGTAGCCCCTACGTTCCCGTGTCCCAACAGCACGGCTCCCCGGGTCGGCGCGCTTTTGCCGACCACCACGATGGTGGTCGCTATCGCGGCCTGCAGCACCGCGAACAGGCAGTACACGCCGGTCTTGGCAAGAAAGTAGGCAGTGGTCGACAACCCCGCGGCCTGTTCCCGCTGGAAAATCGGGCGTTCGCCGATCAGGTCACGGATGGTCAGCGCCGTGCCCATGAATGCGGCGGCCAGGATGATGAGATTCAGTATCTGGGCGGATTCGTCGGGAGTGTCTCCCGGGCGGGCAACGTGAAACCCGTTCGTGCCGGGCACGGTCAGCGACAGCGCACCCAGGATGAACGGCAGCAGCGCCAGGAACACGAAGTAGGCACGGTCGGCGACGACCAGCCGGACCTGGCGGCGGGCGATGGTGGAGAACTGCCGTCGCAGGCTGGTGTGCACCGGCTCGCCCAGTTCGGCCGGCTCGTTCGCCTTGGAAGCCGGTGGGCCTTGCTTGTTCGCCAGGAACCGGCGATTGGCCTCGTCCGGGTCCGCACCGACCTTGGCGAAGATCTTGGCCCAGTTGGTGGTTCCCATCGCGGTGCCCACCTGGTCCGGCGGGCCGTAGAACGCCGTCTTGCCGCCCGGCGCCACCAGCAGCACCTGGTCGCACAGATCCAGGTAGGACAACATGTGCGTCACCACGATCACCACCCGGCCGGCGTCGGCCAGCTGGCGCAGCATCATCATCACCTGGTGGTCGAGTGCGGGATCCAGTCCAGATGTCGGCTCGTCGAGGATGAGCAATGACGGCCCGGTGAGCAGCTCCAGCGCCACCGAGGCGCGTTTGCGCTGACCACCCGACAGCTTGTCCACCCGAGTGTCGGCGTGCTTGGTCATGTCGAGCTCTTCGAGCACCTCGGCGACGACCTGCGCACGGTCGGCTTTGCTGGTGTCGGGCGGCAACCGCAGCTCGGCGGCGTAGCCGAGCGCCTGATTCACCGTCAGCTGGCGGTGCACGACGTCGTCCTGCGGGACCATCCCGATCCGGCTGCGCAGCGACGCGTATTCGGCATGAATGTCGTGCCCCTCGAACGTGACCGAGCCTGAGCTGGGGCGGGCATAACCGGCGATCAGCCTGGCCAGGGTCGTCTTGCCCGCGCCGGAACCGCCGATGACGGACGTCAGCGTGCCCGGCCTCGCAATCAGGGAAATGTCGTTGAGCAGCTTCTTGCCGTCCACCCGGAAGTTGACCGAGTTCACCTCCAGACCGCCGGAGCGCGTCGCGGCCTCGGTGCGCCGCACCAGGGTGCTGTCGGAGAACACCAGGTCGACGTTGCCGATGGTGACGACGTCACCTTCGGACAAAATCGCCGACCCGACCCGCGTTCCGTTGACGAACACCCCGTTGACGCTGTTGTCGCGGATCTCGGCGCCGAGCGGGGTGAGCACCAGCGTCGCGTGGTGCCGGGACGCCAACACGTCGGGAATCACGATGTCGTTGTCGCCGGCGCGGCCGATCGTCACCGAGCCCGCGACCTTCCGCTCCGGTACTGAACGCTGCGACATGAACTTGACGAACCGCGTCGCCAGACTCGCTGCGTCACCCGAGCCGGCGTTGACCACGGTCACGCCCTCCGGAGGCGGCTGGCCCGTCGACGGCTTCAGCGCCGGCGCCATCCTGGCGTCGGCGACGGTGATCTCAGCGGGCGGCGGCGGGTCCGGCGGCATGGGGCGCTGTTGCAGACCAGACGGCGGCCCGGCTTCTCGCAGCGGCGGCGGTGCCTTCCGCGACTCAGCGGGCGGAGGCGGCCGCTTCTTCGGCGGTGGCGCAGCGATGGGCCCGCTTCGCCACGAACCGCCGTTGACGGGCGACGGCAGAGCTTGCGATGGCGCCGGCTGCCGCGTCGACCAGACCGTGGTCGGTGACTCCGTGCCCGGCGGCGGAGCGGTCACCGGCGGCCGGCCAACCCGCTGCGGCTGCTGTTGCAGCTCGAACGTCAACCGCGGACCGCCGGCGTTGCCGATGTTGATGCTCTGACCATCGTGGATGTCGATCACCGGCGTGCGATAACCGTTGACGTAGGTACCGTTCACCGACCCGTTGTCGATGGCCAGCCATTTGCCCTGGTCGAACCGCAGGATCAAGTGGGCGCGGGAAATCCGCGGGTCGATGATGCGAATGTCGGCGCGCAGGTCACGCCCGACGACAACGTCGTGACCAGGTGCGAACGTGCGTTGGGACCCATCGTGGCGAATGGTCAGCACAGGCAGGGCAGGTCGACTCACACCTTCCAGTATCAGCTGCGTGCGAAGCCACCTCCATGTGACGCGCCTGTGTGTTCGCTATGTTTGGAAAACCCGCTCGAAACGCCTGGAAAAAGGCCGGATTCGCGGTGGTCGAGACGGGATTCATAGCTAGTTCATAGCCGCCATCGGCCCACGACCAGCGCATCTTTCGGCATCATGCGAAGCGGGAGGGCAAACGGTCGATGCGCGATGCACGCGATGCAGTAGACGCCAACACGAGGCGCTGGGAGGTCAACCGCCGGTTGCGGACCGACCCGCAGCGGGCTCGTGCTGCGCTGCGGCGGGGTTACCACTCGCTGCCGCAACTGGCCGTCACGCAACTGCTGCATCGGGTGCCGGTGATCAGGTCGGCGCCCAGCGCGGCACCGAACGACGGCGAACGGGCCCCGGCCGTGACCAGTCGCAGCTCTTTCGCCGGCTACACCATCCTGCGGCCGTTGGGTTCCGGGGGGATGGCCGACGTCTACCTGGCCAAACACCCGCGGCTGCCGCGCCGAGATGCGCTCAAAGTGCTGACGAACAGCACGGCCGCCGACACCGAGTTCCGCGAACGGTTCAACCGGGAAGCCGACCTGGCGGCGACGCTGTGGCATCCGCACATCGTCGCCGTGCACGACCGCGGTGAGTTCGACGGCCAACTGTGGATCGCCATGGACTACGTCGAAGGCACCGACACGTCCAGGCTCGTCAAGGAACACCACCGCAACGGCATGCCGGTGGAAGACGTCTGCGCGATTGTCACCGCCGTCGCGGGTGCGCTCGACTACGCCCACCAGCGCGGACTGCTGCACCGCGACGTCAAACCGGCCAACATCCTCATCACCCATCCCGAAGTCGGTGAACAGCGAATCCTGCTCGCCGACTTCGGTGTGGCTCGCCAACTGGCCGACGTCAGTGGCCTCACCGCCACCAACGTCGCGGTCGGCACGGTCGCGTACGCCGCCCCTGAACAGCTGCTGGGTCAGAAGATGGACGGTCGGGCCGACCAGTACGCGTTGGCCGCCACCGCCTTTCACCTGCTCACCGGCGCGCCGCCGTACCGGGACGCCAACCCAGTCGAGTCGATCAGCATGCACCTGCACGCGCCACCGCCCCGGCTCAGCGATCACCGGCCGGAGCTGGCACACCTCGACGATGTGCTGTGCAAGGCGCTTGCCAAAGATCCTGACGACCGATTCGACCGGTGCCGAGACTTCGCCGCGGCCTTCAGCGAGCAGGCGTCGGGTGCCTGCAAACGCAGACGCCACACCTCGCCGTCACCGGTCGGGGCGGTTCGCCGGTTCTCGCTGCGGACGAAAGTGGTGGTGGCCGTCGCCACCCTGTTGCTGGCCGCGATGGGCATCACCTGGGCCACGTCGTATCTGTTCTGGCAAGACCCACCCGCCGCGCAACTCACAGCGCCGCCGCAGCTGCACGCGGCGTCGGCCAATCAACCCGGGGGTGCGGCCGCGAGCACCCCGCCGCCCCTGCTCGACGGGACCTATCGGCTGGATTACGACCGGGCGAAGCAAACGTCGAACGGGGTGATCGGCAACGACGGCGTGGCCAGCAGCTGGTGGGCTTTCCGGTCGAACTGCTCGGCGGACACCTGCAGTGCGGCCGGCACCAAACTCGACAGCGTCGAACATCAGACGGCCCGGACGAGCGGCAGCGGCAACATCGGCGCGCTGACGTTCGTCAACGGCCACTGGCAGAGTGCGCCCCGCCAGCTGCAATTCCAGGTGCAATGCCGGCAGGCGAATCAGAAGCTGACCGCCACCCAGGTCGAGATGGTGGTGTGGTCGCTCACTCCGCAGGCCGACGGCACGCTGCGCGGGGTGCAGATCCAGACCGTCAACAGCAACGACTGCGGGGCGCAGGGGGCGACGCTGCGGGTGCCGGTGACGGCCAGCCGGATCGGCGACGTTCCGCCCGGCGTTGCGATCGCCGACCCGGCCAGTGTTGCCGGCATCCCGGCGGCACCGGCCGTGACGTCCTCGGCGCCGGTGCTGGGCGAAACCTGCGGTGACGTCGACAAACTCGGCTACGACGCCAGCGACAACGAGCAGGTCGTGTGCGAGAACGACACCTGGGACAAGGCGCCGCTCACCGCCGGGGTGCACCCGATCGGCACCTCGTGTGACCAGCCCGACATTCCGGTGTACGCGATGTCGAAGTCCGACGACGGCTACCTGATCCAATGCGATCCCGGCACCAAGGTGTGGACTCGCCAGCACAGCTGACGGCCCGCCGGTACGGCCGCCGCACTGGCGTCGGCAAACACCCTGCCCGGAGTACGCTGCACCAAAGCCCCGCCTGGTGCAGGAGACGCTTTTGGCGAACGTCAGCACGGAGCAACCGCAGCCACATCCGCCGGCCCCGCGTTCTGGATTGGCGACTCCCGTTGCGGTGGGGGCCATCTCGCCGGATGCTATCTCGTCGATCGCATACGGTCCCGAACAGATCCTGATCGCGCTGCTTCCGTGGGCCGGGATGGCCGCGTTTGTGTTGTTGCTTCCGATCACCGCTGTCACTCTGCTGATCCTGGTGTTCGTGGCGGCGTCGTACCGACAGGTTGTCCGGTTCTACGACCGAGCCGGCGGCGCCTACGCGGCTGCCGGGGACAACTTCGGGCCCTACCTGGCGCAGGTCGCCGCTGCGGCGCTGCTGATCGACTATGTGGCCACGGTGGCCGTGCAGTGCGCGGCCGGGACGGTGGCGCTGACGTCGGCGATACCCGCCCTGGGTCCCTACCGGCTGGTGTTCGCCATCTGTGCGGTGCTGGTCATCTGCTCCGCCAATCTGCTCGGATTGCGTCGACCCGGGTGGGCATCTGCGATCGTCAGTTATTCGTTCGTGGTGATGATGACACTGATGATCGTGACCGGCGTTGTGCGTCAACTCCTTGGCGGCCTGCCCCGTTACGATCCCGCGCACGTTGGTGGCGTACCCGTTCATCAAGGCGGCGGTCTGGTGATGGGTGCGACGATTCTGGTCGTACTGCGCGCGGTCGCCGGCGGCAGTTCGTCGTTGACCGGAGTCGAGGCTGTTGCCGACAACGTCGACGTCTTTGCCGAGCCGCGCAGCCGCAACGCCGGTCGGGGTGTCGCCGCGATGGCCTGCATCCTGGCCTTTTTCTTGATCGGCGTGGCCTGGCTTGCTTACGTGACGCACGCCACCCCGTCGATAGATGAATCTCCGTCGATGCTGTCCGGCATTGCCAGGGCGGTTTTCGGACAGGGGTTGGCCGGAAGCGTTCTCTTCTCTATGGTTCAGGCCGCGACAGCGGCGATTCTGTTCACCGGCGCCAATGCCGGTTTCAAGGGTGTTCTGGTATTGACCGGTTCCTTAAAGGACCAGTCTGGGCCGCAGACACTTCCCGATCGCACTCATCGGCCGGAATTTTCCCTTGGCGTCGTCGTGGCGGGATTGCTGTCCGTGGTGTTGTTGCTGCTGACCGGGGCGTCAATCAGCGTCCTGTTGTTGAGCTACGCGACCAGTGTGTTCATCGGTTTTGCGATCACCGCTTACGGCGTGGCGAAACACCACGTCACACGTCGAGGACGGGGTTGGAGCCACAATGCGGCGATCAGCCTGACCGCAGGATTTCTGTCGTCGATCGTGGCGGGCATCCTCGCGGTAACTAGATTCACCGAGGGCGCCTGGCTGGTCATGATCGTCTTACCTGCCCTGGTGTTTATGTTGATATTAAGGCAGCTCCTCGGGGACCGAAGGAACACGACGGGAGACATATCGCGGGCGGACTTCCAGCCCAACCGGGTTGCTCCGGCGAACCCAGCCAAAAGTACTAAGCCCCCAGTCCAAAAAGGCAACAGGGCCGAATAACGACAGCTCGATTCGACTTCGCGCCGTGCGCCCTCGCATCGTCACCGTCCGTATTTGATGGTCCGGCTTCTCCGCGGACCGCTGCGCGGCCCGCATCGTCGCCGTCCGTGTCGGTGGTCCCGCCTAATCTGGAGGGCATGGCTTTCGCTACCGAGCACCCTGTGGTCGCCCACTCGGAATACCGCGCCGTCGAACAGGCAGTGCGTACCGATGGCCACTTCGAGGTGGTCAGCCCCCACGCCCCCGCCGGGGACCAGCCGGCCGCGATCGACGAGCTGGAGCGGCGGGTCAGGGCCGGCGAGCGGGACGTCGTGCTGCTGGGCGCCACGGGCACCGGAAAATCGGCCACCACGGCATGGCTGATCGAGCGCCTGCAACGGCCCACGCTGGTAATGGCGCCTAACAAGACACTGGCCGCCCAGTTGGCCAACGAGCTACGAGAGATGTTGCCGCACAACGCCGTCGAGTACTTCGTTTCGTACTACGACTACTACCAGCCGGAAGCCTACATCGCGCAGACCGACACCTACATCGAAAAGGACAGCTCGATCAACGACGATGTGGAGCGCCTGCGGCACTCGGCGACGTCGGCCCTGCTGTCCCGCCGCGACGTGGTGGTGGTGGCCTCGGTGTCCTGCATCTACGGCCTGGGTACCCCGCAGTCCTATCTGGACCGCTCCGTGGAGTTGCAGGTCGGCACCGAGGTCCCGCGCGACGCGCTGCTGCGCCTGCTGGTCGACGTGCAGTACACCCGCAACGACCTGTCCTTCACCCGCGGATCGTTCCGGGTGCGCGGCGACACCGTGGAGATCATCCCGTCCTACGAGGAGCTGGCCATTCGCATCGAGTTCTTCGGCGACGAGATCGAGGAGCTCTACTACCTGCACCCGCTGACCGGCGAGGTGATCCGCAAAGTCGAGTCGCTGCGGATCTTCCCGGCGACCCACTATGTGGCCGGGCCGGAGCGTATGGCGCACGCCATCTCCACCATTGAGGAAGAACTCGCGCAGCGGCTCAACGAGTTCGAGCGGCAGGGCAAGCTGCTGGAAGCGCAGCGGCTGCGGATGCGCACCAACTACGACATCGAAATGATGCGCCAGGTCGGCTTCTGTTCCGGTATCGAGAACTACTCACGGCACATCGACGGGCGCGGACCGGGCTCGCCGCCCGCGACCCTGCTCGACTATTTCCCGGAGGACTTCCTGCTCGTCATCGACGAGTCGCATGTCACCGTCCCGCAGATCGGCGGCATGTACGAAGGCGACATGTCGCGCAAACGCAACCTGGTGGAATACGGGTTCCGGCTGCCGTCGGCTTGCGACAACCGCCCGCTGACCTGGGAGGAATTCGCCGACCGGATCGGGCAGACGGTGTACCTGTCGGCCACCCCGGGGCCGTACGAGCTCAGCCAGTCCGGCGGGGAGTTCGTCGAACAGGTGATCCGACCGACCGGCTTGGTCGACCCGAAGGTGGTGGTCAAACCCACCAGAGGCCAGATCGACGACCTGATCGGCGAGATTCGCAAACGCACCGAGGCCGATCAGCGGGTGCTGGTGACGACGTTGACCAAGAAGATGGCCGAGGACCTCACCGACTACCTGCTGGAAATGGGGATCCGGGTGCGGTATCTGCACTCCGAGGTCGACACCCTGCGCCGGGTCGAGCTGCTGCGCCAGCTGCGGCTCGGCGACTACGACGTGTTGGTCGGCATCAACCTGCTGCGCGAGGGCCTGGACCTGCCCGAGGTGTCGCTGGTCTCGATTCTCGACGCCGACAAGGAGGGTTTCCTGCGATCCTCACGCAGCCTGATCCAGACCATCGGCCGCGCCGCTCGCAACGTCTCCGGCGAAGTGCACATGTACGCCGACACCCTCACCGATTCGATGAAAGAGGCCATCGACGAAACCGAGCGGCGGCGCGCCAAGCAGATCGCCTACAACGAAGCGCGCGGCATCGATCCGCAACCGCTGCGCAAGAAGATCGCCGACATTCTCGACCAGGTCTACCGCGAGGCTGACGACACCGACGCAGTCGAAATCGGCGGATCGGGCCGCAACGCGTCGCGCGGCCGGCGCGCGCAGGGAGCTCCCGGCCGGGCGGTCAGCGGGGGAGTGTTCGAGGGCCGCGACACCGCCCAGATGCCGCGCGCCGAGTTGGCCGACCTGGTCAAGGATCTCACCGCCCAGATGATGGCGGCGGCTCGGGATCTGCAGTTCGAGTTGGCCGCCCGGTTCCGCGACGAGATCGCCGACCTCAAGAAGGAACTGCGCGCGATGGACGCCGCCGGCGTCAAGTGACCCGGCGCGCGGGCCAAAATTCTGTGGAGCGCTGAGCCCGCGATCCGGAATGATTTCATACCGTGGCCGACGTGAACGACGTGACGAGCACCATCGAAGCCCCGAGCGGCTGGCGCGACCTGCTGGGCGGGCGCTTCCTGGGTACCTCCACGCTGCTGGCAGGCGGGGTGGCGCTGTATGCCGTCAACGAGTTCATCACGGTCAGCCTGCTGCCGAACGCTGTCGCCGAGATCGGCGGCGAGCGGCTGTACGCCTGGGTGACGACGTTGTACCTGGTGGGGTCGGTAATCGCGGCGACGACGGTCAACCCGGCGCTGCTGCGGATCGGGGCCCGGGCGTCGTACCTGATGGGACTGGCCGTGCTCGGGTTCGGCAGCCTGGTATGTGCGCTGGCGCCGGACATGGCGGTGCTGCTGGTGGGACGCACCCTGCAGGGCGCCGCCGGCGGCCTGTTGACCGGCCTGGGCTACGCGATCATCAACACCGCGCTGCCCCGGTCGTTGTGGACGCGGGCGTCGGCGCTGGTGGCGGCGATCTGGGGTGTCGCGACGGTGGTGGGGCCGGCGATCGGCGGGGTGTTCGCGCAATTCGGGTTGTGGCGTTACGCGTTCGGCGGGGTCGCGGTGCTGACCGCGGTAGGGGCCGTGATGGTCCCTCGGGTCCTGCCGGCCGGCCGCGCCGCCCACCACGACTCCGCGCCGGAACGCAGGATTCCGCTGCGGTCGCTGCTGTTGCTCAGTGTTGCCGCCGTGGCGGTGAGTCTGGCCGCGGTGCCGCACAGCGGGTCGGCGAGGGCCGGACTGCTGGCGGTCAGCGTCGTTCTGGTGGCCGGTTTCCTGGTCCTGGACCGGCGCGGGTCGGTTCAGGTGCTGCCCCCCAGCGTGTTCGGGGCGGGTCCGCTCAAGTGGATCTATCTGACCATGGGCCTGCTGATGGCCGTCGCGATGACCGACATGTACGTCCCGCTGTTCGGGCAACGGCTGGCCCATCTGGTGCCGCTGGCGGCCGGGTTCCTGGGCGCCGCGCTGGCGATCGGCTGGACGGCCGGTGAAATCGTCAGCGCGTCGGTGAGCAGGGCCCGCCTGACCGCGCGTGTCGTCGCCGCGGCGCCGCTGGTGATGGCGCTAGGGCTGGCACTGGGCGCTGCCACCCAGATGGCCGACGCCACACCGGGCGTCGTCGCTTTGTGGGTGCTGGCCCTCTTGACCACCGGAATCGGCATCGGGATGGCCTGGCCGCACCTGTCGGCCTGGGCGATGGAGTCCGGAGTCGACGCCGACGAGGGCACCGCCGCCGCGGCCGCCATCAACACCGTGCAGCTGATCACCGGGGCTTTCGGAGCCGGCCTGGCCGGTGTGGTGGTCAACAGCGCCGGAGCTGACGTCAGCGCGGCCCGCTGGCTGTTCGGCGTGTTCGCCGTGCTCGCCGCTCTCGGTGCGCTGGGGTCCTACCGCTCCGGGCATCGTCAGCGCCGAGCCGCCGTCTAAGGTCAGCGGGGTGGACGCCTTCGCCGCCGGGCGGCTGACCCGGGCGCTCGACGCCCTGCATTCGGTGGTGTACTTCGTCCCCGACGCGAACGAGAAATTCGGCGAAATCGGGCTGAATCCTCGCACCCATTATTTCGCCGGCCGGGCGGCGCCGATGGGCGCGGTCTCAGCGAATGTCGTCGCCGCGACGTTCTACAACTTCAGCCCGCGATTGGTGGGGGCGGCGATCCCGCACGCATGGCAGGTGTCGTCGCCGGCCCAGGTGATGCAGGTGCGCTACCAGATCGTCGCGACGGCCCTGCCCCGCGTGCTCGGTGAACACCTCGCCGGCTCGCCCGACCTCGCGCGGGCGGCGACTCTGCTGCGCCAGGTCGCGGAGTCGGTTCCGGATGTCGCCGGCCGGCCGCTGTACGCCGGTCACGCCGGGCTGCCGTGGCCGGAGACGCCGGTGGTGGCGTTGTGGCATGCGATCACGCTGCTGCGCGAGTACCGCGGCGACGGCCACATCGCCGCGTTGGTGACGAGCGGGCTGACCGGCTTGCAGGCCCTGATCACCCATACCGCCACCGGCATCGGCTTCGATCCCGAGGTCGCCCGCGGGCTGCGAGGCTGGAGTCACGAGGAGTGGGCTGCGGCGACCGAGACGCTGGCCTCGCGCGGGGTCCTCGGCGCCGACGGTGCGCTGACGCCCGCCGGCACCGCGCTGCGGTCGCAGATCGAAGATCGCACCGACGAGCTGGGTTTTTCGCCATGGCGGGGCCTGTCCGCGAGCGAAACCGAGGAGCTCGTCGGATTCGCCGGGACGATTCGCGCGGCGGTGCTCGCCGCCGGGGTGTATCCGCCCGGAATCTTCGGCCCGCGGTACGGCCAGGCCCGCTAGCGCTCAGTTCAGCGGGTCGACTTGACCACCTGTGCGCGGTGGAATTGCCAGCGCTCGACGATGCGGAAGCCGAGTTTGGCGGCGAACTGGTAGGAAGCCGTTCGGCCCAACAGCCGGCCGGGCGGCACCGAGCGGCCGCTTTGATGCTCGGGCAGCGTCTTGTCCCGGCTCGAGATGGTCCAGACCGCGCGGCATTTCTTCAGCCGATCGGTGACCTGCCACACCCACATCTGTCCGTCCCACAGCGTTCCGTGCTGCGCGGCACGCGGACCGCGGCCGACGTCGACCAGATCGCGGAAAGCCGCCGGTCGTGTCGCCGGCAGCGCCCGGATCGGTCCGGGCGCCCAGAACACCGTGTCCAGCAGCAGGCAGTCGCCGGGCGCCGCGTGCGCGGTGACGACATCGGCCACCTGGCTGTAGTCCCAGCCCTCTTTGGCGTACCTCGTGCGCTGCGAGAACAGGTAGTTCGGCGTCGCGGCAACGGCGAACGCGACCAGCACAACCGTCAGGGCAACCCGGCGACGGGCGACCGTCACGACGCAGACCGCCAGCACGACGGCCATCCCCGGGGCAGTGAAGATCAGGTAGCGCGGGTAGTAGACGGGCTTGCTGACCGCCGAGTAGATCAGGCTGACAGCGGTAGGAAGCACCATCCACGCGACACAGATGCGCAGCAGCCGTCCGACCTCACCACCGGGTGCCGATCGACCGGCCAGTCGGGCCACCACCGCGGCGACGATGACCAGCGCCGCCAGAATCCCGAACGGGACACTGTTGTCGAAGTATTGGTGTTGGGCGACGTCGAGGATGTTGTGCCAGTTGACCCGCGAAATCCAGGCGACCTGACGGATCTGGCCGTGGGCGAAGAACATGAACGGCGTCATGCTCCCGACGGCAACGGCTGAGCTCAACGCCCACCACAGGGCAGCGTTTCTGCCCGGCCGCAACACCGCTACGGTCACCGCGTAGACCGGCACCAGCAGCACCACGTTGATGTTGACCAGGATCGACAGCACGACGGCCAGGGTGTAGAGCAACCACAGCCAGGGCCGGTCGCGCCGCACCGCGGCGACCAGCAGCACCGTCAGCCATACCGCGGCGGCCGCGGACAGCGCATAGGGCCGGGCCTCGATCCCGGCCCAGGTGGTGCGCGGCAGCACGGCGAAGACGACGCCGGCGCACAGCGCGGTGGTCCGGGTGCCGAACTGCTTGGTGAACACGACGACACCTGCGGCGGCCGCGCCGACCGCGAGACAGCTAGGCGCCCGGGACCAGAGTTCGGTGGGCGCGAACAACGTGAACCAGCCGTGCATCACCAGGTAGTACAGGCCGTGGACGGCATCGATGTGGCCGAGCAGCTGCCACAGCTGCGGAAGTGAGCGACTGGCCGACGCCGAGATGGTCGCGCCCTCGTCGAACCACAGCGAAGGCCGGCTCGCGCCGGCCGCGCTGATCGCAGTGGTCAGCGCGGCGACCGCCAGCGGGTCGAGCAGCCTGCCGCGGCGCGGCCCGCCGGCGGGCACGCCGGCGAACGCCTCCGCCGCGGGCGGCTCGAGTGTCGAGACGGACATGGTGGTTGTCACTGTAGGGCTCCTGTAGTGAACCTCGTTACCACTGCGGATTCAGCCTAACCAGGTCACAATTGCGGCACCCCGACCCGGTCCACGAGCGGGGCCGAAACCCTCTGCGCTGCAAAGCATTTCGTTGTGTTGCGGCATCGTCCGCGGTAGCCCTGCGCACCGCGCGCTACTGGCAGACCGCCGGTGTGTCGCGAATCCCACCCCTGCGCATCCGGCGAAGCGATACTGTCTTGGGTTGGCGTAGCAACCGACACCTGGGAGGGTAAATGAGCGCCTATCGGACCGTGGTGGTAGGTACCGACGGCTCGGATTCTTCGCTGCGCGCGGTTGAGAAGGCGGGCTCCATGGCGGGCGCAGACGCGAAGCTGATCGTCGCGTCGGCGTACCTGCCTCACGCCGATGATCCTCGCGCCGAGGACGTCCTCAAGGGCGAGAGTTACAAGACGCGCGGCGCGGCCCCGATCTACGCGATCCTCAAGGAGGCGAAGCAGCGCGCGCAAGCCGCCGGGGCCAAGAACGTCGAGGAGCGGTCAATTGTCGGTGCCCCGGTCGACGCGCTGGTCGGGCTTGCCGAGGAGGTGCAGGCCGATCTGCTGGTGGTCGGCAACGTCGGCCTCAACACGATCGCGGGCCGACTGCTGGGATCGGTGCCGGCCAATGTGTCCCGCCGGGCCAAGGTCGACGTGTTGATCGTGCACACCACGACCTGACCCGCCCCGTCCGAGTGTCACGGGTTGGCGAGCGCGTGCCGGGTGAGCTGGAACGTCTTCGTCAATCCGGCCGGGCGGGTGGTCAACGTGACTTCTACCGCGCCGCCGGCGGTCACCACGTAGCGCTCCTCCACGTCCGGCCCATCGTCGCGCCGGTCAACGGGCCGGCGCGCGAGGTCGGCCTCGTGGTGTAGTTCCGGGTCGAACGGGAACCACACCGGATCGTAGGGGGTGACGTCGCCGTCCGGGCGGTCCCCGCACAGGCGGCTGCATTCGACGAACCGGAAGTGCCCGATGTTGTGCGCCGCACGGTAGGTCCGGTTGACCACGACCGGCGGCTGGCCGTTGCCCGGCAGCGCGATGCCCTTCGGCAGGATTGGGTCGAAGGTGACGTCGTGGCCGGCGTCGGCCTCGCGGAACACCCCGAAGTGCCGGGACAGCCGGTCCGACAGCAGATAACCCGATTCTTTGTCGAGGAAGACCGCCAGCCCGATCGCGGTGGCGGCGAACGGGTGCGGTGATCGTTTCACCCGCTTGTCGCCGAACGACGTGCGCAGCATCCGGGTGACGAGAGGGAAGCTACCGGCGCCACCGACGACATAGATGCCCGCCACGTCCGACCAGTCCACGTCGCCGGCCGGGTCGCGCAGAACTCGGCCCAGGACCTGGGCGGTCTTGTCCACCAGGGGGGCGCAGGCGGTGTAGACGTCGTCGATCCCGCAGCAGAACGGCGGCCGGTCCACCGCCGACAGATCGACCAGGAAGCGGCGGGTGTTGGGGCCGACGGACTCTTTGCGGCTAGCGCACTCTTCCAGCAGCACGTCGCGGGCAGCCGGACTCAACCGGCGCAGCGCCGCGGTCCTGCGGACCAGTTTGAGTATCGCCTCGTCGAAGTCGTCGCCGCCGAGCCGCTGAATGCCCTCGCTGGCGACGACCTCGCTGCGCCGGTCGGTCATCTTGAGCAGCGAGGCGTCGAAGGTGCCGCCACCCAGGTCGTAGACCAGGACGAACTCCCGCTTGGCCGTGATCGTGGAGCGGTACCGGTGCGCGTATTCGAAACCCGCGGCGGACGGCTCGTTGAGCAATGCCACCACGTCGAAGCCGGCCTCGGTGAAGGCATCCAGCGTGAGAAACCGCTGGGCGCTCGACGCGTTCGCCGGCACGCTGATCGCGGCCAGGATGCCTTCGCCGCCGGTCAGGTCGATGTTCGAGCGCTCTTGCAGATCCGTTCTGAGCTGCGCCAGGAAGCGGGCGAACAGCTCGGCCAGCCGGTAGGAACGCCCACCAAGGTCGACGCGGGTTCGCGGGCCGGCGTCGTTGAGCAGGCGCTTGAACGACCGCAGCACCGACCAGCCGGGCTCGTGGCGAACGGCGGCGGCATCCAGACCGAAGCGCAGCTCACCGCCGTCGTTCGCGGCGATCAGCGACGGCCAGGTATCGACACCGTCGAAGGAGGCAACGGGATAATTTCCGCGGTCGACGATCGCTGCAACGGTATGCGTGGTGCCGAAGTCGATGCCGACCTTCATCCCGCAAAGCTTAGGCGCAGCACTGCGTTTGGGCCGCCATTACATCGCCTCGGCCGACAAGATATGCCCGTCGAAATCAAGCGCTCTGGCGGTGTCCCGGTAGCGGTCCCTGAACTGCCGGTAAGCCGCGTCATCACGGCGCGCCCGCGCCAGCAGCGCTTGTAGTCGCAGCAGCACAACGTCGCGCGCCACCCAGCCGTCCGCCGGCGCGGGTGTCAGGCGTTCGATCGCGGCTTCGGCCACTGCTACGTCGCCGTCAGCCGCGCGTTCGAGCAGTGTCTCCACCAGAACACCAGTCGCAGAAACGGCCCACGTGAGCACCAGACCTTCGCGGAACAGTTGGCCGACAGCTTCGCGCATGAGCGGTATAGCCTTTTCGCGATCGCCTCGTCGAGCCTGCTCACGCGCCAGGTAGACGTCGACGATCGGTAATTCGGCGAGGTTGTATGCCCGTTGTCGGAAAACTTCGCTGACCTCCGCCAGCAGCTGGTGTCCGCGGTCACGCTCGGCAGCCGTCAAGCGGTGTACCAGCGCTAGGCCCAGCGTGAATTGAGCGAGGGCGAAGGCGTGGTTGTTGCCGGATCGTTCCGCAATCCGCAGGGCATCCTCGATCTCGGCCAACGCGGAATCGTCGGCCACCAGCACGCCGTTGGGTATCCCACCGCCGTAGACGTAGGTGATAACAGTGGCGTAGGGCATCGGGCCGGCGGTGCGGGCCATGGCGACGCCCCGGCGCAATTCATCACGCCATCCGTGACGACCCATGGCATAGCGGGCGATAGCCTGGGCCACTACGGCGAGCGCCAGCGGCGACCCGACGATGAAGTTACCTCGGGCGGGATCTCCATCGGCCAGCTCGATGACCCGCTGAGACCAGCGCAGCACGTCAGGGAAGTCGCCGGTCTCCAGCTTGGCGTAGATCGCCGCGAATGACAGGCCCACCGTCAGGTTCGGATCGCCGATCGACTCGATGAGGGCCATGACTTCAGATGCCAGCTGCGACGCCTCGCGCATTCGGCCTTCATACGCGCGGTTGGCCACCAGTCCGGCCATGGCGATGGCCAACGACGCCTTGTCGCCGGCGGCGTCGCACAACGCACGGAGTTCATCGAAGTGGTCGGCGGTGACTGTCATACGAACTCGGTAGGCGGTCGCGCACAACATGGTTCTCGGGGCGATCTGCATGGCTGACCGGTTCGGGTCATCGGCAGGCAGGGCGTTGGCGATTCGTCCGGCACGGTCCCAACTCACTCGTGCCGCGGCGATGTCGCGGTTGGTCGCCCACGTCGCGGCGCGCATATGGCAGCCGTAAGCGGCATGGAAGTCCCCGGCAGCCTCCAGATGTTCAGCGATCAAGGCAGCGTTCTGGTTGCTCAATTCCGGCTCGTGCGCCTCAATGGCGGCCGCGAGCCGTCGGTGCAGGACCGCGCGATCGGACTTCAGTTGCGATTCATATGCCACCGCGCGAACCAGCGGATGCCGAAACGCGTATTCGGCCCGCGCGGTGAACCGCACCTGGTCGATCAGCTCGGCCTTGATCAGCTCTTCGATGGTTGCGGTCGCCGCCAGACTCGTTAGCAGCTCGGGGCTGAAGCGAGTTCCGATGACGGCTGCGGCGAAAAGCGTGCTTTTGGCCGCTGGACCCAGCCGGTCGATGCGGGCGGCGATGGCCGCCTGCAGCGTTGCCGGCACGGTGACCTCTCCGATTTCCGCCGTCGACACGTACGCGCCGGGTGCTCCGCGCAGCACGCCGCGGTCAGCCAGATCCCGCGCGATTTCCTCGGTGAAGAAGGGGTTACCGGCGGCGCGGTCAGCGATTATCTCCCGGATCGCACCGGTTGACGAGTCGGTGCCCAACAGGTCCGCTACCAGCGTTGACCTTTCCGACCCATTCAGTGGTGCGAGGGCGACGGACTGTGCGCCGGTGACAGGCCAGAGAGCTCCCTGGTATTCCGGCCGGAAGGTGATCAGCACCAGCGAGTTGGTCTGTGGAATCACCGGAAGAAAGTCTGCGAGCATCGATTCGCTGACCTCGTCGATCCAGTGCGCATCCTCCACCACGATGATGGCCGGGTGCTTGCGGGCCAGTAGCGCCGTGTTGATCAGCGCGGTCAACCGCCGCCGGCGCGCGTCCGGGTCTATTTGCGGCAGCTCTACGTCCGGACCCGCTATGCCCAGCAGGTCGTCGAGCAGCCGCATGTCCTGGGGGTCAGCGTCAGGAATCTTGTCCCGCAGACGTGCCCGCGCGCTTCGATCGTCCAGACCGCTTACCTGTCCGACGGCGCGCAGCAACCGCCCTATCACGTGAAACGGGATGCCGGTGGCGTGCGATTCGCAGAAGGTAGAGAACACGTCCACCCCGCGACTTTTCGCCAGATTCACGGCTTCGCTGACAAGTCTGCTCTTTCCGATGCCGGCCTGACCGGTCACCGCCACCACACACCCCAGTCCCCCCACCGCGCGGTCCAGCATCGCCCCCAAAGCGGCCAACTCCCAGTCGCGGCCCACCAACGTCGAATCCGACGGACCAGTGCGCCGGGGCAACGCGGTGATGCGCAACAGCCGTCGCGCCGGCACAGGATCGTCGCGGTTCTTGATGCGCACCATCTCGGTCTCACCCAGCGCCGCGCCCTCCACCAGCCGCGCGGTGCTCTCACTGACCATCACACCGCCGGGCGGCGCGACGGACTCCATTCGCTGCGCCATTCCCACCTGTTCACCGATCGCCGTGTAGCTCGCCGTGCCCGAGGCAAGTTCGCCGGCAATGACCTGGCCGGAATTCAGGCCGATGCGCAGAAGTAAGGCGACGCCGTCGCGGGCTTCGATCTCGGCGGCCAGCTCGCCGGCTCGGGCCTGGATTTCCAGCGCCGCCAGGCAGGCACGGAAAGCGTGGTCCTCCAGCGCAATAGGCGCGCCGAAGACCGCCATAATCCCATCGCCGGTGAACTTGTCCACCGTGCCGCCGTATCGCTGCACGACAGCGGCCGCCCGGTTGACCAGCTCCGTCATGATCTCGCGCAGTCGTTCGGTTCCGACGGCGACGGCGATTGCCATCGACTGAACGACATCCGCGAACAGCACCGTCACCTGTTTGTATTCGGCGTGCTCGGCAGCCGGTGTGAACGGGGAACCGCACGCATCGCAGAATCGTGCGCCCTGGCGCGGCGCGGCGCCACACGTACGGCAAGCGCTCGCTGCGGTCATCCGACCCTCCGCGCTAGCGGTCCCCGGCGTCGCCAGCCGTTTCAGCATAAGACGTTGACGGACCCGCGAGGCGATTATCTAACAGCCCGCTGCGTTACCAGCCGCGTTCTCGCCATTCGTTCAAATGGGGCCGCTCGGCGCCCAACGTCGTGTCGTCACCGTGGCCGGGGTAGACGACGGTGGAGTCGGCGTAGACCTCGAACACCCGGCGAGTGACATCGTCAAGCAGTTGGTCGAAGTGACCGGGCTGCCAGGTTTTGCCGACCCCACCGGGGAATAAGCAGTCACCAGTGAACAACTGGGTGGCGTCACCGGCGGGGGAGCCGCTGAGCGCCAGTGCGATCGAACCCGGCGTGTGCCCGCGCAGGTGAATGACGTCGAAGCTCAGCTCACCGATCCGCACGGTGTCGCCGCCGGCCAGCAACCGGTCCGGCGCGACCGGCAGCGGGCCGGCGTCGATCTCGTGGGCGGCGGTCGGAGCGCCGGTGGCTTCGGCCAGCGCCGTGAGGGCCTGCCAGTGGTCGAAGTGCTGGTGGCTGGTGACGATCAGGGAAAGCTTGGGCGCGTGCTGCCGCACGAGATCGAGCAGGACGTCGGCGTCATTGGCGGCGTCGATCAACAGGGTCTCGCCGGTCTGGGAACATGTGATCAGGTAGGCGTTGTTGTCCATCGGGCCGACCGATGCCTTGACGATGCTGGCGCCCGGAAGGGTGCGGCGCGCCGCGGTTCCCGGATCAACGTGTCCGGTGTAGTTGTCGTCGACGCGAGGCATACCGGCCACCGTACTGGCCCCGGTTGGGGTGTCGGTACCGGCACATAGCATGGAAGCGATGACTGAAGGGGGACCGCGTGGCTGACCGCCTGATCGTCAAGGGAGCCCGTGAGCACAACCTGCGTGGCGTCGATCTCGAGCTGCCGCGCGACGCGCTGATCGTATTCACCGGGCTGTCCGGATCGGGCAAATCGTCGCTGGCGTTCGACACGATCTTCGCCGAAGGGCAGCGCCGTTACGTGGAGTCGCTGTCGGCGTACGCCCGCCAGTTCCTGGGCCAGATGGACAAGCCCGATGTCGACTTCATCGAGGGCCTGTCACCGGCGGTGTCCATCGACCAGAAGTCCACCAACCGCAACCCGCGCTCGACCGTCGGGACGATCACCGAGGTCTACGACTACCTGCGGTTGCTGTACGCGCGGGCCGGCAGCCCGCACTGCCCGGTGTGCGGGCACCGCATCGCCCGTCAGACGCCGCAGCAGATCGTCGACCAGGTGCTGCTGATGCCAGTGGGCACCCGGTTCCAGGTGCTGGCCCCGGTGGTGCGCACCCGCAAGGGCGAGTTCGTCGACTTGTTCGAGAAGCTCAACAGTCAGGGCTACAGCCGGGTGCGCGTCGACGGCGTCGTGCACTCGCTGACCGATCCGCCGAAGCTCAAGAAGCAGGAAAAGCACGACATCGAGGTGGTGGTGGACCGGCTGACCGTCAAGCCCACTGCCAAACAGCGCCTCACCGATTCGGTGGAGACCGCGCTGAAGCTGGCCGACGGCATCGTGGTGTTGGAGTTTCCGGATCACGGAGCCCATGAGCACGAACATCAGCGGGAGCAGCGTTTCTCCGAGAAGTTGGCGTGCCCCAACGGGCACGCACTGGCCGTTGACGACCTGGAACCGCGGTCGTTCTCGTTCAACTCGCCCTACGGCGCCTGCCCGGAATGCACCGGGCTGGGGATTCGTAAGGAAGTCGATCCCGACCTGGTGGTGCCCGACCCCGATCTCACCCTGGCCGAAGGTGCGGTGGCGCCGTGGTCGATGGGCCACGCCGCCGACTATTTCACCCGCATGATGGCCGGTCTCGGCGAAGCGATGGGGTTCGACGTCGACACCCCCTGGCGCAAGCTGCCGGCCAAGGCGCGGCGAGCGATCCTCGAGGGCTGCGACGAGCAGGTGCACGTGCGCTACCGCAACCGGTACGGCCGTACCCGGTCCTATTACGCCGACTTCGAGGGCGTCCTGGCCTTCCTGCAGCGCAAGATGGCGCAGACCGAGTCCGAGCAGATGAAGGAACGCTACGAGGGCTTCATGCGCGACGTGCCGTGCCCGGTGTGCAACGGCACGCGGCTCAAACCGGAGATCCTGGCGGTGACGCTGACTGGAGAATCCGGGGCGGAGCGTACTGCGAAGTCCATCGCCGAGGTCAGTGACCTGTGCATCTCGGAGTGCGCAGACTTCCTGGGCGCGCTCACACTCGGCACCCGCGAGCAGGCCATCGCCGGGCAGGTACTCAAGGAGATCCAGTCCCGGTTGGGCTTCCTGCTCGACGTCGGCCTGGAGTATCTCTGCCTGTCGCGGGCCGCCGGCACACTGTCCGGCGGCGAGGCGCAGCGTATCCGGTTGGCCACCCAGATCGGCTCCGGGCTGGTCGGCGTGCTGTACGTGCTGGACGAGCCGTCGATCGGGCTGCACCAGCGGGACAACCGTCGTCTCATCGAAACCCTCACCCGGCTGCGGGATCTGGGCAACACACTGATCGTCGTCGAGCACGACCAGGACACCATCGCGCACGCCGACTGGATCGTCGACATCGGCCCGGCAGCCGGCGAGCACGGCGGGCAGATCGTGCACAGCGGCCCGTACGCCGAGCTGCTGCGCAACAAGAACTCGATCACCGGGGCATACCTGTCCGGCGCGGAAAGCATTGCGGTGCCTGCGATCCGGCGCCCGGTCGACCGGCGGCGCCGGCTCACCGTCGTCGGCGCCCGCGAGCACAACCTGCGCGGCATCGACGTGTCGTTCCCGCTCGGGGTGCTCACCTCGGTGACCGGTGTTTCCGGCTCCGGCAAGTCGACGTTGGTCAACGACATCCTGGCCGCGGTGCTGGCCAACAAACTCAACGGCGCCCGTCAGGTGCCCGGCCGGCACACCAGGATCACCGGGCTGGACCATGTCGACAAATTGGTACGCGTGGACCAGTCGCCGATCGGGCGCACGCCGCGCTCCAATCCGGCCACTTACACCGGGGTGTTCGACAAGATCCGGACGTTGTTCGCGGCCACGACGGAGGCCAAGATTCGCGGCTACCAACCGGGCCGCTTCTCGTTCAACGTCAAAGGTGGACGCTGCGAAGCGTGTTCGGGCGACGGCACGATCAAGATCGAGATGAACTTCTTGCCCGATGTGTATGTGCCGTGCGAAGTTTGCCAGGGCGCGCGGTACAACCGCGAAACGCTGGAGGTGCATTACAAGGGCAAAACGGTGTCCGAAGTGCTCGACATGTCGATCGAGGAAGCGGCGGAGTTCTTCGAGCCGATCACCGGCATCTACCGCTATCTGCGCACGCTGGTCGACGTCGGACTGGGTTATGTGCGGCTCGGTCAGCCGGCGCCGACGTTGTCCGGTGGCGAGGCGCAGCGGGTCAAGCTGGCCTCCGAGCTGCAGAAGCGCTCCACCGGGCGCACGGTCTACATCTTGGACGAGCCGACCACCGGGCTGCATTTCGACGACATCCGCAAACTGCTCGGCGTGATCAACGGGCTTGTCGACAAGGGCAATACGGTGATCGTCATCGAGCACAACCTGGACGTGATCAAGACGTCGGACTGGATCGTCGACATGGGACCCGAAGGCGGGGCCGGCGGCGGCACCGTCGTCGCCGAAGGAACTCCGGAGGACATCGCGGCGGTGCCGGAAAGCTATACCGGCAAGTTCCTGGCCGAGACGCTCGGTGTCTCGGCCCCGGCTCCCGAGCGGTCCCACCGGCGCCGACGGGTCAGCGCCTAGCCTGACGACGATGCGGGCCGAGAAGGGGCCCGAGGAGAAGTCGGGCCATCGGTCTCAGCCGAGGGACTCGACCCAGCCCGGCCTGGAGGCGTCGACTGCCTCGGTGCCGTTGAAGACAGCCGGTGTCCCGGTGGTCGCCGACAGGCCTTTCAAGGTCGACCACCCTTGCGCCGCCTTGCTTTTCGCGGAATTCATCATCTCCTGAGAGCTGATGCAGTTCGACACGCTCGCCGGGGCGCCGACTTTGTCCGCGAGGTTGGCCAGCTCGTCATCGCTCGGATCGCTGGTACCCATCTCCCGCGGCTGGAAATCGGCGGCGAAGAGGCCGGCATAGAAGTCCTGGTAGACCTTGGGGTCTTTGGCGGCGGCGACGCAGTAGCTGGCCGCGACCGCCCGCGTCGAGTAGTTCTTGCTGGCCGAGTTCTCGTCGAGAAAGTCCAGCAGGTGGTAGCGGATGGCAATTTTGCGGTCGTCCACCGCCTGCTGCATGTCGGCCGACGACGACCTGATGAAGGTGCCGCACGCCGGGCAGATCGGTTCGTCGAAGACGTCGATGGTCGTCGGTGCGGCCGAACTGCCCACCAGCACGCCGTCGTCGAGGTCGGTGACGCCGACCGCCTGCAGATCCGGATCCGGCGAGACCAGCCAGGTGACGAGCACCACCACAGCGACCAGCGCCAGTACCGCGGGGGCGCCGAACAGCAGCCACAGGCGGCGATTCCCGGGCGCGGTGTTGGGTTGGCCCCACTGTCCGCCGGCGCCACCCGGCTGGCCGGTCCAGGGCCATGCCGCACCCACCGGGTGGGCGAACGGTACCGCACCGGCGTAGTTGGGCGGCGGATGCATCGGGCCGCCGTTGGCGGGCGACCAGGCCGGCGCCGGTTGCGGTGTGATGGTGGGCTGCGGCGCCGGCGCGCGGCTTGACGGGAAAGGCGCCGGGGCGGCCGGCGGCGCGACCCGCGGCGGCGGATTCGGAGCGGCCGGCGCGGGCGGGGCCGGCAGCAGCCGGCTCAGCATCTGCTCGGCGCCGAGGTTGGGCAGCGTGGATTCGTGGCTGTCCTTGAGCATGCTGACCGCTCGGTGCTGATCCGGTGTGCTGAGCTCCTGATGGGCGGCCCGCGCCAGATCCCCGGCAGTGGCGTAGCGATCCTCGGGGCGTTTAGCCATGCCTCGCGCGATCACTTCGTCGAAGCCGCGGGGCAGCCCGGGACGCTGTTCGCTTGGGCGGGGGACGGGCTCGTTCAAATGGGCGTTGGCGTATTCGCCGATGCTGTTCGCCCGGTATGGCGGCACACCGGTCAGGCACTCGAACAGCACACACGCCAGCGCGTAGATGTCGGCGCGATAGGTGACCTCGGTTTCACTTGTGAACCGCTCCGGAGCCATGTACCGCCAGGTGCCCATCAGGGTCCCGATCTTGGTGAGCCGCTCGTCGGTGCTGGCGCTGGCGATACCGAAGTCGACCAGGTAGGCGAAATCGTCGGAAGTGATCAGGATGTTCTCCGGTTTGACGTCCCGGTGCATCACCCCGGCGGCGTGCGCGGCGTCCAACGCCGACGCGACCTGGCTGATGATGGCCACCGACCGCGGCGGGGTCAGCGGCCCGAAACGCTTCAGCAGGCTGTACAGGTCGCTGCCGGCGATCAGTCGCATGTCGATGAAGAGTTGGCCGTCGATCTCGCCGAAGTTGTGGATGGGCACCACGTGGGGTTCCTGCAACTGTCCGGCGGTGCGGGCTTCACGCTTCAGCCGAGCGCGGAACTCCGGGTCGCGCGACGACGTCTCCGACAGCAGCTTGAGCGCCACCGCCCGTTCGCGCAGGGTGTCTTCGGCCTCGTAGACCTCACCCATGCCACCGGAGCCCAGTAGCCGCTTGAGGTAATACGGTCCGACCTGTGACCCCACGCGCGACCCGCGCGCCGTGTCGCTCATTGCCGACTCCTCAGGCCACCATGCGGCCCTTCAAGGCCGCGCACACCCCGCCTTCCTCACCATGACGGTAGTGCCCCGCCGGACCGGCGACACGCGAACCGCAGCATCGCGGGTGACATGGCACCGCGGCGGACCCGCCCTGCGAAGTCCCGCACGCCGACATTAGCGTTTTGCCATGGTGGATTTTGCTCTACGGTCCTGCGGCCTGCGTGGGCACGCGACGTTCGCCCCCGACGAACCCGAGTTGCGGGAGCGCCTGACCGCCGAAACGCCGGCCGGGCAGGCATGGCGCTGTCTGCGCTGCGAGACGTTCGTTGTCGGTCCGCCCCGGGGCAGCGGCCCGGCGAACACGGCGCCGGAAATTCCGCGCGGGCGGATGCTGCGCGACCGCACGCTGATGCGCGCGCTCGCCGTCGAACGCGCGGTCCGGTGTCTGATCGTGCTGGCGGTGGCGGCCGGGGTGCTCAAGGTCCGTGGGTCTCGTCAGCGGTGGCAGCAGGTCTTCGACTCCGAGCTGCCGTTGCTTCGGCCGTTGGGCAACCAGATCGGCTGGAATCCTGACGACTCGAAGATCTTGCACCACATCAGCAGCGCACTGCAGCTGTCCTCGTCGACCCTGCTGTTGATCGCCCTGGCGCTGGTGGGCTACGCCCTGATCGAACTGGTCGAGGCCGTCGGGTTGTGGGTCATGCAGCGTTGGGGCGAGTACTTCGCGGTGATCGCCACCAGCGTCTTCCTGCCGCTGGAGATCTACGAGCTGAGCGAGAAGCTGACGGTCCTGCGGATCAGCGCCTTGCTGGTCAACATCGTCGCCGTCATCTGGCTGCTCTGGAGCAAACGGCTTTTCGGCCTCAACGGCGGCGGGCGCGCCTACCGGGAGGAACATGAAACTGAAAGCCTGCTCAGCGTCGAACGAGCCGGGCTGCAGGAAAGCGCCGTCGCCGCAACGGATTGACCCTGCCCGCTACTGGCCGGTGCGGCTCGGGCCGGTTGGCGACGCCGCGGCCGGAAACGAGGTTCGCACCACGCGGGGAGTGCCCACCTGTCCGGCCAGCCAGGGCAGCGCGCCGGCGAAGACCCGGCTCGCGAAAGGCCAGTCATGCCTGCCGGGTTGGGCCACCACCGCGCAGTCGATCCCGTGCATCCGGCCCAACCCGCACAGTGACTGCGCTGCCGCGGTCTGCTCGCTGAAGTCGTCGACGGCGCCGCCGCTGTGGGGCGCGGCGGTGACTGGGCCGGCGACGACGTTGAGGGTGCGCTGTGACGAGCCGGCCGAGTTGACGCCGAACCAGCCGGAAACGCCTTCGTAGCGGCCATGCCGGGTCATCACGGTGCTCGGGTCGAAGCGTGCCCAGGCGTCGGTGCTGCCGCCGAAGAGTCGGTTGATTGTTTGCGCTTTGGTGCCCGAGTTCGGCCCCAGATCGCCGGCGATGTCGACGAACGTGCTGAACTGATCGGGGTGCATGACGGTCAGGTCGACCGCGCAGGTTCCGCCCATCGACCAGCCGACCACTCCCCACTTCGAGCGCTGGGGGCTGACGCCGAAACTCGACACCATGAACGGAACGACATCCTTGGTCAGGTGGTCGGCTGCGTTACCCCGAGGGCCGTTGACGCACTCGGTGTCGTTGTTGAACGACCCGCCGGAATCCACGAAGACGAATACCGGCGAATTGCCGCCGTTGGAGGCCGCGAAGTCGTCGATGGTGTTCACCGCGTTGCCGGCCCGCAACCAGTCGGCGGGCGTGTTGAACTCGCCGCCGATCATCATCACCGTCGGCAACTGCGGCGCCGGGCTGGTGGCGAACCACGCCGGCGGCAGGTAGACAAGCTCGCCGCGGTGCTTGAAGTGAGAGCCGTCGGCCGGGATCGTCACCGCCACGACGCTGCCCCGCGGCGGCAGGGTACGCGCGGCGGCCCGCGCCGCCACGGTGGCCTTATCGGTCTGGTCGGGAAGCGGACCGGCGGTGAGCTGGTTCCACGCGTTCTCAACCGTCGGGAAATAGCCAACCCAGGTGTTGAGCACGAGCGCCGAACTCAGCAGGCACATCGGTACGGCCAGGATCGAAACGGTGCGGCGCCACCAGCGAGCGCTTCGCCACCCGAGCAGGGCGACCGCCGTCGCGGCACCGGTGCACGCCACCCAGGGCCATAGTGCGTGCGGCGCGGGTTCGTCGGTGAGACCGTCGGTGTCGACGACCCAGTGCACCGCGAACGCCACCACGATCCCGACTGCCATGGCAATCGGCAGCCACAATGTTCGCCATCCGCGCGTCCGCCAGCCCACCGCCGCCGCCAGCAACAGTCCGCTGAGCAGCTGCGCCGAGAGGGGAACCCAGCCGTGCATCAACGAGGTGTGGTGGTTGAAGAAGAGCGGGGCGGCAACAGTTGTCGGTGCTGCTGTCACGTAATCCATTGTCGCCCATTGGACACGCCATCTCTGTGCGTTAGCTGTGGAGTATCTGAGCGACTTCTTGCGGCCGTGTCATCGGGGCTTGGCGAGCGGGAACGAAATCGTTTCCCGGATGCTGCTGCCGGTGATCAGCATCACCACCCGATCGACGCCCATCCCGAGTCCGCCGGTCGGCGGCATCGCGTACTCCATGGCTTGCAGGAAATCTTCGTCGAGATCCATGGCCTCCGGGTCTCCGCCGGCGGCCAACAGAGACTGCTCCTGCAGCCGGCGCCGCTGCTCGACGGGATCGGTGAGTTCGCTGTAGGCGGTGCCCAATTCAACGCCCCACGCCACCAGATCCCACCGCTCGGCGACGCCGAGCTTACTGCGGTGCGGCCGGGTCAGCGGAGACACCGACGTGGGGAAGTCGATGTAGAAGGTGGGTTGTGTGGTCCGGGCCTCGACCAGGTGCTCGTAGAGTTCGAGCACCACCGCGCCGGCGTCCCACCGCGGCAGGTAGGGAATGTTCGCCGCGTCGGCCAGCTTGCGGACCGTCGCCAAATCGGTGCCGGCGTCGACGTGTTCGCCCAGCGCCTCGGACACCGCATCGTGCACCGCCAGCACCGGCCAGACCCCCGAAATGTCCACCGGCTCGAGTCGGCCCGACTCATCGTGCGCCGGTGCCCGCAGCACCACCTGCTCACCATGCACCGCGGCGGCGGCGTTTTGAATCAGCTCGCGACATCCGTCGATCCACAGCCGGTAGTCGCCGTGCGCCTGATAAGCCTCCAGCAGTGTGAACTCGGGATTGTGGCTGAAGTCGGCGCCCTCGTTGCGAAACGCCCGGCCCAGCTCGAAGACCCGCTCGACGCCGCCGACGCAGAGCCGTTTCAGATACAGCTCCGGAGCGATCCGCAGGTACAGGTCCAGGTCGTAAGCGTTGATGTGGGTGGTGAACGGGCGGGCAGTGGCACCGCCGTGAACTTGTTGCAGGATGGGTGTCTCGACTTCGATGAAACCCTTGGCGAACAGCGTCTCTCGAATCGCGTGCAGCACGTTGCTGCGCGCCCGGATGAGTTGACGGGACTCGGCATTGACGGCCAGGTCGAGGTAACGGGTGCGGACCCGAGCCTCCGGGTCGGTCAGGCCCTTCCACTTGTTGGGCAACGGGCGCAGGCACTTCCCGATCAGCCGCCAGTTGTCCACGATGAGCGAGCGTGTTCCGTTCCTGCTGAACCCGGTACGCCCGGTCACCTCGATGAGGTCACCAAGATCGATGGCCTTGGTGAAGTCCGCGGTGCGAGTCCGGGTGAGCACCGAATTGTCCAGCAACAGCTGCATCTGACCGGACCAGTCCCGCAGGTCGGCGAACAGAACACCGCCGAAGTCGCGGATGCGCAGCACACGTCCGGCTACCGAGACGCTGACCGAGGTGTCGGCAGTCAAGGCCTGACCAACCGTGTGACTGGGCGGGTGACCGACAGGGTAGGCGTCGCAGCCGCTCTCCTGCAGCGTCATCAACTTGGCCAGCCGCACCCGCATCTGCTGGGGCAGCCGTCGGCCGGGTTCCTCGGTGGCGCCCTCGACACCGCGCAGCTCGGACAGGTCCGGCGCCGTCCCGTCGGGGTGCAGCAGTCCGCTCGCCGAGAGCAGTGCCGGGACAGCCGGGCGATGGCCGGTGTGCTGCTCGTTGCGTCGGCTGAACGGCAGTACGAGGAAGCCCTCGGCGAACGCCGAGGCGACGCCGACGCGGGGGATCATCCGCGCTTCTTCGTAGCAGGCATAACGCGGCACCCACTCCGGCTGGTACTTCACGTTGGAGCGGTACAGCGTTTCCAGCTGCCACCAGCGGGAGAAGAAGACCAGGAAGCCCCGCCACAACCGCGCAACCGGACCGGCGCCGAGCTGGGCGCCCTGGGCGAAGGCTGACCGAAACATGGCGAAATTTAGTGAGATACGGGTGATGCCGCTGCGTTCGCCGGTCAGGGCGAGCTCGCTGACCATCAGTTCGATGGTGCCGTTGGGCGACTGCGGCGAACGACGCATCAAGTCCAGCGACACGCCATTGTGCCCCCACGGCACCAGCGACAACATGGCCACGACCTCGTCGGCCGGGTTGATCGCCTCCACCAGCAGGCATTCGGCATCTGCCGGGTCACCGAGTCGGCCCAGCGCCATCGAGAAGCCGCGCTCGACTTCGGTGTCGCGCCAGGCGTCCGCACGCTTGATCACCTTCGCCATCTCCGCGGCGCCGAGCTCGGCGTGCCGACGAGTGCGCACGGTCAGGCCGGCCCGGCGCGCCCGGGTGACCGCCTGGCGCACCCCCCGCATCTCCGGACCGGAGAGCTTGAACGCGGCGGTGAACAGAATCGCTTCGTCACCCAATTCGAGCGCGTTGAGCCCGGCCCCTCGATAAGCCTTCGCACCCGCAGAGCTGGCGCCCATGACGCCCGGCGTCCAGCCGTAGGCCTGGGAAAGCTGCAGCCACGCACCGATTGCCGCAGGCCAAGCGCTCGGATCGCCTATCGGGTCGCCGCTGGCCAGGCACACCCCGACTTCCACCCGATAGGTCACGGCGGCGCGCCCGGTCGGCGCGAATACCACCGACTTGTCCCGGCGGGTGGCGAAGTAGCCCAGCGAGTCGTTCTTGCCGTACAGCTCGAGCAGCCCGCGGATGGCGGACTCGTCCTCACCGGTAAGCGCGTTTTCCGCGCGTTGCGACTGGAACAGCACGACGGCCGCTGCCATCAGCGCCAGCGCACTGAGAAGGCCGAACACCGCGTTCAACACGACGGACGGCCGGCCCTGGAAGTAGTCCGGGTCGACGACGGCGAAGCCGATCACCCGGTTCGCGACGTAGGGCAACCGGTCCCCGCGTGCCAGGGTGCGCGGAAATACCTCGACCAGTGCCCAGGACAGCCCGATCCCGATCGCCCAGCCCGCCAGCAAGACTCCGGCCGCCTTGAACAAAGCGCCGCGGCGAACTTTGGCCCAGAACTCGCGATAGGCCAAAAGCAGCACCACGATCGCCGCCAGGTGCAGAGTGAGTCCCAGGGTGTCGCCGAATCTTTCCGCGGTTGTCTGGTCGTCACGGGCCAAGCCGTTGACATTCAATGCCACCGCGGCCACAAGGTTGAGAATCAACACCCACCACGCGATGCGCTTACGCGCCGTCAGTGACCCGGCCACCAGCGCCAAGATGAACGACCACGCGAAGCTGGTGTCGGGGAAGTTGAACAGGTAGTCGTTGATGAACTCCCGCGGCACCCAGATCAGCCGGCGCACCAGCGGCGAGACGCTCGCGGCCAGCGACAGGGTGGCGATGATGCCGACGGTCCAGCCGGCCGCCGCCGGGACCCAGTGATACCGGGAGACAGACTTCACGCGCGCCGTGGTGACAGCCACGGCCGCGAGGATATTCGCTGAAACTGAAAGATTGGCGGATGGTGGGCCGGACGGGCCCCGGCGTGGCAGGCGGAAACGACGTCGTGGCTGCTAAACTGGCCCGTGCGACCGTCCCGGTCACGGCCGGGAACAGCAAGTGGAGTCCCACTCCCACCGTTGGCCGCCGGGAATTCCCGAAGGCGCAGCGGTCCGGTCACAGGCACCCGCCGGTGCCCGTTCTGCGTATGACGCAGGCGGCTCGACTGAGATATCGGGCCGTGACCGGTCGGCATCCGGGCCCTGCTTTGACAGGGCCTTTCTGCTGGTGGCATGGGTTCCGCGCGCCGGTCGCGCCGAGAACACCTAACCCAGGAGGCTCCATCAGCACTGAGACCCGCGTCAACGAGCGCATCCGCGTACCTGAAGTCCGACTGATCGGGCCGGGAGGGGAGCAGGTAGGCATTGTGCGCATCGAAGATGCACTCCGCGTCGCCGCGGACGCCGATCTCGACCTTGTCGAGGTCGCCCCCAATGCCAGGCCACCGGTCTGCAAGATCATGGACTACGGCAAGTTCAAATACGAGGCGGCGCAGAAGGCGCGCGAGTCTCGCAAGAACCAGCAGCAAACCGTCGTCAAAGAGCAGAAGCTGCGGCCCAAGATCGACGACCACGATTACGAGACCAAGAAAGGTCACGTCGTGCGTTTCTTGGAGGCCGGCTCGAAAGTGAAGGTGACCATCATGTTTCGCGGACGCGAGCAGTCCCGCCCGGAACTGGGCTACCGACTGCTGCAGCGGCTGGGCGCCGACGTCGCCGACTACGGATTCGTCGAGACGTCGGCCAAGCAGGACGGCCGCAACATGACGATGGTGCTGGCCCCGCATCGCGGCGCGAAGACCCGGGCCCGGGCGGCGCGGCAAGCGGGCGCAGGCGCCGTCGAGCCTGGGCCGCCGTCAGCCGTCGGCGACCCCGAAGCAAGCACAACCTGAGATCAATCTGAGAACGAGGAGCCATGCCGAAAACCAAGACCCACAGCGGAGCCGCCAAGCGGTTCCGGCGCACCGGGACCGGGAAAATCGTGCGTCAGCACGCCAACCGCCGGCACCTTTTCGAACACAAGCCCACCACCCGCACCCGGCGGTTGGAAGGCCGTACCGGGGTGTCGGCAGCTGACACCAAGCGCGTCAACAAACTACTGAACGGCTGACCGGGCCCGTCGGGCCGGCATGAACCACTACGTCTCCAATCGGATAGGAATCTTCATGGCACGCGTGAAGCGGGCGGTCAACGCCCAGAAGAAGCGGCGCACCGTCCTGAAAGCCTCGCGTGGCTATCGCGGTCAGCGCTCTCGGCTTTATCGCAAAGCCAAAGAGCAGCAACTGCATTCGTTGAATTACGCGTTCCGCGACCGTCGGGCCCGCAAGGGTGAGTTCCGCAAACTATGGATCTCCCGGATCAACGCGGCGGCGCGCGCCAACGACATCACCTACAACCGCCTGATCCAGGGCCTGAAGGCGGCGGGCGTCGAGGTCGACCGCAAGAACCTCGCCGACATCGCCGTCACCGATCCGGCCGCCTTCACCGCGCTGGTCGACGTGGCCCGCGCGGCCCTGCCCGACGACGTGAACGCGCCGTCGCCCGAGGCGGCCTGAGCGGCTGATCCCGCCCTCCCGGTGCTCACCGAACGCTCGGCCCGGGTGGCTGCTGCGGTCAAGCTGCACCGCCACGTCGCGCGGCGGCGGGCCCATCGGTTCCTGGCCGAAGGGGCCAATCTCGTCGAGGCGGCCGCTGCCCGCGGGCTGATTCGTGAGATCTTTGTCACCGAGGCCGCGGCTTCGCGCCATGCGGAGCTGCTGTCCACGCAGCAGGCGCCGGTGCATCGGGTCACGGAGCGCGCGGCCAAGGCGCTGTCAGACACCGTGACGCCGGCCGGGCTGGTCGCGGTATGCGAACCGCCGTCCACCCGCTTGGCGGAGGTTTTGACCGGCCCGCCGCGACTGATCGCGGCGGCGGTGCAGATCAGTGAGCCGGGCAATGCGGGGACCTTGATTCGGGTTGCCGACGCGATGGGCGCGGCGGCGGTCGTTTTGGCCGGTCACACCGTCGACCCGTACAACCCCAAGTGTCTGCGCGCATCGGCCGGCAGCATCTTCGCCATTCCGGTGCTGCCGGTGCCCGACGCCCCCGCGGCGGTGCAGCAGTTGCGCGCGGCGGGTCTGCAGCTGCTGGCTACCACGGTGGCCGGTGAAATATCCCTGGACCAGGCTGAACCGTTGCTGGACCAGCCGACCGCGTGGCTGTTCGGGCCCGAATCACACGGCTTGCCCGGTGAGATCGCCGCGGCCGCGGACCACCGGGTGCGCATTCCGATGCGGGGCGGCGCCGAAAGCCTTAACGTCGCGGCCGCGGCGGCGATCTGCCTCTACCAGAGCGCGCGGGCGCTTCGGTGACCGTTCGTCACCACAGCAGCAGCGCGTTGAGTATCGATCCGAGACCTTCGTCGATCGTGGAGGTGTTGACCGCGGCATCGACGAGCTGGGTCAGGTCTGCCGCGGCGTCATAGCCTGCGCCGTGGTACGTGGGGTCGACCAGGTCGCGTAGGAAGTTGAGCACTCCCAGGGCGGACGCTTCCAACAGCGTTTGGCCGACGGCGTTCGGGTCGATGTCCGGTGAGCCGAAGTCGGCGTGATGTCGCTGGCCGCCACCGGTCCGCTCAGCAGGTACCCGGACAGGATGGGCAACAGCTGCGACGGGATGTCGTGATAGTCGACGCTGCCGACCGTTTCGGTGGAAGCTCCGGCGATGTCGGCCGGCGTCAAACCGAGATACCTGAGGTATTCGAGCGCCGTCCCGAGGAGGGCGTTGTCCACGGAAAGCAGATCGCCGACATACCGCGGGAAGTCGGCCCAGCCGTCGTATTCCAGCGTGTAGATGTCGGTCGGTAGATCGCCGTATGCGCCCGGACCACCGCCGGAGGTCAGACCGTACAGATCCGACAGGCCGAACATCGTCAACACCCCGCCGTTCGGATCGGCGCTGTCACCCACCAGGTCGAAGTGGACCGTGTCGTGTTGCAGCTGGCCGGCGGCGATGGCGGTCAAGTCGGCGCCCTGTGGAGGCCACAATGGGCATCGATGGGCGCCGTTGGCCGCGCCGACGTCGAACGCCTATCCTCGATGAGGTGGAATTCGGGCCCCGTTTGGCGTCCGGCGAGCCCGGGCAAACGGCGACCGCGCCGGATCCTGCTGACTCAGAACGACGTTCGCCGGTGCAGTGGCTGCGAAGCAAGAACTACAGCCCCGGCGTCGTCGAGATGCTGCGCCGGGCGCGGCGGGTGCTGCCCGGAGACCCCGAATTCGGTGATCCATTGTCCGTTGCCGGTGACGGCGGTCCGCGTGCCGCCGCACGGGCGGCAAGCCGGCTGCTCGGCGATCGTGACGCGGCGTCTCGCGAGGTCAGTCTGGGTGCGCTGCAGGTGTGGCAGGCGCTGACCGAAAAGGTGGCGCGCCGGCCCGCCAACGACGAGGCGACCCTGGTTTTCACCGACTTGGTCAACTTCTCGGAGTGGTCGCTGAAAGCCGGTGACGACGCGGCGCTCACCCTGCTGCGGCGCGCCGCGCGGGCGGTCGAGCCGCCGCTGCTCGATGCCGGCGGCAACATCGTCAAACGGATGGGCGACGGCATCATGGCCGTCTTCATCGACGAACCGATCGTCGCCGTGCGGGCCGCGTGCGCGGCCCGGCAAGCGCTGGACGCGGTCGAGGTGGATGGCTACACCCCCCGCATGCGGGTCGGGATCCACACCGGCAGGCCACAGCGGCTGGCGTCGGACTGGTTGGGAGTCGACGTGAACATCGCAGCGCGGGTGATGGAACGCGCCACCAAGGGCGGCATCATGGTGTCCGGCCGAAGCCTGGACAAGATTTCCCAGTGCGACCTCGATGAGCTGGGTGTGGTGGTCAAACGCGCGCACCGGTCGCTGTTTCACGGCAAACCCGCCGGGATACCCGCCGACATGGCCATCTACCGTCTGCACACTCGTAGGGAATTGACAGCCGCGGACAAGAGCGACGCAGCCGAGCCGCAGGCATAGTAGATCGATGTTGTCGCCGATCTTCGCCGGGCTGCGCCGGATCCGCATCACGGTCGGTTACGCGGCAGCCCTGGTGGCGGTCAGCACCGCGTTGGTGCTGCTCGGTCCGCATGTGAGGGACCGGGTGATCCGGCACGCCAGCACCAATCTGCATAACTTGTCGCACGGCCGGCTGGGCACCCTGCTCGGCAGTGCGTTCGTCATGGACGCCGGTCCGTTCTACGTCTGGCTGCCCTTCCTCGTCTGTCTGCTCGCGCTGGCCGAACTGCTGTGGCACAGCGGCCGGGTGGCGCTGGTGTTCTTCGTCGGCCATATCGGCGCGACGCTGGTGGTGGCGGCCGGTCTGGTGGCGGCGATCAAATTGGGCTGGTTGCCGATCTCGATCTCGCGCGCCAGTGATGTGGGGATGAGCTACGGAGCGGTTGCGGTGCTGGGAGCACTGACCGCGGCGATTCCGGCCCGCTGGCGGCCTGCCTGGATCGGCTGGTGGCTGTCGGTCGCGGTCGCCGTCGTCGCGGTCGGCGGAGAGTTCACCGACGCGGGGCATTCCGTCGCGCTGGTGCTGGGCATGCTCGTCGCCACCCGGTTCGGCAAGCGGGTCTATTGGACACCGATCCGCTACCTGCTGCTCGCGGTCTCGGCGACGTTCGGCTTCCTGCTGCTCGCCCACAGCGGGTGGTCGTCGCTGGCCGCCGTCACCTTGGGCGTCATGGGCGCGTTCACGGCTGACCGGATCGCTCGTCAGCGTGCGCGGCGCAGGTCGCCCGCGTCGGGCTCGGCCCAGCCCGCACTGAGCAGTTGAGGGCCGCCGCCTGCACCGAGTCGGGACGTTGATCGGCTAACCTCGCCGCGTGGGTGATCGACCCGTCGACCTGACCGACGCAGTCAACGCCGCCCGGGACGCCTTCGCCCGCGCCGGTGAGCTGGATGCGTTGGCGCGGGCCAAGACCGAGCACCTCGGCGACCGCTCCCCGCTGGCGTTGGCGCGTCAGGCCCTGGCGAGCCTGCCGAAGGCCGACCGCGCCGACGCCGGTCGCCGCGTCAACACCGCCCGCGCGGAGAGCCAGCGCGCCTACGACGAACGGCTGGCGGCGCTGCGCGCGGAGCGGGACGCCGCGGTATTGGTCGCCGAGCGCATCGATGTGACCCTGCCGTCGACGCGTCAACCGGTCGGCGCCCGCCATCCGATCACCCTGCTGGGTGAACACATTGCCGACACCTTCATCGCCATGGGATGGGAGCTGGTGGAAGGGCCGGAAGTCGAGGCCGAGCAGTTCAACTTCGACGCCTTGAACTTTCCGCCCGACCACCCCGCCCGCAGCGAGCAGGACACTTTCTACATCGCACCGGACGGCTCCCGTCAGCTGCTGCGCACCCACACCTCCCCGGTGCAGGTGCGTACCCTGCTCGAGCGCGAGTTGCCGGTCTACGTCGTCTCGATCGGGCGCACTTTCCGCACCGACGAGCTGGACGCCACCCACACCCCGGTCTTTCACCAGGTCGAGGGCCTGGCGGTGGATCGGGGCCTGTCGATGGCGCATCTGCGGGGCACCTTGGACGCCTTCGCGCGGGCCGAGTTCGGGCCGGCCGCCCGAACCCGGATGCGCCCGCACTTCTTCCCGTTCACCGAGCCGTCGGCCGAGGTCGACGTGTGGTTCGCCAACAAAAAAGGTGGTGCCGGCTGGGTCGAGTGGGGCGGTTGCGGGATGGTGAACCCCAATGTGCTGCGGGCCGCGGGCATCGACGCCGGCGAGTACGCCGGGTTCGCGTTCGGGATGGGGCTGGAACGCACGCTGCAGTTCCGCAACGGCATCCCCGACATGCGCGACATGGTCGAAGGCGATGTGCGGTTCTCGCTGCCGTTCGGGGCGGGCGCCTGATGCGGGTGCCCTACAGCTGGCTTCGGGAAGTGGTCGGTGCCGGCGCCCCGGGCTGGGATGTGCCCGCCGACGAGCTCGAGCAGACGCTGCTGCGCATCGGCCACGAAGTAGAAGAGGTGATCACGCTCGGCCCGGTCACCGGCCCGCTCACCGTGGGACGCGTCACCGGCATCGAGGAACTCACCGGATTCAAGAAACCCATCCGCGCCTGCCGGGTCGACGTCGGCGAAGAAGAGCCTCGCGAGATCATCTGCGGCGCGACCAACTTCGCTACCGGCGATCTGGTGGTGGCCGCGCTACCTGGAACCACGCTGCCCGGCGGCACCATCACCGCCCGCAAGACCTACGGTCGCAGCTCGGACGGGATGATCTGCTCGGCCGCCGAGCTCGGACTGGGCGCCGACCACTCGGGCATCCTCGTGCTGCCGCCCGGCACCGCCGAACCCGGTGCGGCGGCGGCCGACGTGCTCGGCTTCGACGACGTGGTGTTTCACCTGGCCATCACCCCCGACCGCGGCTACTGCATGTCGCTGCGCGGGCTGGCCCGCGAGATCGCCTGCGCCTACGATCAGGACTTCGTCGACCCGGCCCGGGTGCCGCCCTTACCGGTCGAAGGGCAAGCGTGGCCGTTGACGGTGCAGCCGGAGACCGGTCTGCGCCGGTTCGCGCTGCGCCCGGTCACCGCACTGCAGCCCGGGGCGGTGTCGCCGTGGTGGCTGCAGCGCCGGCTGCTGCTGTCGGGCATCCGCGCCATTTCCCCGGCGGTCGACGCGACCAACTACGTGATGCTCGAACTGGGCCACCCGATGCACGCCCATGACCTCAACCGGATCACCGGTGGCTTCGATGTCCGGTTCGCCCGGGCCGGTGAAACCGTGATCACCCTCGACGACGTCGAGCGCCGCCTCGACCCGGTCGACGTGCTGATCGTCGACGAGGTGGCGACCGCGGCGATCGGCGGCGTGATGGGATCGCACAGCACCGAGATGCGTACCGAGTCCACCGACGTTCTGCTGGAAGCCGCCGTCTGGGACCCCGCGGCAATATCGCGCACCCAGCGCCGCCTGCATCTGGGCAGCGAAGCGGCCCGCCGTTACGAACGCGCGGTGGACCCGGCCATCTCGGTGGCCGCGCTGGACCGCTGCGCCGCCCTGCTCGCCGACATCGCCAGCGGTGCGGTGTCGCCGGTGCTGACCGACTGGCGCGGCGACCCGCCGGTGGGCACCTCGGACGCCGATTGGGCCGGGCCGCCGATCCGGATGGCCGCCGATCTGCCGGACCGCACCGCCGGAGTGCGATACCCGGCCGGCACGGCGGCCAAGCGGCTAACCCAGATCGGGGCCGCGGTCACCGAAGACCACGACGTGCTCACCGTGACCCCCCCGAGCTGGCGCCCCGACTTGCTGCAACCCGCCGACCTCGTCGAAGAAGTGCTGCGGCTCGAGGGGCTGGAGGTCATCCCGTCCGTGCTGCCGCCGGCCCCGGCGGGCCGGGGCTTGACCGCCGGCCAGCGGCGGCGCCGCGCGGTCGGCAAGACGCTGGCGTTGTCGGGTTTCGTCGAAGTGCTGACCACGCCGTTTCTGCCCGCGGGGGTGTTCGACCACTGGGGCCTGGCCGCCGACGACCCGCGGCGTGCGACCACCCGCGTGCTCAACCCGCTGGAAGCCGACCGCCCGGAGCTGGCGACCACCCTGCTGGCCGGGTTGCTGGAAGCATTGAGCCTGAACGTCTCCCGCGGCCTCGTCGATGTCGCGCTGTTCACCATCGCCCAGGTGGTCCGGCCGACCGACAGCACCCGCGGTGTCGAGGTGATACCGGTCACCCGCCGGCCCACCGATGTCGAGATCGCGACGCTGGATGCTTCGCTGCCGCGACAGCCTCAGCACGTCGCCGCGGTGCTCACCGGCCTACGGGAACCGCGCGGCCCGTGGGGGCCGGGCCGGCGGGCCGAAGCGGCCGACGCCTTCGAAGGGGTGCGCGCCATCGCGCGGGCCGCCGGGCTGGAGCTGACGCTGCGCGCCGCCCAGTACCTGCCGTGGCATCCGGGGCGGTGCGCCGAGGTGCTGGTCGGGGACGTCGTCGTCGGTCATGCGGGTCAGCTGCATCCCGCCGTGATCGAGCGGTCCGGGCTGCCGCCGGGCACCTGTGCGCTCGAGGTGAACCTCGACGCTATACCGATCGTCGATTCGCTGCCGGCGCCCACGGTGTCGCCGTTCCCTGCGGTCTTCCAGGACCTCAACCTGGTCGTAGACGCCGAGACGCCGGCGCGCGCCGTCGAAGACGCCATCCGGGCCGGGGCGGGGGAGCTGCTGGAGGACATCCGGCTGTTCGACGTCTACACCGGCCCGCAGGTCGGTGACGACCGCAAGTCCCTCACATTCGCGCTGCGGTTCCGGGCCGCTGACCGCACGCTGACCGAGGACGATGCCAGCGCCGCCCGCGACGCCGCGGTGCGGTGCGCTGCCGAACGGGTCGGCGCGGTCCTGCGGGCGTGATCTCCTCCGGCCACCAGGTAGAAGCCTGGCGGCACGACCGGTTCGTGTGGGCGACCTGGGTAAATGAATTTGCAGAGCTATGCATAGTCATGCAAACATGCTGGTATGACGACGGTGGCGGTGGCCGGTGCCAGCGGATATGCCGGCGGCGAGGTTCTGCGGTTGCTGCTGGGTCATCCGTCCTGCGCCGACGGCCGGCTGACGATCGGAGCGCTCACCGCTGGGGCCAGCGCCGGCAGCGCCCTGGGCGAACACCATCCGCATCTGCTGCCGCTGGCCCAGCGCGTACTCGAGCCCACCGACGCCGCCCTCCTTGGCGGCCATGACGTGGTGTTCCTGGCGCTGCCGCACGGCAATTCGGCCGATCTGTCCGCGCAGCTGCCCGCAGAGACGCTGATCGTGGATTGCGGCGCCGACTTCCGCCTCACCGACGCCGCGGCCTGGCAGCGGTTCTACGGATCCCCGCACGCCGGGAGCTGGCCCTACGGGCTGCCCGAGCTGCCCGGCGCGCGGGAGCGGCTGGTGGGCGCGCGGCGGATCGCCGTGCCAGGCTGTTATCCCACCGCGGCGTTGCTCGCGCTGCTGCCCGCCGTCGCCGCCGACCTCGTCGAGCCGGCGGTCAACGTGGTCGCCGTCAGCGGCACCTCAGGCGCCGGGCGCACCGTCAAGGCCGAGCTGCTGGGTGCGGAGGTCATCGGCTCGGCCCGCGCCTACAGCGTGGCCGGGGCGCATCGGCACACCCCGGAGATCAAGCAGGGCCTGCAGGCGGTCACCGACCGCGACGTCACCGTGTCATTCACCCCGGTGCTCATCCCGTCGTCACGCGGAATCTTGGCGACCTGTACCGCACGCACGACGTCGCCGCTGTCACAGCTGCGTGCCGCCTACGAAAAGGCCTACGACAGCGAGCCTTTCGTGCACCTGCTGCCCGACGGGCAGCTGCCGCGCACCGGCTCGGTGACCGGCAGCAACGCCGCGCACGTCGCCGTCGCGGTGGACGAGGACGCCGGCACTTTCGTCGCGATCGCCGCGATCGACAACCTGGTGAAAGGCACGGCCGGTGCGGCGGTGCAGTCGATGAACCTGGCGCTGGGCTGGCCGGAGACCGCCGGCTTGTCGGTGGTCGGGGTGGCGCCGTGACCGGCCTCACCGATGCCGTCCGGCTGGTGCGAACGCAGGGTGTCACCGCCCCGGCCGGCTTCCGCGCCGCGGGGGTCGCCGCCGGCATCAAGGCGTCGGGCGGAGCCGATTTGGCGCTGGTGTTGAACGAGGGCCCGGACTACGGGGCCGCCGGAGTGTTCACCCGCAACAAGGTGAAAGCCGCGCCGGTGCTGTGGACGCAGCAGGTTTTGACCACCGGCCGGTTGTGCGCGGTGGTCCTCAACTCCGGCGGCGCCAACGCCTGCACCGGACCGGCCGGCTTCCAGGACACCCACGCCACCGCCGAAGCGGTTGCCGAGGCGCTGTCGGAATGGGGGACTGAGACCGGGCCCGTCGAGGTCGGGGTGTGCTCCACCGGCCTGATCGGCGACCGGCTGCCGATGGACAAGGTGCTCACCGGGGTGCGCCAGGTGGTGCACGAGATGGCCGGCGGCCTGACCGGCGGTGAGGACGCCGCCCGGGCGATCATGACCACCGACACCGTGCCCAAGCAGGTCGCGCTGCATCATCCGGGCAACTGGACCGTCGGTGGGATGGCCAAGGGCGCCGGGATGCTGGCGCCGTCGCTGGCCACCATGCTCTGTGTGCTCACCACCGACGCGGTGGCCGACGGCCCGGTGCTGCAGACGGCGCTGCGCCGGGCCGCGACCCTGACCTTCGACCGCCTCGACATCGACGGATGTTGCTCGACCAACGACACGGTGCTGCTGCTGGCGTCGGGAGCCAGTGCGATCCGCCCCAGCGCAGACGATCTCGACGAGGCGGTGCTGCGTGTCTGCGACGACCTGTGTGCCCAATTGCAGGCCGACGCCGAAGGGGTCACCAAACGCATCACCGTGAGCGTGACCGGGGCGGCCAGCGACGACGAGGCCGTCACCGCTGCCCGGGTGATCGCGCGCGACAGCCTGGTCAAGACCGCGTTGTTCGGTTGTGATCCCAACTGGGGGCGGGTGCTGGCGGCCGTCGGCATGGCCCCGGTGAACCTGGACCCGGAGCGAATCACGGTGTCATTCAACGGTTATGCGGTGTTCGCCGACGGCGCCGGGATGCCGGGCGCCCGAGAGGTGGACCTCTCGGGGTCCGACCTGGAACTGGTGGTGGACCTCGGTTTGGCAGCGGGTCGCGCCAGTATCCGCACCACCGACCTGTCCCATGGTTATGTCGAAGAGAATTCGGCGTACAGCACATGACCACCACCACCACCAGCGCGCTGCCCACCGGAGTCAAAGCGCAGGTGCTGGCCGAGGCGCTGCCGTGGCTCAAGCAGCTGCACGGCAGCATCGTCGTCATCAAATACGGCGGCAACGCGATGACCGACGACGTCCTGCGCCGCGCGTTCGCCGCCGACATGGCGTTTCTGCGCACCTGCGGCATCCATCCGGTGGTGGTGCACGGCGGCGGGCCCCAGATCAGCGCGATGCTGCAGCGGCTGAAGATTCCCGGTGACTTCAAGGGCGGATTCCGGGTCACCACGCCCGAGGTGCTCGACGTGGCGCGCATGGTCCTGTTCGGGCAGGTGGGCCGCGAACTGGTCAACCTGATCAACGCGCACGGACCCTACGCCGTCGGCATCACCGGGGAGGACGCCCAGCTGTTCACCGCGGTGCGCCGGAGCGTGACCGTCGACGGGGTGACCACTGACATCGGCCTGGTCGGCGACGTCGACAAGGTCAACACCGCGGCCGTGCTCGACCTCATCGCCGCGCGGCGCATCCCGGTGGTGTCCACCTTGGCGCCCGACGCCGACGGTGTGGTGCACAACATCAACGCCGACACCGCCGCGGCGGCGCTCGCCGAAGCGCTGCGCGCCGAGAAGCTGTTGATGCTCACCGACGTCGAAGGGCTGTACACCCGCTGGCCGGAGCGGGAATCGCTGATCAGCGAGATCGACACCGACACGCTGGCGCAGCTGCTGCCCACGCTGCAGGCGGGCATGATTCCCAAAGTCGAGGCGTGCCTGCGCGCGGTGTCCGGCGGCGTGCCCAGCGCGCACGTCATCGACGGCCGCGTCGAGCACTGCGTGCTGGTCGAGCTGTTCACCGACGCCGGCACCGGAACGAAGGTGGTAGCGATATGACCGCGCCGACGACGATGCAGAGCGAAGGGATAAGGAGGAGCGGCGCCATTGACCGCGCCGACGACGATGCAGAGCGAAGGGATGAGGAGGAGCGGCGCCATTGACTGAGACCGAAGCTTTCCGGCAGCGCTGGTCGAGCGTGATGATGAACAACTACGGCACCCCGGCGCTGGCGCTGGCCGGCGGCGACGGCGCCGTGGTCACCGACGTCGACGGCAAAAGCTACCTCGACCTGCTGGGCGGCATCGCGGTCAACATTCTCGGGCATGCCCATCCCGCGATCGTCGACGCGGTCACCCGCCAGCTGTCGACGCTGGGCCACACCTCGAACCTGTACGTCACCGAACCGGGCATCGCGCTGGCCGAGGCGCTGGTGGCGCTGCTGCACGCCGACGAGCAGGCCCGGGTGTTCTTCTGCAACTCCGGCGCCGAGGCCAACGAAGCGGCGTTCAAATTGTCCCGGCTCACCGGGCGCACCAACATCGTTGCCGCGCAAGGCGCTTTTCACGGCCGGACGCTGGCCGCACTGGCGCTCACCGGCCAGCCCGCCAAACAGGCCCCGTTCGCGCCGCTGCCCGGCGACGTCAGCCACGTGCCCTACGGTGACGTCGACGCGCTGGCCGCCGCCGTGGGCGGCGACACCGCCGCGGTGTTCCTCGAACCGATCATGGGGGAGTCCGGTGTCGTCGTACCGCCCGACGGCTACCTCGTCGCCGCCCGGGAGATCACCGCGCGACACGGTGCCCTGCTGGTGCTCGACGAGGTGCAGACCGGGATGGGCCGCACCGGGGCGTTCTTCGCCCATCAGCATGACGGCATCACCCCCGACGTCGTCACCCTGGCGAAGGGCCTGGGCGGCGGCCTGCCGATCGGGGCGTGCCTGGCGGTGGGCCCGGCCGCCGAACTGCTCAGCCCCGGTTTGCACGGCAGCACCTTCGGCGGCAACCCGGTCTGCGCCGCCGCCGCGCTCGCGGTGCTGCGGGTACTGGCCGCCGGCGACCTCGTCCGGCGGGCCGGCGTGCTGGGAAAAGCCCTGCACCACGACATCGAATCGCTCGGGCACCCGCTGATCGACCACGTTCGCGGCCGCGGCCTGCTGTGCGCGGTGGTGCTGAGCGCGGCCCGCGCGAAACAGGTCGAGGCCGCCGCCCGCGACGCCGGTTTCCTGGTCAACGCTCCGGCGGACGACGTGATCCGGCTAGCGCCGCCGCTGATCGTCACCGAGCAGCAACTCGATACATTCGTCGCCGCACTGCCCGGCATCCTCGACGTGGCCGTCGGGGTGCCGGCGTGACCCGGCATTTTCTGCGCGACGACGACCTCTCGCCGGTGGAGCAGGCCGAGGTCCTGCAGCTCGCCGCCGCGCTGAAGAAGGACCGGCTGAGCTGCCGCCCGCTGCAGGGGCCCCGCGGCGTCGCGGTGATCTTCGACAAGAACTCCACCCGCACCCGGTTCTCCTTCGAAATCGGCATCGCCGAACTGGGCGGCCACGCCGTCGTCGTCGACGGCCGCACCACCCAGCTGGGCCGCGACGAGACGCTGAGCGACACCGCACACGTGCTGTCGCGTTACGTCGATGCCATCGTGTGGCGGACCTTCGGCCAGGACCGGTTGACCGAGATGGCGGCCGCCGCCACCGTGCCGGTCGTCAACGCGCTCTCCGACGACTTCCACCCGTGTCAGGTGCTGGCCGATCTGCAGACCATCGCCGAGCGCAAGGGAGAGCTGCGAGGGCTGCGGTTGTGCTATCTCGGCGACGGCGCCAACAACATGGCCCACTCCCTACTGCTGGGCGGCGCCACCGCCGGGATGCATGTCACCGTCGCGGCACCGGAAGGATTCGCCCCGCAACCGTCAGTACTGGCCGCGGCCGAGCAGCGTGCCGCGACCACCGGTGCGTCGGTGATCGTCACCGCCGACCCGCGGACGGGCGCGGCCAACGCCGACGTGCTGGTCACCGACACCTGGACTTCGATGGGGCAGGAGGCCGACGGTCTGGACCGGGTGCAGCCGTTTCGGCCGTTTCAGGTCAACGCCGCGCTGCTGGCCCTGGCGGATCCGGAAGTCGTTGTGCTGCACTGCCTTCCCGCGCACCGCGGCCACGAGATCACCGACGAGGTGATCGACGGTCGGCACAGCGCGGTGTGGGACGAGGCGGAGAACCGGCTGCACGCGCAGAAGGCGCTGCTGGTGTGGTTGCTGGAGCAGTCCCGATGACTTCCAGCGCGCGCAATTCCACCGACGTCACCCGTGCCGGGCGGCAGGCACGCATCGTGGCGCTGCTGTCCTCGACGTCGGTGCGCAGCCAGAGCGAACTGGCGTCGCTGCTGGGCGCGGACGGCATCGACGTCACCCAGGCCACCCTGTCGCGGGATCTGGAGGAACTCGGTGCGGTCAAATTGCGCGGCGCCGACGGCGGCGTCGGGGTGTATGTGGTGCCCGAAGACGGCAGCCCGGTGCGCGGGGTGGCCGGCGGCACCGCACGGCTCACCCGGCTGCTGGGCGAGCTGCTGGTCTCCACCGACGCCAGCGGAAACCTCGCGGTGCTGCGCACCCCGCCCGGGGCCGCCCACTACCTGGCCAGCGGGATCGATCGGGCCGCGTTACCCTACGTCGTCGGCACGATCGCCGGAGACGACACCATCTTCGTGGTGGCGCGGGATCCGATGACCGGCGCCGAGCTCGCGACCGCCATCGGAAACCTGAAATAGCAAGGAGATCAGTTCATGTCCGAGCGCGTCATCCTGGCGTATTCCGGCGGTCTGGACACCTCCGTGGCGATCAGCTGGATCGGCAAGGAAACCGGCCGGGAGGTCGTCGCCGTCGCGATCGACCTCGGTCAGGGCGGTGAGGACATGGCGGTGGTGCGGCAGCGGGCGCTGGACTGCGGCGCGGTCGAGGCTGTGGTCGTCGACGCGCGCGACGAGTTCGCCGAGGGCTACTGCTTGCCGACGATCCGCTCGAACGGTCTTTACATGGATCGCTATCCGCTGGTCTCGGCGATCAGCCGGCCGCTGATCGTCAAACATCTGGTGGAGGCGGCACGCAAGTTCGGCGGCGACGTCGTCGCACACGGCTGCACCGGCAAGGGCAACGACCAGGTGCGCTTCGAGGTCGGCTTCGCTTCGCTGGCACCGGATTTGGAGGTCCTCGCGCCGGTCCGGGACTATGCGTGGACTCGGGAGAAGGCGATCGCGTTTGCCGAGGAGAACGCGATCCCGATCAACGTGACCAAGCGCTCGCCGTTCTCGATCGACCAGAACGTGTGGGGCCGGGCGGTGGAAACCGGCTTCCTGGAACACTTGTGGAACGCCCCCACCAAAGACATCTACGACTACACCGAAGACCCCACGGTCAACTGGAACACTCCCGACGAGGTGATCGTCGGTTTCGACCATGGCGTGCCGGTGTCGATCGACGGCAGGCGGGTATCGGTGCTGCAGGCGATCGAGGAGCTCAACCACCGGGCCGGCGCGCAGGGCGTCGGGCGGCTCGATGTGGTCGAAGACCGGCTGGTGGGCATCAAAAGCCGCGAAATCTACGAAGCGCCAGGGGCGATGGTGCTGGTGACCGCGCACACCGAACTCGAACACGTGACCCTGGAGCGCGAGCTGGGGCGGTTCAAACGTCACACCGACCAGCGCTGGGCCGAATTGGTTTACGACGGGTTGTGGTACTCGCCGCTGAAGACCGCGCTGGAGACTTTCGTCGCCAAAACCCAGGAGTACGTCTCCGGTGAAATCCGGATGGTGTTGCACGGCGGCCACATTGCCGTCAACGGCCGGCGCAGCGACCAGTCGCTCTACGACTTCAACCTGGCCACCTACGACGAAGGGGACAGCTTCGACCAGTCCGCCTCGCGCGGGTTCGTCTACGTGCACGGGTTGTCGTCGAAGCTCGCCGCGCGCCGGGATCTGCGGTGACGCCGCGGTGCCGCGAGTGTGAATCCCGCAACGCAACACGCCGGCCGGGCGTTGTGGCGTTCACAGTCGCGGACGGGGCGCCGTGAGCACCCACGAGGGCTCGCTGTGGGGCGGGCGGTTCGCCGACGGTCCGGCCGACGCGCTGGTCGCGCTGAGCCGGTCCACCCACTTTGACTGGGTGCTGGCGCCCTACGACATCACCGCGTCGAAAGCGCACACTCGGGTGCTGTTTCAAGCCGGGTTGCTCAGTGCCGAGCAGCGCGACGGGCTGCTGGCGGGCCTCGACCAGCTTGCCCGCGACGTGGCCGACGGCCGCTTCACCCCGCAGATCACCGACGAGGATGTGCACGCCGCGCTCGAACGCGGCCTGATGGCACGCGTCGGATCCGACCTGGGTGGGCGGCTGCGCGCCGGGCGGTCGCGCAACGACCAGATCGCCACCCTGCTTCGGATGTGGTTGCGCGACGCCATGCACCGGGTGGCCGCAGGCGTGCTCGACGTCGTTGGCGCGCTGGCAGGCCAGGCCGCCGCCCACATGACCGCCGTCATGCCGGGCAAGACCCACCTGCAGTCCGCGCAGCCGATCCTCCTGGCCCATCATCTGCTCGCCCATGCGCACCCGTTGCTGCGCGACGTCGACCGGATCATCGACTTCGACAGGCGCACTGCGGTTTCCCCGTACGGTTCGGGCGCGTTGGCCGGGTCGTCGCTGGGGCTCGACCCGGACGTGGTCGCGGTCGAGCTGGGATTCGCGGCCGGGGCCGACAACTCCATCGACGCCACCTCCGCCCGGGATTTCGCGGCCGAGGCGGCGTTCGTCTTCGCGATGATCGCCGTCGACCTCTCCCGACTCGCCGAGGACATCATTCTCTGGAGCTCAACGGAATTCGACTACGTCCGACTGCACGACTCGTGGTCGACCGGCAGCTCGATCATGCCGCAGAAGAAGAACCCGGACATCGCCGAACTCACTCGCGGCAAGTCCGGCCGCCTGATCGGCAACCTCACCGGACTGCTGGCGACGCTGAAAGCCCAGCCGCTGGCGTACAACCGCGACCTGCAGGAGGACAAAGAGCCGGTGTTCGACTCGGTGGCGCAGCTGGAGCTGTTGTTGCCGGCGATGGCCGGGCTGGTGAGCACCCTGGCGTTCAACGTCGATCGGATGGCCGCTTTGGCCCCGGCCGGTTACACGCTGGCCACCGATATCGCCGAATGGCTGGTGCGGCGCGGGGTCCCGTTCCGCGACGCGCATGAGGCTGCCGGTGCGGCCGTCCGAACCGCCGAGCAGCGCCGCGTGGGCCTGGACGAATTGACCGACGACGAGCTGGCGGCCATCGATCCCCGGTTGACTGCCGACGTGCACGCGGTGCTGACGATCGCGGGTTCGGTGGCAGCACGCGACGCACACGGCGGCACCGCACCTATCCAGGTCGCCAAGCAGCTGGACGCGGTGCGCGACAGCGTCGAGCGGCTACGGCGCCAGCTGCGCCGCTGACCGCCGTCGCCGAGACCTCACGTCCACCACAGCCGTTGATCGATGACCACCAGCAGGGATCGGGCAGCCTCGGTGAGGGGGTGGTCCTCTCCCAGCAGCGCAACGCACTCGGTGATCAGTGGGTCGGTCCAGGCGCGAGCCGCCTCGAACTCGTGGACGCGCCACAAGGTGTGGGCCAGCTCGTAGCGGCGACCCAGGTAGGACGCGGAGCCGTCACCGAAGTCCCGGAAAGCCTGCAGCACAGCTTTTTTCGCGGCAATGACGATGGCCAGCGCATCGTCCAACCGCGCCAGCTCGGTGGCGACGCCTTCGGAAACATGTGCTTTGCCGTCCTCGTCGAGGGATCCGGGGTCGCCCCAGGGGCGATCCGGGTCCCACTCTGAGTCGGTATCTTCGATCTCGAATTCGATCAGCAGCTCGTTGGCGACATCGGACAGCGTCTCGGATCGGTCCCGCCAGGCCGCACGTTGTTCTTCCAGCGTCGCGCGGCCGGCCGCCGCGAGCTCGTCGTCTTCACCCAGAGCGCGAATCTCGTCGTCGACCAACAGCTCCCAGTCGGAGACGCGGTCGAGCAGCCCGCCCTCACCGGGCGGGGGGAGGCACAACAGGCGGGTATGCCGCGCCAGCAGGGTGCTTCTGTGGTCGTAACCCAGCACCTTGTTCAGCACGGGAATCATTCGGTCCAACTCAGTTGTCGCCTCGACCGTGTCACCTGCCTCCGCCAGGCATACCGCAGCGGCGAGCTGCACGGCCAGACCGTCCGGGTTTTCGTCGCCGAGCACCCGCTGGGTGTCGCGAGCCGCACCGGTCAGTTCGTCACGGGCGCCGATCCGGTCGCCGAGCCGGCGTCGGAGCTCGCCGATCTGGTGCCGCGAGCTCAAGGTGCACTGATGATCGAGTCCGAGTACCCGCTGCTCGTCGCCGTAAAGCGTCACCCACATCGGCAAGGCTTCGGCGGGTGACAAGCCGCTGGCCATCTCACCGGTTGCCAAGGTGTGACGAGCGGCCACCGTGCTCGGATGCTCGGCGCCGATCACCCGGGTCGCGACGGGAACGAGGTGCCGGATCATGTCCAGGCCACCGGAAACGTCACCGCCCGTCAGCCGCCAGCTGGCGACCAGAATCGCCGTTCCCAGCGTTTCGGGGTGCTCGTCACCGTAGGTCTCGGTACATGCGGCCAGCAACTGATGACCCAACCGCAGCGCGTCCGGCAGGTCACCGGCGGCGGCGCGTGCCACCGCCGCCTCGTACAGCCGGCTCAGCGACGTCGCGTCATTCGGCGCGGCGACCCCGGCCGGCTCGAAACCTGTTTCTTCCGAACAATTTTCAGCCATCGACGAGACGCCAGGGTGTGGAGTACATTGCCCGTGCAGTTTAACGCGCGCGAAAGCCGGCCCAGTGCACTCAATTCGGGTTCTCCACCCGATCCGAGAGCTCCAGCCAGCGGCTCTCCAGCTCGCTGACCTCGTCTTCGAGCACGCGCAGCTCCCGGGTCAGCCGGGTCAGGCCGACATGGTCGGACTGGTCATGCTCGGCCAGTTGCTCGTGTTTGGCCGTGCGCTGGTCGGCCAGTCGGGTCAGGCGGCGCTCGATCGCGGTCAGCTCCTTCTGTGCGGCGCGCAGTTCGGCGCCGGAGAACTCGTGGCCGTTCGAGGCGGCAGAAGGTGGTGACGCCGCGTGCCCGGTGCTCAGCGTGCCGGCCAGCCGCAGATACTCGTCGATGCCGCCGGGCAGGTGCCGCAACCGCCCGCCGAGGATTGCGTACTGCTGGTCGGTGACGCGTTCGAGCAGGTAGCGGTCATGCGAGACCACGATCAGCGTGCCCGGCCAGGAGTCGAGCAGGTCTTCGGTGGCCGTCAGCATTTCGGTGTCGACGTCGTTGGTGGGCTCGTCGAGCAGCAGCACATTCGGTTCGGCCAGCAGCGTCAGCATCAGCTGCAACCGTCGACGCTGACCGCCGGACAGGTCACCCACCCGTGCGGAGAGTTGCTCGCGGGCGAACCCCAGCCGCTCCAGCAGCTGGGCCGGGCCCACCTCCCGGCCGTCGACCTGGTAGCCGGTGCGCAGCCCGCCCAGGACATCGGCGACCCGGTCTGCGGCGAGCGGCTCCAGCTCGTCGCCGCGCTGGTCCAGCATGGACAGCCGGACGGTTTTGCCGCGCTTGACCCGTCCGCTGTCCGGGGTGACGGTGCCGGCGATCACGCTCAGCAGGCTGGACTTCCCCGCCCCGTTGGCGCCGACGATGCCGGTGCGTTCACCCGGCGCGATACGCCAGTCGACATCACGCAACACGGCCCGGCCGTCGAAGGAGACGGAGACGTCGAGCAGGTCGACGACGTCTTTGCCCAGCCGCGCGGTCGCCAGCTTCGCCAGCTCGACGGTGTTGCGCAGCGGCGGCACGTCGGCGATCAGCGCAGTGGCGGCGTCGACCCGGAACCGCGGCTTGGATGTCCGCGCCGGTGCGCCCCGGCGCAACCAGGCCAGCTCCTTGCGCATCAGGTTCTGCCGCTTGGCTTCCGCCGCGGCCGCCAGCCGGTCGCGCTCCACCCGCTGCAGCACATACGCCGCGTAACCGCCGTCGAACGGTTCGACGATCCCGTCGTGCACTTCCCAGGTGGTGGCGGCGACCTCGTCCAGGAACCAGCGGTCGTGCGTCACCACCAGCAGGCCACCGGTGTTACGACTCCAGCGTTGCCCCAGGTGGCCGGCCAGCCACGTGATGCCTTCGATGTCGAGGTGGTTGGTCGGCTCGTCGAGCGCGATCACGTCCCAGTCGCCGATCAACAGCGCGGCCAGCTGAACGCGGCGCCGCTGGCCGCCGCTGAGCGTGGCGACCGGGGCGTCCCAGGCGAGGTCGGACACCAACCCGGCCACGACTTCGCGGATGCGCGGGTCGGCAGCCCACTGGTAGTCGGCGCGATCACCGACCAGCGTCCAACCGACGCTGCGCTGACCATCCAGGGTGTCGGCCTGATCCAGGGCGCCCACTCGCAGACCGCTGCGCCACGTGACGCGTCCGGCGTCGGGCTGCAGGCGGCCGGTCAGCAGACCCAGCAGGCTGGATTTGCCGTCGCCGTTACGTCCTACGATGCCGATGCGTGCACCGTCGTTGACCCCGAGGCTGATGGACTCGAACACCACCTGCGTCGGGTAGGCCAAGTGCACGGCCTCGGCTCCGATCAGGTGCGCCACCGTGCTGAGCCTAGCGGTCAATACCGTCGGAGCGGACGGCCCGATATGCCATGATGTGAACGCTGCCAGCGGAAATACGGCAGCACCGGTTGGTTAGGGAGCAGCAGTGGATCTGAATCTTTCGGCGGTGACCCGGCCCGTCGAGCGTCTGATGGCCACGGCCCAGAACGGCCTGGAAGTCCTGCGGTTAGGAGGCTTGGAGACCGGCAGCCAGCCGTCGCCGTCCCAGATTGTCGAAAGCGTGTCGATGTACAAGCTGCTCCGGTACTTTCCGCCGGACAGCCGCCGCGGCCGCACACCGGCGGGTCCGCCGGTGCTGATGGTGCATCCGATGATGATGTCGGCCAACATGTGGGACGTCACCCGCGAGGACGGCGCGGTCGGGATCCTGCACAGCGCCGGGCTCGACCCGTGGGTCATCGATTTCGGCTCACCGGACAAGGTCGAAGGCGGTATGCGCCGCAACCTGGCCGACCACATTGTCGCGCTGAGCCAGGCCGTGGACACGGTGAGCGACGCCACCGGCCACGACGTGCATCTGGCTGGGTACTCGCAGGGCGGCATGTTCTGCTACCAGGGCGCGGCCTACCGGCGCTCGAAAGGCATTGCCAGCATAGTGACTTTCGGCTCGCCGGTGGACACGCTGGCGGCATTGCCGATGGGGATTCCGGCCAACCTGGGCGCCGCCGCGGCCAATTTCATGGCCGACCATGTGTTCAACCGGTTGGACATCCCGAGCTGGTTGGCGCGCGCCGGATTCCAGATGATGGATCCGCTCAAAACCGCCAAGGCCCGCGTCGATTTTCTGCGCCAACTGCACGACCGCGAGGCGCTGTTGCCGCGCGAGCAACAACGCCGGTTCCTCGAATCCGAAGGCTGGATCGCGTGGTCCGGCCCGGCGGTCTCCGAGCTGCTCAAGCAGTTCATCGCCCACAACCGGATGATGACCGGCGGTTTCGCGATCAACGGGCAACTGGTGACGCTGACCGACATCACCTGCCCCGTGCTGGCGTTCGTCGGAGAGGTCGACGACATCGGGCAGCCGGCGTCGGTGCGGGGCATCCGGCGCGCCGCCCCCAACGCCGAAGTCTACGAATACCGATTACGCGCAGGACATTTCGGGCTGGTGGTCGGCACCAAAGCGGCACAGCAGACCTGGCCGACGGTCGCCGAGTGGGTGCTGTGGAGCTCCGGGGCCGCAGACAAACCGGCCAATATCCTGCCGATGCCCGACCAGCCGCCCGAACACACCGACAGCGGTGTCGCGCTGCAGTCCCGCATCATCCACGGCGTCGGGGAGGCGTCCGAGGCGGCGCTGGCGCTGGCCCGCGGGGCGGCCGACGCCGTCGTCGCCGCGAACAGATCCATGCGGACCATCGCGGTGGAAACCGTGCGCACCCTGCCGCGCCTGGCCCGCCTTGGGCAGATCAACGATCACACCCGGATCTCGCTGGGCCGGATCATCGGCGAGCAGGCCAACAACGCGCCCAGGGGCGAATTCTTCCTGTTCGACGGGCGGGTTCATACCTACGAGGCCGTCAACCGCCGCATCGACAACGTGGTGCGCGGCCTGATCCATGTCGGGGTGCGGCAGGGCGAGCACGTCGGGGTGCTGATGGAAACCCGCCCCAGCGCGCTGGTCGCGATCGCAGCGCTGTCGCGGCTGGGTGCCGTGGCGGTGTTGATGCCGCCCGACAGTGACCTGGCGGCGGCGGCGCGGATCGGGAACGTCACCGAAATCCTCACCGATCCCACCAATCTCGACACCGCCCGGCAACTGCCGGGCCAGGTGCTGGTGCTCGGGGGCGGGGAGTCGCGCGACCTGCACCTGCCCGAAGACGCGTTGAGGCGCAACCAAGTCATCGACATGGAGAAAATCGACCCCGACGCTGTCGAGCTGCCGGCGTGGTATCGGCCCAACCCCGGGTTGGCGCAGGACCTGGCGTTCATCGCGTTCACCACAGCCAGCGGCGAACTCGTCGCCAAGCAGATCACCAACTACCGGTGGGCGTTGTCGGCGATCGGTACCGCGTCGGCGGCTGCGCTGGACCGCGGTGACACCGTCTACTGCCTGACCCCGCTGCACCACGAATCCGGTCTGCTGGTCAGCCTGGGCGGGGCGGTGGTCGGCGGCGCCCGGATCGCGCTCTCCCGCGGGCTGCGCCCGGACCGGTTCATCACCGAGATGCACCGCTACGGGGTCACCGTCGTGTCGTACACGTGGACCATGCTGCGCGACGTCATCGACGACCCGGCGTTCGAGTTGCACGGCAATCATCCGGTGCGGCTGTTCATCGGCTCGGGCATGCCGACCGGGCTGTGGCAGCGGGTGCTCGACGCGTTCGCCCCCGCCCGGGTAGTCGAATTCTTCGCCACCACCGACGGTCAGGCCGTGCTGGCCAACGTGTCCGGCGCCAAGATCGGCAGCAAGGGGCGGCCGCTACCGGGGGCGGGGCGTGTCGAACTCGGCGCCTACGACGCTCAGCACGATCTGATCCTGGAGAACGACCGGGGGTTCGTGCAGATCGCCGACACCGACCAGGTCGGGGTGCTGCTCGCGCAGGCGCGCGGGCCGATCGACCCGACCGCGTCGGTCAAGCGCGGTGTCTTCGCACCCGCCGACACCTGGGTTTCCACCGAGTTTCTGTTCCGCCGCGACGGCGACGGGGATTTCTGGCTGCTCGGCCGGCGCGGGACGCTGGTCCGAAGCGAACGGGGCATCGTCTACTGCGAGCCCAGCACCGACGCGCTGGGCTTCATACGGTCGGTCGACCTCGCGGTGACCTACGGGGTGTCGGTGCGGGGCCGCCCGGTAGCGGTGTCGGCGGTGACGTTGCGACCGGGCGCGACGATCACGGCGGCCGATCTGACCGAAGCCGTCGCGCACTTGCCCATCGGGGTGGGCCCAGACATCGTCCACGTCGTCCCGAGGATGACGCTCAGCGCCACCTACCGCCCCACCATCAGCGCGCTGCGGGCCGCCGGTCTGCCCAAACCCGGCCGGCACGCCTGGTGGTTCGATCCCTCCGCCCACCAGTTCCGGCGGCTGACCGCCGCGGTGCTGGGCGAGCTGACCGGCGGCCAGGCGGGGCAGCCGAGATGATCGACGAAACGCTGCTGAGCATCCTGGTCTGCCCGGCCGACCGGGGTCCGCTGCTGCTGGTCGACCGGCCGGTCGGGGGCGTGTTGTACAACCCGCGGCTGCGGCGCGCCTACCGCATCGAAGACGACATCCCGGTGTTGCTGGTCGACGAGGCGGTCGAGGTCGACGAGCAGGAGCACGCCCGGCTCATGGCCCGGGCGAAAGGGGAAGATCCCCGGTGAGATAACGCTGCAGGGTCGGCGCGATCGTGTCGGCGATCTGCGCAATCGGCAGCGACGCGAACGGCTCCAGCTCGATGATGTAGCGCGCCATCACCACGCCCACGAGTTGCGCTGCCACGAACTGGATGCGGACCACGCCGCTGCCCGGCGGATCATCGACGCGCGGCCCGATCTCGGCGGCGATGATTTCTTGCACGAAAGCGCGAAAGAATTGGACCTCGGAGCCGGCCAGCATCGACCGCAGTGTCGCGATCAATCCCGCGCCCATGTGTGATTCCCACAGCGGCAACACCAGTGACGCCAGTGTGTAACCGATCTGCTCGACGGGCACCTGCCGCAACGGACCGATGATGTCCATCGGGTCGACCGGGATCTGGATCGCCGCAGCGAACAGCTGCTCCTTGGTGCCGTAATAGTGGTGCACGAGGGCCGAATCCACCCCGGCCGCCGCTGCCACCGCACGGATCGATGTGTTGCGAAAGCCGTTGCGGGCAAACAGGTCACGGGCGCACTGCAGGATCCGACCACGGTTGTCGGAGTTACCCGCGGGGCGGCCGGGTCGCTTGCGTTCGGTGTTGCGGGGCAAGGGGTTACGACGTCTTCCGCCGCAGTGTCACCGCGGCCAAACACAGAGCCGCCACCGCGAAAGCCACCACCACGGCGATGTCGCGGATCGCGGTGGCCGTCAGACTCGGATGGGCACCCAGCTGCTGCAGCGCCTCGAGCGCATAGCTGGCGGGCATGACGTCGCTGATCCACTGCAGCCAGGTCGGCATCAGCGTTCGGGGAACGAGGATGCCGGCCAGCAGGAATTGCGGCACCATCACCAGCGGGATGAATTGCACAGCTTGAAACTCCGTGCGAGCGAACGCGCTGCACAGCAACCCCAGCCCGACACCGAGCACGGCGTTGACGATAGCGATCACAAACACCCACGCCGGGCTGCCCGCGGTGTCGAAGCCGAGCAGCCAGAACGACACCGCACACGCCAGCACGGCCTGTACGGCGGCCGCAACCGAAAACGCTGTCCCGTAGGCCATCAGCAGATCCAGCCGGCGTAGCGGCGTGGTCAGGATCCGCTCCAGTGTTCCCGACGCCCGCTCCCGCTGCATCGTGATCGAGGTGATGATGAACATCAAGAAAAGCGGAAACAGGCCCAGCAGGATCAGGCAGGCGTTGTTGAACGGCGACGGGCCACCCGGGCGGTGTGGTGCGTCATCGAACATGAAGTACATCAGCGTGATGACCAGCACGGGCACCACCAGGATCATTGCGACGCTGCGGCGGTCGCCGACCAGTTGACGCAGAATCCGCGCGGTGGTGGTGGTGTAGCCGCGAAGACCTAGCCGGCTTTGGTTTGGGCCTGCGCGGTGCTGCGTCTGATGATGGAGAGAAACGCTTCCTCCAGAGATGTGCATCCGGTGTCCTCTCGTAGCTGGGTCGGGGTGGTGTGGGCAACGAGATGTCCGTCGCGCATGAGCAGCAGGTCGCCACAGTGATCGGCTTCGTCCATCACGTGACTGGAAACCAGCAGGGTGGTGCCGCCGTGAGCGAGGTCGTGGAACTGTTCCCACAGGTCGGCCCGCAGCACCGGGTCCAGTCCTACCGTGGGTTCGTCGAGCACCAGCAGTTCTGGCCGGCAGACCAGCGCGCAGGCCAGCGACACCCGGGTGCGCTGACCGCCGGAAAGGTTGCCGCAGTGAGCCGTACGGTGATCGCTCAGGCCGACGCCCTCGATGGCCTGGTCGGCGGCTCGGGAGTCGAAACCGTACAAGGATGCGAAGTAGCGCACGTTGTCGACGATGCGCAGGTCGTCGTAGATGGTGGGGTCCTGCGGCATGTACCCGACCCGCCGGCGCAAGGCCGCCGACCCGGCCGGGCGTCCCAGCACCGTCACGCTGCCTGCCGTCACGATCTGAGTGCCGACGATGCAGCGCATCAGGGTGGTCTTCCCGCAACCGGACGGACCCAGCAGGCCGGTGATGGCGCCGCGAGCGATCTGCACCGAGAAATCATGCAATGCAGGACGTTTGCCACGGACCACGCGCAGATGGTCGATCTCGACGACGGGCGCGGCACCCCTTGCCAATAATTCATCACTTGATGAAGTCATCATCTGATGAATATGCGCGTCGGCCGCCTGGATGTCAAGGCCGGTCGTGGTCACCCGCCGAATCGGAGCGCGATTACCAAGCCGATCAGTGCGAGCAACCCCACCAGGAGCATTGCGGTCCAGGGATTGCCGAAGTTGAGCGTCCATCCCAGGCCGAACCGGCGCGGAATCAGCAGCGCCGGGTCGTGGTGGTTGAGGTAGAACAGGCCCCCGCGCCAGTACGTGTCGTCGTCCCGGTGGGTCAGGCCGGTGTCCTCTTCGCCCTGATCCCGCTCGCGGTTGTTTCGGGCCAGCACCACGACGGCCCCCACGACTGCGGTCAGGATCGGAAGCACGATCACCAGCGGCGCCCATGGCGTGACCGTTCCGGTCCACATCAACAGCGACGAACCCAGCAACCCCAGGTCGATCATCGCAACCAGTCCGAGCAGCGCCCGCGCGCTCAACGACATGTATCGGCGGTGCCACCGCGCGGAGGCCACCGGGTGCGCCGGGTCGATGTCGGACCGGCTGCGGCGGAAGATTGCCGCCGCCATTCCCGTGAGCAGTAGGGTCAAGCCGATCTGCACAAAAACCAGGGCGAACGCGGTGCCGACCGACTTGGCGGCCCACCGGTTGGGTTCGCCGTTCGCGCCGTAGTGCACCAGGAGCACCTCGGGCATCAACGGATAGCGGATCACGCCGATCACCACCGTGGCGAGCGTGACAGCCAGCGCCGGCGCCAGCCAGAGCCACGGGAACCGTGGCGGATCGGTCCGCAATTCGGTGTCTACCGCGATGCCTTGGCGCAGTCCCCTGAACCAGCCTCCTGCGGCCTTCGCAGCCCGGATCTCGTGATTGGCGAGGAAAAAACAGCCATACCAAACGCCAACCAGCAACAGCACCGACAACGGCAGGAGGAATGTTTCACCGGTCAGCCAGTAGCTGGAAGGGCCGATTACGGCGGCTAGCAGGCCACCCGCGAGCATCCGACGTCGGTAGATGCGGAACTGACTGGCGACTGTCGGGTCGTCGACATGCTGGGCCGGTACCCGAACCCCAAAGGGCACAGTCGGGCTATTGACCGAGGGCAGCACCAGGGCGAGTAGGAGCACCACGGCCGACAACCCCGAACTGAGGACGAGGGCAACCGTCATGGTGTCTCCTTCCGCTGCGAAGCATCAAACGAATCGAGCACTGCGCGACATGTCGTCAGAACGTCCTCGGGCGGTAGACCTTTGGCAACGGCCTCGGCCAGGAGGGTCCGGGCCTTCGCGGTCCATTCGGCGCAAAACGGCGAATCCGCGGTCGTCGGCGTCACCACCGCGCCGGTCTTCCGGTTGAGCCGGATCAGACCCTGCTGGCGCAGCAGATCGTAGGCCTTATTCACGGTGTGGAAGTTGATCCCGAAGTCCGCGGCCAGCGCCCTGGTGGCCGGCAGAGAACTGCCCTCGGTTAGCACGCCCTCCGCGATCGCCTCCACGATTCGGTCGCGAAGTTGCTGGTAGATAGGTACTTCGCTGCACAGGTCGACGTTGAGGATCATGACCATACCTTCGCTTTGCTCTACTAGTTATAGAACAAACTATTGGCTATCCGCAATGTCGGACCGTGCTCGGAAGTTTCAGCGCGGTCGCGGGCAGAGTCGGTGCGGTGAGCGCCGCGGAACTCGCGGTCGACCCGGTGCCGCCGCGAAGCGATTGCTCGGTGCCACCCTCCTCGGACGCGGGGTCGGTGCCGTGGTCGTCGAAGTCGAGGCGTACGGCGGCCCGCCGGACGAGCCTCGATGTCGCGCGGTCTCGCCGAGGACCGCTCCCCGGCGGGGACCGACCTCGCCCGCGGGTCCGGAAACTTGTGTTCGGCGCTGGTTTGTCAAGCGGCCGAACGAGATTCCCGCAACTCGGCCAGCGGTCGGAGCGACCGCCATGGATGTTTAAGAGGTGATCCGCGCGGCTAGCGTGGGATGTCCAGGTCCGACCAACTCCTTGAGGGAGTCGCGCCGGCCCGTCATCGCCATCAGAAGTGCTTCTCCGCTGCCGCGGACCTCCGGTCCGCTACCATGCTGCCAAGCCACGTCGGTTGCTGCCAGACGCAATCCCTTGATCCGCCGCCCTGCGCCAAGTCGCGGATTTCCCGGCACCAGCGGCAATATCCGTTCGAGCCTTTCTGTGGGCACGGTGCGCGGATACCGCAGTGCCCGTCGAATGTCCTGGTGATGGACGGTGCCGTCGACCAGTGCGATCATCCCGCCGAAGGCCGCGGTGAGGCCACTCGGACGCAGATGGCCCCGAAGGAAATCGACGAGTTCGCCGGGCGACATCGGCGCGAAATCCCGCACCCCAACCTCGTTGGCCCGAACGATCAAACCTCTCGCGAAACGCTGCGCGAGTCCGAAGGCAGAGAGCTCCTCGTAACTGATCACGTGAGCGACAACGTCTTTCACCGTCCACTTGTGGCAGAGACTCTGCTTCTTCCACTCTTGTGCTGTCAGCGTCGCCAGAAACGTAGCCAGGTCGAGGCGTTCCTCGTAGGCCAGCTCCATGAGCGATCTGTTTTCGGCGCTCATCGGGGAGCCTCGGGATCTGCCACCTCGGAGTAGCGGCTCAGGTACAGCGGCCACCCTTCGTCACCGCCGATTCCGTCAGCCAGGGCTTGCCAGCCGGTGCCGTGTCGCTCAAGGTGTCGATGCTCCAACTCCACCCGAGTTCGCGTCTCGGATTCGGCGATGAAGCGCACTTCGACTTCACTCGTGCTGGCCGGATCGGTTTCCAATTGCCACGTCGGTCCAATGTCCCACGAAAAGACGACTCGGGTCGGCGGTTCATACGCGAGTACGCGCGACCATCTGCACTGGCTGCCGTCGACGCCTACGTCGTAGATGTGCCCGCCCGCTCGTGGTTCGAAGATTGTTTGGGCGATGGGAACGGCAAGGAGATTGTGTTCGCGCGGTTTGATGGCGTCGAAACGCTCTACGAACAACGCGAACGCTCGCTCGATGCCGGTGTCGACAACTACGCTGCGCCGTAGAAAATCGCCCTTCGATGGAGTCATCCGGCCCTGCCTTCAGTGGTGGCCAACTGCGCATATGCGTCTAACGCTTTGTGCCAGAACAGGTCTAGCTCTGAGCGAAGCACCTCGATACCCTTTGGATCCACCTGATAGACCCGTCGTGTACCGGCGGCGCAATCCGAAACCAGTCCGGCGCGTTTGAGTACGCCGAGGTGCTGCGACACCGCGGGCCTGCTTACCGGTAGACCGCGGGCCAGTTCGCCGACCGCCATCGGCCCTTCGGCCAACCGCCTGAAGATCGCTCGTCGGGTGCCGTCAGCAAGGGCAGTCCATCCGTCGGCGACTTCGGACGCTGCCACGCTCGGTAAGCCTACACTTACCGAGCTTGGTTCTGCTCTGGTCCAGCGAGACGGGTGGGGTCTCGGCTAGCGCCCCTGCTTTCCGACAAGTGCGGCGCGGGCAGAATCTGTGCGGTGAGCGCTGCGGAACTGGCCGTCAACCCGGTTGCCGCCGCGGAGCGATTGCTCGGCGCCACCCTCCTCGGACGCGGGGTCAGCGCCGTAATCGTCGAAGTCGAGGCGTACGGCGGCCCGCCGGACGGGCCGTGGCCGGACGCCGCGGCGCACTCCTATCGCGGGCCGACCGGTCGCAACGCGGTGATGTTCGGGCCCGCCGGCCGGCTGTACACCTATCGCAGCCATGGCATCCACGTCTGTGCAAACGTGTCCTGCGGTCCGGACGAAACGGCGGCCGCGGTGCTGCTCCGAGCCGGCGCCATCCGGACCGGCCTGGATGTCGCGCGGTCCCGCCGAGGACCGCTCCCGGCGGGGACCGCGCTCGCGCGCGGGCCCGGAAACTTATGTTCGGCACTGGGAATCACGATGGCCGACAACGGCTTAGACCTGTTCGATCCGCGCAGCCCGGTGCGGCTGATTCTGGAAAACCGCCACACCGGTGTCTGCGGCCCCCGGGTCGGCGTCAGCCAGGCCGCCGACCGGCCGTGGCGGCTGTGGCTGCCCGGAGTAGCGGAGGTTTCCGCCTACCGGCGCAGCCCGCGCGCGCCGGCGCCGGGAGGCAGCAACTAATCGATGGACCGGTGCGGGAAGATCTATCACTGTGGACACCGAGTCGATCCGCATTCTCGACGAGCTGAGCTGGCGTGGGCTGGTGGCGCAGTCCACCGACCTCGACGCGCTGGCCGCCGAATTGCAGCGTGGTCCGGTGACCGTGTACGCCGGGTTCGACCCGACCGCGCCCAGCCTGCACGCCGGGCACCTGGTGCCCTTGCTGGCACTGCGACGCTTCCAGCGCGCCGGTCACCGCCCAATCGTGCTGGCCGGCGGTGCGACGGGCCTGATCGGCGACCCGCGCGAAGCCGGTGAGCGGGTGCTGCACACCAGCGACACCGTTGGGGAGTGGACGCAGCGGATCAGCGGACAGCTGGAACGCTTCGTCGACTTCGACCGGTCACCGACCGGCGCGATCGTCGAGAACAACACCGAGTGGACCGGCGCCTTGTCGGCGATCGAATTGCTACGTGATATCGGCAAGCACTTCTCGGTCAACGTGATGCTGGACCGCGACACCATTCGCCGCCGCTTGGACGGCGACGGCATCTCCTACACCGAGTTCAGCTACATGCTGTTGCAGGCCAACGACTACGTCGAGCTGCACCGCCGCCACCACTGCACCTTGCAGATCGGCGGCAGCGACCAGTGGGGCAACATCATCGCCGGTGTGCGCCTGGTGCGGCAAAAGCTGGGAGCCGCCGTGCACGCGCTCACCGTCCCGCTGGTCACCGCCGCCGACGGGACGAAATTCGGCAAATCCACCGGCGGCGGCAACCTGTGGCTGGACCCGGAACTGACCAGCCCGTACGCCTGGTACCAGTACTTCGTCAACACCGCCGACGCCGACGTCATCCGCTATCTGCGCTGGTTCACTTTCCTGTCGGCCGAGGAACTGGCCGAGCTCGAGGAAGCGACCGGCACACAACCGCAGTTGCGCGCCGCACAACAGCGACTCGCCCGCGAGCTGACCGGTCTGGTGCACGGCGAGGCGGCCACCGAGGCCGTCGAACACGCCAGCCGTGCCTTGTTCGGCCGCGGCGAACTGGCACGGCTGGACGCGGCGACCTTGACCGCCGCGCTACGCGAGACGCCGGTGGCAGAACTGAAGCCCGGCGTCCCGGACACCATCGTCGACCTGCTGGTGGCCAGCGGTCTGGCGGCCAGCAGGGGCGCGGCCCGTCGCACGATCAGCGAGGGCGGAGTGACGGTCAACAACACCAAGATCGACGACGACGAGTGGTCGCCGCAGCCGAGTGACTTCCTGCACGGCCGGTGGCTGGTGCTGCGCCGGGGCAAGCGGAATATCGCCGGTGTCGAGCGCGTTGGGTAGCCGCGGGCCCATTGCGCCAGGTCCAATCCCGGCTTCTAGCAGGGCATTTGACTGGCCCGCCAGTTCCGCGTAACTTGTTGGCGTTGCGCTGCGGGATGCCGGTGGTGTTCTGTGACGCGACAACCATCCTCCTGGAGACCGCCGGAGAGCCGGGCCGGTCCAGTCCGCTTCGTCAGACGCGCCGATGTGCGCGGGCTGACGGCGCGGCGCCGAGGACGGGTGTTGTTTGAGAACTCAATAGTGTGTTTGGTGGTTTTGTTTTTGTTGTTGTTTTTTTGCCATGCTTTGGATGTTTTGTGTCTGGGGTGTGGTGTTGTTTTGTTTTGTCAGGTTTCTCTGATTTGAATTCTGCTCACCGTTGTTGTGGTGGGGGTTTTTGTTTGGAGAGTTTGATCCTGGCTCAGGACGAACGCTGGCGGCGTGCTTAACACATGCAAGTCGAACGGAAAGGCCCCTTTGGGGGTGCTCGAGTGGCGAACGGGTGAGTAACACGTGGGTGATCTGCCCTGCACTTCGGGATAAGCTTGGGAAACTGGGTCTAATACCGGATAGGACCCCTTGATGCATGTCTTGGGGTGGAAAGCTTTTGCGGTGTGGGATGGGCCCGCGGCCTATCAGCTTGTTGGTGGGGTGATGGCCTACCAAGGCGACGACGGGTAGCCGGCCTGAGAGGGTGTCCGGCCACACTGGGACTGAGATACGGCCCAGACTCCTACGGGAGGCAGCAGTGGGGAATATTGCACAATGGGCGCAAGCCTGATGCAGCGACGCCGCGTGGGGGATGACGGCCTTCGGGTTGTAAACCTCTTTCACCATCGACGAAGCTGCCCTTTTTTGGGGTGGTGACGGTAGGTGGAGAAGAAGCACCGGCCAACTACGTGCCAGCAGCCGCGGTAATACGTAGGGTGCGAGCGTTGTCCGGAATTACTGGGCGTAAAGAGCTCGTAGGTGGTTTGTCGCGTTGTTCGTGAAATTCCCTGGCTTAACTGGGGGCGTGCGGGCGATACGGGCAGACTGGAGTACTGCAGGGGAGACTGGAATTCCTGGTGTAGCGGTGGAATGCGCAGATATCAGGAGGAACACCGGTGGCGAAGGCGGGTCTCTGGGCAGTAACTGACGCTGAGGAGCGAAAGCGTGGGGAGCGAACAGGATTAGATACCCTGGTAGTCCACGCCGTAAACGGTGGGTACTAGGTGTGGGTTTCCTTCCTTGGGATCCGTGCCGTAGCTAACGCATTAAGTACCCCGCCTGGGGAGTACGGCCGCAAGGCTAAAACTCAAAGGAATTGACGGGGGCCCGCACAAGCGGCGGAGCATGTGGATTAATTCGATGCAACGCGAAGAACCTTACCTGGGTTTGACATGCACAGGACGCGTCTAGAGATAGGCGTTCCCTTGTGGTCTGTGTGCAGGTGGTGCATGGCTGTCGTCAGCTCGTGTCGTGAGATGTTGGGTTAAGTCCCGCAACGAGCGCAACCCTTGTCTCATGTTGCCAGCGCGTTATGGCGGGGACTCGTGAGAGACTGCCGGGGTCAACTCGGAGGAAGGTGGGGATGACGTCAAGTCATCATGCCCCTTATGTCCAGGGCTTCACACATGCTACAATGGCCGGTACAAAGGGCTGCGATGCCGTGAGGTTAAGCGAATCCTTTAAAGCCGGTCTCAGTTCGGATCGGGGTCTGCAACTCGACCTCGTGAAGTCGGAGTCGCTAGTAATCGCAGATCAGCAACGCTGCGGTGAATACGTTCCCGGGCCTTGTACACACCGCCCGTCACGTCATGAAAGTCGGTAACACCCGAAGCCAGTGGCCTAACCCTTGTGGGGGGAGCTGTCGAAGGTGGGATCGGCGATTGGGACGAAGTCGTAACAAGGTAGCCGTACCGGAAGGTGCGGCTGGATCACCTCCTTTCTAAGGAGCACCACGAAAAACACTCCAATTGGTGGGGTGTGAGCCGTGTAGGGGTCAGGCGTTGTAGTGGCGTCTGGCCGGGTGCGACAACAACATTGGTTTCGCTTGCGGCGAGGCCGCGAAATCACCGGCACACTGTTGGGTTTTGAGGCAGCACCTGGTGTTGTCGCCTCGCTTGGTGGTGGGGTGTGGTGTTTGGTAAGTGGATAGTGGTTGCGAGCATCTAAGCAAAGCAGCAGTGTTTGTTGTTTTGTCGAGTTGTTTCTTTGGTTTTTTTGTGTGTGTAAGTGTGTTAGGGCGCATGGTGGATGCCTTGGCATCAGGGGCCGATGAAGGACGTGGGAGGCTGCGATATGCCTCGGGGAGTTGTCAACCGAGCGTGGATCCGAGGATGTCCGAATGGGGTAACCCGGCACGAGTGATGTCGTGTCACCCAACGCTGAATGTATAGGCGTTGGGGGGGAACGCGGGGAAGTGAAACATCTCAGTACCCGTAGGAGAAGAAAACAAGTGTGATTCCGTTAGTAGTGGCGAGCGAACGCGGAGGATGGCTAAACCGTGTGCATGTGATACCCGGCGGGGGTTGTGTGTGCGGTGTTGTGGGGTTTGTCGTTTTTTGGTCCGCCGGCCAAAACAGCAGTGAGAAAGCATTGTGTTAGCCGAAGTGGCCTGGGATGGTCTGCCGTAGACGGTGAGAGCCCGGTAGGTGAAAACATGGTGTCTGTTGTGGCATGTCCCCGAGTAGCAGCGGGCTCGTGGAATCTGCTGTGAATCTGCCGGGACCACCCGGTAAGCCTGAATACTTCCTGATGACCGATAGCGGAGCAGTACCGTGAGGGAATGGTGAAAAGTACCCCGGGAGGGGAGTGAAAGAGTACCTGAAACCGTGTGCCTACAAGCCGTCAAAGCCTTCCCCCTTTGTGGGGTGGGGTGCTGGCGTGCCTTTTGAAGAATGAGCCTGCGAGTCACTGACATGTCGCGAGGTTAACCCGGGTGGGGTAGCCGCAGCGAAAGCGAGTCTGAATAGGGCGTATCCCCCTTTTTTGGGGGTGTAGTGGTGTGTTGTGGACCCGAAGCGGAGTGATCTACCCATGGCCAGGGTGAAGCGCGGGTAAGACCGTGTGAAGGCCCGAACCCACTTAGGTTGAAGACTGAGGGGATGAGTTGTGGGTAGGGGTGAAAGGCCAATCAAACTCCGTGATAGCTGGTTCTCCCCGAAATGCATTTAGGTGCAGCGTTACATGTTGCTTACTGGAGGTAGAGCTACTGGATGGCCGATGGGCCCTACTAGGTTACTGACGTCAGCCAAACTCCGAATGCCGGTAAGTGGTAAGTGTGGCAGTGAGACGGCGGGGGATAAGCTTCGTACGTCGAAAGGGAAACAGCCCAGATCGCCGGCTAAGGCCCCTAAGCGTGTGCTAAGTGGGAAAGGATGTGCAGTCGCACAGACAACCAGGAGGTTGGCTTAGAAGCAGCCATCCTTGAAAGAGTGCGTAATAGCTCACTGGTCAAGTGATTGTGCGCCGATAATGTAGCGGGGCTCAAGTACACCGCCGAAGCCGCGGCAACAAGAATTTTTCTTGTTGGGTAGGGGAGCGTCCCCTCACCGGCGAAGCCACCGAGTGATCGTGTGGTGGAGGTGTGGGGAGTGAGAATGCAGGCATGAGTAGCGATAAGGCAAGTGAGAACCTTGCCCGCCGAAAGACCAAGGGTTCCTGGGCCAGGCCAGTCCGCCCAGGGTGAGTCGGGACCTAAGGCGAGGCCGACAGGCGTAGTCGATGGACAACGGGTTGATATTCCCGTACCCGTGTGTGCGCGCCCGTGATGAATCAGCGCTACTAACCGCCCAAAGCTCGACCGATCCGATCCTTTCGAGGTGACGACGGTCGGGGGCTGCGTGGGATCTTCGCTGGTAGTAGTCAAGCGATGGGGTGACGCAGGAAGGTAGCCGTACCAGCGAGTGGATGTGCTGGGGCAAGCCCGTAGGGAGAACGATAGGCAAATCCGTCGTTCACTTAAATCCTGAGAGGTGATGCATAGCCGGTTGAGGTGAATTCGGTGATCCTATGCTGCCAAGAAAAGCCTCTAGTGAGTTCACGCACGGCCCGTACCCCAAACCGACACAGGTGGTCAGGTAGAGAATACCAAGGCGTACGAGATAACTATGGTTAAGGAACTCGGCAAAATGCCCCCGTAACTTCGGGAGAAGGGGGACCTCCACACCGTCAACCCACATGCTGGGGGCAGCGGGAGGGGGTCGCAGAAACCAGTGAGAAGCGACTGTTTACTAAAAACACAGGTCCGTGCGAAGTCGCAAGACGAGGTATACGGACTGACGCCTGCCCGGTGCTGGAAGGTTAAGAGGACCCGTCAACCCCTTTACGGGGTGAAGCGGAGAATTTAAGCCCCAGTAAACGGCGGTGGTAACTATAACCATCCTAAGGTAGCGAAATTCCTTGTCGGGTAAGTTCCGACCTGCACGAATGGCGTAACGACTTCTCAACTGTCTCAACCATAGACTCGGCGAAATTGCACTACGAGTAAAGATGCTCGTTACGCGCGGCAGGACGAAAAGACCCCGGGACCTTCACTACAACTTGGTATTGATGTTCGGTGCGGCCTGTGTAGGATAGGTGGGAGACTGTGAAACAATTACGCCAGTAATTGCGGAGTCGTTGTTGAAATACCACTCTGACCGTATTGGACCTCTAACCTCGAACCCTGAACCGGGTTCAGGAACAGTGCCTGGCGGGTAGTTTAACTGGGGCGGTTGCCTCCTAAAATGTAACGGAGGCGCCCAAAGGTTCCCTCAACCTGGACGGCAATCAGGTGTTGAGTGCAAGTGCACAAGGGAGCTTGACTGCAAGACTGACACGTCAAGCAGGGACGAAAGTCGGGACTAGTGATCCGGCACCTTCTGAGTGGAAGGGGTGTCGCTCAACGGATAAAAGGTACCCCGGGGATAACAGGCTGATCTTCCCCAAGAGTCCATATCGACGGGATGGTTTGGCACCTCGATGTCGGCTCGTCGCATCCTGGGGCTGGAGCAGGTCCCAAGGGTTGGGCTGTTCGCCCATTAAAGCGGCACGCGAGCTGGGTTTAGAACGTCGTGAGACAGTTCGGTCTCTATCCGCCGCGCGCGTCAGAAGCTTGAGGAAACCTGTCCCTAGTACGAGAGGACCGGGACGGACGAACCTCTGGTCCACCAGTTGTCCCACCAGGGGCACCGCTGGATAGCCACGTTCGGCCAGGATAACCGCTGAAAGCATCTAAGCGGGAAACCTTCTCCAAGACCAGGCTTCTCACCCATACAAGTGGGATAAGGCCCCCCGCAGACCACGGGATCAATAGACCAGACCTAAAAACCCCGCAAGGGGCGCAGGCAACTGGCACTAACCGGCCGAAAACTTACCCACACAACCACGCAACCACACCACACCAACCCACACCCCCCACCAAACCAACCCACAACAAAACACAAAATAAAGTTACGGCGGCCACAGCGACAGGGAAACGCCCGGACCCATCCCGAACCCGGAAGCTAAGCCTGCCAGCGCCGATGATACTACCCACCCGGGTGGAAAAGTAGGACACCGCCGAACACCCACAAAAACACCCCCCAACAAAAAAGGGGGGTGCTTTTTGTTTTATTCGGCGGACAATCAGCGCAGCTGGGGAATCAACCAGTCTTCACGTATTGGTAGTTCACGGGGTCGTTCAAGAACGGACCAGTCTCACTACCCGTCAGGTTTCCGTTATCGATTGTCAATGTGTCGTGGAAACTATTAGTCCCAGTCCATGTGTTGCCGTAGAAGTGAAGTTGCACCACCTCATCGCTTTTCAGCGTTCCCGCGAGGTTTTTGCAGCCGGCACCACAGGGAGTAACCACCACAGTTATCGGCCCCGCCAACATCGACCCTGCAGGCCCGTTGCGCCGGCTCAGCAATATTGCCGCGGTTACTGTGGTCGTGAAGCTTGCGTTCGACACCGAGGCCAGTACCGGCCCGCTAACCCGACCGCGCCACCGTCAAAATGCGGCCAGCGCCGCGTTCCGCAGAATGTACTCGTCCCCACTAACCAATGAGAATTGGCCGCATCCCGTCGGTTCCCGGATTTTCAACGACAAATGTGCAGAGCTGGGTTGACGCCACGAAATGCGCAGATGTGTAACCCTGCGGCGGGCCGTATCCTGACACGAGGTTTCGGGGTGAAAGGTTTCAGTGGTCGACGACAGACGCGGTGACAGCCAAGGCCGGCGTCCGTCGCCGGCGTGGCGTGATAGGCCCGCCTCGGGCCCGGGTCGGGCCCGTTCCGCGCAGCCTCAGCGTGCCCGGCCGGCGGAGAACGACACCGCCAGCGCCGCGCCGGTAATCCCGCCGGAGGTGGAGGCCAGGCAACTGGCCCCGGAAGTCCGGCGCGAGCTCAGCACTTTGGACCGTGCGACGGCCGATGCGGTGGCTCGCCACCTCGTTGCCGCGGGCGGGCTCATCGACGACGACCCGCAGGCCGCGCTCAGCCACGCCCGCGCCGCGCGCGCCCGGTCCGGGCGGATCGCGGCGGTTCGCGAAGCTGTCGGTATCGCCGCCTATCAATGCGGCGACTGGTCGCAAGCGCTGGCCGAACTTCGCGCCGCCCGCCGGATGGGCAGCAAATCGTCGCTGCTTCCGCTGATCGCCGATTGCGAACGCGGGCTTGGCCGTCCAGAGCGCGCGATCGAATTGGCGCGCGGCCCGGAAGCGGCGCAGCTCAGCGGCGACGACGCCGACGAGCTGCGCATCGTCGCCGCCGGCGCCCGGGCCGACCTCGGCCAGTTCGAGCAGGCGTTGACCGTGTTGTCCACTCCTCCACTCGATCCGCGTCGCGGCGGCTCCACCGCCGCGCGGCTGTGCTACGCCTACGCCGACACGCTGCTGGCATTGGACCGCAAGGACGAGGCGCTGCAATGGTTTCTCCGGGCGGCCGCCGCGGATGTCGACGGGGTGACCGACGCCGAAGACCGGGTTGGTGAGCTCGCCTGACATGACAACCGTTGCCCAGCAATATGATTGCCTGCTGATCGACCTCGACGGCACAGTGTTTCGCGGCAGCAGCCCGACCGACGGGGCGGTGCAGGCGCTCGACGAGGTCGGTAGCCGCATACTGTTCATCACCAACAACGCTTCGCGCAGCGCCGACGAAGTCGCTGCCCACCTGCGCAATCTCGGCTTCACGGCCACCGGCGACGACGTCGTCACGAGCGCTCAGACCGCAGCGCGGGTGCTGGCCGATCAACTGCCGGCCGGGTCACGGGTGCTGATCGTCGGCACCGATGCGCTGGCCGGCGAAATCACCGCGGTCGGACTGTGCCCGGTGCGCCGCTTCGACGACGATCCCGCCGCCGTGGTGCAGGGGCATTCCACGGAAACCGGCTGGCCGGACCTGGCCGAGGCGGCGTTGGCGATCAGGGCGGGCGCGCTGTGGGTGGCCGCCAACATCGACCGCACGCTGCCGTCCGAGCGCGGCCTGCTGCCCGGTAACGGGGCGATGGTGGCGGCGCTGCGGGCGGCAACCGACGCCGAACCAGCGGTAGCCGGTAAGCCGGCACCCCCGTTGCTCAATGACGCCATCGGGCGCGGCGACTTCGAGTCCGCACTGGTGGTCGGCGACCGGCTGGACACCGACATCGCCGGCGCCAACGCCGCCGAGCTACCCAGCCTGATGGTGCTCACCGGCGTCAACTCAGCGCGTGACGCGATCCACGCCGTGCCGGAGCAGCGGCCCACCTACATCGCTGCCGACCTGCGGTCACTGCATCAGGATCCCGGCCTGCTCGCCGTCGGCCCGCAAACGGCCTGGCACGTCGAGACTGGTGACGGGTCGGTGACCGTCACCGGCGCCGGCGATGACCCGGACGGCGACGGGCTGTCGGTGGTGCGCGCGGTCGCAGACGCGGTATGGAACGCCGACGCCGACGAGCCGGAGGTCAGCATCGAAGCCGGCGACGACACCGCCCGCGCGGCCCTGAAGCGCTGGTCGCTGCTGTAGATCGACTAGCGTGAAAGCGTCATGCAAACCGACCCGGACCAGATCCGCGCCCAGATCGACGCCCTGCTGGCCGAGCTGCCCGATCCCGCCGAAGGCGATATCGACGAGATCGCGCGCCGGCTTTCGCTCGCGCACGACGTGCTAGTGCGGGCCCTGGAGTCGGCGGAGAAGGGCTGAGTGTGCGTATGCCCAGGCGGGCTCGCATCGACGCCGAGTTGGTCCGGCGGGGGCTGGCCCGCTCCCGGCAGCAGGCCGCGGAATTGATTGACGCCGGCAAGGTCACCGTCGACGGCATGCCCGCCGTCAAGGCGGCCACTGCCGTCGCGGCCACCGCCACCCTGTCCGTCGCCGGCGGCGCCGAACGCTCCTGGGTATCCCGTGGAGCGCAGAAACTCATCGGTGCCCTGGACGCCTTCCACATCGACGTGGACGGTCGGCGCTGCCTGGATGCGGGTGCCTCGACCGGTGGCTTCTCGGAGGTTCTGCTCGACCGGGGTGCCCGGCAGGTGGTGGCAGTCGACGTCGGATATGGCCAGCTGGCCTGGTCGTTGCGTTCCGACCCCCGGGTGCTCGTCGTCGAGCGCACCAACGTCCGCGACCTGTCTTCGGCCGCGGTCGGTGGACCCGTCGACCTGGTGGTCGCCGACTTGTCGTTCATCTCGCTGACCACCGTGTTGCCGGCGCTGACCGCATGCGCCTCGCCGGGCGCCGACATCGTGCCGATGGTGAAGCCGCAGTTCGAGGTGGGCCGAAGCCAGGTCGGGACCGGCGGGGTGGTGCGCGATCCCGAGCTGCGGGCGGGCGCGGTTCTCGCGGTGGCCCGCCGGGCCGACGAGCTGGGCTGGCACCCGGTCGGGGTGGCCGCGAGCCCGTTACCCGGGCCGTCCGGCAACGTCGAATACTTCCTGTGGCTGCGCAGCCGGACCGCAGCCGGCCTGTCGGATAATCAATTGGTGCGTGCGGTGCGAGATGCCATCGAGGCGGGACCGCAATGACCGCCCAACGAGTCGTCCTGCTCGTCGTCAACACCGGACGTGTCGAGTTGACCGAAACCGCGCGGCTGGTGGCGAAGTCTCTTAGCGACAACAACATCACTCTGCGGGTGCTGTCCGAATCAGCAGACCGCGGACCCGTGCACCTGGCCGGCGACATGCGCGAGCTGGGCCTGGACATCGAGGTCGTAGAACTCGACCCCCACGCCGCCGAGGGCTGCGAACTGGTCCTTGTCCTCGGCGGCGACGGCACCTTCCTGCGGGCCGCCGAACTCGCCCGCACCGCGCACATCCCGGTGTTGGGGGTGAACCTCGGCCGGATCGGTTTTCTGGCCGAGGCCGAGGCCGAAGCCATCGAGACGGTGCTCGAGCACATCGTCGCCCAGCAGTACCGGGTCGAGAACCGGTTGACCCTCGACGTGGCGGTGCGCGCCGAGGGCCGCATCGTCGACCGCGGTTGGGCTTTGAACGAAGCGAGCCTGGAGAAGGGGCCGCGGCTCGGGGTGCTCGGGGTGGCCGTCGAAATCGACGGAAGACCGGTGTCGACCTTCGGCTGCGACGGGGTGCTGGTGTCGACCCCGACCGGGTCCACCGCCTACGCATTCTCGGCGGGCGGTCCGGTGCTCTGGCCCGACCTCGAGGCGATCCTCGTGGTGCCGAACAATGCCCACGCGCTGTTCGCCCGCCCGATGGTGACCAGTCCCGATGCGTCGATCGCGATCGAGGTCGAGGGCGGCGGGCCTGACGCCCTGGTTTTCTGCGACGGCCGGCGTGAACTGCTGGTGCCGGCGGGTGGGCGGCTGGAAGTGACACGCTGCGACACCCCGGTGAAGTGGGCCCGGCTGGACAGCGCCCCGTTCACCGACCGGCTGGTGCGCAAGTTCCGGTTGCCGGTCACCGGCTGGCGCGGGCAGTGACCGGTGCTGGCGGAGATACGGATCGAGTCGCTCGGCGCCATCAGCATCGCAACGGCTGAGTTCGGCCGCGGCCTCACCGTGCTGACCGGGGAAACCGGTACCGGCAAGACCATGGTGGTCACCGGCCTGCACCTGTTGGGAGGCGCCCGCGCCGACGCCACCCGGGTGCGGTCGGGCTCCGAGCGCGCCGTCGTCGAAGGTCGTTTCAGCACCGACGATCTCGACGAAGTGGCGGCAACGCGGATCGACGAGATCCTGGACGCCTGCGGAGCCGAGCGTGACGAGGACGGCAGCGTCATCGCGCTGCGTTCGGTCACCCACGACGGCCGGTCGCGGGCGTCCCTCGGCGGCCGCAGCGTGCCGGCCAAGTCACTGAGCAGCTTCACCAGCGGCCTGCTGACCCTGCACGGGCAAAACGACCAGTTGCGCCTGATGCGGCCGGACGAGCAGCGCGCCGCCCTGGACCACTTCGCCGCCGCCGGCCCGCATCTGGAGCGCTACCGCAAGCTGCGCGACGCGTGGCAGTCGGCGCGGCGGGATTTGTCGGACCGCCGTGGCCGGGCCCGGGAATTGGCCCAGGAAGCCGACCGGCTGAAATTCGCGCTCGACGAGATCGACAGCGTCGCTCCGGAACCCGGTGAAGACGACGCGCTGGCCGCCGACATCCGCCGGCTGTCGGAGTTGGACGCACTGCGGGAGGCGGCGGCCGCCGCCCGCACCGCGCTGGCCGGGCCGCCCGACGAGACACCGGGCCTTGACGCGCACTCGACAGCCGAAACCCTGGCCGCGGCGAAGGCGGCACTGGAATCGACGGACGACGCCGCGCTACAGGCTCTGGCCGGTCAACTGGCCGAGGCGTTGACCGTCGTCGGGGATGCGGCCCGGGAACTCTCCGGCTACCTCGGCGCGCTGCCGTCTGACGCCAGCGCGCTGGACGCCAAACTGGCCCGGCAAGCCGAGCTACGCACGCTGACCCGCAAGTACGCGGCCGACATCGACGGCGTGCTGCAGTGGGCGGACGAGTCCCGCGAACGGCTGGCGCAACTCGACGTCTCCGACGAGGCGCTGACGCATCTGAGTCGCCGCGTCGACGAGCTGGCCGCCGAACTCGCGCGCTCGGCAGACGATCTCAGCAAGACCCGCCGGTCGGCGGCCAAGCGCCTGGCCAAAGCCGTCAGCGCGGAGCTGGCCGGCCTGGCGATGGCCGACGCCGAGTTCACGATCAGCGTTTCCGCCCATCTCGCCGGGCCGGCCGCCTCGGAGCATCCCGCCGCCCTGACGCTGCCCTCGGGTGTGGTGGTACAGGCCGGTGCCGACGGAATCGACCAGGTCGAGTTCGGGTTCGCCGCACACCAGGGCACCACGGTGCTGCCGCTGACGAAAAGCGCGTCCGGAGGCGAGTTGTCGCGGGTGATGCTGGCCTTGGAGGTGGTCCTGGCCGCCTCGGCGGCCGGCACGACGATGGTGTTCGACGAAGTCGATGCCGGGGTGGGTGGTCGGGCGGCGGTGCAGATCGGGCGCCGCCTGGCCCGGCTGGCCAGTACGCATCAGGTCATCGTCGTCACGCATCTGCCGCAGGTCGCGGCCTACGGTGATGTGCACTTGATGGTCGAGGGCGGCGGACCCCGCGCGGCAAGTGTGGTGCGGTGCCTGGACGGCGAAGACCGGGTCGCCGAGCTGGCCCGGATGCTGGCCGGGCTCGGGGAGTCTCAGAGCGCAAGGGCGCACGCACGCGAGTTGCTGGAGACGGCCGAAACCGACCGGAGCGCCGCGCCATCGTAGCTGTTACGAAAGTGACTTCGGGTAACTTCTGAGGCTGCTGTTACGGCGCGCCTACTCGCCTGGGCGCCGGGTCGCCGACAGAATCGCCGCATGAAGATGCCAGCGCTTTTGTCCCGTAACGGCGAACGACCCGGTGTCGTCGGCACTGCCCGGGTCGACCGCGACATCGACCGCCTGCTGCGGCGGGTCGCCCCGGGTGACATCGCCGTGCTCGACGTGCTCGACCTGGACCGGATCACGGCCGACGCGCTGGTCGAGGCCGACATCGCGGCCGTCGTCAATGCATCACCGTCGGTGTCCGGCCGCTACCCCAACCTGGGACCGGAGGTGCTGCTGGCCAACGGGGTCACCCTGATCGACGAAACCGGCCCCGAGGTGTTCAAGAAGGTCAAGGACGGCGCCAAAGTCCGTCTGCACGACGGCGGTGTCTACGCCGGTGACCGCCGGCTGATCCGCGGCACCGAACGCACCGATCACGACATCGCCGACCTGATGCAAGAAGCCAAGAGCGGGCTGGTGGCCCACCTCGAAGCGTTCGCGGGCAACACCATCGAGTTCATCCGCAGCGAGAGCCCGTTGCTGATCGACGGCATCGGCATTCCCGACATCGACGTCGATCTGCGCCGTCGCCACGTCGTGGTGGTGGCCGACGAGCCCACCGCGGCTGATGACCTCAAGGCGCTCAAGCCATTCATCAAGGAGTACCAGCCGGTGATGATCGGCGTCGGCACCGGCGCCGACGTGTTGCGCAAGGCCGGATATCGCCCGCAGATCATCGTCGGTGACCCCGAACAGATCAGCACCGACGCCCTCAAGTGCGGCGCTCAAGTGGTGCTGCCGGCCGACGCCGACGGCCACGCGCCGGGCCTGGACCGCATCCAAGACCTCGGGGTCGGGGCCATGACCTTCCCGGCGGCCGGCTCAGCCGCCGACCTCGCGCTGCTGCTGGCCGACCACCACGGCGCCGCGCTGCTGGTCACGGCCGGACACAGCGCCAACATTGAGACGTTCTTCGACCGCACCCGTCAGCACAGCAACCCGTCGACGTTTCTGACCAGGCTGCGGGTCGGCGAGAAACTCGTCGACGCGCGGGCCGTCGCGACGCTGTACCGCAACCGGGTGTCGGCAGGTGCGATCGCGTTGCTGATCTTGACGATGCTGGTCGCCGTCATCGTCGCGCTGTGGGTTTCCCGTACCGACGCCCTGGTCATGCACTGGGTGCTCGACTCGTGGAACCGGTTGTCGGCGCACGTGCAGACCTGGATCACCTAGAGCGGTTGCGCCGGTGATCTCCCCTCGCCATCACGCAATCTCGCTCGCCGCGGTTTTTCTGGCGCTGGCAGTCGGTGTCGTCCTGGGTTCCGGGCTGCTGTCGGACACGCTGCTGTCGGGTTTACGCGAGGAAAAGCGCAACCTGCACAGTCAGATCGACGCGCTCAATGACCAGAAGATCGTGTTGAACGACAACCTGGCCCGGGCCAACGACTTCGATACCCAGATGGCCGAACGCATTGTGCACGGCGCGCTTTCGGACAAGTCCGTGATCGTCTTCCGCACGCCGGATGCCCGCGACGACGATGTCGCTTCGTTGTCGAAGGTGATCGGCCAGGCCGGCGGCACCCTCAGCGCCACCGTTTCTCTCACCCGGGAGTTCGTCGACGCCAACTCGGCGGAGAAGCTGCGCACCGTGGTCAACTCGTCGATCGTGCCGGCCGGCGCCCAGCTGAGCACCACGCTGGTCGACCAGGGTTCGCAAGCCGGCGATCTGCTCGGCATCGCACTGCTGCTCAACCGTGACCCCGCCGCTGTGGGCGTCGACGACTCCCAGCGCGACACCGTGCTCGCCGCGCTGCGCGACACCGGGTTCATCACTTATCCGCCGGATGCGCACATCGGCCCGGCCAACGCGGCCGTCGTCGTTACCGGCGGCGGACTCGCCGACGATGCCGGCAACCAGGGCGTCACCGTCGCACGTTTCGCCGTCGCGCTGGCGCCGCACGGCTCCGGGGTGGTATTGGCCGGCCGGGACGGATCGGCCACCGGGACAGGCGCGGTCGCGGTGGTCCGCGCCGACCCCGCCATGACCCCGGCGATCAGCACCGTCGACGACGTCGACGCCGAACGGGGCAAGCTCACCGCGGTGCTGGCGCTGCAGGACCTGGTCATCGGTGGTCGCACCGGTCAATACGGCACCGGGCACGGTGCTACGGCCGTCGCGCCCTAGCCCGTCGACGATGCGGGCCGACAGGGCCCGAGGAGGAGACGGCCGTCGCGCCGTAGCCAATCGACAATGCGGGCCAACGGGCCCGAGGAGGAGACGGGCAATCAGCTTGAGCCGATCGGCGCGCCAGCGACGGGGCGACGCGGTCGGTGTTAGGGTGGATTTCCGTGGGTCGGCAGGCCCAGTGCGTCACCGCTAGGAATAGCCAGCCCTGCCCGTCTTCACGGAGGTCGCTCTATTGCGCAGGCACCCGCAGACCGTCACCAAGCACCTCTTCGTCAGCGGCGGCGTCGTCTCCTCCCTCGGCAAGGGACTGACCGCCAGCAGCTTGGGACAGTTGCTCACCGCGCGCGGTTTGCAGGTCACGATGCAGAAGCTCGACCCGTACCTCAACGTCGACCCCGGCACCATGAACCCCTTCCAGCATGGCGAGGTCTTCGTCACTGAGGATGGCGCCGAGACCGATCTCGACGTCGGCCACTACGAGCGGTTCCTCGACCGGAATCTTTCCGGCTCGGCGAACGTCACCACCGGCCAGGTGTATTCGGCGGTGATCGCCAAGGAACGCCGCGGTGAATACCTCGGCGACACCGTGCAGGTGATTCCGCACATCACCGACGAGATCAAACGACGGATCCTGGCGATGGCCGAGCCCGACGCCGACGGGAACCGCCCAGACGTCGTCATCACCGAAATCGGGGGCACCGTCGGCGATATCGAGTCACAACCCTTCCTGGAGGCGGCGCGGCAGGTGCGCCACTACCTCGGCCGGGAGAACGTGTTCTTCCTGCATGTGTCGCTGGTGCCGTACCTGGCGCCTTCGGGTGAACTGAAGACCAAGCCGACTCAGCACTCGGTGGCGGCGTTGCGCAGCATCGGTATCACCCCCGACGCGCTCATTCTGCGCTGCGCCCAGAACGTGCCCGAACCGCTGAAGAACAAGATCGCGCTGATGTGTGACGTCGACATCGACGGTGTGATCTCCACGCCGGACGCGCCATCGATCTACGAGATCCCCAAGGTGTTGCACCGCGAGGAGCTCGACGCGTTCGTGGTCCGTCGCCTCAACCTGCCGTTCCGCGACGTCGACTGGACCGAGTGGGACGATCTGCTGCGCAGAGTGCACGAGCCGCAAGAGCACGTCCGAATCGCTCTGGTGGGCAAATACATCGAGCTTTCCGACGCCTACCTGTCGGTCAGCGAGGCACTGCGCGCCGGCGGGTTCAAACACCGGGCGAAAGTCGAGATGCGCTGGGTGCCCTCCGACGACTGCAGCACACCCGGTGACGCCGCGGCGGCGCTGGCCGACGTGCACGGCGTGCTGATCCCCGGCGGTTTCGGTATCCGCGGGATCGAGGGCAAGATCGGCGCGATCCGGTACGCACGGGCCAGAGGACTACCGGTGCTGGGGCTGTGTCTGGGCTTGCAGTGCATCGTCATCGAGGCGGCGCGGTCGGTCGGCCTGACCGACGCCAACTCCGCGGAGTTCGACCCCGGCACACCGGATCCGGTGATCTCCACCATGGCCGATCAGCAGGAGATCGTCGCCGGCGCAGCCGATCTCGGTGGCACCATGCGATTGGGTGCCTATCCCGCCGTGCTGGAGCCGGATTCCGTTGTAGCGCAGGCGTATCAGGACACGCAGGTCTCCGAGCGGCATCGGCACCGCTACGAGGTCAACAACGCCTACCGCGAAAAGATTGCCGAAAGCGGTCTGCGGTTCTCCGGAACGTCGCCGGACGGCCACCTGGTCGAGTTCGTCGAATACCCGCCGGAACTACATCCGTTCATCGTGGGTACGCAAGCGCACCCGGAGTTGAAGAGCCGGCCCACCCGGCCGCACCCGCTGTTCGTCGCCTTCGTCGGTGCCGCGATCGACTACAAAGCCGCCGAGCGGTTGCCGGTGGAGATCCCCGAAAGCCGTGCCAACGGCAACGAGCCCCGAAGCATCGCCGACTCCTACGCGGCGCAGCCGCTACCCGAGCCCGCGGCCCGTGGCTGAGCACGTCTTCGAGACGGTATCGTCTGAAACCCTTTACACCGGACGGATTTTCACGCTACGAAAGGATCAAGTGCGAATGCCCGGCGGCAAAGTGGTCGGACGCGAAGTCGTCGAGCACTTCGGCGCGGTCGCGGTGCTGGCGATGGACGACGACGGCAACATCCCGATGGTGTACCAATACCGCCACCCGATCGGTCGACGCCTGTGGGAGCTGCCCGCCGGGTTGCTCGACGTCAACGGGGAGGCGCCACATCTGACGGCGGCGCGCGAGCTGCAAGAGGAGGCGGGCCTGGCGGCGCGCACCTGGCAAGTACTCATCGACATCGATTCGACACCCGGCTTTTCCGACGAATCGGTGCGGGTGTATCTGGCGACCGGGCTGAGCGACGTGGGCCGGCCGGATGCCCACGACGAAGAGGCCGACATGACCTTGGAGTGGATACCGATCGCCGAGGCGGTTCGGCAGGTGTTCGCGGGGGAGATCGTCGATTCGCTGGCCGTATCGGGGATTCTGGCGGCCTACGCGGTGACCGAGGGTGTCGCCGAGCCGCGCCCGGTCGACGCCGAGTGGAGCGACAGGCCCACCGCGTTCGCCGCCCGGCAGGCCGCCCGGTGACGGTGCGGGCCGGGACGGCCCGAGGAGGAGGCGGGCGAATGGGCCAAGCCCGGTGACGGCCACGCTGAATTCCGCGCTGGACACCCAGCTCCAGGGCTACCTGGACCACCTGGCGATCGAGCGCGGGGTAGCGGCCAACACGCTGAGCTCGTATCGCCGCGACCTGCGCCGCTATGCCGAGCATCTGCGCCTGCGGGGCGTCGACGACCTGGCCGACGTCAGCGAGGACGACGTCAGCCAGTTCCTGGTGGCGCTGCGGCGCGGGGATCCCGACACCGGGGCTGCGCCGCTGTCGGCAGTGTCGGCGGCACGGTCGCTGATCGCGGTGCGTGGTCTGCACCGGTTCGCCGCCGCCGAAGGGCTGACCGACGTGGACGTGGCGCGCGCCGTCAAACCGCCCACCCCGGGTCGCCGGCTGCCCAAGAGCCTGACCCTCGACCAGGTGCTGGCGCTGCTCGCCGGGGCGGGCGGCGACAGCCCGTCGGACGGCCCGTTGACGTTGCGGAACCGGGCGCTGTTGGAGCTGCTGTACTCCACCGGGTCACGGATCTCCGAAGCCGTCGGGCTCGATGTGGACGACATCGACACCGAGGCCCGGTCGGTGCTGCTGCGCGGCAAAGGGGGCAAGCAGCGGCTGGTACCGATCGGGCGGCCCGCCCTCGAGGCGCTCAACGCCTATCTGGTCCGCGGACGCCCGGACCTGGCGCGCCGCGGTCGCGGCACCCCGGCCACCTTCCTCAATGCCCGCGGTGGGCGGTTGTCCCGGCAGAGCGCGTGGCAGGCTCTGCAGGACGCCGCCGAACGGGCCGGCATCACATCCGGGGTCTCGCCGCACATGCTGCGGCACTCGTTTGCCACTCACCTGCTCGACGGCGGGGCCGACGTGCGGGTGGTGCAGGAACTTCTCGGCCACGCCTCGGTGACGACGACCCAGATCTACACGCTGGTCACCGTGCACGCGCTGCGGGAGGTGTGGGCCGGCGCCCACCCCCGGGCGCGCTAGCGCCTCGGCGCAGCGCGGCGCCTCAGCCCAGGTATTCGGACTCCAAGACCAGATCGGAGATCAGCGTCTGGTATTCGACGTGGGTCTTGTGTTCGACGGTCCGCCAGGACGTGCCCTGCTGTTGCCGCATGTATTCGCGGTATTTCGGCGCGCCCGGCCATTTGACGTTGTCGGCCACGACGATCGAGCCCGGATGCAGCCAGCCGCGGTCGATGATGCTGCGCAGATCGGTCAGGTAGGCGTTTTTGTCGTGGTCGAGAAACACAAAGTCCACGGCACCGGTGGTGAAGCCGTGCTCGGCGGCCAGCGACTCCAGGGTGCGCCCGCCGTCGCCGAGGGTGCCGATCACGCAGGTGATCCGGTCGGCCACCCCGGCGTGCGCCCAGATCTGTCGGGCGTTGGCCGCGTTCGCTTCGGCCAGCTCGATCGAGTACACCGTGGCCGCGGGAGCGGCCCGGGCCATCCGCAGCGCGCTGTAGCCGCAGTAAGTGCCCAGCTCCAGCACCAGCTTCGGGTCGGCCCGGCGGACGGCGGCATCGAGCAGCGCGCCCTTCTCGTCGCCGACGTTGATCAGCATCGACTTCTCGTAGCCGAACCGGTCAATAGTGGCCAGCACGTCGTCGACGTCACCGGCTGCGGCGTTGCGCAGCACGTAGTCCACCGCCGCCGCCTCGCGTCCGTCACCGATCTGACCGTTGGTGGTGATGTTGCGGGCACCGAGCGCCAGCCGCCAGAACGATGACCGCAGAATCGGGACACGCTGCTTGAGACCCATAATGGGCACGATAGTCGTCTGCGGGTTGTCCAGCGGGCGCGCGCGCAGCCGTTAGACTTTCCAGCGATGTCCGCCAGTCCTCGATCGCTCGTGCATCAGGTGATGCGCCTCGGGCCGGCATGACACGCCCCGGCAACGAGGTGGAGGTCGGCCTGACCGGACGGCCGCCGCGGGAGATTCCCGAGCCCCGGCCGCGAACCTCGCACGGTCCGGCCAAGGTCATTGCGATGTGCAACCAGAAGGGCGGCGTCGGCAAGACCACGTCGACGATCAACCTCGGCGCCGCCCTGGCCGACCATGGCCGACGTGTGCTGCTGGTGGACATGGATCCGCAGGGCGCGTTGTCCGCGGGTCTGGGAGTGGCGCACTACGAGCTGGACCGCACCATTCACAACCTGCTGATGGAGTCACGGGTCTCGGTCGACGATGTGCTGCTGCACACCCGGGTCAAACACATGGACCTGGTGCCCAGCAACATCGACCTGTCGGCCGCGGAGATCCAGCTGGTCAACGAGGTGGGCCGGGAGCAGACGCTGGCCCGGGCGCTGCACCCGGTGCTCGACCGCTACGACTATGTGCTGGTCGACTGCCAGCCGTCGCTCGGGCTGCTCACCGTCAATGGGTTGGCCTGCGCCGACGGCGTGATCATTCCGACCGAGTGCGAGTTCTTCGCGCTGCGCGGGCTGGCGCTGCTGACCGACACCGTCGACAAAGTTCGGGATCGGCTCAACCCGAAGCTGGAGATCAGCGGCATCCTGGTCACCCGCTACGACCCGCGGACCGTCAACTCCCGCGAAGTCATGGCCCGCGTGGTGCAGCGGTTCGGGGACCTGGTGTTCGACACGGTCATCAGCCGCACCGTTCGGTTCCCGGAGACCAGCGTCGCCGGCGAACCGATCACGACGTGGGCGCCGAAGTCGGCCGGCGCGCACGCCTACCGCTCGCTGGCCCGCGAGGTCATCGACCGTTTCGGCGCATAGCTCGACGTGCCTTGCGAGACACCGGCAGACAACGGCTTCCGAGTCCGGCTGACCAATTTCGAGGGGCCGTTCGATCTGCTGCTGCAACTGATCTTCGCGCATCGGCTCGATGTCACCGAAGTCGCTCTGCACACGGTCACCGACGAGTTCATCGCCTACACCCGCGCGATCGGGCCGGACCTGGGGCTCGACGAGACGACGACGTTTCTGGTGATCGCAGCGACGCTACTCGACCTCAAGGCAGCGCGGCTGCTGCCGGCGGGCCAGGTCGAGGACGACGCCGATCTGGCGCTGCTGGAGGTTCGCGACCTGCTGTTCGCCCGACTGCTGCAGTACCGGGCGTTCAAGCATGTGGCGGAGATGTTCGCCGAGCTGGAAGCGGCCGCACTGCGCAGCTATCCGCGGGCGGTGGCGCTGGAGGACCGGTTCGCCGGCCTGCTGCCCGAGGTGATGCTCGGCGTCGACGTCGGCCGATTCGCCGAGATCGCGGCAATCGCCTTCACGCCCCGGCCGGTGCCGACCGTGGCCACCGAGCATTTGCACGACCTGATGGTGTCGGTGCCCGAACAGGCCACCCACCTGATGGCGGCGCTGGAGGCACGGGGGAGCGGGCAGTGGGCGTCGTTCTCCGACCTGGTCGCCGACTGTCGGGCGCCGATCGAGATCGTCGGCCGCTTCCTGGCGCTCCTCGAACTGTATCGGGCCCGCACGGTAGCATTCGACCAGTCAGAACCGCTTGGTGTGCTCCAGGTTTCGTGGACCGGGGAACGGCCGGCCAGCGAAGACTTGGAAGTTCAAGACCCATGACCCGCGCCGCCGACGATGCTTAAGGGGTCCCCCCGAAGCTGGGGACAAAGCGACGAGGAGGAGCGGCGCGAGTGACCGGCGACTTGCCCGACCTGGACCTGGGTCTAGACGTCGACTCCGGCGAGCTCGACGAGGTGGAGCTTCGCGGGGTGCTCGAAGCGTTGCTGCTGGTCGTGGACACGCCGGTGAGCGTCGAGGCACTGGCGACGGCAACCGGGCAACCCGTGTACCGGGTCGCGGCGACACTGCGGTCAGTGGCAGACGAGCTCACCGCCCGCGACAGTGGCATCGACCTGCGGGAAGCAGGCGGCGGGTGGCGGATGTACACCCGAGCCAAGTACGCGCCGTACGTGGAGCGGCTGCTGCTGGACGGCTCCCGGTCCAAACTCACCCGTGCGGCGCTGGAGACCCTTGCCGTGGTGGCGTATCGCCAGCCGGTGACGCGGGCGCGGGTCAGCGCGGTGCGCGGGGTCAACGTCGACGCGGTTATGCGCACGCTGCTGGCCCGCGGCCTGATCACCGAGGCCGGTACCGATCCCGACACCGGCGCCATGACGTTCGCCACCACCGACCTTTTCCTGGAGCGGTTGGGACTGTCCTCGCTCGCCGAGCTGCCCGATATCGCGCCGTTGCTTCCCGACGTCGACACCATCGACGACCTCAGCGAAACGTTGGACTTAGAGCCGCGTTTCATCAAACTCGGTGGCGCTTCGGCAGCGGAGCAACCGCTGTCGTTCGACGTGGACGACGACAGATGACCGACTCCGACGGCGTTCGCCTGCAAAAAGTGTTGTCGCAAGCCGGGATCGCGTCGCGGCGGGTCGCCGAGAAGCTGATCTCCGAAGGTCGTGTCGAGGTCGACGGCCGGATGGTGACCGAGTTGGGCACCCGAGTCGACCCGGAGTTGTCGGTGATCCGCGTCGACGGTGCCAGGGTGGTTCTGGACGAGACGATGGTGTATCTGGCGCTGAACAAACCTCGGGGCATGCACTCGACGATGTCCGACGAGCGCGGACGGCCCTGTATCGGCGATGTCGTCGAACAGCGGGTCCGCGGCACCCACAACTTGTTTCACGTCGGGCGTCTCGATGCCGACACCGAAGGACTGATCCTGCTGACCAACGACGGTGAGCTCGCACACCGGCTCATGCATCCGTCCTATCAGGTGCCGAAGACCTACGTGGCGACGGTGGCGGGCGCGGTGCCGCGCGGGCTAGGGAGGAAGCTGCGCGCGGGCGTGCAGTTGGAGGACGGTCCGGCCGCCGTCGACGACTTCGCGGTGGTGGACGCGATTCCGGGGAAGACGATGGTGCGGGTGACGTTGCACGAGGGCCGCAAGCGGATCGTGCGTCGACTCTTGGCGGCAGTGGGTTTTCCAGTGCAGGCGTTGGTGCGCACCGACATCGGCGTGGTGTCATTGGGCAAGCAGCGCCCGGGCAGCATACGGGCGCTGAACCGCACCGAAGTCGGTGAGCTGTACAAGGCGGTGGGCCTGTGAGCGGAACGAGCGGAACGAGCGCAGTAAGCGACGGGAGTGACGCGAACAATCACGCCCAGAGCGGAACGATCGTCGCCGTCGACGGGCCGGCAGGAACCGGGAAGTCCTCGGTGTCAAGGGGATTGGCTCGCGCCCTGCACGCTCGCTATCTCGACACCGGTGCGATGTATCGGATGGTGACACTGGCGGTTCTGCGGGCCGGCGTCGATCCGGCGGATGCGGCCGCCGTCGACGACGTAGCGGCCAGTGTGCGGGTATCGGTGGATTACGACCCCGATAACGACCGTTGTCGCCTTGACGGCGAAGATGTTTCATCCGAGATTCGCGGCGACGCGGTGACCAGGGCGGTGTCGGCGGTGTCATCCATCGCGGGAGTGCGCGAGCGCCTGGTAGCGGTCCAGCGGGCGATGGCCCACGGTCAGGGCAGCATCGTGGTCGAGGGTCGGGATATCGGCACGGTGGTGCTGCCCGATGCGGACCTCAAGATATTCCTCACCGCGTCAGCCGAGACTCGGGCACGGCGGCGCAACGATCAGAATATCGCCGCCGGTCTGACGGACGACTACGACGCGGTGCTGGCCGACGTGCGCCGTCGCGACCATTTGGATTCGACGCGGGTAGTGTCGCCGCTCCGGGCGGCCGAGGACGCCGTGCTCGTCGACACCAGCGAGATGACCGAGGCCCAGGTGATCGCTCAACTGTTACGACTCGTCGAGCAGCGAAGCGAGGCCGTCAGGTGAGCCAGGACGGTAGCTGGACCGATGAAAGCGACTGGCAGACAACTGAGTTCGTGGAATCTGATGACGATGGTGCCGCCGGACCGCCGCCGGTGGTGGCGGTGGTGGGCCGGCCCAACGTCGGCAAGTCCACGCTGGTCAACCGGATTCTGGGGCGGCGCGAGGCGGTGGTGCAAGATGTTCCCGGCGTGACCCGCGACCGGGTGTCCTATGACGCGCTGTGGACCGGGCACCGGTTCGTCGTGCAGGACACCGGCGGGTGGGAGCCGGACGCCAAGGGCCTTCAGCAGCTGGTGGCCGAGCAGGCGTCGGTGGCGATGCGCACCGCCGACGCGGTGATCCTGGTGGTCGACGCGGTGGTCGGCGCCACCAACGGCGACGAGGCCGCCGCCCGGATATTGCGCCGGTCGGGGAAGCCGGTGTTTCTGGCGGCCAACAAGGTTGACGGCGAAAAGGGGGAAGCGGATGCCGCCGAGTTGTGGTCGCTGGGGCTGGGTCAGCCGTATGCGGTCAGCGCGATGCATGGTCGCGGCGTAGCCGATCTGCTCGACGAGGTGGTTGCCGTGCTGCCGGAGGTGGCCGAAGCGGCGTCGGGTGAGGGCGGTCCGCGGCGGGTGGCGCTCGTCGGCAAGCCGAACGTCGGCAAGAGTTCGCTGTTGAACCGGCTGGCGGGCGACGAGCGGTCGGTGGTGCACGACGTCGGCGGCACCACTGTCGACCCGGTGGATTCGTTGATCGAGATGGACAGCAGGACATGGCGTTTCGTCGACACCGCCGGCCTGCGCCGCAAGGTCGGTCAAGCCAGCGGACACGAGTTTTACGCTTCGGTGCGCACCCACGGCGCGATCGACGCGGCCGAGGTGGTCATTGTGCTGATCGACGCGTCGACGCCGTTGACCGAGCAAGACCAGCGGGTGCTGTCGATGGTCGTCGACGCGGGCCGCGCGCTGGTGTTGGCGTTCAACAAGTGGGACCTGGTCGACGAAGACCGCCGTTACGACCTGGAGCGGGAGATCGACCGCGAGCTGGCGCAGGTGCGCTGGGCACAGCGGGTCAACATTTCGGCCAAGACCGGGCGGGCGGTGCAGAAGCTGGTGCCCGTACTGGATGCGGCGCTGCGGTCGTGGGATACCCGGATCGGGACCGGTCAGTTGAACAGCTGGGTCAAGGAAGTGGTGGCCGCGACGCCGCCACCGGTTCGCGGTGGTAGGCAGCCACGCATCCTGTTCGCGACCCAGGCGACCGCGCGGCCGCCTACGTTCGTGCTGTTCACCACCGGCTTCCTGGAGGCCGGTTACCGGCGTTTCCTGGAGCGGCGGCTGCGCGAGACGTTCGGCTTCGAAGGCAGTCCAATCCGGATCAACGTGCGCGTGCGGGAGAAGCGCCGCGGCAAGTCGCGCTGACCTGCTCTGGTGCCGCGTCTCGGCGCCGGGGCCGGTAGGGTTCTCCAGTGCCGTTTTCGCACGCAATCCTGATCGCGCTGGCCGCTTTCGGCGCGGGCGCGATCAATTCCGTCGTCGGGTCGGGCACCCTGATCACCTTTCCCACCCTTGTTGCACTGGGATTTCCACCGGTCACCTCGACCATGTCGAATGCGGTCGGCTTGGTAGCGGGCAGTGTGTCGGGGACCTGGGGCTACCGCCGCGAGCTGCGGGGTCAATGGGATCGGTTGCGGTGGCAGATTCCAGCGTCGGTGACCGGCGCCGCCGTGGGCGCGTGGTTGCTGCTGCACCTGCCGGAGAAGGTTTTCGTTGAAGTAGTGCCGGTGCTGCTGATCGCCGCGCTGCTTCTGGTCATCGCGGGGCCGAAGATTCAGGCCTGGGCGCGGCGGCGAGCCGAGGACGCGGGCCGCTCGGCCGAGCATGTGTCGTCGCGGCGGATGACCGTGCTGGTGGTGAGTACGTTGTTGGTCGGCGTCTACGGCGGCTATTTCACTGCGGCGCAGGGCATTCTGCTGATCGGCGCGATGGGCGCGCTGCTGCCCGAGTCGGCGCAGCGGATGAATGCGGCCAAGAACCTGCTTGCGCTTGTGGTCAATGTCGTAGCGGCACTGGCGTATACGGTGGCGGCGTTCGACCGGATCAGCTGGACCGCTGCAGGATTGATCGCGCTCGGTTCCCTCCTCGGCGGATGGCTCGGCGCGCACTACGGCCGCCGGCTGTCGCCCAACGCGTTGCGCGGCATCATCGTTGTCGTCGGCCTGATCGGCGTGTACCGGCTGCTGACAGTCTGAACCGTGCGTGCCGCTAAGCCACGCCGTCGCGAGGCAGTCCTTCGGTGAAGAACTTCTCCGGATGGTGATAGTCGTTGGTGCCGGGCGGGATCTGGAGGTGTGGCGGTGGAATCCATTGGGTGTCGCCGTTGGCGAGTTTGACTGTCTTCCAGCCGCTGTCGTGCAGTTTGTGGTGGGGATGGCAGGCGAAGGTCAGGGCGTCGATGTCGGTGGGTCCGCCGTGGGCCCAGTCGTCGACGTGGTGGACTTCGCAAAGGTAGCCCGGGGCGTCGCAGCCGGGGAAGGTGCAACCGCGGTCTTGGCAAGAAGGTGCAAGTTGTGCGGCCTAGCGGCCTACTTGGTAGGACTGAGCCGCGTTCCCTCGATCAACTGTGCGCGCCAGGGCAGTACACGCTGATGGCGTCAAGTAAGAACGGACGTACCTGCGGACCCGTCAGACCCTGACCTTCCAATTTGGCAGCCATTTGCAACATGGCTGTGCTGAACGGGCTTGGCATCGCGCCGAAGTGAAAGGTAAACGCTCCAGAGCGAGGAAGACTATCGTCGTCGCACCGTTCATGTGCAAGAGCAATCAACTGGTCTGGTGGGCCGGCGGTAATTCCGTCCCTCGACAACAATCCCAAAAACTGGTCATCCTGCGCGTCAGCGTGAGCGACAGCACCCGTCATGAGTAGAGCGATGGCCGCGACGGCCGGAAGATATGGATCGACATTCATAGCTAAGAGTGGCACCGATCGCTGGCCACCGCGAGTCGCGGCACTTTTGATGCGAAGGCAGCGCTCGCCACTCGGCTTGAGTCGATGAAATTTGACACCAAACGTGACGGAATCGACCTCTGCTTATGGGATGTCTTCGTCGTCGCGGAGAAGTTTTTCGGGGTGGTGGTAGGTGTTGGTGCGGGGTTGGCCGTGGTCGAGGCGGGCTGGGGGGATCCATTGCGTTTGGCCGTGGCGGTTTTTGCGGGTGGTCCAGCGGTCTTCGGCGAGGTTGTGTTGGGGGCCGCAGGCCAGGGCGAGACCGTTGACGTCGGTGGTCCGGGTTTTGGCCCAGGGTTCGAGGTGGTGGGCTTCGCTGAGGTAGCCCGGTGCGTCGCAGCCGGGGAAGGTGCAGCCGCGGTCTTTGGCGGGATCGTTGAGGTAATGCACTGTTAGCCACGGCGCGCTTTTCGCTGCGTAACCTGGCGTCGTGAACATCCCGCCCGCAATGACCGACTGCGTGTGTTTCGTCTACGCCAAGATCGACGACGGCGAGGCCAAACCGGTCGGCACAGCCTTCTTTATGGCGATGCCGATTGCCGACAAGGGCGATGCCATCGTGGTTGTTACCGCCCTACACGTCATCTCGAATATTGAGCAGCGGAACGGTCAGGTCCTGCTGCGCGTCAACACCCGGGACGGCAAAGTGTTCATGCTGCAGGCTCCGGCAGGTGCATGGGTCAAGCCAGACCAGTCAGACGAATTTGTCGATGTGTGCTTCATGCCGTGGCAGATCCCGTGGGAAGGCCCGTTTGCTTTCCGATACTTCTCGGCGAAGATCGCCGCGACAGCAGACGTAATGGCAGACCGTCAACTCGGGGTCGGCAATGAGGTGGCCTTCGCTGGACTCTTCGTTAATCACTACGGGCAGAAGCAGAATGAACCAATCGTCAGGTTTGGAACAATCTCTGCGATTCCACGCGAGCCCGTGTCAACCAGATATGGCGGCATTGACATCGAGATCGATGCATATCTCATCGAATCGAGATCGGTTGGCGGGCTGAGCGGATCGCCGGTCTTTATTGATCCAGGTCTCTATCGAATGTCTGACGATGAAACTTACCGGCAGCCGCGACCAACCGATGAGCCAGGAGGATATTTACTTGGCGTAATGCACGGGCATTGGGATGCGCCAAAAGAAGCCTCCGAAGCCAACGCGGAGGAAGCCGCTAAAGGCGATTACTTCGGCATCAAGAAGGAGTACATCAACCTTGGGATTGCACTGGTTACCCCGATTGAGAAGCTGCTCAAGTTGATTGAGGAATCGGAGTGGTACCGGATGGTGCAACAAGCCGCCGAATTCCTGTCTGAGCCGTTGCAAGGCTCTGTAATTTTGCAGGTTGACTTAGCAACGGGCGACCTGATTCGCAAGGTCGATTTGGCACAGGGACCAGCTGCACCAGCGGACAGCGGCGGCATTGACGGCTAATCGAATCATGAAGGCACATAACAGCTCAGGCACTCCGGTCAGAACAACATCCCTTGTTCGCCGCGCGGACCATCCTTCGGCTCATTCCAGAGCTTCCATATTTGTCTGTTGGCCTCGAATGCCTCTGGCGTCATGGCACCCTTCTTGCGGTTGCAGTCCTGGCAGCACCACTTAGTGTTAGTGCAGTAGTACGGCGCGCGGCTGCGGTCCTGAATGTCGAGCGTGATGTCGGCGAAGCCGTGGCCCATCTCTGCGTACAGTTCACCGCAGTAGCTACACCCGTGCGCGTATTGGTGCTTCGCATCGTGGGCCAGGCGTCGAGGCTCCCAGCCGTACACCGCAATCAGCAAATCTTTGTCGATGTCGAGCCGGGCAGCATGACGCCGTATCACGTCGCGCGCCTTTACCGCCCAGCGGTTGCGCTGCTTCCGTAGATCCCGAGCGGCGTACTCGCATGCGCGACACACCTGATATCGGACGCGAGAGGAGAGGCGCTCTGTCGCCAGGGGCTTTCGAAAGGCCCACTCCGCAAGATGTGGGTAGTAGACCGTGCCGCAACGGGCGCAGTCCGAGCGGGGCGCGCCGGTCAGGTAGCGGGCACCTTCATCCGATAAGGTCATCTCTGCGCTCTTTCTGATCGCCATCAGGGGAGTTCGAGGCGGCCCTCCGTTCCAGCGGGGGGTCGCTTTTCACATCGGCGGCGACCCGAACTACCTCGAACTTGAAATGACTGTAACGCGGAGTCCGGCAGTCATTTTGGGACGAGGATACGAGGGTTTTAGATTCTCCTTAACAATGCCGATTCGTTCCAGGTCGTTCCAGGTCGTTCCAGGTCGCTCCGAGTACTTCCGAGTACTTCCGAGTAGTTCCGCGTAGCTTCGCGTAGGTTCGCGCGTTTACTCAGTTCAGAGCTAGTTTCTGCTGTATCTGAGGCGATCAAACTCTCATTGAATCCACAGAGGTAAATGGGGCTTCCCCCGAAATCCCCAACCCGTAGAGGCGGAAATCAGCTGTCCTGGCCGATGCGACCTGAAGATGGCGGGGAGGCCTCTTGCCAGGGAGGTGGTGCTGCTGCGCAGCGCCCGCGATGCCTTGTGCTGCAGTGTGTTGGGCACCACACTGATCGGAGATCCTGCCCGCTGAGATTCCCTGCGGCCCTGTTCGTTTGGTGCCACATGGTGGCGTGGACTGGCGACCGCTCCCCGGCGTTGACGGTCGATGATGCCCAGCGGCGACAGTGAACTCGGCGGCTGGCGTGTTCGTGTCTCAGCGGCAAGATCAGCGGCGCGCAATCGGTGTTGTGTTCGTTCGACTACAGGCAGGCGCAACACGGCACGCAGCGCAGGTAAGTAACTCGGTTACCGGTGAGCGGCAGGCGACGGCTACAGCAGCGCGGGTGAAGGTGCGCAGAGTAGTGCGCGCTGGCGCTCGGTCAGATCACTTGGCGGCAGCAGCCGCAGCACATCTACGCAATCCCCGTTGTGCCTGACGGTCCAGCCGGTGTGACCATCTATCTCGATCTCACACCAGACAGCGCCGCAATGTTGACAGGCCCTCTCCATCTTCGTCACCATCCGAATCATGTTGCCTTCCAATATGATTACGCACGCACCGGCCCGGTGGTGACAGGAAGGGAAACCACCGGGACCGATGTGGCGCTCAGCGGCACGCACGGTGCCAGACAGTGCCCCAAGCAGTCGGTTAGGACAGCGCCCCAACGATTTTCACGATGGACGCCTCATGCGGGAAGCCGAAGCCAAGCCGGATAATGCCCCGCACGGCAATAGAATCCGACGTAAAGAACGGCCATGGCGAAGTGACCAACTCCACGTCCTCGCGGATCACCACGAACACCTTCGACCGGTCGACGGCCCACACAGTGCCATCGGGGATCACACCCTCAAGCGTCCAGTAGAGGTTTGTCCCATTGATGGTGTACTTCGGCAGACCCGAATTCGGGTCCATCGCTGCAGGATTGAGCTGCAGTAGCGGCTCATTTGAATTGAGGTCGGTGCCAGCGAACTTCTTCAGCGAGGCCAGGTACTTGACCGTCGCCGCCGAAGCGATGAAAGCCGTTGCCGTAGCGCCCACTTCGTTCATCAACGATTCTGCTTCGATGAAGGGATCGAGATTCACAAACGGTCCACCAGCGCCGCCCGTACCACCGGGCACCGTCACGGTCTGGATACCGGTTACGCCAGCGATGCCGCCAGGGCCGTTGGTGGTTGCCGCCGCGCCCCACGCGAGATCGGTCTGTCGCGCGATCTGCCGGACAATCCCATTGCCGACGAGTTCGGCCGCTGCGGGCTGTGAGTCATTCGCCAGCTCGCGGGACACCTTGACCAAGGCGGTCAGCTTCGATGGCCGGACCACCAGCTCATCGACGCCCGGATCAGACTCAGTGAGTTCCTGAGCCTCGGGCGTCCAAAACGCCTGTGGATCCTCAACTATCACGGGAAACCGAAATTCGGGCGAGATCGCGTCCACGTTGCTGGACACCCTCATTGCCACACTGGTGGCCTGCAAGGGCTCGATCACCAAAGGCGCTAATTGCTCTGGCCTCAGGATTCCGGTGGAATTGGTTGTCAAGAAAGTCATTTCAAACTCCTAGATGAGCGACTGCGCGAGACATGTTTGTGCGCAGCACATTTCGACTAATTCGAAGACTCCGGTTGGCCTACGGCCTAATCCGGTGTGCTCACCTAGAGCGACGTGCCTTGCGGGCTTTGACCTCACGCCAGCGATGCCCGCATGGCAGCGTTGTGAATTATAGCTACATTTTCTTGCCCTCGTTCAAAACGTCACTCCATGAGGGCTTTGCGCCGCCAGGGACATGCGTAGGCGGTGTGTCCGTCGTGACGACCGCCGCCGGAACGGCGCTTGGTATATCGCGGCCTCGGGCGTAGTGCGGGTTAGCGGCCAGTATTCGTTGCGCCGCGTCGTCCACCTTGGCGAGATCAACCGCGCCAGTCTCGTCCACCAGGTCAGCAAGGTCGGTGCTCCGGTGAAAATCATCGGCGCTGGCGAATGTCGATGCGACGTGCTGACTGACGACCTGGCGTTGCACTGCCGCGAGCTGATCGGCGTGAGCGTCCAGCAACAGCTTCGCCGCGTCCAGTCCATTGGCGGCATCCTTAGCCCGGTGTCGCCATTTAGCCGCCTCGGCGTTGCGCGGGTCGGGCTCTTGCTGCCCTTCGGCCTCCGTATCCTGTTGCGATTCAGCCGATTCCGTGTCCGTATCTGGCTGGCCGGCGGTTTGGCCAACGTCCTGGGTTTCGTTGTCCTGAGCCATAATTCAGTCCTCCTTCGGGTAAATAGTGATGTCGGCAGCTATAGTGGCGGCGACATTGCCCGCAGCCATCGCGGGACAATTCTCTTCGTGCAGTGTGCGAAGTGCCGGACCGCCGTCAGGCCCGGTGATCAGCTCGCCCTCTGCATCGCAAATACATAGCGGGCCTGGCACTCTCACTTCGGTTCGTTTCTCTGCCATTTGTTCATCCTTTCCTTTTGCCGAACGCCTCACGCACCAATACGTGGACGTAAACGCATTGACGGCGGTCGCCCGCCGACAAGGTGACTTGCGGAAAATCACTGCGGGAGGCCACCAGAACGCGGCCTCGGTGGTGACGCACCCTGCCCGACTTCTCGACTATCACGCGGTCCAGCGAGCGCACCCGGCGCTGGTCGGAAACCAAGTACCAGTCCTCCCAACCGACGACCGGCATCCAGCGTTCGGTGATCGCAGACACCAGCGGCGAGCGGCAATAGCTCCGTGCGGTCGAGATGTTGCGGCGATAAGTCCTCATGGCTGATCTCCTTCCTGAGCGCCGTTGTGGCTCGCGGTGAACCACATACCGGCGATGACGCCACTGAGCCGTCCTGGCGGCTCTGAGGCCACGAATGCGTGACACCTAGCCAGCACCGGGCACCGGTCACAGATCGCCAGGGCGGCAGCAACGTCGGCGGCGCGGTCCAAAGTGTCGGCGTCGAACATCACCGGGTCGGCGTCCCGGCACGCGGCGTCGGGCAGCGCGGGCAGGTTGGCGAGCACCTGTTCAAGCAGAGCCACCGGTCCACCCGGCCGCTCGTGCTGCGTCGGCCATCGTGTGGCGTAGCGAGACTCCGGCCAGCTCATGCGTCGGCCCAACGCTCGTCGCCATTCATCGACAGGACGCGGTAGATGAACTGGTTCCAGTGGGTGTGCTCAAACCAGCGCTTTTCCAACAGGTGTGCGGTCCAACCGAGCAGCGCTTGATACGAGCGACAGCGCGACACGTCGAACCAGTAGTCACTGTCTCGGTCTTTGGCCGGATCGCAGCGCCGATGGAACACCTGCCACCGGACCTGCTCGGGGTAGTTGAGCAACGCCGGACCCGAGATGATCGGGCCGGGGTTGGCCTGCCGCCATTGGCGGATGCGCTCGGGTACGTCGAACATCGCTGCCACCTTGTCCACGCACACGTACCCGCGCCCATCGGGCACCGGCTTCCCGCAGCGGTCGCAGATCAGGGTCAGCGTGGCCGTCGCGGTGGCCACCGTGTGGGTCATGTCATCGTCCCTTCGCCGTGGTGGAAGTTGTTTGCTGGCAGGGCAAAGTGGCGGATACCTGCGACTTTTGTTTCGCATACGCGTTGATGTCCTGTTGATGTCCTGGTCATTGGGGTTGTGGTCCCCCTTAGTGGGTTTTCTCGCAACCATCCGCCACCATCCGCCACTCGTATGCCGTGAACTGCGAAATCGGCTCGAATCGTCCGCCACACCCATCCGCCACCCATCCGCCACCATCCGCCACCGGGTGGCAGATGCGGGTGGCGGATATACCACCCGCGAAAGTGTTTGCTGTGATGAGTCATTCAGGGCATATATCCGTTGTCTAGGGGTCGGTCCAGTGCGATGCCGAAGATGAATCGCTTTCCGTTCGTGGACTTCTTCGCCTGGTGACCTCGGGATGACAGCTCGCGACCAAAGACGTTGCGCTTCTTGACCTCTTCACCGTTTTCCGAGCACCATTGCCCATATCGCCGGTACACATCACCGGATGCGATCTTGATGTCGGGATGGGCTTCGATGAAGCACTCAGCGATGAATTGCCCGATGGTGTCTTCGGATTCGGCATACTCCTGCGTTGCGGCCAGAACCTCTGACGGCTCACGGAGGCCATCGCTGGCCACCGTGACGGCTCCGGCCACGGTCCACGCGAGTATCGCCGGACCCTCGGCGTCCACCAGCTCTTCGGCCAGCTTCGGGTTGCGCTCGTCTTCGGGCACCTGGTGCGCAAACGGTATGAGTCGCAATCTTCGCCAGAACGCATTGCCACCTGCTTGCACGCTGGGTTGGTGGTTGGCCATCAGGAACAGGGTGTGCGTTGGTGTGAACTGGAAGTAGTCCCGGTGCATGAACCGCGCTGTCAACTGGTCACCACCGGTCAGAAGTTTGACTTTCGCTTCGTCAAATCGACTGCCTTGGTTGATCTCTGAGCACATCACGAAGCGTGCGCCCTTGAGCCGTGCGACCTCGGTGGGATGCTGGTCGCGTCCAGCGAGTAGGAAATCCTTGGGCGCTGTGATCGCGTAGTCACCGAGTACACGCTGAATGACCTCTGAGAGAACACTTTTGCCGTTCTGCCCGCCACCGTGCCAGAACGGCAAGATATGCTCGGTCACCTTCCCGGTGGCCGCGTAGCCGATCAGCCGTTGCATGTAGTCGATCAGTTCGGCATTGCCTTCAAATGTGGTCTTCAGGAACGCTTTCCACCGGGTGCAGTCGGCGGCAGGATCGAAGGAAACACCAGTCATTTTGGTGTGCCAGTGCTCCGGCTTCGCCGCCTTGAGCTTGCCGTCGATCAGATCGATCATGCCGTCCGGCGTGTTTAATTCGAATGGCTGACGGTCGAACTGGTCAGCGGCTACCCGCATGTCTGCGTAGTTGCTCGCCAGTCGGACGGCTGCTCGAATGCCACGCTCTGAGAGGCTGCGTCGGCTGTGGGCTTCGCCGGCCTTGTCGCCGCGTATGACGTGCGTTTCGATGATCTGCTCTGCGGCTTCTTCAACCGGGCCGGTGTCGCACAGTTCACGCCACACTGTGCCGTTCCATTCGACCCACTTGCCACGCTCAGGCACGTAGCGGAACTGGCTACCGCAGTTCGCACGGAAGGCGCGGGCGTTGTAGACATCGTGCAGTCCCGTTCCGGTGCCGCCACTAGGTAGACTCGTCATCACGAAGGCTCCTTGCTCGGGTCATGGTTGCCGGTTGCGGAGCCGGTGTTCTGTTGCGGTTGGGTTGGTTGGCCCTGGCGGGAATCCACGCTCTTGCCAGGCCCAGCTCCATGTCCGGACCCCGTACTCGCGTCTTTGGTCCTACGACTGCCGCCACGCCGTTTTCGTGGCCCTGTAGGCGTCTCAGCGCCATTACGCACGCCTGCGCGGAGCAGGCCCGCGATGTTGCCGAGCTGCCGGTCAGTGAGCGGGGGGAATGCGGCAACGATGTCATCAACGGTGCTCATGCCGACACCCGACCGAGCGCGGCGTCGAGATCGTCAACGTGGTAGCGAACAACACCGCCGACGCGGTACGCCTTGAGTAGGCCTCGACGCTCCATGTTCTCGATGGTTCGCTTGCACACTCGCATGTAAGCGGCGGCACCCTGTGGGTCACGCCAGGGTGAATCAGTGCACACAGCAGTGGGTTTCACTTTCGATAGCTCCGATCAACACGAGAATGGTTGACCGGGCTTCTCTCCGGCAGGGTCGCCAGTCTGGACGGCGAGCGGAGCAGATAACCGGTTGCGGCCTGTTTGGGCCGACTTCGCGCCGGGTGTCCTTACTGCTGTTCGCTTGCTCCTGACCAGACTCTCAAGATGCGCAACCGAACGAAAGCAACAGTACTCAAAGTGGGCGACAGCGCACGCGGGCGTAACCAGCGGTTACGTTCACGTAGCCACACGACCATCTGCCATGTCTCATTTACGTTAGGCAGCGCATGTGATTCGAACACACTGCTGCACAGACGAATTCAGCCGCCACCAGATATCAGGTGACGGCTGAATTCGGGATCACAGGGTTACGTCCTGGGCTCGATTCGGATGCGGTTCGGGTCCAGACCAGGCCCACCCTTGCGCGTGGCCTTGTCCACGGTGACGACCATCAGCTCATCGATGATCTTGCCCTTGATGTCAGCCGCCGACGCGGCCCAGGCCTCTTCGAGCTTTTCGTTGGCTTCGAGCAGCCTCGCGACCGGCGACGTGCGAGCCAGGTCTGAGAGCACGCCATCCACGCCCGCGAGCTGCTTCCTCAATTGTGCTGTGCCGGTGCGTAATTGAGATCCGTCAATAGCGCCCTCGGCGAACATCGCGGCCAGCTCGTCAAGACGTGCCTGCAGCGCCGCACGTTGGGTATAGAGCACATCGGTGTCGATGTCATTAACGGTGCCAATCTGGCGATGAATGTCGCTGTCGCCCAACAGCTTCAGCACGACGGCCTCCACCAGATCATCCACCGGCTGGCCGCTGATCACGACGTGCGCGTTGCTCTCGCGGCATTCGTATCGGCGCATCCCTTTATTGCGTCCACCGGCCTCGGCATGCCGCAGCGGGCCACCACAGACTCCACAGCGGTAGACGCCGGAGCCGATGTACTTCTTCTCGAAGCTCGTGCATATGATCCGGCTAGGATCGCTCAGGTAGGCCACCAGGCCGCGATGCGTGTCGGCGTCGATCAGCGCCTCCCACTTGCCGGGACCGACCACCTTGCCCTGATGGACATTCAGCGCCGCGTAACGCGGACTGACCAGCAGCCGCCGCACGTTAGGCGCGGTGAACTTGTTGCCACGGGTGCCGGTGACTCCGGCTGCATTCCATTCCCGCGCAACCTGTTTGATGCTTTTACCGGCCAGCACGTCTACCACGGCGCAGCGCAGCATCGATGCTTCCGGTTCTAGTGGTACGCCTTGCTGGGTGTAGCCGAAAGGCCGATTGGCAGTCTGCCACTTGCCATTTGACGCCTTCTGAACGTTGGCGCGCTTCTGTCGCTCGCCTTTGTGCTCGGATTCCTGACGCGCCACGCTGCCCAGAATGCGCGCCATCATCCGGCCCGCCGACGTGGACAGGTCCAGATCACCGCCTTGCACGGTGCGGATCTGTACGCGGCGGGCGTCGGCAATCTCGATCAGGCGCTCTAGATCCTTCATCGAACGGTAGAGCCGGTCCACATGCCAGCAGATCAGCGTGTCGAACTTGCCCGCCGCCATGTCGGTCAGCAGAGCCTCGTAGCCGGGACGGCGCTTGCCGTTGAACGCCGACAGGTCGTTGTCGTCGTAGCGCATGACGACGGTCCAGCCGAGGCGAGCAGCCAGGTTCGCGCAGTCCTCTAGCTGGCGCTGCACGCCGAGCCGTTCGCCGGTCTGATCGGCGCTAATGCGGGTGTAGATCGCGGTGGTCTTCATGCCCGCATCCTAACAGTGCATTACCCGCGCATTTTTGGGCGTGTAGCACGATGCGTTGGTCGGGTGAGGCGATGCGTTTGGCGCGGCCCAGATACAGCGGGCGGCTTTGGTGGTCGTCGAACACGGCCAGTTAGTGGATGGCGTGGCGGGCCATGCGGATGAGGTCGCGCATCGGCACATGGTGCCGGCGGCGGTGACCGCGTAGCCGGCGGCGTCGGTCAGTTCTTGCAGTGTGGTCGAGATGGTCACCGTGACCGGCAGTCCGTTGTGCACGCCGAGTTTGGGGTCACCGAGTTGGTTGCGTACCAGCGCGTTGAGGGCGTCATGCTGGCGTTGAGTGTGGCTGCGCAGATCGGTGCGGGCGCGCTCGTCGCTGGGTGGTTCGCTGACCGACGGGGTTTGATCGTCGGGGTTGCACAGTCCCGGGGCGGCGAAGCGGGCCAGCCAGGCATCGAGGTTGGCGCGCAGCTCGGGGGAGGCGATCAGTTTGCCGATGCTCATGCCGTCGGCGCGTTGTGCGCACCAGGTGAAGCCGCGCTGGCGGGCCCGGTCGGTATCGCAGAATTTGCCGTCGGGGTTGAGCACGATGGCGCACCGGTTGGCGACTTTTTCGAGTTGGTCGGGGCGCAGCTCGGCGGCTTGTCTGGCAAGGAAGCCCTCGGCTTGCTCGACGGTTGCGACGGGGAGGTGGTCGGGCAGCTCTTTGAGGAACGTTTGGATGACCCGCAGGTGCTGGCCGTCGAGCAGGCCTTTCGCCAGACGTCGGCGGTGGCCGCCATCAGCGGCGGAATGGTTCGCCGGTCAACGTCAAGCGTGGGGTGAGTTGTTCAGCGTCGCGCACCCGCCGGCGCGCCTCAGCGCAGCTGATGCGCAGGTGAACCGCGACCACTGTGGGCTGGGGCGGCCCTGGCCCTCTCCGGTAGGCTTTCGACCTGCCGCCGGTGCAGAAGCCGGCGACGCCGGGCTGTGGCGCAGTTTGGTAGCGCACTTGACTGGGGGTCAAGTGGTCGCAGGTTCAAATCCTGTCAGCCCGACCGCAGGTTGGAGGGCTTCTAGCTTCCGAATCCCAGATTGAAGATTGTTACCCAAATCTCGGACCCAAACCAGCTTCACGCTTGAGGCGCCGATGCACCTGACGAGCGCGCGGCCGGGTATATGCGACGGCGCCGAGAAACTGCTCCTCTCAAAACACTGCGATGCAGACCGCCAGGAAGTGGCAGATCGCCGCAACAGCGGTAAACGCGTGAAATAACTCGTGATAGCCGAACGTCGCAGGCCACGGGTTGGGTCGGCGTAGTGCATAAAACACCGCACCGACGCTATAAAGTGCGCCGCCGACCGCGAGCAGCACCGCCGCGGCGACGCCGACGTTGTGCAGGATTGTCCCCGCGTACGAGACCGCTACCCACCCCAGCAGTAGATAGAGCGCCACCCCTAGCCAGCGCGGGGAATCGGGCCAGAACAGCGTCAGCGTAATTCCGGCCAGCGCCCCGCCCCACACGATCGCCAACACCTGATGCCCGGCCGACGGTGGCATGTCCAGTGCGGCAAACGGTGTGTAGGTGCCAGCAATGAACACAAAGATCATCGAGTGGTCCAGCCGTCTCATCCGGTTTCTGGCGGCCGCTGAACCCCAATGGACCCGGTGGTAGGTGGCGCTCACCGCAAACATTGCCACAATCCCCAGCGTGTAAGCCAACGTCGCGCGTCCGGCTTGCGTGGATATGACAGCCCACGACACCGCAACCAACAACGATCCAGCAGTCAGCGCCGCGTAGGCGCAGTAGAAGTGGATCCGGCCGCGTAGCCGTGGCCTGCTCAGGACACTGGCCTCGAAATTGGCCGAATGTCTGGCACCAGGGAAATCAGTAGTTGTTCGGGACGCCATGGACTGCGGCGCCGCATCGATGTGGGAGCTCAACGTCCCTCCTTTCGATCGCTATCGACATGGGAGCGCCACGGTATGAGCGGATCGTTGAGAACTCGCTGAGGAAGCAGATCGGCCGTATCCCTGAAGCGCCGGCGGGGATGACTTCCGCCGTTCTCAGCCGGCTCCGAGCCTGCAGAATCACACTGTGTAGGTGCCTACCTGGCGACTGCGGCGAAGTGAACTCGCGCATTTGATGCGCCTGCCTCTCCTGGGTATTTCCGCGCGGGCAGCCGTAATCTCGGCGGTGCTCGTCCTGGTCGCACTTGCGTTCGCAGGCACTACGTTTGACCTGATTTTGTACCGGTCGCTGCTAGCGGACATCGACGCCGCCAGCGCGGGCAGAGTTCGCGCCATCGTTGACGTCCTGCATTCGGAGTCGCCCGACGCGCTCAACGGCGCGCTTCTTAATACCGATCAGCGTGTAGTCGCAATCCAATTGATCGGCCCCGACGGCAAGGTGGTGAAGCGGGCCGGATCCGCGCCTGCGACACCTCTGGTACCCATTAGTGAGTTCAACTTCAACTTGCGTCGCGGCATGCCAGACGATGCGGTACCCAACGACGACATGCGGGTAAGTGGTCAGCGGGTCAGCACCGCCTCCGGTGAGTACACCGTGCTTGTCGGCGGAGGTAGCGAAGCGGTCGAGGCAACTGCGCGAATTGTTGCGCTGCTGTTGGCTGGTGGCGCCCCGATCATCATCGCGGTAGCAGCAACCGCCAGCTACCGCCTCGTTCGCCGGTCACTGCAATCGGTGGACACCATCCGCAGCAGGGTGGCCGACATCTCAACATCAGATTTGGCCGAGCGGGTGCCTGTGCCCCCCTGGCGCGACGAAATCTCCGCCCTGGCAGTCACCATGAACGAAATGCTGGCGCGCCTCGAGGCCGGGCAGCGAGCGCAACAGCAGTTCGTCAGCGACGCGTCTCACGAACTTCGCAGCCCGCTTGCCACCATCATCTCCGGCCTTGAAGTCGCCGAGGCACATTCTGAACTGCTCGACGCCGAATTAGTTGTCGACACTCTGCTTCCCGAGGCGCACCGCATGCGGGTGTTGATCGAGGATCTGCTCTTGCTGGCCCGCGCCGATGAGAAAAGCCTTATGCTGCGCCGAGAGGAAGTGTTGCTTGACAAACTCGCCGAAGTGGAGGCTGCTCGCGTACGACGCGACGGCTGCACCGTCCACACCGCAATCTCGCCGGCCCGTTTCGTCGGCGACCGGGCGGCGGTCTCGCGGGTGGTCCGCAACCTGGTGGATAACGCTGTGCGCCACGCGACATCGCATATCGACATCGACGTCCGCAGCGTAGACGGCAACGCAATACTCGCCGTCAGTGATGACGGGCCAGGTATTCCCGCAGCCGACCGAGCCCAAGTTTTCCAACGGTTCGTGCGCCTGGACTCAGACCGTGCCCGCACTGGCGGAGGAACCGGCCTTGGTTTGGCGATCGTCGCCGAGGTTGTGGCCGCGCACCATGGCACTGTCGATATCGACGACCGCCACGGCGGCGGAACCACCATAACCGTCAGGGTGCCTCAACACACCAATCGGTAGCCGACACCTCGGATCGTCTCAATGGTGTTGGTATCGAAGGGGATGTCGATCTTGCGGCGCACATACCCTACATACACCTCAACTACATTGTCAGGGCCCTGATAATGCGCATCCCACACATTGCGCAATATCTCGGCCTTCGTCAGCACCACGTCCTTATTGCGCATCAGGAACTCGAGGAGCCCATACTCACGGGGTGTCAAAGCGATTGGGGTCAAACCGCGTTGAACGGTGTGCCTGGCGGGATCCAGTGACAGCGATCCAGCGGTTAATACCGTAGGTCGCTCTGGCGCCCCGCGACGCACCAACGCACGCAGCCGTGCCACCAGCACCCGAAATGAAAATGGTTTTGTCAGATAGTCATCCGCACCCAGATCGAATGCGTCCGTCTGGTCGTACTCCCCGTCCTTGGCGGTGAGCATGAGTACCGGTGTCCACACCCGCTGCGCCCGCATTCGACGCAGTACCTCGTATCCGCTGTGGCCGGGAAGCATGATGTCGAGAACCACAACGTCGAAGTTGTTATCGACCGCCTCCCGCAGGCCCTCCACGCCCGTGCCGGCGGAGACGACGACGAAGCCCTCGGCCTTCAGACCCCTCGACAGCGTCGCCGACAATCGTGGTTCGTCCTCGACCAGCAGGACTCTCATGCCGGTACGCTACTTCCTGCTCGCAACGGCGGTGAATCAGGCAGGCCAACCGGCGAATCAGACGCGGTCCAGCAAGGTGCTCTTGCCTGGTCCGGAAAGTTCAAGCGATTATTGGGCCGCCGAAGTGATTGTCTGTCTAAACTCAACTCACATTTGACGTCTGGACATTCGATAGGAGGTCCTTCGATGAGCTTGTTTGTTCGACGCGCAATGGTCGCCGTCGCGGTGGCGTTGGCACCCATGACCTACGTGGCCGTGTCGCCTGGCCTGGCCTCCGCTCAACCGCCGGATTGCGGCGCGGGCAACTTCTGGAATCCGGTAACCAACGACTGTCAGCCCCTGAACCCGAACCCGCCGCCCGATTGCGGCGCGGGCAACTTTTGGAATCCGGCAACCAACGCGTGCCAGCCCCTCGGGGGGACGGCGCCGCCCGACTGCGGTCCGGGTAACTTCTGGGACCCGGGAGCCAACGTGTGTCGGCCCGTGGTGCCACCCCCGTCCTAGCCGGACCGGATCCGCAACGGCCACCTGACAGCCACGGCCGGGAGCCAGTCCTACGCCACGAGCACCGAACGCCTGATCCGCCTCGGTCTACCCTTGAGAGGCACGAAGGAAAGGCATGCAATGCTCGCAGCGTTCGGATTCGACTCCCTGGGTGTGGTTGTCGGGGACATGTACTTCATCGACCCAAAACCGGCTGCCGGTCAAGAAACTCCCGAGCGCGGAGTCAGATTGGAACTCCGCCTCGTCGACCGGGCCGAGCCCCATGGGTCGATCTACGCCGGCATCCCGATCAGCTTCACCCGCCCGGTGTGGCGGGTAGACCTCTTCGGGTCCACCGAGAGCCCGCCGGGGACCCTCGACCGGGCCCATCACCATCCTCGTTTCGACGGCTGGGAACCCGGACGGCGGCACTTTGTCCCCGAGCTGTCCGCCGACCCGCTGTCCTGGCTGGCCGATCAGCTGGCCGATCCCGCTGCAGTGCTGGCTCGGGCAGGCGTCGAGAGCCATGAAGTCACCGAAGCGGACAAGACCGCACTCGCGGCGGCAGCGCCGGAGATCATCGCCTCGGTGAAGCGGATGCTCGAGGGCGTGCGCGACGGGCAATTGGCCCCGGCGCCCGCCGAGCCCGTCGCCGCGGCGCGCACCGGCTGGCTCTGAGTGCCCCCGGCCCGACCGCAGCGGTCCGGGATGTCGATATCTGCCACTCCAGATCGGACGATCGTGGGATCATCGCAGGACGATCTTCCGTCTAGAGCAAAGGTGGAATAAGTGGGAGCAGCGGTTATCGCCCTCATCGTCATCGTCGTACTGCTGGTGATCCTCGTGATCTTCGCGGTCAGCATCTACAACGGGCTGGTCCGCCTGCGGAACGGCTACAAGAACGCATTCGCCCAGATCGACGTTCAGCTGACCCGGCGCCACGACTTGATACCGAACCTGGTCGAAACCGCCAAGGCCTACATGGCCCACGAGCGCGGCACGTTCGAAGCCGTCATCCAGGCACGCAACTCCGCGATCACTGCCCGACAGACGGCCAGCGCCAACCCCGGGGACCCCAACGCGATGAATCAGCTGGCGACGTCGGAAGGCGCACTGACCGGCGCTCTCGGCAAGCTGTTCGCGCTCACTGAGGCCTACCCGGAACTCAAGGCCAACCAGAACATGATGCAGCTCTCCGAGGAGCTGACGTCCACGGAGAACCGGGTCGCTTTCGCGCGGCAGGCCTACAACGACTCGGTCATGACGTACAACAACAGGCGAGAGGTGTTTCCGGCCGCGCTGTTCGCGGGCATGTTCGGGTTCACCGCGGCGGCACCGCTGCAGGTTGCGGGTCCGGAGGTGCGCGAAGTTCCGCGCGTTCAGTTCTGACCCGGGCCATGGACTTCTTCGAACGCGAGCGCAAGGTACGCGCGGCGTCGAAAAGGATGGTGTTCCTTTTCATTTTGGCCGTGCTCGGGATCACCGCGATGGTAAATGCCGCGGTGATCCTGCCCACGGCGACGCAGGAAGGGACGACGCCCGAGCAGTTGATCGGGCTGTCGGTGGTCGTGAGCGGCGCGGTGCTCGTGATGATCGGCGGGGTGTCCATTGTCAGGACGTTGATGTTGCGGGAAGGGGGCGGGGTCAAAGTCGCCGAGAGCCTCGGGGCAATTCGGATACCGGACAGGCCGACGGACCCCAAGCTGAATCGGTACCGCCACGTCGTCGAGGAAATCGCCATCGCATCCAGCACGCCGGTGCCCGTGCTCTACTACCTGCCGCAGGAAGCGGGGATCAACGCTTTCGCTGCCGGCTACACCCCGGCGGACGCAGCCGTATGCGTCACCCAAGGTTCGCTCGACCGGCTCAACCGAGATGAACTCCAGGGCGTGATCGCACACGAATTCAGCCACATTGTGAACGGTGATATGCGCTTGAGCCTCAAACTCATCGGCGTGCTGGCCGGGATCACGGCGCTAGCGGTGGTCGGTCGGATCCTCTGGTACACGGGCGGCCGCAGCCGCGACGCTCGCGCCAGTCTCCCGTTGTGGGCGGTGGGGCTGGCCGCGATGGTGGCAGGCTGGATCGGGGTGTTCTTCGGACGGCTGATCAAAGCAGCCGTCGCCCGGGACCGCGAATATCTCGCCGACGCATCAGCGGTCCGCTACACACGGCAGACCAGCGGACTGACGGGCGCATTGAAAAAGATTGGAGGGCTTGCGACCGGCTCCCGGTTGGCCAGTCCGAAAACCGAGAATGTCAGCCACATGCTGTTCGGTGAGGGCATGAAAGCCGCCGCGCTCTATGCGACCCACCCGCCGCTGCTCAAGCGAATCCAGGCCCTCGAGCCCAACTTCGCGCCTAACAACCTCGCCGAGCTGCAGAAGCGCTGGTCTCATCAGCCGCCGGACGGCATGGCAGAAGACGCACGAATGGGCTTCGCCGAAGCACCCGTTCAGCAACCCTCCCCACGCCGCCCCGATGCGACCGGATATGCGGCGGCCGTGGGCAATCCAACCGCCGCTTCCTACGAGGCCGGGGCACGCATCCGCAACGCCATTCCACCGCACCTGGCCGATGTCGCACGCAACTCCGCCAGCGCGGTTCCGCTCATCTACGGGCTGATCTTCGACCGGAAACCGGAAGTCCGGCAGGTTCAATACCAGATCGTGGCTCGACATCACGGCAAGCAGTTGGCCGACGAAGCGTGGCGTTGCGCCGGGGAGCTGGTGCAGCTCGACCCGAGCTTGCGGCTGCCGGTGGCATCCATCGCGTTCCCCGCGCTCCGCGGCCGCCCGGAGGCCGAGACGCGACAGCTGACGTCGGTTCTCGGCGAGCTGATCAACGCCGACGGTCAGATCGACATTTTCGAATACTGCCTTGGCACCTTGGTTTTCGTCGGCCTGAACGAGGCGATGACGTCGGCTTCACCGTGGCGCAGCGGACGTCAGAATCTCACCAGCGCACAAAGCGCCGTTTGCTGCCTGCTCGCTTTGTTGGCGCAGACCGGTAACAGCGACCCGCAAGCTGCGGCCGCGGCATTCCAGGCTGGCATCTCCGTGGCCTACCCGCAGAAACAGATATCGTTCGCGCCGATCAAGAGCGTGCTGGCGCTCGAACAGGTGTGGCCGGTGATCGACGGCCTCGAGGGCAACGACAAGGCCACTCTGGTGACCGCCGTCGTGACGACGGTGACGGCCGACCGGGTCGTCACCGAGGAGGAGTCCGAGCTGCTGCGAACGGTGTGCGGGGTGCTGCACTGCCCGGTGCCACCGGTGGTCTGACTGCACAGAGCCGGCACCGACTCGAGGAACTGCTGAGTCGGGCCCGCGAGCAGTCGTAGAACGGCTACGTTGGCATACATGGTGAGCGAGCGCGGTGAAGCCGCGACGTCGGGGCTCGGGCGCCGTCAGCTGGTCAGCCGCGTGCATGAGCAGCTCGACGAGCTCCGCGCCGCTCGCGACCAGCTCGAACAGTTGGTGCAGGTCATCGTCGAGATCGGCTCGGACCTGGACTTGGATGTGACGTTGCATCGCATCGTCACGTCGGCGATGGAATTGACCGGCGCCCGCTTCGGGGCTCTGGGCATCCGGGGCGCTGACGGCACCCTGGTGTCGTTCATCCATACCGGCGTGGACGACGAGTCGGCGCGGCAGCTCGGCGATTTGCCGGTCGGTGAAGGTCTTCGCGTCGACGATCTGAGTGTTTATCCGCCGGCCGCGGCACTGCACGCACACGACCCCCAGATCCGGGCGCTGCTCGGCATCCCGATCACGGTCCGGGCAGCAGACTTCGGCGTCCTCTACCTCGCCGATGACCGCGCGGGACGAGCCTTCTCAGACTCCCAGGAAGGCGCCGTCCGGGCACTGGCCTCGGCGGCGGCGGTCGCCATCGACAACGCGCGACTTTTCGAGCGTGAGCGCGAATCGGCGAAATGGACGAAGGCCAGTCGGCAGATCACAACTGCGCTGCTGTCCGGCGACCCGCAGACCGGCCCGCTGCAGCTCATCGTGAATCGGGCGCTGGAGTTGTCCGGGGCCGAGCAGGCGATCCTGCTGGTTCCCAGCGAGCCCGACCTGCCCGCCGACGAAGTCGACACCCTGGTGGTGGCGGCGACCGCGGGCCGCTACGCGTCGGAAGTGATCGGTCGGCAGGTGCCGATGGAAGGCTCGACGACCGGCGGAGTGGCGCGTCGCGGCGTGCCGCTGATCACCGACTCGTTCCAATATCCCATCGGGGGGTTCACCGATCTCGGTGAACGCTCGGCGATCGTCATGCCGCTGATCGCCGACGAGTCGGTGCTCGGTGTCATCGCTGTGGCCCGGAACCCGCAGCAACCGCCGTTCGGCAACGATTACCTGGAGCTGGTCAGTGACTTCGCTCGCCACGCGGCTATCGCGCTGGCGTTGGCGGCGGGTCGCGAACATGCGCTCAACCAGCAACTCACCCAAGCCGACACGGTCGACGACGCGCTGCACGCCGCGGCCGAGGAGCTGCGTCGACTGTGGCGGGCGCGCCGGGTGCTGGCCGTCACCTTCCCCAACTACCGGTCCGCCGCGGCCACCTCGTCGGCGGCGCCGAGCATGGTGTCGGTCGGGGAATCCACGCAGTGGGACGACCTGCCGCCGCACACCAGACAGCTGCTGAGCTCCTTGCGTGACGGGGACCTGCTCACCCCCAACACGACGCAACCCGGGACGGCAGGCATTGCGCTGCAACATCCCGAGGGCATCCTCGTCGTCTGGATCGATCTGACCGAAGAGCGGGCATTCACCCTCGAAGACCAGACATTGCTGACCGTGCTGGCCGGCCGGCTGGGCCAAGGCCTGCACCGGGTGCACGAGGTCGACCAGCAGCGCGAGACCGCGCTGGCGCTACAGCACGCCATCCTTGGACCCGCGGACCTCCCGCACGGGTTCGCGGTGCGCTACCAAGCCGCCAGCCGGCCGCTGCACGTCGGCGGCGACTGGTACGACATCGTCGATCTGGAGGACGGGCGCATCGCGTTGATCGTCGGCGACTGCGTCGGACATGGCCTGGCTGCAGCCACCGTGATGGGGCAGCTGCGCAGCGCCTGCCGAGCACTTCTGCTCGAATACCCCAGCCCCCGCGCCGCCCTGGCGGGTTTGGACCGGTTCGCCGCGCGGCTGCCCGGCGCCCCGTGCACCACCGCCGTCTGCGCGGTGCTCAACCCCGACACCGGCGAACTGGTGTACTCCAGCGCCGGGCACCCGCCCCCCATCCTGATCCAACCTGACGGCACCACACAGTTACTCGAGGACGGACACACCATTCCACTCGGGCTGCGACCCGACCGGCCCCGGCCGGAAGCCAGGTTCACCATCCCGGCGCGCGCGACCCTGCTGCTCTACACCGACGGCCTGATCGAGCGTCGCCGCACCGCGCTGGAGCGGGGGATCGCACGCGTCTCGGAGTTGCTGAAGGACGGGCGCACGTCGACCCTGGACGACCTGGCGAACCAGGTGATGTCAGGTCTGGCGCCCGGTGGCGGCTACCAGGACGACGTGGTGCTGCTGCTCTACCGCCATCCCGCCCCGCTGGAGATGGAATTCCCCGCCCACGTGAGCCAGCTCGGCCGCACCCGCGACGCACTGCGCAGCTGGTTGACCCGGACGCGGGTGGGTCCCGACCAGACTCAGGACATGCTGATCGCCGCGGGAGAAGCCGTCGCCAACGCCATCGAGCACGGACACCGCCACAGTCCGGAGGGCACCATCCGGTTGCGCGCCAGCGCACTGGCCGACCAGGTGTGGTTGACCGTTTCGGACACCGGCTCATGGAAAGTCCCGCAGCCGCAGACGATCCCGAGCCGCGGCCGGGGCATCAAGCTCATGCGAGCGTTGATGCACGGCGTCGACATCCATCCCGACACCGTAGGAACGACAGTCGAAATGTCCGCGAGGATTGCATGATGCCCACATCGCTCACTCTCGACACCGCGCGCGGGGGAGACGGCCGGCTAGTGCTGAGCGCGGCGGGAGAGATCGACCTGAGCAACGTCGATGCGTTCACCGCCGCGCTCACTACGGCCATGGCCGAGGTCACCGGCAGCAGTGAGACGCTCACCGTCGACCTCAGTTCGGTGGAATACCTGGACAGCGCCGCGATCAACGTGCTGTTCCTGCACGCCGAACAGATCCGCGTCATCGCCCACCCGCTTTTAGTCCGCGTCTTCGACATCAGCGGACTCAGCGAACTCGCCGCCGTGGAACCCGCGCCGCCACAGCCGCAGCGCTGACGCGCTCAGCGGCCGCCACCGCCGCGGTGGGTGAGCCAGATGGTCAGCGCGACGGAGGCCACCACGATGACGCTGAGCAGCACGGCCGACGTCATCGCGGAACCTCGATCCCGGCGTAATCGCCGATCGGATGCAAGGCCACCACGTCGCGACGCCGGTACCAGGCGAGCAACGCAGTGCCCTCCTCGTCGTCGCAGCGAGGCCAGTCCGGGCCCTCGCCGGAACCCCTGAAGTACTCCAGCAGAAAGCTCTCGAGCTGAGCCGCGCGCACCGAATCCCCGGCGCTGCCGCTGTTCAGCACCGTGAGGAACACGTCGTACACCCGCTTCTTCCCGGCCTCACCCAGCCTGGGCTGAAAATAAGGCCCGAGCACCACTCGTGCGCCGCGCCGCGCGTAGAAGTTCACCCGCCGCGTCGGATCGATGTCGCCCGCCACCGGATGATGACGCGGATCTTCGACCTCCGCCAGCACCAGTGTGAAATCGGCTGTGCCGAACCACTTCTGCGCGGCCGAGTCCAGCAGCAAGGCGCCCACACCGCGGCCCCGATAGCCGGATCTGACCGCCACGTAGCCGATCAGCAGCACTCGGGACAGCGGAAAGGGATATGCCAGCACGCACCCGACGGGCGTATCGCCGTCGAACGCGCACAACCCCGACGGCTGAAAGCGGCCGTCCGGTGCCAGAGCGTCGAAGACCGCGCTGGGTGGATCGAGTTCGTCCGGCCGAAACGACGGATGGAGGATCTCGCGATAGATCTCGTCGTAGCGGGCTGCGCTCACCGTCGAGCGCATGTCATCGACCTGGATCGGGCTGGCCATCACCTGATGCTGCCACCTCCGGCGCTTTCGGCGTGCAGCATTTCGGTGACGGCGCGCCGCGCCGAGCGAAGCGCTCCCTCCATGTAGCCGTGCCAGTGGGCAGCGGTTTCGGTGCCCGCCCAGTGGATTCGTCCCGTCGGTGTGCGCAGCACCGTTCCGTAGCTGGTCAGGGCCCCCACTGGAAAGTAGGCGGAGTAGCACCCGCCCGTCCACGCGTCGGCGCCCCAGTCCTGGATCACCAGGCCGTCGGGCGTGGCTGCGTCCGGACCGAGAAGTCGGCCCAAAGCTGCCAGAATCTCCTGCTCTTGGCGGTCGCGCGGCAAAGCGCCCAGCCGGCGAGCCTCGTCGGCCACCACCAGACCGACGAGCACCCCGCGCCCGGTGTCGTCGTCGGGTGAGTTGTCGTAAGTCAGCCCGACTGTGCCGTCCGCGGCCAAGGCCTGACCGCTCAAGCCCCGCGCGCGCCAGAACGGACGCCGGTAGACGGCGTGGAATTTGATCGACGCCCCCATCGGGAGGTCGGCCAACAGGTGGGCCCGCTGGTCGGGGAGGGCGGGGGTGTAGCTGATCCGGGAGGCCGGCGGCGGCGGCACACACACCACCACCCGTCGGCACCGCAGCGTGCCGGCCTCGGACTCGACAATCACCCCGTCGGTGTCTTGGCTGATGCTTCGCACCGGGTCGGCGAACCGGATCCGGTCGCCGACGCGGTGGGCGAGCTGCCGGGCGAGCTCGTGAGCGCCTTCGCGCAATCGGAACGTCTCGGCGCGGGCCAGATCCCGCATCCGGCCGACCGAGCGCAGGTCGAAGAGCATACCGAGCAGCGACGTGTCACCGGGCTCGATCGCCACGTTGGTTCGGACGTAGAGCCGGGCGAGTTGTCGCCCCGATCGGGTGCGCAGCTGCCGGTGAATCCAGTCTTCGCAGGTCAGGCGGTCCCATTGGGACGCCTTCGGGGCCTGCCAGGGCGCCTCGGGTGCGATGCTGCGCGCCATCCAGGCCAGCCGTGCACCGTTGGCGAGCACATCGGCAAGGGCGTGCGGCGGCAGCGGCGGAAAGCCTGCCCGGCCTCGCCTGGGGTTGCCGTCGAGCTGCCAGATCGTCCGCCCCGGCACCGCAGTCGGCACCAGATGCAAGCCGAGCTCGGTGACCAGCCGCATCACTTCGGTCTGCCCGGGCCCGACCCACTGTGCGCCCAGGTCGAGCACCAGCGGCGGATCCGGCGGGCCAGTCTGAACTGCCGAGAACACCCGCCCGCCGACACGGTCCCGCGCTTCGAACACGGTGACCGCTGCACCGGCGGCGCTCAGGTCGAGTGCCGCCCGCAGCCCGGCCAGCCCGGCGCCGACCACGGCGTAGTCCGCCCGGCGGCTCAGTATGTCTCCCATCCGTGATGATCTCATGCGTTCGGCTGGTCATCCGCCGAGGCGGAACGCGCGCGGCGATAGTGGCGGCGCGCCTTCATCCGGTTGCCGCAGACGGCCATTGAGCACCAGCGCGCCGTGTTGGGCTTGCTGCGGTCCAGCAAGAACAGTCGGCATTCGTCATTTGCGCACGGCCGCAACCGGCCGGGGCTCGACACCCGCAGCGCGTCCCACGCCAGCACTGCGCGCAGCGCCGCCTTCGGCCCGCGTGCCTCGAGCCGCCAGTCCAGCCCGGCACCGGTGGCGACCGGCCGCAGGGCGGCCTGGCCGAGGAAAACCTCCACCGCCTGCGGGCTTTGCTCGCCCCGCACCACGGCTTGCAGCACCGAACGGGCGCGCCGTAAAGCGGTCAACTCCGCACGGGTGGTGGCGATCTGACGTTCGCGCATCCAGGCGTGAGCCGGCGCCGGCTCAGCCAGGTCGTCGCGCATCACCCCGTCCACCACCGGGGTGGTGTTCAACAGATCCACCAGCAGCGCCTCGTCCGCCGGATCTCCCGCGGCTATCTCCATAACTAACCCCTATTCAACTGTTGACAGGTTACCACTTGAGGAGTTGACTGCTACTAACCAACAAAAATGTTATAAGGAGTTAGCCATGATCGGTCAGGTCCAGTACCGCTACGCCACCGTGGCGGGTCAGCGCCTCTTCTACCGCGAAGCCGGCCGTCCCGACGCCCCGGACATCGTTCTGCTGCACGGGTTCCCGACCAGCTCGTTCATGTTCCGCGAGCTGATCCCCAGGCTGGCCGACCGGTACCACGTCATCGCGCCTGATCACCTCGGCTTCGGTTACTCCGCCGCCCCCCCGGTAGCGGACTTCGACTACACGTTCGACGCGCTGGCCGGCCTCACCGAGGGCCTGCTCGACCACCTGGGCGTGTCCCGCTACGCGATGTATGTCCAGGATTACGGTGCGCCGATCGGGTGGCGGCTGGCGCTGCGGCGTCCGCAGTCCGTCACGGCGATCATCACCCAGAACGGCAACGGATACGACGAAGGGTTCATCGAGGAGTTCTGGCGCGCCGTCTGGGACTACCAACGCGAACAAAACACGGCCACCGAGGCCGCCGTCCGCACGGCCCTGACCGAGGATGCCATCAAGTGGCAGTACCTGACCGGGGTAGCCGACCCGAGCCAGATCAGTCCGGAGACCTGGACCCACGACGCCGCCCTGCTGGCCCGGCCCGGCAACGACGAGATCCAGCTGCAGCTCTTCCGCGACTACGCGACCAATCCGCCGCTGTATCCCGCGTTGCACGACTATCTGCGCAGCAGCAAGGTGCCGGTCCTGGCGGTGTGGGGGCGGGGCGACCCGATCTTCGGGCCGGACGGCGCATCGGCCTTCCGCAACGACGCACCGGACGCCGAGATCCACCTGCTCGACGGGGGCCACTTCCTGCTGGAGACCGCGGTCGAGAAGGTCGCAGAGCTGATCCGCGACTTCCTGGCCCGAACCGAAACGGCGCCACCGGCCGGCGGCCCGCCGGGTCCGGCGGTGGTGCGCGAACAGCCCGGCGGGGACGACATGCGCGCGATCGTGCTGGAGAAATTCGGCGGGCTGGACAGTCTGGTGTTCAGCCGAATCCCCAAGCCACGGCCCAGGGCCGGCGAAGTCGTCATCGAAGTCAAAGGATTCGGGCTCAACCATGCCGAGACGCACATGCGCCGCGGTGAATGGGCCGAAGCCGCCGAAGTCAGCGGCATCGAATGCGTCGGGATCGTCGACTCGTGTCCCGGCGGCGAATTCCCGGTCGGAACCAAAGTGGCCGCCTTGATGGGTGGGCTCGGCCGCACCATCAACGGCAGTTACGCGCAATTCACCCGGGTGCGCGCCGCCAACGTCGTCGCGCTCGACTCGAATCTGCCGTGGGCGCAGCTGGCGGCGCTGCCGGAGACGTACGCGACCGCCTGGACGTGCCTGTTCCGCAACCTGAACCTGGCCGCCGGGCAGACACTGGTGATCCGCGGCGCCACGTCATCGTTCGGGCAAGCCGCCGCCAAGTTGGCGGTCAACGCCGGCGCCCGGGTGATCGCCACCATCCGCGATCGCCGGCGCTTCGCGATGCTCGAAGGGCTCGGAGTCGTTCGGGCCGAACTCGAGGCACCCGATCTGGCGGCCCGCATGGCCGAGGCGAAGGAGATCGATGCCGTGCTCGACCTCGTGGGCAACAGCACAATCCTCGACTCGCTGGCACTGTTGCGCCGTGGCGGCAGCGCGTGCCTGGCGGGCTGGCTGGGCGGACTCGCACCGATCGCGGACTTCAACCCGCTGCTGCAGATGGCCAGTGGCGTGAACCTGACGTTCTTCGGGAGCTTCGTCTTCGGGACACCCGGCTTTCCCCTGTCCGATGTGCCGCTGGGCGACATCGCCCGACAGGTTGAAGACGGCCGCCTCGACGCGCAACCCGCCCGGGTGTTCGGATTCGACGAGATCCGCGACGCGCACCGGGTCATGGACGCCGGTCAGGCGGGTGGAAAGCTGGTGGTCGTCGCTGCCGTGACGCGTCCCAGCGCCGGCTGGACCAGGTTCTTCGGTACCCGGCGGATCGCAACGGTCGCGGGTAGGGTCAGGAAGCGTGTGCGGAGCCACCGGCGAGGTGCGACTCGACGGCCAGGTCCCCGACGTGGCGGCGGTGTCGGCAATGGCTGCTGTGCTGGCGCCACGAGGACCGGACGGCGCGGGCGCGTGGTCGCAGGGCCGGGTGGCGCTGGGCCATCGCCGCCTGAAGATCATCGACCTCACCGAGGCCGGCGCCCAGCCGATGATCGATTCCGAGCTCGGACTGGCGATCGGCTGGAACGGCTGCATCTACAACTACAAAGAGCTGCGCCGTGAGCTCACCGCGCACGGTTACCGGTTCTTCTCGCACAGCGACACCGAGGTGTTGCTCAAGGCCTACCACCGCTGGGGCGACGACTTCGTCGACCACCTCAAGGGAATGTTCGCGTTCGCGATCGTCGAGCGCGACAGCGGCCGGGTGCTGCTGGGCCGCGACCGGCTGGGCATCAAACCGCTGTATCTCACCGAGGACAATCACCGCATCCGGTTCGCGTCGAGCCTGCCCGCACTGCTGGCCGGTGGCGGCGTCGACACCCGCATCGACCCCGTCGCGCTGCAGCACTATCTGACGTTCCACTCCGTGGTGCCCGCGCCGGCCACCATCCTGTGCGGAGTACGCAAGGTGCCGCCAGCGTCGCTGATCGCCATCGAGCCCGACGGCCGGCGCACCACCACCACCTACTGGGCTCCGGACTTCACCAGGTGCCCGGACCGCTCGGACTGGTCCGAACGCGACTGGGAAGACGCCGTGCTCGCCGCGCTGCGGACGGCGGTCGAGCGCCGACTGGTCGCCGACGTCCCGGTCGGCTGTCTGCTGTCCGGCGGCGTCGACTCCAGCCTGATCGTCGGACTGCTCGCCGAGGCCGGCCAGGCCGGCTTGTCGACGTTCGCCATCGGTTTCGAGTCGGTGGGCGGCGTCCAGGGCGACGAGTTCCGGTGGTCGGACATCGTGGCTCAGCGTTTCGGCACCGATCACCATCAGATCCGCATCGGCACCGAACGGATGCTGCCCGCGCTCGATGGGGCGATCGGTGCGATGAGCGAGCCGATGGTCAGCCACGACTGCGTCGCCTTCTACCTGCTCAGCCAGGAGGTCGCGCGGCACGTGAAGGTGGTGCAGTCCGGTCAGGGCGCCGACGAGGTGTTCGCCGGCTACCACTGGTACCCGCCGATGGGGGCACCGGCCGCCGCGAGCCTGCCGGGGTCGGTCGCGGCGTACCGCGCCGCTTTCTTCGATCGCGACCGGGCCGCGGTGCGCGAGCTGGTGGGGGAAGCGAACCTGACGCCCGGCGACCACAGTGAGCGCTTCGTCGCCGAGCACTTCGCTCGTGCGGGCGCCGAGACCGGCATCGACCGGGCGCTGCGGCTCGACACCACGGTGATGCTGGTCGAGGACCCGGTGAAGCGGGTCGACAACATGACGATGGCGTGGGGCCTGGAGGGCCGCGTCCCGTTCCTGGACCACGAGCTGGTGGAACTGGCCGCGACCTGTCCGCCCGAGCTCAAGGTCGCCCACAACGGCAAGGGTGTGCTGAAAGAGGCGGCGCGGCGGGTGATTCCGGCAGAGGTGATCGACCGGGCGAAGGGGTACTTCCCGGTGCCGGCGCTGACCCACCTGGAAGGGCCGTATCTGGACATGGTGCGCGATGCCCTCTACGCACCGGTCGCCAAGGAGCGCGGGCTTTTTCGCCCCGAGGCGGTCGATGCTCTGCTCGCCGACCCGAATGGGCGGCTCACCCCGTTGCGCGGTAACGAGCTGTGGCAGATCGGGCTGCTCGAGCTGTGGTTGCAGCGCCACGGCGTCACGGGGCCCGCGGCGTGACCCTTATCGATCCCTCGGGGGGCGACCATCTCGAGGCCATCACCCTCAACCTGCACGGTGCTTCGCCCCCGGAACTGGTGGCGGCGATGGCTGACGACGTCGAGCTCGAATTGGGCTGGGGGCGGCTCGTTTTCGGGCAGACATTCGCCGATCCGGAGAAGCTGACCGAGGCGCTGCGACGCGAGGCGCCGGGGCGGCGCGACATCTGCATCTATGCCCGCGAGTCGCACGTGGTGGTCGCCGGCGCGCCGAGCGAGCTTTTCATCGACCCCAGCCACACCTACCGGCTGCGCTTCAACGACTGCGACGAGCACGCAGCCGGCGCCGTCACCGCTGGGAGTGACGGTGCGCACGCTGGAAAAGCCGGCGGACGCCGACGCGATGAACCGCGTCTACGTACGCTGCGGGATGGTGCCGGCGCCGGTCGACGTGATTTGGGACAACCACCAGCACGCCGAGGCGGTGACCTACCTGGTCGCCGTCCGCGATGAGGACCAGGCTGTGGTCGGCACTGTGACCGGCGTCGACCACGAGGTGCTGTTCAAAGATCCGGAACGCGGGTCGAGCCTGTGGACCCTGGCCGTCGACCCCGCGGCGGGAGTTCCCGGTGTGGGCGAGGCCCTGACCCGGGCGCTGGCCGAGCACTTCCGCGGTGCGGGCCGCGCGTACATGGATCTGTCGGTGGCCCACGACAACGACGCCGCCATCCGGCTCTACGAGAAGCTGGGGTTCGGCCGCATTCCGGTGCTGGCGATCAAGCGCAAGAACGCGATCAACGAACCGCTGTTCACCCATCCGCCGGAGACCGTCGAGGATCTGAATCCCGTACGCCAGGATCATCGCCGACGAGGCGATCCGCCGCGGCATCTGGGTCGAGGTCCTCGATGCCGAGACCGGCGAGATGCGGCTCACCCACGGGGGCCGCCACGTCATCACCCGCGAGTCGCTGTCGGAGTACACCTCGGCGATCGCGATGTGCCGCTGCGACGACAAACGTCTGACCCGCCGCCTGGTCGCCGAGGCCGGCATCACGGTGCCGCGCGCCCGGCTGGCCACGTTCGACGAAGGCGACTACACGTTCCTGGCCGAGGTGGGGGAGGTCGTGGTCAAACCCACTCGCGGGGAGCAGGGGAAGGGCATCACGGTCGGCGTCACCGCCGACCGCGGTCCCGACGACCTGGTCGCCGCGCTGGCCCGGGCCCGGGCGCACTACCCGGAGGTGCTCGTCGAACAGCGGGTGGCGGGCGACGACCTGCGGTTGGTGGTGATCGACGGCAAGGTGGTGGCCGCCGCGTTGCGGATGCCGCCCGAGATCATCGGGACCGGTGAGCACAGTGTGCGCGACCTCATCGCAGCCGAAAGCCGACGGCGCTCGGTGGCCACCGGCGGCGAGTCCCGGATACCGATGGACGAGATCACTGCGGCGACGGTCGCGGAGGCGGGCTGGACGCTGGATCACGTGCTGCCCCGCGAAACCCGGTTGCGGGTACGGCGCACCGCCAACCTGCATCAGGGCGGCACCATCCACGATGTCACCGCCCGGGTGAACCAGGAACTGTGCCGGGTGGCGGTGACGGCAGCCGAGGCGATCGGCATCCCGGTCACGGGCATCGACCTGCTGGTGCCCGACGTCACCGGCGCCGACTATGCCTTCATCGAAGCCAACGAGCGCCCGGGCTTGGCCAATCACGAGCCGCAACCGACGGCCGCGGCGTTCGTCGACTTTCTCTTTCCTGGTCAGCCGGGCCCGCCGCCGGCGTGGACGCCCGAGGAGGCGCAGGCCCTGCGCTAGGGCAACACCGTGTGCATCAGCATTACGTCGTATGCCGACCACAGCGACAGGTTGAAGTACAGGTCTCTACCCGACGACCAGGGGTGGATCATCGGGGCGTAGATGCCACCGGGCACCTGCCCGGACGACACCAGTAGTTGTTCGGGGCTCCACGGGCCCTGCGGCGCGGGCGCCGTCCGGGCCACGACGTCATTGGCGCCGTTGCCGTAGAGCATCAGGTATTGCTTGAGGTGGTCGTTGTACTGGACCGACATTTCGCCCACCGGTCCGGGGACGACCACTGTGGCCGCGGCCGGATTGGCCGCTACCCAATTGTTCTGATCGCCGTTCCAGTACTGGTAACTGCCCAGGTCCGCCACGGAGCCTTGTGGGACTCGCGCCACGTACGCCGAACCGCCGCGCCCGGACGGGGTGCCGTAGGAGTAGACGTAGCCGTCGCCGGTGCGCATGTACGCCCCCTGCTGGAAGTTCTCGTTCCCGCCGGTGGGCATGCGCACGGTCTTGGGGTAGATGCCCCAGTTCTGGCCGTTGTCGGGGGAGACCGCGATCGCCGAGTAGTTCGTCGACCACTCGCCGTCGCGGCCCCACTCCTTGATGGACATGAAGTTCATGTACTGGGTGCTTCCGACGGCGATGCCGGCGGTCGGAATCATCCCTTCCTGGTGCGACGCCCATTTGATACTGGGAATGACCTGTTTCGCGAAGCCCGCTTGGCGCACGGGCGAACCGGAGTATTTGTCGGACGGCACGCCGGGTCTGACGGTGATCCCGTCGGCGAGGCTTTGATCCTGGCTGCGCAACAGCGTGTTGTAGCGCCACTGCTGGCCGTGCAGCTTGCAATAGCCGAAGGTGTCCCCGAACGCCATCAGCGCCTCGCGGTTGACCGGATCACCGTTGTCCCAGACGATGCCGAGGTCGGTTCCGGAGATGCTGAACCGCTCGAGTGTCCGGTTCGGCCCTTCCGGCCCGGTCACCCACTCCGCGAGCGAGGTGGGGGAGCCCCCGATCTGGGCGGGCGGCGCGGCTTCGGGTTGTGCCTGCTGCGGGGCTGCCTCGGGAGCCAGCGGGGTGGCGTTCGGTGCCGGCTGGTTACCGGCTTCGGGCGGGTTGGGGTCCGGCACCACCGCCGCCCGCTGCTGCACCGGCGCGGACGGGCGATAGGTGTTCGGGTTGATCAGGGCCGAGATCAACGGACCCAGCTTGGGTAATGGCGCTGCCTCGTTGGCACCGCGAGGCTTGCGTCCCATCGGTCGCCGAGGCACCGACGGCGAGGAGGGCGGCGTCACGTCCGGGGCGCCGGGAGGAGGATCGATGTTCGCTTCGGGTGCGTTGCACGTCAGCGCCGACGCGGTCGGCGCAGGGCCGATCACAACGGCACTGACGGTGGCCGTCGCCGCCAGCGACAACGCCACGATCCGTGGAACCGCCGACATGTCACCTCTTTCGGGGGGCGGAACGCCGCATTGACGTCCCGCGTTGGCAATGTGACGATAGTGACCGTTGTGACCGATGTGGTCGGTGAGTTTCGAATAGGAACGCATCCGTGACCGTGTCGCAACCCGGCGACGGGCTCCTATGCTCGAGGAGGTGGATGCCGAACTCGAGCAGTGGAAGGCCGGCGGGCGGTACTTCGATTACCTCGGCTTCGAGGTCTTCTACCGGGTGGAGGGCAGCGGACCGCCGCTGCTCCTGATCCACGGTTATCCGTTCAACTCGTGGGATTGGAAGCCGATCTGGCCGGCCCTGGTCGAGCGGTACACCGTGATCGCACCCGACATGCTCGGTATGGGCTTCTCGGCCAAGCCGTTCAACTACGGCTATTCGGTGCACGACCACGCCGATATGCACGAGGCACTGCTGGCCCATCTCGACATCACCAGTTGCCACATCGTGGCCCACGACATCGGCGACTCGGTCGCTCAGGAGCTGCTGACCCGCCACGACCGCGGCCAGCAGTCGCGCGGCGAGTTCAGCATCGAGTCGATCACCTGGCTCAACGGCGGGCTGTTCTGTGAGGTCTACACCCCCCGAGCGATGCAGATCCTGTTGTCGCAGACGCCGTTCGGCTCGGTGGCCAGCCGATTCCGCCGCCTCCTGATGTCGCAGCGCACGCTCGACCGCACGCTCGACGAACTGTTCGGACCGCACACCAAACCCCCACCACGCACCCGCGAGCTCTTCAACCAGATACTCGACTACAACGACGGCAAGCGGGTCACCCACAAAGTCGGCCGGTTCATCAACGACCGGCTCGTGCACCGCAACCGCTGGACCCGGGCGATGCGCGAGACCTCGGTCCCGATGCGGCTCATCGACGGGCCGGCCGACCCGAATTCCGGCCTGCACCTGGCCAATCGGTACCGGGAGCTCATCCCAGACGCCGACGTGGTGATCCTCGACGGCGACATCGGGCACTGGCCGCAGATCGAGGCGCCCGAGGCCGTGCTGACCCACCTGCTCGATCACGTCGGCCGGGCCGCCGCCCGCTGACCGACTCGTTGCGGCACCTCGAAAGCGCCCATATCGAGACGATCACAGGTGAGTATCGATACCCGCGGCGGTCTGGCACAACGACGAAGAGCCACAAATCATGGCACAGTGCGCGATCGGGGGATCGCGCTCGGGCGCCTATCGCCCGGCCTGCAACTGGAGGTAGCCACAACCATGATGGCGGACTGGGTTCCCGCGCAGGTCTCGTCCGGCCCGCACGGTGATCGCATCGTCGACACCGCACGGGGCATTCTGATCGGACTTCGGCGGTGTCCCTCGGAGACCGCCTCGGATGAGTTGCTCAGCGCGGCACGACGGCACAAGGTCCCGGTGTTCGCGTTGGCCTGGGCGCTCGTACATCTCGCCGGTGACGGGGTCAAGCTGCCGCACACTTTCAGCACCGCACAGTCGGCGGCTCGCTACGAGTGGGGTCCGCTGTTCGCCGAGACTCCCGTCGCGGCCTGCTGAACAGCAGTGCGGCCCGTGGGCGTCAGCCGGCGTCGAATGTCGACAGCGGGCGTCGCTTGATCCGGCGACCGGTAATCACGCGCGCGGCGATTCCGCCCAGTCGCAGCATGCCCCGGTGGGTGGACGGGTTGAGCAGCGTCGGCCATGTGGTGCGCACCTTGTGCGCGCTGACCGGACGACCGGCGAACCGGTCCCGCAGCCATCGCAGGGTCATCGGCGCGGAAAGCGTGTGCAGCAGCAGGTGCTCGCTGAACCGGTCACGGTGATAGGTGACGGAAGTTCCCGCCGCGCGATAACTTTCGACGAGCTGGTCGATGAGATCGACATCGATGACTCGGTCGTTGACGGCCTGCACGACCAGCACCGGCGCCGTGGGTGCCCCCGACCCCAGCTTCATGGTCTCGAGAATGTGCTTCACCTCGGGAAGCTCCCACATCTCGTCCATCGTGATGTCCATGTAGTCGTTGATGTCTGTGTGCCGGAACCCGAATACCGCTGCCGCCGTCGTCATCTTGGACAACTTGGCCAGCAGCGCTTTGCCTTCCGGCGTGGCGTGCTGCTCGACGAGGCGCTGGATCTCGGGATAGATCTGGGTGAGCGCCGCGATCACCAGGCCCGGCAGTCCGGCCCAGAACGTGCTGTTGAGTCGGCGCCCGACGTTGCCGGGGTCGGCGACCGGTGAACCCAGCACTGAGCCAACGATATTGAGCTCCGGTGCATAGCCCGAACTCAGTTCCGCCGCCCACGCCGAGGCGAAACCGCCGCCCGAATAACCCCACAAACCCACTGGCGACGACGGCGAGAGTCCCAGGCGCTCACAGTTGAAGGCCGCCCGCACACCGTCGAGAATGCGGTACCCGGGCTCGTATGGTGCGCCCCACATGCCCTGACAGCCTTCATGATCCGGCACGGACACGGCCCAGCCTTCCGCGAGCAGCGCCGCCACCAACAGCAATTCCAGTTGGGCCAGCGCTCCGACCGCTTTGGCGCCGCGGCGCATGGCATAGGACGGAAAGCAGCGCGGCGCGACCGCGTCGATCGCGCACTGATACGACACGATCGGGCACGGCAACTCGGGATCGCGCTGTTTGGGCACCAGGACGGTGGTCACCGCGGCTTCGGGGTCACCGCGTAGGTCGGTGCTGCGGTACAGCAGCTGCATCGCCTTGAACCGCTGAGGAATTTTGCCGAGAAACGCCAGCTCGACATGGCGTGAGCGCAGCAGATCACCGGGGCGGGCGTCTTGGTAGCCCGCCGGGGGCAGGTAGAACGGGTCCTTGCTCGGCACCAGGGGACGAGCGCCGCGACGCAGGTCTTCGTGGATTACGCTGCCCGTCCACCGGGTATCGCCGGATTGCGGTGAGCCGCCAGGCTCCATCGTGAACTCCTTTGTCAACGCTTAACGAACGGGTACCCCGCGACCGGTAATCACCAATCAACAGTTACCCGGCGGCCGCTGGCCGCCGCATCTGCGATCCTCCAGACATACAGTAAACGCCTGTAAACAGGTCTTCCTCGGAGACGCAATGAGCTGCGCGTTTGCTGTGAACAAAAATACCGATGCTTGAAACGAGTGTACGCTGACATTTATGGGGATGGGCAATGCGGGCAGGCGTGGAACGCCACCGATTGGTTTAATTGCCGCCCCTTGAAAGGTCTTATCGACCCACGTCGAAGGGAGTCGTCGATGCCTGAGGTGCAAGTTCGCCACGATGGTCACCCGGCGTTTCGCCGGCAGGTGCGGTTCGACTGGTCGGATCTGCCGTTGCATTGGGTGCCTGATGATCCGTTTGCCACGCACATGATGAATGTGTTGCATTTGTTGTTGCCGGAGGGGGAGCGGCATTTCATCAAGGCGGTGTTGGAGGCGTCGTCGTTGGTCGATGATCCGGAGTTGGAGGCGGCGATCAAGCCGTTCATTCAGCAGGAGTCCTGGCATGCCTGGGCGCATCAGGTGGTGTTGAACCATCTGGCCGAGCAGGGCATCGACACCGCGCCCTACACCGAGCGGCTCGGGAAGTGGTTGTCTCGATCGCTTGGAGATGCGCCTAAGTGGTGGCCGGCGAGGGCGAAGCGGTTCTGGTTGTATCGGCGGCTGGCCGATGTGGCCGCCCTGGAGCATTTCACCGCGGTGTTAGGCCAGTGGGTGCTGCAGAACCGGGGTCTGGACTATGCGGGCACCAACCCGGTGATGCTGGATCTGTTGCGCTGGCACGGCGCTGAAGAGATCGAGCACCGCTCGCTGGTGTTCGACGTCTATGAGCATGTGTGTGGCAGCTATCCGCTGCGGGCGCTGTCCATGCTGACGACCGCGCCGCTGTTCGTGGGCTGGTGGCTCTACGGTGTGGTGTTTTTGATGAGACAGGACCCGACCGTTACCGACACACCGCGCTGGCGGGACTGGTTGCGCGCAGCGCGCGAGTACAAGGTGCCCGGCCCGTGGAAGTTGCTGATGACGGTGCCGGTGCGCTACCTGCGCCCGAGTCATCATCCCAGCCACGAGGCGTCGACCCAGATGGCGATGGATTACCTGGAGTACTCCCCGGCTGCCCGTGAGGTCCGCCAACGCGCAGCCGCAGCGCACCGTAAAGAGGTGACGCGATGAAGGTGGTGGTCGATTACGACACCTGCGACGGCAACGGGGTGTGTATGAGCATCTGCCCTGAGGTGTTCGAAGTCAGAGACGACGGCTACCTCTACGTGCTCGACGATCAGCCCGGCGACGAGCTGCGCGAGAAGGTCAAGGGCTCGGAAAGTTCGTGTCCCACCCAGGCGATCAGCGTGCAGGACTGATCGGCGTGACCGAACTCAAACAGATTCTGGTGATCGGTGCCGGGGTGGCCGGCACCCGCGCGGCCGAAACCCTGCGCACCGAAGGCTACGACGGGGCGCTGACCATCGTCGGCGCCGAACGCCACGCCCCTTATCACCGCCCGCCGCTGTCGAAAAAATTGCTCACCGGCAAGGTGCAGCGCGCCGGAGTGGACCTGGCGCCTCAACTCGACGTCGACGCCCGTGTGCTGCGCCAGGCGAGCGCGCTGCACCTGGATCTACGGCACTGCACCGTGGCAGTGCGCGACGGCGACCACGACCAACAGCTGGGCTTTGACGGACTGGTCATCGCCACCGGCGCCGCGGCGCGCCGATGGCCGCGCGGCCCGGTGCCCGACGGGGTGTTCGTGCTGCGCACCGTCGATGACTGCCTGGCCATCCGCCAACGCCTCGAGTCCGCCCGCACCGTCGTGGTGATCGGCGGCGGCTTCATCGGCGCCGAAGTCGCCGCCAGCTGCCGCAGCCACGGCCGACAGGTTGTACTCATCGAACAAGCCGACGGGCCGCTGCACTCCGCGCTCGGCGCCGAAATGGCGGCGCGCTACGCCCAACTGCACCGCGACCACGGCGTGGATCTGCGACTGAATACCAGCGTCGATGCCTTCCTCGGTGAAGGTCACATTAAAGGCGTCCGCCTCAGCGACGGCTCCCGGATCGACGCCGACCTGGTCGTCATCGGCCTCGGGGTGGCTCCGGACACCGGCTGGCTGGAGAACTCCGGTCTGCACCTGGACAACGGGGTGGTCTGCGACGCCACCTGCGCCGCCGAGGGCGCCACCAACATCGTCGCCGCCGGCGACATCGCCCGCTGGTGGCACCCCCTCTACGGCAAGCACCTGCGCATCGAACACTGGGATCACGCCGAACGCCAAGGTGCGGCCGCCGCCCGCACCCTGCTGGCCGGGCCCGGCCACGCCCAGGACTACAGCGAAGTCCCCTACTTCTGGTCGGATCAATACGACGTCAAACTGCAACTCGTCGGCATCCCCACCGACTACGACACCTTCGACATCCTCGACGGCGACCCCGACACCTGGACCTTCACCGCCGCCTACGGACACCGCGGCCACACCATCGCCGTCGTCTCCACCATCCCCGGCCGCGCGAAAACCTACCGCACCGCCATCGCCGAACGCGCACCCTTCCCACCCGAGGTGTCCGCGGCGTAAGCGACGGCGGCGCAGCGCATCTCTGTGTTAGCCGCGTATCTTGTCGACGCGTTTGATGAGGCGCGCGGTGGCGCCCTCGACCACGTGCTGGCGGCCCAGCGGGGTCCGTTCGCGCTCGGCCCGGCGCAGTGCCGCGCGGATGGTCAGGCCCTCTTCATAGCCGAGCACAACCCGCGGATCCACATACGACCTGCGCGCCACGGCCGGGGTGTTGCCGAGTTCCTCGCTTACCGAGCGCATCACGGCTGCCTCTGCGCGCCGCAGGGCGGCCTTCGAGGTGAGTTCGCGTGCGCCGGCGAAGTTTTCGGCGGCCAGGACGGTGCCGTGCCAGGTCCGCAGATCCTTGACGCTGTACTCAGCGCCGACCATCTCGCGGAACCGGTCGTTGAGGTCGTCGGCGCGCACCTCGCACCAGCCGTCGGAGGTGCGGTAGACCAGCAGCCGCGGATTGGTCGTGTCGGCGCGCAGCAACCCACGCACCGCGCGCACCAGCAACGGATCCTCCAGCGAGATGGTGCGGCGCACCCCACTTTTCGCGGGATAGTCGAAGTCGACACTGTCGCGCCCCACCCGGACGTGGTCGCGGAGCAGGGTGGCCAGCCCGTAGCTGCCGTTCTCCTGGGCGTATTCCTCACCGCCGGCCCGGAAGTAGCCCCGGTCGATCAGATATTGCGCCACCGCCAGCACCCGGTCGCGTTGCAGGCCGTCGTCGTGCAGATCGGTGAGGACGCGGGCCCGCCAGTCCGGGAGCCGTTTGGCCAGGCCCAACACGCGGTCGAACTTTTCCTCGTCCCGTTCGGTTCGCCACTGCGGGTGGTACACGTACTGGCGACGCCCGGCGGCGTCCGTGCCGACCGCCTGGATGTGGCCGTTGGGGTAAGGGCAGATCCAGACATTCCTCCAGGCGGGCGGAATCACCAGCTCTTCAATCCGGGTCAAGACGTCCGGGTCCCGGACGGCTTCCCGTTGGCTGTCGACGTAGGAGAAGCCCCGCCCCCGGCGGATGCGGCGGAACCCGGTGCCGCCGACGACGCTGCGGCGCAGCTTCATGGCGTCTTCATGGCGAAGCCGTGCCGGGGCAAACGTTCAGTTTCACGGGCCTTATTTACCCCGCGTCCCCGGCCGTGACACCGCCTGGAGTTATTTCCCGGGCGGTAGCTGGGGCGGACCGTCGGCGGCCTCGAGCTCGCCGGGCCGGCCCGGCGCTCCCAGCGCGGTCGCCGGCTCGCGCCCGGGCAGCTCACCCGCCGACGGGCGCAGCGGTCCAGGACCGATCGGAGGATGTGCCGGCCGGTCGGGCTGCCCGGAACCGAACCTCGAGGAGTCGCGTTCCCGGTGCGCGGCGGCGGGCGGGCGCGGCGGACGCAGGGTTTCCTCGGCATCCATGGTCACCTTGCGGGTCCGCTTGAGCGTGAGGGTGATCTCTTCGACTTCCTCGAAGACCTGGCGTGCGGCGCGCAGCGGCTGCGTCGTGGTGTCGATCGCGCGGGCGACGAAGGTCGGTACCAGCGGTCGGATCCAGCGGGCCGCCGCCCTGGTCACGTCCGGCAATGTCGAGCCAGCTCCGGTCGCCGCCAGGCTCGGCCCGGCCGCCGCCTCGGGTTCGACCGTGGCGGGCAGGTTGTCGGGTTCCTCGACAGGGTGCGGGTCACCGGCCGGCAGTGACACGGCCGCCCGGCTGGCAGCCTCGGCTTCCGCTGCGATCGGCAGATAGATGTCGTCGTCCACCGGCTCGTAGGCTCGCTTCGACGGAATCGGGATGGCACACTCGAGCGCCTCGGTGACGCGGCGCTGATGCGCGACGCGTTCGATCTCGGTTTGCGCCTCGGCTGCCAGCCGGGCCGCGGTGAGCTGATGCTCAGCCCAGAGGGTCTCGGCGGCGGCGCGCACCTCGGCGCGTTTGACCGCGATCCTGGTGTCCGCCTCGATCTCGGCCCGTTCGCGTTCGGCGCGCGCCGCCGCGTGCCGGTCATGGCTGGTTTCGCCGCGCCACAGCCGCAGTAGCAGCGGCAGCAGGTTCAGCAGCATGCAAAGGGCGGCGGTCAGCGCCCGCAGCAGCAGCGCGCCGGGATTGGCCAGTGTCAGCTCCTGCAGGGCGACCCAGCGCGCACCGAGGCCACGGTCGGGATCGGTGCTCGCGTCCCGGCGCGCCCGGGCGAGCGTCTGCTGGCCTTCGACGATTCGGGAGTCCAGCGCGGGCGCCTGGCGGTCCCGGGCGGCCACGGCGGTGTCGAGCTCTCGCTGGCTCTCAGCCAGCGATTGGTCTGCGGTCTGGGTCTCCGGCCCGGTGCCGGGCACCCCGGTGATGCGAGTCTGCGGGCATGCCGGTGACGGGTGGTACTCGCAGCGGGCGACGACCAGCGCGTCGTCGCGATGCCGGCGGGCCTGGTCCACGGCGTTGTCGAGTGCGGCGCGGGTCGCGCGTGCCTGACCAAGCACCGCCGATGCCTGGACGACGGCCGGCGCGGCGTCGGCACGGCGTGCGGCCTGTTCATCCAGCCGCCGGTCGATCGGGCCGCAGAACAGCACCAGCGCGGCCAGTTCACCGACCACGGCACCCACGGCCAGCGCGACGGCGCCGCGGGCCAGGACACCGGCCCGGCGAGCCGCCGGGCCGCCGGCGGTCGCGCGAATGGCAGCGCCGACCAGCAGGCCGACCACCGCGGCGCAGCCGAGGACGGCAAGGGTTGGCCAACGTGCCGATTCGGAGATGGCAAGACCCGCGGTCAGGCCGGCCAGCAATGCGTCGAGGGCCACCAGCACACCCGCGGCCGGTTGGGCTGAGCGCTGGGGCCGGGGACCGCCGGGGAGCCAGCTGAGCAGCGGCGCGGCTCCGGCGGCGCGCTGGTCGGGAATCTTGTGCGCGCACATAACGAACACCTCCAGTTCTCAGGGTGACAAAGCGCGGCACGAAATTCCCAATCAGCGCACCAGCATGTGTTGCGGCTCACAGGGGGCGAATCTTTCTGGGCGGCATGCGCCCGATCGGCGACCGATCCGGTGAGCGACGTGAGACGGTATGCACTTATGCAGTCGCGCAACTACATGACCTACGAGGATTTCGGTCGGAAGTTCTTCGAGATCGCCTGCACCGAGGAGCGCGTGGCGTCGGCGTTCGGCGAGATCGCCGGCAGCGATTTCGAGATGGGCCCCATGAAGCAGGGACCCGGCGGGCTGGCCCGCATCAGCGCCAACGTGAAAATCGAAGAACCGCAGGTCACGCGGAACTTGGACGCGATGATCACATTCGCGATCCGGATCCCGCTGAAGATCGAGATGGTCGTCGATCTGCGGCTGGACAAACAGCGATTCATGGTCGACGGCGAGATCGCGCTGCGGGCGTCGGCACATGCCGCCGAGCCACTGCTGCTGGTCATCGATGTGACCAAGCCGAAGCCGTCCGACATCATGGTGCACGTCGCCGCCACGTCGATCCGCGGCGAGTTGCTGCGGGTCGTCGGGGGCGTCGACGGCGAGATCCGGCGGTTCATCGCCCAGCACGTCGCCGGGGAAATCGATTCACCGGACGCGCAGAAAGCTCAGGTCATCGACGTGGAAGAGCAAGTCGCCTCGTCCTGGGACAGTTGACGACCGGTTTACCGGGTTGCCCCGGTCGGGTAACAACGCACAGGTGCCGCGACCGTCGGCCCGCAGAGAAGGTTGAGCAGACATGGCCCACGTGGACGTATCGACCTCGTCTGACCTGGATCCGGCGGCGGCGTGGAAGCTGGCGTCAGACCTCAACCGGTTCGGCGAGTGGCTGACGATATTCAACGGCTGGCGCAGCAAACTTCCCACAACGCTCGAGGAGGGCGCCTGCGTGTCGTCGTGCATCAAGATCAAGGGCTTCCGCAACATCATCCACTGGACGATCACCCGCTACGACGAGCCGGAGAACATCGAGCTGAGCGGACGCGGGCGCGGCGGAGTCCGGATCGGCCTGAAGATGACGGTGTCCGACGACCATCCCGGATCGACGTTTCACCTCGACGCCGATCTGGGCGGCGGTCCGCTCAGTGGCCCGATCGGGGGGCTGGTCGCCCGGGTCATCAAATCCGATGTGCACAAGTCGATAGACAACCTGGCCGCCCTGCGGTGACCCGGCGATGGACCACAGTCGAGCGCCGCTGGTAGAGGCAATCGCCGACTATCACGACAAGGAGCGGTACGGCTTCAGCCCACCCGGGCACCGCCAGGGCCGCGGCACCGACGAGCGGGTTCTCGCCGTGATGGGAAGCGACCCGTTCCGCTGCGATGTCTTGGCCAGTGGCGGTCTGGACGACTGGCGCTCGGCCGGCAGATATCTCGAACAAGCGCAGGAGTTGATGGCCGACGCGGTCGGGGCGGCTTACGCGTTCTTCTCCACCTGCGGCAGCTCGTTGTCGGTCCGCGCGGCCATGATGGCGGTGGCCGGAAATGATCCCGGCGGTCTGCTACTGGTTCGGGACAGCCACAAGTCGATCGTCGCGGGGCTGATCTTCTCCGGCATTCAGCCGCGCTGGGTCAGCCCGCGCTGGGACACCCGCCACCACCTGTGTCACCCACCGTCACCGGAGCAGGTCGGTGCAGCGTGGGATGCCCATCCCGACGCCGCCGGAGCCTTGATCGTCAGCCCGTCGCCATATGGAACCTGCGCCGATATATCGCGGATCGCCGAGATCTGCCATGACCGCGGCAAGCCGTTGATCGTCGACGAAGCGTGGGGTGCCCATCTGCCGTTCCACCCGGATCTGCCGACCTGGGCGATGGACGCCGGCGCCGACATCTGTGTGGTCAGTGTGCACAAGATGGGTGCCGGTTTCGAACAGGGCTCGGTGTTTCATCTGCAGGGCGACCTGGTGGACCGCGACCGGCTCAAGGCCTGCGCTGATCAACTGATGACCACCAGCCCGAACGTGATGGTGTATGCCGCACTGGACGGCTGGCGGCGCCAGATGGTTCAGCATGGTCACGAGTTATTCGGCGCCGCACTGGATTTAGCCGCAGATGTGCGGGGCTGCATCCGCCAGATTCCCGACGTCGACGTGCCCGAGGAGCAGCTGCTCGGTGCCGAGGCGTCGCATGACCTGGACCGGTTGCAAATGCTGATCGACGTGTCGGGCACGGCCACGTCGGGGTATCAGGCTCGCGACTGGTTGCGCCGCCACCGCCACCTCGATGTCGGCTTGTCCGATCACCGCCGCATCCTGGCGACGCTGTCGTTCGCCGACGACACCCACACCACCGACCGTTTGCTTGACGCGCTGGCGGACTGGCGCAAGGCCGCGGACGAATTCGACCGGCCGCCGCCGGTCCGGTTGCCGTCTGCCGACGAGCTGCAGCTCGAGACGGTGATGTTGCCGCGCGACGCGTTTTTCGGTCCGGTGGAAGTGGTTCCCGCCGAGAAGGCGGCGGGCCGGATCGCCGCCGAGCAGATCACCCCATACCCGCCCGGGATCCCGATCGTCGTGCCCGGCGAGCGGCTCAACGACGCCGTGATCGATTATCTGCGCTCCGGCGCGGATGCCGGCATGGTGTTGCCCGATCCCGCCGACCGCGAGCTGCATACCATTCGCGTGGTGGCGTGACCGGTCAGCGAATGTCGGTGGGGCCCTGCTCGACCCGGTCCCGCTCGACCTGGCGCACCCGCCTGCCCTCCATGGTCAGCCAGGCCAGCCCTGCCCCGACGCTCAGCAACGCGACGACCACCGCGCCCACACCGGCGCCGGCCTGACCCAGGGCGAACGCCGCCAGGCACATCACGAACGCGGCGACACCGACCGCGACCAGCAGCAGGCCCGGCGCCCGCCAGGCGTTTTTCAGCGACTCGCCCGCGTGCGGCCGGGTCGTCCGGTCGTAGTCGACCGGGTCGCGGAAGGTGTCTCCCATAGGTGTCTCTCCTCTGAACAACCAGCCGGGAGTACCCGAATTTCGGTCTGGACAAACGACTTCCGGTTCACAAGCACCGCCGGCGTGGCTTACGGCTGCGGCTACCCCGCACCGTCGCGTGGGTGACCGGCGTCACCGCCGCACCGCTCATCGGAACGCTCGGGCTGCCGACCGACAAACGCCGACCGAGGGTGCAGACCGATTTCGCGGTGCCCGAGCACCCCGACGTGTTCGCCGCCGGCGATGCCGCCGCCGTTCCGGACGTCACCCAGCCGGGGTCGATCACACCGCCGACAGCTCAGCATGCGATCCGGCAGGGCAAGGTGCTGGCGAACAACGTCGCCGCCAGCCTCGGACACGGTAAGACGCGGCACTACAAACACCGCAACCTGGGGCTGGTCGTCGACCTCGGCCCGCATCACGCGGTCGCCAACCCGCTGGGCGTCCACCTGTCGGGTCTGCCGGCCAAGGTGGTCACCCGTGGCTACCACGCCTCTACGCGATTCCGCGTCTGGTCAACCGCTGGGCGGTGTCGCTGGCCTACCTGACCGACGTGTTCTTCCCCCGGACCCGGGTGTCGATGGGCCTGGGGACCCAGGGCGACGCCAACTTCATGACCAGCGAGGGGATTCCGCTGCCCGGGGTCGACTGACGCTCAGGATCACACATCGAGGGTCAGCCGTTCGCCGCGCGCTGCGCGCGACAAACAGACCAGCATCATCCCGTCCGCCCGCTCCGGCTCGGTGAGCAAGGTGTCGCGGTGGTCGACCCGCCCGCTGAGCACCCGGGTGCGGCAGGTGCCGCAGAAACCCTGCTGACAGGAGTAGGACGGTGACGCACCGGCACGCCGCAGCGCCGAGAGCAGCGTCTCGGCGGCGCCGACCCGCACTGTGGCGCCGGTCGAGCCTAGTGCGACGTCGAACTCTTCGCCGTCGAGCACCGGCGGCGCCGCGAAACGCTCGAAATGCAGCATTACGCCGGGGCGGCCGCTCAGCGCGTTCCGGATCGCAGTCAGCATCGGCGCGGGCCCGCACGCGTATACCGCGGTGCCGTCGGGACAGGCACCGAGCAGCTGGTCCGCGGTGGGGACACCGTGGGCGTCGTCGGTCCGAATGTCGACCCGCGCGCCGAACCGGGCCACCTCGTCGAGGAACGGCAGGCTGAGACGGCTGCGGCCGGCGTAGACCAGTGACCAGTCGACGCCCAACGACTCGGCGTGCCCGAGCATCGGCAGGATCGGGGTGATGCCGATGCCGCCGGCGATGAACCGCAGCCGCCGGGCGGGGGAGCCGTAGCCGGGCACGGTGAGCGGGAAGGCGTTACGCGGTCCGGTGGTCGTGACGACGGTGCCGATGTCCAGCGCGTCGTGCACCTCGGCCGATCCGCCGCCGCCGTCGCGGATGCGGCGGACGGCGATGCGGTAGGCGTCGCGCCGGTCGGGGTTTCCGCACAGCGAGTACTGCCTGACCCGTCCACTGGGCAGTCCGATGTCGAGATGCGCGCCCGGATGCCACGGCGGCAGCGGCGCGGAGCCGGGACCGGCCAGGGTCAGAGCGACCACGTCGTCGTCGTGGGCAACGACGCGGCGGTCGGCCACCGTCAGGGCGAGGGTGCGCTCCGGCTCAGCCGGAGCACTCACCCGGCGCACCGCGCCGGAAAGACCCCATAAACCGGACACGGCGGTATTCGCCAGCGCCAGCAGCACATCGTGGCGGGTGCGACCGGACACGCTCGGCGGCGTCTGCCGGTAGCGGGCCGCCGATCTTTTCCAGGCCGGCATCACACGTGAGCCGCGCGCGCGGCCGGCGAGCTCGCCAGGTAGGCGACCGCCTGCGCGGTGGAACCCATCTCCTCCGGCGAGAAGCCGGGGCGAAGGTACTGCAGCGTGTTGGCGCCGAACAGCCGGGCGAAGTTGGGTAGCAGACCTTTTCGCGAATCCGCCAACATCAGCCGGTGGGTCTTCCACCAGCCGATGCGCACCGCGGGATCGGTCTTGACCAAATACCAGGTGGCGCGCTCGAAGAACACACCCAGCAGCGCCATCGCCAGCACCATCGACCGGATCCGGTCCGGGTAGCTGTGGTGGAAGTAGGCGGCGACGTCATGGGCGACGTTGCGGTGTTCGACCTCTTCTGCGCCGTGCCAGCGGAACATGTCGACCATCGTCGGATGAGCGTTGTGGTGGTCCCAGGAGCTGTTGAGCGCGAAATCGCCGAGCAGGGCGGTGTAGTGCTCGATGGCGGCCATCAGCCACAACCGGTCACACAAATGGTTGAGGCGGCGCCGGGGATCGGTCGACCTGGTCGGCCCGAGCGTGTGCGAGATGAAGAATTCCACCTGGTCCAGCAGCGGCCGCGGGTCCACGCCGCGGGCCACCATGAATTCGTGCAGCGCCCGTTCGTGCACATCGGCGTGCGTCGCTTCCTGACCGATGAAACCACGGATGTCGTCGGCCAGCACCGGGTCTTTCACCAGCGGCAACGCCTCGTTGAGGGTAACGACGAACCAGCGCTCCATCGCCGGCAGCACGATGTTGAGCACGCTGATGACATGTGACGCGACGGGATGACCGGGGATCCAGTGCAAGGGGATGTCAGAGAGGTCGAAGTGCACTTTGCGGGCCTGGATCTGCACCGGGCCGGGGTCGTACTCGCCGTCGATCCGGCGGGTTCGCAGCATGCCGGCCTCCTCCCTGACGACCCTTCGAAGTGTACGGAACGGTACTACCGGACGACACGCACCGGCCGGGTCTCGATGGCGTTGATGGTCAGCGACCGGCGGGAGATCCGCCACCCGGCGCTGGTTTGCCGGTATTCGTCGTCGTAACGCAGGTGCCACACCAGACCGGTGAGCTGGTCTGCTCGGCGGCTCCAATGGTGAGCGATGCAGGCGATGCGCCCGCGCGCGGTATCGGGCTGCTGGCCGGTGTCGTAGACCTGCCCGACCAGCGCGTGCTCGGTGCGCAGCACCGCGCCGACCGCGGCGACGGCGGCGCGGATCTCGGCGTGGCCGCGGTGCGTGACACCCGGGACGAGGGTGCGCGGCGGGTCGGGTACCGCCAGCTCGGCGTCGTCGGTGAAAAGCGCTGTGACAGAGTCGAAGTCACGGTCGTCGACGCCGGCGGCGTAGCGGTGCGCCAGTTCGCCCAGCGCACTGCGGTCCGTCGTCGACAGCGTCACGTCGGCAGCGACAACCGTTGCGCGGCGGCCGACAACATGTCCTTGGCCTGCTCTATGTCGGTGACCGGCGGCATCGCCAGCACCACCCGGTCGGCGCCCTGCTCGGCCAGCCGGCCCGCGCGGTCGGCATCGATCTTGGTCACCAGGTGGCCCAGCGACACCTCCAGCGCGGTCGGGTCGCGGCCCGCCGCCGCCGCCTCCTCGCGCATCAGCCCGAGCAACGACGCCAGCTCGGCGCCGGCGACCCCGAGGGGCTGAAAGCCGTCACCCAGGCGGCCCGCCCGCCGCGCGGCCGCCCGGCTGTGACCGCCGATGTGCACCGGAAGGTGCTCGCGCGCCGACGGTTTCGGATAGCACATGGCGTCGTCGAAGTCGAAGAACTCGCCGTGATGGCTGACCCCGTCGGGGCGGTCCTGCCACAGCGCCCGCAGGACGGCCAGCTGCTCGTCAGCGCGCCGGCCCCGGGTGTCGAAGGCGGCCCCGCAAGCCTCGACCTCTTCGCGCAGCCAGCCCACTCCCACGCACAGCCGCAGCCTGCCGCCGGAGAGCGCGTCCACCGTTGCCGCCCGCTTGGCCAGCACCACCGGGTGGTGGTTGGGCAGCACCAGCACCCCGGTGGCCAGGCCGAGCCGCTCGGTGTGTCCAGCCACGAACGCGAGCAGGTCCAGGGGATCGGGCACCGGACAGTCGGGCGGCAGTTCCACCCGCCCGGAGCTGTCATAGGGATAGACGCTGTCGTAGCGGGTCGCCAGCACCGTGTGCTCGACAACGACGATCGATTCGAAACCACACGCTTCCAGGTGCCGCGCGAAGGCGGCCACCCAGCGCGGATCGGCGGTGACGCCGGCCGCGACCGGGGCGAGCACCGCGACCTTCAAGGCGCCGTTCATGGCGAATGAAACTAACAGCCGGCCCCCGAGTGGCCGCGTTTGCCGTGGTCGGGCGTCGGCAGCCGGGCGGTGACCGCTTGGTTAACGTTCGACTTCTCGACGAGCCGACACGACGCCGCGTCGTTACGATGCACGGGAACGTCGCGACGAATCCAGAGGACATATGAGTAGTAACCGCACAGTGGCAGCCACCACTGTCAACGACCCGTGCGCGGCCGCAGGCGAGCACCCCGCGGCGTGGCGAGGACGGTCGGAGTGCCTTACCGTTATCAGTGTGAGTGGCATAATCCGCGTTGACCAGGCTTTTCAGGGTGGGGCGGTGAACGCCGGTGGCTAACCAGGAGCGCAAGCGGGGTTCCGGCTACGGCCTGGGGTTGTCGACCCGCACCCAGGTGACCGGTTACCAGTTCCTGGCCCGGCGCACCGCGGTCGCGTTGACCCGCTGGCGGGTGCGGATGGAGGTCGAACCGGGCCGGCGTCAAGCGTTGGCCGTGGTCGCGTCCGTCTCGGCCGCCATCGTGATCTGCCTTGGCGCGCTGCTGTACTCGTTCATCAGCCCGTCCGGCCAGATGAACGAATCCCCGATCATCGCCGACCGCGACACCGGCGCCCTCTACGTCAAGGTGGGCAACACCTTGTATCCGGCGTTGAACCTGGCGTCCGCCCGGCTGATCACCGGCCGCGCCGACAACCCGCACAAAGTGCGGGGCAGCCAGATCGCCCAGCAGCCGCACGGGCCGCTGGTGGGCATTCCGGGCGCGCCGTCGGCGATCACGCCGACCAGCCCCTCGTCGTCGTCGTGGCTGGTGTGTGACACCGTGGCGGCCACCTCGGGGGTCGGGGCGCCGTCACCGGTCACCGTGACGGTGATCGACGGCAACCCGGACCTGTCCGGTCGCCGCAAAGTGGTCGCCGGATCCGACGCGGTGGTGCTGCGCTACGACAACGCCACCTGGGTGATCCGGCAGGGCCGCCGGTCTCGTATCGACGCGTCCAACCGGGCAGTGCTGCTGCCGCTGGGGTTGACGCCCGAGCAGGTCAACCAGGCCCGCCCCATGAGTCGCGCGCTGTTCGACGCCATCCCGGTGGGTCCCGAGCTCGCAGTACCCAGGATTCCCGACGCCGGCAGCCCGGCCGGGTTCCCGGGTGCACCGGGACCGGTGGGGACGGTGTTCACCACCCCGCAGATCAGCGGTCCGCAGCAGTATTCGGTGGTGCTCGCCAACGGCGTGCAGACCGTGACCGAGGTGGTGGCGAAGATCCTGCAGAACGCCGCCGTCAGCCCGACGGCCACGGCGCCGGTGGTCTCGCCCTCGGCGCTGGCCACGATGCCGGTCGTCACCGGCTTGGACCTGTCGGCCTACCCGGAGGGCCCGCTGAAGGTGACCGACATGCGGGACAACCCGGCGACCTGCTGGTGGTGGGCGAAGACGAGCGGTGAGGACCGGGCCCGCGTCCAGGTGATCTCGGGGCCGACGGTCCCGATCGCCACCGGTGACACCAGCAAGGTCGTCTCACTGGTCAAGGCCGACCCGTCGGGCCGCGAAGCCGACCGGGTCTTCTTCGGCCCCGACTACACCAACTTCGTCGAGCTCACCGGCAACGATCCGGGCGCCTCGACCACCGAATCGATGTGGTGGCTCTCCGATTCGGGCGTACGGTTCGGAGTGGACAACACCCGCGAAGCCCGCACCGCGCTGGGCCTGACGGGATCGCCCAACCCGGCACCGTGGGTGGCTTTGCGGCTGCTGGCACCCGGCCCCACCCTGTCGCGCGCCGATGCGCTGGTGCGCCACGACACCCTTCCGACGGACAAGAACCCTGCAGAGTTGGCGGTACCCAAGTGAAACGTGGATACGCACGGCCCACCCCGGAGCGCGCTCCGATGGTCAAGCCGGAGAACATCGTCCTGCCCACACCGTTGAGTGTGCCGCCACCGGAGGGCAAACCCTGGTGGATCGTGGTCGTCGGCGTCCTGGTCGTCGGGCTGCTGGTCGGCATGGTCGGGATGACGGTGGCCAGCGGGTCCCGGACGTTCCTGGGCGCCGGGGCGATCTTCCCGATCTTCATGATCGGTGGCGTCGCGATGATGATGTTCGGCGGCCGCTTCGGCGGCCAGCAGCAGATGAGCCGACCCAAGCTCGACGCGATGCGCGCCCAGTTCATGCTGATGCTCGACATGCTGCGCGAGACCGCGCACGAGTCGGCCGACAGCATGGACGCCAACTACCGGTGGTTCCATCCGGCGCCGACGACGCTGGCCGCAGCGGTCGGATCGCCGCGGATGTGGGAGCGCAAGCCGGACGGCAAAGACCTCAACTTCGGCATCGTGCGCGTCGGGGTGGGCATGACCCGTCCCGAGGTGACCTGGGGCGAGCCGCAGAACATGCCCACCGACATCGAGCTGGAGCCGGTCACCGGCAAGGCGTTGCAGGAATTCGGCCGCTACCAGAGCGTCGTCTACAACCTGCCGAAGATGGTGTCGCTGCTGGTCGAGCCGTGGTACGCGCTGGTGGGGGAGCGCGAGCAGGTGCTCAGCCTGATGCGGGCCGTCATCTGCCAGCTGGCGTTCTCGCACGGCCCCGACCACATGCAGATGATCGTCGTCACCTCCGATGTGCAGCGCTGGGAATGGGTGAAGTGGCTGCCGCACTTCGGTGACCCGCGCCGCGGTGACGCCGCCGGCAACGCCCGGATGGTGTACACCTCAGTGCGGGAGTTCGCCGCCGAGCAAGCCGAGTTGTTCGCCGGCCGCGGCTCGTTCACCCCGCGGCACGCCACCTCCTCAGCGGAGACGCCCACGCCGCACCACGTGATCATCGCCGACATCGTGGACCCGCAGTGGGAGTACGTGATCAGCACCGAAGGCGTCGACGGGGTGACCTTCTTCGACCTCACCGGCGACTCGATGTGGACGACGTCCGCGCAGCGGGTGCTGCGCTTCACCGACAAGGTCGGCATCATCGAGACGCTGCCCCGCGACCGCGACACCTGGATGGTGATCGACGAGAACGCGTGGTTCTTCGCCCTGGCCGACCGGTTGACCGAGGATGAAGCCGAGCAGTTCGCCCAGGGCATGGCGCACTGGCGACTGGCCGAGGCCTACGAGGAGATCGGTCAGCGCGTCGTGCACATCGGCGCCCGCGACATCCTGTCGTACTACGGGATCGACGACCCGGCCGTGATCGACTTCGGTGAGCTCTGGAACGCGCGGCACGACTCGCTGGGCCGGTCGCGGCTGCGGGTGCCGTTCGGCAACCGGGCCGACAACGGCGAACTGCTGTTCTTGGACATGAAGTCCCTCGACGAGGGCGGCGATGGCCCGCACGGGGTGATGTCGGGAACCACCGGGTCGGGCAAGTCGACGCTGGTCCGGACCGTCATCGAGTCGCTGATGCTCGGCCACCCGCCCGAGGAACTGCAGTTCGTGCTGGCCGACCTCAAAGGTGGGTCGGCGGTCAAGCCGTTCGAAGGTGTGCCGCACGTGTCGCGGATCATCACCGACCTGGAAGACGACCAGGCGCTGATGGAGCGTTTCCTGGACGCGCTCTGGGGTGAGATCGCCCGGCGCAAGGAGATCTGCTTCTCCGCCGGAGTCGACGACGCCAAGGAATACAACGACATGCGGGGCAGGATGCGGGCCCGCGGTCAGGATCTGCCGCCGCTGCCGATGTTGGTGGTCGTGATCGACGAGTTCTACGAGTGGTTCCGGATCATGCCGACCGCCGTGGACGTGCTCGACTCGATCGGCCGCCAGGGCCGCGCCTACTGGATCCACCTGATGATGGCGTCCCAGACCATCGAGAGCCGGGCCGAGAAGCTCATGGAGAACATGGGTTACCGGCTGGTGCTGAAGGCACGCACCGCCGGTGCGGCGCAGGCCGCCGGTGTGCCGAACGCGGTGAACCTGCCGGCGCAGGCCGGACTCGGGTATTTCCGGAAGAGCCTCGAGGAGATGATCCGGTTCCAGGCCGAGTTCATGTGGCGCGACTACCGCCGCGGCGTGTCGCTCGACGACGACCAGCGGCCGCTGGTGCACTCCGTCGACTACATCCGACCGCAACTGTTCACGACCGCGTTCACGCCGCTCGAGGTGGGCCACGGCGGTCTGGGACCCAACGGCGAGGTGTCGACGAACGGCCGCGACGGCGAGGTCAACGGTGAAGTCAACGGCGAACTAACCACCGGCCAGGAGGAGCCCGAGGAAGAGGACGAGGGTTTCCGGACGCCCAAGGTCGGTACGGTCATCATCGACCAGCTGCGGCGCATCGATTTCGAGCCGTACCGGTTGTGGCAGCCGCCGCTCGACGTGCCCGTCGCGATCGACGACCTGGTCGACCGGTTCCTCGGCCGCCCGTGGCAGGAGAACTACGGTTCGGCGCGGAACCTGATCTTCCCGATCGGCATCATCGACCGCCCGTTCAAGCACGACCAGCCGCCGTGGACAGTGAACACCTCGGGGCCGGGTTCCAACGTGCTGATCCTGGGCGCCGGCGGCTCGGGCAAGACGACCGCGCTGCAGACGCTGATCTGCTCGGCGGCGCTGACACATACCCCCGATCAAGTGCAGTTCTACTGCCTGGCCTACAGCGGCACCAGCTTGACCACAGTCGCCCGCCTGCCGCATGTGGGTAGCGTCGTCGGCCCGACCGACCCGTACAGCGTCCGGCGCACCGTTGCCGAAGTGCTGGGTTTGGTGCGCGACCGCAAACGGACCTTCCTGGAATACGACGTCCCGTCGATGGAGGTGTTCCGGCGGCGCAAGTTCGGCGGCGAGGCCGGTCGGGTGCCCGACGACGGGTTCGGCGACGTGTACCTGGTGATCGACAACTACCGGGCGCTTGCCGAGGAAAACGAGGTGCTCATCGAGCAGGTGAACGTGATCATCAACCAGGGCCCGTCGTTCGGCGTCCATGTGGTGGTCACCGCCGACCGGGAGTCGGAGTTGCGGCCGCCGGTGCGCAGCGGCTTCGGATCGCGGCTCGAACTGCGGCTGGCCGCGGTCGAGGACGCCAAGCTGGTGCGGTCCCGGTTCGCCAAGGATGTTCCGGTCAAGCCGGGCCGCGGCATGGTCGCGGTGAACTACGTCCGCCTGGAAAGCGACCCGCAGTCGGGTCTGCACACTCTGGTGGCACGCCCCGCGCTGGACGTCACCCCGGACACGATGTTCGAGTCGGACAGTGTGGTCGAGGCGGTTAGCCAGCTCGCCGTGGGCCAGGCGCGTCAGGTGCGCCGGCTGCCGGCCCGGTTCGGCCTGGATCAGGTGCGGGCGGTGGCCGCCAACGACCACCGGCAGGGCGTCGGCGCGGGTGGCATCGCCTACGCGATCTCCGAGCTGGATCTGCAGCCGGTGTATCTGAACTTCGCCGACAACGCCCACCTGATGGTGACGGGCCGGCGCGAGTGCGGCCGCACCACGACGCTGGCCACCATCATGGCTGAGATCGGCCGGGTGTACGCGCCGGGTGCGAGCACCGCACCACCGACGTCGCGTCCGTCGGCGCAGGTGTGGCTGGTCGACCCACGTCGTCAGCTGCTCACCGTGCTGGGCTCGGAGTACGTGGAGAAGTTCGCCTACAACCTCGACGGCGTCGCGGCGATGATGGAGCAGCTTGCGGCCACGCTGACCCGGCGGGAGCCACCGCCGGGCCTGTCCGCGGAGGAGTTGCTGTCGCGGTCGTGGTGGAGCGGGCCGGAGATCTTCCTGATCATCGACGACGTGCAGCAGCTGCCGCCGGGCTTCGACTCGCCGCTGCACAAGGCCGCGCCCTGGGTCACCCGGGCGGCCGACGTCGGGTTGCACGTGCTCATCACCCGCACGTTCGGCGGCTGGTCGTCGGCGGGCAGCGACCCGATGTTGCGGGCGATGCACCAGGCCAACGCGCCGCTGCTGGTCATGGACGCCGACCCCGACGAGGGCTTCATCCGCGGCAAGATGAAGGGAGGTCCGCTGCCCCGCGGGCGTGGCCTGCTGATGGCCGAGGACACCGGGGTGTTCGTCCAGGTGGCCGCCACCGACGTGCGGCGCTGACCCGCACTTAGCGAGGTTCTGAGGAGACCCGGTCGGCCCAATGGCCGACCGGGTCTTCCTTTCGCCCCAATGCCATGGCTGCAGGGCGGTCGCACTTGACATCGGAGTCCACGAGTTCTCGCCGCCCAAACGGCCGGTGAACAGTGGTTGTCCAGCAATGAATAGTTGGCGCCGCCAGCGGCGTGTCGCGGTTGGGGCATTTAATCTCGGCATGAGCGCAATGGAGCGGCGATCAGGCCGGCTGGAGGAGGACGGGGTTGGATTTCGGGGCGTTACCGCCGGAGGTCAACTCGGGGCGGATGTATTCAGGTCCTGGACCGGGCCCGATGCTGGCCGCTGCGTCGGCCTGGGACTCGCTGGCCGCCGAGCTGGGCACCGCCGCAGCCACCTACGACTCGGTGATCACCGGTTTGACCAGCCAGGAATGGCTGGGCCCGGCCTCGGAATCAGCCGCCGCGGCCGCCGCACCCTACGTGACGTGGATGGCCGACACCGCCACCCAAGCCGAACACACCGCCACCTCGGTACGCGCCGCGGTCGGCGCCTACGAGACCGCGTTCTCGGCCACCGTGCCCCCACCACTGATCGCAGCCAACCGCACCCAGCTCACCGAACTGGTCGCCACCAACTTCTTCGGCCAAAACAGCCCCGCGATCGCGGCCACCGAAGCCCAATACAGCGAGATGTGGGCCCAAGACGCCGCCGCCATGTACGGCTACGCCGGTGCCTCGGCCAACGCCTCGGCAGTCACCCCGTTCACCGCGCCGCCGCAGACCACCAACCCCGACAGCCAGCCCACCCAGCAGGCCGCCACGGCCGCCTCGACGGTCGTTCCCCAAGCACTGCAGCACCTGTCCTCGGCCACCGCATCGTCGACGCTGACCTCGGCGGCCACCACCACCGGGACCACCGCGGGAGTCACTCCCGCGACAGACCCGCTGACCTGGCTTTACAACCAGCTGGTCGGGCTCACCGCGGCCAACCGGACCACCGCGGGACAACGACTTGTCGGTGACCTCGGCTACTTCCCGCTCGGCATGGCACAGTTCAACGCCTCGATCGGACAGCAGCTGATCCCGGGCACCCCGAGTGGCGCCGGTTCGGGCGGTAGCTCGCCGCTGGCGCCGGGCGGCTGGGGACCAGGCCCGAGCAGCTTCGGTGGCGGCGGAATCTCCGGCGGTGTGGGTCAGGCCGGCACCGTCGGGCGGCTGTCAGTGCCCTCGACCTGGGCCGCGGCCGCACCCCCGGCCGGCCCGGCCACCGGCCCCGCCGCGGTCAGCACCATCAGCGCCACCTCCCACGCCGCCGGCCCCAACGGTCTGCTGCGCGGCATCCCCCTGAGCAACACCGGTGCCGGCCGCCGCGCCGCCGGCACCTTCGTCCACAAATACGGCTTCCGCCACACCGTCATGCCCCGCTCCCCACTGACGGGATAGCGTCACCGGCGGTTTTTTCACCCGAGATTTTTATCCGCGCCGGCATGGTCGCGTACCCGGCCGGCTGCGCTCTGCTGCCCGGCGACGATCTTCACTGCAGGTGAACGCCTCCGGGCCGGCTTCTCGAGCGTGCCGGCCCTCGCGCGGCACTGGTCACCGCCGCCGAGCCCGCCGGCCAGGGTCGCCGCCGGTGGCGAGGCGAGCATCTAACGTCGCCACTGAGCACACCGTGACCACCCGATACGTCAACAGGACAGAACCGCATTGGATTTCGGGGCGTTACCGCCGGAGATCAACTCGGGGCGGATGTATTCAGGTCCTGGACCGGGCCCGATGCTGGCCGCTGCGTCGGCCTGGGACTCGCTGGCCGCCGAGCTGGGCACCGCCGCAGCCACCTACGACTCGGTGGTCACCGGTTTGACCAGCCAGGAATGGCTGGGCCCGGCCTCGGAATCAGCCGCCGCGGCCGCCGCACCCTACGTGGCGTGGATGGCCGACACCGCCACCCAAGCCGAACACACCGCCACCTCGGTGCGCGCCGCGGTCGGCGCCTACGAGACCGCGTTCTCGGCCACCGTGCCCCCGCCGCTGATCGCAGCCAACCGCACCCAGCTCACCGAACTGGTCGCCACCAACTTCTTCGGCCAAAACAGCCCCGCGATCGCGGCCACCGAAGCCCAATACAGCGAGATGTGGGCCCAAGACGCCGCCGCCATGTACGGCTACGCCGGCGCCTCGGCCAACGCCTCGGCGGTCACCCCGTTCACCGCGCCGCCGCAGACCACCAACCCCGACAGCCAGCCCACCCAGCAGGCCGCAACAGCCGCCTCGACGGTCGTTCCCCAAGCCCTGCAGCACCTGTCCTCGGCCACCGCGTCGTCGACGCTGACCTCGGCGGCCACCACCACTGGCACCACCGCGGGGGTCACTCCCGCGACAGACCCGCTGACCTGGCTTTACAACCAGCTGGTCGGGCTCACCGGGGCCAACCGGACCACCGCGGGACAACGAACCGTCGGTGACCTCGGCTACTTCCCGCTGGGGTTATCGCAGTTCAACGTGTCGATCGGACAGCAGCTGATCCCGGGCACCCCGGGTGGCGCCGGTTCGGGCGGTAGCTCGCCGCTGGCGCCGGGCGGCTGGGGACCAGGCCCGAGCAGCTTCGGTGGCGGCGGAATCTCCGGCGGTGTGGGTCAGGCCGGCACCGTCGGGCGGCTGTCAGTGCCCTCGACCTGGGCCGCGGCCGCACCCCCGGCCGGCCCGGCCACCGGCCCCGCCGCGGTCAGCACCATCAGCGCCACCTCCCACGCCGCCGGCCCCAACGGTCTGCTGCGCGGCATCCCCCTGAGCAACACCGGTGCCGGCCGCCGCGCCGCCGGCACCTTCGTCCACAAATACGGCTTCCGCCACACCGTCATGCCCCGCTCCCCGGGAGGCGGGTGATGCGGCGCCGATGTAGCCAGGGCAGGGCGGTGAACACGAGTTGCCGCGCACGACAACCAAGGGTGAACAGCGTATAGCCGATGATGAACAATCGTCAGCCCGGAGTGAATAGTTAGCGCCAATGCGGCTTGCCCCCACAGAGGGCACTTACGCTCGTTACCGGCGACCTCGTGAAGGTCGTTGAGACTTAAAGCAATTAGAGGAGGAAGACCACATGTCGTTCGTGACCACACAGCCGGAGCTGTTGACTGCGGCCGCCGGCAACCTGACCGGTATCGGCTCAGCGGTGGCGGCTCAGAACGCAGCTGCGGCGGCACCCACGACCGGGGTAGTCCCGGCAGCCGCCGACGAGGTGTCGGCCCTGACCGCCGCGCAGTTCGCCGCGCACGCGCAGCTCTACCAGGCGGTGAGCGCCCAGGCCGCCGCGATCCACGAGATGTTCGTCAACACCTTGGGCACCAGCGCCGGTTCGTACGCGGCAACCGAGGCCGCCAACGCGGCCGCGGCCGGCTAGAGGGGGACGGTAGTGGTCGATTTTGGCGCGTTGCCGCCGGAGATCAACTCCGCGCGCATGTACGCCGGTGCCGGGTCGGCACCGCTGCAGGCCGCGGCATCGTCGTGGAATGCGATTGCCGCCGAGCTGAGCTCGGCGGCTACCGCTTACGACACCGTCGTCACCCGGTTGGCCAGCGAAGAGTGGCTGGGCCCGGCGTCGACGCAGATGGCCAGCGCGGTGTCGCCGTACGTGACCTGGATGGGCAACACTGCCGCCCAGGCGGAGCAGTCGGCCGTGCAGGCCCGGGCGGCGGCAGCCGCCTACGAGCAAGCCTTCGCGGCGACGGTGCCCCCGCCGCTGATCGCGGCCAACCGCGCGACGCTGACACAGGCGCTGCAGACCAACGTCCTGGGTCAGAACAGCAGTCTGATCGCGCAGCTGGAAGCCCAATACAGCGAGATGTGGGCGCAAGACGCGTCGGCGATGTACCAGTACGCCGGCCAGTCCGCGGCCGCGGCCAAGGTGCCGCAATTGGCGACACCGGCGGCGATCGCCAATCCCGCCGGTCAGGCCGTGCAAGCTGCCGCCGTCGCCCACGCTGCAGCGACCCCGGCCGCCACCACGACGGATCCGCTGACACAGCTGATCCAGACGATCCAGACCTATCTGACCAACCTCGCCACCGTCCCGAACCCGCCCGCCACGACCGACCCGACCGGCCTCTTCCAGCTGTTGTTCGGCGTCAGCACGCTGCCCAACTCGCTGTCGGCGTTCGTCAACGACTATGCGCCCTACGCGGGTTTCTTCTACAACACCGAGGGTCTGCCCTACTTCAGCATCGGTATGGCGAACAACTTCGTTCAGTCGGCCAAGACGTTGGGGCTGCTGGGCGGGGCTGCGCCCGCCGCCGCCGCACCCGCCGCAGGTGGGGCCGCGGCCGGTGGCCTGGGCGCCGGTCTGGGCGCCGGCTTGGGCGGTGGCCTCGGTGGTGGCGCCCCGGTGGCCGCCGGTGTCGGCGCCGGCGCCTCGGCCGGGGGACTGTCGGTGCCGCCCAGCTGGTCGACGGCCACGGCGCCCGCGACGGCGCCCGCGAATGCCGGCCCGCTACCGGTCACCAGCATCAGCGGCGCCCCCGAAGGGTCCGGCGCCGGAAACCTGTTGGGCGGCATGCCGCTTGCCGGTGCCGGTGGCATGGGTGCCGGTGGTGCCGGTCCGCGCTACGGGTTCCGGCCGACGGTGATGACCCGACCGCCGTTCGCTGGATAGTTCGCGGCACCGCACCCCCGGCTCTGTTCGGTGCGGCGCCAAGTGAACGACACGCGTCCGACGTGAGTCGTGCGTTGCCCGAAGGTGAACAGTAGGAATATCTTCGGGCTCTGTCGGCGACTATCCGGTGAACGCGAGTAGGTTCCTGACCGGGTTTCGGGATTCGGGTGAGGAGTCGTCATGGCGCCAGTTGCTCAGTCGAACATCCTGGACGACCTGCACGGTCAGGCCTTCCTGCCGGCGAAGCCGGCCGAGCTCGCTCAGGCCCGGGCGTTCGAGCGAATTCTGCACGCCGAGTTCGCGCGGCTGAACGAACTCGCCACTCGTCTCAGCAGCGGCCGCGCTCCGCTACCGGACCCCGACAACGGGGGCGAGCTGGCGCAGATCCGGGAACGCCTCGAGGAAGTACGCCACCTGCTGCGGGCGTTGCGCGACCGTTTCGGCGGCGCCGAGTAACCCGCCCAGTCACCCGCCGGTGGTCAATCCTCATCGAGGATCAGCGCCATCTCCGGACAGGCCGCCACCCCTTCCCGAATCAGCGCCGCATTCTCCGGCGTCACCTCGTGCTCTTCGAGGACCGAGTAACCGGAGTCGTCGATCGGGAACAGTTCCGGGTCCACGGCGTAGCACTGCGCATGCCCGACACATTTCGGCCGGTCGAGACGAACCTTCATCTGCGGCGTTTTCCTCGATTCCCGTTGGGCGCACCTACGATATGACACTGCCCCGATGCCGGGGGAGAACCACAGGACGGGACACCAGCCGATGAGCAGCTTCGACAGCGGTCAATTCGGCGGCTTTCATCTACCGCGACTGGAGTTTTCGACGTTGCCCCTGGCCGCCGATCGTGGTCTGGGCTGGAAGACGCTGCGCGACGCCGGGCCGGTGGTCTTCATGAACGGCTGGTACTACCTCACCCGGCGCGAAGATGTCCTGCCGGCGCTGCGCAATCCCAAGGTCTTCTCCTCCCGGCTCGCCCTGCAGCCGCCGGGCAGCCCGTTCCCGGTCGTACCGCTGGCTTTCGACCCCCCGGAGCACACCCGTTACCGGCAGGTGCTGCAGCCGTACTTCAGCCCACACGGGTTGAGTCACTCGCTGCCAGTGCTGCGCCGTCATGCGGCCGACATGATCGACGCCGTCGCCGCGCACAGCGAGTGCGAGGTGATGGCCGATCTGGCGAGCCTGTATCCGTTTCAGGTTTTCCTCGACCTCTACGGCCTGCCGCTGGCCGACCGGGACCGCTTGATCGCGTGGAAAGACGCGGTGATCGCAGACAAGCCGTACCCAGGCGAAGACGACGTCGCGGCCGGGCGCGCGCTCTACGACTATCTCGCCGACGCCATCGCCCAACGCCGGCGCCAGCCGGGCGAGGACATGTTGTCGCAGGTGATGAGCCGGGGCTTCAGCGATCTCGAGCTGCTCGGCATGAGCCACCTGCTGATACTGGCCGGCCTGGACACCGTGACGGCCGCGATAGGTTTTGCGGTGCTCGAACTGGCGCGCCGGCCGCAGCTGTGCACCGCGCTGCGTGACAACCCCAGGCAGATCCGGGTGTTCGTCGAAGAGATCGTCCGCCTGGAGCCCTCGGCGCCGGTCGCTCCCCGCGTCACCACCCAGACCGTCACCGTCGGCGGCATGGTGCTGCCCGCAGGGTCACCCGTGCGGTTGTGCATGGCGGCGGTCAACCGCGACGGCGCCGACGAGGTGTCCACGGACGACCTGGTGATGGACGGCAAGATTCACCGGCACTGGGGGTTCGGGGGCGGTCCGCACCGATGCCTGGGGTCGCATCTGGCGCGAATGGAGCTGACGGTGATCGTCGGCGAGTGGCTCGACAGGATCGGTCGATTCGAATTGGTGGCGGGCTACACGCCGGAGATTCGATTCCCGTCCAAGACCTTCGCACTGAAGTCCCTGCCGCTGCGGCTGTCCTGACGCCGCCAGCACCGGCCGCCGGGACCCTGGCTTCGGTGCGGCCAGATTTTATGGCTGCTTGTAAAGAAGGAAGCCGGGGAGGACGATGGTTTCGAGCGGGGCGCGGGCCGGCGCCCGGCGGGAAACGGTCGACCGGCGCACGTCGGTGCAGGTGGCGGCATATCGGGACGCCGGCCATCCGTTAGCCGATCGTTGATATTGGGGTTACCGAGTTGTTACTCAAGATGAACGGTTGTTGCCGGTTGGTGAACAGTTGCCTACACCTGTCGTCGCGGAAGGCGCGAGCTGTCGGCGCGATCTAATCTTTTGCAGGAGGCGAAGCTCGTCAGGAGGGAAATCAGATGTCGTTCGTAACGACACAGCCGGAAGCATTGACGTCGGCCGCCGGTACCTTGCAGGGCATCGGTTCGTCGATCAACGCTCAGACCGCGGCTGCAGCGGCCCCGACGACGGGGGTGGTGCCAGCGGCTGCCGACGAGGTGTCAGCGCTGACCGCCGCACAGTTCGCGGCGCACGCTCAGCTGTACCAGTCGGTCAGCGCGCAGGCTGCGGCCATTCGCGAGATGTTTGTCAACACCCTCGGCACCAGCGCCGGGTCGTATGCGGCCACCGAGGCCGCCAACGCGGCCTCCGCTGGTTGATCGCGGACTGAGAATTCGAACCGAGCAACCAGCCGAAGAGGTTTGTAGACGGTGGACTACGCGGCAATACCCCCGGAGATCAACTCCGGGCTGATCTACGCGGGCCCGGGATCTGGGCCCATGCTCGCCGCTGCGGCGGCGTGGGATGAGCTTGCGGCGATGCTCTATGTGACGGCGTCGTCCTACGGATCACTGATCTCGGATGTGACGAGTTCGTGGCAGGGACCGGCGTCGGCTTCGATGTCCGCGGCGGCGTCGCCCTACGTCTCGTGGATCAGCGGCACCGCCGGTCAGGCCGAACTGACCGGCGCGCAGGCCAAGGCGGCGGCCGCGGCCTACGACGCCGCGTTCGCGATGACGGTGCCGCCGCCGGTGATCGCAGCCAACCGCGCCCTGTTGATGCTGCTGATCGCGACCAACTTCTTCGGTCAGAACACCCCGGCGATCATGGCGACCGAGGCGCTCTACATGGAGATGTGGGCCCAGGACGCCGCGGCGATGTACGGCTACGCGGGCGCGTCGGCGGCGGCGGCGACCTTGCCGTCTTTCCAGTCTCCGCTGCCCACTACGACTCCGGCCGGCGTGGCCGAGCAGGCCGCCGCGGTCGCCCAGGCGGCCGGCACCGGCGTCGGGACGAGTGCGCAGACGGTTTCCCCGATGACGTCGGCGGTGTCGACTCCGCTGAGCTCCGCGGCGTCGGCGCCGTTGGGTGCTGCGGCAGTGGCGCCGGACACGGCGTCGGGTGCTGCGTCGACCGTCTCGGCGACGTCGTCGTCGACCACGAGTTCCACGGTCTCCAGTGTGAGTTCCTCGACGTCGACCGCGGCGACGGCACTGGGCTCGGCGACCGGCATGGCCTCGGGCACGAGCTCGTCGATGTCAGGTTCCAGCATGGCGCTGCTGGGGTCGGCAAGTGCCTTGATGAAGTCGATGAGCCCGGCAGCCAGCGTGCTGACCAACGGGCTGCAGGCGTGGGGATCGACGTTCGGCAGCGGGATCAGCTCCAGCGCTGCCAGTTCGGCCGGTATGGGCAGCGCCGCGATGTCCGCCAATGTCGGTCGCGCCGCCAGCCTCGGCATAATGTCGGTGCCGCAGAGCTGGACCTCAGCCGCCCCGGCGTTCAGCCAAGTGTCCGCCGCCTCGATTGTGCCAACCACCGGTGCCAATGCCGTCCCGGCGGTCGCGGCCGCTAACCCCGGAATGATCCCGCCACCCTTGGCCACGCTGGCCGGGCGGGAATCCACTCCGATGGTCAGCACTCCGCGGTTCGATGTACGTCCCACCGTGGTGCAACGCCCGGTGGCCGCCGGTTAGGAAGGGGGGAGCATCCGTGTGTTTCAGGTCGGCGGATACGCCAACCGTGTAACCGGTCCGGCCATCAGAATTTCTTTCATCCGATGAATACCAGTAAGGAGAGCACGTAAATGCCCACTCGTTTTATGACTGACCCGAATGCCATGCGCGATATGGCGGGTCGTTTCGATGTGCACGCCCAAACCGTGGAAGACGAAGCCCGCAAGATGTGGGCCTCCTCGGTCAACATCTCCGGCGCCGGCTGGAGCGGCACCGCCCAGATGACCTCCTACGACACCATGGGCCAAATGAACCAAGCCTTCCGCAACATCGTCAACATGCTCCACGGCGTGCGCGACGGCCTGGTCCGCGACGCCAACAACTACGAACAGCAAGAGCAGGCCAGCCAGCAACTCCTGCGCAGCTGACCCTTCTTCTAGACCAACCCCGAGAGGACCCCCCTATGAGCATCAACTACCAATTCGGCGACGTCGACGCCCACGGCGCCACCATCCGCGCCCAAGCCGCCTCCCTAGAAGCCGAACACCAAGCCATCGTCCGCGATGTCCTGGCCGCCGGCGACTTCTGGGGCGGCGCCGGCTCGGTGGCCTGCCAGGAGTTCATCACCCAACTGGGCCGCAACTTCCAGGTCATCTACGAACAAGCCAACGCCCACGGCTCCAAAGTCCAAACCGCCGGCTCCAACATGAACAGCACCGACAACGCCGTCGGCTCCAGCTGGGCCTGAACACCTACCTCAGACGCGGTAGCGCACCTAAACTAAAGGGTGTGCTACCGCGTCGTGTGGTGTGCGCTGAGACCCGACTGACTCGAGAATGGTGAATGGACCAACAAGGTACCCGCACTGACGTCACCGTCAACGTCGAAGGCTTTTGGATGCTGCAGGCGTTGCTGGACATTCGTCACGTCGCGCCTGAGCTGCGCTGTCGACCGTTCGTGTCGACCGATTCCAATGACTGGCTGTTCGAGCACCCCGGCATGACGGTGATGCGCGAGCACGGCATCGTCGTCGATGACGAGGTCAACGAGCAGATCGCGGCCCGGATGCGGGTGCTGGCGGCGCCCGACCTCGAGGTCATCGCGCTGCTGTCGCGCGGCAAGCTGCGCTACGGCGTTCCCGAGGAGGCCGAAGAGCAGCAGGTCGGCTCGCGCGACATTCCGGAGAACGAGTTCCGGGTGGTGCTGGCCCGGCGCGGCACCCACTGGGTGTCCGCGGTGCGGGTCGGCGACGAAATCACCGTCGATGATGTGGCGGTGACCGACACCGCCTCCATCGCTGCCTTGGTCTTCGACGGGATGGAGTCGATTCACCACTCGGACCCCGCGCAGATCAACGCGGTCAACGTGCCCCTGGACGAGATGCTGGAAGCCACCAAGGCGTGGCAGGACGCGGGGTTCAACGTCTTTTCCGGCGGGGATTTGCGGCGACTCGGCATCAGCGCAGCCACCGTGGCCGCGCTGGGGCAGGCGCTGGCTGATCCGCAGGCCGAGGCGGCGGTGTACGCGCGCCAGTACCGCGACGACGCCAAGGGCCCCAGTGCGTCGGTGCTGTCGTTGAAGGACGGCTCCGGTGGCCGCATCGCCCTGTATCAGCAGGCCCGCACGGCCGGTTCCGGCGAGACCTGGCTGGCAATCTGTCCGGCCACCCCGCAGCTGGTCCAGGTCGGCGTGAAGACCGTTATGGACACTCTTCCGTACGGCGAGTGGAAAACACATCGAAGAGTTTAATTAATGGTGTCGAATTGCAAGACACGGTAAGGCTTTTCCCTGAAATATTCGCTCGAGATGCGAACGGGCATCGATGCCCTAGGATTAACCCTTAGATTTCGATCCGCAGCACAATTGGTAACGCGAGGCGAGGCACATGAACACCGAATTCGACCTGCCGAGGCAGTCGGCTAGTGGAGAGGTTCTCCGGGAAGCGTCGGCTGGGGAGGTGACTCAGTGACCGCGGTGGTCGAGGCGCCGCAGCCCGGCGCCGAAGCCGTCTCGACTTCCCGGGCGGCCGTGATCAGCATCATGGCCGGTGAGGGCGTGCAGATCGGCGTACTGCTGGATGCCGCCGCTCCGGTGTCGGTGATGATCGATCCGCTGCTCAAAGTCGTCAACAGCCGGCTTCGAGAGCTCGGTCTGGCCGTCCTGGAGGCGCGCGGCCGCGGCCGCTGGGCGCTTTGCCTGGTCGACGGAACGCCGTTGCGGGCCACCCAGTCACTGACTGAGCAGGACGTCTACGACGGAGACCGGCTGTGGTTGCGGTTCCTCGAGGACACCGAACACCGGTCCCAGGTCATCGAGCACATCTCGACGGCGGTCGCGGCGAACCTTGGTAAGAGGTTCGCTCCAATCGACCCGGTCATTGCGGTGCAGGTCGGCGCGGCGATGCTGGCCGTCGGGACGACGCTGGCCAGCGGCGCCCTGCTGTGGTGGCGGTTCCGGGACGACTCGTGGCTGTGCGCCGGGCTGGCCGCCGTGATCGCGCTGGCGGTGTTCACGGTCGCCACGATGATCCTGATGCGAGCAGCCACGGTGGCGGAGCGCCGGGTCGGCGACCTGATCCTGCTGAGCGGGCTGGCACCGCTGGCCGTAGCCGCCGCCGCCGCCCCGCCCGGACCGGTCGGCGCGCCCAGCGGCGTCCTGGGCCTGGGTGTCATCGGCGTCGCCTCGATCATCGTCATGCGTTTCACCGGTCGACGCCTGGCCGTCTACACCGCCCTGGTGACGATCAGCGTCGCGGCGACGGTCGCCAGCCTTTTCCGGATGCTGCTGGATACCGGCCCGGTGACGTTGATGGCGTCGGTGCTGCTGGCCTGTGTGCTGGGGTACCACGGCGCGCCGGCGCTGTCGCGGTGGTTGTCGGGCATCCGGCTGCCGGTTTTCCCGTCGGCCACCAGCCGGTGGGTGTTCGAGGCGCGGCCGGATCTGCCGACCACCGTCTCGGTGTCCGGCGGCGGGTCGCCGACGCTGGAAGGCCCGGCCTCGGTGCGTGAGGTGCTGCTGCGCGCCGAACGGGCCCGGTCGTTCCTGGGTGGACTGCTGCTCGGCTTAGGTGTGCTGGTGATCGTCTGCACCACCGGGCTGGCCGACCCGCACACCGGGCAGCGCTGGCTTCCGCTGCTGCTGGCCGGGTTCACCGCAGGCTTTTTGCTGCTGCGCGGCCGCTCCTACATCGACCGCTGGCAGTCGATCACGCTGGCGGTGACCGCCGTGACCATCGTGGTGGGCGTGATCGCGCGCTACATCCTGGTGCTGTCGTCACCGCTGGTCGTTTCGGTCGGGGCGGCGATCCTGGTCCTGCTGCCCGCGGCCGGTCTGACCGCCGCGGCGGTGGTGCCCAACACGATCTACAGCCCGCTGTTCCGCAAATTCGTGGAGTGGATCGAATACCTCTGCCTGATGCCAATTTTCCCGCTGGCATTGTGGTTGATGAATGTCTATGCAGCCATCCGATACCGGTAACCGCGTGCGCTGGGGCCGGCGGGCGGGCGCCGCCGCGGCATGCTCGGTCGTCGTGGCGGCGGCGAGTTTCGCCGGCGCGCCGGGCGCCTACGCGATCGATCCGCCGAACGTCCCGAGCAATGTCGGGCCGCCGGCGGACGGCGCGCCGGGACCGGCACTGCCGATGCGGCAGCAGTCCTACTGCACCGAGCTGGGGGTGCTGCCGGGCACCGACTTCCGGGTGCAGCCCAGGTACATGGACATGCTGAACCTGTCGGAGGCCTGGCAGTTCGGCCGCGGCGCCGGTGTGAAGGTCGCCGTGATCGACACCGGCGTCAGTCCGCACCCGAGATTCCCGCATCTGATTCCGGGCGGCGACTATGTGATGGCCGGCGGCGACGGGCTTTCCGACTGTGACGCCCACGGCACCATCGTGGCGTCGATGATCGGCGCGGCGCCCGCCACCGGCGCGGACAACCCCGCGGCGCCGGCACCACGCAAGCCGCTGCCCATTCCCACGAACGAACCGCCGCCACCGCCGCAAACCATCACGTTGTCGCAACCGCCGCCACCACCACCGCAGACGGTCATCATCAATCCTCCGCCGCCCGTGCAAACACCGGCCGAGGAGCCGGGCGGTCAGCCCGGTCAGCCGGCAATTCCCCCGGGGTCGGCGGCCAGTCCCGGCGGGGCATCCGCAGGCGGCGCCGGAGGTGGAGCCGGCGGCGGGGCCGCTGGCGGTGCCGGTGGTGGCGGTGGTGGTGGAGCTCCGGGCGCGGTCAGCCGTGGTCACGGCACGATCGTCGCCCCCAGTTATTCGGGCCGCGGGCACGTCAGCACCGTCGACCACTCGTTCCCGGACGCACCGCTGCCGCTCGAGCCGCCGCAGGCCGGGCCGTCCGACGCATTCAGCGGGGTGGCCCCCGACGTCGACCTGATCTCGATCCGACAGTTCAGCAACGCGTTCACGCTGAAAGACGCCTTCAACGGCGAAGAAGACCCGCAGACGCGGCAGAAGTCGGACAGCATCCACACCCTGGCCCGGGCGATCGTGCACGCCGCCAACATGGGCGCCCAGGTGATCACCGTCGGCAACATCATCTGCATGAGCTCCCGCAATGTGCTCGGGCAGGACGATCTCGGTGCCGCGGTCCGCTACGCGGCCGACGACAAGAACGCAGTCATCGTCGCTGCGGCCGGTGACGTGAGCCAGAAGGACTGCAAACAGAACCCGTTGTTCAACGCGATGCACCCCGACGACCCCCGGGACTGGAGCGACGCGTCCACCGTGGTCACCCCGGGATGGTTCGACCAATATGTGTTGACGGTGGGCGCAGTCGACTCCCGAGGCACTCCGATGCCCAGCAGCGTGGCCGGACCGTGGGTGTCGATCGCCGCGCCCGGCACCGACGTGGTGGGGTTCTCCACCAAAGACAACGGTCTGGTCAACGCGGTAGACGGTCCGGACAACACGCTGGTGCCGCCGCTGGGCACCAGCTTCGCGACCGCGATCGTGTCCGGTGTGGCAGCCCTGGTCCGCGCGAAGTACCCGGAGTTGTCGGCGCATCAGATCATCAACCGGCTGGAGCACACCGCGCATGCCCCCGCACGGGGTGCGGACAATCAGATCGGCTACGGCGTGATCGACCCGGTCGCGGCGCTGACGTGGGACGTGCCTGAGGGCCCGGCGCTGCCGAACAAGCAGGCACCGCTGCCCATGCCCCCCGCACCGGCGCCGCGCAACATGACGCCGGTCTGGGTGGCCGCCGGCGGGTTGGCCGGCGTGCTGATTCTGGTCGGCGCGGTGTTCGGGGGAGCGGTGTTGATGCGACGGAGGCAGGAATGAGCGGTCAGAGGCGATTCGGGCTGGCGCTGTCGTGGCCGCGGGTCACGTCGGTTTTTGTCCTCGACGTGGCGGTGCTGGCGCTGGTCAGCCACCTGCCGGCGGCGTGGCAAACCGACCACATCGCGTGGTGGGTGGGTGTGGCCGTCGTCATCGCGGTGACGGTCGTCGGGCTGGTCAGCTACCACCGCAACACCTTCGCGTCCGCGATGTTCTCGCGCATGCTCGACCGGTTCGCCGACCCGCAGGCAATGCTGACCACGGGGCGCACGCCCGCCGTCGACCACCACCGCCGATATGGCCGGGAAGTTGTCGGGATCCGCGAATATCAGGGTTTGTTGGTCTCAGCCATCGCCGTCGAATCTCCCGACGACGTCGCGGTCGGGCGGCACCGTCCACGGGAGAGCGCCCTGGCCACACTGCCGCTGGACCTCGTGGTGGACCGGCTGCGCCAGTTCGACGTACGCCTCGACGAGATCGACATCGTCTCGGTGGGGGTGCGCTCGGCGGACGCCGATTCGGGACAGCAGTCCGAGGAGCCCCCCGGCTTCGACGAGCACCGCACCTGGCTGGTGCTGCGGATGGACCCGTTGCGCAATGTCGCCGCGGTGGCCGCCCGCGATTCGCTGGCCGCCACCCTGGCGGCAGCGACCGAACGGCTCGCCCTCGACCTCGACGGTCGCTATTGCGCCGCCCGGCCGGTGACGGCCGACGAGTTCGCCGAGCTGGACGCCGCGGTGCTGGCCGGTCTGGAGCCGGCTCGCGTCAGCGCCCGCAGGCGCCGGCTGAAGCACAACGAACCGGCCGGACCCAACGAGTACGTGACCAGCTTCTGGGTGTCGCCGCAAGACATCTCGACCGACACCTTGGAGCGGTTGTGGTCGCCAGAGGCCCGTGCGGCCGCGGTGACGGTCAAACTCACCGCTCGCCGCGGCGGCGCCGACGTGTCGGTGTGGGTCCGCTATCACAGCAGCCAGCGGTTTGGCCGGGAGGCCTGGCGAGGGTTGCATCGTCTCACCGGCCGGCAGCTGGCCGCGGTGAGCGCGAGCCTGCCGGTGCCGACGAGGCGTCCGGCGCTGGTGGTGCCCGGCCGGGCTCTGGCTCCGCGCGAACACCTGTCGGTTCCGGTGACTCACATCCCGCAGCCCGCCACCCCGGCCCCCGCGGGAGCTCACTGGTGACCAGCCCGTCGGCTGGTGCGACGGATGCCCGTAACGCGATGGTGGCCGGTTTGCTGGCGTCCGGCATCTCGGTCAGCGGACTGCAGGCCAGCAACAATCCGCAGGTGGCGCTGCGAATGTTCACCACGGCCACCTCGATCGATCCCGGCCTGTGCGATGGCTGGCTGGCCCGACTCCTTGCCGGTGACCAGAGCCTCGAGGTGCTGGAGAACGCATGGGCGTCCAAGGCCACCTTCGGATGGGAGCTGCGCCGCCTGGGGGTCACCGACCTGCAGTTTCGCCCGCAAGTGTCCGACGGGCTGTTTCTGCGGCTGGCGGTCACCAGCGTCGACTCGCTTGCTGTCGGTTATGCCGTCGCGCTCGCCGAAGCCAAGCGCTACCGCGAAGCAGCCGAGCTGCTGGACGGCACCGAGCCCCGTAACCCGTTCGAGACGGAACTGGTCCGATACGCGCGCGGGGTGCTGTTCTTCCGCACCCGCCGTTGGCCCGACGTCCTGACCCAGTTCCCCGTCGCCACCCAGTGGCGTCAGCCCGAGCTGAAAGCCGCCGGCGCGGCCATGGCCACCACGGCCCTGGCCTCCCTCGGGGTGTTCGAAGAGGCGATTCGGCGCGCCGATGAGGCCGTCGAGGCCGACCGGGTGCCGCCGGCCGCGAATATCGCGCTCTACACCCAGGCCATGTGCCTGCGACACCTCGGCCGCGAAGACGAGGCCGTCGAGCTGCTGCGGCGGGTGTACTCGCGTGACGCCAAGTTCGCGCCGGCCCGCGAAGCGCTGGACAATCCGAACTACCGGCTGGTGCTGACCGACCCCGAGACCATCGAGGCGCGCACGGATCCGTGGGATCCCGACAGCGCCCCGACCCGCGAGCAGACCGAAGCCGCCCGGCACGCCGAGGAGGCGGCCAGGTATCTCGCCGAAGGGGACGCCGAGCTGGGTGCGATGCTCGGTATGGAGCGGGCCAAACGCGAGATCAAGCTGATCAAATCCACCACCAAGGTGAACCTTGCCCGCGCGAAGATGGGGCTGCCGGTCCCGGTGAGCTCGCGCCACACCCTGCTGTTGGGTCCGCCTGGTACCGGCAAGACGTCGGTGGCGCGGGCGTTCACCAAGCAACTGTGCGGGCTGACCGTACTGCGCAAGCCGTTGGTGGTCGAAACCAGCCGGACCAAACTGCTGGGCCGCTACATGGCCGACGCGGAGAAGAACACCGAGGAGATGCTCGAGGATGCGCTCGGTGGGGCGGTCTTCTTCGACGAGATGCACACGCTGCACGAGCGCGGCTACCACCAGGGTGACCCGTACGGCAACGCGATCATCAATACCTTGCTGATCTACATGGAGAACAACCGCGACGAGCTGGTCGTGTTCGGCGCGGGTTACGCCAAAGCGATGGACCGGATGCTGGAAGTCAACCAGGGTCTGCGGCGGCGCTTTTCCACGGTGATCGAGTTCTACAGCTACACCCCGCCGGAACTGGTGGACTTGACCAAGTTGATGGGCCGGGAGAACGAAGACGTGATCACCGATGAGGCCGTCGAGGTGCTGTTACCCAAGTACACGAGGTTCTACAACGAGGAGACCTACACCGAGGACGGGGACCTGATCCGCGGCATCGACACCCTCGGCAACGCCGGCTTCGTGCGCAACGTGGTGGAAAAGGCGCGCGATCACCGCAGCGCCCGGCTCGACGACGAGGACCTCGACGCGGTGCTGGCCGACGACGCGGGCGACTTCGGCGTCGACCTGCTGCTCCGCTTCCAGGAGCTGACGCGCGAGGACCTTGCCGAGGGCCTCAACGCGGCGGTGGCCGAGTCAAAATCCGATTGAGTCAGATTCACAGCAAGTCAGCAGTAAACCTCAACTTTGCTGCCAGCTGGGTGGCCTGGGCGGACATGGCGGCGCGCAGTCGCCTGCCGCTCGGCTGAAACTGCTGGTCAGGGCGTTGCTGCGGCCGGCCGACGGCGAGTATCGGCACTACCCGCGGCGCCGCGACGACCATTGCGGACTCAGCGCCCGCCCGCGGCGTCCCCAGACTCCGGCGAGGTGGGTTGACCGGCGTCATTCCCGGTGCCACCATGGCGCTGACGCACTTCGCTAGGTGAGGCGTCTGCACGGATATAGGCCACTGACCTCGAACGTCGAAAGACGCCCAGGGTCAGGACAGCTCCTCCCGGCTTAAGGGTTGAGCCCAAGTGGCTTCCGGCCGGAAGTTTCGAGCCGGATACGCCGTGTGGTGCCGAAGCTCTGACGACAGGGGTGCTGCTCTCGACCGGCGCGTCGAGCGTTTCTCTCCTGCACGTGCAACCGCTGGCACAGTTGTGCCCCGGCCGTGAGGGGAGGTGAGGGGGCGAGATTGAGTCCCGGCTCTAGTCACTGTTCGTCGTCGATGACCGCATGCCTCCGATCCGGTCACGGTCGCTGCTGCGCCACCTGACCTGGGCAGGCGTCGCGTCACGGTCTTTCCAACACGGAACCGTGTGGCGTCGCATGCCTCAGCGGGAACGCGCTGTACCGCTCGCCGCCGGTCGGACTGACCCACCACAAGGAGAAGTCCAATGTCCTTCGTCACCGCACAACCGGAGCTGCTGACCGCGGCGGCCGGCAATCTGAACGGCATCGGTTCTGTCATGGTTGCCCAGAACGCTGCGGCGTCAGCCCCCACCACGGGGGTGATTCCCGCCGCGGCTGACGAAGTCTCGGCGCTGACCGCCGCGCAGTTCGCCGCACACGCCCAGATGTACCAAGCCGTCAGCGCGCAAGCTGCCGCCATTCACGAACAATTCACGGCCACGCTGAATGCTAGCGCTTGCTCGTACGCCGTCACCGAAGCCGCGAACGCGGCCGCGGCCACCTGAAAGGAAACGGCTCGCAATGGATTTCGGATCACTACCACCCGAGCTCAATTCCGCGCGGATGTACGCCGGGGCCGGCTCGGCACCGCTGCTGACCGCCGCCACTGCCTGGAACAGCCTGGCGGCAGAACTGGGCACCGCCGCCGAGGCCTACCAGACCGTGATCTCGGAATTGATCGACTTCGGCTGGCTGGGCCCGGCGTCGACCGCGATGGCGGCCGCTGCCGCGCCTTATGCCCAGTGGATGACCACCACCGCCGCGAAAGCCGAGCAGACCGCCGCTCAGGTGGCCGAGGCGGCCGGTGCCTACGAAACCGCATTCGCCGCGACGGTGCCGCCGGCCGAAGTCGCCGCCAACCGCACTCAGCTCGCGTCCCTGGTGGCCACCAACGTCCTGGGCCAGAACGCGTCGGCCATCGCGGCCGTCGAGGCCCTGTACGGCGAGATGTGGGCGCAGGACGCCGCCGCGATGTACGGCTATGCGGCCAACTCGGCGGCCGCGACGAGCGTCTCACCGTTCACCACGCCTGCGCAGAACACGAACCCGTCGGGTGTGGCCGCGCAGAGTGCGGCCGCCGGGTCCACGGCCGGGTCGGGCGCCCAGAACACCCTGTCGCAGCTGGTGTCGTCGGTGCCGAACGCGTTGCAGAACATGGCGACCCCGGCAGCGGGGAGCACGACGGCAATGGACTGGGCGGGATCCTCGGTAATCTGCTGGGCGCCGACAACCCGTTCCTCCCGGGATCAAACACTGCGACGACTGGTATATCAGGATTCTTGAACATGCTGTCCGGGTCGACCGGGACCTCGGCGGGAACCTTCCTGAGCTCCGGGCTCATCGAACGGATTCATCTCGGGCGGCTACGTAAGCCCGGCGTTCATCAGCCCGGCCGTCACCAGCGCAATAGCGGACATCAACTCGCTGAAGTTCGGCACCGGGGCGGGATTCCCCGGAATTCATGCCACCAGGGCTGGGCGGCGGGGCCGGTATCCCCTCCATCTCGGGGGCGATAACGCCGGGCGCTCGGATCGGGGCCATGCCGGCTTCGGCGGCGGAGCGGTGTCGGGTGATCTTGGCCGAGCGACCCTGGTCGGCAAGCTGGCGGTGCCGCAGAGCTGGAGCCCGGCGAACCAGATGACCACCCCGCTCAACCCGGGCGCCATGGACTTCCACACCGTCGGCATGACGGCGCCCGAAGCCGGGACAGCGGGCGTGCCGGGCATGCCGGGCATGCCGATGGTCGGCGCGGGCTCGCGCAACAGCTTCAGCTTCGCCACCCCTCGGTACGGCTTCCGGCCCACGGTCATGGCTCAGCCGCCGGCCGCCGGCTAAAAGCGCGTCCGGTCGGCCAACGCTTCCGCCGCTGCCCGAGCGGGCGTGTCTGTACCAGACACGCCGGTGCCGGGCGTGCGGCTACGCACGCTCGCCGGGCGGGCTGTCGGCTGAGCCGTCAATCACGCTGACTGACAGGCTGATTCGGCAATGCTGACGAGATCGCCGATGACACAATGTATCTCAGCTTTTAACCTGGGAAACTATGGTGCCTGCGCTTGACGCGGCGCGACCCCGGTGCCACTATGGACACCGCAAGCACCTCGCTAGGTGAGGCGTCTGCACGGACACAGGCCACTGACCTCGAACGTCGAAAGACGCCCAGGGTCAGGACAGCTCCTCCCGGCTTAAGGGTTGAGCCCAAGTGGCTTCCGGACCGATTATCTGGATAAGCCGTGCAGTGCCAAAGCTCTGACGAGAGGGGTGCCCGCCCGATTCATCGATCGGGCGGTCTCACTCCGCTGTGCACAAAGTGGCATCCACGTATGCCCTGGCCGTGAGGAGGTGAGAACGAGATGAGTCGAGACGACAGTCCGTATCCGAGTTCAATGACCGTTTCGTTCCGATCCGGCCCCGGCTTCGTCGCCTGAACCAGACTGCGCTGTAGCGCTTTACGCGCTCTTCTGCAGTACCCGCCTTCGGTGTGTGGTTGCTGCTGTGCTGTCCTTCGTCGCCGCCCGGCCGGATGTCACAGCAGCCGCGGCAAGGCGCCGCGGCCCTCTGGGGGAGGTATCCCGCGATGAGCGTTCTGATGGACTTCGGCAAGCTGGCGCCCGAAATCAATTCGGGCAGAATCTATTCCGGACCCGGCTCGGGGCCGCTGCTGACGGCGGCCGAAGCCTGGCGGCAGCTGGCCACCGAACTGCGTTCGGCCGCAGCGTCATACAATTCCGTCATCTCGGGTCTGGCCACCGATGGGTGGCGGGGCCCGGCGTCGAGCGGGATGACCGCTGCCGCCGCGCCGTACGTGGCGTGGATGAACACGACCGCCGGCCAGGCCGAGCAAGCGGCCGACCAGGCCACAACGGCTGCCGGTGCGTACGAGTCGGCACGCGCATCGTCGGTGCCGCCGCCGGTGATCGCCGCCAATCGGACCCAACTGGCGTCGCTGGTGGCCACCAACATCCTCGGCCAAAACACGCCGGCGATCGCCGCCACCGAAGCGCACTACGGTGCCATGTGGGCTCAAGACGCCGCGGCGATGTACGGCTACGCCGGATCGTCGGCGACCGCGACGACCGTGACACCGTTCACCGCGCCGCAGCAGAACACCAACCCGGGCGGGTTGGCCGGGCAAGCGGCGAGCGTCGCCCAGGCCACCGCGACGTCAGCCGGCACGAACACCCAGGCGACGCTGTCGCAGCTGACGTCGGACATCCCCACCGCCCTGCAGAACCTCGGTTCCGGCGGGTTGTCGACCGGATCGGCTCAGTCGGGGCTGACGGGGCTGCTGCTCGGCGGCTCCTCGGGCAATTCGGCGCTGGACAACTTCTGGAACGAGTGGGGACCCGACGCCAACATCTGGAACACCATCTTCTCGTCCGGTTTCTACACCCCGGGCAACACCCTGGGCGCCTTCACCAGCTTGATCGGCGCCGCTCCGGGCGCCGGCGCGGCGGAGCTGGGGGAGGCGGCGAGCGGCAGTCTCGGCGCCGGTCTGGGCGGGTCGGTGGCGGCACCGCTCGGCGGCGTGAGCGGAGTCGGTGGCGGCCTGAGCGGGATCGGCGGCGGCGTGTCCGCGGGTGTCAGTCAGGCCTCTTCCATCGGACCGGTGTCAGTGCCACCCACCTGGACGGCGGCCGTCCCGACAGCAAGTCCAGTGGGTTCCGCACTGGGTGGGACACCACTGGCCGCGCCCGCCGCGGTGCCGTCGGCCCTGCCGGGAATCGCGCCGACCGGCGCCGGCGCACGTGCGACGGGCCACCTCTCGCTGCCGGACACCCGGTTCCTGGACCGCCCGCCGATGGTGCCGAGCTGGTCGGCCGCCGGCTGATCCGGCGTGCCTGGCACGGTATGCGGCTGGTGCCGCACCGTGTGACAATGCTGGTTCATGCGGTGTTCGTCGGGCCTGTTGCCGGTCGCAGTGGGCGTGACCATGGTGATCGGTCTGGCCGTGCCCCCTCCCGCCGTCGCCGACAGCACCGACGACGCCTTTCTCGCGTCGCTGCACCAGGCCGGTTTGACTTTCCGCAGCCCGAACGAAGCCATTGCGGCCGGACACGCGGTGTGTCAGCTGGTGGCCGACGGCAAGCAGGGCCCGGACGTGCTGTCGGTACTCGAAAGCGCAAACCCCGGTGTCACGCCAGAGGCTGCCCAGAAATTCATGGGAATATCGATGAACGTCTACTGCCCCGACAAATTGTCGCCGCGCGGCAATCCCGGCGGCACTCCGCCGAATTCCTGACCGCCCGGCCCCGCCTCGCCGCGGCGGCCTCCCGCTGCTTCACACTGGTAGCTGCTGACACGTCCGCCGCTGAGAGGAGCTGGCCGCCATGCAGTCGCTGAGCCTTGCCGACTTCGGGCTGCGGCTGGCGGTGGGCGTGGGCTGCGGCGCCGCGATCGGCCTGGAGCGGCAGTGGCGAGCCCGCATGGCCGGCCTGCGCACCAACGCATTGGTGGCTACCGGCGCGACGTTGTTCGTGCTCTACGCGGCGGCCACCGACGACAGCAGCCCGACCAGGGTGGCGTCCTATGTGGTGTCCGGGGTGGGGTTTCTCGGCGGTGGGGTGATTCTGCGCGAAGGGTTCAATGTTCGCGGCTTGAACACCGCGGCGACGCTGTGGTGTTCCGCGGCGGTCGGTGTGCTGGCCGCCGCCGGGCATCTGGTGTTCGCGGGGATCGCCACCGCCACGGTGGTCGCCGTCCACCTGCTGGGCCGCCCGCTGGGCCACCTGATAGACCACGACAACGTCGTGGAAGAGGACGAGGACGACCAGCAGTACCAACTTCAGCTGATCTGTCGGCCCAAAGCCGAGAAGTACGCGCGCGCCCAGATCGTGCAACGCACCCGCGGCAACGACTTCGTGCTGCGCGGCGTCCACACCGGCCGGGGCACCGGTGACACCGTCACGCTGACCGCTTACCTGCTCAGCGACGGCCATGCGCCGGCCCGGCTCGAGCAGCTGGTCGCCGAGCTCTCGCTGCAACCGGGTGTCCAGGCGGTGCACTGGTACGCCGGCGACGACGACGACCCGATGCCGGTCGCGCCCGGCTGAGGAGTCGCTTTGCGCCGCCGGTGCCGCGGTCAGTCGTAGGGTGTCTGCTGTGGAAGCGCTCGCGACGGGGCTGGCCGTGCTGCCGGGAGAGCTGCGTGACCCGGTGCTGTTCGCCATTCCGTTTTTCCTCCTGCTGCTCATCGGAGAGTGGACCGCGGCCCGCAAGCTGCAGCAGCTCGAAGCCGGCGGCCCCGGGCAGCCGCCGCCCCGGCCGCTGTCCGGCGCCTACCTGACCCGCGACTCATGGGCGAGCATCTCGATGGGGCTGGTGTCGGTGGGCACCACCGCGGCGTGGAAGTTTTTGGCGCTGCTCGGCTATGCCGCCCTCTATGCCTACCTGGCGCCCTGGCACCTGTCGGCGACCCGCTGGTACACCTGGGTGATCGCGCTTGTCGGGGTGGACCTGCTGTACTACAGCTACCACCGGATGGCCCACCGGGTCCGGCTGCTGTGGGCCACCCACCAGGCCCACCACTCCAGCCAGTACTTCAACCTTGCCACTGCGCTGCGGCAGAAATGGAACAACAGCGGCGAGATCCTGATCTGGATTCCGTTACCGCTGCTGGGCGTTCCGCCGTGGCTGGTGTTCGCGAGCTTCTCGGTGAACCTCATCTACCAGTTCTGGGTGCACACTGAGCGCATCACCACCATGTGGCGGCCGTTCGAGTTCGTCTTCAACACGCCGTCGCATCATCGGGTGCATCACGGGATGGACCCCGAATACCTGGACAAGAACTACGGCGGCATTCTGATCGTCTGGGACCGGCTGTTCGGAAGCTTTCAACCCGAGATCTTCCGCCCGCACTACGGCCTGACCAAACAGGTCGACACGTTCAACATCTGGCGTCTGCAAACCCACGAATACGTCGCGATCGCCCGCGACGTGAAGTCGGCCGAGCGCCTCGCAGACCGGGTGCGCTATATCGTCGGGCCGCCGGGCTGGCGGCCCCACGGCGACGAGCACTCGCCGGTTCCGGCGAACACTGTGATTGGGCCACCTTGAAATAGGTAATGTCTCGCGGGATCACGCCGGTCCGGGTAGCAGCCCGTCGCGGCCGGACATCGACGAAGGGGAGTCCGCGGTGCGCCACCTCATGATCGCCGCGCTGACGGTGATTATCACGGCGGCGCTGTTGCCCGCACTGTCGGTACCGGTCGCCCGGGCCGACCCGGTGCTGGTCTTCCCGGGCATGGAGATCCACCAGGACACCCATCTGTGCACGCTGGGCTACGTCGATCCGGCGCTGCGGGTGGCGTTCACCGCCGGCCATTGCCGCGGCAACGGCCGTGTCACCGACAAGGACGGCAACCTGATCGGCAACCTGGCAACGTATCGGGACAACACACCCAGCGGCACCAACGTGGCCACCGACCAGTTGATCGCCGACTACGAGGCGATCGTGCTCGCCGACGGCGTGACTCCCAGCAACGTCATGCCCGGCGGACGCCCGCTCAGCTCCGACCCCGGCCTGGTGGTTCAGCCTGGAGAGGCGGTCTGCCATCTCGGTGTGGTCACCGGCGAGAGTTGCGGCACGGTCGACAGCGTGAACAACGGCTGGTTCACCATGTCGCACAGTGTGGTGAGCCAGAACGGGGACTCCGGCGGACCGGTCTACATCGGTACCGCCGGCGGCTCGAGCCTGATAGTCGGGATCTTCACCAGCATCTGGGGAGCCTCACCGGCAGCGGTGTCCTGGCGCGACGTCAGTCAGCAGGTCCGCCAGGACGTCGGCGTGACCAACCTGTCCGACCGTCCGCTGATCTGACCCGAAATAGAACGTGTTCACTGCGCGGCGTCGGCCGCGGTGAGCTCGGTGGCGGCAACATCTTCCGGCCGAGGCGAGTGCTGGGCTATCCTGCGAGGCGATGAGCCAACTCGGCGGGCCGCCGGTGCAGATCGCGTGGGTCACCACCGGGCTCGACGTCACGGAAAAGGCCCTCACCGGCCTGTTAGGTGTCCGCAAGTGGGTGCGGATGCCGTCGATTCATTTCGCCCCGGATACCTGCCGTTATCGCGGTCAGCCCGCCGACTTCGTCGCCGACATCTCGCTGAGCTACCTCGGGGACATGCAGCTGGAACTGATCGAGCCGGTCCGCGGCCAGAACATCTATAGTGACTTCCTCGCCGACCACGGCCCGGGGTTGCACCACATCTGCATCGAGGCACACACCGCCGAACACTTCGCCGCGCTGGTGGCCGGCGCCACCGACGAAGGTGCCACCGTCGTTGCCGAGGGGGTGATGCCCGGCGGTATGCAGTTCGCCTACGTCTCGGCGCCCGACGCCGGGGTGCCGTTTTTGGAGATCGCCCACATCAGCCCCGACATCCGGGCGTTCTTCGACTACATCAAACAGGAGCAGACGTGACGACCGAGATCCCAGCGACCGTCCGCGCCGGCGACGTCACCTCGTGGTCGGATGACGTCGACGTGGTCGTGGTCGGCTTCGGCATCGGCGGCGGCTGCGCAGCGGTCAGCGCGGCCGCGGCCGGTGCGCGGGTGCTCGTCCTCGAGCGTGCCGCAGCGGCCGGCGGCACCACCGCACTGGCCGGCGGCCACTTCTATCTGGGCGGCGGCACCGCGGTCCAGCAGGCGACCGGCCACCCCGACTCGCCCGACGAGATGTACAAGTACCTCGTCGCGGTGTCCCGGCAGCCCGATCACCAGAAGATCCGCGCCTACTGCGATGGCAGCGTCGAGCATTTCAACTGGCTCGAAGACCTCGGCTTCCAGTTCGAGCGCAGCTACTACCCGGAGAAAGCGGTCATCCAGCCCCACACCGAGGGGCTGATGTACACCGGCAACGAAAAAGTGTGGCCGTTCCTCGAGCAGGCGGTGCCCGCGCCGCGAGGCCACAAGGTGCCGGTGCCCGGCGATACCGGCGGCGCCGCGATGGTGATCGACCTGCTGCTCAAACGGGCGAGCAGCCTGGGCGTGCAGATCCGGTACGAGACCGGCGCCACCGAGTTGATCGTCGACGACACCTCGGCCGTGACCGGGGTGCAATGGAGACACTTCACCGAAACCGGTGCGGTCAAAGCGAAGTCGGTCATCATCGCCGCCGGCGGGTTCGTGATGAACCCGCAGATGGTGGCCGCCTACACGCCGAAGCTGGCCGAGAAGCCGTTCGTGCTGGGCAACACCTACGACGACGGGCTGGGCATTCGGATGGGGGAGTCGGCCGGCGGTGCCACCCAGCACATGGACCAGATCTTCATCACAGCCCCGGCGTACCCGCCGTCGACCCTGCTCACCGGCATCATCGTCAACAAGCTCGGGCAACGGTTCGTCGCCGAGGACTCCTATCATTCGCGCACTTCGGGTTTCGTGATGGACCAGCCCGACAGCGCGGCGTATCTGATCGTCGACGAAGCGCATCTCGAGCATCCCAAGATGCCACTGGTGCCGTTGATCGACGGCTGGGAGACCGTTCCGGAAATGGAAGCCGCGCTGGGCATTCCGGCCGGAAACCTGGTGGCGACGCTGGAGCGTTACAACACCTACGCCGCCCGCGGTGAAGACCCCGACTTCGGTAAGCAGCCGAATTTCCTTGCCGCACAAAATCGAGGACCGTGGGGGGCGTTCGACCTGTCGCTGGGTAAGGCGATGTACGCCGGGTTCACCGTGGGCGGGCTGGCCACCTCGGTGGACGGTCAGGTGTTGCGCGAGGACGGCAGCGCCATCGCCGGGTTGTACGCGGTGGGGGCGTGCGCTTCCAACATCGCCCAGGACGGTAAAGGTTACGCCAGCGGGACTCAACTGGGCGAAGGCTCGTTCTTCGGCCGCCGCGCGGGTACACACGCAGCAGCGCACTGACTTCCAACCGCGAGCGTGCGTGTCTGTACACCGACACGCCGTTCGCGGCGGACAACTCTGCACGTTCGCGCCCCAATCGGACCAACCCGCTAGACCGGGGCCGGCTCCTGCTCGATCCGGCTGATTCGCCACTCACCCTCGCCGAGCAAGGTGAGCAACCGCTGATGATGTTGCTCGACGGTCGGGCGGTGGCTCACGCTGACCACCACGCAGCCCGGTAACTCGGTGTGCAGCAAGTCGTAGAGCGCGAACTCCAGCCCTTCGTCCAGCGCCGACGTGGCTTCGTCCAGGAAGACGGCTTGTGGGCGGGTGAGCAGGACCCGGGCGAACGCGATGCGCTGCTGTTCACCCGGTGACAGCACTTTGGCCCAGTCCTGTTCCTCGTCGAGCCGGTTTCCCAGCGGCGCCAGCGCCACCTTGGCCAACGCGTCCCGTAGGTGGTCGTCGGCGACGGTGTCCGGTGACTGCGGGTAGGCCACCACCGTGCGCAGGTCACCTAGCGGGACGTAGGGCATTTGGGACAAAAACATCGTCTGGTGATCGCCCGCCGGCCGGCTGAAAACACCTGAGGTGTAGGGCCATAGCTGCGCCAGGCTGCGCAGCAAGGTGGTTTTGCCGGTGCCCGACGGACCGACGATCGCCAGCGACTCGCCGGGGCCCAACTGAACGTCCAGCGGATCGACCAGTTGGGTTCCACCCGGGCTGCGCACCTCGACACCGTCCAGCCGCACTGATCCGTCGTCGCTGGATTGCACTGTCAGCGAGGGTAGTTCGCGTCCGCGCTGGTTGGCGTCGACCAAGCCGTGCAACCGCAGAATCGCAGCGCGGAACGCGGCGAACTTGTCGTACTGATTGCGGAAGAACGACAGCGAGTTCTCGATGTTGCCGAAGGCGCTGGCGGTTTGGGTGACGTCGCCCAGGCCGATCTTCCTGGCGAACAGCCGCGGTGCCTGCAACATCCAGGGCAGCGGAACGATCGTCTGGCTGACCGAGTAATTCCAGCCGAGGAAGCCGACGGTGCGGCTGACATAGCGACGGTAGTTGTCGACGATCGGTGCGAAGCGCCGCATCAGCTGGGCCCGCTCCGCCCGCTCACCGCGGTAGAAGCCCACCGCCTCGGCCGTGTCGCGCAACCGCACCAGCGCGTAACGGAAAGCGGCGTTGAGCATTTCGTTGGCGAAGCTGAGCCGGATCAACGGGTGACCGATCCAGGCCGTGACGACGGTCGCTACCAGCACGTAGATCATCACCGCCCAGAACATCGCCCGTGGAATCTCCACGCCGAGCACGGTCAGCGCGCCGGACAGGTTCCACAGAATCGCCGCGAAAGAGATGACCGAGGCGACCGCCTGGACCGCGCCCAGCAGCAGGACTTCGTAGGTGCTGTTGGACGGCACGTTGGGGGTGCCGCCCACGCCGGTGGTGAAGACGTCGATGTCCTGCTGGATGCGCTGATCGGGGTTGTCGATCGTGTGGTCGATGAAGCGGGTGCGGTAGTAGGCGCGTCCGTCGAGCCAGTCGGCGGTCAGCTGGTCGGTGAGCCACACCCGCCAGGCCAGGATGAACCGCTGCGTCAGATAGATGTCCGTCATGATCCGGGCGATGTAGATCGCGGCCAGGACGCAGAAGACTTTCAGCGACATCCAGAATCCGTGCTGACCGGAGTGCGCGATGGCCTCGTTGTGGGCACCCGCGCCGAGGAACGCGACCTGCAGGCCGTTGAACATGTCTTTGCTCTGATAGCTGAACAGCACGTTGAGCCGCACGGCCATCAGCACCTGCAGCAGCAGCACCCCGAGCATCCCCCAGACCGGGACGGCGGCCGGTCCGGTGAAGTAGCCGCGGGTGATGCGCCAGTACTGGCGGCCCCACCCGGTGAAGTACCGGAGCAGCACCAGCACCACCATGACGCAGACGGCGCTGATCACCCAGGCTCGGGCCAGCCATTCCAGCGAGTGCAGCAACTCGCTGCCCCACTGAATCGACGAATGGAACATCTGCTCTTTGTCGCCCACGCCGACTTCTCCTTGCAGCTAACGGCAGCCGGGGTGGCGCCTCACCGGGATCCTGCCGGCGAAGGTACTCCAGGTGCGCGGTTACGCTCCGGGCATGAGCAACGCCGCATCCAGCCCTACCATGCATGCCGGCCGGCTCGTCGCCCGGCGACTGAAGGCCAGCGGCATCGACACCGTCTTCACGCTGTCGGGTGGGCACTTGTTTTCCATTTACGACGGCTGCCGCAGCGAAGGCATCCGGCTGATCGACACCCGTCACGAACAGACCGCCACCTTCGCCGCCGAGGGCTGGTCGAAGGTGACCCGGCAGCCGGGGGTGGCGGCGTTGACCGCCGGACCGGGTGTCACCAACGGTCTCAGCGCGATGGGCGCCGCACAGCAGAACCAGTCGCCGCTGCTGGTGCTCGGCGGCCGGGCGCCGGCGCTGCGGTGGGGGATGGGGTCGCTGCAGGAGATCGACCACGTGCCGTTCGTCGCGCCGCTGGCCCGGTTCGCCGCTACCGCGTCGTCGGCCGACGGGGTGAGCGCGCTCGTTGACGACGCCTTGCGGGCGGCGGTGTCCGCGCCGTCGGGTGTGGCGTTCGTCGACTTCCCGATGGATGTGGTGTTCTCCGAATCCGGCTGCGACGACCGGCCCGGCGCCCTGACCGGCCCGCCCACGGCACCGGCACCCGACGGTGACGCGCTCGACCGCGCCGCGACCCTGCTGGCCGACGCCGAACGGCCGGTCATCATGGCCGGGACCAACGTGTGGTGGGGGCATGCCGAGGCCGCGCTGCTGCAGCTCGCCGAGCAGCGACGGATCCCCGTGCTAATGAACGGGATGGCGCGCGGCGCCGTGCCCGCCGATCATGAGCTGACGTTCTCCCGGGCCCGCGGAAAAGCGTTGGGCGAGGCCGACGTCGCACTGGTCATCGGTGTGCCGATGGACTTCCGGCTGGGATTCGGCAAGGTGTTCGGCGCCCAGACGCAGCTGATCGTGGCCGACCGCGCCGAACCGGTCCGCCCGCATCCGCGCCCCGTCGCCGCCGGGCTCTACGGCGACCTGTCCGCGGCCCTTTCAGCGCTGACCGGCAGCCCCAACACCGGCCACCAGGACTGGCTCGACGGATTGCGCGGCGCCGAGAACGCCGCGCGTGACCTCGAGCAGGCTGAAATCGCCGACGACCGCGCGCCGCTGCATCCGATGCGGGTCTACGCCGAGCTGGCGCCGCTGCTGGACCGCGACGCGATCGTCGTCATCGACGGCGGCGACTTCGGGTCCTACGCGGGCCGGGTGATCAACAGCTATGTGCCCGGCGCCTGGCTGGACAGCGGACCGTTCGGCTGCCTCGGGTCCGGTCCCGGCTATGCGCTGGCCGCCAAACTCGCCCGCCCGGACCGTCAGGTCGTCCTCTTACAAGGTGACGGAGCCTTCGGGTTCTCCGGCATGGAATGGGACACCCTGGTGCGACACGGTGTTCAGGTGGTGTCGGTGATCGGCAACAACGGGATCTGGGCGCTGGAGAAGCACCCGATGGAGGCGCTCTACGGCTATTCGGTGGTGGCCGAGCTGCGCCCGGGCACCCGGTACGACGAGGTGGCGCGCGCGCTGGGGGCACATGGTGAGTTGGTGTCCACCCCCGCCGACCTGCGTCCGGCGCTCAAACGCGCCTTCGACAGCGGGCTGCCCGCGGTGGTCAACGTGCTGACCGACCCGGCGGTGGTCTATCCGCGGCGGTCCAATTTGGCCTAGCCCCATACCCACGGCCGCAGTGCGCAGCGGTACGTCCGCGACCGGCGTGTCGCGTACCGACACGCACGCTCGCGGGCAGTGGGGGGCCGCGTACGGTTGTGCTGTGTCCAAGACCCCCACCGCTGCCCCTGGGCGGCTGAGCAGCCGATTCTGGCGTCTGCTCGGTGCCAGCACCGAGAAGGATCATCGGCGTTCGCTGGCCGAGGTGAGCGCCTCTGACGAGTACGACAAGAAAGCCGCCGACCTGGACAAGGAGCAGCTGGCCAAGGCCGCCGGCCTGCTCAAACTCGACGATCTGGCCGACTCCGCCGACATCCCGCAGTTTCTCGCGATCGCGCGGGAGGCCGCCGAGCGCTCGACCGAGCTTCGCCCGTTCGACGTTCAGCTGCTCGGCGCGCTGCGGATGCTCGCCGGTGACGTCATCGAAATGGCCACCGGGGAAGGCAAGACGCTGGCCGGGGCGATCGCCGCCGCCGGCTACGCGCTGGCCGGCCGGCACGTGCACGTCGTCACCATCAACGACTACTTAGCGCGCCGCGACGCCGAATGGATGGGCCCGCTGATCGAAGCGATGGGCTTAACGGTCGGGTGGATCACGGCGGAGTCGACGGCCGAGCAGCGGCGGGCGGCCTACCAGTGCGACGTCACCTACGCCTCGGTCAACGAGATCGGCTTCGACGTGCTGCGCGACCAGCTGGTCACCGACGTCGACGACCTGGTCTCGCCGAACCCCGACGTGGCGCTGATCGACGAGGCCGATTCGGTACTGGTCGACGAGGCGCTGGTGCCCCTGGTGCTGGCCGGCACCACCCACCGGGAGACGCCCCGGCTGGAGATCATCCGCCTGGTCGGCGAGCTGGTGGACGCCAAAGACGCCGACGAGTATTTCGCCACCGATCCCGACAGCCGCAACGTGCATCTGACCGACGCCGGCGCCGAGAAGCTGGAGAAAGCCCTCGGCGGCATCGACCTGTACTCCGAGGAACACGTCGGCTCGACGCTGACCGAGGTGAACGTTGCCCTGCACGCCCACGTGCTGCTGCAGCGCGACGTGCACTACATCGTCCGCGACGACGCCGTGCACCTGATCAACGCCTCACGGGGCCGCATCGCCCAGCTGCAGCGCTGGCCGGACGGGTTGCAAGCCGCGGTGGAGGCCAAGGAGGGCATCGAAACCACCGAGACCGGAGAGGTGCTCGACACCATCACGGTGCAGGCCCTGATCAACCGCTACGCCACGGTGTGCGGAATGACCGGCACCGCGCTGGCCGCCGGTGAACAGCTTCGCCAGTTCTACAAGCTGAGCGTGTCGCCCATCCCGCCGAACACGCCGAACATCCGCGAAGACGAAACCGACCGGGTGTACATCACCGCGGCGGCCAAGAACGACGCGATCATCGCCCACATCATCGACGTGCACGAGACGGGACAGCCGGTGCTGGTGGGCACCCGCGACGTCGCCGAATCCGAGGAATTGCACGAGCGGTTGCTGCGCCGCGAAGTGCCCGCGGTGGTGCTCAACGCCAAGAATGACGCTGAGGAAGCACGGGTGATCGCCGAAGCCGGCGCACTCGGTGCGGTCACGGTGTCCACCCAGATGGCCGGGCGCGGCACCGACATCCGCCTGGGCGGCTCCGACGAGGCCGACCACGAAAAAGTGGTGGAGTTGGGCGGGCTGCACGTGATCGGCACCGGCCGGCACAACACCGAACGACTGGACAACCAGTTGCGGGGCCGGGCCGGGCGCCAAGGCGACCCGGGGTCGTCGGTGTTCTTCTCCAGCTGGGAAGACGACGTCGCCGCGGCCAACCTCGACCCCAAGAAGCTACCGATAGACACCGACTTAGAAAAGGGAGACGGCCGGATCGTCAGCACCAAAGCGGCCCGGCTGTTGGATCACGCGCAGCGGGTGGCCGAGGGTCGCATGCTCGACGTGCACGCCAACACCTGGCGCTACAACCAGCTGATCGCCCAGCAGCGCGCCATCATCGTCGAGCGACGAAACACCTTGCTGAGCACCGCCGCCGCCCGCGAGGAGCTGGCCGAGCTGGCGCCCGACCGCTACGAGGAACTGGTCGAGACGCTCGACGAAGACCAACTGGAGAAGATCTGCCGGCTGATCATGCTCTATCACCTGGACCGGGGCTGGGCCGACCACCTGGCCTATCTGGCCGACATCCGGGAGAGCATCCACTTGCGCGCGCTGGGCCGGCAGAACCCGCTCGACGAGTTCCACCGATTGGCTGTCGACGCGTTCGCCTCGCTGGCCGCCGACGCGATCGAGGCAGCGCAGCAAACGTTCGAAACGTCGCCGACCATCGCCGACGAGCCAGGGGTCGACCTGTCCAAGCTGGCCCGCCCGACGTCGACGTGGACGTACATGGTGCACGACAACCCGTTGTCCGATGACACACTGTCCGCGCTGAGCCTGCCCGGAGTTTTCCGCTAAAGCGCGTCGCCGCTCAGCTAAGTCTGATTGCCCGCCTTCTCCGCGGGCCGTTGCACGGCCCGCATCGTCACCGGGCTAAGGTCACGCCTCATGGAGCCCGCGACCGCGCAGGGTCGGGTGCTGACCGTGCCCAACATGCTCAGCGCGGTCCGGCTTGCGCTGATCCCGGCCTTCATCTATCTGCTGCTGTTCCGCCATGCCGACGGCTGGGCGGTGGGGATCCTGCTGTTCAGCGGCGCCTCGGACTGGGCCGACGGCAAGATCGCCCGGCTGCTCGACCAGGCCTCCCGGCTCGGTGAGCTGCTGGACCCCACGGTCGACCGGCTGTACATGGTGACCGTGCCGATCGCATTCGCGGTGCGCGGCATCGTGCCGTGGTGGATCGTTGTCACGCTGCTGACCCGCGACGCCCTGCTGGCCGCGACGTTGCCGCTGCTGCGCAGCCGGGGCCTGACCGCACTGCCCGTCACCTATGTCGGGAAAGCGGCCACCTTCGGGCTGATGTCGGCGTTTCCGCTCATCCTGTTGGGGCAGTGGCACGCACTGTGGAGCCGGGTGGTGCTGGCCTGCGGGTGGGCCTTCTTGATCTGGGGTGCCTATATGTATCTGTGGGCGTTCGTGCTGTACCTGGTGCAGGTGGTGCTGGTCGTGCGGCGGATGCCCAGGGTCGGCAGCGCCGGCGTCGCAGCGGTGGCGAACCGGGCGGGCGACGATGGTTGACTCCGACCGAGCCCTGGGCGGCTACGACCCCGACGCCGGCCTCAACGCGCACCGGGCGGACCGGCCGCAGCTGCTGCCGGTGCCGTCGCTGCTTCGTCATCTGCTGTCGAACCATCTGGATCCGGGCTACGCCGCCGCCACCCGGGACCGTTCGTCGGCTCCGCCCAGCGGCCGCACCCGGGTGCTGGACTGGCTGTGGCAGGCGCTGTCGGCGCTGCTGGTCGCCACGGTGTTCGCCGCCGCCGTCGCCCAGGCCCGGTCGGTGGCGCCCGGAATGACTGCGGCACAACAGGTCCTGGCCGCCAGCGCGCGCTCCACGGAACGCTCCATTGCCGCCTTGGCCGAACGCCGCAACACCCTCGCCGCCCAGGTCGACGACGTGCAGCGGCGCGCGCTCGCTGACGACGCCACCGGCAGCCGGCTGCTGATCGGCCTGGACAAGCTCAGCCTGGCCGCGGCGAGCACCAAAGTCACCGGCCCGGGGCTGACGGTGACGGTGACCGAACCGAGCGTCAGCCCGAACTTGTCCGACGTCTCCAAGCAACGCGTCGCCGACAGTCGTCAGGTCATCCTCGACCGCGATCTGCAGCTCGTCGTCAACTCGTTGTGGAGCAGCGGAGCCGAGGCGATTTCGGTCGGTGGCGTCCGGATCGGGCCGAACGTGACCATCCGGCAGGCGGGTGGGGCGATCCTGATCGACAACACTCCGGTCGCCAGCCCCTACACCTTCCTCGCGGTAGGGCCCCCGCGCGCGATGCGCGACGCCTTCGACGGCACCCCCGGACTGGAGCGGCTGCGGCTGCTGGCCACCGCTTACGGCGTCGACGTCACGGTGAGCACCGGTGACAACCTCCTGTTGCCCGCCGCAGCGATCCGAGATATCCGATTCGCCAAGGGGATTGGGGCCTAGGGTGACGGGAACAACACGCCGATGATCGGGATCGCCGCGCTGGCTATCGGCATCGTGCTGGGTTTGGTCTTCCACCCCAGCGTGCCGGAGGTGATCCAGCCCTACTTGCCGATCGCCGTCGTCGCCGCGCTGGACGCAGTATTCGGCGGGTTGCGGGCTTATCTGGAGCGGATCTTCGATCCGAAGGTGTTCGTGGTCTCGTTCGTGTTCAACGTCCTGGTGGCCGCCCTGATCGTGTACGTCGGCGACCAACTCGGCGTCGGCACCCAGTTGTCCACCGCGATCATCGTCGTGTTGGGCATCCGCATCTTCGGCAACGCGGCCGCGTTGCGGCGCCGGCTGTTCGGAGCCTGACCGACGATGAGCGACCACGACGGCAGCAACGACAGCGACGACCATGGCGGCAGCAACGTCGGCGGTGCCGCCGACCAGTCGCCCAGCCAGCACGGCCGGCACGAGTTACCCCCGGAGCGGACGCGGCCGGTGATCGCGCGGCTGCGCCAGGCCGGCCGTTGGGGCGCCCGCAGCCGTTCGCAGCTGGTGTTCGGGGCGCTGGCGACGCTGCTCTGCCTGGTCTTGGGGGTGGCGATCGTGACCCAGGTCCGGGAGACCAGCTCCGGTGACGCGCTGGAAACCGCCCGCCCGGCTGATTTGCTGGTGCTGCTGGATTCGCTGCGGCAGCGCGAAGCCGCGCTGAACACCGAGGTGGCCGACCTACAGCGGACGTTGAGCGCGCTGCAGGCGTCGGGCAGCAACAACCAGGCGGCCATCGAGAACGCTCAGGCCCGGCTGGCGGCGCTGTCCATCCTGGTCGGCACGGTGGGCGCCACCGGCCCCGGCGTCCGGGTCAGCATCGAGGATCCCGGTCCCGGCGTGGCGCCGCAGACGTTGCTCGACGTGATCAACGAGCTGCGCGCGGCCGGCGCCGAGGCGATCGAGGTCAACGACGGACACCAGGGCGTGCGGGTCGGTGTCGACACCTGGGTGGTCGGCGCTCCTGGCGCGCTGATCATCGACGGGAAGCCGCTGTCTGCACCCTATTCAATTGTGGCCGTAGGCGATCCGCCGACCATGGCGGCGGCGATGAACATTCCCGGTGGCGCCGTCGACAGCGTCAAGCGGGTGGGTGGACGGATGTCGGTGCAGCAGTTCGACCGGGTCGATGTGACCGCCTTGCGGCAACCAAAACCGCACCAATACGCTCAGCCCGTCAAATAGCGCCGATCAGAACAGGATTACCGTGAGCGAAATCCCGCCGGACCTGCACTACACCGCCGAACACGAGTGGGTGCGCCGCACCGGTGACGACACCGTGCGGGTGGGCATCACCGACTTCGCCCAGTCGTCGCTCGGTGACGTGGTGTTCGTTCAGCTGCCCGACGTGGGCACGGGTGTGGCCACCGGTGAATCGTTCGGCGAGGTGGAATCCACCAAGTCCGTCTCGGATCTGTATGCGCCGGTCTCGGCGAAAGTGGTGGCGGTCAACGCCGATCTGGACGGGCAGCCGCAACTGGTGAACTCCGATCCTTACGGTGCCGGGTGGCTGCTGGACCTGCGGGCCGACGACTCCGGCGCGCTGGAGCAGGACTTCGCCGCGCTGCTGGACGCCGAGACCTACCGGGGCACGCTCGCGGAATGACGGTTGTTAGGGTCCTGCCAGCGCAGTCAGGCTCGGTGAAACTGCAGTGGGGGGCACATTGAGGAGCGGTGCGCGGTACGGTCGACAGATTGAAGACACGCCGCTGGGAAGCCGGCCCGGTGGTGCGGGGCAGGCAACACCACAGCGGCTAGTGAGGAGCAGCGGGTGACGGACAACGACAACGACCAGACCTCCGACGATGTCACGGTGGAGACGACATCGGTATTCCGCGCCGACTTCCTCACCGAACTGGACGCCCCCGCGCAAACCAGCGCGGAGACCGCTGTGTCCGGCGTCGAAGGTTTGCCGGCGGGCTCGGCGCTGCTGGTCGTCAAGCGCGGACCCAACGCGGGGTCGCGGTTCCTGCTCGACCAGCCGACCACGTCGGCGGGCCGCCACCCTGACAGTGACATCTTCCTCGACGACGTGACCGTCAGCCGCCGGCACGCCGAGTTTCGGCTGGAAAGCGACGAGTTTCACGTCGTCGACGTCGGCAGCCTCAACGGCACCTATGTCAACCGGGAGCCGGTGGATTCGGCGGTGCTGGCAAACGGCGATGAGGTGCAGATCGGCAAATTTCGTCTGGTGTTCCTGACCGGCCCCAAGCCGGGTGACGATTCGGGGTCCGGCAGCCAGTGACCGCACCCGATGTGCCCGCGCTGGCCGGGATGTCGATCGGAGCGGTACTCGATGTGCTGCGCCCGGAGTTCCCGGACGTGACGATCTCCAAGATCCGCTTCCTGGAAGCCGAGGGACTCGTCACCCCCCAGCGGGCCGCATCCGGCTACCGCCGATTCAGCGCCTACGACTGCGCCCGGCTGCGCTACATCCTCACCGCTCAGCGGGATCACTATTTGCCGCTGAAGGTGATCAAAGCCCAATTGGACGCCCAGCCCGACGGGGAGTTGCCGTCGACCGGAACGCCTTACGGGGTACCGCGTTTGCGCTCGGTCTCCGGTGCCGCCGTTCCGGCAGCCGAGTCGACGGCCGAGGTTCCCGGCCCGGTCCGGCTGAGCTCAGAAGACCTGCTGACACGTTCCGGCGTGGACGCAGCGCTGCTGACCGCCCTGCTCAAGTCGGGCGTGATCACGCCGGGCCCCTCGGGTTTCTTCGACGAGCACGCCGTGGTGATCCTGCAGTGCGCACGGGCGCTGGCCGATTATGGTGTCGAGCCGCGGCACCTGCGCGCGTTCCGTTCGGCGGCCGACCGGCAATCCGATCTGATCGCCCAGATCGCCGGGCCGGTGGTCAAGGCGGGCAAGGCCGATGCCCGCGACCGCGCCGACGAACTGGCGCGCGAGGTTGCTGCCCTGGCAATCACGTTGCACACGTCATTGATCAAGTCGGCTGTCCGCGACGTTCTGCACCGCTGAGGACTAGACTTCGGTCGACAGCTTGGTGTTCGACGGGTTGCCCGCCGCGCCAGGCTGGCGTCGGAGTAGAGCGGCATATGCGGAGGGCAGACACAGATGGGTGAAGTTCGCGTCGTCGGCATTCGCGTCGAGCAGCCGCAGAACCAGCCGGTGCTGTTGCTGCGTGAAGCCAACGGTGACCGGTATCTGCCGATCTGGATCGGTCAGTCGGAGGCTGCCGCGATAGCGCTCGAGCAGCAGGGCGTCGAGCCGCCGCGCCCCCTGACGCATGATCTCATCCGTGATCTCATTGCCGCGCTAGGACATTCGCTGAAAGAAGTGCGGATCGTCGACTTACAAGAAGGCACCTTCTACGCCGACCTGATCTTCGACCGCAACATCACCGTGTCGGCGCGGCCCTCGGACTCGGTGGCGATCGCGCTGCGGGTGGGGGTGCCGATCTACGTCGAGGAGGCGGTGCTGGCCGAAGCCGGCCTGCTGATTCCCGACGAGAGCGACGACGAGCCCAGCGGCGGGGTGCGCGAGGACGAGGTGGAGAAGTTCAAGGAGTTTCTGGACAGCGTCTCGCCCGACGATTTCAAGGCCACCTGAGGCCACCGAGTCGCCGCGGCGCCCGGGAAGTTTGCTCGCAAGCAACATCACGGATGCGTCTCACTTGGCGTGACAGCTCGAGACACGCCCGTCGGAAACCCTCGCGGAGCACCGGTGACCGCCATACTTTGGTGCGACGATAACCACGACAGCGGGTCGAAAAGCGTATGCTCTGAAAGCACTCGGGCCGAGTGATCCCGGCTGCGCGGGCGAGTGACATCGGAAAAGAGGAACTACGGTGGGCGAGCAACCACGCGACGGTCAGTTGGAGCTCGGGTCGGAGTCCGTCGAGGACGACGACGCGGCCACCGACCGCGACCGCACCGCTCCCGCGCCCAGCGAACCCGTTCAAGCCGGCCTGTTTCCCGACGATTCGGTGCCCGACGAGCTGATCGGTTACCGCGGTCCCAGTGCCTGCCAGATTGCCGGCATCACCTACCGTCAGCTGGATTATTGGGCACGCACATCGCTGGTCGTGCCCTCGATCCGCAGCGCGGCAGGCTCGGGCAGCCAGCGGCTGTACTCGTTCAAGGACATCCTGGTGCTCAAGATCGTCAAGCGCCTGCTCGACACCGGTATCTCGTTGCACAACATCCGCGTTGCCGTCGACCATCTGCGTCAGCGCGGGGTTCAGGATCTTGCGAACATCACCCTGTTCTCCGACGGCACCACGGTGTACGAGTGCACCTCCGCCGAAGAGGTCGTCGACCTGTTGCAGGGCGGGCAGGGCGTGTTCGGCATCGCCGTCTCGGGTGCGATGCGCGAGCTCACCGGTGTCATCGCCGACTTCCCCGGCGAGCGCGCCGACGGCGGTGAGTCGATCGCGGCGCCGGAGGATGAGCTGGCTTCGCGGCGCAAGCACCGCGACCGCAAAATCGGCTAGCGTCGCTGCGGCGAGACCGCGGATTCGGACACCTATACGGCGTGTCGCGTAGGCATTTTCAGTGTCGGCGCTCCCGGGCGCCAGCTGTCGGCACCCGGTAGACTGGCGGGGCATCGCCCTCGTGCGGGAGAGTTTCGTGACGGCCAGCCACGGACGCCGAAGGAGCAACACCTCTCCGCTAACCTCTCAGGCACCCGGACCGCGCCAGGCCACGATGCCTCTGGAAAGCGGCGACCCACCGATGGATCGCCCGCCCATGGGGAAAGGCGCATGACGCCGAATCTCTCAGGCACCCGCAGCGGGTAGACGACAGAGGGGGAGGGCGCACCCACCTCTGTCCGTGTCAGGAGACCCGCAAGTGTCCGATCACACGTCTTTCGCGCACCGCCACATCGGCCCCGACGACGACGCGATTGCCACCATGCTCGCGGTCATCGGCGTCGACTCCCTCGACGAGTTGGCCGGCCGCGCTCTGCCTGCCGGCATACTCGATGCGCTCACCGGATCCGGTGCCGCACCGGGCCTGGACCGGCTGCCGCCGCCTGCCACCGAGGCCGAGGCGCTGGCCGAGCTGCGGGGAATGGCCGAGGCGAACACCGTCGCGGTGTCGATGATCGGGCAGGGCTACTACGACACGCTGACGCCGCCGGTGCTGCGCCGCAACATCCTGGAGAACCCGGCCTGGTACACCGCCTACACGCCGTACCAGCCGGAGATCAGCCAGGGCCGGCTGGAGGCACTGCTGGATTTCCAGACGATGGTGGCCGACCTGACCGGTCTGGAGGTCGCCAACGCGTCCATGCTCGACGAGGGCACCGCCGCCGCCGAGGCCATGACGCTGATGCACCGCGCGGCCCGCGGTAAAACCCACCGGATCGCGGTCGACGCCGACTTGTTCGGGCAGACCGCCGCGGTGCTGGCGACCCGCGCCGAGCCGCTCGGTATCGAGATCGTCACCACCGATCTGCGGGACGGCCTGCCCGGCGGCGACTTCTTCGGCGTCATGACCCAGCTGCCGGGCGCCAGCGGGCGGATCACCGACTGGAGCGCGCTGGTGTCGCAGGCCCACGACCGCGGCGCGCTGGTGGCCGTCGGTGCCGACCTGCTGGCGTTGACGCTGATCACCCCGCCCGGCGAGATCGGCGCCGACGTCGCCTTCGGCAGCACCCAAAGATTCGGTGTGCCAATGGGTTTCGGCGGCCCGCACGCCGGTTACCTGGTGGTGCAGGCCGCGCATGCCCGCCAGTTGCCGGGCCGGCTGGTCGGTGTGTCGAAAGACGCCGACGGCGCGCCGGCGTATCGGCTGGCGTTGCAAACCCGCGAACAGCACATCCGCCGCGATAAGGCGACCAGCAACATCTGCACCGCGCAGGTGCTGCTGGCCGTGATGGCCGCCATGTATGCCGGCTACCACGGTGCCGACGGGCTGACCGCCATCGCGCGGCGGGTCCACGGTCATGCCCGCAGGATCGCCGCCGCGCTTGGTGACGCGCTGGTGCACGAGGACTTCTTCGACACGGTGCTGGCCCGGGTGCCCGGTCGCGGGGACGCGGTGCTCGCGGCGGCCAAGGCCAGGGGCATCAACCTGTGGCGGGTCGACGCCGACCATGTGTCGATCGCCTGCGACGAAGCCACCACCGACGACCACGTCGCCGCCGTACTCGACGCGTTCGGGGTCGGAGCCGCCGAACCGTCCGGCCCGGACATAGCCGACCGCGGATCGCCGTTCCTGACCTACCCCGCGTTCACCAGCTACCGCACCGAAACCTCGATGATGAGACGGCTGCGCGCGCTGGCCGACAAAGATGTCGCGTTGGACCGCAGCATGATTCCGCTGGGGTCGTGCACGATGAAGCTCAACGCCGCCGCCGAGATGGAGCCCATCACCTGGCCGGGGTTCGCCCGCCAGCACCCGTTCGCACCGGCCTGCGACACGCCCGGGCTGCGCCAGCTCATCGCCGAACTGGAGACCTGGCTGATCCAGCTGACCGGATACGACGCAATCTCGCTGCAGCCCAATGCCGGCTCGCAGGGCGAGTACGCGGGACTGCTCGCGATTCACGACTATCACGCCAGCCGCGGCGAATCGCATCGCGACGTGTGCTTGATCCCGTCGAGTGCGCACGGCACCAACGCCGCGTCGGCGGCCATGGCCGGGATGCGGGTGGTCGTGGTGGCCTGCCGCGAGAACGGCGACGTCGACCTGGACGATCTGCGCGCCAAGGTCAGCGAGCACGCCGAGCGGCTGGCAGCGTTGATGATCACCTACCCGTCCACCCACGGCGTCTACGAGCAGGACATCGAGCAGGTGTGCGCGGCCGTGCACGACGCCGGCGGCCAGGTCTATGTCGACGGCGCGAACCTCAACGCGCTGGTCGGGTTGGCCCGGCCGGGAAAATTCGGCGGCGATGTCAGCCACCTGAACCTGCACAAGACGTTCTGCATTCCGCACGGAGGCGGCGGACCCGGTGTGGGGCCGGTAGCCGCGCGGGCACATCTGGCGCCGTTTCTGCCCGGGCATCCGCTGGCACCGGAATTGCCGCAGGGCCGTCCGGTGTCGTCGGCGCCGTACGGATCGGCCTCGATTCTGCCGATCAGCTGGGCCTACGTGCGGATGATGGGGGCGGCGGGCCTGCGTACGGCGTCGCTGGTGGCGATCGCGTCGGCCAACTACATCGCACGCCGGCTCGACGAGTACTACCCGGTGCTCTACACCGGTGAGCACGGCATGGTGGCCCACGAGTGCATCCTCGATCTGCGGCCGATCACCAAGGCCACCGGTGTCACTGTCGAGGATGTCGCAAAACGGCTGGCGGATTACGGTTTTCACGCGCCGACCATGAGCTTCCCGGTGACGGGGACGCTGATGGTCGAGCCGACCGAAAGCGAGACGCTGGCTGAAGTCGACGCCTTCTGCGAAGCGATGATCGCGATCCGTGGCGAGATCGACCGCGTCGGCGCGGGAGAGTGGCCGGTGGACGACAATCCGCTGCGGGGCGCGCCGCACACCGCCGAATGCCTGCTGGTCACCGAGTGGGACCACCCGTACAGCCGCGAGCAGGCCGCTTACCCGCTGGGCACAACGTTTCGGCCCAAGGTGTGGCCGCCGGTGCGCCGCATCGACGGCGCCTACGGCGACCGCAACCTGGTGTGCTCGTGTCCGCCCGTGGAGGCGTACGCCTGACTTGGGACCCGCGTCCTCCGGCGAACCGCTAGATACCCAGCGCCGTCAGGATCTGTTGCGGCACCACGTCCACCAGCTCGGTGACCAAGCCACCGAACGGGTCGACGGTGACGTTGGCCAGGTCGCCCGCGCCGAGGTCGCCGAGCAGGCCGCCCAGGGTGAGGTTGGTGAGGTCGCCCAGGTTGCCCAAGTTCAGCGGCAGGTTGGACAGGCCGAGATCGCCCAGCAGCTGGCCCAGGTTCACGGTGTCGAGCACGCTGCCCGCGGGCAGGCCGCCAAGGCCGAGGTCGCCCACCAGATCACTCAAGGTGAGGTTACCGGTGGTGCTGGGGAAGCCGAGCGTCCTCGAGCAGCGTCCCGACCGTCAAACCACTCGGGGTGACGTTGCTGACACCCAGCGCCGTGAGTATGTCGCCGAGGCTCTGGTTGAGCGTTTGCCCGCCAAGCAAATCGCCCACGGTCTCGCTGTTCAGGGCGGTCTCGAGGTTGGTCAAGCTGAGCAGATTGGAGCCGAGGATACCGTTGAGGTCGGTGAGGACGCCTTGAAGCGCACCAAGGTTAGACAGCTCCGTGCCCAATTTAGTATCGAGCAGAGTGCTGAAGCCCAGGTTGTCCAGCAGCTGGCCCAATGGCATTTCGACATTGGGGTTGATGCCGAAGGCGGTCAATATCTGGTCCAGCGTCAGGCTGTTCAAGTTGGTGGTGGGGTTCAGGCCCAAGCCGCTCAGAATGCTCGTCAGATCGAGGGTGCCCAGGTTGAGCTTGCCCAGGCCGAGGTCGGTCAGCACGGCGCTCAAGGTCGGGTTGCCCAACAGGTCTCCCAGCCCCTTACCGCTGAGCCCCAGGTCACTGAACAACGAGCCCACGGTCAGGTCGCCCAGCCCGAGTTGATTCAGCAAGCTGCTCAGGTCGAGGTTGCCCAAGCCCAGGTTGCCCAGCCCGAGGGCGTCCACCAGCTTGGCCAGGTTGACGTCGATAGTCGCCGACTGCAGCGGCGCGAGGACGCCGTTGAGGGCCGGGATGTTGATGATGCCGTCCAGCAGGCTGACATTCTGCTCGCCGTTGAGGAAGGCGTTCGCGATGACGGCCGGGGCTTCGTACAGCGTGCTGAACGCGTTCGCCGGGTCGGTGGTCAACTGCCCGACGACGCCGTTGACCGCGTCCAGGGCGGACAACTCCGAACTGAGTTGCGCAATCCCCAGCTCCAGACCGGGCGGCAACTCCACTGAGATCTGAGCCGGAATCCCGACACCCGTGGTGATGGTCGGTTCCAGGTTGGTCGCCGCCCCGAGCACGCCCAGCGGGTTGGTCAGCAACTCGGCGAAGACCTGCGAGATCGCCGCCGGATCGGATCCGTTGGTGATGCTCTGCAGGTTGGCCGCCGTTTCGGTGGCCAGGTCAGACCATGCGTCGACCAACCGGACCGCCCGCGTCTGCACGTCCGGCGGCGCCACCACCGGAATGACCGCGATGATGCCGGCGCCGACCAGGGCGACTCCGGCATTGGCGTAAGGGCGTACGAGTTGCTGCATGATGGCCGTCTCCTCCGCATCGTCGAGGCTGTGATGCCCGTCACGGGACGCACCTGAATTTACCTGAGATTTCGCTAGGAAAACACCCAGAAATTTGACGCGTGCGTGATACCGGCAACTGCGGCGGATGCTCACCGAGTGTGCGGGTTGTTGCCGACCTTCCGCCGCTTTCGCGGCAAGAACCGACACACTCGACGGCGAGTGCTTCAGCTGAGGAAGGTGCTGACCACCGTCGTAAGATCGGGCGAGGCCGACGTCGCCACGTTGCGGTAGCTGCCACCGCTGCGCTTGGCGACGGCTTCCCAGGTCGCCCGATCCGGGTCTGAGCCGATGTCGATGACGTTGACCGCCACCGGCTTGGCCGGGTCCACGCTGCTGTTGAAGAAGTCTTCCAGCCCGGGACCGTCGAGACTCTGGTCGGTGTGCGGTCCCGCCGTCACCACCAGGACCGAATTGGCCATTCCGGCACGGTAATTGGTCAGGGCTTCCTGATAGATCAGGCGCAGGGTGGTGAAGGACACCGCGCCGCCGGGCGAGGAATACTGCCGGTCCAGTGCGGCTTTCAGCGCGGCTGACCGGGGCTGACCGTTCACCTGGTCGCCCAGCGGTCCGGTCGGCACCTCGGACCGGCCTTCTTTTCCGTCGAAGGTCCACAAGCCCACCACCGAGGTCGGCGCCAGCGCCCCGATTCGGTCACTCAGCGCCGCTATCACGTTGGCCAATCGAGTTTTGCCGCCCTCGTCGGCGGTCATCGACTGGTCGAGCATGATGGTGGCCGCCGCCGACGCAGCGGTGGGGGCGGCCAGTATGTCGGCGAGCGTCGCACGCATGCTGTCGTCGCCGACCGACACCGCCGCCGGCAGCGCCGGGAAGGTGGTCACAGGACTTTTCGGCGGCTTCACCCCCGGGGCGCGGAAACCGGCTTTGGCCAGGTCTTCGAGCTGGTCCGATTTGCGCAGGAAGCGGGCGAACGCGCTGGCTGCGGTGACCTGCTCCTTGGAGAGCCAGGAGCCGCTGAGCAGCACCGTCGGGTAGTCGGCGACCGCAGCCGGGCCCGGTGGCAGCCAGGAACCCAGAGTGCTCGCCGCGTCGGACACCGACTGTCCACGCTGGAACAGCTCCTGTTCGGTGATCGCGACGGCGTGCACCGGCGCTGTCGCCGGATCGCCGCTTTTGACCAGTGCGTTCATCGCCTCGGCCACAGTGCTGTCCGACAGCTTGGGCTGGGTGTCGAGCAGCGTGCGCACCGCGGCGGTGCCCGAGGTGGCCGGGGCACCGGGCGCTGACGCCGCCGCGACCGCCTCGGCCGCCAGAAACGCCGCATCGCTGTTGCCGCTGGTCGGCAACGCCAGCCGCAACGAGCCCCAGGCCGGCAGATTCACGGCGGCCAGGCTGTTCGGGTTGCTCTGCAGACCAGGCAGAGTCGCCCAGTTCTGCCCGCCCAGCGCACGCTGCAGCTCCGGTCGCAGCGCGAGCAGCACCGGGGAGGTGACCAGCGAACGGCTGTCGCTGATCGTCTGCTTGCCCGCCGCGGCCGACAGTCGCGCCGCCGACACCGAACTGCCCGGGATCCACAGCGCCGGGCGCTGACCCAACTCGGAAGGCCAGTTGCCGATGAACCCGCTGACGACGGCGTTGGAATCGGCCTGCTTGACGGTCACGGCCACACAGCGGTCGCCGACCGGTTCGGCCGACCCGTTGTAGCGTTCGGCGAAATCCTGGATGAGGCCGGCGATCGCCGGGTCGGCGACCACCGCGACGGTCTCTTTGCCGGCGGTGCAGCGCGCGGCTGCGGTGTGCGAGCGTTGCGACAGCGCGTCGCCGAAGAAGCGCCACAGGATCACCGCCGCGACCACCACCACGACGGTGATCAGCGCGGCGATTACCCCGACACTGACACCGCGGCGGCCGCCGTCGCTGCGGTGGCCGCCCCGCCAGTCGTCGCCGCCGCGGTGACCCCCGCCGGTCGGTGGCGCCGAAGCCGGGGGGCGACTGCCGGGGCCACCGAAGTCGGGAACGTCCTGCTCGCCGGCATCGGCGTCAGGATGCGCCGAGTGAAAGGGGTCGTCCGAGTAAGAGGGGTCGCCGGGAACGCCGTGCCCGGCGACATCGTCGGCAGGATCAGGGTCAGGGTCGGCGCCGCCCTCGGCAGCACCGCTGAGCTCGTCGGCGGGCTCTTCGGGCGGTTCGCCGCCGGGCAGTCCGGGCCGGCGCTTGCTGTGTCTACCCATGCTCAGCCGCGGTCATCCATTTCGGGCTTTGAACTCGCGGCGGCGCCGGTGCAGGATCGGCTCGGTGTATCCGCTGGGCTGCTGGGTGCCGGAAAGGATCAGCTCTTGGGCGGCCAGGAAGGCGATGTTGTCGTCGAAGTCGGGCGCCATCGGCCGGTAAGCGGAGTCGCCGGCGTTCTGCTGGTCCACCCGCGGAGCCATCCGCTCCAGACTCGCCCGCACGTCGGATTCGGTGATCACCCCGTGCCGCAGCCAGTTGGCCAGCAGCTGGCTGGAGATCCGCAGTGTGGCACGGTCTTCCATCAGCGCCACGTCGTGGATGTCGGGCACTTTCGACGAGCCGACACCCTGGTCGATCCAGCGCACCACATAGCCCAGGATGGACTGGCAGTTGTTGTCGACCTCTTCTTTGATCTCCTCCGGAGCCCAGGCCAGCTCTTTGGCCAGCGGAATCGTCAGCAGCTGGTCGAGGGAGGCGCGTCGCTCCCCGGCTAGCTCGTTCTGCACGGCGGCCACATCCACCTGGTGGTAGTGCATCGCGTGCAGGGTGGCCGCGGTGGGCGACGGTACCCAGGCGGTGCTGGCACCGGCGCGCGGCTGCCCGATCTTCTGCTCGACCATGTCGGCCATCAGTTCGGTCATTGCCCACATGCCCTTGCCGATCTGGGCGTGCCCGGCGAACCCGGTGGCCAGCCCGGCGTCGACATTGTTGTCTTCGTAGGCCAGAATCCACGGCTGGGTCTTCATGGCGCCTTTGCGCACCATCGGGCCGGACTCCATGGAGGTGTGGATCTCGTCGCCGGTGCGGTCCAAAAAACCGGTGTTGATGAACACGATCCGGTCGGCGGCGGCTTTGATGCAGGCCCTCAGGTTGACCGTGGTGCGCCGCTCTTCGTCCATGACGCCGACTTTGAGGGTGTTCTGCGGCAGTCCCAGCACGTCTTCGACCCGACTGAACAGTTCGGTGGTGAACGCCACCTCGTCGGGCCCGTGCATCTTGGGCTTGACGATGTAGATCGACCCGGTGCGGCTGTTCGCCAGCGGCCCGCTGGCCCCGTCGTTGTCCGAGCCGGCTCGCAGGCCGTGCAGGGCGGCCAGCCCGGTGAACAGCGCGTCCTGGATGCCCTCGAACACCTCGGCGCCGTCGGCCTCGCCGTCTGACCCGTTTTCGCCGCCGTTCTGCAAGATGATGGCGTCGTTGGTCATCAGGTGGCCGACGTTGCGCACGAACAGCAGACTGCGGCCCGGCAACACGAACTCGCCGCCGTCCGGCGCGGTGTAGTGGCGGTCCTCGTTGAGCGAACGGGTGAAGGTGTCGCCGTCTTTGTTCACCTCGGCGGTCAGGTCACCACGGTTGAGGCCGAGCCAGTTGCGGTAGGCGCGGACTTTGTCGTCGGCGTCCACGGCGGCGACCGCGTCTTCGAAGTCGATGATCGTGGTGACTGCCGACTCCAGCACCACGTCCTTGACCCCGGCGGTGTCGGTCTGGCCGACCGGCGACTCGGGGTCGATCAGGATCTCGATGTGCAGCCCGTGGTTGGTCAGCAAGAGCGATGCCGGTGCGTCGGGTTCGCCGGTGTAACCGGCGAACTGGCCGGGGTCAGACAGGCCGGTCGAACCCTCCGAAAGCCGCACCGACAGCTGACCGTCGTCGACGCTGAAGCCGGTGGCGTCGGTGTATGACCCCGACTCCAACGGCACCGCCTGGTCGAGGAAGTGGCGCGCGTAGGCGATCACCTTGTCACCGCGCACCCGGTTGTAACTGCTGCCCTGTTCGGCGCCGTCGGTTTCGGGGATGACGTCGGTGCCGTACAAGGCGTCGTACAGCGAGCCCCACCGGGCGTTGGCCGCGTTCAGCGCGAAACGCGCGTTGGTGACCGGCACCACCAGCTGTGGGCCGGCCGTCGTGGTGATCTCCGGGTCGACACCGGAGGTGGTGATGGCGAAGTCGTCCGGTTCCGGCTCGAGGTAGCCGATCTCGGTGAGGAACTGGCGGTAGGCCTCGGGGTCGTGCGGGTCGATGACGCGGTGGCGGTGCCACTTGTCGATCTGGGCCTGCAGTTCGTCGCGGCGGCGCAGCAGCTCGGAGTTGCGCGGAGTGAGGTCGGTGACCACCTTGTCGACGCCCGCCCAGAAGCTGTCGGGGTCGATACCGGTGCCGGGCAGAGCCTCGCTGTTGACGAAGTCGTACAGCACCTTGGCGACGCGCAGGTTGCCCACTGGCACGCGATCAGTCATCGTTCCTCCCTGTCTGGCAACTAGCCAGCCTACCCGGCTGCTAGCCCGACTACTCGCATCCGGCGGCCTGCAACAGCAGGTCACACCGGTCTGCCAGCGCATTCCGCAGCGGCGCAGCACGCTGGGAGATGGCGTTCTGGCAACGCACGTACTCGGCGTGGCCGGCGCTGGTTTCGACGGCGATCGGCAAGTACCCGTAGTCGCTGAGATCATACGGGCTGGCCCGCGTGTCGACTTCACGGGCGGTTGCGGCCAGCTGCAGGCAGCCCAGCAGCAGGTCGGACCCGGTTAGCGGCCGAGAAAGAAATGTGCCGCCCGGCAACCACCTCGCCTAGGACGTCTGCACCGAATGCCAAGTGTTCATCAACCAGATGATCCAGAAGACGATGCCGATGACCACCAGCAGTGATTACTGTAGGCTCGGCCACTGCTCGCGCACAGCAAATTCTGGGGAATGTGAATACGCGGACAAGCGGCGTCCCACACAATGGCGACTCACAGCAGATTTTCGCACCGCCGCTGCAGTGCAGCCCGGACATCCGCTGACCGACTCGCGACCGCGGCCTGCTTCCGCACATATTCGGCGCGACCTGCAGTCGTCTCGATCCGGATTGGCTCATATCCGTATGCGCGCAGATCGTAGGGGCTGGCCCGCATGTCGAGTTCGCGCGCCGCGTAGGCCAACTCGAACGCACTCAGCAACAGATCGGAGTCGATCAGCGGCAGCAACTTACCGGCAAACTTATAAAGGTCCATCGCGGCGTGGACGCACCCGGGCTGCTCAGCGTCGACCTGGCCGGCGCGCGACAGCTGGATTGCGTTTCTGGGCCGGGCCGAATCGGTGAAGAACCGGAACGCGTCGAAGTGGCTGCACCGCAGTGGCAGGGATTCGACCACCGCGTCGGTGCCATCTTGACCCAGCCGAAGCGGAGCGCCATGGCGCCGCTGCCCGGGATCAGATCGATAGACCATCGCCCACTCGTGCAGTCCGAAACAGCCCAGGCTTACCGGTCGACCGGTGGTCGCCGACAGCAACCGGCGGACATACTCGACGGTGCCGCGGCGCCGCGCCAAATACCCAGGCTGCACGGTGACACCCGAGTCCGTCGGGCCGTATCCGCGCAGAGTCGCGTACTCCCGAGCCTCCGGGCCGGCGAGGGTAACCCCGAATCCCGGATGCCACCGGCGCAGCTGTCCGGCAGTCAGGTTGTAGTAGGTGAAAAGGAAGTCGACGACCGGATTCGACCCGCCCGTCGCACGTAGCCGTAGATAGTCGTCGAGCAGGAGCTTCACCCTGCTCCGGTGCCGGAGCCGGCGCGGTATCCAGTCGTCAGCCGGCAGTACGACCCTCATACCGTTCGCTGGGTGCCTTCCCGCACCGTCCCGACCAGGTCTTCGACCAGGTCGTCGAGCGCCACCATGGCGACCACCCGACCGCCTGGGGAAGTGACCAGAGCCAAGTGGCTGTTGGTGCGCCGCAGCCGCGACAACGCCTCCGCCAGCGGCAGCGACCCGGGTATCCGGGGCAGCGGCCGGACCGTGGCGAGGTCGATGCGGGCGCCGGGGTGGTCGCTGAGCGACAGCACATCTTTGATGTGCAGGTAGCCGAGGTAGGCACCGTCAGCGCCGGTGACCGGAAACCGGGAGTAGCCGGTCTGCGCCAGCGCCTGTTCGACCGCGCCGACGGTCGGGCCCGCGCCGCCCGCCGCCGCCACCGCGCGGACCTCGGCGAGCGGCACCGCGACGTCGGCGACGACGCGGTTGCGGATCTGCAGCGCCCGGGTCAGTCGGGTGTGCTCTTCGCGGTCGAGCAGCCCTTCGGACACCGACTCGGCGATCATCTCCCGCAGTTCGGCCATGGACACCGTGATGGCGAGCTCGTCGCGCGGCTCGACACCCAGCGCGCGCAGCATCAGGTTGGCGCAGCGGTTGTAGAACGCGATGAAGGGGCGGGCGGCCCGCACGTACATCAGATACGGCGGAACGAGCAGCATCGCGGCTTTTTCCGGGCCGGCGATGGCGATGTTCTTGGGCACCATTTCGCCGAGCAGCACATGCAGGGTCACCACGATCGCCAACGCGACTACGAAGGACACCGTGTGCAGCAGCGCGTCGGGCAGACCCAGCAGCCTAAACGGCGTGTAGAGCAGGCCGGCGACCGCCGGCTCACCGATCCGGCCGAGCAGAATCGAGGCCACCGTGATACCCAGCTGGGCCCCGGCGAACATCAGTGGCAGCCGCTCGCCGGCCCGGATGACGGTGACGGCGCTGGTTCTGCCCTGTTCGGCCAGGATTTGCAGCCGGTCCCGCCGCACCGAGATCAGCGAAAACTCGGCACCGACGAAAAACGCGTTGGCGCCGATCAGCAGCAGCGTCAGCAGTACTCGCAGCAGGTCCGCCATCAGCGGCTCAGTCCCGTGCGGACCCGCTCGCCGCGGCCGACCTCGACGAGCTCGAGCAGGTCGATCCGGCGGCCCGCCATCCGGATGACGGTGGCGCGCCAGTGGTCGGAGCTGTCGGACAGACCGTCGGGGTCGAAAGCGGTCAGCTCCACCGTTTCGCCGTCCTCGGGGATGTGGCCGAGTTGCTGCAGCACCAGCCCGCCGATGGTCTCGTATTCCCCGTCCGGGGCGCGGTAGCCGGTCGCCGCGGCGATCTCGTCGATGCGCAGCAGGCCCGACACCCGCCAGCCGTTGCCGGCCGCCACCACATCGGGGGTGGCGTCGTCGTGCTCGTCGCGGACGTCGCCGACAATCTCCTCGATGAGGTCCTCGATGGTGACCATGCCCGCGGTGCCGCCGTACTCGTCGACAACCAGCGCCGTCTGCAGGCCGCTGGCCCGGGTCTGCGCCATCACCGAATCGCCGTCCAGCGTCGACGGCACCACCGCCACCGGTTGCGCGACCTTCGTCAGCAGGGTGCGGGCCCGATCGGCGGGCGGCACCGCGAACACCTGCTTGACGTGCACGATGCCGACCGTCTGGTCGAGGTCCCCGTCGACGATCGGGAACCGGGAGAACCCGGTCTCGGTGGCGGTCGCGACGAGATCGGCGACGGTGTCGTCGACCTGCAGCGTGACGATCTTCGCCCGCGGCGTCATCAGCTCCTCGGCGGTCAGGGCGCCGAACTGCAGCGACCGGTGCACCAGCGCCGCGGTGGTGGGGTCCAGCGAGCCGCTGCGCGCCGAGGTCCGCACCAGCGACACCAGCTCCTGCGGTGAGCGGGCCGATCGCAGCCCCTGGGCGGGCTCGATGCCCAGCCGACGCAGGATCCGGTCCGCCGCTCCGTTGGTGAGCCGGATCGCCGGCGTCAGGACCAGCGAGAACAGCACCTGAGGGCCCGCCACCGCGCGGGCGGTCGGCAGCGGGCGGGCCACCGCGAGATACTTGGGCACCAATTCGCCGAATACCATCGACAGCGACGTCACGGTCACCAGCGCCACGAAGTTGACCACCGCGTCGGCCACCCCCTTCGGCACGCCCAGCGCATCCAGCCCCGGGTGTGGCGCCTCGGCCATCAGCGGTTCAGTGAGATAGCCGGTGACCAGGGTGGTGATCGAAATGCCCAGCTGGGCGCCGGACAGCTGAAACGACAGCGTGCGATGCGCGCGGTGCAAGTAGCGGTCGCGACGGGCACCGGCGCCCGCGTGCGCCTCGACGGTGCTGCGCTCAAGGGTGGTCAGCGAGAATTCCGCGGCGACGAACACCGCGGTGCCGGCGGTCAACACCGCGATTGCCAGCACGCTGCACAGGGTGACGGCGAGGTTCATCAGCAGTTCGGTCGCCGCATCCTCAGGCTCCGGTCGACCACGCTGTCGCGTGCCTGCGGCACTTCAACCCTTTCGCTTCAACCTCACTACCTGAAGCTCACATGGTAGCGAAAACCGGTGCCACACCGTGGTCATGACACTGCGGTGTCACCAACCCAATGGCCGTGGGTGGCCTTCGGCGAAGCCTGCCGCCGACTGCACTCCGACGACCGCCCGCTCGTGCAGCTGCGCCAGACTCGACGCGCCGACGTAGGTGCAGGTGCTGCGCAGCCCGGAGGTGATGTGGTCGAGCAGGTCCTCGACTCCGCCCCGGGCCGGGTCCAGCCCCATCCGGGAGGTCGAGATCCCCTCCTCGAACAGCGCCTTGCGGGCCCGGTCGAACGCGCTGTCGGCGGCGGTGCGCGCGACCACGGCACGCTTGGACGCCATCCCGTAGCTCTCTTTGTACGGCTGGTTGTCCCGGTCGCGCATCAGGTCGCCGGGGGATTCGTAGGTGCCGGCGAACCAGGATCCGATCATCACGTTCGACGCGCCGGCCGCCAGCGCCAGCGCGACATCGCGCGGCTGACGTACCCCGCCGTCTGCCCACACGTGGGCGCCGAGTTCTGTTGCGGCGGCGGCACATTCGGCGACCGCCGAGAACTGGGGCCGGCCCACGCCGGTCATCAGCCGGGTGGTACACATCGCGCCGGGGCCGACGCCGACTTTGACGATGGCCGCTCCCGCGCTGATCAGGTCGCGAGTGCCCTCGGCCGAGACGACGTTGCCCGCCGCCAGCGGCAGCCCCAGGTCCAGCGCCGCGACGGCCTTGATCGCGTCGAGCGCCTTCACCTGGTGACCGTGGGCGGTGTCGATGACGAGCACGTCGACGCCGGCGTCGGCCAGCGCCTGGGCTTTGGCGGCGACGTCGCCGGTGATGCCGACCGCCGCGCCGACCCGCAGCCGGCCGGCATCATCGATCGCCGGGGTGTAGATGCCGGCGCGCACCGCCCCGGTGCGGGTCAGCACGCCGGCCAGGGTGCCGTCCGGGCCGGTCATCACCGCCACCCCGACGGGTGCATGTTCGAGCAGGTCGAATACCCGGCGCGGCTCGGTGCCCACCGCGGCGGTCACGAAATCGGTGGTGGCCACGTCGCTGACCCGGGTGAAGCGATCCACGCCCGCGCAGGACGACTCGGTCACCAACCCGATCGGGCGGCCTTCGCGGAGCACCACCGCCGCGCCGTGTGCGCGTTTGTGGATCAGCGCGGTCGCGTCGGACACCGAGTCGTCCGACGACAGCGTCACCGGAGTGTCGACGACCACATCGCGGCTTTTGACGAACTGCACCGTGGTACGGACCGCGCTGATCGGCAGGTCTTGGGGCAGGATCACGATCCCGCCGCGGCGGGCCACCGTCTCGGCCATCCGGCGCCCGGCGACCGCGGTCATGTTCGCGACCACCACCGGAATCGTGGTGCCCGAGCCGTCGTCGGTGGACAGGTCGACGTCGAACCGCGACGCGACGTCTGACCGGTTCGGCACGATGAACACGTCGTCATAGGTCAGCTCATAGCCGGGCCGCTGCCCGTCCAGATACCTCATGCTGTGACCGTTCGCCCCCTTCTCACCGGCCCCCGGCCCCGTTCAGGCCGGTATCTCGCTGCGATCCCCGCTCCACAACGTGTGAAACTTCTTGTCGCGTTCCTCGTCGACCCGCCCGTAGGTGTGGGCGCCGAAGAAGTCTCGCAGACCTTGGGTGAGCGCCGCGGGCAATCGCTCGGTGCGCAGCGCGTCGTAGTAGGACAGCGCCGAGGAGAAACCCGGAATCGGGATGCCCAGCCCGGTGGCGGTCGCCACGACCCGGCGCCAGCTGTCGACGGCCGACTCGATCGCGTCGCGGAAGTAGGGCGCCGCGATCAGTGTCGGCAGCTCGGGATTGTCGTCGAACGCCTCTTTGATGCGGTTGAGGAACTTGGCGCGGATGATGCAGCCGCCGCGCCAGATGGTGGCCAAGTCGCCGGGTGTGAGGTCCCAGTCGTATTCGGCGCTGCCGGCCTGGATCTGGTTGAACCCTTGCGCGTAGGCGATGATCTTCGAGGCGTACAGCGCCTGGCGGACGTCGTCGACGAACTGCGAGGCGTCGTCGGGTTTGGCGCTCAACTCCCCGGACGCCAAGTCCGTCGTGGCCTTGCGCTGGTCCACCGCGCCCGACAGCGCGCGGGCGAACACCGCCTCGGCGATACCGGTCACCGGCACCCCGAGATCGAGCGCCGACTTCACCGTCCAGCGGCCGGTCCCTTTCTGTTCGGCCTCGTCGAGGATGACGTCCACCAGCGGCTTGTCGGTCTTGGCGTCCTTTTGGCGGAGCACCTTGGCGGTGATCTCCACCAGGAAGCTGTCCAGCTCGCTTTTGTTCCATTCGTCGAACACGTCGGCGATCTCGTCGGCGCCCTTGCCCAGGCCGTCGCGCAGCAGCTGGTACGCCTCGCCGATCAGTTGCATGTCGGAGTACTCGATGCCGTTGTGCACCATCTTGACGAAGTGACCGGACCCGTCCGGGCCGATGTGGGTGCAGCACGGCACCCCGTCGACGTGGGCGGAGATCTCCTCGAGCAGCGGCCCCAGCGATTTGTAGGACTCGGCCGGCCCGCCCGGCATGATCGACGGTCCGTTCAGCGCGCCTTCTTCACCGCCGGAGATACCGGCCCCGACGAAGTGCAGGTCGCGGTCGGCCATCGCCTTCTCGCGCCGGATGGTGTCGGTGTACAGCGCGTTGCCACCGTCGATGATGATGTCGCCGTCTTCCATGGCGTCGGCGAGCTCTCCGATGACGGCATCGGTGGCTTCGCCCGCCTTAACCATGATCAGCACTCGGCGTGGTTTCTCCAGCGCGGCAAGAAATTCCGGGATCGTCTCGGTGCGCACGAAGTTGCCCTCGGAGCCGTGCTCGTCGAGCAGCGCGTCGGTTTTGGCCACCGACCGGTTGTGCAGCGCCACCGTGTAGCCGTGCCGGGCGAAGTTACGGGCGATATTCGAACCCATCACGGCCAGGCCGGTGACGCCGATCTGTGCGGTGCCCTCGTTCGATTCCGATGAGCCCATCTATTCGCCTCTCGGGTTGAGTTGTCAGACGCTGAAAAGTCGGTGCAGTTCGATCAGCCACGGCACGGCCATGGACACCGTAGGCACCACCAGCACCGCGGCGGCGGCCAGGTAGGCGGCCGCCGACAGCGCCAGGCTGTTGCCGCGCCCGGACAACCGGCGCACCCGCAGCACCGTACTGGACCCGCCTGCGGCCAGCGCACCCGACGGGGCCCGGCCCGACGCGCAGGTCACCAGCGCGCGGGCCAGGGGAGTGCGCCCGGCCACCCGGACGGCGGCGTCGTCGGCGAGGAGCTCGACGAGCAGCCGCACCGCATCCAGCGCGCTGGCGCTGCGGACGAAGCGGGGGAAAGCGGTGTGCACCGCGATGAACGCCTCGAGGACGAGGTCGTGGCGGGCCCGCAGATGCGCACGCTCGTGGCGCAGAATCGCGGCCACTTCCGGCCCGGTGAGCGCGCTCAGCGTTCCTTCGCTCACCACGACGCGGCGGCGCACGCCGGGGAGGCAGTACGCCAACGGCTGCGCCACTCCCAGGATGCGCAGATCGCTGGGTCGGCTGGGCTCGGCGTCACCCGCGACACCGAGCAGATCGACCAGCATGCGGTGCCGCGCGCGGCGGCGTCGCGTGCCGATCGCGACCTGGACCACCGCAACTGCGAGGCGCGCCCCGACCAGGAGCGTCAACGCAAACACCGCGACGTAGAGCACGGTCAACGGCCAGCCGAGCCGGCCGACGTCGCCGGCGAGGCTGGCTGTCGGACGCCCGTCCGGGCCGGGCATCAGCAGGCGGCTGGCGATCGCGATGCCGGCACTGAACGCGGAAAGCACCGCCGCCAGCGCGATCGCCTGCCACAGCACGACGGCGGCTCTCGGGGCCCGCAACGGCCAGGTGGCGCGCGCCAGCAGCGCCGGTATCGGGCCTACCAGCAGCGCCGCGAGCAGTGTGAATGCCAGCCCGGACACGTCTTCAGTCTCTCTCAGTCCTCCACGCCGATGTCAGCAGACCGGGTTCCCCGGTGATGCGCTTCCAAATCAGCCAGGGCACGCCGCAGGGCCGCCGCCTCGTCGGCACCGACCCGCTCGACGAAGTGCACCAGCGCGGCCTGCCGGCTGCCGGAGTCCGCGGCCTGGTCCAGCGCGTCGACCATCAGGCCGGCGACCAGCTCGTCGCGCCCCCGGACCGGTGCGTAGCGGTGCGCCCGGTCGTCGCGGATCTGCGACACGAGGTTTTTCTTGGCAAGCCGCTGCAGCACCGTCATCACAGTGGTGTAGGCCAGGTCGCGCCGGGCGGACAACGCCTCATGGACCTGCCGGACGGTTTGCGGCTCCGGCGTGGACCACAGATGGTCCATCACCGCACGTTCAAGATCTCCCAGGCGCATCAGCTTGGCCATGTGTTCGTCATCTCCTGTGCGACAGGCACAGCGTACCGCCGCGTACTACCGAGTGTCGTACGGGCCCGTCCGCCGCCCCGAACACCTTGCCACTTTAGGGCAGCCTTTCCTATGCTGGGCACGTCGAGAATCACGCGACCGCGGTTGAGTCCTGAGGGCTGCAGCGACCCCCGGTCCGCTCGATAGGCGAGCCCCGCGCCCCGGTTGCGCGGGGCTCGGCCGCTTTCGGGGCCTCAGGCTTTGGTGAAGTGGTACATCCGGTAAGACAGCTTCCCCTCCTGCAGCTGGCGGTACATCAGCGAGCCGGGCAAGCCCGCGAACAGGCGGCCGAAGGGCCGCAACAAGAGCGGCACGTCGCTACCGACCAATTTTTGGTAGCGGGGCGAGTTGTTGTCCAGCCCGCGCAGCACCTCGGCGCTGATGACCCGCTTCGACTCCATCTGCATCGGCATGCCGGCCAGGGCGGCATCCCACGCGTCATATTCAAGGTGCCCGCGGAAATCGGCGTAGAGGAAGTGCCCTCCCGGGCGCAGCACCCGAACGACTTCGGGCAGGAAACGGTCGAAGTGCGGGTAGGCGTGCGAGGCCTCGACGTTGAGGACCGCGTCGAAGGACTCGTCGGGAAACGGCATGTTCTCGGCGTCGCCGTGCACGAAGTCCAGGCCCGGCAGGTCATGCCGTCGCCGGGCGAACGCGACACCGTCCGGGTTGTAGTCCAGCCCGGTGTACGAGGCCGGGTGCACCGTTCGCATGAGATACGCGGCGCCGCCGCCGTGGCCGCAGCTCGGCTCCAGCACCTGCTTGCCGCTGAGGTCCGTCTGGGTGGCCGTGCGGTGGTACAGCTGAATGCAGTACCGGTTGGGCTCATCCTCGGGATCAAGCGACAGCCCCATCGGCGGATCTTCCTCATAGCCCCAGTTGAGGAAGGTGATGTCCTCGTTCTCCCACCGGCGGGTGATCAAGGGATACCAGTACTTGTTCATGGTGAGTTTCAACCGCGACAAAGCGCCGTCGCTGTAGCGCTTGAGGGTGCTGGTGGTAGTCACAGCCGGCCAGTATGCCAGGCGCATCAAGCGCTGCCGTGGTCGGCCAGCGAAGCAGCGTCGGCATCACGTGACGCCTTGTCGCTTCGCCGGTAGACCACCGCTCGTGCGCCCCGCGCCGGCACTGTCGCCACACCGCGCCAGCGGTGTCGTTCGTCGGCCGCACCCGTTGGCGCGAACCGGAATTCGCGTAGCAGTATGCGCAAGGTGACGTCCATCTCCATGGTGGCGAGCGCCGCACCGACACAGCGGTTGACGCCACCTCCAAACGGAATCCACGCGGGAGGCTTCGGGACGCCGATGAATCGGTCCGGGTCGAACGACGCCGCGGCCGGGAAGCTGTCGTCTGACTCGTGAATCAGCCGGATACTCAATATCAAGTTGGTGTTCGCCGGGATAACCCAGTCCGCCAGTCGGATACGCGTCTTGGTGGTTCGCACGGTGGAGTCGAGAACCGGCCGGATGCGCTGTACCTCCGCGATCGTGGCTTGCAGCAATTCCGATCTACCGGCATCCACTTCGTCGGTCAACCGCGACAACACCTGTGGATGGCGGGTCAACCGCTCGACTGCCCACGCCAGTGATCCGGCGGTTGTCTCGTGCCCGGAAGCCACCAGGGTGAACATCTCGTCGGCGATGTGCTGGTCGGGGATCGGCTCGCCGTTTTCGTAGCGGGCCTGCACCAGCAGCGAAAGCACGTCCCTGCGCTCTGCCACTTCCGGGTCGGCCCGTGCATCGGCGATCAGCGAGCCGACGACGGCGTCGAAACGGCGCCGGTAGCGCAGGTGCCGTCCCCACAGAGTCCATGGACCCAGGTCACGCCGCATCGCCGGCGGCACCAACAAGGCCAGGCTGGCAACCGTGACCATGGGTGGTACCAGTTCGCGAAGCTCGTCCAGCGCGGGCCCCTCGGCGCCGAACACCGCACGCAGGATTACGCCCAGAGTGATACTCGTCATCGACGGCAGCGTCTGGAACTCGCGACCCTCCGGCCAGGTCGCGATCTCGCGCAGCACCTCGTCCTGGATGATGTGCTCGTAGCTTCGCATGCGCTTGCCGTGAAACATCGGCAGCACCATCTTGCGGCGCGCCAGAAGTTTGTCGCCGGCCAAGCTGAACGTGGACCCCGGGCCGAATGCGTCGCCCAGGCTTCCGCTTCCGGATGCCCGCCGTTCCAGCAGATCGGTGCTGGTGTTCAACACCTCTTTGGCCAGGGCTGCGTCGCTGATCACCACCGCGCGGCCCATGCGCGGCAGGTTCACGCTGATGACGCTGCTGTCGTGCCGTTGCGCCAGAGCGGCGTACATGTCATGGGTTTTGGCCAAGAACGTGATGGCCTGGACGGGCTTGGGCAGCCGCGAACCCGGCGGTAGCCGGACCGGGTCTGTCGTGGCCGTGACCATGTCGTGCCTCCCCGTGCCGGTACTGCAAAGGACTCGTGCCGGCCCACAGTATCGGTAGCCGGAGCCCGCCGCTACAGCATCTCGCACCCCGAAATCAGATACGCGCCCGGCTGCGGTGTAGACACAGGAGCGTGTTATCTGCACTGAGCCAGGGGTTCGACCGCGAACTGGGCCTGACGTATCACGAGGTCACACCCGACGGCGCGCGGGCACAGCTGGAAATCGATCACCGGCTGCTGCAGCCGGGGGGCATCGTGCACGGCGGCGTGTATTGCGCGGTCGTCGAGAGCCTGTCCAGCGTCGCCGGCCACGCGTGGCTCGAGCAGAACGGGGGCGGCACGGTCGTCGGGGTCAACAACAACACCGACTTTCTGCGCTCGGTCTCGGCCGGAGTGGTGTCCGCGGCGTCCACACCGATTCACCGCGGCCGCAGCACCCAACTCTGGCTGACGACGGTCACCGACGCCGATGGACGCCTGCTCGCCCGCGGTCAGGTGCGGCTGCAGAACCTCGCGCCCCGCCCGGCGGGGTAGCGCTAACTCTGGATTGCCCAGCTCCTCCTCGGCCCGCCCTCGGGCCGCATCGTCGCCGGGCTAACTCGCGGCGGCGCTGGCCGCGGCGTCGCGCTGCGCCTCGGCGGCGAGGACTGCCAGCTGTTCGAGCCGGGTCCGGGCGAACGCCTGCTGCTCGGTGATGGTCAGCTGGCCGCGCCGGGTGCTCAGAAAGGTCACCGTCCAGGACAGCAGCGTGGTGATCTTGGTCTTGAAGCCGATCAGATACACCAGGTGCAGCACCAGCCACATCAGCCAGGCGATGAAGCCGCTGAACTCCAGCGGCCCGATCTTGGCCACCGCGGAGAACCGCGACACCGTGGCCATCGACCCCTTGTCGAAGTACTGGAACGGCTCCCGCGCGCCCGGATCGGCACCGTCGAGCTCGGCTTTGATCGTGCGGGCGGCGTACTTGCCGCCCTGGATCGCGCCCTGCGCCACTCCCGGCACGCCGTCCACGGCGGCCATGTCGCCGACGACGAACACGTTCGAGTGACCCGGGATGGTCAAGTCGGGCAGCACCTTGACCCGCCCGGCCCGGTCGACCTCGACCGAGGACTGGCGGGCCAGGTCCCGGCCCAGCGGGCTGGCCGCCACCCCGGCCGACCACACCTTGCACGCCGACTCGATGCGCCGGACGGTGCCGTCGGAGTCCTTGACCGTGATGCCGTCGCGGTCGACATCGGTGACCATGGCACCAAGCTGGATCTCGACGCCCAGCTTCTGCAGTCGTGCGGCCGCCCGGTTGCCCAGCTTCTCGCCCATCGGCGGCAGCACCGCGGGCGCGGCGTCGAGCAGGATCACCCGCGCCCTAGTGGAGTCGATGTGCCGGTAGGTGCCGCGCAGGGTGTCGTCGGCCAGTTCGGCGATCTGTCCGGCCATCTCCACCCCGGTCGGACCGGCACCCACGACGGTGAAGGTCAGCAGCTTGCGGCGCCGCTCGGGATCGCTGGACCGCTCGGCCGCCTCGAAGGCGCTCAGAATGCGTCCGCGCAGCTCCAATGCATCGTCGATCGACTTCATGCCGGGCGCGAACTCGGCGAAGTGGTCGTTGCCGAAATAGGACTGGCCGGCACCGGCAGCGACGATCAGGCTGTCGTAGGGGGTTTCGTAGGTGTGGCCGAGCAACTCCGACACCACGAACTTGCCGGCCAGGTCGATGTGGGTGACGTCGCCGAGCAGCACCTGGACGTTGCGCTGACGGCGCAGCACCACCCGGGTCGGCGGCGCGATCTCACCTTCGGAGATGATGCCGGTCGCCACCTGGTAGAGCAGCGGCTGGAAGAGGTGGTGTGTGGTGCGGGCGATCAGTTTGATGTCGACGTCGGCGCGCCGAAGCTTCTTCGCCGCATTGAGGCCGCCGAATCCGGAGCCGATGATGACGACCTGATGGCGGCGAGCGGGCGCAGCGACGTCCTCAAGATCGGCAGTCATGCATTTCACGGTAGCCGCCGTGGCGGGTGGTGACCCCGACGCTGTGTGCTCGACCACATGCGAGGTCAGTCACAGGCTCGCGATCTGCGCTGGTCAGAGTTCACCGGCCGGCAAGCCGGCGGACGTCAGTCGAACTGGGCCGGGGCGCCGCGGCTGACGTGCAGCATTTGGCCCGTGATGTGGCGGGCCGCGGCGGTGGTGAGGAACGACGCCAACCGGGCGATCTCGGCCGCGACCGGTGGGGGTGTGCTGCTGAGTCCGTCGTAGCCTGGCTGAGCGCTGCGCCCGCACGCGACGGCGTTGACCGTAATTCCGCGGGTGCCGAAGACGCCGGCCTGTCCTGCCACCCAGTTCGACAGCGCAGCTTTGACTGCGCCGTCGGCGCTGCCCGCACGCGGGTGGTCCGGCACCACGCACACGATCGAGCCGCCGGAACGCAGGTTGTCACCCACCGCCTGCACCGTCAGCACCGCCGACAGGCAGGTGGCGTCTACCGCGGTGCGCCAGGCACCGGCCAGCTCCGACAACGAGTAGGTGCGCGGGTCACCGGCCTCCCATCGGAGGCCGGGCACGTTGACGATGGTGTCCAAGTGGTGCGGCAGGACGCCGCGGACCTCGGCCAGGTTTGCCGGGTCGGTGGTGTCGCAGACGATGGCGTCCACGTCGAGTTCCTTGGCGGCGACCTCGAGCTCGTCCCGGCGAGCGCCGACCAGGGTCACCGTGTGCCCGTCATCGCGGAAACGTCCGGCTACGGTACGGCCGATTTCGGTGTCACCGCCGGTGACCAGCACTTGCACTGCCCTGACCTCCCTCAAGTTCACGCTCGCTACATGTTACTGAAGGGTAGCTATCGGCGGCGCCGGCGGACCGGCACGACACGGGGATCAGTTGGGTAACTATTCGTTAGCGTTGGCCCCATGCACCGGATCAGGACCATCACGGTCGTCGCGGCGCTGGTCGTCGTGATCGCCCTAGTCGCCGGCCTGACCGGGTGCTCGAAGCCGGCTTCGAAGCCAGCATCGCCCCCGCAGTCGATCGTGGTCTTCGCCGCCGCGTCGCTGAAGACGGCGTTCACCCGGATCGGCGAGCAGTTCAAGACCGACAACCCCGGCGCTGCCGTCGAATTCAGCTTCGCCGGCTCCTCCGAGCTGGCCACCCAGTTGACCCAGGGCGCGCCCGCCGACGTGTTCGCCTCGGCCGACACCGCGCAGATGGGCGTCGTCGCCGGAGCCGGGCTGGTGGCCGGCGCCCCGGTCAACTTCGCGTCCAACACCTTGGTCATCGTCACGGCGCCGGGCAACCCGAAACAGGTGCACGGCTTCGCCGATTTGGACAAACCAGGCGTCAGCGTGGTGGTGTGCCAACTGCCGGTGCCGTGCGGCGCGGCCGCTCAGCGCGTCGAGGACGACACCGGTGTGCACCTCAACCCGGTCAGCGCCGAACCCAGCGTGACCGATGTCCTCAACAAAATCACCACCCGGCAGGCCGATGCCGGGCTGGTCTACGTCACTGACGCGCAGGGCGCGGGCGCCAAAGTGGCAACGGTGCAGTTTCCCGAAGCGGCCGGCGCCCGGAACACCTATCCGATCGCGGTGCTGAAGAAGACCCCGCAGCCCCGGCTGGCTCAGCGGCTGGTCGACGCCGTGACCGGCAGCACCGGCCAGCAGACCCTGGCCCAGGCGGGCTTCGCCAAGCCTTGACCGATCAGCTGTGAACCGGGTCGCGGGGCTGCCGCGTTGGGTGTACGCCCCGGCCGCTGTCGGAGTGGCGTTCGTGGCGCTGCCGTTGATCGCGGTCGCGGTCAAGGTCGACTGGCCGCACTTCTGGTCGCTGATCACCAGCCGCTCATCGCTGACGGCGTTGAAGCTGAGCCTGCGAACCGCCGCCGCCAGCACGGTGCTGTGCCTGCTGCTGGGGGTGCCGATGGCGTTGGTGCTGGCCCGCAGCGGGATTCGGTTGGTCCGGTTGCTGCGGCCACTCATTCTGCTGCCGCTGGTGCTGCCGCCGGTGGTCGGCGGCATCGCGCTGCTGTACGCGTTCGGCCGGTTCGGGCTGATCGGGCGATACCTGGATGCGGCCGGTGTCCACATCGCGTTCAGCACGACGGCGGTGGTGTTGGCGCAGACGTTCGTCTCACTGCCGTTTCTGGTGATCGCCCTCGAAGGCGCGGCGCGCAGCGCGGGCGCCGACTACGAGGTGGTGGCCGCGACGTTGGGGGCCCACCCCAGCGCCGTGTGGTGGCGGGTGACGCTGCCACTGCTGCTGCCGGGGTTGGTGTCCGGCGCGGTGCTCGCGTTCGCCCGCTCCTTGGGTGAGTTCGGTGCGACATTGACGTTTGCCGGTTCTCGGCAGGGTGTCACGCAAACGCTGCCGCTGGAGATCTATGTGCAGCGGGTCAGCGACGCCGACGCCGCGGTGGCGTTGTCGACCCTGTTGGTGGCGGTTGCCGCGCTGGTGGTCGCGGGGCTGGGGGCGCGCCGGCTGACCGGGACCGGGCCCGGGTAGCCGGCAGTGAGTGGGCTGCTGCTGCGCGCGACCGTGGCCGAGCGCCGACTGGACCTGCAGTTCTCGGTGGCCGCGGGTGAGGTGCTGGCCGTGCTCGGCCCGAACGGCGCGGGCAAGTCCACGGCCTTGCAGGTGATCGCGGGCCTGGTTTCACCCGACGACGGCCTGGTGCGACTCGGCGAGCGGGTGCTCACCGACACCGCGCGCAGGGTGCAGGTGCCGACCCACGATCGGCGGGTCGGGCTGCTGCTGCAGGACCCGCTGCTGTTTCCGCACCTGAGCGTCGCCGCCAACGTGGCGTTCGGTCCGCGCAGCCGGCGTCGGTGGTGGGCCGCACGCGGGCAGCATGAGGCGGCGCTGCGCTGGTTGGCCGAAGTCGGCGCCGAGCAGTTCGCTGACCGCAAGCCGCGCCAGCTCTCCGGCGGTCAGGCCCGACGCGTCGCGATAGCGCGGGCGCTGGCGGCCGAACCGGATGTGCTGCTGCTCGACGAACCGTTGTCGGGTTTGGACGTGTCGGCCGCCGCGGCGGTGCGCGCGGTGCTGCGTAAGGTGGCGACCCGCGACGGCCGCGCCGCCGTCCTGGTCACCCATGATCTGCTCGACGTGTACACGCTGGCGGACCGGGTGCTGGTGCTCGAGAACGGCCGGATCGCCGAAATCGGCCCGGTGGCGACGGTGCTGAGCACTCCGCGCAGCCGCTTCGGTGCCCGCATCGCCGGGGTCAATCTGGTCAGCGGCACGCTGCGTGCCGACGGCGTACTGCAGGCCTGGTCCGGCATCCGCTGGCACGGCACCGCGACCGAGGAGCTGACCGCCGGCGTGACTGCGGTCGCGGTGTTCTCACCGGCGGCGGTGGCGGTGTTTCCCCACCCCCCGCACGGCAGCCCCCGCAACACGGTGGCGGCGCGGGTCGCCGAGCTGGACAGCCGCGGACCCGTGGTGCGGGTGCGCTGCGCCGACCACCCCGGCGGCGCGCCGGGGCTGGCCGCCGACATCACCGCCGATGCGGCCGCGGAGCTGCGGCTGACGCCGGGTGACACGGTGTGGCTGTCGGTAAAATCTCAGGAGGTGTTGCTCTGCCCGGCACCGGCGGGCAGCCACCCGCCGGACTGAGCCGAGGGCAGCCCGCGGCGTGTCGAGGGTGCCGCCAGCCCAGGCCTGGACCGGCGGTTTCGTCGGTGGCGACACATTCACTTCAATGAGCAAATCGCACTTGCGTCACGGCGGTAACAGGGTAGGTTCACGTCCATGAACGAGGGGCAGCAGAGTTTGAGTTGGCGCAACGGTGTCTGGAAGGCACTGGCCGTCGCGGCAATCAGCGTCGCGGTGCCGGCGATCCCGGCGCACGCCGATCCAGCACCGGTTCCGCCGAGCCCGACCGCACCCCAGCCGGCGGCAAGTCCGGATGCCGCGCCGGCGCCGGGCGGGGGAGCGCCGGATGCAGCCCCGGGCCCGGCCGGCCCGAACGCCGCACCGCAGGGCGCCGACCCAGTCGGGGCGGCGCCGGGCGTCGATCCCAACGCCGCGCCGCCGGTGGCCGACCCCAACGCTCCGCAACCCGTGCGGGCCGACAATCCGGCGGGCGGATTCAGCTATGTAGTCCCGGCGGGCTGGGTCGAGTCGGACGCCACCCACCTCGACTACGGATCGGCACTGCTGAGCAAACAGGTTCCGGGGCCCGTCGCGGCGGGTCAGCAGCCGCCGGTGGCCAATGACACCCGGATTCTGCTCGGCCGACTCGACCAGAAGCTCTACGCGAGTGCCGAACCCGACAACAACAAGGCCGCGACCAGGCTGGCTTCGGACATGGGCGAGTTCTTCATGCCGTATCCCGGGACCCGGATCAATCAGGACACCGTTCCCCTCAACGCCAACGGGCTGACCGGCGGCGCGGCGTACTACGAGGTCAAATTCAGCGACGCCACCAAGCCGAACGGTCAGATTTGGACAGGCGTGATCGGCACCCCGGCGACGACCGGGACAGCGGGGGCACCGGCTCAACGCTGGTTCGTGGTCTGGCTGGGTACTGCCAACAATCCCGTCGACAAGCCCGCGGCCAAGGCGCTCGCCGAGTCGATCCGTCCGTTCACGCCGCCGCCTCAGGGGGGAAACCCCGCTCCCGGACCCGGGCCGGCTCCTGGGCCAGGGCCGGCTCCCGCGCCGGACGGTCAATCACCGCCGGCCGGGACGGCAGGCGAGGCCACACCACCGGGTGCCGGGTCGCCGCAACCGGTATCGACCTGAGCGATCACACGCGGGCCGGTTCGTTCACCCGATCTATTCGGGTTTGGAGAAGTGCGTCGGGGGCAATCCCGAGGCGTAGCCCGCGACGGTGCGGCTACGGGTCTTCAAAACAGGTTCTGACCTGCGACGGCCCCGCCTACAAGTCAATACTGGAAAGGAATCCGCCATGTCGATTCTCTACTGGATCGTCGTCGGTCTTGTGGTTGGCGCCATCGCCCGACTCATCGTTCCTGGTCGCCAACCGATGGGTTGGATTGCCACCATCCTGCTCGGCGTCGCCGGCAGCTTCGTTGGCGGCAGCCTGGGCACCCTTGTCTTCCCACCGCACAAATTCAATTTGCAGCAGCCAACCATTCACTCCTGGCTGGGCTCGTTGGTCGGTGCGGTGCTACTGCTGGTGATTTACAAACTCGTCACGTCCCGCACCCGCACGTTGTAGCTGCCAGACGTCGCGGGCATGATCGCCGGCGGCTGGTGAATGGCCGATCCAGCGCCCGAGACGATGACCGCTTGGCGGGTGCGCCGGCCCGGTCCGATGGCCGGCGGCCCGCTCGAGCGGGTGACCGCCGAGGTGCCCCACCCGGGTCCGGCAGAGCTGCTGGTGGCCGTGCGGGCCTGCGGGGTGTGCCGCACCGATCTGCACGTCACCGAAGGTGACCTGCCGGTCCATCGCGAGCACGTCACGCCCGGGCATGAAGTGGTGGGCGAAGTCGGCGGCGGCGGGTGAGACCGCCGACGGCTTCGCGCTGGGTGACCGGGTTGGCATCGCGTGGCTGCGCCACACCTGCGGGGTGTGCCGATTCTGCCGTCGCGGCGACGAAAACCTCTGCCCGCATTCGCGTTACACCGGCTGGGATGCCGACGGCGGTTATGCCGAGTTCGCCACAGTGCCCGCCGCTTTCGCACACCACCTGCCCGACGGCTACCGCGACACCGAACTCGCGCCGCTGCTGTGCGCCGGCATCATCGGCTACCGCTCCCTGCTGCGCGCCGAGCTGCCCCCGGGCGGGCGGCTGGGAATCTACGGATTCGGCGGCAGCGCCCACATCACCGCCCAGGTGGCGCTCGCCCAGGGCGCCGAAGTGCACGTCATGACCCGCGGCGCCCAGGCCCGTGAGCTGGCTTTGCACCTCGGCGTCGCCTCCGCGCAGGGCGCCGCCGACCCGCCGCCGGTTCGCCTCGACGCGGCGATCCTGTTCGCTCCGGTCGGCGACCTCGTGCTGCCCGCGCTGGAGGCGCTGGATCGCGGTGGCACCCTCGCGATCGCCGGGATCCACCTGAGCGACATTCCGGCGCTCAACTACCAGCGACACCTCTTTCAGGAGCGCCAGGTGCGCTCGGTCACCTCGAACACCCGCGCCGACGCGCGCGCTTTTCTGGACTTCGCGGCTCGGCACCACATCGAGGTGACCACACCGGAATACCCCCTGGCGCATGCTGATCGAGCGCTATCGGACCTCAGCGCCGGCCGCATCGCGGGCGCGGCGGTGCTGCTGGTCTAGCCGCGGTCAGCCGGACAGCTGCCAGACCGCGGCCGCGGCCACCGCCCCCACGCCGTTCAGCGACCAGTGCAGCGCGATCGGCGCGATCAGGCTGCCGCTGCGCCGTCGCAGCCAGCTGAACACGAAGCCGGCCAGCCCCGTCGCGCACACGGCCACCGTCACGCCTGCGAGCATGCCCACCGCTCCGCCGCCGAACAACCGGGTGAAGCCCACATTGCCGCGGGTCAGGCCCAACGACGTGGACACATGCCACAAGCCGAACAGCAGCGAGCCCACCAGCGCGACACCGCGAAAACCCCAGGCCCGGTGCAAGGCGCCGTGCAGCACACCGCGGAACGCCAGCTCCTCGGGGATCACGGTCTGCAGCGGGATGACGATCAGCGACGCCAGCAGCGCCCCGGACAGCGTTGCGTAGCGGTGGTTCAAAAACATCGGGCGGGTGGCGGGCAGCAACGCCGCCACCGCAATCACCGTGACGACGACGGCCGTCGCGACTAGCGCGTAGCCCACCCCGGACTTCCAGTGCTCCCGGCCCAGCCCTAGCTCGGCCCAGCCCAGCCCGTTGCACCGCATGAGGATGACCAGGCCGACGGCGGCGGCGGGGACGGTGCCGATGCCGGCCCACCCGGTGGTGAAGTGGGCGAGCAGGTTGGTCAGCACCAGCACCGCCACGACGACGGCGATGTCGAGATGAGCCCGAAACCGATGCAACGCCGAGAGCTGTGCAACCAGCGGATGCGGCGCGCTCACTGCGGCTCCCAGCTCCAGCCGGCGATCTCGGGGGGATCCTCGCCGTGTTCACGGGTATAGCGGCGGACCCGCAGCCGCGCGTCGGCCATCTGCTGGCGCAACACGGCGGCTTGGGTCGCCAGCCCGTCCACCCGGTCGATGACATCCATCACCAGGTGGAACCGGTCGATGTCGTTGAGCATCACCATGTCGAACGGTGTCGTGGTGGTGCCGCGCTCCTTGAATCCCCGCACATGCATGTGGTCGTGGTTCGCGCGCCGATACGTCAGCCGGTGGATCAACCACGGGTAGCCGTGATAGGCGAAGATCACCGGCTTGTCGCGCGTGAACAGCGCGTCGAACTCGCTCTCGGGCAGCCCGTGCGGGTGCTCGGACTCCGGCAGCAACCGCATGATGTCGACCACGTTGATCACCCGCACCTGCAGCGCCGGCAGTTCGCGGCGCAAGATGTCGGCGGCGGCCAGCGTCTCCAGCGTCGGAATGTCGCCCGCGCAGCCCAGCACCACGTCTGGTTCCGCCGTCGCAGTGCTGGCCCACTGCCAGATGCCGAGTCCGCGGGTGCAGTGCGCGATCGCCGAGTCCATGTCCAGGTAAGAAAGCTCCGGCTGCTTGCCGGCGACGATGACGTTGACGTAGTCGCGGCTGCGCAGGCAGTGGTCGGCAACCGACAACAACGTGTTGGCGTCCGGTGGCAGGTAGACCCGCACCACCTCCTGACGCTTGTTGGCGACGAGGTCGATGAATCCGGGGTCTTGATGGGTCGCGCCGTTGTGGTCCTGGCGCCAAACGTGCGATGACAGCAGGTAATTCAGCGACGCGATCGGCTGTCGCCAGGGCAGTTCGCGGCTGACCGACAGCCATTTCGCATGCTGGTTGAACATCGAGTCGACGATGTGGACGAACGCCTCGTAGCAGTTGAACAGCCCGTGCCTACCGGTCAGCAGATAGCCTTCCAGCCACCCCTGGCACAAGTGCTCGGACAGCACCTCCATCACCCTGCCGGTGGCCGCGAGGTTTTCGTCCACCGCATCGATCTCGGACAGCCACACCTTGTCGGTCGACTCGAACACCGCCGAAAGCCGGTTCGACGCGGTTTCGTCCGGGCCCATCAACCGGAACCGGTCGAGGTTGCGGGTGATCACGTCGCGCAGGAAGGTGCCGAGCACCCGGGTAGCCTCGTGGGTGTCGGTGCCGGGCTGCGGCACCTCGACCGCGTAGTCGCGGAAGTCGGGCAGGTCCAGGTCGCGTAGCAACAGCCCGCCGTTGGCGTGCGGGTTGGCGCTCATCCGCCGCGGACCGTCCGGAGCCAGCGCCCGCAGCTGCGCCCGCAGGGCGCCGCCGGAGTCGAACAGCTCCGACGGCCGGTAGCTGCGCAGCCAGTCTTCGAGCTGAGCCCGGTGTTCGGGATTGTCGTGGGTCTCGGCGAGCGGCACCTGATGTGCTCGCCAGGTGCCCTCCACCGGTTTGCCGTCGACGGTCTTGGGACCGGTCCAGCCCTTGGGGGTGCGCAGCACGATCATCGGCCACACCGGTCGCTCGGCAGTGGCGCCGCTGCGCGCCGCCTGTTGAATGGCCGCGATGTCGTCGAATGCCTCGTCCAGGGCGGCGGCCAGCTGCTGATGCACGTTGACCGGCTCGTCACCGGCGACGGTGATGGGCCGGTAGCCGTAACCGCGCAACAACGACTCCAGCTCGGCGTGCGGGATGCGGGCCAGCACTGTCGGGTTGGCGATCTTGTAGCCGTTGAGGTGCAGGATCGGCAGCACCGCGCCGTCGCAAGCCGGGTTGAGGAATTTGTTGGAGTGCCAGCTGGCGGCCAGCGGGCCGGTCTCGGCCTCGCCGTCGCCGATCACGCAGGCCACCACTAAGTCCGGGTTGTCGAATGCCGCGCCGTACGCGTGCACCAGCGCATACCCCAGCTCGCCGCCTTCGTGGATCGAGCCCGGCGTCTGCGCCGCGACATGGCTGGGGATGCCGCCGGGAAACGAGAACTGCCGGAACAACTTACGCAGCCCGTCGGCGTCCTCGGAGATGCCGGTGTACACCTCGCTGTAGGTGCCTTCCAGGTAGGCGTTGGCGACCAGTCCGGGCCCGCCGTGCCCTGGACCGGTGACGTAGATGACGTTGGCGTCGCGGTGGCGGATGACCCGGTTCAGATGCGCATAGATCAGGTTGAGACCCGGGGTGGTGCCCCAGTGCCCGAGCAGCCGCGGCTTGATGTGCTCGGGGGCCAGCGGCTCGGTCAGCAGCGGGTTGTCCAGCAGATAGATCTGGCCCACCGACAGGTAGTTCGCGGCGCGCCAGTACGCGTCGATCAGGCCGACGTCAGCGTCGGACAGTATCGGGGCGGTCGGCGTCTGTGCGGTCATCCGTCCGATTGTCCCAGGTTCGGTGTGCGCCGCACCAAGTCGAGGTCGCAGGCCCACTACGCTGGCCGGGTGACGGTCGACGGTGCGGCGCTGCTGGCCTCGGTGCGGGTGCTCGATCTCGCCGACGGTGCGGCGGACATGGTGGGCCGGTTGTTCGCCGATCTGGGCGCCGACGTGCTCAAGGTTGAGCCGCCGGGCGGCAGCCCGTCGCGGGACCGGTTGCCCACCCTGTCCGGGATCAGCGTGCCGTTCGCACTGCACAACGCGAACAAGCGCAGCACCGAGCTGGACCCGGCCGAGGCCGGCGCCCGGGACCGATTCCTCGAGCTGGCGAGTTTGGCCGACATCGTCATCGACAGCGGCCGGGCGGCCGCCTTCGGGCTCGACTGCGTCGAGTTGGCCGATCGCCACCAGCACCTGGTGGTGCTGTCGGTCACCGACTTCGGCGCGACCGGTCCGCGGTCGTCGTGGCAGGCGACCGACCCGGTGCTCTACGCCCTGGCGGGCTCGCTGTCGCGGTCCGGTCCCACCACCGGCACCCCGGTGTTGCCGCCCGACGGCATCGCCTCGGCGACCGCTGCGGCGCAAGGGGCCTGGGCGGCGCTGGTGGCCTACTATCACCGACTACGGTGCGGCATCGGCGATTACATCGATTTCTCGCGGCTGGACGCGGTCGTCATGGCGCTCGACCCGGCGTTCGGCGCGCACGGGCAGGCCGCGGCGGGCATCCGCAGTCCGTCGCGCTGGCGGGGGCGGCCCAGGAACCAGGACGCCTACCCGATCTATGCGTGCAAAGACGGCTTCGTGCGGCTCTGCGTCATGTCACCGCGGCAATGGCACGGGCTGCGCGGCTGGCTGGGGGAGCCGGAGCAATTCCAAGACCCCCGCTACGACGTGATCGCGGCGCGGTTCGCTGCCTGGCCGCAGATCAGCGAGCTCATCCGACCGTTGTTCGCCGGCCAGACCAGGGCGGAGCTGGTGTCGGCGGGCCAGGCGCGCGGAGTACCGATCGCCGCGGTGCTCTCGCCGTCGGAGATTCTGCGGTCGGACCACTTCCAGGCGACGGGAGCGATCACCACCACCGAACTCGCCGCGGGCGTGACGGCGGCGGTCCCGGTGGGCTACTTCAGCGTCGACGGCCGGCACGCCGGATTCCGCACACCGGCCCCGGGGAATGCGGATCGCGAACGCGGCTGGCGGCGTCGGCCCGACGGCGCGCCAACCCCTGACGTCACGCCGCGGTCCCGCCCTTTCCTGGGCCTGCGCATCGTCGACCTGGGCATCATCGTGGCCGGGGGTGAACTGAGCCGGCTGTTCGGCGACCTCGGCGCCGACGTCATCAAAGTCGAGAGTCCCGCCTACCCCGACGGTCTGCGCCAGGCCCGCATCGGCGAAGCGATGAGCGAATCCTTTGCCTGGACGCACCGCAACAATCTCGCCTTCGGCCTCGACCTGCGCTCGTCGGCCGGCAAGCAGCTCTTCGGCCGGCTGGTCGCCGACGCCGACGCCGTCTTCGCCAACTTCAAGCCCGGAACGCTTGCTGCGCTTGAGTTTTCGCACAAGACGCTGCACGAGCTCAACCCGCGGCTGGTAGTTGCCGAGAGCAGTGCGTTCGGTGACCATGGTCCCTGGAGCGCGCGGATGGGTTACGGGCCGCTGGTGCGGGCCAGCACCGGCGTGACCATGCTGTGGACGTCCGAGGAGTCCCGACAAGACCCTGCCGAGAACTCCCGGCACTCGTTCTACGACGCGACCACGGTCTTCCCGGACCATGTCGTCGCGCGGATCACCGCCATCGGGGCACTGGCCGCACTGATCCACCGCGACCGAACCGGCACCGGCGCGCGGGTGCACGTCGCGCAATCCGAGGTCGTCGTCAACCAGCTCGACACCACCTACGTTGCGCAAGCTGCCCAGGAAGCCCTCCAAGAGGCCTTCCAAGAAGCTGATGCCGCCGTGCAGCACGACACCGACGTGCACGCCGTCTGCCGCTGCGCCGGCGACGACGAATGGTGCGTCATTTCGATCCGATCCGACTCCGAGATGCGCTCCGCCGCAAGCGTTCTCGAAGCACCGGAGCTGGCCGACGATGCCCGCTTCGGCACCGGCGAAGCGCGGGCCCGGCACCGCGGGCAGTTGACCGCGCACCTGTCGGCGTGGACGCGCACCCGCGCCCCACTGCAGGTGGCCGAGGCGATGCAAGCGGCCGGTGTCCCCGCCGGGCCGATGAACCGGCCGCCCGACATTCTCGACGATCCGCAGCTGCGCAGCCGAAACCTGTACCGCGACATGGCGCATCCGCTCATCGACCACCCGCTGCCGGCCGAGACGGGCCCCGCGCCGTTCCGGCACATCCCCGCAGCGCCGCAGCGCCCGGCACCGCTGCCCGGCCAAGACACCCGGGAGATCTGCCGCAAGGTGCTCGAGATGGACGCCGAGGACATCGAACGGCTGATCGGCGACCAGGTGCTGTTCGCGCCGGACACCGACGTCTAGCATCTGCCGATGCCACTGAACCCACGGACCCCGGTGCTCGTCGGCTACGGCCAGGTCAGCCAGCGCACGGAAAACCCCGACGTGGAACCGGTCGACCTGATGGCCGCGGCGTCCCGGCAGGCCGCAGATGCGGCGGTGCTCGAAGCCGTCGACGCCGTCCGGGTGGTCAACGTGTTCTCGGCCCGCTACCGCGACCCGGCACTGCTGCTCGGCCAGCGGATCGGTGCCGACGACCCGGCCACCTACTACAGCGGGATCGGCGGCAACGTGCCGCAGTCAATGGTCAACGCGGCTTGCGTGGACATCCAGAACGGCCGGGCCGGTGTGGTGCTTCTCGCGGGCGCCGAAACCTGGCGCACCCGTAGCCGATTGCGGGCCCGCGGTGACAAGCTCAGGTGGACGCAGCAGGACGAATCGGTGCCGGTGCCGGCGGGCGACCACGACGACGTGCCGATGGCCGGCCCGGCCGAGGACCGGATCAAGCTGCACCGCCCGTCGTTCGTGTATCCGCTGTTCGAGCAGGCCTTGCGCATCAACACCGGCGAATCCCCGCACGACCACCGCCGCCGGATCAGCGACCTGTGGGCGCGGTTCAACGCCGTCGCGGTGACCAACCCGCACGCCTGGATCCGGGAACCGTTGAGCGCAGCAGAGATCGGGCAGCCCGGTCCGCAGAACCGGATGGTCAGCTGGCCCTACACCAAACTGATGAACTCCAACAACATGGTCGACCAGGGTGCGGCACTGATCCTGACCGCCGTGGAAACCGCGACCGCGCTGCGCATTCCGGCCGACCGCTGGGTGTATCCGTACGCCGGCACCGACGCGCACGACACCTACGCGGTCGGTGAACGCGCCGAACTGCACCGCTCCCCGGCGATCCGGATCGCCGGGGCGCGGGCGCTGGAACTGGCGGGCCTGGGCATCGACGACATCGACTACGTCGATTTGTACTCGTGCTTTCCGTCGGCGGTTCAGATAGCGGCGGCCGAATTGGGCCTGCCCCTCGACGACCCGGCCCGTCCCCTGACGGTGACCGGCGGACTGACGTTCGCCGGCGGGCCGTGGAACAACTACGTCACCCACTCCATCGCCACCATGGCCGAACTGCTGGCGGCCCACCCCGGCCGCCGCGGACTGGTCAGCGCCAACGGCGGCTACCTGACCAAACACAGCTTCGGGGTATACAGCAGCGAGCCGCCGCCGTCGGCGTTCATGTCCGAAGACGTGCAGTCGCTGGTCGACAGGGAACCGACCCGGCAAGCGGCGCTGGAGTGGTACGGCGTGGGAACCGTGGAATCCTGGACCGCCCCGTTCGACCGGGACGGGCGCCCGGAGAAGGCTTTCCTGGCCGTCCGGACCCCGGACGACCAACGCACCCTGGCCGTGATCACCGACCCGGCTGCGGCCGAGGTCACCGTGCGCGAGGACATCGCCGCCGCGAAAGTCGCGGTCCACCACGACGGCACCGCGACGTTGCAGTAGAACCCCGCTCATCGCGGCGGTCGTGCCTATTGTTGGTTAGCCGTGAGAAAGGAGCCGCAGGTGCGGATCCTGGTTACCGACGTCACCGGATTGCTCGGGCGATCCGTCGCGCGGCAGCTGGTGGCGGCGGGACACACGGTCAGCGGGATCGGCCCGCGACCCCACGACGGGCTGGATCCCGGTGTCGATTTCGTCTGCGCGTCGTTGCGGGACCCGGTGCTGCAACGCCTGGCCGACCACGCCGACGTGGTGCTTCATCTCGCACCGGTCGAAGCCGGGGTGCCGGGTGCCGCCGGTGTCGACGGGGTCGCGCGGGTGAGCCACGCGGCGGCCCGCGCCGGTGACCGGCTGGTGTTCGTCTCCCAGGCGGCCGGCCCGCCTGGGCTGTACCGGCAGGCCGAGACGCTGGTCGGCACCGGCTGGGCACCGAGCCTGGTCGTGCGCGCCGCCCCGTCGATAGGCCGTCAACTCGACTGGACGGTGTGCCGGACGGTGGCCACGCTGCTGCACGCCAAGCCGTCGGCGCAGCCGGTGCGGCTGGTGCACCTCGACGACCTGGTGCGGTTCCTGGTGCTGGCAGTGGCGAGTAACCGGACCGGTGTGGTCGAGGTGGCGACGCCGGACACCACCAACGTGATAACCGCGCGCCGGATCGTGGAGGCGGCCACCCGGTCGCGGCGGCACCGGTCGCCGACCTGGACCGATCTGACACCGACACTGGACACCGCTGCGCTGCAGGAAGACTGGAATTTCGACTTCGGCTGGCAGGCCACCGCCGCGGTGGCCGACACCGCCCGCGGGCTCGCCGGCCGCCGCCTCGACGTCGCCGGCGGGACCGGTCTGCCCGGCCATCTGCCGCTGCCGGTCGAGGCGGCGCCGCGAAGCGGGACGAACGGCCACCCGCGGCTGCTGTGCGCCGCACCCGACGGGCTGGGCGGTGAGTTCGACGACCGGATCGATCCCCGCTTTCCGGTCTTCAGCGCGACCGGGTTCGCGCACGCGCTGCCGGGACCGTTGACACCGATGACCCTGGACGTCCAACTGCCCGGCCTGCGGGCTGCCGGTCGGGTCATGGCCCAGGTGATGACGCCGGGCAGCCCGGTCGCCGCGGAATGGGCGCAACGGGCCGTCGCCGTGTTCGGTCACCGGCCCTACGTCGCGGTCTCGACCAGTGTGCTCGCCGCCGCCCAGCTGCCCGGCTGGGACCCGCGCGCCGTGGCCGAACGAGCACTCGACGGGAAAGCGCCCGTCACCCGATTCTTCCCGGGGAAGCGCCTGCCGTCGGCCGGCCGGATGATGGGTTCGGCGACCAAAGCCGTCGCCACCGGCCGTGCTCTGGCGTTGCTGCGCCACCTCAAAACCGACACCGCGGCCTTCAACGCCGCCGCCACGCAGGAGCACCTCGACACCGTCGCGTTGACTGGACTGTCGGAGGCTCATCTCGAGACACGGATCCAGTTGCTGCGCGCAAGGATTCAGCAAGGCTGGTGTCTGACCGCGCTGTGGGTCGTCGACTCCGGGGTCACCACCGCGACGGTGTCGCGTAGCGCGGCCGACTCCGCCGGGTGCGGGATCGACGCGCTGATCGAAAACCACCGGGTCGCCGAGAAGCTGTCGTCACTGGCGGAGCCGCTGCGGTCCAATCGGCAGCTGCGCGTGATGGCCACGGCCGGAGACCTCGAGAACATCCGGGCGTCGTCGCGCACGGTGGCCGCCGCGTTCTTCTCGGCCGTGACGCGATTTGCGCACCGGGGGCCGGGCGAGGCCGAACTGGCCAGCCAAACCTTCGGTGACGATCCGGCGGTGCTGCTGCGTGCCGCCGCCGAAGCCGCCGGCCACGATCCGATCGAACCGGTCGGAGCGACGACGCTGGCCGAGCGGGTTTCGGCCAACGCCCGTACCTCCCGTGAACTCGCCTACGACACCACCATGCGATTCACCCACGAGCTCCGGATGACGCTGCGCGAGTTGGGGTCTCGACGCGTCTCGGCCGACCTGATCGACACCGTCGGTGACATCTACTATTTGAGCTGCGACGAGCTGCTGACCATGCCACCGGACGCGCGATTGCGGATCAAGCGCAGGCGCGCCGAGCGGGACCGCCTTGCGGTGCTGCGCCTCCCGGCGGTGATCGATCGCGGCTGGACACCGTTGGACTGACGGCGTCGCTCAGCGAAGAAAGTTGCGGAGCGTCAAGGCGTTTCGCACTGCGTGGCCGCCCGGGTCGTTGTTGAAGTACATCCAGACGTCTCTGCCTTCGTCGCCCCAGGCGACGAGCCGGTCAGCCCATCGGCGGAGGTCGTCAGCCGGATAAGAACCGGCGTACATCGAGTCGGGGTCGGGTCCGTGCATCCGGATGTACACCAGATCGGTGGTGGCGCAAGGTATGCACGGCAGCCCCGCGCCGCTCATCACCACGTAGGCCGCGTGCCGGTGTTCCAGCAGCGCGTAAACCGCGGGATCGTTCCACGACGGGTGCCGCAGCTCGACGGCCACCCGTATCGACGGCGGAACGAGGGCCAAAAAGGAGTCCAGGCGGTCGTCGTCGCGGGCCTGGCCGGGATGCAGCTGCACCAGCAGCACACCGTGGCGGTCGCCCAGTGCCTGCCAGCAGCGTTCGAACCGCTCGATCCAGGGTTGCGGGTTGGCCAGCCGCCGGTAGTGCGTCAGCCCACGGTGCGCCTTGACCGACATGGTGAACCCGTCCGGTAGCTGGGCGCGCCAGCCGGCGAACGTCGAATCCTTCGGCCAGCGGTAGAAGCTGGCGTTCAGCTCGACGGTGTCGAATACCTCGATGTACCGGCCCAACCGGCGCGCGGCGGGCAGACCCGGCCGGTACAGCGCGTCTGTCCAGTGGTCATACGACCACCCGGACGTGCCGATCCGCACGGTCACCGGGTCACTTGGCGACGCACATCGTCGTCCAGCGACGCCCGCACCAGCGCTGCGGCCAGCCGGGCGTTGTGGCGCGGCGCCAGGCGGCTCAACTCAGCCGGTTCGGCCGGCAGTCCGAGTTTTTTGGCCGCGGCGGTAGCGCGCTTGTCGAAGTACGGCCTGGCCCAAGTCCATTCGTCTTGTACTTCGCGCAGAAAGATGTCCGCGCCGGTGTCACCGATGCCTTTGAACTGTTTGAGGAGCTTCTTGGCGGCTCCGACGTCGTGCTGCCCGCGCTGCGCGAGTTCGCGCAAGTCACCGGAGTATTCGTCGCGGACCCGTTCGGCGATGTCGGCGAGTCGGGTGGCTGAGCTTTCGTCGTAACGCACATAGTGGGCGCGCCCGAATGCGCTGATCACGGTGCGCCGGTCGGCGGCCAGCACCGCTTTGGGCGTGCGCAGACCCGCCTTGAACAATTCGTGGCCGGCCTGCATGGCGATCGCCGCGTCGATCGGCTTGCTGGCCAGCATGCACAGCACCAGCAGCTGAAAAAGCGGCATGGGTTTGTCGTTGAGCCGGACACCCGCCTCGGCCGCGTAGGTGGTGCCGGCGACCTTCAGCAGTCGTCGAACCAGCTCGCGGCGTCTGTCCATAGGCCAGCGCGTACCCGTAGCGCCGTTTCACCAACCGGTCACTTCGGGGGCAGGCTGCGCGCGTAGTCGGCGCTGCGGCTCACCCAGGACCGCAGCTGCCGGGTGGTTCTCAGCGCGTCGGCGTCGACTCGCAGCCAGCCGCGAAGTTCCCGGCCCCGCATGACCATCGCACTGACCTGCGGACGTTGCAGCAGCGCGTCGGCGTCGTCCGGCGGGACCCGGGCCATCAACCCACCTTGACCGCTGGCGGCCACCGCCAGGTGTCCGTTGATCAAGAAGGCGAGACCGCCGAACATCGCCTTCTCCTCGACACCCTTGTGCGTAGCCAGCAGTTCGCGAATCCGCTCGGCCAGCTCGACTTCGTAGGGCATGCGTGGAGCCTAGACACCGTTAAACGTTGCGGCGAACGTCACGCCAGCGTGGCACCCGGCGGCGAACGTCACGCCAGCGTGACCGGGGGCGGCCGGTCAGGCGGCCGCAGTGGCGACGTCCGCCGGCTCCAGAGCCCGCGCGACGATCTCGGCGACGTCGGTCATCGGCTGCACATCCAGCGCGTCGAGCACCTCGGCCGGCACGTCGTCGAGATCCGGCTCGTTGCGCTGCGGAATGAACACCGTCGACAGTCCGGCGCGCTGGGCGGCCAGCAGCTTCTGCTTGACGCCGCCGATCGGCAGCACCCGACCGTTCAGCGTCACCTCGCCGGTCATCCCGACGTCGGCGCGGACCTGGCGCCCGGTGGCCATCGAGACCAGTGCCGTCACCATCGTCACCCCGGCCGACGGGCCGTCTTTGGGCACCGCGCCGGCGGGCACGTGAACGTGGATGCGCCGGTCCAGCATCTGCGGATCGACGCCCAGGTCCGCCGCGTGCGAGCGCACGTAGGACAGCGCGATCTGCGCGGATTCCTTCATCACCTCACCGAGCTGGCCGGTCAGCTGTAAGGATCCGCCACCCGGCCCATCTGATTCAGTAGCGCCGGCCTCGATGTAGAGCACGTCGCCGCCCAGCCCGGTCACCGCCAGCCCGGTCGCCACGCCCGGCACCGCAGTGCGCTCGGCCGACTCCGGGGTGAACCGTGGCCGGCCGAGGTAACCGACCAAGTCCGGCTCGTCGACGGTTTGTGTCGCCGGATCCACGGCCAGTTTGGTGGTGACCTTGCGCAGCGCCTTGGCCAGCAGCCGCTCGAACTGCCGAACGCCGGGCTCACGGGTGTAGTCGGCGGCGATTTTGCGCAGCGCCGCGTCGGTGACGGTGACGTCGTCGACGGTCAGCCCGGCCCGTTCGCGCTGCCGCGGCAGCAGGAAGTCCCGCGCGATCGCGACCTTGTCGTCCTCGGTGTAACCATCGATCTGCACCAGCTCCATGCGGTCCAGCAACGCCGACGGGATGTTGTCGATCACATTGGCCGTGGCCAGGAACACGACGTCCGAGAGGTCCAGGTCGAGGTCTAGATAGTGGTCGCGGAAGGTGTGGTTCTGCGCCGGGTCCAGCACCTCGAGCAGGGCGGCTGACGGGTCGCCGCGGAAGTCGGACCCGACCTTGTCGATTTCGTCGAGCAGCACCACGGGGTTCATCGAGCCGGCCTCGCCGATGGCGCGCACGATACGGCCGGGCAGGGCGCCGACGTAGGTGCGCCGGTGCCCGCGGATCTCGGCCTCGTCCCGTACCCCGCCCAGGGCGACGCGCACAAATGTGCGGCCCAGCGCGCGGGCCACGCTTTCGCCCAGCGACGTCTTGCCGACACCGGGTGGGCCGGCCAGCACCATCACCGCACCGGAGCCGCGGCCGCCGACCATCTGCAGCCCGCGCTGGGCGCGACGGGCCCGCACCGCCAGGTACTCGACGATGCGGTCCTTGACGTCGTCAAGGCCGTGGTGATCGGCGTCCAAGACTTGCCGGGCGGCCGTCAGGTCGGCCGAATCCTCGGTCCTCGTGTTCCAGGGCAGCTCGAGCACGGTGTCCAGCCAGGTGCGGATCCAGCCGCCCTCGGGGCTCTGGTCGCTGGCGCGTTCCAGCTTGCCGACCTCACGCAGCGCAGCCTCCCGGACCTTCTCCGGCAGCTCGGCCGCCTCCACCCGGGCCCGATAATCGTCAGGGTTTTCCTGGCCCTCCGGCCCAATTCACCAAGCTCCTTGCGGATCGCCGCCAGCTGCTGGCGCAGCAGAAACTCCTTCTGCTGCTTTTCCATACCGGCCCGCACGTCTTCGGCGATCTTGTCGTTGACCTCGGTTTCGGCGAGGTGCTCGCCGGTCCAGTCGATCAGCACCCGCAGCCGTTCGGCGACGTTCTCGGTCTCCAGCAGCTGCCGCTTCTGCACGTCGGTCAGATACGACGCGTAGCCCGACGTGTCGGCCAGCGCGGACGGGTCGGTCAGCCGGTTGACGACGTCGACGATCTGCCAGGCCTCGCGCCGTTGCAGCATCGCCAGCAGCAGCTTCTTGTACTCGGCGGCCAGCGCGCGGGTCTCGTCCGTCTCGTTACTGGGCTCGGGGCGCTCCACCTCGGTCACCTCCACCCAGAGCGCGGCGCCCGGCCCGGCGGTTCCCACGCCGATGTGCGCCCGGCGTTCGCCGCGCACCACCGCGGCGGCCCCGCCCCCGGCAACGCGTCCCAACCTGCAGGATCGACGCCAGCACCCCATAGGAGGGGTAGCGGTCGTCCAGCCGCGGCGCGATCAGCAGCTTGCCCGACTCGGTGGCCCGGGCGGCGTCGACGGCCGCGCGGGCGGCGTCGTCGAGAGCAATCGGAACAACCATGCCGGGCAGTACTACCGGGTCGCTGACGAACAAAACCGGCACTGACGTGGCTTCAGCCATCAATCCTCCAAAGTTCAGCCTGTGGGGCTCAACCTTGGTGGGAGCGGATTTGTTCCGCACACGTCATCTCATTGGTGTGGTGTGCCGCATGAAGACCCGACTGTTCTCGGTGTCCGCGACGTAGAGGTCTCCGCTGGTGTCGACCGCGACCGCCGGAGCGCCCTTCAGTCCGCTGAAGGGCAAAGCGGTCGGCGCGCTTTCGCCCACCGGCAGCTCGGCTACCGCACCGAAGGTGCTCACGTAGAGGTTCCCGCCGGCGTCGGCGGTAATGGCACCAGCATCGATGCCGGCGACCGGGAGCGCGGTGCTGTGATCCGCCCCCTCGGGCACAGCGAGCACCTTGCCGTTGGCGCCGTCCTCCTCCGTCGTGACGTAAACGGTGTGCTTGCCGTCGACCGCCAGCGCATTGGGTTTGCCGACGTCATCGAAGGGCAGGGGTGCAGGGCAGGTGGCGCCGACAGCCAGTCTGAGCACCCGCCTGTTCCCAGAGTCGACCACGTACACGTCGTCGGCGGTGTCGACAGCGACGTCGGTGGGGTGGTTGAGATTGGTGAGCACCGGCGTGGGCTGAGTGGATCCGGCGGGCACTCGCAGGATCCGGTTCGTTCCTGCTTCGGCGACGTAGAGGATGCCGGTGCTGTCGACGGCCACCCCGTCGGGCTGATTCAGCCCACTCAACAGCGTTTGGTGCTTGGTCGCCCCGGCCGGGAGTTTGAGCACGCGGTTGTTGCCGGTATCGGCGACATAGACAGCACCGGAGTGGTCGACGGTGATCGCTTGCGGATGGCTGAGTCCGTCGAACGGGAGCTGGGTCTGGCCGGGAAGGGGCGACGATTGCCCGTCGTCCGCCGGGATCGGCAGACCCGGGCATTGGATTTCATAGCCGGTGTCGGCGGCCACCCAGTCATGCCAGTGCTGCCGGCTCATGTTGGTGGCGAGTTTGCTGCAGAGCAGTTCTCGAGTGGCCACCGCCGGCCACCGCCGGATGGTGCCGTCATAGTCGCCTTGAGCCATGGTCTGCCCGTCCGGGCTGAACGCCACACTTGACACAGCCGCCAGGCCGCTGGTGGTGGTGTAGCCGCTCATCGGTGCGCCGAAAGGCTGCGCCGTGTCACCGTTCCAGGACCACAGCCGCACGGTGTTGTCCCAGCCGCCGCTGGCCAGCCGCTGCCCGTCCGGGGCGAATGCGACGCTGCTCACCGCTTTGGGGTGATCGAGGGCGGCGACCGTTTGTCCGGTATCAGGCCGCCAGATCCGTACCGTCGCATCGTCGCTTGCGGAGGCAAGCCAACGCCCGTTTGGTGAGTATCCGACGCTGTTGACCGATTGCTTGTGCCCGATCAGCGTGCGTAGTGGGCGGCCGGTGCCGGCATCGGACAGCACCACGTTTATCGCACCGCTGGCCAGCTGGCGGCCATCAGGGCTGAATGTGACGCTCTCGACCGCCGCGGTGTGGTCGGTGAGGGTGGTGAGGGCTTGCCCGGTGTCGGCGTTCCACACCCGCACCGTGTGGTCGTCGCTGCCGGACGCCACCCGGTGCCCGTCGGGACTGAACGCCACGCTGTTCACCGTGTCGCGGTGCCCCTTCAGGGTCACCAGAAGTTGCCCGGTATCGGCATTCCAGACCCGCACTGTGCTGTCCCGGCTGCCTGATGCCAGCCGATGCCCGTCCGGACTGAAAACCACACTGGTCACCCAATTGTCGTGCCCGTTGAGGGTCGCCAGGATTCGGCCGGTGTCGGCGTCGCGCACCCGCACCGTGTTGTCCCAACTGCCCGAGGCCAGCCGACGGCCGTCAGGGCTGAAGCCGACGCTGGTTACGGCGTCAGATACCGCACCGATCATGGGCAGCGTGGCCAGGGGTGCGCCGGGAGCGGTGTCCCACTCCCGCACGGTGCGGTCGGCGCTGGCGGAGACCACATGATGGCCGTCCGGGGCGAAGGCCACACTGGTCACCCAGTCGGCGTGCCCGGCAAGGGGAGCTTCGACGAGCTGTCCCGTGTCGGCATTCCATACCCGCAAGGTTTTGTCCTGACTGCCGGAGACCAATCGGCGCCCATCCGGGCTGAACGCCACACTGGTCACCGCCGCCGTATGACCGGTCAGCGGGTCGCCGATCGGTAGGCCGGTGTCGGCGTCCCACAGCTGCACCTTGTCATCGCTGGCGGCGGCCAGGCGGTGTCCGTCCGGGCTGAAAGCGACAGAATTCCACGCGGCGCTGGGCCCGGCCGGCGACGCACTCATCGATTGGCCGGTATCGGCATTCCACATCTTCAGGCCATCGCGTCCGCCCGACGCCAGCCGGTGGCCGTCGGGGCTGAACGCCACACTGTTCACCCAGTCAGTGATTCCGCCGAGCGGGTCGCCGATCTGTCGACCGGTATCGAGGTTCCACAGCCGCACGGTGTTGTCGTGACCGCCCGAGGCCAGCCGATGCCCGTCCGGACTGAACGTCACCGTCTGCACCGACCCGGTGTGGCCGGTGAGCGGTCGGCCGACGGGTTGCCCGGTGTCAACTTTCCACAGCCGCACTGTGTGATCGTCGCTGCCCGAGGCCAACCATTTGCCGTCCAGACTGAACGTCACAGTGTTCACTGCGGCGGTGTGGCCGAACATGGGATAACCGACGGGTTGGCCGCTGCCGGCGTCGAACAGCCGAATCGTGTTGTCGTCGACAGCGGCGGCGATGCGCTTTCCGTCTGGGCTGATCGCCACACTGTTGACCCCACCGCCCACGTCGACGATCTTGGCGGTGGTCAAGCGGGCCACCGCGGCGTCGAGCATGCCGGCGCCGGGTATCCGATCCGCCAGCGCGTGGGCGGCCAGCAGCTCCTGAAACGCGCGGGTGTCGCCGCCGGCTCGGTGCTGAGCGAGCAAGTCGGCGGCGTCGGAAACCAGTCGCAGTGCGACCGCTTGGCGCGCACCGGCCTGAGCCCGCTTCGTCGCGGCGTTGTTCTGGACGAACCCGACGACAGCCGCAGCAGCGGCAATGACCGCGACGACAGCGACGGCAAGCAAGACGCGGGCGCGTTTGCGCATGGCGCCGGCGTGTGATTCGGCGGTGCGCTGACGTTCCTGGGCGTGCTGGAGTTCGGCTTGGCGTTGTTGTTCCTCAGCGGCCAGTCGCTGATTCTCCAGATCCCGCGACGCCGTCAGATAGGTACGGGCACCGGCCAGTCGTTCGCTGAATCCCATTCTGTTAGCCAGTGTTTCGGCGTCGGTGAGCCGGGTCCCACTCAGCAGCCAGGCCGGGTCATGGTCATGAGTGCTCCACGCGGTGGCGTTGCGCTCGACGTCGTCCGCGGTGGTGAGCTGTTGACGTTCCTCGCGCAGCCAACCGGCCAGCTCGTCCCACTGCCGCAGCAGGCTTTCCAGCGCGACTTCGATCACCGCCTCACCCTCACGGGTGTCGCGCACCAGCAACCGCTTTTCCACCAACGCATCGATGAGCGGACGGCTGTCCGCCGGCAGATCGCGGTAGCGCGCGACCCGGCGAAGCGGTTGGTCGTTGTCGGGGTTGATGGTGGCCAGCCAGGGGACGAACGCCGCACGCAACAGCTGCAGTTGGGCGGCCCGCTGGTCGGGGTCGGCGACCAGGATCTCGCTGACGGTCGACTGCACGACCCGGCGCATGCCGCCCATGGAGTGGTAGTGCGCCAGCGTCAGTTCTCCGGTGCTGGCGTAGTCGCGGTAGAGCTGGGCGAGGGTCAAGGCCAGCAGCGGCAAGGTGTCGGCGCCCTCAGCGGCTTCGGCGAGCAGGGTGGTGACCAGGTCCGGCGCGATAGTCAAGCGTTGCCCGCCTTCGCCGGCGCGTTCCGCCGGGCCGGTGATGACCCTCTCGAACTGGGTCGGCGGCATCGCTTTCAGGTCGTCGAACAACACCGTGCCCAACCCGTCCAGCGCGGGATGATTCTGCATCACCTCGAAGCGATCGGTGCGAATGGTCGCGGCCACGATCAACCCGATGTCGTCGGAATTCAGGCGCCTGAGAACTTCAGCCAGCAACAACAACAACTGCTCCGCCTGTTCCCCAGCGCTGGCGGAGAACAGCTCCTCGGCTTGATCCAACGGCAGTACCAGCGTCGGGGCGCCGCTGTCCTCTTCCGCATCGTGCAGGCGTGCGGCAGCGGTGGTTCGGATCTCAGCTAACAGCTGGCAGGCCTGCTCGGGGTCGCTGAGCGCGGCCTTGAGTGCCCCCAGCGGCGGCCCGGCGAGTCCCACCGACCGGCGGCCGGCTTCGATGGCGGCGGCTAGACCTTGTTCGCCGGTCAGCGCCGCGGCTTCCGGGCGCAGCACTCCCAGTACAAGGAAGCGGCGGTCTTCGCGCTGCAGCCGCGGAATCAGCCCGGCGCGCAGAAATGACGATTTGCCGCTGCCGGAGGGACCCAACACGACGAACAGCGTTTTCTGCCCGGAAAGCGTTGCCAGCAGCCGAAACCGCATGGACCGTAGTTCATCGAGTCCATGCACGATGGCGGCGTCGCGGCCGAAGAAGATTCCGGCGTCGATGTCGGTGAACGGCTCCCAACCTCGATATGGCGCACGCTGGGGATCTTGTTTTGGTGGCCAGAGGAAGTTCTCCGGCGCCATGCCGGCGCCTTCAAGTGCTTTGCGCAGCCGGTACAGCGCGGCCGTGTTGAACCGCACAGGTTCCCCGCCTGGCACCTCGATGTCGGTGCCTGCCCCGTCGGCGAACAGATCGCAGCGTTGCCAGTCGCCGGTGATGTCGGTGTTGCCGGAGTCCTCGAGGCGGGCGACGAGGATTTGTTTGCCCAAGCCTTCGGCGGTGCGATATTCGGTCTTGCATTCGTGGGAACTCTCCCAGCGGGCTGACAGCAAACAGATGACGGCTTCACACCGGGAGGTGCTCTCGAACAGCTGGCCCTTCCACCGCGTGCCGACTTGCAGGCCCGAGTCGGGGTCGATGTCGAGAAAGATTTCGTTGGCCAAACCGGGGCGCTGCTCGACCAGCCACCTTTTCAGCGCTATCGCTTCACGATTGTCGGCGCTGGCGTGGCTCAGGAAGATCCGTGACACGCAGCCTCCTACCGGCTCGACGGCCGACGCCAATTCTCACACCGGCGACAATTTGTGTCTAGCAAACGCCCCGCGTGGCTATCCGGAAGCAGGGCGAACGATTCGAGCCGGCCGCCGGTGCGCCGGCGAGCGATGTGCACGCTGTAAGAGCCGGAGCCGGGCCCGACTTCGAGGACATGTTCGGTTCCGGTCAAGCCGATGACGTCGACGATGTGGCCAGGTCTGACTGCCTGCGCCGCAACGGATTGTCGAGCAGGAACGCCGCCTGGTGCGGGAACGCTGACACGCGGTCTTTGCGATTCTCGCGCCGCTTCTGCAGTGGGGCGCCCGCCCAAGTGGTCTGCATTGGGAGCTCCTCGTCAGGTACCAGTATCCCAACCCTGCTCGGGTCCGCCGTTGCAGTTGCGGGCGGCGACCGACGTGCCCGGATCCGGGCCGCCCAAGACGGTGAGGCACGTACCGTAGACCGTCGTGATCCGGCCGTCCGGCTGAACGGTCCAATGCTGGCCGGTCCAACAGGTATTGAGGCGCGTTACCCCTGCAGTTTCACTTGGCATGGTCAGGCACCTCCCAGGGAAGGCCGCGCTCTCCAGTCTCTGGTCAGCGGTCGCATTCCAGCGCTGAGAGTCCGCTCCGTTGCAGGGGTTGACCACTACTTGGCTCGGCCAGTTGGCACCCGTTGCGTCCAGACACACGTCGCCTAATCGGCTCTTCAGCACCACCGGGCCGTCGGCGGTTGCTTCACCGGCGCTGGGCAGTGCGACGGCAAACACTGCGCCGACCACGACAAGGGCTTGGCGCACACCACGCATGAATCGCCTCTGACGCATCTGTGCCTTCCTGGATTCCGGACCCCGATTCTCAAGCACAGCCGTCATGGCCGGATGCGTTTTGCCGTAATCCCTCGTCGACCGCGCCGCTTAGCGAGGTGACCGGTACCACGGGTGAAACGGGATCGGCGTCAGCGGCGGGTGGGGCCGCAGGGTGAGGGACACCAAAAAGCCGCCAGGCTGGTGCAGATCGAGTCGAAACGGACACTTCGGCCACCGAGACGCCGACCGTTCCAACACCGACGGCACAGACCGCAACAAACATAAAGAATTGTTCCAGCGTCGTGCCGCATTCTGCGGATTGCCAACTACCGCGCGCCGCATCGGCGCAAGATGGGCGACATTCGCCAGGAAGGATTCTTGCATGGCCCGGTCCCCGAGCAGACTCAATAGAAAGGAGATGGCGGTACTGCGCCAGGAGATGGGGAGCTTCATAGGGATCGGCATGCTGATCACGTTCGTCCTGGCCGGCGTCATCATAGGCATCGAGATCGCACTGGGAGTCGCTCCCCGAATCGCTCTCAGCCAGATCGGTTTGGCCCCAATCGTTGTTCTCGCTTTCGCGATGACTCAGATTTGCCGTCGCCTGCAGTTCGCAGCCATCAAGCGGGTCCTCGGTTTTGACCCCAGAGCAGAGGATCGTGCGGATGGCGTCGTCGCTGAGTTCGAGGAGCTTCGCATCACCAGGACCGAGCCGATCAAGGGCTACGAGAAGGACGCTCCGCGTATTCCGCTGGGAGGGCTCAGCGCCAAGGTCAAAAACACCGGCACTAAGACTGACCACAGCGACGATCGGCAAGTCCATGTGACGATCAAAGGGCCAGACACGAACTTCGTTTACTCCGCGGCGGCGCATGGCGCCTTCGACGCCCGAATCTCATGGCTAGCCGGCGTTTTGAATCGTCCTGGCTGCGCGACAATGAATGCGCTGCAATTCGCGGCCCTCCTCAACTACGAAGCGAGCCTGCAGGGCGCACCGCAGAAGAAGGCTGATGCGCAGGAGGGGTGCACAAAGGTGAGGTGTCACCACTGCCAGCATGTGCGGCTGGTGCCGGTCAGCCAACAATCATTCGTTTGCGAGCAATGCCAGACCCACTTGAAACGCGCTGCTGCGCCTGCAAAAAGCGGTTAGCGAACTCCTTCGTGTCAACACCGTCGCGGCACCGTCGTGTGCCCCGGCACACTGTCTGGCTTAGGGCAGGGGCTTGTGCTTGATCGTCAGAAGGGTGGGGGATCGTCGTCGTCGCTGGGTGGTGCGGTGCTGAAGTAGCTGGGGCGTTGGGTGCGGCGTGCGGTGCGGGCGTTGTGGTTTTGTCGGCGTTCGGCGGCTATACGCGCCGCGCGGTTTTCGGCGCGGGTGCGACGGCGTTTGGGCATCATGAGGCCGCGATCAGTGCACTGGCCGGTGCGGGTCGGCTCGGGTGGCTCGAGCTCGCCGGTCGGTGCGCACAGGCTGGGGAACAGCAGCGCGCTGCCCGGGGTGGTGACGTAGGTGTGCCCGGTGGGGGAGGTCCAGATCACCGTGCCATCGGGCAGCTGTTGGTCGCGCCAAGCCCAGAAGGTCTTTACCAAATGGTGTTGCCGGCAAAGGCATTTGAGGTTCGAGGCGTGCGTGAGCCCGTCGTTGGCGTAGGGGATGGTGTGGTCGACGTCGCAGTTCATCGCGGGCCGGTCACAACCGGGGAATCGGCACGTCAAATCCCGGCAGCGAACGAAATCCGCCAATCCCCGCGAGGGCATGTAGCTGTGTTCGGGCGCCGCGTCGGTGGGATGAATCAACGGCTGCAACTTGGCCGTGCGGGCAAGCTCGGTCACCAGTTCGGCAGGGATGAGGGCATTGGCGCCGATCTGGGATGCCGGGGCGGTGCTGCGACCGTCAAGGGTGGCCTGCTCGGCGATCACGTGAATCACCACCGGGCGAGCCCCGGGCCGATCACTCGCCGGGCAGTCGCGTCGTCCGCAGCGGCACTCGATCCGGTCGGCCCCGGCCGCCAGCGCACCCAGCGCGTCAGCGCGGCGCTCTTTGTAGGTACGCGGGTCATCTGAACACACGGTGGCGGCCAACGCATCCAGCCGCGTATCCAGTGCACGGGCATCGGTGTTGAACAGTCTGCCGAAGACCTCGGTGAGCCCGTCACCGCCATCCCAGATCGAGAACTCCCGATCGGCATAGCGCTCGAGCCGCCGCCGCAGCGCATCGCGATCGGCTTTGGCCACAATCTTGTCGACTTGGCCGGCCAGCCGGCCCTGGGTCATCGACGGCCAGCGCGGCACCGCGGCGGCGAGGACCGCGTCCACGGCGGCCAGCACGTCGGGATCGGTGATCAAATCGGTCCGATACACGATCGTCTGGAACAGCCGGTAGTCGATGTCGCCGGCGCGAAAGACCGCCCCCACCTTGGGTAGCCGTTCGCGCAGCGCGCGGGCATATCGCAACCGGGAACCGGCCAATGCCTGGCTGATCCGCAGTGCCGCGGCCACCTCGGCGGTCACCGCATCGCAGGTGTCGACCGCCCAATCTTCGGTGTCCGAGCAGCGTGAGAGCCGATAACCGAACAATTCACCGATCGCCACCAGTTGTGCAGCGGCGGCTTGGTTCTCCGCCCGCGACGACGCACAGATCCGGTCCACCAGCGACGTCGACTGCGGCGTCGTCGAGGGATGCCGCCGCTCGAAAAGCTCATCGAAGCGCGCGATGACCTCTGGCGAGTCCATCGCACCAGCCGCTGTTCCGAACATGCGTTCGATTATGCCATGCGACTGCGACATGGGAAAGTCGCCTGCCAACGTGAGCTCTCATTGATCAGGCACCGGCGCCAGCCGTCGCAGCTGGGTCACATGCTTGGGCGACAACTCCTCGAGGCAGGTCACTCCGAGCAGCCGCATGGTGCGGGTCAGCTGGTCGAAGAGGATGTCGAGGGCACGCCGGACCCCGGCTTCGCCGCCGGCCATCAGCCCGTAGAGGTAGGCCCGCCCGATCAGCGTGCACCGCGCACCCAGCGCAATGGCGGCGACGATGTCGGCGCCGGACATGATCCCGGTGTCGAGCAGGATCTCGGTGCGGCCACCCACCGCCCGCGCGACCGAGGGCAGCAGGTGGAAAGGCACTGGCGCGCGGTCCAGTTGGCGGCCGCCGTGATTGGACAGCACGATGCCGTCGGCGCCGCTGTCCACCGCGGCGCATGCGTCGTCGAGCGTCTGAATTCCCTTGACGACCAGCTTGCCGGGCCACTGATCTTTGATCCACGCCAGGTCGGTGAACGTGACGCTGGGGTCGAACATGCTGTCCAGGTATTCGCCGACGGTGCCCGACCAGCGATCCAGCGACGCGAAGGACAGCGGCTCGGTGGTCAGCAGATCGAACCACCAGTGCGGGCGACGGGCGGCATCGAGCACCGTGCGCAGTGTCAGCGCCGGCGGAATCGCCATGCCGTTGCGGGTGTCACGCAGCCGCGCCCCTGCCGCCGGAACGTCGACGGTGACCAGCAGGGTGTCGAACCCGGCGTCCGCCGCGCGGCGCACCAGCGCCATCGACCGCTCGCGGTCACGCCACATGTAGAGCTGAAACCACCTGCGAGCGTGCGGAACAGCGTGCGCCACGTCTTCGATGGACGCGGTTCCCAGCGTCGACAACGAGAACGGGATACCGGCCGCTGCCGCGGCCCGCGCGCCGGCGAGCTCGCCCTCGGTGCGCATCAACCGGGTGAAACCGGTCGGCGCGATCGCGACGGGCCAGCTGACCGGCCGGCCGAGGACGTCCCAGCCGGTGCGCACGGTGCTGACGTCACGCAAAATGGCCGGGTGAAATTCGATGTCGCGGAACGCGTCTCGCGCCCGTCGCAGTGATATCTCGGCTTCCGCAGCGCCGTCGGCGTAGTCGAAAGCCGCTCTAGGGGTGCGCCGTTGGGCGATGCGCCGCAGGTCGTGAATGGTCAGCGCGATGTCGAGTCGACGCTGGGCGTGGTCGAGGCGCGGCCGGCGGAACCGGATCAGCGGCGCGAGGTCGCGGACTTTCGGCCACCGTCGCTCGATCGCCATCGATACCTCCTCGCAGCCGCAGAACTATGCCACGGTGGAGACATGGCAATCGGAAGCGATCCGTTCGACCTGCAGCGTTTCGTCGACGCGCAGGCTCGGGTCTACCACACTGTGCTCGACGAGCTGCGCGACGGCCGCAAACGTACCCACTGGATCTGGTTCGTGTTCCCGCAGATCGCCGGGCTCGGCAGCAGTCCGACGGCGGCGCGGTACGCGATCGGCTCGATCGACGAGGCCCGCGCCTACCTCGACCACGAGGTGCTGGGTTCTCGGCTGCGTGAATGCGCCCGGCTGCTCACTGAGGTCGAAGGCCGTTCGATCACCCAGATCGTCGGCTCACCCGACGACCTCAAAGTGCGGTCGTCGATGACACTCTTCGCCCGTGCGACAACGGAGAACGGTGATTTCGTGGCGGTGCTGGACCAGTATTACGGCGGCGAAGAAGACCCGCAGACCGTGGCGCGACTCTAGGGCACCGGCCGCAGAATGCGCCATCCGTGCGGCTCGACGTCGACCGCGTCGACCGTCTGCTGCGGCGGGGCCGCGGTGCCGGCGATCACCTCTGCGCGGCCGATACCCAGCTTGCTCAGTCGCAGGTGCAGCGGTGCGGCGTCGATGTTGAGCGCCGCGATCAACGCGTCGTCGCCACGCCGCGTCTGGTACACGTAGTGGTGATTGTCCAACCGCAAGGCCGTCGTCGTGGCCCCGTGCAGCCACGGGTGGCGGCGGCGCAGCCCGATCAGGAACTGGTGCAAGGCCCAGACCTCAGTCGCCTGCGCATCCAGTTGCAGCGGCGGAGAGCCGAATTCCGGTCGCACGTCGTCGTCGCCGCCGAACCGCTGTTCCTTGATTCCGCGTGCGCCCAACTCGTCACCGGCATAGACGCTGGGGACGCCGCCAACCGTCATCAGAATCACCAGGGCGTGGGCCAGATGGCGGGGATTAACGAGCTGGCTGGCGATGCGGGTGACGTCGTGGTTACCCAGGAATGTCAGCGGCGCAAAGCCGGCCAGAAAGTCGTTGTGCCGCTGGAGCGCCCAGTCCAGCTCGTAGAAGTTGCCGTCGTTCAGGCTGCTCCAGATCGCCTTCCACAGCTCGTATTGGGTCGCGGAGTCGAAGCCGGTATCGCGCACCACCGCTGCGTAGTCCCCGTGGATCAGCTCGGCGACGAACCAGGCGTCGGGATGGGCGTCCCGCACCTTAGGCAGCACCGTCGCCCAAAACGACGGCGGCACCGCATACGCCGCGTCCAACCGCCAACCGTCGGCGCCCCGCCGCAGCCAGTGCGCCATGACGTCGGCGACGTATTCAGCGACCTCGGGGTTGTCGTGGTTCAGCCCGATCAGGTCGCCGTGGCCTTCGAACGTGGCGAAACCGCCCGGGCGGCCGCGAAACCAGCCGTCGGAGGTGTTGTCCTGCAACGCCTGTCGGTAGCGCGGGAAGTCGACGCCGACGTGGTTGAACACCCCGTCGAGCAGGACCCGCAGCCCGCGGCGGTGCGCCTCGGCAATCAGGTGATCAAAGTCGGCGTCGTCACCGAGCCGCGGGTCGATGCGGTAGTGGTCGGTGGTGTCGTAGCCGTGGCTGCGGGCGGCGAAGATAGGCCCCAACGCAATCCCGGAAGCGCCCAGCTCGATGGCGTGGTCGAACCACTGCGCGACCCGCCGCAGCCGGTGCTCGTCCGCGGTCGGCGGCTGTTCGGCGGGATAGGCGCCGACAAAGCCGAGCGGATAGACCTGCCACCAGATCACATGCTCGACCCACGCCATAAGGCCTATCCCACCGTGGCCAGGGCCTGCGACGCGGTGACCGCCTGCGCGACACCGGCGACGATCGACGCCACCTTCAGCGCCTCCAAGATCGTCTCGCGCTCGACGCCCGCCTCCCGCAACGTGTGCTCGTGCGCGACGACGCAGTGCGAGCAGCCGTTGATCGACGACACCGCGAACGACCACAGTTCGAAGTTGGCTTTGTCCACACCGGGATTGGCGATGATGTTCATCCGCAAGCCGGCACGCAGGTCGTCATACTTGCCCTCCAGGAAACCGCGGCCGCGATAGAACACGTTGTTCATTCCCATGATGGCCGCCGCGCCCAGCGCCGCCTGGTACGCCTCGGCCGACAGGTTGTCGGCCGCGTCGGCGCCGATGTCGGCCAGCACCTGGCTGTTGCGGGTTGCCGCCGCGCTGGCCAGCAGTGTGCCCCATAGCTGTTCGGTGCTGAGCACCGTGCTGCGGGTGATCGAGCCGAGGTTGAGCTTGAGATCCTTGGCGTACTCCGGCAGCGCCGATTTGAGGTTGTCGATGCTCATCGAGGGTTCACCTACGACGCCTTCAGCAGTTCACCGGCGTCCAGCGTCGGGTCACCCTTGCGCCAGTTGCAGGCACACAGCTCGTCGGACTGCAACGCATCGAGCACCCGCAGCACCTCGTCGACGTTGCGGCCGACCGATCCCGCGGTCACCGAGACGAACTGGACCTCGTTGTTCGGGTCGACGATGAACGTCACCCGGTCGGCGACGCCGTCGGCGTTGAGCGCTCCGGTGGCAGCCACCAGCTCCCGCTTGATGTCGGACAGCATCGGGAACGGCAGTTGCTTGAGATCCTCGTGCTGGGCCCGCCACTGGAAGTGCACGAATTCGCTGTCCACCGACACGCCGAACACGTGCGCGTCGCGGTCCTCGAACTCGTCGTTCAGCTTGCCGAACGCGGCGATTTCGGTCGGGCACACGAACGTGAAGTCCTTGGGCCAGAAGAAGACGACGCGCCACTTACCGGGGTGGTCGTCGTGGGAGACGGCGGTGAAGTAGTCCTCGGGCTGCTTGGCGTCGACCTTCGACAGATCGCCGCCGACCAGCGCCGTCAGCTGGTAGGCGGGGAACTGGTCGCCAATGGTCAACAGGGCCATGTCACTCCTTTAAAAGATCAGATTTACGCAGACGAATGTGATGTATCTCCATACTGCCGAAAACCGATCTTGAATTAAAGGTGATATATCCCACTACACTAATAGGTATGGCCGATAAGAGTTATCAACCGACACTGGCTGGTCTGCGCACTTTCGTCGCGGTGGCCGAGAAGCAGCACTTCGGCACTGCCGCAACGGCTCTCGGGGTCAGCCAGTCGACCCTGTCGCAGGCCTTGGCGGCACTGGAGGCTGGGCTTGGCGTCAGCCTGATCGAGCGGTCCACCCGCCGACTGTTTCTGACCACCGAGGGACAGCAGCTGCTGCCGTACGCGCGCGCGGTCATCGAGGCCGTCACCACATTCACCGCGGTCGCCGCCGGGGCGTCCGACCCGCTGCAGGGCACGATCCGCCTGGGCCTGATTCCCACGGTGGCGCCCTACGTGCTGCCGTCGCTGCTGGCCGGGCTGGGCCGTGCACTGCCCGCACTGAGCTTGTCGGTCACCGAAGACCAGACCGGGCGGCTGCTGATCGCCCTGCGGGACGGAGCACTGGACGCGGCGCTGATCGCCTTACCGGCCGACAGCAGCGGCGTCACCGAGGTGCCGATCTACAACGAAGACTTCGTCCTTGCCGTGCCGGCCGGGCATCCGTTGGCCGGGAAGAGCCGGGTGTCGCCCACCACGCTGGCGCAACTGCCGTTGCTGCTGCTCGACGAGGGCCACTGCTTGCGGGACCAGACGCTCGACGTCTGCCGCAGGGCAGGGTTCAAAATCGCACTCTCGAACACTCGCGCGGCATCGCTGGCAACAGCCGTGCAGTGCGTGACCGGTGGCCTCGGGGTGACCTTGATTCCGCAGACCGCCGTGCCGGTGGAGGCGGCCCGAGGCGAACTGGGACTGGCCAAGTTCACCGCCCCCCGCCCGGGACGACAGATCGGGCTGGTGTTTCGCGCGTCGAGCAGTCGGGACCAGCCTTACCGTCAGCTGGCCGCCACCATCGGTGAATTGGTGAGCAGCGAACACGACGTGCGGTTAGCTGGTTAGCCCGGTTGGGAGCCGGAAAACTTTCAAATCCGCAGCAGCGCCTCGGCATTGGCGTGGGCAATGGCGTGGGTGTCGACCTCCGAGAGGCCCGCTTGTTCGAGGAATGTGGTGACGTCTTCGCGGACGATATAAGGGAAGTCTTCGGAATAGATGATTCGCTCAGCGCCCAATTCAGCCATCATGAAGTGCAACTGGTGCTGGCTGTACATTCCCGACGGCGTGATCCAGACCTGTTGTCGGTAGTAGTCACTGGGTCGACGCTCGAGGCCGGTAGGCGTGAGGGCAAATGTCTCGTCGAGGCGTTCGAGGTAGAAAGCCGCCAGCTCGCCCCAGTGGCCGCTGAGCAATTTCAACCCCGGGTGGCGGTCCAGGGCGCCGGCGAGGATCAGCCGCAGGAGGTGGATGCCGGCTTCGGCGTGCCAGCCGAAGGCTGGCCCGGAGAACATGATCTGCACCGGGGCCGGCCAGAGACCGGCATAGTACTGCCCGAACACCCGGGCGTCGGGAAGGCCGGGGTGGACATAGATCGGCAGATCGACGCTTTCAGCCGCGGCCAGTATCGGGTCGAAGCGCGGGTCGTCGAGAAAAAGCCCTTCGTAGCTGCCGGCGATGAGTGCGCCGACGAACCCGAGATCACCGACGCACCGTCGCAATTCGTCGGCCGCGGTAGCCGGATCGTGCAGTGGCAGCGTCGCAAATCCGCGGAATCGATCGGGGTGTTCGGTGATTTGGGCAGCCAGATCGTCATTCACCCGCCGACACAGCTCAACCGCTTCTGGATGCGCAAGGGTGCTGGGGCTGTTGTTGCCGTGCGAGACCACCTGGATGTCGATGCCGACCTCGTCCATGTGCGCCAGCCGATTGCCGCCCAGACGGGCGGTGGAATCGGGGTCGAGTGCGAAGACCCGGGAGAAGTCAGCCAGGTCTTCGGCGGGCGCGATCGGCGGTGGTCCGCCCAACTCCGTGACACGCGCACCGACTTCAGGATGCTGGAAGTGCTCTTCGACGGTGATGATCCGCATGACAGTTCCTCCTCAGGCGACGACGCTGGATCTGCTCAATGGTGCCCGAAGGGCCGGGTTCGCACCGGCGTGCGACCACCGGCAGAGTGGTTGCATGACCGAGACACAGAAGTAGATCGAGAATGCAGGCAGCCTGCTGTCCTTGTTGCGCCTACTCGGGGCCGCGCACAATGCCGCGCTGGCTTTCCCGTCGGCCGAATAGGGCCACCGACGCCGCGACACCGTCGACTCTGCTGCTCGATGGAGGAACAGTCGTCGACCCGAGGGACGGCAGCATTGCCGCCGGTGTCAGCATTCGCATTCGGGACGGACGCATCGTCGAAGTATGTGCCAACCGCGCGCCGGACGCCGAACGGGCGGCGGACCGCATCGATGTAGCGGGCAAGTTCATCGTGCCGGGCTACAACGACATGCATTCGCACGCGTTGAACCTCGACGACCCTTCCGGGAGCCTGGCACTGATGCTCGCCGAAGGCGTCACCGGCTTCCGGCAGATGTCAGGTTCGCCGGCGTTGCTGCAGCGGCGACGCGACAACATGCTGCCGATCGGATCCGCGGCACCGGCCCTGCTCGAGACCCCCGGCACCATCCTCACCCCGCTCAACGCCGGTTCCAGCCAGGCTGCTGCGGCCGAGATCCGGCGACAGCACGCCCAAGGGGCCGACTTCGTGAAGGTCGTCATCACAGACCCCGACGTCTTCATGGCCGCCGTCAACGAAGCCGTCGCCGTCGGAATACCGATTCTGGGTCACCTCCAAGAGGGCGTGGACGCGGTGGCCGCCGCCCGTGCCGGCTTCCGCTCCGTCGAGCATCTCGGGCCGGGATCGTCGGTGTGGGCGTCCTGCTCCACCATCGACGAAGATCTGCGGTCGGACGCCCTGCGGCGACCACCAATCAAGCCGCCGCCCTTCAAGATTCCGTTCCTCGAGCACATCGTGGCCTGGCGAATGCGCAAGGTGCTGGTCAATCCTGCCGCATTTGCCCAACCCGGTGACGTCGCCCGCATTCAGCACGCGTTGGACACCTACAGTGAAGATCGGGCGGCGGCGTTGGCGACAGAGTTTGCCCGACAAGGAACCTGGCAGGTGCCGACGTTGGTTCGGCTGCGCAGCATGCAATATGCCGGAGCAGAAGAATACGAACACGACGAGTTGCTGAAGTATCTGCCTACCAAGGACATCAAGAGATGGCGTCGGGTGACGAAGAAGTACCGGGCGCTGCCGGCCGAGGCGCGTGCGACCTATCAGGCGCTGTACCCATACCAGCTTCGTCTGGCCAAGCTGTTCGCCGACCACGGCGTCCCGATGATGACCGGCACAGACGGCGGAGCCATGATGGCCCCGGGCTTGACCTTGCGCCAGGAGTTCGGCGAACTGAACAAGGCAGGCCTGGCCCCGTCGCAGATACTGCAGATGGCCACCACCAACCCCGCCGACTATCTCGGCCGTCAAGACACCATGGGCACCGTCGAGCCCGGACGCAATGCCGACCTGGTGGTGCTCAATGCCAACCCACTCGACAGTGTCACGAACCTGCACGACATCAACGCTGTGATCAGAGCGGGCAAGCATTATTCGGCAGCTGAACTGGCCGCCCTCAAGGGCCGAGTGGCAGCGTCGACGAGGCGTTGAGGAGGCCGTCAACGGCTCTTGACGGGCAACTGCAGATAGGATGCGCAATTTCCACCGGTGTGAATGATGTGGCTGCCACGGTTGTGCGGAACGTATTCGCGCGTCCCGGGCATGATCGCCCCCAGAGCGTTCTGCGCGCTGATGACCAGCCGGAGCTGCTCACCCGGATAGAAGACCAAACCCACGGCAAGAAGGTCGATTTCGACATCGACGACCTCGCCGGGAGCAAGCTTCTCGATCCGATCGAAACTATGAGCAGGAACGGCCTCGGTGGTCAATGTCGCGTCCAGGTGGCGCGCCGATACGCGTAGGCGGCCGTTGGAGCCCTTGTATCGCAACACCGACGCTCCGCGCTCGGTGAGGTCTTGCATCCGCGCGCCGTCGTTGGGCACGTTGAACTGCTGTAACGGTGTCCCTTGATGGTCCAATTTTTGGACGAGAATGAACAGGTCCATGTCGTCGGCGCCTTCAGCCTGCACCCACAGTCGCACCTTCGGATAGCCGACGATGACGGTCTCCTCGCCGAAGCGAATCACGAACGAGGCCAGAGCCGCAGAGGACTCGCAGTCATAGTCCACCGTCACCGCTTCGGTCGGCGGCTCGGGAGTCAGCGTGCGCGAGCGCCCGTCAAGGTAGTACTTCGCGAAGGTGACGTCCGCTGGCGGAAAATCGTCGGCGGTCTGATCGGTGCGGTCACCGCCTTCCAGGTCGAGCAGGCTGTAACGGACGCGAGGCGTTTGTTCCCAGCCGTTGTCAACGCCTTTGAGGTAGTGATCGAAGAACCGGCGCAGGTCTTCGATATTCGCGTGGTCGTAGTAGTCGGGCCATTCCTGAGTGTTGTGGATGCGGAGCCACTTGTCCGTCGAGGCGATCCTGTGCCAGGCGCGGAAGGTGCCTGCCGTGTGCAGGGTGTTGGAGTAGCTGGCGACGACGTAGGCCGGAACGGTGATCTTGTCGAATTTCGCAATCTTGCCGTCCCACAGCTCATTCATCAGTGGGTAGCGTTGTGCTTCGGCCAGGATGTCTTCGCGGCGACTGTGGCCGGCGTAGCTGTTCTTCTGCAGTCTTTCGGCGAAGCCGATGTCGGGCATGCCGCCACGCAGGACGAGATCTCGGTAGACATCACTGAGGCCCTCCCACGGGTTGATCGCCGCCAGGTGTGGTGGCTGTTCGGCAGCGGTGAACCATTGCGAGATCGCGAGATAGGACGTCCCGCTCATCGCGACCTTGCCGTTGCACCAGTCTTGGACAGCCAGCCACTCGATCAGGTCGTGACAATCTCTCGCCTCTTGGCGCCCGAACATCGCGCTGTCACCTTGCGACTGAGCGATTCCGCGGGGGTCGGGGTTGCAGATCGCATAGCCGTGCGCACACCAGTACGCCGGGTCGGGTCCTTCGAACTTCTCCAGGCCAGAGAGCGCCCCGTTGTCCATCCCGATCATCTCGAATAGGGAGGTGACGCTTCCGGCGGTGCCCTGGCTCTTGCCGTAGGGACTCCAGGCGACGAGCACGGGAACGTTGTCGGCACCGGGCGGACGGAGCACATCGGCGTAGATCGTGACACCGTCGCGCAAGGTGACCGCCACGTCCTTCTCGAACAGGATGTCGATCGGCAGGGTTCGGAACTGCGGGCCGATGCGGGAACCCGCCGGCAGGGTGCGGGTGCCTGGTGCGAACCCGCTCAGCAGGCCGTGAGCGGCACCAGCCTCGTAATGCGAGGGCTCAAAGATGTTGTCAGATTGAGTCATTGGCACCTTCTTCTGTTGCTGCCCAGCCGGCTCGTGGCGACCGGAACGTGAGCTACCGCCAGCCTAAGCCGGAACTCGCAATAAATCAACGTTCGTTGAGTTTATTACCGCAAAGCGGTAGGTTCAGTACATGCCGATGGACAACAGAGCCGCGTCAGCGGCGCGACGCGGGCGTCGCCCAGGTACGAGTACGACTCGGCAGGCCATTCTCGACGCAGCCCGCGCCCGGTTCGCCAGTGACGGTTTCGCCGCCACCACGGTCAGGAAGGTGGCGGCCGACGCTGGCGTCGACGCGGCGCTGGTCATCCAATTCTTCCGGTCGAAAAATGACCTGTTCGCCGCCGTGATGTCGATCTCACCCGACGCGTTGGCCAGCTTCAGCGGCGCGTTCGACGAACCAGATGAGCACATCGGTGAACGAGTGGTCCGGGCCTTCTTCGGCGTGTGGGAGGGGGCCCCGCCGGACTCGGAGCCGCTTTTGGCGATGCTGCGCGGCGCGATTGTTAACGACGCCGCCCGCGAGCAGCTGCGAGACTTCATCGAGGCCCGGTTGCTCGACACCTCCGTCGCCCACTCGATCGGCGACGATGCGGTGCTTCGCGCTGGACTGGCCTCGTCGATGCTGGTCGGCATCGTCGTGGGACGACGGATCGTCGGTGTCCCGACACTTGCCCGCGCAGACCTCGAAACGCTGGTTGCGCTGGTCTCCCCGGCAATTCAGGGACTGCTGACCTCGCAGCCATGACAGGCCCCACCTCCGGTCAGACGAAATCCGGGCCGGGCGAGCGGCGGACCCGCCGTAGTGGTACGCGGTGGAACATGTTCTAGTTTCACTCATGCTCGAGTTCAGCCTGGAGAACATCACCTCCGAGAACGTCGAACGACTGCGAGCGATGTACGGGCCGCTGGCGCAGTCGGTCCGGGAGCTGATCGACGCCGCGGTCCGCACCGAGGTGGACGAGACCGCCGTCAGCGCAGCCAAAGCCGAAATCGACTCGGCCACTGCACGATTGCGCAGCAACCAGGTCGACGGATCCTTCGGGGTGCGTTATCTGGCCAGCGGCGAGCGGATGGCGTGGGGAAACGCCGTCATCGGGCTTCGCAATCCGATCGCGCCGCCGCTGACCGTCCACCACGACCCTTCGGGCAAGACGTGGTGCAGATTCCATCTCGGCGCCGCCTACGAGGGCCCGCCCGGTCACGTGCACGGGGGAGTCGCCGCCCTCATCCTCGACCACCTGCTGGGCGAAGCGGCCAGTGACGGCATCAACCCGCGGTTCACCGGAACCATCACCCTTCGCTATGTGCGCGCCACGCGGCTGGGCAGCCTGTACGCCGAGGCGGAAACCACCCGCGTCGACGGGGTCAAGACGTTCGCCGCAGGTCATCTGGCCGACGAGAAGGGCATCACCGTGACAGCCGAGGGAGTGTTCATCCAGCCGCGGTGGGCCCGGGAACCGGCTGAGTGACAAGGAGCGGCTGATGGAAAAGGTCATCGTCGTCCTGCGGGCAGCCGAGCCCGACGACGACTGGTGCGCGCGCCAGCGCGGTCCCGTCGCCGACGCCATCCTGCGGCTCGGGGTGGCCGGCCTGTCGGTCAATGTGCGCGACGGCGCTGTTCGGCACTCGTTGATGACGCTGACCACCCTCGATCCGCCGGTGGCGGCCGTGATCAGCCTGTGGACCGAGCAGTGCTACGGCGAGCAGGTCACCGCCGCCCTCGACGTGCTGCGCGCGGAAGCCGAGCCGCTGGCCGCTTACCTGGTCACCGAATCCGTGCCGTTGCCCGCTCCACTTCAGATTGGTTGCCGCACAACGGGTTTGGCGAACATGGCGTTGCTGCGCCAGCCGGCCGGAATGGACTCCGACAGCTGGCTGACCCGCTGGCAGCACGACCACACCCCGGTGGCGATCGAGACGCAGGCTACCTTCGGTTACACCCAGAACTGGGTGGTGCGGGCCCTGACCCCGGACGCCCCGGCCATCGCCGCGATCGTCGAAGAGCTGTTCCCGGCAGCGGCGATCACCGACCTGAGAGCGTTCTTCGGCGCCGTCGACGACGCCGACCTGCAGCATCGGGTGAGCCGAATGGTGGCCAGCACATCGGCTTTCGGCGCCAATGAGAACGTCGACACCGTACCGACCAGCCGCTATGTTCTGACGACACCGTTCGAGCGCGGGAGGAACACCAGATGACCACACTCGACGACGCCGCAGCGCTCGCCCGCGAGGAGAGCGGCTTGGCAATCATCTCCACCGTGCGGGCCGACGGCACCGTGCAGGCCTCCCTGGTCAACGTCGGCCTGGTCGCTCATCCCGCCACCGGTCACCCCTCGGCGGGCTTCGTCACCTACGGGAAGGTCAAGCTCGCCAACCTGCGGGCGCGTCCGCAGCTGGCGGTCACCTTCCGCAATGGGTGGCGCTGGGCGACCGTGGAGGGGCGGGCGGAGCTGGCCGGCCCGGACGACCCGCAACCGTGGCTGGCCGACGGCGAGCAGCTGCGGCTGCTGATCCGCGAGGTCTACACCGCGGCCGGCGGCAGCCACGACGACTGGGACGAATTCGACCGGGTGATGGCCGCCGAAAGGCGAACCGTGGTGTTGGTTGAGCCGACTCGGGTGTACAGCAATGGCTAATCTGCTGGCGTGACCCTGCTCATCGACGACGCCAACAAGGTACGGACCCTCACCCTCAACCGGCCCGAGGCGCTCAACGCGTTCAACGAGGCGCTCTACGAGGCCACCGCCGAAGCGCTGCGGGCTGCCGCCGACGATCCGGATGTCGCCGTGGTAGTGCTCACCGGGGCGGGTCGCGCTTTCAGCGCCGGTGCCGACCTGACCGAGATGCAAGCCCGCATCACCGATCCCGAACTGGCCGGCCGAGCCTCGGCTTTCACCACGCTGATCGACGCGTTGACAGCGTTACCGAAGCCGCTGATCTGCGCGGTCAACGGTGTCGGCGTTGGGATCGGCGCCACCATTCTCGGCTACGCCGATCTGGCGTTCATGTCCACCACCGCTCGGCTGAAGTGCCCGTTCACCAGCCTGGGCGTGGCACCCGAGGCGGCGTCGTCGTATCTGCTGCCGCAGCTGGTGGGCCGGCAGAACGCGGCGTGGCTCCTGATGTCCTCGGAATGGGTCGACGCCGCGGAGGCGCTGCGGATGGGGCTGGTCTGGAAGGTGTGCGAACCGGCGGACCTGCTGGCCGAAGCGCGTCGGCACGCCGAAGTCCTTGCCGCGCGCCCGATCTCGAGCTTGATAGCGGTCAAGCGCACCATCGTCGAGCCGATCGGTCCGCAGATCGCGGCTGCCAGTGCGCGGGAGAACGCCTATTTCGCCGAGCTCATGGGTGCACAGGCCAACGCCGACGCGCTGGCCGACTTCGCCAGCCGCCGGGGCGGGTGAGCCGCCGTGGCGGAGGTGCGGCTGGAGTTCGACGTCCTGGGACCGCTGCAGGTGAGCGCGGGCACAGCGCCGATGCCGCTGGGCACCCCCAAACAGCGGGCGGTGCTGGCGATGCTGGTGATCAACCGCAACCGGCCGGTCGGGATCGATTCGCTGATCAATGCCGTCTGGGAAGAGTGGCCGCCGCCGGGTGCGCGGGCCAGCCTGCACACCTATGTGTCCAATCTGCGCAGGCTGCTCGGTGCGGCCGCCCCGGCCGCACCGGACGTGTTGGTCAACGCGCCGCCGGGCTACCGTCTCAACGTCGACGACGAGCATTGTGACATCGGCAGATTCGTCACCGAGAAGAACGCCGGAATGCGGGAAGCAGCGGTCGGCCGGTTCGAACAAGCCAGCCGCCACCTCACGAAAGCGCTGGCCGAGTGGCGCGGACCGGTCCTGGAGGACCTGCGCGGCCTTCGATTCGTCGACGCGTTCGCCACCGCCCTTGCCGAGGACCGCATCGTCGCTCACACCGCCCGCGCGGAGGCCGAGATCGCCTGTGGGCGAGCGTTTGCGGTGATCAGCGAGCTGGAAGCGCTCACCGCCGAGCATTCCTATCGCGAGCCGCTGTGGGCCCAACTCATCACCGCCTACTACGTGGCCGACCGTCAATCCGATGCGCTCAACGCCTATCGGCGACTCAAGACCATCCTCGCCGAAGACCTCGGCATCGATCCGGGCCCGACGGTGCGTTCGCTGCACGACCAGATCCTGCGTCAGCAACCGTTCAACGCCCGAACCGCGGCCCAGACCACCGCCGCCGACGCGATGTTCGCCATCGGGCAGCGCACCGCGGTCAATGCCCACTTGTCGAACGCGCGGCTCCGGGACGCCTCCGGGCGGCGCCACCCGCTGGCCGGGGCGGCCACCCGGATCGGGCGCCTGCCCGATAACGACATCGTGCTCGGTGACCCCGAGGTCAGCCGCCATCACGCCGTCATCAGCGACACCGGCACCAGCTTTGTCATCACCGACCTGCGGTCCGCCAACGGCGTCGAGGTGCAGCACCAGCGAATCCGTGGCAGCGCGAACCTCTCCGACGGTGACAACATCCGGATCTGTCGACACGAGTTCGTCTTCGAAGTTGGGCCGCACGGGTCGGCTCAAGCCCGCTAGCTGCACCGCAAGGTTTCGTTGAGAATCCGTAGAGGTCGACGCCCCAACCTTCTTCTCGTAACAGCACACGCCGCCGAGGCGGCTCGAGAGAAGGACGACAATGACCAAGACCAAGTTCGCCGCAGCGGCGCGCACGGGCGCGATTGCGGCTGTGTTGAGCGCGGCCACCGCTGCGTCGGTGGCTGGATTCGCCGGGATGCTCCCGGTGGCAAGCGCCCAGAGCGCTGACCACGTCGCCGCGAAGGACGGCGACTTGGCCTCCTGGGCGGAGCGACGGCACCACTTCGGCACCCCACAGCCGGCGCCCGATGCCCCCGCTCCAGGAACCAACCCCGGCGCCGCACCGCCGCAACCGGGTCCCGCGATGTACGGCAATCCCGGTGCCGCGGCGGCGTATTGGCGGCCGCAACACTCGAGTGACTGCGTGGAGATGGCGGTGGCCGACGTGGTCGGCCAGATCAACGGGAACGAACCCAGCGAACAGCAGATCGTCTCGGTGGCGGAGAACACCCCCAGCCGTTACGACCGCGGACCCGTCTACCAGGGTGCAGGCACCGACTTCCGGGATGTGTCGACCCTGCTCGCGCACTACGGCATCAGTTCCCAGCTGGGCAACACCAGCATCAGCGGGCTCGAGCAGGACCTGGCCCAAGGACGGAAGGTGATCGCCTCTGTCAACGGCGAGACCATCTGGCGAAACGGTCGGGGCCCGGCCAACCACGCCGTAACGGTGACCGGTATCGACACCGGTGCCGGGGTGGTGCACCTCAACGACAGCGGAATCGGGTCCGGCCGCGACGAGCAGGTTTCCATCGCCACGTTCGAGCGAGCGTGGGCCACCAGCGGCAACCAGATCGCCGTAGCGGGCTGATCGGCGGGCAGCCGGCCGGACCCGGCCGGCTGCCCCCTTCAGAGCATCGGCGGTAAGCGACCGAAACGATTGCTTCATTAAGTGATTGTGGCCATTATGGCCATTGTCAATGGTTTCCCTGGCGTCGAAAATGGGTAGCCGAGGCTGGCATGAGAGGGTCCTTCACTGGCCGACGTTGCAACGCTGGTAATTCCAGAATCGGCCCGGTGCTGCTCGGTGTGGCGGGTGCGATGGCCGCCGCGTTGACGTCCGTCGCGCCCGCCCACGCCGCCTCCATCGGAGGCGGTTTCGACATCTGCACCGCACTGCGCAACGGCACCAGTCTCGCCTCCATCGAAGCCTTGCTGGAGGCCCGCGGCTACAGCGGATCTGACGCGGGCAGGCTCACCGGCGTCACCATCCGCCGGCAATGCCCGGATCAGGCGGCCAACGCAATGGCACAACTTCGCAGAGCCCAGGGGTCATAGCCCGACTCAGTGCGACGCGCTGGTCTCCAGTTGTACTGCGGCGGCGATGATCGCCCGCAGTGTGCGACGGCACCGCCCGCAGTCCGCGCCGGCACCGCACGCCGCCGCGATCTCCCGGGAGGTCGATGCTCCCTGGGCTACCACGTCGGAGACGGTCTGGCTCGTCGCCCCGACACAGAGGCAGACGTACATCAGCGCACCGTCCCGGGCTCGACCGGCTCGCAAATATCGGCAGAGATAAACCGTTTAAAAGAAAGCCCGCGATTCGGCTCGGGAATTGCGTCGTCGAAAGCACAACCCGCCGCGAATTCAGCCGGATATCGCAGTTCGGTTCGCCACGCTGACATCCGTCTGAGCCCCTCCCGGCCATCCCACGTGCCGGTGCGTAGACAGACTCGAACCGGCCACATGTTAGATAAGTCTAACCTAAGTTGGTTAGTGGAGTCTAACCTAAGTAAAATGGCATTTCACCAGCGAAGACGGCTCTCGGCGAGGGCAGCCGTTCGACTGCTTAAAGCGACCCGCCGACGCTCGTTCAAAGGTCTCGCCGACCACCACCGCGTGCACTACATTGGGTGTGCGCGGCACGGTGGCGCTCCAGCCCTGCTCCATCTGACTCGGCCGCGCGAATTGAAACGTGACACTGTAAAAGGAGCGATCATGCAAGGTGATCCGGACGTTTTGCGCCTACTCAATGAGCAATTAACGAGCGAACTCACCGCCATCAACCAGTATTTCCTGCATTCCAAAATGCAGGAGAACTGGGGATTCACCGAGCTGGCCGAACACACCCGCGCAGAGTCCTTCGACGAGATGCGGCATGCCGAGGCGATCACCGACCGGATCCTGCTGCTCGACGGCCTGCCGAACTATCAGCGGCTGTTCTCGCTGCGCATCGGCCAGACCCTGCGGGAACAATTCGAGGCCGACCTGGCCATCGAGCAGGAGGTGCTGGACCGGCTCAAGCCCGGGATCGTCCTGTGCCGGGAGCGCCAGGACAGCACCACCGCGACTCTGTTCGAGCGAATCGTCGCCGACGAGGAGAACCACGTCGACTACCTGGAGACACAGTTGGAGCTGATGGACAAGCTGGGGGTGGAGCTCTACTCCGCCCAATGTGTCTCCCGGCCGCCCGGCTCGACCAGCGCCGGCAACTGAGCGCCAGCTCGCCCTGCGGTCAATCCACCATCCCTGGTAATTTCGACTCAGCAGTCTCACTAGCCTCATGACTAACTGAGGGAAGGACGATACCGCTTCGCATAGTGATCTCGTATGCGGTATCACTCAGAGTTCGCGGTCACGAACCGCGGCGAGTGATATCACGGGCGGTATCAACTTCTGACAGGGGATGGCGGTAGGAAACCGGTGCCGAAGTGACGGCTGTGACCAGCGAGGTCCCAGAAGCCGGCGTGGCGCCGTGCATCGTCATCGCCGCCTAGCATCGAAGGCTCAGGGGACGGGTTGAGGCGGAGGGGCAGCCATGACGACCGCGACGGCCACCAGCACGGAGACCGCCGGCACACAGATCGCACCGCAGCGGCGGAATCTGATCTTTCTGGCTGTCATCCTGGGCATGCTGCTCGCGGCGCTCGATCAGACCATCGTCGCGACGGCGCTGCCCACGATCGTGGCCGACCTCGGCGGTGCCGGCCACCAGTCCTGGGTCGTCACCAGCTACCTGCTGGCGTCGACGATCGTCACCGCGCTGGTCGGCAAGCTCGGTGACCTGTTCGGCCGGAAGGCGGTGTTCGGAGCCGCGATCGCGTTCTTCTTCGCCGGCTCGATCCTGTGTGGCTCGGCACAGTCGATGCTCATGCTGGTGTTGGCCCGGGCGCTGCAGGGCATTGGCGGCGGTGGTATCACCGTCACCGCGACCGCGCTGATCGGGGAAGTGATCCCGCTGCGCGACCGCGGCCGCTACCAAGGTGCGCTGGGTGCGGTGTTCGGGGTCACGACGGTGATCGGCCCGCTGCTGGGCGGCTACTTCACCGACCACCTGACCTGGCGGTGGGCGTTCTGGATCAACGTGCCGGTGTCGGTGGTGGTCTTCTTCGTCGCCGCGGCGACCATACCGACGCTCAGCGAGCGCAGCCGACAGGTCATCGACTACACCGGCATCGTGCTTGTCGGCCTCGGCGCGGCCGGTCTGACGCTGGCCACCAGCTGGGGCGGCACCACCTATCCGTGGGGGTCGACGACGATCGTCAGCCTTTTCGTCGGATCGGCCGCGGCACTGGGCGCCTTCGTGTGGGTGGAAAGCCGGGCTCCGGCCCCGATCCTCCCCACCCGGCTGTTCAGCAGTCCGGTGTTCACCGTCTGCTGCATCCTGAGTTTCGTCGTCGGCTTCGCGATGCTGGGTGCGCTGACTTTCCTGCCGACCTACATGCAATACGTCAACGGAGTCTCGGCGACCGTTTCCGGACTGCGCACCCTGCCCATGGTGGCGGGACTGCTGACCACGTCGATGGGCAGCGGCATCCTCGTCGGGCGCACCGGCCGCTACAAGATCTTCCCCGTCGCCGGGACCGCGGTGATGGCCGGCGGCTTTTTACTGCTGTCGACCATGGGGCCGTCGACCTCGGCGTTCCTGCAGTCGGTGTACCTCTATGTGCTGGGGTTCGGCATCGGCCTGTGCATGCAGGTGCTCGTGCTCATCGTGCAGAACACATCGAGCTTCGACGACCTCGGCGTCGCCACCTCCGGGGTGACGTTCTTCCGCACCATCGGCAGCTCCTTCGGCGCGGCCATCTTCGGCTCGCTGTTCGACAACTTCCTCACCAGCCGGTTGCACACGGCATTGATCGCCGGTCGGCTGCCCGCCCAGGCGGCCAGTTCCCCCGAGGCGCTGCACCGATTGCCGCGCAGCACGGCCGCGCCGATCGTGGCGGCCTACGCCGACTCGCTCGACCTGGTGTTCTCCTGTGCGGCACCGGTGGCGCTGGTGGGTTTCGTCGTTGCGCTGTTTTTGCGCGAGGTTCCGCTGCGCGACATCGGCAACCGCGCCGCGGATCTCGGTGAAGGGTTCGGCATGCCCACCAACCAGTCGTCCGAGCAGCTGCTGGAGGTGGCGATCGGGCGTCTGCTGCATCAAGGTTCGCCGGGCATGCGACTGCGCAGCATCGCCATGCGCCAGGACTGCCGGCTTGACGTCGCCGGGTTGTGGGGGACACTGCGGATCCACCGCTACACCCGGTTGCTGGGGACCGCGCGGCTGACCGATATCGGCGAAGATCTGCGAGTGCCCTACGAAGTGCTCGAACCCACCTTCGACCGGTTGGCGCGCACCGGTTTCGTGCGGCGCGACGGGGACGAGATGTGGTTGACCCCGGCTGGTGTGCGGGAAGTCGATTTCGTCCAGTCGCTGCTGCTCGGCTGGATCGTCGACAAGTTGTCCCGCTCACCTGGCTTCGAGGGGCGACCGGACCGTCGCGAGGTGCGGGCCGCCGTCGAGCGGATCACGGCGCGGGCCGTCACCCAGCGCGACTGGGACGACGACCGCACACAGTTGACCAATCTGGTCACCCAGCGACTGGCCGTAGGACCGCCGGCCCGCGGCGTACCATCTGCGCATGAGTCGAATCGGAACCTTCGCTGATGACGACCTGACCGGCTGGATCCTCAAATCCCCTGAACTGGGCCGCGCTATCGGCGCGTTCAGCGACGCGGTCTACAACCGCAACCGGTTGCCGATGCGCACCCGCGAACTCGCGCGAATGGTGATCGCGCACGACAACGAATGCGTCGTCTGCGTCAACGTCCGCTTTGACGATGTAGGCGCCGGCGGCTCGGATCTTACTGAAGACCTGTATGCCCATGCGCCGCAATGGCGCACGTGGCCGGGATACAGCGAACAGGAGCGCCTGGCTGCCGAATTCGCGCACCGCTTCGGCACCGACCACACCGCGCTGCGCGACGACGAAGACTTCTGGGACCGCTGCCGCGGACAATTCTCCGACGAGTTGCTCGCCGACCTGGCCCTGTCGTGCGCGCTGTGGATCGGCATGGGCCGGGTTCTGCGCACCCTCGACATCGCCCAGTCCTGCAAGTTGACCTTGCCCAGCCGAGCTTGACCGCCGCACCGCTTGCCGCCGCGGCGATCGCCCAACTCGAAGCCGAAGGCGTCGACGTCGTCATCGGCACGGTGGTCAACCCGGCCGGCCTCACCCAGGCCAAAGCGGTGCCGATACGACGGACCAACACCTTCGCCGATCCTGGCATGGGCGCGAGCCTGGTGTTTCATGCGTTCGCCATCGACCAGACCGGCATCGCCTTCACCGACGACATCGGAGTGGTCGGTGACCAGCGCATCCGCATCGACCTCTCCGCGCTGCGGATCGTCGGCGACGGGCTGGCCTGGGCACCGGCCGCGTTCTACACCCAGGACGGCGAGCCGATACCGATGTGCGCTCGGGGCACGTTGAGCCGGATCGAAGCCGCGCTGGCCGACGCCGGCATCGACGCGGTGATCGGCCACGAACTCGAGTTCCTGCTTGTCGCCCCGGACGGCGGTCGGCTGCCGTCGACCGGGTGGGCACAGTACGGCCTGGCAGGTCTGCTCGAACGGGAGGCGTTCGTTCGCGACGTAATCGCGGCTGCCAGCTCGTCGGGGGTGGGCATCGAGCAGTTCCATCCCGAGTACGGGATCAACCAGTTCGAGATCTCCCTGACGCCGCTGACTCCGGTGGCCGCGGCCGACCAGCTGGTGCTGGCACGCATGATCGTCGGCCGGGTGGCCCGCCGCTACGGTCTGCGCGTCAGCCTGTCCCCGGCGCCGTTCGCCGACAGTGTCGGATCCGGTGCCCACCAACACTTTTCGCTGAACACCCTGGACGGGCCGCTGTTCGCGAGCGGAACCGGCGCAGCGGGGATGACCCCTGCCGGCGAGAACGCCGTGGCGGGACTGCTGCGCGGGCTGCCGGAGGCGCAGGCGATGCTGTGCGGCTCAGTCGTTTCGGGTCTACGCATGCAGCCCGGCAACTGGGCCGGCGCGTATGTCTGCTGGGGCATCGAGAACCGGGAAGCGGCAGTGCGTTTCGTGGCTGCCCGACCGGCCAACCCCTACGGTGGCCATGTCGAGGTGAAGGTGGTCGATCCGTCGGCCAACCCTTACCTCGCCTCGGCGACCATCCTGGGATTGGCCCTGGACGGGATCCGCCGGCACGCTGCGCTGCCGCCCGAGACGACGGTGGACCCGGCGACGCTGTCCGACTCCGACCGCGATAACGCCGGTATTGTGCGGTTGCCCGACACCCAACCCGAAGTCGTTGCGGCGCTGCATGGTTCAACCAGAATTCGCTCTCTCCTCGGCGATCCCGTGGTGGATGCGACGGTGGCGGTGCGACGGTTCGAATCCGAGCACTACGGCACCCTGCGCCCCGACGAACTCGCGGACAAGTTCCGCATGGCGTGGAGTGTGTGAGATTGGCGTCGCCGCACGCCGCGGGTTCGACGCTGGCGCAGCACATCGCGGACGTGCCGCTGATCGACCACCACGTGCACGGGTGCTGGCTGACCGCGGGAAACCGGAGCCGGTTCGAGAACGCCCTCAACGAAGCCAACACCGAACCGCTGCGGGACTCCGGTTTCGATTCACAGCTGGGGTTCGCGGTTCGAGCGCACTGCGCGCCGGTTCTCGGGCTGCCTCGCCACGCCGGCCCGCAACAGTATTGGCAACGCCGCAGCCAACTCGGCGAGACGGAGGTGGCGAGGCGCTTTCTGCAGGGTGCGGCGGTCACAGATTGGCTGGTCGACACCGGTCTGACCGGGAACATCGCCGACCCGGCCACGCTGGCGGGCCTGTCCGGCGGCACCGCACACGAGGTGGTCCGGCTGGAACAGGTGGCCGAACACGCCGCCGCGGCAACGGGCGACTACGCCGGCGCATTCGAGGAGATCTTGCACCGGCGGACCGCGAACGCCGTGGCCACCAAGTCGATCCTGGCCTATCGCGGCGGATTTGACGGTGAGCTGACCGAGCCGACGGCGGCACAGGTCGCCGAGGCCGCGAGTCGGTGGCGGGACAGCGGCGGCCTCCGGCTGCTCGATCGGACGTTGCTGCGGTTCGGGCTGCATCAAGCGCTGCGGCTGGGTAAGCCGCTGCAGTTTCACGTCGGCTTCGGCGACCGGGACTGCGATCTGCGGCAGGCCAACCCGCTTGCACTGGTCGACTTCTTGCGGCAGTCCGGCGACACCCCGATCGTGCTGCTGCACTGCTATCCCTACGAGCGCGAAGCCGGTTATCTCGCGCAGGCTTTCAACAACGTCTACCTCGACGGCGGATTGAGCATCAATTATCTGGGCGCCCGAGGTCCGGCGTTCATCGGGCGGCTGCTCGAAATGGCGCCCTTCACCAAGCTGATGTACTCCTCGGACGGGTTCGGGCCGGCGGAGTTGCACTTCCTCGGTGCCATGTTGTGGCGCAAGGGAATCGAACGCACGCTGCGCGGCTTCGTCGAACAGGGCGACTGGAGCGAGGCCGATGCCCTCCGGGTCGTCGACTGGATCGCCCGCGACAATGCGGCCCGCGTCTACCGGCTCGACGACACCTGAGGCGCAAGTACCGGCCTGTCTTCGCTGTCGGCGGTGTGCCACAATGCGGCTATGGCGAGCTTGGGGGATGCCACGCGGTGGATCAGCAAACAGGTCACGTCGAGGGTGCCCAAGGCAGACCTCGACCAGCGGGACCCTGACTACATTCGAGAACAGTTGCCGGGCACCTGGCTTCTGGCGTCGCTGTATTTTCGCGCCGACGTGCGCGGCCTGGATCGGATCCCCGACGACGGGCCGGTGCTGTTGGTCGGCAACCACAGCGGCGGCAACGTCCCGCCGGACACCTTCGTGTTCACGCTGGCGTTCTGCTCCTACTTCGGCGTGGAGCGGCCGTTCTACCAACTGGCGCACAATCTGGTTGTCTCGGCGCCGCCGCTGGGCTTTCTGCGCAAGTTCGGCACAGTCGCCGCCAATCACGAAAACGCCGAATTGGCTCTCAAATCCGGGGCCGCGCTGCTGGTCTATCCCGGTGGTGACTATGAGGTCGCCCGGCCGTCCTGGGAGCGGCACAAGGTCGACTTCGACGGCCGGAAGGGCTACGTCCGCCTGGCCCGCGATGCCGGCGTTCCGATCGTTCCCGTCGCCAGCGTCGGCGGCCAGGAAACCGCCCTGTTCCTCAGCCGGGGGCAGTGGCTGGCCAAGCTGCTGATGACCGACAAGCTGTTGCGGGTCAAAGGCGTCCCGATTTCCCTCTCGCTGCCGTGGGGAATCAACATCAGCGATTTCGCCGGCCATATACCGCTGCCCGCCAAGATCACGATCGAAGTGCAGGACCCGATCGACGTCGACGGCGACGACGACGCGGTCAACGACAAGGTGCTGGCCAGTCTGCAGGCCGGCGTCGACCGACTGGCCGCCGAGCGTCGATTCCCGGTGATCGGCTGATGCGCGTCGAACGCCGGTGCATCATCGACGCCGACCGCGACACGGTGTGGAAGGTGGTCGGTGACCCCGACTGCTATCCGTCGTTCATGGCGCGACTCGAGCGCTGGCAAAAGGCCAACGACCAGGACGTCGGCGTCGGCGCGCGGTACATGGTGCACTGGAAGATCGGATCGGTTCCCGTCGGTGGCTTGATCGAATTGGTCGAGTTCGACGACGTCCGCGACCTGGCCTGGGTCGGCATCACCGGAATCAGCATGCGCGGCCGCATTCGGCTGCGCGACGCGGGGGACGGCAGAACCAAGATCATCTTCCGGCTCTCCTACCAGGCCCCCGGCGGGCTGCTGGCCTACATCGCCGACCGGATCGCGGTGCGTCAGGTCGGCGGCACGCTGAGCGAAACACTGAAACGGCTCAAAGGACTCGTCGAGTCGGCGGACTGACGCCCCCGATGACGTCGTTGCAGCGCTATCTCGCCGAAGAGGTAGCGGCCGACCATGTCGACGGCCTGCTGACCCGGCGACAAGCTGTGCGGCGGCTGGCGCTGTTGGGTGTGGAAGCCGGTGCCGCGGTCGCCCTGATCGCCGCCTGCAGCGATCAGAAGTCCGGCTCGGGCCGGACCTCGAGCTCTACCACATCGCCGTCGAGCGGGCCGCCGCCGGGCATGGCCACCGCCCTGCCGACCGCGCCGGTGTCATGGGCGGGCCCGCAGGGTCAGCTGAACGGCGCCTGGGCTGCGGCGCCCACTGCCCGGGGTGGGGTGCTGGTCATTCACGAGAACAAGGGCTTGACGAACTGGGTGGGCTCGGTCGCCGGGCGTCTCGCTGGGGCCGGCTACTCGGCGCTGGCCGTCGATTTGCTGTCCGAGGACGGCGGTAGCGGCAAGTACCCGGATCCGGCGCAGGCCGCCGCCGCGTTGGCGCAGGTGGCGCCCGAACGCTTCACCGCGGACCTGAAGTCGGCCGTCACCGAATTGCAGCGGCGGGTCCCGGGAAAGAAGGTGGCCGCGGTCGGGTTCTGTTTCGGCGGCGGGCTGGTCTGGCAGCTGCTGGGCTCCGCCGAGCCCCAGTTGTCGGCCGCGGTGCCGTTCTACGGGCCGCTGCCCGACCAGGCCGATTTCGCCGGCTCGACCGCGGCGGTGCTCGGGATCTACGCGGCCCTCGACACCCGGGTCACCGCCTCGCAGCCGGCGGCCAAGGCCGCCCTCGACCGCGCCGGCCTGGTCAACGAGATCGTGGTCGAGCCGGGCGCCGACCATGCCTTCTTCAACGACACCGGGCCCCGCTACCAGCCGGTCGCGGCGGCGGACGCGTGGCGCCGCGTCCTGGACTGGCTCGGCCGCTACCTGGGCTGACTCGTCGCACTAGCCCAACTCACCGCGAAGCAAGCGAGGGTTGCGATCAGGTCGGAACGACCGCCCTGGATTCTGGCTGGCGGCTGGGCGCGAGCGCGACCGGCAGCCTCGACCAGCCGCGCAGCACGCGGGTGTCGCGTCGGCTACCGGCGCCTGCGGTGCGCGCGTCGGGAAACCGGTCGAAGAACGTCTTCAGCCCCACCTCGCCCTCGGCCCGGGCCAGCGCGGCGCCGAGGCAGAAGTGCCGTCCGCCGGAGAACGCGAGGTGCCGGTTGGCGTTGTCGCGTTCGACCTCGAAACGATGCGGCTCGGCGAACACCGCCGGATCGCGGTTCGCGCCGGCGAGGTACACCACCACCAGCGCACCCTGCTTGATCGGCGTGTCCCGGATCGCGGTGTCGGTGCGGGCCACCCGCGCGGTGAGCTGAACCGGCGACTCCAGCCGCAGGATCTCCTCGACCGCGTTGGGCCACAGCTGCGGCTGCTCCCGCAAGGTTTGCAATTGGTCGGGCGCATCGAGCAGCAGACGAATCCCGTTGCCCAACAGGTTGACCGTGGTCTCGAAGCCGGCGGCCAGTACCAGGCCGGCGATGGCGCGCAGCTCCTGCTCGTCGAGGTAGGCCTCCGGGCCGCTCTCGGCCACCTGGATGAGTTGACTCATCAGGTCGTCGCCGGGCGAACGCCGCAAGTGCTGGAGGTGGTCGGCCAGCCAGGAGTTGAAACCGGCGATGCCGCGTTCCACCCGCTGGTACTGCGGCCAGGTCAGGCCGATGTCCAGGCTTGGCGCGGCCAGTTCGCCGAAATCCAGGATGTGCGATCGCGCGGTGTCGGGCACGCCCAGGATGTCGCTGATGATCGCGACCGGAAGCTGCGCGCAATACCGGTCGACAATGTCCACGACGCCCGGCTCGCGGTCCAGCTGATCCAGCAGTGCGGCGGCGGTCTGCTCGACCCGGTCGCCCAGTGCGGCCACCGCCCGCGGCGTGAACACCGACGACACCGTCTTGCGGTAACGGGTGTGCTCCGGCGGCTCGACGGCCAGCAATGACGGCGGGCGCAGCGGATGCAGCGCCGTGTTCCGCGCACGCCGCTCCAGCCACTGCACCGCGACAGGCAGGTTCGCTCCCATCGAGATCACCCGGAAGTCGTCGGACCGCAACACCTCGTGGGCGACCCCGTGATCGACGGTGAGGTAGCTGACCCGGCCGCGCACCAACGGTCCGCGTGCCCGCAGCTCTTCGTAGAACGGCACCGGGTTGGCCTTGATCGCCGGGTCGGCGATCAATCGCGCCTGCGGATCACCGCGGCGGGCGCCGATCTTCGCCAGCCCACGCACGAAGCCATGCAAGGTTAGCCAGTGCAACCTCTGCCTCAAAGCGGCCTCCCGGAATCGGCTGTGACGACGCAGCGGGTCGTCACCAGCCTATCGGGGCGCCGCAGCGGGCCCGTCGCGGACGAGCACCCGCCCTCGGCGTCGAATAAGTCGTGAAAAACGTCGCTAGTGCGGCAGGAAGATCGAAATGACCCGATTCACCTTGCGCAAATAGTCAACGGTCGACGGCACACCCGAAGGGCCGAGGCCATTGCTCGCGCCGCATTTCGGCCACGCGCCCGGCCCCTGGGTGGCCAGAATGCGGTCGGCAACCGCTATCTGCTGCTGCCGGCTGGCCTGGGCGGGTGACCCGATGCCACCGTTAGCGGCCCAGGTCGCCGGGCTGATCTGCAGGCCACCATAGTGGCCGTTGCCGCTATCGGCCGACCAGTTTCCGCCCGATTCGCATTGCGCCACGGCATCCCAGTTGAGCGTATCAGCGTGCGCGACACCGCCGGACAATGCGAAAGACGCACCGACGAACAATCCGGCGAGAGCGGTTTTGGCCAGCGGCCCGCGTACATTTTTCATACGCAGCATTTCGCCGGCCGTATCCGAAACGTTACCGGTTAGAGAATTTCGTTATAAACGCCCGGACCCCGGCCCGGTTCGGGAGTTAGCCTGTGGTGCGACCGTCCCAGCGAATGATGCGGTTGGCCCCTATGACCTACACGCTTGATAACCCTCCGGGTTCCGCCGGCAGCGCTCAGCCTTGGCACCGCACCACGCCCGTTCGGGCGCTCATCGCTGCCGCACTCACGATGTCGCTGCTGCTGGGCGGGTTGATACTGGCGGTGGGCCGGTTGCACGAGCCCGCCGACGCCCTCGACCACCCGGCGCACCCGATCAGCGACGGCCAGAGCGCAGCTCAAGTGATCGAACCGGCCCGGCAGATCGTCCAGAGCATCGGCCTGCGGAAGACCACGGCGGAGTTTCTTTTGATGTCCTGCAAGGGTCACGACGACCCGCCGTACCAGGGCGCGATCTATCTGAACTTCGCGGTGCCGCCCGACGTGAGCGGCGACGAGTATTTCCGGGCGATCCGGACAGCGCTGGTCAGCCGCGGCTGGAAGGAAGGGCTACCGCCCACCCGCTACGTCTATGGCGCGACGCTGACCAGGAACGACGTCACCGCGATGGTGTACCAAGAGCGCGACATTCCGGAGCTGGGTGTCATGCGGCTCTATGGTGAATGCCGCAACATGACCTATCACCGCGCCGACCCCACCGCCTGGACCGATATCACCGCGCAGCTGACGCCGCACGTGCGCTGAAAGGAAGCGACTCGAGCCGAACCCTGCGTCTAGGTGGCCGGGCCGGCGCCCAACGCACCCTGCAGGTCGGGCTTCATCGCCTGTAGCTGAGCGCCCCAGTACTCCCAGCTGTGGGTGCCGTTCTCGGGGAAGTTGAACGTCGCGTTGTGCCCGCCCGCCCCGTTGTAGGCGTCCTGGAACTTGATGTTGCTGCTCCGCACGAAGCCCTCCAGGAACTCAGCGGGCAGGTTCGCCCCGCCCAGTTCCGAAGGCTTGCCGTTGCCCACGTAGACCCACAACCGGGTGTTGTTGCCGACGAGCGTCGGGATCTGCAGCGACGGGTCGTTGCGGGCCCAGGCCGGGTCGCTCGAGGGGCCCCACATGTCGTTGGCTTTGTAACCGCCGGCGTCGCCCATCGCCAAGTTGATCAGCGACGGACCCATGCCCTGGGAGGGATCCATCAGGGCCGAGAGCGAGGCGGCGTAGATGAACTGCTGCGGGTGGTAGGCCGCCAGGATCATCGCCGACGATCCGGACATCGAGATACCGACGGCGGCGCTTCCGGTGGGCTTGACGTTTTGCTGCGACGACAGGTACGACGGCAGCTCGCTGGTCAGGAACGTCTCCCACTTGTAGGTCGAGCACCCCGCTTTACCGCAGGCCGGGTTGTACCAGTCGGTGTAGAAGCTGGACTGCCCGCCGACCGGCATCACCACCGAGAGACCGGACTGGTAGTACCACTCGAAGGCCGGCGTATTGATGTCCCAGCCGTTGTAGTCGTCTTGGGCCCGCAGACCGTCCAGCAGGTAGACCGCCGGCGAGTTCGCCCCGCCGCTTTGGAACTGAACCTTGATGCTGCGGCCCATGCCCGCCGACGGCACCTGCAGGTAGTCCACCGGCAGACCGGGACGCGAGAACGCTTTCGCGGTTGCGGCACCGCCCATCAGGCCGACCAGACCGGGGAGAGCGGCGGCCACGACGGTGCCCACCAGCAGCCGGCGCGCCCAGCCTCGCATCGTGTTTCTCACGTTCGTCATTGCCAGTGCCCCTCGCCGAATGCGTCCTGCGTTCCGGCGTTTTTACCGGGCGCGCAGTTCGACAAAACTTGTGCCGCGTGCGTTCCCGGCAAAACTTACCTCCAGCCGATCAATATGTCGATTACGACGCGGCGACATCTCAATTCCGCATTTGCCTCACCACGGCATCCGCGGTCGCTTCACCGGTCATCGCGGTCGCTCGTCAGCGGGCGCCGTACGACCGGTTATGAACCGCGAAGTGCAAATCCAGCAACGACGCCGGCACGGTCTGCCGGCTCTGCGGCACCCCTCCCCATCCGTCGGCGCCGCGGCGCCCGCGTAGGCTCAGCCCGGTACACCGACGAAGACCAGCAGTCCTTCAGTCTGCTTGGGCGTTCACACCACCGCAGCGGCGGTGACGTTGCGGTGAGCGCGAATTACGCAGGTAGGGCACGGATAAGGGTGCGATTTTGGAAACAGTACTTGGCCTGTCGCTGACCTCGACGAATGTCGGGTGGGTGCTCGTCGAAGGGCACGAAGCGGACGGCGCCATCTTGGATCACGACGAATTCACCGCGCCGGGCGGTGGCAGCACGTCCGCGGTGCGCACGTCCAGGCAGGTGGCCGCCGCGGTCTCTCGCGCCGAGGCCGCGGCGTCAGCGCATGACCGCCGGCTGCACACCATCGGCATGACCTGGAGCGAGGACGCCGCCGCCGGGGCCGCCCTGTTGGTGGAGACGTTGACCGCCGCGGGTTTCGACAACGTCGTGCCGGTCCGCACGGTTGCGGCGGCCGAGACACTGGCGCAAGGACTGGCGCCCGTCGTGGGATACGACAAGACGGCGGTGTGTGTCCTCGAGCCGGCGGCCGCGACCGTGGTGATGGTGGACGCGGTGTCGGGGGAGACGCGGACCGCTGCCGCGCCGATGACCGACGGCCTGGACGACCTTCTGCAGCTGTTGACCCGGATGTTTGGTCGCGACGGCTGGCGGCCCGACTGCATCATTGTCGTCGGTTCACAGCCCGACCTCGACGAGCTGGCGTCGTTTCTGCAGGACGCCGTGCCGGTGCCGGTCTTCACGCAAAGCGGAGCCGAGCTGGCGCTAGCGCGCGGAGCGGCGCTGGCCTCGGCCCACGCCGGTTTCGCCGATGCGGGGGTGACCGGCCCCGCTGATGACGGCGGCTCCAGCCGGTTCCGGCCACTGTCCTACAGCGGCGCTCTGACCGCGCTGGTCACCGCTGCGGTCGCGCTGGTCGGCTCGGTGTCGTTGCTGGTGGGTCTGCGGGTGACGTCGGAGACCGAGGCGCGACCGAACGAGCAGACGGTGCACGCGGCCGCCGCGCCGCGACTACCGGATCCCCCGGCGGCGCCGCCGGCTGCGCCGCCGCCGCCCGCGGCGCCGCCGGTACCGCAGCCCGTGTCCGCGCCAGAACCGCCCGTCGTCGAGGCACCGGAGCCTGCTGCCCAGCAGCCCGAGTCGCAGTCCCCGGCCGAGCTGCCCGAGCAGCCGGCCGCCCCACCGGCAGCACCGCCGGCGCCCCCGCCACCACCGGAACCGGAAGCCCCGCCGCCGGATCCGCATCCGCTGCTGACGAAAATTCTGAACCAGCTGCGGGGCCAGCCGCCCGACCCGGCCCCGGCCCAACCCCCGGACGCACCACCGCCCCCGCCGTAACGGCACGGGTAGCGGCGCGCCCCTAGCCGTCCAGCGAGCCGGCGGCTTCGGCGGCGACCGCCAGCGCGGCGAGATGGTCGTCGACCGACGACAGACCGGCGCCCATCGTGTTGACCGACACGTGGGAGGCGCCGGCGTCCGCCCAGCGCCGCAGCTGCCCGGTCAGCTTCTCCAGATCGCCGCGCCAATTGACCGTGCCCTCCATGGCGATGTCGGCGGGGTTCCGGCCAGCGTCGGTGGCAGCCTGACGCACCCATCCGAGCGCGGTATCGAGCTGCGGGCCCGGCGCCACCATGGGAAACCAGCCGTCGCCCAGCCGGCCGGTGCGCCGACATGCGGGCCGCGACGACGCGCCGAACCACACCGGGATCGGCCGTTGCATGGGCAGCGGCGCCAGTCCGGCTCCGGTGATCTGGTGGTAGTCGCCGCGATAGGTCACCGTCGGCTCGGTCCATAAGGCCCGCATCACCTCGACCTGCTCGGCGCAGCGCCTGCCGCGGTTGCCGAAATCCGTTCCGAGCGCCTCGTATTCCACTGCGTTCCAGCCCAGGCCGATGCCCAGGCGTAGCCGGCCCTCGCTGAGCAGATCGACCTCCGCGGCCTGCTTGGCGACCAGCACCGTTTGCCGCTGCGGCAGTATCACGACGCCGGTAACCAATTCGAGTGAGGTGGTGACCGCGGCCAGGTAACCGAACATCACCAACGGCTCATGGAAGGTGCTGTACCGGTCGTACGGTCCGTTCCACCCGCGGTGCACTTCGGGGTCAGCGCCCACGACGTGGTCGTAGGCCAGGAGATGCGTGAAGCCCAATTCCTCGACCCGCTGCCCGTAGGCCCGCACCGCCCCGGCGTCCCCGCCCAGCTCCGTCTGCGGAAACACCGCGCCGATCCGCATCGGACCTCCTTCAACCAGTGGCGGTGAACCGGATGTCCGGGTACCGGCCTTTTCCGTCCGACGCATCCAGCCGCCACCCGGTGTCGTCCACCCGTCACATGGTGAGGACGACGCGATAGCGCGACCGCCCCTGATCCATGGCGGCGTATGCGTCAGCGGCCTCGGTAAGGGGCCGTTCCTCGATCCAGGCGCGCACCCCGGACAGCAGCGCGAAGTGCATGGTCTCCTCGACTTCGCGCGCCGTGCCGGAAGGGTGGCCGACGATGCTGAGGCCGGGGCTGATCAGCTGCAGCGGACTGATCGGCAGTGGTTCGGGGGTGACGCCGATGGTGACCAGTTCACCACGCGGGGCCAGCCCGCCGATGGTGTCCGCCATCGCCTGCGAATTCCCCGCGGTGCCAAGGACAACCGCCGCACCGCCCAACGCTTGCAGGGCTTCGCCGACGTCACCGTCGGTGGAGTCGATGTAGTGGTGTGCGCCCAGCCGGTGGGCATCGTCGGCTTTGTCGGTGCCCCGGTTGATGGCGATGGTCTCGAAACCCATTGCCCGGCTGAACTGCAAACCCAGATGCCCCAGACCGCCGACCCCGAGGATCGCGACCCGGTCACCCGCGACGGCCTTGGTGTGGCGCAGCGCGTTGTAGGTGGTGACGCCGGCGCAACCCATCGGCGCGGCTTCGGCGAACGACAGCCCGTCCGGGATCCGGGCCAGCGCGTTGGCGGGCGCGGTCACCGACTCGGCGTAGCCACCGGGATAGTGCCAGCTCGGCACTCGGCCGTTGACGCAGTGAATGAAGTCGCCCTGGCGGCACGGGACGCAGTGGTTGCAGTGGCCGCCGAACCAGCCGATCGCTACTCGGTCACCGACGGCGAAATCTTCGACGGTGTCGCCCAATTCGGCGATGGTCCCGGCGATCTCGTGGCCGAGGGTCAACGGCCACGACATACCGGGGAAACTGCCGCCGACGAAGGCGCGGTCGGTGCCGCAGATACCGCACGCCTTGACCGCGACCCGGACCTCTGCTGGTCCCGGTGCCCGGGTCTGCGCGTCGACGAGGTGCAGCGATTCGCCCACGGACTCGACCTGGGCGGCCCGGTGAGTAGCCATACGGCTTACCCTAGTGCGCCACCGGGCACTTCGCGGTGGACCCGTAGTCCACCTGCCAGTGTTTGATGCCGTTGAGCCAGCCCGATCGCAGCCGCTGCGGTGCGCCGATCGAGGCCAGGTCCGGCGTCGCATCAGCGATCGCGTCGAACATCAGGTCGATCGTCATCCGCGCCAGGTTGGCACCGATGCAGTAGTGCGCGCCGGTGCCGCCGAATCCCACGTGCGGGTTGGGGTTTCGCAGAATGTTGAAGCTGAACGGGTCGTCGAACACGTCCTCGTCGAAGTTGGCCGACCGGTAGACCATCACGACCCGCTGGCCCTTCTTGATCTGCACACCGGACAGTTCGTAGTCCTGCAGCGCGGTCCGCTGAAACGACGTGACCGGGGTGGCCCACCGGACGATCTCGTCGGCGGTGGTGACCGGGCGCTCCTTCTTGAACAGCTCCCACTGATCGGGGAAGTCGGTGAAGGCCATCATGCCCTGGGTGATGGAGTTGCGGGTGGTCTCGTTGCCGGCCACCGCCAGCAGGATGACGAAGAAGCCGAACTCGTCTTCGGACAACTTGTGACCGTCGATGTCGGCCTCGACCAGCTTGGTGACGAGATCCTGGCCAGGGTTCTTCGCCCGGTCGGCGGCCATCTGCATGCCGTACATGATCAGCTCGACCGAGGCGGTGATGCCGTCATTGCCGGCGAACTCGGGATCCATGTCACCGACCAACTGATTGGACCAGTTGAACAATTTTTTGCGATCCTCCTGCGGCACACCCATCAGCCCGGCGATGGCCTGCAGCGGCAGCTCGCAGGACACCTGTTCGACGAAGTCGCCCGATCCCGTGGCGGCCGCCGTCTCGACGATGCGGCGCGCGCGCTGCCGCAGGTCGTCGCGCAGGCGCTCGACGGCACGGGGAGTGAACGCCCGCGAGACGATCTTGCGCAGCCGGGTGTGTTGCGGCGCATCCATGTTGAGTAGCACGAATTTGCTGGTCTCGAGCTGCTCGGCGGCCGTGCCGTCCTTGTAGCGGGGCAGCGCGGTGTTCTGCAGGCTGGAGAAGACGTCGCTGCGCAGCGAGATCTCCTTGACGTCCTTGTGCTTACTGACCACCCAGAAGCCGCCGTCGCTGAACCCGCCCGTCCCGATCGGCTGTTCGTTCCACCAGATCGGCGCGGTCTTGCGCAGTTCGGCGAGTTCGTCGACCGGCAACCGTTCGGCGTGGACGTCCGGGTCGGTGAAATCGAACCCGGGCGGAAGATTGGGAGTCGGCATCGGTGCACCCCTCGACGGCGAAGTCTGCCGGCCCAGTAAAACATTGCGGCGCCGCCGTTGGAGGCCGTTCCGGCCGGTTGCCTATCGGCGCGAAACGCCGCAGCCGCGCGAGCGGAATTCATTATGCTGTGACGCAGGCCACCGGCAGGGTGTGGCCCGACGACTCGATGCCAAGGGTGGACCATGATTCGCGAATTGTTCGTCGGCGCAACCATCACCGTCGCGTTCGGCGCAGCGCCCGTCGCCCTCGCCGACAACGGCCACTACGACGGCGACGTGCCCGGAATGAACTACGACGCCTCACTGGGCGCTCCGTGTGACAACTACGAGCGCTTCACCTACGGACGCGGCCCGGACGGACAGGCCGAGGCCTGCCATTTCATCACCCACCAGTTTCCGGCTGCGCAGTCCGGTTACTGGGTGCTGTCCTACCCGCTGTACGGGGTGCACCAGCCGGGCGAACCGTGCGCCAACTATGCGGATCCGCGGGGATCGGCGGCGCAGTCTCCCGACGGCATGCCGATGACCTGCACCACCGCCCAGGGTTGGGTGGTCGGCAACCTCACCGGCCGCGGGTTGCCAGATCCGGGCGGCGGGCAGTTCCCGTCCGACACCGGCATCACCGATCAGTGACGGTCTAGAGTCAAGGCGACGCACTCTCGCCGAACAGGAGGCTGTAGATGGGCTTGACTCCCAAAGATGCTGTCGACGCGGCCAAGGACATTGCCACCAACACCGTGGAAAGGGCTTCCGACATCGTGGAAAGCGCGGGCGGCCTGCTGCGGGGCGACGTCTCCGGCGCTACCGAAGGCATCGTGCACAGCGCGACCGACATCGCGACCTACGCCGTCGACCGGACCCGGGAAGCACTCAAAGGCACCGACGCCGACGAGTAGCGGTCGTCACACCGCGGCCGCGGCGTTGAGTTCGTCGAGCCGGTTGGTCGCTTCCAGGTACTCCTGCACCCACCGCTCGATGACCGTGGCCGTCTTCTCGACTTTGGAAAACTGACCCACGACCTGCCCGACCGGGTTGAAGGCGACGTCGACGGTCTCGTTCGGATATTTGTTCGTGGCCCGCACCGCCATGCCCGAAACCATGTATTGCAGCGGCATTCCGAGCGGCTTGGGGTTGTCCGGCTGCTCCCACGCGTCGGTCCAGTCGTTGCGCAACATGCGGGCCGGTTTGCCGGTGAACGAGCGGCTGCGCACCGTGTCCCGGCTGCTCGCCTTCGCGTACGCCGCCTGCTGAACCGGGGTGTTGGAGGCCTCCTCGACCATCAGCCACTGCGAGCCGGTCCAGGCGCCCTGGGCACCCAGTGCCAGCGCCGCCGCAATCTGCTGGCCGCTGCCGATGCCGCCGGCCGCGAGCACCGGCACGGGTGCGACTTCCCGGACGACTTGTGGCCACAGCACGATCGAGCCGACCTCACCGCAGTGCCCGCCGGCCTCACCGCCCTGGGCGATGATGATGTCGACGCCCGCGTCGGCGTGCTTCCGGGCCTGCGACGGCGAGCCGCACAACGCCGCGACCATCCGGCCCTCGGCGTGGATGTGGGAGATCATGTCGGGCGGAGGGGTGCCCAGCGCGTTGGCGATCATGGTCATCTTCGGATGCCGCAGAGCCACCTCGACCTGCGGGGTGGCGGTCGCCTCGGTCCAGCCGAGTAACTGCAAGCTGTCGCCGTCGCTGTCCTCGACCGGCACGCCGTGGTCGGCCAGGATCTTCTTGCCGAAGTCGAGGTGCTCCTGCGGCACCATTTTTCGCAACGTGTCGGCCAGCTCGGCGGCCGACAGCTGCGAGTCCATGCCCTCGTATTTGTTCGGGATGACGATGTCGACGCCGTAGGGATGGTCGCCGATGTTGTCGTCGATCCAGTTCAGTTCGATTTCGAGCTGCTCCGGTGTGAAGCCGACCGCGCCGAGCATCCCGAAACCGCCGGCCTTGCTGACGGCGACTACCACGTCGCGGCAGTGCGTGAACGCGAAGATCGGAAACTCGATGCCGAGCTGGTCGCAGATGGGGGTGTGCATGCCTGCTCCTTGCCGGGCCGGGGACAAATTGAAACGTGTTCTAGTTTAGTACTCCGGCTCCGGCGTCTCCACCGGCCCCGCTGACCGCGATTTCGGCGTACCGGGATTTTTATTGGCCATCGGTCACGATTCCCGCGGAATCCCCGCCACAGCGTCGAAGGCTCGCCGACTGTCGGCGACCTCCGCGAGGAACACTGGCTAACCAGGCCGGTCGGTTCGGCGACGACGATCAGCGTGAAACAATTTGTCGCGCAATGGGACTCAAGACACTTTCAGAAAAGGGTGGCAAACCGAAGGGCGCCGCTTCGCCACGTGCGGTGGGCGGCGGCACAGTGCCGTCAGGTACTCGTCGTAAGCAGTTTCCCGAATGTTCGCCTGCACGCCACTTTTTCGTCAGTCGTCATATGCTGCCCGAATGCGGACCGCTTACCACCAGCAACTGACCAGTCTGACCGCTCAGCTGGCTCAGGCCTGTGGGCAGGCCAGCGCGGCGATGCAACGCGCGACGCAAGCGTTGTTGGCCGCAGATCTGGCGCTGGCCAGCCAGGTGGTGGGCGATCACGAGCGGATCTCGGTCAACAGTGCTCAAGCCAGACGAGACGCGTTCGTCTTGCTGGCGCTGCAAGCACCGGTCGCCGGAGACCTGCGAGCCGTGATCGGCTCGATCCAGAACGCGGCCGACATCGAGCGGATGGGGGCCTTGGCGCTGCACGTGGCCAAGATCGCCGCCCGCCGCTACCCGCAGCACGCCCTGCCTGCCGGCGTGCGAGAGGCGTTCGCCGAAATGGGCCGCATCGCCGCCGATCTGGGCTGCGCCACCCAGCAGGCCTTATTGTCCGGCGATCCGGCTGCGGCGACGCTCATCCCGCTCGCCGACGACGAGATGGATCGGCTGCACCGGCGCATGTTCGGCGTGGTGCTCGACGGCGAGTGGCAGCACGACACCGCCGCCACCGTCGACGTCACCTTGTTGAGCGAATTCTACGAGCGGTTCGCCGACCATGCGGTCGAAGTCGCCCGTCGGGTGGTTTTTCAGGCAACCGGGCGATTTCCCGACGAGCAGCTCGACTTCGACACCCACGAGGTCGACAGGGCGGCTAAGACGGTCGACGCTCAACCTGGCGCCCTGGTCGCCGCCGGTGCGCGGGGCAACACCGAGGGGGTGGCTTAGCCGTGACCATCGCAGCCGTCGTCGACAGAGTCGTCGGATTCCTGCGCACCGGATACCCGGTCGAGGCAGCGCCTTTCGGGTATGTGCCGCTGCTCGCGCTGCTGCCGCTACGCGCCGTGAGCGACCCAGAGCGCGAGCACCCCGGTCATGCAGCAGGCCTCCACCAGATGTTGGCGGCAGATCGACCGGGCGAGCGAACTCTGTTCGGCCACAGTGTCGGTACGGCGGCCCAGTCGCTTCGCGTTCGGGACGGTGCGTAGCGCCGCCAGCAGCATCGGCACCCCGGCAAGCGCCGCCGAGAGCCCGATCACCCAGATCGGATCGCGGCCCCGACATGCCCGCACGATCAATGACGCTGACAGCACCAGCATGACAACGACGATCAACCGGCTCATCGGCCGGGAGGTCGTGGTCGCGCGGCGATAGTAAGCGGCGATCGAAGCGAGCACCGATTCCGGGAGGTCGCCCGCTCGTCGATGCGAGAAAACCTGCACGTCGAAGACCAGATCCAGGTAGAGGATCGCGAGCAGAAACCCGGCGCAGCCGGTGATCAGCGGGATCACGGTGTTCACCCGCTCCATCATGGCGGGACGGTTACGCTGCCTAGTGCCAGACCGGTGCGGGCGCACCGTGGTGAGGAGCAGCCGATGGCCATCCGCGTCGCGCACATCGGTACCGGCAATGTCGGCCGGCTGGCGTTGAGTCAGCTGATCACCGATCCGCGGTTCGAGTTGACCGGAGTGTGCGTGTCCTCGCCGACCAAGACGGGCAAGGACGCCGCGGAGCTGGCCGGGCTGGACACCGCCACCGGCGTCACCGCCACCGACGAGCTGGACGCGGTGCTGGCCAGCCGGCCCGACTGCGCCGTCTACTGCGCGATGGGCGACAACCGCACGCCCGAGGCAATCACCGATTGCCTGCGCATCCTGGGCGCCGGCGTCAACGTCGTCGGCTCAGCGCCGGTGGTACTGCAATACCCGTGGCAGCTGATGCCGGATAAATACATCGCCAGGCTCGAAAAGACTGCGCGACAGGGGAAGTCCAGCTTGTTCGTCACCGGTGTCGATCCCGGTTTCGCCAACGACCTGATCCCGCTGGCGCTTGCCAGTACCTGCCAGCGCATCGAGCAGGTCCGCTGCATGGAGATCGCCGACTATGCCACCTACGACGGCGCGACCGTCATGTTCGACGTCATGGGGTTCGGCAAACCACTCGACGAGGTCCCGATCCTGTTCGCGCCCGGCGTGCTGGGCATCGCGTGGGGCACGTCGATCCGGCAACTGGCAGCCGGGCTGGGCCTGCACGTCGACCGGATCGAGGAAAGCTACCAACGCGAACCCGCGCCCGAAGACTTCGACATCGCCGCGGGTCACATCAGCCAGGGCAGCGTCGCCGCCCTGCGCTTCGAGATCTGCGGCATCGTCGACAAACACCCGGCCATCGTGATCGAACACGTCACCCGGTTACGGGCCGACCTGCGCCCGGACTGGCCGCAACCCGCGCAGCCCGGCGGGTCGTACCGCGTGGAGATCAGCGGCGAGCCGTCCTACCGGGTCGACATCTGCCCGACCAGCCGCAAGGGCGATCACAATCACGCCGCGATCGTCGCGGCCGCGGGCCGCATCGTCAACGCGATCCCCGCCGTCATCGCGGCACCACCCGGCATCCGCACGACGCTGGACCTGCCGCTGATCACCGCAAACGGCGCATGATGGCGCTGCGGTAGCCTGACCCGTCATGGGACGTGTAGACGGCAAGGTGGCACTGATCAGCGGCGGCGCCCGGGGGATGGGGGAGTCGCATGCGCGGCTGCTGGTCGCGGAGGGCGCCAAAGTGGTGATCGGCGACATCCTCGACGACAAGGGCAAGGCGGTGGCCGACGACCTCGGGGACGCCGCGCGCTACGTCCATCTCGACGTGACCGATCCGGAGCAGTGGCAGGCCGCGGTCGCCACGGCGGTGCAGGATTTCGGCGTCCTCAATGTGTTGGTGAACAACGCCGGCATCGTGAACCTGGGCCAGCTGAAGTCGTTCGATCTCAACAAATGGCAGCAGATCATCGACGTCAACCTGACCGGCACGTTTCTGGGCATGCGAGCGGCGGTCGAGCCGATGACCGACGCCGGCGGCGGGTCGATGATCAACATCTCGTCGATCGAAGGCATCCGCGGCGCCCCAATGGTGCACGGCTACGTGGCGACCAAGTGGGCGGTGCGGGGTCTCACCAAGTCGGCTGCCCTGGAGTTGGCGTCGCAGAAGATCCGCGTCAACTCGATCCACCCCGGTTTCATCCGCACCCCGATGACCAGGCACCTGCCGGACGACATGGTGACGATCCCGCTGGGACGTCCAGCCGAGTCGGTCGAGATCTCCACGTTCGTGGTGTTTTTGGCCAGCGACGAGTCTTCCTATGCGACCGGTAGTGAGTTCGTCGTCGACGGCGGTCTGGTGACCGACGTTCCGCACAAGATGTAGGAGTCGCGCGGAGTTCAGCGCGTCGCCGTGATGTACTGCGAGCGCATGATGGCGTCGATTCGGACGTCCACCTCGGGCGGCGTCAGCCCGTAGCCGGCCTGCAGTTGCAGCGTGGTGCGCACCGGGTCGACCGTCCAGCCCCGCTCGCTGAGCCACTGTGCGGGATCGCTTCGCTCGTCGTGGTAGGTCAGAGCGGAGAAGTCGGCCTCGCCGGACATGTTGACCCCGGGAAAGTCCGCTTCCAGCGCCGACAATTGCGCGGAGTCCAAACGTGTCCCCAAGGCCCCGACCGCGACCCGGCTGCCCGGCGCCGAAAGCTGGTCGATGCGACTGAACAGCGCGTGTTGTGCCGGCCCGGGGAGGTACGGCAACACCCCTTCGACCGACCACGCGGTCGGCGCCTGCGGGTCGAATCCGGCTGCTGTCAACGCTGCCGGCCAGTCTTCGCGCAGGTCGGCGGCCACGGCGCTGCGCCCGGCGGTCGGCGCGGCGCCATGCTCGGCGAGTACACGGATTTTGAACTCGAGAACTTCCGGCCGATCGACTTCGAATACCGTTGTGCCAGAGGCCCATTGCAACCGGTAGGCCCGGGAGTCGAGGCCGGCGGCGACGATGACGGCCTGCCGGATGCCGTCCTGTGCGGCGGCGAGGAAGAAGTCGTCGAAAAACCGGGTCTGCACACCGTAGAGACGCGGGAATGTCAACGCGTGCTCCGAAGTGATCGGCTGCTCGAGTATCCCGGTCAGATAGGGGTCGGCCGAGGCGACGATGAACTGCCTGGCGTAGTGATCCTGCACCAACGGCTGCGGACTGGTGGCATGCACGGCGCGCCACCCGGCCACCAGCAACGCGGTGTAACCCACCCCACTGACGATGTCCCACTGGTCGTCGTCGGAACGTGCCCACCCCGGAGTCGTCATTCGCCTCATCATCGCACGACGCGTCACAGTTCCAGCAGCACCGTCACCGGGCCGTCGTTGACCAGTTCGACCTGCATGTGCGCCCCGAACACCCCGGTGTGCACCTGGGCGCCGAGCTGTCGAAGCGCCGCGGCGAACGCGGTCACCAACGGTTCGGCGAGCGGGCGCGGCGCGGCGGCGTTCCAGGACGGTCGCCGGCCCTTGGCGGTGTCGGCGTACAGCGTGAACTGGCTGACCACCAAAACCGGCGCGCCGACATCGGCCGCGGCTTGCTCGTCGTCGAGAATCCGCAATCGCCATAGCTTTTCGGCAAGCCGCTGCGCGACAGCGGGATCGTCGCGGTGCGTCACCCCGACGAAGGCGAGCAAACCTTGGCGGTCCGGTTGGATCCCGCCGACCACGCGGCCCGCCACCGACACCCGTGCCGAGGTGACCCGCTGCACCAGAACCCGCATGGGCGTGATGCTGCCAGCCGCTCGCCCAGCCCCGATGCCGGCCTGGTTACAGTCGGGGAATGTCGGTGCTGGTCGCGTTCTCGGTCACCCCGCTGGGCGCCGGCGAAGGCGTCGGCGCACTGGTGGCCGAGGCGGTGCGGGTGGTGCGGGAATCCGGACTGCCCAACAAGACCGGCGCGATGTTCACCGAAGTCGAGGGCGACACCTGGGACGAGGTGATGGCGGTCGTGCAGCGGGCGGTCGAGGCGGTGGCGGCGCGGGCTCCCCGGGTCAGCGTGGTGATCAAAGCCGACTGGCGCTCGTCGGGCGGCGACATGATGACCCGCAAGGTGGAGTCGGTGGAGCGGCACCTGGGCTGAGCCGCCGGCCTCATGATCCGCGCACTCACCGTTCGGCCGCCGACAGCACCGCCGTGTCACGTACCAGCGCGCACAGCTGCCATTGTCCGGGCACGCCTTTGAGGTCGTGCTCGCCGCGGTCGGAGAACCGGTGGCGTGACCCGGTGACGATGTCGCGCACCGTCGAGGACACCAATAGTTCGTTGGGGCCGGCGTGGGCCGCGACTCGGGCGCCGATGTGCACGGCCATGCCCGCGACGTCCAGCCGGTCGGGGCCGGCCCGCATCTCGACTTCGCCTGCGTGCATGCCCACCCGCACATCGATGCCCAGCACGTGCACCGCGTCGATGATCGCGTCCGCGCAGGCGATGGCGGCGCTGGGACTGGTGAACGTCGCCACGAATCCGTCACCGGCGGTGTTGACCTCGCAACCGCCGAACCGGTCGAGTTCGTGTCGAACGATCGTGTCGTGGTTGTCGAGCAGGTCCAGCCACCGGTGGTCGCCGAGCGACGCTGCCCGCTGCGTGGAGCCGACGATGTCGGTGAACATCACCGTGGTGAGCACCCGTTCACCGCCGAATCCGCGGATCCCGGTGACGAATTCCTCGATCTCGTCGAGCATGGGCGCGGTGTCACCCACCCAGTACAGGGTGTCGTCGCCGGGCAGCTCGACGAAACGGGACTCGGCGATGCGCTCGGCCAGGTAGCGGCCGGCGGCGATCGGGCTGAAGTTCGGGTTGTTGCGGTGCAGGATCAGCGTCGGAGCGGTGACCGAAGCCAGCTTGTCGCGCACGTCGGACTGCCTGATGATCCGGATCATGTTGCGGGCCATGCTCGGTGACGCGGCACGGTTGCCGGCCATGTCCCACCACGCACGGAACGCATCGGAGGTAGCGACGCTGGGCGCGATGATGCTCAAAATGTCGAAGCCCTGCTCGACCGCATCCGGTTCGGTCCCGACCGTACTCAGCAGATCGGCATCGGCCACGTCGGCGCCGATCGGATAGTCCGGCGCCCGCAATGCGCGGGCCGAACCGTTGACGATCACCAGGCTGCGAACCCGTTCGGGGTACTGGGCGGCCAGCACCACCCCGGTCAGTGAGGTGAAACTGGGCGCCAGGATGGTCGCGCGCTCGCTTCCGACGGCGTCCATCACCGCGATGGCGTCCTGCGCCCAGAATTCCGGGCCGATCACATCCAGCGACGGCACCCGCGACGACAAGCCGATCCCGCGCTGGTCGTAACGGATGACCCGGCTGAACGAGGCCAACCGCCGATGGAAGCGGTACATCGACGGCTCGGCGTCGACGGCGTCGATGGGGATCGACGGCCCCGGCAGCACCACCAGGTCGATGGGTCCGTCGCCGAGCACCTGGTAGGCGATGTCGAACTCGCCCCATTCGGCGTAGCGGGTCCGCGGAGTCTGCGCCACTGCCACAGGCTAAGACAACACCGTCGATGCGTAATCTCATACCAGTGAGCGCACGCGCGGGCATCGTCGTGACCGGAACCGAGGTCCTGACCGGGCGGGTGCAGGACCGCAACGGGCCGTGGCTGGCCGATCGGCTGCTGGAGCTGGGCGTGGAGTTGTCGCACGTCACCATCTGCGGTGACCGCGCGCAAGACATCGAGGCGCAGCTGCGGTTCATGGCCGACGCCGGCGTCGACCTGATCGTGACCAGCGGTGGGCTGGGCCCGACGGCCGACGACATGACCGTCGAGGTGGTGGCCCGCTTCTGCGGACGCGAGCTGGTGCTGGACGCCGAGCTGGAGGCAAAGATCGCCGCGATCCTCAAGTCGCTGATGCCGGCATTCCGCGACGCCGACTTCGAGGCGGTGCGCGCCGCCAACCGCAAGCAGGCGATGGTTCCGGCCGGAGCGCAGATCCTCGACCCGGTGGGCACCGCGCCCGGTGTGGTAGTCCCCGGCACACCGACCGTCGTGGTGTTGCCCGGGCCGCCCCGTGAGCTGCAACCGATGTGGCGCACCGCGGTGCAGAGCGCCTGGGTGCAGAAGGCGATCGCGGGCCGCACCAGCTACCGGCAGCAGACCATCCGGATGTTCGGCCTCCCGGAGTCCGGGTTGGCCGAGACGCTGCGCGCGGCCGAGCAGCAGGTGCCGGGCTTCTCGTCGCTGGAGATCACCACGTGCCTGCGGCGCGGAGAGATCGAGATGGTCACCCGCTACGAGCCGGACGCGGACCCGGTGTACGCGGAGCTGTCGGCGCTGCTGCGCCAGCGGCACGGACAGCAGATCTACTCCGAGGACGGCTCCTCGGTCGACGACCACGTCGCGCAGCTGCTGGCCGGGCACCGGATCGCGACGGCCGAATCCTGCACCGCCGGGCTGGTGGCGGTCCGGCTGACCGACCGGGCCGGATCCTCGGGTTACGTCGCAGGTGGTGTCGTCGCGTACGCCAACGCGGCGAAAGTGGACCTGCTGGGCGTCGATCCAGCGCTGCTCGACACCCATGGAGCGGTGTCGGAGCCGGTCGCCGAGGCGATGGCCGAAGGCGCGTTGCGCCGATTCGAGGCGGACACCGCGATCGCGACCACCGGGATCGCCGGTCCGGGCGGCGGCACTGAAGACAAGCCCGTCGGCACGGTCTGCTTCAGCGTGCTGGTGGCCGGCGGCCCGACGCTGACCCGCACGCTGCGCTTGCCCGGCAACCGGGCCGACGTCCGCGACCGTTCGACGACGGTGGCGATGCATCTGCTGCGTCGCGCGCTCAGTTGAGATCTCGGGCGTCGAACCGCTGCGCCCCGTCACCGGCTTGCGCCTCGACAACTCGACGTTGCGGGGCGGTGGCGAACCGGATTCCGGTGGCGTCCCTGCCGATCAGCGACACCAGCGTCACCGCCAGCAGCACCGGCACGATCGTCACCGTCAACGCGAACGGGTAGCCATGGGATTCGGCGAGCCGTTGCTGGATGGGCAGGTTGAACGCCGCCAGCAGGTTGCCCAACTGGTAGGTGACACCGGGGTAGAGGCCGCGGATGGCGTCGGGTGACATCTCCGTCAGATGCGCCGGAATGACCCCCCACGCTCCTTGCACGACGAGCTGCATCAGAAACGACCCGAGGCACAGCAACGCCGCCGTGCGCGAGTAGGCGAACAACGGCACGATCGGCAGACCCAGCAGGGCGCACCACACGATGGTGCGGCAGCGCCCGAGCCGCTGGGACAGCGTGCCGAAGATCAACCCGCCCACGATGCCGCCGACGCTGTAGGCGACCACGATCCACTTGGCCGTCGCGCCGGCCAGCCCGGCGCCGTGGTTGGCGGTGGCCGACAGAAAGGTCGGGTACATGTCCTGCGTGCCGTGGCTCATCCAGTTGAACGCCGTCATCAGCACCACCAGATAACAGAACAGGCGGATCATCGTGGCGTTGCGCAACACGTCGCGGATCCTGGTGCGGGTCAGCTTCAGGTGGCCCTGAACGGTTTCCCAGACCTCGGACTCCTTGACGTGGTAGCGGATCACCAGGCTGATCAGTGCGGGGATGATGCTCAAACCGAACAGCCAGCGCCACGACAATCCGAGCCCGTTGACCACCACCAGCGAAGCCAGCGAGGCCAGCAGGTAGCCGACCAGATAACCCTCCTGCAGCAGCCCGGAGAAGAATCCGCGGCGCTGCGCGGGGATCTTCTCCATCGCCAGCGCCGCGCCCAAGCCCCATTCGCCACCCATCCCGATGCCGTACAACATCCGCAAGACCACCAGCACGGTGAAGTTCGGCGCGAAAGCACACAGGAAACCGATCAGCGAATAACAGGTCACGTCCACGATGAGCGGAAGCCGCCGGCCCACCCGATCGGCCCACAGTCCGAACAGCAACGCGCCCACCGGACGCATCGCCAGCGTCGCGGTGGTGAGAAACGCCACCTCGGTTCTGGAATGGTGAAACGTCTTGGCGATGTCGGCGTAGACCAGCACCACGACGAAATAGTCGAAAGCGTCCATGGTCCAGCCCAGCCACGCGGCGAAGAAGGAGTTGCGCTGGTCCGCGGTGAGCCGCGGCTGTCGCGCGCTGCGGGCGCTCATCGCTTTTCGTCGAGGCGGTCCCACACGTCGGTGATGGTGCGCAGGATCTCCTCGGCCCGTCCCAGTCCGGCGAGATGGCTCTCACCGGGTATCCGGTACAGCGTCGCGTCGGGCAGACGCGAGACGACGTGCTCGCCGTGGCCGAACGGCACAATGTGGTCGCGGTCCCCGTGCCACCAGCACACCGGGACCTTCACCTGGTCCAGCCGGAACCCCCAGTCTCGGGCGAAGACCACGATGTCGGCGAACGGTGCGGCGAGCTGCTTGCGGCTGCCGTTGAGCAGGTCGTCGAGGAACATGGCCTTGAATTCCGGCCGCACCAGCAGACGCCGATCACCTTCCGGCGACACCCGTGCATACAGGTTCAGCGCGGGCCCGGCGACCGGTCGGACCAGCCGGATCAACAGGACCGCCGCCAGCCTGATGGGCAGCCCGGCCCATTGCAGCAGCGGCGCGACGAGTGATCCCAGGGCCATCACTCCGCCGCTGATCGCGTCTGCGCCGCGGGTGGGCGCGACGCCGCCCAGCACACCGACCGCCACCACCCGGTCGGGCATCGCCGCCGCGCATCCCAGGGTGTAGGGCCCGCCGCCGGACAAGCCGACGACGGCCATCTTGCCGATGCCCAGCGTGTCCGCCGCGGTGCGCAGGTCCTCGGCGAACGCGACGACGGTGTCGTACTGGAACGGGGTCGACGACCCGATGCCGGGCCGATCGATCCCGATCAGCCGCACCCCGTTGTCCTCGGCGTACACCCGGGCCTCGGTCGGGATCTGTCGGCGCGCGCCAGGCGTGCCGTGCAGCCAGAACACCGCGCGGCCCTGCGGGTCGCCGAACTCGGCGAACCCGAGCTGACGGTCGTCGCCGACCGCGATGTTGCCTTCCAGCTTGGGGCGGGCGATCGCGACAACCATGTCGAGAGTCTGGCACGCGGGTCGCCGGTGCGGTGCGCCTTCCGCCTGGCCGAAACGACCGATCGCCTACTGCGACGACCGTTCTGCGGCTAGGGTTTCCCCTGCGCCGGTAGTGCTCGTCAATGGAGTCAGCATGCGGATCATCGACGCCGACGGCCATGTCGCCGAAGGCCCTTCGCTCGCCATCGAGGCCATGAAGCGCTGGCCGCAGCGCGTCAGCGCCAACGCCGGCGGCAAGCCTGGCCTGGTCATCGAAGGCCGCACCTATCCGCAAGACCGCGGCCCCGGCGCCGGCTGCCCGCCCGACCACGGATACAGCACCGCGCCGGGCATCAACTGCCGGTCAGCCGAGGGGGTACTGCTCGACGCCGACCTAGACCACATCGACACGATGGTGCTCTATCCGAGCCTGGGGTTGTGCGCGCCGACGCTGGAAGAGCCGGAGCTGGCCGCCGGCTTCGCGCGGCTGTACAACCAGTGGATCGCCGACTACTGCGCGTCGTCAGCCGGACGGCTGCGCGGCGTCGCGGTGGTGCCCATCGAACACGGTGCGCTCGCAATCGACGTCATGCGCGACGCGAAGGAGCTGGGCCTGGTGGCGACGTTGGTCCCACCGGCGCTCAAGACCCGCAACCTCGACCACCCCGACCTCGACCCGTTCTACGCCGCCGCTGTCGAGTTGGACATGCCGCTCGGCGTTCACGGCGCGCCCGGCATCCACCTGCCGAAGATCGGCGTCGACCGGTTCACCAACTACATCCAGGTGCACTGCGTCAGCTTTCCGTTCGACCAGATGACCGCCATGACGGCACTGGTGTCCGGCGGCGTCTTCGACCGGCATCCGCAGTTGCGGGTCGCGTTCCTGGAGGCGGGCGTGGGCTGGGTGCCGTTCTTCATCGACCGCCTGCACGAGCATTTCGAGAAGCGCGGGGACTGGATCGAGGGCGGCTGGCAGCGCGAACCGCAGGAGTACTTGGCGGCGGGCAACATCTGGGTCACCTGCGAGCCCGAAGAACCCATCCTGCCAGGGGTGATCGACGTGCTGGGCGCCGACTTCATCATGTTCGCCAGCGACTACCCGCACTGGGACGGCGAGTGGCCGGAAAGCACCAAGCACCTCCGGACCCGGCCGGACATCAGCGAAGACGTGCGCGCGAAAATCGGCGGAATGAACGCGCAGCGGTTCTACCGCCTCGACTGATTGCCCTGTCGCTTGCAAGGCAACGCGCGGCATCGTGCACAGACCGTTATAGCTCCGTGTTGTTACCGTGACCTTTGCTGAGCAGTGTGGTGCGGGTGATTCGACTGGCTATCGCGGCGCCGATCGGTGTGATGGCGATCGCCGCGACGTCAGCAGCACCGGCACATGCGGACCTGATCGACAACTCGTTCCTCACAGCGCTCAGCAACGCCGGCATTCCCTATAGCGCGCCGGCCGGCATCGTCGCGGTGGGCCATTCGGTATGCCCCATGCTGGTGGAGTCGCACCGCAGTTTCGACTCGATCGTGTCCAGCGTCACCGAGAACACCGGTATGCCGACGGACACGGCCGGTGCCTTCACCCTGATCGCCATCGGCGAGTACTGCCCGGGTGTGATGTCACCGCTGGTGCCCCTGCGTCTGCAGGCCTGACCGCGCGGTCGGGCCGCATGATGGAGCTGGCCGAACGACTCGCGCGGCTGGTGCGGGTCGCGACCGTCTCGGTGCGCGGTGAGCGCGACGACACCGCCTTCGCCGAGTTCCGCGAGCTGCTTCGCCGGATGTATCCGCTGACCCACCGCCACCTCGAGCACGAGCTGGTCGCCGGCGGGTCGTTGCTGTTCCACTGGCCCGGCAACGGCGGGCCGTCGACACTGTTGATGGCGCACTACGACGTGGTCCCGGTGTCCGAGGAGGAGTGGACACGTCAACCGTTCGGCGGCGAGATCGATCAGGACGTCATTTACGGTCGCGGCTGCCTGGATGACAAGGGACCGCTGTTCGTCATTCTGGAAGCCGTCGAAAGCCTGCTGGCGCAGGGTGTTTCACCCGACGGCGACGTATACCTGTCGTTCGGTGACGACGAAGAGATCGGCGGGTCGCACGCCGGCATCGTCGCCGGCCTGCTGGAGAGCCGGGGGATACGGCCGGATCTGGTCATCGACGAAGGGGGCGCGATCGTGTCCGGGATGGTCCCGGCGGTGTCGGGGCCGTTGGCCATGATCGGGGTCGCCGAGAAGGGCATGGCGAATTTCCGGCTCACCGCCCGCAGTGCCGCGGGTCACGCGTCGGCGCCGGAGCGCAACGGTGCGGCCGCCCGGCTCGCCCGCGCGATCATCCGGCTGGACCGCCAACCCTTCCCGGTGCGGTCGAACCCGGTCATCGAGGACATGGTCAAGACGCTGGCAGTCCGGATGCCGTGGTGGTTCGCACCCGTCGTCACGTCCCGCCTCAGCGAGCCGCTGATCCCGCGAGTCCTCGCCCAGCTGGGCGGCTCGGTGGCCGCGCTGGCCCGCACCACGGTCGCCGTGACGACACTGTCCGGCAGCCCCGCCGCCAACGTGCTGGCCAACGAGGCCACCGCGACGGTGAACGTCCGGATCGCGCCGGGGGAGAACGTCGCGGCCACCCGGGCCCACCTGCAGAAAGTGCTGCACGGCACCGGTGTCAGCGTCGACGTCGAGTACGGCAGCGATCCGGTTCCGGCGTCGCCGACCAGCGGCGCCGCGTTCGAGCGGGTCACGGGCGCGCTGGCGCGATCGCATCCCGACGCGCTGGCGGTTCCCTACGTGATGGTGCAGGCCAGCGACTCGCGACACTTCGCGAAGCTGACCCGCCACATCTACCGCTTCATGCCGTTCGCGATCTCGCAGCGTCAGCTGCGCTCGATACACGGCGCCGACGAGAGCCTCGACATCTCGGCCCTGGACGACGGCATCCGCTTCTACCGGTACTTGATCGCCGCGACCTGGTGCGAATCAGACCAGGCGCCGCAGTGAGCGCGCAACGTCAGTGGTTCGGTTTCAGCGCGCTGCCGTCGCGCCACTGCGCCCAGGGCACCGTCCAGTCGCCGTTCTGGGCGATCTGCAGCGGCGGCCCGCCGGTGTTGCGGATCTCGACCACGTCGCCGGGCTGGGAGAAGCCATAGAACCATTTGGCGTTGTCCCCGTTGAGGTTCAGGCAGCCGTGGGAGGTGTCGGTGTGACCTTGAGCCCACACCGTCGAATCCAGCTCGTGCAGGTAGATCCCATCGAGGCTGATGCGGGTGGCGTAGTTGATGGTCTCGCGATAGCCCAGCCGTGAGTTCTTCGGCAGCCCGAACGTCGAAGAGTCCATGATCACTGGGTTGCCCTTGTCGAGGACGGTGTAGATGCCCGGCGGAGTCCAGAACGACAGGGTCTGCCCACCTATCGTCTGGGTGCCGCCCATCCCCATCGAGGTGGGCATGGTGCGCACCAGGGCGCCGTTGTCGAAGACGCTCACCTGTTTGGTGGCGTCGTCGGCGATGGAGATGTGGGCATCGCCGATCCGGAACGAGACCCGGCTGTCCTCCTGGCCGAACAGGCCGTTGCCGACCGCGATCCCGTAGATCTTGGCTTCGGCGGTGACGGTGGTTCCAGGCGCGTAGTAGTGCTCCGGGCGCCAGTGCGCGTTCTGGCCGTCGACCCAGTACCAGGACCCGGCCACCGCGGGTTTGGTGGTCACGATCAGCTGGCGTTCGGCGGCGGCCCGGTCACCGATCTGCTCATCGAAATGCGCGACGATCACCGTGCCGACGCCGTAGGTGCCGCCGTCGCTCAGTTGGGCTTCAGACGTGGTGGTGAAGGAGACCTTGGTCTGGTTGGGCGGCTGCAGCGTCGAGAACGACGACACCTGTGTGGCCGGCACACCGCCGGGACCGCGGCTGGCGATCGTCAGCGTGTAGGTCCGCCCGTATCCCAGCGGCACCGTAGGTTTCCAGACCGTGTTGTCCGGCGTCATGATGCCGTCGATCGCCTTGCCGGCGTCGTTGACCATCCGGACGTCGGTCAAGGTGCCGGTTTTGGCGCTGACCAGTACGTGTTCGAGCGGGTCGACATTGCCGGCGTTGGCGGCCGGCGTGATCGTCAACTGGGCGGGGGCTTGCTTGTCTCGAGCGGCGCCGGATCCGGTACAGCTGCCGTGGGCGCAATGCCGGGACGAGGTCAGTTGCACCGCGCCGATGACGGCCACCACCACGAACAGCGCCACCAGCCCGTAGCGCAGCCACCGCCGGCCCGATTTGCGGCCATCCGGGGCGGCGTCACTGCCGTCTGCCATCGGCGACGTTGCGACGTCTTTCGGTTTTTCTATCGCCGGCACGGCTCGACCCACTCCCAACCCTTGTTGCGACCCCTATCCGAGACGCTGTTGATACCCGAGATGTGTCGGTCGAAAACGTCGCCCGCCGTGCGTATTTCCGCGCTTGTCCAGGGCCCGACGGGTAGACCGGCGGGGGCGACGGCGGGGGCGCTTGCGCAATCCGGCAATTGAAAGCGACGAAGCACCTATGCTGCGCAGAAGATCGTGGGTTTGCGCGTGCAGCCCGCTGTCTATGTAGTGCGGTAGCAACAACCGAACAGATAGCGACGGTGACCCGATGGGCTGGTCGACACGCGTGCCGAAGTCTGCGGCGGCAAGGTTTTTAATGGGCCTGACAGCGTCCTCGGCGATGATGTTGGCCATCGGTACCGCATCGGCCAATCCGCCTAGTTCTGGACCTACGAGAGTTTCGCTGCGCCCGATCGCCCGGGCGTGCGATTTCAGCTACCTGCTGCCGGTGGCACCGAAGGGTTTCGGCGTCGCCAACGCCGTCATCCGCAGTACCGGCTCCAGCGTGAGCGCCGATGTGCAGCTGTTCTACGGCCAGCCGGATACCCACTACGACGTCGGGCTGATTCAGGCGCCGCGGCCGTCCTCGGCCACGTGCGGTCCGGGCGATCCGGGCGCCGCCTACGGCAGCCTCAACACCGATGGCGCCGGCTCGGGCGCAGTGACCGTTCAAGACGGCATCCGCCCGGGAGCGACCGGCGCCTGGGTGACGATCAAACGATTGAACGAACATTCCCAAGACCCCGCCGAGTTTTACAACGCCGACTTCATTGCTCCGATCTGAGTGTTGGAGGCGGGTTATGACGTTTGAGGGAGGAGGACGCGATGGTCGTGCTCGCTGTGGTGCTGTTCCTCGCAGGCCTGGTGTTGTGCGTGGTGGGGTTCATCCTGTTCGCCAACGGCACCGGGGCGGCGCCGCGGGAACGAACTGACGACGACCGCACCGGGGTCAAGCGGGCCGCGTCTCGGACGCGGTGGGGGGACATTTTCCGCCACGTCCCGACGAGTGTGCGCGTGCTGCGGGGTCATGAAGCAAGCCACGAGGACAAGTTGGCGACGGCCGGTTCGCTGTTGCTGCTGACCGGGATCGCGGCGTTCGGGGTGGCGATTCTGTCGCTGGTCGTCGCCCACATGTGAGCGACGCCGAGCTCGACGAACTCTATTGGGCCGAGCCGGCCGGCTTCATCGCGCTGCGCACCAAGCTGAGCGCCGCGGCCAAGCGCCGCGGTGACCGCGAGGGCGCCCGCCGGATTTCGGTCACCAACAAACCCACCATGGCCGCGTGGGTAGTCAACCGGCTGGTGATCGCCCACCGAGACGTCCAGCAGCGCATCACCGATCTTCGTGACCGCCTGCGCGCCGCGCACGCCGCGATGGACGGCGAGCAGATCCGGGACTTGTCCGGCGAGCAGCGCCGACTCATCGACGAACTGGCCCGGGCCGGGTTCGCGGCCGCCGAACTGGACAATCCGTCGGCGGCGCTGCGCGACGACGTCACGGCGACGTTGCAGGCCGCGATCGCCGACGTGGACATCGCGGCGACGCTCGGCCGGTTGACCCGGCCGCAGCGCTGGTCCGGGTTCGGCGGGTTCGGCGCGGCGACCACCACCCGGCGGTCCCCGGTTAAGGCGCGGGCCGCCCGTCAGCGAGACGAGAAGCTGTCGGCGGCGCTGGCCGAAGCTGAGCGCGCGAAGGCAGCGGCCGACCAGGAGGTGTCCGATCAGCGGGCCGACCTGGCGCACGCCCGAGATGCTCTGCACGCAGCCGAACGGCGGGTCACAGCGACCGAGCAGGCTCTGCAGAAATCAGAACGGGCTCAGAAGACCGCTGCGGAGGCGGTGCGGCAGGCGAAGGAGCGCCGCAACAGCAGCGCCAAGCCTGCTCAGGGATGAGGAACCGGCGGCACGCCGGCCTGACCGGCGCGGGCGTTCAGATCGTTGAGGATCCCGTTCAACTGGGACTGCGCCGCCGCCGGCGGGAGGTCGCCCGCGCCGGCCGCGTCGCCGAGCTGCCAGGGCTGGCACCCGTCGGTCTTGAACGCCTTGTCGGCGGGATCGATCTGCACCACCTGCGGCTTCTTGCTGATCGCGTTGTCGGCGACCTCGGTCCCGTCGGGTCCGCTCATGCGCTTCCAATAGCAGGTTCCGCTGCCGACCGGGCCCGCGGAGCTGTAGGTGCCGGCCACGATGTCGGCGCCCACCTTGTAGGTGCCGTCGTGGTCGATGATCGTCTTGGGCGCAGGCGCGGGCGCCGGCGTGGCCGGGTCCGCGGCGGCGGTGGCGGTGAGACCCGCACAGCTCGCAACGATCAGGGCGGCGGCCAGAACCGTCGTCTGCTGCGGCTTCATGGGATAGCAGCCTACGCTGGCGTTGTCAGACGGTGTTTATGAGTTCTCTGGCGGCAGCGGGAGCCGATGAATGAATCCGGTTGAGCGAACTGTTCGGCGGATCGACAGTTGGCAACAGCGCCATCCGGTGGTGGGTTTCCCGTACGCGGTGCTGCAGAAGTTCGGCAACGACCAGGGTGGAAACCTGGTGTCGCTGCTGGCCTACTACTCCTTTGTCGCGACCTTCCCGCTGTTGCTGGCGCTGACCGCGATCACCGGGGCGGTGCTGCGGGCACATCCGGGCATTCAGCAGCGCCTGCTGAACTCGGCGTTCGCGGAGTTCCCCATCATCGGCGGCCAGATCCATCAGCAGCTCGGCGTCACCGGCTTCGGCAACACCAAGCTTTCCTTGACCATCGGAATTCTGGGCGCGCTGTACGGTGCGCGCGGATTCGCCAACGGCCTGCAGAACGCGCTCAATACGGTGTGGGCGGTGCCGAAGGTCGACTGGCCCGGCTTCGCGCCGAGATATCTGCGGACGATTGCAGCGCTGTTCGTGCTCGGCCTGATCGTCGTGGTCACCGGCGCGTCCGGAATGGCCGCCGGGGCGGCCCGCTCGTGGGGTTTTGACGGGCTGCCGGCGCGGGTGGTCAGTTTCGTGGTCGGCGCGGTGCTCGGTTTCGGTTTCTTCCTCGCCCTTTTCCGCGTCGCGGTTTCCCCCACGGTACCGACGCGGGCGATGCTGCCCGGCGCAGCGATCAGTGCCGTCGGGTGGCAGCTGTTGTTGATCGCGGCGGGGGAGATCGTCGCCCACCAGCTGCGGCACGCGCAGGCTGTGGCCGGCTTTTTCGGCGTGGTGCTCGGGTTGCTGTCGTGGCTGGCGCTGCAGGCGACGTTGATCATCTATGCGATCGAAGCGGATGTGGTCCGCCACAAGCGGCTCTGGCCGCGCAGCATCGTGCAGCCACCACTGACCGAGGGAGACAAGTCGTACTTCACCGAGGCCCTCAAAGCCGAAGCCCGGCGCCCGGAGCAGCGGCTCGACATCGAATACGAATCGGAAGAGCAGGACGATCGCGAACCGACGCAGTGATGCCTCAGCTGAGCGCGCCGGCGGCGATGCGCGCCGCGACCTCGTCGGCGACGGCCAGGGTGTCGGCGTCATCGGCGGCCGCGTAGCGATCAGCCGCCGTGTCGTACCGGGCGCCGGCGATCGAGCCGTGGTCGGCCGGCAGCTCGACGACGTCGACCGGCCACTCGTATCGCGCGAGGAGCGAACCGAATTCATGGCTTGCCGCGGCCGGAACGACGTCGTCGTCGACCCCGTGCAGCAGGGTGAACGGTGAACGTCCGCGGGCTTGAGCGAGCAGGTCGCGTAAGGCTTCGCCAGAACTCGGGTCGGGCACCATGAAAGCACCGGCCAGACAGACGGTGTGCACCAGCGCGACGCCGACGTCCGCCGCGCGCAGCGTCAGCCCCGCCGCCGCCAGACCGCCCATCGACCAGCCGACCAGCACCAGGCGCCCGGAGTCATCGGCCTGTCCGGTGGCGAACCGAACCGAGGCCGACAAGTCCTGGCGTCCGCCGTCATCGGCGTGTGAATTCCAGTCGGGTACCACGACGCGAAGACCATGGCCGGCGACCAGCGAGGCAAGTGGGCGCATGGCGGCGCGGGCGTTCGCCTGCTGGCCGTGCCACATCAACACGATGGGCCGGCCCGCTTCCCCGAAAAGGTCGACCAGGCGCCCGGGAGCGTATTCAACGGTGTCCACCCGACCAGTCTGCCTGCCGGCCGATCGTGGGCGTGGCGGCGAGAGGACCCTGGAGGGTCAGGCGGTCTTCTTCAGCAGCGGCAGCAGCAGGGAACGGCGGGCGGTGATGCTGTCGGCGAAGTTGTGCAGCGCCTCGTGCACCGAAGCGACCGCGGGAAACGAGGCCTCTTCGTCGACGATGTGCAGCACCCGCCCCACGACCGTGCCGGGAACCAGCGCCCACTCCATGCCCGAAGCGCGGCAAACGGTTTCAATGCCATGTAGAAACGCCACGGCTTCGGACGCGAAGTAGTCGACGCCGCGCAGGTCGAGGATGAACGGCTTGTCCGTCAAGATGAATCGCCTGGTGTAGTCGCTGACCTGATCGATGTTGTTCAAGTCGACCGCACCGCTGATGGTGAGGACCGTAGCCAGATGACGACACTGGGCCCGCAGCTGGGCGCCGGCGCATTCGAACGCCGGGCTGCCGTGCCGCGGCGGGTAGCCCGAAGGAGCCGAGTCGATCGAAACGGTCATGAACGGCCTCACTTCTGACTAGGCGCCCAAGCGCCACGGCTATCGACGGGATAACTCGATGACCCGAACGCTAACCGCGGAAGTTAAGGCCACCGGGAGCAGGTTTTAAAGGTCCGCTAAATATTTTTGCTGCCTGCAGCGCGCCGGGCGCAGCGAGTGACGCCCGCAAAGCCCGTTAACGGCTCGGCAATCGGGTTGTGACCGGGCCACACCGTGTTGCCGATGCGTCTTCGGGGCTATCCACTGATACCCTCCGATCGCTGCCCTGTGGGTGGCGACGACGTGCAGCGGTCGAAACGGGAAGAGTGTCGTGCGCAGCGGAGAGATCAAGGCCCTCACCGGTCTTCGTATCATCGCCGCCGTCTGGGTGGTGCTGTTCCACTTTCGGCCGCTGCTGCGGGAGGCGGCGCCCGACTTCAGCGACGCGCTCGCGCCGGTGCTCAACTGCGGCGCTCAGGGCGTCGACCTGTTTTTCATCCTCAGCGGGTTCGTGCTCACCTGGAATTATCTCGACCGGATGGGCTGGTCCTGGTCCACCCGGGCGACCCTGCACTTCCTGTGGCTGCGACTGGCCCGGGTGTGGCCGGTGTACCTGGTCACCCTGCACCTGGCGGCGTTGTGGGTGGTGTTCACCCTGCACGTCGGACATGTGCACTCAGAAAACGTCAGCCAACTGACGGCGATCAGCTACGTGCGCCAGATCCTGCTCGTGCAGTTGTGGTTTCAGCCATATTTCGACGGTTCCAGCTGGGACGGACCGGCCTGGTCGATCAGCGCCGAGTGGATGGCGTATCTGCTGTTCGGTGTCCTTGTGCTGGTCGTCTTCCGGATGGCGCACGTCACCCGGGCGCGCACGCTTGCCTGGTTGGCGTTCGCGGCGTCGCTTCCGCCGGTGCTGCTGCTGCTGACCAGCGGCCAGTTCTACACGCCGTGGAGTTGGTTGCCGCGCATCGTCATGCAATTCACGGCTGGAGCACTGATCAGTGTCGCGGTGACGAGGTTGCGGTTGACGCCGCGCGCCCGGAGTGTGGCCGGGTATGCGTCCGCGCTGCTGATCGGCGCCATCGTCGGCCTGATGTACCTGTTGGACGCCCATCCGCTGAGCGGAGTTCAGGACAGCGGCGGGCTCGTCGACGTGCTGTTCGTCCCGCTGGTCATGGCGCTGTCCATCGGCACCGGCAGCCTGCCCTGGCTGCTGTCCACACGGGCGATGGTCTTCGGCGGGCAGATCTCGTTCTGCCTCTACATGGTGCACGAATTGGTGCACACCTCATGGATCTGGGCCGGCCAGCAGTTCGAGTTGACGCCCTTGCACGGCGTCGGCGGCAAGCTCGCGGTCACCGGGTTGCTCGCCTTCGCCGTCGGTGCCGCCACCCTGCTGTTTTACGGCGTGGAAGAGCCGGCGCGGCGCTGGATGCGCAAGCTGGTCGACGTCGGGAAGCTGAAAGCCGCCGTAGTCATCGATGCGTCCGCCGCGTCCGCCGAGGCGGGACGCGGCAAGTTGCAGTCGATCGACCGTGCGCTGGAAGCGCGCGGCAAAGCGGTGTCGGTGCGCGCCGGCTAGCGGCGCCCGTCGGATCTTCAGCGAGAGTCCGGACAAGCCGTCCGTTCAGCAGAGCTCGTACGATGCCGCTGAACCGACGTGCGGCGGCACGATCTTTTCTAAAGGGGAGGCAGCAATGGGCCGGATGACCGTCCTCGCTGCCGCGCTGCTGGTCGCGTCGGGCGGCGTAGCCGGCACCCACTCGGGTTCTACCCGCGCCGTCGACTTGCTCACGCGGGGTTCGCCGGTGAACCATGTCGCGGTGATTGGCGATTCCTACACCACCGGCACCGACGAAGGTGGATTGGGCGGCAACGCGTGGACCGCTCGGGCGTGGCTGGCTCTCGCCCACGACGGCGTTCAGGTCGCGCCCGATGTCGCGTCGGAGGGCAGGGCCGGTTATGCGGTGCCGGGAGATCACGGCAGCGAGTTCGAAGACCTGACCGCCCGCGCGGTGCATCCCGACGACGCGCTGGTGGTGTTCTTCGGGTCTCGTAACGACCAGGGCGTGGATCCCGCGCTGCTGGCCGACAAAGCGCACAGCGCATTCGATTTCGCACACCGGATCGCTCCGTCGGCGAGGCTTCTGGTGATCGGGCCGCCGTGGCCGACCGCCGATCCGCCGGACGATGTGCTGGCCATCGACGACGTGCTCGCCGGGCAGGCCGCGGCAGCGGGCGCGACGTATGTCGATCCGATCGCCGAGCACTGGTTCGTCGACAGACCGGATCTGATCGGCCCGGACGGGATCCATCCCACCGACGCGGGGCACCAATACATGGCGGAGATGATTGCGCCGTTGATCCGTGCGCAACTGCCCCGCCGCCTGTGACCGATCAGCGGCTCCGCAGTTGGCAAGGGCACCTTGCGTTTTGCTGTCACACCGCTGGGGTACAGCTAGCGGTCTAGAGGCACGTGTGAGGGAGGGCTGATGAGGTATCCGGTGAGAACCGCGGCCGCGTTGTTCAGCGGTGCGGCCATACTGTCGCTGGCGGTCGGCTGCGGTGGCGGTGACAAGGGTGGCAAGTCGTCGACGACGACGAGCACCACCACCACAACCATCAGTGTCACCGCGCCATCGGCCACGTCACCTGCTCCCAGCGGTGGCAACGGCTCGGGCACCGGTGGCAGCGGAGCTCCCGGCGCCACCGGCGGCGGCGGGCCGAACGGTGGCGGGGGCAGTGTTCCCGGCGGTGCCACCGGAGGCGGTGGTCCCGGTGGCGGTGCGGGCGGCGTTCCCGGTGGCCCCAGCGGCGGCGGCGGACCGGGAGGCGGATCCGGTTGTGTGCCCGGCGTGGGCTGCGGCGGCGGTGGACCCGGCGGCGGCAGCGGCTGCGCGGGCGGGGTCTGCGTCAACGTGCCCTGAGGCCGGGCTGGTTTCTGCTGGTTGCGGCGTCAAGCGTGTGGTGGTCTATCAGGCTGTCGCGCTTGACGACTGGTGACGGTCGCACCGCGGCCCGTGAGCCGGAAATGTTGTCGTAGCCCGCTGTGATGATGGGGTTATGTCGTCGACTGCAACCAATGGCTCTGCGGTGATGAGCTGTGACCAGCGGGTTGGGGTGTTGTTTGCGCAGTTGGCGGAGTTGGCCGGTCAGCGCAACGCGATCGACGGGCGCATCGTGGACATCGTGGCCGAGTTGGAGCGCGACGAGCTGTGGGGCGCCACCGGCGCGCGCTCGGTGGCGGCGCTGGTGGCCTGGAAGCTGGGCTTGTCTTCCACCACCGCGCACACCCTCACCACCGTCGCGCGGCGAGTGCAGGAGTTTCCGCGCTGCACCCAAGGGCTTGCGCCAAGGCCAACTCTCGTTGGATCAGGTCGGGGTCATCGCCGCGCGCGCCGCTACGGGATCAGATCAGCATTACGCACAGCTGGCGCAGGGGGCCACGGTCAGCCAGCTGCGCACCGCAGTCAAACTCGAACCCCGCCCCCAACCCGATCCGCGGCCCGCACCGCAGCCCTCGATCACCAAAACCCACAGCGACGACGACGTCAGCAGCTGGCGCATCACCTTGCCGCACTTGGACGCGGCAAAGTTCGACGCCGCGCTGGCCGCGCACCGCGACGCGCTGATCACCGAATGGAAACACCACCGCGCCACCAGCGACCCTGAGATCGCCCCGCCGATGCCGGGCACCGTCGAAGCGTTTCTGCGCCTAGTCGAGGCCGGCTGGGACGCCGAGGCCACCCGGCGCCCCCACGGCCAACACACCACCGTGGTAGTCCACCTCGACCTCGCCCAGCACACCGCCGCCCTGCACCTGGGTCCACTGCTGACCGACGCCGACCGCCAATACCTGACCTGCGACGCCACCTGCGAAGTCTGGTTCCACCGCGACGGCCAACCCATCGGCGCCGGGCGCGCCACCCGCACCATCAACCGGCGACTACGCCGCGCGCTAGAACACCGCCACCCCGCCTGCGCAGTCCCCGGCTGCAGCGCCACCCGCGCCCTACACGCTCACCACCTGCGGCACTGGGAAGACGGCGGCCCCACCGAACTGCACAACCTGGTCCTGCTCTGCCCCTATCACCACCGACAACACCACCGCGGCGCCATCACCATCACCGGACCCGCCGACCAGCTCACCGTCACCGACGAAGACGGCCAACCACTACACCCAGGATCGCTGGCCCACCCACCCACACGCCCCCCACCCGCCGTCCCGCCCTACCCCGGACCCACCGGCGAACACGCCGACTGGTGGTGGTACGACCCCTACGAACCCCAACCACCACCAACACCCAACTGAAGTTGGTCAGCAGCCGCGTGTCGAGGCTGCATGGGTTGTGGCACAGCCACTTTCGCCTGCGTCACCGGGCGACAGCGGAAACGACGTCGGGCACCGACGTCCGAAGCCGGCTAGCTCTCTTTGCGGATCAATCGTGACAGCGCCTCGCGGTCGGAGGCCAGTAGCTCCTCGATGCGGGGCCGGTTGACCTCGGCGACGATGATCTCGCCGACCTCTTTGTGCACGTCGCTGAAGATGCCGTGGGACTTCATCTTCTCGGTCTGATAGATGTTGTCCTCGGTGGGCGTGACGTAGTAGACCGCATCGGCTTTGAAGCGGTGCACCAGCCACAAGTGGATCAACGTCATCAAGCGCTTCTGCCGCAACTTCTCGGCGAAGGTGTTCTGGTCGCGGACGGTCAGGATGCTGCGGCCGTGCCGGTCTTTGATCGGGTCGACGATGACATTCGCCAGCTGTTCGTCGCCGTCGCCGTAGATACCGAGCTCGAGCACGTCGGAGCCGGCGCGGCGGGGCCGCAGCTGCACCCGCAGTTTCTCCGAGAGCCCGTAGTGCTCGCTCCACAGGCTCAGCCACTCCTCCAGCAGCTTCTTGGGCACCTCGGTCTGCACCAGATGCTGATGCTGCGTCGAACCCTTGCCCATTGACTTTGTGGTCGCGGTGCGACCGGAGGAGGCGGCCAGCGCCGCGTCGCTGCGTGGCCCGCCGACAAGGGTTTGCGGTGTGCGGTAAGGCGATTCGACCAGGCGCATCTTCCGCTGCAACCGCGCCAGCGCCAGCATGCCGTCCTGTCGGAGCGCGGTCGCGAACTCCTCGGAGGCGACGCCGTCGACCTGGTGGCCGCCGTAGGTGATGAAGTTGAAGACGAAGCCCATCTTGCCGAGTTCCTCGGGGAATGCCCGCATCTCCTCGTCGGTCATGCCGGTGGTGTCCCAGTTGAACGACGGCGAAAGGTTGTAGGCCAGCATCTTGTCGGGGTACACGGCGTGGATCGCCTCCGCGAACTGCCGCGCGTCCACCAAGTCCGCGGTCTTGGTCTCCATCCACAAGATGTCCGCAAACGGCGCGGCGGCAAGCGATTTGGCGATGGCATACGGGATGCCGCCCCGGATCTGGTAGTAGCCTTCGGGGGTTTTCGCCCGTTCGCAGTCCCATTCCGGGTCGACGCCCAGCTCCCGCGCCCTCTCCTGCGCGGTGTTAAGCGGTGCCCGTTGGGCGAACTCGCGCCATTCCGCCGCGGTCATGTCGCGCGGTTCGCCATCGCCTTCGCTTTCGGCGAACTCCAACAGTTCGGCGACGGCCTCGCCGTACGTCAGCAGCCCGGCGTCTTCCTGCCAGGCGTCGACGAACACCGACTCGATCTTGTCGTAGATCGCGTCGTGGGCCCGTGCTGCGCCGTTGTGCCGCCCGGCCGACACCGCGTCGGCGATCTGACCGGCGACGCCGTGTCGCTCCAGCCACGCGTCGGCGGCGGCATACTCACCATCGGGCAGCGCATAGAGCAGGTGCCCGTTGATCTCGGTGAATCCCAAGTCGTAGAAGCGACGCATCATCGCCAGGAAACATGACTTGTACGACGGGATCTTCAGATTCGTGGTGCCGAGCAAGAACGGTTGGTCGCGCTCGTCGGCGCGGCTGTCGATCAGGTTGCCCGCCTCGGCGTCGGTGCGTGCGACGATGATGCCCGGCACCCGCATCACGTCGAGCTGGAAGCGGGCGGTGTTGAGCCGCTTGATCTGCTCATCCGACGGGACCAGGACTTTGCCACCTTGATGACCACACTTCTTGGTCCCGGGACGCTGGTCTTCGATGTGATATCCCGGGACGCCGGCCTCGACGAAACGGCGAATCAGGTTGCGGACGTGCGGATCGCCGCCGTGGCCGGTGTCGGCGTCGGCGATGATGAACGGCCGGAAGTCGATAGCCGGCGTTGCTGCCCGCTCGGCGTCGCTCATCCGCAGACGCAGGTACTGCTGATTGCGGTCGGCGGTGAGCAGGGCCCGGACCAGCCCGGCGGCTTCCTCGGGCACCTGGCTCAGCGGATAGCTGGCCAAGTCCGGGCCGGGGTCTTCGGTGGTCGAACCTTTGGCCGACGTCGCCCAACCGCCGAGGTAGATCCCCTCGATGCCCATCCGCTTCATCGTCACGGCCTGGCCGGGCGAGTACGGCCCGAACGTCGTGATGCTCTTGTGCTCGGCGAACAGCTCGCGCAGCCGGGTGTGGAACGCCTCGGCGGCCTCGCGGGCGACGGTGTAATCGGTGGGAATCGTGCCGCGCTGTTCTGCTACCTGTTGCGCTGAATAGAGGCGGATGATGCCCTCGAATCGCGGACTGTCGAGGTATCGCCGGGTGGCCTCGAGGTCTTTCTCGAATGGTGTGGCGGCTTGGGCATCGGCTTCGATGGTGGTGGCCATGGGGATTTACACTCCTGTTCAGCGCGCGTTCGCTCCGACGACCAAGTCTATCCCTGCCCCGTTGCGCCGCTTCCGAGTTGGCCGGGACCGTCAGCCGTCGCCCGAAGAGCGTGGTGACCGGGTGTTGATCAGCCGGGCGGCGGATAACCCGAACGGGTGTCGCAAACCATAGAGTTGGCCGTTTCCGAGTCCCCGATCGGGGACCCAGTTACCGGAGCCGTCGCCCGGGCCCGCAGCGCCGCAGTCGGCTGGGCCCGCACACCGGCCGCCGAGCGGGCGGCGGCGCTGACCACGGCGGCAGCCGATGTCCGGGCCGCCGCCGATGAACTGGCGCAGCTCAACCAGGCCGAAACCCGGAAGCTCCAGGACGACGCCGCGGGCGGGGTGGCGGCGGGGGCTGGAACGCTCGTGCAGTACGCGGAACTGGGCCCGCTGCACCGGGGCCGCAGCCTGCACGGGGCGTGGACGGCCACCGACTTCATGCTGCCCGAGCCCCGCGGCGTGGTGGCGGTGCTGACGCCGTGGAACGATCCGGTAGCCGTGGCGGCCGGGCTGCTGGGCGCCGCGCTGGTCACCGGAAACACTGTGGTGCACAAGCCCAGTGAACGTTGCCCGCGCACCGGCCGGCGCTTCGCCGAGCTGCTCGCCGCCCGGCTGCCCGATGGGGTGCTGGAGATAGTCGACGGCGATGCGACGGTCGGTGCCCGGCTGGCTGCCGCTGAGCATGTCGACGTCGTGGCCCACGTCGGCAGCAGCACCACCGGCCGGCAGATCGCCCGCGCGTGCGCCGACCGCGGGGCCAAGGCGCTGCTGGAAAACGGCGGGAACGACGCCCTGATCGTCGACGACGGTGTCGATCCGCGGTGGGCAGCGGGGCAGGCCGCTCTCGGTGCTTTCGCCAACGCCGGGCAGATCTGTGTGTCGGTGGAACGCATCTATGTCGTCGAATCGGTGGCCACGGCGTTCGTCGACGCGCTGGTCGACGAGGCCCGCGAGTGGGCCGGCCGGATCGGCCCGCTGGTCGACGAACGACAGCGCGACCAGGTGCACCGGCACGTCACCGACGCGGTGCGGGCGGGGGCGCGGGTGCTGATCGGCGGTGAACCGGGATCGGGCCGTGGCTCGTTCTACCCGCCGACCGTGCTGGCCGACTGCACGGGGCAGATGTTGGTGTTCGAAGAGGAAACCTTCGGCCCGATCGCCCCGGTGCGCGTCGTCCCCGATTTCGAGACGGCGTTGGCCGAGGCCGCCGAGGACCGCTACGGGCTGGCCGCCACCGTGCTGACCGCGGACATGGCGCACGCGCAGGCGGCGTCGCGGTCGCTTCCGGTGGGCACGGTGAAGATCAATGCGGTCTTCGGCGGAGCTCCCGGCGGTGCTTCCGAACCGCGGCGGGCCAGCGGTACCGGCTTCGGATTCGGGCCCGAGCTGCTCGACGAGATGACCGCGATGAAGGTGGTGCACTGGTCACCACCGCCCGGCGACGATGCAGAGCGCGAAGTGCGATGAGGAGGAGCCGGGCAAATCGAGCACAGCCCGGCGGCTGAGGGGCTACCCGCGACCCGTCTTCTCCAGCACCCGCTTGCGCAGCCCTTTGGTGGCGGTGTCCATCAACCCTTTTGAGCCTCTCTTGATCAAGAAGCCGGGCACCGGCGCGACGAGGTCGACGGTGAGATCCAGCCGGACCCGGGTAGCGCTATCCTTCGAGCCGTCGCCCTCGGGGGTCAGCGTGTAGCGGCCTTCCTGGGCACGTTGCTGCTTGGCGCTGATCAGGGTCCAGCTGACGCCGTCGTCGTGCACGGTGTAGGCCAACTCCTGCTCGTCGCTGAGGCCGACCAGCTTGACCACCTGGCGAGATCTGCTGGGGTGGCCCTGGTCGTCGCGCTCGAGAACTTCGACGGTCTGGTGGATCGAGGACCACTCGGGCAGCGACTCGATGTCGAACAGCACCTCCATGATCTGGTCCGGGGTTGCTTCGATGACGACTTCGCGCGAATCGGTGACTGCCATGCCGCACACTTTGCCAGCCTGTCGCGGCGCCAAACAACTTGGCGCCCCGGCGGTTCTCCGTAAGCGCAGTGACGATTCGGCGGCCGGTGGCCAGTGCGTTTAGCCGATCCCACGACGGGTAGGCCTCAGGGGTTCAACAATTCACCATGAAACGGAGGGACCATGGCAACCGGTGAAACCGGCTTCGGCGATGTGGAGTACGACCTCATCACGCTGCAGTATCACTCACTGAAGGCCGGGCACGATTACGGACAGTATGTTCGCGACGCGAAGAACGCGGGCCTGGACGACGTGGCGTCGTTCTTTGAAGATGTCATGTCACAGGATTCGCAGCGGGCCAAGCGCTGCCACGAACTGCTCGGACAGCTCGAGAAGGCGTCCTAAATCACCACGGCAATCGCCAAAGTTGTTCGGCGCAAAGGGCTTCGGCGCGATACGACGATCACCTGAATCGATACCGGTGTGGCCCGGGCGGCAACAGGTCAAGCCGGGCCACACCGCCGACCGGTGCGGCCAGGCGTTGCGTCCAAGTCAAACAGGCTGCAACCTCTGACAGTGTCTTCGGTACCTTCAGTGGGTGGCGCATCCAATGAACCGCCAGGTCCTGCTGCGTCGTCGCCCGACGGGTTTGGTCCGGGCCGACGACACCGAACTGGTGTGCTCGCCGGCGCCCGAACCCGCCGACGGCGAAGCGCTGGTCCGCACCACCTATGTGGGGATCGACGCAGCGGCCCGCACCTGGCTCGACGATCAGCAGGGCTATCTGCCGCCGGTGGCCTTAGGCGAGGTGATCCGCGCGGCGGGCATCGGTGAGGTCGTTGAATCACGTTGCCCCGCATATGCAGTGGGCGACATTATCACCACGCTGACCGGCTTTCAGCAGTATGTGATCGTCCGCGACGACGTGTTCAGCACACCCATCCCCGGCAGGGACGCCGTCGATCAGTTGGCGGTGATGTCGGTCTACGGACCGACCGGCGCCACCGCCTATATCGGGATGACCGACATCGGTCGCCCGCAGCCCGGCGACACGGTGGTGGTCTCCGCGGCTGCCGGCGCTACCGGGTCGGTGGCCGGGCAGATCGCCAAGATCGCCGGCGCCCGGGTGGTGGGCATCGCCGGCGGACCCGCGAAATGCCGGGCGGTGGTCGAAGATTTCGGCTTCGACGCGTGCATCGACTACAAGAACGAGGACGTGGCCGCGGCGCTCAAGAGGCATTGCCCGGCCCGGGTCAACGTCTACTTCGACAATGTCGGCGGCCCGATTCTCGATGCGGTGCTGGGCCGGCTGGCACCGAAGGCACGGGTGGTGATGTGCGGCATCATCTCCAGCTACCTGAGCGGCGAGCACCCCGGCCCGGCTAACTACGTCAACCTGTTGGCCAAAACCGCGCTGATGCAGGGCTTCAACGCGCTCGATCAGTGGGGTCGCTTCGACGAGGCATTCGCGGCCCTCCGCCGATGGGAGCAGGAGGGCAGGATCGCGCACCGCCAGACCATCTTCGAGGGCATCGAGTCCTGCGTCGACGCCCTCAACGGGTTGTTCACCGGGGCCAACATCGGCAAAATGCTGGTCAAGATGTGCTGAGAGCCTGCGGTCAACTGTCGAGTTCACCGGAGACGGCGCGTTCGAGCTGCGCCTGAACGCGGGCGGGCAACACGATCAGCCCTTCGAGCTCCTTATGGGCGAGGTCGTAGGCCTGCTGTCGTTCCTGCGGAGTCGCCCCGGAATCCGACACCACCCGAAACAGCCGTTGCGCGCGGGCGATTCGCTGTTGTTGTGCTCCGGTGAAGTCGCTGCGCCGGCGACGGATGGCCTCGGCTTCCGCGGCGTTGAAAGCGCTGACATAGTTCCCGACGGCGGCAAGGTACCGGTCGGCGGCCTCCCGGTCGTCGAGCAGATCTTCGGCTTTGGCCGGTCGCAGGAAATCCGCCCGGAGTTTGGCCTTGTGGAAGTTCATGGTGAGGTCCTGGCGCATGTCGGTCATCAGCGGGAAGTCGAGCAGCTTGCCCAGGTCGAGTTCGTAGTCGAGCCAGCGTGCGTCGGTCCGGCCGTGCTCCTCGACGACACGTCTGATTGCCGTCCACGCGGCGGCCGGGTTGCCCGCCGTGCGGTCGCGCGGTGCGGTGTCGGGGTCTTTCCCCGCGGTGGGCTGCGGGGCGGGCCGGCGCCGGTTGGCGGAGAACGCCCGGAGCGCGGCGGCGATCATGCCGGCCAGCGGCAGGATCACCAGCAGCAGCTCAGCCAGGCGGAACAACAAACCCATACCGCGATCTTGCCACCAGCTCCGCCGGGCCTCCGCCGCTCAGCCGGGCCTCAACGCCACAGGTACAGGCGGGGATTGGCCGAACCGCGGGAGGCTGCCTCTCGGGCGAAGGATATGGGCGCGTCGATTCCGGCGAGCGTGACGTTGATCGACGCCGAATCAGCGGAGACGGCGACGATGGTCCCGATGTCGTACTTGTTCTCGTCGTCCCATCTGACGGTGGTCGCGTTGACCCAGATGCTGAGCCGAGAGGTCTTCGGGCGCCATTTCGGTCGGTCGGGGCGGCGCGGCCTGTTCACCACCGCCGCTCACCCGGTCCTGAGCCGGCATCCGCCCGGAATCTTCCGACCACGCGCGGTCGTCGCCGAAGTATTCGACGTCGTCACTGGTCTGCCCCAACCGATTCAGCGCCGTCTTCGTCTTGCTGGAAACGGGGGCGTCGTCCACCCAGAGCTGCCAACCAGGAGGAGGTGGCGGCCACGACGGGTCTGGTGACCATTCCGCTGACGGCGACCAACCCTCCGGCGGCTTGGGCCAATTCGGCGGGGGGTTGTAGCGCATCGACAGTCACCGGCCTCTACGGATTGAGAATCGAACCATTCAACGCTACTCATACGCTACTCATTCAAGGCGTCCTGCAACTCCCGCACGTGGTCCTGGGTCTGCTGCAGTAGCGGCCGCAACGCTTCAGCAACGTCCGGCAGCCCGAGATCATTAGCCTCCATCACCCGCTGGCGGTAACGCTGCAGCTGCCGCTCCTCAAGTTCCTTGTCGGCTTGCAAGGCCGCCGCGCCATCCGACGCGTCCGGTATGTCCGGCACCTTGACCGTGGGCGTACCACCCAGAAAGTCGATTTGCTGAGCCAGGATCTTCGCATGCTGCAGCTCCTGGCTGAGGTGGTTGTCGAGCTCTTCCACGATCGAGTGGTACTGCGGACCTTTGACCGTCGCGGTGTGTTGGATGTATTGCACGATCGACTGGTATTCAGTGCCCAGATCCTCGTTGAGCCGTTCGATGAAGGTGTCCATGTCCATATGGTCAGGTTCCCCAAGTCGGCCGGCGGACGCAAGCCTAACCCGGCGCCGAAGGGGAAAGCAGCATTGCACGTACCTCAATTACTAAGCGCTGCTGACTTTTTCAGGCCGTACAGTCCGTTGTCGCGGATTGCGGCAGCCGGAGTTGCTCCAATTTCGGTGCCCTGTTTTAGGCTTACCCCATGACGGACCACGATCGCACCGCCGCCCGCCGCGAAATCGCCGATGCTCTGCTCAACGCGCTGGAGCGTCGGCACGAGGTACTCGACGTGATCGTCGAAGCGGAAGACAGCCCGGCCGCGGTCGCGGCGATCGCGGCTTTGCTCGGGACGTCACGGCTTGGTGGCGAAGCGGTAATGGCGATGTCTTTTGACCAACTCACCAAGAAAGCACGCCGCTCGATTGCCGGCGAGCTCGACAACCTGAACACCCAGCTGACCTTCACCCTCGCCGAGCGCCCGGCAAGCTCAGGACAGACGCTGGCGCTGCGCGCGTTCGACGGCACGTCGGACCGCGATATCTTCGCCGCGCGCACCGCCGAAGTCGGGGCGGCCGGCGACGGATCGGGCGGTCCGGCCGGAAGTCTCGACGACGAGATCCGGTTGGCGTTGGAACGGGTCGGGTCCGAGGAGGCCGCGTGGTTCGTCGCCGAGGAGGGCGCCGAGAAAGTCGGCATGGTCTTCGGCGAGCTGCTGCACAACGAGGTCAAGGTCCGGGTGTGGATCCATCCCGATCACCGTAAGAAGGGCTACGGCACTGCCGCCCTGCGCCAAGCGCGCACCGAGATGGCGGCATATTTCCCGGCGGTGCACATGGTCGTGCGCGCCCCCGGCGCACCGCCGATCTGAGCCGGCTCGACCCAAGCGGCTCTTCTCCGGGGCCGCTCGCCGGCGTTAAGGTTCTCCCAGCAACTCGACGGCAGGGAGAGGTCGATGACCAAGCTGCGGTTCGGATATTTCATCGCGCCGTTTCACCGGGCAGGCACCAATCCGACGTTGGCTTTACAACGCGATCTGGAGTTCGCCGAACACATCGACGCGCTCGGCTTCGATGAGGTGTGGTTTGGCGAGCACCACTCGGCGGGCAGCGAGATCATCAGTTCGCCCGAGGTGTTCATCGCCGCGGCCGCGCAACGGGCCAAACGGATCCGCTTCGGCACCGGTGTCATCTCGCTGGCGTATCACAACCCGCTATGGGTGGCGGACCGGTTAATGTTGCTCGATCACCTGACGCACGGCCGGGTCATCGGCGGGATGGGTCCCGGTTCGCTGCCCACCGACTCGGCGATGATCGGGCTGACCCCGACCGACACCCGCGAGCTGCTCGAGACGAACCTGGACATCGTCGTTCGCCTGCTGGCCGGGGAGACGGTGACCGCCAAGACGCCCACCCATGAACTGTTCGACGCCCGGCTGCAGCTGGCGCCGTATTCCGAGGGCGGTGTTCCGCTGGCCGTCGCCGCCGTCGCCTCACCGACCGGCGCGCGGCTGGCCGGCAAGCATGGCATCGGGTTGCTGTCCATCGGTGCGACGCTGACCATCGAAGGATTCGACGCGCTGGGCTACCACTGGGGGATCGTCGAGGAACGCGCCGCCGCCTTCGGGACGCAGGTCGATCGCCGGGACTGGACCCTGGTCGGACCGTTCCACCTGGCCGAAACCGACGAGCAGGCCCGCGCCGACGTGAAATTCGGCATCGAGTCGTGGTTCCGGTATTTCCAACGGGTGGCGGCCTTCCCGCAGATGACGATGGCGGGGGACCGGCTCGACGAGATGATCGACATGATCAACGGCAACGGCGCCGGCGTCATCGGCACGCCGGAGCGGGCCCGCGCGCAGGTGCAGCGGTTGTGGGACAAGTCCGGTGGGTTCGGCTGCATGCTGCAGATGGGCCATGAATGGGCGAATCCCGCGGCGACCAAGCGGTCGGCCGAACTTTTCGCCGCCGAGGTCATGCCGCACTTCCAAGGCTTGGCGCAGCCGACTCTAAATGCCGCCGCGCGGGCCAGCGAAGTGCGGGAAGACCTCGCCCAGACGCAACTTCAGGCCATCGACCACATGGTCAAGAAGTACCAGGGCGAGGTCGCCGCGGGATCTGCTCCTGAGGGTTAGTTGAGTCCGATGGCCTCTTGGGCGATTCCGGCCAGGCGGGTCTGCGCTGCAGACACCACCCGTGAACGGTTGCGGTGCGCCTCTTCGTAGGCGACCACCACGCGGATGTCCTTGGCGTCGGTGAGGTCCTTGACCGCGCTGATTGCCTCGGTCTGGTTGAGCTGATCGTAGTCCCGGATGGGCAGCTCATCGGCGTTCAGCACACCGACGCGGCTGCGCGTCGCGTGCAGCTTGTCGGCAGCGTCGCTACTGCCGTCGTTGCGGATGACCTTCTCCGCCGTCTCCAGCGCGACGTCGCGAGCGGCCACCGCCGCTTTGGCTGCCACGTCGCCCGCGTGCGCGCCGCGGTTGACCAGGTCCTTGATCGCCGGCCGGGTTGAGCGGACGGCTTCGACGGCGCGGTCGACACCGCGGGTGGACCAGTTGATCGGCAGGTTGAACAGCTTGACCACCGAACCGGTGGCCGCCTGCACCGGTGTACGCCGCAGCGCCGCCGGCCCGCCGAGGGCGTCTTCGGCGAGCACGGTTGTCAGCCACTCGACCGTCGCCGAATGGGCGGTGATGAGCCGGGTCGCGAGCTTCTCGACGTCTTTGTGCTTGGCGGCGACCGCCAGGGCCTTGACGTAGCGCGAGCGGTCCAGCAGCTGGTCTTCGAGCGCAAGGTCACCGAGCAGCGCTTCGCTGAAAGGCTGGGCCTGCTCCGTCAACGCTTTCACCGCGGCGGCGGCGCGGCCCAGGATCGGCCCGACGACGTCGGGGTAGCCCCCGAGGTCGCGGATCGCGGCCTCGATCGCCTCCGCGCGTTCCCGGCCGTTGGCCGCGTTCTCGGTGAGCTCGCGCCGCACAGCTTCGGTGCGGGCCTGAACGATTCGCGTTTCGGCAACTTGGATTTCGGTGTGCGTCAGGTCCAATACCGTTCGCAGCTGCGCCAACAGGGTGGCGGTTTCCGAGGTAGGCAAGACAATTCCCCCTTGAGGTTCTGATTTTTGTGGTCGGCGTACCCACGCCAGCATGTTGCCTACCCACCGGAACGGGCCGGTTAACCATCTGTGGGCAGGTGTGAAATATGTCTCCCTCGGGTACTGGCGTGCGCACCAAAAAAGCCCGGGACGACGCGGATCCGCTCTAAAGTGAAGGCCCATGGCGACCTCGTCCACGCCCTGCGGCGGGGAGTGGCAACGGTGGTCGCATCAGCACCACTTCGCAGACCAGTCCCTGAGCCGTCGACGAGCGCGACGAATGAGCCGGCGCTTCGCCGACGTCGGGGTGGGCATCCCGGCGACGCGTCTGCGACAGATCGCGGCGGGTGCGCCGTTCGCGTCCGAGGAACTGATCGACGTGGAATTCGCGTTGTGGGCGGCTGAACTGAAGCGCAGGGAACGCCGCGCCCGGCTCAAGCGCGCGCAACGACGCGTGGTGCACTGGCTGATCGTCGGGGGGCTGGTCGTCGCGGCGCTGAACCTGCTGCTGTGTTTGGCCTACGTCTTCGTCAGTTTGGCGCTGCACGAGTCGGCCATCTGAACAGTGCCCACGCCGATTTAGCTTCTCGACGGCACCGGCTCGTCGGTGTGCCGCACGTCGCGCCCAGTGCCGGCCGCCATCGTGGCGGCTTTGCCGCGGGCAAGCGACCAGGTCGCACCGATGACCACCATCCCGGCGGCCGCCAGCGCGAACATCCTCAACCCCCGCGTGTCGAGAGTCTCGTCGAGCATTGTGACGCCCAGCGCCGCCGCCACCACGGGTTCGGCCACGGTGAACGTGGGCATCGAGGCGGTCAGAGACCCCGCTCGGAACGCCGATTGCTGAAAGATCATCCCGGCCAGCGCCATCGCGATCCAGGCGTAAAGCTCCGGCGCCCGCAGGACAGTCGTGAAACCGTCGCCGACCATGTCGACCACGCCCTTGGTCAGCACAGCCAGGACCGCCAGCGACGACCCCGCCACCACGGCGAGCAGAATCGCCGCAACAGGCCGACCGTGCCAAAGACGTGCGCCCACGATGCACAGCGCCAACAGCGGCACCAGCACCGCGGCCGCCACGAGCCACGCGGTCAGTGAGCCCCGCGAGTGGCCGGCCTTCGGATCACCGGCGACCAGGAACACCGCCAACGCCAACGCCAGCAGAATCGCCCACATCCACTCCCACTTGGTAATCCGGTGATGGGTAGACCGCGAATAGATCGGCAGTGCGAACAGCAGCGCCGTCACCTGCAACGACGTCACCAGCGTCACCGAACCGAGCCCCAGCGCCGCGATCAGCAGACCGTAGTTGGCCACCGCCCCGGCGCTGCCCAGCCACCACTTGGAATCGCGAAGCGACCTGCCGAACAGCGCGAAGTGGCCGACCCGTTCGTCGGTGATCTCCTGGGCGGAGCGCTGCCGGATGACGCTGCCGATCGCCGATGCCAGAGCCGCGAATAGCGCGAGCAACGCCGCGATACCCGCTTCCGGCATGAACTGGCCTCCTTGCCCAAGGCTTGTACCCCGGAGCCGTCAAGATACACGCACTGGGTGCTCACATTCCGTTTCGTGGACCCGCCGCGTGATGCCGTGTCGGAGCTGGGCACACTTGACACATGGCACAGATAACGTTGCGCGGAAATCCGGTCCACACGGTGGGTGAGCTGCCCGCGGTCGGGTCGGCGGCCCCGAGTTTCACGCTGACCGGCGCCGACCTCGGCGGAGTCAACAGCGACGATTTCCGCGGCCAGCCGGTGCTGCTGAACATTTTCCCGTCCGTCGACACCCCGGTCTGCGCAACCAGTGTGCGGACCTTCAACGAGCGCGCCGCCGGTGGTGGCGTTTCTGTGCTGTGCGTCTCGAAAGACCTGCCGTTCGCGCAGGCGCGATTCTGCGGGGCCGAAGGCATCGAGAACGTCCGGACGGCGTCGGCGTTCCGCGACAGCTTCGGCGAGGACTACGGCCTGACCATCGCTGACGGTCCGATGGCCGGGCTGCTCGCCCGGGCGATCGTGGTGGTCGGCGCCGATGGCAACGTCGCCTACTCCGAGCTGGTGCCCGAGATCGCTCACGAACCGGACTACGACGCGGCGCTCGCAGCGCTCGGCTCGTCGGCGTGAGCTGCGGCGGCCGTCACACCGGCCAGCCGTCACGTCGATAGGCCGCGTCGAAGAACATCCACTCGTAGCGAGCGGTCGTCACGAAATGCCGGCGCGCAACTGCCTCGTCGACCGCGGTGAGCGTCGCTCCGGTCCAGTCGGCCACGCTCAACACCTCTCCCACCGTCGCGGCGAAGTCGTCGGCGCCGTAGCTGTCGATCCAGCGCTGGTAGCGGGAATCCGCGGATCCGCGTGCGGTCAGCTCCGCGCCGACCTCGGCGTAGATCCAGTAGCACGGGAGTACTGCGGCCAGCCCGTCGGCGAAGCTGCCGTGGTAGCACGTGGCCAGCAGATAACTGGTGTAGGCCTGGGTCACCGGCGTCGGTGGTGCCGCATCGACGGCGCCGGGGTCCAGGCCGAATTCGGGGAGCAATGCGGCGTGCAGCGCCAGTTCGACCTGGTAGACGTCGGCGACGTGGCGGGCGAACATCGCCGTGTCGGCCAGCGTCGGCGCCTTTGCCGCCAGCACCGACAGGGCCCGCGCGTAGTCCCGCAGATAGTGCACGTCCTGCGCGAGGTAGTGCGCGAACACCGCTGCGTCGAGGGTGCCGTCGGTGAGCCCGGTCAGAAACGGGTGACGCAGGATCGCGGCGAACGTGGCCTCGGTGTCGCTCCACAGCCGGGCAGACCAGCAATCGGGATCGGCTGCACCGATTCGCGGGCGCGGTCCGGTCATGGCAGCGGCCGCTCATACACTTACCCATCATGGGCGTACCGCTCGGTTTTGCGCCGTGGATTGTCTACTGGGTGCTTGTCGGCAACGCCCCGTTCAAGGTCGCGGCACTGGTCGCGTTGGCGGTTGCCGGGGCCGCACTGCTGGTCGGGCTGGTCAGACGGGCGCCGGGGCGAACGCTCGACATCGGTGCTGTCGCGACATTCGCGGTGCTGGCCGTCTGCACGGTGACGTACGGGCAGTCGTTCTCCCAGCGGTGGGTGTTGCCACTGAGCGACGCCGGGATCTTCGTGACGGCACTGACGGGCGCGTTGCGCGGCCGACCGTTCGTGCGCGAGTTCGCCCGGATCGGTCAGCCGGCGGCGCTGGTCAGCAGCGAATCGTTCGGCACGATCACCAGCCGGCTGACCTGGATCTGGGTCGCTGTTTTCGCCGGTATGACGGTGTCGTCGTCGATCCCGCCCGTCATCCGGGGTGACGCCACGCTGCTGGACACCACGACACCTTTGGTCGTGGTCTGCTACTGGGTGCTTCCGTTTGCGCTGTTCGGATTGGCGGCGGTGGCGGCCCGGCTGCTGCCCGACCCGCTGATCGCCCGCGCTGACGACGCACCCCGCAAGACCACCTTCGTCGCCTACTCCGAAGCGACCATCGACGAGCTCTACTACCTGGCTCAGCAGCACGCCAACCGGGAGGTTGGCGCCGGCCAAGAGGCGTACGACGTCAAAGTCGGCGGCCTGGGCACACCGCTGGTCGGCGACGACAGCCGGAAATCGTGGCCCTCCACGTACAAGGTGCGGGAGGCTCGGCGGTAGCGCGTCAGCCGCGGCGCGCCGACCACCATTGCCACAGGCCGAGCACCAGCATGACGTCGCCGGCGGTGGCCAGCGCCCAGTCGCCGGCGGCGTTCACCGGCAGCAGGTGCAGCAGTGCCGCCGCCCAGGCCACCGGCGCCAGCGCCAGGTTGACCAGGGCGAAGCTGCGGACCAGGGACCGTGGCGTGGGACGGCTTCGCTGCAGACCCACCAGCAGGGCGATACCGAGGACGAGGAAACTCAGCCCGCCGGCCTCCAACGCGATCCGCGGTGCGCCCCACCACCGGGCAAGCGGCGCGCTCAGCGCGGCGACCGCCGCACCTGCCGAGCTCCAGAAGGCCAGGTCGGCGAAGATCGGCTGCCAGCGCCCGCTGTCGGCGCGGCGGATATCAACTGAAATAGATTCGCTCGTCATGCGCCGATTCTTCGGCCTGACGCACTGCCAGCTCCACCCGTGGCACTGCCAGATCCTGCCAGCAGGGGCGCTCTCAGGTTTTTGCCAGCTGGGTGCCCGATGATCGTCCGGTACCTTGATGTAGACGTTGATGGTTCTTAATGGGAGGTTTTCGACAAATGGTCAAGCTGTCCATGACGAAAGTGGCCGGGGTGGTCGGCGGCCTGGCATTGTCGTTGGCCGCGGGAGCCGGGGTGGCATCCGCGGACCCCAGTCTCGATTCGGTGGTCAACACCACCTGCAACTACAACCAGGTGGTGTCGGCGCTGCAGGATCAATCACCCGATGCCGCCGCCAAGTTCAACAATTCGCACCTGGCGAAGAAATGGTTGAACGACTTTCTCGCGGCCCCGACAGACCAGCGTCAGTCGATGCTGAACGAAGCCCAGAGCTACCCGCAAGCGCAGCAGTACCTGGGAGTTGTCTCGCAGGTCGCCAACACCTGCAACAACTACTGAGCAGTTTTCACACAGAACACCCCGCGAGCCGGTGGCGCGCGGGGTGTTCTTCTGGTCGGACTGGTTCTATCTGATGTCGAACCGGTCGCTGTCCATGACCTTGACCCAGGCCGCGACGAAGTCGGAGACGAACTTGTCCCTGGCGTCGTCCTGCGCGTACACCTCGGCCAGTCCCCGTAGCACCGAGTTGGACCCGAACACCAGGTCGTTGGCGGTCGCGGTCCACTTCTGGGCGCCTGATGCGCGGTCGTAGCCCTCGTAGACGTTTTCGGTGCTTTCCGACGGCTTCCACTCGGTGCCCATGTCGAGCAGGTTGACGAAGAAGTCATTGGTCAACACGCCCGGTGTCTCGGTGAACACGCCGTGCTTGCAGCCGCCGTGGTTGGCGCCGAGGGCGCGCAGGCCGCCGACGAGCACCGTCAGCTCTGGAGCAGTCACTCCCAGTAGGTAGGCGCGTTCCAGCAGCAACTTCTCGATCTGGGTTTTCTCGCCGGCTGGCACGTAGTTGCGGAATCCGTCGGCCGGCGGTTCGAGCACCGCGAAGGACTCCACATCGGTGTTCTCCTGCGAGGCGTCGGTACGGCCGGGTGTGAACGGCACGGTGATCTCGTGCCCGGCGTCTTTGGCCGCTTTCTCCACCGCCGCCGAGCCGGCCAGCACGATGAGATCGGCCAACGAAACCTTCTTACCGCCGGAGGCAGATTCGTTGAAATCCTGTTGGATCTGTTCGAGGGCCGGCAGCACCTTCGCCAATTCGGACGGCTCGTTGACCTCCCAGCTCTTCTGCGGCTCGAGGCGAACCCGCGCCCCGTTGGCGCCACCGCGCTTGTCGGTCCGGCGGAAACTGCCCGCCGCCGACCAGGCGGTCTTGACCAGCTGCGGCACCGAAAGACCGGACTCGAGCACCTTGCTCTTCAGCGCCGCGATGTCTTGCTCATCGACCAGCTCATGGTCGACGGCCGGAACCGGGTCCTGCCAGAGCTGGGGCTCGGCAACCCAGGGTCCCAGGTACCGGGTGATCGGCCCCATGTCGCGGTGCAGCAGCTTGTACCACGCTTTGGCGAAGGCGTCGGACAGCTCCTCGGGGTGCTCCAGCCACCGCTGGGTGATCTCCCGGTAGATGGGGTCTTCGCGCAACGCGATGTCGGTGACCAGCATCGTCGGTGCCCGTCCCGGCCCGTCGAACGGGTCGGGGATGGTGCCCGCACCGGCGTTGTCCTTGGCGACGAACTGCCAAGCTCCCGCAGGGCTTTTGGTCAGCTCCCACTCGTAGCCGTACAGGTTCTGCAGATATCCGTTACCCCACTTCGTCGGGGTCGAGGTCCACACCACTTCCAGTCCGCTGGTGATGGCGTCTTTGCCTTTGCCGCTGCCGAAGGAGCTCTTCCAGCCCAGCTGTTGCTGTTCGATCGGGGCGGCCTCGGGTTCGGGACCGACCAGTTCGGCGTCACCGGCGCCGTGGGTCTTGCCGAAGCTGTGGCCGCCGACGATGAGTGCGGCGGTTTCCTCGTCGTTCATCGCCATCCGGCCGAACGTCACCCGGATATCTTTGGCCGCCGCGACCGGGTCCGGCTTGCCCTCCGGCCCTTCGGGATTGACGTAGATCAACCCCATGGTGGTGGCACCGTAGGGCTCGGCCAGCTCGCGTTCGCCCGAGTAGCGCTTGTTGGTACCCAGCCAGGTGTCCTCCTCCCCGAACAGCGTCTCCTCGGGCTCCCAGACGTCGTGGCGGCCGAAACCGAAACCGAACGTCTGAAATCCCATCGATTCCAGTGCGACGTTGCCCGCGAAGATGATCAGGTCCGCCCAGGACAGCTTGCTGCCGTACTTCTTTTTGACCGGCCACAGCAGCCGGCGGGCCTTATCCAGGTTGGCGTTGTCGGGCCAGCTGTTGAGCGGCGCGAAGCGCTGCATGCCCGAGCCGCCGCCGCCGCGGCCGTCGTAGATGCGGTAGGTGCCCGCGGCGTGCCAGCTCATCCGGATCATCAGGCCGCCGTAGTGGCCGTAGTCGGCCGGCCACCAGTCCTGGGAGGTGGTGAGCACCGACACCACGTCCGCCTTGAGCGCCTCGACGTCGATTTTTGCGAACTCTCTCGCGTAGTCGAAGTCCTCGCCGAGGGGGTTGGCTGCGGGAACGTGGGGGTGCAGCTTGGAGACGTCGATCTGCTCGGGCCACCAGTCCTGATTCCGCAGTGCACCATGCACTTTGGGGGTGGGGGAGGGGATCGCCGGGTTTTCGCTTTCGCTGGTGCTGGCCGTCTCAGCACTGGGGCTGGGCGGGTGGCTGTGGGATACGTCGGAGGACACGGGTTTCCTTTCCGGTGGTGATGTCGCGGGTTCGGTCACGAGCTCGCGGTCGTGCAGTCGGGGCTGCAATCAGGACAAAGCCCCCAATAAATGACTTCGGCCTCGTCCAGCACGAAGCCGTCGAGGGCACTGTCGCCTGACGGGGTCAGGCAGGGGGCTTCGCCGACGGCGCAGTCGATGTCGGCGATGACCCCGCAGGACCGACAGACGACGTGGTGATGATTGTCGCCGACCCGGGATTCGTAGCGGGCGACCAGGCCGAGGGGTTGGATCCGCCGCACCAGGCCCACGGCGGTGAGCGCGTTGAGCACGTCGTACACCGCCTGGCGGGAGACGTCGGGCAGCGCCGCCCGCACCGCCGTGAAGATGGTTTCGGTGTCGGCGTGCGGGTGAGCGTGCACCGCTTCCAGCACGGCGACTCGGGGCCGGGTCACCCGCAAATCGGCCGTCCGCAGCTTTTCTGCGTGATCCGCCGACGAGGACACCGTGCCAATATGGCCCCTGATCTGGATTCAGTCAAGACTGTACGGGGCGACACGCGGGGCGGTCGCGCGCATGGTCGCCGCGAGGGCCGGTCCGCCGCGACCTGGACCGCGTCGCGGCGGGGACGAGGCCCGCCGAGCAACATCGGTCCGCGGAGAATGTTTGCCGGGTCCACAGGGCTTGGATCTGAGGTGATTTACCTTGGGTTTCAGGTGGTGCCCGGCATCGAGTCTGCGGCGACGGCTGCCCGAAGCGGAAATTTCTGTCCTGAACGCAGTCTCGGCGCCCTGAATGCAGACTCGGCGCGCGGACGCCACGTTTCTGCGGACTGTCGCTCGTAGCGGCTCCGATGGCAGACGCGATGACTGTCGACTTGTATCAGACCACTCAGGTGCTCCGCCTTCGCCGGCGCAAGCAGCCGGTCGACGGATCGGACCCCCGGGTCTTGCCGCAAGCCTCCTCCTGCGCTATACGTTGGAAATGACGAGGCGGGTCGGGTACCCGAGGTACTTTCACCCGCTCGCAAGATCTACCGCTCGACGTAAAGTTCGTTATCGCAACCACATTCAGGAGGCCCCCGCGATGAGACTCTTAGCAGCCGCTGCGGTTGCGGTTTCTGTGCTGTTGTTCAGCGGCTGTTCGCCGTCGCAGGTCGTCAACACCGGTGGCGACACCAAGTGCAAAGACTTCACCACGCAGGACGAGAAAAAGCAGAACGAAGAGGTCAGCAAAATGCTCAAGGACAAGAGCGGTGCTGAACCAAGCAATCTGGAGCTGTCGGCAACGCGTATCTCGGCATCGACCTGGTGCTCGACGGTGGGTACGCCGGACAGCAAGATTTCCGAGGCGCCGCACGGCTGACGACCGCAGCGGACCGCTAGTCGGGCCGGCGTGCGGCGTCTTCGACGAGATCGGCGGCGGCGTGCACGCTGTGGGCGGGGCTGCTCATCTCGGCCGCAACGGCACGCGCCCGGCTGAGGTAGTCCGGCGCCAGCAGGGCGCGCAGGTCAGCGACCAATGCCGGCACGGTGGCCGCCGAAAACTGCCGCCCGAGACCGACGTTCAGCGCGGTGACCGCAGCTGCCCAGGTCGGTTGGTCGAGCCAGAGCCACAGGATCAGGCTCGGAACTCCGGCTCGCAGGGTGGCGGCGGTTGTCCCGGCCCCGCCATGGTGCACGATCACGCGGCACGCCGGGAAGACGGTCGCATGGTGGACGGCGCCGACTATCTTCACGTGGTCGGCTCGGGCGACGTGCGTGAGGTCGTTGGGTCCGCTAATGATCAACGCCCGCTCGCCGAGCTGCGCGCAGGTTGCGGCGATCGTGGCGACCGTGTCGGCGAACGGTGTGATCGGGGTGCTGCCGAAGCCGAAGTAGATCGGCGGCGTGCCGTCGGCGATCCACGACAACACCTCGTCATCGGCATCGGTCGGCCGCTGCAGTGTCAGCGCCCCGACCACGTGGCGTTGCTCGGCGCACTGCGGCCATCGACCGGCCAGCGCGGGGACGCACAGCTGGTCATAGGCCTGGATTTCTACCGAACCAGGGGTCGCCGCTGGTTCGGCCGGCAGACCCAGCGCACGGCGCTGGGCGTCTTCGGCCAGCGCCGAGATCCGGGAAAAGAGCACGCCGGACGACCAGATCTGCACCGGGAAGAGATGCAGCGCAACCAGCGGGATGCGGTGATAGTCAGCGACATTGGCGGCGAGCCGCTGCTCGTTGTAGCCGGCCACGATTAGGTCTGCGCCGTCGGCCAGCGAGGTGAGCACGGTGGTTTTCTGCGCGCACACTCGATTGACATGCTCGATCACCTCCGGCAGCATGCCGATCGGATTCTGGATCCTCTTCGACAGGTTGCCGACGAAGTCCTCGTCATTCAGCAGCGCTTGCGAGTCCGGTCCATAGGCGACGGCGGTGATACCCGCCGACTCGACGAAGCCGAGCATGTTCGGCGACACTGCCATGCGCACGTCATGACCCCGTCGCCGCAGTTCCGCGCCAAGGGCGGCGCTGGGTTCGACGTCTCCGCGGCTGCCATAAGCCGCCAGCACCAACCTCACCGGTGCAACCTAACCCGCTTTGGATCGCCGGTGGTACGCGTGTCTCAGTCGTGCGGAATGGCGGCGGGCTCGCACACGTTGAAGGCGGCATGACGTCACGCGTCGACGACGCCCCATCGCGCCCGCGGCCGGTCGATCCGGCCGAGCGACTTTTCGCCATCAAGCGGATCTACCACGAGCCTGACATCGAACGATTCCCGCGCGCCCGGCAGGTGCTCGACCGTTTCCCCACAGCGGAGCGCATCGAGGTCGAGTCGCACCAGGCGATTCCAGGCCTGTACGGCAACGAGGGCAACGTCGAGGACTGGGTCCGCATCAAGCGCGAGGTGCTGGTGCTGGGGGAGAAGAAGAGTTTGTCCGCCCGTCGCAACGAGCGGTCCAGCGACTGGATCGCGCCGTCGACCGCCAACGGCTGCGCAATGGCGTGCTCGTACTGCTATGTTCCGCGCCGCAAGGGCTACGCCAACCCGATCACGGTGTTCGCGAACATCGAGCGCATCACCGGTTACCTCGAACGTCACGCCGCCCGGCAGGGCGTGAAGCCGGGACCGAACCAGTGCGACCCGGTCGACTGGGTCTACGACATCGGCGAGAACAGCGACTGTTCGGTCGACGCCATGGTGTCCGACAACGTGCGCGACCTGGTCGACCTGTTCGCGCGGACACCGAACGCCAAAGCGAGCTTCGCCACCAAATTCGTCAACCGCGATCTGCTCGACTACGACCCGCGGGCGGGGACGCGGGTGCGGTTCAGCCTGATGCCCGGTGAGACGTCGCGCCTGGTCGACATCCGGACCTCGAAGGTCGCCGACCGCATCGCCGCCCTGGACGACTTCGTCAAAGCCGGCTACGAGGTTCATCTGAACTTCAGCCCGGTCATCGTGCACGAGGGCTGGTTGGCCGACTGGGCTGAACTGCTCGAGCAGGTGGCCGACGGCACCAACGAACGCACCAAGCAGCAACTGGCCGCCGAAGTGATCTTTTTGACCCACAACGAGGGCTTGCACGAGGTAAACCTCGGCTGGCACCCCAAAGGCGAAGATCTGCTGTGGCGCCCGGACCTGCAGCAGCTCAAACGCAGCGAGAGCGGTCAGTGGAACGTGCGCTACAAGAGCCCGTGGAAAGGCCGCTGGGTGACGGAGTTGACCGACTTGCTGGCGGTCAAGCTGCCGACGTGCCGGGTGCGGTACGCGTTTTAGGTCCGGTCGGGCGCCGGCCCGATCCGGTTCGCCGCGAATGTCGCGGCCTGGTCCGTCATGCCCACCTCGATGTACGAGACATGCGCGGCAAAGTTTCCGCCGCCGGTGCAGATCGGGTCGTCTTGTTCGCAAAGATTGATCGTCTTCGAGCTGTACAGCGGGCTGATCGTGGGCAACGGCTGGCCGCCCCATAGCGTCGTCGACAAGCCGCTGGACGGTTCACCGAACAGCGCGACGGCGGCAACGTGGTCCGCCACCGAGCCGGGCATGGCATTGGTAGCGGAGTCGATCACGGTAGCGCCCTGCGAGTAGCCGCCCAACACGATTTTTGTGTTCGGGCAGCTGGCGACGGTGTTCTGGATGTGCGCGCTGGCATCGTCGGTGCCGTTGGACACGCTGGTGTGGTAGTCGTCGTTGGCTGGGTAGTTCACCGGGTAGACGTCGACCGATCGGCCACCGACCTGCGAGGTCAGCGAGTCGACGAAGGCTTGGCCGATATTGCCCAGCCCCGGGTCCTGATGCGTGCCGCGAGCAAACACCACCGCGATGTCCGAGCAGGGGTCAGCCGACGCCGCAGGCGACCCGGCGGGCGCGCTCAGCAGCGGCCAGGCCGTCACCGTGATTACTCCGGCGACGCGGGCGAAATCATATGCAGTCATGCCCAGATGCTGACATACCGCTACGGACGACCGCGGCGGCACCCGCCTCGACTTCCACCGACATCGTTCAGTCTGAGCGCCCCGCGCTCGCGGTGTGTTCCAGCAGGTCGGCCGCGCGGGCAACGCTCTCTGCAGGGGTGGTCATTTTGGTGGCGATCTGGCGGGCTCGACTGAGATACTGCGGGGCGCAGATGGTGCGCAGGTCCGCCACCAGCGATTCTACGGTTGTAGCCGAAATTTCGTGTGCAACACCAACTTTCAGGTCTGTGACCACATCGCCCCACATCGGTTGGTCAAGCCATAGCCATAGGATCAACGCGGGCACTCCAGCCCGCATGCCGGCCGCGGTGGTGCCGGCGCCGCCGTGGTGGACCACCGCTCGGCAGGCGGGGAAGATGACCGCGTGATTGACCGTCTCGACCACCTTCATGTGGTCGAATCCCGGGATGCCGGCGAAATTACTCGATCCGGAACAGATCACCGCCCGCTCGCCTAGTTGCGCGCAGGCCGCGCCGATCACGGCGACAGTCTCGGGCGCGGATGCGACCCGCACGCTGCTGCCGAAACCGAAGTAGATCGGCGCGGTTCCCTCGGCAATCCACGCCATGACCTCGGCGTCGGCGTCCGTCGGCAGCTCCAGTGTCAGCGCCCCGACGAAGGGCCTACGCGAATCATGTTCCGCCCATCGGGCGGCCAGGCCCGGAAAGCACAGTTCGTCATAGGCTTGGATTTCCAACGACGGGTAGGCCATCTTCGGTTGGCGGGCGGGGTCGATTTCCGGCAAGCCCAAGGCCCGGCGTTGAGCGTCTTCGGCCTCCTTGGTTATGCGCCGGAAAAGCCATCCTGGATCGTGAACCGGCGCCGGGAAGAAGTGGAGCGCTGCCGATGGGATCCGGTGGTACTCGGCAACGATGGCGGCGAGATTTTGCTCGGCTGTGCCCGTCAATACCAGGTCGGCACCGTCTGTTAGCCCCGTCAGCACCGGGCCTGACTCTGTCAAGACCCGCGCCACGTGTTGGGTGAGCTTGTCGACTAACATAATTGGATCTTGAACATGGCGGGCAAGAGCCACGGTCGCGTCTTCTTGTTCCGACGCGTCCGACCCGCAGGCCACCGCAGGCAGCCCCGCCGACTCCATCAGGCCGAGCATTCTCGGCCGGACCGCCATCTGGACATCGTGACCGCGAAGCAATAACTCACGGGCGACGGCAGCGAACGGCTCAACATCTCCGCGACTTCCGAGGCTTGCGAACGCGAATCTCATCGCAGCAGCCGATTAAAGATCACCTGGTGAGCAAGCGCGGCTACGAGACCGGGGCTCACCTGCCGTTTCGTTCGCGGTGCTTGCACCCCGGCCAACAACACGGCCGGCGCTTACCTTCTTCCAGTTCCTCCTGCGTGCGCCGGATGCGGCGCTGGCGAGTCTTTTCTTGTTTGGCGTCCTCCACCCAGCAGATGAACTCGTTGCGTGCCAGGGGGGTGATGTCCTTCCACGCGACGAGTGCTGCGGAGTTGGCCGCCAGCGCATCGCGCAGGTCGGCGGGCAGCGTGTGCACCACTCCACCGGGCAATCGGTTGCTGCTCACGGGGCCAGGGTAGCGCCCGCCACTTCGTCGGAAAGCACTTCGTCGGCCAGGTCTTCGAGTTCTCTGCCTTTCGTTTCGGGTCCGAGCAGATACCCGATCAGCGTCAATACCCACAGGCCGCCGAGGGCCAGGTAGGGCGCCTGGATTCCGTAACGGGTGATGGCGCACCCGACGACGGCCGGAGCCGCGATCGAGACAACGCGGCCACCACCCACCGCCACGCCGAAACCGGTGCCGCGCAACACCGTCGGGAAGAGCTCGGAGATGTAGGTGTCTCCGACCCCCCACAGCCACCCCAGGGTGGCGATGGCGATCGCGCCGTAGACCAGGTACTGCGGCAGTGAATCGGAGGTGGCGGCCAGAATCGTTGCGGCGATCTCGATGAGCCCGGCGAGGATCGCCGACGGTCGTCTTCCTAGCCAGTCGGCGAGCGCCGTTCCGGCGTAGGCGAAGACGACCTGCAGCAGAAAGAACACGAGGGCGTAGCGGATCGCGTCGATGGGCGAGGCGTGGAATTTCTTCACGATGTAAGTGGTCAAGAACAGCGTCATGCCCCAGTAACCGACCGCGTTGGCGGTGTAGATCAGCCACCCGACGACCAGTCGTCGCCGCACGCCGGGAAGCAGCCACAGCTTGGGTTTGGCGGCCCCGCGCTCGACTTCGGCCCGCACTTCGGTGTAGCGGTGTGATTCGGTGATACCGCGTCGAACCAGGAACAGCAGTATCGCGGGGATCACCGCGACGGTGAACGCCGATTGCCAGCCGAAATGCGGCACCAACGCCAGCGCCACCGCCGCGGCCAGCACGTATCCCAGGGAGAACAGCGAAAAGATCACGCCGCCAACGCCGATGGCCCGGGTTTTCGCGGGCCACACCTCGGCGGTATAGGGCGCACCCACCGCGAGCTCGCCGGCGCCGCCGACACCGGTGAGGAACCGAAGCCCGGTGAAGGCCGCGACGCTGGAGGTCAGCCCCGCCAGCGACGTGGTGATCCCGTAAAGCAGGATCGACGCGCCCAGCGTGGTTTTGCGACCCCACCGGTCGGCGGCGAAGCCGAACCCCACCGTGCCGATGGTGTACCCCAGCAGGAAGATCGAGCCGATGTAACCGGCTTGGGCTTCGGTGATGTGCAAGGTCCTTTTGATGTCCGGCAGGACCAGGCCGTAGATGTTGACCGCGTAGGAGTCGAAGCCATAGCCCAGCCCAGCCGTCACCGCGACGAAGAGAGCCTGTTTGAACGCAACCGGCGCAGGACGACGGACCTGCGCAAGGATGCTGTCGAGGTTCGATGCCACCAGCGAAAGGTACGCAGCCGGTCAACGGTGCAGAAGGATCACAATCCTGCTGATTGCATCTGCATAGCAATAGCTGGGTGCGATGCGGCGGCTGAATTGGTTTCGCGTCAGGGCAACCCGAGATAATTGAGGATGGTGCGGCCGACGAGGAAGGAGATTGCGTTCTGTGCTGCGGCGGTGTTGGTGACGTTCTGCCAGGCGACGATGAACTGCCGTCCGCTGTCATCGTGGGTGAGGATGGTGGCCTCCGAGGCGACGTCGGGGCCGGCGTTCAACGGGCCCAGACCGATCTTGCAGTGCGTGATGGTGAAGCCCGCTCCGATTCCGTCGTAGCCGTCGTCGGCTCGGGCTCCGGTGGTCATGAAGGACGAGTCGCCGACGCTCTGCGCATCGGAAAGCAGGCCGAGCATCTCGACGCTGATCCCGTCCGTGCTGCGCGCGTCGAGAGCGGCGCCTTGCAGCAGCAGCGCCAGGAACCGAACCATGGCGATGGTCGTGGTGGCCTGTGCCGACGGCCCGTCGTTGACCGACGGCACCCGTACCGCGGGATAGGCCCCGGTGAAGGTGCCGCCGAGCCACATGCCGTTGTTGGTGGCCTGGGTGAACAAACCACCGTTCGAGGTCAACCCGTTGATCCAGCTGTAGCCCAGGGCCTGGATGGTGGCCGAGGCCTGGTTGTTGTCGCTGTCCACGATCATGGCCCGCATGCCGGCCAGAAAGCCTGCGGTGAAGGACATTTGGCAACCGCCGTCGGGCAACGGTTGCGGCGTGTCGAACACGATTGAGTATTTCGGCACCCGCATGGTCGACGTAATACCCGGAGTGCTCAGCAGCAGCGGAACCGACGCCTCGATGTCGGAGTTGAAGGCGCTCTGCAACCCGGCGAACATGGTGGCGGCTGTACAGTCGGATTGATCGCTGGCGAAATCTGCTGCGCTCTGCCGTAGTTCGTAGGCCGCCAGCATCGCGGCAACCTTGAGCAGGCTCGCCGAGTAGTACATGTCACCGTCGCGGTACCCGGCGTACGAGAACGCCGGTGCGGTGGGATCGCCGGTGTCGGTGACCGCGGCGATCGAGACAGCAGCAGCGGCTGCCACGTTGGTACCCGGGAACGCGGCAGCGGTCGCCGCCTGGGCCGCGGTCAACGCCGTGGCCATTGCCGGATCAGAAGTGAGCAGATCGGGGTAGGGGTCCGGAAAGACCATGAATTCTCCAAATCCATTGAGTGGTTGTCATGCGGCGCCAGCCAGTTCGTGCGCAACCGCATCGAAGGCGCGCAGCGTGCGCAGCATGTGCGGTTCGTGTGAATGCGGCTGGGTGGACAGTTTGGCGGCGACCACCTCCGCGGTGCGGTTGACGTAGATCATTTGACCGCACATGCCCAGGCACAGTACGACGTTGCTGCCGGGGTAGGGAAACCACAGTTGGTTGCGGTACATCCCGCCCGGCATCTCGTTGTCGTCGGGGCAGGCGTCAAACGCCTGACGGGAGTCGGGCCCGCCGTCGAGACTGTCGGCGATCCATGCTGCCGGCACCACTTGCCGGTCGGTCAGCGAGACGCCGTCGCGCAGAAACAACGACCCGAACCGGATCATGTCGGCAAGACAGGCGTTGATGCCGCCGTCGAAGAATCCGGTACCCATCGGGTCGACACCGATCGTGGCGTCGCACTGGGCGCCGATGCAGCTCCACACCAGTTCCGACATCAGTTCAGGCATGCGTTGACTGCCCGCGACTTCACAGATCCAGCCAAGGACATCGGTTTCACAGGAGCGGTATTCGAAGGGGCCGCCGTGAGCGGACTTTCGCCGCAAGGTCAGCAGGAAGTCCTGCACGGTGGCGGGAACGGCCGGGCTGCTCCGTGGTGCCCAGCCCATCGCCTGGTCGAGCAGGTGAATCTCGGCCGCCGGGTCGCTGTAATCCTCCGAGAAGGCGATACCCGATCTCATGTCGAGCAGGTGGCGCACCGTCGCGCCGGCGTAGCCGCAATCCGCCAGCGCAGGAACGAATGCGGTGACCGGCGCGTCGAGTTCGATGGCGCCGGCCCCGTGCAGCACGCCGACAACGGTTCCCACCAGTGATTTGCTTACCGAGAACAGCAGATGGCGGGTGGCGGCCCCCATACCGCCGAGATACTCCTCGGCCACCAGCGAACCCCGGTGGGCGACCGCCCAGCCGTCGGTAACGGTGGCGGCCATCACCGCGCCCACAGTGGTCGCCACCCCCTCGGTACGGGTCACCGGTATCTCGGCTACCGAAGCACGAGCCGCCGGCAACCGGGCGGCCGTCCCGGTGCCGCGGGAGATGACCGCGGTCGGCACCATGTCCTCGACATGCTGAAATGACCACCGGGCATATGGTTCCGACAGCCAGTTGCTCAGCGAAATGCCGGCCGGGCGGCTCACGCCCGTGCGACGAGGCGCGAGACGATCGGCGTGGTAGACGTCAGGGGTGTCGAGGCGAATCGCGCCTTGATGCCGTTGATCCAGCGCCGGCAGCGCTCAGTGAGCTGATAGTCGTCGGTCTGCAGGTGTCCGCGGGTGACGAGCACGCCGAGTTGCGCGCCGGCGCAACGTAAATCGCCGGGTGCGGCGATCCGCATGTAGAAGGCCTCGGAACCTTCGACTATCGAATCCCAGTCGTTGGCTGGCCGCGCAAAGGAAACCCGCCCGTCGCCGTCGATGCGCCAGACACCGGTGCGTGGCGTCGAGGTGAAGAGCTCGACATCCGGTGAGGTGTCCGTGATGATCATCTGGCCCCACACCTCGTCCTCGCCGTAGCCCCGCTCCCAGCGCGAGTTGATCTCCTCGATGTCGAGCTCGTACTCCACGTCCATGTACTCGAGCAGGTGAAAGAGGAACAGCGGTATGTCGGCGTAGGCCTCGGTGGTCAAGTTCGTCATCGGGCTGGCGCCGCTCAGGCGCGGGTTCAGCTCGCCGAAGTAGAGCTCGTCGGAATCCAGGTCGTGCAGAATATCCACCTCGAAGTAGCCGCGGTACCCCTCGCGGCTCAAGATGTCGCCCAGCTTTCGCACCATCTCGCGCGCGGCGCGCGTCTGATTCGGGGGCAGCACCTCGCGCCACACGTCATTGCCGCACCAGCTGCCCTTGTGCGGAGTCAACTCCGGATGGCCGACCAAGCTGGTCATCGCGGGGCCGATCACGGTGCCGTGGCGGGTCACCGTCCCTTCGATGCACACCTCGACATTGCGGATGGCTTTCATGACTTTGATTTCCTGCTGGCCGGCCAGCTCAGCGGCATGCTCGTCCCAGTCGCGCTGACCGCGCACGAAGAACGTTGCGCTGCCGGCGTTGCCATAGGCGGCCTCGACGACCAGGTCATCGCCCAATTTGGCGTCTTTGGCGAGCGCCATCAGCTCGTCGTAGGAGCTGGCGTTTCCGATAGCGTGCGGCACGCTGCGTACGCCCGCTTCGTCGGCCAGCCGCGTCATGACGATCTTGGACTCCAGCCGATGGCGCAACTCCACGGGTGGGTGCATGACCTCCAGGCCGGCCTGATGCGCGAGGGCTTGACTCTGTTCGTCGAGCATCACCAAGCTGGCCTTGCCACCGGGCCCCCGCTGCGTGATGAACTCGACCATCTCGGGATCGGAAAGGATGTGGTTGCAGACATCGCCCATGGAGTCGAAATCGATGCGGTCGCGTCGCCGCGGCACGAAGACGCGCGGGTGCTCGCCCTCGAACGAGTCGAAGTAGGTCAGGTAGAAGAAGTTTCGTACCCAGCGGTCGATGCCCAGCAGGTTGAACGGGGTCGGCGAGATGAAGAACAGCGGCACGGCGTTGGTGTGAAAGAACGCGCGGACGTCGGAGAGGCCGTTCAACTTGCGACGCGGCGTGGGCTCGGGCCCATCGGTGGGTGCCATCAGATCGACCGGGTCGGCGTGACGGCGGGAACCTCGTGGGCCGCGCAGAACGGCCATCGCGTCTTCGGGATCACTCTCAGCACTTTCCTGGTCGGACGATTGTATTGCCGGGCGAGGGGAGGGGAATCTTCGCCCAAATCTACGCCAGAGCCGACAAAACGCCCGGAAATCGCTCTGACGTTGATCTCGGCGCGACTCGCTCGGGCCACCGACGAAAAATGCGTCGAGAAGTCCGACCCCAATGGGTGACAATGTCGGACATGCCCGTTACCCGAGTAGGCACCCGCCTGCTCAACTTCGCGAGTCAGATTGACGACGCGACGCTCGAGCAGGCCCGACAGACCGCGTCGCTGCCCTTCATATGCCCGCACGTGGCCTTGATGCCGGACGCGCACTACGGCAAGGGAAGTGCGGTTGGCACGGTGATCCCCACCGATGCGGCGGTGATCCCCGCTGCGGTCGGCGTGGACATCGGCTGTGGAATGATCGCGGCGCGGACCATCTTCACCAAGGCGGACTTGGACGGTAAGTCGCTTGTGGCGTTTCGAAGCTCACTGGAGTCGGCCATACCGCTGTCACCGGGAAACTACAACAAGGACTACGACCGTTGCCCGTTCACGCGCCCACGGATCGAGATGCTCGAGGAAGCAGCGGGGGACCGGGTGGACTTGTCACATTCCCCGAAGTGGCGCGAGCAGCTCGGAAGCCTCGGTGGCGGTAACCATTTCATCGAGCTGTGCCTCGACGAGCTGGATCGGGTGTGGATGTTTCTGCACAGCGGCAGCCGTGGCGTCGGCAACAAGATCGCCCAGCGACACATCAAGATAGCTCAGAAGCTGTGCGCGCAATGGCATGTCACATTGCCGAACCCAGATCTGGCGTACCTGCCGCAGCACGCGCCGGAGTTCTCGGCCTACCTGCGCGAGCTGGCTTGGGCGCAACGATTCGCGCTGGAGAATCGTAACGAAATGATGGACCGTTTTCGCCAAGCGCTGGCTCAGCTGATGGGGGTCGACACCGACCGGGCCGCCGACATCGAGGCCGACCGGGTCAACTGCCATCACAATTACACCCAGCGCGAGCGTCACGGCGACCGGGATGTCTGGCTGACCCGCAAGGGCGCGGTCGACGCGCACGCGGGGACGCGCGCCGTGATCCCGGGGTCGATGGGAACCCGCTCCTACATCGTGCGGGGCAAGGGTAAGGCTTCGGCGCTGTGTAGTGCTCCGCACGGCGCGGGCCGCAGGTTCTCCCGGGCCGAAGCTCGGCGACGGTTCAGCGCTGACGACCTGGCCGCGCGCATGGTGGGAATCGAATACCGTCACGGCGAGCAGTGGGTCGACGAGATTCCCGACGCCTACAAGGACATTGACGTGGTGATGGCCGACGCGGCAGAGCTTGTCGACGTCGAACATCAACTGCGGCAGGTGCTCAACGTCAAGGGGACATGAGGGCGGTCAGCTGGGACAGCTCTCATGAGCGTGGTGAGGTTACCCGGCCAGCCTTGGCACGGTAGATGGCGTAGCGTCCTGCGCGATGACCGTTTATGCCCTGAATCTGTTTACTGTCGCCGACCGCGACGAGTACCTCGCCTACTCCCGACGTTCCCCGCGCGAGGTCGCCGCGCACGGCGGGCGCGTAGTTGCGCTTGGCCAGTTTCGCGAGTCGATCGTGGGGGACATCGAGCCGCGGCAAGTGTTGATTCTGGTCGAGTGGGAGTCGAAGGAAGCCTTCGACAATTACCGCAACGATCCCGCGCTGGCCGACTTGCATCCGCACCGAGAAAATGGCTCATCTGGCTACATCTGGCATCTGTTCGACCGCTTGGATGATCTTCGTCCGCTGCTCAAACCGTAAAAGAACGACACCGCGGCCGTGGCGCCCGCGGTGCTGCCGTCTCGCTCCGGCTGACAACTACCTAGTCGTCGATCGAAGCGAGTCCGCTGCGCTCGAGGTCGGCCAGGCGGTCCCGCATACCTTGAAGCTGTTCGGGCGAATGACCCACCCAGTCCGTGAGTTCGCCAACTATTCGCACCGGCTGCCGGGTGCGGTAAGAGAGGGTCGGATTGCCGGGATACTTCTTGTCGGTGACATTCGGGTCGTCCTCGAGTGCGCCTTCGGGTTCCACGATGTAGATGCGGCATCGACCGTCGCCTACCGCCAGCTCAGCTCCCCACACCGCCGCATCCAAAGTCTTCGTCACATAGACGTGGTTGGCGACGCGTCCTGCGCCGTAGTTGGAGCGGCGCCCGGGTATCAGCCGATCACCCACGGCGAGGTCGGCCTTGGTGCCGTGCAGCAGTGCTCCTGAGTGATGCGCTTCGAAAGGTTTCGGCGTGCTGATGAGGACAATCTTGTCCGATGTCTGTACCTCAGTCGTCAGTTCTGTCATCGATAGCCCTCTGGATCTGCCGCTTCGATTGACCGTCCCAGCTGTTCACCCTTGGTCGGTGAGCTGTAGCCATACCGAATACATCCACCGCTCGGGATCGCCGTAATGCTTGATGTAGATGTGGCTGATCTTGCGGATGGAATGATCGAGCGGATGGCCACGGGTCGCTTCGTGAGGCCGATGGCTTCGAAAGGTTCAACGCAACCCCGGATCCTGAGCTGAAACTGAGAAGCTCGTACCGAGGCGCCAACACTCGGCGGGGGATCGAGGCTAGATTGCATCGCGGTCTCAGTTGAGCAAAGTTACGGCAGCTTACCCGCGATGCGCAGGGGAGAGGTCGCTTGTCTGGCTTTAGTGTCGGCTGCTATGGCCGAACCGGAGAGCTCCGTGAGGTGTTGGCGCACAGCGCTTCACGCGGTCATTTCGGCATTACTGGTTGTCACTGTCGGACTCGGCTTCACGCCCGTCGCTCATGCGGCCGCAGCCACCGCGACGTTGTCGGTGTCGCATGCGTGGCAGACCGGCTTCATCGCCCACTTCACCGTCACCAACTCGAGCACGGTGCCGCTACCGGATTGGCGGCTCGAATTCGACATGCCGATGGGCGAATCGGTCTCGCACACATGGAACAGCACCATCACGCAATCTGGCACCCACTTTGTGCTCACCCCCGCGAATTGGAATCGCACGATTGCGCCGGGTGGATCGGCCACAGGCGGTTTCAGGGGCCTGTTGACCGGCACCTACTCACCACCGGTGAATTGTCGGCTCAACGGGCAGTACGTGTGCAACTACTCCTGAGACGAAACCGGGTGGCCCTGTGTGATGTGCTGCCGGCTTTGACAAGGTTTACTAGACATCGCCATTCGGACGACCTGCATGCAGGTTCCACTGGCCGCAATCGGGGGCCAGCACGTCGTTGACGTCGACTTCGAGTCCGCCGACCAGCGGGCCAGGATGGGACGCGGTGCTCACGATGCGCTGGTAGAGAACAGCGGCGGGGTGGACGCGATCGCCGGACCACGCTCGAGTCTGCCAGGCCCACCGGCGGCCAGTTGTGCTGGAAGACCCGATAACGCCATCGACTGCGGCCCACTGGCACACATTGATGCCTCCGTAGACTCCGGTGCGTTGAACTCCGAGAACCGCGTTGATTCCGCGAAACCACTGCAGCGCGACGCGATCCCAGGTGTCGCGGTTGATGTCCTCGTCGACGCTGAAGAAAACCGGCGCACTTTGGCCGCCGCCTGCCGCGGTGTGCAACTGCCAGGCGGTGCGCGCGTCCGCGACGCCGCCGGCGTAGCCGCGCGTGAAGTCTGACGGTGCCGTCCCACCTGGCTTGCCGTATTGGTAGTTGCTGACGATGACCAAGCCCGCAGCGGTTAGCGAATCCGCGTAAGGCCGAGTGATCGGCTTCGCGCCAAACGACGAGCCAGGGCGTGACACCGAGACGTAGTTGACCACCCCGCTATAGCCGGCAGCTCGGATCTGCTGCGCTGGGATCTGGCGCGCGGCGAAGTCGATCAGTTGAGGAGCGGCGGCGGCTGCCGTGGGCATGCCGCAGCCTGCCGATGCGGCACCCAGTACAGCTAACGCACTGGCGTAGCGCAGCGCGTCGCGCCGGGAAACCGTACGCGGTCGCCCATGGCTGACCGCCGAGGGCAAATTGTGCATCGCGCGATGTTAACGATGTGGCTGCTGTGAACGATAGGTCTGCGCTGGCCAGGACTCAGTTGCGTATCCAAATAGATATTGAGCGGAGACCGTTGGACAGGTTTAAGCGTGAAAAAGCTGCGCGGGGCGGGATATCTGGGTGCGCATGCGGCGTTTGCCCGCCAATGAGTAGGAGCTTGCCTGCGGTATCTAGGGGGCCTAGTACAGCGTGCGGCTCACCGTGTTACCGGATGCAGGTCGATCCGTACCGTCGCCGGGTGACTGGCCGAAGCCCGGAAGATAACCCCGTCTGCGCGGGCCGATGAGCCTATTGGTGTTGTCGCCGTCCAGGCGCAATACCTAGTCGCAGCGCTGTTCGGAACAACTGTCGCGGCCTCGTCTCTACCGACCTGCGTCTCTCACGAGTTCACTGCACTTCTGCGGTGTGCCTGGGAGATCGGGGCGGAGATCCAATTCCCTTCTAACTGACATAATGTCGCTTATCGGCACAAAGAGGATGCGGGCAAGCCATGACGATGCGCGCCCGGCCACAGCGCTGATCAGTGACAGACCCTCACAGAGCTTGCAGAAGTCTGTTAAAACATGCGCTCTGGCGGCCCAACCGGTTCGACGCGTGTGCGTCGACGGAATCCCTCGAATTGCAATCGGTGTCGGCTGACCCACCGCCGGCGGTCGACCGAGCGCCCTCCCTCTTCTCCCCGGCACAACCGCAATACGTCACGGTGACGAATTGACACCAGGCCCGTGAAGTCGCGCGATCAGTTGCCGCCGGCAATACTGAGCAACACGTCGGCCACGGCTGACGGTCGTGACAGCAGCGGTGAGTGACTGCCCGGTAGTTCGACGATGTCGGCGCCGATGTCGCGAGCTTTCCGCCTCGACCAGTCGGGGTTGAGGATCCGATCCTCGCGGCAGATCACCGACGTGCAGTCCACCGACGGATGGTCGGTCAACGAGCACGGCACCGTCCACGGGTATGCCGACTGAGGTCGAAGATGGTCGAGGGCTGCCGCCACCGTCGCCTCGTCACAGTCGCCGTAGAACACCGCACGCGCAAAATCGAAGTCGACCCAGGTAGTCCGGAATTGCTCATCCGGCTCACTCAGTCCCAGCAGCCATCCCTTCAGAAAGTCTTCGCAAATCATGTCGGGCTGGGCCTGCCATTGATCGATCAGACCCATCCCGCCCTCGGCGATCGCCGCGCACAAATAAACCAAGTGCCGCACCTGACACCGGCTCGGAATCAATGCCCCGGTGACACCGCCCAACGAGTGCGCCACCACCACCACGTCGTCGTCAAGCCCAAGTAGAGCACTGCACACCACGTCGGCGTAGGCATCGAAGTCCGCCGACCCATCGTCGATGGGAAGGTCAGGCGCGAAGACCTGGTGGCCGGCGCGCGTCAGAAACGGAATCAATCGGCCCCAACACCAAGCGCCGTGCCACGCCCCGTGCAGTAACGCGAACGTCGTCATGCAGCGAGCGTAAGAGCCGAGGTCGGCCGCGGGACCATGACGACCCAGCCACATGGTGCAATGCGTCGGGGTGGTCTCGCGATTACCGCTCCTCCCCACTGCCCCGTTCTGATGCAGAAACGTCACAGTGACGAAAGTCCGGGGCTCCCCGCCCTGGTTGCCGGTGGTGCCCGCGACCGCCCTGAGCAGTCAACCTAGGCATGCGAATTCAGCGAATCGAGACGTTCTTGCTCGTCTTCCTGCCGTCGCGTCAGCAGGAAGACCGGGATGACCCGCTGGGTTTGCTTCTCATAATCAGCGAAACCGGGAGCCAACGCCTTCTGCCGCTCCCACACGGTGTCGCGCTCGGCGCCGGTGAGTTCCCGCGCGCTGACGTCGATGGTGTCGACGCCGGCGTCGGTGCCGATCTCGATCATCCCGTCTGAATGGGCTTTGAGGTTGAAGTACCAGTCCGGGTTCTTGGCCGTACCGGCTCGACTGGCGAACACAGCCCAACCGCCGTCGACGGGTTGGTACGCCATCGGATTGAGCCGTTCCTGGCCCGACTTGGCGCCGGTTGAATGCAGTATCAGCAGCGGGGCGTCTCCGAACGACGCAATTTTCCCATGATTTGCGCGAAACTCTTCGATATTGCGGGCGTTGAAGCTCTGCATCTCCTCTGGATGCTCGACCATTTCCTGCGAATCCACGGCCACTCCTTGGGTGAATAATTCGGCTGTCCCGAAGCGCGACAGCGCTGATTCTCATTCTGGACCCATGTGGCTCGCTTGTGCGCGCCGAGCCGGCGGGCGACGCGCTGTCGTAGGCACACGCCGCAGTGGGTAATCCGAAGCGATGGCCGAATACACCAACCCCGAACTGCGGGAGCGTCTCAAAGAGCAGATCAAGGCATCGGACAAGGGCGGGAAGAAAGGGCAGTGGTCGGCGCGAAAAAGCCAACTGCTGACGCGCGAGTACGAGAAGCAAGGCGGCGGATACACCGGCCCCAAGGACAAGCGCCAGAGGTCGCTGGAGAAGTGGGGCAAGGAGGACTGGCAGACCAAAGACGGCCGCGCCCGCGCACGCGGCAACCGCGGCGAGACCAAGCGGTACTTGCCCAAGAAGGCATGGGAGCAACTCTCGGAGGCAGAGAAGAAAGCCACCGACGCCAAGAAGCGCAAGGAGTCGAAGTCCGGCCGCCAGCATGTGTCCAACACCGGTGCGGCCAAGGCTGCGCGGAACGCCGGCAGGATCGACGAGCTGCCGGTGGCGCAGGCCCGCAAGCTTGTGGGCGACCTAGACAAGCGTCAACTCGCCACGGCGCTGAAACGCGAACGCGATGGAAAAGCCCGCAAGACACTGATCGCACACCTCGAAGCCGAGATCGGGCGGCGCTGACTCCCACCGGCGGGGCGTTCGGTGCGCTTCTCGACTTTAGGAGTGGGATCGGCGGACCGCTGTCATGGCGGCGCGATTGTGGACCCCGGCTGACAACTCGGACACCACCAGGTGCGCCGCCGCTCCGGGTCGTTGGCCACCTCCGCGACCACACGCACCGGTGTCCCGCAGCGCAAGCACGGCCGGCCCGCTCGGCCGGCCACCCAGTGCTGCTCCCCCTTTCGCCGGTCACCTGTGGTCACCTGCATGGCGCCCGGAACCGTGGCTGAACGGCGCAGTGCCCGCGCGCCGAGCTCCAGCAGCGCGGGTAGGTCGACTTCACCCACCGGCGTCCACGGATTGTGGCCGCGCAGGAAGCACAGCTCGTTGGCCCACAGGTTGCCGAAGCCGGCCACGCAGCGCTGATCGAGCAGTGCGGCGATCACCGGCCGATCCGGCGGCTCGCCGAGCCGCCCAGCGGCCTCGGCGATGTCCCAGTCGTCGCGCAGGGGGTCCGGGCCGAGATGGCCGACGACGCAAGCTTCATCACCCGTAGGCAGGAGCTCGACGACCGGCAGCCGCACGCCGTACGCCGACGGACCGTCGGTACGCAGCACGACACGGACGTCGGGCATGACCGTCGGCGGTAACCAACGCCCACCCTTCGAGATGGTCCACGACCCCGACATTCGCAGATGCGTATGCAAGGTGAGATCCCCCGAGAGCCGGGTCAAAAGGTGCTTGCCGTGGGTGACGTGGGCCAGCACCGTTCGCCCCGCGAGATTCGCCGTCGCGTGCGCGGGCACCCGTAGCTCGCCGACGGTTAGGATGCGATCGCGCAGCGCGGTGTCGAGGCGACGGGCCAAGGCGTACACGGTGTCCCCTTCGGGCATGCTTCCATCGTCCTCGGGAAGGGAAGCGGGCGTCTTCTCATGGCGAATCCTCGAACGGTTCCCCGTCGAAGCGCTCGCGCGTGACGAATTCATGCACGGGGCGTCGTCGCAACTTGGTCACTTCGCGCACCGGCCTACCCAACGGCACCACCGCGGCGACGGCATACGAGTCGGGCACCGCGAGAAGCTGTTTGATGCGCGGCTCCTCCGCCACGGCCATCGTCGTCAACACCCCGCCGTAGCCTTCGTTGCGCGCGGCCAGCAACACGTTCCACACGAACGGGTACACCGACGCGCCGGGCACTACAGCGATGCGGTCGAGATCCTGGTCGGTCGCCGCGACGACGGCCAGGTCGACACAGATCACCAGCACTACCGGCGCCTCGCGCAGCGGGACCGACAGCTGAGCAGGCGGCTCGGTTGCGTCGATGGTTGCCGCGTCGACGCCCGGCGGGCGCAGCGGATTCCACGGCGATTCACCGTTGGCAAGCTGCGCGACGTAGCGGCGGGCCGCTGAAAGTGCCAGGTCCGCCAACTCCGACCGGGTCTGCTCGTCACGAATCACGATGACCCGCACGCCCTGCCGGTTACCGCCGGACGGCGCGAACCGCGCAGTGTCGAGGATGCGTCCTAACGCGTCGTCGGGAAGCGGATCGTCTCGAAATTCGCGGACAGCGGGCGTCGAGCGCATGACGTCGGACAACTCCATGAGAACCATCGTGCCGCATCGCCGGAATAGCCTCTCTAGAGCTTGTGCAGCTGCCGCAGGCGCGACATCAGGCGTGTGATGTCCGGTTCTGGCAGCGCGCTGGGCCCGGGCACCGGCGGATCGATCGGCGGTTCACCGAGCAACAACCGCGCCACGTTGCTCGCGCCGTATCGCAGCGCGTCCCGGTGATAACCGCCTTCCAGTGCGAAGACGACGCGGCCCGCGCAAAACCGGTGCGCCATGCGGATCACCTCAGCGGCCAGGTGCGAATACCCGCTCAGCGTCAGCCGCATCGCCGCCAATGGGTCAGCCCAATACGCATCGAACCCGACCGAGACGAGGATCAGCTGCGGCTGAAAGCGTTCCGCGGCCGGCCACACAATCTGCTCGAAGATTGTTGCGTAGTTGGCATCCCCGGAGCCACCCGGCAGCGGCACGTTCACGGTGTAACCCTCGCCACGACCGGTGCCCACATCCCCCGCAGCGCCCGTGCCCGGATAGAACGGGTACTGGTGCGTCGAGAGGTACAGCACCGACGGATCGTCGTAGAACATCGCTTCGGTGCCGTTGCCGTGATGAACGTCGTAGTCGACGATCAGGATGCGCTCGATGCCGAACCTGGCCCGAGCGTGGCGCGCGGCGATTGCGACGTTGCCGAGCAAGCAGAACCCCATGCCGCGATCGGGCATCGCGTGATGTCCCGGCGGTCGGGTAGCGGCCAGCCCGTTCGTCGCCGCTCCGCTGAGCACCGAATCGACCGCACCGACCACGCCGCCGGCCGACAGCAGCGCGATCTCCATGGCGTCCGGTCCGGCGTAGGTGTCGGGATCCAGGTGAATGATTCGTCGCCCGGCACTGATCCGTCGCAGCACGTCAAGGTATTCCTCGGTGTGCACGGCGAGTGCGAGCTCGACGTCCAAGGCTTGTACGTCAAGCTGCTGCATCCGCGCGGTCAACCCGTCTTTTTCCAATCCGTCCCAGACCGCGCGGAGTCGCTGCGCGTTCTCGGGGTGGCCGGGCAGGTCGTGATCGACGCAGCGGGCATGGGTCGCGTAGACGGTCGTCATCGTTTCGCCGTTCAGCCGAGTCGACGGCCGTCGGTGCCGAAGACGTGCAGATGATCGCACCGCGGGCGCAGGTGCACACGAGTGCCACGACGCGGCGGGTCGCGCCCGTCGGTGCGGGCGATCACCGGTTCACCGGTGCCCGCGCCCGGGCCGGCGATGCGGCCATAGAGGTAGGCGTCGGCCCCGAGTTCTTCGACCAGCTCTATCTCCATCTCCATACCGGTGCTACCCAAGTCGAAATGCTCGGGCCGGACACCGACGACGATGGTGTCCGCGGCCACGACGGCGTCTTGCGGCACTCGAAACTTGCACTCTCCCAAAGTGATCGAGCCATCGATCAGCGGACGGGCGAACAGGTTCATCGCCGGCGAGCCGATGAACTGAGCGACGAACACGTTGGCAGGGTTGCGGTACAGCTCGCGCGGCACTGCGCACTGCTGCAGCACACCGTCGCGCAGCACCGCCACCCGATCGCCCATCGTCATCGCCTCCACCTGGTCGTGGGTGACGTAGATCGTGGTGATGCCCAGCCGCTGCTGCAGCCCGGCGATCTGATTGCGGGTCTGCACCCGCAATTTGGCGTCCAGATTGGACAACGGCTCATCCATCAAAAACACCTGCGGGCGGCGCACGATCGCCCGGCCCATCGCCACTCGCTGGCGCTGACCCCCGGAAAGGTCCTTGGGTTTTCGATCCAGATACGACTGCAAATCCAGCAGCCGCGCCGCGTCCAGCACCCGGGCTTGGATCTCGGTTTTCGGCGTCTTCGCGATTTTGAGCGCAAAGCCCATGTTCTGCGCCACCGTCAGGTGCGGATACAGCGCGTAATTCTGGAACACCATCGCGACGTCGCGATCCTTGGGCTGGGCGCGGGTGACGTCGTGCGTACCGATCCGGATGCGGCCGGCGTCCACGGTCTCCAAACCCGCGACCATGCGCAACGACGTGGTCTTGCCGCATCCGGAGGGCCCGACCAGCACAACGAACTCGCCGTCCTCGATAGTCAGGTCCAACCGGTCAACGGCCGGGCGGCTGCTGGCGGGGAAACACCGCGTCACTTGCTCGAAAGTCACCGAAGCCACGAAAGGTCACCCACCCAGTCCGGTCACGGCGATTCCGCGAACGAAAGCGCGTTGCGCCACAGCGTAAATCAGCACCAGCGGCAACAGGATCAGCATCGAGGCTGCCATCAGCACCGGCCATCGGGCCACGTATTCGCCCTGCATCCGGACCAACCCCAAGGTGAGGGTGGCGATACTGTTGCGCTGAATCATCAACAACGGCCACAAAAAATCGTTCCAGACCCCCACCCACGTGAGCACGGCGAGCACCATCACCGCCGGCCTGGCGTGCGGCAGCAGTATTCGCCAATAGATCTGCCACGGCGAACACCCGTCGAGGATCGCTGCCTCCTCCAGCTCAGCCGGGATCGTCGCGAAGAACTGACGCATGAGGTAAGTCCCGAACGCGCTACCGAATAGTCCGGGCACGATCATCGCCCACGGCGTATCGACCAGCCCCGCTATCCGCATCAGGACGAACTGCGGGATCACCGTCACCGTCAGCGGTACCATCAGCGTGCCAAGGTATAAGACGAACAACACATCGCGGCCGCGAAATCGCAAACGTGCGAATGCATATCCGGCCAGCGAGCAGAAGAACACCTGGCCCGCGGTGACACATCCGGCATACAGCACGGTGTTGGCGAACATCCGCCAGAACGGCATCAGGGTGAACACCTCACCGTAGTTCGACCACTGCGGATGCGCGGGAAACAGGGTGGGCCGGGTAACCTCGCCCTCCCCTTTGAACGATCCTGAGAAGGCCCAGAGGATGGGGAACAACGAGCACCAGGCGATTCCGGCCAGTGCGAGGTAGAGGGCGACGGCGCGCACGATGCTCGGTTTGATCAACGGAACAGCTACGCCCACGACCGCTCCTCGACGGCCGCGCGGCGCCGTGCCAGCCGTAGCTGCAGCACCGTGAGTGCCAGCAGGATCGCGAAGATCACCCAGGCCAACGCAGAGGCGTACCCGAAATCGAGGAAGCCGAAGGCGTGCTGGTAGAGCATGATGCCCAACACGTACGTGCCGGTCTCCGGTCCACCGTTGCCGCCGGTGAGCACGTAGACCAGGTCGAACGCCTGCATGGCGTTGATGATCGAGATCACCAACACGAACGACAGCGCGCCACGGATCATCGGCACCGTGATGGAAATCAATTGTCGCAGTTCGCCTGCGCCGTCGAGCCTGGCCGCTTCGTAGAGCGAACCCGGGACCGCCTGCATCGCGGCCAGGATCACCACGGTGGCGAACGGCACGCTCTTCCACACACCGACCAGGCACAGCGCCGCCATGGCCCACCCTGGTTCGACGAGCCACGGGATGGGACCGATCCCGATCCAGCCCAACATGATGTTCAGCAATCCGTTGTCGGTGTCGAAGACGAACTGCCACACGACGGCCATGACCACCGACGAGACCGCCAGCGGCAGAAAGACGATGCCGCGGAAAACGGAGATGCCCTTGACTTTGCGATTGAGCGCCGCGGCCACTGCGACGCTGATGGCGACGGTGGGTGCCACCGTGCCCAGCGTAAAGATCACCGTGTTGCGCAGTGCGATCGCGAACAGGGGGTCGGAGGTGAAAAGGTCGGCGTAGTTGCGTAACCCGACGAATTTCGCCGGGCTGAACAAGTCCCAGCTCTGGGTGCTCATGTACAGCGAGAACCCGAGCGGAAACAGCATGAACACGGCGACCGCGGCGAGATTCGGGGCGACGAAGAGCCGCCCGGCCCGGTCGCGCCGCTGCCAGGGCCGGCGAGGACGGCTGAGCATGCCGGTGGGTCCGTCGACCGCTGTCATGAGCTGCGCAGCACCTCATCGACGCCGTGAGTGAGGTTGCCCGCCAACGACGTCGCAGGACGCGCACCCCGGATGACGGGCCCGAGATTGCGATCGATCAGCGCATTGACTTTCTCCCATGCCGGGGTGATCGGCATGCCCTCCGAGTGGGCGGGTCCGCCGGTCAGCACACCGAGGTTACCGATTCTGTTGTGCGCGCCCGCGAAAGCGGCCGAGTCGAGTGCGGACCGCAGCACCGGGACGAACAGTCGCGACTGGCCGATCAACGCTTGTCCTTCCGGGCCCGCAGCGAACTTCACGAACTCCCACGCCTGCCGCTTGCGGCGACTGTGCGCGGCGATGCCCAGCCCGGTCGTGCCGATATTCGAGTGTGCGCCCTGCCCTTGCGGTCCGGTCGGCAGCACGGTGAGGTCGAAGTGGAGTCCTTTTGCCCGGTCGAAGGTCTGATAGCGCCAGTGCCCGCCGAGCGCCATCGCGGCCGAACCCGACGAGAACAGATCGGTGGTGGACTGCGACTGCTGTTTGGTCACAGTCGGCGCGACGTGGTGTTTGGTGGACAGGTCGGCATAGAACTGCACCCCTGCCAGAAAGGCCGGGTCATCGAAGTTGATATGGGTGGGATTGATCCGGGGTGTCGACCAGGCGGCACCGTTGTTCATGCCGAAGAGGCCGGCCGAATACGACGGGACCCAGGTGTCCACGAAACCCCACCGGGTCGGCGCGGCGGACCCGTTATGCGTCGTCAGCGCGCGGGCTGTGTCCAGGAATTCGGCAAAGCCCCAGGGCTTTTCCCACCGCGTCGGTGGCGGCGCGACACCGGCGTCGGCGAACAGGTCGGTGTTGTAGAACAGAAAGTTTCCCGACCACTGCTCGGGCAAGGCGTATTGACCGTTGTTGTAGGTGAAAGTTTCATACAGCGCGGGGATGCTGTCGTTTTTCAAGGTCGCGGCGAATTCTGGGTCCGCGGCCAGTAGGGGGTTCAGGTCCAGCAGCACGCCCCGATCGGCCAGCTCGGGATAGCTGAGCTCCCACACCATTAGCACGTCGGGACACTTGCCTCCGGCACAGAACGTCGTGACCTGCTGCATCGCGCCGGGCCCGGACAGCAGCGCGCTCACCTTGATGTCGGGATGGCGGCGCCGGAATTCGTCGATGATGCGCAACCGGGCGTCCGCCTCTTCGGGATTGGCTGCGAAGAAGAACGTGAGCGCGTCGCTGTCGTCACCACATCCGGCAGCCAGCGGTGCCAACGTCGCCGCGCCGAGCGCCCCGGCGCCGCGGAGCAACGTTCGCCGGCCGAACGGCTTACCGGCCATGGCAATCCGCGGCGAAAGGGTCAATCATGCTGAGAAGAAACGGATTTTGCTGATCCGCCGACCGCATTCGGTCAGGTCGGCGAACAGTACGCCACGCGCGTGTGCGCCGCTCACCGCGACCGCGATGGAGGGGCCGGCCGCAATCATCTTGGTCCAGCCGGCGCCCTTCAGCCGGTCGACGACGTCTCCGACGTCCGCCGACTCGTCGTCACCCAGTGCGATGGTGGCGCCCGCAGGCAGCGATCGGATCGCCGCCTGCCGGTCACCTCGTACCACCCGGGTCACGAACGCCGCCAGCGTCTGCTTGGGGCCCGAAGCCCCAGGCCGCAATCCGAGAGCGAAACCGGCTGTGCCGATCAATCCTTGATTGCGCAGCAGCCGGTACGAGAGCTGCAGACCGGGCTGGACCGCGGCTGTGCCGTTGCGCACGAACTGCAGCACCATCGCCGGCATCTCCCAATAGGCGCGCAGCTCGGCGATTTTCCATTCGCCGTCGACGTCGCGCAGGTCGTAGCGCAGAAAGGCCGGAATGGTCATGGTCACCGCGCCCATCACGGCGCAGATCTCCAGATCGCGGATGACGGCATGGCCGTGGATCACGTCGAGATCGCGGTGGAAGGTGATGTCGCGCGGTGCGATGAACGTGTCGTAGAACCGGCCGATCTTGGCGTGCCCGACGTGCGGCGCGGAGCCGACCGGGTCGTAGACGCGTCCGTCCGGGGTGAACAGCGCTACCCACGCGGCACGGTCGTGGGCTCTGGCGGCCTGCGGTGAGCGTTCGACGGCCGCCACCAGTTCCTGACCGACCGGTGCCATCAGCTGCTGTGTCCGATCACGACGCCGGCGGCTTCCATCGCCTCGACGGCGGCCGCAGTCGATCCTGCCGAGGTGCCGGCGGTGAGATCGGCCAGCACCCGGGTGGCCAAGCCCGCGCGCACGGCGTCTTCGGCGGTCGCCCGTACGCAGTAGTCGGTGGCGATGCCGACCACGTCGATCTGCTCGACATGGCGTTGTCGCAACCAGTCGAGCAACGGTGTTCCCGCCTCGTCGACGCCTTCGAAGCCGCTGTAGGCCGCCGAAAAGGCGCCCTTGGCGAAAACCGCCTCGATCGGACCCGCGTCGAGGTTGGGATGGAACTCGGTCCCGGTAGTGCCCACCACGCAGTGCGGCGGCCACGAGGAGGAAAAGTCTGGGCGGTCGGAGAAGTGATCACCCGGGTCGATGTGATAGTCCTTGGTGGCGACGACCTGCTGGTAGTCGGCCGCGGTGGACAGGTAGCCGCTGATGGCGCCGGCGACCGCGGCGCCGCCGACTACGGCCACCGAACCGCCTTCGCAGAAGTCGTTCTGGACGTCGACGACGATCAACGCGCGCATGTAGTTCACCGTATATCCAAGAGTCCGCGACCGAAGCCGTGACATGAAGCGCCGCAGGCCCGGGTACCCGCGCGCAGAGGCTACCGCAGGGCGGCGCACGGCTGCTTCGTATGCCCGCCACTACAAGGGCCTTCGCACCAGGAGGCGGGAGTGTCGTTGTGCCCGCCTCCGAGCGACTTCTGCCGCGGTCCGCCGATTTTGTCGCTCGGAGGTGGGCACAACAGGCATACCTTCCGAGCCGAGGAAGAAGTGACGGGTGCGGTCAGACGGGTAGCTCATCAACCTATATAGCCCGGACAGGTGTCCAGCCTGCCTGCTAACGTCCATGCCGGTACTTCAACAGAAACGGGCGTGAGCATGCGGATCGCATTGCTGTCTTACCGCAGCAAGACACATTGCGGTGGACAGGGTGTGTACGTGCGTCACCTCAGCCGGGGATTGGCCGATCTCGGTCACCACGTCGAGGTGTTCTCCGGTCAGCCCTACCCCGAGCAGCTCGATCCCCGGGTGTTGCTGTGCCAGGTGCCCAGCCTGGACCTGTACCGCGAACCGGACCCGTTCCGCACACCGCATCCCCGCGAGATTCGCGACCATATCGACGTCCTGGAGCTGGCCACCATGTGGACGGCCGGGTTTCCCGAACCGCGCACGTTCAGTCTGCGGGCCGCGCGCCTACTGGCCGAACGGCGCGACGACTTCGACGTGGTGCACGACAATCAAAGCCTCGGTGTCGGGTTGCTCGATATCGCGGCGCTGGGTTTACCGGTCGTGGCGACGGTACATCACCCGATCACCCGAGACCGGTTGCTCGATGTCGCCGCGGCGCGGTGGTGGCGTAAACCGTTGGTGCGGCGCTGGTATGGCTTCTCGAAAATGCAGCAGCGGGTCGCGCGCAGCATCCCGGATCTGGTGACCGTGTCCTCGTCGTCGGCAGCAGACATCGCGGCCGATTTCGGCGTGCGTCCCGAACAGCTGTCCGTGGTGCCGCTCGGTGTGGACACCGAATTATTCGCCCCGTCCGACCAGCCACGCGTTGCCGGTCGTGTGATCGCCGTCGCGAGCGCCGACACCCCGCTCAAGGGCGTCGCACATCTGCTGCAGGCGATCGCCGCCTTGCGCAGCGAGCACGAGCTGGAACTGCAGCTCGTCGCGAAGCTGGAACCCAACGGCCCCACCGAGAAGCTCATCGCCGAACTCGGCCTGTCCGACATCGTGCACATCTCCAGCGGCCTTTCCGACGCCGACCTGGCCCGGCTGTTGGCGTCTGCCGAGATCGCCTGCATCCCTTCGCTTTACGAAGGCTTTTCGCTTCCCGCGGTGGAGGCGATGGCCAGCGGGACGCCGGTGGTCGCCAGTCGCGCCGGCGCCCTACCCGAGGTGCTCGGCTGCGACGGCAGCTGCGCCCGACTCGTCACGCCCGGCGATACCGGCGACTTGATCCGCGTCCTGGGTGGTCTGCTCAACTCCCCCGACGAGCTGCGCCGGCTGGGGGCGGCCGGTCGGCGCCGCGCACTCGACGTCTACAGCTGGGAGTCGGTCGCCGCGCAGACGGTGCAGGTGTACCGGCGCGCGCTGGCCAGGACCGCGCAGCGTCACGCGGTGAGCGATGCCGTGGGCGAGCCGTGCTGACAGTCGACTTCGACCGGCTGGGTCTCGGACCGGGCACTAAGGTCATCGACGTCGGCTGCGGAGCCGGCAGGCACAGCTTCGAGGCCTACCGTCGGGGCGCCGACGTGGTCGCTTTCGACCAGAACGCCGCCGAATTGGCGGATGTCGGCACGCTTCTGCGTGCAATGGCAGAGCAGGGCGAGGCGCCGGTGTCAGCGCGGGCCGAGACTGTGATCGGCGACGCCCGGGCGTTGCCCTACTGTGACGGCACCTTCGACTGCGTGATCGCGTCGGAAATCCTTGAACATGTGCCGGCAGACGACGCCGTGATCCACGAATTGATCCGGGTGCTGAAACCTGGTGGCACGCTCGCCGTGACGGTGCCCCGGTGGCTGCCGGAACGCGTGTGCTGGTTGCTGTCGCAGGACTACCACAGCAACGAAGGCGGCCATGTCCGGATCTACCGGGCCAGCCGACTGCGCGCCAAGATCGAAACCGCAGGGGTGGCATTCCACCATGGCCACTACGCGCACGGCCTGCATACACCTTTCTGGTGGCTGAAATGTCTTGTCGGCATGGACAACTCTGACCACGCCGCGGTGGCTGCGTATCACAAGCTGCTGGTGTGGGACATCATGGAGCGGCCGCGGATCACCCGGCTGACCGAGAAGGTGCTCAATCCGCTGGTGGGCAAGAGTGTCGCACTTTATTTCGAGAAACCGGTGCATGCCGTTGAACCGGTATAGATTACCGGCAGTGCCCGGAATCCTATCCGAAGCACAGTGCCGTCAGACAGCGAAATCGATTGCCGCCGTGCAGGACTCATCCGGCGCCATCCCATGGTCAACAGAGGGACACACCGACCCGTGGGACCACGTCGAGTGCGCGATGGCGCTCACCGCGGCGGGTTTGATCGAGCCGGCGCGCCACGCGTTCGGCTGGTGCCGTTCGACGCAGCGAGCCGACGGCACGTGGCCGATCCAGTTGCGCGGCGCGGTGGTCGAAGACCCCAACAGCGACAGCAACTTCTGCGCGTACGTCGCGGTCGGGGTCTGGCATCACGTCCTGGTCACCGGGGACCGTCACTTCGCCGCCGCAATGTGGCCGACGGTGAGCGCCGCCGTCGACTTCGTACTCGGGTTACAGCTCGCGGGCGGGGAAATCTGCTGGGCCAGCGGACCGACCGGCCCGATCGGTGAGGCGCTGCTCACCGGTTGTGCCAGCGTATTTCACAGCATTCGTTGTGCGTTGGCGCTGGCCACCTATCTCGACCGGCCGCAACCGGAGTGGGAAATGGCGTTGGGGCGTCTTGGGCATGCCATCACCGCCCACCCCACCGCGTTCAGTCATAAGCCGCATCATTCGATGGACTGGTACTACCCGATCCTCGGTGGTGCGCTTCGCGGCCCAGCCGCACGCGCCCGGATCGCCGACCGCTGGTGTGATTTCGTGGTCGACGGCCTCGGTGTCCGCTGTGTCGACGACCGGCCCTGGGTGACCGGTGCCGAGACGTGCGAGTTGGTACTGACCCTCGAGGCGATGGGTAGCCGGAACGCGGCGCTACGGCAATTCGCGGCCATGCAGCATCTGCGCGAAGACGACGGATCCTATTGGACCGGGTTGGTCTTCAGCGACGGCAAGCGGTGGCCCGTTGAACGCACCACCTGGACCGGGGCCGCGGTGATCTTGGCGGCAGACGCCTTGTCGTCGACGACGCCGGCCAGCGGCATCTTCCGCGGCACCGACCTGCCGCGCGGCCTCGAGGGCGACTACGACTGCGAATGCGTCGGCACTCCGACCTGACTTAGGTTGCCCGGCTGCCGTCCGGACCGCCGGACATGCGTTGCAGCACCCGCAGCGACCCGGTCTTCGACGTTTCTCGGAACTCGCCGGATTCCATTGCTCGGCAATAGATCCGGTACGGTGCCTGGCCGCCGTCGCGCGGGTCGGGGAACACGTCATGGATGATCAGCGCACCGCCGACCCGCACCCATCGGGCCCAGCCGTCGAAATCTTGCTGCGCGGCCGTTTCGCTGTGGCCACCGTCGATGAACAACAGCTGCAGCGGCGTGCGCCAGGCGCGGGCCACCACCGCGGACTTCCCGACTACCGCCACCACGGCGTCGTCCAGGTCCGCGATGTCGAGGGTGCGCCGAAAAGCGGGCAAGGTGTCGAACCGACCTGTGGCTTCGTCGACCATGGATGCGTCGTGGTACTCCCACCCCGGCTGGTGTTCTTCAGATCCGTGGTGGTGGTCGACGGTGAAGAGGACACTTCCGCGAGCCAGCGCGGCGGCCCCCAGCAGCACCGTCGACTTGCCGCAGTAGGTGCCGATTTCCACGCCGACACCGTCATCGAGATAGTGCAGTGCCGCCTCGTGCAGCGCCCGACCTTCGTCCGCTGGCATGAATCCGGTCACGTGATCCGCCAGTTCGAACAGCCGGCTGGTGCGCTCGGCGGAATTCGAGGTTGGCGTCATCACGTCAACCTAGCAACTGGCCTGGCATGATCACCGGCGTGGACGTCGACCATCCCGAACGCGACCAAGCGTGGGATTCTCGTGAACGTTCGGAAACCGCCATTCAACGATTGGACCGCAATTGGTCGAGCCTGCTGCAGGAACTTCGGGTTCTGCAGACCGGCGTGCAATTCCTCACCGGTTTCCTCTTGGTCTTGCCCTTCCAGACGCGATTCGACGTGCTCAGCGAGACCATGCGCCGCGTATACCTGGCGACGGTGGCGTGTTCAGTCGGCTCGGCGGTGTTGCTGATCGCTCCGGTCTCTCTGCACCGGATCCTGTTTCGGCAGCGGAAACTGATGCAACTGGTGTCGGCCTCGCACCGCTTTGCGCTGGGCGGGTTGTGTTTGCTGGGCATGGCACTCACCGGAGTCACGACGATCATCTTCGACGTCGTGGCCGGACATACCGCTGCTCTGGTCGCCGGTACCTGCGGATTCGCCGCACTATTCGGGTTCTGGATCGTTCTGCCGCTCGTGATTCGCTTTATTGGTCGCCGGGCGCCGGAAGAAGCGATAGCATCCAACGGTTTGCACACCGACTAGTGAGGGAACCCCCCGCCCATGTTGATCCGGAGAATTGCTCGTCCCCTGCTGTCAGCGGTATTCATCGGCCAAGGTGTAGAGACGTTGCGAAACCCCAAGGTTGGCGCGGAAGCGGCGCAACCGGCCATGGAGGGTCTGCGTCAGCTGCCGGATCCGGTCGGCCAAAACGTTCCGACCGATCCGGAAACGTTTGCCCGCGTCAACGCCGCGGTCCAGATTTCCGGTGGTCTGCTGCTCGCCACCGGTAAGGTCCCCCGGGTCGCCTCTGCGGTGCTGGCGTTCACTGTGATCCCCGGCAGCCTGGGCGGCCACCAGTTCTGGAACGAGACCGATCCCACTCGCAAAGTGGAAAAACGGCGCGGCTTTCTGACTGATCTCAGTTTGCTGGGCGGGCTGATCATCGCCTCCGCCGACACCGCCGGAAAGCCGTCGCTGGGTTGGCGGGGCCGGCGTGCCGCCGAGCGGCTGTCCGGTGCGGTGTCCTCGGCACTGCCGAGCGGCACCCCCGACGCGCTGATCGATCAGGAGCTGGTGGACAAAATCGGTCACAGCCTTCAGGTGGGTGCCGAGCGCGGACGCGAATTGGTCAGCACAGCGGCGGAAAGAAGCGAACCGTACGTGGAGGCGGCCCGCAAACGCGGCAGCGAATTGGCCAGCACGGCGGCCGAAAGAAGCGCACCCGTCGTCAAGGCCGCGCGCAAGCGCGCCCGCAAACGCGGCGCCGAGCTGGCTGAGGTGCTCCGCGACCGCGGCGGCGACTTGGCCGAAACCGCGCGTGACCGCGGCACCGAACTCGCCGACATCGCCCGCGAGCGCGGCAGTGAACTCGCCGACATCGCCCGGGAGCGCGGCACCGAATTCGGGGAGAAGGCGCGTGACCGCGGGGCGGAACTGGCCGAGGCCGCCCGCGACCGGGGTGCCGACTTCGCCGACATCGCCCGTGAGCGCGGCGCCGAACTCGGGGAGCGTGCTCGCGACCGCAGCCTCGACTTGGCCGAGAAGGCCCGTGACCGGGGCGGCGACTTAGCCGATACGGCGTTGGATCGGGGCTCCGACCTCGCCGACATCGCCCGGGCCCGCAGCACCGAGCTGGCCGCGCGGGGCCGCCTCAAAGCTAGCCGTTGGCGCTGATCGCCTGACGGTGGCGCGCGCCGCTGCATCGCGGTTCGAGCCCCGCCAGACATACACCGTCCACGAGATCGCGACGACGGCGAACACCGACACCTGCACGGCGGTCACCCAACCGGCGGGATACAACACGCCGGTGAGGTAGTGGTCGATGAAACCCTTCGACGACAGCGGCGGCATCTCAGCGCGGTGCCGCGCCCAACGCTCCAGACCGGTCAGCGGGCACCCGACATGCCCGGCGGCGCTGCCGATGCCCCAGATCACCGCTGCCACGTGCAGCCCTATCGTGCGCCGCCAGCGCAACGCGAGCCAGCCACCGCTGACCAGGTAGCCGACGAACAGCAAATGCGCGACGACGGTAAGCGCAACGACGAACGCATACATCTCTTGCATGTTATCGCCGCTTAGCCGCCAAAAAGGCCGCCACGATGTGGTCGATATCCTGACCAACGTCGACCACCACCCCGCGCTCGTCGGATTCGAGCGGCTCCAAAGCGTCGAACTGGGAGTCGAGCAAAGCGGTCGGCATGAAATGGCCCTTCCGCGCGGCTTGCCGGGCACCGATTACTTCCGGTGAACCGCTCAGGTACAGGAAACCGGCCGTTGGGCAGTGTGCTCTTAGGTGGTCGCGGTATCTGCGTTTGAGCGCCGAGCAGCTCATCACGCCGCCGTTGCGGTGACCGGCCAGCCACTTCCCGACCTCGTCGAGCCAAGCGCGCCGATCCTCGTCGTCGAGCGGATGACCGGCGGTCATCTTCTCGATGTTGGCGCGCGGATGAAGGTCGTCGGCGTCGGCGAAGGGCACCCGCAGTCGTCGGGCGAGCGCGGCGCCCACGGTCGATTTTCCCGAACCGGAGACGCCCATGACCACGACCGGGGCCCCGTTGACCGGCGGTTTCTGCGCCGTCATGATTTGTTGGTTAAGGAGAAGCCCTCCCATGCCGTCCGCCGCTCCGGATGCGGATCCAATTCGACGCGGCATTTGCGGTCGAACACCATGACCGCACGGTCGGGATCGGTGTAAGCCGGCCATCCGTCGCCCGGCACTCCGGATCGGCTGAAGTCGCGCCAACGGCGTTGCACCTCGTTGCTGACCCGAATAGCGGGCCGGCGATCGGCCGCAGCGGTGAGCAGCGCACCGAATCTGTTGCGGTAGATGTCGAATACAGCCAACAGCTCGGTCGCGTGTGTCGCGCCCAGACCCGACCAGTGCAGCAGTCGGGGCGCGAAGTCATAGCGGTACACGTAGGTCGGTGCGTGGGCGCCGTGCGCCTCGGCGATCTGCCAGACCGCCGAGCCGAACGCGAAGTCGCCGCCCAGCCGCACACACGCCGACGGACTCGGATAGCCGGGGTAGGCCCCGGTGATCCGTTCGCGGGCAGCGGGATCGGTGTCGGCCAGCAGCGCTTCGATCATCGGCTCGGTGGTGGGCAGCAGCCGCAGAAATCGGGTGAACAACCGGCCTTCGTCGGCGTTGGTTCCCACGATCAGCGGTACCCGATGCGCGGCGCCACGCCGCATGGCGTCGACGGGATCCAGCGGCAGGTAGTCGTCACCGAACACCGGACCTATCGGGAAAGCCCCCAACCGGTTTTCCATACCGTCGTCGATCAAACGGTTCTGGGCGGCCACCAGCTCGGCCGGGGACGCCCGCAGCAGCGCGCCGGCGGCGTCCTGCCGTTGCACTCCCAGCAGCGCGGGGAAGCGCTCGGCGAACTGGGCCGCCACCTCCACCGAGCGCACCATGCCGGCTGCCGGGCTTTCCGAGATCGCCTGCGCGAACAGCCCTTCGGCGTCCGGAACGGTGAGCAGAGTGGCAACCGCATGCGCACCGGCGCTTTCGCCGAAGATCGTGACGTTGCGCGGGTCGCCGCCGAAGGCGGCTGCGTTGTCGCGGACCCAGCGCAGCGCCATCGCCAGGTCGCGGAGATACAGGTTGCTTTCGATGGTGATGTCGGCGCTCGACAGCGACGACAGGTCCAGACAGCCCAGTACGCCCAGCCGGTAGTTGACCGAGACGTAGACGCAGCCCCGGCGGGCCAGCGCTGCCCCGTCGTAGAGGGGGGTGGCCGAGCTGCCGAGGATGTATCCGCCGCCGTGCACGAAGACCATGACCGGCAGCGGCCCGCGGTGCGGCTCTTCCGGTGTGACGACGTTCAGGGTTAGGCAGTCCTCCCCCATCGGCTGGTATTTGCCGACACCGAGCAGGGTGTAACGACGTTGCTGGGGGGCACAGTTGGTGAACCCGTGACAATGCCGAACGCCCGACCACGGCTCGGCCGGCTGCGGCGCGCGGAAGCGCAGCGGTCCGACCGGCGGTCGGGCATAGGGGATGGAGCGCCAGCGATTCACGCCGTCACGGGTGAAGCCCTCGACGATCCCGGTCGTGGTGGCTGCCCGGACGGTGTGTTCGTGCATAATCCGACGGTAGCGAACCGGTGGCCGCCCTGCGCACGCTTGTAGAGAAGATGCGGGTACCGTGCGCTGTCAAGCGTCGAACGTCGACTTGTTGCGCCGATTTGGCCGCTATGGTCCCGACAACTCGACGTTCGCGGACTGCCCTGAACTGTCGACGCCGAGCACCCGGATCTCACCGGCCTCGCCGTCGACCTCCACGAGCGCCCCGGGCGGAAGGCGCCGCGTCGCGCCCAGGGCGTCGACGATGCACGGGACGCCGAACTCGCGGGCCACGACGGCAGCATGGGACATCGGACCGCCCAGCTCGGTCACCACCGCTGCCGCGTAGGAGAAGGCGGCGGTGTAGCCCACGTCCGTGACTTCGGCAACCAGAATCTCCCCCGGTTCCAGCTCATCGATGGTGTCCGGCCGCACGACCCGTACGCGGCCACGGGCCCGGCCGTGGCAGGCGCCGACGCCGTGCAGCGTCTCGCCGGGTGACAGCACGGCTGACAGAGTGCTCCCGGCTGCCCAGCGACCGCTGAACAGCGCGGGCGGGATCACCTCCGCGAGCCTGGTCTGCTCGGCGCGGCGGCGTTCCACCAGGGCTGACACGTCCGCGGGCAGCGCGTCGAGCTCGTCGACCAGCAGGTAGAAGACGTCGTCGGCGGTCGAGAGCACGCCGTCGCCGGCGAGCCTTCGGCCTTGCTCCCGCAGCAGGGCGCGCAGGACCCAGATGGCGCGGACCATCCTGTCGCGGCGTACTTCCCGGTCCCGGAGCTGATGAGCCGCCAGCTGCGCAACCGGGCGGGCCCACAGCGGGAACACCGGGCGGGCCGGGTCCGGCCGGGTGGGCCGATGCAGCGACTTGGCCACCATGCGGACCAGCATCTCCGGATCGTCGGCGTAACTGGCGGAGCGCATTTCGACCTCGGCAGGACCGCGATGCCCCATCTGGGCCAGCTCGGCGCGGACGGCGGAGTGAAAGTGCGGCGCCCGCACCGCCAGCGCGTCGAGATGCTCACCCGGCTCGGTCAGGATCCGGGCCACCTCGGGATCGCGGTGCGCCGCGTCCACCAGCCGGTACACCGCATTCAGCGGCTGCGCGCTGGCCAGGTTCTGACCGACCGGCAGCACGGTGTCCCGTCCGCTCAGCCCGCGCAGGATGACGCTGAGCGCGGCGAACGACATGAACGACCCCATGGCCAGCACCCAGCCGTGGATGACATGGTCGCGGGCCGACAAGATCAGACTTACCAACCGGTGCTCCGCGACCCGCGAAATGTCCTGCGCAGTCAACTTTTCCAGACGTTCGATATCGACGACGTAGTCAGCGGTGTCATGCGCTGCGCCGATGCTGAGCCCTGCTAGATTGATCCCGAATACGCCGATGTTGCGGATCGTGCGCCACGCACGGATCCGGTGTCGGCTTTCGCGCGGCAACGGGTGGTCGTCGTGACTCGGCAGGGCCGCCACACTTTGGCCGAAGAACTGACTTTGCCGGATGACGGTCGCGGGCTTGACGAACGGCACTGTCTCGGCCATGAAGTGCGCGGTGGTGATGGCCCCGTACAGCCGGTGGGCGAAGACGCCGATGGTGCGGGTTGCCATCTCGCGCTGGATCAGCCCGCCGGGCCGCAGCCGTTCGGCGATGATGGCGCCGCCGGCGCGTAATCCCCGCACGGTGACCGATGCCGACGACGGGGAGAACGGCCCCGGCAGTGCCTCGGACAAATTGGTGGCGAGGTAAGTCGGAAACCGCGGGTCGATCGGCGTGTCGAACTCTCCGTTGCATTCCGGTGGGCCGGCCAGTTGCGGGACGAGCCCGTCGGCGGCCGGGGCGTCGACGGCCGGGATGTCTTGGGCGTGAGTCAGCCTCCACGCCAACGACGTCGACGCGCTGCCCAGACGGATTCGCCCGCGGACCGCCAACGCGACGTCGTCGACGCACTCCTCCGCGGTCCAGGCCGGCGCGTAGTGGTAGACGTCATGCAGGCGGGTGGTCGCCATCCGGGGCGCGCACAGCAGCAGTTCGCGCTCCGCGGCATCACTTATCCAGCGCGCCAGTCGACTGGGTGACTTGACCACCGGACGGCCAAGCGCCCGGGCCAATTCGGTGAAAGTGATGTCGCCCGGCGCGGCCAGGTTGACGGGGCCGCTGCCGAGATCGAGATCGACGATGGCTCGCACGAACACCCGGTGCACGTCGTCGGTGTGCACGACCTGTATGCGGTTTCTCGCCGAGCCGTCCGGATCGACGAAAACCACAGCGGCCAGCAGCCGTCGCACCCAGTTGTCGACGCCTCGACCGAGCATGACCGCAGATCGGATGGCCACCGTTTGCGCACCGGATGCGGCCAGCACTTCTTCGGCTGCGGCCTTGTGGCGGCCGTACCCGAGAGCCGGCCGCGGCCGGTCAGCCTCGGTCAACGGCTCCTCGTCGCTTCGGTAGGCGCCGTACACGTGCGCAGACGAGGCGAAGACGACGCGCCGGATACCGTGCCGGCCTACCGCGTCGGCGACGTTGGCGGTACCGCCCACGTTGACGTCGCGATCGAAGGCCCAGGCGCAATGCGCGACGACGTGGCAACCGGCGAGCGCACGGTGCACCGCGGCTGCGTCGCGGATGTCGGCTTGGACGAAACTAGCGGCGGAAGGCCAACTTTGGGGTTGTCGGCGGGCCAGACCGATGACGTCGTGCCCCTGGCTGAGCAGCCGGGTGACGATGCCGCGGCCGACGACTCCGCCGGCTCCGGTGACAGCGATTCTCACCGACGCGTCCTGGGTGTCATCCGCTAGTCGTCGTCGTCGAGGAACGCCGCGCTGACCAGGTCGTCGAGATCCATGCCGGCGAAGTCTTTCTCGCCTGGCTCCCCCGCACCGGCTCCGTCGGTCTCGTTGGCGAGCGATAACAACAGGTCCAGCACTCCGGCCTGGCGCAGGCGTTTGATGGGTATGGACGCGACCACCTGTGCGAGTTCAGCCTCACCGGGCGCGGAGCGCTGCGGCTGCTCGGCCGGTGCGCCGACCAATTCTGAGCGGAAGTAGCCCGCCAACGCCGCGGAGTTCGGGTAGTCGAAGATCAGCGTGGGTGAAAGCGGCAGCCCGGTGGCGGCTTTGAGGCGGTTGCGCATCTCGACCGCGGTCAGTGAGTCAAAGCCCAGCTCCTGGAACGCCTTGTCCGGATCGATCGACTCCGGCGTGGTGTTGCCCAGCACGGTGGCGATGTGCGAACGCACCAAATCGAGCAGCACCGCCTGCTGCTCGTCTTCGGGCAGACCCTCGAGGCGTTGCAGCATCGCCGATTTCGACTTGGCCGCGGCCAACGAGTCGTCGACCTGACGGCGGGCCGGCGCGTTGATGAGGTCGACGAACATCGGCGGCAGTGTGCCGCCGTCGAATTTGGCCCGCAGCGCGGTGAAGTCGATGTGGGCCGGCAGCAGGAACGGCTCGTCGACCACCATCGCGGTGTCCATCAGCTGCAGCGCTTCGGTCGACGGCATCGCGACGATGCCGTCTCTGGCGAACCGGGCGAAGTCGACGTTGTCCAACGTCCCGGTCATGTTGCTGGTTTGGTCCCACAGGCCCCAGCCCAACGAGATCGCCGGCAGACCCTGAGCACGCCGATGCACCGCCAGCGCATCCAAAAACGAGTTCGCCGCCGCATAATTGGCCTGACCCGACGACCCCACCAACCCCGCCATCGACGAAAACAACACAAACGCCGACACCTTCAAATCCCGGGTCAACTCATGCAAATGCCACGCCGCATCCACCTTGGCCCGCAACACCGCATCCACCCGCGCCGGCGTCAACGACGTCACCACCGCATCATCAAGGACCCCCGCGGCATGAATCACCGCCGACAACGGCGCCCGCACCGACACCTCGGCCAACACCTTGGCCAACGCCTCCCGATCAGCCACATCCGCGGCCACCACCGACACCGCAGCACCCGAAGCCGACAACTCCGCCACCAACTCCGCCGCACCCGGCGCCTCAGCACCCCGCCGACTCACCAACAACAGATCCCGCACCCCATGACAGGCCACCACATGGCGAGCCAACGCCGCACCGGCCATCCCGGTCCCACCAGTGACCAACACCGTGCCGCCCGCCCACGCACCCGGCATCGTCAAAACGACCTTGCCCACATGCCGGGCCTGGCTCAGATACCGCAACGCCGCCGGCGCCCGCCGCACATCGAACACCGTCACCGGCAACGGCCGCAGCACCCCGGCGTCAAAGAGCGCGGCCAGTTCGTCGAGGATCCACTGAATGTGGTCACCACCCGCCTCGAACAGGTCGAAGGCGCGGTAGCGCACGCCCGGGTACTGTTCGGCGATTTTGCCGGGGTCACGGATGTCGGTCTTGCCCATCTCCAAAAACACCCCACCCGCGGCGAGCAACCGCAGCGAAGCATCGACGAACTCACCAGCCAGCGAGTCCAGCACCACATCGACCCCACGCCCACCGGTCACCGCACGAAAGTGGTCCTCAAAATCCAGGCTGCGCGAATCACCGATATGATCATCGTCAAAACCCAGCGCCCGCAACGTGTCCCACTTACCCCGACTGGCAGTGGCGAACACCTCCACACCCAGATGCCGCGCCAACTGCACCGCAGCCATCCCCACCCCACCAGTAGCCGCATGCACCAACACCCGCTGACCCGGCTGGACATTCGCCAAGTGGCGCAACGCGTAGTGGGCGGTGGCGAAGACGACCGGCGCGGTCACCGCCTCGGTGTGCGACCAGCCGCTCGGCGTCGCCATCAGCAGCCGCTCGTCGGTGATGGCGATGGTGCCGGTGCCTTCGGGAAACAGGCCGGTGACGCGGTCACCGACGCCGAACCGGGCGGTATCCGCGGCGGTTTCGATGACGATGCCGGCGCACTCCACGCCCATGACGGCGTCGTCGTCCGGGTACAGTCCCAAAGCGATCATGACGTCGCGGAAGTTCGCGGCGATGGCCTGCACCGCGACCCGTACCTGACCCGGCCGCAGTGCGGCATCTGCATCGGGAATCGGCTCCAGCCGCAGATTGTCGAACGTGCCCTTGGTGGACATGCCCATCCGCCATGGCCGGTCACTTGGCGGCACCAGTAAGGCGTCGACGGCACGACTGCCGTGCACGCGCGCGGTATGAACCACTCCGCCGCGCAGCAGGACCTGCGGCTCACCGGCGGCCAGCACCTGCGCAACCGTCGAATCATCAAGCGGCGCATCGGAATCCACCAGTACGATGCGGCCCGGATGCTCGGTCTGCGCCGAGCGCACCAGCCCCCACACCGCCGCACCGGCCAAATCCGTGACATCCTCGCCCGGCAACGCCACCGCGCCGCGCGTGGCCACCACGAGCATCCCCGCGTCGTGCCGGTCGAGCCAGGACTGCAGCGCTGACAATGCCTCGTGCGTGCGCTGGTACACCCCGGTGAGCGGATCACCGTCGGCAGGAAACGATTCGAACACCTCGTGTGACGGAGGTTCACCGTGCGCTTCGGGGGCTGCCGGCGACCACACCACCTCGAAAAGCCGGTCGCCTGCTGAGCCCGTCACCGCCGCCATCAGCTGCTGCTGAGACACCGGCCGGGCCACCATCGACGCCACCGACAACACCGGCAGCCCCAGCCCGTCGGCCAGATCCACCGACACCGCCGACGGCCCGGCCGGCGCGATGCGCGCCCGCACCGACGAAGCACCGGCGGCATGCAGCGACACCCCCTGCCACGAGAACGGCACCAGCACACCGTCGCCGGCCTCACGGCTATCGTTCTCGGTCACCACGATCACGGCGTGCAGGGCGGCGTCCAGCACCGCGGGGTGCACCCCGAAACCAGCCGGCGACGCGCCCGCCTCGGTGGGGAGCGATACCTCGGCGAACACCTCGTCGCCGCGCCGCCACATCGCGGTCAGACCTTGAAACGCCGGTCCGTAGCCGTAGCCGCGGGCGGCCAAGCGGTCGTAGAGTCCGTCGATGTCGACCGGTGCCGACCCGGCCGGCGGCCACGTCGACATGGTGTTGCCGGGATCTGCGCTGCCGGACCGCAGCACCCCTTCGGCGTGCAGAATCCACCCTGGGCGCGCCTCGCCGCGGGAGAACACCGACACCGTGCGACCGCCCGTGTCGTCGGCGGCGTCCACCACCACCTGCACCGCCACCGACCCGGTCGCGGGAAGCACCATCGGGGCGGCCAAGGTGAGTTCGTCGACCACCGGGCAGCCGACCTCGTCGCCGGCGCGGATCGCCAACTCGACGAAACCCGCACCGGGGAACACGACCACACCGCCGACGGCATGGTCGGCCAGCCAGGACTGCGACGCGCACGACAACCGGCCCGTCAACACCACCCCGCCCGAAGCCGGCAGCTCCACCACCGCGCCCAGCAGCGCGTGCTCACTCGAGGCCAGACCCAGACCGGCGGCGTCCACGGAGGCGCCGTCCCCGGACAGCCAGAACCGCCGTCGCTCAAAGGCATACGTGGGCAGCTCCACGAACCGGGCCCCCGGCAGCACCGCACGCCAGTCCACCCCGACACCCGACACGAAAGCGTGCGCCACCCCGGTCAGCAGGCTTGTCGGTTCGGGTCGGTCCTTGCGCAGCATCGGCACCGACACGATCTCGGCGTCGGCGAGCGATTCTTCGACGGACGTGGTCAGCCCGCCGGCGGGCCCGACTTCGAGGAATCGGCCGGCCCCGGTGGAGTGCGCGAAGCGCACACTGTCGCCGAACCGCACGGCTGCACGAATGTGTCGGATCCAGTAGTCGGCCGACGCGAAGTCATCACCCGCCAACTGGCCGGTCACGTTCGAGATGACCGGGATACTCGGTGCATTGACGCCGAGTTCTCGTGCGGCCGCCTTGAATTCACCGATCATCGGTTCCATCAGCGGCGAGTGGAAAGCGTGCGAGACAGCAAGTCGGTGGACGCGACGGCCCTGGTCGCGCAGCCGGTCGGCGATGGCGGTCACCGCGTCGTCGGGGCCCGACACCACCACCGAGGCGGGGCCGTTGACCGCGGCGAGGCCGACGTCGTCGGTCAGCAGCGGCCGGACTTCGTCTTCTCCTGCCTGCACGGCGATCATCACGCCGCCGGAGGGCAGAGCCTGCATGAACCGGCCGCGGGCGACCACCAGCAGCGCGGCGTTCTCCAGCGAGAGCGCCCCGGCGACGTGGGCCGCGGTGAGTTCGCCGACCGAGTGGCCCATCACGAAGTCGGGGCGCAGCCCCCAGGATTCCAACAGCCGGTAGAGCGCCACCTCGACCGCGAACAACGCCGGCTGCGCGAATTCGGTCGTGTTGAGCAAGGTTTCGTCGTGACCCCACATGACTTCGCGCAGCGGGCGAAGCAGATGCCGGTCGAGCTCTGCCACCGCCGTGTTGAAGGCTTCGGCGAACACCGGGTAGGCGGTGTGCAGGCCCTGGCCCATGCCCAGCCATTGGGAGCCTTGGCCGGGGAAGACGAACACCGTCTTGCCCGCCGTGGTGGCGCGGCCCTGGATCACCGCAGCGCCCGGTAGCCCGTCCGCCACCTCGCCCAGCCCGGCCAGCAGCTGGCCACGGTCGGCGCCGAGCACGACGGCCCGATGCTCGAACACCGACCGGCCCGCCAACGTCCACCCCACGTCAGCGGCAGCCAATTCTTCTCGCGCAGCAGTGAACTCGCCCAACCGCGCGGCCTGCGTGGCCAATGCCGTCGCCGACTTCGCCGACACCACCCACGGCACCACCGGCGGCTCCGGTGCCGGCTCGACGGCTGGTGCCGGTGGCGCCTCGATGATCACGTGCGCGTTGGTGCCGCTGATCCCGAACGACGACACCCCGGCTCGGCGCGGCTGGCCGTTCTGGATCCAGGGTTGCGCTTCGGTAAGCAACGACACCGCTCCCGCCGACCAATCCACGTGCGGGCTGGGTTCGTTGACGTGCAACGTCGCCGGCAGCACCTCGTGACGCATCGCCAGGATCATCTTCATGACCCCGGCCACCCCGGCGGCGGCCTGGGTGTGGCCCATGTTCGATTTCACCGATCCCAACCACAGCGGGTGCTCACGGTCTTGGCCGTAGGTGGCCAGCAACGCCTGGGCTTCGATCGGATCACCCAACGTGGTGCCGGTGCCGTGCCCTTCGACGACGTCGACGTCGGCACCGCTGAGCCCCGCGTTGGCCAGCGCCGCGCGCACCACCCGCTGCTGTGACGGCCCGTTCGGCGCGGTCAGTCCGTTCGACGCCCCGTCCTGGTTGACCGCCGAACCGCGCACCACCGCCAGCACCGGATGCCCCAGCCGCCGGGCATCGGAAAGTCGCTCCACCACCAGCATGCCGCCGCCCTCGGAGAATCCGGTGCCGTCGGCCGCCCCGGCGAAGGCCTTACAGCGGCCATCCGGCGACAACCCGCGCCAGCGGCTGAACTCCACGAAGATGTCGGGCGTCGCGTTGATGGTGACGCCGCCAGCCAGGGCGAGGTCGCATTCGCCGGAGCGCAGCGACTGCACCGCCATGTGCAGGGTCACCAGCGACGACGAGCACGCGGTGTCCACCGACAGTGCCGGACCTTCGAGGCCCAGCACGTAGGCGACCCGGCCCGACGCCACGCTGGACAGCTGGCCGGTCAGCCGGAAACCTTCCACCGGCTCCGCGGAGAACATGCCGTAGCCCTGCGTCATCACCCCGGCGAAGACGCCGGTGGCGCTGCCCCGCAGCGTGGTCGGGTCGATTCCAGCCCGCTCCAACGCCTCCCACGACAGTTCGAGGAACATCCGCTGTTGGGGGTCCATGGCGAGCGCTTCGGACGGGCCCACCCCGAAGAACCCGGAATCGAATTCGGCGACCCCGTCGACGAATCCACCGGTGCGGGTATAGCAGGCGCCGGAGACGTCGGGGTCGGGGTTGAACAGTTCGGCCAAGTTCCAGCCCCGGTCGCTGGGGAAGTCGCTGAGCACGTCACGGCCCTGCAAGACCACATTCCACAGGTCTTCCGGTGAATCCACCCCACCCGGGTAACGGCACGCCATGCCGACGATCGCGATCGGATCGTCCCCGGTGGCACGCACCGCGGCCACCTCTTTGACTTCTTGCGGCAGGCCGGCGAGTTCGCTTCGGAAGTAGGCGGCAAGGCGGCTGGGTGTGGGGTAGTCGAAAATGAGAGTGGGCGAAAGAGCCAGTCCGGTCGCGGCTTTGAGGCGGTTGCGCATCTCGACCGCGGTCAGCGAGTCAAAGCCCAGCTCCTGGAAGGCCTTGTCCGGATCGATCGACTCCGGCGTGGTGTTGCCCAGCACGGTGGCGATGTGCGAGCGCACCAGGTCCAGCAGCACCGCGTGTTGTTCGTCGTGCGGCAGGCCGTGCAACCGTTGCGCGAGTGCCGATTTGGATTTGGTGGCGGCCAACGAGTCGTCGACCTGACGGCGGGCCGGCGTGGTGATGAGGTCGGCGAACATCGGCGGAACGACCGCGGCGTTGGCCCGCAGCGCGGCCAGGTCGATGTGGGCCGGCGCCAGGTTAGGCTCGTCGACCACCATCGCGGTGTCGAAGAGTTGCAACGCCGCGGCCGACGACAATGCCTTGACGCCGGTGCGGGCCAGCCGAGCCCGTCCAGCGGTGTCGAGGCCGCCGGTCATGTTGCTGGTTTGGTCCCACAGGCCCCAGCCCAACGAGATCGCCGGCAGACCCTGAGCACGCCGATGCACCGCCAGCGCATCCAAAAACGAGTTCGCCGCCGCATAATTGGCCTGACCCGACGACCCCACCAACCCCGCCATCGACGAAAACAACACAAACGCCGACACCTTCAAATCCCGGGTCAACTCATGCAAATGCCACGCCGCATCCACCTTGGCCCGCAACACCGCATCCACCCGCGCCGGCGTCAACGACGTCACCACCGCATCATCAAGGACCCCCGCGGCATGAATCACCGCCGACAACGGCGCCCGCACCGACACCTCGGCCAACACCTTGGCCAACGCCTCCCGATCAGCCACATCCGCGGCCACCACCGACACCGCAGCACCCGAAGCCGACAACTCCGCCACCAACTCCGCCGCACCCGGCGCCTCAGCACCCCGCCGACTCACCAACAACAGATCCCGCACCCCATGACAGGCCACCACATGGCGAGCCAACGCCGCACCGGCCATCCCGGTCCCACCAGTGACCAACACCGTGCCGCCCGCCCACGCACCCGGCATCGTCAAAACGACCTTGCCCACATGCCGGGCCTGGCTCAGATACCGCAACGCCGCCGGCGCCCGCCGCACATCGAACACCGTCACCGGCAACGGCCGCAGCACCCCGGCGTCAAAGAGCGCGGCCAGTTCGAGCAGGTATTGGTGCATCCGGGCTCGGCCGGGTTCGAACAAGTCGAAGGCGCGGTAGCGCACGCCCGGGTATTGTTCGGCGATTTTGCCGGGGTCACGGATGTCGGTCTTGCCCATCTCCAAAAACACCCCACCCGCGGCGAGCAACCGCAGCGAAGCATCGACGAACTCACCAGCCAGCGAGTCCAGCACCACATCGACCCCACGCCCACCGGTCACCGCACGAAAGTGGTCCTCAAAATCCAGGCTGCGCGAATCACCGATATGATCATCGTCAAAACCCAGCGCCCGCAACGTGTCCCACTTACCCCGACTGGCAGTGGCGAACACCTCCACACCCAGATGCCGCGCCAACTGCACCGCAGCCATCCCCACCCCACCAGTAGCCGCATGCACCAACACCCGCTGACCCGGCTGGACATTCGCCAAATGGATGAAGCCGTAGTAGGCGGTGGTGAAGACCGCGGACACGGCGGCGGCTTCGGCGTAGGACCAGTCCGACGGCATCGGGAGCAGCAGCCGGGTGTCACCGGCGACGCAGGTGCCGCTGCCGTCGGGGAAGAAGCCGAAGACCTTGTCGCCGACCGCGAAGTCGGTGACTCCGGGTCCTACCTCGACCACCACGCCGGCGCCTTCACCGCCGATCAGCGCGTCGTGGGTGAACATGCCCAGGGTGATCATCACGTCGCGGAAGTTGGTGGCGATGGCGCGGATGTCGACCCGGACCTGTCCGGGTTCCAGCGGCGCATCGGCGTTGGGGACGGGCTCCAGTTGCAGGTTCTCGAACGTGCCCGCGCTGGAAAGCCCTAACCGCCAGGGTTCCTCGGCCGGCGGCACCAGGATCCCGTCGACCGCGCGGCTGCTGTGCACACGCGCAGCGTGTAGGACGCCGTCGCGCAGCACCAGCTGCGGCTCACCGGCGGCCAGCACCTGCGCAACCGTCGAATCATCAAGCGGCGCATCGGAATCCACCAGTACGATGCGGCCGGGATGCTCGGTCTGCGCCGAGCGCACCAGCCCCCACACCGCCGCACCGGCCAAATCCGTGACATCCTCGCCCGGCAACGCCACCGCGCCGCGCGTGGCCAGCACCAGCAGGCCCGATTCGTCGTCGCCCAGGTGTGACTGCAGGGCCGTCAAGGTTTCGTGGGTGCGCCGGCGGGTGTCGGAGATCGGATCAGGCTCTGCCGCCACCGAGTCGAGAAGGTGGTAGGGCGAGCTGTCGGTGCCGGCGACCGTCTTGACAGGTGACCACGTCAGCTCGAAGAGCCGCTCCGCCGCCGGACCGGTCACCGCCGCCAGCAGCTGCTGCTGAGACACCGGCCGGGCCACCATCGACGCCACCGACAACACCGGCAAACCCAGCGAATCAGCCAAATCCACCGACACCGCCGACGGCCCGGCCGGCGCGATGCGCGCCCGCACCGACGAAGCACCGGCGGCATGCAGCGACACCCCCTGCCACGAGAACGGCAGCGCGACTTCGGCGCCGCTGGAGGAGGTGTGCGCGGCGAGCAGTGCGTGCAACGACGCATCCAGCAGGGCCGGGTGCACCCCGAACCCTGCGGCGCCGCCGGCAGTCTGCGGCAGTGCGACCTCCGCGAACAACTCGTCGTCACGCCGCCACATCGCGGTCAAACCGTGAAACGCCGGCCCGTACCCGTAGCCGCGGGCGGCCAACCGGTCGTAGAGACCCGCGACGTCGACCGGTTCGGCGCCCACCGGCGGCCACATCGTCAAATCCGCTGCTGGTGCGGCGGTTTCGCCGGCCAGCACGCCCTCGGCGTGCAGCACCCATTCGGCGTCGGCGTGGCTGCGGGCGAACACCGAGACAGCTCGACGGTTCGAGTCGTCGGCCGCGTCGACGACCACCTGCACCGCGACGGCACCGGTAGCCGGCACCACCAACGGGGCCCGTAAGGTCAGTTCGTCGACGACCGGGCAGCCGGCCTCGTCGCCGGCACGGATCACCAGCTCGACGAAGCCCGCACCGGGGAACACGACCGCGCCACCGACCGCGTGATCGGCAAGCCAGGGCTGCGACGCGCACGACAACCGGCCGGTCAGCAGCACTCCACCCGAAGCCGGCAGCTCCACCACCGCGCCCAGCAACGGATGCTCTCCCGACGACAAACCCAGACCCGCGGCGTCCACGGCTGCGCTGTCCCCGGAGAGCCAGAACCGCCGCCGCTCAAAGGCATACGTGGGCAGCTCCACAAATCTTGCGCCCGGGAGCACTGCACGCCAATCCACCCCGACACCCGAGACGAACGCGTGGGCGGCCGAAGTCAGGAAGCGGCGGATGCCGCCGTCGTCACGACCCAGGGTGGGGACGACGATGGCGTCGGCGCCGACGGTCTCTTCCACCCCGGCGATCAACGCCGGATGTGGACTGGACTCGATGAACGTCCGGTAGCCGCTGGTCGACGCTGCGCGCACCGCCTGCTCGAATTCCACGGTCTGGCGGATGTTGCGGAACCAGTACCCGGCGTCCAACGCCGCGGTGTCGAGCAGACCGCCGGTGACGGTGGAGAAGAACGCGGTGCGCGACGAGCGGGGTTCGATGCCCGACAGCGCCTCGATGAGCTGCTCGCGAATCTCGTCGACGGCAACGGAATGTGACGCGTAGTCAACGTCGATCCGGCGCGCGCGCAGATCCTGTGCGGTGCACCGCGAGACCAGCTCGTCCAGCGCCTCGGCGTCGCCGGATACCACCACGGCCGACGGGCCGTTCACCGTGGCGATACTGACCCGATCGCCGTACGGCGACAACAGCTCTCGTGCTTGTTCGGATCCGCACGCCAGCGAGGCCATACCGCCGCGCCCGGCGAGGACGGTCAAAAGCTTGCTGCGCAACGTGACCACCCGCGCAGCATCACGCAGCGTCAGCGCGTCGGCCAGGAAGGCGGCGGCGATTTCGCCTTGCGAGTGGCCGATGACAGCGTCGGGCCGAACGCCGATCGATTTCCACAGTTCGGCCAGCGACACCATCACCGCGAACAGCGCCGGCTGCACCACGTCGACACGGTCCAGACCGGGGGCGCCGGGCGTTGCCCGCAGCACGTCGATCAGCGACCAGTCGACGAACTCGGCGAACGCTTCGGCACACGCGGTCAGGGTCTGGGCGAATACTGGTGCCGTGTCGAGCAGTTCGACGGCCATGCCGAGCCATTGCGAACCCTGGCCGGGGAAGACGAACACCGTCTTGCCCGCCGGGGTGGCGCGCCCCTGAATCACCGCAGCGCCCGGCAGCCCGTCCGCCACCTCGCGCAGCCCAGCCAGCAACTCGCCACGGTCGCCGCCGAGTACGACCGCCCGATGCTCGAACACCGACCGGCCCGCCAACGACCAGCCCACCTCAGCAGGAGCCAATTCGCCACGTGCCGCGATGAACTCGCCTAGCCGCGCCGCCTGCGTGCTCAACGTCGCTGCCGACTTCGCCGACACCACCCACGGCACCACCGGCTGCGACGGTGCCGGCTCGACAGCGTCCGGCGCCGGTGGCGCCTCGATGATCACGTGCGCGTTGGTGCCGCTGATCCCGAAGGACGACACCCCGGCTCTTCTGATCCGACTCGGCGGCTGACCGTTCTGCAGCTCGGCCTTCCAAGGCTGCGCTTCGGTCAGCAACGACACCGCGCCCGCCGACCAATCCACATGTGGGCTGGGCGAATCGACGTGCAACGTCGCCGGCAACAGCTCATGGCGCATCGCCAGGATCATCTTGATTACCCCGGCCACGCCGGCGGCGGCCTGGGTGTGGCCCATGTTCGACTTCACCGATCCCAACCAGAGCGGCTGCGCCCGCTCTTGGCCGTAGGTGGCCAGCAGCGCCTGGGCTTCGATCGGATCACCCAATGTGGTGCCGGTGCCGTGCCCTTCGACGACGTCGACGTCCGCGGTGCCCAGCCCGGCGTTGGCCAGCGCCGCGCGCACGACCCGCTGCTGGGACGGCCCGTTCGGCGCGGTCAGTCCGTTCGACGCCCCGTCCTGGTTGACCGCCGTACCGCGCACCACCGCCAACACGGGATGCCCCAGCCGCTGCGCGTCCGAGAGCCGCTCCACCACCAGCATCCCGCCGCCCTCGGACCAGCCGACTCCGTCGGCCGCCCCGGCGAAGGACTTGCAGCGGCCATCCGGCGACAGGCCGCGATGCCGGCTGAACTCGACGAAGATCGTCGGTGTGGCGTTGACCGTCGCGCCGCCGGCCAGGGCGAGGTCGCATTCACCCGAGCGCAGCGACTGCACGGCCATGTGCAGGGCGACCAGCGACGACGAGCACGCCGTGTCCACCGACACCGCCGGGCCTTCCAACCCCAGCACATAGGCGACCCGTCCGGTCGCCACGCTGGAGGTCATGCCGGTCAATCGGTAACCCTCGATCTCTTCGGCAAGCATCCCGTAGCCCTGCACGATGATCCCGGCGAAGACGCCGGTGGCGCTGCCGCGCAGCGTCGTCGGGTCGATTCCGGCGCGCTCCAGCGCTTCCCAGGACAACTCGAGCAGCATCCGGTGCTGCGGATCGGTGGCAAGCGCCTCGCTCGGTGACACCCCGAAAAAGCCGGCATCGAAGCCGGCGACGTCGTCGACGAAGCCACCGAAACGGGCGTACGACTTGTGCGGCGCGTCGGGATCAGGATCGAACAGGCCCATCAAGTCCCAACCGCGGTCGGTCGGAAACTCCGTCATGACGTCGCGGCCCTGGGACACCACATCCCAAAAACCTTCCGGTGAGTCCACCCCACCGGGCAACCGGCACGCCATACCTACGATTGCGATTGGTTCGGCCGACCGTTCCAGCAGTGCGCGGTTCTTGCTCTTCAAACGCTCGACTTGGGCAAGTGCCTTGCGCAGCGCCTCGGTCGCATGCTGGAGCTGATCGGCCATGTTGTTATTCCTTGCCTAACATTTCGCGTTCGATGAGCGCCGGTGCGGCAGGCAGGGTCATCTTCGGCCCGACTGACACGCTCCTGCTATCCCCCGGCTCGGCCGTTAAGCGGTGACTGTACCCGCCGCTGGTGGGCGCCCGATCACTATGGTCAAGCGGCTGGACGCCCGCGGGAAAAAGCCCTCACCGCCAGCCGTCGGCCGCCTCGACAGCGTGCATCAGCGCGTCGCAGAGCTCCTGCAGCTCGCCGCGGCCGGCGCCCTCGCCGAGCGCGGTGACGACGTCTTCCGCCGCGCACCGGACCTGGTACACCCGGTCGGACAGCTGCGCGGCCTCACCGGCCGACAGCACCACCACATCCGGCGGCAGACCGGAGAACGAGCTGGTCGAGGTCCGTTGCTCGTAGGCGCGTTGTCGGCAGGACTGCCGGCAGTACTGGCGACGGCGGCCCATACCACTGTCGGCGACATCGCGACCACACCAGCGGCACGGTTGAGGTCGCGTGCGGCGGCTCACGACTGACGACTGTAATCGGCGTGCGCGCCGATTCCCGGTATCATTGACAGTCGCGTCGGACCCGCGGCAGACCAGCACGCGGCGCCGGCCCGGGAACTAACGCCGGCACTTACCGCGTTGTCTGCCCGGAGAAACGTAAGAGGAGTGTTGACGATGGCTGATCGTGTGCTGAGAGGCAGTCGCCTCGGAGCCGTAAGCTACGAAACCGACCGCAACCACGACTTGGCGCCGCGTCAGGTTGCGCGCTACCGCACCGACAACGGCGAAGAATTCGACGTTCCGTTCGCCGACGACGCCGAGATCCCGGGCACCTGGCAGTGCCGCAACGGGATGGAAGGCACGTTGATCGAGGGTGACCTGCCGGAGCCCAAGAAGGTCAAGCCGCCGCGGACGCATTGGGACATGCTGCTGGAACGCCGTTCGGTCGACGAGCTCGAGGAGCTGCTCAAAGAGCGTCTCGAGCTGATCCGGTCACGGCGCCGCGGCGTCTGACGGATTTGACCGCGGTCTAAGAACAAGAACCCGTCCGGCGGCATCAGGTCGGGCAGCGGCGGCTACGGGATCGCATCAGCTGTCTTTCAGCATCCGCTCACTTATCGACGGGCCCCCGCGACTGCGATTGCGTCTGCCGTCGATCCCCCACTGAGCGACTTTGACGAGCGCTTCGCGGATATTGGATCCGCTCATTTTGGACACGCCGAGTTCGCGCTCGGTGAAGGTGATCGGCACCTCGACAACGGCGAAACCGTGGGAGATGGTGCGCCAGGTCAGGTCGATCTGGAAGCAGTAACCCTTGGAGTCGACCTGATCGAGGTCGATCTTTTCCAGCACATCTCGCCGGTAGGCGCGGAAGCCCGCGGTGATGTCGTGAATACCGATACCAAGCGCCAGCCGGGCATAGGTGTTGGCTGTCCAGGACAGTGCCCAGCGCCGCCAGGGCCAGTTCTGCACGTTGCCGCCCTGGACGTAGCGCGAGCCGATCACCAGGTCGGCGCCGTTGTCGACGGCATCGAGCAACAGATGCAGCTGTTCAGGGGCATGGCTGCCGTCGGCGTCCATCTCCACCAGCGTGGTGTAACCGCGGCTCAGCCCCCAGGCGAAGCCGGCCAGGTACGCCGCGCCCAGACCGTCTTTGACGGTGCGGTGCATGACGTGCAGGTGCTCCGGCCGCGCCGACGCCGATTCGTCGGCGAGCTGGCCGGTGCCGTCCGGGCTGTCGTCGTCCACGATGAGCACATGCACATCCGGGCGGGCCGCGTGCAGGCGGTCCAGGATCAGGGGCAGGTTCTCCCGCTCGTTGAAGGTGGGGATGATGACCAGGCTGCGTAGGCTCGGGCGCTCTGCCGGTGCTTCCGGCGTCGGCTGGCCGGTGGTCATGTGGCTCCTTTGTCCGGAGTCTGCGCGGGCGCTGGGAGGCGATCCGCCGCCCGCGATCGGCGCCGACTCGGGCGCGCGAGCCACCCATTGTGCCGTATCGCGACCAGCAGAATCGCGACACCCATCCCAACGAACGACCACTGCACGGCGGGACCCCAACGGGTGGCCGGCGTGGACGTCGTCTTGAGCCGCACCTGACTGTCCAGATACGCGGGCTGGAAGAACTCGGTGCGACCCAGCTCGCCGCCGTCGGGTGCGATCACGGCGCTGATCCCGGTCGTTCCCGCGACCACGACGTATCTGTCGTGCTCCACGGCCCGCACTCTGGCGAAGGCCAACTGCTGTTCGCTCATGGTCTGGTTGAAAGTGGCGTTATTGCTGGGCACCGCCAGCATCTGGGCGCCGTTGCGAACCGACTGCCGCACCGCGCGATCGAAGATCACTTCCCAGCACGTGGAGACACCGACCGGCACGCCGGCCGGATGCACCACGCCGGTGCTGCGGCCGGGCACCATGTGGCCGGCGCGGGCGGCGTAGCCCGAAAGGTGCCGGAAGAGCCAGGGCCAGGGCAGGTACTCACCAAACGGCTGAACGATCTGCTTGTCGTGGCGTTCGCCTGGTCCGGTCACCGGATCCCACACGATCACGGTGTTGGTGTAGTCGGGGTCCTCCGGGTGCGGGCCGGGGATGTCGAGAATTGTGCCCACCAGAATCGGGACGCCGATTGCAGTAGCCGCAACCGCGATCTGGGCGGCGGCGTCGCGGTTGACCAATGGGTCGATGTCCGATGAGTCTTCCGGCCAGATGACGAAGTGCGGCTTCGGGGCGGTACCCGCCCGGACGTCATCAGCCAGCCGAAGCGTCTCCTCGACGTGTTTGTCGAGCACCGCCCGGCGTTGCGCGTTGAAGTCGAGTCCCAGCCGCGGCACATTGCCCTGCACGGCGGCCACTGTGACGATCGGGTCGTCGCCGGAGCCCATCCCGGAGTGGCGGACGTGCGGCCACACCGCGACGGCGGCGAACAAGACGAAGGCGATGCAGACGCCGGGCAGCGCTACCGCCGGTGGCCCGACCTCCGTGGCGTGCCGGTGGTGGCCGCGCCGCCACCAGGTCAGGACTTCCTCGGCCATCGCGGTGGCGCTGCAGCCGAGCAGCACGATCGCTGCCGACAACAGCGGCACCCCGCCCAACTGCGCCAGCGGCAGCAGGGGCCCGCTGGTCTGACCGAAGCCCACGACGCCCCAGGGGAAACCGCCGAACGGCACGGTCGACTTGGCCCACTCCACGGCGGCCCACAACACCGCAAACCAGATCGGCCAGCCGGGCAGGCGCCGCACCACCACCGCCAGCAGGCCGAACAGTGCCGGGAAGAGCGCACACAGAACCGCCAGCGCGATCCAGGGTCCGGCCCCGACGAGCGTGCTGATCCACGGCAACAGCGGCAGGTAAAAGGCCAAACCGAGCAGGAGGCCGTAGCCGAGGCCGCCGACCGGCGTGGTGAGCCGGCCGGTCAACACCCAGGCCAGCAGCCCGAAGGCGACGACGGCGGCCCACCACCAGTTGAGCGGCGGGAAGCTGGCGCACAGCAATAGACCGGCGGCCACCGCCGCGCCCAGCCGCAGCCACCGCGGCCGAAACCACTGTTCGGTTCGGGGCGCCACCACGGTGCGCAGCGCGGTGACGAGTCGGGCAGCCGGCGTCGCCGCGGCCGGCGTTTCAGTGGACTCGTGCCGATCGGCTAACTCGAGATCGTCGTCACCCATGATTCGACTCAGGGCGGCCCGGCAGGGCGGACGACTCGGCGCCGGTGACGTCGGTGACGTTGACGACCTCGCCGTCGATGTAGTCGGCGCGGGCGCGGTTGCGCGCGGTCCCGGTGGCCACGGTGATCAGCGGCCGGCCGGTGCGCCGCGCTGCTACCGCCAGCACCAGCGGGCGGGCGGCGGCCCGGATCGGCGGCACCAACAGCAGCAGCCCGACGACGCTGGTGAAAAGCCCGGGTACGACGACGAGCACCGCGGCCAGCGCCGTCACCGCGCCATCGGTGACGGCCCTGCGCCCACTCGCCGAGCCCGACCGCAACCGCAGCAGCTGACGCTTGGCCTGCGAGCCGGCCGCGGCGACGCCAACAACGAAGGTGGCCAGCAGCACCAACATGGTCCGGCCCAGCCCAATCGTGGACGCGAGCGCGAACAACACCGTCAGTTCGACGACGACGTAACCGAGGAAAAGTCGCGACAGCATGTGAAGGGAACGTCTGCGGTGATCGCCGGAGTTCCGTCGCCGGGCAGGGCGCGGTTAGATGGCTGACGTGACAACCATCGACATGGACACCCCCGCCGGCCAGATCGATGCGCTGCTGAGCGTTCCCGAAGGCCAGGGACCGTGGCCGGGCGTGGTGGTAGTGCACGACATTCTCGGCTACGGACCGGACAAAGAGTCGATCAACGACCACATCGCCGCAGCCGGGTATGTCGCGTTGACCCCGAATCTGTACGCCCGGGGCGGCCGGGCCCGGTGCATCCCGCGGGTGTTCCGGGAGCTGATGACCAAGCGTGGTCGCTCGCTCGACGACATCCTGGCGGCCCGGGCGTATCTGCTGGCCCATCCGGGGTGTTCCGGCCGCGTCGGCATTGCCGGGTTCTGCATGGGCGGGCAGTTCGCCCTGGTGATGTCGCCCAAAGGGTTCGGTGCGTCGGCGCCGTTCTACGGGACGCCCCTGCCGCGCGACCTCAGCGAAACCCTGGAGGGGACCTGCCCGATCGTCGCCAGCTTCGGCGGGCGGGACCCACTGGGCGTTGGCGCGCCCAAGAAGCTGCAGCGTGAGCTCGAGAGCAGGAACATCGTCAACGACGTCAAGGTGTACCCGGGCGCCGGGCATAGCTTCGCCAACAAGCTGCCCAGCCAGCCGCTGCTGCGGATCGCCGGCTTCGGCTACAACCAGGCTGCCACCGAAGACGCCTGGGCCCGGGTCTTTTCGTTCTTCTCCGAGCACTTGGCAGGCGACGAGGCTTAGCCGGCGGGTCGCAGTTCCAGGCCGACGTTGTTGTGCATGCCGCCGCGCAACTTACTGAAAAAGTTGAACACCCGGGCGATCATGCCGTACCGCTTGACCAGCGCGTCGTAGACCGCGCCGTTGTCGCGTTTGTCGCGGATGGTCGCCGTCGCCTCGAGGGCCTCACTGTGCGGGTTGCCCCGCATGTCGCACACCGCCAGCGTGACCCGCGGAGTGTTGCGGATCCGCCTGACTTTCCATGACTTCTCTTGCGTGATGACCAGCAGCCGATCACCGTCGGGCGCCGCCCACACCGGGGTGGGCTTGGGCCGGCCGTCTTTGGTGAAGGTGGTCAGCAGGATGTACTGCGATTTCGCCAGTTCGGCGAACGAGGGCGTCGAGGTGGTCATTGCCTCAACGTAACGGCGAACCGCTCGGCGGGCGAGGCGCCGGTTCGGTGTGCGGTTCCCTGGAGTCACAGCGGCCTCTCGGGTCACTGGGTCCAAGGAGTACTACCTGGTCGAAAGTGATATCGCCTGCGGTATCGCTTTGGCGGCGAGGTTAGCGGTAAATCCCTGGGACTGGAGTTGATCAAGTCGGGTCAACCTTCCAGGTCCCCTTCCGTCTCCAGCAGAACCTGGCGCAAGCCGTCGAGGGTGGCGGGTTGCGGTTGCTGCCACATCTGCCGCCCGGCGGCCTCCAGTAGGCGTTCGGCCATGCTGTGCAGCGCCCAGGGGTTGGATTCGGCCATGAACTTGCGGTTCTCCGGGTCCAGTACGTAGCGCTCGGTGAGCTGCTCGTACATCCAGTCGGCCATCACCTGCGCGGTGGCGTCGTAGCCGAACAGGTAATCGACCGTCGCGGCCATTTCGAAGGCGCCTTTGTAGCCGTGCCGTCGCATCGCGGTCATCCAGCGCGGGTTGACGACGCGGGCGCGGAACACCCGGGTGGTCTCCTCCGACAGGGTGCGGGTGCGGATCGCGTCCGGGCGGGTGTTGTCGCCGATGTACGCCGCCGGCGCCTGGCCGGTCAGCGCACGCACCGTGGCCACCATGCCGCCGTGATATTGGAAATAGTCGTCGGAGTCGGCGATGTCGTGTTCGCGGGTGTCGGTGTTCTTGGCGGCCACGGCGATGCGCCGGTATTGCCGGTTCATGTCGTCGGTCGCGGCCCGGCCGTCCAAGCCCCGGCCGTAGGCGAAACCGCCCCACGCGGTGTACACCTGCGCCAGGTCGGCGTCGTCGCGCCAGTTGCGGCTGTCGATCAGCTGCAGCAGACCCGCTCCGTAGGTGCCCGGTTTGGAGCCGAAGATTCTTGTGGTGGCGCGTCGTTGGTCGCCGTGCTGCGACAGGTCGGCGCGGGCGTGGGCCCGCACATAGTTGTCGTCGTCGGATTCGGCGAGGCCGGCGACCAGCTGCACCGCGTCGTCGAGCATGGTCACCACATGCGGGAAGGCGTCGCGGAAAAATCCCGAGATCCGTACCGTCACGTCGACGCGGGGCCGGCCGAGCTCGTCGAGCGGGATCGCGGTCAGCCCGGTCACCCGACGCGACGCATCGTCCCAGACCGGGCGAACCCCCAGCAGCGCAAGCACTTCGGCGATGTCGTCGCCGGCGGTGCGCATCGCCGAGGTGCCCCACACCGACAAGCCCACCGACCGGGGCCAGTCGCCGTAGTCCTGCTGGTAGCGTGCCAGCAGCGAATCAGCCAGTGCCACACCGGTTTCCCAGGCCAGCTTGGACGGCACCGCTTTGGGGTCGACGGAGTAGAAGTTGCGCCCGGTGGGCAGCACGTTGACCAGCCCGCGCAGCGGCGAACCCGAGGGCCCGGAGGCGATGAACCGGCCGTCGAGCGCCCGCAGGATCTGGTCGATCTCGCCCGCCGTCGCAGCGAGCCGGGGCACCACCTCAGTAGCGGCGAACCGCAGCACCGCGGCCACGTCCGGGTCGTCGGTGAGCTGGTCAGCCACGCCCGGATCCCAGCCGCTGCGCTGCAGCGCTTCGACCAGCCGCCGGGCTCGGGCTTCGGCGTCGTCCACCGAGGACCGCTCGTCGCTGCCGTCTTCGCTGAGCCCCAGCGCCTGGCGCAGGCCGGGCACCGAGTGCTCGCCCCCGAAGAGCTGCCGGGCCCGCAAGATCGCCAGCACCAAGTTGAGTTCGGCCTCGCCGCTGGGCGTTTCACCGAGGATGTGCAGGCCGTCGCGGATCTGGACGTCTTTGATCTCGCAGAGCCAGCCGTCGACATGCAACAACAGGTCATCGAACGACTCGTCGGCGGGCCGCTCGGTCAGCCCGAGGTCGTGATCCATCTTGGCGGCGCGGATCAACGTCCAGATCTGCTGGCGGATGGCGGGCAGCTTGCCGGGATCCAGCGCGGCGACGGCGGCGTGCTCGTCGAGTAGTTGCTCCAAACGCGCGATGTCGCCGTAGGTTTCGGCGCGGGCCATCGGCGGGATGAGGTGGTCGACGAGCACGGCGTGCGCGCGCCGCTTCGCCTGGGTGCCCTCGCCGGGGTCGTTGACCAGGAACGGGTAGATCAGCGGCAGATCGCCCAGCGCGGCGTCCGACCCGCAGGCCGCTGACATGCCCAGTGTCTTGCCGGGCAGCCACTCGAGGTTGCCGTGTTTACCCAGGTGCACGACGGCGTGCGCTCCGAAACCGTTGGGGAAACCGGTGTGCAGCCAGTGGTAGGCGGCCAGGTAGTGGTGGCTGGGCGGCAGGTCGGGATCGTGGTAAATGGCGACCGGGTTCTCCCCGAACCCGCGCGGCGGCTGCACCAGCACCACGACATTGTCGGCTTGCATCGCTGCGATCACGATCTCGCCGTCCGGGTGGTGGGTCCGGTCGACGAACAACTCCCCAGGCGGCGAGCCCCAGTGCGCTTCGACGGCGTCGGTGAGCTCGACGGGCAAGGTCTTGAACCAGTCGCGGTAGTCGTTGGCCGACACCCGGATCGGATTTCCGGCGAGCTGCGTGTCGGTGAGCCAGTCGGGGTCCTGGCCGCCGCGTTCGATCAGCGCGTGCACCAGCGCGTCACCGTCACCGGCGGCCACCCCCGGCAGCTCGCCCACCTGATATCCACGCGCGCGCATCGCGCGCAGCAACGCTACGGCGCTGGCCGGGGTGTCCAGGCCGACCGCGTTGCCGATGCGGGCGTGTTTGGTCGGATACGCCGAGAACACCAGAGCCACCCGCTTGTCGGCGGCGCTGACGTGGCGCAGTTGCGCATGCCGCACGGCCAGCCCGGCGACCCGCGCGCAGCGCTCGGCGTCGGCGACGTAGGAAATCAGACCCTCGTCGTCGATCTCCTTGAACGAGAACGGGACGGTGATGATGCGGCCGTCGAACTCCGGCACGGCGACCTGGGTGGCCACGTCGAGTGGGCTGAGCCCGTCGTCGTTGTCCTGCCATTGCCGCCGTGAGGTGGTCAGGCACAGCCCCTGCAGGATTGGGATGTCGAGGGCGGCCAGGTGTTCGACGTTCCAGCTGTCGTCCAGACCGCCGGCGGATGCCGTCGCGGGTCTGACGCCCCCGGCGGCCAGCACGGTGACCACCATCGCGTCGGCACCGGCCAGGGTGACCAGCATGTCGGGCTCGGCGGTGCGCAGCGACGCGCAGAAGATCGGCAGCGCCCGGCCGCCGGCGGCTTCGATTGCCGCGCACAGCGCTTCGACGTAGCCGGTGTTCCCGGCGAGTTGCTGCGCGCGGTAGAACAGCAAGGCGATGGTCGGGCCGGTGTTCGCCGAGGCCGGCCGCGGCAGCACACCCCAGGTCGGGGTGATTTCCGGGGGGCTGAAGCCGAAACCGGTCATCAGCACGGTGTCGGCCAGGAACGCGTGCAGCTGACGCAGGTTGGGCACGCCGCCCTGGGCCAGGTAGATGTGCGTCTGCAGCGCGATACCGGCCGGCACGGTCGACCGTTCGATGAGATCGGCGTCCGGCGACTGCTCGCCGCTGACCACGACCGCCGGGACGCCGCTGGCCAGTACGGTGTCGATGCCGTCTTCCCAGGCCCGATAGCCGCCGAGGATGCGCACGACGATTACGTCGACGCCGGTGAGCAGGCCGGGCAGTTCGTCGTCAAGCAGCCGCGCGGGGTTGGCCCACCGGTAGTTCGCGCCGCTGGCGCGGGCGGTGATCAAGTCGGTGTCGGACGTCGACAACAGCAGCACGGTCGGATCGGACACCCAACATTCGTACCCCAGCCCGGCCTTGGCCGTGTCCTCGGCTGCCAGCCGGGCGCCGTAGCGTGGGCAGATGGCCAGAGCCCGGTCCCGCGATGCCTGCCCGGGCGCGTTGCAGGTACATCAGGCGGCCGACGGCGCGCTGGTGCGCGTCCGGCTGCCCGGCGGCATGATCACCGCCGCGCAGCTGTCGGCGCTGGCGGAGGCGTCGTCCCGGTTCGGGTCTGGCGCGCTGGAGTTGACCGCCCGGGGCAACGTGCAGATCCGCGGCATGGCCGATGCGGCGGTGGCCTCCGAACTTGCGGAGGCCGTAGCCGCAGCCGGGCTGTTGCCGTCGGCGACCCATGAACGGGTCCGCAATATCGTCGCGTCGCCGCTGTCCGGCCGGGTCGGCGGCCGGCCCGACGTGCGCGGCTGGGTGACCGACCTCGACGCGGCGATCCAGGCCGACCCTGTGCTGGCCGAGCTGCCGGGCCGCTTCTGGTTCGGCATCGACGACGGCGGTGGTGACGTCTCGGGACTGGGGGCCGACGTCGGTGCGCATGCGCTGGACGGTGCGGCTGCGCTGGTCTTGGCCGGCCGCGACACCGGCCTCCGGCTGTCACCCGCGGAGGTGGTTGCGGCGATGCTCGCGGTCGCGCGCCGATTCGTCACCGTCCGCGAAAATGCTTGGCGGATAGGCGAATTGGCGGATATCAGTGCGGTCCTACCCGGTGTGCAGCTGTCGGGCGGGCAGTTCGAGCCGGTCACCGTGCCGCCGGTGGGCTGGATCGAGCAGGACGACGGCCGGATCGCGCTGGGCGCGGCGGTGCCGCTGGGTGTGCTGCCGGGCCGCGTCGCCGACTATCTCGCTGCGATCGAGGCGCCGCTGGTCATCACACCCTGGCGTTCGGTGCTGGTGTGCGATCTCGACGAGGGGGTCGCCGATGTGGCGCTGCGGGTGCTTGCGCCGCTGGGACTGGTGTTCGACGCCGGCTCGCCGTGGCTGACCGTCAGCGCCTGCACCGGCAGCCCGGGCTGCGCGCATTCGGCCGCCGACGTGCGGACCGACGCCGCGGCGTTGGCGCAGACCGGCGAGCGAGCCGGCCAGCACCGCCACTTGGTGGGATGTGAGCGGGCCTGCGGCAGCCCGCCGACCGGCGAGGTGCTGGTGGCCACCGGCGATGGATACCGGCTCCTTAGGTCAGCCCAACCTCTAAGGTGAGCGGGTGCTCGACTATCTCCGCGACGCCGCCGAGATCTACCGCCAATCGTTCGCGACCATCCGCGCCGAAGCCGACCTGAGCCGCTTTCCGCCCGACATCGAGCGCGTCGTGGTCCGGCTGATCCACACCTGCGGGCAGGTCGACGTTGCCGAGCACGTCGCCTACACCGACGACGTGGTTGCGCGGGCGGGCGCGGCGCTGGCCGCCGGCGCTCCGGTGCTGTGCGACTCGTCGATGGTGGCCGCGGGCATCACCGCGGCTCGCCTGCCCGGTAATCAGGTTGTCTCGCTGGTCGCCGATCCGCGGGCTGCCGGCCTGGCCGCCCGGTGCCACACCACCCGCTCGGCGGCCGGCGTGGAGCTGTGGGCCGACCGGCTGGCCGGTGCGGTGGTCGCGATCGGCAACGCGCCGACCGCGCTGTTCCGGCTGCTCGAGCTGGTCGACGACGGGATGCCGGCGCCGGCGGCGGTAGTGGGCGGCCCGGTCGGCTTCGTGGGCTCGACGCAGTGCAAGCAGGAACTGGTCGACCGGCCACGCGGCATGTCGTATCTGGTGGTGCGCGGGCGTCGCGGCGGCAGCGCGATGGCCGCCGCCGCCGTCAACGCGATCGCGGCCGGATGACGCGCGGAACCCTTTTCGGAGTCGGCCTGGGCCCGGGTGATCCCGAACTGGTCACCGTCAAAGCAGCCCGGGTGATCGGGGCTGCCCACGTGGTGGCCTATCACAGCGCCCGGCATGGCCACAGCATCGCCCGCGGTATCGCCGAGCCGTATCTACGGCCCGGACAAATCGAAGAACACCTGGTGTATCCGGTCACCACCGAAGGCACCGATCATCCCGGCGGCTACACCGGCGCGATGGAGGACTTCTACGCCGACGCCACCGGCCGCATCGCGGCCCACCTGGACGCTGGGCGAGACGTAGCGCTGCTGGCCGAAGGCGATCCGCTGTTCTACAGCAGCTACATGCATCTGCACACCCGGCTGACGGAGCGATTCCACGCGGTGATCGTGCCCGGAGTGACGTCGGTCAGCGCCGCGTCGGCGGCGATCGCGACGCCGCTGGTGGCCGGCGACCAGGTGTTGTCGGTGCTGCCCGGCACGCTGCCGGTTGCCGAGCTGGCCCGGCGGCTGGCCGACGCTGACGCGGCGGTCGTGATGAAGCTCGGCCGTTCCTATCCGGCTGTGCGCGAAGCTCTTTCGATGACCGGCCGGATCGAGGACGCGTTCTACGTGGAGCGGGCCAGCACGCCTGGGCAGCGGGTGCTGCCGGCCGCCGACGTCGACGCGACGAGCGTGCCGTACTTCTCGATGGCGCTGCTGCCGGGCAGCCAGCAGCGCCAGTCGCGGGGCGGGACGGTCGCGGTGGTGGGGCTGGGTCCGGGTCATGCCGACTGGATGACACCGGAGAGTCACCGAGAACTCGCCATGGCCACCGACCTGATCGGCTATGGGCCGTACCTGGATCGAATTATGTTGCGCGCCGGCCAACATCGGCATGCCAGTGATAACACCGACGAGGTGGCTCGCGCGCGGCTTGCCTGCACGCTGGCCGAGCAGGGCCGTGCGGTGGCGGTGGTTTCGTCGGGTGACCCGGGGGTGTTTGCGATGGCCACCGCCGTGCTCGAAGAGGCCAAGCAGTGGCCCGGTGTCGCGGTGCGGGTGGTTCCGGCGATGACCGCGGCGCAGGCGGTCGCGAGCCGCGTCGGCGCTCCCCTCGGCCACGACTATGCGGTAATTTCGTTGTCCGACCGGCTCAAGCCGTGGGAGGTGATCGCCCAGCGCCTCGATGCCGCGGCCGCCGCCGATCTGGTACTGGCCATCTACAACCCGGCATCGAAGACACGTACCTGGCAGGTGGCGGCGATGCGGGATCTGTTGCTGGCGCACCGTGATCCGGGCACTCCCGTTGTCATCGGCCGAGACGTATCCGGGCCGGGTGAGCGGGTCACGGTGATGCGGCTGGCCGATTTGGACCCGGCCGAGATCGACATGCGCTGCCTGCTGATCGTCGGGTCGTCGCAAACCCAGTGGTATGCCGCGGATTCCGTGGACCGGGTGTTCACGCCCCGGCGTTATCCGTCATAGATCCTGCGGCGCCGCGTCGGTCATGTCTCGCTTTGACCGTTGCTACCACACTACATCTTGCTTGCGACGAAGTCGGCGGCTTCATCGGCCATGCCGGCGTCGATGTAGGCACCGGCAAGATGTTGCGGCCAGTTGTTCTGCCAGGTGTTCGGGTCGGCCGGGTTGCAGACCGGATCGTCTCCGTGGCACAACTCGATAGTCCGGTCGTTGTAGGTCGGGTTGAAGTTGGTGATGGGGCCCACCCACTGGCTTCCGTTGCCAAACAACGCCACCGCTGCGATGTGCTGATCGGTTCCCTCAGGCAGTGGGTTGTCGAACCCGAAGGCGGAGAACGGGACTGCGAGCACCACGTCGGTGACCGCCGCCCCGAGCGAGTAGCCACCCAGCACCAGCCGGGTGTCGGGGCAGTTGGCTGCCATGTACTGGATGTGCTGGCTCATGTCGTTGGCGCCGACGTCGACCTCGGAGTCGGCGGGGTATTTGACCGGGTAGACGCCGATGCTTTTCCCGGTTTTGGAGCGCAGCGAATTGACGAACGCGTTGCCGAGTACGCCGGTGCCCGGCGATTCGAGCCGGCCGCGGGCGAACACGACTTCAATTGGCGGACAACCCGCAGCCACGGCTGACGGCGCGGCGCCCGGTAGCGCCGCAGCACCGAACGTCAGGCCGGTGGACAGCGTAAGTACCGCCGCACCAGCACCAACCCATCGTCGGGCGCCCGAGCTGATCACGCAGATATGCTAGCGGGCCAGATCCCAGGTTTGCACCAGCACGTCTCGGCTGAGTCGCGGCACCAGGTCGGCCGGGACGTCCAGGCTGAACGCCTCGCCGAGCCGCTCGACGGTCAGCTGCCATCGTCGTAGCGGGTCGTCGCGAGGCCGGTCGGGCTTCAAGCCGAGCGGGCGCAGCAGCAGCACATCGTGAAACCCGATGACGTGCTCCACCACTGCTCGCGCATCCCAGTCATCGCACGGGGTCGGGCGGTCCCACTTTCCGTCGGCGTGGCGAACGCTGTCGGTGAAACGCCGGCACACCGCCAGGTGCAGGCTGGCGACCCGGCCGCTGTCACGACTCATCGCGAGTCCTGCTGACCCAGGCGACCGCGTCGCACACGGTCGTCACCGTGGGTGCGCCCGGCGGCAACGGCGGGCGCGCCACCATCACCACCGGAATGTTCAGCGCGGCCGCGGCGTCCAGCTTGGCCCGCGTCAGCTGACCACCGCTGTTCTTGGTGACCAGCGCGTCGATGCGGTGCGTACGCAACAGCGCGTGCTCGTCGTCGTAGTGGTAGGGCCCGCGGGACAGCAACAGATGGTGACGGCGCGGGATGGTGCCGGTGGCGGGCGCGGTGACAGCACGGATCAAAAACCATGCCGCACTGTCGGCAAACGCGGCTACACCGGACCGGCCGGTGGTCAGAAATATCCGTGAATATTCGTGATCGGCAACGACGTCAGCCGCTTGGTCGTCGGAGGTCACCAGTGTGGCAGCTCCGGCATCCCAGGCCGGTCGGGCCAGTACCACGTACGGCAGCTGCAGTTCTGCACAGACGCCGGCAGCGTGGGCGGTGATGGTGGCCGCGAACGGGTGCGTGGCGTCGACGACGGCGTCGATGCGCTCCTCATCCAGCCAGCGCCGCAGGCCGTCGACTCCGCCGAACCCGCCGATACGCACGGCCCCCACCGGCAGCGCCGGATCCGGCACTCGCCCGGCCAGCGAACTGATCACATCGACCGTCGGGTGCAGCCGCGCGGCCAACGCCCGTCCTTCGGCGGTGCCACCGAGCACCAACACCCGCATCAGTGCGCCCTTCGCGCTTTCGAGTACAGGTAGCTGTCGGTGAAGTGTTCGGCGGCCAGCACGTCGCCGACGAAGATGACGGCGGTCTTGGTGATCTGCGCCTCGTGCACCTGTTGGCCGATGTCGGCCAGCGTGCCGCGCAGCACCCGCTGCTCTGGCCAGCTGGCGAAAGCCACGACAGCAGCAGGTGTGTGAGCCTGGTAGCCGCCGGCGAGCAGCTGCGGAACGATCGTGTCGATCTGAGCAACCGCCAGGTGCAGCACCAGGGTGGCCCCGGATCGGGCCAAGGTCGTCAGGTCCTCGCCCGGCGGCATGGCCGTCGACACGGTGGCGACGCGGGAAAGAATCACCGTCTGCGCGACTGCCGGCACGGTGAGTTCCCGGCGCAGCGCGGCGGCGGCCGCGGCGAACGCCGGCACACCGGGCACGATTTCGTACTCGATGCCTAGTCGGTCGAGCCGGCGGCATTGTTCGGCCAGCGCGCTGTACAGCGACGGGTCGCCGGAATGCAGCCGCGCCACGTCGCGGCCGGCCGCGTCGGCGTCGGCCAGTTCGGCAATGATCTGCTCCAATGTCAGCGGCCCGGTATCGACGACCCGGGCATCCGGCGGGCACCATGCCAGCAGATCGGCGGGCATGATCGAACCCGCGTACAGGCACACCGGGCATCGGCTGAGCAGCCGCTGCCCGCGCACGGTGATCAGGTCGGCGGCCCCGGGGCCCGCGCCGATGAAATACACCGTCACGGTTTGCTCACCTGCCATTGGGTGATCGGCAGCGCTGCACGCCAGGTGGTGAATCCGCTCAACGGCTCGCCTCGGTAATGCTGGAAGCGTTGCAAGTGGCCGCCGTGTGCTGAGAACGCTTGCACCAAAACGGCTTCGGACTCGGCGGTGACGGCGTTGGCCACCAACCGCCCGCCGGCTGGCAGCTGCTTCAGGCACGCGTCGAGCAGACCGGGCTGGGTGAGGCCGCCGCCAACGAAGATCACCGACGGTGTTGCGGCCGCGTCGAATTCATCGGGTGCTGCGCCGAGCAGCTCGATGCCGACGCCGAACATCGCGGTGTTGTACTGAATTTGACTGCGGCGCCGTTCTTCTCGCTCGAACGCCACGGCGGTGCAGCCGGGCCCGCTGCGGCACCACTCGACCGAAATGCTGCCCGAGCCCGCGCCGACATCCCACAGCCGCTCCCCCGGGCGCGGCGCCAGCGCCGCCAGGGTTACTGCCCGAATGCTGTGCTTGGTGATCTGCCCGTCGTGGACGAACGCGTGATCGGGCAATGACGACACCCGCTCGTCGGGCAGATACCGGACTGCGACGACGTTGAGGTTGTCGATGTCGGACGGTGGGTCGGTGGCCCATTGGTGTGCGGTGCCGTCGCGGCGCCGCTCTCGCGGGCCGCCGAGCTGCTCGAGCACGCTGAGCTCGGAGTTGCCGCGGCCGTAGGTGTTGAGCAGCTCCGCCAGCGTCGTAGGCGTCGACCGGTTGGCCGACAGGACAATCGCTTGGCCGCCCCGGCGGATAGCGGTATGCGGGTCGGTGTTGACGAGGCTGATCACTTCGGTGTCCTGGACGGTCCAGCGCATCCGCGCGCACGCCAGCGTCACCGCCGACACATGCGGAAGGACCCTGACCTGCTCGGCTCCGAACAACCGGACGAGCGTCACCCCGATCCCGTGCAGCAGCGGGTCTCCACTGGCCAGCACATGCACGTCGGCGCCGTCTTCGAGCAGCCCGGCCAGGGCGGGCAGCAGCGGCGACGGCCACGCCCGGCGGGCGGCGGACACGGTGTCGTCGAGCAGCTCGAGTTGCCGACGCGATCCGTACACCGTTGCCGCTGAGCGTAATTCGCGCTGCGAGGCTTCCGGCAGGCCGTGCAGGCCGTCGGCGCCGATTCCGACCACGATGATCATCAGCGGGGCACCCGACGCCAGAGGAAGTGCGGCACCAGCCGCATGAACGCAGACACGGGGCCCAATACCCACGGGATCCACACGGTGCGGCTGCCTCGGGCCAGCGCCCTGGCGGTCGCCGAGGCCACCTTTTCGGGGGTGGTGGGCAGCGGCGCCGGTGTCATCCCGCGGGTCATGCGCCCGATGACGAAACCCGGCCGCACGATGAGGACCCGCACTCCGGTGCCGTACAGCCCGTCGGCCAGTCCGCCGGCAAAGCCGTCCAGCCCGGCCTTGGCCGAGCCGTAGACGTAGTTGGCGCGGCGCACCCGCGCGCCGGCGATCGAGGAGAACACCACCAGCGTTCCGCGGCCCGCCGCACGCATCTCGGCCGCCAGGTGGGTGAGCAGGCTGACCTGCGCGACGTAGTCGGTGTGCACTATTGCCACCGCGTGCGCTGCATCATGCTCGGCGCGGGCTTGGTCGCCGAGGATCCCGAAGGCGAGCACCGCGGTGCCGATGGCGCCATGTTCGGCGACGAGGGACCCGACGAGCGGGCCGTGGGAGGCGAGGTCGTCAGCGTCGAATTCGCGGGTGTGCACGGCCGCCGCTCCGGCTTTGCGCAGCAACGCGACCTGTTCGTCGAGGCCTTCAGCTCGGCGCGCCGCCAGCACCACCGTCGCGCCGGGCGCCAGCCGGACGGCGAGTTCGACACCGATCTCACTGCGGCCACCGAAGATCAGCACCGGTCCGGCGCCCGTGTCGTCCACGGCTGCATTATCACCTGCGATAACGTGGGCGTTGATGACCCGCACCACCACCCGGCTCACCAACGACGCGTTGGCTTTTCTCAGCGAACGCCACCTGGCAATGCTGACCACGCTGCGCGGCGACAACTCTCCCCATGTGGTGGCCGTCGGTTTCACCTTCGACCCCAAGACCCATATCGCCCGGGTCATCACCAGCGGGGGCTCTCAGAAGGCGGTCAACGCCGAACGCGGCGGGGTCGCCGTGCTCAGTCAGGTTGACGGTGCGCGTTGGCTGTCGCTGGAAGGCCGGGCCAGCGTGAACAAGGAAACGGACGCCGTGCGGGATGCCGAGTTGCGCTACGCGCAGCGGTACCGTACCCCGCGGCCCAACCCGCGGCGGGTGGTCATCGAGGTTCAGATCGAGCGAGTGCTGGGCTCGTCGGATCTGCTGGACCGCAGCGGCGAATAACCCGTTAAGCCCAAGCGTCACAAAAGCCTCATCAGTCACTGCGGGGACTGGGGTGTGGTTGTGCCCGCCTTAGAGCGACAAATCGGCTCCGGCTCGACATTGGTACAAGAAACGCAGCGGGATTGTCGCTCGAAGGTGGGCAGAAGGGCAATACCTCCCCGGCCGAGGAAGAAGTGACGGCTGTGATCAGTGGTGAGCCGACCGGTCCGCCGCCGACAGCGTGATCTGATGCCGGCCCGCAGACAAAGCCACCGTCGGCCCGGTCGGCTGGCCGTCGACCGCCAGCGTCATGCCCGCCGGCAGCGCGGCCAGCCGGACCTGAGCGGCGGTGTCGGTGGCAACCGAGATCGTCGACGACGGCAGTGCGCCCAGCCCGGCTCGCGCGACGTCCACCGTGAGGCTTGCGACGCCGGTGAGCCGCAGCGTCAGGTGCGGCAACCGGTCGGCGGGCAGTCCGGGCCGCCAGGTCAGCTCCGAATACAACCCGGGTGTCGGGTCGAAATGCAGCAGGAAGCCGCGGCGCCGGTGCGTGGTGTGGGTCGGGTCCGGTCGCGCATACGACCGCGCGTCGACTTCGGCGATCGCGCCGCGGGTCGCCGTCACCTGCGGATCAGCGGCCAGCTCCGAAATCCACCACACCTGGTGTGGCCCGATACCAAGGTCCGACCGCACCAACTGCGGGTACCACGCGAACGTGATGTGGCCGGGATCGCTTTGCCGCACACCGGTTCCCATGTGCGACACCGCGTCGTCGAACTTGTCTTGCAGCACGAAGACGATGTGGTCTTCGAACGGGTAGACGCTGAAGCGGTAGCGGTAGCCGAGCCGGTCGAGTTCGAGCGCCTGCTCGGCGGCCGAGGCGAACGGCACCAGTTCGTCGAGCAGCCCGTGTGCGATGACGAAGGGCAGCCAACGGGCATTGACCAGCAGCCGCCAGGTGTCGCCCTCGCGGGCACAGTGCGAGTTGAAGTCGAGATCGGCAGGCAGGTCGACGTCGGGCAACAGCCGCACCCCACACGTCGCCGGGCCGGCCAATGCCACTGCCTGGGAAAACACCTCGGGATAGGCCAGCCCAAGCTTGTAGGCGGCGTAGCCGCCCATCGAATAGCCGGCGATGACGGTGCGGTTGGGGTCGGTGCCCAATTGGTCGGCCACCCGCGCCCACACTTCCCAGACGTCGAGTTCGCCCTCGTCGAAGTACCAGCATGACGGGCCGCGGGCCAGCGGTGTGACCACCACCGAATCGCGGCCGTCGCACACTTCGTGCAGCAGGCGCGGGTCGATCGCGGCGAATTGACTCTGCCCCAGCGACAGCGAATGCAGCAGGAGGGTCAGCGGCAGCTGCTGACCCGGTGCGTACGTCGCCGGCAGGCACACCGCATACGGCTGTACCCGCCCGAGGAAAAGCGGCTTGGTGCTCAAGATGCTGAGCAGGTCCGTCGGCCCGACACCTTGGCCGAGCTCGAGCGAGGACACGTACCAGCGGGTCGACGGGCCGGTGATGACCGGCTCGGGCGTGCTGACCGCGGCGGCCAGTTGATCCCATTCGACGGCCAGGGCGAACTGTGACACGTCGCCGTCGGTGAGCGCGGCGGCCTGCGCTGCGTCCGACCAGAAGTTCAGGTGCGGCGGCTCCTGCTCGTTGGTGCGGAACGCGACGTTGTAGACGTTCGGCTGTCCCGGCAAGGCCCCGCGTTCGGCGGGAACGTCGGCGAAGCCATCCCCCGCGGCGTTCGCCAAACCGGCCGCCAATCGCACTGTCCACGTGCCCGCAGGCGGTAACTGCGCGCGCGGGACCCGCGCCAGAAACGACCGGGAATCCATGTCGACGCTGTGTTCGACCGGCGTCGACGCCTCGGTGCCGAGGTCGATGAGGTGTGCGCCGGCACCGGAGATGAGCAGAGCCGTGTCGATGCCCGCCGACCGAATGCCAGCCCCGGCCGGCCACACCTCGGAGCCGCCGCGACCGGTGCCGAAGGTGAACAGCGCGATCGGCACCGCGGCGTCCACCAGGGTGTTCCAGTCCACCCGCCACCAGGTGTCGGTGTCGGTCAGGCCGACCGCAGCGCGGAAGATGTCAGCGCCGTTGCCGGCGGCGGGCCCATCGGGGTAGACGTAAGTGCCACGCGGCGGCGCCTGAATCTTCAGGTCCCCCACCGGCAGGCCCGTCGCGCCGTGGTCGTCGTACAGGAAGTCGGTCCAGAACACCGCTCCGCCGGCCAGGCGGGCCGCGCCGCAGGTGCGGGGGAACTGCTCGCCGAACGGCCAGCCGGTTGGCGCGGGCAGCGTCGGTTCGGGCCGCCGCGCCGCCGCTGGCACGCCCTCGGGCATGCCGTCGACGACGATCAGCTCACCAGGCGGTGCGGGTTTGGGAGTGAGGGTGTGCGTCGCGGCGTCGACGACGTGGCGTGCGATTCGGATCGGCAACAGCGCGAGGTTGAGCAGCGACACGCCCTTCAACGTAGCGGTCGGCGCCGTCAAGGCCGTGACGCCCGAGCCCAGTTGCGGTTCAGACCGGTACCACGATCAGCTCGTGCGGCCGATTGTTGACGGTCATCGCGCCGTTGTCGGTGACGACGACGATGTCCTCGATGCGCGCCCCCCAGTGACCGGGGAAGTAGATGCCCGGCTCGACGGAAAACGCCATGCCCGCGGTCAACGGCAGGTCGTTGCCGGCGACGATGTAGGGCTCCTCGTGCACGGCCAACCCGATGCCGTGACCGGTGCGGTGCACGAAGTAGTCGGCCAGGCCCGCCTCAGCCAACACCTCGCGGGCCGCGGCGTCCACCTGCTCGGCGGTCACACCGGGACGCACCACATCGACGGCCGCACGCTGAGCTCGCTGCAGCACCGAATAGTGTTCCGCGACTTCAGGATCGGGTTGACCGATGCTATAGGTGCGGGTGGAGTCGGAGTTGTATCCGGGTTCGAACACACCGCCGATGTCGACCACTACCACGTCACCGGAACGGATTTCGCGGTCAGAGTATTCGTGGTGCGGGTCGGCACCGTGCGGACCAGAGCCGACGATGACGAACGCCACCTCCGAATGACCCTCAGCGACAATGGCTTCGGCGATGTCAGCGGCGACATCGGCCTCGGTGCGGCCCGGAACCAAGAAGTCCGGCACCCGGGCGTGCACCCGGTCGATGGCGGCGCCGGCCTTGCGCAGCGCGTCGACCTCGGCCGGGTCCTTGACCATGCGCAATCTGCGCAGCACTGCGGTGGCCAGCACCGGCGTCGTACCGAGCAGGTCGGCCAGCGGAAGCAGATGCAGGGCGGGCATCGCATCGGTGACGGCGACCGCTTCCGGTGCTGCCACCGCGCCGGCCACCAGTCGGTAGGGGTCCTCGCCGTCGACCCAGTCGCGCACCGGCAGGCCCAGCTCGGCGACCGCGGATTCCTTCAAAGCGGCCAGCTCCAGCCGCGGCACCACCACGGTCGGCTCGCCTTCGGCGGGCACCACCAGCGCGGTCAGCCGCTCGAACGTCTGGGCCCGCGAACCGGTCAGATAGCGCAGATCGTGACCGGGGGTGATCACCAACGCGCGAAGGCCGGCGCCGGCGGTGGCGGCGGCCGCCGCGGCCAGCCGGCGGGCGTACACGTCAGCCTCGAATCGGTTGGGACCCACGCCCATCAGGCTAGCGGGATTCGGCACTGGCAGGATGACCAGCGTGCCCGCCCCGCCACTGAGGTCGAAGCGTGGCGACCCGCCGCGCCCGGCTTCGCCGCGCTCGCGATCGCCACGGAGCTCGACGAGTGGCGACCCGCCGCGCCCGGCTTCGCCGCGCTCGCGATCGCCACTGGTGCTCCTCGACGGCGCGAGTATGTGGTTTCGCTCCTTCTTCGGGGTGCCTCCGTCGATCACCGCGCCCGACGGCCGGCCGGTGAACGCGGTACGCGGGTTTTTGGACTCGATGGCCGTGGTGATCACCCGCCACCGGCCGCGCCGACTGGTGGTGTGCCTGGACGTGGACTGGCGTCCGCAGTTCCGGGTGGACCTCATCCCGTCGTACAAGGCGCACCGCCTGGAACAGGAGATCTCCGACGAGGTCGACGTCGAGCAGGTGCCGGACGAACTGACGCCCCAGGTGGCGATGATCGAGGAGATCCTCGACGCGTTCGGCCTCTGCACCGCTGGCGCGCCGGGTTTCGAGGCCGACGACGTGATCGGGACGCTGGCCGCGCGGGAACGCCGAGACCCGGTCATCGTTGTCAGCGGCGACCGTGACCTGTTGCAGGTGGTGACCGACGAGCCCGTCGCCGTCCGGGTGCTCTACCTGGGCCGCGGGCTCACCAACGCCACCCTGATGGGCCCCGCCGAGGTGGCCGAGCGTTACGGGTTGCCGGCCGACCGGGCCGGCGCCGCCTACGCAGAGCTGGCATTGCTGCGCGGTGACCCGTCCGACGGGCTGCCGGGTGTGCCGGGGATCGGGGAGAAGACCGCCGCGACGCTGCTTGCCCAGCACGGCTCGCTCGAGGCCATCCTGACCGCCGCCGAGGACGCGAAATCGTCGCTGGCCAAAAGCGTTCGGAAGAAACTGCGGGCGGCCGCCGACTACATCGCTGCGGCGGGACCGGTGGTGCGGGTCGCGACCGACGCACCGATCACCCTGTCGACGAAAACCGACACGCTGCCGTTGGCGGCCGCCGACCCTCCCCGGACCGCCGAGTTGGCGACCCGGCTCGGCGTGGGCTCGTCGGTGGCGCGCCTGCAGAAGGCGCTCGACGGGTTGAGCTAGGACCCTACTGGGGCCGGCCCACCTCGTAGGTGCCCTTGTTGTCCTGGAACGTCACCGTGACGTGCCGTTTGGTGCCGTCGATGCTGACATCGCAGGTGAAGGTGTCACCCTTCTTGACCGTCGGGTCCTTGCCGTTGTTGCAGCTGACGTCCTTGACGTTCTTGGCGCCGTAGCCGTTGGTTTCGTCGGTCAGGATCTGCTGCACACCCGCCTGCGCCTTTTTGACGTCGAGCTTGGTGGTCACAAAGAACCCGGGCGCCCAGAACCCCAGCACCAGCACCACCGCGACGACGATCACCGCGAAGACCCCGATCACCGTGGCGATCAGACCGCGCCGCGAACCTCGACCAGCCGGCGGTTGACCGTACGGCCCGGGCTGCCCGGGGTACTGCCCGGGTTGACCGTACTGGCCGGGCTGCTGGCCGTACTGGCCCGGCTGTCCGGGATATCCGGGCTGGCCGTACTGGCCGGGCTGGCCGGGCTGCTGCGGGTACTGCCCCGGTTGTCCCCCGTATTGGCCGTACTGGTCGGGCTGCTGGTAACCGGGCTGGCCGTACTGTCCGGGCTGCGAATACGGCTGGGACGGCGTGTACGTCTGGCCGGGCTGCTGGTATTGCCCGTACTCGGTCGGGGCGTAGGCCGGCGCCTGCCAAGTCTGCTGCTCGCCGTACGGCTGCTGCTGCCAATGCGCCGCGTTCATCGTGGGATCGCCGCCGGCAGAGCGCTGTTCGTCGCCTTGGCGCGGCGGCTGCCAGGGCTTGGTCGGGTCGACTCCCGGTCCGCTCATCGTGTCTTCGGTCCTTCCCCGTCGTGCTCGAACGCGATCCAGCTAGCCGGATGTAACCGTAGCTGCCGCAAAGCCTACTCGGCGTCAACTGCGACGACGCCGCGCCGCACACCGTCGATCGCCCGCTTGGCGGTGGCCCGTAGCTGCGGCTCGGGTGCGGTGTTGCGCACCTGGTCCAGCAGGTCCAGCACCTGGCGGCACCACCGCACGAAGTCCCCCGCCGACAGCGCCGCACCGCTGCCGGCGTCGTCGAAGCCGGCCAGCGCGGCGGCCAGATCGCCGGTGGTCACCCAGCGATGAACCGCGTCGACGAAGCCGTCGTCGGGTTCGCGACTCGGCGCAATCCGGTGCCGCTGCTCGTCGGTGCGCAGCTCCGCCGACAGCCGACGGGTGCGGGCCAGGGCCTGCCGTAGCGGCGGTGCGGTCACCCGGGTGCCCGGTTGCGCGCCCTGCCCCCTGCTGTCGGGGCCGCCGCGGGCCTCGTACAGCACCGTCGACACCACGGCCGCCAACTCCGCCGGGCTCAGACCGGTCCACGCGCCGCTGCGCAGGCATTCGGCGACCAGCAGGTCGCTTTCGCTGTAAATCCGGGCCAGCAGCCGACCGTCGTCGGTGACCTGTGGGTCTCCATCGGCGACGACGTCATCAGGGCGCCGCTCCTCCTCATCGTCCCCCAGGGAAGCTGGGGTACCCCCGCGCCCTGCATCGTCGCCGGCGCGGATGAAACGGCGTTCGGTGAGCAGCCCGACGATCCGGTCGAAGGTGCGGGCCAGCGAATTGGTGGCCGCGGACACCTTCTTCTGCAGCTGCGCGTTGTCGCGTTCGATGCGCAGATAGCGCTCGGCGAGGCGAAGCTGCACGTCGCGGTCCGCGGCATGATGCGCGGGATGGCGGCGCAGCGTATCCCGCAGCGACGCCAGCTCCGGATCGAAGTCCAAGGCGTCACCGCCGGCACCGCGCCGGGCGCGACCGGCCGGGAGCGCAATGTCTGCGGCGGCGGACCGCAGCGCCGACGCCAAGTCGCGGCGCACCCGCGGCTGCCGGTGTTCGACCCGCTTGGGCAGCGTCATCGAGCCGACCGGCGTCGACGCCCCGGAATAGTCGGCCGACGAGATGCGGCCGGCCCAGCGGTGTTCGGTCAGCACCAGCGGCCGCGGCTCCTCGCTGTGCCGGTCGGATTCCAGCACCACCGCCAGCCCGCCGCGGCGGCCGTGGGTGATCGTGATGATGTCCCCGCGGCGCAACGACGCCAGAGCGTCCTTGGCCGCCTGCCGCCGCTGCAAGCGCGACGCCCGGGCCTGCGCGCGTTCGCGGTCGGAGATCTGCGCGGCCAGGCGGGCATAGTCGAGGATGGACGCCTCACGCCCACCCAGTTCACTGGCGATCTCATCGAGCATCCGCTCGCCGCGCTCCATGCCGCGGACCAGGCCGACGACCGACCGGTCGGCCTGATACTGCGCGAACGACTGCTCCAGCAACCGGTGCGCCTCGTCGGGTCCCATCCGCTGCACCAGGTTGATCGTCATGTTGTACGACGGCGCGAACGAGCTGCGCAGCGGGAACGTGCGGGTGGACGCCAGCCCGGCCACCTCGGCCGGCTCGCTGGTTTCGTCGCCGGGATGCCAGAGGACGACGGCGTGGCCTTCGACGTCGATGCCCCGCCGGCCGGCCCGGCCGGTCAGCTGGGTGTACTCGCCGGGAGTCAGCGGGACATGCTGTTCTCCGTTGAACTTCACCAGCCGCTCCAGCACCACTGTGCGGGCGGGCATGTTGATACCCAGCGCCAGGGTCTCGGTGGCGAACACCGCCTTGATCAGACCGGCGGTGAACAGCTCCTCCACGGTGTGCCGGAACACCGGCAGCAGGCCGGCGTGGTGGGCGGCCAGCCCCCGCAGCAGGCCCTCGCGCCACTCGTAGTAGCCGAGCACGGCCAGGTCGGTGTCGGCGAGGTCGCCGCAGCGGTGGTCGATGACCTCGGCGATCTGCGCGCGCTCCGCCTCGCTGGTCAGCCGCAGCGCCGAGCGCAGGCACTGTTTGACCGCGGCGTCGCAGCCCGCTCGGGAGAACACGAAGGTGATCGCCGGCAGCAGCCCTTCGCGGTCCAGGGTGGCGATGACGTCGGGTCGGGGCGGGGGCCGGTAAGTGTTGAGCCGCCCCGCTCGTCCCGGGCCGCCCCGGCCCGCCGGACGGCGGGGCCCGCGCCAGTCGGCCAGCCGATCGGCCTCGCGGCGGTGCGCGATATGACGCAGCAGCTCGGGGTCTACGCGCGGGCGCCGGGCGGCATCGGTCGCCTCGCCCGCGGGGCCGGGCCGGTAGTCGAACAACTCGAAGAGGCGTTTGCCGATCAGGACGTGTTGCCACAGCGGCACCGGGCGGTGCTCGTCGACCACGACAGTGGTGTCGCCGCGCACGGTCTGGATCCAGCCGCCGAACTCCTCGGCGTTGCTGACGGTGGCCGACAGGCTGACCAGCCGCACCTCGTCTGGCAGGTGCAAGATCACCTCTTCCCAGACCGCGCCGCGCATCCGGTCGGCCAGGAAATGCACCTCATCCATGACGACATACGAAAGTCCCTGCAGCGCAGACGAATCGGCGTAGAGCATGTTGCGCAGCACTTCGGTGGTCATGATGACGACCGGCGCGTCGGCGTTCACCGACAGGTCGCCGGTGAGCAGCCCGATCCTTTCCTTGCCGTAGCGGGCCGCGAAGTCGGTGTGCTTCTGGTTGCTCAGTGCTTTGAGCGGGGTGGTGTAGAAGCATTTGCCGCCGGCGGCCAGCGCCAGGTGCACCGCAAACTCGCCGACGACTGTTTTGCCGGCACCGGTGGGAGCGCAGACCAGCACACCGTGACCTTGTTCGAGCGCCACGCAGGCGCGCTGCTGAAAATCGTCCAGCGCGAACGGCACTCCGCGGGCGAAAAGGCTCAGCTCGGAGCCGGCGGCCACCCGCGGCTCAGGTGACGTCGTCATGGGGTCCGGGGATGCGCGACGGCGCCGCGACCGGGGACGGCTCCTCGACGGGCGACGCTTCGTCGTCGGCGAGCGTGCGTTCTCGCCTGGCTTTCCGGTTGTCGTGGAAGCGGGCGATCTGAATGGCCAATTCGAGCAGCAGGGTCAGCGCCAAGCCGAGCGCGATCATGGAAAACGGGTCGGAACCGGGCGTGAACACCGCGGCGAACACAAACATCGAAAAGATCAGGCCCCGCCGCCACGATCTGAGCCGTTGGTAGGACAGCACGCCGGCCAGGTTGAGCATGACGATCAGCAGCGGGAACTCGAAGCTGATCCCGAAGACCAGCAGCAGGTTGAGTAAGAAACCGAAGTATCGGTCGCCGGAGAGTGCGGTCACCTGGACATCGCTGCCTACGGTCAACAGAAACCGCAGCGCCTTCGACAGCACCAGGTAGGCCAGGATCGCGCCGGTGACAAAAAGCACCGCGGCCGGCACGACGAACGCGAACGCGAATTTGCGCTCCTTCTTGTACAGCCCGGGGGTGATGAACGCCCACAGCTGATACAGCCACATCGGGCACGCGAGTACCAGCCCCGCGGTCAGCGCGACTTTGAGCCGCAGCATGAACTGATCGAACGGTGCCGTAGCCAGCAGCCGGCACTGGCCGTCGGCGCTGATGTCCGCGCGGGCCGACTGCGGCAGCGCGCAGTAGGGATGCCGTAACCACTCCCCGAGGCTTTCCAGCCCGAACACCGAGTGCGAATACCAGGTGAAGCCGATCGCGGTGGTCAGCACGATCGTCGCGACCGAGACCAGCAGCCGGGTGCGCAGCTCGGTCAGGTGGTCGACCAGTGACATCGTGCCGTCCGGGTTGGTGCGGCTGCGACGAGAACGCGGGTCGAGACGCCTGAATACAGCTGTAGCGCGGCGTGCTTGCGATGCCAGCTCAGGCCGGCCGGGCGTCGGTGCGATCTTGGCCCGGGGCCGCCGGCGGGTCGACCCGCTCGGACTGCACCGAGGTCGCGCCCGGAGGCGTCACCGGTGTGCTCGGCTTACCTTCGTTCTGCAGCTCCCGAACCTCGGATTTGAAGATCCGCAAAGACTTGCCCAGCGAGCGAGCCGCGTCGGGCAGCCTCTTGGCGCCGAACAGGAGGATCACCACCACGGCAAGGATCGCCCAATGCCAGGGACTAAGACTGCCCAACTTCTCCACCTCCAGACGTCTATCCGATGCTACCGCAGCAGCGGTGCCGGTTATCCCTGCCGCGCCACGGCCCGGTACACATCGAGTGCGGCGGCGGCGGCGTCACGCACCCGTCGTGCCAGCGGCTCCGGCGCGAGCACCTGGACTTCTGGTCCCAAACCCAGCACCAGCCGTGTCATCCAGTCGTCGGAGGCGTAGGTCATCGCCGCCTCGCAGTGGCCGTCCGGCAGCTCCCGCAGCAGCCGCATGGGGTAGTACTCGAACATCCAGGAAGCGGCCGGCGCCAACCGCAGCGTCGCCGCCGGCAGTGCCGGGTCGGCGTCGAACAGCGAGGTGTCCGGCGGGCCCTGCAGCGCCGGTTCTGGCGGCGCGGACGGCTCGTCGAGCAGCCGGGCGTCGACGATGCGGTCGAACCGGAACAACCGGACCCCTTCGGCTTCCCGCGACCACGCCTCCAGGTAGCTGTGGTCGCCGACCACAACGACCCGGATCGGATCGACGATCCGGGTGGACAACGTGTCCCGGGATGCCCCGTAGTAGTCGATGGACAGTGCCCGGCTGCCCCGCACCGCGCTCCGCACGGCCGCCGCGGCTTCGCTCTCGGCCGGCGCCGGTTCGTCGGCGGCCGCCCGGTGCGCGGCCGGCCCGGCGGCGCCGGCGGCGGCCTCGATCTTCGCGATCGCGCTGCGCGCCGCCGCCGGGTCGACGACGCCGGGGATGTCGGCCAACGCCCGCAGCGCCACCAGCAGGCCGGTGGCCTCCGGCGAGGTGAGCTGCAACGGCCGGTCCATTCCCGCCGAGAACGTCACCTCGATGGTGTCGCCGGAGAATTCGAAGTCGATGAGATCGCCCGGGCCATAACCGGGAAGACCGCACAACCACAGCTGGTTGAGGTCGTCCTCGAGCTGCTGGGCGGACACGCCGAGGTCCGCGGCGGCCTGCGCGCGGGTGACCCGCGGATTGGCCTGAAAGTAGGGCACCATGTTGAGCAGCCGCACCAGGCGGGTGGACACCGGAGTCAATCGGCCACCTCGTGCGCCTGGGTCATATGCGCCGCTCCTCCTCATCGCCGCGCTCTGCATCGTCGCCGGCGCGGCCGCCCAGCCGGGCGAGCACATCGTCGCGCAGCGCCGGGGGTTCGAGCACGACGACGTCCGCGCCGTAGCCGGCGATCTCGCGCACCAGCCGGTCGCTGGGGCCGGGGTCCAGCTCGATCAGCTCGCCGTCGCGGCCGGCGAGCTGGCGGGGCCCGGTCGACGTTCCTGCGCGCCGCAGCGCGGTGGCCCGCCCGTCGGCCACCCAGACCGTCGCCCGCGTGGCTGAGGCCATGGATGTCACTGCCACTTCGGCGACCGATCCGGCCACGATCGCCCGCAGGTCCACGCCGTCCGGGGGCGTCACCGCACCGGGCGGGCCGACCGGCGTCACCTCCGCACCGATCCGCGATAGCCGGAACACCCGGGTGGCCTCACGGTCACAGTCGTGCCCTACCAGGTACCAGCGGCCCCGTTCGGTGAGCACGCCCCACGGCTCGACGGTGCGGGTGGCGTACGGCGCGGTGAGGGACGGCCGGTGCGGAAATTGCACCCGCTGGCCGGCATCGACGGCGGCCAGCAGTTTCCCGAGCACGCCTTCGGACCCGCGAAGACCGGACTGGCCGGCCGGTGCGGCGATCGACACCGTCGCGTCCGGGTCGAGTTCCACCCCGCCCGCCCGCAGCTTCAGCAACGCGCCCTGCGTCGCGGTGATCAATTCCGGCGACGCCCACAGCTGGGTGGCGACCGCCACCGCGGCCGCCTCCTCGGAAGTCAGGTCAACCGGCGGCAACGCATAGGCATTGCGGTTGATGCGGTAGCCCTCGACCGATCCGTACGACGAAGCCTTGCCGGTTTCCAGCGGGATGCCGAGGTCGCGCAGCTCGTTCTTGTCGCGTTCGAACATCCGCGAGAACGCCTCGGCGCTGGGGTTGTCCGAGTAGCCAGCCACGGTGGATCGGATCTTCTCCGCGGTGAGATAACCGCGGGTCGACAGCAAGGCGATGACCAAGTTCATCAGCCGTTCGACTTTGGAAATCGCCATCGAGCGGTGCTACATGCTCGCGATCAGCCGTTTGACCCGCTCGTCGACCGCCCGGAACGGGTCCTTACACAACACGGTGCGCTGCGCCTGGTCGTTGAGTTTCAGGTGCACCCAGTCGACGGTGAAATCCCGGCCGGCGGCTTGGGCGGCGCTGATGAACTCGCCGCGTAGCCGGGCCCGCGTGGTCTGCGGCGGCTGGTCGACGGCGTCTTCGATCTCCTCGTCGGTAGTGATGCGGGTCGCCAGGCCCTTGCGCTGCAGCAGGTCGAACACGCCGCGGCCGCGCTTGATGTCGTGATAGGCCAGGTCGAGTTGGGCGATCTTGGGGTCGGACAGCTCCATGTTGTAGCGGTCCTGATAGCGCTGGAACAGTTTGCGTTTGATCACCCAGTCGATCTCGGTGTCGACCTTGGCGAAGTCCTGGCTCTCCACGGCGTCGAGCTGGCGGCCCCACAGGTCGACGACCTGCTCGATCTGGGCGTTCGGCTCCCGGGTTTGCAGGTGCTCGACGGCCCGCGCGTAGTACTCGCGCTGGATGTCCAGTGCGCTGGCCTGACGACCGCCGGCCAGCCGCACCGGACGACGGCCGGTGACGTCGTGGCTGACCTCGCGGATGGCCCGAATCGGGTTGTCCAGCGAAAAATCCCGGAACGCCACCCCGGCTTCCACCATCTCCAGCACCAGCGCCGCGGTGCCGACTTTGAGCATCGTGGTGGTCTCGCACATATTGGAGTCGCCGACGATGACGTGCAGGCGCCGGTACTTCTCGGCGTCGGCGTGCGGCTCGTCGCGGGTGTTGATGATGGGCCGGGACCGGGTCGTCGCGCTCGAGACGCCCTCCCAGATGTGTTCGGCGCGCTGCGACAGGCAGAAGGTGGCGGCCTTCGGCGTCTGCAGCACCTTGCCCGCACCGCAGATCAGCTGACGGGTGACCAGAAAAGGCAGCAGCACATCAGAGATGCGGGAGAACTCGCCGGCACGGACGATCAGGTAGTTCTCGTGGCAGCCGTAGGAGTTACCCGCAGAGTCGGTGTTGTTCTTGAACAAATAGATGTCGCCACCGATGCCCTCGTCGGCCAGCCGTTGCTCGGCGTCGACGAGCAGATCTTCCAACACCCGCTCACCGGCGCGGTCGTGGGTGACCAGCTGGGTCAGGCTGTCACACTCGGCCGTCGCGTACTCCGGATGGCTGCCGACGTCGAGGTAGAGCCGGGCGCCGTTGCGCAGGAAAACGTTCGAGCTGCGGCCCCACGACACCACCCGACGAAACAGGTAGCGGGCCACTTCGTCCGGGCTGAGCCGTCGATGACCGTGAAACGTGCAGGTAACACCGAATTCGGTCTCGATACCCATGATCCGTCGCTGCACACGATCGAGCCTACTGGTTGCGGCACGCGGTGGTGCGCAAGTCGCGCCGCCGGAGTCCCGGCGTGGCTGGTGACCTCGTGACCGCGAGTGTGCGAGGAGCGACGCTCACTCGGCGTGTCGCGCCGCCCGATTCACGCTCGGCGCGGAAGCGCCGCTACTTCGACGACTTCGACGACTTCGGGGCCTTGCCCGAGCCGGAGGTGTCCTGCTCAGGTATCAGAGCTTCCAGCGCCGAACCCGTGATCCGCCGGAACGCCCGGCGGGGGCGTTTCACGTCCAGTACCGCCACCTCCAGCGAGGACACCCCCATGGGGTGGTCGCCGCCGTCACCGCTTCCGGCCCGCAGCGCGTCGACCGCGATCCGGACCGCATCGGTCAGGTCGGCGTTCTCCTCGTAGGACTCCTTGAGCGCGGTGGTGATCGGCTCGGTAGTGCCGCCCATCACCACGTAATGCGGCTCATCGGCGATCGACCCGTCGTAGGTGATCCGGTACAGCTCAGGCGGTTTCGTCTCGCCGTGGTGCGCGACCTCGGCCACGCACAGCTCCACCTCGTAGGGTTTGGCCTGCTCGGTGAAGATCGACCCGAGCGTCTGCGCGTAGACGTTGGCCAGCTGGCGGCCGGTGACATCGCGGCGGTCGTAGGCGTAGCCGCGGGTGTCGGCGAACTGGATGCCGCCGCGCCGCAGGTTGTCGAACTCGTTGAACTTGCCCGCGGCGGCGAAGCCGACGCGGTCGTAGAGCTCGCTGATTTTCTGCAGCGACCGCGACGGGTTCTCCGCGACGAACAGCACACCGTCGGCGTAGGCCAGTGCCACCACGCTGCGGCCGCGCGCGATGCCCTTGCGCGCGAGTTCGCTGCGCTCGCGCATCGCCTGCTCGGGCGAGATGAAGTACGGGAAGCTCACTTCTCCTCCCGCGACGGCTCGGCGTCGGGGCCGAACGTGTCGGCGCGCGAGCGCCGTTCGATGACCTGCCGCGCCAGCTCAGCGATGCGCTGCTCGGGCACGTCGACGGCGCCGTCGGCGCCGATCGTGACAGCCGTCGGGAAGATGCCGCGAACCAGGTCGGGTCCGCCGGTCGCGGAGTCGTCGTCGGCGGCGTCGTACAGCGCCTCGATGGCCACCCGCAGCGCCGACTCACCGTCGGTGACCTGCGAGTACAGCTTTTTCATCGCCGACTTGGCGAAGATCGAGCCAGACCCCACCGACTGGTAGCCCTCTTCCTCGATGTTCCAGCCGCCGGCGGCGTCGAACGACACGATGCGACCGGCTTTCTGCGGGTCGCGGTCGGACATGTCGAGACCCGCCAACAGCGGCAGCGCCACCAGGCCCTGCATGGCGGCCGCCAGGTTGCCGCGCACCATGATCGCCAGCCGGTTCACTTTGCCGGCGAAGGTGAGCGGCACACCCTCGAGCTTTTCGTAGTGCTCGAGCTCGACGGCATAGAGCCGGGCGAACTCGACGGCGATCGCGGCGGTGCCGGCGATGCCGGTCGCGGTGTAGTCGTCGGTGATGTAGACCTTCTGCACGTCACGGCCGGCGATCATGTTGCCCTGGGTGGAGCGGCGGTCGCCGGCGATGACGACGCCGCCGGGAAACTTCAGCGCGACGATCGTGGTGCCGTGCGGCAGTTGCTCGTTGACGACCGTGGTGCCGCGCCCGACGCCGACCGGCAACAGCTCCGGCGCCTGCCGCCGCAGCAAGTCGGTGAAGGAGGAGAGATCTACAGGATGGTTCGAAGTTGCGGGAATTGCGAAGTGGGTGGCCAGGCGATCACGGAACGGCCAGGTCACTGTCCGCCCTTTTGGACGTACGCGCGGACGAAGTCTTCAGCATTCTCCTCGAGCACGTCATCGATCTCGTCGAGCAGATCGTCGGTATCTTCGGTCAGCTTCTCGCGACGCTCTTGACCCGCGGCCGCGTCGCCGGCGAATTCGTCCTCGTCGCCGCCGCCACCGCCGCGCTTGGTCTGCTCCTGCGCCATCGCCGCCTCCTGCTTGCTCATCGGCCGCATTACCCGCGCGCCGGTTTCTCCACCCTACCGGTCGACGCCCTCAAAGCCCGACGTAACGCAACTGATGGTCCGGCTCCTCCTCCCCCGCTACGCGGCCGCATCGTCGCCGTAGGACTGATGGTCCGGCTCCTCCTCACCCGCTATGCGGCCGCATCGTCGCCGGACGGTCACGTGGTGAGCTGTTCCACCAACTCCACGGCGCTGTCCACCGAGTCCAGCAACGCGCCGACGTGAGCCTTGCTGCCGCGCAGCGGCTCCAGCGTCGGGATGCGCACCAGCGAGTCGCCGCCCAGGTCGAAGATCACCGAGTCCCAGCTGGCGGCGGCGATGTCGGCGCCGAACCGCCGCAGGCATTCGCCGCGGAAGTAGGCCCGGGTGTCGGTGGGCGGGTTGTCCACCGCGCTGAGCACCTGTTGTTCGGTGACCAGGCGCCGCATCGATCCGCGCGCCACCAGACGGTTGTAGAGCCCTTTGTCGAGCCGGACATCGGAATACTGCAGGTCGACCAGATGCAGCCGGGGCGCCGACCAGCTCAGGTTCTCCCGCTGCCGGAAGCCTTCGAGCAGGCGCAGTTTGGCCGGCCAGTCCAGCAGGTCGGCGCATTCCATCGGATCGCGTTCGAGTTGGTCCAGCACGTGCGCCCAGGTCTGCACGACGTCGGCGGCGCGCGGGTCCCGGTCGCGGCTGTCCACCAGCTTGGCCACCCGATCCAGATAAATCCGTTGCAGCGCAAGGCCGGTCAGCTCCCGGCCGTCGGCCAGGGCGACCGTGGCCCGCAGCGACGCGTCGCGGCTGATGGTGTGCACCGCGTGCACCGGCCGTGCCAGTGCCAGATCGCTCAGGTCCAGCCCGTGCGCCGAGCCTTCCTCGATCAGGTCGAGCACCAGCGCCGTCGTGCCCAGTTTTAGATAGGTCGAGGTTTCGGCCAGGTTGGCGTCGCCGATGATCACGTGCAGTCTGCGGTACCGGTCGGCGTCGGCGTGTGGCTCGTCGCGGGTGTTGATGATCCCGCGTTTGAGCGTGGTCTCCAGCCCGACTTCCACTTCGATGTAGTCGGCGCGCTGTGAGAGCTGGAAGCCGGGCTCGTCGCCGCCGGCGCCGATGCCGACCCGCCCGGATCCGGTGATGACCTGGCGGGACACCAGAAACGGCGTCAAGCCGGCGATGACCGACGAGAACGGGGTTTGGCGGCTCATCAGGTAGTTCTCGTGCGAGCCGTAGGAGGCGCCTTTGCCGTCGACGTTGTTCTTGTAGAGCTGAAGCTTGGCCGCGCCGGGAACGCTGGCGACGTGCCGGGCGGCGGCCTCCATCACCCGCTCGCCGGCCTTGTCCCAGATGACGGCGTCCAACGGGTCGGTGCATTCGGGTGCGGAGTATTCGGGGTGTGCATGGTCGACGTAGAGCCGAGCGCCGTTGGTCAGGATCATGTTGGCAGCGCCCACCTCGTCGGCGTCGACGACCGGGGGCGGACCCGCGGAGCGGCTCAGGTCGAAACCCCGGGCGTCGCGCAGCGGTGATTCCACCTCGTAATCCCAGCGGGTGCGCTTGGCGCGCTGGATGCCGGCAGCGGCGGCGTACGCCAGCACCGCCTGCGTCGACGTCAGGATCGGGTTGGCTGTCGGGTCCGACGGCGAGGAGATGCCGTACTCGACCTCCGTCCCGATGATTCGTTGCATGACCTGAAGCCTAGGCGTGACGACGATGCGGGCCGGTCACGGCCCGAGGAGAAGTCGCGCAATCAGCACCGCGTGACGACGATGCGGGCCGGTCACGGCCCGAGGAGAAGTCGCGCAATCAGCACCGCGTGACGACGATGCGGGCCGGTCACGGCCCGAGGAGAAGCCTCGATGCAAGAATCCGGTGATGCCGGACTGGATCTACCATCCGCTTCGCCCCGTGGCCAACACCGCCCTCGGTGAACGCCGCAGCGCCGTGCTGGCGTTGAGACTCCTCGCACTGGTGATCAGGTACACAGGCGGCCGGCACTGGATACCGTGGGTGTTCGACCACCCGGCGTTGTCGCCGCACTGGTCGGGCCGGTTCGGGGCGTCGGTACCGCCGTGGGTGGCGCGAGACGCCATCACCGTGCTGCCGGTTCAGAACGCGGGCCTCATCGAGATCAGTCCGGTCACGAGCACCGACGCCGAGCTGGTACGCGGCGCGACAATCGGCCGTCGGTGCCGGGTCATCGCCGTCGCCGACAGCGAGGAGGCCCGCGACGCCGTCGCCGACGCCGTCGACGCCGTCACTGTCGGTGATGCTGTGAACACCGTGCGGCTCACCGGCCCGGATATCGACTCGGCCATATCCGCGCTGGCCGACCCGTCCAAGACGGTGCTGGCGATTCCCCGAGTACTGCTCGAGGCGGGGCCTGGCTGGTTCAACCGGGTGATCGAGGCCGCCATACCGACGTCATCGCCGGAACGTGTGCGCGACGCGGTTTCCGCCGGGCCGCGGCGGTGGCCAGGATGGCTGTGGGCCGGACTGGTCGGCATCGGACTGATCGTTGCCGGTGTCGGCGCCGGAGCGATCGCGGTGGGGCCGGTCCTGCTGTGGTACGACCGCGACTATCTCGGTGCCTCGGTCACCGACCTGCATCGCCTTAACGAGCACTTGATCGGTTTCTTGCAGCACGATCGAATCACCATGGCGGGCAACATGATCGGTATCGGGATTCTCTATCTCGGGCTCGCGCAGGCAATGCGCATGGGCTACCGGTGGGCGCGGCGGACCCTGCTGATCTCCGGCGCGGTGGCCTTCGGAAGCTACTTCTACTTTCTGGGCACCGGCGGATTCGTCGAACCGCTGCACACGCTGGTCGTCGTCGCCTTACTCCCGATGCTCGTGCTGGCGGTGCGCCACGGCCCGACTGAGCCACACTGGCCACCCGTCGTCGAAGGACCCGAGGCGCAGCGACGTCGGGCCCTCGGGGGGCAGCTGCTGATGATCGGCGTCGGCGGCGGCTTGGCCGTGGCTGGAGCGGTCATTTCGACTGTCGGCATGACGTCGGTATTCGTGCCCACCGATCTGGATTTCATGAACACGCACGCCCGAGATCTCCGGGCCGCCGACCCGCATCTGTTGCCCTATATCGCCCATGACCGGGCGGGCTTCGGCGGTGCCCTCATCGGGGCGGGCCTGGCCGTGCTGCTCATCAGCATGTGGGGATGGCGGCGCGGTCAACGGTGGGTCTGGTGGTGCCTTCTGCTGGGGTGGCTGTGCGGGACAGTGCCCGCGCTCGTCATCCACTTCGCCATCGGTTACACGGCTTACTCGCACCTGCTGCCGGTCTACCTGCTCATCGTCGCCACCGTGACCGCCCTGGCGCTGAGCAGGGACTACTTGACCGCTGATCCGCAGCCGGTTCCTGTTGACGCCGGTGCTGCGAGGAATTAACTTCACCTCGTGTCCGCTGACGCGCTTCGCGAACCAATTACCGGCCTCTCGGGTAAGCGCTACGGCGAGGTGCTTTTGGTCACCCCGGGCGAAGCGGGTCCGCAGGCCGCCGTCTACAACAGCTTCCCGCTCAACGACTGTCCCGCGGAGCTGTGGTCGGCGCTCGACCCGCACGCCATAGCCACCGAGAACGGGGCGGCCGCCGTGCTGCTCAACGGGCCGCGCTACTGGCTGATGAACGGGATCGAGAAGCAATCCCAAGGCCCCCGGATCACCAAGACCTTCGGCGGGATCGAGATGGTGCTGCAGGCCACGGTGCTGCTGTCGGGGATGAACCCGGCGCCCTACACCGCCAATCAGGTCAACCGCCACACGGTTTTCACCTATGACGCCGGAGAAGAGATCTACGAACTGCAAGACGCCGCATTGCGGCGCTGGGTCATGCAGACCTGGAGCCAGATGGCCGATCCCGACCTATCGCGCACCGACCTCCCGGGGCTCGGCGCGCGGCTCAACTTGCCGACCGGATGGTCCTACCAGTCACGAGTGCTGACAGACCCGTTGCGCATCGACACCACTACCTATGCCGCGCAGGTCCTACAAGACGACTTGACCAACAGCTATTCGCTGGTCAGCGGCTGACCGGCGTATCGGCGTGCGGAGGCTCTGGCGCGGTGAAGGAAAGTCTTACAGGTACTGGCCGAGGTTGGACTCGGTGTCGATCGCACGGGACGCACTCGAGCTCTTGCCGGTGACCAGGGTGCGGATGTAGACGATCCGCTCGCCCTTCTTCCCCGAGATCCGGGCCCAGTCGTCGGGGTTGGTGGTGTTGGGCAGGTCCTCGTTCTCGGCGAACTCGTCGACGATTGAATCCAGCAGGTGCTGAATGCGCAGACCCGGCTGACCGGTTTCCAGCACCGACTTGATCGCGTTCTTCTTCGCCCGGTCGACGACGTTCTGGATCATCGCCCCGGAATTGAAGTCCTTGAAGTACATGACTTCTTTGTCGCCGTTCGCGTAAGTGACTTCCAGGAACCGGTTGTCGTCGATTTCGGCGTACATCCGCTCGACGACCTTTTCGATCATCGACTTGATGCACAGCGACCGGTCCCCACCGAACTCGGCGAGGTCGTCGGCGTGCACCGGCAGCGCCTCGGTGAGGTACTTGGAGAAGATGTCCTGGGCCGATTCGGCGTCGGGCCGCTCGATCTTGATCTTGACGTCGAGCCGGCCGGGCCGCAGGATCGCCGGGTCGATCATGTCCTCGCGGTTGGACGCTCCGATCACGATGACGTTTTCCAGTCCCTCGACGCCGTCGATCTCGCTGAGCAGCTGCGGCACCACCGTCGTCTCGACATCGGACGACACTCCGGTGCCGCGGGTACGGAAGATCGAGTCCATCTCGTCGAAGAACACGATGACCGGGGTGCCCTCGGATGCCTTCTCGCGGGCGCGCTGGAAGATCAGCCGAATGTGGCGTTCGGTCTCGCCGACGAACTTGTTGAGCAGCTCGGGACCCTTGATGTTCAAGAAGTACGACTTGGCTTCGCGCGCGTCGTCGCCGCGGACCTCGGCCATCTTCTTGGCCAGCGAGTTGGCGACAGCCTTGGCGATCAACGTTTTACCGCAGCCGGGCGGGCCGTACAGCAGCACGCCTTTGGGCGGGCGCAGCGCGTACTCCCGGTACAGCTCCTTGTGCAGGAACGGCAGCTCCACGGCGTCGCGGATCTGCTCGATCTGCCGGCCCAGTCCACCGATGTCGTCGTAGCTGACGTCGGGCACCTCTTCGAGGACCAGGTCTTCGACCTCGGCCTTGGGGATGCGTTCGAACGCGTACCCGGCCTTGCTGTCGACCAGCAGCGAGTCACCCGGGCGCAGCTTGCGAGGACGCTCGTCGTCGGCGGCGGAGTCCGCCGCACCGTCCGGCAGATCCTCGGCGACCAGCGGCTCGGCGAGCCAGACGATGCGCTCCTCGTCGGCGTGGCCGACGACCAGGGCGCGGTGGCCGTCGCCCAAGATCTCGCGCAGCGTGGAGATCTCCCCGACCGACTCGAACGTGCCGGCCTCGACGACGGTCAACGCCTCGTTCAGCCGAACCGTCTGCCCCTTCTTCATCGAGTGCACGTCGATGTTGGGCGAGCAGGTCAGGCGCATCTTGCGCCCGGAGGTGAACACGTCGACGGTCTCATCGTCTTGAACCGACAGCAGCACACCGTATCCACTCGGGGGTTGTCCGAGCCGGTCTACTTCCTCGCGCAGCGCCAGCAGCTGTTGGCGGGCTTCCTTGAGGGTCTCCATCAGCTTGGAATTGCGGGAAGCGAGTGAGTCGATGCGAGCCTCGAGCTGGTGCACGTCGCGGGCACCGCGGATGGCGCCCTGCGGCCCGACCGCGTGCTCGAGCTGCTCACGCAGCGCGGCGGCCTCACGACGAAGCTCTTCTAGCTCGGCCGCATCGTCGCCCGAAACACCGCGTCCGCGAGGGTTCCTGAACGTTTCACGTTCTGACTCACCCATCGTTAGCCCCTTTCCCACGCCGGAGTTTGGCGCGGTGGATACGTCAAAGCTACCGGCGATTGGCGATTCGTGCGCGTACTCGAAATACGACACACTCGTCTCAGCGATAACATTGCTTCCAGTCGGGCTGATCGAAAGGAACCCAGTGACCCTGAAACTGCTAGCCACAGGCGTGGCAGCCGCCGCGGCAATCGGCGCGGCCGCCGCCGGTGTGACGTCCATTGCAACGGTCACCGCGGTCGGGCCCCACGTGCAGCCGGTGGTGTTCGGAGCGCCGTTGCCGCTGGCTCCCGCCGACGTACCGACCGCCGACCAGCTGACCGAGGTGCTCAACGCCCTGCAAGACCCCAATGTCCCGTTCGCCAACAAAAGCGACCTCATTTCCGGTGGCATCGGCAGAGGCGAGGGCAGCATCGCCGACAACAAGCTGCGACAAGCAGCCTCGGCCGGACAACTGCCGCTGACCTTCAACATCACCAACATTCAGTCGACCGGTCCGAGCATGGTGAACGCGGACGTCACCGCGACCGGCCCGCAACTGCCGCCGACCACCCGGACGCTGTCCTTCCTCGACCAGGGGGGGTGGAAGCTGTCGCGCTCGTCAGCGAAAGCGTTGCTGGACGCCGCGCAGGGCTAGCCGCTGGGAGGATGTGCCGACAGCTGTTGGCCGTGCTGGTCGCCGCCACCGTCGTGGCGGCGCTCGTATTATCCGGCTGCGCGCACAAGCATCCGGCGACCGCGCCCGCGTCGACCTCGGCGACACCGGCGGCATCGAGTCCGCGACCGGTGCCGACGCGGCCCCCGGCCCCGCCACCACAAGCTTTGACTGACGTGCTGTACCGGCTTGCCGACCCGTCGGTACCGGGCAGCTCAAAACTCAACCTGATCGAAGGCGCCACCCCTGAAGACGCCGGCGCGCTGGACAAGTTCGCCAGTGCATTGCTGGCCAACGGGTTCGCACCACCGACCTTCCAGGCCAGCGACGTCGCCTGGTCGGATCGGGATCCCGCGGAGGCCACGGCCACCATCAATGTCAGCGCAGCAGGCGTCAGCGGCTTTTCGTTTCCGATGGATTTCAAGTCCTACCAGGGCGGCTGGCAGCTGGCTCAACAGTCCGCCGCCGCGCTGCTGGAATTCGGCTCCCCGCACCCCAGCCCCGCCCCGGCTCCCCCTCCGTGACCCGCCCGATGTGGATCGGCTGGCTCGAATTCGACCTGCTGCTCGGCGACGTGCGGTCGCTGAAGCAGAAGCGGTCGGTGATCCGCCCGGTGATCGCCGAGCTACGACGAAAGTTCGACGTCTCGGTCGCCGAGACCGGCTCGCCCGACCTGCACCGGCGCGCGGGCATCGGGGTGGCGGCGGTATCAGGTGAGCGCAGCCATGCCGTGCGGGTGCTCGACTCGGCCGAACGGCTGGTGGCCGCGCATCCGGAATTCGAGCTGCTGTCGGTGCGCCGGGGTTTGCATCGCAGCGACGATTGACTTCGGCGTCCGTCGACTCTGCGCTCAGGGCGCGCCCGGGCCCAAGCGGCCGACCGTGGCCGCAGTTCGGGCGCCGTGTCCGCAGACTCGACTCGCGGGCGCACCCGAAGCGGTTACAGCTGCCGCTTGCGGCGCAACCGTGTCGGCGTGACGGCGCCGGGAGCCAGCCGCCGCGCCGACACCAGAAACGCGGTATGGCCGCGCATCGTGTGCATCGGGCGCACGGCGAGGTCGACGACGTGCCAACCGCGTTGCAGTGTCTCCCAGGCCCGCGGTTCGGTCCAGCACTGCTGCCCGCGCAACGCCTCGACGGTCTTCGACAGCTGAGTCACGGTGGCCAGATAAATCATCAACACACCACCGGCGGCTACCACCCGTGACACGGGGTCGAGCACGTCCCACGGCGCCAGCATGTCCAGCACCGCCCGGTCGACCGCCCCGTCGGGCAGATCGCAGTCGGCGAGGTCGGCGATGACCAGCCGCCAGTTGTCCGGCGCGCTCGCGAAGAACGCCTCCACATTGCGGCGGGCGTGCTCGGCGTGGTCGGGGCGCACCTCGTAGGACGTCACCGCGCCGTGCGGACCGACCGCGCGCAACAGCGAGCAGGTCAGCGCGCCAGAGCCCGCCCCGGCCTCCAGCACCCGCGCCCCCGGGAAGATGTCGCCCTCGTGCAGGATCTGCGCGGCGTCCTTCGGATAGACCACCTGAGCCCCCCGCGGCATCGACATCACGTAGTCGATCAGCAGCGGGCGCAGCACCAGAAAGGGTTCGCCGCTGGCCGATTTCACGACGCTGCCCTCCGGCAGCCCGATCACCGCGTCGTGGACGATGGCGCCGCGATGGGTGTGGAATTCGCCGCCGGCCTTGAGCAGCATTGTGTAGTGCCGACCCTTGGCGTCGGTGAGCTGGACACGGTCACCGACCACGAACGGGCCGGTTGAAGGACACAGTTGCCCAGCCTGCCAGCAGACGCGCCGACACTGATGCGCGGGGTTGTCGGCACCCACTTCTAGGCTGCTGCTATGCGCGCACAGCCGGGTGAGGACGCCTTTCGGCGACCGGCGCTGTCGCCGTCGCGGGCGGCGGATTTCAAACAATGCCCGCTGCTGTACCGCTTCCGGGCGATCGACCGGTTGCCGGAGCCGCCGTCGACCGCGCAGCTGCGCGGATCGGTGGTACACGCCGCGCTGGAACAGCTGTACGGTCTACCCGCCGCCGAGCGCGGCTTTGCCACCGCCAAGGCCCTCGTCGGCCCGGCGTGGGACCGGGTCATCGCCGAGAAGCCGGGAACAGCACAGGAATTCGACGCCGAGCAGCGTCGCGAGCTGCTCGAGGAGGCGTGCGCACTGTTGTCGGGCTATTACCGGCTGGAAGATCCGACCCGCTTCGACCCGCAAAGCTGCGAGCAGCGCGTCGAGGTCGAACTGGCCGACGGCACGCTGCTTCGCGGTTTCATCGACAGGATTGATCAGGCACCCACCGGCGAGCTGCGGGTCGTGGACTACAAAACGGGCAAAGCGCCGCCGGCGGCACGAGCGCTGGCCGAGTTCAAGGCGCTGTTCCAGATGAAGTTCTATGCGGTGGCGCTGCTGCGGTCGCGCGGCGTGCTGCCCACCCGACTGCGGCTGATCTACCTGGCCGACGGTCAGCTGCTCGACTACACCCCCGACCGTGACGAGCTGCTGCGGTTCGAGAAGACGCTGGCCGCGATCTGGCGGGCAATCCAAACCGCCGGCGTCGCAGGTGATTTCCGGCCCAGCCCGTCACGGCTGTGCGACTGGTGCCCGCATCAGGCGCTGTGCCCGGCCTTCGGCGGGACGCCGCCGCCGTACCCCGGCTGGCCGGAGCAGCCGGCGGCCTGACTCTGCACCGGCTACTGCAACGGCGACATCTCTTGCAGCATGGTGGGTATCAGCTCGCTGACCGTCGGGTGGATGTGCATGGTGCGCGACAGCGTGGTGTAATGCGCTTTCGCCGACATCACGTCGAGGATGCCGTGGATGACTTCGTCGCCACCGACACCGAGAACGGCAGCACCCAGGATCTGTTCCGTCTCGGCGTCGACCACGATCTTCATAAAGCCCTGCGTCTCACCCTTTTCCACTGCGCGGCCGACTTTGGTCATCGGTCGCCGACACAGTAAGGCGGGACGACCTGAAGCGCGCACCTGCCCGACGGTCATTCCGGCGCGTCCCAGTGGCGGATCGATGTAGAGCGCGTAGGTGGTGATCCGGTCGCTGAGCCGACGTGGGTCGTCGTCGAGCAAGTTGGCGGCGACGATCTCGAAGTCGTTGTAGGAGGTGTGGGTGAACGCGCCGCGGCCGTTGCAGTCGCCCATCGCCCAGATGTGGTCGACGCCGGTTTTGCATTGATCGTCGACGGTGATGTAGCCGCGGGCGTCGGTCGCGACACCGGCCAGCTCGAGGCCCAGATCGTCGGTGTTGGGCCGCCGCCCGACCGCCACCAGCAGATGACTGCCCCGGATCGGTGCGCCGCCGGCGCGCGCCGTCACCGCAAACCCATGCTCCTGCTTAGTGATTCGGATGTCATCCGCATCGACGACCACCTCGATGCCCTCGGCTTCCAAGATTGCCCGGACCGCTTCGGAGACGTCATCGTCTTCGCGTGCTGCCAGCCGCGATCCCTTCTCGACGACGGTCACCTGGGCGCCGAAGCGGCGGTACATCTGGGCGAATTCCAGCGCGATGTAGCTGCCGCCGATGATCACGAGATGGTCGGGGACGTTGTCGAGTTCGAGAATCGACACGTTGGTGAGGTAGTCGACGTCGGCCAAACCCGGGATGTCGGGTGCTACTGCGCGGCCCCCGACGTTGAGGAAGATCCGGTCGGCCGCCAAGACGTCGTCACCCACTTGCACGGTGTGCGGCCCGGTGAAGCGGGCGTGCCCGCGGATGAGTGTGCAGCCGTCCATGCCGGTCAGCCAGTCTTCGACTCCGTGCCGGTCGGCGAGCATGATGTCGTCCTTGCGCGCCTTGACTTTCGCCATGTCGACGGTGACCGATCCGGTGGCGACGCCGTATTCGGCGCCGCGGCGGGCCAGATGCGCGGCGTGGGCACTGGCGACCAGCGTCTTGGTCGGGATGCACCCGGTGTTGACGCAGGTGCCCCCGACAAGTTTGCGCTCCACAACGGCGACGGTGTGACCGGCGGCGGTCAACCGGCCCGCGAGCGGCGGACCGGCCTGCCCCGCGCCCACCACGATGGCGTCGAAAACCTTTGTCACAGAACAGTTGCGAGCGCTGCGAGCCCGAAACCGCCCAGCACCGCGATGGCGTCTTCGAGCAACGCGATCGGAGTGCCGCGGCCGTGGGCGGCGTTGGTGAGGCGTGCGCGGGCGTGGTAGCCGCCCAGGGTGCCCAGGACGGCGCCGATGATGCCGGCGCCCAGCGCACTCCAGGTGTAATGCCATCCGGCGCCGATGACAGCGCCGGTGAACGCGCCCGAGACGATCCGGCCGATGAAGGACGGCGGTGCGGTGCGGGCGGGTGTCTTGGGAAGTTTGTCGACGACCAACTCCCCCGCCGCCAGCAACGTGAAGACGATGACGGTCACCAGGTTGCCCATCCAGGACGCCCAGGTTTGGCTCAACGGGATCCAGTGCAGGTAGGCCGCCCACGCAACGACGGCCGGCGCCGTCATAGAACGCAAGCCGGCGATCACACCGATTCCCAGGGCCAGCAGCAGAACGTAGACGTGCGTCATGGCGATCCCTCCTGGATGTCTAGCGGGACGCTAACACAGCAGCAGTGCTGACGCTGGGGCAAACAAGGCGCCCGGAACGGCCCTTGCTTGCTTTCCGCGCGACCTATGCCGCACAGGACCGGTGATTGCCGATCTTTATGACTACCCGCGGATTTAACGGTACGGTTCCTACGGTCACAACGTGTAGTCATTCTGTCCCGCAGTGGGCTTGAACAAAAGCGGAGGAGTACGGAGGCACCATGCGCTGCGTTACCTACGTCCTGTCGGCCATAGCGATCTCCACCGGCCTGGTCGCCGCAGCCTGCAGCAGCTCATCGCAGTCGAAAACCGCGACAAGCAGCCCCACCACCGCGAGGGAAACGTCTTCGGCGACGTCATCTCCGGCCACAACCGCCGCACCGGCGACAACCACCGGCGGCACTGCGGACCTGCAATCGCTGATCGTCGCACCGGCGAACACTCAGCGGACCGACGGTCCTGACCCAGTTCAGGAGAACGGTATCCACGAGCACTTTCTGGTCAACGGGTCCCCGGTCCAAGTCATGGACTCCTACAAGACGGGCCTGGAAGGCAAGGGGTGGTCACTGACCGTACAAAATTCCGGCGGCGGCGGTGGAGGCGGCGGCGCCACCTACACCGGCACCAACGGCAGCGCCTACGGTGTGTTCACCGGCGGCGGCTACGGTGACACGACCGACGTCAATGCCTGCGCATGGCCGTCAAAGCCCTCGAACACTGATTGCGGCCACCACCGCTGATTTTCTTCCCTTCACCGAAAGCCTTCGGCGTTCGTTCGATATAGGCATGGCCGCGCGCCACTATTGATCCGCGACAGAGTATCTGCGCCGGGCAACGGCATGCCGCATCTGGCGATAATCCGTGTCAACTCAGAAACGGCAGAACCTGATGTCGGACGCCAGGATTGCTTTCGCGCCGATCGCGGCGAGGTCATCCATGGTCGCGTTGACGTCGCGGCGGGGCACCAGCGCCCGCACCGCCACCCACTCCGGGTCGGCCAGCGGCGCGATCGTCGGGGACTCCAGCCCGGGCGTGATCGACGTGGCTTCGTCGAGGGCGGCGCGCGGACAGTCGTAATCCAGCATCAGGTATTGCTGACCGAAGACCACGCCCTGGACCCGGGCCACCAGCTGATCCCGGGCGGAATCTTTACTGTCGCGCGCCGGTTCGGCCTGCTCGATCAACACTGCCTGGGAATCGCACAGCGACTCCCCGAACGCGACCAGATCATGCAGGCTCAGGGTGCGGCCGGATCCCACCACGTCGGCGATCGCATCGGCCACCCCGAGCTGCACCGAAATCTCCACTGCGCCGTCGAGCCGGATGACTTCGGCATCAATTCCTCTGCCCGCCAGATCTTTTCGTACCAGGTTGGGATAGGCGGTGGCGATCCGGCGGCCGGCCAGATCGGCTACCGTCCAGCTGCGACCGGCAGGAGCGGCATAACGAAAGCTCGACGACCCGAAGCCCAGCGCCAGACGTTCGCGCACCGGCGCTTGCGATTCGAGCGCAAGATCCCGTCCGGTGATTCCGAAGTCCAGTTCACCCGACCCGACGTAGATGGCAATGTCTTTGGGCCGCAGGAAAAAGAACTCGACGTGGTTGTGCGGGTCGATGACGGTCAAGTCTTTCGGATCGCTGCGGCGCCGGTACCCCGCCTCCCCAAGAATCTCGACGGCGGGCTCACTCAGGGCGCCTTTATTGGGAACCGCGACCCGCAGCATCACAGCTTCTCGTACACGTCGTCGAGCCCCAGCCCCCGCGCCACCATCAGCACTTGCGTCCAGTACAGCAACTGGCTGATCTCTTCGGCCAGCGCGTCGTCGGGTTCGTGTTCGGCGGCCAGCCACACTTCACCGGCCTCTTCGAGGATCTTCTTGCCGATCGCATGCACGCCGGCGTCCAGTGCTGCGACGGTGGCGCTGCCTGGCGGCCGATCGTGAGCGCGCTCGCCGAGTTGGGCGAACAACTCCTCGAAGGTCTTCACGGCCAGCGATTGTTCCACGTACGTCGTAGCGAAGTCACGGCGATTACGTCTCAGGGGTGCAGGTCTTCCAGGTGTAGGCCCTTGGTCTCGCGGACCCACCGCCAGACGAACGCAAAGGACAGCGCCGCGGCCAAGGCGTAGCAGCCGTAAGCGAAGCTCAGCGAGTGCCGGACGGCCGGGAAGGTGAAACCGATCGTGAAATTGGCCAACCATTGCGCGGCCGCAGCCAATCCAGCCCCGGCGGCGCGTAAGCGATTGGGAAAGATTTCGCCGAGCAGCACCCACACTATCGGCCCCCACGACACCGCGAACGCGACGACGAACAGGTTCGCGGCGGTGAGCGCCAGCGGTCCCAACGCGCCGTCGAGCTTCGGCTTGCCGTCCCTGATCGGCGCGCTGGCGAAGACGCCGGACATCGTCGCCAGCATCAATGCCATGACCGCCGACCCGCTCAGCAGCAGCGGCCTGCGGCCCACCTTGTCAATCAGCGCGACGGCCACCAAGGTGATCACCACATTGACCACCGACGTGACGACGGCGATGAGGTACGAAGAGCCTTCGCCGAATCCCACCGCCTGCCACAGCGCATCGCCGTAGTAGAAGATCACGTTGATGCCGCACAGCTGCTGGAAGACGGCCAGCCCGATGCCGATCCACACGACGGCATACAGACCGCCGGTTGGCCTGCGCAGATCACGCCACGACGGCGGGTCTTGGTGGCTCAGCGTCTCGGTGATCCGCTGCACGGTGATCTCGGCGTCGTCGTCACCCTGCAGCAGGGCCAGCACCCGGCGGGCCTCCGGAATACGTTGCGACGCAATAAGATGGCGCGGTGACTCCGGAATCGTGAACGCCAACGCGCCGTAGAGCAGCGCCGGGATCGCCTCGGCCAGAAATGTCCAGCGCCACGCGGACAGCCCCAGCCACAGTTCGCCGCGGGGCCCGCCCGCGAGATGAAAGGGCAGCCAGTCCACCGCCAGCGCCAAGAAGATGCCCGTCACGATGGCCAGTTGCTGCAGGGAGCCGAGCCGGCCGCGGATGTGCGGCGGGGAAATCTCAGCGATGTACGCCGGGACGACGGCCGACGCGATACCGATACCGACACCGCCCACGACGTGGAAGACGATGACGCCCCAGATATTGCCGGCCAGACCGACCCCGAAGGCACCGACGAAGAACAGCGCCGCCGCGAGCTTCATCATCGACAGCCGGCCCAGCCGGTCCGCGACCCGGCCGGCGACGATCGCCCCTGCCGCGGCGCCCACCAAGGCCCCCGCCGCTGCGGCGCCCAGCAAAACGCTGCCTGCTTGGAATTCACCTTCCAGCGCGTCGACGGCGCCGTTGGTCACCGAGACGTCGTAGCCGAAAATCAGCCCGCCCAGGGCGGCCACCGACGCGATCCGGGCGGCACGGCTCACGGTGTCCTCGCCGCCCAACGGCCCGGCGCTGTTCGGCACGTACGGTGAGGCATGCAGTTCTCCGAGATCCAGCTCGCGGTCGACGGTCAGCGGGCAGATATTACGCTGAATCGCCCGGACAAGTTGAACCCGCTGAGCACTGCCGTCTTACAGCAATTGGTCGACGCCGCCCGCCATCTGGACACTCTGGCGGAAGTGAAAGTGGTCGTGGTGGCGGGTCATGGGCGAGCTTTCAGCGCCGGAGCGGACCTCGCGGCGTTCAGCACCGCCCCCGAATCGGGCGATGCGGCCCCAGGCGCGGTGGGGCGCGCGGCGGCGGACGCCGGACGCCGAATGGCCGAGGCGATCGAGGCGATGAAAGCGGTAACGATCGCCCGCCTCCACGGCCATTGCGTAGGTGGCGGGGTGGTGCTGGCTGCGGCGTGTGATCTGCGCATCGCCGCCGAAGACACCCGCTTCGCCATTCCTGAGGTCGACCTGGGCATCCCGCTGGCCTGGGGCGGCATCCCCCGGCTGGTCCGGGAGATCGGCCCGGCCAGAACCAAGGAGCTGGTGATGACCTGCCGCCCGTTCAGCGCGGCCGAAGCTCTCGCAATCGGCTTCCTGAACCGGGTGGTGCCCGCGGCCGGCCTGGACGCCGCTGTCGATGACCTGGTTGCTCAGCTGGTCGGCAAGTCAGCGTTCACCTTGACCGCCACCAAGCAACACACGAACGCGGTGACCGAGGGCATGGTCGGCGCAGTCCGGGCATGGAACGACGCGGATTCGCTGGTCACCGCGCTGCACGACCCCGAGTCGCGGGCGGCAGCCGTCGCGTACCTCGAGGGCCTGGGCCGCAGCTGACGTCGACCGCGACCGGCTCCGGAGCTCAGTCCTCCGGGTTGTAGCCGAGGTTAGGGGCCAGCCAGCGTTCGGCTTCAGGCAGGGTCCAACCCTTGCGCTTCGCGTAGTCGGCGACCTGGTCCTGGGCCATCCGACCAACCACGAAGTACTGCGATTGGGAGTGCGAGAAATACCAGCCGCTGACGGCCGCACCGGGCCACATCGCCATCGACTCGGTCAGCTCGATGCCGGTCCGCTCTTTGACGTCCATCAAGTTCCAGAGCGTCGCTTTCTCGGTGTGCTCCGGGCAAGCCGGGTAGCCGGGCGCAGGGCGGATTCCCACATACTTCTCGCCGATGAGTGCGTCGTTGTCCAGCTGCTCGTCGGGCTGGTATCCCCAGAACTCCTGGCGGACCCGTTGGTGCATCCGTTCGGCGAATGCCTCCGCCAGCCGGTCGGCGATCGACTCCAGCAGGATCGCACTGTAGTCGTCGTTGGCCGCCTTGAACTCCGAGATCCGGTCGTGGATGCCGAGCCCGGCGGTGACGGCGAAAGCGCCGACATAGTCCGCCAGCCCGGTGTCTTTGGGCGCGACGAAGTCGCTCAGCGACCGGTTCGGAATGCCCTCGCGGTGCTCGCCCTGCTGGCGCAGGTGGTGCAGCGTGGTCAGCACCTCGCTGCGGGTGTCGTCGGTGTAGACCTCGATGTCTTCAATACCCGAGCCGACCGCGTTCGCCGGGAAGAAGCCGATCACCGCGTTGGCGGTCAGCCATTTCTCTTTGATCAGGGTGTCGAGCATCTCACTCGCGTCGTCGTAGAGCTTGCGGGCGGCCTCACCCGAGGCCGGGTTGTTGAGGATGTCGGGGAACCTGCCCTTCATCTCCCAGGCGTTGAAGAACGGTTGCCAGTCGATGTAGTCGCGCAACTCGGCGAGGTCGTAGTCGTGAAACTCCCGCACGCCTTCCCGCACACCAACGCCCTGGGCAGGCACCGGCGGCGTGTAGCCGTCCCAGTCGATCGGCGTCCGGTTGGCGCGCGCCTTCTCCAGGGTCAGCGTCGGCCGCTCGTTCTTCTGCGCGTGCCGTTCGCGCAGCGCGGCGTAATCCTTCTCGGTGGCCTCCAGCAGGCCTGGCCGCTGCTTGTCGTCGAGCAGCGCCGCAGCGACCGGCACCGAGCGGGACGCGTCCTTCACCCATACCACCGGACCGCTACGACGCGGCGCCACCTTGACGGCGGTGTGGGCGCGCGAGGTGGTCGCGCCGCCGATCAGCAGCGGAATTTTCAACCCTTCGCGTTCCATCTCTGCGGCGAAGTTGACCATCTCGTCCAGAGATGGGGTGATCAGCCCGGACAGCCCGATGATGTCGGCGTCGTGCTCCTGCGCTGCGGCCAGGATCTTCTCGGCGGGCACCATCACACCGAGGTCGATCACTTCGAAGTTGTTGCACTGCAGGACAACTCCGACGATGTTCTTGCCGATGTCGTGGACGTCGCCCTTCACGGTCGCCATCACGATCGTGCCGTTGGTGTCCTTGGAGGAGGTGGTGCCGGAGGCTGGACCATCCCCCGTCGCTGCGCTCGCCCCTGCTTTCTCCTCCTCGATGTACGGCAGCAGGTACGCGACGGCCTTCTTCATCACCCGCGCCGACTTCACGACCTGGGGCAAAAACATCTTGCCCGAGCCGAACAGGTCACCGACGACGTTCATGCCGTCCATCAGCGGGCCCTCGATCACCTCGATCGGGCGGCCACCGGCGGCGGCGATCTCGGCGCGCAATTCCTCGGTGTCGTCGTCGACGTGGGCGTCGATGCCCTTGACCAGCGCGTGCGTGATCCGTTCACGCACCGGCAGACTGCGCCACTCGGCCGCCTTGGCATCCTCGCTCTTGTCCGTCTTGTTGAACCGTTCGGCGATCTCCAGCAGCCGCTCGGCGGCGTCCTCGCGACGGTTCAAAACGACGTCCTCGATGCGGTCCCGCAATTCGGGGTCGATCGAGTCGTAGGGCACCAGCGCACCGGCGTTGACGATGCCCATGTCCAGGCCGGCCTTGATGGCGTGGAACAGGAACACCGCGTGGATCGCTTCGCGGACGGGGTTGTTGCCCCGGAACGAGAACGACACATTCGAGATACCGCCGGAGATGTGCACCCCGGGAAGGTTTTCCTTGATCCACGCGCAGGCCTCGATGAAGTCGATCCCGTAGGTCGCGTGCTCCTCGATACCGGTCGCCAGGGCGAAGCAGTTCGGGTCGAAGATGATGTCCTCGGGCGGGAAGCCGACCTCTTCGGTCAGGATCCGGTAGGCCCGCCCGCAGATCTGTTTGCGGCGCTCCAGGTTGTCGGCCTGCCCCTGCTCGTCGAAGGCCATCACGACGACGGCGGCGCCGTACTTGCGGCACAGCCGTGCCTCACGGATGAACTTCTCCTCGCCCTCCTTCATCGAGATCGAGTTGACGATCGGCTTGCCCTGGACGTTCTTCAGGCCCGCCTCGATGACCTCCCACTTGGAGGAGTCGATCATCACCGGGACGCGGCTGATGTCCGGCTCGGCCGCGATCAGCTTGGTGAACCGGTCCATCGCGGCGACGCCGTCGATCATGCCTTCGTCCATGTTGATGTCGATGACCTGTGCGCCGACCTCGACTTGCTGCAGGGCGACCGACAACGCGGTGTCGTAGTCCTCGGCCTTGATCAGGTTGCGGAATCGGGCGGAGCCGGTGATGTTGGTGCGCTCGCCGATGTTGACGAACAGCGAGTCTTTGGTGATGTTGAGCGGCTCCAGACCCGAGAGCCGGGTGGCCATCGGGATCTCCGGCAGCTCGCGCGGCTGCTTACCCTCGACAACCTTGGCGATCTCGGCGATGTGCGGCGGCGCGGTCCCGCAACAGCCACCGACCAGGTTGACCAGACCGGCCTCGGCGAAGTCGGCGATGTATCCGGCCTGACGCTCCGGGGTCTCGTCGTACTCGCCAAACGCGTTGGGCAGGCCGGCATTCGGGTAGCAGGAGACGAAGGTGTCCGCGATCCGCGCGACCTCGGCGATGTAGGGCCTCATCTCCGGCGCGCCCAGGGCGCAGTTGAGGCCCACTGCGAGGGGCTTGGCGTGCCTGATCGAGTTCCAGAATGCCTCGGTGACCTGTCCGGACAACGTCCGCCCGGAGGCATCGGTGATGGTGCCCGAGATGATCACCGGCCACCGGCGGCCGCGGTCCTCGAACAACGTCTCGACGGCGAACACCGCAGCCTTGGCGTTCAGCGAGTCGAAGATCGTCTCGATGATGATCAGGTCGGCACCACCGTCGACCAGGCCGTTGACAGCCTCCAGGTAGGCGGCGACCAGCTGGTCGTAGGAGACGTTGCGGGCCCCTGGGTCGTTGACGTCGGGCGAAATAGACGCGGTGCGCGTCGTCGGCCCGATTGCGCCGGCGACGTAGCGGGGCTTGTCCGGTGTGCTGAATTCATCGGCGGCTTTGCGGGCCAGTGCGGCACCGGCGTAGTTCAGCTCGTAGCTGAGGTCGGCCATGTCGTAGTCGGAGAGCGAGATCGCGTTCGCGTTGAACGTGTTGGTCTCCAGGATGTCGGCGCCCGCCTCGAGGTACTCGCGGTGGATCCCCTCGATGATCTGTGGCTGCGTCAGGGTAAGCAGATCGTTGTTGCCCTGAAGCGCGGTCGGCCACTCCGTGAACCGATCGCCGCGGTAACCGGCCTCGTCGGGCCGGTCCCGCTGGATCGCCGTGCCCATGGCGCCGTCGATCACCACGATCCGCTGGCGCAGGGCAGCCGTCAGCTCGTCGGTGCAATCGGGGCGGATGTTCGGCGCGAAGGTGTTCACGTCAGCGCTCACATACGTTTCCTTCCGTTACGGAAGGCGTCCTTGACTCTGCCGAGCGTGGCGGATACCGAGGGGGCTCTAGGACCCCAAAAATCCGTTGCAACGCCTCTCGACGGTGAAAAGTCTACGTCGTCACCCGACGTCTGGACGCCCAGCTCGACGCGAACCGCGTGGCGATCGCGGTGTCCTCGCGCGCCAGCCTGCGGATCGTGTCGGCATTGCCATTGGTAACCAGAGTGCGGCCAAGAGAATTTCGTGCGGCCGCATCGGCGCCGGTTATCGAGTCCCTGCAGCTGCGTTCCCAAAGCAAGGTCATCGTGACAAGCATAGCCGGGCTATGGAAATGGCTCGGTTATCAGTGCTGCGCAGCGACTCGCGTCGCCGGTCGGTGCAAACCTTTAGGCTGAATTCTGTGACCCCGGCCAACAGCAGTCCCCCGTTGCCCGAACTGCACAACACCATCGTCGTGGCGGCTTTCGAGGGTTGGAACGACGCCGGCGATGCCGCCAGCGATGCGCTGGAACACCTGGACGCTATCTGGGAAGCCGACCCGATCGTGGAGATCGACGACGAGGCCTACTACGACTACCAGGTGAATCGCCCGGTCATCCGGCAAGTAGACGGCGTCACCCGGGAGCTGGTGTGGCCGGCCATGCGGATCTCGCACTGCCGGCCGCCGGGCAGCGACCGCGACATCGTGCTGATGCACGGCGTGGAACCCAACATGCGCTGGCGGACGTTCTGCGCCGAGCTGCTGGCGATCGCCGACAAGCTCAATGTGGACACCGTCGTGATCCTGGGCGCGCTGCTGGCCGACACGCCGCACACCCGACCGGTCCCGGTGTCGGGTGCGGCGTACTCCCCGGAGTCGGCGCGGCGCTTCGGCCTGGAGGAGACGCGCTACGAGGGGCCGACCGGTATCGCTGGAGTGTTCCAGGACGCCTGCGTGGCGGCCGGGATCCCGGCGGTGACGTTCTGGGCTGCGGTGCCGCATTACGTCTCCCAGCCGCCCAACCCCAAGGCGTCGGTCGCGCTGCTGCGCCGCGTCGAGGACGTGCTCGACATCGAGGTGCCGCTGGCGGATCTGCCCGCACAAGCCGAGGAGTGGGAGCAGGCGGTCAGCGAGATGACCGCAGACGACGAAGAGATCGCCGAATACGTGCAATCGCTGGAACAACGCGGCGACGCCGAGGTCGACATGCACGAGGCGCTGGGCAAGGTCGACGGCGACGCGTTGGCCGCGGAGTTCGAGCGTTATCTGCGTCGCCGCCGTCCCGGCTTCGGGCGCTGACTACCGCTTCTCGAGCGAGTCGGTGTGGGCGCTGGTCCAGCGACCCAGCGCGGCGACTTCGGCGTCCATCCGCGGCAGCAGATCCGGGACGAACCGCCGCACCGGAATTTCGCCCAGCGGGGCCAGCGGCCGCAACCAGCGGAGGAGGCCTACCCAGGCTGGGCTGTTGATCCTCTTGCTGCGGCGCTCGATGCCCCGAACGAACGCCCGGCCACAGCCGCCGACCGACGTGGTCCTGCTCAATGGCCCGGGCAGCTTGGAGAGCATTTCCTTGAAGGTGGGCAGGTCGGCTGAGCTGTCGCTCACCATCGCGGTGTCGATCCATGACATGTGGGCCGATCCGACGTCGACACCCCGGTAGCCGACTTCCAGGCGCAGCGCATTGGCGAACTGCTCGACTGCGGCCTTGGAGGCGTTGTAGGGGGCCAGGCCCGGGCAGGCCACATAGGCCGCCAGCGACGAGACGATCAACACATAACCCCGCCGTTCGATCACCGCGGGCAGCGCGGCCCGCACCGTGTGAAACACCCCCAGGACGTTCACCTCCAGAAGTTGGCGAAACGCCTTCGGATCGACCTGCAGCACCGATCCGTAGCTGCCGATTCCGGCGTTGGCGATCACGACGTCGATGCCGCCGAACCGCTCGACGCCCTGGTCGACCACCGCCTGCATGGCCGCGAAGTCGCGCACGTCCGAGGCCACGGTGAGCACCCGATCACCACCCAGCCGGGTCGCCAAGGCGTCGAGCTGCGCGTCGTCGAGGTCGGTGAGCACCAGGTTGGCGCCCCGGTCGTGCAGGCGGCGCGCCACCTCCACGCCGATGCCGCCGGCCGCGCCGGTGAGGAGAACAGTCTTGCCGTTAACCGATGCCATGGCTGGCAAACTACCCCTACGGTTACAGGTCCACCCCCAGCAGCGCGTCCACCGCGGTCGCCAGCGCTCGTGGCGCGCCGGCGTTATGACCGCCGTACTCCAGTGCGTCGGTGCACCAACCGTCAACGGCGGCAAGCGCTTTGGGTGTGTCGAGATCGTCGGCCAGATAGCGGCGCAGCCGCGCGATGGTGTCCGCGACGTCCGGGCCGGCGGGCAGCGCACTCGCGGTGCGCCACCGCTGGAGCCGGGCGGTGGCGTCCTCGAGCACCTGGGCAGTCCAGTCGCGGTCGGCGCGGTAATGGCCGGCCAGCAGGCCCAACCGGATCGCCGACGGTGACACGCCCTGGCTCCGCAGCGTCGACACCAGCACCAGGTTGCCGAGGCTTTTGGACATTTTGTGCCCGTTACAGCCGATCATCCCGGCGTGCACGTAATGCCGGGCGAATCGCCGCGCCCCGGTGACGCATTCGGCGTGGGCGGCGGTGAATTCGTGATGCGGAAAGATCAGGTCACTGCCCCCACCCTGGATGTCGACGTCGGTGTGGATGCGGCTGAGCGCGATCGCCGCACACTCGACGTGCCAACCCGGCCGGCCGGCACCGAACGGCGACGGCCAGCTCGGTTCGCCCGGCCGCGCGCCACGCCAGACCAGCGCGTCAAGCGGATCGGCCTTGCCGGGTCGAGCCGGGTCGCCACCGCGTTCGGCGAACAACCTCAGCATGGTGTCCCGGTCGTAACCGGACTCGTAACCGAATTGCACCGTGGCACCGGCGCGGAAATAGATGTCGGAGTGTTCGGCCTCGTCCACGCTGTAGGCCGCCCCGGACGCCAGCATCTTCTCCACCAGCTCGACCATTTCGGCGAGTGCCTCGGTGGCCGCGACGTACTCGTGCGGCGGCTGGATCCGCAACGCCGACATGTCCTCGCGGAAGAGCGCCACTTCGCCCGCGGCGAGTTCGCGCCAATCCACCCCGTCGCGCTCGGCGCGCTCGAACAGCGGATCGTCGACATCGGTGACGTTCTGCACGTAGTACACACCGTGACCGATGTCCAGCCACAACCGGTGAATCAAGTCGAACGCCAGGTAGGTCGCGGCGTGCCCGAGGTGGGTGGCGTCATAGGGGGTGATGCCGCAGACGTACATGGTGGCAGTCCGGCCGGCGGTGACCGGCCGGACCTGCCGGTCGGCCGTGTCATAAAGCCGAAGCTCCGGCCCCCGTCCGGGCAGCGCCGGGATGGGCGGCGCCGACCACGATTGCATACCGTCGACTGTAAGGTCTGGCGTCAGCTCGCCAGCCGGATGGCACCCACGTTGGACTGGCGGCGACCCGCCGCGCCCGGCTACGCCGCGCTTGCGATCGCCGCCAGCAGTATGTCGGCCAGCTCCGGACGGCACATCAACAGGTCGGGAAGATACGGGTTGGGCCGGTTGTACCGCAGCTCCGAGCCGTCCAGCCGCGACGCGTGCATGCCCGCCGCCAACACCACGCCGGCGGGTGCGGCCGAGTCCCACTCCCACTGCCCGCCCGCATGAAGGTAGGCGTCGGTATCGCCGCGGACCACCGACATCGCCTTCGCGCCGGCCGAGCCGATGCGCACGGTCTTGATGTCGAGCCGGTCGGCCAGCCGGTACAGCACCGCCGGCGGCCGATGCGAGCTGGCGGTGATCCGAATCGGACCCGAATGCGCGGACGAGCCGGCCGCGACGGTGTCGCTGCGGTACAGCTCACCGGTCGCGGGCAGAGCGACAGCCGCGTCGGTGATCGCACCGGCCGGGCCAGCGTCACGCTGCCAGAGCGCCACATGCACCGCCCAGTCGGGGCAGCCGGGTATGGAGAACTCGTGGGTGCCGTCGAGCGGGTCGATGATCCATACCCGGTCGGCGTTCAGCCGCGACACGTCGTCGTCGGCTTCCTCGCTGAGTACGGCGTCGCCCGGACGTTCGGCGCGCAGCCGGTCCAGCAGCAAAGCGTTGGCCTGCCGGTCGCCCATGTCACCGAGCAGCCAGGGATAGGCGAAACCGACTTCGTCGCGGACCTGCAACAAGAGCCGCCCGGCCTGCTGAGCCAGCTCAGCGGCAAGCGCCGCGTCGGTCAGTTTGTCAGCCCGGCTCACCGAACCAGTATTGCCGAACTTATGCGGCAGGAGGCCCTCGATCCCGGGCGTCACTTCAGTCACTTTTCTCCCTGGCCGGGTGGGTGTTGATGTTGCCCACCTCTGAGCGACAAGTTTCGTTCAACGCCGGCAGATGATGTGGCCGAGCCGAGTTGTCGCTCAGAGGTGGGCACAAGGGGTGCCCGCCGGCCTAGAAATTGCTGTGACGCAAGTGATCGAGAACGGCGGCCAAGGGAGCTCCGCTGCCCTTCGGAACGTTGTCGAACCGGGCGTCATCCGGGCCGAGTGTGTGGCTTGTGGTCGCGGTTTGGTCGGATTGGCGGTCAAAACCCGCACACTCGACGGTCCCCTAGAACGCCGGCCACGGAATGGGTCGATGCCGGTCCGGGCTCGGCATCACGGGATTGTCGAGCAGTCCGCGGGCCCGACGGCGCAGCGCGGCGACCTCCAGCGCAGTGAGGTGCTCAGCCAGGGTCTGTGCGAACGGCCCGGCGAGCGCGTCGACAAGTCCGGAGACCACTTCCAGGGTGTCGTCGTCAACGGGTTTGCCGGCCCAACCCCACAGCACCGTGCGCAGCTTGTCTTCGACGTGAAGGCAGACACCGTGGTCGACCCCGTACACCTGCCCGTCCAGCGCATGCAGAATGTGGCCGCCTTTGCGGTCGGCGTTGTTGACCAGCACGTCGAAGACCGCCATCCGCCGCAACCGCACGTCGTCGGCATGCATCAAGACGACTTCGTCGCCGGCGTAATCACGGGCCCGCAGCACCGGCAGATAACCCGCCGGCAACTTGCCCGCCGGGAACAGGTCGACCAGGTCAGGCCCGGCCGGCGGATCGCTGTCGTCGGTGTCGCCGGGTTGATGCACCCACAGTTGCAGCATGCCGTGACCGACCGGTCCGTCGCCGATGACGGTGTAAGGCACCATGCTCCAGCCGAGCTGCTCGGACACCAGATACGCGCCGACTTCGCGGTCGGCCAGCGTGCCGTCGGGAAAATCCCACAGCGGCTGCTCCCCGCGGATCGGCTTGTAGACGCAATGCACGGTGCGCTCACCCAGACTCGCCTCGCACAGGAAGGTGGCGTTGCTCGCCGAGCGTATCCGTCCCAGAACGGTCAGCTCGCCGCGCCGCAGCACCTCCCGATCGTCACACCTCGGGGTCATCGTCAGACTCGAGCAACGCGCTACGCCGGTAGCCGTTGGTGCGCGCGCAGATGTGTCCCTCGGGGTCCAGCGGCTCGTCGCACAGCGGGCACGGGGGGCGGCCCGCGGAGATGACCCGATTCGAACGGGTGGCGAACTGGCGTGCCGACTCCGGTGTCAGGAAAACCCGGACCGCGTCCGGACCCTCTTCGGTGTCGTCGAGTACCACCGACGCGTCGAACTCGGCGTCGGTCACCGCGAGCAGTTCGACCACCACCGTCTGCGCTTCGGAGTCCCAGCCCAAACCCATGGTGCCGACCCGAAACTCGGCGTCGACCGGGGTGACCAGCGGGCTGAGGTCTTCGACCTCGCTGGTCTCCGGCGGGACGGGGGTGCCGAAGCGGCGATTCACTTCCAGCAGCAACGCCCCGATGCGTTCGGCGAGAACAGCCACCTGCTGCTTTTCCAGCACCACCGACACCACCCTGGCATCGTGTACCGCCTGCAGGTAGAACGTACGGTTGCCGGGCTGCCCGACAGTCCCGGCAACGAAGCGGTCGGGTGTACGGAAAACATGGATTGCACGAGCCATGGCAGTGTCCAAAATACCGGCAGTTGTCGCTGCACCGTAATTCCGCGGTCGGCGACTCAGCCGGTGGTGCCGCCCACCACCGCATCGCCGGATGGTGTCTCACCTTCTGCCGCCGGCGGCGGCGTCAGGGCGGCCGTGAGCCGGTCGCCGGTGTGATTGACATGCAGCACGAACGGGCGCAGCGGTGTGTAGCGGATGACGCTCATCGACGCCGGGTCGGCGGTGATGCGCTGAAAGCTGTCCAGATGGATGCCCAGCGCGTCGGCGACGACGGCCTTGATGACGTCGCCGTGCGTGCACGCCAGCCACAACGCGTCGCCCTCGTGCTGCTCGGCCAGCCGCCGGTCGTGCTCACGGACCGCGGCGACCGCGCGGGCCTGCACCGCAGCCAGCCCTTCGCCGTCGGGGAACACCGCGGCGCTGGGATGGGCCTGCACCACCGCCCACAACGGCTCTTTGGCCAGCTCGCCAATCTTCCCGCCGGTCCACGCTCCGTAGTCGACCTCGGACAGCCGCTCCTCGATCAGCGGCTCGAGGCCGAGCGCTTCGCCGAGCGGTTCGACGGTGCGCCGGCAGCGCAACAGCGGAGACGACACCAGCGCCCGAATCGGCAGGCCGGCGAGCCGTTCAATCAATCCGGCGGCCTGCTCACGGCCTTTGTCGTCCAGCTCCACGCCGTCGGAACGCCCTGCCAACACATGCGCGGTGTTCGACGTGGATCGGCCATGACGCAACAGGATCACGGTCACTGCGCGGCCACCGCTTTCGTGGCAAGTAGCACCAGCACGGTCAACCCGACCGCCACCCGGTAGCCGACGAACCAATACATGCTGTGCCGCACCAGGAATCGCAGCAGCCAGGCGACTGCGGCGATGCCGACGGCGAACGCGATCACCGTCGACACCAGCAACTGCGGACCGGTAGCGCTCATCCCCTCCCGAACCGGGTGAAAAGCGTCGGGCAGCGAAAACAAACCCGAGGCGAACACCGCCGGGATCGCCAGCAGAAAGCCGAACCGGGCCGCCAGCTCGCGGTCCAGCCCCAGAAACAAGCCCGCACTGATCGTCGCCCCCGACCGCGACACCCCGGGGATCAGCGCCAGCGTCTGCGCGGTGCCCACCACGACGGCGTCCCGCCACGTCAGCTGATCGATGTGACGGCGCTGCGACCCGACGTATTCGGCCGCCGCAATCACCGTCGAGAACACCACTAAGGCTGTGGCGATGATCCACAGATTGCGCGCACCCGACCGGATCTCGTCGGTGAAGACCAAGCCGAGCACGCAGATCGGGATCGAGCCGATCAGCACATACCACCCCAGCCGGTAGTCGGCGTCGCGGTGTGCGGTGACGACGAGACCGTTGAACCAGGCCTTGACGATCCGCACGATGTCACGGCCGAAGTAGACGAGGACGGCCACCTCGGTGCCCAACTGACTGACCGCGGTGAACGACGCGCCGGCATCGGCGCCGAAGAACACCCGCGACACGATCGCCAGATGACCCGAGGACGACACCGGCAGGAATTCGGTCAGACCTTGCACCACCGACAACGTGACGACCTGCCCCCAGGACATGGTCGGGCCCGCAGTCACGACGACGACCGTACCGGGCGGCCGGAAACGTCGGGAGGGTCAGTGACCGTTCGCAGTGGCTACCGCGACCAGATCCCGCACGGCGGCGGCCACACTGCGCTGGTCGGTGAGGTCGACGTCGATCAAGGTGCGGCTGGTCTTCGCCACGATGTCCTCATCCTGCGGAACCGGTCCGGCCAGCCGCGGCCGGTACACCTCGACGACGAGGGATCGATTCTCGACGTGGAAGGAAAACGTGCGCCCGTCGCCGACTTGGCCGTACCCGCTGGCGAAGACGCCGATCGAAATGTCCTCGATGGCGAAACCCGGAACACCGGGCTGACGGTCCTGCGCGACGGTCACGCGAAGACCGTTCTTGCGTCGGATGGGCACCGGCCGCTCACCGCCGATCGTCTGCGTCGCACGAGCGCGAAGTTACCCACGGGCCGCACGGTGTAAACCTGACGGCCAGCAGCCCGGGGCCTGGTGGACACTTGGGCTACCATCTGACCACCGGCTGTCGTCGAAAGGTACGTCACCCAACCGTGCTCCAATCCAACGCTGACGGGCACCCGCAGGGGCGGCATTGACCGCGGCGCGCGGCCACCGACTGCCGCCCACCTGGGACTCCGACCTGTCCGACGACTACGAGTGGGTGCCGCTGCGGCTGCCGCCGGAACTGACCAGGCTCAGCGCGTCCACCCGGCTGTCCATCGAGGCGGAGTACCGCGGCTGGGAGCTGACTCGGGTACGCCTGTACACCGACGGCAGCCGGCGGGTGTTGTTGCGCCGCAAAAAGCCTCCGCTCGACACGGCAAGGCGGCCCGAACAACCGGGGCTGTGATGGGCAGCGACCTGCGCGACAACCGTCACCCGATCTACGGTGCGCTCCGCCGGCTGCTGTTCCTGATCCCGCCCGAGGCGATTCACCGGCTGGTCTTCGCGGTCCTACGTGGCGTCACCGCGGTCCCGCTGTTGCGCCGCCGGCTGCGGCGATCGCTGGCACCGACTGACCCGGTGCTGGCCATCGAGGTGTTCGGGGCGCGCTTCCCGGGTCCGCTCGGCCTGGCCGCCGGCTTCGACAAAGACGGCGCCGGTCTGCACAGCTGGGGCGCCCTCGGCTTCGGCCACGCCGAGGTCGGCACCGTCACCGCCCAGCCGCAACCCGGCAACCCACGGCCGCGCATGTTCCGGCTGCCGGCCGATCGTGCGCTGCTTAACCGCATGGGATTCAACAATCGGGGTGCGGGCCGGCTGGCGATCCGGCTGGCGCGACACCGACCCGACGTGCCGATCGGCGTCAACATCGGCAAGACCAAGACCACCGATGCCGCCCTGGCCGCCGCCGACTACCGGATCAGCGCCCGCCTGGTGGGTCCGCTGGCGTCGTATCTGGTGGTCAACGTCAGCTCACCCAACACCCCCGGGCTGCGGGACCTGCAGACGGTCCGGTCACTGCGCCCGATCCTGTCGGCCGTGCTGGCGGAAACCTCGACCCCGGTGCTGGTCAAGATCGCCCCCGACCTGTCCGACTCCGATGTCGACGACCTCGCCGATCTCGCCGTCGACGTGGGCTTGGCCGGCATCGTCGCCACCAACACCACGGTGCTGCGCGACGGCCTCGCTACACCCGGCACCGACCGGCTCGGTTCCGGTGGTGTCTCCGGGCCGCCGCTGGCGGCCCGAGCGACCGAGGTGTTGCAGCGGCTCTACGCTCGGGTGGGCGACCGGCTGGCGCTGATCAGCGTCGGCGGCATCGAAACCGCTGACGACGCCTGGGAGCGCATCACCGCCGGCGCGTCGCTGGTGCAGGGCTATACCGGCTTCGTCTACGGAGGAGGCCTGTGGCCCAAAGAACTTCATGACGGGATCGCCCGGCGGCTGCGCGACGGCGGGTTCAGCTCGCTGCGCGAGGCCGTCGGCTCGGCGACCCGCCGGCATCCCGGTTAATCCTGTTCGTAGGTCCCGTGGATCACCGCTCGCGCGATCGCGTGCTGGAAAAGGTTGAAACCGAGAAACGCCGGGGTGGCGTCCTCGGGCAGGTCGAGCTTGTCGACGTCGACGGCGTGCACGGTCACGTAATACCGATGCGGGCCGTGGCCGGGCGGCGGGGCGGCCCCGATGTAGCGACGCTGGCCGGCGTCGTTACGCAATGTGACAGCGCCGCCGGGCAATTCGCTGCCGTCACCCGCACCGTCCGGCAGCTCGGTGACGTCGGCGGGCAGGTTGGCCACCGCCCAGTGCCAGAAACCGGACAGAGTCGGCGCGTCGGGGTCGTAGACGCTGACCGCGAAGCTCCGGGTTTCCTCCGGGAATCCCGACCAGCTCAGCTGCGGACTGACGTCCTCCCCGCCCGCGCCCATGATGCCGCTGACCTGCGCGTTGGCCAGCGGCTGGCCGTCGGTGATCGACGACGAACTCAGCTGAAACGACGGTAGGTCGGGCAATCCGGCAAACGGGTCGGACAATGCGGTCACGATGAGGTCCTCTCCAGTGATTCGACTAGCAGTGGGTCAGGAAGTTCGCCAGCACCTTGGTGCCGAACTTCAGCGCGTCGACGGGTACCCGCTCGTCCACGCCGTGGAACAACGCCGTGAAATCCAGTTCCGGCGGCAGCCGCAACGGGATGAACCCAAAGCAGCGAATCCCCAAGCGGGCGAAAGCTTTTGCGTCCGTGCCACCGGAGAGCATGTAGGGCACCGTCCTGGCGTCGGGGTCGGCGGCCAGTAGCGCAGTGTTCATCGCGTCGACCAGATCACCGTCGAAGGCGGTCTCGTAGGACGGCAGCGAAGTGACCCACTCGCGGGTCACGTCCGGGCCGATCAGCTCGTCGACCTCCGCCTCGAACGCCGGCTGCCGCCCGGGAAGCACCCGGCAGTCCACCACCGCTTCGGCGACAGCGGGGACGACGTTGGCCTTATAGCCGGCGTGCAGCATGGTGGGGTTGGCGGTGTCGCGCAGGGTGGCTTTGACGATGCGGGCGATGAAACCCAGCTTGTCGATCGCGCCCTCCAGGTCGGGCGAGCCGGGATCGAAGCTGTACCCGGTCTCTTCGCCGACCGCGGTCAGAAACTGCAGGACGGTGTCGCTCAGCACCAATGGGAATTGATGCCGCCCCAGGCGCGCGACCGCCTCGGCCAGTGTGGTGACGGGGTTGTGGTCGTGCACCATCGAGCCGTGCCCGGCCCGCCCCCGGGCGGTCAGCCGCATCCATTGCAGGCCCTTCTCGGCGGTCTCGATCAGATACAGCCGCCGCTCGCCGCCGTCGCGCCGCGGCACCGTCAGCGAAAACCCGCCGACCTCCCCGATCGCCTCGGTCACCCGGACGAACAGGTCCGGCCGGTGGTCGACCAGCCAATGCGCACCGAACCTGCCGCCGTGTTCCTCGTCGGCGACGAACGCGAACACCAGCTCACGCGGCGGGACGATCCCGGCCTGCCGGAAGTGGCGGGCGACCACGATCATCATCCCGACCATGTCCTTCATGTCGACCGCGCCGCGGCCCCACACGTAGCCGTCTTCGACGGCGCCGGAGAAGGGGTGCACGCTCCAGTCGGCCGCCAGCGCGGGCACGACGTCGAGGTGACCGTGCACCAGCAGCGCGCCGCGGGAATCGTCGGCGCCCGGCAGCCGGGCGAACACGTTGCCCCGACCGGGTGCCCCGGATTCGACGTATTCGGTCTGGTAGCCCACCTCTTCGAGCTGCGCCGCGACCCAGCGGGCGCACTCGGCCTCACCTTTGGTGGTCTGCGGTTCCCCGGTGTTGGTGGTGTCGAATCGGATCAGCCGGCTGACGACACCCGCCACCTCGTCGACCGGAACGCCGCGGGCAACCGTCACAGTCACCTTTCCTACCATCGGAACGCGTAGGGGTTTGGGTGGGTACCGGCCAATCCGATAGCCTTAGCTGCCAATTGAAGGTCGGTCCGAGTGGCGGAATGGCAGACGCGCTAGCTTGAGGTGCTAGTGCCCTATTAGTGGGCGTGGGGGTTCAAGTCCCCCCTCGGACACCGCAATTGCTGAGGCATCGTCGCAGCTGATAGCGATTTGTCGACGCTTTCGGCGACAGTCTGCAGGTATTTTGGACAGGGGCGACGGTCGCACGGGCTGGTCGGGCAGAGTGGGTCCGATCCTCGATCATCGTCAGCGTCGAGCGGGAGAGGGCAGGACGCGATGTCAGGTGATGCTGCGCCGTTGTCGGTGGTCCCTGCTGGGTTGCGGGGTGCGTCGGGGGTCATCGAAGGGCAGGCGGCGCCGCTGGCAGCTACGCCCAGCGGAACGCCAACCTCGTCAGAGGCTGTAGGAATGGCCGCCGCTGCGGTTGACCGGGCGGTCGACGAGTACAGCGCGGCGTTCGCTCAGCGGTTGTCGACGGTGGCTGACCGGCTTTCCGGGGCGGCCGGCGCATACAACACCACCGAGGCCGCCAGTAAGCAGGCTTTCTCGTCGGTAGAGACCGTGTAGCTATGGCCGGGGACGCCCTGACCCGCTCACGCATCGAAGCATTCGAGCAGACCGCCGACCAGCTGTCGCAGTACGCCTCCCGGTGGAGAGCCGCTGGCGGCTCGCTCGAGAGTGCCGCCGATGGGTACGTCTCGCAGATCGCCAACCCCACGGGGACGCAGTGGCGGGGCCAGGCCGCGTCGGCGGCCCTGGAAGCCGCCCACACCGACCGGCTCGCCGTAACCAGCGCGGTCATGCACACCCACCAGATGGCCGATCTCGCCGAGCAGGGCAGGGCGAGTCTGCTCGGCGCGCGCGAGGGCGCGTTGCAGGCCATCGCGGCCGCCGAGGACGACGACTTCACGGTCGGCGAGGACTTGTCGGTTGCCGACAACCAATACCGGTCGGATCCGGCGACTTTCGCCTCTCGGATGGCGAAGGCGCAGGCACATCTGGCATACATCGAGCATCACGCCGGGCTGCTGGAGGCCGAAAATCAGCGCCTCGCAACCCAACTGAGCGCCGGGGCCGCCCAAATGCAGGGCATAATGCCTGCGACGTGGCGGACAGCCAACGGCGACGCCGCCGGCCCGGACGACACCATCGTCGGCGACGACCCGAACAAGCCGCACATCCGACTGGTCGACGATACTGACAAAACCCCCCAGCTGCCCTACCAGGAGCCCCCCGCAGCGCAGTGGGACGGACCGCCGCCGCCGGGCTGGCATCCGGGCACCGGCTACTGGGCGTTGGACACAGACCATCCCGCCGACGGCCCCGCCCCGAGATCCGGACCCTCGTTGTACCAGTCGAATCCGCCGTGCGTGGACCGTCGCGCACTGACTGGGCCGCCGACCGGTCTGAGTCCGGTCGGCGGGCATTCGGACAATCCGCAGGGTCACTACGCGGAGGGCTTCGACTTGCAAGGCACGTCGAAGGTGCGGATCACAGGTACGCAATTCAACGGAATCACCCAGATGGTTCAGGTGCAAGGCCATTGGTATCAGGCCCAGTGGCAGGAGTACCAGTACGCGATCAACACCGTTCCCGTCATGCAGGGAACAAGCGACCTGGGCGGTCTCACCATCCCCGATTTCACCCAATTCAACAAGTGGTATCCGATCAGCCTCGGGCAGCTGATGCAGACTTCGGCCAACTACCCCGAAGCCACTCTGTACCTACCCGACCCGCTCAACGGCACCAACATTCGCATACAAAATGGCTGGTGGGTCGGCGGGATCCCGTCAACAGGTGTCCCAACACCTCCGGTGATGACCCGTGGTTACTAGGCGTTGGATCGTGGCCACGACGGCCGGGACCGCTGTGCTGAGTTTGGTCGGAATCTCGATCTGGCTGGTCGTCAGGCCCAAGCAGTCGGATTGCTCGATCGTCGACGGCATGCTCAGCTACTCGAAGTCCGAAAACGACCGCATGCGCCAGCTCATCCCGGTCAGCACCGACGATCCACAGAAGTTGGTCGATGCGTTTCAGACCCGCGAAAACCGGATGCACGGCTACGCCGACTCGATACGTGACGCCGGTTTGCGTCAAAAGGCCAATGCCTTAGTCAATCTCGACGATCAGATCCTTTACGTGTGGCGCAAGACAATCCCCGGCGAGCCGCCGTCGAAAACTGAACAGGGCAGCGCGACGCCCAGCCAGGATCTGCGAAGCGCCTATGCTGAGTACTCGCCAAAGCGCCAAAAGGCTGCCGAGGCACTGCAAGCAGCATGCCCGGTGTCATGACGAACAACATCTTGGCCCTCGTCGTCATGGTGTCGCTGATGGGGCTTTTCATCGTCTTCTCCTACTGGTTTTTCCGCCAGATTCGAGACGGTCGAATCGATCTGCGCGAAAATCCTCGCTACAGTCCGCCGCCCGCACCGCATCCGTTGCCTGACCCTGAGACCATCTTCGGGAAATCCCCGGAATACGACGACGACCACGTCAGCTACCGGCCCGACGACTGAACGCGCGACCGCGGACGCAGCCCCGAGTTCGCCGAGATCGACGTCAGCGCGGCGAAACCTTGAATTTGTCCGGGAGAAAGCCGCGCTCACGTCGATCTCGGCGTGGCCGCCCCCGGCCCGCCGTAGGCTGGAGATAGCCAGCGTTGCCACAGACAGCGGGTGCCAGCTATGAACCGATCGAGCGGCTTTCTGCGGCGATCGTCGTCGCGGCGGATTTTCCGGGATCGCAGAGAAGCCGGCCGGGTGCTGGCCGACGACCTCGCGCCGTACCGGGGCGCCGAGCGCCTTCTCGTGTTGGGGCTGGCGCGCGGCGGTGTCCCGGTCGGCTGGGAAGTCGCCGCGGCCCTGCACGCCCCGCTGGATGTCTTCCTGGTCCGCAAGCTGGGTGTACCGAACTGGAATGAGCTCGCGATGGGAGCTCTGGCCAGTGGCGGTGGCGTGGTGATGAACAACAACGTCGTCGCCAGCCTCGGCATCACCGACGACCAGATCCGAGCGGTTCTGGACTGCGAGGCCGCCGAGTTGGCGCGGCGCGAACGCGCGTATCGGGGTGACCGCCCGGCCGTGGATTGTCGGGAGAAAACGGTGTTTCTGGTCGACGACGGCATCGCCACCGGGGCCAGCATGCTGGCCGCGGTGCGGGCGGTCCGGGCGGCGGGTGCGCGATTCATCGTGGTCGCGGTCCCGGTAGGGCCGCCGTCGGCGTGCCAGCAGCTGGCGCGCGAGGCCGACGACGTGGTGTGTGCGACCATGCCGGCGGAGTTCGAAGCAGTGGGGCAGGTGTTCGGCGACTTTCGCCAGGTCACCGACGACGAGGTACGCCAGCTGCTCGCGACCCCGACGGGCTGAGGCCGCCTAGCGCGAGGTGTCCTCGCCGAGTGCGTCGTGGTCGTACTCGTCCGACCCACCGGGTTCCTCGCTGGCGCCGGCGCCGGATTCGGCGCGACGCGATGCCGCCTCCTGCTCGGGGTGGTTGTCGGGCTCCTCGGGATAATCCTCGTCGGGGCCGTCGGAGCTGGCGCTGTCCGCCCGATCGGGGCCTGGCTGCGACTCGGCTTCAGCGGCGGCCGCTTTGCTCGTGCCGGCAGGAGGCCGGCGCCGGCGTTCCTGCACCGCGTCGACGATCAGCAGGATCACGCCCAGCAAACTGGCGGCGATGCAGAACCAGGCCACCAGCGAATTGCTGGTCACCACGGCGAACACCAACAGCGCCAGACCGATAACGGCCAGCACCAGCGCGATAATCAGCATCGATCATTCTCCAGCATCGGGATGAATCGTCGCAGGCGGCCTGCGCGACAACTTCGCTAGTTATTGCCCCGATTGAACTGGTTGAACCCACCGGCCTCGTTGGTAGCGCTGGAATCGACGGGCGCCGCTGAGCCCCGCTGGCCCAGCTCTTCGAGCTGAGACTCCAGGTAGGTCTTGAGCCGGGTCCGGTATTCGCGTTCGAACGTGCGCAGCTGCTCGAGCCGGCCTTCCAGCACAGTGCGCTGCTGGTTGATCGTTCCCATGATTTCGGAATGCTTGCGTTCGGCGTCGGCTTGCAGCGCGTCCGCCTTCTCCTGAGCCTGCCGCAGCTGGGTCTCGGAGCGCGTCTGGGCATCGGCCAACATGGCGTCGGCGCGCTGCCGAGCCTCGGTGACCGTGGTTTCGGCCTCCCGGCGGGCGTCGCCGAGAATCTGGTCGGCGTTGGCACGGGCGTCCGACAGCAGCTTGTCCGACTCCGCTTGAGCCGTGCTGGTCAGGCGGTCGGCGGTGTCCTGGGCCAAGCTGAGCACCCGGGCGGCTTTGAGTGCATGCTCTTCGTTGGATACCGCCGGAGCAGCCGGCGCCGCCGGCTCCGCCACAGGCTTGGCGGGCTCGGGCTCGGGCTGGGGTTCGGGTTCTGGCCGGTACAACGGAATGGCTTCGGTGGTCTGGGCTCCGTTGCCGCCCCGCGACCCCGCCAGTTCCTGGTCGAGCTCGTTGACGCGCTGCCGCAGATCGGAGTTTTCCTCGATTAGACGGGTCAGCTCGTTCTCCACCAAGTCGAGGAAGGCGTCGACTTCGTCTTCGTTGTAACCCCGCTTACCGATCGGCGGCTTACTGAACGCCACATTGTGGACATCGGCTGGTGTAAGCGGCATTCTCTGCCCCCTCGAGTCTGGAAGGTCGAACAGTTCTGAAAAGTGTAGAACGGTGAGCTGGCTGTCCCGCAACTGGCGCCCATCCTGTCACACCAGACCCGGCCGTTGCCGTTAAGGCCCATAAATAAGACCGAATTTAAACAATTGCTGACTGACAAATCCGGCTTCTGGAAGCGCCTTTTTCGCGCCGGAAAGCCACTGCAATCGGGACGCCGCCGCGCCGCGTTGCCATCGAGCCGATGCGGGTCAGCCGCGAACGGTGAGCGCCGCCTGCCAGCCGATGAAAGCAACCAGCAGCAGCACCATGATCGACAGGTCGAAGCGGACCGCACCGACAGTGAGCTGGGGTATCAGCCGCCGTAACAGCTTCACCGGCGGATCCGTAACCGACATGATCACCTCCAGGATCACCACGGTGGCTCCGCGCGGACGCCAGTCCCGGCTGACCGAACGGATGAACTCCACGACAACCCGGGCGATCAGCAGCAACCAGAAGAGAAACAGCGCGTACCCGAGGATGTGGACGAACGGCGCCAACGAGTAACCGACCTTCGCGACGAGGGATGTGACAATGACAACACCGCCACCGGCTACCAGCGACGACGGTCGCCAGCCTACCGACTGCCCCGCGGCGGCTACATCCGGCTCAGCCGCTACTGATAGGCGTAGAAACCCGTCTCGGCGATCCGGCGCCGCTCCTCCGGCGACACGTCGACGTCCGCCGGTGACAGCAGAAAGACTTTGGTGGCGACCTTGTCGAACGAGCCCCGCAGCGCGAACGCCAAACCCGCCGCGAAGTCGACGAGCCGCTTGGCGTCGGCGTTGTCCATGGTCACCAAGTCCATGATCACCGGGGTGCCGTCGCGGAACCGTTCGCCGATGGTGCGGGCCTCGCTGTAATCCTTGGGCCGCAGCGTGGTGATCTTCGACATGGGGCTGCCCTCGTCGAACAGCGCCGCCATCCGGCGCGGATCCATCGCCAGCGCGCCCCGGGTGGAGTTGCGCAACATCCCTAATCGGGGCCTGCCCAACTCGCTGCGTTCGAAGTCACGCGGACGGAACCGTTGCTCGTCGCCGTACCCGCCGCGGTAGCCGGCCGGACCCGGGTAGTCGGGCGCCTCGCCGCGGGGGTCGTCGTAGTCGCGCCCCTCGAACGGGTGGTAGCCGTCGTCGAACCGTTGCCGGGGATAAGCCGGCCGGGCCGGGGCACGGTCGTCGTAGTACTCGTCGTCGTAGTCCTCCATCGGAGCCATACCGAAATAGGCTTTGACCTTGTGCAGAGTGCTCATCGCGGGACCCTTCTGGGATGCTCGAATCCGGTGTCTGTGATGAAGGTGTGACTACAGTGACTGTTCACGGTGACCGTAGCGGTCGTGGGCCCAGAAGCGCGGTACCGACACGCACACAGGTGGAACCGTGTTCGATCGCGACTTCGAGGTCGTCGGACATGCCCGCTGACAACCCCACCGCGTCCGGATGCGCCCGGCGCAGCCGCGCGTGCTCGGCCTGCAGGCGGGCAAAGGCCGCTGCCGGCTCCCAGCCGAGCGGCGGCACGCCCATCAGTCCCACCAGTTGCAGCGTCGGGCATCCCGCGACCTGCGCGCAGAGTTCGTCCACCGCACCGGCCAGCGAGACGTCGATACCACCACGTGCGGTGTCACCATCGAGGCTGAGCTGCACATACACCCGAAGCTGGTGGTCGCGGCGCCCGTCGTCGAGAGCGGCACGGACGGCGCGGTCGAGTGCTTCGACGACCCGCGAGCTGCTGACCGAGTGGACGGTATCTGCCCAACCAGCCATCGAGCGGATCTTGTTGCGCTGAATCTGACCCACCATGTGCCACTCGACGGCCGCCGCGTCGGGCCCGCACAGCTGAGCGAGTTCGGCTATCTTCGCCGACGCTTCCTGTTCGCGGGATTCGCCGAACGCCGCACACCCTAAGCCGAACAAAATCGCGACATCGGTTGCCGGAAAGAATTTGGTAATGGCGAGAAGTTCTATTTCATCGCCCTTGCGATCCGCCGCTTGAGCGGCCGCCGCGACACGTGCGCGGAGCCGGTCTAACGCGTCGGTCAATTCCGTTTTACGGTTGGCTGCGGCTGCTTGGTCTAAGTCGACCGCCACGGCATTCATTCCATCCAAATCAGCGACGCCATTCGCCCGGTCGGCGCGTCGCGGCGGTGACTGAAAAGGGTCGGGTTCGCTACCGTGCACCGCGGGTCGATGTCGATGGCGGTGATCCCCAAATCTTCGAGCTGCAAGGCTATTCCAGCACGAAGATCGAGCCCGGGGGTTCCTCGCGCGGTGGTGGTGCGGCTGCCCGGCAGTGTGGCCTCGACGGCGTCGGCCATCGCGGCGGGCACTTCGTAGTTGCGGCCGCTGACCGCGGGGCCGAGCAGGGCCGAGATGTCTTCGGTGTGGGCGCCGACGGAGCGCATCGCCTCCAACGTGCGGGCCACCACGCCGCGCTGGGCTCCGACCCGGCCGGCGTGCACGGCCGCCACCACTCCGGATCGCGCGTCGGCCATCAGCACCGGTACGCAGTCGGCGGTGATCACCGCCAGCGCCAGCCGCGGTGTCCGTGTCACCAACGCGTCGGTGTCCTCGACGGCGGCCGGCCGTGGTTCCTCGACGACGGCCACCCGGGTCCCGTGCACCTGCTGCATCCAGACCACCGGACGGCCGATCGAGTGGCTCAGCCGGGTCCGGTTGGCCGCGACCGCGGCAGGGTCGTCGCCGACATGGTCACCCAGGTTGAAAGTGTCGTAGGGCGGCTTCGAGACGCCGCCGGCGCGGGTGGTCGTCACTCTCCGGATCCGGTATCCCACCCGACCAGTATCCAAGCCCGGCCGAAGCGGCAGGTCAGCGGCGCATGAAGGGGGGCACGTCGACGTCCTCGTCGTCGCCGCCGATGTCGAGGGTGGAGCCGTTGGTGTGCAGCGGCACACTGACCGCCTCGGCCGGCTCGAACAAGGGCGAGGAAACTTTGCCGTGCTTGCCCGACGCGATCGTCGAGGTGGCTGCGGCGGCCGGGGCGGCGCTGCCCACGATCGGCGTACGTCCGGGCCCCATGGCGTCGAAGCCGGCTGCGATGACCGTGACCCGCACCTCGTCGCCGAGCGAGTCGTCGATGACGGTGCCGAAGATGATGTTGGCGTCCTGGTGGGCGGCGTCTTGCACCAGCGAGGCGGCTTCGTTGATCTCGAACAGGCCCAGGTCGCTGCCGCCGGCGATCGACATCAGCACACCCTGGGCGCCCTCCATCGAAGCTTCCAGCAGCGGCGAGTTGATCGCGGTCTCGGCGGCCTTGAGCGCCCGGCCCTCACCGCGTGCCGAGCCGATGCCCATCAGCGCCGTGCCGGCACCGGACATGATGCCCTTGACGTCGGCGAAGTCGACGTTGATCAGCCCCGGCGTGGTGATCAGGTCGGTGATGCCCTGCACACCGTTGAGCAACACTTCGTCGGCGCTGCGGAACGCGTCCATCAGCGACACCGCCGCATCGCCCATCTGCAGCAGCCGGTCGTTGGGGATCACGATCAGGGTGTCGCAGCTTTCCCGCAGCGCGGCGATGCCGTTCTCGGCCTGGCCGCCCCGCCGCTTGCCTTCAAAGGAGAACGGCCGCGTCACCACTCCGACGGTCAGCGCGCCCAGCTTGCGCGCGATGGAGGCGACGACGGGCGCGCCGCCGGTGCCGGTGCCGCCGCCTTCGCCGGCGGTGACGAACACCATGTCGGCGCCGCGCAGCAGCTCCTCGATCTCGTCCTTGGCGTCCTCGGCGGCTTTACGGCCCACCTCGGGGTCGGCGCCGGCGCCCAGCCCGCGGGTGGAGTCGCGACCGACGTCGAGCTTGACGTCGGCATCGCTCATCAACAACGCCTGCGCGTCGGTGTTGATGGCGATGAACTCCACGCCTTTGAGACCCTGCTCGATCATCCGGTTGACGGCGTTGACGCCGCCGCCGCCGATACCGACGACTTTGATGACGGCCAGGTAGTTGTGCGGGGGGGTCATCATTGCGTCTTCCTCCCTGGAGGGGCTAGGTCTGATGCCGAACTACTTGACATGCCCGAAAACTCTCAACCTCAACCAGAGATATAGAGTTATGTCAAGTAGTTCCGCGCAAACAGAACCGTATGGGGAGCATGCAGTCGAACGCCGCAGGCGCGCCGACGCGCCGGCGGTGAATTTCGGCGAGTTTTCTTCGCCGCCCCGGCCAGTGCTCGCCGGTCGCCCGAGCGCCACCCGGCCGAGCGTCACGCTGGAGCGGCGTACAGCGGTGTTCGCCGGGCCCGCCCGGCCACCGTCACGCTGGAGTGACACTCGGCGCCGAGCTACTTGACGGTGGGCAGGTCCGGGCTGGACACGTCGTAGGTGTGGCCGGGCTGTGTCAGCAGGGCCGCCAGCTTCTCGGCCTTCTCGTCGGTGTGGTCGGTGGTGCCCCACACCACCACCCGCCCGTCGGTCAGGGTCAGGGTGATCGAGGCGACCGACGGCGCCGCGACCCGGCTCACCTGGCCGGCGACCTCGGGCCGCAAGGCGGTCAGCACCTGCAGCGCCGCCTTGGTCGCCGGGTCGGTCGGTCCGGGGTTGTCGACGTCGAGGTAGGGCAGCGACGGCGGTGGCGGACCGACGGCGAAGTCGACGCCTTCGCGGTCGTACAGGTGCGGGCCATCCGGGAAATCCTTGACGACGACCGGGACCCGCTCGACGATCGTGATGCGCAGCACCGACGGGTACTGCCGCTGCACGCGGGCGCTGGCCACCCGCGGGATCCCCGCCACCCGGTCGGCGACCCGGCCGGTGTCGATCTGCAACAGCGGCGTACCGGCCCGCACCCGCGCCGCGTCGAGCACCTGTTCACGGGGCACCGTTTGCAGCCCGACGACAAGAACACTGCGGGCCGCCATCACCGGGGTGAAGTACAACACCAACCCGAGCGCGACCGTGAGCACCGCCAGCAGGATCGTGATCAGCGCCATTTTCAAGCCTCGCACCGCGCCGCGACGTGCCGCTTGCGGCGGAGCTGCTGCAGTTGTGGTCTTGCGCTTGGCTTCCCGGCGGGCCAGCTCGATCGCCATCGCGCGGGCCTGCGCGGCGCGGCGCTCCTCGCGTTCCCTGCGGGCCCGTCGCCGCGGCCCCTCGAAATCCGGCGGCGACTCTTCGGCGGCTGCGGGTTGGGAGTCGGCGCTCTCGGTCACCGGGGCCCCGTCGGACTCGGTCACCACCGCGCCCCCGACCGGCCCGGCACACTGCGGTTGGCCCGCGCCCGCAGCGCGGTGACGATCTCGGGCGCGAGCATGGTCACGTCCCCGGCGCCCATGGTGACCACCACGTCGTCGGGTTCGACGGCAGCCGCCACCGCCTCGGCAACCGTGGACAGGTCGGGCAGATAGTGCACCGGCACCCGGGTGTGTTCGGCGATGCTGGCCCCACTCACCCCGGCCAGCGGTTGTTCGCGCGCACCGTAGACGTCGAGCACGAACACCTCGTCGGCCGCGTCCAACGCCCGGCCGAAGTCGGCGGCGAAAGCTTTGGTGCGCGAATACAAGTGCGGTTGGAACACCACCACCGCACGGCCGCGCCCACTCTGCTGCAACAGCGTCCGCACGGCGGCCAGGGTCGCGCCGATCTCGGTCGGATGGTGTGCATAGTCGTCGAACACCCGCACCGACGCCACCGTGCCGATCAGTTCGAAGCGGCGGCGCACACCCTCGAAACCGGCCAGGCCGTCGAGCACGGACTCGGTCGGGGCACCGATCTCGATCGCCGCGAGCAGCGCGCCCAGCGCGTTGAGCGCCATGTGCCGGCCGGGCACCGAAAGGCGCATCACCCGCGGATACCGCTCGCCGGCGAGCTGGATGTGCGCCACGGCACCGGTGCCCTGTTGTTCCCACCACAGCAGGCCGCCGGTCAACTGCTCGACCGGCTCCGACGAGCCGTAGCGCAGCACCCGAATGCCCAGCGCCGCAGTGCGATCGGCGAGCGCCGCCGCCCCGGGGTCGTCGATGCAGACGATCAGGGCGCCGCCGGGCGCCAGGCGTTCGACGAATGAGTCGAAGACCGCGACGTAGGCGGCCGAGTCGCCGAAGAAGTCGAGATGGTCGGATTCGATGTTGGTGACGACCGCGACGTTCGGCGTGTACTCCAGCAGCGAGCCGTCACTCTCGTCGGCCTCGGCGACGAAGCAGTCCCCGCTGCCGTGGTGGGCGTTGGTGCCGGCCTCCCCCAGCTCACCGCCGACCGCGAACGACGGGTCTTTCCCGCAGTGCTGCAAAGCCACGATCAGCATCGAGGTGGTACTGGTCTTGCCGTGCGTCCCGGTGACCATCAGCGTGGTCCGCCCGGTCATCAGCTTGGCCAGCACCACCGGGCGCAGCACCACGGGAATGCCGCGGCGGCGCGCCTCGACCAGCTCGGGGTTGGTCTTCGGGATCGCGGCGTGCGTGGTGATCACCGCGGTCGGGCCGCCCGGCAGCAAATCCAGCGACGACGCGTCGTGGCCGATCCTGATCAACGCACCCCGCGCCCGCAGCGCCCGTACGCTGCGCGACTCCTTGGCGTCCGAGCCCGACACCATGCCGCCCCGGTCCAGCAGTATCCGGGCGATGCCGGACATGCCCGCTCCCCCGATGCCCACCATGTGAACGCGACGCAGCTCGTCCGGCAACGGGGGTTTCACGCCCGAGCCACCTTCGCCGGCCGGCCGGCACGCGCCGCCCGCTCGTCGCGGGCCAGCTCCAGCGCCACCGCAGCCACTTGGCGGGCCGCGTCGCGGTGTCCGACCCGCGCGGCGGCGTTCGTCATCGCCGCCAGCCGCGGTGCGTCGGTGAGCAGCCCGGCCACCCGGTTGGCCACGAAATTCGGCGTCAGGTCGGCGTCGGGCACCAGCATGCCCCCGCCGGCGTCGACCACCGGCAGGGCGTTGAGCCGCTGCTCGCCGTTGCCGATCGGCAGCGGCACGTACACCGCCGGCAGGCCGACGGCCGACACTTCGGCGACGGTCATCGCCCCGGACCGGCAGATCGCCAGGTCGGCGGCGGCATAGGCGAGATCCATCCGGTCCAGATACGGCACCGCCACATACGGCGGATCACCCGGCGCCGGGGCAGGCAGGTCGATGGTGTTCTTCGCGCCGTAAGCATGCAGCACCGCGACACCGGCGGTGGCCAGCGCGACGGCCGCCGCGGCCACCGCACGATTGATCGAGGCCGCACCCTGAGATCCACCGAAGACCAACAGGACCGGCGTCGTGTCGTCGAACCCGAAATGAGCGCGCGCGGCGGCACGTAACGCCGCCCGGTCCAGACCGGCGATCGCCGCCCGCACCGGCACCCCGACCACCTCGGCACGGGCCAGCCCGCAGTCGGGCACCGCCGACAGGATTCGTTGGGCACCACGCGCACCGATCCGGTTGGCCAGCCCGGCGCTGGCGTTGGCCTCGTGGATCAGCACCGGGACCCGGCGCCGGCGGCGGGTGCCGCGCGCGGCCAGGTAGGCCGGCAATGCCACGTACCCGCCGAAACCGACCACCACGTCGGCGCTCACCTCGCGGAGCACCGCCCTGCTCTCCCGGACGGCACGCACGATCCGCGGCGGCAGCCGGGCCAGATCACCGCTCGGCTTGCGGGGCAGCGGCACCGGGGTGATCAGCTTCAGGGGATAGCCGCGCTCGGGCACCAACCGGGTCTCCAGTCCGCGCGGCGTCCCCAGTGCGGTGATCCGGACCTGCGGATCCAGGGCGACCAGCGCATCGGCAACGGCCATCGCGGGCTCAACATGGCCGGCCGTGCCGCCGCCCGCGAGCACCACCGACACCGAGCGAGGCCAGCGCGCGCCGTGCGCGGGCGCAGACGAGCGAGCATCCGACTCCGAGGCGGTGGGCCGTGTGACCGAGTCGTTCACCCGTAACGCTGACCTTCCAGTGCGCGGGCACGCGCGCCGCGAGAATGTGACCGGCCGGCGTGCCGCTGTTCGCCTCTATGATGCCCCGACCGGTGATCGGGCCGACCGGTCCCGTGCGATCTCGCCGGCCGCGCCGGCCGCCCCGACGAGGACTTGCGCTGTTGTTTCGCCGGCTCTGGGCGGTCCCGCAGGCGGTCGCGCAGCGCCTCGGCACGAGTCGGCGAGTACGGTTCGGGCAGCGGCAGCCGCAGCAGCCGGGTCATCCGGTCGTCGCGCCCGGCGCGCAGCGCCGCCACCGCCTCAGGTTCGTGACGAGCCGCGCTGGCTACCATGCCGATCATCAAAAGCGTTGTCGCCGTAGATGTTCCGCCCGCGGAGATGAGCGGCAACTGGATGCCGGTGACCGGCAGCAGCCCGATCACATAGCCGACGTTGATGAACGACTGCCCGATCACCCACATCGTGGTGGCGGCGGTCAGCAGCCGCAGGAACGGGTCGGCGGACCTGCGCGCGATCCGCATCCCGGTGTAAGCGAACAGCCCGAACAGTGCCAGCAGGCCCAGCGCTCCGACCAGGCCAAGTTCTTCGCCGATGATGGCGAAGATGAAGTCGTTGTGCGCGTTGGGCAGATAGTTCCACTTGGCGGTGCCCTGACCCAGGCCGTGGCCGAAGATACCGCCGTTGGCCAGCGCGAACTTCGCCTGCCGCGCCTGGTAGCCGGAGTCTTGCGGGTCTTGCCCCGGGTTGAGCCAGGATCGCACCCGGTCGGATCGATAACCCGCGGAAACCGCCAGGATCGCCGCCGAGATGATCACCGCGATCAGCGAACTCAGGAAGACCCGCAGCGGCAGGCCGGCGTACCACAGCAAGGCCAGCAGGATGATGCCCAGCGACACCGTCTGGCCGAGGTCTGGCTGAGCCACGATCAGTCCCAGCGCGATGACGGCGGCCGGCACCAGCGGAATGAGCATCTCCCGCAGCGATGCCCGCTCCATGCGCCGGGCCGCCAGCAGGTGCGCGCCCCAGATGGCGAACGCGATCTTGGTCAATTCGGACGGCTGCATCGAGAATCCCGCCACCACGAACCAGCCGCGCGAACCGTTGGCTTCCTTGCCGATTCCCGGTACCAGCACGAGCACCAGCAGGAAGATGCTCAGCGTGAAACCGGAGAACGCGGCCCGGCGCATGAACCGCACCGGGACACGCATCGCGAGGTAGCACGCCACCAGCCCGACCACGGTCCAGAGCACTTGGCGGCCGAAGATGAACCACGCCGAGCCGTCGTCGTCGTAGGAACGCACGCCGGACGCCGAAAGCACCATGATCAGGCCGAGGGTGGTCAGCAGCGCCGCGACCGCGACGATCAGGTGAAAGGACGTCATGGGCCGGCCCAGCCACGCGCCGAATCGGGTGTGCGGGCCGCGCGTCACCTTCGCCAGCAGCCCCGTTGTGCCGGGTGACGACGACGACTCCGCGGGTGCGGCCACCTCGGTCTCGTCGGCGGCCGGTGTGGCGGTGTCGCCGTTCTCGCCGCGGCGGCGAAACCGGGCCAGCAGGTTCCCCACCGGCTAGCCCGCCGTCGCCCGGGCCGCGGCGGCGAACGCGTCACCCCGGTCGCCATAGCCGTCGAATTGGTCGAACGAGGCGCCGGCCGGCGCCAGCAACACCGTGTCACCCGGATGAGCCAGATCGCGGGCGGCGGCCACCGCCGATGTCATGATCTGCGGCCCGATCGGCTCATCGGTCGGCGTGACGACCCGGGCTTTTGTCGCAACATCAGTCTCATCCACACCAGCATCCTCGCTTGTCACAACGTGGACGACGGGGAGATCGGGTGCGTGTCGCGCTAACGCGTCGGCGACCGCAGACCGGTCGCGACCGAACAAAACCGCTCCGACCAGCCGAGATGCGATCCTGGCGACGGTCTGGTCGATCGAAGCGCCCTTGAGCAGACCACCGGCCAGCCACACCACGCGCGGGTAGGCCAGCACCGACGCCTCGGCAGCATGCGGGTTGGTCGCCTTGGAGTCGTCGACGTAGCTGATCCCGTTAACCACCGCCACGACTTCGCCACGGTGCCGGCCCGCGCGGAAAGACCTCAGCGCACCGGCGATCGCGTCCGCGGGCACCGCCACGCTGCGGGCCAGCGCCGCGGCCGCCAGCGCATCCAGCACACCGACCGGACCGGGCACCGGGACCGCCGCAACCGGCGCCAGCGGCAGCTCGATGGCGAAGGCGCGGTCGACGAGCAGGCGGTCACGCACGCCCAGTTCCCCTGCCGCGGGGGCGTCGAGCCGAAAACCCACCCGCACCGGCGCGGCCGCCGTGTCCAGCAGCGCGGCGGCGCGCGGGTCGTCCAGCCCGACCACCGCGACTCTCCCGTTCAGCACCCGGGCCTTCGCCGCGGTGTAGTGGGCCAGGGTGCCGTGCCAGTCCAGATGGTCCTCGGCGATGTTGAGCACCGCCCCGGCCTCCGGCTGCAGCGACGGTGCCCAGTGCAGCTGGAAGCTGGACAGTTCGACGGCGAGAATGTCGGCCGGCTCGGCGAGCGCGTCCAGCACCGGGTTGCCGATGTTGCCGCACAACCTGGCCCGCAGGCCCGCGGCGCTGAGCATGGCGTAGAGCATCGATGTGGTGGTGGTTTTGCCGTTGGTGCCGGTGACCGCGAGCCAGCGGCGCGGCGGCCCGTACCGGCCCGACCGGTCCAGCCGCCAGGCCAGCTCCACGTCACCCCACACCGGCACGCCGGCCTGGGCGGCGGCGACCAGCACCGGCGCGGTCGGCCGGAACCCGGGACTGGTAACCACCAGCGCGTAGTCGGCGATGTGCCGAGCGGCGGTCGAGGTGTCCACGGTCGTCACTCCGGCGTGGCGTTGCAGTGCGGCGGCGTCGTCGTCGCAGAGAGTCGTCGCCGCACCCAGCGGCGCCAGCGCGGCGAGCACCGAGTCGCCGGTGATGCCGGCGCCGGTGACCAGCACCGAAGCGCCGGGCCCTAACGGCTCGACACCGGCCGGTTGCGGGTCCACCTCAGTCACCGATCGCGGCGAGCCACTCGCCGTAGAACAACGCCACTCCCAGACCGCAGCTGATCGCGGTGAGCAACCAGAACCGGATGATCACCGTGGTCTCGGCCCAGCCGGCCAGTTCGAAGTGGTGATGAAACGGCGCCATCCGGAACACCCGCCGGCCGGTGGTGCGAAACGTCAGGATCTGCATGACGACCGAGGTGATCTCGGCGACGAACAGCGATCCCAGCACGACGGCGAGCACCTCGGTGCGGCTGGTCACCGACAGGCCCGCGATGATGCCGCCGAGCGCGAGCGACCCGGTGTCACCCATGAAGATGCGGGCCGGTGCGGCGTTCCACCACAAGAACCCGATGCACGCGCCGGCGGTCGCGGCCGCGATCAGCGCCAGATCCAGCGGGTCACGCACGTTGTAACAGCCCAGCCCGGGCGCGGTGGCGCAGGCGTTGCGGTACTGCCAGAAGGTGATCAGCACGTAGGCGGCGCTGACCATGGCCATGCACCCGCCGGCCAGCCCGTCCAGGCCGTCGGTGAAGTTGACCGCGTTCGACCAGGCACTGACCACCAGCACACAGAACAGCACGAACAACGCCGGCGCCAGGGTGACGGTGGCGATCTCCCGCACGTAGGACAGGTCGGCGCTGGCCGGGCTGAGCCCGGCGGGATTGCGGAACCGCAGCACCAGCACCCCGAACAGCACCGCGGCGGTCACCTGCCCGACGGCCTTGGTGGTTTTGTTCAACCCCAGGTTGCGCGCCTTGCGGATTTTGATCAGGTCGTCGACGAAACCGACGGCGCCCAGCGCGGTGGCCAGCAACAGCACCAGCAGGCCCGACGCCGACGGTCCCTGGCCCTCCAGGACCAGGCCGGCCAGATGGGTGCCCAGGTAGCCGGCCCAGATACCGGCCAGAATCGCCACGCCGCCCATCGACGGGGTGCCACGCTTGGTCTTGTGGCTCGGCGGGCCGTCCTCCCGGATCTCGTGGCCGAACCCTTGCCGGGCGAACAGCCGGATGAGCAGCGGGGTCAACAGGATTGACACCGCCAGCGCCACCGCGACAGCGACGATAACCTGCTTCATCGGCGAACGCCCTGCCCCGCCTCGCCGGACGCGCCGGCGGCATCGGCCACCAAGGCGTCGGCCAGCGAGCCGAGCCCGGCGGCGTTGGAAGCCTTGACCAGCACCACATCGTCAGACCGCAGCTCGGCCCGCAGCAGGGCGAGGGCCGCTGGGACGTCGGCGACGATCGTGGCCGCTGCATCAGCTTCCGGGCCCGCTGCCATGACCGCGCCGTGGTGCATGGCGCTCATAGACCTCCCTGTCCCGACCACAATCAGTCGAGACACATCTAAGCGCACGGCTAACCGGCCGATGCGGTCATGCTCGGTTACCGCGTCGTCGCCGAGCTCAGCCATCTCCCCGAGCACCGCCCAGCTGCGTCGCGTGCGGCCGGTTCGGCGCGCCATCCACGCCAGCGCCTGCAGTCCGGCGCGCATCGACTCCGGGTTGGCGTTGTAAGAGTCGTCGATCACCGTCACCCCGTCGGCGCGGGTCGTCACCTGCATCCGGTGTCGCGACACCGCCCGGGCGCCCGACAGCGCGGCGGCCACCTGCTCGAGGGTGGCTCCGCACTCCAGTGCGACCGCGGCCGCACACAACGCGTTGCTCACCTGGTGCTCGCCGTACACCCCGAGTTCGACGTCGACGGCCGAGTCGTAGGTGTGCACGGTGAAGCGGGGCCTGGCCAGCTCGTCGAGCGTCACCGGTCCGGCCCACACGTCGCTGGCGCCGGCTTCTGTGCGGCTGCTGCGGCTGACTCGCACCACCCGCGCCGCGGTCACGTGCGCCATCGCCGCCACCGCGGCATCGTCAGCGTTGAGGACGACCACTCCGGACGGCGGAACGGCCTGCGGCAACTCGGATTTCGTCTTGGCGATGGCTTCGCGGCTGCCGAACTCGCCCAGGTGGGCGGTGCCGACGTTGAGCACCACCCCGACCGCCGGGGGCGCGATCGCGGCCAATGCGGCGATGTTGCCGGGATGCCGTGCCGACATCTCCAGAATCAGGTAGTCGGTGTCGGCGGTCGCGCGCAGCACCGTCCACGGATGGCCGAGCTCGTTGTTGAACGATCCCGGCGGCGCCACGACCGCGCCGCGCGGGGCCAGCACCGCGGCCAGCAGGTCCTTGGTCGACGTTTTGCCCGACGACCCGGTGACGCCGACGATGGTCAGCCCGGCCGCCACCAGATGTTTGGCGACTGCTCGGGCCAGCTCGGCCAGCGCGGCGAGCACCGCCGCCCCCGATCCGTCGGTGTCGTGCTTGAGCACGCTGGAGCGGCTGCTGCCCTGGGCGTCCGGAGCGACCACGACGGCGGGCACACCGACCGGCCGGGCCGCCAGCACCGCGACCGCCCCGGCGGCCACCGCCGAAGCGGCGTGGTCATGTCCGTCGGACCGCGCGCCTGGCAACGCCAGGAACAACCCGCCGGGGGTGATTTTGCGCGAGTCGAACTCGACCGTCCCGGTGACCTGTCGAGCTGCGGCCTCCTCGGGGGAGATGTCGGCCAGCTCGCCGCCGACGATGTCGGCGATCTGCGCGACCGTCAGCGGAATCACGCGCGGGCTTCCAGCGCGGCGGCCAGTTCGACCCGGTCGTCAAAAGGCCGAACCTGCTGGCCGACCCGCTGCCCGGTCTCGTGGCCTTTGCCCGCGATCACCACCACGTCACCGGGCCCGGCCCAGCTCACCGCGTGCTCGATCGCGGCCCGGCGGTCGCCGATCTCCACGACCTGCGCCGTGCTTTCAGTCTCGGCGGCGCCGGCCAGGATCTCGCGGCGGATCGCGGCCGGGTCTTCGTCGCGCGGGTTGTCGTCGGTGACCACGACGAGATCGGCCAGCTCGGCGGCGATCGTGCCCATCGGCGCGCGCTTGCCCGGATCGCGGTTTCCGCCCGCACCAAACACCACCGCCAAGCGGCTGTCCGGCCGCCGCAGGGTGGTCAGCACCGCCCGCAGTGCGCCCGGTTTGTGGGCGTAGTCGACCAGGGCCAGGAAGTTCTGGCCGCGGTCGATCTGCTCCAGCCGGCCGGGCACCCGCGTTGCGCGCAGTCCGGGCGCCGCCTGCTCCGGGGACACCCCGACGGTGTCCAGAATGGCCACTGCCACCAGGCAGTTGTCGACGTTGTAGCGGCCCGGCAGCGGGATAGCGAGGCGGTGATGCACACCGGTGGGGTCGACCGCGGTGAACTCCTGGCGCCCTGCACCCACCGCCACCACATCCTCGGCCCGCCAATCGGCGGTCTGCCCGGCGGCGCTGACGGTGACCGCGTCGCCGGCGCGGCGTGCCATCGCGCGGCCCGCGTCGTCGTCGACGCAGATCACCGCGGTGCGGGCGTGCGACGGCGAGGCCGGGTCGAACAACCGGGCCTTGGCCTCGAAGTAGTCGTCCATGGTGGGGTGAAAGTCGAGGTGGTCGCGGGACAGGTTGGTGAATCCGCCGACGGCAAATCGCACCCCGTCGACGCGGTTCATGGCCAGCGCGTGACTGGACACCTCCATGACGACGGTGTCGACGCCGCTTTCGGCCATCACCGCCAGCTGGGCCTGCAGGTCCGGCGCTTCCGGGGTGGTCAGCGCGGTGGCGATGTCGGTGCCGTCGACGCGGACGCCGATGGTGCCGATCAGCCCGGCGGTGCGCCCGGCGGCGGCCAGGCCGGCCTCGACCAGGTAGGTGGTGGTGGTTTTCCCGGACGTGCCGGTGATACCGATGACGGTGACCCGGTCAGACGGGTGGCCGTACACCCTGGCGGCCAGCTCCCCCAGGACCTGTCGCGGCTCGGGGTGCAGCAATACCGGAACAGATCGCGCGCTCTCGGCGATTCCGGCGGTCCCGGCAGGATCGGTGAGTACCGCCACGGCGCCGCGTTGCACAGCGTCGGCGACGTAGCGGGCGCCATGCGTGGACGCCCCGGGCAGCGCGGCGAACAGGTCACCCGGCCGGCTGTCTTGGGCCCGTAGCGTCACGCCGGTGATGGGCAGGTCGGGGACGACGCCGCCGCCCGCAGGCACCGCGGCGGCGGCGGCTGCCAGCGTGGGCAGCGGCACACCGGCGCCGACGACGGGGCGCGGACCAGC